>CAVTAN010000001.1:0-2691103 GCA_963732705.1 uncultured Acidobacteriota bacterium | reverse complement strand
CGTTAGAAGTTCCTGTCCGATTGGCTTGGCGAGCGAATTTGCATTGGTGAGGCGACTCTGTAAACTGACGGTGGCGTGGAAATGTGGAAAGGAACGTTTGATGTCTAAAATGAAGTCGGAGAATGCCGGAGGGGACGCGCATACGGGGTCCACGGCTACGACAGTTACGCTGCAGATCAATGGGGCGCCGCACATGCTAAAGATTGAGCCACGCGTCTCACTTCTGGATGCTTTGCGCGAAAACCTGGGTCTGACCGGCACAAAAAAAGGCTGCAATCAGGGCGCCTGCGGCGCTTGCACCGTGCTGGTCGACGGAGAACGAATTCTTTCGTGTCTGGCGTTGGCGGTGCAGTATGAAGGCACGGAAATCACGACGCATCGAGGGTCTGGCGGCAGAGGGCGCGCTGCATCCGATGCAGGCCGCTTTTGTGGAGCACGACGGTTTTCAATGCGGCTACTGTACGCCCGGGCAGATCTGCTCCGCAATCGGCATGATTCACGAATTTCAAAGCGGTTTGCCGAGCGCGGTAACTGCCGACGTTTCCGCGACCGAGATCGAATCTTACCGACGAGGAAATCAAAGAACGGATGAGCGGCAATCTTTGCCGCTGCGGCGCCTACGTGGGAATTTGCGAGGCCATCCGCGAAGCGTGGAGTCGGGGGTGGCGCGATGAAAAACTTTGCCTACACGCGGGCCGCGAACGCGCGGAGTGCGCGATCGCTCTCGCTCTCCCGGCAGGACAACTCCAAATTCCTCGGGCGGCGGCACCAACCTGGTCGACCTGATGCGGGAACACATCGAGCAGCCGGATGCGCTCATCGATGTCACGGGCGTTGCAGGTCGCGGCGGGATCACCGAACTTCCGGATGGCGGGCTTTCCATCGGCGCTGCGGTAAGAAACAGCGCGGTCGCAAATCACCGGCTGGTCCGGGAACGTTATCCGCTGTTATCGCAGGCGATCCTGTCCGGCGCCTCGGGGCAGATTCGCAATATGGCCACCACGGGCGGCAACCTGATGCAGCGCACGCGCTGCTATTACTTCTACGACGAGGCGGCGCGTTGCAATAAACGCGCGCCCGGCTCCGGCTGCGACGCTATCGGCGGATTCAACCGCATTCACGCTATTCTGGGCGCTTCGGAAAGCTGCATCGCCACGCATCCGATCGGACATGTGCGTCGCACTAGCGGCGCTGGATGCCACTGTTCACGTGCAGGGTCCGCGTGGCGAGCGGGCCATTCCGTTCGAATCGATTTCCATCGCTTGCCGGGAGACACACCGCACATCGAGACAATCCTTGCAGCCGACGAATTGATTATCGTCCGATTGAACTTCCCGCCGCTGGCGTTCGCGAAAAACTCCCGGTACCGCAAAGTGCGCGACCGCGCCAGTTACGCTTTTGCGCTGGTTAGTGTCGCGGCTGCCCTGGAAACTGATGGCGGCACGATCCGCAACGTACGGCTCGCGCTGGGAGGCGTGGCACACAAACCCTGGCGGGCTTACCAGGCGGAGAAAGTGCTGACTGGGCGCGCAGGCCAATCCTGAAAACTTTCCGCCGCGCCGCCGATGCCGAGCTTTCCGACGCTCGGGGCTATCGGCTACAACAACTTCAAAATCGAACTGGCCAAGCGCACGATCGTGAACGTATTGAGCGAATTGGCCGACCCGGGAGGTTCGCCATGAGCATAATGAAGACCATCTGGAAACAGCCGCGCAGTACCTTCCCGACAAAAAGCGCGATCCACTTATCGATCGCGCACGGTTCTTCGGGCAGTCCCTGTCACGCGTGGACGGGCCCGCCAAAGTAAGAGGCGAAGCGCGTTTCACCGCGGAATTCAAAGTTGCCAACGTGGCTCACGCCGTTCTTGGTGCACAGCACCATTGCCAAGGGGAAAATCAGCAAGCTCGCACACCGAAGCAGCGGAGCGCGCACCCGGGGTTCTGGCGGTCATCACGTATCAAAACGCCCCCGAATGAAAGCGCCGCCCAACGCGGACTTTCATAATATTGGCAAAGGTTTCGCTTTGAGCAATCTGCCGATCATGCAGGACGCCTGATATTCACTGGGACGGCGAACCGGTGGCCGTCGTGGTAGCGGAAACACTCGAGCAAGCTGAATATGCCGCCCACCTGGTTCGCTGTCGAATATCAGGCGGAACCGGCGGACGTTTCCTTTGAGGGCATGCAGCCGAAGGCGGTGGTGCCGCCGGACATTATGGGCGAGCCGCCAGAAGTCAAAATCGGCGACGTGGATAAGGGCTTTGCGGAAGCGGACGCACGCGTCGACCATGTGTATAAAACGCCGCGCTACAACCACAACGCTATCGAGCCGCACGCGACGATCGCAGCTTGGGATGAGGATGGCGGTCTGGCGGTCTTCGATGCCACGCAATCCGTGAATCTGACCGCTCACACCTTGGCTTATATTTTCGGGCTTAAGCACGAGCAGGTTGACGTGCGTCGCGCCTTTTGTTGGCGGCGGATTTGGCGGAAAAATTGGACTGGAACAACACACCGCTGTGCGCGGCAGCGGCGAAAGTTCGTCCATCGCCCCGTGAAATTGCGCTTTCGCGGAGCCAGCGTTTACCGCATTACGGGTGGCAGAACGCTGGCTGAGCAGCGGGTCGCTTTAGGCGCACGAAAAGACGGAAAGCTGACTGCGGTGGTCCATACGGGAATGACTGCGACCATCCTGAGCGGGCGGTACGCCGAGCAATGCACTTTCCCACCCCGGCACCTTTACGCTTCTCCGAATTTCTACATCGGGCAGAAAGTTGTGTTTCTGGATACCGTGGCCAATACCTGGATGCGCGCTCCGGGAGAATCCATCGGCACGTTCGCACTGGAATCGGCGATCGATGAGCTGGCTCACGAGTTGCAAATCGATCCCATCGAGCTGCGGAAAATCAACGAGCCCGAAAAAGATCCGGTGAAGAAGCATGAATTTTCCTGCCGCAACCTGGTGGAAGCCTACCGTCGCGGCGCGGAAAAGTTCCGATGGTCGGAACGCGCCAATGTGCCCGGCTCCAGGCGCGACGGCAAATGGCTGGTTGGGCAAGGTGTGGCCACGGCCTATTACCCGTACATGCGTTTCCCAGCGAAGGCCCGCGTGCGCATTTGTCTCGACGGCACTGCCATTGTGCAAACTCCTGCGGCGGACATGGGAATGGGTATAGCAACGACGCAAATCCAGCATGCCGCCGATCGACTTGGCTTGCCGCTCCATCGCATTTCTTTTGAATATGGCGATTCTCGCTTGCCGGATACTCCGATGCTGGCGGGTGGTTCGAACCAGACCGCGACGACCATTTCCGCGGTGCGCGCGGCGGCCGAAGAAGTGCATCGCGAATTGCTGAAGCTCTCGCAAAAGCGTCCCGACTCGCCTTTGAAGGGCGCGAAATACGAGGATCTGCAAGCCCGCAACGGGGGTTTATTCCGAGGGGACGCGGCGGATCAGGGAGAAACCTACGCCTCGATTTTGCAGCACGCTGGTCTGCCGGAAGTGGAAGCCGAAACTCAGTCGCCGATGGCGCTGGAGACTATGAAATATTCCATGGCTTCTTACGGCGCGCAATTCTGCGAGCTGCGGGTGCACCAGGATACCGGGGAAGTGCGCCTGACGCGCTGGCTTGGTTCTTTCGACTGCGGCACCATCGTCAATCCCAAAACCGCCATGAGCCAGTTTCGCGGGGGAATTATTATGGGCATCGGCATGGCCCTCACCGAAGAGACGCTGTTCGATAATCGCCGCGGTCGCATCATGAATCCTTCGCTTTCGGAATATCATGTGCCGGTTAATAGGGATGTGCCGAAGATTGAAATTATTTACAACAATATTCCGGACGAACACGCCCCCGCGGGAGCTCGCGGGATCGGGGAAATCGGCATCACCGGGGTGGCCGCAGCCATCGCCAACGCCATTTTCAACGCGACAGGGAAGCGGGTACGGGATCTGCCGATTACTTTAGACAAATTGATGTGAGCGCAGCCATCACGTTGGCTATGTCGGCCCATGGCGACCAGTCGTGGTTTAGGCGCTACGAACGCTGCGGGTTTCGTCATACTTTGCGTGGTTAGGCTCGATGAGGTCACCGCGCAGCTGAACTTCGAGTTGAAACTTCGAGTTGAAACTTCGAGCTGACTTCGCGTTATCGCCGGCGATCGATCACGAATCGTAGCCCGGGCCGCGAGAGGCGCCGGATTCTTTCCACAACTTTTCCCAGTTCCAGATTCCGTCCGAAATCTTGCGCGGCAACGGGTGCCCGAGCTGATGTGCGAGCATACAGACTTGGCCACGATGGTGCGCTTCGTGCGCCAGCATGTAGCACAGCATTTCCACGCCGGGCGTCCAAGCCGGAGCCCAGCCGTCCCTGCGAAACTTTTCGACGGCGCTACCCGGTTCGCCGAGGGCCTCGCTCAGCATTTCCGTGCAGCGCGCTGCGCTCTCGGCCAAGCCAGCTCGTGCCTGCAGCGGAGTGCAGTGCGCGCGATGGAGCTGCGCGGGAACTTTCAGGTGCGGCGCGGTAAGCCTGATCCACTTGCACCGAACGTTGTGCAGATGAGTGAAGATTGCCCCGATGCTGCGGGTTTTACCCGGCGGTTTGGCTCGCCATGCTGCAGGCGCCAAATGTTCAAGCAGCATTTGATTCATGCGCTCATTGACGGTGAACATCTGAGCCGAGGTGCGGCCGAGCTGCGTGGAATTCTGGCGTGGACGCTTGCTCACGGATTGGACCTCTGCACCTTATGATACTTCCGAGACCGGAGTGAACCGGGGCGAATCGCCAGTTCACTTTGGCTGGAGTCAAGTGCTTTCAGGGGACCGGCTGACCTTTTTTGGCTGGCCGTTGTGCGAGGGCCGCGGAATTGGCTTCTACTGCTGCGTGGATGAGTTGCTTGAAGGCGGCTTCGTTGAGCTGCTCTCCTTCGCGCAGGTCGATCGCCCGGCGGGTGCTGCCTTCCAGGCTGGAGTTGAAGAGTTTTTTGGGGTCTGGAAGGGAAGCGCCGCGAGCGAAGGTGAGCTTCACCACCTGCTTGTAGGATTCTCCGGTGCACACGATACCGTAATGGGACCAGACCGGGGTGCCGGAAGATTTTGGTTTTTCCCATTTCCATTCTTCCTGAATGTCAGGGTCGGCAACGTGGATGAGCTTACGAACGTGAGCGAGAGTTTCTCCTCTCCAATCCGCCAGCTCGTCAATCCGCTTGGTAATCTTTGCTGAAGCCACGTCGGCATTCGCAGGACTTTTCTGCGTCATCGTGTCTCCGTTCCTTTCATTCCGCCAACCCGAACTTCCAGTTGTTGGCAGTTCGCTGCAGCATTAATTTACGCCGGTTCTTTCGAAGTGAGTCTTCGAAAGACATGCCGTTTCCACATCCACAGCCCGGAAAGGGCCATTACCGGGAGGAACACAAAGCGAACAGTGGGCGCGTAGTCTGGAATTTTTTCAAATGGGCTATAGATATAACCGAGTATCGGGATACTGAGAACGATGTGAATCCACCGCGCAATCGAACGCTGAGTTGCTTGCGTCATGATCGGCCCTTCCTATTTGAAGCCGGCGTCATTGTAAGCCGCCGATCACTCGTTCCAAGTTGCCGATAAATTTCTGCCAGCCGTAATTGGCACCTTTGTAGGCGGCCTCCTGATCGGGGCGGAACCCAGACTGCTCCATCCGCAGCAGCGTACCGCTGCTGGTGGCGGTCAAAGTCCAAACCACGACGCTTTCCAAGCCCAAGGCGCTCCAGGTATAGGAAAGCTTCTTATTGGGTTCAACGACCAGCACATCGCAGTCGATGATGCCGTTCCAGCCGGGCATCGGTGTAAAGCGGAAACTGAACTTATGACCCACGACAGGCTGGAAATCGTTGTCCATCAGCCACTCCTTGATCAGCGAGCCTTGTGTGAGCGCGCGCCAGATTTTCTCCGGCGGGTGCGGCAATTCTTTTTCGATCACAACCGAGCGCGTGGTAGCCATTAGTCCATCCGTTTGAGCAAGTTTTCAAGGCGGTCGAAGCGGTCCTGCCAAAAACGACTGTAGAAAGTCATCCAATCCACCAGCGGCGCCAGCCCGCGCGGGCGGGCGCTGTAGTGGGTCTGCCGGCCCTGGTGCCTGGCGCGTACCAACCGAGCATGCTTGAGCACCGCCAGATGTTTGGATACCGCAGGCTGGGATACGCCGGAATGGTTGGTCAGCAACCGCACCGTCAATTCGCCTTCGCGACTGAGGCGCTCAAAGAGCGCCCGACGAGTGGGGTCGGCCAATGCTGTGAAGACTTGTGCCGGAAGACTGGCCATGGAAAATTCATAACCCACAGGTTATGGATGTGTCAAGCCTAAATTCCACAGAAACACAGCAGACGACTTTATAGCGGCCACAACTTTCGAATCTACGGGAGAGCGCGGACGTGCTGCATGCCAACGGAAGGATGTACTAGCCGAATCACTCGGCTTTGAGGGCTCGAATTGGATTCAGAAGAGCCGCCCGGCGGGAGGGGATAAGCGCGAACATCAGGTTCATGGAGATGGCGAATCCGACGACCAACTTTGCGCTAGTCCAGTCGAAGTAAAATGGGAGCTCGGCGCTGAGCGCGATGCTCTTGGTAGCGCGCCAGCCGATAATCAAACCCGCCAGGCACCCCAAGACGCTGATGACCACCGCTTCAAACAAAAATTGCCAGAAGATGTCCGATTTTGTCGCTCCAAGGGCTCTGCGAATTCCAATTTCGCCTACGCGCTCGCCCACAGCGATCCAGCAGATCGCCAAAATTCCGAGGCCGGAAACGGCCAACCCACTGAACCCCACCCACTTGACCAGGAATTCCAGGCGAGAGGATGAAGTTATTTCGGTGTCGACCAGCGCCTTCTGGTTTTGAATCTGAAAGTCATCGAGTAGATTTCCGGAAACTCGATGTCTTCTCCGCAGCAGCTGCCGCATTGCTTCCGCCACGTCGTCCATCTTCTCCCAACTATTCGCCTCGAAGAGGATCGCCCCAAAATAGTCGAGATTGGAAAGCCGGCGCATCGCGGTGCTCAACGGAATGTAGACTTGGTTGTCTTCGTTGGTAGCATCCAGCCCCTGACCGCGCTCTTGCAAAACACCGATTACTTCAAAGGGGACTCGGTTGATGAACAGACGGCTGCCAATCGGCGACTCGCTGCCAAAGAGATCGCGGCGGACCGTCGAACCAAGAACTGCCACGCGCGCCGATCTTCGCATTTCCGGAATTCCATAAAATTCACCTTCGCTCGTCTGCCAGTGGCGGATTTCCGCGAAGGCGGGTTCGGTGCCGATGACAATGCAATTGTTCTTGGAAAGATCGCCGGCTTTTACCAGGAACGAGGTGGTTACGGTTGCTGAGGATTTCTCGATTTCGGGAATTTCTCGTTGGATTTCCGCGTAGTCCGCGGCGACGAGGGTGGTCACGATCGTGCCGGTCCTGGCGCGACCGCCGACGGTGCGACTGAGCTGGGGCGTGACTACAAGCACGTTGGTGCCTAACCGTTGAATTCGGGTCAATACTTTTAAACGCCCCTCGGAAGCGTAGTTGATGGCGGAAAGCACGCCAGCGACACCCAGCAGCGCGCTTAAGAGGATCAGCCCGGAGCGCAGACGGAAGCGCCAGATCAGCCGCAGGGAGCCGGCCATCAAATGAAACGTCTTGCCGATGGGCATCGAAGTCCGTTCAGCAGTTTTCGGGCACGGTCAGGAGCGCAGCGCCTTCACGGGATCCACCTGGGTCGCCCGCCAAGCCGGATAAATCCCAAAAATAATGCCGAGGCCCACGGAAAGACCCGCGGTCCATTCCAACGCCTGCAATGCCAAGATGGGAGGCAGGTGCTGCAGTCTGGCAACGAGGTTGGTCCCGGCCACGCCAAGCAGAATCCCAATCAGCCCTCCGAAACTGGATATCAGCGCGGCCTCTACAATAAATTGCACTAAAATGTCCTGGCGGCTCGCTCCCACGGAGCGGCGTAGGCCGATCTCTTTTCTACGCTCCGACACGCTGATCAGCATGAGGCTCATAATCACCGCGCCGCCGATAATCATGGCGATGATGGCAATCCCTTTGAGGATGGTGGAAAGCGTCGAACCCATCTGGGTCACCTGGGCCATCGCCGCCTGAGGGCTGGTCATGGTGAAATCGTCCAACGCGGAGGCCGCGATATGGTGGCGCTGCCGCAGCAGGGCGGTAATTTCCGTCATGGTCGCAGCGCTTTTCTCGGGATCGCGCAACTGTGCGATTAACATGGTCAGAAAATCACGATTAAACAAGCGCTTCGAAGCCGTAGTGACCGGAATAAGAATCAAGTTATCCAGGCTGCCGCCGCCGGGCCCCGCGCCCCGCGGTTGCAACACCCCCTTCACCACAAAGGGTACTTCGCCGATGCGAATGGTTTTGCCGAGTGGATCCCCTTCGGGAAAAAGCGCTGGCACGACCTCCGAACCCAGAATGGCAACCCGCCCCAGCGATTGCATATCTTCCGCGGTCACGAAATTGCCGGAGGCGAGTTCATCTCCGCGCAGCTCCAGCCAGTTGGCGGATACGCCGAAGATGGCTGGGCTGGTATCGCGATCCTTGTATTTGGTGTCAATGTCGAAAGCGTTTTGTAACAGGGCCACTTCTTTGATTTCGGGAATCTCCGAGGCAATAGCCTGGGCATCCTCAAACCGCAGTGTCGGTGGGACATTGGTCAGCGACACCATTCCGCGCGTTTTACCAGCACCGGGGCGTATCAGAATCGTGTCGAAGGTGCCGATCATGTTCTTGAAGCGCTTCATGGTTTCTCGCTTGGCGTTCTCGCCCACCGAATCCAGGACCGTGAGCGAGCAAATCCCGATCATTACCCCCGCCATCATGAAAAGTGTCCGCAGCCTGTTGCGTTTGATACTGCGCCACGCGATTGCAATTCCCGCCGTAGTCCGCACGTTTTGTACTCCCAGCTTCGTTAAATCGATTCGACCGGGTGGGCTGCAATCTTTCGATCCGACGCCAGCGCCCCGTCTTTGAATAAAATCTCGCGTTCCGCATAAGCGGCCACGGCGTCGTCGTGGGTGACCAGCACTACGGTCCGGCCTTCGCGATGCAGTTGCTGCAGAATGCTCATCACTTCTGCGCCCGCAGCGGAGTCCAGATTCCCAGTCGGCTCATCGGCTAAAATCAGCGGCGGATCGTTGATCAACGCCCGGGCAATCGCCACGCGCTGTTGCTCTCCGCCGGAAAGCTCCGTGCCGTAGTGATGGGCGCGTCCGGCAAGACCCACGCGCTCCAACGCGGACATCGCCCGCTTGCGATCGACGCGTCCGGGCCCGTAGATCATGGGGATTTCCACGTTCTCCAGTGCGGTGGTTCGCGGCATTAAATTGAAGGACTGAAAGACAAATCCGATCTTCCACGCGCGCGTATGCGAGAGCTGTCTGTCGGAGCAGCCGGACAATTCCTCTCCATTCAGCCGGTAGGTTCCGGAGGTAGGCTGGTCGAGGCAGCCCATGATGTTCAGCATGGACGATTTTCCCGAGCCGGAGGGCCCGCGAATGGTCAGAAACTCGCCTTTATCGATGACCAAGGAAATATTTTTTAACGCCGCGACTTCAGTTCCGTCGCCACGTGCGTAGGTTTTTCCTAAATGCGCTACTTCGATCATGGGTTTTCGCCTTTAGCCGCTTTTTCGGGGGCGCGGTTGATGACGACTTGCTGTTTTTCGTTCACGCCCTTTTTGATCTCCGTAAATCCCGCGGCGCGCGTGCCGATCGTTACGCCCGTTTTTTCCTGTTTTCCATTTTTCACGACAAACACAAATCGCTCCTCGCCGTCGCGCTGAATCGCGGCGTTGGGCAAAACCAATGCCTTGCGCTCCGCGGTCTTGATGGTGATGTTCGCGGTCATATCCGGCTTCAGCAGCCGCTCGTTTTTCTGAATGGTGGCCATAACGGGATAATTCACCACCCCGGAGATGATGGTCGCCACCGGATCGATTCGCTTCACCACAGCGGGGATTTCCAGAGATGGGTAAGCCTCGACGGTAAAATGCACACTCTCGCCCGGCCGCACATTGGCGATGTCCGTCTCGTCCACCATGGCAACCAGTTCCAACGCGTTATCCTCGATGATGGTCACAAACGTGGGAGCCGCAAACGACGCCGCGACGGTCTCCCCTTCCTGGGTCGAAACCGAAGCGACGGTCCCGGAGATGGGCGCGCGAATCACCGCATAAGACAAATCAATTTCCACGGCTGCCAAGTCGCTCCTGGATTTGTCGAGTTTGGCTTGCGCGCTTTTTGTCTGCCATTCCAGGTCATCTTTTTGCTGCGCGGGGAGAATTCCTTCCGCGAACAATTGCTCCCCGCGGTGTAAGTCCCTCAGCGCTTTGGCGACTCCCACTTCATCCATCGCCGCCTGCGTGCGGGCCTGCTGTACGCGGGCTTCCAGCGGCTTCGGATCGATTTCCGCGATTACATCTCCTTTACGAATGTGGACGCCGACCACCACGTTGAGCCTCCGCACAATTCCCGATACCTGCGAGCCAACACGCACTTGTGCGCCGGTGCGCAACCGGACAATGCCGCTGGTGGTGACGCTCGAATCTATCTCGCGCATTTCGGGAGAAACGGTTGCGGTGGTGGTCGCGCCATGATCTTCGGGGGATTGTTTGCTGACCCAGAACGCTGCTCCAGTTGCTGCGGCCACGACGATCAAGCCGAGCACCATCCACTGCGACTTTCTGGATATGCCTGCTTGGTCGCGTGCGCGACGTTCGTCACGGGCGCCAGCCGGCACGGCATCCTGCAAGGGCATGGCTTGTGGCACGGTCGTCACTTTCGGTCGAATACGATAACCATTGGTTCCTTGCCGGCGCGCGCAGATTCCAGGAACAAGGTTTTTCCATCGTCGGACAGATAGCGGGTCTCTATTCGCACCACCTTGGTTCCGGCAATTGCCCCTCCGGACTCCCAATTGGTTACCAGCTTGTTGCCATCCCATTTGCTGGTGGTTTGGGCTTTATCGCCCATGGGCGAATCGTTGGGAACGCTGGCCCCGCTTAAGTCGTAGCGCGTCTCATGGGATTGCTTCTGTCCGTTGAAAACCGTGTCGTCCTGCACCGTCAGCAGCTTCTCGGTTTGTTTTATAGTCGAGATATATTCGGCTCCAGCCATCATTCCAATGTTCTTGCTCTTTGCGGTATTGAAAACCCACTTGCCAGAGAAGTCCGGCGTGTTTGCGGCCGGCGCGGTTAGCGCAAGCACAAAAAATACCGTCACCATCACCAGTGTCGCGGTCTTGCTGATCATTCGAATTTCTCCCTTCGACCCAATCCATCGTGAGCTGAATAGTCAGCCCCGAACTGAGCTGAGAGTTAGTCGGTGCGCTCTCAGTCACGTTCTATAGGGAGTGTGAAGTCTGTACTTAGGTATAGAGTCAAGCGGATTTTTTAGGAGGGCACGAAGGGGGTTGCTTATCGTTGCGGACCTGCTTTGGCAATGGCGCGGCGGCAGTACGATCCATCAGGGAAGCGGGACAGACCATAGTTTTTTCCCAGCCAGGCTGTCCCAGCACTGCGGCAAGGGGTCTTTTTAACACGTTCAGGAATTCAATTTTCTCACTGATCAGCGCCAGCCGTTCCTGGGCGATTCGAAAGGCCTTCTCCCACTCCTTCGAATTGGACCGCTTGCCGACGGCCAGTGCCTTCGCCGATTCGTGAATCTCCAGCAATTCCTTGATTTCTTTCAGGGTAAAGCCCAACAGCTGGGAGTCTTTGATGAAGCGCACCCGCTCCAAGTCGGCCTCGCTGAAGGTCCGGTAGCCCGACTGGGTCCGTTCAGGAATTCGGAGCAGTTTCTCGCGTTCGTAGAAGCGGACGGTCTGCACGTGGACCCCCGCTTTGGCCGACAGTTCTCCGATTTTCATTCCATTATTCTGAACCCTATAGTGCGGTATAAGGTCAACTTTCTGTCGGGCGAGGCTGTGTTGTGGAAGGTTATTGCGATTTGCCCGTAACACACTCTCTACCTACTCTGTTGTCGGCTAGATTTACCGGCGAGCTGCGCGCTCATGGAGAAGCGAGGGTAAATACGCGCTACCGGAAGCGGTCAGCCAATAAATGATCGGCAATGCGTATGGCGTTGGCAATGATCGTTAACGACGGGTTGACAGCGCTGGCGGAGACGAAGCACGAGGCGTCGACGACATATAGATTATCGAGGTCATGGGCCTTGCAATTGGGATCGAGAACGCTGGAGTGCGGGTCGTTGCCCATTCGGCATGTGCCGTTCTGATGACCGACTCCTTCAATCGGAATGCGCTTCTTGAAATAGGCATGCAACGGCACAGAGGTGGCGGCGTGGCCCGCCCGTTTGAGAGTGTCCACCCATCGGTCTTTCAGACGCGTAAAGCTCTTCACATTATTGGGCGTGTACGACAGCCGAATACGGTGTGGGGCATTATCTGAAACACAGGCGGCCTCATTGGTGTGGCCCGTGTCTCCCGATGGATGGGCACCGGCGAGTCCGGGGTGGCGATTCTCAACGGAAAGGGGCGTGGTGTTATGCAAGGTCACCCGATTTTCGGGATCAGGAAGATCTTCCGTGGTTAGCCACCAAGGGACAGCGTAGTGCTTCATGGTCTCCAGGACAAACCCAGGGGTAAGCGGGGGGGCGTCGCCGCGCATCATTTCATAGTGGAAGCTGCCAATCGGCTGTACTTGACCGAGAGGGTAGGGATAGTCCGCGTCGGGATCCCGGAAATAGAAATCGTTGGTGCCCCAGGTTTTGGTGTAAGAATCTTCGTTTCGGTCGGTTGCAATGGCTAACAGCGCATCAGCCTGGTGATACATAAAATTTCTGCCGACCTGATCGGAAGAATTCGCAAGTCCATTGGGATGTTTGTCATTGGCTGAGGCCAGGAGCACGACGGCGGAGTTGACCGCCCCAGCGCACAGGCAGAAGAGATCGGCGTGATAAGTAACGGCGTTTCCCGCTGTGGAAGGGGGAGCAAATTTCTCCGAACCGCCGCCTTGCGCAGCAGATCCGGAATGGATGACTTCTACGCCAGCTACACTTCTACCGCCGGGGCTAGTGAGGAGGCGCGTCACCCGGGAGTTGGTCATCAAGGTGACGTTTGGCAAGTTCAAAATCTGGCGAATGCAGTTGATGTCCGCATCCGATTTAGCGTGGACCAGACAGGGATAGCCATCACAGGTGTCGCAACGAACGCACCTGGAATCGAACGGCGATGTTTCGTCGCGTTGCAATCCCAAGGGAATCGGAAAGGTGTTGATGCCAAGCTCCCTTACGCTGCTCTGAATTGCCTCCATGCGCGGCTCGTTGGCTAACGGGGGGAAAGGATAGTTCTTGGAGTGAAAGGGCTCCGTAGGATCGAAAGAACTTCCATAGCCGCCGGGGACTATTGGAGCTGAACCGAGGTCGCCATGGACGTTAAAGAGTTCTTCAGCGCGGGTATAGAAGGGCTCCATATCGGCATACGATATCGGCCAAGCGGGAGAAACGCCTCCCTGATGCTGCACTACGCCAAAGTCTTGCGACCGCATGCGAAACATCGCGGCACCAAATACCTTGGTTTGTCCGCCAACGAAATAAGACTGCTGCGGGCGTAAATCCTCTCCGTTTTTATCCTGCCAGATCTCTTTGGTGTGATAGCGATTATCGAGAAAGACGGCCGACGTATCCCAATTCAGCTTTTCCTGAGGCAGGAAACCGCCGCGCTCCAGGATGAGAATCGACTTGCCCGCCAGCGCAAGATGTAACGCCAGAGTCCCTCCGCCCGCTCCGGTGCCGATAACGATTGCGTCGTATTGCTTGGGCATGGCGACTACGATAGCAGGGCCGTGTTTCTGCCAGCAAAACTTTTGTCCGCCGAGGAATCAACCCGCTTTCCTGCAACCCGATGCTAGGGCGGCGCCACGCGACGATGCCCCGGAAACGTACAAACAAACGGGCAAGGGTACTGCCGATCTGGATGCAATTTAGCGCACAAAATCCGATCGGAGCCGTGACTGCGCACGTAAAGTTCGGCAGCACCAAGCATTCCTAGCATCGGTGCTACGAAATACAACCACACAGCCGTCCAGACGTTGGCGAACACCGCCGATCCTACCGTGCGGGCGGGATTAATGCTGAAGCCGGAAACCGGCGCAAAAACAAGAATGTAGATGGCAATCAGAATACCGACTACGTAACTCGTGTAGGTGGCAAGGGAAGGATGATTGGTCATCCACAGGACAACGGCCATCAGCAATCCAGCCATGAAAAATTCCGCGCAGAAGGCCGCCCAGATGCCCCACCTGCCCGGTATGGTGATGGCGTACTCCACCGAGGGATCCGCGAGCGTATGGCCAAAAGCCAGAGAGGCAATGCCGACTCCCAGCAGGCCCCCGAAAAATTGAAACAGGACGTAGAAAGCTGCGTCGCGCGGCGCAACTTTACCAAGCCTGAAGTAGGTGATGGTAATCGCCGGGTTGAAATGGGCGCCGGACCGCTTGCCCATCGGCGAACGAATGATGAGGACCGCGGTGATGCCCATTGCGATTCCCATAAGGACGCGACGAAATACAGAGCTGGGGAAAAGATGAAAGGCGGGGTAGGCGGGATCGAAGAGAAACACCGTAAAAACGCAGGCTGAGATCATGAAAATTGCCAGTTCGAGGGCTTCAAAAAAGTACAGCACCCAATGCGTTGCTACCGCGTCAAGGAGCGTCCCGGCGGGTGCCTTCGGGGTTGCCTGGCTCTGCCTGTAGTTCACTTTGGCTCCGTCAAGCTGGTCGACGCATGGTCAGTCGGAATGATACGTCGCAATACGTCTGGAGCGCTCCTTCACTCCACTCAGTCATAGTGGATGCGATTTGAAAAATTGGCGTCTCTCTGCCGGAAGGCGGCGAGAGCGGCCAGCTTCACCGGGCAAGGGAGTGAAGGCAAATCCAGGGGAAACCGAGCGGACAGAACTCTGCCGCACAGCCAAAGATCTGACCGTGGGCGCATCCTGACGGAAAATTACCCGCACACGTTCAGTGCACGATGAGAGACATGCGGCAGAAAAAATGTTTGTGAATTTTTCGTAACCGGATGGCCAGAAATGACTGGCCGAAAAGTACTTTCTTTCCCAGTCGCTCCCAAAAACAAGACGGGCTTGCCAGCGGAGTCCAATAAGCCTTCGTAAATCAATAAGTTTGGTTGCGGGGGCCTGCAAACATCCGAATTGTTTATTGCTCCCCTTTAGGATGTTACTGATTCGGATTGCGGGCTAGCCAACCTGCAAGGGCACAGTTCGCCGGACGCTAGGCCTGAAGTCTTTGACATAGATGAAAGTCTTCGGTGCGGAGTCTGCCTAAGAAAGTGAAACTCTTACACACCCGTCGCCGTATTGCCTCCAGAAAAGAAAAGGGGTGCTGCTCCCGTTAGAATAAAGCCGTTCACGGCCGTTTTCTACGCATTACGATGGGCCTCCGACATCGTGGAGGACCGTTTCTCATGCGCGCTTGACCTAATAATTCGCATAAGGAGGGCAGAGTATGAACATAGCAATCATGCTGGAACGAATTGCGGAATGGTCGCCGCGCTTGCAGGCCAGAATTGCCGGTTGCTTGTACCTGCTCATTATAATCGGAGGTCTATTTGCCCCATTCGCCCTTGCACCCTCCGGGATGATGCTTGGCTACGCGGCATTGCCGACCGCAGCTAAGGTCCTTGCCTCAAAACCCTTGTATGTTCTCGGTGGCGCCGCCCAGCTAATCGTGTACGCATGCGATGTCGGCGTGGCGCTGATCTTCTATGAGCTACTCAAACCAGTCAGCAGGACCGTTACCTTACTCGCAATGCTCTTCAGGCTCGTTTTTGTGGCCATAGCCTGCTGCAACATGTTCAACCACTTTGCGCCGTTGGTTTTGCTAAGTGGCACAGCTTACCTAAGCGTGTTCAAGAGCGATCAGTTGCAGGCACTCGCCCTCGTGTTCATTAGACTTCGCACGTTCGGCTTCGACATCGCGTTAGTGTTTTTCGGCTTTCACTGTCTTCTAGTCGGTTACCTTATTTTCAGATCCACTTTTTTCCCCCGCATTCTAGGCATAGGGCTGGCCATTGGGGGGATTGGTTACGTGGCCAACATTTTCGCGACTGCAATTCCACCCGCGATTGGAGCTCATCTCTTTCCGTACATCCTGCTGCCCGCTGGGGTTGCGGAAATCTCACTGACTCTATGGCTCATCATCGTCGGCGTGAACGTTCCGCTATGGAAGGTGCTCGGGAGCGCAGCAGGTTGAGGAGAAGGGTGCTGGATTCCCACTCTTCCCGGAAAGCCAAATTTTCTGGAAATGCTTGAAAAGAATGGCGGGGGCGACGAGACTCGAACTCGCGACCTCTGCCGTGACAGCGTAGCGTGGATTGGTTTTACAACGACTTACAACAACGCGGGGACTGCCAAAATACCTGCAAGACGTACAAGGCTACAGGAATTGTGGGTTGGTTTGTGGGTCGGAAATTATCTGACGTACGATTCGGATTGTCACCTGCCCCTTCGTCATTTCGGAGCAAGGTCGCCAAACCAATAGGCAGCGGTTACTCCGCCATCCATCA
The DNA here is from genome assembly GCA_963732705.1 of uncultured Acidobacteriota bacterium. Taxonomy (GTDB): domain Bacteria; phylum Acidobacteriota; class Terriglobia; order Acidiferrales; family UBA7541; genus Acidiferrum. The sequence continues at coordinate 2,674,521 of CAVTAN010000001.1, read as the reverse complement.
GTAAGTCGCTGCCGGTGATAAACGCGCCGTCAGCACCCATGAGGAGTGCTCCGACCGTTCCTACCTCGTCCTGTGTGCCGCCACGACCCGCCGCAGACACTTCGAGCATGCGCCGATAACCAGCGCCGCGCGGTCCCTTGAGTTCATCGTTCGCCAGAGGGGTGATGATGATGCCGGGGCTGATAGTGTTTACCCTCGCGCCGCGCTTTCCCCAACGGACCGCTTCTGCCATCACGCGCAACGAAATCCCGCGCTTTGAAATCTGGTAGGCGTGAAGCGAATCCTTTATCTGATCCGACTGCAGCATCGGAAGACCGAGTAACTTCTCGACGGGGGTTGTTGCGAGGGCCGAGTTCTGCTCCGTTGAAAGTGGCGGCAAGCGGTGCCCGGATTGTGAAGCGATCACGATGCCAGATCCTCCACGAGTTATCACATTACCGAATTCGTCCAGCACGAGCGCGGTTCCGTAGAGATCGACCTTCAGGATGGTTTCCGGGGAGGCTTGCGAAGGTGAAACACCTGCGGCATGGATGACGCCAAAGACTTCGCCGAGTTTCGTGGCCGTTTCAAGGAGAGCATGAACGGATTCGCGAGATGAAACATCGACCGTCGCCGTGGTGACGCGAAAACCGGCATCGCTTAGAGTTTTGGCGGCAGCATCGGCGTTTTCCTGCCGTATATCGGCCAACAGGACGTGTTTGCCTGCACTGACACGCCGAACAATCGCTTGCCCGATCGATCCCGCTCCGATTACCACGATTACGTTTGTCATTCCGGCCCCTTTTTCATTTTATGTGGTTAATGATTACGTTAGCGCAGCAAGCTTGATATAGCGTCGAGGTCATCTCGAATCTTCTGCGCCTCCCCATCAAGCGGCTGATTTGCCGGATCATGAATCGCATCGAGCGACCCTTTACGGTCGGCATCCAGCGTTTTGAATAAGGCTCCAGGTCTTCTTGCGCCGGTCCTTTTGACGCGATGAGCTCGAACGTCTTCCCGATTGCGTTTTCGGAAGAGAGGCTGCCAATCAATACCTGCGCAATCTGCCTTCGCGAGACTACGCCGTCCTTGGGCGTGCCGGTATGCCGTTTGTCTCCCTGCAAAAATACAAGTTTCAGTTCGTCGGGTGCGTGGTAGTCGAACCAGCCGGGACGCACAATCGTATACGGCAATCCGCTGGCGCGCACCAATCTCTCGGAGCGCCTCTCCCAGTCGTGCGCCTCGGTGGTCTGGTTGTATTTGCCGGTGCGGTTGGTGACTCCGATGGCGGTCATCAAGGCGATGCGCACTTTCCGCGAACCCAGGGCGCTGAGGACATTGCGAACACCTCCGTAATCGATGTTCTCGGCGGCCACCTTTCCGCCACCGTCCGAGCCAAGTGTGAACACGATGGCATCGATATTGTCCACAGCACCAGGCAAAGTGCCGGGTTTGGTAACGTCGCCTATGACCACCTCCGCTTCGGAAGGAAGCTGGCGGGCTTTATCGGGTGTGCGCACGAGAGCACGCACTTTGTGGCCCTGCCGGAGCGCCTCTTCGACGACGAGCTGTCCAATGCTCCCGGTTGAGCCCACGACCAGCACGGTTTTGCGGGACATGCTCATTTCTCCCTTAAGGTTTTTGCGATTCTGGCGATGTGATCTCATCAACCGCCCGCAGCCCATTGAGGGTGCGAGGATAGCCAATGAAGGGCAGCAACTGCGTCAGCACATCGATCAACTTGTCACGGCTGTTGCCGACGTGGAGGTTCGCCGCGACATGCCCCCTCACCTGTGGTTCGCACCCACCGAGGGCGACAAGCATGCTGAAGGTAAGCAGCTCGCGTGTGGGCACGTCGATGCCCGTGCGCGTGTAGTGATCACCGAAGCAGTTTGCAGAGAGATAGCGCTGGATGTGCTGCTCGTCTGCGGGAGCCGAAGCGTAAAGTTTCTCAACCGCATCGCTCCCGATAATCTGCTTCTGGACGGCAAGGCCCTTTTCCGCGCGGCTTTCCGGAGTGGTGGTGGACTGGCCCGGCAAGGGCAGCTTGATACCTCGCTCGGTGAGCACTTCATTGGTGGCCTGGATGAAGTCAAAAACCCTGGCGATCCCTAGGTACGGCACCGCCTGGTACAAAATCTCCTTGGCCTCAACTGGAGTGACCCCAACGGTCAGCGCCGCGCCGAGCATGGCCCGGTACTCGCGCACGGCCTGGCAGGCGATGATTGCGGCGAGCTGAACCATCAGCCGGGTCCGAATGTCCAGATTGCCGTGACGCAGCACCTCATCGAAGGCGAAGTTGTCGAAGATCTCGATCAATTCGGGGTCGGTCACCGCCGCCGTGGAGACGTGGCCGGGAAATAGTTCATCGTGGTTCTTCTGGGCTCTTTCGTTTGGTGACATATCGAGGTCCTAAGAAATCCAAAATAGTTTGATGAAAAGGCGCGGCCCAAGAGCCACGCCGCCAATATCAGCGATTGACTCGCTGCTGCAGATGCGCCGGGTATCTGTCGCCTTGCACTGAGATCTTCGAGACAGCTGCGGTGATATCGCCGAGGTCCTTCTCGGACAGTTCGATGTTCGCTGCGCCCAGATTCTCCTCAAGCCGATGGAACTTTGTAGTTCCGGGAATCGGGACGATCCACGGTTTCTGAGCAAGCAACCAGGCAATTGCGATCTGCGCCGATGTGGCCTTCTTTTGCCCCGCGATGTCGCCAAGCACATCCACAAGGGTCTGGTTCGCTTTGCGGTTCTCCTCGTTGAAACGGGGAACGATGTTGCGAAAATCGGTGCTATCGAACTTCGTACTCTCGTTGATTGCGCCTGTGAGGAAGCCCTTGCCCAACGGGCTGAACGGAACGAATCCAATGCCGAGTTCATCAAGCGTCGGCAGAATCTCGCGCTCCGGATCTCGCCACCAGAGCGAATATTCGCTTTGCACGGCGGCGACTGGCTGAACGGCGTGCGCACCGCGGATCGCCTGAACACCGGCCTCGGAAAGACCGAAGTGCTTTACTTTGCCCTGCTGGATCAGGTCCTTTACGGTGCCGGCAACGTCTTCGATGGGCACATTGGGATCGACGCGGTGCTGGTAAAAAAGATCGATGACATCGGTCCTGAGCCGTTTCAGCGCTGCGTCGGCAACTTCCCTGATGCGCTCCGGACGGCTATCCAAACCTTTGTGCGAATCTCCATGCTGGAAGCCGAACTTGGTCGCGATTACAACCTGCTTACGAAACGGCTCAACGGCCTCGCCCACCAATTCCTCATTCGCAAATGGGCCGTATGCCTCAGCCGTATCAAAAAATGTCACGCCTAGCTCGAATGCCTTCCGTATGAGCGTGATCGCCGGTTCCTTCTCCGTCGCTGGCCCGTACCCGAAGCTCAAACCCATACAGCCCAGGCCTATGGCCGAGACTTCCAGATTGCTCTTTCCCAGTTTGCGTTTTTGCATTTCCATCTCCTTACTCAAGTAGCGCTACACAGAGATTGCCAGACTATGCTGCACGATCTATCAGTTTCATATGCTCTTCCGGAAGTCGCGCGCCCTGCACCTTGATTTTTGAATACGCGGCGTCGATTTCGCACAGGTCGCCGGGCGTAAGGTCGATGTTCACAGAACCGAGGTTCTCTTCGAGACGCTCTAGCTTTCGCGTCCCCGGAATGGGGACTATCCACGGCTTCTGGGCCAGCAGCCAGGCAAGCGCGATCTGGGCCGGTGCCGCATTCTTGCGTCTTGCGATGTTGCCCAGCAAATCGACCACTGCCTGATTGGCTTTTAGGGCTTCCGGCGTGAAGCGTGGGAAAGAGGCCCGGAGGTCGGACGTGCCGTCGAAGGTCGCCGCTGCACCGACTTTCCCCGTAAGAAATCCCTGACCCAGAGGACTCCAGGGAACGAAGCCGATTCCCAGCTCTTCGCATGTGGGCAGAACTTCCGCTTCGGGATCTCTCGTCCACAACGAGTATTCGCTTTGGACCGCTGTAACGGGCTGGACCGCGTGTGCGCGACGGATTGTTCCCGCCCCTGCCTCAGAGAGGCCGAAATGCTTCACTTTGCCTTCCCGTATCAGGTCCTTCACCGCTCCCGCCACGTCCTCGATGGGCACGTTCGGGTCAACCCGGTGCTGATAGAACAGGTCGATCACATCGGTTTTGAGCCGCTTGAGCGAAGCCTCCGCTACTTCCTTGATGTGCTCGGGCCGGCTGTTGAGGCCCGGAAATGAAGCGAGGTTAAATCCGAACTTGGTGGCGATCACCACTTGCTTGCGGAACGGAGCAAGGGCTTCGCCCACGAGTTCTTCATTGGTGAGCGGGCCGTAAACTTCGGCAGTGTCGAAGAATGTGACGCCACGCTCGACCGCCGCGCGAATCAGCGAGATACCCTCTTTCTTATCGACGGCGGGGCCGTAGCCAAAGCTCAGTCCCATGCAACCGAACCCCAGAGCCGTAACTTCAAGGCCGCTTTTTCCAAGCTTGCGCTTCTGCATTGTTTGTTCCTTTTGAATCGTTTCTCTCACAGGTAGATTAGGATTAAACGCCACAAAGGCGGTAGCCTGATCCTTCCTATTAATTGCCTATTCCTGTCGTTATGCGAATATTTATTGCGGTATGCGGAGTCGAACGGCTATCTTGAAGCAAGGGACAAAGGAAGCCTTAGAGTGAAAAACGCCAGCAAAACCGCCTCTACACCACCAAGCCGAGCCAGCGAGCTGCGCTCCGAATTGGCCCGCAAACTTTACTTCTTCATGGGCTCTGAAGAGAATCGGGCAACGGGCATTCCAGGTCTGACGCTCCACCGGCGGATCGCTCCGACCGCTCCTTGCTCGATGACCTACGAGCCGGGCGTGACTGTGATCGCCCAGGGCCGAAAGCGGGTAGACCTCGGAGGAACCACGTTCATGTATGGTGAGGGGCAATACCTGCTGACATCGGTCGATTTGCCAATCGTCAGCCAGATCGTCGAGGCCAGTGCAGAAGCCCCCTGCCTCGCGATGTCTCTGAAGCTCGAAATGCCCGTGATTCGTGAACTTCTCAGCCGCGAAGAGATGCAGGTGGCTGAGTCTCCGTCCGACAGTCCCGCTATGGCGACCGGCCAAGCCACCGTGGAATTCCTGAGCGCATGCTGCCGACTGATGGACTTGCTGGATACCCCGCAGGACATCCCTTTTCTGGGCGGCCTTATTCAACGCGAGATCATTTACCGAATCCTGCGCGGCCCGGAGGGCACACGGCTCCGAGCGATTGCGACGCTTGGAGATCAGAGCCACAGGACGGCAAAGGCAATTGCTTGGATCAAATCAAACTACGCGAAGCCGCTGCGTGTGGAGGAGTTGGCACAACTGGCGGGGATGGGCCTGTCCACGCTTCACCATCATTTCCGGGCGCTGACCGCGATGAGTCCTCTTCAGTATCAGAAGCAACTTCGGTTGCAGGCAGCGCGGGGGCGCATGCTTGTCGATGGTCTGGACGCCGCCAGTGCGGCCTTCGAGGTCGGGTACGAAAGCGCCACCCAATTCAATCGCGAATATAGCCGTCTCTTCGGCCAGCCACCCATGCGGGATATTCGGACCCTCCGCTCGCCAGGCGCGCTCCTCCTGGAGTCGGACAGCAATCAGCCAAGCGTTAACTGAACGTGTTGCGAACAAGCACGACATCGCATCGCGAGTCTGAGCATGCGTGAATGATCGCCAGCAAGACCGGTCTATACAATAGCTTCCGTGAAGTGCCGTTGAAATCCCCTTACCGGAATGTTGCGGTTCCTAAGCGGACGACGGGCAAACTGGAAGTCTGTGAGCATTGCCTCCGCAAAGCAATTCACTGACCTGCTTTCCTCCCCTACTCCACTTTCGATATCCGAAGATTCTTCTACTCCGCCAACGGCGGAGTAGGAGGATAAGATGCAACGCGGAAGTATGAAACGAAACAGTCGCAAACGAGGCCCTGATGTCTGGCAGTTTCGCTGGTCGGAGATTAGCCCTGACCGCAAGCATCTTCACCATAAGAAGATTGTCGGCACGGTCGAGCAGTACCCTCACGAGAATGCTGCACGGCGTGCCGTAGTGGCACTCGTGTCGGAAATCAACACCGGCACCAGGCCAAAAGATTCCGGCGCACTGACGGTAGCTCAACTCTGTGATCATTTCGCGCAACGCGAACTCGCAAAGGACAATTCTTGGCGCAGTCATGCCACGAAGAAAATCTACGAAGCGTACTTGACCCGCTGGATTCGTCCTCACTGGCAGAAGTACGAGCTTGCTGACGTTAGAACTATACAAGTTGAGTCCTGGCTTCGCGGATTGCCATTAGCGAAAAGCAGTTGTGCCAAAATCCGAAACGTGATGTCCATTCTATTCAATCACGCCTGCCGATATGAGTTCTTTGACCGGAATCCGATCCGCTTAGTCCGTCAAAGCGCAAAACGCAGAACTGTTCCCAGCGTCCTGATGCCCGCTGAAATTAAGGCGCTAATCGACGGCCTGGCACTTCGAGAACGCACATTAGTCCTTCTTGCCGCATCAACCGGGTTGCGGCAGAGCGAGATATTCGGCTTAAAGTGGGGCGATATCGACTTCGACCGAGGCACGATGAGCGTCATCCGTTCCATCGTGTACGGAGTGGTAGGCCCGTGCAAGACCGAATCATCGCAAAAGCCTGTGCCAATGCATCCGACTCTCGCGGACGCTCTGACACAGTGGAGAAAACGTTGTACCTACATCAGGCCGGAGGACTGGGTTTTTGCAAGCAAGCGCTATCGGGGCCGAAGACCGTACTGGGGCCAGGCGATCTTGCGCAAATACATACGTCCTACAGCGCAGCGTGTCGGAATTCAGAAGAGAATCGGATGGCATACATTCCGGCACACGTACTCGACCCTGCTGCGAAGCGTGGGGACTGAGTTCAAGGTGATGCAGGAGCTGCTGCGGCATTCATCGTTCCGCTCTACTCTGGACGTTTACACGCAGGCAGTAACTCCCGCGAAGCATGCAGCGCAGGCGGCGGTGATGTCGCTGGTCTTTTCTTCCGATAAGGATGGACGGCTACTCGTAGCCGGGCAGGAAACTGCCGGGCGCTGAAAAGGGGCACAAAAAGGGCGCGAAACGTGCCCTTTTCGCGCCCTCGATGGTTTCAATGAAATCCGCTTAAGTGCTTTAGAAAGAATGGCGGGGACGACGAGACTCGAACTCGCGACCTCTGCCGTGACAGGGCAGCGTTCTAACCAACTGAACTACGTCCCCGCTGAAGGGTGTTACGCACGGATGGTGGGCACTGTCCGATTTGAACGGACGACCTTTCGGGTGTAAACCGAACGCTCTAACCGCTGAGCTAAGCGCCCTTACGCATTTCATCGTACCTGAAGCATACACAAGCGTCAATGAAGGCAGCGCTACGGCAACATTTCGTGCAGGCCGCGAGCGGCAAACTTCTACGCGTTTGCTTGAGATATCCGGTGCGGTGCTGTTGGCTTCTGTCGACGAGGGAGCCCAACTGGTCCGTGCGTGGATGCATGGCGCCACGTGGACTCCAGGTTTGTCATGGCGTCGTCAGCATTCCCCGAATAAATTTACGGCTGGGCGCCCTGCGCGAGCCACGACTCGAAAGCGTCGACCTTTTCCTTCGGCCAGGCCTCGTCGCAGGGCATGGTCCCAGCCCGCAGTCTTTCCAGAATGGCTGACCCGTGCTTCTGCACATCGGCCACCGCCCAAAGGTCGAAAGCGGAGCTGTTCGCCTGCATAGACATCAAAATGGTCGGGCACGCGCCGCGAATCTTTGGAGCCAGTAAACCCACTTGTGCCGCAGGCGTCGTCGCAAAACGGTTTGATCTTAGCCTGACCGGAGCGGCACAATCGCGACACTTCCTCGTGCGCGGTGGGCACGCCAAGGTGGTCCACCAGAGCTGCACTGCCACGCAACTCATACGGCCCATTTTCCATTACGCGCAGCACCGATTTCGCCGCCGTCGTTCCATTTTTTGTCTCGATCGCAGTCATCGACTAACTCGCTTTCTATTTCCCGGCGGCCAGCCCCGCGGCGAAAGTTTGGGTATCAGTAAAAATGGCCTCGCCGACAAACTTCATGGTTTCCAATGCGCGCTCCCTAGCCGGCTGGCTGCCCGATCCGCAGGCATCGGTCAGGATCACAGGCACGAAGCCCAAATCCGTCGCAGAACGCACCGTCGGTTCGATGCCGATTTCGAGCGCAATACCCACCAAGACCAGATTGACCACGCCGCAATCGCGCAACGCAAACTCCAGCAACGTTCCGGAAAGCGCCGACATCGTAAATTTTTCGAAGACTAGGTCCTCATCAAGAGGCGTCAACTCCTGCACAATCTCCGATGCTTCCGATCCCCGGAGAAACCAGCTCTTAACCTCTTCGGCCCGCTGCACCCGTTGCCAGGCCATCGCCGTTCGCATTTGCGTGCTGCCGAGCCAAGGCCGCGGCGGCGACATGTGCTTAGAGTAGGCGATGCGCATGCCCGCGTGGCGGGCGGCGTCGATCGCCACCTTGCAAGCGGCGATGATTTGCGCGGACTCCTTGATTTGCCTGGTAATGCCGCGCTGCATGTCATACACGAGCAGCGCGGTTCGTGCCGGGTCGGTGTGCGCCGGGGGAGGGGAACTGATTATCATCGCTCTCCTAAGCTTTCGTAGTTCGGTCCCACGGCTTGGCGACATCTACCGACGGATCGAACAAAAATTCCAGTGGCAGGGGCGCGTCGAGAGCAATGAAATGCCACTCTAACAGCCCGGCCTTGCTGAGCGGGAAGTCATCAATATAACTCTTCGCGATTTCGAGGCTGTCGACCTCAAAAATGATCACCACACCGCCCACGTCCGCGCGCGAATAATTCTCCCGCACTATGCCCGCTTTCCACAGACGCCACACGTTGGATACCTCATCTTTCAGATATGGCTTAAGCTGGTCGAGAGTTACCCCCGGTTTGAAATTGTCGTATGCAATAATTTTCACGGATTGCTCCCTGGGCTTGAACGACGATGAGCGCTTGGCATTTCTTGAATTAGACTCGGAAACGGGTTCAGTACGGCTTGCGGAAAAGAATGAAATAGAATTGCGCGCAAGTCGCTTTCGTCTACTGTAGGTAGCACGGGAAGTTTTTCCCAGTCTAGTAGGCACAATTTTGTAACCTGAGGTTGGTATGCGACTGTCCGAATGTCCCGTCAGAGCCACCATCTATGTAATTGAAGGAAAATGGAAACCGATCCTCATCGATGCCTTGAAAGCGGGCCCTTTGCGTTATGGGCAGTTGCGCCGCGAAGTTCCCGAAGCCACCAAGAAAGTACTAACCGCTCAGCTGCGCGAATTGGAAAAAGACGAGATTATCTGCCGGAAAAATTTCGCGGATGATGAAGATCGTGTGAAATACGACCTGACGGCCTACGGCCGCACTTTGGTTCCCATCCTGACACACATGGCCAAGTGGGGCGCTAACCACCGTGAACGATTCGCCGAGGACATCAAGAACGCCGTCGTTTCCTAGTCATGTACATCAAGGAATTGCGTTGCTTCTGTCGTTGTCAATTGAGGGCCAATATGTAGAAACCCACCCGCACGTGGATGTCTCATGACAAGTTTCGCCCCACCCATTTTCGGCGTTTGGTGTCCCTTTCTTGCACTTTCTACATCCAGCCAGTAAACTCTTTTTCTCTCAGGTTACACAAGGACGCCACTCACGATGCTGCTTGCGCGGGATTATGTCGGCTACATGGCCACCGAAATTGTAAAACGGCTGGTCGAAGGTGGACAGGTGGAAATTGAGCCGGAAGCCACCGTGCCTGTCGCGCTACGGATTCGCCAGCGCATGAACGAGGAACTTTCGGTGGAAGACCGCTTGAACGATGAGGTGCGGCAGATTCTCACCGAGCATCAGGACGAAATGCGCCGCACCGGTGTTTCGTACCAGGAAATGTATAAGAAGGTAAAAGGGCAGCTGGCTCGCGACCGAAAACTGGTGCTGCGCTAGCGCTCTAAAAAGTCTGGTTGTTCCAACGGAGAAGCTTCTAAACGATGCGCCTTACCCGCGAAAAAATAATCCGCCTCTCGCACCAGCTGACCGACGTGCTGGTGGCCAGCACCGAAGTGGAATTTGTGGATGACCGCGACACCATCCGCCAGCAAGTGGTCAAAATTCTTACCGACACCTTGCGCGAAGAAGAGAAGGCCGATCTGGAAGTCCGCAAAAAAATCACCTCGCAAAAGAAAGAAATCCTGGAAGGCAGCGAAGAGTGGGATGTGCTGTACCGCAAATATTACGCAGATGAACTGCGGCGTTTGGGAATTGTTGCGGTGCCCGACGAGCGCCGTCCCGAGCGAAGCTATTAAAAACTATTAGTCCGGCCTCGGTATTAGAGGGCAGTTAGACCATGGTTGCAAAAAAAGAGGGCCGGCAATTGCCGGCCCTCTTTCATTTGATAATCTAAAATCTTAAATCTACGGCGTATCCGGGCGGCGCTTCAGCGTCGGCCGGTCGTCATCGGGATTCGCGCTCGGATCGGTCTGGGTCTTTTTATCCGCCTGCTCGGTCTTGGTTCTCAGAGTGGGCTTGCCGGGAGCCGCCTGGACCTTGCGTGAGAATACAATGTTCCGCAGACGGGCCTTCACTTGGTCAAACTCCGAAGTGGTGACCACGTATTCCTGTTTGGCCGGCAAAATTCGGGCAATTTCTTTCTGAGTGTTAGCAATGCGCTCCGGCGTTGGCGGATGCGTAGAGAAAATCTTGGGGATGGTGCCCGGCTGGCGCTTTTCATCGGTCTGAATGCGCTCGAAGAACGTAACGTAAGCGTTCGGATCGTAGCCCGCCTTATACATGTATTGCAGCCCTAGAAAATCCGCTTCGCGCTCCGCATCGCGGGAAAATTTCAAATACGAGAAGGGAATTGCCAGTTGCGTCGCTTCGTATATGCCGTAGCCCGCCATCCCGCCGGGGCCCAGCAAAATCAACGGAATGGTGGCGAGTTGCATCAATTCGCCTTTGGTCGCCTGTTTGGTGCCGTGCCGCGCAGTCACGTGCGAAATTTCATGGGCCATCACGCCGGCCAGTTCCGACTCTTCCTGCGCGCGCAAAATCAACCCGCTATTGACGTAAAAAAATCCGCCTGGCAGGGCAAACGCATTCACGACATCGGAGTCGATCACCTTGATCGTGAAGGGCACGCGCGCGTCCGAATTGCGAACCAAATTCTGGCCCACGCGGTTCACGTATTCCACGACGACCGGATCATCAATCAGTTTCGACGAGCGTTCCACTTCTTGTGCCAGGCTCTTGCCCAACGCAATTTCACGCTCCAGCGAATAAAAGTTGACGCCCTTGCCGACGCCGCGGTTCCCAATGGCATCCACGTCTTCCTTGGAATTCTTGGGAGTAACCGTGTCCTTCTGCTGCACTGGTTGGTCGGCCGCCGGTTTCTGAGTTTGCTGCGGGTTCGGTGCTGAAGCCGGCGTAGGAGGCGGAGGTGGCGGCGCGGGCTGCTGCGTTGGATCTTGAGTGCTTTGCGTGCGCTGGGTCTGATCTGGGCGGTGGATTTTGGGTCGCCGGCTGCGCTTGCGTCTGCGCCGCCGCCAATCCTGGCGACAGCGCCAAAACGCTCGCCGCCGTCAAAGTCAGCACCCTAGTCAATAATGTGGTTGAGATCATTCGTTACTTCCCCCAGCTCAGCCCGAGTATACACCCCGCCTAAGCCCAACTCGTGGATACAACTCCCCACTGCGCTATCAAAGGTACGATGTTGCCCTCCGCCAGAAGGTTTCCTCAGGTCGTCCCGGCACCCCCAATGGTGCTGGCTCCGGCAACGGTATTCGGTCCGCGACGCGAATCATCCTGCCGCGAAGCTGTTGACACTCACTGCTCTCACACACTACATTCGAAGTCTGCCTATGAGCGTGTCGAAACTTCAGATTGGTCAACTTTGGAAAAAAGACGGCACCGGAGACACGTATTTGGTGACCCGCGTGTACACCGAGGCGTTGAGCACCATCGTAATCCTGCGTAAGTCAGGGTCCGAGGAAGAAGCGTTGACCCGCGTCAAAGCCGAGCGCACCCCTAAAGGTCAAAATATCCCCGGGTTTTCACCTGCCCAGGAGAACGAAGATAATTTTTAATTAGCCGGGATAACGGTCAGGCCGACGGTAGACGCGCAGCTTTTCCCTTGTCCCTTCATCCTAATCAGATTGAGCGCACCTGCATTTTTACTATGTCGTCGACCTTGGCCAGCTCCTTGGTTAAAAAGGGCTCACCGAACTTCACGCCGATCATTTGCCCGTAGTGCCGCGCCAACTGGTTCATTTCATTTTCAAGTTCATCCAGGCCCAGGTGCACCCCACCCTTTTTCTCCGGAGCCGCCCCAGGGAACTGCGAGCCGTAAGCCAGAATGGCTCGTTTGCGTTCTTCGTATTGCTCGCTGATATCCACCACAAATGTTGGCCGCACCTGCGCGTAGGCTGTCGAATACAGGATTTTGAATGGGCGATAAGGTTCGCCTTCGATTGGCAATTGCTTCAGCCCGGCCAGAAAACACCCTTCATAACCTAAAGTCGACGCATTGTAATGGTCCGGGTGGCGAGCTTCCCAATACGGCAGTACTACTGTCTTAGGTCGCAATTCGCGAATTTTTGCCGCCAGCAGCAATTTATTTTCTCGACTCGCTTGTACATCCGAGTCCGGCACACCCAGAATTCCTCGCCAAGAAACTTGCAGTATTTTGCCCGCCTCATTGGCTTCCTTGGCGCGCGTTTCGCGCGTGCCGCGCGTGCCCATTTCTCCCGCAGTCAAATCCAGAATGCCGGTTTTGTATCCCTGTTGCGCCATCCGCAGCAGAGTGCCGCCGCAACTGAGTTCCACGTCATCGGGGTGCGCGGCAATTGCCAAGAGATCGAGATCCATCGGGCCTCCGTCAATCTCGATTCTAACAGCAGCCGTTCGCAAATGATTTTCTGGCAGGGCGGTGGCCGTCAATCCTATCGGGCGTTCGGTCGACCGGTTTACATAGTTGCGAATGGCGGGAGCCTGTGAGAACCGCGGCGGCCGCATGAGTATGCTACTTTCTAAAAGATGCCACCCGCCGCTCCAACCTCCCATTTGTCAGGCCAAGTTGCACTCGTAACTGGCTCCGCTAAACGGCTTGGGCGAGCCATCGCGTTGCACCTGGCGAGTGAAGGCGCCGACGTGGTGATTCATTTTCATACTTCCGCACTGGAAGCTCAGCAGGTAGCCGCGGAAATTGCCGCGCTGGGTCGTCGCGCAGTGTGTCTCTCTGCCGATCTCGCGAAGAAAGCCGACATCGCTCAGGTGTTCTCCAGTATCTCGAAAGAATTTGGCCGGCTAGATATTTTGGTGAATAATGCCTCCAACTTCCTGCACACAACTTTCGAATCCACCAGCGAAGAAATCTGGGATGCCGCTCTGGATGTAAACCTCAAGGCGGCCTTCTTTTGCGCCCAAGCTGCCGCGCCGCTGCTGAAGCTAGTTCACGGCAACATCATTAATATCTCCGATGTTGGCGCCGTGCTTCCCTGGACGGGTTACATCCCGCATTGTGTCTCAAAGGCCGGCCTCAACATGCTTACCCGGGCGCTGGCCAAAGAACTGGCTCCCGAAATTCGAGTAAACGCCATCGCCCCGGGAACCATTACCATGGACGGGGATCCTCCTAATTGGGAGCCCGACTACATCAAGCGCACCCCGCTGCGGCGCGCCGGAACCACCGCTGACGTTACCGCTGCGGTTTCCTTTCTGTTGCGCTCCACTTTCATCACCGGCCAGGTTTTGGGCCTCGACGGGGGCCGCACTCTTTAAGTATTTCTACGCGCTGGCGCTCCACGCTGCCCGTGCATTTGTGTGGTGCTCAAATTCGCGCGCGGTGTATTCTATTAAGCAATCGCGAATATAAGCATGTGCGCCTGGTTCGGCGCCTCCTAGTCTATGAAGAAGAAGGGCCTAACATATTATGGACAATCAGATTTCCACGCAGCCTCGCGGTATCGACGACGTAGAAGTTCAGGAGTGGCTTGAATCCCTGGACGCCGTGCTCGAATCGAGCGGCGCCGAAGTAGCCACCGAAATCCTGGAGCGCCTGCGGGCTCACGCCACGGTCAACGGAATCGACCTACCGTTTACGGCGAACACTCCGTACGCCAACACCATTCCTCATCGCCTGGAGCCGCGTTTTCCGGGAGACCAGGAAATCGAGCGACGCATCAAGAGCCTGGTGCGCTGGAACGCTCTGGCCATGGTGGTGCGCGCCAATCGCGTGGAGCACAACATTGGCGGCCATATTTCGACCTTTGCTTCCGCGGCTACGCTTTACGAAGTAGGCTTCAACCATTTTTTCCGTGGCCGCACCGAGGAATTCGAAGGCGACACCATTTATTTTCAGGGTCACGCGGCTCCCGGTATGTATGCTCGCGCCTTTCTCGAAGGGCGCCTTTCCGCGCAACAACTCGAAAACTTCCGCCGCGAATTGAAGCCCGGCGGCGGGCTGTCGTCCTATCCGCACCCCTGGCTTATGCCGGACTTTTGGGAATATCCCACGGTTTCGATGGGATTAAGCCCGCTGATGGCGATTTATCAAGCGCGGTATAACCGCTATCTCGAAAATAGAGGCTTGAAGCCGGAGACCGACGCCAAAGTCTGGGCTTTTCTCGGTGACGGAGAAACCGACGAACCCGAATCCCTCGGCGCCATCACCCTGGCGTCCCGCGAAAAACTCGACAACCTGATTTTCGTGATCAACTGCAACCTTCAGCGCCTGGACGGCCCGGTGCGCGGAAATGGGCAAATTATTCAGGAGCTGGAATCCGCTTTTCGTGGCGCGCGCTGGAACGTCATCAAGGTTTTCTGGGGCAGCGAGTGGGACCCCATTCTCGACCGCGACACGGAAGGCTTGCTGGTCAAGCGCATGGGCGAACTCGTCGATGGCGAATATCAGAAGCTGGTCGTGGAGTCTGGCGCGTATGTCCGGCAGCACTTTTTTGGTTCCGACCCCCGCCTGCTGAAACTCGTCGAGCCGCTCTCCGACGACGCCTTGCGGCGCTTGCGCCTGGGCGGTCACGATCCCCGCAAGGTTTACGCCGCTTACAAAGCGGCCGTCGAACATAAAGGCTCTCCGACGGTAATCCTGGCTCGCACCATTAAAGGTTACGGTCTGGGCGAAGCTGGCGAAGGCAAGAACGTTACGCACCAACAGAAAAAGCTCAACGAAGAAGAACTGCGCATTTTCCGCACCCGCTTTGCCGTTCCCCTCAATGACAATGATTGCGTCGAAGTTCCGTTTTACCGACCAGCGGACAACAGTGCGGAAATTCAATACATGCACGCGCGGAGGAAAGCACTGGGCGGTTACGTGCCCCAGCGCGCCGTTCGCTCCAAGCCCCTGGTAGCCGACCACGACGATTTATTCAATGAGTTTCTGGAAGGCAGCGAGGGCCGCGAAGTTTCCACCACCATGGCGTTTGTTGGCATGCTGCGCAAAATGCTGAAGGATACCGAAATCGGCAAGCTGGTCGTGCCCATCGTGCCCGACGAAGCGCGCACCTTCGGCATGGAGTCGTTATTCCGCACCGTGGGCATTTACTCCAGCACCGGCCAGCACTACGAACCGGTGGACGTCAACACTCTGTTGTATTACAAGGAAGCCAAAGACGGGCAGATTCTCGAAGAGGGCATTACGGAAGCGGGTTCCATGGCCTCTTTCATCGCCGCTGGCTCCGCTTACGCTACGCACGGCATCAACACCATCCCATTTTTTATTTATTACTCGATGTTTGGCTTCCAGCGCATTGCCGATTTTATCTGGGCCGCAGCCGACATGCGCACCCGTGGCTTTCTGCTGGGTGGCACCGCGGGACGCACCACTCTGGCGGGCGAAGGCCTGCAACACCAGGATGGCAACAGCCACGTGCTGGCTTTGTCGGTGCCCAATCTCCGCGCCTACGACCCGGCGTTTGCCTACGAAATTGCGGTCATCATCCAGGATGGAATTCGCCGCATGTACAAAGACGGCGAAAATATTTTCTACTACATCACCGTAATGAACGAGCAGTACGCCATGCCTGCCATGCCAAAGGGCGCGCGAGACGGCATCCTGAATGGCATGTACAGATTTCGTGCCAGCGAAAACAAGAAGTCGAAGCTGCGCGCGCAACTTTTCGGCAGCGGCGCAATTCTTCGTGAAGCGTTGCAGGCGCAGGAAATTCTGGAAACCAAGTTCGGCGTGGCCGCTGACGTTTGGAGCATCACCAGCTACAAACAACTCTATGTTGATGGCAACGAGACTGATCGGTGGAACCGCCTGCACCCCGGTGAGACCCCGCGGGTGCCCTACGTCACCAGTACTCTTGGGGATGCTCCGGGCGTTTTGGTTGCAGCTTCTGACTATTTGAAGACTCTGCCGAACATGATCAGCAAATGGCTGCCCCGACGGCTGGCCACTCTTG
Organism: uncultured Acidobacteriota bacterium; assembly: GCA_963732705.1. Lineage (GTDB taxonomy): Bacteria > Acidobacteriota > Terriglobia > Acidiferrales > UBA7541 > Acidiferrum. Next base: position 2,658,093 of record CAVTAN010000001.1, on the reverse strand, counting down.
GGACCGATGGCTTCGGCCGCAGCGAAGGCCGGGCTTCTCTGCGCGACTTCTTTGAAGTGGATGCCCGCTTCATCACCCTGGCCACCCTGCACGAATTGTTCATCGACGGACAAATCGAACGCAGCGTGATCGATAACGCCATCAAGGAATTGGGCATCGACCCTGAAAAATTAAACCCGGTAATCTCGTAGACGCCCACGGTACGCGCGGAGATGGCGCGTATCGCGAACGTTAAAAGAGGTATGAATTCGAGAATAGCTAATTAGTGAAAAGATCCCGACGGCGAATGAACGCATACTGGCCGTCAGAGATCAGGAATCAACGGCGCTACGTAAGCAATCGTTCTAGCGAGACCACCCAGAGTCGCCGCCCGCTTTGCGTAGTTCGTCTTCGAGGTCGCTAAGGCCTTGTTTGAGTTGGGCAATTTCCTGGCGCTTGGCGTCGACCTTCGCTTCCTTGTCGTTAATTTCCTTGCGGGTGTATTGCTCGTTCAAAGCTTTTTGCGGGTCGGGATAGTATTGAATTTGGGCTTTCTGAGTTTCGCGCTGCAGGATGTCGAGCTCTTTTTCGGCGCGGGCGATTTTGTCGCGCTGATCCTGGAAACGCTTGCGCCAGGCGGCTTCGGCGTTGGGGCTTGAGTTGGCGGGAACGGCTGCGGCGCCTGTCGGGACGGTGCCGGGAGCAACAGCAGTGCCGGTGGCGTCGGCCGGAGTTGCGACTGCAGCGGGTGCTGGTTTGGTGTGCACCACGTCGTCATCGGTATATACTTTGCGGGATTTTGGGGCGTTGCGTTTGGCTTCGCGGGAGCGGCGAGCAGCGTCAGCGACGGGATCAGTCGAGGAGGCGTCCTGAGCGCGAAGGGCAACAGGCAGCGAGCAAAGAAGAACGGCAGTTGCTGCTAACGAGGCGGATGCCAGCCACGATTTGATGCGCATGAGACCTGCTTTCCGAGGCCAAATTCGAAGTAAGCCTGACGTTCCACGCTGAACCCTATCGATATTGAGAACCCAGCTGACGGGGCCACGGTCCACATACCTCGCTAGACCACAGCCTTCCTCGATTCTACCGCGTCGGGAACCTCTACGCACACGGGTAACGTAACAATAAATGCGGCGCCACCTTCTGGGCGGTTGCGAGCGTCGACTTGACCGCCATGCTGCACGATGATTTTTTGGACCACGGCGAGACCCAGGCCGGTGCCGTTGGCTTTCGTGGTGTAGAAGGGGCGAAAAAGTTTACCGCGAGCCGCAGACGGCAGGCCGGGACCGTTGTCGAAAACGGTGATGCGCTGAAAACCGGTTTCGGGCCGGCGAACGACTTCGCCGCGGAGCAGCACGCGACCGCCATGCGCGGCATGGACACAGGCTTCAGCGGCGTTACGAGCGAGATTGAGTAGTGCCTGGCGCAAGAGGCCTTCATCGCCAGGCACGCTGTTGAAGGCTCCTTCACAGCGCACGCGCACAGAGGGGTGAGCTTCAGCGATTTCGGAGACCACCCGGTCCACCAGCGGCTGCAAGGAAATTTGTTCATCGGAAATTTCCAACGGACGCGCGTACTTGAGGAATTCGGTGATGACGTGGGTAATGTTGCGGGTTTGATCGAGGATCTTTTGCGCGTACTCGGTGGATTCTTCGACGGAAGACTCGGAGAGCATCATCTGGGCGTAGCCGGAAATGGTGGCAAGGGCGTTTTTGAATTCGTGGGCGATGCCGGCGGACAGCTCGCCAAGAGCGGCGAGATTTTCCTTGAGCTGAACGCGCTGCTGAAGAGTAGCCAGCTCGGTTAGGTCCATCATCAGACAGATGGAGCCATTGATCTTTCCTGTGCCGCGACGGATCGGAGAGATGGTTACGCCCAGATGGCGGCATTCTCCGTTGGGCGAGGTGTGCTCGACTTGTTCGCGGCGAAAAATTTTGCCATCGGCGAGACACTCGGCAAGGAGTTTGGTCAGATCGGAGCGTTCCCCGAGGGCTTCACTATAACGGCGGAAGCTGAGCCCTTGGATGCCGAGAGCTTGTTCAGCGGCAGGATTGGCACTGGAAATGATGCCGGTGGCGTTCACGATTAAAAGACCGGCGGGCATGTTGCGGGTGACTTCTTCGCTGAGGCGCTCGGTTTGCTCGGCACGTTCTTTTTCGATGCGATGCAGGCGCTCGAGTTCTTTTTCCTGTTCGCGCAGTTTCTGGATGACGCCTTGCATGGACGCGGCCATGAAGGAGGAGGGGTTATCGGTTTTGGGCGCGATGGTGAGTGATTGTTTTTGCGACTCGCGAGTGTTCTGAAAGAAGCGGCGAATAAGGAAGATTAGCAAGACCGCGACGACCACTACGGCGATGCCCAGTCCTCCGGCGATGACCCAGATGTGGGAGTTCTCGCGTTCGAGAAGGAGCGAAGTGGCCAGGCCGGGCGTGTAGAAGGGTGGAGTCGGCACCTAAGTCACCGGGCTCGCGGGGCCAGATTGACTACCGGCGAGGAGAACAGGAATACGACTACGAGCGCGCCGATGCCGAGGAAGGTGCCGAGGGGAAGTTGATACTGGCTGGCGATAGCCCAGCGCAGGGAAGAAACTTTTCCGAGGCCGCGGCGGCTGGCGCGTTCGGCGAGGCGACGCTTCCAGCCGATGGCGTAAAGCGCGATGATGAGGCCCAGACCGAGAACGCTGCCGAGCATGGTGCCAAGCAAAATGGTAAGGAAAGAGCCGCGCAAGCCCAGGAAGGCGCCGACCATGGCCATCATTTTGACGTCGCCGAAGCCCATGCCTTCGCGCCCCCGCACGACTTTATACAACGCGGCGGCGCCCCAGAGGAGGAAACTTCCAAAAGCAGCACCCAAAAGAGCGTCGAGAATACCCAGCGCGAACTCCGGAAGCGCGCCGTGGAAAAGGCGGACGTTTAGAAGGAAGGAGGTGCCATCACCGAGCGGCAAGAAACAGGCAAAGAGCACACCGGCGATGAAGCCGGGGCCGTTGATGGCGTCGGGCAAGATACGCACGCGAAGATCGGTGATCGCCAGGACGATGATGAGGCAGACGAAGACGACCCACTTGAGGGTTTCAGCGGTGAGGCCAAAAGCCAGGTAGCAGCCCACGAAGAGAAGGCCGGTGGCCAGTTCGATGAGCGGGTACATGGGGGAAATCGGGAGGCTGCAAGCACGACACTTGCCGCGGAGCCACAGCCAACCCAAAACGGGAACATTGTCATAAGGCTTGATAGGGCTGAGGCAGCGGGGACAGCGGGAGCCGGGGGAAACGATCGAAAGACCCTCCGGAATGCGCGAGATGCACACATTCAGAAAGCTCCCAATGACGATTCCGAAGAGAAAAAAGAAGAAGAGGACCACTTATTGACTGTGCCACAGACGGAAGAGGGGCTCAATGAAGGGCATGGAGGTCGTGTCGGATGGCTAACAGGTGGGGGATTTGGCGGAAGATTGACCGCAGACGAAAGATGAGATAATTGAGAGGGGCAGGAGGCTGCATGGCAGCAGACGGCAAAAGCGTAATTGTTCAACACCCAGAGCTTCACAGCGGGGATCCAGTATTCAAAGGCACGCGCGTTCCTTTCCAGACCCTTCTCGACTATGTGGAAGGAGGAGACACGCTCGATGATTTTTTAGAGCAATATCCTGGGGTTAGCCGGGAGCAAGCCATCGCGGCATTGGAAGAAGCAAAGTCCCTCCTTTTTGCGCGCCTGTGCGAATGAGGATCTTGCTGGATGAATGTGTGCCCGTTGGGCTCAAGGCTCGCTTGGCTTTGCCGGGTCATGTATGCGAAACCGTGCCGGAAGCCGGTTTCGCAAACAAGAAGAATGGCGAACTGCTTGAATTGGCAGAGGGTCGATGGGACGTACTGCTGATTACTGATCGGAACATTAAATACCAACAAAATATTGCCGGGCGAGATATTGCGATCTTGATTTTGTGTGCGCGGTCAAATCGCATCAGGGATCTGACGCTGTTGTAAGCGCACTGTGAAAGAGCGCTTAGCTGATTCAACCTGGTGAAATCGTAGAGTCGGAAATGATTAATAATTTGCCTGGGAGTGCATCTTCTGACGAAGCGCACAGCATTGCGAACTTATGAAGTGGTATGAGCGGAAAATTCGGCGATATGAGCACCGGCGGTGGACTACCGATGACAACCGGCGGGTGCAGCCGTTCGAATGGGGGTTGGAGCATATTGGCGGGAGCGCGACGGAGTCGGATCCCGGCGAGTATGTGCGGCAGTATGCGCGATACGCCATTGAGACAAGTCATGAATGGTTTGCGACCACTCCTCCGCCGGAGTCGCGAGTGGACAGCGAGAATGTGTTGACGTTTCCGAGTTCGATTGAGTCGGCATGGCCGGAAAACAACACGGTACACGCGCAAATTTTTCCTGGGAAAAAGAAAGACGTCGCGGTGCTGGTGTTGCCCAACTGGAATGCCAAGTGGCATGGACAGCGAGGGCTGTGCGAATGGATTCAGCGACTGGGCATCACGGCGCTGAAGATGAGCATGCCGTATCACGACCGGCGGATGAGCAAGGGGCACGAGCGCGCCGACCAAATCTGCGGGCCAAACATCGGGCTGACGCTGCAGGCCAACCGGCAAGGGGTGCAGGATGCGCGGCGGTGCCTGCGATGGCTGGAGCAGCAGGGCTATCCGCGATTAGGGCTGTTAGGGACGAGCATCGGCTCTTCGATTGGATATATCGCGCTGATGCATGACGAAGCGATACAAGCGGGCGGGTTCTTTCACATTTCCACCTATTATGCGGATGTGGTGAGCCAGGGCATGACTACCAATCATGTTTGGGAAAGCTTGCGCCACCATGTCACCGTGGATGAACTGCGCGAATATTGGGCGCCGATCAGCCCCATGCCGTATGTGGAGCGCGGCTTGGGCGCGGGACGAAATTGCTTTATGGTTTATGGCAAATACGATCCGACGATGTTGCCGGAGCTGACCGAGCAGATGCTGGATTCGCTGCGGAGGCACGGATCGAATCCGCGGGTCCTGGAGTTGGCTTGCGGGCATTACTCGCTGGAATTGCGGCCGTTCAGCTATGTGGCTGGTTATCGAATGCTGTCTTTTTTTCGGCGAGCGCTGAGCAGCGAAGTACGTTGAAGAAGCAAGAGCAAGAGTTTCTGAGAGGGAAGCGATGGGGACAGCGATGCCGGAAATAGAACAACTAAAAGAGCGGATGAAGTCGACGTGGATGGCCGGAGACTTTGGGCAGATCGCGAAATATAACGCCAAAGAGGGCGAAGATTTTGTCGCGCGACTGGACATTAAAGCGGGCTCGGAAGTATTGGACGTGGCTTGCGGGACGGGAACCCTAGCGATTCCCGCGGCGCGAAAAGGAGCGCTGGTTACGGGTGTGGATATCGCCACCAATCTTCTGGAGCAAGCGCGTGCTCGGGCAGCAAGTGAAGGGTTGAAAGTCGAGTTCCGGGAAGGCGATGCAGAGAGGTTGCCGTTTGCGGATGCGCAATTCGACGTGGTGATGTCGATGTATGGAGCGATGTTTGCGCCGCGGCCGGCGCTGGTGATTGCTGAAATGGTGCGAGTTTGCAAACCGGACGGATTGATAGCCATGGCCAACTGGACGCCCAGCGGATTTGTGGGGAAGAATTTTGCGATCAGCGCAAAGTACCTGCCACCACCGGAAAATCTGGAAGCGCCCGTGTTGTGGGGCAAAGAAGATGTGGTTAAAGAGCGGTTTGCAAAGGCTGGTTGGAAAGCGGAGACGCGCCCGCGAAATCTGGAATTCAAATATGAATTTGGCGCAGCAGATGTGGTGAAACTATTTCGAGAATATTTTGGACCTACCAAGGTCGCTTTCTCGCGGCTGGACGCAGCTGGCCAGGCGGGATTGGCGGCGGATCTTGAAAAGTTATGGGCGGATCATAATGAAGGGCCAGTTAATGCAGTACAGGTGAGAGCGGAATATCTGGAAGTATTGGCAAGAAAAGCGTAAGCGGTAACCGTGCGAGAGTGTCGACGGCTTTTGGGAAACAAAGGTAGCGTCCCGGTGCCCGGCTCCGCTGGTTCCGCCTCGACGGAGGCGGATAGCTTCACAAGCTTCGCGCAATCGTTAATCTCGGTCACTCTTCACGCAGAGCGCGGGTAGGCTCGATCTGAGCGGCACGGTAGGCGGGAATCAAGCACGCAGATAGCGCGACACCGCAGAGCAGGGCAGCCACAGCGGCGAAGGTGATCGGGTCAGCAGCGCTAACACCAAAAATTAAACCAGCTACTATGCGGCCCAAGGCGAGCGCGCCGGCCAGTCCGATGACAATGCCGAGCAGCGCGGGTTTCATTCCTTCGATAACAATCAGACGTAGAACATCGGACACCTCCGCGCCCAATGCCACGCGAATACCAATTTCGCGGACGCGGCGGCGCACAGCGAAAGAAAGCACGCTGTAGATGCCCACGGCAGCGAGCAACAGGGCCAGCACCGCAAAGGCGGCCAGCAGCAGCATGCTGAAGCGGCGCTCCGAAAGGGACTTGTCGATGAGGTCCTCCATGGTCATGAGTTCGGTGACCGGCATGTCGCTTTCGATGGCATGAATGGCGCCGGTAACCGCGGAGGAAAGGCTGGACGGGTTTGCGGCGGTCCGGACAGCCAGCTGCATGGGGTAAGAGTGGAAATCACCCGCGGCGGAGGTGGAAAGTTGCGAAGCAGGCAAATAAACAGTGCCAGCGGAGGCGGTCAGGTCCAGTCTGTCTAGTTTTACGTCAGCGACGATACCGACAATTTCGCGGGAAACTCCGGGAAAAAACGACATGGTAAGGTGACGGCCGATGGGGTCTTCGTTCGGCCAGAAGCGCTTGGCCATAGCTTCGCTTATCACAAGTACAGGCGGCCGCTCTGGGGAGTCCGAGTCCGATAAGTCGCGGCCGCGACGGAGTTGAATTCTCAGGGTGTTCAAGTAGCCGGGGGTGATTACGCGAGTATCGACCTCGGGTTGTTCGGATAGCGGTAAAACCGGACGGCCTTCGATTGCAACCGGCTGATGGGAGCCATCGCCGTTCAACGGCAGATCGTCAATGAGGGCGGCAGAGAGAACGCCAGGAAGCGCCCGAACTTGCGTCAAAGTGCGGGCAAAAAAGGCAGACTCATCGCGCGACTGAGGAAACTTTCCGCTGGGGACAACCAGAGTCATGGTCAGGACGTTATGGGGATCGATGCCGGCGTCGACGTTGTTGAGCAGCCACAGACTGCGAATCATAAGGCCGGCGCCAACCAGCAGAATGAGCGAGAGGGCGACTTCGGACACGACGAGTGCGGCGCGGGTGCGACCGCCGCTCGAATCGGAATCGGTTTTGCCCAGGCCTTGTTTGAGGGCATCGTTGACGTTGGTTTTGGTAAGGCGAAAAGCCGGCAACAGGCCCGCAAGCAAGCCAGTAAGGATAGAAATAACTAGTGTGAAGAACATGACGCCGGAGTCCAGGGTGACTTCCGTGGACTTGGGAAGATTCGCGGACAAAAATTTGAGGGCGAGCTGAATTCCAAAGTGCGCGAGCCCGAGACCCAGTGCTCCGCCGGAGAGCGAAAGCAGTATGGTTTCGGCAACAATCTGCCGAACGACGGCGCCGCTGGTTGCTCCCAGAGCCACACGAATGGCGATTTCTTTACGGCGGCCGAAGGTTTTTGCGAGCACCAGATTCGCGACATTTGCGCAAGCGATCAGCAGCACAAAGGATACGGCTCCGAGGAGGACCAGCAGCGCGGGACGGACGTCGCCGACGAGGTCTTCGCGCAAGGGCATCACCAGCGCCCCCCAACCCTTGTCGTCTTCGGGATATTGCTGCTCGAGGCGCGCGGAAATGCTGGTCATCTCCGCCTGAGCTTGCGCGACTGCGGAGTCGGGCTTTAGCCTGGCGATGACCATGTAATGGTGTTCGCCGCGCACGGAACGCTCCTGATTGGTCCAGCCCATGGGGGTCCAATATTGGGCGAAGCCCGGGAAGCGAAATTTTTCTCCCATGACCCCGGCGATGGTGTAGGGCTGGCCGTCGAATTCCGCAGTTCGTCCGACGATATCCTGATTTGCCGCGAAGCGACTCTTCCACAGGCCATAGCTTAAGACCACGACATGATTTTTTCCGGGCTGGTCTTCGTCGAGCGTCAGGGTGCGTCCGAGCATCGGCTGAGCTTGCAGGGTAGAAAAAAAATCAGCGGATACGGAGGCGCCCTGCAGGGCTTCAGGTTGGTCTCGACCGGTGAGATTCAAATGCGAAAACGAATAAATGGACATGCGCTCGAAGGAGTGGCTCTGCTGCTGCCAATCGACGAAATTAGCGGCCGAGACCGAGAACATGGTCATTCCCGGGAAGCTTTTTTGGGGCGGGGTGTGCCAGAGCATGACGAGACGCGAGGCATCGCGATAGGGCAATGGGCGCAGCAGGACGGCGTACACGATGCTGAAGATAGCGGTGTTGGCGCCGATGCCAAGCGCCAACACAATGATGGCGGCGGCGGTAAATCCGCGATTTTTGAGTAGCACGCGCAGGCCATGTTTTAGGTCTTGGTACAGGTTGCGCATGCGTGATTCCCCCTCGTTAGTGATAACGGAAAAGGCGGAGAAATGTTTCCTAGCAAGTTGGATGAATCATTTCCGGTTGGGCAGGGGGAATTAGGTAGTCAGACGATTGGGGGAAATGGGGCGGAGGGGCCAGGCTTCGAATGAGACGATTTTAGTTTTGTCATTCGGTTGAATGCGCAGAGGGCCTTCGGGCCGGCGGTAAATGCGGGTGGTGATGGCGTGCCGGTTGTCGACGATTAGTTCGGCGACGGAAGCATCAAGGAGCAGATGGAAAGCGCGAGGCGAGCCGCCGGAGGTCCCGGGAATTTCAAATGAGGTGGCGTTCACCGTCAATGCAGACGAAGAGCCTGCGCCACGTGTGAGCGATGCGGACCACCACGGGCCATGGCGATCTTCCAGAGTAACCGTGAAATCCTCGGCAACGGTTTGCCACGTCAATTCGGCACATGCGCTCTCGATGGAGAAGGATGGTGGCATCGGAGTATCGGGGCGGTCGGCTTTTTGTGGTGGTGGCAAAGCTTTTTCGCGGAGAGATTTTGTTCCCGATGCGAAGGCCATCAGCAATTCGCCGTCCGGCGAAAGAGTAAGGAGGCGCGGGAGAGCCATGCAACCAGCCCAACCGGCGGCGATCAGTTCGCTGTCTGGACGCTTCTCGGGAATCCAACCCCATAAGATGCGATTGCCGTGGGCGTCGAGCTGGGTTTTTTGGGCGTAATAGGCTCCGTGATCCAGAATGCCGCGACGCTCGGAGTGGAACCTGAAGTCTCGGGCGTTCAGCTCGCCGGACTCCCAAAGAACGCTTCCAGCCGTGGAATACAGCAGGACATGTTTTTTGCCCAACGGGAAAAAATCGGGGCATTCCCACATTTCGCCTGAATCCACCGGATTGATGGATTGTTTTTCGGTCCAGGGCCCGGAAAATAGCTCATGCAGGTATTCCCAGTTGCGCAGATCTCTAGATCGGTAGAGCAAAACGCAGCCGCCGCGCTGGAAGTGACCGGAGGCGACGCCGAGCAACCAGTGATGGCCTTGAGCCAGACAAAGGGGTCGCGAAAACCCGCGAGAGTGGAGTCTTTAGGCGGTGCAATGACGGGTAGCGGCGATTTTATCCAGCTAAGGAGTTGCGGATCGTAAGAAGTGGCGAGGCATTGTACTTCGCGAAAATTGTTGTGGCCGTCGCGGAGGGTGGCGCGGTCTTTGAGAACTTTTTTAACGCCTGTGTAGAGAATGGTGGCGGTGCCGTGGTCATCTACGGCGCTCCCGGTGAAGCAGCCATCGGCGTCGTCCCAGCCGGGAGTGGGCGCGAGCGCGACAGGCAGGTGGCGCCAGTGAATCATGTCTGGGCTTACGGCGTGGGCCCAGTGCATGTCTCCCCAGACGGCGGCACCGGGGTTGTACTGGAAGAACATATGGTAGTTGCCATTCCAATATATCGGGCCATTAGGGTCGTTCATCCAGTTTTTGGCCGGGAGGAGATGGAATTGCGGACGGAGCGGGTCTTCGGAAAGCTGTTGTTGAAGCTCGGCGGCGGGGCGGGCCGAGCAGGATGGGCGTGAAAGGGAAGCAAGGGCGGCGGAGGCCGCGGCGTTACGAAGAAACTGGCGTCGAGAGGTCAGCATTAGGATATTCCGGAAACTCGAAGTTTCAAGTTTGAACCGCGGACCAGCGGACCGACGCTCGTTCACGTCCGCACATATTATTAGCCTCCGCCATCGAATTAGGAAATGATCTGGGTGAATGAGGCGTCGAGTAATAGTTCAGAGATGGACGCGATGTCGGCTGCGAGGGGGCGGTCGTCGGTGAGTTTTGCGGATTTAGCACGGACTGCGGAATAGGCTTTTTGCGCGAGCGTGCCGGTTTGCAGCGGGGCGAGAAGGTCAATGCCCTGGCACGCGCATAGCAGTTCGATAGCGATGGTATGGCGAAGATTGGTGAGCATGCGGGACAGACGCCGCGCGCCGCTCATGCCCATGCTGACGTAGTCTTCCTGGTTGCCGGAAGTGGAAATGGAATCCACGGAATGCGGGGTGGAGAGGGCCTTGTTTTCGCTGGTTAGAGCTGCGGCGGTGACCTGGGCAATCATGAAGCCGGAATTCAAGCCCGGCTCGGGAGTAAGGAAGGCGGGGAGCATGCTGGTCAGCGGGTTGGTCATCTGCTCAATGCGGCGTTCGCTGATGCCGCCGAGGGTGGCGAGAGCGATGGCGACCTGGTCGGCGGCCATGGCTAGCGGCTGGCCGTGAAAATTTCCGCCGCTGACGATGTCGCCGTTGCCATCGGCGCCGCTGCTGGAGCCGGCAGGGCCGCCGCTTGCGACCGCGTGCGCGAAGACCAAGGGATTGTCGGTGGCGCTGTTGAGTTCCACTTCGGCAATGGAGCGCGCTTGTGCAAGCGCGTCGCGGACCGCACCGTGGACTTGTGGAGTGCAGCGCAAACTATAGGCATCCTGCACGCGGGGGTCGCTGGCGTTCGAACGGTGGGATTCGCGAATCTGGCTGCCGTCGTTGAGGCGAGCCAGATTTTTCGCGGTGGTGGCGGCCCCGCGATAGGCGCGAGCTTCCATGATGCGCGGATCGAAAGCTCCGGGGCTGCCGCGCAAAGCGTCAAGAGAAAGCGCAGCGGCAATGTCCGCGGCATTGACGAGCGCATCGGCATCCTGCAGCGCGAGGCTGAGAAGTGCCAGCATGCCCTGCGTGCCGTTGAGCAGCGATAGACCTTCTTTCGCTTCCAGGGCCACGGGCACGATGCCTGCACTGTGCAGGGCAGCGGAGCCGTCCAAGGTTTCGTTGTTGTATATCGCCCGGCCCTCGCCAATCAGCACCTGCGCGAGATGGGCAAGCGGGGCTAGATCGCCGGAGGCGCCCACCGAACCTTGCGAAGGAATGAGCGGATGCACCTTGGCATTAAGCATTTTGCAAAGCGTTTCTACCACGTGGGGGCGGATGCCGCTGAGGCCTTTGGCGAGCGCGTTGGCGCGCAGCAGCATCATGGCGCGGGTTTCGCTCTCGCTGAGCGGATCACCCACGCCGCAAGCGTGCGAGCGAACTAAATTTACTTGCAGCTGTTTGACCTGGTCACTGGAGATGCGCACCGAGGCCAGCTTGCCGAATCCGGTATTGATGCCGTAGGCGGTAACGCCGCTGGCCACAAGTTTGTCGACTACCGCGCGCGAAGCATTCATGCGTTCGATGGCGGACGGGTGGAGAGAAACGGGTTCGTGGCGAAGTACGACAGCGTGGAAGTGCTCAAAGGTCAGATCGTTGCCGGTCAAGAGGATGTTCATAGTTTGGTAACGACAATAATGATCATAGCGATGGTTGGGAAATGTCTTTGATGGCTAATTTTCATGGTCTGGGCGGCGACGAGTCCTGGGTATTACCGTTGTCAGTTCCGGTATTCTCGTTGACGGGCACGCTCGACAGGGCGGTGGAGAAGGCGCCGCGATATTTCTCGGGCAGTAGCTTGGGGCGGCCATTGCTGCCACAGATGACGTGCACGGTCTCGCCGGTGGCGAGCAAGCGGCTGTCGTAATCGCGAAAGACTTCGTAGGAAAAACGAATGGTGCGGTTGCGAGTTTCGGCGATACGGGTGCGGACGCGCAATTTTTCGTCGTAGCGCGCGGGATGCAAGTAGCGGCAGCGCGCTTCGGCGACAACAATGTGGCAATCGTCGTCGGCTTCCATATTTTTGTATTCGATGCCAAGGGCGCGAATTAGCTCGACGCGGCCCACTTCAAACCAGATGAGATAGTTGGCGTGGTAGACGACGCTCATCTGGTCGGTCTCGGCATAGCGCACGCGGATTTCGGCGTCATGATATTCAAGCATGCGAAGACCCATGGTGACAGCGGCGGCGCCACATTACTCGGTGTCGCCTCGCCATTGCGGTTTGCGCTTTTCGAGGAAGGACGCCAGGCCTTCTTTGAAATCCGGAGTGCAGCGGATGCGGGCGTTTTCCAGGACGGCGCGCTCTAGGTCGGCGTCAATGCCCGGGGCTGCCCCGGCGGTTAACAAACGTTTGGCGCGGGTGAGGCTGCTGGGGCTGGCTTCGATCAGGACCGCTGCCAATTCTCTAGCGCGGTCCTGCAGGCGATCAGCTTCGACTACTTCGGTGACCAAACCTAGCTCTTTGGCTTCCACAGCGGTGATCATGCGGCCGGTGAGCAACAAATCGCGGGCGCGCTTATCGCCGATCTGGCGAATAAGAAAAACAGACACGATGGCGGGCAGGAAGCCAATTTTTACTTCGGTGTAGCCGAGCTTGGCCTCCGGCACGGCCAAAGTAAAATCGCAGAGAGTGGCGATGCCGCAGCCTCCAGCGAGTGCCGCGCCGTTTACGGCGGCGATCAGGGGCTTGGAAAAACTCCAGATGCGCCGGAACATGCGAGCCATGCGCCGAGAGTCGTCCATATTTTGCTGGGGAGACTGGCGCGCGATGGCGGCGAGCATTTCAAGATCCATGCCGGCGCTGAAAGCTTTGCCGGTGCCGGTCAGGATACCCACGCGAGCGTGACTTTTTTCGATGATGTCCAGAGCGGACTGTAGTTCGGAAATCATTTGCGGGGAGATGGCGTTACGCTTCTCCGGGCGATTCAGTGTCAGGACCGCGAGTTCGCCGGGGAAGTCGAGTTGTAGAGTTTCAAACACGCGGTCACTCGTTTCTAGCTGCTTGACGCAGCAATCTATCGGGGACGCTGGGCTCGTGGGATGCGGCTATTGGACCATAGAATCCGCATTCACGAACGGCAGCTGTCGGTGGACGCTGTTAACCACGGAACGGCTATCAAATATTATTGCACCATGGGCGCGTGCGCGTACTTGGAACGGATTTCGTTGGTCATCTGCAGAAGCGGGCCCAGCGCTGAGGAATCAATGCCGGGATCACCTCCCGCCTTTCGAACAGCAGCAAGCACGTCTTCGGTCGCAATGTTTCCCACCAGCGTGTCTCCCGCGAAGGGGCAGCCGCCAAGACCGGTGAGCGCGGAATCAAAGCGGCGGCAGCCCGCTTCATAGGCGGCCAAGATTTTGGCTTCCGCGGTTTCTGGGCGGCTATGCAGGTGCACGCCCAGCTCGATTCCCGCAACATGGTCTTTCACTTCGCGATAGAGTTGGCCGACCGCCTCAGGAGTGGCGTTTCCTACAGTGTCGGCCAGAGAGACCGTGTTGATTCGAATATCTTTCAGCCATTCCAGAGTTTCGGCCACAATTTCCGCGCCCCAAGGCTCGTCGTAAGGATTGCCAAAAGCCATGGAGATATAGATGACCAAGGCCCGATTGGCAGCAGCGGTTTCCCTCTTCAATTTTTCGACCAGAGCGCGCGATTCGGCGCGGGTCATGTTGGCGTTGGCGCGGCGGAAATACGCGGAGATGGAATAGGGGTAACCAATGGTGGTGACGCCAGGCGTGGCCAGGGCGCGCTCGAGACCCTTTTCATTTACGACGATGCCGATGATTTCCGGAGCGCCGGGCCCCGCGGGAAGGGAAGCGTGCAGCCGGCGCATGACATCTTCGCTGTCGGCCATTTGCTTGACGTGCTTAGGTGAAACGAAACTTACGGCATCGATATGTTTGAAGCCGGCGGCAATGAGGGCGTTGAGATATTCGACTTTGTACTCTGTGGGGATCAGGTCCGGCAACCCCTGCCAGGCATCGCGCGGACATTCCACCAGCTTCACGGGTTCCATCAGGTTTGCAAGACTCCAGTCTTGAACTCGCGAATCTCGGGGTTGAGTGCGGCGGCTTCGAGAGCCCAGATCAAAGCGTCGCGAGTCTGCGAGGGATCGATGATGGCATCGACCCACAAGCGCGCGGCGGCGTAGCGCGGATCGGTTTGATGCTCATAGGTGGAGCGGATGGATTCGTAGACTTCTTTCTTTTGCTTGTCGTCAACTTTCTTGCCTTCACGCTCGAGCTGCTTCAGTTTGATTTCCGCGAGAGTGGTTGCCGCGGCATCGCCGCTCATTACCGCGTAACGCGCGGTGGGCCAGGCAAACACAAAGCGAGGGTCGAACGCCTTGCCACACATGGCGTAATGGCCGGCGCCAAAACTGCCGCCGCAGATTACGGAAATTTTGGGTACTACGCTATTGGCGACGGCATTCACCATTTTTGCGCCAGCGCGGATGATGCCGCTCCATTCGGCGTCTTTGCCGACCATGAAGCCGTTCACGTCATGGAGAAAGATCAGCGGGATGCGGTTCTGATTACAGTCAAGAATGAAGCGGGCGGCTTTCTCGGCGGACTCGGTGTAGATCACGCCGCCAAATTCGATGCGTTTTTGATCGGAGCCGCGCGCCAAGGTGTGTACGTGCTTCTTTTGGTTGGCAACGATGCCCACGGCCCAGCCGCCGATGCGGGCGTAGCCGCACAGTAGGGTTTCGCCGTATTCCGCGCGGTATTCCTCAAATTCGCTAGCGTCGACGATGCGCGCGATGATGTCGCGCATGTCGTATTGTTTGCCGGGATCGTTGGTGAACACGCTATAGATTTCATCCGCGGGATATAGAGGGTCGCGGGACTTGGTGTGGCTAAACGGGGAAGCATCGGGCGCGCCCATTTTGTCCACCAACGCGCGGATGCGTTCAAGGCAGGCATCGTCATCGGGTTCGCGAAAATCCACGGTACCGCTGATTTGCGCATGCATTTTGGCGCCGCCCAATTCCTCAGCGGAAGTTTTCTGTCCGATGGCGGCTTGCACGAGAGCGGGGCCGGCGAGGAATAAGCCGGAACCTTCGGTCATTAATATGTGATCGCACATGACCGGGAGGTAAGCGCCGCCTGCGACACACATGCCCATGATGGCGGTGACTTGCGGGATGCCCATGGCGCTCATGACCGCATTGTTGCGGAAGACGCGGCCGAAATCGTCAATGTCCGGGAAGACATCTTCCTGCAAGGGCAGAAAAACGCCGGCGGAATCCACGAGATAGATGGTGGGAATGTGATTTTCAATGGCGATATTTTGTGCGCGGATGACTTTCTTCGCGGTCATGGGAAAAAAAGCGCCAGCTTTTACGGTGGCGTCGTTCACGATAAGCATGAAGGTACGGCCGCAAACGCGGGCCAGGCCGGTGATCACGCCAGCGCCGGGAGCTCCGCCCCACTCTTCATACATTTCGTAGGCAGCGTAAATGCCCAGTTCAAAAAAGTGGGAGCCGGGGTCGACAAGTTTTTTGACGCGTTCGCGTCCCGTGAGGCGGCCCTTTTTATGCTGTGAATCGATGGCTTTGGAGCCGCCGCCAACGCAGATCAATTCTTCTTCGTTCTTGAGCTTGATAAGTAAATCAACGACGTGACGGTGGTTCTTTTGGGCGGCGGGAGATTTTACGTCGACGGTGCTTTTCAGAACGGAAGCTGGCACGCAGAACCTCGCCCAAAGTGTACGCTGCAGGAATTAAACGCAGCGCGAACGGAGAATGCTGATAGCTTGACCGGGCTAGACAGTATACGATTTTTTTGCCAAAACTCACCAATGCCACAAGATTCGAGGATTTATTGACGCGAACGACCTGGCCGGTCGGTGGCACCTGCCCGTTGTAACACCGTCGCCCAGAATTCTTCAATCTCCCCGGACTGCCCCACTTCTGTTCCTCTGACCAGTAGTTGTGAGCTGCGACTAACTCTATTCTTCACAGGCATCGGAACCCCCCTTCCGCACTCCGACAGCAAGAACGACTCCGGCATTTACAAGATGCCAGTACGAGATCGAATAGGGGATTACCGTGCCAACTTTGAGCAAGAGTGTCGCCGCAACAATTTCCGCAATGTTCTTCCTGGTGCTCGCGACGCCAGTGCGCAGCAACCCGGCTGTCAATCCAAATGTGTGCGTGATGTCCGCAGGAACCTGGGTCAATGCGCCGCTACCAATAGTGGGAACGCGTAGCTTTCGCGTTACGTACGACGCTACACCGTTGAGTTCCACAATGGATGGCGTTACGGGGTTATCTTCCAGCCCGGCGAATGCCTACACCAGTTTGGCCGTCGCAGTTCGTTTCAACCTGAACGGCACCATCGACGCACGAAATGGCGGGCGTTTTGTGGCCGCCTCAACTCTGCGTTTCGTGCGCGGCACGACGTATCACGTGATTCTGGATGTCAACGTCGCGGCGCATACTTACAACGCCTACGTGGTGCTAGGTGGGATGCAGATGACGCTGGGGACAAACCTGGCGTTCCGCACGGAACAATCGGGCGTAGCGGCACTCGGCTACGTAGGAGCCTTGACGGTTACCGGCAGCCACAGCGTTTGCAACATTACTATGGTTAACAGCATGGTGGCGCCCGCAGTCATCACCCAGCCGGCAAGCGTCACGATAACGGCCGGACAGATGGCAAGCTTTTCGGTGGCCACTTCGGGTAGCGCGCCCTTGGCGTACCAATGGCAGAAGAACGGCGTGGCCATCAGCGGGGCAAACGGTTCGAACTATTCAACGCCAATAACGACCTTGACGGACAGCGGCTCGCAATTCACCGCCGTAGTGAGCAACAGCGCGGGCACAGCGACAAGCGTCGCCGCAAAGCTTACGGTGAAAGCCCCGATCGTGGCGCCAGCGATCACCTCGCAACCGCCCGCGCAGTCCGTTACCGCCGGACAACCGGCAAATTTCTCCGTGGCCACCACCGGCACGGCACCGATGATGTACCAATGGAGCAGAAACGGCGCACCGATCATCGGTGCGATTTCCTCTAGCTACACCACGGCGTTGACGACCCCTTCTGACAATGGCACGCAATTCAGTGTCTCCGTCAGCAACAGCGCCGGCACCGCCACCAGCATCCCCGCCCTTCTGACCGTGAAAGCGGCGACACCACCACCGGGATGCGTGCTTTCAGCGGGACACTGGTTCAACGCGCCACTCGCGCAAGTTCAGAGCGGAAGCTTCCGGTTTATGTTCGACGCGACCCCGGCGACGTCTACCATGGATTCGGTCGCCGGTCTGGCGTCCGTTCCAGCGACCGCTTATACGGATCTAGCAGCGGCGGTGCGCTTCAATCGCGGCGGGACAATCGACGCAAGAAACGGCGGAGCTTTTGCCGCGGCAACGGCAATTTCTTTCGTGGCGGGCAACACGTATCAGTTCATCCTGGACGTGAATATCGCGGCGCACACCTACAACGTGTACGTGATGATCGGCGGAGTGCAGACCGTCATCGGCAGCAACTTTGCATTTCGGACGGAGCAAGCAGCGGCCACGTCACTCGGCTATCTGGGAGGAGTGGCGGCCGCGGGTAATGACACGATTTGCAATATGGTGACGACAGCGGCGGCAGCCACGGCGCCGGCGATCACCGCGCAGCCTAGTAGCAGCACTGTGAATACGGGACAAACGGCAACTTTTTCCGTGACGGCATCGGGAACCGCAACCTTGACCTATCAATGGCAGAAGAATGGCGTGGCGGTCAGCGGCGCCACCTCGGCCAGTTACACTACACCGGCAACTACGGCGGCGGATAATGGCACGGCGTTCGCGGTGCTGGTCAGCAATGCAGCAGGCAGCGTGAGCAGCAACTCGGCTTCGTTAACGGTTTCTCCGGCGGCCACTCTGTTCCTCAACTCCAGCGCCAACGCGGTGAACTTCGGCAACGTGAACGTGTCCAGCAGTAGCATGCAAAGCGTGACGCTGATGAACGCCGGGAACTCCAGCGTGACCATTTCGCAAATTTCGGTCGCGGGCGCGGGATTCAACGCCGCAGGATCAAACGGATTGACGCTGGCACCGGGTCAAGCCACCACGGTTACTTCTACATTCGCGCCTTCGGCAAGTGGATCCGCCGCTGGCAGCCTGACGATCAGCAGCAACGCCTCAAATTCGCCAGCACAAATTTTGTTGACGGGCATGGGCGTGGCGGCAGCGAATCACACGGTGGTGTTGAACTGGTCGGCCGCTTCCGGAGTGGTGGGATTCAACACTTACTCCAGCACGGTGTCCGGCGGCCCATATAACAAGATGACCTCTGCGCCGGTGGCGACGCCGTCCTATACGGACACCAGCGTGCAGTCCGGGCGCACGTACTACTACGTGGTCACGGCGGTGGATGCTAGCAATCAAGAGAGCGGATACTCCAGCGAAGTGCTAGCCATCGTCCCGTAAGAGTTTTCTCTCAGTCGGGCAGTGCTAGCCGAAACGCGCGCAGAGCGTGATTTCGGCTAGTTGCTTATTGGGTGTAAAACGTGAGGTTAGTTAAGCGCGGCCGTGGCGGAGGAGCGCGAAGCCGATTTCGGTACCCAGGCCTTCGACGCGGCCCAGATGGATATTCAAAAGGGATAGGGGTTCGAGATAACGAGCGCTTTGCAAGGGGCCGGCGTCGACAGCGTCAAAGCCTAGTTTCACGATCAGCTCCTTCACCTCTTGTTTTGCTTCGGTATCGTCGCCGGCCAAGATGATGCTGATGGTCTGGCCGTCGATTTTGGGATTTTGGCTGGCATAGACTTCTGCGAATACGGCGTTGAAGGCTTTTACGACGTAGGATTCATCGAGGACCTTAGCGATTTCCTCGGCACCAGAGGTGGTATGGCCTATAAGCAGTGACTTGTGGTCGGGAGTGATGGGATTGGTAACGTCCACGACGGTCTTGCGCGCGAGATGGGCTTGCACCGGTTGCAGCGCTTTCTTAACTTCGCCGTAAGGCAGGGTCAGCAAAATCAGATCGGATTCATCCACGAGGTCGCGCAATGGCAAAGCTTTTGCGCCGTGGCCGGCTTTGCGCGCGGCTTCCCGGGCGTGATTCTCGTCTTTAGCAGTGAAGGGAACTTCATATCCGGCCTTCGCGGCCCAGGCGCCAAGCGCGCTGCCTACTTTTCCACTGCCGATAAAGCCGAGTCTCATAGAACCTCCGCTCCCACGTTACATCACAGGGCGGCCGGCAAGGCTACAAAGATGTACTGAAGTGAGCGGGACAAGTGCATTACGTCGCGGTAAGCATACAGCCAAACGCGCAGGTTGTGTCGAGCACGCGACGAGACGGCTGTCGCCTTACAGAAGCTTGCGCGAGCTGTCGCTTTCGGGCCCTACCAATACAGTTTCAAAGCGAACTGGAATTGGCGCGCGTCGTAGGCGGCGGTGGGTTGACCCGCGGCGCAGGTGGATCCGGCGGTGGGATCGCAGAGTTGGTTTACGGCTGCGACATTGGTGCGATTGAAGAGGTTGAACGCGTCGGCGATAAGTTCCAGGCTGAAGCGTTCGCCGAGCGGAACGCGCTTGGAAACGCGCATGTCCCACTCGAAAAATCCGGGAGTGGTGAAGCGGTTGCGGCCCAGGATTGCCGTCGCAGCCGGCTGGTGGGCTGATGCCCGGGACACTGAAGGTTGTGAAGCAATTGGTCAGGCACTGATCTGCGGGGGAGAAGGTGACGCCCGGAATGAACGGTGAAGTCGTGCCGCCGCCGACGGAGGGCGCGCTTGGGAGGCGCCTAAGATCGAGGCGCGTGTCCGTGCCGGTGATGATGTTGAACGGCCGGCCGGAAGAAAGCTTCGACGATGGGAGCAAAGGTGATGCCCGCCGAGTGAGATGCCGCCACGATGCTTTCGCCGCCGCTGGCCTTCGCCGGTCTGAAATACGGCGCTGGTGACCCAGCGATGACGCTGGTCGTTATCAGAATTGCCGCGTTCGAGGAAAGGGAAGCGGCTGTCCTGCGGCTCGAGTGTGGACTGCAAGTCGGTGGAGTCGTCGATGGAATGCGACCAGGTGTAACTGGAGAGCAAGTTCGAGACCAGTGGGAGAAGCGCTTGGTCAGATTGACGGTGAGGCGCGTGATAAGTGGAATTGCCGCTGGATTGCTTGCGCGTCAACGCTGTTGAACGGCACGGGAACTCCGAAGCCTGCCGGATAGCCGGCCATGTTCGCGAGAGCCACTTGAGTGGCGTACCCGACCGAGGCATTGCCGCCGCCGGTGGCGGACGCGAAAGAAGGATTCGGTCCCGAAGGGCCGGAAGAAATTAAAAAATGCGGGAGTGCCAACAAATTTGCCATTGAGAGCGGCGACTGGGCAACCGGTTAAAACACCGAGTGCTTGCGGGGCAATCACTGTTACGCCGCAGGTGTTGGGTCCATTCGTTCCGGGAGCGAAACTGACGGCAGGGGCGACTACGGTGACCGGGATTGCGTGAATCCCAGGCCGGCGGCGTCGGCGAATTCCAGATTGTTGGCGAGCAATTGCGGGTCGGTGGAATTGATGTCCACCGGGCGATTCAATCGCAAGCCGCGGGTGTACTGGTAGCCGACGCTGATTTTCCAGGAGCCGGCAATTTCCCGCTCGATCGTAAGATTGCCTTGCTCGGCGTAGGCAAACTTGAAATTTTTCGCGACCGGAAGAGTGAAAGGCAGGATCGGAAGCGGAAATCCGGCGGCTAGATAATTCTGATTGGCGAAGAGCGAACCGGGCAACAGCGGATCGAAGCGCTGCTGGCTGGCTATATAACCCATGTTGGGAAGGGCGTTCAGGACGCCTTGAAAAATAGAGGAACCATTTAGATTGTTGGGAGCTGTCGAGGCCGTTGCCGCAGGCCGGGGTGATCAGACCGCATGCCGAGGGAGTTCCTCCGGCGGATAATAATTGCACGGAGCGGCCGCCTTCGGCGGTGACGGAGTTAAAAGCGACAGCGAGCAGCGGATGATCATAAAAATTCCGTAGCCGGCGCGGATCACCATTTTGCCGTCGCCGCGCGGATCCCAGGCGATGCCCAGGCGCGGCGCGACATTCTTGTTAATCGCGCGGAATTCCTTCCGACTACGCCGAGAGCTTTTTCGGCGGCGGCGTTTACGGCGGTGGCGGGAGCAAATAACGGCGTCTTTTCGAGTCGTAGCGCAGGCCGTAATTTACGGCGAAATGTTTGTTGACGCGCCAACTGTCCTGAATAGAAAAATGCCGAAAGGCAAATTGTCGAAAGGCAGCGTTGGAGGTGCCGATGCCTTGGATGTACGTAGTGGGAATCCCCAAGCCGTAGGATTGCAAGCCAGTAGTGCCTGGAAGAGCGATGGATTGGCCGCTGGCTAGGGGCACGGAGTCCGGGAATCCAAAGGTGTCGGCAGCCAGGCCGCCGAAATTTACGTCACCGCCAAAATCAAGTTGGAAAATTTGGGCTTTGCCGGAGCGCAATTGGATGATGTTGACGTCTCCGCCCATTTTCAAGGTGTGGTTGCCGCGAATGAGCGTGACGTGATCGGTGAATTCGATGCGGCGCTCGATGCGATCGACGGTGGAATATGGTTCGCGACCGAAATAGGCGTAACCGGGAATGTTTACGCCGATGTTGGAGCCGCCGGGCAGCTGCGAATAACCGAAGTGCAGGCCGCGGCGGGCGTACTGCACGCGAAATTCGTTGAAGGCGGTGTCGCTGACGATGGTGTCATGCTGTCCGACGATGGAGAAATCGCGATATTGATTTACGCCTGCGCGGGTTCCGGCGTTTTGTCCGAAGACCTGATTTTGTGAAGTGGATTGCACGCCAGTAACCAGCGAAGGGGAAACGCCGACGCGCAGGAAGGAAGTGTTGCGATTGCTCCAGCGCTGATCCAGACGCGCGGACCACAGACTGGTTTTTTCGGTGACTGGGAAATTACCGCGAATGGAATTCAGGCCCACGAAAGAACGCGGGAAGCGGCGCGATGCCTTCGCCAATGGCCGAGCAATTGACGGCGTTCACGGTTTGGCCCGGCGGGCAGGTTACGGGTAGGGGAAATTGCGCGCCCGGGCCGGGGTTTAAAAATCCCATGGTGAGCTCCCGCGGAGACCGCGCCAAAATCCAAGCCGATTCAGCGCGACGCTGGATGCCGACCCGTAGAGCACACCGTATTGAACTCGCCAATCCCTGGCAGCGTGGGATTGCCGGTCGCCAACAAGGAATTTACTGCGGTGGCTTGCGGGCCTGTTAATTGTACTGTCAGCGGGCCGCCGGGAGTGGGCAGGGTAACAGGTTGCAAGCCAAAATTGTCGATGCCGATGCTGGAGAAGCCGGTTTCTTCGCGCAGAGTGTCTTCGTAGGAGAAAAAGTAAAACGTTTTATCTTTTTTGAGTGCGCCGCCAAGGGTGAGCCCGCTTGCACGCGGGTGTAAGCCTGCTTCACGGGATCGAGAGCGCCGGTGGTGGGATCGATCTGCTCCGGAAAATGCGTTGCGCGCTTGAAAGGCTTTGTTGCGGAAAAAGCCGAAAGCGTCGCCATGGAATTCGTTGCCGCCGCTTTTGGTAACGATGTTGATGACCCCGCCGGTGGCGCGTCCGTACTCCGCGTTGTAATTGCTGAGAATCAACTGAAATTCCTGGACAGCTTCCTGAGAAACGGTGGAGCGAATACCGTTGACGGAATTGTCGACGGCGTCGGCGCCGTCGACGCTGACCATGTTGGAACGCGCGCGCGCGCCGTTAACGTTTAAGCCGCTATTGGGAGCCGGGCCGATGGTGGGAGAAACGTCGCGGGTGGTCTGCGAATTGGTGAGCGTAAAATTGATGTAGTTGCGGCCGTTGATGGGCAAATTGTTGATGCGCCGCTGCTCGATGGTTTGCGAGACTTCCGTTTTGGTGGTTTCGATATGGGCGGTTTCGGAGGAGACGGTGACCGCTCTGCGAAACGCCGCCCAAACTGAGCTGCGGATTGAGCGTGGCATTCTCGCCGACCGTCAATTTCAACGAAGAGATTTCATATCTGCCGAATCCGGCGCCGCCTTCGACGACCACATGGTATCTGCCCGGGGTCAGTCCGACGATGTTGTAGCGCCCGGATTCGTCGGCTTTCGGCGCGCACCGCGCCAGTGGCCGATATTCAAGCGTAATTCTGGCGCCCTTCACGCCCAGTCCTTGCGGGTCGGTAATGGTGCCAGATAACGTGGCGGTGTTTACCTGCGCCGCCGCAACGGCAGCCAATACGAAGCCTAGCTTACGGCGAATATCGCGAAGCACATGCGCATGAATGTGTTCGCGGTGCATGAGTCCCCCAAGGGTTGTCGCGTGAAGCGCTACCCCTAGCGAATCAGCGGCGAATTTGCGGAGAAGCGCACGATCGCAAGACTGTGCATGCCGAGCTTTCGATCTGCGGCACAAAGTCAAATTTATGACTCGATGTTACTTCGCGCAAACCATATGCCCGCCATTGCATAGTGTCAAGCCGCGGAGTCCAACTAGCGGCTGCGAAAAGTAAATATGCGGTGTCGGATGTAAGACGCTATGCCGGCATTGCAGAAGAAAACCGTGGCTTCCCCACATTCATCCTTCTAGAGCCGGCTCTGGACCGATTTAACAGCCAGCCGATTTCCGCGACGCGATCTCCGTTGCTTGATCATTCCTGCGCGTGCTGCGATAGGGCGCTGGTTCCGCGACTTCCCGTAGTAACATGCCATTCACATTTCACGATGCGGCATTCCTATACAATTACCCGCCGACTGTAGGAAAAATATACGAGGAGCGTAATGGAGAAAAAGAATTTCCTGTTTGTCTCGCTGACCGGGCTGATCAGCGATATCGCCTGGCAAGTCTCCAAAGAAGGTCACGAAGTTCGCTATTTTATTGGGGATAAAAAGGAACGCGACATCGCCGACGGCTTTGTCGCCAAGTCGAAAGACTGGGAAAAAGACGTCGACTGGGCCGACATCATTATTTTTGACGACACCCTGGGGCAGGGCGAAAAAGCCGAAAACCTGCGCAAGCAGGGGAAGAAAGTGATCGGCGGCACCGCCTACACCGATCGGCTGGAAGACGATCGCTCCTTTGGCCAGGAAGAACTGAAAAAAGCGGGCGTCAATATCATTCCTTATGGGGAATTCGGTCTCGTTCGACGACGCCATGGAGCACGTCACGCAAAATCCCGGGCGGTACGTGATTAAACCCAGCGGCGAAGCGCAAAACGTGAAGCGACGGCTGTTCGTTGGCGAGGAAGATGATGGGCAGGATGTGGTGCGCATGTTGGAGGCCTATAAAAAGCGCTTTCCGATGAAATTAAAGTTTTCCAGTTACAGCGGCGTGTTTCTGGCGTAGAGGTTGCCGTCGGCGGATTTTTCAACGGCAAGAATTTTATCTATCCCATCAACGTCAATTTCGAGCACAAGAAATCTTTTCCCGGGCGACATCGGGCCATCCACCGGAGAAATGGGTACTTCGATGTTCTGGAGCGGACCCAATCAACTGTTTAATCAAACGCTTCTAAAATGGAACGATGCTGGCGTCCGAAGGATACGTCGGATACATCGACGTGAATTGCATCGTGAACAATCACGGGATTTATCCGCTGGAATTTACCGCGCGCTTTGGCTATCCGACCATCAGTATTCAGCAAGCGGGAATGATTACGCCGATCGGACAATTTTTCCTGGATTTGGCCGACTGGCAACGATCCCCGACTGAAAGTACGCGAAGCGGCTTTCAGATCGGCGTGCGCATCGTGGTGCCGCCATTTCCGTTCGACGATGACGAAACGTTCGACTCGCTCACCAAAGATTCCGTGATCGTCTTTAAAAAACCGCCGCAAGACGAAATTCATATCGAGGACGTTAAGCAAGTGAACGGCCAGTGGCTGGTGGCCGGAACTTCCGGCGTGATTCTGATTGTCATGGGCATCAGGTGCCACCATGCGGCAGGCCCAAGTCGCAAGTCTATTCGCGCATCAAAAATGTGCTCATCCCCAATATGTACTACCGCACCGACATCGGCGACCGCTGGGTAGAAGACACCGACCGCCTGCACAACTGGGGCTATTTGCGGTAGAGAGCAGTTGTTTCTTCTTCTGATGCGATCACTTCGACGCAGGTCGCGGCACAATTGAAGGATATGTATCGATGAAGGCGGTTGTGCCGCAAGGCAAGCATCAAGCCACGCTGGACTCCCGGCCACTACCGAATTGCAGGGGGAGCGTTATAGAAGGACGATGCCGCGGCGGATGCCGACGGTGACGGCCTCGGTACGGCTCGACACGCCGAGTTTTCCGAGTATCGAGGCCACGTGGAACTTTACGGTGTGCTCGGAGATGGCGCATCGGACGGCGATTTCCTTGTTGCCCAAGCCGGCCGCCAGCATTTGCAATATTTCGCGTTCGCGGCGGGTCAGCGGCTCGGCGAGCGGTGGGGAGACGGCGGCGGCCGTGGCGGGGAACAAGGCTTCGACTTCTGACGGAAGCATGACTACCAAGCCCGCTGTCACCGCCTCAATGGAAGCCGCCAACTGTCCCGATGAAGTGTCGCTGGGCAGGATGGCGCGCACTCCGGCGCGCAGCGCTGCCGTGATTTTACGATTCTCGTTATCGTCCGAAATAAGGAGGATGGGGAGTTCGGCTCCGATTTCCGAGGTAGTCAGCGAGTTCATGAGCGTTTCGAATTGTTCGCCCGAGGCTTCAATCAATAGGACGTCCGGCTCTCTGTCGCCGACTTGAGCCGCGAAAGATTCCAGAGTTTCGGCGGCGCCCGCTACGTCCATGCCCAGGCTGCCCAGCACACTTTGCAGTCCGGCACGCGCGAATGCGGAAGCTGCGACGATGAAGACGCGAATCACGCCGCCAGGGAACTCCCGGACGCCGAGCGGTTGCCCAGCAGAACGGTGACGCGGCGAACGTGCGTGTAATCCCCGCGCAGGAATTCGAAGCGGACCGCGCGCAGACCACTCCCTTGCAGAACTTGCATGAGGTCTCGAGGGGAATTGAATTTGCGGTCCGAAGTTCCAAGCAGAATGTCACCGGGCAGCAGGGAAGCAACTGACGCGGGACTGTCGCCGTCCAGTTCTACAATAAGAAGTCCAGTGCGCGCGTCCGCAACCCGCGAACGCGGGAGACGCACGGGTTGAACCAGAACTCCAAGCCAGGCGCCGGAATGGGGAGCGCTGGAACTCTGCGCGAGAAAGTTTTGCACTTCGTTACTCGGGATGGCCAATGCCAGCTGGTCGGCGACCATAGTATTTATTCCGATGACGTGACCGCGGGCGTCGGCCAGCGGTCCACCGGAATTTCCAGGAGCCAACCGGACATCGGCCTGCACCCACCATTGTGGCCCCAGCCGCCGAAATGGGCCGACTGCGTGAACGACTCCGGTGGTCAGCGCTCCTAAAAAACCGAGGGGGTTACCGACGGCGATGGCAAGTTCGCCAGACCGAACCTTCGAGGAATCCGCGATGGAGGCGGCGGGAAGTTGCGACGCGTCAACGTGCAGTAATGCCAGATCGCGCGAGGAATCGCGGGACTTTACGGTGGCACGCAACCCGCGCCCATCCCAGAGCGCCACCTGAGCGTGTGTGCCTGCGACTACGTGGGCGTTGATCACGATGTCCCCGTCGGTCGACCAGATCACGCCGGAGCCGCTTCCGCGGCCCCGACCGTATATCGCCACGGTGGAGCGCCGGAGTTGCTCCGCGATAGTTCCGAAGCCCTCGATGGACATTAGTCGCCTCCGTGGGGACGTTCGGCGACCAGGATGTTTGCGCTCTGCAATTTGCCGCCGCGAAAGTATTTCAGTGACAACGATTTGCCGATCGCATCGGCGGCCAACAACGACTGCACGTCTTCGAGTTGCGTGATCGCGCGATCTTCGAGAGCCACCAGAATGTCGCCAATGACCAGTCCGGCCTGAGCAGCGGGACCGCCCGGATGAACTTCCAGAAGTATGGCGGCGGTTTTTTGCACGAGCTTTTCGTCGGGTTTACGGCCCGGCTTGAAATCGGCTTGAAGGAGTTCGCGAAGCGAACCGGGCAGGTGCACAGGTTGCATGCCAACACCAAGGTACCCGCGCGGCATACGACCTTTTTCCAACAGCGTGTCGACGATTTTGTGGATTGCCGCGGCAGGGACGGCAATCGCGCCGAAGCGGCCAAATCGCGGCGTGGCCAAGCCAACAGTGCGGCCCTGGGCATCAATCACCGCGCCGCCCACCGCAGTGGGCTGCAGCCGGACGTCCAGCCGGATGTAAGGAGCGAGCGACGCGCCGGTCCACCCGCGACGTTCGGCCGTTACCAGGCTCACAACGCCGAGCGCGGCAACGGGGCCGCTGGCGCGCGTGCGACCGACGACCAGCGTCAGGCTTCCGGGCTTAAGCAAGGACGCATCGCCAAAGTCCGCAGCTCCAATGCTTGCTTCACTGCACTTCAGAACGGCGATATCGGTGGACGGGTCACGGCCTGCAAGTGTTGCGGAGACGACGCGGTTATCCGCGAGTGTCACCTGGATTTCCTCATCGCGACGCAAAGCATGCTCGGCAGTGACGATCACCCCGGAGCGCCAGATGATTCCGCTGCTGGAGCCGCGCGATTCCGTGTGCACAGCCACGACACTCGCGGCAGCGCGATCGGTGGCTTGCGCCAAAGCATTTGAAAGTTCAATCAATTCGTTAGACATGTAATTCTCCTCAGGCCAAAAGATCGCATAAGAAATTCTCGCGCACATCCGTCGATTGGCTAGGTAGCGACCTATTCGGATGGGCGGGTCCCTACGCGAGTCCAGTAAGCAATGTTGGAAATTCGCTAAACCTGAGCAGACGCTCATTAGGGAAGAAGCAGTGACAACTCTGAGGTGGTGCCGGGGGCCAGAATCGAACTGGCTACGCCCGCCTTTTCAGGGCGGCGCTCTACCACTGAGCTACCCCGGCACTGAGTCAAATTCTAGAGAGGCGGGCTCTGCGTGTCAATTCAAGTCCGAAGATAATCGAAGAGCGCCGTAAAATTCTGCGGGCATCTGGGAGTGCAAGATCCAGTAAAACGATGTCGAGACGCAATCGTCGACAGGGTGGTTTCAGAGCCTTGCATGCTGAAGCCCCGCGCGCAATTTTCAAGGCTCCAGAAGACATGAAGCCAAAAGCTAAACGAGCTTGGCGATTTTTATTCCTGAGCGTGCTGATCGAACTCGCGCATCCAGTTGCGATTTTTCAGCACTTCGCGCGGTTTGGTGCCTTCCGGTGGGCCTACGATGCCGTCTTTCTCCATCAGGTCGATGAGCCGGGCAGCGCGGCCGTAACCGATGCGCAAACGGCGTTGCAGGGTGGAGGTAGAGGCGCGGCCGGCGTCGCAGACCACGCGAATGGCGTCCTGATAGAGGTTGTCATCAACATCGTCGGCACCGTCAGCGTCCGCGTTCCCACCATGATCCGCGGAAGCGTCGAGGGCTTTGCCGTTTTCATCTTTAGGGGCTTCCAGGAGTTGTTCGTTATATTTCGCTTGAGCCTGTTCACGCCAAAAATCGCATACCGCCACGATTTCGTCTTCGCTGACCAGCGGGCCATGAATACGATGCAGCCGCGAAGAGCCTGCGGGCAGATACAGCATGTCGCCTTTACCCAGCAGCGATTCTGAGCCGTTGGCGTCGAGAATGGTTCGCGAGTCCACTTTGCTGGCCACACGGAAAGAAATACGCGCTGGGAAGTTCGCTTTGATGAGCCCGGTGATGACGTCTACCGACGGACGTTGGGTAGCGAGAATCAAGTGAATCCCGACGGCGCGGGCCATCTGCGCCAAGCGGGTAATGGATTCTTCCACGTTGTTGGTGTCCACCATCATAAGGTCGGCCAACTCGTCGATGACGATAACCAGGTAGGGAAGCGGTTTGTGTTCACTTTCCTGGGCATTGTCGAAAAGCGAGAGAGATTGCTGTTTCTGAAAAGTACGGTTGTATTGATCGATGTTGCGGACACCGCGCTGCGCCAGCAATTTCAGGCGGTTCTCCATTTCCCGCGTGGCGTTGCGCAGAACGTTGGAAGCGATTTTGGGATCGGTTACGACTGGAGCGATCAAGTGCGGGATGTTTTCGTACAGATTCAACTCCAGGCGCTTGGGATCGACCAGCACCATTTTTACTTCGTCGGGACTGGCTTTGTAGAGAATGGACATCATCAGCGAGTTGATGAACACGCTCTTGCCGGTACCGGTGGATCCGGCGATCAGTAAGTGGGGCATGGCTGCCAAGTCGGTGACGCGGATGCGGCCGTGTAAATCGCGACCCATGGCCAGCGTCAACTTGCTGGCGGAATTCAGGAATTCGGGGGCCTCGATAATTTCCCGCAGAGCGATGGTTTGACGCGTCAGGTTGGGCACTTCGATGCCGATGGTGGATTTGCCTGGGATGCGTTCGATCAAAATCGACTCCGCCTGCAGCGCCAAACACAGATCTTCGGTCAGGCCGATGATGCGGCTGTATTTAATCCCTGCTTCGGGCTTGAATTCGAAGGTGGTCACTACCGGGCCGGGATTGATCTGCGTGACGCGACCCTGCACGTCGAACTCCTGGCATTTTTCTTCGATGGCCCGGGCGCGATCTTTTAATTCGGCTTCATCCAACTTCTGGCTACGTTCTCCCTCGCGCAGCAACGAAACGGACGGCAATTTGTAATTGGTATTGCCTTTGGCGATTTTGGGCTCGGCGATAACTTTTCTTGCGGACGGCTTCTCAATTTCGCGGTCCACAACAAAAATGGGAGGTTTGTGCGTTCTCTCGCGTTCGCGGCGTTCCTCTTCTCGCTCGCGCTCTTCGAGATGCGTTTTGAAGACGTCGCTTTGGTCTTCCAGTTCGATAGCCTCAGGATTTTCGTTCGCTATCGCGGCGGCGTTGGCATTTTGCGGGGCAACTGGCTTTCGTCCGGAAATACGCGTTTCATTCACGCGCCGGCGATTTTCCTGTCGTTCGCGTTCCGCGCGCCAGGACTGCCAGCGCGTTTGCACTTTCTGAAAGATGCCAAACTTTTCCACGGCACCGAGCGGGCCCTTAGGCCCGTGAGCCCAGGCATGCGCGCCAGAAAAGGAAAATCGTGTGGTCATGAACAACGCGGTAAGCAGAAGAGCGACGGCCACGAGATTGGCGCCGACAAAATTGAAGCCGGTTTGCAGGCCACCGGAAACCAGCGATCCAAGCATGCCGCCGGGTGGAACGGTGCCGCGAACGTCCGGGAAATGCCACAAGCTCAAAAGCGATGGCAGAGCCAACAACAACAGGCCGTAGCCTGCCAGCGTGGCCACCTGGGAATTGATGGGCCGATTTTTGAGCCACCGCCACCCCAGGACGGCTAAAGCGATAGGCAACAGAAACGCCGCGAACCCAAAAACTTGAAAAAGCAGGTCGGAGCCGTACGAGCCGGCGGGTCCGATCCAATTGCGGGTTATCCCGGCGTCGGGACCGCCAGCGCTGACGTTCCATGCCGCGTCGCGAGGAGAAAAGGAAATGAGTGCCAGCGCTGTCAGTACCGCGATGGTGATGCACAAGAATCCGATCAGCTCATTGAGCCGTTTATTTTCAGTAGGGGTCAGGAAGCGCAAGTATTTCTCCTCAGCTTTTGGGGAAGGCTGAGTGTCGCGGCGAAGGCGCTGGCGCTAGCACGCATCCGCTTGGAGGAACCAGGAACATCAAGATGATATCAAACGGCCTGGAGGCGACAAGGCTTTTTGCGGAGAGTGTTTCTAAAGTGAGCTGCAGAATGAAAAACTCAAAACCCCGCCGCTCTTTTATCCCGCGGCTCGCGAGGCGTAAAACAACACTGCTGCGCCTAAAACGATTCTGTATATCGCGAACGGGGCGAATCCGCGTTTTCTGACCCAACCGATGAACCAGGCGACCGCGCCGTATGCGACGATGAAGGAAACGACGAAGCCGATAGCCAAAACGATCCAGCCATGGGCATCGAGGTCCGAAACTCCAATCGGGTTCTCGGTCTTGCCCACTAAAGACTTCAGCAAGTCGTAGCAGGTGGCCACGAACATGGTGGGGATGGAAAGAAAGAACGAAAATTCCAAGGCCGCCGCCCGCGACATTCCCGCGACCTGACCCGCTGCAATCGTGGACATCGAACGCGAAGTTCCCGGGAACACCGCCGATAGAATTTGGCACGCACCGATCCAGATGGCCTGACCTAGAGTCATGGCATCCATGCGCCAGGTGTGGATGCGGCCGCGATCGGCAGCTTGCTCACCGCGCATTTCGGATGTTGCGTTCACGCGATCCACGATCCACATCACAATACCGCCGACCAGCAGCGCGGTACCCATGACGTAGAGGCTCTCCAGATTTTTGCCGATCACTTTGGTGAGCAGGAAGGCTGGCAGAGCGGTGACTACGAAGGCGATCATTACCAAGGTCAGCGGGTGCGTCAGGATGCCGCGATCGCCCTGGAGGCGGCGTTGAAAAGATCCAATCAATTCGGCGATGCGCGCGCGAAAATAAACCGGCAAGCACAGAATCGCGCCGAGCTGAATGACGATGGTGTACATCTTCCAATAGCCGCTTTGCAGACTGATGTGCAAGAGCACTTCGGCGAGACGCAAATGCGCGGTGGAGCTGACCGGAAGAAACTCTGTCAGGCCCTCCACGATTCCCAGAATTACGGACATCCAATAGTCGTGCAAAATTCCTCCGTGGTTACCCCTAGCTTACATAAGGCACAGGCCAGCTCAGTTTAGTTTTCCAGAATCGCACCCAGCGATGATGAACGAAATTTTACCTTGAAGTGTGCAGCTTGCCGGGACCGAAGAGGCATTGTTTCCGCTAGGCGGGAAGTAATTTTCGCATCTCGTAGCCGTCGATGCGGCCCAAATAATAGCGCTTCAACACACGTTCTCTACGATAACCGTGCTTCTGCCAGAAGGCAACCGCGGCATCATTGTTGACCGCGGTTTCAATAAGCATGGAGCGCACACCTTGCGCGCCCAAGGCATCTTCCATGGAGTCGAGTAGTAAGGTCCCTACGCCACTGCGGCGATGAGCCTCGGCCACGTCCAGGGTAATGATGTGGGCCTCGGATTTCTTTGTTTCGCCGAGAATGAAACCGGCCAGGGATTGTTGCTTCTCGGCCAGCAGACACAGGGCGGTGGCAAGCGACAAATAATAACGAAGCGTGGATTTTGAATAAGCGATGCCCGGGGGAAAGCAACTCTGGTCCAGGGCATACAGGGCGCTGAAATCCAGCCTTTGATAACCACGGATATGCATTCTCAGTTTGGGAGAGGCGTGGTGCGGCCCAGGGCTTTCGCCGTTAAATCGTCGACCAGCGGGTGGCCATTGGCCCGGGTGACTACTCCGAAGCCTCCGCTGTAATCCCACATGGTCCAGCCGATGCCATGTTTCTCCAGAGATTTGCGCACGTCGGAAATCCACGCGGCGCGATCCTCGGGGCGTGCTTCTTTACGGTAAACGCCGAATTCGTTACAGACCACTGTGACGTTCCGGTTCGCCGCCCACGCCGCAACCTGGTCGAATTCCGCATCGATGCGCGCGACGTTCCAGCGGTCCATACCATATCGGGCAGCTGCGAGACGCTTGACGGGGTCGGGAATCGCCGCGATGGCGGCCTGCACATTTTCGGGGGTCGACGGATAGGGAAGCCCCTTCACAAAGTGCCAGTAGTTTTCTCCCCAGGTTGCCCCCTGATGCGTGAACACGTGGGGATCGTAAAAGTGAAAAGTGTAGATCACGTTCGAATCGCGAAGAGGCTCGATGGCCAGTAAATCGTCGTCGTCCGACCAGCGAGCGCCCGCCGCGATAATCGTGTGGTTCGGCGCGCTTTCGCGGATGGCGACGGCCACCCGCGCTTGTACGCCGTACCAGCGATATGCATCGCGGGCCTCCGGTTCGTTCAAAATTTCGAAGAACACCAGGTTGGGATCGAGATTCGAATAGTGCTGTGCCAACCCACGCCAAAAATCCGCGAACTGCTCGGCGAAGTCCCCGTCCGTAACCAGCTTTTGTTTGAACTCGGTCTCCGGATGAATATCAATCATCACCGCCAGTCCGGCGTCGAGAATCATCTTCAACGCGGCATCCAGTTCGCCAAGATATTCAGCTGGAATATTGTCAGCTTGCCGCAACCGGAACATTGGCTGGGGATTCACGCTTAGCCGTACGTGATCGAAGCCCATGGCCTTGATTAGGGCGATATCCTCGGCGGTGATCCAGGCGTCAAAATGCTCTTTGGTGTAGCCTTTTGGGTCATACACTTGAGCGAACCATTCACTCAGATTAATGCCGTGGCGCAAATGCCCTGCGCGTACGCGAGCAAGGCTCGCGCCCGGAGTTTCTTGGCTCCGCAATTGCGCCACGGTAGTTTGAGGATAAATAGCGAGGAAAAAAGAAAGGACACAAGACCACCAAACCAGATCGGATTTGCGTACCCGAGTGCTCATTGCTGTGATTTTAAGCCCGGATTCAATTTGGTAAGTTGAAAATGGCCCAGAGCCTGGTCGCTGACAAAACGCCAAGCCCAAGCTCCGGCCAACTTTTCAGATGTCTAATTCCCAGAGATGCCTGGTCCCGCCAAGGTTAGAGTTTAATGATCACCGTCTTTACTTCCGTGTAGTTGGCTAGTCCGTACTCCCCCAACTCGCGACCAATTCCGGACTGCTTAAATCCACCAAACGGCGCGGCGGCATCAAATACGTCGTAGCAGTTCACCCAGACGGTACCCGCGCGGACATTGTTAGCAATGGCATGAGCCTTACTAATATCCTGGGTCCACACGGCAGCGGCCAAGCCGTAAATGATTCATTGGCGCGTTCAATGACTTCGTCCAGATCCTTGAACTCGAGAATGCACATTACCGGACCGAAAATTTCTTCCTCGGCGATCTTCATGTTGTCGTTGACGTCAGCGAACACGGTGGGCTCGATGAAGTAACCCTTATCGCCGACGCGGTTCCCGCCGTCAGAGTTTGGCACTCTTCCGCTTACCGGATTCGATATAGCCCATGACTTTATCGAATTGATCTTTATCGACCTGCGGGCCTTGCTCAGTATTGGGATGGAAGGGATCTCCGACGGTCCGCTTTTTGGCGCGCGCAACGCTGTGTTCCACAAACTCGTCGTAGGACTTTGTCTTCCACGAAGGTGCGCGATCCGGCGCAGCAGCACTGGCCCTGATTGAAAAACAGCGCGAAATGCGAGCCTTCCATGGCTTTGTCCATGTCCGCATCGGCAAACACAATATTGGGACTTTTGCCGCCCAGTTCAAGTGTGACGCGCTTCAAGTTCGATTTCGCCGCCGCTTCCATGATGAGATGACCGACTTCTGTTGAGCCGGTGAAAGCCACTTTATCGACATCCATGTGGCGAGCCAAGGCGGCGCCGGCGGTAGGCCCATAGCCCGGGAGCAAATTCACCACGCCAGCCGGAAATCCAGCTTCGAGAATAACTTCGCCAACGCGAAAGGCCGTCAGGGGAGTTTGCTCCGCGGGCTTCATGACCACGGTGCAGCCAGTAGCGAACGCCGGGCCCAGCTTCCAAGCCTGCATGAAAGGCGGAAAATTCCAGGGGATGATCTGCGCGACCACGCCGATGGCTTCATGCTGGGTATAAGTAAAAAAATCTACCGCTCACCGGGATGGTCTTGCCCTGTAACTTGTCTGCCCAGCCAGCATAATAGCGGTAGCAGGCTATCGTCAGCGGGAAATCGGCGGCTCGCGCCACGCAGTACGGCTTGCCATTGTCAAGCGCTTCCAGTTGCGCCAGTTCGTCGGCATTTTTTTCCATCAGGTCGGCGAGTTTGTTCATCAGCGCGCCACGTTGCGCCGCGGACATTTTGCGCCAAGGCCCTTTCTCGAATGCCGCCCGTGCCGCCGCGACAGCTTTGTCGACGTCAGCCGCATCCGCTTCGGCAATCTGCGAAATCTCTTCGCCTGTCGAGGGGTTGATAGTCGGAAAGGTTTTCCCGGATGCGCTGTTCACCCATTGGCCGTTGATCAGAAGTTTAGTCGCGTTGATTTTTACGTTCGGTTCCATCACCGTCGTTGCTGTTGCCATTCCAAACCTCCCTATGAATGATTTCCGAGGTGCGCTTGATATCGCGAGTGATACGCTGCCTTTCCCGCGCAATTACGCAACCGAGTGCGAGGTTGCAAACGCGCTGATATCGGCGGTTAGGCAGTATTTGTGAAGAAGGGCTCGCGGGAAAGAAGCGTATACCCACGAGCGACTGGTGGCAAGCCGCGAAACGCGGCGGGCTCGAGGATTAGCTGGGTTCGTTCTTCAACTCTAAAATGACGCCGAGAATCTGTGGAAATGTCTCCGGCTTAGGGTCGGGCACCACAACAACCGCGCGGGAAGTGTTAATTTTTGAACCGCTCTCTGTCCTGGTTTGTTCAGGCGCTTGAGTTTGCTTAATCGGTTTATTGAACCAAGCTGTCACTACCTCTTTGCTTTTACGGTGGTTCTTGCGAATTCGGCGCGCTCCCGAATGCAACGCGGCGTTGGAGGATTTGTAAACGAGGCTGTTAGCGTCGCCCGTCGAGGTAGAAAAATCAGGCGTCGAGCGCCACAATAAGTTAACAAAGCGACTGACGCAGTCCTCGCAGCGAAACGGACGCATCATCAGCATGGGCAGGAGGATCTTCTCCGCCAAGCTGCGTCGCGATCTTCGGACCCTGGAACTTCCGCAATTTGGGCAAATCATCGGGCTACTTGGCTCTAGTCGCGGTGGTGATGGATACGCACAGCAAAAATAGCAAAAGTTGTTCATCCCTACAATACAGCAGCTTCGGTATAGCACCGGCGGCGGTCCCGTCCAGGCTTTCGGGGGGAATTCCCTGCGTTCTTTAAAATTCCTGCTTACGAATCTACGTATTTCGAGGTGCCGGTCGCGCCACCACGTAGGCGACGCTAAAGCTTGCCAGCATGAGCAGCGATGCCAGAAAGTACGGAGCGCCGGGAACGTGAACCTGGATATACGGTGCGATCGCTACCGCGAACACCTGCGTGAATATCAATGGGCCGATCATTCCGGTGAGGGCCCGCAGACTATTAACCGCACCTTGCAACTTGCCTTGTGACGTGGGGTCGACCCGTTGCGACATGAGCGATTGCATGGCCGGCCCGGCTATACCCCATAAGCCAAGCAGCGGGATGGCCGCAAAAATCATCCAGCCGTGCGAGGCTAGCGCAAACGCCAGGAACGCCAGGACGCCGAACATCAGACCGGCGAGCAAGACTGTGCCTTTCACCAAATCGCTTCACAAATGGCCCCACGACCAGACCGGAGGCCAGGCTGATACAGACGCCGACCGCCGCCAGCGACAAACCGATGGTCGCTCGCTCCATCCGTAGCGATAGTCCGCGTACAGAACGAAGATCGAGGGCAGCACTTGATGGGCCAGATAATACAGTGCGGTTACGAGCGCCAAGCCAAAGAGCTCCGGGTGCGAGCGCAACAAATTCAGCGAGCCCAGAGGGTTGGCCATGTGCCAGGCACTCTTGGAGCGGCGCTCCAGCGGTAACGATTCCGGCAGAATGAAGAATCCGTAAATGGCGTTGGTGAGGCTCAGGCCGGCAGCCACCCAGAACGGCAAGCGCAAATCGTGTTTCCCAGCAGTCCGCCGACCGCGGGCCCGATGATGAAGCCCAAACCGAACGCCGCGCTGATGAGCCCAAATTGCTTAGCCCGCCGCTCAGGGGTGGTGACGTCGGTGATATAAGCGAATGCGGTTGAGATGTTAGAGGTGGTGATGCCGGAAATCAGTCGCCCGACAAACAGCCAGCCGAGCGTCGGCGCCAGGGCCATCAAGATGTAGTCGAAGCCCAGCCCCGCGCAGGATATCAAGATGACCGGCCGCCGACCGAAGCGGTCCGACCATGCCCCCAGCATCGGCGAAAAAATAAACTGCATGGTCGCCCATGCAAATCCGAAATACCCGGTAATGTTGGCAGCGCGGGCAATATTACCGCCTTCGAATTGCATGATTAGGTTGGGTAGCACTGGGGCAATGATGCCGAAGGCCAGGAAATCCAGAAGTATGGTGATGAAAATGAAGACGAAGGCCGCTTGGCCAAACGGAGAAGCCCGGCCGGTGCCACCGGGCAACTGGCCAGGTTGAGTAGGGCCTGAGCCTTTTTCTGGTCCGCTGGAAAGGGGATCAGCCATGTAGCGAAAAGGTGCTCTAAACTTCCAGGATGACCGGCAGGATCAGCGGCCGCTTTGAAGTGTGCTTGTTGATGTAGCGCTTCAGGTCTACGCGAATCTTTTCCTTGATGACGCCCCAGTCGGATTTTTCTTCCGCGTTGGATTGCTCGACGGTGTTCGATAATGACCGCGCGCGCTCCCGCGATAAGTTCCTGCCCGTTGTCGCTCATCAATCCGCGAGTGACGATTTCCGGATGGCGACTCCATCTTGCCGGTGTGCTTATCGATGGCGATGATCGATACCACCACTCCATCTTCCGACAGATGCTTGCGATCGCGGATCACCACTTCTTCGATCTCTTCCAGTGAACCGGAATCCACGCAGACGCGACCAGCAGTGACCGGGTCGCGCCGATGCACGCCGTCTTCAGTGAATTCGATCACTTTGCCGTCTTCCAGCAGCAAAATCTCACCGGAAACGCATCCCAACTGATGGGCCAGCGCGGCGTGCCGGAAGAGATGGCGGTATTCACCGTGAACAGGGATAAAGTATTTGGGCTTCACCAGTTGCAATAAGAGTTTTTGTTCTTCCTGGCTGGCATGACCGGAGACGTGAATGGTGCCGGCGGAATTGTCGTAGTACACCAGCGCCCGCCTGCCGGAACATGTGGTCCAACATGCGAAAAATGGCTTTTTCGTTACCCGGAATGATGCGCGCGGAAAGAATGACGGAGTCGTTTTCGTCCACCGAAACAAAGCGGTGATTATCCACCGCGATGCGCGAAAGCGAAGACATAGGCTCCGCCTGGCTGCCGCTGGCCAGAATAATGATGCGCTTGGGGTCGAAGCCGCGAATGTCTTGCGGGCGCACCACCATCCCGTCGGGAATTCGTATGCACTCCAGGGAGTGAGCGATTTCTACGTTGTCGACCATGCTGCGGCCGACGAACGCAACTTTGCGGCCCACGCGTGAAGCTATGTCGATGACTTGCTGAATTCGGTGTATGGAAGACGCGAAACAGGAGAAAATCACCCGGCGCGGGGCCGAACGGCACAATTCTTCGATGCGCGGAACCATGCGCGCTCGGACGGCGTGAATCCCGGGCGCTCCACGTTGGTGGAATCGCTGAACAGCGCCAGCACTCCTTCAGCTGCCGTAACGCGCGAACGCATGCAGATCAAATGGCGCGCCGCCCACCGGCGTCTGGTCAATCTTGAAATCGCCGGTGTGAATGATGACGCCCGAGCGGCGTGCGAACCGCCAGTGCCACGCAATCGATGGTGCTGTGCGTTACCGAAATAAATTCCACTTCGAACGGGCCGATCTCCACCATGCGGCCGGGCATGCACTTCCCGCAGCGTAGTGGACTGCAGCAGGCCCGCCTCTTCCAGGCGCTTTTTCACCAGTGCCAGCGTGAAATCGCGTGCCGTACACCGGAACGTTCAGATCGCGAAAGATGTAGGGCAGCGCGCCGATGTGATCTTCGTGGCCGTGCGTCAGCACAATGGCCCGCACGTGCGCGCGATTTTGCTTCAAATAGGTAATGTCCGGAATCACCAAGTCCACGCCCAGCAGTTCGGATTCCGGGAACATCATGCCCGCGTCGATGACGAGAATGTCGTCGCCGAATGCGCAGACGCCATCATGTTCATGCCGAATTCGCCGAGACCACCGAGAGGAATTACTGTGAGGGACTGCGCACTCTTGTTCAATGAAGCGTCATCTCCAAAACGCGTGGCTGAATCGTATCACAGTGCCGCGGGACAATTGATTGCAACGGAGCGAAACGCGAGAAGAACTTTGAGTCGAACATTTCTCGCAACGGTACTTTGGTGGTACTCAACGCCGACGCAGAGCGTCGCGTTTATCGCTTACCGACAATTAAATGCACCATCGCTACAAAATCACCGCACCCACCGTGGCCGCCGCCAGCGAATAAATAAATCCGCCATTTCCAAAAATTCCCAGCCGCATAAAAATCCAGCCGCCCAGAAACGAACCAACCAATCCCAGCACAATATCCGTGATGCACCCATAGCCTTCGCCGCGCGAAATTTTTCCCGCCAACCATCCGGCGATCAACCCGATCAGGATCCAGCCAATAATCCCGCGTTGATAGTAATCCACCACGACTCGCGACTCAAAAAACGGCGCCATAGCCGTCGCCAACATCGCGCCTCCGAAAATAAGGATGCGTCAGTCTATCAAATTCCCAGCACTTAATCCGAAACACACCACCCAAATTTGAAGCGCG
This sequence comes from uncultured Acidobacteriota bacterium, assembly GCA_963732705.1. Taxonomy (GTDB): domain Bacteria; phylum Acidobacteriota; class Terriglobia; order Acidiferrales; family UBA7541; genus Acidiferrum. Next base: position 2,618,550 of record CAVTAN010000001.1, on the reverse strand, counting down.
ACAGATTCAAATCCCGAGGTATTCACAACGAGGGAGGTATACGCCCTCCATCTGCAGGGCAGATCGTTTTGACCCGAGCCTAATCCAACGCCGGCAACGCCTCCGGTTGCTGTTGCGTCATGCAATGCAACGTCCCCAAACCCAACACCAAATCCCGACAAGCAATCCCCACCACTTGCCGATACGGAAAAAACTTCGCCAAGGTTGTTCAACGCCACCCGATCATTAGCATCGTTAAACGTCGGCACGATTACCACGCCATTGGCGATATAAAAATTCGCGTAGCTCGCGGGCAATCGCTGCCCCTCGAAATAAACCGGCTTTGGCATCGGCAGCGTCTCTACCCGCAACGCTTGCCGTCCTGATCAGTCATCGCCTTTGAGGCGGCGCAAGATTCTCCTGCAGCGGCTCATAATTCTCATCCGTCGAATCCTCTTCTACTACCGTTACGACCGTCGTAGGATTAACAAAACGCGCCAGGTCATCCACGTGCCCATGCGTATCGTCGCCGGCAATGCCGCGATTCAGCCACAAGCACTTTGCTGCACTCCCAAATATTTGCGAAATATCTTCCGCATAATCCTCGCGCGTAAACCCCGGATTGCGTTCCTGCAGTCTTGCTTAGCAAGACATTCTTCGGTTGTCAGCAAAGTACCGCGACCGTTGACATCGATGCTTCCGCCTTCCAGCACCACGCGGCGGCCCTTGTGCATCGGCTGCCACACTCGCTTTTTAAGCTGCGATTCGCCTTGCTCACCGCCAGCGCATCTTTCTTGTGATTGGGATACTTCGCCCAGCCGTTAAACGAAAAATTGTTGTACGCCACTGCGCCTCGCGGATTCTGCACGCAGATCGGCCCGGAATCCCGCATCCATCCGCGGTCCGTCGGCACACGAAAAAAATGCACCGCGCTCCAGCTTCGCGCCGGCCTTTTTCAAGATCGATCTACCCGCGATTCCGCTTGCGGTTCTGCACCAGCAGGTAAACGCGCTCACCGCCGACAGCACGCGCACAATTTCCGCAAAAGCCCACGGAATCGGCGCAAATTTCCCCGGCCAATCCGTTACTTCATGCGGCCAACCGAGCCACGTCGCCTCATGCGGCTCCCATTCCGCGGGCATGCGATACCCTGCTCGAGAGAGTCCGTCAGGAAGGGAATCAGGTTTCGCATTGAAAAGGTCGGTGGCCTACCCGTGCGTTGTTGCGCGAGTGTTTAACTTGCACGATCTGCCGGAGGGTTCTTCGCTGCACTGGGCCATTATTCAGCGAGCCAGCGATTCAGAATCGGCTGATAAGCGTCAATCCGCCGGTCGCGTAAAAAAGGCCAATTCCTCCGCGTATTCTCACTCTTCGGCCGGATCGCACTCCACTACCAGAATTTCTTCTCCGTCATTCGCAGCTTGCGACACCGTTTCTCCAAACGGATCCGCCACAAACGAATTCCCCCAAAACTCCAGCCCGGTATCGCCCTTCGCGTACCCGCCTTCAAAACCCACGCGATTCACCACCGCTACGTAAACTCCGTTGGCGATCGCATGGCTCCGCTGAATGGTCCTCCATGCGTCCAGTTGCGCCGCACCCGACTTGCGCCCTTCTCATGCGGATGCCAACCGATACTCGTCGGATAAAAAATTACCTGGGCCCCGCTCAACGCCGTCATCCGCGAACCTTCCGGATACCACTGGTCCCAGCAAATCTGCACCCCAATGCGCGCATACCTGGTGTCAAAATTCGGAAATCCCAGATCACCGGGCGTGAAATAAAATTTCTCGTAGTACAGCGGATCATCCGGGATATGCATCTTGCGGTATTTTCCGAGATAGCTGCCGTCCGCATCCAGCACCGCGCAAGTGTTGTGATAAATGCCCGCCGCACGCCGTTCGAAAAGCGAAACCACCAGCGCCGCCTTGCTTCTCCTTGGCGATCCCCGCTAACTTTTCCGTCACCGGCCCCGGCACCGCCTCCGCCAGATTAAAAATCTCCGGATCTTCCGTCCGGCAGAAATATTCGCCATGAAATAATTCGTGCAGCGAAATAATTTGGGCGCCGCGCTTCGACGCTTCGCGAATCTTTTCGATCGCGTGGGTCATGTTTTCTTCAGCATTGGTGGTGCATTTCATCTGCACCAGTCCAATCGTAAATTTATCCGCCATAAATTTAGTTTAACATTCCTTTTGCGGCGGCCCCGCTTTCGCCGTTTTGTGTTTCTTTCTGGCTCGCGTTTGTACTATCTATCTCACATAAAGTTTTCACGCACGTAAATTTCTGGCAACCCCGCCTGCATTATTAAGCCGCTTGCTGGCGCAAACCGCCTCGCAGAGGAGTGTCGATGGCCAAGATCCGGCAAGAAAACCGTCACGGGCGCGTTCTTCACGATCCGGTAAAAGACAAACTCCGGCCCATTTTCCCCCTGGACCTTTCCAAATGCCGCACCATCGACGAACTCGTGCGCGCCATGGGCGACACCGCCTTCACCGGCCGCCAAATCGGCGACGCTGCCGATGTTCTCGAAGCCATGGCCCGCGACAAAGATTGCTTCGTGGCCATGACTCTTTCCGGCGCCCTCACCGTCGGGAAAATGGGTCTCATCTTTTGCGATCTGATCGACTCAGGCGTTGTCAAAGCCATTGTCTCCACCGGCGCGCTGATGGCCCATGGCCTCGTCGAGGCCACCGGCCGTTCGCATTTCCGCTACGACGAAAAAAAGATGAACGACAACGAGCTCTTCGAAGCCGGCTACAACCGCGTCTACGACTCCCTGGAGCCGGAAACCAACCTTGACCACGTGGAAGAAGGTGATGGAACGCATCCTTGACGCCTGGGACGCCGAAGAACCGTCTGCAGCTGGAAACTGCATCACGCGCATCGGCGAATATCTCCAGCAAAACCATGCCAAGGGCCGCGGCATTCTGAAATCGGCTTTCGAGAAAAATGTGCCGGTGTTTGTTCCGGCCTTTTCTGATTCCGAGCTCGGAATCGATTTTGCGCTGCACAAGATGATTCGCCTGAAAGAAAATCGGCCGCTGCTGCGCTTTGACCCCTTCGAGGACTTTGAAAAGTTTGCCGACACCATGCTGGCCACCAAAAGAATGGGAATCTTCACCATTGGCGGCGGCGTCCCGCGCAACTGGGCGCAGCAATTCGGCGTCTACGCCGAACTCCTCGCCCGCCGCGGCTACAAAGATCTCCCTCTGAAGCGCTACAACTATGGCGTGCGTGTCTGTCCCGAACCCGTCAGCTGGGGCGGCCTTAGCGGCAGCACCTACACTGAAGCTGTTTCGTGGGGCAAATTTGTTCCCGACCGAGGAAGGCGGGCGCCTCGCCGAAGTTTTCGACGATGCCACCGTGGCATTACCGCTGATTGTCGGCGCTGTTCTCGAACGTTTGGGATATTTCGACGGCGAAGAACTAAAGACCGGGAAGAAAAAATAAACGATTAGAAGCTATCGATACGGAAATTACGCCGGGAACGCCTAGTCGTCTTCGCCGATCAGAATTGCGGCGCCCAGAACCGTCGTCCACAATCCGCGCTTATCGCCCACCGCGGATTGCGTGACGTTCATGGTGCGAACGATCTTATTCGAAATCCGATAAACCTCTTTTTTCTCGTCCCACGACAAATCCGGATCGAATTCCACGTTCAGCGTCGTGGCCAGCATTTCCGCAGCCAACTCTTCGGCATACTCGCCGGCAACTTCTTCGGTTTCGCCAAAGGAGTGATGCTCCGATAAATAACCGTACATGGACTTATCGCTCGGCAGCGCCAAGCCAATGCTCGCGGCAATCAAGCGGTGCGCTTCCTTGGTGGAATTTTCGCTGATAACCGTGAACGCCACTTGCCCGGGTTTGATGTGCTTCAGACCTTCGCTGCGCGAAATCAATTTGCAATTGGGAGGAAAAATCGAGGAAACCCGCACGATGTTGCACGCCGCGATTCCTGCGTTACGCAGGGCCAACTCAAAACTCGACAGCCTCTCGCGATGTTTTCCGACGCCTTTGGTGAGGAAAATCTTCTTAGCGACAAACGCCATGTATCGGTGGCCGTGCCTCCGTCAGTGAACTAACACCACAAAATATTTCCGCTGTGGAAAAGTAACAAGAAGGTTATTGCACTGTCAACGCAATTTCAGGTTGCGAGTTATGAAGTGTGAGTCTTAGACTGTGTTCTCAGCAGCTAGGCTTTATGACTTCGTTCCCACCACGTGCCGCAATAATTTGCCCAGCGGTTTGCACAGCGCCAGAACCTGTCCCAGATCGCTGGCGGTAAAATCCGGGCCAGCGGTTGCCGCATTCGTTCCTTTGCGGCTGATTTGGATGATGCCCACTACTTTTCCTTCCAGCAAAATCGGCGCGCTGATAATTTTCTGGATCGCTTCGTGGGTGCCGCGCCGTCCACTTTCACGCCTTCAAAAACGTGGCATGCCGCACGGCGGCAAAATTATTGATGATCTCCGGGCGGCTTTCCCGCGCGGTCCGCGCCGCCAGCGCGGAATTGCTCGACAACGGAATATACCCGACGTGCGCAACGCTTCCGGGGCCAAAAAATGCAAATGTTTCCAGCGCGTCGATAAGCCCAGAATCGCGACTTCGTTCCGTTCTTCACGCCCAGGACTTGGCGATGCGTTCGGCCACCGACTGCAGCGAGATCTTGGCCTTTCGAGCGCTGCTGTGCCCAAGGCGCTCGGCGAGCGTTCCAATTCCGTCACTAAGCTGAAACTCTGTGTTCATGAATTTTCATGCGCAAACACTCACGGACGCAGCTGCAGGCGTTGCCCAAGTATCGCTCCGTATTCGAATTGTACAAGCGGCGTACCCTGGAGCGAAACCCAAAAAATCTTTCGCACTTTCGCATTCAACACGTTACCAACTCCGCTCATCCGTCACAAAGTGTTAGTTCACTTGTCCCACAAGAATCTCCGCCAACTTGCAACTCTCGCCTAACTGCCCCTATACTGATTTTGCCGCGATTTTCAGCGCCCTGTCTTCTTAACTTGCATCGCACAAGGGACTTTCGCGGCGGAGAGGGCATGTCCGCGACCGCACACCCGGCCGAATCCAAGCTACCTTCTCCGCAAACTTCATTCGTTAACCGGCATTGTTCCTGTTGGTGCTTTTCTCGCCGAACATTTTTGGTCCAACAGCGCCGCGCTGGTGAGCGCGCAAAAGTACAATCGAACTTCGGAGACCTGCAAACCATCCCTTCCGGCTATTCGTCGAGTGGGGCTTTATTTTTCTGCCCATGCTGTATCACGGCGGATACGGCGTATATATTTGGTTGCGCGGAAATCCAACGTTTCGGAATATCCCTGGGTCCGCAACTGGCTCTACACCTTGCAGCGCTACACCGGACTGTCGCTTTCGCCTACATCGCTTGGCACCTTTACACCGAGCGCTGGCTTACCCATGGCCGCTCAACGTACGACACCGTCGCCACGCGACTTGCAAAATCCCTGGTATCTGGCTTTTTCGTGATTGGCGTGTCTGGCCTCCTCGTTTCACCTGGGCGTCGGCATCTGGAATTTCCTGTGCAAGTGGGGACTGGCCGCCACCGTCCGCGCACAACGCGCCGCCGGCCAACTCGGTGTTCTCGTCGGAGTCGTTTTCAGTGTCGTCGGCGTGCTGATCATTTTGAGTTTTCGCCTCGACTGGCACCCGTTTTCTTCGTACCTGAAGAAATGATGCAGCGCATAAATTTAAACGAATACTCGATGAAACAGCCCAACATCATCGTCGTCGGCGGCGGCCTCGCCGGCCTGATGGCCACCATTCGCGTGGCGGAGGCCGGCAGTTCCCGGTCGACTTTTTTCCATCGTGCCGGTAAAGCGCTCGCACTCCGTGTGCGCGCAGGGCGGCATCAACGCCGCAAAAAATCAAAAAGGCGAAGGCGACAGCACCGCCAAGCATTTCGACGACACCATCTACGGCGGCGATTTTCTCGCCAATCAACCGCTCGTCAAGCGCATGTGCGAAGCCGCTCCCGGCATCATCGATCTGCTCGATCGCATGGGCGTGATGTTCAATCGCACTCCCGAAGGCCTGCTCGACTATCGCCGCTTCGGCGGCACTCTTATATCACCGCACCGCTTTTGCCGGCGCCACCACCGGCCAGCAGCTGCTCTACGCGCTCGACGAACAAGTCCGCCGCCACGAATCCGAAGGCCGCGTCACAAAATTTGAAGGCTACACGTTTCTCTCGGCCGTCATCGACGAATCCGGGGTCTGCCGCGGTATCTGCTCCATGGATTTGCGCTCCATGGAAGTCACCACGCACGCCGCCGACGCAGTGATCTTCGCCACCGGCGGCATCGGGGCCATTTTCGGGCGCTCCACCAACTCCGTCGTCTGCACCGGCTCGGCGCAGTCCGCGCTATTTGCAGCAAGGCGTCGATTACGCCAACGGTGAATTCATCCAGGTTCATCCCACCGCGATCCCCGGTGAAGACAAGCTTCGCCTGATGAGCGAATCGGCTCGCGGCGAAGGCGGCCGCGTCTGGGTGCCGAGCAACCCCAACGGATCAGCGCGCGCCGCGCACCATTCCCGAACGCCGAGCGGTTTTATTTTCTGGAAGAGTGGTATCCCGAAATACGGCAATCTCGTCCCGCGCGACATCGCCACGCGCGCGATTCATCGCATCGTGTATCAGGAAAAGCTGGGACTCCAGGGCAAAGCCGCCGTCTATCTCGACGTCACGCATATCCCTCGAGAAACTCTGGACCGCAAGCTCGAAGGCATCCTCGAAATCTACGAAAAGTTTCTCGGCGTCGATCCGCGAGAAGAGCCCATGCAGGTTTTTCCCGCCATGCACTACACCATGGGCGGCATCTGGATTAATGGGCAGGATCAGTCGACGAGCGTTCCAGGAATTTACGCTGCCGGCGAATGCGAATACCAATATCACGGCGCAAATCGCTTGGGAGCCAATTCGCTGGTTTCCTGCATTTTTGGCGGTGGGCTAGCGGGCCCAGCGGCGGTGAAGTATGCCGCCAACCTATCCAGCGGCCCGGACTCGGTATCCTCCACTGTTTTTGAAAAAGAGAAAAAGCGCCAGGAAGAAAAGAACCAAGCGCTCATCTCCAATCAAGGCTCGGAAAATCCCATCACCATCTGGCGCGAACTCGGCGAAATCATGACCGAGCACGTCACCGTGACGCGCATCAACAAGAATCTCGAACTGGCGGATCGCCATGATTCGCGATCTACAGGCGCGCTACCGAAAAGTCAATCTCAGCGACCGCACCAGATGGTCCAACCAAACTCTGAACTTTGCGCGCGAACTCGAGAACATGCTTTTGCTCGCTCGGGTCATCACCTTAGGCGCCCTGCAGCGCAACGAGTCCCGCGGCGCACACTACAAACCCGATTTTCCAGAACGTGACGATGCCAATTGGCTTAAAACCACGCGCGCAAAATTTTGCGAGGGTGAAATCACATCTCAGCTACGAGCCCGTGGATATTTCGCAGATTCCGCCGCGTCCCCGGCGCTACGATGCCGCGAAATAAGAGCGGGCGCGCGCATGCGATTTCAGTAGTGATTAGAGGTTCTGATGGCCGACAGAAAAATGAAAAAAAAGAAGTCATCGTGCGCATCAAGCGCCAGACTGCCCCGAAAGATCGCCCCGCACTGGGAAGAGTTTCGCCTGCACTGGCGCCCGTACATGAACGTGATCATCTGTCTGCGCGACATCAGCGAAAATCCCGTCACCCGCGACGGCAAAGCCACCACTCCGATCTCCTACGATTCCAATTGCCTCGAAGAAGTTTGCGGCTCCTGCGCCATGCTCATCAACGGCAAAGCGCGCATGGCCTGCTCCGCGCTGGTCGATCAACTCGAACAGCCCATCCGCATCGAGCCGATGACCAAATTTCCGGTCGTGCGCGATCTCGCCGTCGACCGCCAATTCATGTTTGAAAGTTTGAAGCGCGTCAAAGCCTGGATCCCCATCGACGGCACCTACGACCTGGGCGAAGGTCCCGCGCATGGCGCCCGAAATTCAGGAAAAAGGCTACCCCCTTTCGCGATGCATCACCTGCGGCAACTGTCTAGAAGTTTGCCCGCAGGTGAACGAACACAATCCTTTTATGGGCGCCGCGATTTTCAGCCAGGTCCGCCTCTTCAACATGCACCCGACCGGCAAAATGCACGCCAAAGAACGCCTCGCCGCCGCCATGGGCAACGGCGGCATCGAAGATTGCGCCAACGCGCAAAATTGCGTGGTTGCCTGCCCTAAAGGCATCCCGCTGACCGAATCCCTCGCCGAAATAAAACGCGAAGCCTGGAAACAATCGCTTTTCGGATGGCTTGCTCGGGTAGTCCTAATCTCGAAAGCCGACCTCCGCTGTTAACGAGAACTGAATTGTTGTGCCTAAGTAGATGATAATAATCCGTTGAGGTTCGCCGGAAGCCGATGATTTGTTAAAGCAAAGTTACATCGCAACCTTGCAAACCATTGTTTACAATCTGGCGTTCCTGGCTGGCCCGGAGATTACATGACGCGCACTCGTTGTGCTGCTCAGTTCCATTTCTGCTCTTCTTGTGGTCGCCTTGGCGTTCTCCTGCCGGTCACCGTTTCCGAAAAGCGCCCGCAAGCTCCATTTCTCCTCCATCGTCGTCGACACCCATGACGACACCACGCAACGCTTTCTCTACAGCAAATTCGACCTCGGCGCACGCGCCAAAGACGGCAGCATCGACATCCCGCGCATGAGCGAAGGCGGCTTGGGCGCCATCTTCTTCTCCATCTGGATTCCCAAAGCAAAATCACCGGCCAGGAAGCGGTCAACCGCGCCATCGAACAAATCGACGCCGTTCACGACCAAGTGAGCAAACACCCCAATGACCTCGTCCTCGCCACCACCGCCGCAGAAATCCGCCAAGCCCACAAAAAAGGAAAAATCGCCGCACTCATAGGCGTCGAAGGCGGCCACATGATCGGCAACGACCTCGCCAACCTGCGCAAATTCGCCAGCCTCGGCGTCCGCTACATGACCCTCACCCACAACGGCAATGACCGAATGGGCCGACGCCTCCACCGACAAGCCCGCCCACAACGGCCTCACGCCCTTCGGCAAAGACGTCGTCCGCGAAATGAACCGCCTCGGCGTGATGGTGGACATCTCCCACGTCAGCGACAAAACTTTCTACGACGTGCTGGAAATCACCAAAGCTCCATGATCGCCTCGCATTCCTCCTGCCGTGCCCTCTGCGACCACCCCCGCAATATGACCGATGCCATGATCAAAGCCCTCGCCGAAAAAGGCGGCGTCATCCAGATCAACTATCACGTCGGCTTCCTCAGCCAGGAATTTCGCGACGCCATGAAAGCCGACCCCAAACTCAACGCGATGATCGGCGACGCCCTCACCAAAAACTGCGGCGACAACGAAGAATGCCAGTTGCTTGAAGGCGAACGCATGACCCGCGTGGCTGTCGAACGAAGGCAAACTCCCGCGCGTAGGTACGAAAAAATCATCGAACACATCGACCATGCCGTAAAAGTCGGCGGCATCGACCACGTCGGCCTGGGCTCCGACTTCGACGGCGCCAACATGCCCTATGGCATGGAAGACGCCACAAACTGCCCTTCATTACGGAAGCTTTGCTCAAAAAGGCTATTCCGAGAGTGACGTTCGGAAAATTCTGGGTGAGAATACTCTTAGGCGTGATGTCGGAAGTCGAACGCGTCAGCCACGAACTGAACGCCACCACCAAAAACTAAATTCGTCAACGGACGGGTACCTGGTCACTCTCGTCACAATATTTTCAAGAGGGAAGGGAAATGAAAAAATTAGCCTTCGCAATATCCGTGGGCCTGTTTGCGCTCTGCGGACCGCTCTTCGCGCAAACCGACACGCCTCCGGCCGCCAAACCCAAATCGGCCAGCGCACAGAAGTCCACCGCGTCTACGAAGTCAGGCGCATCCGCCACGCCGCAAAAACCTTCGATCACGCTTTGCTGCGGCCCGCGCTTTTGAAAGACAAAGCGCCCGAAACTTATCAAGTGAAATTCACGACTACCAAAGGAGATTTCACCGTCAGCGTCACGCGCGCGTGGGCTCCGCTAGGGGCCGACCGCTTTTACAGCCTCTTGAAACATCATTTTTATGACAATGCCAGTTTCTTTCGCGTGCTGAATGGCTTCGTCGCGCAGTTTGGAATTAGTGCGTATCCGCCGGTCAACGCGGCTCTGTCCAAGGCGACAATTCAAGACGACCCCGTTAAAGAAAGCAACAAAAAATATTATCTGACCTTCGCGACCGCGGGCCCTAACACCCGCACAACTCAAATTTTCATCAACCTCGCGGATAACGCGCGTCTTGATGGCATGGGGTTTGCAGCATTTGGACAAGTCACCGACGGTATGAACGTCGTCGATTCTCTTTATGCTGACTACGGCGAAGGTCCGCCATCCGGTAAAGGCCCCGACCAGAGCGAGATCGAGAAGCAAGGGAAAGCCTATCTTGATAAAGGCTGGCCGCAGATGGACTACATCAAGTCCACCACCCTGATACCCGCCCCGGGAACCGGTGCCTCAACCCATAAAACATTGCCCGCGAAAAAGACGGTTCCTAACCCATAGTCTCGCGGTGTGACGTTGCAGACAGCCTCTCAGTCGAAAGACGACCATCAGCCTTTCAAATGCTACGGATTTAATCTTTGGCAATGAGGTTGATTTGACATGCCGCTGTCGCCGTCGTACTCTTACCACTCGATGAATCTTGCTGCCAGATGCTCTGTTGTCTGTGCGCATGCAACGCTGCGTGTCGCACAGACCCACAGCTCTGGCCCGACAAGTTTCCGAACTTAGCGCTCTAGTACAGAAAAGTTCCGAAGCCCACGTTGCCAGACTCCTGGCGAACGTGGGCTTTTTGTTTTTAAACCCGAAATTTACAAGGGGAATCCAAATGGCTGAATACAACCGCAGCTTCAGCCCAGTGCAACCGCTATCGCCCAGTCACTGAAACCAAGGCCCAGCGCGTTGAGCGTCTGAAGCGTTCCAAGAATGCCTGGGACCATTTCGACGAAATTCAGCAATTCGCCCGCGACTGGCTTCGATTCCATTCCGCCCGAATGGGTCGGCACCTATTTTCGCTCCTGGGGCATGTACACCCAGGGCGACGGCCTGGGTGTCACCGGCGGCAAGAACGGCGAAGGCAAAGCGCTGCCCTTTTTCATGGTGCGCATTCGCATCCCCAACGGGCTGCTGACCTAGCCAACAACTACGCACCATCGCGCGCTTTCTGAACAATATGGCCGCGGCGTCGCGGATATCACCGTGCGCCAGAACATTCAGCTGCATTGGGTGGCAGTCGAATCCTTGCCCGATGTGCTGCAGACGCTCGTGGAATGTCGGGATCACCACAACAGGCGCCTGCGGAGACGTAGCCCGCAACGTGACCGGCTGCCCCTTGGCCGGAATAGATGGCGAAGAAATCATCGACGCAGCGCCCCTAGCGCTGGAAATCGATCGCGCGCTTGGCGGCAACGCTGAATTCTACAATCTCCCGCGTAAATTTAAAATTTCCATCACCGGCTGCCGCCACTGGTGCTCCTATCCGGAGATCAACGACATCGGTCTGACCGCCACCATTCGCCACCTCAATGGGCATCCGCGAAGTCGGTTTCACCTTACGAGTTGGCGGCGGGCTCTCCACTAATCCGCATCTGGCTGTGAAGCCTTCGACGCGTTCATCAAGCCAGAGCAAGTTATTGCCGTCGCACGCGGCGTCGCAGAAATTTTCCGTGACAGCGAGGTCCTGCGCGACAGCCGAGAAAAGGCCCGCCTCAAATTTCTATTCCTTGAACACGGCTGGACCGCCGCCAATCCTTCTCGCCGAACTGCAGCAGGCGCATCGGTTTTTCTCTCGATCCCGGCGAAGCACGAAGAAATCCCTGCTGATATCCATCGCGACCACGTCGGCATCCATGCGCAGAAACAACCCGGCCTCGTCTATGTCGGCGCTTCCGTCCTGCGCGGCCGTGTCACTCCTCAACAACTAAACCTTGCCGCTGATCTCGCCGATCGCTACGCCGACGGCCACGTCCGCAACACCGTGATGCAGAACCTGCTGATCGTTAATGTTCGCGAAGAACACGCCGCAAAAGTAGCCGCTGAACTCACCGCTGCCGGCCTCCCCGTGCAAGCTTCGCCTTTTGCGCGCGGCACCGTGGCCTGCACTGGTTCCGAATTCTGCAAGCTCGCTCTTACCGAAACGAAAAGCTTCGCCCGCTGGCTCACCACCGAACTGGAAGACCGCCTCCCGGGTTTCGACCAACAACTGAAACTGCACATCACCGGCTGCCCCAACAGTTGCGGCCAGCACTGGATCGCCGACATCGGCATCGAAGGCAAGAAAATCAAACAGGACGGCCACATGGTCGACGCTTACTATTTCTGTGTCGGCGGCAGCGTCGGTCAATTCGCCAGCATCGCGCGACCGGTCGGCTATCGCTGCAGCGCCGACACCGTGCCCGACGCCATTGAGCGCCTGCTCGAACCTTTCAACGCTCGCCGGGAACCGCCGCGAAAATCTTCGCCAATTTTTCGCTCGCCATTCCAACGACGAACTGCGCGGCATTGCTCGCCGGCACCGCTGTCGCTCCCGTCGACCGCGATCTCGCCGTCGGCCCAGTCCCGCACGGCGTGGAAGGCTAAGCCGCCAGCGATTCCATGAGCCTCTTTCCCATCTTTGTAAAACTACAGGACCAGGGAAGTCCTGGTCGTCGGCGGTGGCGCGATCGCCGCCCAGCAAAATTCCCGGCCTGCTTCAAGCTCAGGCGCATGTGCGCATCGTCGCACCGCAGATCAATTCGCAGATTGCTCGAAGTGGGTTCGCGAATCCGGCGAAATCTTTGGACAGCCAGAAAGAATTCGCAGTCCGACGATCTGCAAGACGCACAGCTAGTCATTGCTGCCACCTCGATCTCGCACTCTCAACGCCAATGTTTTCCGGGAAGCCGACTCGCGCGGCATTTTCTGCAATGCCGTCGACGATATTGCCAACTGCCGTTTCTACTACGGCTCCATCGTGCAACGCGGCGATCTGCAAATCGCCATTTCCACCAACGGCAAAAGCCCCTCGCTTTCGCAACGGCTTCGCAAGGAATTGGAGCAGCAATATCCTGCCGACTATCGCCGCTTGGCTTGAATCGCCTGGGCACACAACGCGATGAACATCCGCGCCCGCAGCGCCCCGACGTTAAGGAACCTTCGAAGACAACAAAGCGATCCTGCACGACCTCGCCACGCGAAGAAATGTTCGAGCGCTTCGTTCGCAACCGTGCGCGACAATCTGCCTCAAAAACCGCGCACAAGCTCCCTCAGCCAGGAACTGTCTACCTGGTGGGCGCCGGCCCCGGAGATCCTGAACTGCTGACCGTCAAAGCCACCCGCTTGCTTTCCGTCGCGGACATCGTCCTTCACGATTCCTTGGTCAGCGCGGAAATTCTTGCGCCCATCTCGCCCCGCGCGGAACTCATCGACGTCGGCAAACGCGCCGGCCGCAAACTGCTGACGCAGGACGAAATTAATTCTTTACTCGTTTCCTACGCTCAGACCAATACCACCGTGGTTCGCTTCAAAGGCGGCGATCCATCCATCTTTGGCCGGGTCGCGGAAGAGCTGGAAGCCCTGCGCGCAGCCCGCATCCCGTATGAAGTCGTCCCGGGAATCAGCGCCGCGCACGCGGCGGCCGCCTCCGCAGGAATTTCGCTCACTGATCGCCGCGTCGCCTCCCAGGTGCTCTTCAGCACCTTTTCGCGCAGCCCCGAGCACGGAACTCGGAATGGGGCCAACTAACCGCCGACACCACGCTAGTGTTCTACATGCCCGGAACCGTCTACCCCGAAGTCGCTAGCGTCTCGAATAGCACGGCCTACCCGCTCGATCTGCCCATCGCCATCGTTTCCCACGCCACCCGCGCGACCAACAAGTCCGCTGGACCACCATCGGCAGTCTCGCCGCCGAAGAAAAACTTCCCGCCCCAGCACTTTTCATCATTGGGCGTGTGGCCTCCCACAGTATCGGCGAACTCAGCGATTCGTTCTGGACCGCTCGTGAAGTACCGCCGCGCCGACCCGAATCAGTTATCTAGTTTACAACATTGAGACAGAGGAAGGAGAAGAACAATGCCTCACAGGAAGAAACAAAACTCGAAACGCCCAAAGCTCCGCATCCTTTCACTCGATACCTGGGCCGTGCTTCGCGGCTTTTGTCGCCGCTCTGCTTATCCGCATCGGCGTCGTGAAACACATCCCCTGGTGAAATGAGGGTCGGGAAGCAGTGAAGCAACGATCCTCTACAAATCGCGAGCCAAAAACCAACGCTATAAATCGAAAGTCATCTAGAAGCACGGAGAGCAAAATATGTCGGAAACTTCTGCACTTCCCCAAGTCAAACCAGAAGGCGTGAAGGAATCTCAGCCCTACACTGCAATTCCTTCGTCTGCTTCCTGGATTTTCTTGCTCGCCGCCATCGGCTACGCCGGCAAACTTCTCGAACAAAACGTCGGCAAATACGCCAAAGCCCATCACTGGGTTTTCCCCAATATCGAATATGTGCTGTGGGCCATCCTGCTCGGCCTGGCCATCTCCAACACCGTTGGCGTCCCAGCGATTTTTCGCGCCGGCGTGGCCACCTACGAATTCTGGCTGAAAGTCGGCATCGTCCTGCTGGGCGCGCGCTTTCTCCTCGGCGACGTCCTAAAACTGGGCGGCGTCAGCCTCGCTCTCGTCGCCATCGAAATCACTGGCGCCATCGCTTTCATGGTTTTGCTCGGGCGCTGTTTCAACCTGAAACCCAAGCTGACCACGCTTCTCGCCGTCGGCTCCGCGGTTTGCGGCGTCAGCGCCATCATCGCCACGCAAGGCGCCATCGAAGCCGACGAAGAAGATTCCTCCTTCGCCATCGCCGCGATTCTGGCGCTTGGCGCGCTCTCGCTCTTCACCTTTCCGCTGATCGGCCACGCGCTGCATCTCAGCGATCACGCTTACGGATTGTGGGCCGGCCTCGCCGTCGACAACACCGCCGAAGCCACCGCCGCCGGAGCGCTCTATTCCGACGCCGCCGGAAAACTCGCCGTGCTGGCAAAAACCACGCGCAACGCCATGATCGGTTTTGTTGTCCTGGCCTTACGCGATTTACTGGGCCAGCCAAGGCCAGGCCAAAACCGTAACAAACAAAGCCGCCTTCCTGTGGCAGAAATTCCCCAAGTTTGTCTTGGGCTTTCTGCTGATCTCCGTCCTCGCTACGCTATCATTTCTTCAACAAGGATCAGGTCACCGCGCTAGCAAATCTCTCCCGCTGGGCATTCCTGCTAACGTTCGCGGGCGTCGGCCTCCGCACCAACTTCCGCGAAATGCGCAAGCAAGGCTTGCGTCCCTTCGCCGTAGGCGCCATCGGCGAAGTCGTCATCGCCGTCTTCACTTTGGCCTTGGTCATCGGAGCTCAAAAAATCTGGGGCTGGTAGAATTCTGGAAGGGAAGTGATACCCAATTTAAAACAAAGGCGCGGAACCGTGGTCCATTGCTTCGACTTTACGGGAGCTACGATTTCAATCTTTGGACCGTCGTTTACAGACGTCAGTTAAATACCCAAGACTGTTACCAACTCTTTCACCGAGCCGGAAGACTTCTGCAGTGCGGCATTTTCTTCCGCGGTCAATTTGATCTGGATAATCTCTTCCACGCCCTTCGCGCCCAACTTGACTGGCACGCCGACGAACAGGCCCTTGATCCCGTATTCGCCTTCCAAATAAACCGCGCAAGGCAGAATTTTCTTCTTGTCCTTCAGAATCGCCTCCACCATCTCCACGGCCGCAGCGGAAGGCGCATAGTACGCCGAACCAGTCTTCAACAAATTCACAATCTCCGCGCCGCCTTTGCGAGTTCGTTCCACGATTGCGTCGATACGTTCCTTGGGCAATAAATCCGGCAGTGGAATTCCCGCAACCGTGGAATAGCGCGGCAACGGCACCATGTCATCGCCGTGCCCGCCTAACACAAATGAGTGCACGTTCTCGACGCTTACCTTGCATTCCATCGCCACGAACGTGCTCATGCGCGCGGAATCCAGAACGCCGGCCATTCCCAGCACGCGATGCTTTGGGAAGCCGCTTACCTTGAACGCTGCCTGTGCCATCGCATCCAGCGGATTGGTGACCACGATGATGATGCACTGCGGCGAATGCCTGACGATCTGCTCCACCACCGCCTTGACCACGTCGTAGTTCGCCTTCAATAAATCGTCGCGGCTCATCCCCGGCTTGCGCGGAAAACCCGCCGTAATCACCACGATGTCGCTGCCCGCGGTTCCGCTGTAATCCCCGGTGTTGGTCGAAACCCCCGTGGCATGCGAATCCGTGCGCGTGATCGGCCCCGACTCCATCATGTCCAGCGCCTTACCCGCCGGCACGCCATCCAGAATATCGGTGATCACCACGTCGGCCAGCTCCATATCCACGATGCGTTGCGCCGTCGTCGATCCCACAAACCCGCTACCCACCACCGTAACTTTCTTCCGCATTCTTCAGTCTCCTTGGAATTAGAAATTCTCACGATCGCAAAATGTTAAACAAATCGCAGCAACTATCGCGCGCGCTACCGCCGCACCACTCATGTTCTCAATAATCGCCGAAGCAAACGCCGCCGTCCCCACCTTGGTCGCCCCCGGCATCAACCGCTCCAGATCGTACGTCACTCGTTTTCTGCTGAATCGTTTTCGCGATGCCATCCTCAATCAATTTGCCGGCTTCTCGCCACCCCAGAAACTCAAACATCATCGCCCCGGACAACATCACCGAACTCGGATTGATCACGTCCTTGTCCGCATATTTCGGCGCCGTCCCGTGCGTGGCTTCAAATACTCCAAATCCATCGCCGATGTTCGAACCCGGGGCCATCCCAAGCCCGCCCACCTGCGCCGCGCAAGCATCGGACAGATAATCGCCGTTGAGGTTCGACGTCGCCAGCACGCTGTACTCGTCCGCCCGCATCAAAACCTGCTGGAAAACGGAATCCGCGATGCGGTCATTGATCATCAATTTTTTCTTCCACTGCCCTTTGCCGTGCGTCGCGTAAATCGAATCGACAGTCTGTTTCACTTCGCGCATAAATGCCTTCTTGAAATCGTCGGTGGCCTGCTCCAAGCCCGGCTCGATCATCGCGGCATTTTGTTCCACGATAGTTGCGGCATTCTTATCCAAATTGTCGATGATCCAGCTCTCCCGCTCCGTAATCGTGTCCGGCACGAAATTCCTCGCGCGCCAGGTCGTAACCCCAGTCGCGAAACCCACCTTCCGTGAATTTCTGAATGTTGCCCTTGTGCACCAGCGTCACGCTTGGCCGCTTGTTGGCCAGCGCAAACTTAATCGCCCGCCGCACCAGTCGCTTCGTCCCGGTCGGCGAAATCGGCTTAATCGCCACGCCGGAATCCCACCGAATCTGCTTCTTTCCATCCTTCAACATGTCGTTGATTCAGAAATTCCAGCAGCTTCTTTGACTTCCGGCACTGCCCGACTTCCACTCAATCCCGATGTACACATCCTCGGTGTTTTCGCGGAAAATCATGATGTCCATTTTCTCCGGCTGGCGCACGGGCGAGGGAACCCCGGGAAATAACGTACCGGTCGCTCGCACGAATACAAATCCAGAATCTGCCGCAGTGCGACGTTCAGCGAGCGGATCCCGCCGCCTACCGGAGTCGTCAGCGGCCCCTTGATCGCGACGCGAAAATCGCGGATGGCTTCGACCGTGTCGTTCGGGAGCCATTCCTTAAACGTATTGAACGCTTTTTCGCCAGCAAAAACTTCGAACCACGCCACGCTTGCGCTTCGCCGCCGTAGGCGTTCTCCACTGCGGCATCAAACACCCGCCGCGACGCTTTCCAGATATCCCGGCCCGGTGCCATCCCCCTCGATAAACGGAATCACCGGCGTATCCGGCACCTGTAATTCTCCGCCGGCTGTACCCGATCCCTTTGCCTTCCGCCGGGACCGCCTGCCCGTTATACGAGTTCTTCATTTACTTGAGTCCTCCGAAATTGCCCATCGCATCAATTGGCTACAGGTTCGCAAACCTAGTAACCATTCCACAACCGCTTCATGGCAAAAAACCTCCCAAAAATCGAAAAAGCAGCGCGATAGACACGCTGCTCCAACATTCTTTACTGTCTCGCCTCAAAACCTAACGCAGATCCAGCGTGGACTACGCTGTCGCGTCGTTTGCGAAAAGGTGGGACTGGCCCTTCAACCCGGAATTTTGACTTTTTTGAAAATTCAACCAGTCCTAAAACTTGTTCCACAAATACTGGTTGTACACTTCGTGGTGATACTGCACTTCCGGCACTTTGACGAACGTGCCCAGCAGCCGCGAACAACGGTCCGCCGAAGCCTGCTTCAGATCCGCGTAGCGCCCCTTCACGTCCTCGCCCAGCAATTCGTGGTCCACTCCGATTTGCGAAAGTCCTCGAGCGCGGTGTAAATGTTGTCGGGCAAATAGCGCTCCGCCTGCCGCAGATTCTTGATCTTCGCGGTCTCGCCCTCCAGCCCGGTTCGGAAAATCGAATACATCACCAGATAAGGATTCGCATCGGGCGCCACGGAGCGAACTTCCACGCGCGAGCTCTTCTCATTGCCGATGGGAATTCGAATCATCGACCCGCGATCCACTGGCGAAGCCTTGATCTGGTTGGGCGCCTCGAAAGTGCGGGTCCAGCCGGCGATACGCATTCACGCTGGCATTCAAGCAGCAAACAAATGTCGTTGCCATGCGTCAAAATGCGGTCCACGAATGACCAGCCCGCCTTTGCTCAGCTTCTCTTCGCCTTTGGGGTCCCAGAAAATATTCTTGCTGCCCTTGCTGATGGAAACGTTGGTGTGCATCCCATTTCCGTTGACGCCCACCACCGGCTTTGGCAGAAAGCTCGCCGTCATCCCATCCTGGTAGCCACCTGCCGGCAGATCAGCTTGTACAGCTGAATCTGATCGGCGGCGGCCACGACTTCGCCGTAACCATAGTTGATTTCAAACTGGGAAGGCGCAACTTCCGGATGGTCCTTTTCGTTCTGAAAGCCCATCGCACGCTGCACTTCCGCCGTCGTATCGATGAATGTGCGCAGCGGATCGCCCGGCAGGGAATGGTAATAGCCGCCGGTGTTCACGTAATCGAACTTGCTGGTTTCGTGATAACGCGCTTCGGCATCGGCGCCATCAAACAAAAATCCTTCAATCTCATTGGCGGCGTTCAGCGTATAGCCGTCGTTCTTGTTCAACTCGCCAGCAAATCCCTTCAACACCCCGCGAATATCCGCGCTATATGGTGAGCCGTCCTTATCAATCACCTCCCCGAAGACCAGCACTTTGCCTGCGCCAAAAATGTCCGAAGGCCCCCAGTAAAACGCGCTCCAGTCCATGGCCAGCCGCAAATCGCTTTCGCGCTGCGCGGTGAACCCGCGAATCGAGGAGCCGTCAAATGTCAGGTTGTCCCAACTCTTGATCAAAAATTTCTTGTCGTAATCCAGCATGTGTAAGCGGCCTTCGAGGTCGCTGAAGAGCACCGTCACCGCCTTAATGCGCTTCTCATCGGTCAGGTACTTGATGCGCTCTTCCTGGATTTTGTGTTCGGCCACGCGGTTCCGGCGCTGGTCCTTGGCCTTCAGGTTCATCTCTTCCAGTTCGTCGTAGGAGTGCGTGAGAAAATTGCGGAGTTCGTTCGGCATGATTCTCCTTGAATTGAAAAAGTGCGAATTTCAGAGCGGCTCAGGAAAAGCGAACTGCATCAGATCCCTGTAGACCCTGCCAGTCGAAAACTTTATGGCGGTGCCGCCGTTAGCGTAGACTGGCCTGCCGGAGCGGTCAAAACTGAAAATTCAAACGATCGAATCGAAAAAACAGATGGTCGGCCGCTCGCTTTAGATCATTTGGATACTAGTCGTAGTATTCCTGCCCCAGGTGGGTAATTAAATCCTCGCCCATCATCCAGCGCAGCGTGTTCTTCAGCTTCATAGACTGTATGAAAAGATCGTGCTCCGGGTAAAGGCCTGGCGCGGTCATCGGTGACTTAAAGTAAAAGCTCAGCCATTCCTGAATTCCGCGCATGCCCGCGCGTTGCGCCAGGTCCAAAAACAGCACCAGGTCCAGTACAATCGGCGCCGCCAAAATCGAATCGCGGCACAGGAAATCCACCTTGATCTGCATTGGATATCCCAGCCATCCAAAAATATCAATGTTGTCCCAACCCTCTTTATTATCTCCACGCGGCGGGTAGTAGTTGATGCGGACTTTGTGATACATCTTTTTGTACAACTGCGGATACAACTCCGGCTGCAAAATGTATTCCAGCGCCCCAAGCTTGGATTCTTCCTTGGTCTTGAAGGAACCCGGATCTTCTAGCACTTCGCCGTCCCGATTTCCCAGAATGTTGGTGGAGAACCAGCCTTGCAGTCCCAACATCCGGGCCTTGAAAGCCGGCGCCAACACCGTTTTGATCAGGGTCTGCCCGGTTTTAAAATCTTTTCCCGCAATGGCCACATCGTTGTCGATTGCCAATTTCTGAATCGCCGGAATGTCCACGCTCAAGTTCGGTGAACCGTTGGCGTATGGAACTCCGCTGGTCACCGAAGCCCAGGCGTATAGCATTGAAGGTGCGATCGACGGATGGCTGGCCTTCATGCCCGCCTCAAACTTCTCGGGCGTCGAATGCACTTCCTCGGGCTTCAAAAACGATTCCGTGGACCCGCACCAGCAGGTCACCAGTCGCGACGCTCCCGAGGTCTTGCGGAACTTGGCGATGTCTTCCTTGATCTGCAGCGCCAGCTCGTATTTATTTTTCCCGGTTTTGATATTCGGCCCGTCAATCAACTTGACATAGTTGTGATCGAACGCTGCCTTCATTGGCTTAATCGTCGATAAAAAGCTTTTCACCTTTCCGAGGTCCTGCAGGTTCAGCACTCCCGCATTGGTGGCCGACTGGTAGGCGTTGTCGTTAAAAATATCCCAGCCCGCAAAAACCAAATCATTCAGTTCGCTCAACGGCACGAACGATTTCACTGCTGGCGTGCGTCCTTCGGTGCGCTTCCCCAGTCTGATCGTACCCATCTGCGTGAGCGATCCTACGGGCTGCGATTCGCCCTTGCGCACCAATTCCACACCCGCCATGAACGTTGTACTCACCGCCCCCATTCCCGGCAGTAATATGCCGAGTTTTCCCTTGGCGGGAGCGATTTTTCCAGGCTTTTTCATCCCACTCCTTCTGAAATTGCGATGGCTTCGTGGCCACCGGTCGCATTCACAAATTCATGCGTGTTGAAAGTAAACGGACAAAACCCGACTGCGTGCCCGAACAAACGAGTAATGATGCGCGATGCGCTGCAGATTTGCAAATGATAGCGGACGACAAAACTTGCCCAGTGTCTGGAGAAGATAGCGACGCGAGAACTAGAACCAGTCACTTCGGTAGGCCACCCACCAGCAAGCGCAGCCGATCGGAATCGTGGCCGCCAGTGCCCACCACATTGGCAGTGCCACGTCCGCAATGATCCCTACGACGGAAAACGTCAACCAGAAAACCTTGCGTTGCATGCTGCTATTTTAGCGCCTGTCCCATGCGGAGTCCCAACTCTGGGGTAAGAAGCGCTTTAGAGGTAATTGTGAATGTTCGCGTCTGCCGACACTTGCTGCGCCTGGTCGCGAACTAAAGTGCAGGTACAGCACTGGCCTGCCGGAACCCAACGAACGGAAGTTTCGCTTTTATGATCGTACCCAAGTCTCCGGAATCGATATGTATTTCTCCGCCGAGTTTCTTGATCCGTTCGTACATCCCCATCAACCCCACCCCGCCTTGCCCTTTTCCAACATTGCTCAGAATCTCGGGCGGCATGCCATGGCCATCATCGGCAATCGTGGTGCTGATGCGGTCCTCACATATTTTCAATTCTACGCAGGCCTTGCGTCCGCCCGAGTGCCGGTGCACGTTAGTCAATCCTTCTTGGACGATACGGAAGAGCGCGGTCTCCAGTTCTGGATTGAAACGCGGAAATGTTTCGTCTAAATCCAAGCGCACGCTTATGCCGCTGCGCTGCGAAAACCCTTCCACGTACCACCTCAGGGCCGACACCAGACCAAAATCATCCAACACTGGCGGGTGCAGCAGGTACGACATGGTGCGGACTTCGCGGATGCAGTCGCCCACCAGGTCCAGTGATTCCCCCACCAACTCCTTATTGCGATCATTCGAACCCGACAGGCGACGCGCCAGTTGCCCCAGCGTCAAGGTAACGGCGCTCAAATATTGTCCGGCACTATCGTGCAGCTCTCGCGCGATGCTCCTTCGCTCTTCGTCTTGCAGGCGTACAACATTTTGGCTCAATTGACGCAACGCGTTCTCCGCGTTCAGCCGTTCGGTAACTTCCCGCCGTAGATCCGAATTGACTTTGGTAATTTCGAATGTGCGATCCAGCACCCGGCGTTCCAGATCTTCGCGAGCTTCACGCAGAACTCTCTCGTTTTGTTCCCGCTGCTGCAACAGGTCGCGCACTTCGTACTGCCGATTGCGGGCGCGCACTGCGGAGCGTACCGCGCTGATCAGCGTCGGAACCCGAATGGGTCGCTCGAGCATGTTGACGTTGCCATGCACTCCAAATAGGTGCACCAGGCCCGAACTCACTTGGGGATTGTCATCGCCCGCGTGCGTCAGCAAAATCACCGTGATGTCCGACCAAGCCGGTTGCTTTTTCAGGAACTCAAACAGCCTCTCCACTCCGGCAGGCACCAGGGCCTCTTCGGCAATGATCATTGCCTGTGCGCCGTCCTCCAGGTTCTCGGTCAGGAGTTCGATCGATTCGTAAGTGGCGCCGCGAATTCCCTCTTTTAGCAGGCAACGCACCAGTAACGGGCCGTCTCTTCCAGTCGGTGCGCAAATCAACACATTTCCCATGGGTATGTAACTCTAAGGTGCTTCTTCCGCATTAGCTTGGCCACGGTCATCCACCGATAGTTGGGCGTTGAGTTGGCCTTCGGGCTCTAGCAGTCCGGACGCATCACCAACGAATCGCGGGAGGCCGGAGAGGATAGCCTCGAATTCGCGAAGCGGTTTCCCAATGGCGATCCCTTGATCCGTAACTTTAAACTCTCGGATACTCGTCTCATGCGCCGACAAGCGATTTTTGATCACCGAGATCGCTTTTCGTACCTCCCCGTTAGCTTCGAAGTAGCGCAAATAAATCACCAGGTCGGCCAGGTATGTCAGTTCGAACGACGTAGTCTCGGTGGTAAACATGCCGTGTTGCGCGGTCATCATGACCGTCAGAACGCCGCGTGAGTTCAAGTAGGCCAATAACTCATGCAGTTGCGCTAATAAAAACCGTTCGCTGCTCATAGCCGTGAAGTAACCGTTCAAGCTGTCTATGACCACCACTTTGACGTCTTGATCTTCCACCTGCTTCCGAGCGCGGTAGGCGAATTCCCCTGGCGACTGCTCATTGGGGTCTACCTGGTAAATCTGTACAGCTCCGCTCTCGAGATGCTGCGACAAATCCAACTTAACGTTCTTCGCACGCTGCAAGTATGTAGCGCGTGCCTCGTCGAACAGGAAACCGCAAACTTCATGCCCCGCCGCCGCTGCTGCTGAAATAATCTGAATACCCACGGTGGACTTGCCGGTCCCTGCAGGACCCACCAGAACCAGGCCGGTGCCCCAATGGAGTCCCCCTCCAATTAGTCGGTCCAGCTCATCATTGCCCGTCTTAAGCAATTCAGTGCCGACTGCCTTTGCATCACTACCGGAATTCCCGTTCTCGGAGTTATTGGCGTCGCTAGCCACCAGCCGGCGGAAGACCTGCAACCCGCCAGGCCGTATTGAGAAGTCGTGCACTCCCTCCAGCGACGGGCCCCCGCGCATTTTGGAAACCTGCAGCTTGCGGCGCACGCCTCCATATTCGGCCTGCGTACGCTCTAACAGGATCACGCCATGCGCGATGCTCTGCAGCAGCAAGTCCGGGTTCCCCAGCGTATGATCTTCCAGGAACAATACCGTGCAGTCGCATTCGGTAAGTATCTCTTTGAGAGCTAGAGCTTGCCGGCGGTATCGCAGAGGGTCTCGGGCCACCAGGCGTATTTCCGAAAGGGAATCAATAACTACGCGCTTTGGATGCCTGCGGCGCACTTCGTCAACGACCCGCTGCGTAGTCTCGCTTAATTCAACATCCGCTGGTTGAAATACCGTGTACTGCTCCTGGGTAAGCAAGCGATCGCCCAGAGCGCTCAACTCCTGCAGATGCACCCCGGTGAGATCCCAACCGTGCGAGTCGGCGACGGAACGGATCTCGTCATCCGACTCGGAGAAGGTTACATACAAACCCGGCTCGGAATGCTTTGCCCCCTCCATTAGGAATTGCAGCGCTAAAGTTGTCTTTCCGGTTCCGGGAGCGCCTTCAATGAGAAAAAGGCGGCGTTGAGCATAGCCGCCGCCTAAAATTTGATCCAGCTCTTCGATCCCGCTACTGAGCCTTTTTAAATGGTCTTTGCGTGGAGTGCTTGTCGCGCTCGCCATTCGGAGGGCTCCTACATACCACCGGCTAGAGATTTTGCGTGCAAAACGTCGGAGTCAAAGAACGACTCCCCTTGGAGCACCGCCTCGATCGCCCGCACCAAGGTTTGCTCGCCACTTGCTTTGCACACGTAACCCATTGCACCCGTCTTCGCTACATCCTTCGTGAATTGTGGAGAGTTATGCATCGTGAACAGCAAGATCCGCACCTGCGGCATGCTGCGTGAGACGCGATGGGCCACTTCCAGCCCGTTCAAGATCGGCATCGAGACGTCCAGCACCACCAGATCGGGGCTTAGCGCCTTAGTCTGTTCCAACGCTTCCAACCCATTCGTGGCCTCGCCGCAAATTTCCCATCCAACGCCGTGCCCTTCGATCACGGTGCGCAGACCCTTTCGCAACATCGCGTGGTCGTCAGCGATCAATATGCGTGGCATTTTTTCTCCGTCGGGAGTGGTGGCCATAACTAGGAATATCATGGGCTTCCCAGGGCCTTTCTATACATCCGTATGTCCCTGTATTTTGGACTTGGGGTTACAGAGCAGGCGATTCGTTGCTCTACTGTAAAATCTGTCGCAATTTACAGCTCTCTGAAGGAAGGTCCGTCTTTTGCCGGGGAAGCATTTTGTCCGCGTGGAGTTATCAGACGTGCGCCCTCACTCGCAGGATCACGATAACGCTTTAATTCATTCGCTAAGTAAGCGACCACTCCGATGTTGATCAACAGCAAGATGACTTTCATTCCCGTGACGCGCCGGAGTATTTCGTAAATTTCCACTGGAATGAACGATGAAGTTGCGATGATGGTGAAATACTCTGCCCAGCGCTGCCGAAGTGCCAATCCCACACCTTCGGTCAGCAGCATCGCTGCATAGAAAAATGTCCCGATACTAAATTGCCTGAGCCTGCGCGCATCCAGATTGGTAAACCGTGCTAGCGCTTCGTGGATGTAGTGATTATTCTCATCGAGGCGAAAAAAATTCACCCAGCGTTCCACTTCTACGTACAGGTCCTTGTCGATCAGGTGCAGAGCGCCGATCCCCAGCGCCAACAGAGCAAATCCCTTTAAGAGTTTGAAGGCCGCGATGACCAACAGGCCGCGGGAGCCGTGTGCACGCTGAGACATCGTTTTCCTTGCCACGCGCGATCATCGCCTCGCTCGCGACTCATTCCTTTTTCGCGGACAGTTCAGCCCAGCGTGCATACAGCCTATCCACTGTGTGTTGAGCCTGTTCCAGTTGCGTACAAGTTTCCTTCAGCCGCTGCCCATCGCTAGCCACTTCCGGATCCGCAATAGCCTCGTGCTTTTCCGCCAGTTCAGCTTCCGCTTGCGCTATCGTCGCTTCGATGTTGGCAAACTCACGCGCCTCTTGGTAAGAAAGTTTTCGCTTGGTTGCGCCGTCCCCGGATTTTTCGATCCCGGTATCCGAAACCCTTGCATGCGAACGGCCATTTGAGCGTTCAGGGCCCTGACCGCCAGAGCCCGGCGATTTTTCGCCCCCTGGCTCACCCATCTGTGCCCCACGAGGATGTTTGAGGCTGTCGCTCGCCTGGCCGCCCTGCTTTCCACTGTGCAATTTGTTGCGAGCCGAATTTTGCTTTCGCTGCCAGGCATCCCACTGCGAATAATCCGCAAAGCGCTCTGCTCCCCCTACTCCGTCCAGCCCCAACACTACCGTCGACACCCGATCCAGCATGTAGCGATCGTGCGTCACCAGAACCAGCGCACCTTTAAATTCCAGCAAACTCTCTTCCAAAATTTCCAGCGTGGGAATGTCCAGGTCGTTGGTCGGCTCGTCCAGCAGCAGCACGTCCGCGGCTTGCAGCATCAATTGCGCAATCAGCACTCGGGCGCGCTCTCCGCCCGATAACTTCCCAACTCGCTGATTCAAATCCTCCGGGTCAAACAAAAACCGCGCCGCCCACGCCGCCACGTGGATCACGCTACCCTGATAGATCACCGCGTCGCTATCCGGAGCCAGCGCCCGTCGCAACGTCAAATCCGGATCCAGTTGGCGGCTCTGATCGAAGTACACCATCCGCAGCGGCTCCGCGCGTTGCACTCTGCCCGCCGTCGGCTCCATCTCGCCGCGCAACAATCGCAGCAGCGTGGTCTTGCCGCTGCCGTTCGGCCCCACCAGTCCAACGCGCATGCCGGCAGTCACCGCAAAATTCAAATCCTTGAACAACGTGCGCCCGCCAAGTTCGCAGGTAACGCCATCCAGCGTAATCAGTTGTTTGGTCTTGCGATCCGTGGCCGAAAAATCGATCTTCGCTGTGCGCTGCGGGTGCGCGCATTCATGTCCGCCAGCTCGCCGATCATTTCGTGCGCCTTATCGATCCGCGCCTTCGACTTGGTGGTGCGGGCTTTGGGTCCGCGGCGCAGCCATTCAATTTCCGTGTGCACGCGTGTTCGCCAACGCGGCCTGCTCCTTGCGCTGCGCATGCAGATACAGCTCCTTGGCTTCCAGAAACGTGCTGTAGTTTCCTTCGACGCGCAGCAACCCTTCGGCGTACAGCTTGTTCAGCTCCACAACTTCCGTCGCCACATTTTCCAGAAAATAGCGGTCGTGGCTGACCACCACGCACGCAAATGGCGCATTTCGCAGCAACCCTTCCAGCCACGCAATCCCTGCTAGGTCCAAGTGGTTCGTCGGCTCATCCAGCAACAGCATGTCCGGCTGCTGCACCAGCGCTTCGGCAATCGCCAGCCGCTTCCGCCATCCGCCCGAAAGCGTCGTAGCCTGCACCTCACGATCCGTGAACCCTACGCGCCCCAGCGTCTCTGCAATTCGCCCCGCTGCTTTCCGACTGCGGCACTTCGCCATCTGCCATCGACTTTCTCGACCACACTGAGAACCGTATCGCCCGCCGCAAATTCCGACATCTGCGTCACGCAGCTCACCCGCGTACCCTTGCGCACCGCCACATCGCCGGTGTCCGGCTTCACCCGCCCCGCCAGCATCTCCAGCAGCGTCGACTTGCCCGGACCCGTTCGGCCCAATCACCCCAATGCATTCGCCGCTCGAGACCGTAAACGAAATATCCCGAAACAGCGGTGCGCTGCCATATTTCTTCGACAACCCTTGTGCGCTGATAATCGGTGGCAAATTTTCTCAGCTTCTCCTGCAATTAGTTTACCCTGCTACCGTACGCGCGCGGCACGGATCGCGTTCCACAGCGCTCGCGCCGATAAAAAATGTCATCTCTCCCGCCGCCCACCCGTCGCTACCACGCCCTCATCCTTGGTGCCGGTGCCGCAGGACTCCTGTGTGCCATCGAAGCAGGGAAGCGCGGCCGCAAAGTGGCGTGTTCTCGAACGCGCCGCTCGTGTCGGAAAGAAAATTCTTATTTCCGGCGGTGGCCGCTGCAATTTCACCAATCTATATTGCCGACCCGAAAATTTCCTTTCCGCCAATCCGCATTTCGCCAAATCCGCTCTGGCGCGCTACACCCCCGCGGACTTCATCGCCCTTGTTGAAAAACACGCCATCCCCTATCACGAGAAAACCCTGGGCCAACTTTTCTGCGACCGCTCCGCCCGCGACATCACCGACATGCTGGAGGCAGAATGCCACGCCGCCGGAGTCGACATTTTTCTGCACTCCGATGTGTAGAAGTGCGCCGCTCCGACGAATTTTCAGTGCGCACCATCGACGCGGAATTTTCAGCACCCGCGTTGGTGGTCGCCACCGGCGGCCTAACCATCCCCAAGATGGGCGCCACCGATTTCGGCTATCGCCTGGCGCGCCAGTTCGGACTGAAAATCCGCGAACCCCGTCCCGCGCTCAC
The DNA here is from genome assembly GCA_963732705.1 of uncultured Acidobacteriota bacterium. GTDB lineage: Bacteria > Acidobacteriota > Terriglobia > Acidiferrales > UBA7541 > Acidiferrum. The sequence goes on along the minus strand of CAVTAN010000001.1, from coordinate 2,590,220 downwards.
ACCTATCCTTCTCAATAGTCATGACCGCACCGACTACTGCGACCTGGCTGGTGTCGCCACCGAGGTTATGGCATCCACCGCACAACACGCCTTCCGCGAGGCAATGCTCATCACCCATCAAGGCCTCAGCGGCCCAGCGATCCTGCAAATCTCTTCTTATTGGCAACCCGGGAAACTCTCAGCATCGATCTCGCGCCGGAGCAGCGAAGTCTTCGCCGCGCTTCGCGCCTCCAGCGCGCGGAACATCGCCGCCGCTCGTAGCGCGTTACAGCTCGCGCTTCCGAATCGTTTCGCCCATCGCTGGCTCGACACGCACGCCCCAGCAGCTTGGACCAACACGGATTTCGCACGCCTCGAAACGGACCTGCATCAATGGAAGGTTACGCCCGCCGCCGTGGAAGGTTTCGACAAGGCTGAAGTCACGCTCGGCGGAGTTGACACGGACGAGCTCTCCAGCAAGACCATGGAAGCTCGCAACGTCCCCGGCCTATTCTTTATCGGTGAAGTTCGTGGACGTGACCGGCCATCTCGGCGGTTTCAACTTTCAGTGGGCCTGGTCCAGTGGCGTCGCCGCTGGCCGCGCTTTGTAGCCTTGCGCCGCGCGGGGTAGGCCCGGCCAATCACGGCAATGTGAACGCCACCACGTAATCGCCTTGCTTGGTCCCCAACTTCCCGTGACCACCCGCGGCAATCACCAGGTATTGCTTGCCATTCACGCTGTAAGTCATCGGCGTAGCCTGCGCCGCGGCTGGCAACTCGAACTTCCAAATTTCCTTCCCGTTGTCCGCATCGAACGCCCGAATATCGTTATCCATCGTGGCCGCGCTGAACACCACGCCGCCAGCGGTAACTATCGGGCCCCCCAACGTCACGGTTCCGGTATTCTTTCCGGCGACAAAAGTTCCCAGTGGCACATCCCAAGCCTTCTTTCCGGTGAACAAATCCACGGCCGCCACCGTGCCCCACGGCGGCCCATTGCATAGGGAAATCCCTTCCACCGGCGCCAGCAGCGGCGTGCGGAACATCGCATACGGCGTGCCCACCTGTTTCCCGTACTCGCCATGCAGTCGGTCGTTGGTGGTGGCTGCCGCTGTGTCCGCGTCATATTTTTCCCGCGGAATCAGTCTAACGAACATGGCTAACCGGTTCGTATCCATCACCAGCAGATGTCGCCCGGGATCATAAGCTGCGCCGCCCCAATTCACTCCCCCAACGCTCCCGGGAAACACAATCGTCCCTTGCACGCTGGGCGGCGTAAAAATTCCCTCCGATCGTGCCGCTCTGATTTTGTCCGCGCAAGCCTGCTTCTCTTCGGGATTTTTCCCCCACGCGTCTTCGGGTGTCAGCTTCTCCGGCACCATGGAAATCGTCGACGCCGGTTGCGTCGGCCAGGCCTCCTCACCCGGTACATCGCTCTTGGGGACCGGGCGTTCTTCCACCGGCAGCAGCGGCGCGCCCGTCAATCGATTTAGCACAAATACCCGCCCCATCTTGGTCGTGATCGCGATTGCCGGGGTGCCGCCTTGCCACTCGAAAAGTATCGGCTGCGAGGCCACATCGTAGTCCCACAGGTCGTGGTGCACCACCTGGAAGCCCCAAACAAATTCCCCCGTGGAAGCGCGCAGCGCCACAACGGAGTTTGCCCACTTGTTGTCTCCGCGCCGCAGCCCGCCAAAATAGTCCGGACTGGCACTTCCGGTGGGGATGAATACCAGGTCCCGTTCGCCGTCCACCGACAGCGTGGACCACGCATTCCCAGCGCCGGTGCGCGGTGATGCTTTTGACGCCCATGGAATCGGGTCCCACGACCAACGCTGCTTGCCCGTCCGCGCATCGAATCCGCGCACAATTCCGCGTTCCAATTCCACGGCGCGGTTGTCCCCGATGGAGGATCCCGTGATCACCAGATCCTTCGCGATGGCTGGCGCGGAAGTCACCTGATACTGCCCCGCGTCGCGCAAATTAATGTCTTTCGATAAATCGACTTGCCCATTCTCCCCGAAGTCGTTACAACGTTTACCCGTCACACCATCCAGCGCGATCAATCGGGCGTCCAACGTACCGATAAAAATTCTCAAGCGGCACGGCGCATCGCTCTTGGCCGTCACATCTTTCCACGCAGAGACCCCTCGCGAGGTGACTTCCGAAAATCCATGCGAACTATCGAGCTGCGGATCGAACTCCCAGATTTTTTTTCCGGTGGCCGGCTCTAGCGCAATGACGTGGTCATTTGGTGTACTCAGATACAGTCGCCCATCGACAAGTATCGGCGTCGCTTCAAACGCGGCGTTGCGCTTTTCCCCGCCCATTTGTTCCATCGCGCCGGTGCGGTATGTCCACGCCACTTGCAAATGGGCAGCGTTGCCTCTATTGATTTGCGCCAGAGGTGAAAAGCGTTTTCCTCCGGAATCGTTGCCGTAAAAAGGCCACCCCACATCGCCGTTGGAACGGTCCGTCATACCGCTTCCCGGTTCCAATTTGCCGCTTTGGTGGACCTGGTTGGTTTGTGCTCTTATTTGCATCGCTCCAACAAGCGAGTAGAACGCTAAGCTAAGCGCAACGAATGCGTGCCATCGAAGTGTATTTTTCATCCGTTAATTCATATCGCAGCGCATGTAAAAAAGGCAAGTTCATACGCAAGGCCACAAGCGAACCCGCGGCGCGCTCTGCTGGGTGTGCACTCAGGAAGGGAACAGGCGGCTCTCACGCTCAGGCGGGCGCTTCACGTGATGGATTTGCAACCCACCGACAAACGTCACCGACAACAACAGAATTATGGCAATCAGAATGGCAAAAACAATCATGGTCGAAGCCTCGCTCTGCTAGCTGCAAGCCAGGCTCCAACCTAAATAGCTGTCTTCACAATGACGGAAGCGAATGAGGTTCAAGACGGCACACAAACTGTGGGTGCGCTTAGACACCTTTAGCGGATGTACCTAGGTCGCCGGAGGTCGGGCAGGAGGAACTTCACTTAATCTTGGGTATCACTGAGCGGAGTTGATTACGTTCGCCACCCAAGTGCCACCTAGGGCGAGAAAGAGCGGGGATCGGCGATTGAAGACTTAAGCCAAGACAATTAAGGGCAAAGCTTTACGCGCGTCGGCCTTGCGAAGATGTGAAACCGCTAATGAACGTAACCGCCACCAGGGCGAGGATTGCAGCGCTAATCACGATTACGATCACTTGGGTTCTCCTGAGCGGCTACTCCGACCTGTGCTTCCGCCGCAATCAAAGGATACTTTGGGTTTAGCTTTTGAAGAATACGGCGTCTTCCTGACGTGGCCGGGGAGTGACCTGCAGTACGCCGATAGTACTTTCGACTCGGCGAATCAGCGTCTTACGAGCAATTTGCGGACCCTGTGGATTGCTTTACGACTTATTCAACCGGATTGACCCATCCGATGTGTGAATCACCAACGGCTGCCCGCCGCCATTCATCTTCCCGTGAATTTGCGAGTTGCTGAAGCTGCCTTCCACGGTCACCGGCATCCCCAGACTGATATGCCCATCCCCTGTGCTGGCATCGATGTTGGCTTGCAAATCCCCCGGCAGAGTCATGTCCACGCTTCCATCCCCGGTATGAATGTTCCACGCCGCGTTCACCCGCGAACCGTTACCCACTCGCGCTTCCACGCTGCCGTCCCCAGTTCGAATATTTAGGCTATCGAAGCGTCCTTCCACTTTCACGTGCCCATCGCCAGAATCCGCGCTGACCTTGCCGTCCAGGCCGTGCGCCTCGATGCTGCCGTCCCCGGTCCGCATTCGAATCTCGCCCTTCAGCCCGTTCGCCGTGATGCTTCCATCGCCTGTGTGGAGATCGATTGTGCCGGTCAAATCATTGGCTTTAACCGCGCCATCGCCCGTCGAAACATTCACGTTACCTTCGATCGCCGAAGCCTCCACCGCCCCATCCCCGCTGGAAACCTGCAAATCGCCGTTGCGTGGCATCCGCACTTCGATGTGCAAGCTCTTGCCGCGGCCGCCAAAGTTGAATATCCAGTGCCCGGTCACGCGCGCAATCAGTTCCACCCGGTCGCCGTCCTGCCGGGCTTCGACGCGCAAATTCTTGTTCATCTCGTAGCCTTGAGCCTCCACCCGGAATTGCACTTCCTTGCTGTCGCCAGTGGTTACCCGCACGCTGCCATCGTTGGTATCCACGCGTACGTTGGCTCGCCCATTCACCGTGAAGGTTTTGGTGACGTCCTCGGCACGCGCCATCGATGACATAGCCAGAAGCCCCAACGCCACGACGCCCGTCGAGGCCAGCTTGCTTACCACCACGCGGTAGGGAAGTGCTCTCATGGATAAAGCCTCCGTTTTTCCACTTACGTATTGAGCGTCGAATACCGATGCGAAGTCCAACCGATGTTTAAGCCAGTTCAACTCGCTGTCAAGGATGATACGGAGCCTGGGGATCAAAAGTTCCCCTCGGCGTACTTACCAGGTTGGATTGCGCAATCGCCAGAGCTTCGTTGACGAACGGCGCTGCACACCCTAACATGGCTCCTCCATACACGAGCGCCCATCGATATGCCTACCGTTCTGCCGCCGAAGTCTCACTGCAATGATTGATCAGACCATCTCTCATTACCGCATTCTGGAAAAGCTTGGCGGCGGTGGTATGGGCGTGGTTTACAAAGCGGAAGATACCGACCTGGGGCGCTTCGTAGCTCTCAAATTTTTACCCGATGACGTATCCCGCGACCCCCAGGCCTTGGAACGCTTCCGCCGCGAAGCTCGGGCCGCTTCCGCCCTCAACCATCCCAACATTTGCACCATTTACGAAATTGGTAATTTTGGCGATCAAAGCTTCATCGCCATGGAATATCTCGACGGCGTAACTCTGAAGCATCTGATCTCCGGTCGCCCTTTGGAAACCGAGAAGCTTCTGCCCATTGCCATTGAAATTGCCGAAGCTCTCGATGCCGCTCACGGCCATGGCATTGTCCACCGCGATATCAAGCCAGCCAATATTTTCGTCACTAAGCGCGGTCACGCCAAGGTCCTCGATTTCGGCTTGGCCAAAATGAATCAGCCGGCTCGCGCGCAAACCACTGCCGGCGTCACGGAAGCCCCCACCGTCGTCGACATGAACACCATCGACGATCAGCATTTAACCAGTCCGGGCACTGCCCTGGGCACCGTTGCTTACATGTCGCCGGAACAAGTTCGCGGCAAGGACCTCGACGCTCGCACCGATCTCTTTTCCTTTGGCGTGGTGCTTTATGAAATGTCCACCGGCGTTTTACCGTTTCGTGGTGACACCTCCGGCGTTATCTTCGACGCCATTCTCAATCGCCCCCCCGCCCCGCCCGTGCGACTGAATCCCGATCTGCCACCCAAATTGGAAGAACTTATCAACAAAGCTTTGGAGAAAGATCCCAATCTTCGCTGCCAGAGCGCAGCGGAAATGCGCGCCGACCTCGAGCGGCTCAAGCGTGATTCCAGTTCCGGCCGCATACCCATCTTTGACACGGTCGCCACCGGGGCCGTGCCAGCCGGGTCGTCACCTTCTCATTCGCAGGCGCTGGCGGACCGCAGTCTACCAATCGCTACCGCGCCGTCGTCGGTAAAAAAGTTCCTCCTCCCCGCCGCGGTTTTTCTCCTCCTGGCACTTGCGGTTCTGGGGTTTCTGTACCGTAGAGGCTCTTTCCACTCTGGGCTAGCCTCCACCGCATTTATCAATCCCGCTATCTCCAGTTTGACCTCCACCGGTGACGTTTTCATCGCGCGGATCTCCGCCGATGGCCGTTATTTGGCCTACGTCTCCAGGCAACATGGCAAGTTCACCCTCTCGGTTAGGCAGACTGCGATCGCCAGTGCGGTGCCCGTAGTTCCGCCTTCCAACGACGTCATCGGCGAAATCTCTTTCACTCCGGACGGCAACTTTATCGATTATTCCCTCTATAAAACTGGAGACTCCACCGGCGCAATTTATCAGGTCCCTGTCCTGGGTGGCACTCCACGCCGCTTAATCGAATCCGCCAATAGTGGCGTGGCTTTTTCGCCCGACGGCTCGCGCATTACCTACGCCCGCCTGAACATCGCCACCAACGAAGTCGATCTAATGGTCTCCAATCCGGACGGCGGCGCTGCACGCAAGCTGGCCGCCCGCAAAGCGTCTTTCCAGTACGGTAACTTCAACGAGATGCATTGGTCGCCCGATGGAAAACGTATCGCCGCTATAGTCACAGACCCGAATGACCCCAACGGGATGCAAGGCTTGCTGCTGGAAGTCGACGCCCAGAGCGGCGCCCAGAAGGCTATCCCCGGCAGACGTTGGCGCGACCTTCGCGGCTTTGTTTGGCTGCCGGACGGCAGCGGCTTACTACTCGCGGCGATGGAGAAAACCGCGGGCGTCGGCCAACTGTGGATCGTTTCTTATCCCAGCGGTGCGCTGCGTCGTGTTTCCAACGACCTCAGCGATTACTTATCCGTGGCCCTGTCCGCGGATGGCAATACCATCGCCGCGGTGCAGCGCAATTTGACCAGCTTCATGTGGGCCGGGCCGGCCAACGACCCCGACGCCGCCCGTCAAATTACTTTCGGGCATCTCGACGGCCTGGACAGCTCTGCTCTGGCTCCTGACGGACGAATCGTTTACACCGGCAACCACTCTGGGAACTGGGATCTTTTCATTTCCGACCCCGACGGCGGCAACACCCGACAACTCACTTTCGATAATCGTTTCCACCACTCTCCGTCGGTTTGCGATGACGGCCACACCGTCCTATACACCAGTAATTCGTCCACTGGCGATCATATGTGGAAGCTCGATTTGCAAACCGGCGTCTCCGCCACCTTCAGCAATGGGTCTGGGGAAGCCTTCCCAAGCTGTCAAGGCACAGGAAAATTGGTGTACTACTGGGGACAACCCACCGACGGCCCAAGCTACATTTACAAAATGCCCTTGTCGGGCGGCCCAGCGACTCGGCTCTCGGACCGCGTTGCCCTTAGCCCCCCATTTGTGTCCTTGGACGGTCGCCATGTGGCCTTTGCCACCCCGCGACAAGACGGCGTTGTCGTCCTCAGCGTAGTCTCGGCGGATAACGGGACTGGCGAGGCGGAACATCCCGTTCCCCCCACCCTCGACCAATCCGCCCACCCCGCATCCTGGATGGCCGATAACCGCTCCTTGGCCACCAGTGACGTTCGCACCGGAGTTTCGAACCTTTGGTCTTTTCCCGTCTTCGGAAACTCTCCTGCAAAACAATTGACGCACGCTACTTCCGGAAATATCTGGGGGTTTTGTTTCTCAGCCGACGGCAAGTCCATCGTCTTGGCTCGCGGTTCCAATCAAAGCGACGTAGTCCTCTTCACCAGCCCCAAATAGCACCATTTTCAGCGCCGGGTTTCAGTTGACCCGATGCAGCATGAAATTATTCGTGCGGCAGACGCGCTCGTCGGAATCGACCCACAACCGTCTTGAACAGCAGCATTGAGCATTCGGCGAAAAGGTGTACGTACTTGGCGTCAACCCGCAAGCCCTGGGCCCGCAAGCCCTGGGCCCGCAAGCCCACGCAACCGCCGCCAGGGATCTCGCGATTTTCGCAAGGCGAATTCAGCTGAGATACTTCTGCATCGTGTCCCAATAATGTTCTTTCCAACCCGATGCCAGGTGCTCCCCCAAACCTCTGGGAAATCCAGTGTGGTCGAATACGATTTTCGTACTCGCTCCTTCGTCCACGAGATTGAATCTGGCAATTGAGAAACAGCCCGGGTCCCAATCCGCCACCCGCCACGCCTGCACGATCCGTTCATTGCTAACGAGTTCCAGTTGCCGCCCAATAATATGTCCATCGAAAATCACAAACGTTCCGCCCACTTGGTTGCTCATCTGCGTGGCCTTGCTGCTCCCCGATTCGCTAACGCCGCTCAACTTCACCAATTGAGCGAAGTGTTTTGTCTCCGTCAGCACCTCGTACACCCGTTTGCGGCTAGCCTTAAATACATTCTCCTGATGTATTGCTTCTTCCGAATGCAGTACTTCTTCCTTTGCTTGCGGCCAACCGAAAGTTGACCACCCTACGATCCCGCTTAAAACCGTCACACCCCGAGTTATCAACTGTCGTCTGCTGGGTCCGTCAGTGTTCACTGCCACGGGGTCTGCTCCATTCCGGCAGGGCGCCGCGGTGCTTCCACCGACGGGCATCATGCCATTCCCGGGACGCTGGGGATTGCTTGACTACTTTTTATTGAATTCTTTATTGACGGTATAACAGCATCAGCTCTTTGCCGCAATTTTCTTTGCTTGCCCCGGCTTAGCTCGCAGCGCCGCCAAAAACTGTTCTACTGGCAACGTGTTTAGCACATCCTTCTTTTCCAGCCAACCGCGCCGCGCCGTCGCCACTCCGTAGCGCATAAACGGTAGGTGCAGCGCATTATGCGAGTCCGTGGAAATCACCACCTTGACCCCGCGCTGCTTGCACATCCGCAGGTACACATCCTTCAAATCCAGCCGGTCCGGATACGCATTGCACTCCATGGCCACGCCATGTTTCGCGCACGCATCCAGAATTTTCTCCATGTCGTAATCCAGTTCGTCGCGTACCAAAATCTTGCGCCCCGTGGGATGCGCGACGATTTGAGTATACGGATTCTCAATCGCCGCCAGCATGCGCTCCGTCATTGCCGCCCGTTCCAGATTAAAGAACGAGTGGATCGAGCACACCACCACTTCAATTTGCGCCAGGAATTCGTCCGCATAATCCAGCCGGCCATCTTTTAAAATGTCCACCTCCGAACTGGCCAGCACGCGAATTCCCAGGTTCTTCTTATTCGAATCGCGCAACTCCCGCAGGTGCTCCACCAGTCTCCGCTCATCCAACCCATTGGTAATCGTCAGCGATTTCGAATGATCGGTGATGGCAATGTATTCATATCCCAGCTTGCGCGCCGCTTCGGCCATGGTCTCAATGCTGTGCCGCCCATCGCTGGCGGTCGTATGCATCTGCAAATCGCCCTTGATATCCCGCAACTCCACCAATTTTGGTAGCCGGTGTTCTGCGGCCGCTTCCACTTCGCCACAATTTTCCCGCAGCTCCGGGGTGATAAAATCCATTTTAAGTTTGCTGTAAATTTCCTCTTCGGTGCGCCCGGCCACGCGTTTGCCGCCTTTCACCGTGGTCATCGCGTACTCGTTCAAGGTGTAGCCCATATCCAAAGCGCGCCCGCGCAAATTCACGTTGTGTTCCTTCGAGCCCGTAAAATAAATTAACGCTGCGCCAAAACTATTTTTCTCAATCAGCCGAACATCCACTTGCAGCCCGTTGTCCAGCCGAAAGCTCACCTTGTTCCCGCCTTTGGCCAGCACCTGATCGATGCGCGGAAATTTGAGAATATGTTCGGCAATCGCGTCGATTTTGTCTTGCGCGTTGTGCCCTTCCGCGAGAATTAAAAGAAAATCCAGATCGCCTATCGTCTCTTTGCGTCTTCGCAGCGAACCCGCCGAGGTGATCGATTCGATCCCCTCGCTCAACGTCTGGATATACCCGATGATCTCTTCTGCGACCGGCTCCGCCTTGTCGCCGCGCACCCTACCCGAGGATTTCTTGTGCACCTCTACTGCCTTCAAAATATTTTGCTCCGTCTTTTCGCCGAAGCCCGGCAGGTCCCGCAGTTTGCCCTCGATCGCCAGTTTCTCTACATCCGCCACGGTCGCCGCCTGAAATGTGGACCACAAAAACGCCACCTTCTTAGGTCCCAGCGATTGCAGTTGAATCACTTCCAGAAGCGACGGGGGAAATTTCTTCAGCAATTTCGCGCGCAGCCCGTAATCGCCGGTTTGCAGTATCTCCAAAATGTGCTCTGCCATGCGGTCGCCGACGCCCGGCAATTCCTTAAGCTTCGCTGGATCCTTGGCTATTTGTTCGATGGACTCGTGCATCCCGCCGATCAGCTCGCCGGTCTTTTCGTAACTCCGGTAACGCCCAATCTGCGCCCCATCGATCTGCAGCAATTCCGCCGTCTCGCGCAAAATTCGCGCCACCGTTTTGTTGTCCATCCCCTCATTGTAAATCCATTGCCCGCGCGTTACACCCCCGCGACAGTCTGCTCGCGGAGGATTTCGCCACCCCTGTCAATCGATGTGACGTTATTGAGCTAGACTATCCCGTTCCGAGGTCATCCATGAGCTCGCAGCCGATTATCCGTTTCCTCTCTCGACCGCTTTTTGCACTTATCCTCGCCGCTGCAGCGCTGGCCCAGCAGCCTGCCCCTTTGCATATCTCAATCCACTCCACCGGCTTTCCCGGGCTGGATGAGTACCGGACGTCCCGCATTCCGATTTATACCGACGATTTCGGGGAATTATCACGATATCGCGCCGAGAACGCCGCGCTCCCGAAGCCGTCGGCCGGCCAAAACCGAGTCGTTTTTCTCGGGGACTCCATCACCGACTATTGGAAGTTACCGGTTTATTTTCCGGGTAAGAGCTATATCAATCGCGGCATCGACGGGCAAACCACGCCTCAAATGCTGGTGCGCTTCCGCCAGGACGTCATCGATCTCCATCCCGCTGTCCTCGTCGTGCTGGCCGGTACCAATGACATCGCCGGCGTCACCGGGCCTACCTCTATCCAGGCCATCGAGGCCAACTACGCCTCCATGGCCGAGTTGGCCCGCGCCCACCACATCCAGGTGGTATTTGCTTCCATTCTGCCGACCCATAACTACACCCACGACGCGGAAGAGTCCTTCGCACTGCGTCCGCGGGAAAAAATTTTAGCTTTGAACGAATGGCTTCAGGACTACTGCGCCAAAAACGGTTTTGTGTATCTCGATTATTTCAGCGCTTTGCTCGACGAACGCGGCATGCTGAAGCGGACCCTCTCTGACGATGGGCTGCACCCGACCGATGCCGGTTACAAAGTCATGGCCCCTCTGGCCGAAAAAGCCATTGGCAAAGCCCAAACGGAATTGCGCTAGATGATTAAATAAGTTCGTGTTGCCCGACAAAGATTTGAGATGGGCGGCGAAGATCGCTAACAGCCTTGTTTTCCATTTTTCGGCGATCCGCGCCTGCACAAGCTACGCGCTGGGTTTGCAAGTAGCAGTGTAAGTAAATTATTTTTTGTTACGGACGCCGGATCGCGTATTTCGTCGACTATGCGCCACCCTTCGTCACATTCGCCGCTTGCGGCCCTTTAGGCCCCTGAACTATCTCAAACTCTACGGCGTCCCCTTCTTGCAGCGTGCGATAACCCTCGCCAGTGATCGCGGAATAGTGCACGAAAACATCCGGCCCATCATCCCTTCCGATGAATCCGTAACCTTTCGAATTATTGAACCATTTTACGGTACCCTGCACGAGTACGCCCTCCCTGGCCAGACTCATTTGTTTCTTTTTTCCTCGCGAACCTCCGGGTATCGGGAAATTCGGAGAATTAAATTGCGCGGAGTCTATCAGAATGAAGCATTCCGTCAAGAGGGCCCTCTTGACAGCAGAATGTATTAAATCGAATCAATAACACCATAAAGACAACTTCTGGTTAATGCTACTTTGATATAAATCGAAAGTAGTAAAGCAAGCCAGAAATGGTTTTGCCGTCTCGTATGATCCTATCTTGAATCATTTGTTCCAATTCCTTGCGCGTAAACACGCGGCTCACAATCTTCTCGTCTTCTTCGGGGGTGGCAATGCCTTCGCTTACTCCCTCAGCCAGCAAAATAAACATTTTTTCTTCCAGAAAGCCTGGCGTCGGAAAGAAATCCAAAAAAGTTCGGAACTTCTTGGCCCGGTAGCCGGTCTCCTCGATCAATTCCCGCGCCGCGGCTTTGCGCGGACTCTCTCCTTCGTCGATTCGCCCGGCCACCAGCTCCCACAAAAACTGCCGCGCGGCATGGCGATACTGCCGGATCAGGACAATTTTTCCGTCCGGCAAAACCGGCAACACCACTACTGAACCCGAGTGGGTGATCATTTCTCGCGTGGTACGCACGCCGCCCGGCTCAATCAACTCATCGCGCCGTATCCCGAATACCGGTCCGTCGTAGATTACTTTGCTGCGTATGATTTTTGCTTGGCCGCCAGCCCCTCTAGCCATGGTCTCTCCGTTCGCGCCTTTCCATCATAACCGACTCAGAACCTCGCCCCCTTCCGTTCGCCGAACCACAAGCGCGGACAAACACCCATGGCAGGCGTTCACCAATTGCCACTTTACTGGCCTCCCGCCTATACTTACCGCACCCGTCATGCTCCGATTTGCGAATCCTTTCTCCAGATTGCTCCCGGGCACTTACGTGCAAAGCTGCGCCCAATGACCATCAACACCCTTATCGTTGACGACGAAAAACCGGCTCGCGACGAACTGGCTTTCCTCCTTAAGAGCTTTCCCGAAATCAACGTAATCGGGCAGGGAAAAAATGGTGTGGAAGCGGTCGCGCTCATCAAGGAACACTTGCCCGATCTGGTGTTCCTCGACGTAAAGATGCCGGGCCTGGACGGATTCGGGGTGCTCAAAAAACTCGTCGAGCGCAAGATGAAAATGCCCCACGTGGTTTTCGCCACGGCCTTCGATCAATACGCGGTGCAAGCTTTCGACGTAAGCGCTGTCGACTACGTCCTCAAGCCCTTCGACAAGGCCCGCCTCGCCAAGGCCATCGCCCGCGCGCGCAAAATGCTCGAAACCCAAACTTCGGCCGCCGACCGCCTCGAACAACTGGTCACTCAATTAGGCGCGGTCGGTAACGGACGCCAGAATTCCACGCCCCTCGCCAAGTTGTTGGTCAAATCTCAACAGCGCCTGCTGCTCGTGGATGCCGAAGATTTTATTTTTGCTTCCATTCAGGATGGCCTCATATCTGTAACCGCTCGCGATGTGGAAGGCACTTCCAACTACCGCACTCTTGAAGAGCTAAACGGCAGCCTCGATTCCGACGCTTTTTGGCGCCCGCACCGCTCTTTCCTCGTCAACATCCACCACATCAAGGAAGTTGTCCCGTGGTTTAAGTCCAGTTACATGCTGAAAATGAACGACAAAAAACAATCGGAAATCCCCGTGAGCCGCGCCCAAACCAAGCGCCTCCGTGAACTTTTCAAGCTGTAGCCGACACACTGCCGCTGATTTCCAGGCCGCACCCCTGCAACCCCGCCTCGAATGAGGAAAAATCTCGGCTCCCGAATCGTTCCTGAGACCTGACAGCGAATTGGGCCGCCCTCGGTCCTGTGTTAGCATCCCTGCTACACCCGAACCGATGGATTTTTCGCTCAACGACCACCAGAAATTGATTCGCGACACCGTCCGCCAGTTCATGGACGCGGAAGTTCGCCCCTCCGTGAAGCAGCGCGACCGGAACGAACAATTTCCCCTGGCTGAAATCCGCAAAATCGCGGAACTTGGTTGTTGCGGCATGATGATGCCCGAAGACTGGGGCGGCCCCGGCATGGACACCATTTCCTACGTCCTGATGCTCGAGGAAGTAGCGCGCGTCGACGCCGCCATGGCTACTTCTCTCAGCGTCACTAATTCCGCCGTGCAGATACCGCTCCTCCAATTCGGCTCCGCGGCACAAAAAGAAAAATATCTGCGCCGTCTCGCAACGGGAGAAATTTTAGGCGCCTTCTGCCTCACCGAAGCTCAAGCCGGTTCCGATGCCGCCGCTATTCAAACTCGAGCAATCGCCCAGAGCGATGGGTCCTACAAGCTGCTGGGGACCAAAACCTGGGTCACCAATGGTAGCGTCGCCGGCGTGTTCATCATTTTCGCCAAGACTGACCCCTCGGCCGCGGGCAAGGGCATCACCGCGTTTCTCGTTGAATCAAATTTCCCCGGTTTCAAAGCCGGTCGCCACGAAGAAAAAATGGGCCAGCGCTGCTCGCCCTCCGTCGAAATTTTGTTGAGCGACTGTGAAGTGCCATTCGCAAACCGACTTGGCGAAGAAGGCCAGGGTTTGAAAATCGCTCTTAGCGCCCTCGACGGCGGCCGTATCGGGATCGCCGCGCTTTCTGTCGGCCTCGCTCAGGGCGCTCTGGATGCAGCCGTCAAGTTCGCCAAACAACGCCGCGCCTTTGGCAAAAACATCTCTGAATTTCAAGCCATCCAATGGATGCTTGCGGACATGCATACGGAAATCGAAGCTGCCCGCGCGCTGCTCTACCAAGCCGCGTGGCTGAAGGACGCCAATCCATCGCGCCTGGGCACCGCCGCCTCTCGCGCAAAACTTTACGCCAGCGAGATGGCCAATCGCGTAGCCGCAAAAGCAGTGCAAATCCATGGCAGTGTGGGCTACTCACGAGAAACAGACGTTGAGCGCATGTATCGCGACGCCCGCGTCCTTACCATTTACGAAGGTACCAGTGAAATTCAACGCGTGATCATCGCGCGCGATCTGCTGCAGCGCTCCACCGCCGCATAACGAACGCCAAGTAAAGGACCGAGATTGGAACCAGGCACCGCGAAAAACAATAAACGCGTCATAAGTGGCATGCGCCCCACCGGGCGCCTTCACATCGGCCACTATTTTGGTGCTCTCCAAAATTGGGTGCGCCTGCAGTCCGACTCTAGCTACGACTGCTTTTATTTCATTGCCGACTGGCACGCCCTCACCAGTGACTACGCCGACGCCAGCGCTGTCGCCCAAAACACCATCGAGATCGCTACCGATTATTTAGCCGCCGGGCTCGACCCCGATAAATCCGTTATCTTCCAGCAATCCCAGGTCCGCGAGCACGCCGAGTTACATCTGCTTCTCTCCATGGTCACCCCGCTGGGCTGGCTCGAACGGGTCCCTACCTACAAAGAAGCCCTTGAGAACGTGAAAGACAAAGATCTGCATACCTACGGCTTCCTCGGCTACCCCTGCCTGCAAACCGCCGACATCGTCATTTACAGCGCCGAGAACACCGATCTTTTCGTGCCCGTGGGCGAAGATCAGGTTTCGCACGTCGAGCTCAGTCGCGAAATTGTACGAAGGTTCAATTCTTTTTACGGCTTGGCTCTGACTGAATCCTTATTCGACGTCAAAAACCACGACGTACTAGGAACTCTTCTGATGAAGTTCGGTTTCAAGTACGTCAAGCAGGAATTATATGAAGTGCGTCAGACTTCAGCGATCCGTTCCCTGGTCACCGCTCATATCAAGGAAGCGGGCGTCAAAAATATTTGCGACCAAATCCCAGATCTTCAGCTCTTCGTAAAGTCCAACGAGGTGATCGTCGAGCCGCAGGTCATGCTTACGCAAACCCCGCGCATCCCCGGCCTTGACGGCCGCAAAATGTCCAAGAGCTACGGCAACTCCATCACTCTCAGCGAGGCCGACGCCGACATTCGCGTCAAAACAAAAGTGATGATGACCGATCCGGCCCGCAAGCGCCGCACCGATCCCGGCAATCCCGACGTGTGTCCAGTCTTCGACTGGCATAAACTGTTCTCGCCGCCGCCAACTCAGGAGTGGGCCGCCAACGGTTGCCGCACTGCGGGCATCGGCTGCATCGAATGCAAAAGCGCCATGGCTGACAACCTTATAAAGTGGATCGAGCCGGTGCGCACCCGCCGCCTGGAATTCGAAAAAGACCCCGCGCGCGTGTTGCAGCTTCTGAACCGCGGCTCAGAAAAAGCCCGTGACGCCGCGCAAGCCACCATGACTCGCGTGCGCGAAGCGGTTTTTGGTTGGGACAGCAAACGTAAAGAAGTTTTTAGCGCGGGAGCATAATCAAAAAAATGGCATCGCCTTATAAAATCAATATCCCGCTCTACGAAGGCCCTCTCGACCTGCTGCTCGACCTCATCAAGAAGCAGCAGATGAACATTCACGACATTCAGATTTCCACCATCACCTCGCAATATCTCGAGTACCTCCACAAACTCGAGGAATTCGACGTGGACGTCTCCGCCGAATTTGTGTACATGGCCGCTACCCTCATCTACATAAAATCCAAAATGCTCCTTCCGCCGGATCCGCTCACTGGTCCCGAAGAAGAAGCCATCGACCCCCGAGCCGAGCTTGTTCAACGCCTCGTGGAGCACGAAAAATATAAAAACGCCGCCCAGCTCCTGTATCAAAAGCAACAAATCGAAGAGAACGTGTGGTCCAAGCCAGATAAATCTCTCTACCACGACGAGGGCACCGAAGGTGACCTGGTTGTCTCCTTGGTCGATTTGGTCAAAATCTTCCAGCAAGTTTTGGAACGTCGCAAGGAAGTCTCCCGCATCGAATTGCGCCACGAGGAATTTTCCGTCGCCCAGATGATCGCGCAAATTCGAGCTCAAATTCTGGCCAGCGAAGACAATACTCTGAGCCTTATTCGGTTTTTCGAAGCTTGTCCCTCGCGCCACGCCATGATCGTCGCGTTTCTGGCCGTACTGGAAATGGTCAAGCTTCAGGCCGTGGCCCTGGTTCAGGAAAAACAGTTCGGAGAAATCTTTCTCCGCAAGCATAAAATGTTCGACTTGGTCTTCGACGAGCAAGGCGGCATTCGCGAAATTGACGAGCAATATCAGTAGTAGTACAGGAATTGTTTCAAGAACCTAAGTTCGCCAGAGCCCAAAGGCCTCAACGACAAAAATGACCAACGAAGAACGCAAGTCTGCTCTCGAAGCCATCATCTACGCCGCCGATGAGCCCGCTACCATCGACCAGCTCACCGCTGCCCTGGGCGACGAAAAACTCGCCGTGCAGGCCTCCCTCGATGAACTTGTCGCCAGCTATGCCAGTGAGGATCGCGGCATCGAAATCCGAGAAGTTGCCGGAGGCTTCAAGCTCTACACCAAGCCGCAGCATCACGATGCTGTCCGGCGTTTCATTAAGAGCTTGCGCCCGCCCTTGCGCCTCACCATGCCCGCGCTCGAAACTCTCGCGGTCATCTCCTACAAGCAGCCGGTGACCGGCCCAGAAATCGGCGAAATCCGCGGCGTCAACACCAGCGGCGTGCTTAAGACTTTGCTCGACAAGCGTCTGATCACCACCGCGGGCCGCAAGGAGGTCATCGGCCGCCCCATTCTGTACCGCACCTCCAAGGAATTTTTGATGCGTTTCGGTCTGAGCGACCTCCAGGAGCTCCCCAGTCTCAAGGAATTTGAAGCCCTCGCGCGCGAGGCTCTAGGCACCGATGAAGGTGTAGCCATCACTCCCGATGAGCTGCCGACCGATTTGCCCGATGAAGTCCTCGACCCGCCCGACCACTTGCCGGCGGCCGAATCGTTACCGTCGCCGTCGAGCGAGAAAGAAATCCCGGCCGCATCAGCGGAGACCGCGATCGGTTCATCCGCGCCCGCACCCGAAGAGCGCGCCGCTGAATCCAATCAACAGGCGCAAAACGATCCTTTCGTAGACGCCTTCACTCACAAACTGCAGGGAGAACATATGTCCAACGAAAAAGCCCCAGGCACACAAGCGCAGCAAGACGAAATAGCTGCGGAAGTTACCGCCACCAACGAAGGCATGCCTGCGGGTGAGCTCGACGCCGAGCCCAAGGATCCTAAAGCTGTCCAGCATCCCGAGGATTTTGACGCTGAAAAGCAGCAGGACGCCAAGCAAAAATCCAAAGCTAAGCTTGAAACCAAAGGCGCAGCCGCCGGCGAATAACCCGCTGCCAAGGTTCATGGCCAAACCGCACCGCCCGGCAGCGTACCTAAGCCACGATTGCTAAATTGATGTCGCAAACTTCTTCTTATAAAAGATATGGATATTTTTCAATCCACCGGCATCCACCTGTAAACTGTCTCAGAGACATCTGACGAAAAATGCTAGAACGCTTACAGAAAATCATCGCTCGCGCCGGCATCTCCTCCCGCCGCCACGCCGAACAACTCATTCTCAGCGGTCAGGTCCGCGTCAACGGCCAGTTAGTGACCGAACTCGGCAGCAAAGCTGATGCCGAACACGACCGCATCGAAGCCGCCGGCAAACTCGTTGAATCCAACGAGCGTCGCGTCTACATCGTGCTCAATAAACCGCCCGAAGTGGTTTCCACTCTCGCCGATCCGGAAGGCCGCAAAACTCTCCGCAACTGTCTCAAGGGGTTGCCCGAACGTGTTTATCCTGTCGGCCGCCTCGATTACGATGCCAGCGGCTTGGTCTTCCTCACCAACGACGGCGATCTGGCCGCCGAAATGTTGAAAGATTGGTCCAATCTCCAGCAGATTTATCACGTAAAAATAAAAGGTCGCTTGCTGATGGAAGATCTGGAACGCCTGGGCCGCAACTCCGCTTCCACCATTCGCACCGTGCGCCAGCCTGACGCTACTCGCGGCCACGCCGAAAATTTCTGGTACGAAGTCACTTTGCAGGATTCAAAAAAAGATATTCTGCGTCGCGTACTTTTCGCCGAACATCATCCGGTGGAAAAGCTGAAACGCATCGGGCTCGGCTCTCTCGATCTCGAAGGTTTGCCACAAGGCCGTTATCGTCTGCTGATCGACAAAGAAGTCGCCGAGCTTCGTCGCGTCCTGAAAATAAAACCAAAGCCCCGCAGCACTTTCGTTCCCTCGGCGGAATCGGCGCCCCCCGTACGGTCGCCCACGCTTGCGCGACCTTTTTCATCTTCGAAGCCTCGCTATGCTCCGGCAGCCAACCGCGGTGGACATAGCAAGCACGGCCCTCGTCCTAGCCGTCCCCCTTCGCCGAATCGCTTGGAGGCCCAAGACCGCGAAGATTTTCAACGTGAGAACGAACGTCCTCGGCGAACCGGCGCACCCTATCGTTCAGGTCCTCCCAATCGACCAAGATTTCCAGATCAGCCGGGCGCTCCTGAGCAGCCCGGTGCGCCGCCAGCATTCCGCGGTCCGGGTCGTCCGCCTTCACAACGTCCACCCTTCAATCGTCCCGATTCACCGCGCCCCGATTCACCGCGGTTCGCTTCCAATCGTCCCAGTTCCGGCAGATCTGGATCCTCTCGCTCCGATCGCCCGTCAGGACCCAATCGTTCAAAATGGAATCCCAATCGCGGTCCCCATCGCGGCCCTAACCGTTCCGGACCGTCACGACCCGCATCCGGTTCACGCGGCCCATCGTTTTCGGGTCGCCCGCCGCGCCCAGGCAATCGTCCAGATTCACGGCAAGGTGCACGTTCAGACGGTCGCCCGGATAACGCGCATCGAGGGGCGAGCTCGGGTTCTTCCTTCCGAGGCCCGCGGGCTCCGCGGAGCGGTCCCGGAGATTCGCGTTCCGGTCCCGGCGGTCCGCGTAAAGGTCCTGGCAATTTTCGTAACGGAAAATCCTCTGGCAAACCCTTTCGCCCGAAGGGTCCGCCACGCGATCGAGGCCCGCGTTAATTCATCGAAGCGCGCGAGAACGTCGCCATGAAAATATCCGCACCGGACAGCGCAACGCGGAGCGCCGACGTGATCGGCGACATCCTGAAAAATTACAAAACTATCGCCGTGGTAGGCCTGTCTTCGAACCCCATGCGTCCTAGCAATAGCGTTAGCGAATACATGCAGGACTCCGGGTACCGCATCATTCCCGTCAATCCTAATGAAACCGAAGTTCTTGGCGAAAAATGCTACGCCCGCCTCGAAGATATTCCCAAGTCAGACCCCGTCGAGATCGTCGACATTTTTCGTCGCTCCGCTAACATTCCCCCGGTTGTCGACAGCGCCATCAAAATCGGCGCCAAAGTGATCTGGATGCAGCAGGGAATTGCTCATCAAGCTGCCGCCCAAAAAGCTCTTGCCGCTGGCCTCATCGTGATCGAAGACGCCTGTATCCTTATCGAGCATCGCCTGCGCTCTGGCCGCTAAATTTAAAAGTGAAGATGAAATTCCCGGCAGAACGCCAGGACCGAACTCGATAATTTACTACTGCACTCCGACCGGAAACACCAGCAGGCTATGTTTTCCAGTGGTGATCACCCCCAACAGTTTTCCATCGGCCGAAATCGAAAACTCCCGAAACCCAATCCCTCGCAAAATCGGCTTCGGCACCGGCTGCGTGACCGGAATCTCCTTGCCTTCCCCAATATCGGTCAGCTCAGGGACTTCTATCCACGCCAGGTCCCCGGTTTTTTTCTCAATTGCGCGCTTCAGTAAAATTCGCTGCTCATCCGGCGACCAGCGCGCCACTCCCAGCCCTACCCGCAATCGCGCCACGCGATGCACCGCGCTCAAGTCTCGTATCTCAAGAACTTCCTTATCTATGTAATAAGCCGCCTTTTTTCCACTGGGCGAAACCGCGAGACCGCCTGCGAAATCTTGCAACGTCGCCAATTCCTTATCGTCCTGCGCCAATAAATCCAATCTCTGCAGCCGCGGCGGCCCTGATTGCGCGCGGTCTTGCTCCACCCCGATGGCCATGTTGCTCCCGGCGATTTCGTCCGCGTCCATGAACGTGCGTCCTTCAAACGCCGCTCCCGCCGGGCCCGTTTTCAGGTTTGTATATTGAAACGAAAACAGTGCCCGCGGCTTCACCGCCTCCACCATGTAAATCACCGTCGAGTTGTCTTTCAACCAGAACGCGTCCGCCGAGTCGCGAATCACGTTTTCTCCGCCGTTGATCCGCGCTTCCTTCCCGCTGTCTTCCAGCACCACCGTCATGTACGAATCTTGAGTCTTCCCGCTGTCGTCGGTAACCGTGGTCACAAACAGCCGCGCCAATATCAGCCGCCCGTCCGGCGACCAGCGGAACGAATCCACTGCGTACGTGAACGGCGCATTGCCCACTTTGAATTTCTCGCCCAGCAACAACCGCCGCTTCCTCCCATTCGTTTCTTGCAGCCAGATATCGTCGTGTTGCAGGTCGTACAACTTCGTCTTCATGTTTCGCCGCACCGAGTAAACGATGCGCCCGTCCGGCGCAAACGCGAACGCCGTAATGTCTTCATCGATCGTCTGCAGCGGCTTCTCAAAATCCAAGCCCTGCGCCCGCGCCGGGGCCACAGCGCCGCAACCAAACAGCGCGCACAGCAAGACCCAGCGCATCACGACTACGCATAAGCTGCTGCGCCGCGTCCACCCGCCATGCCTTGAATTCAGTAAATAGTTTTTAGATTTCGCTGCCCTGGAAATGGGAATCACCTTCAGAAATAGTTGCCGAAGAACTGCGCCAACAAATGCCAAACCAACCGTGGTTACTCACTCCTTCGCCCCGGCGCCGCGCACTTTCACCTTGCGGATCTCCTCCAGCCTTTGCCGCAACCGCCCCTCGAACCCCTGTTCAGTCGGTTTGTAATAAATCCGCCCCGCCAAATTCTCCGGCAAGCAAGTCATGTCCGTGACTTTCTCGTCGAAATTATGCGCGTATTTGTACCCTTCGCCATAACCAACATTTTTCATCAACCCGCTTACCGCATTGCGCAAATGCAGCGGCACCGGATCTGCTTCGGTCTTCGCTACATCCTCCAGAGCTTCGCCATGCGCCGTATATAGAGCATTTGATTTCGGCGCCAGCGACAAATAAACCGCCGCCTGCGCCAACGCGAGATGTCCCTCCGGAGCGCCAAGAAAATCAAAAGCCTCTTTAGCCGCCAGCGTCACTGCCAGCGCCCCCGGCTCCGCCAACCCAATATCCTCGCTCGCCATGCGCACCAGGCGCCGCGCCAGATAAAGCGCATCCTCGCCAGATTCCAGCATCCGCGTCAGCCAATACAGCGCCGCGTCCGGATCCGAATTGCGCACCGACTTATGCAGCGCCGAAATTAAATTGAAATGTTCTTCGCCGGCCTTGTCGTACCGCAACAGTTTGCGCTGCAGAATATCTTCCAGCAGCAGCGGCGTAATGGCCAGCAAGCCGTTGCGGTCGCGTATCGCACTGCGTCGCCGCCAACTCCAGCGTGTTGTATGCCGAACGCGCATCGCCATTCGCAAACGAAGCGATGCGCATCAACACATCGTCGCTGGCCTCCAACTGCTCGTCGCCCAGTCCGCGCTCTTTATTCAACAACGCCCGCCGCAACAATTCGGCGATCAACGGCGTCGGCAGCGCCGCCAGAATATATACCTTCGTCCGCGACAACAGCGGCGAAATCACCTCAAACGATGGATTCTCCGTCGTCGCCCCAATAAACGTGATATGCCCCGCTTCCACGTAGGGTAGAAATGCATCCTGCTGCGCCTTGTTAAAGCGGTGCACTTCATCCACAAACACGATGGTGCGGTGCCCCGAGCGCGATTTGCGCTCCGCCACCGCCATCACTTCCTTGATTTCTTTGATCCCCGCCAGCACCGCGCTGAACGACACAAACTCCGAACTTGTCAGCCGCGCAATCAGTCGCGCCAGCGTGGTCTTTCCGCACCCCGGTGGACCCCACAGCAGCATCGAACCGATATCGTCATTTTCAATTTGAGTGCGCAGCGGTTTGCCGGGTCCCAGCAATTTCTCCTGCCCAATAAATTCGTCCAGCGTCGCGCGGCCGCATGCGCTCCGCCAAGGGCTGGTGCGCCGCGGGCACCTCGGATACCGGCGCGTTTCCGCCCGCCGCTAAAGGCAATTTGTCGAATAAGCTCACGGCTGTTGGATGTTCCGCGCTCGCAGTGAGTTGCGCTGCCGCGCAGCCTCATAAAACAAAACCGCCGCTGCCGCTGCGGCGTTCAGCGATTCCATCCCACTCGCCATCGGTATGCGGATGCGCGCATCCGCGCTGCGTTCCACTTCTACCGGCAATCCCGACCCTTCATTGCCCACCAGCAATGCCGAAGCCTCGCACCAGTTCACTTCCCACGGTGCCAGCAACGGCTGCTCCCCGGCTTCTGGCTCATGCACGCTCGACGCCAGCATCCGAAATCCCGCGACCTTCAGTTGCGTCATTAAAATCGGCAGTGGCGTCCCTGACAAAACCGCAAATGCAGCGCCGCTCCCGCCGAAGCTCGCAGCGCCTTAGGCGAAAACGGACTCGCCGTCCCGCTTTGCCCCGAAGCGGAAACTGCCGCGCCCGTTGCGCCAAACGCCGCCGCCGTCCGCAAAATCGTCCCCACATTCCCCGGATCCTGCACTCCCGCGAACACCACCAGCAGCGGAGAACAAGCCCCTTCTGGCGCGCGCACCAAGTCGTCAAACGTGGTGACCCTGCGGCTCGTACCAGCGCCGCTACTCCTTGCGGATGCTCCGTATCCGCCAGCCCCTCAAATAATCTGATCCGTCGTCCGCAAAACCGGAAACGCAATCTCCGGGCGCGCGATAAACGGCGCCAGCCGCTCCCGAAATCGCTCCCCACTTTCGCTGAACAGCACCGCCTCGATTCGGCACCCCGAGCGCAGCGCTTCCTCCACTAGCCGCACGCCCTCCACACCAACAAATCCCGACTCGGTGGGAATCCCTCCGCGCAAGCGCCATGCGAAACTGTTTCAGCCAGCGATTATCGCGGCTAGTCAACACTCCCGGCGCTTTTCCGCCCGGCTGTCCAACAGTCGTTCGTCCAGCAGGAGAACGCAAAGCCCGTGAATTACGGGGCGAATTTGGCGGCGTGCTCATGGCCCGAAAGCGTAGCACCGTTCCGCCCTCAAACGTACTCCACCACTCCAATCACGCCTGGATGAACGTATTCAGGGAAGATGCCAGAATTCTTCGCGTTTCTCGATGTGCGCTGACGAACATGGTCCGGCTATCCGCTACTTATCGAGGTAATACTGCACCGTGGTCACTACCCGAACCGTTTTCATCATGCTGCTGTCCGCGCCAAGCGTGTCCCCGCCCGCCTCTCCAGGTTCGGTAGCGTCGCTCCCTTGGTCGCCGGACAAAATCGTGAACACCCCTTGATTCGCCTGCCGGATTGCCCCGACTTTACTTCCTGAATCGGAGGCGAACCGGTCCGCCGCAGCCCGTGCGTTGCGCGTAGCCTCCGTGATCATGTCCGGTTTGATCGAGTTCAGCCCGGTAAACTTGTAGCGCAGCCCTTGCCCGGGATTGCTGCCCAGCACCAAACCTTTCTGCAGCAGTTGTATCGTTTTCTGCGCTGCGGCTGCTACCGGATCAACCCGCCCCGTGCGCACCGTGATGGGCTGATCCACAATGTAACGGTGTGGCAGCTTGGTGCCCCCTCCATACTCATTGGCCTGCGTATCCGCCACATGAATCACGCCCAACTCAATCTCCGCAGCCTCAATTCCTTGTTGGTCGAGAAACGCCAATACCGATTTCTTGTCCGCCTCGGTCTTGCCATACACCTGCGCCAGGTCGTCGCCCGTTTCTTTATAACTCAGCGACCACACCGCCAGGTCCGCCTTCACCTTGCGTTCCACCAGGCCTTTCACCGTGACGTAACGGTCGCTCAGCCGCGTAGCCTTAATCTGCGCTCCTAACAGCCAGCCGCCTAGAATCAGTCCCAGTGCCAACAAAATCCCCAACGTGGTTGTTCCGCCTCGTTCACTCTGACTGCTGCCCATCGATATACTCCTCGCTCCAAAGCGATCTGCAACTGGCTCTGCACTTGCCCGCTCTTTGTACTACGTTGCACGCAACTGTCCAACCGCGGCGACCCACCATCTGCCCCAATCCAGTGCCTCTTATTGCACACTCCCCGGCCCTATGGTAGCTTCGCCGTTTGCATGACAGCGCGGGAATCCCCGGTCGCGCCATCCGATTCTTCAAAGGCTTTCCATTGCAAGCTGAATTGTTGCGCATCAATGCGCAATCCCCGGAGCCTAACACGATTCGTTACGCTGCGGACTTCTTGACACGCGGCAGTGTCTTGGCTCTCCCCACAGATACAGTCTACGGTCTCGCCGCCGATCCTTTCAATCTTGCTGCCGTGGAAGAAATTTATCGCGTCAAAGGCCGCCCAGAAACCCGGGCCCTCCCCATTCTCGTCAATTCCATTGACCAGGCCTTGCTCCTGACTCGCGACGTTCCCGAAAATTTCCTGCGCCTGGCCCACGAATTTTGGCCCGGCGCGCTTACCCTTGTCGTCGATGCCGGCCACCGCCTGCCTTTGAAAGTCACCGCCAACACCGGTCGCGTTGCTTTGCGTTTGCCCCGCAGCGCTGTCGTCGCCGCCCTCATTGACGAATTCGACGGCCCCATCACCGGCACCAGCGCCAATCTCTCCGGCCACCCTTCCTGCATCAGCAGCGCTCAGGTCGTCGAGCAATTGGGCACCCGTCTCCCGCTCATTCTCGACGTGGGCGATCTCGGCGCTCCGGTCGCCTCCACCATCGTGGTTCTTCGCGGCGACGATTGGAAGGTCGTCCGCGAAGGCGTCATCCCCACTTCCGACCTGGAATCGTTCCTGGCCTGAACGCTTACTGGAACGCGACATAACCCGCAGCATCCGCCACCGCAGCAAATACCGCGGCAATTTGCCTCAGCACTGCAATCGAGCCATAAACCAGTGCGTAGGTTACGAGCCTTCCTCCCACCCGTAATTTTCTCTCTCCGCTGTTTTTCCTGAATACCGTGACTTTAAGCCCGCCCGAAACCCGTATTGACTGGATCTGAGAGGCTCCCGCGGAGCTAAATCCTGGAGGTTGCCAGAGTCCTTAAGATACTTGCGCTTTGAGGTATAACGCGGTATATAAACCTCTCTCCGCGCTTCCTTTATACTTAAAATAGAAGCTTCTCGCGCAAATCGAAGGCACCGCCCGGCCCTTGTGGACAAAATTGTCATCAGTCAAGATGAGCTGATCGATTCCAAGGTTGATCCGCAACAGACACCTCGCGTCGAGCCCAGGTTAGCCCCCGCCATTCCTTGGTATACCCGGGTAGGCTTGGGCGCTTTAGTCCTGGCCCTCCCGCTGCTATGCCTGGTGGCCATCATTCTGCGCGTGGCTTTTCGCAGCCAGCCTCCTCGCATCCGCCACGCCTGGACCGCTTACCTCTCCACCCTCCTGATCATCAGTGGCTTCCTGACCTCTCTCGCCACTGTGGTGCTCTTCTCCTTGGGTCCCGTACCGGCCGTCGTGAGCAGCGGTCTCGCCGACCTCGATGAGCGCACCGACTACCCCAAGCTCCCCTCGCAAGTCTCGCTATCGGGAGCCGACGTGTCGCATCAGCTCAAAAGCCTCGTAGCTGTAATTTCCCCCGCCGCGCAATCGCTCTTCGGCAAACGCGAAATGCTCTCCATGTCATTCGGCGCGGGAATGTTGCTGCAGGCCACCCCGACCGGCTATCTCTTCGCCACAGCCCGCCACGTCGTCAACGGTGCCGGCCAGATCGCCACAAAAACTCCTCACGCCATGATTTCTCTTGAGTCTGGCGTGTGGTCCTCCGCCGATGTAATCGCCACCCGTAAAGATCTCGACATCGCCATCGTGTGGGTCGCGCGCCATTCCGGAGCCGCACCCTTCTTGCAGCCCATCGCCGACGCCAGGCAGGGCGAGCAGATTTTCGTGATCGGCCACCCCGAGGGCCTGCGTTTCACACTCAGCACCGGCATTGTCTCCCGCACCGAAAACAGCACCCTGCAGGTTTCCGCGCCCATCAGCCCAGGCAACAGCGGCGGCCCCGTTTACGATCACCTGGGCAATCTCGTCGGCATCGTCAGCTATACCTTCGACAAATCGATGAGCCCCAACGCCGAAAACTTAAATTTCGCCGTCACCGCCTCGTCGCTGCTGCAGGAAATTGGCTGGGATTTTGCCCAGGGCGGCCGCGAGCACCTTCTTGATTTCTGGCGCGGTTCGAAGAGCGCACAAGCGCCGACGGCAGCCGGCTCCGCCGAGCCAACGCCGAAGGTTCATTAGTCGCGCCTCACTTCGCAGGCGTACCGGTATTAGGTGGATTTTTGGATTTTCATCGAGAAACTAAGGCATAGAAAAACAAGGCATCAAAGACCCAAGGACGGACCCAGCGCTCATGGCCAACATCAACGTCACCGTTTACGACTCCACCGAAAACAAGCGCGTCCCCGTGGAACTTCCCGACGATGCTCCCTGCAGCAAAATTATCGCCGTGCTCATCCAGAAATTGCGGCTGCCCACCAACGGTCCCGACGGCGCTCCCCTCAGCTATAAGTTCCATCATAAAAATTCCGGCCGCCAGATCCTCGACACTCAAACGCTTGCGGAAGCCAGCGTCCAGGACGGCGATATCTTGCGCTTGCAACCGGAAATCACGGCCGGCTGACCGCGCATGCATCCCCTCCCCGGCGTCACCGTGGAAGCGCACGACCTGCAGGAAGACCGCTACAGCCGTCTGCGTCTCATCCCTTGGTGGGACCAGAATAAAATCGCTGCCGCAAAAATTCTGGTCGTCGGTGCCGGTGCCCTGGGCAACGAAATCCTCAAGAACCTGGCGCTCCTGGGCTTTCGCAACGTAGTCATCGTCGATCTCGATCGCATCGAAGAATCCAATCTTTCTCGCGCCGTTTTATTTCGCGCCACCGATGTCGGTCGGCACAAGGCTCTCGCCGCCGCTCGCGGCTTCAACGAAATCGCCATTGACGGTCGCGCCCGCTCCATCGTCGGCAACATTCTTCAAGACTCCGGCCTTGGCCTTTTCGGCTGGGCCGACATCATCCTCGCCGGGCTCGACAATCGCGAAGCTCGCTTGTTCATCAATCGCGCTGCCTGGAAAATGAATCGCCCGTGGATCGACGGCGCCATCGAAGGCATCAACGGCGTGGCCCGTGTTTTTCTTCCCGACGCTCCCCCTGTTACGAGTGCACCCTCGGCGAAGTTGACTGGCAACTTTTGGAACGCCGCATGTCTTGCAATTTGCTTCTCCGCGAAGCCAACGTGGAAGGCAAGGTCGCCACCACCCCCACCATTTCCTCCATCATCGCCGGAATCCAGGTGCAGGAAGCCGTCAAGCTGCTGCATTCCATGCCCACGCTCCACGGCCAGGGTTTCGTCTTCGAAGGCTTGAACCACACTTCCTATCGCGTCGACTACACCGCTAATCCCGACTGTATGAGTCACCATACGTTCGAACGCATAACCGCCTTACCCGAGCGTTCCAGCGCACTCCAATTATCCGAACTGTGGGAACGCGCCTGCCGCGACCTCAGCGCCTCCGACGTCACTTTGGAATTCAGCCGCGACATCATTCACCATCTCACCTGCCCCGCCTGCGGCACCATCGAAGAAAAATTTGTCCCCGGCGGCAGCCTCTCCTTCGAGCAAGGCCGCTGCTCCAAAGACGGCCACATGCGCGCCGTAACAATTATTCACGGCTTCAGCGGGACCGAGTCCTACGGCTCGCGCTCCCTTGATCAACTAGGGCTCCCGCTTTTCGACGTCTTCAACGCCCGCGCCGGCGAACAAGAAATCTCCTACTTGATCGCGGGCGATCAAGATCGGTCACTGGGCACTCTCGTGGCGGCCCACTCATGAGCTTGCGCAAAACCAAATCCCACGAAGTCCAGCCGCATGTGCTAATCAGCGGCGAGGTCCTGCGCCAGATTCGTCAGCATGCCCGCTCTTCCAGCAAGACCGAAGTTTGTGGCGTGCTCATCGGCAACGATGACCCCAACGGAAACAACAAAATTAAAGTCGCTGCCTGCATCCCGGGACTCAATGCCGCGCAAGCTGGCACCCACGTCACCTTCACTCAAGACACCTGGGAGCACATCTACAGAATCAAAGACGCCGACTTTCCCGATGAGCGCATCGTCGGCTGGTATCACTCGCATCCCGGTTTCGGCGTGTTCCTTTCCGACCACGACACCTTCATCCACAAGAATTTCTTCTCCTCGCCGCTTCAGGTTGCCTGGGTCTACGATCCCCACAGTGATGAAGAAGGCTGTTTCGGCTGGATTGGCAGCCGCCTCGAGCGTCTCTCTGAAATTTCCGTTGAAGATCGCAAAGGCGGCGAAGGTGCCGGAGAAACCGGCAAGCCCGAGCCCACGGTCATGGGCGATAGGGAAGAGGCCGATCCCGAAATCGAGCCCCCGGAGCTCGAGAAAGAAACCCCGCCGTGGCTTCGCACTTTATTTTTAGTCCTGACTCACGTCGTCCTGTTCGGTGGCGGCTTCCTGCTTGCCTGGTATCTCGGTCCACGCGTCCTATTGGTTCCGGTTGACCCGCACACCGGCCAACAGTTGGGCCGCCCCATCGACATTCGCGAGTTGGAAGCACTCCAGGACAAGATTCGCGCTCAGCAGGGCGAGCCCGCAGCCACTCCGCAGCAGTCTCCCGGATCGCCTTCCGCAACCACCCCGGGCCCGACCCCGGGGCAGGGAAGCAACAGCCCAGCCGGCAGGCGTGGCTCTACCGATCCTGCCAACAACACTCCCGGCCAGAAACAACCCGAGAAATCGCCTATTCAGCCCCCTGACCAACCGAAGGATCCCCATGCCCCCTGACCCCACCAATCAACCCATCAAAATTACCCTCGACGATCTTGCCAACGTGCCAACCGCGCCTCTCGCGCCCTTAACCGCACCCGATCCGCGCACTGGCCAACCACGCGTCTACGGCAACGTTGGCGATTCCGCGGAAGCCCAACCGCAAACCGCCGAAGAGCGCGGCAGCATTTTCCTGCAAGGCTGGTTTTACCTTGGTCTAGCCGGTCTGCTCGGCGCTTTTCTCGGCTGGGCCCTTTGCGAACGCAGCTTCATCGACGGAGGGCGTGGGCGTTGGGGCAACTCCCTGATCATTCCCATGGTCATCACCCTTGAGTGCGTGGGCTTTGCCATAGCGGAAAGTATCGTTGAGCGCTCCTCGCGCAAAGCCGTGATCCGCGGCCTGCTCGCCCTTCCCCTGGGCGTCGTTCTCGCCTTCGCTTTCGATCTTGGCGCCGAAATTATTTTTAGTCTCGGGCTGCAGATTATTTCTTCCGCCGGTGTGCACAGCAATCACAATCCCGCTGTTTGGATCGTGCGCGGTGTAGCCTGGCTGGTCTTTGGCGCAGCCGGCGGGGTAACTTACGGCATTCTCGGCCAGTCTTCCCGTCAAACTTTATACGGCGCGCTGGGTGGCGCGCTTGGCGCACTGGTTGGCGGCTTGCTCTTCGACCCCATTTCCATTCTCACCCACGGTGGCGCGGCCAGCCGTGCCGTCGGTTTCTCATTACTGGGCATGGCCACCGGCATCGCCATCGGCCTGGTGGAAAGCGCTCTGAAAGACCGCTGGCTCTACGTCACCGCCGGCCCGCTGGCCGGCAAGCAATTCATTCTGTACAAGCCGCGCACCGTCATTGGCAGCGACCAACACAGCGACATCTATCTATTCAAGGACGCCAACATTCAGCCGCAGCACGTCATCATTGAAATCGCCGGCACCCGCGTTCAGCTTCGGGCCCTGGGAAGCGTTTTCGTTTCCGGTCAGCCCGCCAGGCTACAGGTACTGCAAAGCGGCAATCCCGTGCAGATCGGCCGCTATGCTTTTCGCTACCAGGAGCGGCAACGTAAGTGAATCCCACCTGCCCATACTGCCGCAGCGAGCTGGACGAGCAACCCTTCGAATGCCCCGGTTGCGCCACTCCTCATCATCCCGAATGCTTTGAAGAAAACGGCGGCTGCACCGTTTTCGGTTGTTCTGCGGCGCCCGCGGCGGAAGCTAAGATCAGCGTTGCCGGCTCCGAACTGGAGCGTCCGTTTCCGCCCCTCTTGCCTTCATTGCCCTCAATCCCGCCGCCGCGCGGCAATTCCGCGTGGCTGGGCAGCAACTCCGTGTTGGGCTCTATCTCTGCGCCGCCTGAACCCCCACCCGCGGAACCCGCCGCCGCAGCGCCCTCAGTTTCTTCACCAGCACGTCATATTCCCACCCCTCCTCCGCCCGTGCCCGGTGGTGGCACAAATGCACCCCCGCCGCCCATGCCTCCCTCCCGCGACGTTTACAATCCCTTGCGCCCTGCCGACTTCTATCCATTGCCCAAGCCCAAAAAACGCGTAAGATTCGTGCTGCTCGCCATCTTTCTGGGCATGTTCGGCGCTCACAATTTCTATGCCGGGTACGTGAAGAAGGGTTTCATGCAGGTATGCTTCACCCTCTTCACAGTTTTTTACGGCGCGCTCATCAGCTGGGTCTGGGCCATCGTCGAAGCGTGCATCGTCAATGTCGACGCTGACGGTGAGCAATTTACATGACTGGTTTGTTCC
The DNA here is from genome assembly GCA_963732705.1 of uncultured Acidobacteriota bacterium. Taxonomy (GTDB): domain Bacteria; phylum Acidobacteriota; class Terriglobia; order Acidiferrales; family UBA7541; genus Acidiferrum. The sequence goes on along the minus strand of CAVTAN010000001.1, from coordinate 2,559,373 downwards.
GCGTTCTGATTTCGCCGGTCGTTTATCTTGTCGCGAAATTCCTTGAAGTTGCATCCTCGGAGGACGAATGAATTATTTCGTGAAGCGCGACACCCAGGAGTATGGCCCCTACACTCTCTCCGAGTTGCAGCGCTACACCTCCACCGGCAACGTGCTCCTCACCGATCTTTGCCGCAGCGAAGGCATGGTCGATTGGGTGCCGGTCTCGCAAGTCATCGGCAACATCCCGGTTGCCATGCCCGCGGCCGCGCCAGGCAGCATCGCGCCCGCTTACGCTCCCTCGCCCTACCCCCCGCCTCCCAATCTGCACTGGGGAGTTGTCTTGCTCTTGGGCATCGTCACCTGTGGCATCTTTGCCTGGGTCTGGGTCTTTGTGCAGTCCGCGTGGATGAAAAAAGTGGCACCCGCCAATAAGGCCCTTCTGCTTTACGGCATTTCGGTAGGTCTGATCGTCCTAGCGATCCTCCTCAACGTCGCGAGTCCCCAGTTGGCAAGGGGTCAGGGGATAGCAGGCCTGCTAAACCTTGCTGGCGGGATCCTCTGGCTCGTCGCTTCCTTTAATCTGAAATCCGGCATCGAAGAACACTTCTCCACCGCGGAACCGGTCCCCAGCGCCATGAGTCTCAGTGGAGTCATGACCTTCTTCTTCAACGTTTACTATTTCCAGTACCACTTCACGAAAATCAATGAACTGAAAAAACAACAAGGCTTCTACGTCGGCTGAACATGATGCCTGCCACCAAAGCGCATCTCTCGTTGGTCGCCATGCTTGGCGCTGCCGCCGCGCTGTATTTCTTTCCGCCTGAGCTCTATCACTTTTATCCCCAGTGCCCGGTCTTCCGCTATTTACACCTGTACTGTCCCGGCTGCGGTGCCACTCGCGCGCTCGCAGCTTTGCTCCATGGTCAATTGCTGGCCGCGTTGCATTACAACGCCCTCGTGGTATTTCTCACCCCCCCAGCGTTGTACCTTCTGGCCAAAACCTACATCCGTATTCTGCGCGGCCACCCTTTTTCCTGGCCCCAGCTATCTCCCGCCGCTACCAACATTTTTCTCTTCGCCGCTTTAATCTTCGCCACCATTCGCAATACCGCCGCTCATTTTGCTCTTTAGGAAAAAATCATGCTGTCACCCAGAATTCGCCGTCTCAAACTTGATCACGAAACTATCCTCGCTCGCTTCGCCGGTTGGCCGCTCATCGAACTTACCGGCACCGCCGGTCTGCCTCCCGAAGCTTATCGCTTTACCTACCGCATCAAGGGACTCTACGTTTCCCCAGTCGGCGAAATTCTCGAGCGCGACACTCATCATCTCGAAGTAAATCTTTCCCTCGGCTATCCCCGCCGCGCTCCCCAGTGCCGCATGCTCACCCCCGTCTTCCACCCCAATTTCGATGAAGCCAGCGTATGCATCGGCGATTTCTGGGCTGCCAGCGAAGGTCTCGACGACTTGATTGTCCGCATCGGACGCATGATTGCCTACCAGGAATACAACACCAAGAGCCCACTCAATGGCCTCGCCGCCAAGTGGGCCGCTCAGCATCAGGACCTCCTGCCCATCGACGCCCGCACCATCGCTCCACCCAAAAATCCCGATAGCGCCGCATCCGCGGCTCGCTCCGCTCAAACGACCGTCACCGACTCCGTCTCCCCTTCGTCTCCTCCACCGGCATCAGCGGACGCCGCGCAACCCTTCATAACCATCACGCCTGACGATCTTCGCTCAACTTCCACCGACCCTTCGCCGGTTTCCTGAAGCTCTTTACCGCCTCGTCAAGCTCCAGCCTCGGTCGGGGGCGTGCACGCGCGCTCTTCATATGCGACCCGCTCATGTGCAATGCATTTATCTCCGAGGCACCTGACTTTCTAACTCAAGATCGTTCGATTTTTGCACCACCCGTCGTGCGTGGAGCCTTGTAACTGAGGTCCCCATGATGCGGACTCGGTTTCCGCACCTTCGACGGACGCCCTTCTTTGCGCATGCGCGCGTCCGCCTCCTCCCAGGAGGGAAGCGCATCCTCCGCTTGCGTCCAGTGCGCGACGGAAGCCTCGTCGCACCACTCCAACAAATGCGGCATCGCCTTCTTATGTGCTCCTGAGAGCATGTATCCCCGCATACTCTCTTGGTTTTCCCAAGCCGTCATAGTCCAGAAAGTCCAGCTTCGATCTGCCAGCAGCGCCCCAGTCTGAAATCCCGGCGCGCTTTTTACCTGTCTCAACGAGCGCATGGTATAAAACGAGAAAAACGGAACGAACCGAATCGAGCGAATTCTCAGCCGCGTCAAACTGACGAAAATCATTTTTCCCCCGCCATGAAGCCTTTCAAGAACTCAAAATACTGCCCACCGCGGTGTGAGCGCAAATTACGCCGATAGATTTTGCTGGGAATTGCTGCTCGCGTGATCGACATTTCCGCCTACGACGTCGTCACGCGTGACCGCACTTTTCGTGCCCGTTGCGTTGACCCGAATCCGTATCGCGCCGCCGCGCCTCATCCTCAGCGCCACCGTCGGATCAGCCTGAATGAAAAGCCCTTGCTTCCAGGGTCTGCGCATCTGAAAAAGCACGTATAATTCCTGCTACGCCAGCGAGAACCGTCAGGAGACTTGTGTTCCATCCCTATGCCTAAAGCCCCTCCCGAAGTCCCACATTGGCCTGCCATCGTTGCCCTTATTGCTGTCGGAGCTTTATATCTCGGCTTGCCGGAAAGCCTTTCCGTAGGCCCGCGCTGGCTCCTGCTCGTCATCGTTTTATTTTTGCTCATCCCCATTTCCATCGCCCACTCCCGCGGGCACTTGACGATCGTGCGCCTCCTCACCCTCATCGCCAACGGCCTCATCACGGCTTCCATGATCGCTTCCATCGTGTTTCTTATCGCTGGCTTGCCCAAGCATCGCGAGCAGCCCGAAGCCTTGCTGCGCTCCGCTGCCGGCCTCTGGCTTACCAACATTCTCGTTTTTGCTCTCTGGTATTGGCGTCTCGATGCCGGCGGTCCGCACGCACGATCCCGCTCCAAAGGCATGCTCAACAGCGCCTTTCTCTTCCCTCAAATGTTGGAGCGCTCCGATGACAATGATGAACCCGAGGATAAAGACGCGGCCCCCTGGGCCCCTGATTTCGTGGATTATCTATTCTTGGCCTTCAACACCAGCACGGCTTTCTCCCCCACGGACACCGCCGTCCTTTCTCGTGGCGCCAAACTAGGCATGATGACCCAATCGCTGATTTCCTTGACGATTCTGGTCCTCATCGCCGCTCGCGCCGTCAATATCCTTTGATTGGTTTCAGCAGTTCTTTCGGGGAAGTTCAGGCTATTGCCAGTTTATGCTTCTCGGCACCTTGCACTTTGTTCGCCTGCAAACCGCGGCTCAAATAAATTCGATATTTTTATCTCCCTTAGTACCGAAGTACCGTTGCAGCGGCTCTCAAAATTTATATAATTTCCGCCCGTGATGCCCACACCCTCTTGTTGTGAAGAGCTATTCAAGTTGCAACAAAACGCTGTTACCGTCTTCCGCGAGATAAAATCCATTCGCCGCTCTCGCGATCTCTCTTTTTTCGAAGACGCCGACCTCAATCGCCTCAAATATGAAAGCCTCAGCGCCCTGATCAAGCATTTGCTCGCTGGCCACCATGGTCGCCCCTGCCCCGCGGGACCTCGCCCCATCGTCTCGCCGCGCCCCAATCTCGACCGCCTGTATCCACTGGCTTTCGCCCCTTCGTTGCGATCCTATTAAAAATTCCTGGCATTCCACTCTGACGCTTTGGTTTTAGTACGCGCGCTTTAAGCATTCAGATGAGCCAAAAAGCCGCTATTTTCCTGTAGTTTTTAGCATTTCTCTCTCGATTGATCCTTTCCCGCATATCGACCATTGTCTTTTCCTCGCCAGCCGGAGAGTCCTCGAAAAATTCGCCTGCGCGGCGCCAGTTTCTATTCTTGTTCAAGGAGATTTATGAAGACAGGTGAGGGGCAGTTCTCAGTGGAAGGCGTGGTAAATTCTTTGAATCGCAGGCGTTTTTTCCGCAATGTAAGCATGGCCGGTCTCGGTGTAGCGGGTTCGGTGGTCGCCGGTAGTTCACTCTTGGGCCTTTCGCCTAGCGCGTTTGCGGAAGAGCCGGATCCGACCGCCAACGACATCGCCATTCTCAATTTCGCTTTGAATCTCGAGTATCTCGAAGCCGAATTCTATACCGTGGCCACCACCGGCAAGACTCTGCAGGAGTATGGCATCCCCACCAGCGGTACCGGCAATGCCGGCCCCACCGTCGGCGGCCAGCGCGTCAATTTCCGCGAAGATGACGGCGAATACAACACGGATCAGGACGAAGACGCCGCCGTGTTTGCCGTCGCCAAGGAAATCGCCGATGACGAACGCAGCCACGTGCTGTTCCTGCGCTCGGTTCTGGGTGACGAAGCCATTGCCAAGCCCAAGATCAACCTCGATGCTCTCGGTCGCGTTAAGACCCGCGCTCAGTTCCTTGCCGAAGCTCGCGCCTTCGAAGATGTCGGCGTCAGCGCTTATGGCGGAGCTGCTCCGCTCATCGACAGCAAGGTGATCCTCGGCGCCGCGGCACGCATCGCCTTGACCGAAGGCGAACACACCGGCAATCTCCGCCTGCTTGTGGCCCTCAACGACGCCAAGACCGCTAAACTCGACGGCCAGGATATTCTTCCCCCTCCCTCCGGCACCGACTTTTTCAGCAACAATGCCCAGGGTTTGACCATCATTCGTACTCCTAGCCAGGTCCTCGCCATCGTTTATGGAAATTCCGCCAAAGGCACCAATAAAGGCGGCTTCCTCCCGAACGGCGCCAATGGAGCCATCACCACCGTTTAATTCTGCACCATCTTGAAAAACTAAAGCCGCACTCGGACCTCTCCGGGTGCGGCTTTTTTTCCTGCCCTTGGCTCGATCTCCGGTCCGGTCTTCCGTCGCCTGCTCACTGCATCTTTACGCTGTCGTCGAAGGCCACTTCCACGGTGGGCGTCTTTCCCGCTTCGATCTTTACTGGCGCTGGCTCCCCCGGGCTCTTGCTATATATGCCCATTGAGGCTCCGGCGGGCGGCGGCCCGGCCGTCCCGTCATAAGCTCCTTTCGGATCGTAAACCGTCCCCACATAAACGGGAGAAGCGGCCACATCTCGAAATGTAACTAGTCCGTCCTTCGCACTCGCACCCATCATGGCCACCGGCATCGCCTGACCGCGCATAAACGTCGGGGAATCGAACAAGAACACCATGATTTTATGCTTTTCGTCCACTGTTCCGGACCCTGTGTATTTCATTTTTACCTGCACTACGCCGCGCGCGCCTTTCTCTTGCGCCCTGCCTAATTGCAGCATTCCCGCCACGCACACTAGCATCGCGGCGCTCACAACCGACGCCATCCTCTTCCTCATGTTCTCTCCTTCAGCAGTCTCGAAAAGCGTCTGATCTGCCGCTCCATCTTTACAACGCAGGCCCCCGCAATAAATTTCACCCCAGGTCTGCAATTTCACGCCGAATCTTCGGATTTTAGTTTGCGCTGCTCTGTCAGCGGGGGTGCCGCGCGGCCGAATCAGTGGGAATCTGCCTTGTTAATGGGAATCTGCGTAGTCAGTGTTCCCGAATCACCGTTTCCGCTGCCTCTCCGCCAGCAGAAACCGGCTCCGCCAAAAGCGTCGCGCACATCTCGTTGTACACCTCGCGCGCCCGCGCCAGCGCATCCTCCACGCTGTCGCAGATATTGTTCTTGCCCACGTGCTCCTCGAACTCTGCCTGCTGCATGAACCTCGCCGGTTGCTCCGGCGCTCCGCACAGCAGTAACGCCTTGTGTCGCGTTGTGCACCTCATCCGCCAGATGCTCGAGTACCTGCAACCCCGTCGCATCGATAGCCGTCATGTTGCGCAGCCGCAAAATAATCACGGGCGGCAGTGAGGGCAACTGCTGAATCACTTCTTCCATCTTGTCTGCCGCTCCAAACAGGAACGGTCCATGAATCCGAAATACCGCCACATACGCGGGAATCTCTTTGCCTTGCAAAATATGTCGCTTTCCGCTTTCCACATAGTCCGCCGTCACCCGCGTGATCTTCGTGGTGCTGGTTACTTCCCGGATAAATACCAACGCCCCCATGATCATTCCCGCTTCCACCGCTACCGTCAGGTCTGCAAACACCGTCAACATAAACGTCAGCAGCCAGGTCCCTACTTCCAGTTTCGAGAGTTTCAGCAGTTCCGGAATTTCCCGCCACTCTCCCATGTTATAAGCCACCACAAACAGAATTGCCGAGAGCACTGTCAGGGGAATGAACTTCGCCAACGGCGCTGCGAATAACAAAATCGCCAGCAGCGTCAACGCATGCACCATCCCCGCCACCGGCGTCCGCGCCCCGCTCCGAATATTCGTTGCAGTCCGTGCGATAGCCCCAGTAGCCGGCAGCCCTCCAAACATCGGCGAGACGATGTTCGCAATTCCTTGCGCCACCAATTCCACATTCGGATTGTGTTTGTCTCCGCTCATGCGGTCAGACACTACCGCCGACATCAGCGATTCGATGGCCCCCAGCATCGCCACCGTGATCGCCGGCCCGATCAGCGGCCGCAGATGGCTGAAGTGAAACGCCGGAATATTCAACGTCGGCAGCCCGGAAGGGATGCCCCCGAACCGCGTACCAATCGTCGCCACTGGCAGCTTCAGCGCCCAAACCAGCGCCGTGCCCATAAAAAGGGCCACGATATATCCAGGAATCTTAGGCAAGTGCCGGACGCAGAACAAAATCACCACCAGCGCCCATATTCCTAGCAGTGTTTCCGCAAACGAAAACGTCCCGAAGTTTCTGCCCAGGGCTTCCAGTCGCGCCCAGAATTCTCCCGGCACATGCTCGATCTTCAATCCAAAAAAATCTTTAATCTGCGTGCTCGCGATGATTACCGCAATCCCGTTCGTGAATCCCACCACCACCGGTCGCGGTATGAATTTCACCGCCGTCCCCAGTCCCGTCGCTCCCAGCACCACTAAAAAAACTCCTGCCATTAACGTGCACAGGTACAGCCCTTCAATTCCGTATTTCGTAACAATTCCGAAAACCACCACCACGAACGCCCCGGTGGGTCCGCCGATTTGCGTCGAAGAACCGCCCAGCGCGGAAATCAGAAACCCCGCAATCACCGCGCAATACAGCCCCAGTTGCGGTGGCACACCCGAAGCGATCGCAAACGCCATCGCCAGCGGCAGCGCCACCAGCCCCACCGTCATGCCCGCCAATAGGTCCGCCGCAAATTGTTGCCAGGAATATTTTTTGAACACCAGCAGCGACTTCGGGGCCCAGTCCTTAAATTCAGTCATCGTTTTCCGTGGATGCATCCACCGCCATACCCAAGCATTCTTTCATTCGCCACCCCCAATCCCAATTAATTTTCCATTTTAAATTCCTTGCCGTCATCGCAAACGTTTCGTCTGCGGACCTTGCGTCTGCCGAGGTTGCCTCCTGAACATGAATATGGCTACAGGGCGTTGCCGCCAGACTCGTTAACAACCTGCCCCTAAGTTGTCAGGCGGCTCTGCGCATCGGCAACCATCGTATTTTTCCAAACGGCTATTCCCGCCCCAATTCGATCACTGGAGTCTGCTGCACCCAGCTAATCGGACTTCAGTACAGCCCCCCCAGCCTGCTTGCATTGGATATCCTGCCAATTTTACAATTCCGCGACGGCGCCTGCGAAGCTCGCGAGACCGAACTTACCCGCTGATCCGCAGCGCGTTTTAGAAGTGATCTAAACCAGGAATGGTGACGCGGTGTTGCCAATGCGGCTGTTGCCAATGAGGAGTTGCCAAGGAGGAGTAAGCCAATGAGGCGCTAATGTGATTCTTTTTGCGGTTATGTGCCGGCGCGGAAATGACCGCGTGGCTCAGTCAGTCTCCATTCGGCTCAGCCTACGAGCCACTTACCGTCCCAAAAAGTGCAGTACAAAGCTCGCTTCCTGCTGATTTGGCGCCCCATTGCACATTTGCGGACTGAAGGTCCATCTCGCGATGATTGCCAACGCCTCCGCTTCCAGATCTTTCCGCCCTTCTGAATCCTGCACCACCGCGTCCTGTATCTTCCCATCCACGCCCACAATTCCGCGCACCTCCACGTCCACGTTTCCTGCTCCATGTCCGGCCGGCGGTTGCGGCATCGCTTCTCCGATGGCTCTCCGGAACGTTGTGCACATCTCATACAGCGCGGCGCCTGGCGGTGCCTCCAGAACATTTGCGGTCGCGTCTTTCAACTCTCTCATGCTCTGCGAAATTTCCATTTTGCGCACACCGCCAACAGAATATCGGATTTTCCCGGGCATCCAGGCGCCCGCGAAAGGGAAGTACTCGCCATACTCCAACAAGTTGGATCCCACTTTCATCGATGCGAATGTTCCTCTGGCGTTGTCGATACAAAATTCATTGCTTTCGCGTCGCTCTCCTTGCACCGTTTCGAACTCGATGCACCGCTCTGGACCTCCCGACCCACTCTTCGCTGTGATCGCCCGAATTACGTCGGATCCATCGAACAACAATAAATGGATAGGCGTTAGTTCAAATAAGTCTTGCACCTCAGGCGGCGCCAATTGGTGGCTGCGCACCGCCGAGAGTTTGCGTTCCGTCCACACCTCCACGGTGTGATACCCGCCATAACTCACTTCGTCACGCCGGCCCGTTCCTTGCACCACCACTCGCGTGAACGTTCCCTCCGTCACGCCTGAATCGCCAAACACTCGAAATGTATCCGTGCGCTCCAGGTTCGGCAGATTCGGTGACATGCTCACGCGGTTGGCCTGTTCCACCATGCGCACCGCCTCTGCTCTAATCCCGGGCTCCTGCGCCGCACACCTGGGTGCGCCCACCAACATTGCCATCGCTGTGATCATCATTATTGATTTGCATGCCAGTTTCATCGGGGCTCCAAAACGAACAGGCTGAAGGGGGCATACTTCTCGGGAAGATTTTACTGAACGTTACAGTACACCGTTATAAACGTGGTGCCAATAGAAATTGACCTGCGGTGATCAGGCTTAATTTTCCGGACTACTACGCGCTCTCATGGAGACCGGCTATGGCTCGATCGACGACCGCACGTCCGTTCGTCAGGATTTTCTAATGACGAGGGCTGGTCACCAATGATTCACGCCCCTACGTGCTTTGAATTATTGCCGCACTCACCAGTGGCAGCGCGGCCTCGATCACGGTTCCCGTCGCTCCAGTACTCACCCGCAGCTCGCCGCCCAGTTCTCGCACTCGCTCACGCATGCTGGCAATCCCCACGCCGGCCTTCCGCGGATGACCGTTTATTGCTTCAAATCCAACGCCATCGTCTTCAATGGTCAGAACCACCCGTTGCTCCTCGACGCGCAGCCAAATCTTCGCCGTCGTGCCTTCTGCGTGCCGATGGATGTTGGTCAGGCCTTCTTGCAACACACGAAACACCACCAGCTCCACCGGCTGGGGCCATCTCCCCAGCTCCGCAGGCATTTTCAAATCCACTTTGATTCCGCTGCGTTCCGCGAATCCATCGACATACCACGGCACCGCCGAACCCAACCCCACCTCTTCAAGTAGCGGCGGATGCAATAGGTGCGACATCGTGCGCACTTCCGCCGTGCATTGATCGATTAGTGTCACCGACCCCGCCAGTATCCCCACACGCTCGTCCCCTTGCAGTCTCTCCAGCGTCACTTCACAGGCCATTTTAATAGCCACCAAATATTGTCCGATTCCGTCGTGTAGTTCCCGCGCTACCCTCCGCCGCTCTTCATCCTGTGCCGCCATCACCCGCGACGATATTTCCTGCAATTCCGAATTTGCTTTTTCCAGTTGCAGCCGCCGATATTCGGAAACGTGCGCAGCCGTCACCATTTCCCGCGCGTGCGGAATGAGACCCGGCAGCGCCACCGCCGTTACCACTGAAGCGAAGGCCGTGACTAACTTCACGTCTCCCGCTAACCAATACATCGGCTTCCACAGCACTACAATTTCCATGAAGTGTGTGAATCCGCAGGCCACGATAAATAATCCAAATGCCAGAAACATCCAGCTGAACGGCACCTCTCGCCGCGTTCTCCACACCAGGTACACCAGCGTGCATGAAATCGCCACATACGATAGCCAGATCGCCAGGTCCGTTCCCACGTTCAGCCCTATCAGCTGTTTGTTATTCAAATAGCAGAAAGAGTGGGGCAGGAAGTTGCCCGCCGAAAGCATCCCTCGCAGCGCCATTGGTATCAAAGCCAGCGTTGCCACACTGAGGACCAGCGCTCCGAAAATTCCGCCCGCCAAAAGTCTTCGGCTGGGCGCCCCGTTTGAAGTTTCTGTAGACACGAGAGCTCCCCTGGGCCTGCCTGCGGCCCGTTTAGCAGTTCAATCCGCCCAACAACATTTCCATTAGAAAAGTACAAGATTTGTGCCCGTTAACGCTACCTTTAGAAACTTCCCCGTTGTGTAGTTCCTAACGCGAACCCATCATTGCCACCACATTTCCCTCATAAAACTCAACTCATCTTGCAGCCCCACTTCCACGGACTAAAACCTGCTTACCCAATCGTTTGTTTCCTTTTTGTCCATCTCCCGGCCTTCAGTCTTTCCCATTGGTACTGTCCCAAGTCTGTACTCCCGGCCAGTAGCCACATCGTAATTTAAATCTTAGTCTTCCCTCAGTCGACGCCGCTCCCATCCAGCTAACGGCGCCCTCTTGGACCCCCAGTCCCCGAGATCATTGCGTTAGCACCGCTGCACACCAGAGAACCCGGCACACGCCGCCAAGTCTCTCTGCCTGTTCGATTCGGAAGGGGGCTCATGCGCCGCACCATTTCCAAAATAATTGTCATCTCGGTTTTCACCTTCTTCGCCGTTGGCACGTACCTCGCCGCTCAATCCATCTCCGAAGCGCCCGCCGCATTCGATGGCCTCTCCAACGGCTCCGTCGCTCAAAATGTGATGGACAGCGGCGCAGCAGTTTTCTCCGAGGTCGACACTCCTGAAAAAGGTTTAGGCCCAATATTCAACGGTTCTTCCTGCGCCGAGTGCCACCAGAATATGGCTCTTGGCGGTGGCGCTCAGGTGCAGGTGCTGCGGGCCGGCCACACTTCCCGTGGCGAACACTCCCGCGATAATTATCTCCACGATTCCAGACGCCGCACGGACACCAACGGCAGCTCCCCGACGTTTACCGCCGCCTCCGCTACCCTCACCAACGGCGATGTGATTCCTGATCGCTCGCTTATCAATCAGCGCGCCATTTGCCCCGATGCGCAGTCCCACGCCACCACCGAAGACAACACTCGCACCGGGCGCATCTCCCTCGGCGTTCTGGGAGACGGTTTTGTCGAAGCTGTGCCTGACGCTACCTTCCTCGCTATCGCCAAACTGAATCACGGCCAAGCCATCATGGTTCCGGTCCTCGAAGCTCCCAACACCAATGAAGTTGGCCGCTTCGGTTGGAAAAATCAGCACGCCAGCCTGCTCAGTTTTGCCGGTGATGCCTACTTCAACGAAATGGGCATCACCAATGACCTTTTCCCGGACGAACTTACCACCGTATGCGAACCGCCCGGCGTCCCCCATCCCAATGATGTGGATCACGATCTCGGCAGCCTCGCCACCTTCATGCGCGCCACCAAAGTTCCCCCGCGCGGCCTCACTACCGCTGAAGTAAATCAAGGCCAGGCCATCTTCGAAGCCATTGGCTGTGCCTGCTGTCATGTCAGCACCATGGTCACCGCTCCCGCCGGCACCACGATTCACGGCGGCGCCTATGTCGTTCCCGCCGCTCTCGGCGGCAAGCAGTTCCATCCCTTCGGCGATTTCTTGCTGCACGACATCGGCACCAGCGACGGCATTCAACAAAATGGTCCGGCCGACACCGCCAGCAAAATGCGCACCGCGCCTCTTTGGGGCTTGCGCACCCGCACGCAACTTCTTCACGACGGTTCCAGCGCCACCGTCGAGGACGCCATTCAACGCCACGATCATGAAGCGGCCAACCAGGCGCAGTTATACCGCCGCCTCACCCCGGCCCAAAAACAAGTTCTCTTCGCGTTCTTGCGATCGTTGTAAGGGACGTCTGCGAACTCTTGAACTGGATATCGCCGCTGAAGTATCTGCAGGAAAGAAGGCCAATCGCTGCTGTAGTCATTAAAAATCAGGAGAGTCGATATGAGCGAATCACCCGCATCAACAACGAGCACCGCCTCGCCCACCCCCAAACGCGAGAATGGCACGGCCAATATCCCTTCTAAATTGCCCGATCACAATCCCCGACCCGCGCGAAAAGGCTCCACCCGCCGCGCTTTTTTAAGTCAGGTCGGCAGCGCCGCCGCCACCATCGCTACTGGTACCGCATTGGCTGGCCCGCTCGCCAAGCCTGCAGCCGCGCAGCAATCCGCACCGCCGGATTTCGGAAGCAGCACCGCCGCTCATCAGCGTGCACTCAAATCTTTCAACAACCGTGTCAGCGCCGCGCAATCGGAATTTAATCTGCGCATTCCCAACCAGACCACCAATGGCGACGAAAGCCGTTTCGCCAATCGCATCGGGAATTATTCCAAGGGCCTCGTCCACAACAGCATCGGTGAAGTCGACAGCGCTTCCTACGCCAGCTTGCTGCGCGCCGTGACCACCGGCGACCCTCACGCCTTCGATCAGATTCAAATGGGCGGCTCCAGCTTGCTTGTCGATCCACAAGCAGGCCTCGCCTTTGACTTGGAGGGCACTGACTCCCATGCGCTGGCCATCGGCACTCCGCCATCCGTCGCCAGTCGCGAAATCGCCGCCGTCGCGATCGAAAACTACTGGATGGCGCTGTGCCGCGACATCAATTTCACTCAGTACGGCGACGAACCCCTCACTCAGGCCGCCATCGCCGAATTAAATTCTCTCAAAGCCTTCCATGGTCCCACGCCCGTCTCCCCGCAAAATCTTTTCCGCGGCTTCACCCCCGGCGATCTCGTCGGCCCGTACATGTCCCAATTCCTCTTGCAGCCCTTCAGCTACGGCGCCATTCCCGTGGACCAGCTATTCACAACCTACGTCCCCAATGTCGACTACATGACCGACCAGGCCCACTGGCTGCCGGTGCAAAATGGTCAGGGACCTTTCGGCTCCAATCAGATTGACGCTAATCCGCAGCACCTGCGCAACGGTCGCGGCCTCGGCGCTTACGTCCATATCGATGTTTTGTTTGAAGCCTATTTCAACGCGTGCTTGATTCTCACTGATCGCGGCGCGCCCCTCGATTCCGGTCATCCCTATATCGGATCCAAAACCCAGACCGGCTTCGGCACCTTCGGTTCACCACACTTGAAGACCATCGTCGCCGAAGTTTCTCAACGCGCGCTGAAAGCCGTCTGGTACTCGAAGTGGTTCGTCCACCGCCATCTCCGTCCCGAGGAATTCGGCGGCCTCGTGCACATGACCAAAACCAATCAAGCCACTTATCCGTTGCACCCCGATATTTTGCATTCTGACGCTCTCGCTCGCACCTTCGCAAAGTATGGTTCTTATCTCCTGCCCCATGCTTTCCCCGAAGGCTGCCCGCAACATCCTTCCTATGGTTCCGGGCACGCCACCGTCGCCGGCGCCTGTACCACCATCGTGAAAGCCTGGTTCGACGATCTAGCGCCCATCACTGCCGTCCCCGCCTTACAAATCGTGCAAGCCAGCGAAGACGGATTCTCTCTCTTGCCCTACACCGGCACCGACGCTTCACAGATGACCATCGGTGGGGAACTGAACAAAGTCGCTGCCAACATTGCCATAGGCCGCAGCCACGCTGCGGTGCACTGGCGCTATGATTACGTCGATTCCGTCGTTCTCGGCGAAGCCGTCGCCATCTCCATGCTCAAAGATGTAGCCCGCTGCTGGAATGAACCCTTTGCCGGCTTCTCGTTCAACCGGTTCGACGGCACCCGCGTCACCGGCATCGGCAAAAACACCGAGTAAATCTCAACTCCTGACAAAAACACCTAGCCCCACTCGCTGCGTGCACAAGTGGGGCTAGGAATCGGGGGGATCCCGAAATTTAATCCCAGCGCATTTACCGCCCCAGAATCACCTCCGCGGTCATCCGCGTTCCGCGATCGAACCCCGCCGCGAACGCGTTGCGTTGTTCTTCCGTCGACCAGCGTCCCACCGACGGCTCCTTCTGTTCTCCACGAGCCACCGCCAGCTTCGCCATGTACACTCCATCGCGATATGGAGCGCTCAACTTTACATCCCCTGCTTTTGAAACGCTGGAGGCTGTCTGTACCGTCTTCGCGCTGTCCTTCTCCATCCGGTTCCATTGCGCCACGTGAGTCGTCAAGGTTGCCACCGCTCCCACCGTCGCGATCCAGTAAACCACTCCTGCAAACGCTGATTTCGTTTTCATGTCCGTTCCTCCGTGTTCTGATTTGTTGTTCATAAATCTTTTTTGCTCTGTACTTATTTTTTTCGCTCTTTCTCTCACTCGGATTAGAACATCAACTCCGCTGCTTTGTTGCCACTCCCAGCCCAGCTTTTACTTTCTTAACTCAAACTTTGCGCGTTCTTTACCGCTTGCTTAACCTTCTTAACCCTTTGTTGACTCCCTCTTAATCCACCGCCCTGGAAAGGAAGGCCCGTGACGACTTATCCCTCAAGCGTCCGGAAGTTATCGTGATTGTTCGAGCAGCTTAGGTTGGGAGAAAACAAAAAAAAGCCGCCCGGTGAAGCGGGCGGCTCAATACCCAGCAAATCTCGCTGTTATTTGCAGCGGTTGGCAGGTTCCCCGGGGCCGCCTTCAAGGCAAGGAACGGCGCTGAGATATTCATAGATCGCATGCAGATCGTGGTCGGTCATGTTTTGATGCACGGGCCAAGGCATGACTTGCAGAAGATTACCGTCAAACGGTGGCGGGATACAGCTTCCGTCCGGAGCGCCGGTGCAGGTGGGATGCACATGGTCGAGATCGATTCCGGTGCGCATGATGGTTTTGAATTGCGCGAAGGTATTGCCGCCTTCGGCTCGACCGGTTTTGTCGGGCGTAAGGTTACGCGAGATCATGTGCGGAAACGGTCCCGGTCCCGGGAAGGGACCGAAATCCCTGCCGCCGCCGAGATACGTTGCAGTATTGACCACCGCTTTTTGATTGAAGTACGGATTTCCGCCCGGAGCGTATTCGGTCGCCGGGCCGGCTGAGTGACAACCGTCGCAATCTGCCACCGCATTGACCAGATAGCTTCCGAGTCCCACCAACCTCACATCTTTACCTCCCAGGTTGAGCTTGACCGGAGCAATTTCGAAGCCCCGATGGATTCTCAGCTCGTCCCTTTCCTCATCGTCGTCGTCATGTGCTCGAACGTGCCTGGAACCAATGACCATGCCTGCGCCAATAATGGCCGTGAATGCTATCGCTACTCCAATCGACTTGAAGTATTTTTGAATTATCACGCAAACCTCCCTTTACCGTTCGCTGGGTGAGTCTTTTTCCCGCAGAAAAACCGACCAGTTCACGGTGTTCCGCAGGAGGGCTTGCCCGTTGGGTGAGGGAACTATACCTAGTTCACGGGAGCAGTCAACGAATTTGACTTGGACGCGGGCCACAGGATTCGGAGTAACTCAGTGTGCGGCGGCAGGTGCTTGGATGCCTGGCTGAAAGTCAGTCTAACTATGGCTTGCAGTCACCGGTGCGGTGTGCGCTCACCTTCGAGGTCTCCGTGCCCTTGTCGGACTTGGTGGTGGTAACCACCTCGAACTTGTCGGCGCTGTAGGTCGCTATTGTGGTGATCGATTTCCCAGCGCACGTCATGGTCATCGAAATAATATTACCGGAAACTTTAAAGTCCGAGGATGTACATTTCTTATCGGCCGCTTGTTTTTCGGCCCACGCTTGCATGGCCTTGGGATCCATATTCATTTTTTCGACTTCGGCCGCTGAGTAACAGTGAGTCGCAATCACGGTGCCGTCGACATTTACTTCATACATGCCGGGCCGAACTCTCTGCTGGGAAACCACCACGGCCGAGACCCCCAGGGCCAGGGTGGCAAAACCTATCGTTGCTCGGACTAAAATTGTCTTCATGATGGCACGCTCTTTTCTGAAATTCGCTTCCAACTTCTGCTCGACACTTTTCGTTTAATACTTGGAATGCCGGCGCGCTCGATAAAGGCAGGTCGAACGCTCCGAGTCGAGCATGACACAAATCTATACCTGAGCGCGTATGACCGGAAGCCATGTTTTAGTTTGGCGCTTCAACCATTGCGCGCGCCAGAAACCCTCGAGAGTTTCAGCTCGAACTTGGCGGTACGCTTCCGAGAATTTCCGCTGGCTTGATCTTTCCGGTTGCCAGTTGCGCAATCAATACTCGATTCGCCGCCAAAAAATCGTAGTTCCCTAATTCTTTAGGCAAGACCCACTCGATGCGTTCGAAACACCTGGCCTCCACCTCTCCCGCCGCTATCCGCGCCGCAAAAAACCGTATCTCCAATCCTGCGGAAATATCCGCGTACTGATGCCGCACCCGCCCCATTTCCACGCAACTCTCCAACCTCGCTCCCAGCTCTTCGCGCAGTTCCCGCGCCAATCCTTGTTCAGCTTTCTCTCCCTCCCTCAATTTTCCTCCCGGAAATTCCCACTTCAACTCCGAGGTATCCCCGCGTCGCCGCTGCCCGATTAAAATTCTCCGGTCCTCGCGCTCGATGACCGCCGCCACCACCACTGTCAGCATCCTGCGCCCCAGCTTTTCCAATTTCGCCGTCTCGCGCCGGAACTCTCGCTATCGCTCAAACCGAGCCAGCACCCGTGTTTGCTCCATCGCCTCGCGCTTGGGATACTCCATTCGTGTTCTCTGACTCGGTCCTCGACCATTTTCAATCGCCCCGCAACGTTGGAAAGCTCGACAACGCGACCGCCAGCGTCGAAGTCAGCAACCCGGTCTGCGGCGACGTTCTTCATTTGGCCGCCCGCGTCGAGAACGCTCTAATCGCCGAAGTCCGCTTCCTATGCCAGGGTTGCACCACCGCGATTGCGTGCGCCTCTTTACTCACCGTGGAACTCACCCACAAAAATCTCAGCGAAGCTCGCTTCATCACCGCTGATTATCTTTCCCGCAAACTAGGCGAGCTGCCAGCCACCACTCAGCACGCCGCCCAACTCGCCGCCGATGCCTCAACCGCCCTTCTGGCTAAATTGTCCAGCAAATCTCCCTCGTCCTAGCCGCCTTCCACTTGCTCCCGCGCTCGCGCCAGCGCCTCCGGATCGTTTAAATTTAAAATGCACCCCTCTTCTGCAGTCGCCATTTCGCATACGTCATTTTTATGCGCCCACACCACCGCGCGCGCCCCGGTCTCCAGCGGCGCGGCTAACAATTCCTCATACAGCGACGCGCTGAAAATTACCGGGTGCCCACGCCGCCCCTGGTATACCGGCAACACAATCGGTTTGCCCGAACTCACAAACTCCTTGATCAGCGCATCCACCAAACCTGCACTGACAAACGGATGATCGATCAGCCCAAGCAGCATCCCCTCGGTCCCCGCAGGCAAACTCCGCACCGCCGCTTGAATAGAACTCAGTTGCCCCTTTTCCCAATCCGCATTCACCACCACGTCCTCCGCGGGCAGCTTCACCGCCTCCAGGATCGCGTCCGCGTCTGCACCCACAACCACCCGCCGCGCCCCTACCTGTGCGTGCTCCATCACATTCATCAAATGTTCCAGGAAAGTTTCACCACGGTAGGGAAGTAGCGCCTTAGGCGTGCCCATGCGCCGCGAAGCGCCGCCGGATAGAATTACTGCGGCCAGCATACTTGTAGATGCATCGACGCAGTCTCAACGCTCACTGAGCGCCGCTCGCGCTTCGTAATTCAATTTCTTATGCCCCGCGTTCGGCGCATTACGCCGTATAGCCACCAGCTCCGCCACCACGCTCACAGCAATTTCTTCCGGCGAAAGCGCCCCGATATCCAGCCCCATCGGCGCATACACCTTGGAAAATTCTTCCGCCCGGTACCCTTCGTTCTCCAGCGCTTTATACACCGCCAGCACTTTTCGCTTGCTGCCAATCATCCCGATATAACGCGCCTGGGTTCGCACCGCCCACGCCAGCACCCGCATATCTTCCTTGTGTCCGCGCGTAACAATAATCAAATAGCTGCTGGCCCCCGGCTGAATCGCTTCGAACCCTTCCTCGAAACTGGTATGCACCGTCAGGGCCATCGGAAATCGCTGCAAGTTCGCAAATGTTTCGCGGTCGTCCACCACCGCAATCCCGAATCCTGCCGCGCTCGCCGCGCTCGCCAGCGCCATCGACACATGCCCGCCGCCAAATAAATAAACCACCGGCTGCGGCAAGATCGGCTCCACGAATATCTCCAGCGTGCCTCCGCAAATCAACCCATTGTCGTACCGCGCTTCGTGATTCAAATTAAAGACCATCTTGCGCGGCACTTCTTTTTGCATCACTTCTTTGGCTGCCGCCCACACGTCCGCTTCCACGCAGCCCCCGCCGATGGTCCCCGCAATCGACCCGTCTTCGCGCACCAGCATCCGCGAGCTCTCATAGCTGGGAATCGACCCATTGGTGTGCACAATAGTCGCCAGCGCCCCGCGCTTTCCGGCGCGCCGCATCGCCACGATTTCTTCGAACAGGTCCATCTCCACTAAAGCCTAAGGCGCGGTTCACCGCGTGTCAACGCGCCGCCCGCATGCGGCCAACTCGCCGTGCTCGCGCCCGCGTGCGCCCATTGTTCGCGCAAAGTTCGCGCCGTTCCGTGCCGGCCTCTCTTCAGTTCCTCGCCGCTTGCTTGTCGCCGGCTTGCCGCCGCGCATCGCGGCATCCTCTTTGACTTTGCTTCTCTCGCGTAATAAAACTCAGAAGCCATGAAAGCCATCCTCTTCCAGCGACACGGCGGCCCCGAAGTTTTGCAATACACCGACACCCCCACCCCCACCATCCGCTCTAGCGAAGTCCTCGTCCGCGTGCGCGCTTGCGCGCTCAATCATCTGGACCTCTGGGTCCGCCGCGGTCTTCCCAACGTTCCTATCCCGCTGCCGCACATTCCCGGCAGCGACGTCGCCGGCGAAATCGCCGAGAT
Organism: uncultured Acidobacteriota bacterium; assembly: GCA_963732705.1. GTDB lineage: Bacteria > Acidobacteriota > Terriglobia > Acidiferrales > UBA7541 > Acidiferrum. The sequence goes on along the minus strand of CAVTAN010000001.1, from coordinate 2,540,311 downwards.
CGGCTCCGACGTCACCACCGTGAAGCCCGGCCAAAAAGTCGTCCTCGCCCCCGGCGTCGCTTGCGGCAAATGCGCAGCATGCCTTGCCGGCCTCGACAATCGCTGCCGCCAATTTTCCAATCTCGGCTACCTCATCGACGGCGGCGACGCCGAATTCGTGCGCTGCCCCGAAGCCAATTGCCTGCCTTACCCCGAAAATCTGAGCTTCGCGGAAGCCGCCTCCATCCCTCTGGTCTTTCAAACCGCCTGGCACATGCTCATCACCCGCGCGCAACTGCAACCCGGCGAAGATATCCTCATCCTCGGCGCCGGTAGCGGCGTCGGCAGCGCCGCCATTCAAATCGCCGCGCTCTTCGGCGCCCGCATCATCGTCACCGCGGGCAACGACGCCAAGCTGCAAAAAGCCAAACAACTCGGCGCCCAGCACCTCATCAATCACAAAACTCAAAAAATCCACGAAGAAGTCCGGCGTATCACCAATAAACGCGGCGTCGACGTTGTCGTCGAGCACGTCGGCACCGCCACTTGGGACCAAAGCATCGCCAGCCTCGCCGTCGCCGGCCGCCTGGTCACCTGCGGCGCCACCACCGGCTACGACGCCAAAATCGATCTGCGCTTACTCTTCAGCCGCCAGCTCTCGCTCCTCGGCTCCTACATGGGCGCTAAATCCGAACTAGTCGCCGTAATGAAGCTGGTCGCGTCCGGCCATTTAAAACCCATCCTCGATCGCACCTTCCCCCTCGAATCGTGCGCCGACGCCCATCGCTATCTCGAAGCCGGCGACCAATTCGGCAAAGTCGTCCTCACCGTCCCCTAAACTCAATGCGCCGCAACCCTATTCAGTAAGTCTTCGGAAATGTCAGACGTCTTATACTCAGCTCATGCGCACGATCACCCTCGAAGAGCACTTCACGTTCCCTGAATTTCTGCTAGCCACCGGCCAGCCTTACCGCCCCAACGACAAACCTCGCACCCGCCTCGAAACCATCATCTCCAAATTACTGGACACCGGCCCCGCTCGCCTCGCCGACATGGACGCCAACGGCATCGACCTCCAGGTGCTGTCGCTCTCCACTCCGGGGCTCGACCAGCTCGACGCCGCAACCGCGGTTCCGCTCGTGCGCCAAGCCAACGACCGCCTCGCCGCCATCGTGGTCTCTCAGCCGCAGCGCTTCGCCGGCTTCGCCATTCTGGCTCTGCAGGATCCCCAAGCAGCCCTGCTTGAATTGCAACGCTGCATTCACCAGCTGCATTTCAAAGGCTGGATCATCATGGGCACGCTCAACGGAATCTTCCTCGACGATCAGCGCTTCCTTCCGTTATTCGAAGCCGCGCAAAGCCTCGACGTCCCTATCTACCTCCATCCCGGCGCTCCGCCCAAACAGGTTTCCGACATCTACCATTCCGGTTTCCCGGCCAACATTTCTTTCGGTCTCTCCCACGCCGGCTGGGGATGGCACGCCGAGGCCGGGCTCCACGGCCTTCGCCTCATGCTTTCCGGACTCTTCGACCGTTTCCCCAAATTAAAAATTATCGTCGGCCACATGGGCGACCATCTGCCCTTCAATATTGCTCGTGCCGATCGCGTCTTCGGCGCACTGGCCGCCGAAGGCGGCACTCCGCCCTTCAAACGCCGCATCATGGATTATTTCCGCGAGAATTTCTTCATCACCACCAGTGGCTACTTCGACCTGCATCCCTTCAACTGCGCCCTGGGCATCTCAGGTGCCGACCGCCTGCTCTTCTCCGTCGACTACCCCTACGGCTCCATGGCTGACGGCCGCAAGTTTCTCGACGCCCTCCCAATCACTCCCGGCGACCGGGAGAAAATTAGTCACCTCAACGCCGAGCGCCTGCTTCACCTCTAGAAACTCCAATTTGTCGCTCTCCCCGCAATGTGCGAAGATAGCCTTCATGAGCGTATCTCTCGGCCAGGGCGTCACGCTGAGCAAGCCCGACGACTTTGGCAAGTTGCTGGAAGACGAAGGCGTAATTTTCGCCCAGCTTGATAAAGCTGTGAACTGGGCCCGCCGCAGCTCCATTTGGCCCTTGGGTTTCGGCCTTGCCTGCTGCGCCATTGAAATGATGTCGATGGCCGCCGCCCGCTTCGACGTCGCTCGCTTCGGCGCTGAGGTTTTCCGCCCGTCCCCCCGCCAGGCCGATTTGATGATCGTCGCCGGCCGCTTATCTCAAAAAATGGCTCCAGTCATTCGCCGCCTGTACGACCAGATGCCCGAGCCCAAGTGGGTCATTTCCATGGGTGCCTGCGCCACATCTGGCGGCGTTTTCAATAACTACGCCATCGTGCAAGGCTGTAACCAGGTCATTCCTGTCGATGTTTATGTTCCAGGCTGTCCGCCTCGCCCAGAGGCGTTGCTGTACTCAATCCTCCAACTGCAAAAAAAGATTGACGCGGAAACAGGCTCGTTCAAGCGCGCTTTAAATCTCGATTGAACGCAGTTTGCGCCGCAAGAAATTTTAAGACTATTCATTCAACACTTTGTTGGAGCTTGAGAAAATGCCGGACACTACACCAGCACGCAAGCACCCCCGCGTTAAAGCTCCCGACGGCATGTTGGTCGGCTGGCAAGTGGGCACGCAGCGTTTCGTTTCGCGCCTCGACAACATCGCCCTCGGCGGACTTTTCATCCGCACTCCCAATCCGCCTCCGGCCGAAAGCGTCTTAAAAGTGATCGTCTCCTTGCCTATGGGCTCGGGAGAAGTTCAGGCCCGCGGCGTCGTCCGCCGCGTAGCCCCGGCTCGTGGCATGGGTGTGGAGTTCACCGCCATGAACCCCGAAGATCGCGGGCGCTTGAACGGTTTGCTGCGGCCGCTCTTGGAACAGCAGGGCAATGAGGGCCCAACCCGCGCCTGATATGTGCTTCGTTCGTAGACAGCCCGCTAGTTCCTAACTCTTCTCTCGCAACGCATCCTTGAATTCCACCACCGTCGCGCTTCCGCCACTCCATTGCAAAACCGTTCCCGGCGCGCGATATTCTTTGCCGAGGTAACCCATCCCCAGGATGCACGCCGGAAACCAGGATTTCGCGGCGCGAGTCACGTAGCCCACGGACTTTCCGTCGCCACCCGTTCCTTCCGCAAATAATTCCGTTCCACTTTGCGGCACTATTTCGCCATCCCCCGAAAACAATAATTCCACCCGCCGCCGGTTCACTTGCCCGCGCGAGCGCACCCGCTCCACGATTTCCTGTCCCGTATAGCAACCCTTCGTATAACTGATGTGGCTCATCTCCAGTCCCGCTTCGTGAGGAATTTGCTTTTCGCCAAAATCGTACCCAAACCACGGCGTGCCCTGCACGAGTCGCTGCGCGCTCAACGCCTGATAACCCGTCGCTCCTCCGCCGTATCGTTTTGCCGCCAGCAACAAAACACTCCACAGCGCCGCCAAGCGCTCCCGCTCAACCACCAACTCCGCCCCCGGAATATTTCCCGCCGACCGTTTCACCAGCCGGCAGGGAATCGCGCTCAAATTTTTATTTCCCGCATCCGCTGCCGCACTATCTCCGCTGTCCGCTTTGACCTCCGCGCGCGCCCATCCCAGTTCCGGAATAGCTTCCAGCTCAATTCCCGTCAACTCTTTCACCACCTTCGCAGCTTCCGGCCCTTCCAGCCCCAGCGTTCCAAATCTCTCCGTTTCATCCTTCAGCGTCACGTCATCCATGATGATGTATTTATCCAGGACCTCCATCAGCCGTTCCCGAATCGTGCGATACGAAACGCAAAACAATTCCTCCGTCTCGCCGGTTTCCGCGAACGTTTCGATCTCCGCCAAAATGCGCCCCTGCGCGTTCAGCAGCAGCGAAACCACGCCCTGGCCATTCTCCAGCCCCTTGATATTGTTCGTCAGGATGGCGTTCAGGTACCGCACCCGGTCCGGCCCGCGGAACGCCAAATACGCCCGATAGTTTTTATCGGTCAGCGCCACACTTTGCGTTGCATACCGCTGCTCTTCGCGCGCATCTCCAAAATCGTCAGGCAAATCGCAGCCGAACCACGTTCCCATGCGCGCGCCCGCGGCCCGGTGCACCTCCGCTAGTGGCGTCGACAATCGCGATTCCGTTTCTTGCGTCAAATCCGTCCCCGCACTCTTGCGCTCAACGTTCATCGCCTGTTTTCATCCGCCAAAATCCGCGAATCCAATTCCCAGCCAGTCTATCAAACCGCCCCACTCAACCCCCGGAGCGCCTCAGCAGCCCATCTTTTCCAAAATGTTATACTCACTCCAATGAGCGATCCGCGACCCGCCAAAGACGCCCTCACCCAGGAGCTGATCCACATCACCATTCCCGTGGGCGTCCTGCAGTGTAATTGCACCATCGTTGGCGACCCCGTCACTCGCGAAGCCCTGGTTATCGATCCTGGGGACGAAGTGCACCGCATTCTGGATCTCATCGGTCGCCACAAATTAAGCGTTCAAGCCATCGTCAGCACTCACGCCCACATTGATCACGTCGGCGGTCTCAGCAAACTTCATCGCTACACCGGCGCTCCTGTTTTGATGCATCGCGAAGACTTGCCGCTCTATCAAGGCATGGACGTGCAGGCCGCCTTCCTCGGCGTGGCCACTCCCGAGCTGACTAGCATCGACCATCTGCTCACCGAGGGCGACACTCTTCATTGGGGCTCTTGCGAAGCTCACGTCATGCACACCCCCGGACATACTCCCGGCAGCGTATGCCTCTTCGTTCCCAGCGAAGCCGGAAAAGTTTCTCTCGCCTCTCCTCAACTCTTCGCCGGCGATACCCTCTTTGCCGGCAGCATTGGCCGCACCGATCTATGGGGCGGTTCCATGGAGCAAATTCTGGATTCCCTGCGCGGTAAGCTCATGCAATTGCCCGACAACACCATCGTCTATCCAGGTCACGGTCCCGTGACCACCATCGGCAACGAGCGCTACACCAATCCGTTTCTCACTTCCTGACCGCTGAATCTGCGCCAAACTCCAAAGCGCGCAGGGCCCGGCGGCTTGCGACTCAATCTAAGCCTCGTTCGCTTCTCTCTTCTTCCGCAGTTCTTCCATCACCGATTGCAGCAGCTCTTTCGCGTGAGTCAACTCCAGCGATATGATCCGCAAATCCATCGCCGGCACCATCGGATTGCGGTTGCTGGTGCAATACACTCCATGCTGTCCAACCAGCACCAGCGCATTCGTCAAGCGGTCCAGCGATACCGCCAGCCTCCCGCGCTCCACTCCAAACATCTGCTCGTAGCGTTCCAGTTCTTCGTGATGCTCTGAAAATGCGCTCATCATTCCTCGTGAAGCTCTTCAATTTTCCTGCGAGACCGCAACTTCCAACTCTCTGCCGCCCCCCTGCAAAAGTCCTGCCACTCCCCCCGCAACTCTCTCCCTGCCGTAGCAAATCGGGCACACTCCACCCTCGGCAAACTTTACCCTATGCCTCGCGCATACCATAATTCGCTCAGCCTGGCTCCTCTAGTCCTATGCCAGGGCTTCACATCGCCTTACTCGGCTTCGCCGGTTCTTTGAGCGCTGGGAGAAATCCACTGGAGCGGCAAACAATGCGACGTTCGGATTTGGTACAGCACAAAGAACGCGAGAAAGGTGCCATCACTCGCACCTCTCAAATCGTTTTTGGTGAACGCCAACATTTATTGCGCGTTTTGGATTCCGTCGAAGGCACTTCTCTTCAAATCGCCCGCCTCCAACAGGAACGCCGAACCCTGGAAGAGTTGATTCACGCCCGCACTCGCGAACTGAATCAGATCAACACTGCCTGGGATGAAAAAATTGGCTTGGTTCTCAGTGCCGATGCCAAGCCGGATATGCTTGAAAAACTCGTCAAGCAAGCTCCCGAAGAAGATTTTTACCTTCTCCGCCTCATCAGCGAGCACCCCCGCGCCAATTCCAAAACCTTAAATAAGCTCGCCAAGCATCCTTACGCCGCCATTCGCGAAAATGTTGCCCGCCATCCCAGTGCCGATGCCTCTACCTTGACTTGGCTCAGTAAAGATCGCAGCCAACCGCTTTGGTACCTGGTGGCTTTCAATCCCAATACTCCCACGCCTCTTCAACGCCGCTTGCGTGATCGCTTGAAGCGCCTTGGTGAAAATCAAGCTTCGAAGTAACTTGCAACTCCAATCCCTGCTAGTTCGCCTTCAACGTGTTGCAAAGCTCTAGTCGATCTCGCCCCAGGAATATGGTTGCAACCCGGCAAACTCCGCGGCATCTTCGAGTTTGTTTTACCGACGGACTCGGACTAGCCAAACCTATTCCAAAAACGTGCATCAATAAAATTACTGAATCCAGGTCTCTTTGAGTGTCCATAGCGCAGCCTACATATTCGCAGGATATCCCTTGGTTCAAACGCGGCCGTAATCTACTGTTCGTAGCGGCTTCCACCATTCTGCTCATCCCATGCTTTTGGCATTCGCACATTGAAGCGGGCGATCTCGCCAGTCACACCTACAACTCTTGGCTCGCGCAATTAATCGCTCAAGCCAAAGCTCCGGGTCTTTACGCCGTCGCGCAGTGGACCAACGTGCTTTTCGATTTCCTGCTTCTAACTCTCATCAAAATGTTTGGCTTTTCGCTCGGCCCCAAACTAGCCGTCGCCATTTGTGTCTTGATATTTTTCTGGGGCGTATTCTCTTTCATTGCGGTCGCCAGCGGCCGCCTCCCTTGGTCGCTCATGCCATTGCTCGCCATGCTCGCCTACGGTTACACCTTCAACATGGGTTTCTTCAACTACTACCTGTCTATCGGCTTGGCCTGTCTCGCCCTGACGTTTTTTCTCCATGGCGGCCAACGCAGCTGGTTCGCAGGCGCGGTCTTTTTCGCAGTCGCCACCTTCGCTCACCCCCTCGGCCCGGTTTGGTGTCTCGGCGCGTTGCTCTACATCTCGCTCCGGCGAGCCCTGCCAAATCTTTGGGGCTTCCTCCTCCCGCTCGCGGTCATCGCCATCTTCGCCGTCTTCCATTGGTACCTCAACCATTCCTCTATCTTTGAAGTCGGCTGGGTAGACAAGCCGCACTATTTTTTCAATGGCACCGACCAGTTCGTCGTCTATTCCGCTCGCGGCCGCTGGGTCGCTACCGCCTGCATCATCATCATCGGCAGTTGGCTCGCCCACGAATCTCTCGAGTGGCGTCAATATGTCTCCCGCGGCAAGCAATTTTTCCTCTTCGTCGAGCTTTACGTTGTCTCCTTCGGCGTTCTTTGCCTCATCCCCCAGGATTTTCGGACCAGCACTCACTCTTCCTGGGTCGGCCTGCTGGTCACCCGCTTGTCGCTCGTTGCCGCCATCTTCGTTTTCTGTGCTTTGGGTTTTATGCAGCCAAGAAGGTGGATTACCGCCGCCTTGGCAGCCAATGCGGCTCTGTTTTTCGGCTTCCTCTATCAAGACACTTCGGCCATCAACAAACTGGAACAGAGCGCCGAACGCATCACCGCTCAGCTCCCCTTTGGAACTTTGGTGATCCCCACAGTTTCCACCACCTACGACTCGCGCATCAGTTTCGTGGGCCACGTCGTCGACCGCGCTTGCATCCAGCATTGCTTCACCTATTCAAACTACGAACCTTCCTCCCGCCAGTTCCGCGTGCGTTCTAGCCCCGGCAGCCCCCTCGCCACCGCATCCATTAACGAATCCCAAAGCATGGAAGGAGGGGACTACGTTGTGCAGCCCTCCGACCCCCCATTCATCAACATCTACCGCTGCAATCCTGATGATTTCACCTCCTTATGCATGCGCCCCTTACACGCCGGCAACAAAACCGGTCCGCCCGAAGATGACGATCCCGACCAATAAAACCAGCAAACCTCGGAGACAATTTGGCTCTTGCACCAGTCCAATACCTGCTAGAATTGGCTTTCACGGTGAGAGCCAATGCTTCCTCTTCATCTGCAGTCCGAAAGCCACGTTCCCCTGTATATCCAGCTTCGCGACCAACTGCGCGCCCTGGTGCATGCCGGCGATCTTCGCCATGGTGACCGCATCCCCGCCAGCCGCGAGCTGGCCAATATGCTGGGCGTGCACCGCACCACCGTGGCCAATGCTTACGCTGAACTGGAATCCGAGGGCTTGATTCAGGGCCATGTCGGCCGCGGCACCTTCATCAAAGGCAGCAACGGCAACGGACTGAAAATCACCCCTCCCGCTCCTCCGGTTCTGAACGGCACCCACGGCATCCGCTGGGAGTTGCTCTTCGCCGACGAGCGCGGAGAAGAAGCCCTCAGCCGCTTGACCGCCAGCGCTCCCGAAGACTCGCTCTCCTTCGTGATGGCCCGCCCCGCTCAGGAATTCTTCCCTATTGAAGACTTGCAGAATTGCGTCAATGCCGTTTTGCGCCGCGAAGCCACCGACGTCCTCAACCTCGGCCCTTCCGACGGCTACGCCCCGCTCAAAGAAGCCTTGCTGGACATGCTCCACCAGGAAGGCATTGCCGCCAAAGACGAAAACCTGCTCATCACCGACGGCTGCCAGCAATCTCTGGACTTAATCAGCAAAGCCTTCGTCCGTCCCGGCGATTGCGTCATTCTCGAAAATCCCACTTACCCCGGCGCCGTCGCCATTTTCCATGGCAGCCGCGCCCGCTCTCTAGCCGTACCGGTTAAAACCCACCCCGAACCCAATAGCGAACTTGGCGTGGATGTCGAAGCCCTCGAAGCCACTCTGGCCGCCAATCGCGTAAAGCTCATCGTCCTGACTCCCGATTTTCAAAATCCCACCGGCACCTCCATGTCGCTCGCTTCCCGCCGCAAAGTTCTCGATCTTGCCGCCCGCCATCAGGTGCCTATCGTCGAAGACCACATCTACGGGCGTTTGCACATGCGTGAAGATCGCGTGCCTTCGCTCAAGCAACTGGATCGCTCCAATCTCGTCATCCACATCGACAGCTTCGCGAAAGTGGCCTTCCCCGGCCTCCGTGTTGGCTGGATCGTCGCCCCCCCAGCCGCCATCGAACGTTTGCGTCTGGTCAAGCAAACCACCGACCTGCACACCGACCAGCTCGCCCAAGCCACCCTCGCTGAATTTCTTCGCCGCGGCCTGTTTACCAAGCACCTCGCCAAGATGCGCAAGATTTATTCTTCCCGTCTCGAAGCCCTGGACCAGGCGCTGCGCAAAAATATGCCCGAAGGTACTCGCTGGACCCGTCCCGAAGGTGGCATGTGTCTATGGCTGGAGCTGCCCCCCGGTTTTGATGCCAGTGAATTGTTGATTCACGTAAAGGAGCGCGGCGTACTCTTTGCCCCCGGCCGCTATTTCTACGTGCAAAATCCTTTGCCCAACACTTTGCGTCTCGGCTTCGCCAGCCTCAACGAGAAGCAAATCGCTCGCGGGGTCATTACCCTCGCCGAAATGCTGCGCATCGAAATGCGCAAGCGCCAGCGTGGCGTGCGCCGCGCCGAGCGCAGCCGCGTCGCGTTGGTTTGATTCGCACCCTCGCGCTGAATTAGTTCAGCGTCGATTTTGATTCGCGGACTTCGGAAGCTTTGAGAGAATCTGAGCTTCAGTAACGGTGCGCAACTTTAGTAAAAGAATTTTAGGAAAACGGCTTTAGTGCGCGAAAGGTCCGGAAAATAATTTGGCCACCGACTCCATCACTCTGGCGCCCAATCCCGAAAATAAATGTTTCGGCTGCGGCGGTGCCAACGACGGCGGCATGCATTTGACCTTTACCCAGGACAATGTCGCCCGCCGCATCGTCGGCCGCTTCACCCTTGGCCCCCGCTACCAGGGAGGCGGCGGCATGGGTCATGGCGGAATCATCGCCACCCTTCTCGACGAAGCCATGGGCAAAGTCTGCCGCTTTCGCGACGCCCGCGCCGTCACTGCCGAGCTTTCCATTCAATATCTCAAGCCCGTCCGCGTCGACGAAGAAATCATCGTGGAAGCCTTTGAAACCGCTTTCAAAGGCCGTAATATTTTTCAAACCGGCGAAATTCGCAACCCCGCCGGCGAAGTCTTGGCCCGCGGCACCGCGCGTTTTGTGATCGTCGGCCAGAAACCAGAAGTCCAGCAACAACAGCAACCGCAAACCGCGGCATCGCCGGGCATCGCCAGCACCACAAAAAATATTTGACGCCTCACCAGCACCACTCACGGCGTCTAACGTACCAGAGGAGAGGAGCAGCAATCATGGACTCGAAAAAAGCAAACGGTAGCGCTCACAATAACGCTCACAACAACGGCGACACCGCGCCAAAAGAGTGGCGCGTTAAAGTCGGCCTCGCGGAAATGCTCAAAGGCGGCGTCATCATGGACGTCACCACCGCCGAGCAAGCTCAAATCGCCGAACGGGCTGGCGCTTGCGCCGTCATGGCTCTCGAGCGCGTTCCTTCCGACATTCGCAAGGAAGGCGGCGTCGCCCGCATGGCTTCCATCAAAGTCATTCGCGAAATTATGGCCACCGTCACCATTCCGGTCATGGCCAAAGTCCGCATCGGCCATTTCGCCGAAGCCGAAGTTTTGCAGGCTCTTGAAGTCGACTTCATCGACGAGAGCGAAGTCCTCACTCCCGCCGATGAAGAAAATCACATCTGGAAGCACGACTACCGCGTGCCTTTCGTCTGCGGCGCGCGCAATCTCGGCGAAGCCCTCCGCCGCATCGCTGAAGGCGCCGCCATGATTCGTACCAAGGGCGAAGCCGGCTCCGGCAACGTTGTGGAAGCCGTGCGCCATATGCGCACCATCGTTTCGCAAATGAAAAAGCTCACCACCCTTCGCGACGATGAGCTCATGCGCGAAGCCAAGGAACTTGGCGCGCCGCTCGACCTGATCCGCCAGATTGCCAAAACCGGCAAGCTCCCGGTCCCCAATTTTTCCGCCGGTGGCATCGCCACTCCCGCAGACGCCGCTCTGGTTCGCCGTCTCGGTGCGGAAGCCGTCTTTGTCGGCTCCGGCATTTTCAAATCCAGCGACCCGGAAGCCCGCGCCAAGGCCGTCGTCAAGGCCACCACTCACTTCGACGACCCCAAGGCCGTCCTCGAAGCTCATGAAGAGCTCGGCGAAGCCATGAAGGGTCTGGACATTCGTCAAATGGACGAGAAAGACATGATGTCCAATCGCGGCTGGTAATCCCAAAAAGCCGCCAATCCGCGCTGCCATCAAATTAAAATTCTCGGGGATCCCCAGTGAAGATTGGCATTCTCGCCGTCCAAGGTGACTTCGAAGCCCACGCCGCCATGCTTCATGACCTCGGCATCGACACCGTGCAGGTGCGCGCTCCTGCCGACATGCACGGCTGCGACGGCCTCATCCTTCCCGGCGGAGAAAGCACCACGCAGTTGCAATTTCTCCAGGAAGAGGGCCTCTACGAAACCATCCAGCGCTTCGCCGCCGAGGGTCACGCCGTTTTCGGCACGTGCGCCGGCGCTATCCTGCTGGCCTCCGACGTACAAAATCCCGCGCAAGCCTCCCTCGGCTTGCTGGACATGACCATCCTGCGCAACGGTTACGGCCGCCAGCTCGCCAGCGACGTTTTCACCGGCCCATCGACGCTGAAAGACGAACCGCTCGAAATGGTTTTTATTCGCGGACCCATCATCGAACGCACCGGTCCCGGAATCGAAATCCTCGCCAGCCACGCCGGCAAGCCCGCCATCGTGCAAAAAGGCAAAATTCTCGCCACCACTTTTCATCCCGAGCTCACCTCCGACACCACCGTCCATGAATATTTTCTGAAGCTGGCCGCCTCCGCGAAATCCTCCACTGCCGCCAACAACCCCGCCACACTAAAACCTCCCGCCCGCGCCTCCGCGCTAAAAACCCCCGCCTCCGCGAAATCAAATGGACACAAGAAGTCCAAACCGCCCGCAAAATCGTTGGCCACTGGCGCAAAATCATCTAAGTGAAGCCCAACCAAACTTCCGCTCCAACCGCAAAAAATTCTTCTCCCAAAAAAGTGCTTTTCATCTGCATGGGCAACGCCTGCCGCAGCCCCATGGCCGAGTCCATCGCCCGTCAGGACGCCTCCGAGGTCATCGACGCCTGCAGCGCCGGCCTCTCTCCTCTCGGCCACATCCCTGACCTCACCCGAAAGACGCTGGCTTTCAACGGTTACTCCATCGAGAATCTCGACTCCACTCCCATCACTCGCGAGCTATGGGACTCCGCCGACATCGTCATCAACATGAGCGGCATTCCCAAAGAGCGCGCCTTTCCCAATCCCCAAAAAGTCGAAGACTGGGAAGTGCAGGATCCCTATGGCACCGACCCCGCCCTTTATCAGACAATTTACGAAGAGATCCATCGGCGCGTCGCCGCTCTCGCGAAGCGTTTAAGAAAATCCGCGCCCCAGCAGGGCGCACCTACTCAGGCCACGCCTGGAACCAGGATGTAAATGCGGCGGGAAAAAACCAGCGTATCGCAGGAAGACTATCTCAAGTCCATTTGGGAAATGCTTGAAGAAGCCCAGACGCCCATCAGCGCGCGCCTGGCTGAAGAATTAAACGTCACGCCCCCGGCGGTCACCGCCGCACTCAAGCGCATGACTCGCGACGGCCACGTCCGCGTGGAGCGCAGCGGCCGCATCGACCTCACCCGCAAGGGCCGCGCCGTCGCCGAGCGTCTCGCCCTGCGCCATCAACTCGCGGAAATGTTGCTCACCGAAGTCATCGGCCTTTCCTGGTCCAAGGCCCACGACGAAGCCGAGCGCATGGAACACGCCATCTCTCCCGAAGTCGAAGCCCTGCTTCTCAAACGTTTCGGCAACAAGAAAAGCTGCCCCCACGGCGTTCCCATGCGCGGTGGCATCGCTCGTTTGCGTGAACATGGCGCCGTGCTTCTGGCGGAATTGCGCGCCGGAGAATCCGCGGAAATCGTTTGCGTCTACGAAAAAGATCGCCAGTTCCTCGAATTTCTCGAAAAGCTCCATCTCCGCCCGGCCACTCGCGTCCAAGTCCTCAAACGCGAATACGACGAAACCATGACCCTCCGCGCCCAAAACAAAAAACTTCACCTCGGCAAGCCCGCCACCTCCCGCATCTGGGTCCGCCGCTCGGCCGCCTGATCTTTTTCCTCATCCATTTATTGAATTCCGCCCCCCTCAGCCCTTGCATTTCGAATCGAAGCGCCATATTTTATCCCCAAGTCATTCGTCGGGATTCCCCCAGCTCGCACGCTGTTCCAGGAGAGAAAAATTATGTCCCGCTTAAAACATCGCCTGTCCCCGCAAGTCTTCGCGCACCCTCGCCGTTCGCTCACCGTCGCCATCGCCGTGGCGGCACTATTTCTGACTCTTGCCGTTTCCCGCGCCGCATCGACGACCTCCGACGACGCCACCTTCCGCAAATTGACCGACGACTATTGCGCCGCCTGGAGTTCCGGAAATGTCGACAACGCCGCCAAGTTCTACGCCAAAGAGGACAATTTGCTGTTCTACGACGTCACCCCCTTCTCCTACCACGGCTGGAAGGAATACGTTCCCGGCGTCAAGAAAGCCCTCCTGGATGACGCCGCGGAAGCCAAGCTTACCTGTGGCAAAGACTTGAAAGTCACTCGTCATGGCAGCATCGCCTGGACCACCGTGCCCATGCATTTCTACGAGAAGACCAAGGACGGCAAAGTCATCGAAGCCGACTTGCGTTACACCGGCATCTGGGAAAAGCGTGGCTCGCAGTGGCTGCTGGTCCACGAACACATTTCCGTTCCCTTTGGCAGTTAGAATAGTTCGCCAGCCCAACTGCCAGCGGAGGCTCACCAACCTGGATGTTTGAAGCTCTTCGCTACTACTGGATCACCACTCGCGGATACCGCCTCCATCCGTGGGACAGCCCCTACATCCGCTGGCGCTTTGAGACTTTCATCGGCCCGGAAGCCGCGCCCCTGGATGCCCGAAAATTCTTTCGCCTGTCATGGAAGTACCGCGCCCAAATGGAAGACTTCATCAAGTGGGTTGGCGAACGCCGCCGCGCTCAGCGCGATCGCACTGACTAACCGCCAATCGCCTCACCCTTCAAATCCAGAAACGCTCTTCGACATCCGCGGCGCTATAATCGGGTAGGGAAGCGCTCGCCGTGAAAGACCTGACCGTCATTCAGCACACCGAGAATCTCCATCCGGCCCAATGGTGGGAACCCGGACCCGGCGGCCGCGTTCACTGCTATCTTTGTCCCCGCCACTGTCACATTCATCCCGGCCAGGCCGGGTTCTGTTTCATCCGCGTCAATCGCGACGGCGCCCTCTATAGCCTCGGCTACGGCCAGCCCGCCGCGCTGCAAGTCGACCCCATCGAAAAAAAGCCCCTCAGCCATTTCTTGCCCGGCACCCGCGTCTTCAGCATGGGCACTGCCGGCTGCAACATGGGCTGCTTCTTCTGCCAGAACTGGGACATCTCCAAATCCCGTCAGGACCAGGTGCGTTCGCAGCGCGTCGCTCCCGAAGACGTCCCGCTGCTGGCCCTCCAGCACGGCTGCGATTCCATCGCCTTTACTTATAACGAGCCCACCATCTGGGGTGAATACGTCATCGACATTTGCGCCGCCGCCAGAAAACACGGCTTGAAAACCGTCATGGTTTCCAACGGCTACATCACCCGCGAAGCGTTCCACGACATCTACGACCACATCGATGCCGCCAACATTGACCTCAAAGCCTTTACCGAAAATTTCTACGGCAAAATCACCCTAACGCACCTTCAACCCGTCCTCGACACTCTGCAGTGGCTCAGAAACGAAACACCCGTCTGGTTCGAACTCACCAATCTACTCATCCCCACGCTCAATGACGGCGCCGAAGAAGTCGCCCAATTATCCGCGTGGGTCATGAACCATCTCGGCCCGGATGTCCCCTTGCACTTCACCGCTTTCCATCCCGACTTCAAGCTTCAGGATAAGCCCCCCACCCCGCCGGAGACTTTGCACCGCGCCAGAAAAATCGCCCTCGACGCCGGCCTGCGTTACGTCTACGAAGGCAACATCTTCAGCGACGCTGCTTCCACCCGCTGCCCCGCGTGCGACACCCTGCTGATTCGCCGCTCCTCGCACAAGGTCCTTGAAAATAATCTGAAAAACGCCGCATGCCCCCAATGCGCCCTGCCCATCCCCGGCGTATGGCATCGCGACAAAAAAGAAGCCGCGCCCTTATCGGACGCAGCTTCCACGCGCAACCGCTTCAACCACCTCAACCTTTAAACCAAGCCTGGCCCTAGCTGTTCGACTTGCCGAACATTCCGCCAAGTCCCGCCATCATTCCCTTAGCCTTCTCTTCCAGCACCGCGACTTCATCCGCGCTGCCTCCGCTGGCCAGCACGCCATCCAGGTGGCTGGCCAGCGGCCCCGGCAACTTCGTCTTGATATGCTCCACCACTGTGTTCACCACTTCCTGCGCCTTCTCCTGCGACATCCCCGTCTTCTGCATCAATATCTGTACCAGTTCATTCATTACTTCCTCCACCTTTCGCCGTCAGAGTATAAGAGCGCACCGAACGCCCAGGCATTCTACTCCCTGTTTCGCCCCGCGCCCGCTTTGTAATCTATGCTAGCTTCCGCGAGCCTCCTGCCCAGACGGTAAGACTTTTTTGGACAGTTAGGACATGGTGATGACCGATACCAGGGAAACCCTTCCACTGGAAGACGTGAAAATCCCCGTGCGATTTAAGCTCTTCGCGCTGTGGACTTCCGTGACCTTTTTCTACATCTACGGAGACTATTTCGAGCTGTACAAGCCGGGGAAGTTGCAGGAAATGTTCGCTGGAAGAATGCCTCTCGGTGCTATCTCCCAGGGGGTCCTGCTGGGAATGGCTGCGGTCATGGTGATTCCATGCCTGATGCCATTTCTATCGCTAGTCCTGCCGGCAGGACTAAATCGCTGGTTCAACATTGTGTTCGGCGTGCTCTACACCGCCATCATGATCCTGGCCATCGTATGCACTTGGCGCCTCTATATGTTTTTCGGACTGCTGGAAATCACCCAGACACTACTCATTATTCGATACGCATGGACCTGGCCGAGACGCACCACCGTCCCGCATCCTTAGTGATGCCCCATCTATCAGCTC
Organism: uncultured Acidobacteriota bacterium; assembly: GCA_963732705.1. GTDB lineage: Bacteria > Acidobacteriota > Terriglobia > Acidiferrales > UBA7541 > Acidiferrum. The sequence goes on along the minus strand of CAVTAN010000001.1, from coordinate 2,524,330 downwards.
GCCCTCGAATTCAGCGTTGTTGAATTCCGCAACCTAAGAATCCCCAGCTTAGGATTGGCGATGCCGAAAGAACTTCAGACGCGTGGCCCCCACGTCGTGCTCATTTATTTCTACAAACGCCACGGGAGAATACCACTTCACTATTGGTCAAAGGTATACCCGGTATATGACGCGCGGGAGCCATCACCGGGCAGGGTGCCCCACACTGGTGCGTAAGGCTGGGTCCTGCGTCGGCGATGCCGGCCCCCCCTCATTTTCCACTTGAGAATTTCCCGCACCGTTTTATAATCGGAATCAGTCGGCGTACCAGTCGACTAAGGAGGTGATCCCTGAGGTATACGCAAGATTAAGTTGTAACGAAGCGAGGCGCCCGTGAGTTCTTCCAGGCGCCTCTCTTTTTTTGTCTCCGCCACTCTCCTCGTTTGTACCTTTACAATATTTAACTATGTAGTATACTAGTCGCTTGGGATGCCTCCGCTCAGTCGGTGCACCTCATGAACCCAGCCTCACAAACACTGCTGGATCCCTCCATCGTTCACCGCGTCGCGTCATGCCAGGCCAGCGCCGTCTGACTACGATTTGCACTAAAACGCACACCTGCTCCCAGTCTTTTCAACAAGTTGTGGCCTCTTTTCTGCAAAACAGGGGGTACCCATTCAGACCCGCCGAGCGCTCCGCTCTCCGCCCACAACGTCCTACCCCCCCACCCCCCGGTATATTTTCAAAAGAGTGCGCAAGCCATTGAAAAAACACGACTTCCCATTTATTATGAAAATAAAGAGTGCGTAAGTCTATGAAAACATGGACACGTCAAGCCGCGACAATGCGACGTGAAGCGCTAAATCTCCTCACAGGCAGGAAGCCTGTAACTACCTCTCAGGCTGTCGCGGCGCTAGGCCTTGTAGCTAACCGCGAAGCGCTCTAACTAAAATAATGCGAAAATCATCTGAGCCGCGTATCTGCTCAAATGCGGCGAATCGAGGATTCTCAGATGGCCGAGCGTCACCGGGTTATCGTGCTGGGCGGCGGGTTTGGCGGCCTGAGCGCCGTCCAAAGACTAAAGCGTGCCCCGGTGGAAGTCATCCTCATCGACCGCCGAAATTTTCATCTTTTTCAGCCGCTGATGTATCAAGTGGCTACCGGCTCGCTTTCCCCCGGAGAAATCGCCGCTCCTCTGCGCGGCGTGCTCAGCAGCCAGAAAAATGCCCAGGTCTTGCTGGGCGAAGTTTCGGACATCGACCCCGTCGCCAAAAAAGTCATCCTCGTCGACGGCGCATCATTTGAATACGACTCCCTGATCGTGGCCACTGGCTCGCAGACTTCCTATTACGGCAACGACGCCTGGCGCGAGTGGGCTCCCAGTCTGAAGACCATTGAAGAAGCCACTTCCATCCGCCACAAAATTCTCTACGCCTTTGAGCGTGCCGAACGCGCCGTCACTCGCGAAGACGCCCACGCCTGGCTCACTTTCGTAATCGTCGGAGCCGGCGCCACCGGCTTGGAGTTGGCTGGAGCGCTCGGCGAAATTGCCAACGAAACCCTCAAGCACGATTTTCGCCACATCAATCCACAGGAAGCCCGCATCCTGCTGATGGAAGGCGGCCCGCGCGTGCTGCCCTCCTTTCCTGAAGATCTTTCCGCCAAAGCCGAGAAAGCCGTCAACAAACTCGGCGTCGACGTCATGAAAGGCGTGATGGTCACCAGCATCGACGGCCAGGGCGTGACCTTCCGTCGCGGCGAAGTCACCCACCAACTCGCGGCTCACACCGTGCTTTGGGCTGGCGGCGTCCAGACCACCGCCTTCGGCAAGATGCTGGCGGAGCGCACCCAGGCAGGAACCGACAAGAGCGGCCGCATCAAAGTACATGCCGATCTGACCGTTCCCGGTTATCCCGATGTGTTCATCGTCGGCGACCTGGCCAACGCCACCGGAAAAGACGGCAAACCGCTGCCCGGAGTTGCGCAAGTGGCCATTCAGGGCGGTGTATACGCTGCAAAAACAATTCGCGCGCGCGTCGCCGCGCAGCAAACCATTGGCAACTCCGCTGCGCCGCCCGCCGCCAAAACCGCCACCGCGCAGAAAGTCATCACCGATGTAAACGATCCCGCCGCGTTTCATTATTTCAACAAAGGCGACATGGCCGTTATCGGACGCGCCGCGGCCGTCGCTAACGTTTTCGGGCTGCATCTCTCCGGCCTGATCGCCTGGCTGACCTGGCTCTTCATCCATTTGATTTACATCGTGGAATTTCAAAATCGCGTCATGGTTTTTATCCAGTGGGGTTTCGAATATTTAACCTTCAGTCGCGGAGCCCGCCTGATCACCGGCATCGCTGCCACCGATTCCATCAAGCAGCCCGAAACCTTTGGGGCCACCGGCGACAGAGGCTAAAAGCTCGCCCCGCGAGCAAATTCTGCAGTCATGGAATGCTCGCGCATTGCTCCCAGAACGAAATGCTCCGCAAGGGTGGTTCAGAAGGTGGAGTTTAGGAACTTCCAGATGTACGAAGCGGGAACTGCAGGCGCGGCCTTAGGTGCCCACGGCCATGCGCTTGTTGATAAATTCGATGATGTCTTGCGTGGAAGTTCCGGGCAGAAAAATTTCCGCGATGCCCGATTTTTTCATCGCCGGAATGTCGGCCTCGGGAATAATTCCGCCCACCAGCACGGTTACGTCGTCCATGCCTTTGGCCTTGAGCAGGGCCATCAATTGCGGACAAATAGTATTGTGCGCGCCGGATAAAATCGATAATCCGATCACGTCCACATCTTCCTGAATCGCCGCCGAAGCGATCATCTCCGGCGTTTGCCGCAAGCCGGTGTAAATCACTTCCATCCCGGCGTCGCGCAACGCGCGCGCGATAATTTTCGCCCCGCGGTCGTGACCGTCGAGGCCCGGCTTGGCAATCAACACGCGAATTTTCTTGGTGGTCATGGAAGGGGTTGGGTGTCTGCGCTAGGTAATCGCCACTTCTTCGTAGGTGCCAAAAACATCGCGCATCGCTTCGCAAATTTCGCCCAGCGTCGCGTAACTCTTCACGCTGTCATAAATAAATGGCATCAAATTATCTTTACCGCGCGCCGCGGTGCGCAGGGCATTGAGCCCCCGATCGACTTCCGCCTGCGAGCGATCCGCGCGCAGTTTCTTCAAGCGCACCGCCTGGCGATGCGCTACCGTTTCGTCGATTTGCAAAATATCCAGCGGGCTTTCCTTGGTCACGTAGTCATTGACCCCCACCACGATCTTCTCCTTGCGATCCACTTCCATCTGATAACGATAAGAAGCTTCCGCGATTTCCCGCTGCGGATAGCTGCGTTCGATGGCCGCCACCATTCCGCCCATGGCGTCAATCTTCTCGATGTAATCCCAGGCTCCGCGCTCCACTTCGTTGGTCAACGCCTCCACGAAATAGGAACCGCCCAGCGCATCCACGGTGTTGGCCACCCCGGTTTCGTGCGCGATGATCTGTTGCGTGCGCAGCGCCAGCGTGGCGGCGAATTCCGTTGGCAACGCCCAGGCTTCGTCCAGCGAATTGGTGTGCAGCGATTGCGTGCCGCCCAGGACCGCGGCCAGCCCCTGGATCGCGGTGCGCACCACGTTGTTATAAGGTTGCTGCGCGGTGAGCGAACACCCGGCGGTCTGCGTGTGAAAGCGCAGCGCCCAGGAGCGCGGGTTCTTTGATTTGTAGCGCTCCACCATGGCTTTGTGCCAGATGCGTCGCGCCGCGCGATACTTGGCGATCTCTTCGAAGAAATCGTTGTGGGCGTTGAAGAAAAACGAAAGCTGCGGAACGAAAGCATCCACATCCATCCCGCGGCGCATGCCCCATTCCACATATTCGAGTCCATCGCGCAGCGTGAACGCCAATTCCTGAATGGCGGTCGAGCCTGCTTCCCGAATGTGATAGCCGCTGATGGAAATAGGATTGAACTTGGGAGTGTTTTTCACCCCGAATTCAAAAGTATCGATTACTAAACGCATCGACGGTTCCGGCGGGTAAATGTATTCCTTCTGCGCGATGTATTCCTTGAGAATGTCGTTCTGCAAAGTTCCGGAAAGTTTTTTCCAGTCCGCGCCCTGCTTTTCCGCGACCGCCAGGTACATGGCCCAGATAATTGCCGCCGGCGAATTGATGGTCATGGAAGTGGTGACGTTCGCCAAGGGAATCTGATCGAACAAAACTTCCATGTCCGCGAGCGAACTGATGGCCACCCCGCACTTGCCCACTTCGCCTTCGGATAAAGCGTGATCGGAATCGTAGCCCATCAGGGTAGGAAGGTCGAAGGCGGTGGAAAGCCCGGTTTGTCCCTGCGCCAATAAATAACGAAAGCGCGCGTTAGTGTCTTCCGCGGTGCCGAAGCCCGCGAATTGCCGCATGGTCCACAAGCGCCCGCGATGCATCGTGGAATGAATGCCGCGGGTGTACGGCGGCTCGCCCGGCAAGCCCAAATCTTTTTCTGGCGTCCAGCCGGGCAAATCCGCTTCGGTGTACAGCCTGCGAATGGGATGCCCGGAAATGGTGGTGAAGTCCGCGCGCCGCTCCGGACTTTTTTCCAGCGTGGGCCCCAGAACATTCTCTTCCCAGGCACGCTCAGCCGCCGAGGGATTGCGCGGAACAGTTGCAACAGAAATTCGCGACGAAGACGAAGAGGAACCGGAAGATAAAGGGGAACCGGAAGATGAGGGTGAAGGGGAATGGGAAAATGAAGAGGAAGATGGAGAGGAAGGGGAAGCTTCCGGTGGAACCACCACAGCCTGGCCCTTCGACTTTTCCGTCATCCGTGCAGCTCCCGCTCAAACGCCCAATAAATCGACCGTATAGTGCGAACTTTAATGCTATGCGAAACCCCGACCCGGAGCAAGGGAAGGGAGGCGCATGTATTGCGGCAGTTTCCAACCACGCGCAGTCTGTAGAGCTGTCTATATATGCAGAAGTTCAACCACGCTATCTCTTGCGAATAAAATCCTCAACAACTCAATCCTTGACCATGTCCGCAGAACTTAACCTTTTCACTTGCTCTTGATTGCCTGCACACGCAATTTCAGATCGGTGCTTGCGGGATGGGCTACGCCGTCCTTCACGAATGAGAGAAATATCCAACTGCGAATGGACGCAGCCAGTCTTTGAGCGATGCCGGCGTTCGTTGCATGCACGATTTCGACTTGCTCCACCAGCCCGTTCAGACCGATGTGCAGCTTGATCTGCACCTCGGCCACTCCTTGAAAGTCAGATGTCACCATGACCTTCTCGAAATCGCAGCGCAGGCATTGAAGGCCCTGGGTAGGCGGAGCGTTCAGAGGCGGAGCAGAAAGCGGCGGCGCGATGGGAGACGAAGTATCCATGTAGGCTGGCGTCGTCTGGGTGGTTGTGACGGCCGTGCACAGCAAGTCTTTTGCAACGGAGCAAATTCCGCCTTTAGCCACAGCCCACGTAGCCGTAACAACTTTTTCTGCCGCAAAATTCCAAAAACTTACGGCGCCAACTGGTGGCAGTTGTACTCCAGCGCCATCCCAGTAAAGGCACCCCTGCGAATTGCAGTCGGAGAATTCATTTTTTGACCATCTTGGAAGGCGCGTCCACTTCTCTCCGTCCGGCGAGTGCATGACAACAGGTACACGTAGCCCCCTCCGGGTTTGTCTTTCTCAATCACTTCCATACCCGCAAACCAATATTCGCCACTGTGAGCGGAGAGACTTCCGAGGCCCGTGCTGGGGATCGCCGAGACACTCCACTTGGCCCCTCCATCGTTGGTGAGGAACAACCTGAAGTCATAGACAGAAGAGTTTCCGCGGCTGAGTACAATCGCGAAGTGACTGGCATCCAGCGCCACAACTTTCAAAACGTGGGAAAAGTCCTTTAACTCTGCGTTGGATAGAATCGGAACGGTAACCCACGTACCCCCGCCATCGCTGGTGGTGTAAATGTCATGGGGCGTGTGAATCAGCCCGTGCTTTTCATCCGCGAAAGCAGCCTCGTACACCACCTGGTCCGGGGCCTTGCTCGAATTCCAAGTACTACCCCCGTCCGTGGTAATCAGTATCTGTCCCCCTGTCCCGGCAGCGTATCCAAAACGATCGTTAACGAAACCAACGGTCAAAAGGAGGTTTCCGTTTCTTACGTTACGTTTGGTCACCCATGTATTTCCTCCGTCCGCGGAAGCCGCCAGCAGCTCATCCGCTCCGCACACCCAAAGTGTCCCGTTATACTCCGCGATATTCAGTGGTCGAGCAGGGGATCTCGACGGTGCGCCATTTAGTCGCAGTAGAGGTGGTACCACTGACCGACAGCACGACGATGAGAGTCAGCTTCCGTAACATGAAGAAGTTGAGGTCCATATCTATCCTGTATTCGGTTGCGCGAAAACCGAACTTCGAAGAGCTATTTGTTGGTTGGGGTGTTGGTCGGCAGGGTGTTGAAGATTTTGTCGGTGCCTACCACCTGGCCGTGCAGGGTGCCGGGGATCAGGGTTTCGGGTTCAAAGCCTGGCAGGCCGCTGGCTGCGCCGGTGCTGGCGATGGTGACGCGATTCACTTCCAGGGTGCGGCCCACGGCGCGCTCGAAATTGGCCTTGGCTTCCACCAGATCAGAGAGCGCGCGCAGTTCGGTGCCTTGCGCGGTGACGTAGTCGCGTTGGGTCAAAATCACGTTGTAAACGGTGGAAGCGCCCAAAGTATATTTTTTCTGCTCCGCTTCGAAGGTTTGCTTTTGCAGTTCGCGGGCTTTGATGGCGGCGTCGACGCGGGCGCGATCCTGTTCCAGCGCGATGTAAGTGTTGCGGACATCCAGCAGCGCGGCATTTTTCAGTTGCTGCAACTGGGTTTCAAGCTGCCGCTGAGTCAGGATGGCGCGCGCGCTGTCGGCTTGCGCGGAACGGTTGCGCAGCGGTAAATAGAGATTCAACTCCGCGAAATAGTCCGGATATTTTCCGGTGAAGATTTGGTTCTGCGCGGTCCCAAAGCCGGCGTTGTTGGTGCCGACCGTCGGGGTGGTGGAGCTGGACTGAAAGATGGGGGTCTGCACGCCACCGGGACCGGTAATGGTGATGGGATTTCCGCCCGCGTCTACGACGGGAAGCCCTCCAGTGACGACCGTGGTTCCGGCGATGGGGGAATTGCCCGCCAGACCCGATGAACCGTATTGCGCGCTGAGCGTCAGCGTGGGCAGAAGAGCATTGGCGGTGGTACGTACTTCGATGCCGGCGTTTTTCAGATTGTAAACTTGCTCCTGCAGATCCGGGCGTTTTACAAATGCTTCCTTGATGGCGTCTTCAAAAGTGGCGGATTCCGTGGCGGCCGGGGGAGTGGGCAGGTCGGTGGGAATAATCTCGACATTGAGCAGGTTGGGCGCCAGAGGATTTTTGGTCATGGCGTTTTTCAAAACTTGCTCGTCCTGCAGTTGGGTAGTTTGCGCCACGATCAAGTTCTGGCGGTCGCTGGCAACTTCGGACTCCGCGCGGGTAACGTCCAAAGGCGCCATGGTGCCGATTTCCAATTGCTTCTTGTTGTCGTTGAAAAGTTTGTCGGACACGGCCACTGCCTGCTGCTGCACTTTAACGTTTTCGCGGGCGTACACCAGTTCCCAATACGCGTTGATGGTGTTGGTGACCGTGGTGATGGCCTGATTCACGAAGACCAGGTCGGCAATCTTGCGATTGTTTTTCGCGATCATGATGTTGCGGCGACCGACATAAAATCCAAAGCCGTTCAGCAATTGCTGGGTGAAGCCGGCGGTAAGCGAAGATTGCACGCTGGGATTGAAAAAGTTGGCGGCCGAATTGGAAGACGATCGCGTGTTATCCCAAGCCACGTTGAAGGTGGTCCCGGAACTGAAACCCTGCGAAAAAACCACATCAAACACGTCGGTATGAGATTTCAGTCCGGCGGCGGTGACCGTAGTGCCCACGCCGACACCGGTACCCGTGCCGCCCGTGCCGACTCCAGAAAGAAACGGATTGTTGATGGCGGTGTTGCGCGAATCAATGGAAGCGACCGCAGTGATCAAGGGATCGTAAGAAATAAAAGGATTGTTGGGGGTGATGTTGGCGACGGAAGTGGCGAAATCGGCGCCCTGCACGCCGCGGCCCTGACCGCCGGCTTTGGTTCTGAGGATGTCGGTGTCCGCGATCCAGGGATTGTAGCGCTGCACGGCGATGTCCAGGCTGTTCTCGAGGGCCAGCTCCACGGCGTCCTGCAAGGTAATTTGAAGTTTATTTTCGTGAATCAGTTGATCGATGCGTGGAGAGTTGACGAGGTCCGGTTCGTCGATGTGAATCGGTACATAAGGCGCGATGAGCGTGGGAAAGACGCGCGGGCCGTTCACAAAGCTGTGCTTGGATAATCCCAAGGAGACGGGAATGGCAGGAGCAGGCGTGGGAGCGGAGCCGTTGGCGGCTTCGGGTCCGGCTTGCGAAGCCGGAGGAACATTGCCATACGTGCCGGCTGGAGGCGGCTGTTGTGTCTTGTCATCCGGGTGCGGAGGCGGCACCGGAGCCGGGGGCGGAGGATTCTGGGCAAAGGCGGGGCGGAGATCGCCGCCGGCAACCAGGAAGGCCAGGCACACGGCGATGAGTGGCCGGGCCAATCGTGCCGCTGCTTTAGTGATCAGGCAAAAGACAGACCGCTTCGCGGTCACCCGCAGCGAGCTCATGTTATTTCGTACCCCTCTGAAGATATCCCCGCAGGGATGGATTGGGATGCTTCGGTCTCACTTGTAAAACGTTAGCGGCATGGTATTTGTTTCGCAAATTTCACAGAAAATCGCAAAAAGAGGAGAGCCAAAGCCGCCTTGCGGTTCTTCCCGAACGAAAAGCAGTCTAGCAGGGGCTCGCATCCTTGACAACGCAGAGAGCGGCAGCTAGGCTGCTGACGTTTCGACGGTTAGAAATGTGCGGTGGTTAGCGGGGCCATGCTGAAGCGCGAAGAACTGCTGGCGATGTTTGAACGAGCGGGAGCTATACGGCACGGGCACTTCGAGTTGTCCAGCGGCCTGCACAGTGCGATGTACGTGCAATGCGCTTTGGTATTGCAGTATCCGCGCTTCGCGGAGCAGTTGGGGAGAGGACTGGCTTCGCTATTTGCGGACAGCGAAGTGCACGCGGTGGTGTCCCCGGCGATGGGCGGGCTGATTATCGGGCAGGAAGTGGCGCGGGCTCTGCCGGAGCCGCAAGCGCATGGCGATGAGCTGGCAGGGGCGGGGGTGCCGGCGATTTTCGTGGAGCGCGATGCCAGTGGGTCCATGACGCTGCGGCGGGGATTTTCTTTGCGCCAGGGGCAGCGCGTTTTGGTGGTGGAAGATGTGTGGACCACGGGCGGGTCGACGCGGGAGGCCATGCGGGTGGTGGAAGAAGCGGGTGGACGGGTGGTCGGGGCAGCCGCATTGATTGATCGCAGCGGTGGGAAAGTAGATCTGGGAGTTGCGGCCAAGGCTTTGCTGGATCTGGCTATCCCCAGCTACTCGCCGGCGGATTGTCCGTTGTGCAGCGCGGGGACTGCGGCGGTAAAACCTGGCAGCCGATTTGCTCGAGGCGGAGGTCAGACCGGCGGCGGTGGCCAGACGGAAAGTGGCGGGTCATCGAACGCACGCTCGACCGCGGTCTAAGTTTCACTCTGCAAAAATATTCTGCAAAAATTTATCGAAAATCCTGCAAGCCGGCGGAAATGAATCGAGCGGTTTACTCCTCATGCGCTACTTCAAGTTGACCATTGCGTATGACGGCACGGACTTCCATGGCTGGCAAGTGCAGACCAGCAGGCCCACGATTCAAGGCGAGATTATGAACGTGTTGGGGCGGCTCACGCAGGAGCGGGTGTCGCTTTTTGGAGCAGGGCGCACCGATGCCGGAGTGCATGCGCTGGGGCAAGTGGCGAGTTTCAAGACTTCGTCGGCGCTGGATGCGGGGGAATTTCAGCGCGCTTTGAATGCGCTGTTGCCGCCGGCGATTCGCATTGTGGCGGCGGAAGAAGTGGGGCCCACGTTTCATGCGCGGTATTCGGCGCGCGGGAAAACGTACCGCTACCGGATTTATCGCGGGAAGGTGGTGCCGCCGATGCTCTGGCGCTACGTGCTGCATTATCCGTTTCCGCTGGATGAGGGAGCCATGCGCGAAGCGGCCGGGCGCTTTGCGGGGGTGCACGATTTCGCTTCGTTTGCGGCTTCCACCGGGTCGGAAGATGACGATCAGGAGCGCTCCACGGAACGCGATATTTTTTCAGCGGAGCTGGCGCGCACGGCGGATGGGGAAGAATTGGTTTTCACCGTGAGTGGGCGGTCGTTTTTGCGTTACATGGTGCGCAAGATGGTGGGCACCTTGCTGGATATCGGTCGGGGAAAATTGGCGCCTGCGGATATTGAGAGGCTGTTTGAATTAAAGGACCGCTCGAAATCGGGGCCGACGGTTCCGGCGCAGGGACTGGTCATGGTGGAAGTGCAACATGAAGAAGCGTGGCGGGGCGGGTTGTGAAAGAAGCGCGCGGGGTGGTTGGCTAGAGTGGCCATACCCGGGCGGAAGCGGTGAAAATCGGTTAGAGTAAGCGGGAATGAACGACCAATTGATTTACAACTGGAACCTGGCGTCGGCCCCGGCGATTCCCGCGGGCACGCGAGTGTTGCTGAACGATGAAACGCTGCGCGATGGGCTGCAGAATCCTTCCGTATTCGATCCGGGCATCGACGAAAAAATAGAAATTCTGAACTTGATGGAAGCGCTGGGGATCAATGCAGTGAATATCGGGCTGCCGGGGGCGGGACCGCGAGCGGCGGCGGATACGGAAGCGTTGGCGCGGGAGATTGTCGGGAAGCGGCTGGCGATCAAGCCCAATTGCGCGGCACGCACCGTGGAAGCGGATATTTTGCCGATTGTGGAGATTTCGCAGCGCGTTGGGATTGAATTGGAAGCGGCAACTTTTCTGGGCTCGAGTCCGATTCGCAGGCTGGTGGAAGACTGGACGGTCGAGCATCTGGAGCGCACCACGGAAAAGGCGGTGCGCTTCGTGGTGCAGCATGGGCTGCCCTCGATGTACGTGACGGAAGACACCACGCGCACCGATCCAGAGACGGTGAAGCGGCTGTATAGCTGCGCGATTCGCAACGGCGCGCGCGCGATTGTGCTGTGCGACACGGTGGGGCATGCCACGCCCAGCGGCGCTTACAACCTGGTGAAATTCGCGATCGAGGAAGTGGTGAAACCTTCCGGCGAAAATATTCGCGTGGACTGGCATGGGCACAATGACCGCGGGCTGGCGGTGGCCAATTCGCTGGCGGCGATTGCGGCGGGCGCGCACCAGGTGCATGCGGCGGCGAATTCGCTGGGCGAGCGAGTGGGCAATACGGCGATGGAATTGATGCTGGTGAATTTGCGGGTGATGGGATTGATCGGCCAGGATCTTTCGCGATTGAAGGAATACTGCGAGCGGGTGGCGGAGGCCACGCACACGACCGTCCCGGTGAACTATCCGGTGGTTGGGCGCGACGCGTTTCGCACCGCAACAGGGGTGCACGCGGCGGCGATTATCAAAGCGTTTCGGAGGAAAGATACCGAGCTGGTGAATGCGGTGTACAGCGGAGTGCCGGCGCACCTGTTTGGATTGGAGCAGGTGATTGAGATTGGGCCCATGAGCGGGAAATCAAATGTGCTGTACTGGCTGGAAAAGCGCGGACTGGGCGGGGATGAGGCGCTCGCGAATCGGATTTTTGAGGCGGCCAAAAAGTCTTCGCGGGTGATGAGCGACCCGGAAATTCTGGCGCTATGCGAAAAGGCGGCGGGGAATTAGCGTTGGCGAAACCAACCGCGCGATGAAACACTTTTTTCTGCTTTGGGTTATTCTGCTGAACATGCCACTGCGTTCTTCCTTGGCGGCTCAAACACCCCGGCAAAGTGCTGCGCCTGAAATTGCCAGCACTCCGCAGACGCGGGTGGCGCTGGATTGGTTTGAGTCCAATCTCTCGGAAATCAACGAAATGCAGGTGAAGCTGGCGGAGATCCCCGCGCCGTCATTCCATGAAGAGTTGCGTGCGGCCGCGGTAGCGCCTTTATTGACGGCGGCGGGACTGAGCGTGCGGCGCGACAAGACCGGGAACGTGATCGGGGAATTGCGCGGCAGCAACGAGCGCGAAATTGTTTTGGTGGCGGCGCACCTGGACACGGTGTTCCCCGCGGGCACGGATGTGAAGGTGCGGCGCGATGGCTCGCGCATGAGCGGGCCGGGGATTTCGGATAACGGCACCGGGCTGGCAGCGTTGGTGGCCGCGGCGCGCGCGATGCAAGCGGCGAAAATCAAGCCGCGCCGCACGATTTTGTTTGCCGCGGATGTGGGCGAAGAAGGCGAAGGCAATTTGCGCGGAATGCGCGCGCTGGTGGAAGCCTATCGCGAGAATTTGAAGGCTGCGATGGTGCTGGACGGTTCGGGTACCGACCATGTCACCACCAAGGCGCTGGCTTCGCGGCGGCTGGAAGTGACCATCAGCGGACCAGGCGGGCACAGCTGGTCGGATTTTGGGATGGTGAATCCCATTAATGCGCTGGTGCGGGGTTCGGTGCGGTTCATCAGCAGCAAAGTGCCCACCTCGCCGCGGACGACGTTTAACCTGGGGCAGATTGAAGGCGGCACTTCGGTAAATTCCATTCCGCACGAAGCGCGGCTGAAGGTGGACATTCGTTCGGAGAGCGAAGAGGAATTGAATCGGCTGGTGGCGGCGCTGCGCGAGTGCATGGCCGCGGGAGTGCGCGACGAGTCGGAATCCGCACGCGATCGCAGCAAGGGACGGCTGGAGTGGAAGGTGGACTTGTTGGGCAGCCGGCCGGGCGGGGAACTGAGCGCGAATTCGCCGCTGCTGGCGGCGTTGCGCGCGGCGGATGAAGCGGTGGGGAATCATTCGCGGTTGGAGCGCTCGTCGACGGACGCGAATATTCCGCTGTCGATGGGCATCGACGCTATCGCGATTGGCGCCGGCGGGAATGGCGGCGGGGCGCACTCGTTGCAGGAGTGGTACGACCCAACTGGGCGGGAGATGGGGTTGAAGCGGGCGCTGCTAACGTTGCTGGAAGTTGCGGGAATCGCGCCGGAAAAAGCGCGTTAGAAATTTTGGGATGTTAAGCTTTTCAGCGCGCCTTACTGAATTGCTCTTCTTAAGCTTTTCTTCTGAGAATCCAGCTAACTCAACAGCGATTTATTTCTTTAATCTTCTTCGGTTGCTTCCTAACCACGATTCTTAGATCGATTTATCAATCCACGAAGCGTTCGCGCGATATCATGCGTGAGTTTCCTTTCCGTTGTTGCGGGACATGGAGAAAACTCTGTGATGGAGCGCAGCTGGCGCGCGGACGTGGCCCTGGCGTTTTGTTCCTTGCTGTGGGGCGTGACGTTTGTGGTGGTGCGCAACGCGCTGGATCACATCTCGGTGTTTTTGTTTTTGGCGGTCCGCTTCTCGCTGGCGGCGGCGCTGATGGCGGCATTTCGGCCCAGCGGGCTGCGCAATTTGAAGCGCGATGAGTTGCTTGCCGGGGCCGCGCTGGGGCTGTTCATGTTTGGCGGGTATGCGCTGCAAACCGCGGGGCTGCTATACACCACGCCAGCGAAATCGGGATTCGTGACTGGGTCGAGCGTGGTGCTGGTGCCGCTGCTGCTGGGAATTTTCTGGAAGCGGCGGCTGACGCCATGGATCTATGGGGGCACGCTGGCCGCCGTGGCGGGATTGTATTTGCTTACTGTTCCGGCGGAGGGATTGGCGCGGTTGAATCATGGGGATTTGTTGACGCTGGGGGCGGCGGGCCTGTACGCGGTGCATATTATTTTGGTCAGCGAATACACCAGGCGGCACTCGGTGGCGGCGCTAAGCGTGTTGCAGGTGGCGGCTTGCGGTGCGCTGGCGTGGGTGGCGACCGGGGTGGCTGCGGTGTGGCGATTGGAGCCGGCGCGATTCGATGGGCGGTGGGAGTTGCTGGTAGCGATTGGAGTTTGCGCGGTGTTTGCCACCGCGGTGGCGTTTTCGATTCAAATGTGGGCGCAGCGGTATACCACGCCAAGTCACGCGGCAATTCTTTTTACGTTGGAGCCGGTGTTCGCGGTGATCACTTCGTATGTGGTGATTGGCGAGCGGCTAAACCGGCGATCGATGGCGGGGGCGGTGTTTGTGTTGGCGGGGATTTTGATTGCGGAGTTGCTGGGGCCGGCGGCGGCTCCGGAATCGCCGGAGCCCATGGGAGAGGTAGCTTGAATTGTGGCGGGCGATCCGTCAATGCAGCATTCAGGCCCTAAGTAACGCAGTAAATGTTCGAGAACAGTTTAGCTAGTGAGCCGGCGAATAATTTTTCACGTCGACGGGCTCGAACATAGTGGCGGTGGCGGCGTGGTTTTTCTCGAAGGCGGTGATGTCCGGTTCGAATTTGAGGGTGCTGCCGATGTCGTCTAGGCCCTGCAGCAAGACTTCTTTGCGCGACGGGTTGATATCGAACTTGTAGGCCAGGCCGTGATTGTCGCTGACGGTTTGCTTAGGCAGGTCGATGGATAACGAATAGCCTTCCTCTTTTTCGGCGCGCTGGAAGAGTTCGTCGATCTGCTGTTCGGTAAGTTCAGCGGGCAGGATGCCGTTCTTGAAGCAATTGTTATAGAAAATATCGGCGTAGCTGGGTGCGAGAATGACGCGAAAACCGTAATCGCCGATGGCCCAGGGGGCGTGTTCGCGGCTGGAGCCGCAACCGAAGTTGGCGCGGGCCAGCAACACGGATGCCCCTTTGTAGCGTGGAAAATTCAGAACGAAATCGGGATTGGGTTTTTCGCCGGGCAAATAGCGCCAGTCGTAGAACAGGATGCGGCCGAATCCCTGGCGAGTGAGGGCCTTGAGGAATTGCTTGGGCACCATTTGATCGGTGTCGACGTTGACGCGGTCGAGCGGCAGCACCAAGCCACTATGGGTGATGAATGCTTTCATAAACTTTCCCTCTCCTACCCACTATTACTAGAGAAATACCAGCTCCAAGAGAGCTTCGAAACAAAAAGTAACCAACTCAAATAGAATTTCGGATTTCAAGCTTGAGCCGAAATCATAATTCACATATTCAGGCGGTTCCTGACACGTTGCTGAAAAACCGCGATAGGTAAGACCGCCCATGTTGCAGCGCTCCTGCGTGAAAATGTTTTTGCGGCGACTATTCCACCGATTCCTGAGCGAATTCACGGACGTCCACGAAGTGGCCGGCGATGGCGGCGGCCGCGGCCATGACCGGACTGACCAGATGCGTGCGGCTGTCTTTGCCCTGGCGGCCTTCGAAATTGCGGTTCGAGGTGCTGGCGGAGCGCTCGCCAGGAGGCAGCACGTCAGCGTTCATGCCGATACACATGCTGCAGCCGGCATCGCGCCACTCGAATCCAGCTTCGGTGAAAATTTTGTCGAGGCCTTCTTTTTCGGCCTGGGCCTTGATGCCCCGAGAGCCGGGAACGATGAGGGCTTGCTTGATGCTGCGGGCCACGTGCTTGCCGTCTACGAGGTGAGCGGCGGCGCGCAAATCGTCGATGCGCGAATTGGTGCAGGAACCGATGAAGACGCGGTCGACAGGAATATCCACAATCGGAGTGCCCGCCTTGAGGCCCATGTAAACCAAGGCGCGCTCGGTGGCTTTCTGGTCGTTGAGGTCGCTGAAGGAACCGGGATCGGGAACACGATCGTTGACGCCGGTGACCATACCGGGATTGGTGCCCCAGGTAACTTGCGGAGCGATATTTTCGGCCTGCAACTCGACGGTGGTGTCGAAGGTGGCGCCTTCGTCGGTGGTGAGCTGCTTCCAGCGCAGCACAGCTTCCTGGAATTCCTTGCCGCGAGGAACAAACTGGCGGCCTTCGAGATAGGCGAAGGTGGTGTCGTCCGGCGCAATCATGCCGGCGCGCGCGCCGCCTTCAATGGTCATGTTGCAGACGGTCATCCGGCCGTCCATGGAAAGTTCGCGAATGGCCTGGCCGCCATATTCCGCAACGTGGGCGGTTCCACCGCCGATGCCGATTTTTCCAATGATGGCGAGAATGATGTCTTTGGCGGTGACGCCTTTGGGGCGCTTGCCGTTGACCAGGATGTGCATGGTCTTGGAACGGGACTGGCGAAGGCACTGGGTGGCGAGGACGTGCTCCACTTCGCTGGTGCCGATGCCGAATGCCAGGGTGCCGAAAGCGCCGTGAGTGGAGGTGTGACTGTCGCCGCAGACAATGGTTTGGCCGGGCTGGGTGATACCCAATTCCGGGCCAATGATATGCACGATGCCTTGATTCTTGCTATGCATATCGAAGAGGCGGACGCCGAATTCGCGGCAATTCTGTTCCAGGGCGTCGAATTGCAATTTGGCGTCCTGATCGAGAATGGGCAAGGTGCGGTCGGTGGTGGAAACAGAATGATCCATCACCGCGAAAGTGAGATCGGGGCGGCGAACGGTGCGGCCCTCGGCGCGCAGACCGGCGAAGGCTTGCGGGGAAGTGCCTTCGTGAATCAGGTGGCGATCGATAAAGATAATCGCGGGTTGGCCAGGATCTTCGTGAACCAGGTGAGCATCCCAGATTTTTTGGTAAAGAGTTTTAGGTGGCATGGCGGGTCATGGCGATTTTAGCACTGGGGGAAGGGAGTTGGTAGTCGCGTGATTTGATTGCGCGGGCTTTCCGAACGGCCGAAGTGGTGGGATACTGCCAAGCCTATGCACCGCTTCTACTACACGACGTTCAGCTTGATGCTTGTGGGGTTGTTGATTTTATGTTTTTACGCTCCGTGGACGCAGCCGGATCCGAGCGTCCCGAATGCGCACCAGACGATTGGGTACGCGCCGCTGTGGTCCAAGAGCTACGCGCAGATTCCGGCGGCGCACGTGGATTGGAATGGGGCGTTCGCGGCGTACGCCGGTGCCATCATTTTCTTTTCGATCGTACTGGGCGGCATCACCTATTTCTTCCGGGAAAAGCGCGGCAAGCCGGCGACGCACCGGATGAAATCGAGCTGATGCGGACTTGAGAAAAGCCGCCGGCGATCAGCGTTTTGCCAGAACGTACTCGTGCTGGTCGCTGGGAGCCGGCACGGGAACAAAGTCTTCCGAATAGGTCTCGGCGGATTGGAATTTGGAAAGTTTCTGGCGGTGATAGAAGCCGCAATCTTCCGTGAAACATTCCCACTGCCGCCATTCTTCGGTGTGGCCGGCGTTCGATTCCTTGGCGTAGCCCACGATACAGGGATGATGGGCGCGATTTTTCTGGCAGGTAATATTCTCCAGTCGCGATAGCAAGTCCTGGTCGTGCGCCGGCAGACCAGCTTCGAAGTAGCCTTGCGCGGAAGCGAAGCGCATGGTGCAGGCATGGAAGCTGCAGCGATACGAAGCGCCGGTCTTGCTGCTGCCAGTGTCGAAAGCCATGCGCCAGTGATGAATAGGGCAGAAGGGCTTTTGCTGTTCGAGGATCGTCAATTCAAACATAAGGGAAGTCTCATCTCCTGAAATGACTTTGCGGTGCGGGAGATTTGGCGTCTACAGTACGCGGGTACTAAAGAGAGTCAGGAACTGAACTGCCCGAAGGGACTGGCGCAGATCCAATAAAATTTTGCCAGTCCATATTTCGATAATTGATGGGGTATAATTGCGGCGCTTTCCGGAGGAAGAACATGGATCCGCTTCAACCGCAGCAAGCCCTTTACTACTTTAATGCGTTTTCGGTGCCCGCGCTGCGCAATGAACAGCGCATCACCAAGCAAATAATTCAAGCTATACCGGTGGATAAGGGCGATTACCGTCCGGACCCGGTGTCGAAGACCGGACTGGAACTGGCGTGGCACATTGTGGCGGCGGAACACCGTTTTCTGGATGGCATCGCGAACGGGGTGTTTGATTTCACGCCCAATCACCGGGACGCGACGCTGGGCGATTCCGCAGCGATTGCGGCGTGGTACGACAAAACGTTTGAGGCGGACTTCGCGCGGTTGAGTAAGTTGAATGGCGAGCAGTTGAGCAAGGTGCTGGACTTCCGTGGGATGTTTCAATTGCCGGCGCTAGCCTTCGTGCAATTTAATTTGCACCACACCATCCATCATCGCGGGCAGTTGTCGACGTACCTCAGGCCCATGGGCGGAAAAGTGCCGGCCATTTACGGGGAGAGTTACGATTCAGCGGAAGCGCGCAAAGCCGCGGCGAACTGACGAGACTTTTAGGCGTGGCCCCATCCGATAATCTGGGGCGGGCTATCCGTGCATTGAGATGCGCAACGAAGAACGCGGCAGTGTGGCAATAGTTCGCTCCAGTGAACGCCTTATAGTCGTAAATATTTAAATCGTGATAGAAGAGTGAAGCCGTAGCCCCGTCGTTAAGGGATGGGGCATCGCTAAAGTTTCAGGCTTATATTCAAACTTATAGGTTGCTGCGATTACGCAGTTGCTCTTCTGCCGCGCCCTGCCTGGCATCAAACGAGGTGAAATTTGGTACCGGTTCGGCTGGTTTTAGCGGATGACCACGAAATTATGAGGGTCGGTTTGCGGACGCTGCTGGAGCGCGAGCCTAACTGGTCGGTGGTGGGAGAAGCGGCCGATGGGGAAGAGGCCGTGGACATGATTTTGTCTTTGAAGCCGGACGTGGCGTTGCTGGATATTGCCATGCCCAAGCTGAACGGACTGGACGCGGCGAAGCAGATTTTGGCGCAGAGCGCGGGAACAAAAATTGTGCTGCTTTCGGCGCACGATTCCACGGAAGTGATTTCCGAAGTGTTGGATTCGGGTGCCAAGGGGTACGTGCTGAAGAGCGATGCGGCGCGGGATTTGGTGGCGGCGGTGGAAGCGGTGCGCGGCAACCATACATTTTTTACGCCGAAGGTGGCGGACCTGGTGTTGTCGCGGCACATGCAGCGGGTGAAGGATCAGGCGGCGCGGGGGAAAAAGGCTTAGGCGATTTGTCGGTTAGGACGAAGTCGAAGGGCTACGAGCAGAGCAGCGATTGCAACCGGCGTCGCAGAAGCCAACCGGACGAGGAATTCTTGATCCTGTCGTGCTTTGAGCGCTCGCATATTCTCCGCTGACGGATGGAGCAATTGAGCCATACGCTCCGGGCGGTCGTAGTCCAGAATCGGAAGCATGAGGATCAGCGCCACTAATAGAATCGCGGCTAGCTCAAAAAACCAAATAACTGCATTCCCGGCACGTCCTATCTTTGCCATAGGTACATTATACGATTGGCGAAGCTTGATTCAGGATTCGGTTGCGCGCTAGAGGTCAACCCCCGATAAGTCGGGTGACAGGTCACTTGGGATTTTGCGATTCGCAAGGGTCGAGATCTTCATGGACCTAAAGCCCTGCACTAAAAGCCTTCACCAGAAGCTCTCTGGAAGCGCTACTCGAGGCCTTAGCGGCGCGATGGTAGAATCGGCGGCGCATGGATACTGCCAGGCGCGCTCGCTCTCGTCGGATAATTCATCTACTGATTTTCTGTGGTTGGTTGGTGGCTGGCGGCGCGCCGTTTACTTGCGCGCTAGCGCAATCCGACCCCAAGCTCACCGCGCATGAAATCCATTTGAAAGGTAAGGAGCCGTTTTCATTCTTGCTGCCCGAGGATTTAGTCATTTCTCCGGCGGCGGAAGGGTTGAAGCGCGTGCGGTTCATGGCGAAGGCTCCGGATGGGCGGATATTTGTTACCACCATGCATGACCTTTCGGATAACTCGCGGGGCGCGGTTTATGTATTGGATGGGCTCGACGAAAAGGCCGGCACGTTTACACGCTTGGTGCCGTATCTGACGGGGTTGCGAAATCCAAACAGCATCGCGTTTTACCACGACGCCCACGGGCAGGATTGGTTTTACCTGGCGCTGACCGACCGGCTGGTGCGCTACAAGTTTGCGCGCGGCGACGAAGCGCCCAAGTCTAAAGCGGAAGTGCTGGCGACCTATCCGGCGTATGGCCTCAGCTATAAATATGGCGGCTGGCACCTGACGCGGACGATTGCGTTTGGGCGAGCTGGGGGCAAGGATTTGCTGTACGTGACGGTGGGGAGCAGTTGCAATGCGTGCGACGAGAAGGAAGAAATTCGCGCAACGCTTTCGGTGATGGACCCGGACGGAAAAAATCAACGGATCGTGGCTAAGGGCTTGCGCAATGCGGTGGGCATGCGTTTTGTGAATGGAGCTCTGTATTTGACGAATATGGGGGCAGACCATCTGGGGGACGACGAGCCCGACGATCCGATGTTCGCTATCGATGCGGGCACGCTGGAAGCGAAAACGGATTTGGATTTTGGGTGGCCGCATTGTTACTACTCAGGGGGAAAAGCCAAGACGGATAAAGGATTTCCGCTGCGCGCCTCGCGAGGGGAGTGCAACGGTGCGCCGGCGGCGTTTTCCTTTTTTGCGGCGCACAGTTCTCCGTTGGGTTTTGAGTATTTCGGGGAGGACGCGGGCGAAGCATTGATGAAGGGGCGCTTTCTGGTGGCCCTGCACGGGGGAAGCAAAAAAGAATTGGATCGCGGGTACCGGGTGGTGAGCGTGGACCAGCATGGCCAAGTGCAGGATTTCATCACCGGATTCATGGACCACGGGATAATCCGGGGACGGCCTTGCGACGTTTTCAAGCTGAGCGACAATTCATTTTTGTTATCGGATGACAATGCGGGCGTGATTTATTACGTGCACGGGAAATGAAGGAGCGAATTTCTTCGGAGAGCCATGACTGAGCGAGGCAACGGGAAAAAAGTGAAGTGGGGAGTGCTGGGGGCGGCGTCCATCGCGGTGCGTAAAGTGATCCCCGGGATGCAACAGGGAGAGTGGAGCGAGATTGCGGCCGTTGCCTCGCGGGATTTGTCCAAGGCGCGAACGGCGGCGGAGAATTTAAAAATCGGCAAGGCTTACGGGTCGTACGAAGAGTTGCTGGCGGATGCGGAGATCGAAGCCATTTACAATCCGTTGCCGAATCATCTGCACGTGCCGTGGTCCATCAAGGCGGCGGAGGCCGGGAAGCATGTGTTGTGTGAAAAGCCCATTGCGTTGAACGCCGAGGAGGCCAGGACGTTGCTGGCGGTGCGCGACCGCAGCGGAGTAAAAATTGGCGAAGCGTTCATGGTGAAAACACACCCGCAATGGTTGCGGGTCCGGGAAATTGTGCGTGAAGGGAGGATTGGAGAATTGCGGGCCATCCAGGGAGCGTTCAGCTATTTCAACCGGGACGTAAAGAATGTGCGCAACAAGCCGGAGTGGGGCGGTGGCGGGTTGCTGGACATCGGGTGCTACCCGATCACCATGTCGCGTTTCATGTTTGGCGGGGAACCGTTGCGCGTTTGCGGAGTAGTGGAGCGCGATCCGGAATTCGGGGTGGACCGGCTGGCTTCGGGAATTATGGAATTCCGCGGCGGCGGGCAGTCGGTGTTTACGTGCAGCACGCAAATGGTTCCCTACCAGCGGATGCAATTTTTGGGGACTAAGGGGCGAGTAGAAATCGAAATCCCGTTCAACTCGCCCATCGACGCGCCGACACGGATTTTTGTGGATGACGGAAGCGACCTGCGGGGTGCGGGGATTAAAACGGAAACGATTGCGGCGTGCGATCAATACACGATTCAAGGAGACGCGTTTTCGCGAGCCATTCGGGAAAACACCGAGGTGCCGGTGCCGCTGGAAGACGCGATTGCGAACATGGAAGTGATTGACGCGATTTTCCGGTCGTCGGAATCCGGCAAGTGGGAAAAGCTGGCGCACTAAGCGCGAGGGTGAATAACGGAGACGGATCCGCATTGGTCGGACTGGTCGACGAAATAGTGCCGTACGCGCCGGTCGAATGAGGTGAACAGTTTCTCCGCCGCCGGAGCGACCACGGCGGCCTCCGAATCCGTGCCCGCGAAGGCTTCGATGTGGGCCAGCGATCTCCAGAAGGTCTGAACAACAATTTCCTGCGAGCCGTCGAGTTCGCGAGTGAGCAGCGTGGCGGCGGCGTAGCCGTCGAATTTTTTAAGCTCCGGCAGCACGTGCTCGAAAAAATGAGTTCGGTAGGCCTGGGCATTGGGCGAAGTGGCGCGCGCGGACCAAAGCCGGGCGATCATTGCAGGCGTCCCGAAGCGGACGGGCGTGACTGCGAATCCTGGGCGTGTTGGCCGATAACCACGTTCCAGGGGCGGACGCTCCACTGCTTAACCAGATTATTGATCACGTAGGGATCCTGGCCGGCAAATTTTTCCGGCACGGACTTGTCGGCGCAACGAAAAATCAGTAAGGCTGCGGGCGGTTCGGCGAGGGCGCCCGCCAGGACGATATCGCCTCGGGAATGCGAGGCAGCCGCCAGGCGCAAGTGTTCGTCGCGAAATGGAGCGCGACGCGCGACAAAGTCGTCGACTACTTCGTAATACAGTGCGAAGTAAGACATAAGGATCCTCGCGGAAGCTTTTCAAATGAAGAGCGAATTCGTCAAGTCCAAAGCAGGCTCGTTAGCTGAGGATTAACTTCGGGAAGTGCCGCCGGCTATGGAGGGAACCAGCAGGACGCGGTCGCCGTCTTTGATGGTGCAGGCTTCGCCGCCCAGGAAGCGGATGTCTTCATCGTTGAGGTAGACGTTCAGAAATTGACGGATCTGGCCCTGGTCGTCGCGCACATGGCGGCCGAGATCGGGAAATTTGGCGGTGAGCTGGTTAAGGGCTTCGGCAATGGTGACGGCTGTACAGTCCACCTTGGGCTGGCCTTCAGTGAAACGGCGGAAGGCGGTCGGAATTTCGATGACGACAGGCATTTGCGGTGCTCCTCTTTTCTTCAAAACAGTTAACTCGATAGCAATAGCACGAACGGCGCGGCGTTGCGGTTATGCGCTACGACTTGTGAGCCGCTAAAGCTCGGCCATGAGCGGCGGTGGCAAACTGCTCATCCATGAGCGCTTCAAACGCTTCGATGCGCGGGGCAATGGCGTCGGTCAGAGGGAATTCGCCAACGATAGCGTCGGTGGTTTTCAGGCCGTTGCCGGTGATGCAGATGACGGTGGTTTCGTCGGCGGCAATGCGGCCCTGATCGATCAATTTTTTGGCCACCCCGGTCGTCACGCCGCCGGCAGTCTCCGCGAAGATGCCTTCGGTTTCCGCCAGCAGTTTTATGGCGGCGACAATTTCGGGGTCGGAGACATCTTCAGCCCAGCCGCCGGACTCGCGAATCTGCTTGATGGCGTAGGGGCCGTCGGCGGGATTGCCGATGGCCAGCGAGCGCGCGATGGTGTTTGGGTTTTTGCGGCTCGAAGCGGGTAAGGTTGCGCTTCACGCCGTCGGAAATCGGGGAGCAGCCAGTGGCCTGAGCACCGAAGAAGCGGACCGGCTTCGGAGTCCACCCAGCCGAGGGTGACCAATTCGCGAAAAGCTTTGGCAATTTTGCTGATCAGCGAGCCGCCGGCCATGGGTACGACGACGTTGTCGGGAAGCGTCCAGCCAAGCTGCTCAGCGATCTCATAGCCGTGGGTCTTGGAGCCTTCCGAGTAATAGGGACGAAGGTTGACGTTCACGAGACCCCAGTTGAAGCGGTCGGCGATTTGGGCGCAGAGGCGATTGACGTGGTCGTAGTTGCCGTCGATGCGGACGATGCGCGCGCCGTAGACCGGCGTGTTCAAAACTTTAGCGGGCTCGAGGTCGGCGGGAATGAAGACGCAGGCTTCGAAACCTTGCTGCGCGGCTTGCGCGGCGACGGCATTGGCCAGATTGCCGGTGGAGGAGCAGCCTACGGTTTTAAAACCGAAGCGTCCCGCGCGCAGCCAGGGCGGTCGCGACCACGCGGTCTTTAAAAGATAAGGAAGGGAAGCACACGGCGTCGTTTTTGAAGTAATAGATTTTTGCAGGCCCCACTCGCGGCCAAGTTTTCGCGAGCGCCGACCAGCGGCGTGCCGCCGACGGCGTTGTGGGCCACGAATCCGCGCGGGAGCGGCAAGAACTCGGCGTAACGCCACATATTGAAGTCGCGGCCCGACAAGTTATCGCGACGGGTGATTTTCTTCAGGGAATCGTAATCGTAGGTAACTTCGAGGGGGAGAAGCAATCTTCGCAGAAGGATCGGGGCTCATTGCCCCAGGCTTTCCCGCACTCTCGGCACCGCAATTCGTATAATTCGGACATTCGCGCTTCCTCTTTAGTGACTCTATGGGCGCTTCATTGCTAGACGTCCGCCTCCATTTCATGCGCACGGACTAAAAAGCAAATAGTAGTGGGGCTTGCAGCAGGAGGGAGAAATGAAAAAGCCCTCCGTGCCAAAGTGCTCGGAGGGTCTCAGAAAATCGTTCTGGGATGCTCTACTCGCGCTTTAGCAGTTTTTTACGTGGAGCAAGTTGCCCTAAATCGCCACGTGCGCCGCCACTTCCGGCTAAGTTCTTTATGCGCCTAAAGGAGACGGTTGTCAAGTGGATCGGCGGCCTGGGACGCAACGTGAATCAGCGCGACAAAATTCTATTCTTCGCGGAGAGCGACGAGAGGGTCCACACGGGTGGCACGGCTGGCTGGAAGAAAGCAAGCCAGAAAGGCCACAGCGGCAAGAACGCCCGAGACAAAAACAAATGTGAGTGGGTCGGCTGGGCCGACTTCGAAAAGCATGGAGCGAAAGACGCGGGTAACGATGGCCGCGCCGGCCAGGCCAAGCGCCAACCCGACGCTCACGGTGCGCATGCCTTCTCCCAAAGCCATGAAGAGTATGTCTGGCCGTTGGGCGCCGAGAGCAACGCGAACGCCCAATTCACGTTTGCGCTGGTTAAATGAATAGGACATCACGCCGTAGATACCCACGGACGCCAGCAGAAGCGCTATGCCGGCGAAAATGCCCAGGAGCTCGAGAGCCAAGCGCCTGTTGGCCAGGGATCTGGCGATGATTTGATCCATGGAAATAATGCTGTGCACCGGGACGTTGGGATCCATGGATTGCACTTCGCGCTCCAGAACCTTGCCGAGGTAGCCGACGTCCAGCCTGCTGCGGAGGAAAATTACGGCGTTGACGGGCGCAAATTGGCCCAAGGCAACATAGATGTGCGGCACGCTGGGGGCTTCGAAGCCGTCAGATTTGATATCGCCGACCACACCGACGATGGTTAGGCCCTGCAAACCTCGACCGAATTGAAATTTAAGTTGCTGGCCGAGAGGATCTTGATCCGGCCAGTATTGACGGGCGAGAGTCTGGTCGATTATGGCGATGGGTTTGGTTTTGAAGGTGTCGAAGTCATTGAAATTCCGTCCGGCGAGAAGTGGAACTTCCATGATGGAAAAATATTTGGTATCCACAACGGCAATGTCCGCAACCGGATTACGGGCCGATTCGGTGGCCCGGCCTGGGACAGAAAAAGGAGATAGGTTCCTTCCGGAATTCATAGGCAAAGTGTCGTTCCCCGAAAGGGAAGCTTGCTCCACCCCGGGCAGCGCAGCAACGCGGCGAGAAATTTTCAGGAGAAAAGCGGCCCGCTGCTCTTCGACGCTGTTGGGGTCAGCGGCGGGATTATTGGAGATGGGTATCCAGATTTGCGCCGTGGTGAGATGGGCGGGGTTGAAGCCGGGGTGCACTTCCAGCACTCGCCAAAAGCTCCTGAGCAGCAGGCCCGCGCCGACCAGGAGAACGATGGAGAGCGCCACTTCCGAAATTACCAGCACACGCGAAACACGAGCGTGGCGCCGGCCTGCTCCCGACCCACGGCTGCCTTCTCTTAAATTGTCAACCTGATCGGTGTTGGCAGCTTGCAAGGCCGGCACCAACCCGAAAAGGACGCCGGTCAAGATAGAAATTAGGAAGGCGAAAAGCAGAACTCCGGCGCTGATGTCAACCTCGTTAAGCCGAGGAATACCAGGTGGTGCGAGCCGGACAATGGCGTTTTTAGATAACACCACCGCTATCAGCGCAACTACGCCGGAAATTGCCGACAAGAGCGTGCTTTCGATCAATAGTTGCATCATCAATCGCCCGCGACTGGCACCCATTGTCAGGCGAATGGCAATCTCTCGCCGGCGTCCGGAAGAGCGCGCCAATAAGAGATTTGCGATATTCACGCAAGCGATCAGGAGCACGACCCCTACAGCTCCCACCAGCAGGAATAGCTCCGCCCGTTGCGGACCAACCAAATCGTCCTTCACAGGCACGAGCCGAACAGCCCATGCCGACCCGGACGGGTAGTCGGCTGGATAATTGCGACTGAGTTGCGCTACATAGGCATCGAGTTGCGCCTGGGCCTGGGCAACCGTAACGCCAGGCTTCAACCGCCCGATGGCGGCGGGAATGATTCTCTGCGATCTGACGGCTGGGACTGGAAATGGAGTGCCGGCAAAACTGGTGGCCAGCCAAACTTCCACGTCGGTATCGAGCGTCGGCCCTGGATGACGAAACGAACTGGGCATCACGCCCACTATGGTGTAGACGTCATTATCCAGGCGCATCGTGCGACCGATGATTTGCGGATCGGAAGCGTAGTAGCTGCGCCAGAAGCCATTGCTGATGACGACGGGATCCATGAATCCCGGCACACTATCCTGCCGGGTATAAACGCGCCCAAGCGCGGGCTGGGCTCCAAGCAACAAAAAATAATCCGGGCTGGTGACCAGGCTTTCGGCGCGTACGGTGCGATCTCCGCCGGCAACAGCCGAATTGCCAGGGGCTACCGCGGAAATTTCCTGGAATACCCCCGAGAGGTCTTGAAGATCCCAAAGCTCTGGCGCGGACATTCCTACGTCCTGTTCACCAGGGCCGCGAAGGTCGTCGAAAATGCGAACGAGTTGTTCAGGGTGCGGGAAAGGCAGGGGCTTGAGGAGCACACCATAGACCACGCTAAAGGTGGCCACGTTGGCGCCGATCCCCAGCGCGAGAGTCAGCACCGCGACAATGGCAAATCCGCGGTTTTTCCGTAAGCCTCGAAAGGCATAGCGCAAGTCTTGGATAAATGAGGGCAGAGTCCCTCCGAGCGCGGCGCTTCGCAGAAGCGGCCACGCGAAGGCGGTGCTTGCCATATGGACGAGCATCGAGGGGTGCTTGTTAGCAGCGCCGCAGAATAACGTCGGTTACGAAGGAATATCGGATGAACGGCGGAAGTCGAAACGCAGACGGTAGCAGAATCGTCCAAGAATGAGGTAAAGGTAATCTAAAAGCATTACAACAGAAATGGCGAGTGATGCGTCCAACGTATGGACAGCGAAATGTGGACAGCGAAATGCATACTCGCGGTTGAGCGGGATATTCGCCCCGTCCTTTAGGACAGTGTTTATCCCGGCGCAGCCGTGGTCCTCAGCAACTGGGCCAAATTTGCGGTGTTATACTTCAAAGGTCGACGGTGAGGTGCGTCAAGGCGCCCGGCCGATACCAACAGGAGCTACAAAGATGGGTGAACAGGTGAAAGAGCTGTATAACTGGGCGCGCCGCCGGAAGATCATGGCGGCTGCTTTTTTGGCCCTGACGTTAGTGGTAGGGATACTGATTGGGTCCATCGTTTCCGGGCGGGTTTCGGCGGTTAAGAGCGTGGGATTCGCGGGCACCAATGCCACACCTTTGGCGGTTCCTGATCCAATTCCTTCTTCCAATTCCTTCTCAAGCATCGTGAATCGCGTAGAGCCCGCGGTGGTGAATATCGCGACGACCCAGATCATGGAGCGGCGCTCGCCCACGGCCAAGAAGAAGCGCTCGCAACCGGAAGATCCCGACGATCCGATGCAGGACTTCTTCGACAAATTCTTCGAGGGACAGAAAGAAGGACCCGCGCAGGCGGAGCGCAGTTTGGGCTCGGGCGTGATTGTGGACAAGCGCGGATACATCCTGACGAATAACCATGTTGTAGACCAGGCCACCAAGGTTCAAGTGCAGCTGAATGGCGAAACCGCGCGCTACACCGCGAAGGTGGTGGGCGTGGATGAGGACACGGACCTGGCGGTTTTGAAAATCGAAGCCGGGAAGGATTTGCCGACGGCGCGACTGGGCAATTCGGATGGCGTGCAGGTAGGCGATTGGGTGCTGGCGATTGGCAGCCCGTTCGGTTTGCAAGCGACGGTTACGGCAGGAATCATCAGCGCTAAGGATCGCGGCGGAATTGGACACCAGTTCCAGCGGTTTTTGCAGACAGACGCGGCAATCAATCCGGGAAATTCGGGCGGGCCGCTGGTCAGCCTGGGCGGCGACGTAATCGGAATCAATACGGCGATTATTACCGGGAGCCGCGGCTATGAAGGTGTAGGTTTCGCGCTGCCTTCTACAACAGCCATCAACGTTTACAACCAGATTGTCGCGCAGGGCCGCGTGACTCGCGGATCCATCGGCGTGAGCTTCCAGGAAGATCTGAGCACCAATTCGATCACCTTGAAAGCGCTTGGCGCGCCGTACGGCGTGGTGATTGAAGGCGTCGAGCCGGGCAGTCCCGCGGAAAAAGCGGGGTTGAAGGGCGGCGACGTGATCACCAGCGTGAATGGCACGGCGGTGAAATCCGGAAACGATCTGGTAAATCCGATTTCGCTGGCGCCCATCGGCAGCAAGGTTAAGCTGACGTACTTCCGCGACCGGACTCAGAAAGAAGCGACAGCCACGGTGGAAGATCGTACCCGAGTGTTCCCGAACACTGCAGGGCGCATGGGCGACCAACCGGGCGGCGAAGCGGCCCCGACGGAGTTCGGACTGCACGTTCAGGAATTGACTCCTGACCGCGCGCACCGCGTGGGCATGGACACGCAAAAGGGCGTGCTGGTGACGGAAGTGGATCCGGCGAGCTTTGCGGAGGACATCGGGTTTGGACGCGGCGACGTGATTGCCGAAGTGAATCGCCAGTCGGTTAGTTCGGTTTCGGACTACCGCCAAGCGATTGGTAAGCTGAAAGCTGGGGACAGTGTGGTATTCAGGGTACTGCGTCATCAAGATACCGATCGAGTGCTCACGGTGTTCTTGCCGGGTGTGGTGCCAGCGGAAGAGAAACACTAGGATCCTTCGGCTAAAGGCGCTTCACGTATTGGAGCGCGACAACTTATGAAGCGATTTGCGGCGACACATCTAATCCTGCTGGGTCTGATTCTGGCGGGAGTGGGTGTGTCGCCGCTTCCTTTGCAGGCAGGCACGACGAAGAAGACGGGCACGAAGGCGACCGCGAGTTCGACGGCGGCCAAGAAGAAAACCGTTTCGAGCGTAAAGAAAACGGCAGGCGGTTCGACGGCCTCTTCTAAGGTAAGCACCAAGAAGAAGACCGCGGCGACCAGTTCGACCGCGAGTTCCCGCCGCGGCAAAGGCTCGAAGAAAAGTTCGCGAAAAGAAGTGGGGCAGAGAGCACCGACCGCCGACCGGGTTTCTGAGATTCAACAAGCATTAGCCAAAGATGGTTCGTTCGCCGGGACAGCCAACGGCAAGTGGGACGATTCAACGGTCGAGGCGATGAAGAAATTCCAAGCCGGACACGGGCTGAATCCTACCGGAAAGCTGGACGCGCGAACATTGAATCAGCTAGGGCTGGGATCGAAAACGGCAGGGCTGGGTGCGCCATCGCGGCCGGTGCGGGTGTCTTCGACTGCCGCACCTTTAGGCGGCACACAGTCCGGCGTGACGAACGCGGAGATTAGCAATCCGTAAGCCAGGTAAGTGCCATTTGCTGCTACACCCGATGTGAGCCTCGGGACTCAAACCATCTATCAGGCAGTCGCTACCAAGTCCTCAGAGTGTTGTCCGGCTTTTTTAACGTACAAAACCAGTGATTGAGCATGGGCTGCCGCAGTAGGTATGCGACCGGCAAATCGATTATGATTGTAGACATCGATTGCAGCTACGGTTACAGGATTCAAGCGTAGCGATTGCAGCTATCATCCCGCGTTTTCGTTTTCTGAAGAAATCTTCCAGGAGGAAGTATGGCGACAGCAGCTACGCCTCGTGTGTTCAAGAATTTTATCAATGGCGAGTGGGTGGAACCGCGGGGCGGCCACACGTACGAGAACCGCAATCCGGCGAACACGGATGAGTTGGTGGGGATGTTCGTGGCTTCGGGTTCCGAGGATGTAAACGCGGCGGTGGACGCAGCCAAGCAGGCGTACAAAACCTGGCGGCTGGTGCCGGCTCCCAAGCGAGGGGAGATTTTGTATCGCGCGGCGGAAATTCTGCTGCAGCGCAAGGAAGAACTGTCGAAGGACATGACCCGGGAAATGGGGAAAGTTTTGGCGGAGACCCGCGGCGATGTGCAGGAAGCCATCGACATGACCTATTACATGGCGGGCGAAGGGCGGCGGCTGTTTGGGCAGACCACGCCTTCGGAGTTGCCAAACAAATTCGCGATGAGTGCGCGGCAGTCGATCGGGGTGTGCGGCATGATTACGCCGTGGAATTTTCCGATGGCGATTCCGTCGTGGAAGATGATGCCGGCGCTGGTGAGCGGGAACACGGTGGTTTTGAAGCCGGCGGAAGATACGCCGCTGTCTTCTTATCATCTGGTGCAAGTGTTGATGGAAGCGGGATTGCCGAATGGAGTGGTGAATTTAGTAAGCGGCGACGGACCCAACGCGGGAGCGCCGCTGGCAAGTCACCAAGAAGTGCCGGTGATCAGCTTTACGGGGTCCACGGCGGTGGGACGGATTATTGCGCAAGCGTGCGCGCCGGACTTCAAGCATTGCAGCCTGGAAATGGGCGGCAAGAACATCATCATCGTGATGGACGACGCGAATCTGGAGTTGGCGGTGGACGGAGCGATCTGGGGCGGGTTTGGAACCAGCGGTCAGCGTTGCACGGCGGCGAGTCGCGTGGCGGTGCATAAGAGCGTGTACCGGGAATTCATCTCCCGCTTTGTAGCGCGGGCCAAGTCGCTGCGGGTGGGCGACGGGCTGGACTCCACGACGGACATGGGGCCGTGCATCAACGAGCAACAACTGAAGACGGTAATGAGCTATGTGGCGATCGGCAAGGATGCGGACGGGGCGAAATTGCTGACCGGCGGGAATCGCCTGGATAAGGGGGCGCTGGCCAAGGGGTGGTTTCATGAGCCGACGGTGTTTGGAGATTGCGTGCCGGGGATGAGGATCACGCAAGAAGAAATTTTTGGGCCGGTGGTGTCGGTGATCCCGGTGGATAGTTTCGAGCAGGCCATTGAAGTTGCCAACGGCGTGCCGTACGGACTTTCGGCGTCGATTTACACGCGCAACGTTAACCTGGCGTTTGCAGCGATGCGGGATTTGTATACCGGAATTGTGTATGTGAACGCGCCGACGATTGGGGCGGAGACGCATTTGCCGTTTGGCGGAACCAAGCAAACCGGCAATGGGCATCGCGAAGCAGCCATTGCGGCCATCGACTTTTTTACGGAATGGAAGACCATGTATATCGATTATTCGGATAAGTTGCAGCGGGCGCAGATCGACAACGCGGAGTGAGTGGTGCGTGGCGACATGTGCGCGCGAGTCAGCGATGGGCTGTGGAGCGGGTTCGTAAAGGGGAGCGAAGAGCGGAAGCGGGCAGTGGATGTTGACCGTGCTTGACACGATTCCTAAAATAGATGAGCGGGCCGTTAGGCGGCCCTTACGTGTAAAGTGCTGATATGAGGGATGCCGCGCTTCAGGAACGTCGCAATCGCCAGATACTGGCGGACATTGTGCGCTCGTACATCGAGACGGGCGAACCGGTGTCATCTCGCGCCATTTCCAAACGGTTTGAAGAAACGCTGAGCACCGCGACCATTCGCAACGTGATGGCCGATCTGGAAGATGGCGGGCTGCTTTTTCAGCCGCATACATCGGCGGGGCGAGTGCCTACCGCGGCGGCGTACCGATTTTTTGCGCAGGAAATTGCCTCGCGGGCCACGTTGAGCATCGAGGACCGCGACTGGATCAAGCGGGAATTTAACGCGGCGTCGAGTTCCGAGGATATGACGGAACGGGCGGGCCTGGTGCTGGCGGAGGTTTCCAGCGGCCTGGGAATTATTGTTTCGCCGCCGCTGGCGAGAACCGTGCTGGAACATGCGCGGATGTGGCTGCTGCCGGACGGGCGGGTGGTGGTGGTTTTGATTTCGCACGGGGGGATAACGCGGGACAAGATTTTGCGGCCGCACCGGCTATTCACGCAGATGGAATTGGATAGCATCGCAGAATTTTTGAACCAGCATTATGCGGGCTGGACGCTGGAGGCCATTCGCACGGATTTATTGCAAAAGCTGGCTACCGAGCGAGAACGCTATGAAGGCATGGTGCAAAGCGCGCTGACGTTTTGCGATCCGGCGGTGCTGGGGGATGAGACAGCTTCGCAGGTGCACGTGGAAGGCACGGCGCAAATGATCGGGGCCACGGAATTTGCCGATCAGGGGCAGTTGCGCGACTTGCTGGCGGCTATTGAAGAGAAGCACCGGCTGGTGACGATGTTGAATGCGTGCATCGATACCCCGGAGCCGGTGTTCGTGAAAATCGGGGTGAAAGAAATTTCGGCGGCGGGAGAAAATCTGGCGCTGATCAGCGCGCCGTACACGAGCAACGATCTGGTGCAAGGCTCGCTGGGAGTGATCGGGCCGACGCGCATGCCTTATGAACGAGCCATGACCGCAGTGGCTTATGTGGCACAACTATTCAGCGAAGCATTGAGCAAGATTTGAAAGATTTTTGGCAGAAGAGAGGCTGGAACGTGACCGGAAAAGAACCGAAGAAAAATGCGGAAGGCGGCCCGGAGGATACGGTGCAAAATGTGCCGGGCGAGGACCGGGCCGAGGCTTATACGCTGGATGCCGACGACGCCAGCGCGGATTCCGAGATTGGCAAACTGGCGAAGGACCTGGAGGATTTGCGGCAGACGTTGTTGCGGCGGCAGGCGGACTTCGACAATTATCGCAAGCGGGTGGAAAAAGAGCGGGGGGACGATTCGCGACGTTCCACGGCGCGGGTGATTGAGGGCTTGATCCCGGTGGTGGACAGCTTCGATCAGGCGCTGGCTTCGCACAACGAGCCGGAGTACGCGAATTATCGAAAAGGATTTGAGCTGATTCATAAGCAGCTGATCGATAACATTACGAAGCTGGGAGCGGAGCGAGTCGATCCCCTGGGCAAGAATTTTGATCCGCACCTGCACCAGGCCATGGACCGCACGGAGACGACGGAACATGAAGATGGAAAGATTTTGCAGGTGTTTCAGCCGGGATACCTTTTCCACGGACGGGTGTTGCGGCCGGCCATGGTGCGTGTAGCGGTTCATCCTACTGCCGCATCCAACAGCGCAAACTAAAACTATTTGGAGTGTTGTGAGATGCCCAAGTCCAGCCAGAAAGATTATTACGAGATTCTGAACGTCAAGCGGGAAGCCGCGATCGAGGAGATCAAGGCGTCGTACCGGCAGAACGCGCTGAAGTGGCATCCGGACCGCAATCCCGTGAACAAAGAAGAAGCGGAAATTAAATTCCGGGAATGCACGGAAGCGTACAGCGTGCTGAGCGATCCGCAGAAACGCCAGGTGTATGACACATACGGGCATGCGGGGCTTTCGGGGTCCAGCATGGGCACGGACTTTAATAGTTCGGTGTTCCAAGACTTCCACGATATTTTCGGCGATTTTTTTGGGTTTGAAGATTTGTTGTCCGGCGGACGGCGGGGACGCGGGCGCACGCAACGCGGGTCGGACTTACGTTATGACATGACGCTGACGTTTGAAGAAGCGTTCGCGGGCGTAACCACTAAAGTTAAATTGCCGAAGCAGGAATTCTGCGCCAGCTGCAACGGAACCGGGGCGAAGAAGGGCACCGGAGTGACGAATTGCCAGACCTGCGGTGGGCGCGGGCAGATGGCATACCAGCAGGGATTTTTTACCATTACGCGGACGTGCCCGGCTTGTCAGGGCGCGGGACAAATCATTCGCGAGCGCTGCGTGGATTGCCGCGGGAACGGGCGCGTGGAACGCGAGAAGACCATTGAGCTGCGTATTCCGCCGGGAGTGGATTCGGGAACGCGGTTGCGAGTTACCGGCGAAGGCGAAGCAGGGCCCAACGGCGGACCCGCGGGTGATTTGTATGTGGTGCTGGACGTCAAAGAGCATCAGTTTTTTGAGCGACGCGGGGCGGACCTGTATTGCACGATTCCGCTGAGTGTGGCGCAGGCGGCCCTGGGGACGGAACTGCAGGTCCCGGGAGTGAGCGGTGAAGAGAAATTGAGGATACCGGAAGGCACGCAGAGCGATGCGGTGTTTCGGGTGAAGGGCAAGGGGCTGCCCGATCCGCGCGGCGGAGGCAAAGGCGACCTTTATTATCACGTGCGGGTGTTGACGCCGACGAAACTTTCGCGCGAGCAACGCAAATTGATGGAGCAGTTGGGGGCGACGTTGAAGGTGGAGAACAAGCCGGCGGACCGCAATTCTTCGATATTTGAAAAAGTAAAAGATATTTTTGGGTAGTCCTTGCCATTGGCCGGGTGTTTTTTGCTGTCGGTAGAGTTCCGGTCTCACGCTCACATCACAAGTCCCCGCTGAAAATCTGAGATAGAATCGTCGCGTGCGGCGGCGATTCTTCGTAGAACAATTTGAGGGGCAACGGGCGCTGGTGGAGGGCGACAGGGCCCACCATCTGGGGCGGGTGTTGCGCGCGCAGGTGGGGCAACTCTACGAGTTGAGCGATGGCACGCGGGTGTGCCTCGGGCGCATCGAGAACGTGGGGCGGGAGCGCGTGGAGTTTGCGCTGCTGGAAGAATTGCCGGCCAATGAGCCGGCGTTGCAGGTCACGCTATTGTTGTCGGTGGTGAAGTTCGACGCGTTCGAATGGGCGATTGAGAAGGCGGTGGAACTGGGGGTCGGCACGATTGTGCCGCTGGCAGCGGAGCGCAGCGAAAAATCACTGCTGGCGGCGGCCGAGAAACGCGCGGAGCGTTGGGGGAAAATAATTCTGGAAGCAGCGCAGCAATCGCGGCGGGTGCGGCTGCCTGCGTTGCAAGCGGTGAGCCGCCCGGAAGCCGCGTTCGCCAATCGCACCGAGCAGCTGGGAATTTTTCTTTCTGAGCGTGCGGAAGCCGCTCCGTTACGGCAGGCGCTGAGCGGTGTGGCAGCCTCCGCGGCGACGATGGCGATTGGGCCGGAGGGCGGGTGGACGGATGGAGAAGTTGCCGCGGCGACCCAGGCCGGGTTTCGCGAGGCTTCGTTGGGCAAACTGATTTTGCGAACAGAAACCGCGGTGGTGGCCGCTTTAGCGTCGCTGGCGTACGCGTTGGGCGAGTGAACTGAGCGTCGTTTGGCGCAATGACACCTCGACGGCTCCGCTGCCGTCGAAACGGGAGCGCGGGGCAACGTAAAGTGCGGTGGCCGGAATCTTACTTAGTAACGCTAAGGAACCGGTCTGCGTGTAGGTTTGAGAATTCATTTGGCGGCGTTCGGCCGGGCCGAAGAGCCGGTCGCGCCTGCGTACAGGTAATGGGAATCTGGCGCGGGGCGTGAGGCACGTGTTATAAATACGAGGCAGCAAAATGGAACACTCCGACGAGAAACCCGCCGCAGCGCCAGGATCGTCAAGCGGAATGGCCATTTCCGGCGCTTCTTCCGGCTCTTCTTCGGGTACCTCTTCCAGCAGTTCTTCGAGCATTTCCTCTGAACCGCCTACACTGCTTTCTTTGCGCCACGAAATTCGGGTATGGACGCGGGACCTGCTTATTGCCATCGGTCTGGCGCTGGTCATCATTGTGTTTCTGTATCAGCCGGTGAAAGTGGAAGGCACCAGCATGGCGCCGCTGCTTTCCGACCAGGAAAGAATATTCATCAATAAATTTGTATATCGATTTGAGGCCATTCACCGCGGCGACGTGGTGGTATTTTGGTACCCACTGGACCGCACCAAATCGTTCATCAAGCGGGTGATTGCGCTGCCGGGAGAGACGGTATCGATTCGGCAGGGCGTGGTGACGGTGAACGGAAAAACCGTGCCGGAGCCGTACGTGCCACCGCAATATGAAGACGTGAGCGACTACGGGCCAGTACGGGTACCCAAGGACAGCTATTTTGTGATGGGCGATCACCGCATCAGTTCGAACGATTCGCGGGTGTTCGGGCCGGTGGCCAGCCGATTTATTTATGGGCGAGCGGTATTCGCGTACTGGCCGGTGGATCATTTCGGTTCGCTGGCGATGAGCGAAACGGAAGCGGATACGAAATAGTTCGAGCTGAGGCAGGATTCATTTATGATTGAGATCACCAACACGGGAGAAGCCACTGCCAGAAGTTCAGCATCGACCCGCCACACTCGCGCTGGAAGACGGGCGCATATTTAACGGCCGCGCGGCCGGCGCGATCACGCGCCGGGGCGGCGAAGTCGTTTTCAACACCAGCCTCACGGGATATCAAGAAGTTTTCACCGACCCCAGTTACGCCGGGCAAATTGTTTGCCTGACCTATCCACACATTGGAAACGTAGGCGCGAACCTCGAGGATGAGGAAGCTGCGCAGCCGTACATCGAAGGGCTCATCGTGCGGGAATTTTCGCAGATGTCCTCGAACTGGCGGTCGTCAGAGACCGCGCAACTGTATTTGAACCGCCACAACATTCCGGCCATCTGGGATATCGACACGCGCGCGCTGGTGCGGCACATCCGCAGCGTGGGTTCGTTGCGTGGGGTGATTGCCACCGACGGCACAGCGGCGGAACAACTGATTCACGAGGCCAAGAGTTTGCCGAAAATGGCTGGGCAGGAGTTGGCCAGCCGGGTCAGTTGCCAGCAAGCGTATGCGTGGGAAAAAGGCTCGATTGAGCTGGCCTCGCCTCCCTGGACGGAGCAAGCGGCATCCGCGGCGACAGGTCACGAAGGGCGGCGCTTCCGGGTAGCGGCGTATGACTACGGGATCAAGCAAAATATTTTGCGGATGCTGATCGATCATCATTGCGAAGTTCTGGTGGTTCCGGCGCAAACTTCCGCGGAAGACGTGCTGGGGCTGGGGCCGGACGGAGTGTTCCTTTCGAACGGGCCGGGGGATCCGGAGCCGGTGAACTACGCGGTGGAAAATATTCGCAAGCTGATGGGAAAAGTTCCGGTGTTCGGGATTTGCCTGGGGCACCAGTTGTGCGGTTTGGCGCTGGGCGGAAAAACATTCAAGCTGAAATTCGGTCACCATGGATCGAATCACCCGGTGCAAAATCTGCTGACGCAAAAAGTGGAAATCACGGCGCAGAATCACGGTTTTTGCGTGGATCCGGAATCGCTGCCCTCGAGCGACGTGGAAATCACGCACGTGAACCTGAACGATCACACCAACGAAGGCATGCGCCACAAATCGTTGCCGCTCTTCAGCGTGCAGTATCATCCGGAGGCATCGCCGGGGCCGCACGATTCGCACTACCTGTTCACGCAATTTACGGACATGATGAAAGAGACCCGGAAGTAACGGAGTTTCGACGGCGTAGTTCGTTTTTATGTAAGGAGAAAAGATCACTTTTCAGGCTGGAAGCCTGCTCAGCGCATGCCTAAACGTACAGACCTCAAGAAAATCATGATCATCGGGTCGGGACCGATCGTCATCGGGCAAGCTTGCGAGTTCGATTATTCGGGAGCGCAGGCTTGCAAGGCGCTGCGCGCGGAAGGCTATGAAGTGGTGCTGGTGAATTCGAATCCGGCGACGATCATGACCGACCCGGAGATTGCGCAGCGGACGTATATCGAGCCGCTGACCAAGGAATATCTGGAAGAAATTATTTCCCGGGAAAAACCGGACGCTTTGCTGCCGACGGTTGGCGGACAAACGGCGCTGAATTTAGCCGTGGAGCTCTCCGAAAGCGGAATCCTGGAAAAGCATTCGGTGGAGATGATTGGCGCTTCGCTGCGGGCCATCAAGGTGGCCGAAGACCGGCTGTGGTTTAAAGATGCGTGCCGGAAGATTGGACTCGGAAGTTCCCGCGTCGGCGCTGGTGAACAACGCGCAAGACGCGCTGCGGCTTTGCGATCAACTGGGATTCCCGCTGGTCATTCGACCTTCGTTTACGCTGGGAGGAACGGGCGGGTCTATTGCATACAACCGCGAGGAATTTGGGGAGGCCATTTCACACGCGCTGGATATGAGCCCGGTGCATGAAGCGTTGGTGGAAGAGTCGGTGCTGGGATGGAAAGAGTACGAACTGGAAGTGATGCGCGACCACCGCGACAATTTTGTGGTCATCTGCACGATTGAAAATTTCGACCCTATGGGAGTGCACACCGGGGACTCCATCACGGTGGCTCCGGCGCAAACGCTGACGGACAAGGAATATCAGCGCATGCGGGATGCGGCGGCGGCGATTGTGCGGGAAGTTGGGGTGGAGACCGGCGGGTCCAACGTGCAGTTCGCGGTGAATCCGGAAAACGGCAAGATGACGGTGATTGAAATGAATCCGCGGGTGTCGCGGAGCTCGGCGCTGGCCAGCAAGGCTACCGGCTTTCCGATTGCAAAAATTGCGGCGCGGCTGGCAGTGGGCATGACGCTGGACGAAATCCCCAACGACATTACCAAGCAGACTCCGGCTTGTTTTGAGCCGACCATCGATTACGTGGTGGTGAAAATTCCGAAGTGGCAATTCGAAAAGTTTCCGGGCGCAGACAGCACGTTGGGCACGCAGATGAAGTCCGTCGGGGAAGTGATGGCCATCGGGCGGACGTTTAAGGAAGCGCTGCAAAAAGGGATTCGCTCGTTGGAGCCCAGCTCGCCGTGGCGGGCGCCAGCGGAGACGCCGGATTCGCTGCTGCGCGAGAAACTGGCGACGCCGCGACCGGATCGCATCCACTGGCTGCTGACGGCTGTGGAACGGGGATTGCCGGCGGAGGAAATCTTCGAGCTGACAAAAATCGATCCGTGGTTCATCCGGCAGATTGAAGAACTCACGGCCATGAACCGGCGCGCGGCGCACGTGACGGTGGAAACGGCTTCGAAGGAATTGTTGAGAGAAGTCAAGCGGCACGGAACCAGCGACGAACAGTTGGCGCAAATGTGGAAAACCACGCCGGCAGCGGTGCGGTTGCAACGCGCCCGCTACGGGGTGGCCCCGGTGTTCAAGCGAGTAGACACCTGCGCGGCGGAATTCGAATCGTTCACGCCGTACATGTATTCGACGTATGAAGATGAAGACGAGGCGGAAGCCACCACGAAGGCCAAGATCATGATTCTGGCAGTGGACCGAATCGCATCGGGCAGGGAATTGAATTCGATTATTGCTGCTGTCACGCGGCGTTTGCGCTGCGGGAAGATGGTTTTGAAACCATCATGGTGAATTGCAATCCGGAGACGGTGTCGACGGATTACGACACCTCCGACCGACTGTATTTCGAACCGCTGACGCTCGAAGATGTTCTGGCGGTGGTGGAACGCGAAAAGCCGCAAGGAGTGATCGTGCAATTCGGCGGGCAGACGCCGCTGAACCTGGCGCTGGAGTTGAAACGCAACGGAGTGCCGATTGTGGGGACGGCGCCGGAATCCATTGATTTGGCGGAAGACCGGCGGCGCTTTGGGAGACTGCTGGATGAACTAAAGATTCCGCAGCCGCGCAATGGGACAGCGCTGATACCCGAGGAAGCGGCGCGAGTGGCGGCGGAAATTGGATTGCCGGTTCTGGTGCGGCCGAGTTATGTGCTGGGCGGGCGCGCGATGGTAATCGCGTACGACGTGAACACGGTGCAGGAATATGTGGCGCAAGCGGCGTTGATGGGGCCGGCGCGGCCGGTGTTGATCGATCAATTCCTGGAGGAAGCAACGGAAGTGGATGTGGACGCGCTGTCGGACGGCACCGACGTGGTGATCGGCGGAATCATGGAGCACATCGAAGAAGCCGGTGTGCATTCGGGCGATTCTTCCTGCGTATTGCCGCCGGTAAGTTTGTCACCGGCGCTGCTGCAAACTATTCGGGAATATACCAAGCGGCTGGCGACGGCACTGAAAGTGGTGGGGCTTATGAACGTGCAGTACGCCATTCAGCGAGACACGGTGTACGTGCTGGAAGTAAACCCGCGAGCATCGCGAACGGTGCCGTTTGTGAGCAAAGCTACGGGCGTACCACTGGCAAAAGTTGCGGCGCGACTGATGGCCGGTAAAAAATTGTCGACCATGAAGCTGCCGCTGGTCCATCACAACGGGATTTCTGAAATCGCGGTCCACGAATTTTACTGCGTGAAGTCGCCCGTGTTTCCGTTCAATAAGTTTCGCGGGGTAGACACGATTTTGGGGCCGGAGATGCGCTCCACCGGGGAAGTGATGGGCATCTCGACTTCCTATGGACTGGCGTTCGCGAAAGCGCAACTGGCCGCTGGGCAACGACTGCCGCGGAAAGGCACGGTGTTTCTAAGCGTCAACGACCGCGACAAAAAACACGTGGGGCCGCTGGGGAAGGAACTACAGGAGTTGGGATTCAAGCTACTGGCTACGCGCGGGACCGCGACGGCATTTGGAGGCCGCAGGAATCGAAGCGCAGGAAGTTTTCAAGGTGAACGAAGGGCGGCCGAACATCGTGGATCTGGTGAAGACCGCGAAGATCGACCTGATTATCAACACTCCCTTGGGGCGCGAGTCGTTTTACGACGAGAAATCGATTCGCCGGGCGGCCATTCGCTACAATATTCCGTGCATCACCACGCTAGCGGCAGCGCATGCCGCGGCGCGGGGGATTCAAGCGCTGCTGGAGCAAGGCACCGAAGTGGCGGCGTTGCAAGATTTGCATCGCGGTAAGCTGGCGGCTTCAAACAGCAAAGTTAGGAGCAAATGTGTTGGACCTAGCGGGAGTCTTTCCGGCGCTTACAACGCCGTTTGCGGCGGACGGCGGCGTGTCGCTGGAGGACGCGAAGCACAATATTCGGCGTTATAACCAGACCGGACTGGCGGGCTACGTGGTGCTGGGGTCGACTGGCGAATCGGTGTTGCTGGATTCGAAAGAGAAAGACGGGATGCTGGAGGCCGTGAAGGAAACGGCGGCTCCCGGAAGAAAATTGATCGCGGGAACGGGCGCGGAATCCACCGCAGAAACGATCGAGCGGACCAAGCGGGCGGCTGCGCTGGGCTACCAGGTCGCGCTGGTGAAGACGCCGTTTTATTACAAGCCGGCGTACAAAGCCGATGTTCTGATCGCGCACTACCGGAGAGTTGCGGACTCTTCACCGATTCCCATATTGCTGTATTCGGTTCCCATTTTTACGGGGCTGGCGCTGGAAGCCGCGGAGACGATTGCGTTGGCCGAGCACGCCAACATCATTGGTATTAAAGATAGCTCGGGAAACCTGCAGCGGATTTCCGAAATGATTGCCGGGGCACCGGCAGCGTTTCAGGTGCTGGTGGGAGCGGCGGCTACGGTGTATCCGTGTTTGGCGGTGGGCGCGCGGGGAGCGATTCTGGCGTTGGCAAATGCGCTGCCGGAAAAATGCGTGGCGCGTTGCGAATTATTCAGCAAGGGACAAGCGAAGCAGGCTGCTGAACTGCAACGAGTGCTGCTGCGGGCGTCCAAAGTGGTGGTTTCGGAAATGGGCATAGCGGGCGTGAAGTATGCGATGGATCAGCGCGGCTATCGCGGGGGAATTCCCAGATTGCCACTCACGCCGCTGAGCGCTGAGCAAAAATCGAAGCTATGCGGATTTTTGGCTACCATCGAGCAGCCAGCCATGGCTCCCGCGTGACAGAAATAAATTGTAGCGCCCGCGTGAGCCCTTTTCCCGGCCGTAACATCTAACGGCTCATGGACTGTCGCGCCTTACCGTCCCGCCGGCTTCCGCACCAGTCAAAGCTATTCCTCGATTACATCGATAAATTTTCCCGAGTGGAGACTTACTATGCGCACGCCCCGAAGATGTCTTCGGTGGCACGCGTGGCGCGAGAGTTGGATTTTCCCGCTGAGCGGCGAGCAGAAGTGGCGGCCATATTGCGGAAGCAGAATATTGGGTTCGGGGCCGGGCCTAGCGCTGGAAAATCTGGATCGCCTGGAGAAGGGCGCGGTGGCGATTGTCAGCGGGCAGCAGGTTGGTCTGTTCAGCGGGCCGGCGTACTCGTTTTACAAAGCGCTGGCGGCCGTGCAGCTGGCTGCGGAATTGAAACGCTCGGGTGTTGAGGCTGTGCCCGTGTTCTGGATGGCGACGGAAGATCACGACATCGAGGAGGTGCGGCACACCAGCTGGTTTCAGGATGGGGAGTTGAGGCGCTTCGCACTGTCCGCGCCGGATTCGCCGGAGGAGGTGGGGCGGCCGGTTGGGAAGGTGCTGCTGGGGCCGCAAGTGGAAGAGCAGGTTCATGAGGCGGCGGAATTATTGGTGAAGCAGGGCAGCCTGTTACTGGCGCAGCAACTGCGGGAAAGTTATCGGGCTGGGGAGACTTATGGGAGCGCGTTTGCGCGGTTGTTCGCGCGGCTATTTTCGGAGCAGGGACTGATTTTACTGGAGCCCATGGACGCAGGGTTGCATCGCATCGCCGCGCCGCTTTACCGGCAGGCCATGGATGAGCGCGACGCGCTGAACGAGAAACTTTTGCAGCGGGGCAAGCAACTGGAAAGTGCGGAGTACGCACCGCAGGTAAAAGTCACGGCGAAAAGCACTTTGTTGTTTTACATGGGTTCGCGGGCCGCGGCAGGCCATCGTGGTTGGCAACGGCGGGAAATTTCAAGCGGGAGAAAAGCAATGGAGCAAAGCGGAACTGCTTGCGGCCATCGAAGCTGAACCGCAGAGTTTCAGCCCGAGCGCGCTGCTACGCGCGGTGGTGCAGGATTATTTGCTGCCGACGGTGGCGTACATTGGGGGAGCGGCGGAGATTTCTTATTTCGCGCAA
Organism: uncultured Acidobacteriota bacterium; assembly: GCA_963732705.1. Classification (GTDB taxonomy): domain Bacteria; phylum Acidobacteriota; class Terriglobia; order Acidiferrales; family UBA7541; genus Acidiferrum. Next base: position 2,481,715 of record CAVTAN010000001.1, on the reverse strand, counting down.
TCGGAAGTGGTTTACAAACAATTATTGGGGCGCATGCCGGTGATCCTGTCGCGTCCGGGCTTCACGCTGGTGGACACCAAGGCAGGGAAATTGCTGCGCGCGTACAAACTGAAAGTGGAAGACATCTGGGCGGGCCCGCAGGAAGTGCGGCGCAGAATGGAAGTGGCTTCGGTGCCTCGGGATGTGTCCAAGGATTTCGAACGCAATCACAAACAAGTGATGAAAATGCTGGACCAGCTGAAAAAGCAAATTGAAAAGCTAGACCCCACGCTGCAGGGCGCGGTGGAGACGGCGCGCAAAAAAATCGACTACCAGATCGACAAATTGCGCCGCAAGACCGGCCGGGCGCAGGGCGTCAAATCGGGATTGCTGGCCAATCACGAGGATTTTCTGGAGCATTTGCTGTATCCCCACAAGACATTGCAGTCTCGCGAGCTGTGCCTGCTGCCATTTCTGGCGCGTTGGGGGCCGGGCGGATTGGCGGAGCTGCAGAAACTTTGCGGCAGCAAAAACCTTGGACAACACTGCATCGTGCAACTTTCCTAAGTTTTCAGGTTGGGTCTGGTGAACATTCACGCTCTTAAAGTGAAAAGCACTCGCCGCACGCAGTTACTTAACGTGACCGCGCAAGTGCGGCAGGCGGTCGAAAAATCAGGCGTGCGCAGTGGAGTTTGTTACGTGTACGTGCCGCATACGACGGCGGCGGTGATGATCAACGAATGCGCGGATCCGGATGTGGCAACGGATCTGGAAGGGGCGTTCGACCGGCTGATTCCGTTTGAAGGGCCGTACCGGCATGAGGAGGGTAACTCCGACTCGCACATGAAATCGGTGCTGGTGGGCGCGAGCCAAACTATTTTTGTGGAGAACGGCGAACTGCAACTGGGGCGCTGGCAGGGTATTTTCTTCTGCGAATTTGACGGCCCGCGCGAGCGGCGCTTGCAGGTCAAAGTGGCAGCCGATCCGGCCTGAATGGCGTTGGCGGGACCTGCGCGCGGTGCAGTGCTGTGTTAGAGTTTTGGTGCCAATGACGAGCCTGGGCATCTACGTCCAAGTCCCCTTCTGCCAGACCAAATGCACATATTGCAATTTTCACACCGGAGTCGTTTCCACTTCGCGATTCGCGCCGTATGTCAGCGCGGTGTGTCACGAAATAAGGATGCACCGGGAATTGTATGGTGCGGCGGGAATTGAGCTGCGGCCATCGCTGGTTCAGGATGCACTGCCGGACACCGTGTACATTGGCGGTGGAACTCCCAGCCTGTTGGATCCCTCGCATTTACAAAGCATCCTAATGACGATTCGCGCGAGTTTTTCTTGCGAACCGGCGGAGATTACGCTGGAGGCCGACCCGGAAACGGTGGACGCGGATAAAGCAGAGGCCTGGGTCAGAGCGGGGATCAATCGGGTCAGCTTTGGAGTGCAGTCTTTCTGCGATGGAGAGTTGCTGGCGGCGGGGCGCATGCATCGGCGGGCGGATGTTTATCGCGCGGTGCCGATTCTGCGGAAGCGGGAATACAAATATTGAGTTTCGATTTGATCGCCGGTTTGCCGATGCAGACGAGGGAGAGTTGGCAGGAATCGCTGATGCGGCTGGCGGAGCTGAGGCCGGAGCATGTTTCGGTCTATTTGCTGGAAGTGGATGAGAAGAGCCGGCTGGGTAGTGAGTTTTTGAAAGGCGGACAACGCTACAGCGCGGGCGCGGTGCCGACGGAAGATCGAGATGGCGGAGTTTTACGAGACGGCGTAGGGGATTTTGGAGCGGCGGGATTTCACCATTACGAGATTTCCAATTGGGCCCAGCCGGGATTCGAATCGCGGCACAATTTGAAATACTGGCGGCGCGAAGCGTATCTGGGATTTGGGGCCGGGGCGCATTCGTTTTCGGGTGAACAGCGGTGGGCAAATGCGCACGATGCCGCGAAGTATGTGCAGAGTGTGCAGAGCGAGGAAGTTGCCAGTGGAGCAATTGGAGAAGCTTGACGCGCGGATGCGGCGCTGGAGGAAGAGTTGTTTTTGGGGCTGCGGCAATTGGATGGGATCGATGTCGTGCGAATCGAGAGGGAGTATGGATAACGCTTTTGCCGCGATTCGAACCGCTGATGACTTCGGGACTTTGGAGTGGGAAGGAATTTGACGTTGCGGCTGGCGCCGGGCGATTGAGTGTTGCGAACGAAGTATTTGTTGAACTGCATAATTGGCCGGAAGCTGTGGCGAAGTGCGCTGCGGGGTAACCGCGAGCGACAAAGGCTCGAGAAATTGATTGCGAGGCTGCCAAGTGGGCGCTACAGATTCGGAAATCGCGGCGGTGAACGAAGCGACAGGGGTCCAGCGGACAATACCATCGATCTTCGCAGCGATACGGTGACGCGGCCGACCGCGGAAATGCGGCGGCCATGGCGGAAGCCGAGGTTGGGGACGACGTGTACGGCGAAGATCCCACCGTCAACCGGCTGGAGGCGAGCGCCGCGGAATTGTTTGGCAAAGACGCGGCGTTGTTCGTGCCGACTGGCTGCATGGGCAATCTTATCGCGATCAAGGTCTGGACGCATCACGGCGACGAGGTGATTTGCGAAGAGCGCAGCCACGTGAATCTCTATGAGTTGGCGTCGATGTCGGCAATTGCGGGATGCATGCCGCGGATGGCAAGAGGCGAAGATGGGATTTTGTCGTGGAAGCAAATCGAGGCGGTGATCCGGCCGAAGATTTATTACGATTCGCAGAGCGCGCTGGTGTGTCTGGAAAATACCGCGAACATGTCGGGCGGGACGCGTGTATCCGACAGCGAAGGTGGAAGACATTTGCGAGCACGCGCATGAAGCGGGCTTGAAAGTGCATCTGGATGGGGCACGGATTTTTAATGCGGCGATGGCGCTCGGGGAATGCGTGGCGACACATGACCCGCAAATGGACTCGGTGATGTTTTGCTTGTCGAAGGGACTGGGAGCGCCGGTGGGGTCAATGTTATCGGGTTCGCAGGCATTTATCGAGAAGGCGCGGATCTATCGCAAAATGTTTGGCGGGGGGATGCGGCAGGCTGGCGTGATCGCGGCGGCGGGATTGATGGCGCTGCGAGAAATCTCCGGCGCGGCTGCACATCGACCACGACAATGCGAGGCGGCTGGCGGAAGGGCTGGCGAAGATTCCCGGGTTTGAGATCGATGCCGTAAAAGTAAAAACGAATATTGTCATTTTCGATTGCTCGCAGAACGGGAAGAACGCGGTCGAGTTGTGCGAATTGCTGTATCCATCGGGGATCTGGGCGCAAGATACGGCGCTGCATGCGGTGCGGTTTGTTACTCATTGCGATGTGGACCGCGCGGGTTGGAGCGAGCACTTACAATCATTCGCCAGGTTGCGGCGAACACAAAGAAGGCTACGGCATGAAAATGAAAAAAATGGCGGCGCGAATCGTCGCAGGGGTGTCAGCGGCGGCTTCGTGTGGGCAAATGTCGCGGCGGCGCAACAAGCGGCGCTACAATGACTACGCGGGCGCACTGCAGCAACGGCAAAGCTGTCAACGGTAAGACCGCGACAGTGGCGGAGGCTAAGGCGTTTCTCGAGGACGCCGAAGCGCGACTTTTCGATTTGGGTAAGAAGGCCCAACGCGCGGCGTGGGTGCAGGAAAATTTTATTACCGAAGACACCGAGCAAATCGCCGCGGACGCCGGGAGCAACTGAATACGCTTGACGGTGGATCTGGCGAAGAAAGCGCATCGCTTCGATCGACCTGCAATTGCCGCCGGATATGGCGCGGAAGATGTTGCTGGTGAAACTTTCGATTGGATTTCCGGCACCGACGAATGCAGCGGAGCAAAAAGAACTAGCGCAGTTGCCGCGTCGCTGGACGGCGACTACGGTAGAGGGAAATGGTGCCCGGACGGAGCGAAACCGAAATGGCGACGTCACCGCTGTCGGAAAGTCGAAGTGCATGGACATCACGGCGATCGAAGTGCCGGGACGCAGCCGGAACCCGAGGAATTGAAGGCTGTGGATTGGCTGGCACGCGGTTGGCGCGCCGATGCGGGAACGTTACGCGCGCATGGTGCAGCTTGGCAATCAGGGAGCACGCGAACTTGGATACGCCGGACGCAGGTGTGCTCTGGCGCTCGCAACTACGACATGCCACCTGAGACTTCGCGAAAGAAATGGATCGGCTGTGGAAGCAATTGCGGCCACTGTATCTCTCGCTGCACGCATATGTTCGGGGACAACTCGCAAAGAAATATGGCGCGGCCGTGCCAGCGAAAGGTCCGATTCCTGCTCACCTGCTGGGCAATTTCTGGGGCCAGGAGTGGAACAACGTTTATCCGCTGATGGATTCGCCAAAGCCGGAGCAAAGCTACGACCTGACCAAGATCCTGCAAGACCGCGGCACCGATGCGCACGGCATGGTGAGATATGGCGAAGGTTTTTTTACGTCGCTGGGATTTGCGCCACTGCCGAAAACATTCTGGGAGCGTTCGCTATTTACCAAGCCTGCAGACCGTGATGTGGTCTGCCACGCGAGCGCCTGGGATGTCGATTCGAAAGACGATCTGCGGATCAAGATGTGCATTCAGATTACGCGAGGAAGATTTCGCAACCATTCACCACGAGTTGGGACACAACTTTTATCAGCGTGCTTACAACACGCAGCCGCCGCTTTTTCAAAATAGTGCGAACGACGGTTTTCATGAGGCGGTGGGAGACACGATCGCGTTATCGGTCACGCCGGAATATTTAAAAAATGGGCCTGATTGAGACTGTTCCGCCCGCATCGGACGACATCGACTACCTGTTGCAGCAAGCGTTGGAGAAAGTCGCGTTTCTGCCATTCGGACTCACTGATCGATAAATGGCGCTGGGAAGTGTTTTCTGGCAAGTGAAGCCAGAGCAGTACAAGAAAGCGTGGTGGGATTTGGTGAAGAGTATCAGGGGGTTGTGCCGCCGGTTGAGCGCACGGAAGCGGATTTCGATCCTGGAGCAAAATTTCACGTGCCAGCGAATGTTCCATATATGCGCTATTTTCTGGCGCGCATTTTACAGTTCCAATTTCAGCGGGCGCTTTGCCGCGAAGCCGGGTATACCGGGCCGCTGCACCGCTGCTCGATCTATGGGAACAAAGCGGCGGGCGAAAGTTGAACGAGATGCTGGCGATGGGACTTAGTAAGCCGTGGCAGGATGCGCTGGAGACATTGACTGGGCGAGAAACAGTTGGACGCTAGCGCACTGGCCGATTATTTTGCGCCGCTAAAAACGTGGCTGGACGAGCAAAATAAAGCCAACAGTTATCCGGCGGGATGGTAAGGGCGAAGAAGCAATGGGATTAATTCTAGAGAAGCGATAGGCGGGAGAGCGCGTGGATTTCAGCTTAACGGAAGAGCAGCAGCAACTTCGACGCAGCGTGCGCGAGTTCGCGGAAGGCGAAGTTTTGCCGCACGTGATGGAGTGGGACGAGGCTTCGCACTTTCCCATGGAAATCATGCCCAAGCTGGCAGAAATGGGTTTGCTGGGAGTGATTTTCCCGGAGGAGTATGGCGGGGCGGGGCTGGGGTACATCGAGTACGCGGTAGCTATCGAGGAATTGTCGCGCGTGGACGGCTCGGTGGGGATTATCGTGGCGGCTCACAATTCGTTGTGCAGCAATCACATTTTTAAGTTTGGCAGCGAAGCGCAAAAGAAGAAATATTTAACGCCGCTCGCCCAAGGAAAGAAAATCGGGGCGTGGTCTTTGACTGAACCGGAGGCGGGGTCGGATGCCGGAGGAACGAAAACCACGGCGACACGCGATGGCGATTTTTGGGTATTGAACGGTGCAAAAACGTTCACGACCAATGGGCGTTACGCGGATTTCTGCGTGGCCATGGCGGTGACGGACAAGAGTAAGGGTTCGCACGGGATCAGCGCGTTTATTCTGGAAAAGGGCATGGCCGGCTTCAAACCGGGAAAAAAAGAAAACAAGCTGGGGATGCGGGCCAGCGATACCTCGGAAGTGATTTTTACGGATTGCCGCGTACCGCACGAAAATTTGTTGGGGCCGGAAGGGGAAGGCTTTACGGGCAGCCTGAAAATTCTGGATGGTGGACGCATTTCCATCGCGGCGCTGGCGTTGGGCATGGCGCAAGGGGCGCTGGATGCGGCTACGAAATATGCGAAGCAACGCAAACAATTTGGCCAGGCTATCAGCGAGTTTCAGGCTATTCAATTTAAATTGGCGGACATGGCTACGGAAGTAGAAGCGGCGCGGCTGCTGGTGTATCAAGCGGCGTGGCTGGCGGACAAAGGTGATGTGCGGTTCACGCGGGAGTCCAGCATGGCCAAATTGTTTGCCAGCGAAGTGGCGGTGCGGGTGGCCAACGAATGCGTGCAGATTCACGGAGGCTACGGTTTCATCAAGGATTATCCGGCGGAGAAGTTTTATCGCGACGTGAAGCTGTGCACCATCGGTGAAGGAACGAGCGAAATCCAGAAGCTGGTGATTGCCCGGCAACTTCTGGGTAAAAAATAAGCGGCTGCTTGAGATTCGCGGCAATTGCCAAGGGCTCCAAAGGAAAACATGTCAGCGGCGGTGGAAAAATGGGCGGAAGAGGTGCGCTCCGGCGATGTGCGGGCCCTTTCGCGAGCCATCACCGCGATCGAGAATCATGACGCGAACGCCGAGCCGCTGCTGCGGATTCTTTTTCCGCATACTGGCAAAGCGTATCTGGTGGGCGTAACCGGGGCACCGGGGACCGGCAAGAGCACACTGGTGGATCGACTCGCCGCCTACTATCGCAAGCAGGATGAAGCTGTGGGAGTTATCGCGGTGGATCCGACCAGTCCCTATTCAGGGGGCGCGATACTCGGCGATCGGATTCGCATGCAAGGGCACGCGGGCGATGCGGGGATGTTTATTCGCTCCATGGCCACGCGGGGATTTCTGGGGGGATTGTCGCGCACGACTTCGGAGGCGGCGCTGCTGCTGGATGCCGCGGGCAAGCGGCAGATCTTGATCGAGACAGTGGGTGTGGGCCAGGACGAAATCGATATTGTGAGACTGGCGGATTGCGTGATTGTGGTGGTGGTTCCGGGGCTGGGCGACGACATTCAGAACATGAAAGCGGGCTTGATGGAAATCGCCGACATGTTTGTGGTGAACAAAAGCGATCGGGAAGGCGCGGAGCGGGTCGAACAGCAACTGCACGCCATGCTGTCACTGGTGATGCCGCAACATGGCTGGCATCCGCCGGTGGTGCGCACAGTGGCGTCCGAGAATCGCGGCGTCAGTACGCTGGCGGAGACCATTTCTAAATTTCGCGAGCATTTCGCGTCCAGGCCGGAGCGGAAAAAGAAACACGTGGAGCACTGGAGAAAGCGATTGGTGGAACTGTTGGAGTCGCGGTTGCTGCTGCGGGCGCTCGGAGGTGCAGCAGGGGAACAACAGCTGACCGAGTTAGCGGGGGAGGTTGCGGAGCGGCGGAAAGATCCGTACTCCGCGGTAAATGAAATTCTGGCCAGGAGCGGTTTGCATGGCTGAGAACGGGCGCGATGCATTTCGGTGACATCGAAGTGGTGCCGATCCATGGCGGGAATTTTTATCTGGACGGCGGCGCGATGTTTGGAGTGGTGCCTAAAACCTTGTGGGCCAAACGAGCGCCTGCCGATGATCTGAATCGTATTCGGCTGGCAGCGAATTGTCTGCTGGTCCGCGCCAAAGGCAAAACGATTCTGGTGGAAACCGGTAACGGAACGAAGTGGGATCCCAAATTGCGCAACATTTACGGAATTCAGGAAGGCGACCCGCTAAAGGATTCGTTGGCGCGTGCCGGGGTGAAGCGCGAAAATATCGACCTGGTGATCAATACACATTTGCACTTCGATCACTGCGGCGGAAATACGCGACCGGTGGATGGGCGGGACGTGCTGAATTTTCCCAAGGCGCACTATGTGGTGCAGCGCGCAGAGCTGGAACATGCGATGCATCCGACGGAGCGCGACCGGGCCAGCTATTTCGAAGATCGATTCGTGCCGGTTACGGAAGCGGGGCGCTGGCAACTGGTGGATGGCGATGTGGAGATCGTGCCAGGAATTTCCGTGGTGCGCATACCCGGGCACAACGCGGATATTCAAGCGGTGAAAATATCGGGCGGCGAGCGCACGCTGATTTTTGTGGCCGACATGCTGCCCACGCGGCACCACCTGCCGTTGGCATGGATGCCGGGATACGACCTGTATCCTTTACAGACCCTGGAAACCAAGCGCAAGCGCATCGCAGAGATTGTGGAACAGGGGTGGATCGTGGCGTTTGGGCACGATCCCGATCATGCGGCCGCCACTTTACACGAGCACAATGGCAAAATTGAGTTCGAGCCGGTCGACTTGAGCAAATAAGTTACGCAAATAATTTAAGCAAATAACTCACGGAGAAAATTTGTATGGCGGTTGAAAAGAGCAAAGCGTCGGCGTCCGCGAAAGTCGCGACGAGCAAGTCTCAAGCGACGATCGGCATCATTGGCGGAAGCGGCTTATATTCGATGCCGGGGCTAACTGGGCCGCGCGAAATTAAAGTGCGAACGCCATTTGGCGAACCTTCCGAGGTGATTGTGCTGGGAACGCTAGAGGGGAAGAAGGTGGCATTTTTAGCGCGGCACGGAACCGGCCACCGGATTCTGCCGGGAGAAATCAATTATCGTGCGAACATTTATGCGCTGAAGACCCTGGGCGTGGAGCGGATCATTTCCGTCAGCGCGGTAGGTTCGCTGCAGGAGGATTTGCGGCCGGGAGAATTTCTGGTGCCCGACCAGTTTGTGGATCGGACGCGGCATCGCGTATCGACTTTTTTTGGCGAAGGACTGGTGGCGCATGTGTCTTTCGCGCACCCCACCTGCGCGGAAGTATCGGCGGCTCTAGGGGACGCCAGCGTGCACTGCGGCGTGAAGGTGCATCGCCACGGCACATATATCTGCATGGAAGGCCCGCAATTTTCTACTTTGGCCGAAGCGAACATGCACCGCCAGATGCAATTCCAGGTGGTGGGAATGACCAACGCTACCGAAGCGAAACTGGCGCGCGAAGCGGAGATTTGCTACGGACCGATTTCGATGATCACCGATTACGATTGCTGGCACCCGGAACATGAATCGGTAACCGCGACGCAAATCATCGCTACACTGAATCAAAATGCTGTGAACGCGCAGCTGGTGTTGCGGGAGGCCATACGGGCGCTCCCGGATGGCCGCGGGTGCAAATGCGGAGCGGCGTTGCAACACGCCATGGTGACGGACATGAAGTTGGTGCCTCCGGCCACGAAACGCAAACTGGCGGCCATCATCGGAAAATATATCTAGGAGAAAACTGTGTCTCTATTGGTGGTAGGTTCGGTGGCGTTCGATGGTCTGGAGAGTCCGTACGGGAAAGTGGAACGCGCGCTGGGCGGCGCGGCTACGTATTTTGCCGTGGCGGCGAGTTTGTTCACGCAAGTCAATCTGGTGGCCATCGTGGGAGACGACTTTACTTCCAAGGATGCGGAAGTATTTCGCGGGCGCACGATCGACACCGAAGGGTTGGAGCGGGCAGCGGGCAAAACATTTTTCTGGTCGGGGCGGTACTCGGAAAATTTGAATGAGCGGATCACGCTGGTCACGGATTTGAATGTTTTCGCGGACTTCAAGCCGAAGTTGCCGGCAAAATATCAGAAATCCAAATATGTGTTCCTGGCGAATATCGCGCCCGATCTGCAGCGCGATGTGCTGCAACAGGTAAGCAACCGCCCCAAGGTGGTGGCGCTGGACACCATGAACTACTGGATTGAGAGAACCAATTCGGAGTTGCGCGAAACCTTGAAGCACGTGGATATTTTGATGATCAATGATTCCGAGACGCGGCAACTTTCCAGCGAGCACAATCTGTTGCGCGCGGCGAAACACATTTTCAAGATGGGCCCGAGCACGCTGGTGGTAAAACGCGGTGAATATGGGGCGATGATGGTGGACAAGCGCGGAGTGTTTTGCGTGCCGGCGTTCCCGCTGGAAGAACCGCATGACCCGACGGGTGCGGGCGACAGTTTTGCCGGAGGATTCATGGGTTACCTGGCCAGCGCCGGGCAGAAAAACGATGCGGCGTTGAGGCGGGCGATGGTTTACGGGTCGGTGCTGGGAAGCTTCGCGGTGGAGAAATTTGGCCTAGACCGGTTGCGCTCGCTGAAGCGCAGCGAGATACACGCAAGAGCACGGCACTTTGCGAAGTTGACGCAATTCAAATTGTAAAATGTAAACTTCTGTGGGGCTCTGCGGGATAGGAACGAAACGCAGAGAATACATGCTTCCTCTCAACATCATTGTTGCCCGACTGCTGTGGGCTGCGTTGCTGGGCGCGGCCATTGGCGCCGAGCGGTTGATACGCCGGCGACCGGCGGGATTGCGCACGGGCATATGCGTTTCCGTGGGCGCCGCGTTTTTCACGATTCTGTCAGTGGAAATTGCGCGGAGCACGGGAGATACCAGCACCACGCGGATCGCTTCCAACATTGTGCAGGGAATTGGATTTCTAGGCGCCGGGGTGATTTTGCGCGAACGAGGAGGGGTGACGGGATTGACGACAGCAGCCACGATTTTCGTGGTGGCGGCTCTGGGAATGGGAGCCGGGGCGGGCGAGTTTCGAGCTTCGGGGTTTGCTTGCCTGCTGGTGCTGGTCTCGCTGACGGTATTTTTCTACGCTGAAAATTGGTTGAATCTGAAGCCGCGGTTGATGCTGTTTCGAATTTCCACCGCGACAACGGTCGACCTGGTGCCGGAGGTTCATCGGATTTTTACGGATGTGGGCATCGCGTTGGATAATTTTCAAGTGTCGATGACCGGAGATAAAAACCTGATTCAATTTGACGCCGACATTACCCACCGCAAACAAGAAAGAGTTTTTAGCGAACTGACGCGGCCGGGAATTACCTGCGAGATGCTGCCGGTCGAGAGGCAGCACGAATGACGGTGCGGCCGGGAAGCGCGGCGGCGGGAGGCAAGTCGCTGGCCAGCGAGGAGTCGGCAGGCGCTCGCAAACCTCGCGCGCTTTCCGGCGAAATGGTGATGCGGCCTTTTGCGCCGGCTTCGCCGGCTGAAGCTGCAAGAATTGAGCTAGGTATCGCGGAGGCGACGCGGCTAGGATTTCGCGTCGGGGAACGAGCGGCGTTCAGCAACGATGGATATTTTGCGGGGCTGCTGGCCAATCGACGCGACGATTTCGTTTCCGCTTTAGAACGCCACGACGTGGGGGCTTTGGTGGGTGTGCGCGGCGGGTACGGCTCAAACTATTTACTCGACGAGCTGCAAATCTCGACGCCGGCAAATCCTAAAATTATTCTGGGCTACAGCGATCTGACTTCACTGCAGATTTTTATGTGGCAGCGTTGCCGATGGGTGACATTTTACGGACCGATGCTGGCTGCGGGATTCGATGCGGGCGCGGATGTGGCGAAAGGCTACGACAAGAAATCGTTGCTGGCGGCGGTGCAAAACGTCGATTCCGGTTGGCAGCTCGATCTTCTGGGCGACGCGATGGTGGAAGGCGCAGCGGAGGGTAGATTGCTGGGCGGCTGCTTGACTCTGGTGGAAACCGCGCTGGGAACACCCTGGGAATTGGAAACCGGCGGTGCGATTCTGGTGCTCGAGGATCGCGGAATGAAGCCGTGGCAGGTGGATCGGGCGCTGATGCATTTGTGGCAAGCGGGAAAATTCAAGGGCGTGCGTGGAATTGTGCTGGGAGATTTCCCGGAGTGCGAATCGCCCGTGCCGGGCAGCCCCACGGTGCGGGAGGTTTGCGATCGCATTTTGGCGCCGTTGGGAGTGCCGGTGATTTTTGGAGCGCCGGTTGGACACACGGTGCGTCCAATGCTTACAGTGCCGCTGGGTGTGCAGGCCCGGCTTTCCGCCAAAGGAGCGGGAGTGCTGGAAATTCTGGAGCCGGCGGTGGTGTCATGACGGAATCGAAACACGTGCACGTGATTGGAATTGGGGGCTCGGCAATGGCGCCGCTGGCGGGCATGTTGCGCGAAAGCGGCTATCGGGTTAGCGGCTCGGATTCTGGCGTTTATCCTCCGGCTTCTACACTTTTGGAGAGCCTGGGAATTTCGTTTTTTCATTCCTTCGATGCCGCGCATTTGCAGCCTGCCCCCGACCTGGTCATCGTGGGCAACATTATCGCGCGCGGAAATCCTGAGCTTGAGGAAGTGCTGGACCGCAAGATTCCGTACCGGTCCATGCCGGAAATTCTTGAAGAAGTATTTCTTCCGGGGGGGCATTCCATTGTGGTGAGCGGTACGCATGGGAAGACCACCACGACCGCGATGCTGGCGTGGATATTCGAGACGGCGGGGAAAAAGCCGAACTTTCTGGTTGGAGGCGTGGCGGAAAATTTCGGCAAGAGCTATGGGCTTGGCGGAGGCGAAGAATTTATTCTGGAAGGCGACGAGTATGAGACGGCCTTCTGGGATCGCGGGCCGAAATTTTTCCACTATCATCCCGACGATTTGATCATCACGTCGCTGGAATACGATCACGCGGATATATACGCGGACTTTGCAGCTTACGAGCTGGCGTTTCGGAGGCTGGTGAATCTGGTGCCGAGGCGCGGGCGAGCGGTCATCTGGGGCGACACCGCGCAGTCGGGGCCCGCATTGCGGCGAGCGGCGGAAAAGGCGTTTTGCCAGGTGGAGACCTACGGATTTGCGGTGGAGAACGACTGGGTGGCCAGCGATGTGGCGGTCGAGGGCGGTGGAGAACGATTTCGGCTTACCCATGGTGGGAAACTTTTTGGTGAATTTGTGCTGGCCGCTACCGGCCGCCATAACGTGCTGAACGCGGTAGCCGCCACCGCCGTGGCTGCGGGCCGGGGAATTCCGGCCGACAAGATTGCGGAGGCGCTAAAAACATTTCGCAGCGTGAAGCGGCGCATGGACGTGAAAGGCGAGTTCGGAGGAATTGTGCTGGTGGATGATTTTGCGCATCATCCGACGGCGGTAAAGGCCACCATCGAGGCGGCGCGAGGGCGATGGCCCGGGCGGCGGCTGTGGGCTGTTCTGGAGCCGCGTTCGAATTCGATGCGACGTAAAGTGTTTCAAGAAAGTCTGCCGCAAGCGTTGGCATTGGCCGATCACGTTATTCTTGGCGGGGTGTTTCGTTCGCAGCAGCTTGGCGAAGAAAACCGGCTGGATCCGGAGACGGTGGCGCAAAGCGTGCGCTCGCTTGGAAAATTGGCGCGCGTTTTTCCCAGCAGCGATGCGATTGCCGAGACGCTCGCTGGAGAAGCGGAACCAGGCGATCTTTTGCTGGTGATGTCCAACGGCAGCTTCGATGGTTTGTGCGAAAAATTGGTGAAGAAACTCAGCGCCGCCGCATCCGTGCCCTCCGAGGCCACCAGCAGGTGATTCGTTTCCCGGCCCCCCGAAGCAGATTCCCTGTTCTGATCTATTTAGTTTGGGGCTTGGCTTTTTGCGGTGAGATTCGCGCGGCCAATCCTGAAGACGACCTGATCCGTTACGAAATTTCTTTGACGCATCCTGAACAGCATTTGTTTCACGTGACCATGACCATTCCTCATGTGGAAGATCAAGTGTTGATTCGGATTCCGGCGTGGAACGCGCTGTACCAGATTCGCGATTTCAGTTCGCATATCCAGCAAGTGGAAGTGAGCCTGGCGAGTGAGCCGGGCGCGGCGAGCGTTGAAGGACAAGCAAGCATCGAAAAAATCGACAAACAAACCTGGCGTATCAAAGCGCATGGCACGGTACGCGTGCGCTACGCCACATATTGGGATGAGCCCGGGCCGTTTGCAACGCAACTCAATCGCGAGCACGCGTTCATCAATCCAGCGATGATTTTGATGTACCTGCCGGAGCGGCGCTCCGATCCGGTACAGGAAATATTTGCCGATCCTCCCGGAGTGTGGCAGGCAAGCGGGCCGGGAATTCAACTTTCAGAAGCGGGAGGCGGAGCAAGGGCCTTCTCCGGCAGGTTTGCCAATTACGACGCGCTGGCGGACGCCCCCATCGAGGTCGGAAAGTTCGAGGAGTTTCAGTTAAGCGGTGTAACGCCGGAGATTTGGATCATCGTGCATGGAGATAACTGGAAGAAGCAACAGGTGGAGAGCGAGCTGAAACGCATTTGCCAGTATGAAATCAAATTGATGGAGCAGGCGCCGTATCAGCGCTACACATTTATTTTGCACATTGGAAAAGGAGCAGCTGGAGCCGGCGGGGGGATGGAGCATGCCGACGGCACCGCGATCAATGTTCCGTCCGGCGACAATCTTGCCAATGTCGCGGCGCACGAATTTTTTCATTTGTGGAATGTCAAACGCATCCGACCGGCGACATTAGATCCCGTGAACTATTCGGCGGAGCAATACACCCGGGCTTTGTGGTTTGCCGAGGGAGTGACGAATACTTACGCGTCCTACACGCTGGAGCGCACCGGGCTTTGGAGCAAGCCGCAGTTCTTTCACGATCTTGGTCAGCAAATCACGGAACTGGAAATGCGGCCCGCCAATCATTGGCAAAGCGCGGAGCAATCGAGCCTGGATGCATGGCTGGAGAAATATCCGTTGTACGAAGACGCGGACAACAGCACTTCGTATTACACCAAGGGGCAGATACTGGGGGTGCTGCTGGATATTTTAATGCGGGAGCACAGCGACAATGCGGCGGGACTGGACGATCTTTTGCGGACCATGAATCGCGAGTTCGCGATGGCGGGGAAAACGTATCGTGACAGCCTAGATGTGCAGTTGACCGCGGAGAAGCTGGCGGGCGGCTCGTTCGAGGAATTTTTCAAGCGCTACGTTGCGGGCGCCAGCCCGTTGCCGTATCGCGCCACGCTGCAACTGGCTGGGTTGGAATTGCGCGAGACGGTGAGGAAACGCGCGGCGCTGGGTTTCTCCGCGGATGTAACAGCGGGTGGAACGCTCATCGTTCGCAGCGTGGAGGCCAGCAGTCCGGCGGCGACGGCGGGTTTGCAGAGTGGCGACGTTGTTGTGAAGTGGAACGGTGCTGAGCCGTCGCGGCGCGCAGCGGAATGGCTGCGGCAGCGTAAAGCGGGCGAGACGCTGCATCTGCGGATTCGGCGCGAGGGCAGTGAAGTGAACCTCGATTTCCGGGTGGGAGAAAGCTCGGAAACTTATTACGACATCGTTGAGGACCCGCATCCCGGAGAAAAAGCTCTGCGCATTCGCGAAGGCTTGCTGCACGGAACGACGACTGCGGCTACGATTCATGCCGCGAACTAGATTTTTCTGTCAGGGCCCCAGGAGTGATTCAGACCATGCACCGCTAAAACTGGTCTCGCACTCATGATTCGTACGATCTTCGTCGGTGTATTTCTTTCGCTATATATCCTGGTGATTGGACCGCCGCTACTTTTATACACTTTGCTTTCGCGCGATCCTGATGCGATTTTCACCGCGGGCATTGGCGGCGTGATGTTTTTCGTTCGGGCTGCCGGGGTGCGCGTGCGCGTGAAAGGGATCGAGCGAATTCCCGAGGGGGCGTGCCTGTTCGTGGCCAATCACACCAGTACCCTGGATGCTCCGGCAGTGGTGGGAGCAATTCCGAGGCGAATCGCGATTCTTTTGAAGGAGTCGCTGTTTCGTTTTCCGATTGTGGGGCAGGCGTTTCGGCTGGCTGGGTTCATCCCCGTGGAACGGGGGCACGATTCGGCGGTCGCCAGCCTGGAAAAGGCGACGGAATCGCTGCGTTTGGGGCAGTCTTTTTTGATTTATCCGGAAGGCACGCGCAGCCCGGACGGGCGACTGAAGAAGTTCAAGAAGGGCGCGGCGGTAATGGCCATTAATGCCGGCAAGCCGATTGTGCCGGTGGCGTGTTCGAACGCGCATCGTTTGATGCAGAAGCGTTCGCTGGTGCTGCGGCCGGGGGAAATTGTGGTGGAATTTTTGCCGCCCATCGATCCCAGGAAATTTTCACTGGAAGAGCGCGACGAGTTGAACAATCTGGTGCACGATGAGTTGGCTGCCGGGCTGCCGCCGGATCAACGGCCGGTTGGCTTTCCTGGAGCGACCTAAGATTTAGTTTTTCTCGCGAGATGTTCAGGATTTAATCTTAGCCAGTTTCAGCTTTTCGATTTCGTCTTCCAGTTCCCAAACGCGCTTTTGCAGTTCTGGCAGGCGGTTGAGCGCGGCGACCGACTTCAGCCATTGGCGATTGTCGACCGCGGGATAGCCCGAGTACATTACACGCGCGGGCACATCGCTGGGTATACCGCTTTTCGCGGTGACCACGGCGTTGTCGCCGACGCTCAAATGTCCGGCGGTGCCGACTTGTCCGGCGAGAATCGCGCCGCTGCCGATGTGCGTCGATCCTGCCAGGCCCACTTGCCCGCACAACATGGCATTGCTTCCGACTTTCGAGGCGTGGCCCACCAACACCAAGTCATCGAGTTTGCTTCCGTGGCCGATGCGGGTCTCGCCAACGGTGGCGCGGTCGACGCAAGCGTTGGCTTGCACCTCGACGTCATCTTCCAATATGGCGACGCCGGACTGCGCGATTTTGTACCAGTTGCCATCCTTGCGTTTCGCGAAACCCAGGCCGTCGCCACCGATGACCACGCCATTTTGCAAAATAACGCGGTCGCCCACGGTGCAAAATTCGCGGACCACGGCGTGGGCGTGAGCAAAAAAGTCGGCTCCGATGCGGGCGCCGCGATAAATCGTTACGAAGCTGTGCAGCACCGCGTGGGGGCCGATCTGCGCCTCTTCATCGACAAAGCAATAGGGACCAATGTGCGCGCCATCGCCGACACGGGCGCTTTGGGCGATCACGGCCGTGGGATGAACCCCTGGAGGGTAGCGAGGTGCCTGGTAGAAAAATTCAATGGTGCGCGCGAAATCGAGGTAGGGGTTGGCGCTGCGCAGCGCGGTGATTGGTGGAGCACCCGGCGCGCGTTCAACGGCGATGCCTTCCTGCAGCAAAACGGCCGATGCCTCGGTGGTCTTCAGAAGAGGGAAGTACCGCCGATTGGCGAGAAAGGTGACATGCCCGGGTTTGGCATGGTCGATGCCCGCGACGCCGGCGATCTCCGCATCGGCGGGACCTTCGATGCGGCAGCCGAGTTTTTGGGCGATTTCCGATAGCTTCATGAGGCAGAGCTCCTTGCAACACCTTACACCACGGCGAGTCTGGCACAGCGCCCGAAGCGAAGTATAGACGCACGATGAAAATGATGCAGCGCTAGAAATTGTGCTTCGAGTAAGGCTTCTTTGCGTTCATAATTCTTGCGGAAAAGTTAAAGCGATTTGCGCTCCAGGCTAGAGAAGCGAAACGCGTCTGGATGCGTCAAAATTACTGGGGGACCGTTCTTCTGTGTTGAGTTCGCAAAACATCCGGAGGCATAGCCGAAGAGGAACGACGGCGGCGACAGCAGCTCTAGTTGCCGCGTCCGGGTTTCTCGTGGGGTGCAGCAAATCCACGCCGAGCAGCGTGCTGGGAGACGCCACGCACCCGACGCTGGTGAACGTGTATACGGTGGCGGAAGAGACGACGCAGCGCCGAGTGCAGGCTACCGGGTCGCTTTTTCCGTTTGAAGAAAGCGTGGTGAGCGCCCAAGTGGAAGGGCGCATTTCCGAAGTGTTGGCGGATGTGGGGGACACCGTGAAAGAGGGCCAGGCCCTCATCGTCCTGGACCCGCGTGAGCTGCAGTTCGAGGTTGACCGACAACGAGGGCTGGTGTCGCAGGTACGCGCGCAACTGGGAATTGGACCCGGCGATCCGCCGCCACCGAATCCAAAATCGCTTCCGTCGGTGCAACGCGCGGAGGCCGACCGCTTTGAGGCGGACCAAAAATACAATCGGGCGCGAGAAATGTATGAAGGCAAGCTGATCTCGCAGCAGCAACTGGATGAGGCTGCAAGCCGCTTCCAAAGCACCAAGGCGACCTATGACGTGGCGCTGCAGGAAGTGGAGCGCCTTAAAGCGTTGCTGGTGTCCAGCGAAGCCAGCGAGAAATTGGCGGAGAAAAAATTGAACGATGCCACCATTCGCGCACCGTTTTTTGGAGCAGTGAAGACCAGGGAAGTGCATCCTGGCGAATTCGTGCGGGTGCAAGGCCCGGTGATGGTGCTGGTGCGCACCGACCGGTTGCGGGCGCGCCTGGCAGTTCCGGAACGTTGGGCCGGATGGGTGAAGGACGGGGCGATGGTGGACGTGCAAGTGGAGGCGTTTCCCAACGAAACTTTTCACGGACAAGTTTCGCGCATCAATCCGTCGGTGTCGCAGGATTCGCGGACCTTCGATGCCGAGGCGCTGTTGCTGAATAGCGATGGCCGCTTGAAACCTGGATTCTTTGTGCAAGCGTCCATCCCCAGTCAGAAAGAAGAGAAAACTATATTTCTTCCCGAGCGAGCGGTGAATTACCGCTACGGGGTTTATAAAGTTTTCCTGGTGCACGGCAATCAGGTCAGCGAACGACAGATTCGGCCCGCAGGCCAAACCGAAAATCAGAAAGGCCGGCAGTTTGAAGTTGCGGAAGGCTTGAAGCCGGGCGATCGCGTGGCAGTGGCGGTATCCGGAGAGTTGCAGAATGGTACAACCGTGCGGGAACAGGCCGAGGGCGCGACGCCGACAAAATAGTTACGGCTGACAGCGAATAAGCGAACACATTCATGAGACTTGCTGAAATCTGCGTCAAATACCCAGTGTTCACGGTGATGCTGATCGCATTTCTGGTTACGCTGGGAGTGTTTTCTTATCGCGAACTAGCCGTGGATCTTTTTCCCAAGGCGGATCCCGCCACCGTAAACGTCGAGGTACAACTGCCGGGAGCCACGCCGGAGGAAGTCATCACCGGGGTGGTGCTACCTCTGGAAGACGCTATTTCTTCGGTAAGCGGCATCGATGAAATTACGGTGTACTCCACGGAAGGATTCGCGGAGATTACCTGCACATTTGTGTTGGAGCGGGACATCGAAGGCGCTGCGCAGGATATCCGCGAAAAAGTTGCCGCCGCTACCAATCGCTTGCCGCGGGACACGCTACCGCCGGTAATTACCAAAGAAGATCCGCAATCGGATCCGATCATGACGGTGCTGGTCAGCGGATCGTTGAGTCGCCGGGAACTGACGGAAATCGCCGACAAGCGAGTGCGCCGGGCCATTCAGACGGTGGATGGGGTTGGCAGCGTGGACCTCAACGGCGGGCAGGGCCGCGAAATTCGCGTTTTGCTCGATGCGAAGCGTCTGACCTCGCACGGCTTTACGGTGCTGGACGTGCGCGACGCACTGCGCCGCGAAAATATCGAGGCTCCCGGCGGGCGAATGATTCTGGGGCCGCAAGAACTTGGGCTGCGGACGCTCGGGCGTGTCACTTCGGCGGAGCAATTTGGCGAGATCGTGCTGGGCACCAAGGGCGGAGCGCCGGTGCGCGTTCGAGACGTCGCGCAAGTGGAAGATGGAGCCACCGAATTACGGACTTGGTCGGCCTTCTTTCGCAAGAACGTTCCGGCTGAAGACGTGGTCACGGTGCAGATTCTGCGGCAGTCCGGCGCGAACACCGTGCGGGTGGCCGACGATGTACGCAAGCAAATTGAATATTTGAACTCGGAACTGCCTCCCGGAGTGCATCTCCAGGTGATTCACGACATTTCGGACTTCATCCGCGCTTCGGTGCATTCGCTGCTGGAACACCTTATTCTTGGCAGCATTCTGGCCAGCGGGATTGTATGGATCTTCATGCGCAACTGGCGCGCGGTGCTGATCGCGGCGCTAGCGATTCCCACATCGATCATCGCCACTTTTACGCTGATGCGGGGCATGGACTTCTCGCTGAACAATATGACTTTGCTGGCGCTCACGCTGGCGGTGGGCATCGTGATCGACGATGCCATCATCGTGCTGGAAAATATTTTTCGATTCATGGAGGAAAAAGGGAAGGACCGGGCCACCGCTGCGGTGGAAGCGACGCGGGAAATTGGTTTGGCGGTCATGGCTACTACGCTGTCGCTGGTCATTATCTTTTTGCCGATCGCGTTCATGACTGGGTACGCGCGCAAGTACGTGAATTCGTTTGGCTGGACCATGGCGATGGCTATTCTGGTATCGCTGCTGGTGGCGTTTACGCTTACGCCGATGATGAGCTCGCGATTGCTGAAGGTAGGAGCCAAGGAAAAAGAACAGCACGCGCAGGGCTTCATGCACCACATCGAAGAGGTTTATTTAAAGATGTTGCGGTGGTCGCTGGCGCATCGGCGGATTATTCTGGCGATCTACGTGGTGACATTCGCGTCCACCTTTGGCTTATATCATCTGGTGGGTCGCGACTGGATTCCTGCCGACGATCAAGCCGAGCTGATGAGTTCCTTCACACTTCCGGAAGGAACGGCACTGGAGAAGACCACGCAGATGGCGCAGGACATGGCTGCTCGCGTGGAGGCTTTGCCGGAAGTGGCTTTCGTGGAGGCCTTGACGCACGGGCCGACCAATCACGCGCACCTGTTCATCGGACTGGTGCCGCGTACCGAGCGCAAGCGCAGCCATCAGCAAATGGCCGACGTGGTGCGACAGATTCTGGGGAGCTATCGCAATATCACCTACAACGTGCGGTTGCCTTCGGTGCTGGGCGGGGAAACTTATTTCCCCATCGCCGCAGTGATTCGCGGGCCGGAAATCTCGCAACTTGCGGAAATCAGTAAGAATATCGCCAACAAGATGCACCAGTATCCCGATTTAGTGGATGTGAACCCCAGCCTGAACCTGAATACTCCGGAGCTGCAAGTGAAGCTGGATCGCCAGCGCGCGGCCGATATCGGTGTGCGCATGACGGATGTGAGCGATTCGGTACGGCTTTTCTATTCCGGCGAAGATGAGATCACGCGCTTCAAGGAAGGCTCGGAGCAATATCCGGTGATCATGCAGTTGCTGCCGGAGCAACGCGACAATCCGGATGTGCTGGCGAGCATGATGGTGCCTTCGACAAAATTGGGGCAGGTGCGTTTGGAAAATGTTGCTTCCATCGTGCGCGGTGCGGGGCCTGCGGCGTTGTGGCGCTACAACCGGGAGTTTCAGGTCAGCGTTTTTGCCAACGTGGCATCTGGCTATCCGCTGGACGTTGCAGCCGCACACACAGTGCAGGCCATCAAGGAAGTCGGGCTGCCTCCGGGCTACTCGTATCGCTTTTCCGGGCAGGTCAAAGTGCTGGAAGAGACCACGTGGAATTTATTGCTGGCGATGTTGCTGGCGTCCATCTTCATGTACATGGTGCTGGCCGCGCAGTTTGAGAGTTTTTCCTATCCGTTCATCATCATGCTGACGTTGCCGCTGAGCATTCCGTTTGCATTGTTCTCGTTGTGGATTACCGGGCGGGCGTTGAGCTTATGGAGCGCGCTGGGGATGTTTTTGCTGCTTGGGATCGTCAAGAAGAACGGAATTTTGCAGGTCGATTACACCAATCGGCTGCGCGCCGCGGGCAAATCTGTTCGCGAAGCCATTCTGGAAGCAAATCGCGTGCGGCTGCGACCGATTCTGATGACCACGCTATCCATCGTGGCAGGACTGATTCCCGTAGCGATTGGAATGGGCGCGGGATCGGAACAGAGGGCGTCGATCGCAGTGACGATTATTGGGGGGCAAACGTTGTGTTTGCTGCTCACGCTGCTGATCGTTCCGGTGGCGTATTCGTATCTCGCCGAACTGGAAGCCTTACCCGTGCGAGATTTGTTGCGGCGCTTCAGTGGCCGGCGTACGCCGGTTTCCAATTCGTCCGCCGATTGAGGCTGAAGTTCGAATGCTGTCGCGGAGTAATTATTCGTTAAACAGGCGAGGCTGCGCAGCGGCTGGAATTGCAGCGGGCTTGCGTCTGGCGATACCCACCACACCCAGCACGGTAATTTCACGCAGCGCGGCGCGCGGAACGAAGATGCGGTCCGTATTGGAGTTCAGATCGGGCGGAGTGATCTGCACGCCGTTATCGAGAAGGTTGAGCAGATCGTTGGGGATCACGCCCTCGAGGGTTTCTCCATCGCTGTAGCGCAAGCGCACCCATAGACCGTCAAGTTTTGGGCGGCTCAGGAAGGCTTTACGCTCGGGTTCAAATTCGTCGGAAAACTCGCGCACGAAATAAATGGAGCGCAGCTTCTCGAGAGCGATCTCGGCATGTTCGCCGTCGGGGCTCAGGAGGTCCACCGGGCCGTTTTGGCCCAGCCGGGAAGGGTTGAGGTAGCCGCGGAGAGACTTTTTGTCGGCAAGGACCACAACCACCTTCTTGTGCGTCGAAGTTGGGGTGCGATTTTTCAAGAATGTTAGAGGTTCGGAGCGCCCGCGAGCGAATATTTGCCAAGCAGCCGGAATGTATGTTATGTTAAGCAAGTTTTCCTGTCAACCTATTGTGTTCATTAGGGTTAGGTCCGGAGACGCCGCCCGTTGACCGAAAAGAAGCAAATTCTCAAATCGGCTTCCGTCATTTCGCTGGTCACAATCCTTAGTCGCATCCTGGGGTATGTCCGGGACCAGCGCTATGCGATTCTGCTGGGCACCTCTCATATAGCCGACTCCTTCATCCTGGCCTACCGTATCCCCAATCTTTTCCGACGTTTGGTGGGGGAAGGCTCGATGAGCGCTTCCTTTATACCCGTCTTTACACAGTACATGCGCGAAAAATCGCCGCGGGAAGTCTGGCAGTTTGCCAACAAATTGTTCTGGACCTTAGCCCTGGTGCTGGCGGTGATTACGGTGCTGGGCATGGTTTTCTCGCCCGCGGTGATTCACACCTTCATTCCGGCGTCCGCGCAGCATATGAATTGGGACGAAGCGGTGCGGCTGAACCGGATTATCTTCCCGTATTTGTTTTTTATCGGGCTGGCAGCGTTGGCGATGGGCATCCTGAATTGCTTCCATATTTTTGGATTGCCGGCGGCCACGCCGGTGCTGCTGAACATTTCCATCATTCTCTTCTCAGTGGGAGCCGTTTGGCATTATTTCAAGAGTCCGGCAATCTCGCTGGCCGTGGGTGTGCTGGTGGGCGGATCCTTGCAATTTTTGGTGCAGGTGCCGGCGCTGGTGCAGAAGGGCATGCATTTCGATTTCGGGATTTCCTTCGCGCATCCTGGAATTCGTAATGTGGCGCGACTCATGATTCCGCGTTTTTTTGGGATAGGGATTGGGCAGATCAATTTTTTCGTGGACACATACTTTGTTAACTCGGCGAGGATGCCGCAGGGGAGTCTAACTGCGCTGTATCTGGCTGACCGGGTGATGGAATTGGTTTTGGGTGGCTATGCCATCGCGGTGGCGACCGCCATTCTGCCGATGATGTCGCACCAGGCGGCGGCTAAGGATTATGATGCGCTGAAGAAGACTTTGTCGTTTTCGGTGCGCATCGTGGCGTTCATCACGATTCCCGCGGCGCTGGGACTGATGATTTTGCGAGAGCCGATTATCCGGGTGCTGTTCCAGCACGGGCAGTTCGTGGCCGCGTCGACGCAATTGACGGCGCGGGCGCTGCTTTGTTACGCGGCGGGTTTGCCGGCATTAGCTTCCGTGAAGCTGATCGTTCCGGCGTTTTACTCCACACGAGATACGCGCACACCAGTTACGGTCGCTTCGGTTTCGCTGGTGCTGAATATCGTTCTGAATATCGTTTTTTTGAAATTTTTCTTTGATTACGTGCAAAACGGCGGCCCGGCATTGGCTACCGCGATCGCCTGCTACGTGGACTTCTTCGCATTGTTCATCATATTTCGCATGCGCTATGGCAAGCTGGGCGGCCGTCAAATACTGAATTCCTTCGCGAAGATTGCACTGTGCTCGGGAATTATGGGCGTGGCTTGCTGGTTGGGCATGCACTATACGGCGTTTACCATGCACTCGCGCTTCGTGGTGCAACTGCTGACATTTCTAGCGTTGATTATTGGGGCTACGGGGTTGTATCTGGGCTTGGCCTGGATATTTCGCTGCCACGAGATGGAAGAAATCTACGGGATTGCCACGCGGCGCCGAAGTCCGGCCAGCGCGGGATTTGCGGAACCGTGATGGAAATCTCAGCCACCATATCCTCGTTCCTGACGCACGTGAAAATCGACAAAGGGTTGTCGTTGAATACGGTGTCCGCGTATCAACGGGACCTCATCAAGTTCGAAGCTTTCGCACAAAAGCGTAAGTTGTCGCTGGAAGCGGTTACCCGAGACGATCTGGTGGACTTCCTGGCGGGACTTTACCGTTCGAATCTGGAAAGCCGCAGCGTGGCGCGCCACCTGGTGACGCTGCGAAATTTTTTCCGCTTCGCACAGATACAGGAACTGATCACCAGCGATCCTTCGATCAATCTGGAGTCGCCGAAAATTCGCCGGTCGCTCCCGGGTTATTTGCGTCTGGAAGAGGTTGAGCGGCTCCTGGAACAGCCGGATTCGACGACCGCGCTGGGATTGCGGGACCGGGCCATGCTGGAAGTTTTATACTCCACGGGGCTGCGGGTTTCCGAATTGATCGGTTTGCGGATCACGGACCTCGACAGCAAAGTCGGCTGCGTGCGATGCATCGGCAAAGGCGATAAGGAGCGCATCGTGCCCGTGGGTCGCAAGGCGCTGGCGGTGGTCGACAAATATATGCGCGAAGCCCGCCCTCAACTGCTGGGCAAGCTGCGCGGAAGCCCCACGCTATTTGTGAATCGTCGAGGGGTGACGCTGAGCAGGGTAGGAGTATGGAAAATTTTATCGGGCTATGGGCGGCGTGCTGGCCTGCGGGTGTCGCTCACGCCGCACATGCTGCGGCACAGCTTTGCGACGCATTTGCTGGAACGCGGGGCGGACCTGCGCTCGGTGCAGATGATGCTGGGCCACGCGGATATTTCTACCACGCAGATTTATACCCACGTGGTGGAAGAGCGGTTAAAGCAAATTTATAAAGCGCATCATCCCCGGGCGTGAAGGCAGGGCAGTGGCTGTAAGAGGTGGTGGGCGCATGGTGTCGAGCGTTCGATTTAAGGATTGAGGGTTAATTTTCGCGTTTACGGGGCGACTTCGCACATTATCGGGCGAGGGCCCTGAAGAAAGAAGAAGGAGCGCAATGCCAGATTATATGTTTTTGTTGGAAAGCCGACTCTCGCCGGAACAGCGCGCGGTGCTTACGCGCGTGCAGGAACTTTCCGCCGCCATGGGCTTCAACGTGTACCTCACCGGCGGCACGGTACGCGACCTGGTCACCGGGGCGTCGCTGCGCGATCTGGACTTCACGGTGGAGGGCAACCCGTCCAAGATAGCGCGCGAACTGGAAAAGGGCGGCGCAAAAGTTCTGCTGGAAGATGAGAAGCTGCGGCACATCGAATTACTTTTCGGCGGCGATGTGGAAGGGAGTATTTCCGCGGCGCGCGACGATCATTACGTGCGACCGGGGACGCGCCCTGAGGTTCGCTGGTCCACCATCATGGAGGATTTACGGCGCCGCGATTTTTCTCTGAATGCGGTAGCCATTTCGCTGAATCCGGCGTCGCGCGGGTTGCTGCTGGATCCCACGAACGGACTGTCGGACATCGAACGCGCCGAGGTTCGGGCGTTGACCATTCATGCGTTCACCAATCAGCCGGTGCGCTTGTTGCGGGTGCTGCGTTTTGCGGCGCGCATGGGTTTCAAGATTGAGGCGCGCACGCAGGAGTGGTTTGACCTGGCGGTAGAGCGGGAATTAACCGCGACGATCACGCCGGAAGATGCGGGAGGGGAATTGCGTGCGTTGGCCCGCGAGGAGCGCCCGGCTGTCGTTTTAAAAGCGTGGGAAGATCACGATTTACTGGGAGCGGTGAATCCGCTGCTGGCCAAGAAGCGGCCCGGCTACGACGCGATCAACCGGCTTAGCAATGTGCGGGAGGATTTATTCACCGCGGGACTGCGTCCGCGGCTGGCAACTCCCATGCTGCTGGCGATACTGGCGCGCATGAAAGACCGCGAACTGAGCGGAGTGCTGGCGAAGGCCGGGTATCGTTCCGGGGAAATGCAGGAAATTGTGGGCTTTGAGAAGACGATTCAGAGCGCGCAGAAGGAACTCACCGGGAAGAAAGTGGCCACGCCGCTGCAGGCGTACCGCTTCCTGGAAAAGCTACCCCTGGATCAGATCGCTTACATCATGGCGGAATCGAATAATTCGGCGGCCAACTCAAAAATACGAGCCTATCTGAACAAATGGCGCCCCATTCGGTCGGGGTTGCCGACGGTGATACAGGAGTTGACCGCGATAGGAATGGCGCCGAGCGATAAGTTCGATGCCATCGTGGATCAGGTTTTTGGAATGCAGTTGGCGGGGCGAGGCAAAACGCCGGAAGAGCGTGAGAAAATATTGCGCAAACTTTCCGGTATCAAGGAACAGCCCAAGAAAAAAGAAAAAGAGAAGAAGCCCAAGGGCTCGGATAAATCGCAGGCGGCCTTGGCGGTGGGCAGCGCCGCCAGGCAGAAACACGCCGCTTCGGAAGCCGAAGACAAGGCGGCAGCCGCTAAAGGCGCGGCGGGCAAGGGAGCCGGCAAGCGCGGAGCGGCACCGCACGCGGCACCGGCATCCGGAAAAAAAAGCCACGGCCGAAAATGAAGAGCAACGCGTAGAAACCTTTTTTAAATCAGCAGAAGTTTTCCAGCAGGTTTTCAACAATGCCGTTCGCAATTCTCCGCACGGAGATTTAGAATCGAGGTCCATGGGCCAGCCGCAGTTTGTGCATCTCCACGTTCACACGGATTTCAGTTTGCTCGACGGGGCCTGCGAGACCGGGGAGCTGTTGGATGAGGCGTCGCGGCAGAAGATGCCGGCGGTGGCCATCACCGACCACGGCAATCTTTTCGCTGCCGCCAACTTTTTT
The DNA here is from genome assembly GCA_963732705.1 of uncultured Acidobacteriota bacterium. Lineage (GTDB taxonomy): Bacteria > Acidobacteriota > Terriglobia > Acidiferrales > UBA7541 > Acidiferrum. The sequence continues at coordinate 2,454,936 of CAVTAN010000001.1, read as the reverse complement.
AACGAGGCCAAGACGCGGGACGTCAAGCCCATCATTGGGTGCGAAGTGTATGTGGCCAAGGGCAGCCGCCATGAACGTGGGGAAAAAACCAATGGCGCCAACGGACATGAGCGAGGCGAAGGGGAACCTGCCGGCCGCGGCAGCAACCATTTGGTTTTACTGTGCGAATCGCTGGAAGGCTACCAAAACCTCATCAAGCTGGTGTCCTCGGGATTTCTGGAGGGCTTCTATTACAAGCCGCGCATCGATTACGACCTGCTGGCGAAACACAGCAAAGGCTTGATCGCGCTTTCGGCCTGTTTGCGCGGCGTGGTTACGGAAGCGGTGGTGGAAGAAAAGTACGAGCAGGCACGCGAGAACGCGTATCGCCTGCGGGACGTCTTTGGCAAAGGCAATTTTTTTCTGGAAATTCAGGACCAGGGGCTGGAGATAGAAAAGACTGTAAATCCCCACCTGGTAAGGCTGTCGAAAGAGTCTGGGATTCCGCTGGTGGCCACCAACGATTGCCACTATTTAAAGCACAGCGACGCGCACGCTCAGGATGTTTTGCTGTGCATTCAGACTGGCAAGAGCATGAGCGATACGCATCGCATGAAATTCGCGACCGACCAGTTTTATTTCAAAAGTGCCGTGGAGATGGCCCAGGTCTTCCGTGAATTGCCGGAGGCTCTGAGCCGCACCGTGGATATTGCCGCGCGCTGCAACGTAAAAATTGATCGGGTTCCTAATCCCTTCCCGGAATTCAAGGTTCCTGAAGGGCACACGCCGGGCAGCTATTTTGAAAAAGTAGTGCGCGAGGGGTTCGCATCGCGCGTTCCGTACCTGGACCGCCTGGCGAAGCAAGGACTGCTGCGCAACAGCATGGCGGAGTACGAACGGCGCTTGTCGTTCGAAATCGAAATGATTCAGAAGATGCGGTATGAAGGATATTTCCTGATCGTTTGGGACTTCATTCATTACGCGCGAGGGCAATGCGTACCCGTGGGGCCGGGCCGCGGGTCAGCTGCGGGGAGTCTGGCGAGTTATGCGTTGCGGATCACGGATGTCGATCCACTACAGTACAACCTGATTTTCGAGCGCTTTCTGAACCCCGAGCGCGTGTCCATGCCGGATATCGATATTGACTTCTGCATGCGGCGGCGCGGCGAAGTGATCGATTACGTAACGCAAAAATACGGTCGGGAAAACGTTTCGCAAATCATCACCTTCGGAACGATGGCAGCTAAGGCCGCGGTAAAAGATGTAGGCCGGGCCATGGATATTCCGTATCTGGAAGTGGATCGCCTGGCCAAGCTGATTCCCACAACGCTGGGAATCGAACTGGAAACGGCGCTCAAGGAATCCCCGCAACTGCGCGCCGCCGTGGATGGGGACGAGCGCCTGAAAGATTTGATGGCGGTGGCACTGCGACTGGAAGGTTTGGCGCGGCATGCTTCCACGCACGCCGCCGGAGTGGTCATCTCCGCGAGACCGCTCACGGACATCGTTCCGGTGTACAAGACCAGTCGCGACGAAATCACCACGCAGTACGACATGAATGCGCTGGAGCGCCTGGGGCTGCTGAAGATGGATTTCCTGGGGCTGACCACGCTTACGGTGTTGAGCGACACGGTAAGGATGATCGAGCAGAACCGCGGCGCGAAGGTGGACATTGACAACCTGGCGCTGGACGACGGAGATACTTACAAACTTTTTTCGCGTGGCGACACCACCGCCATTTTCCAATTTGAATCGCACGGCATGCGCGACATTCTGCGGCGCTACCAACCGACGCGGATCGAAGATCTCACCGCGCTGAACGCGCTGTACCGCCCAGGACCGATTCAGGGCGGAATGATCGACGATTTCATCAATCGCAAGCACGGCAAAACCAAAGTCAGCTACGAATTGCCGCAACTGCAGGAAATTCTGGAAGAGACTTATGGCGTAATTCTGTACCAGGAACAAGTGATGCAGATCGCCAACCGACTGGCTAATTTTTCGCTGGGCGAAGCCGACATCCTGCGGCGCGCCATGGGCAAAAAGAAAAAAGAAGAGATGGCGGCGCAGCGTGCGAAATTCATGGCGGGATGTGCCAGCAACAAACTGCCGGAGAAAAAAGCCGAGCGCATTTTTAACCTGATGGAAGAGTTCGCGGGCTACGGTTTCAATAAATCGCATTCCTGCGCTTACGCGTTGCTGGCGTATCAAACCGCGTATCTAAAAGTCCACTATCCGGTGGAATTTATGGCCGCGCTGCTGACCTCCGACGCCGGCAATACCGATAAAACCGTGAAGTACATCAACGAAGCAAGGGGCATGAGCATTTCGATCCTGCCTCCGGACGTGAACGAGAGCGATCTGTATTTCACGCCGATCAACGAAGCCATCCGCTTTGGAATGGCAGCCATCAAGAATGTGGGCGAGAACACCGCTAAGGCCATTCGCGAATCGCGGCTGGCGGATGGCGAATTTCGATCCCTGTATGCTTTCTGTGAACGGATTGAGCCGCGCTTTCTCAACAAACGCGTTTTTGAAAGCCTCATTAAGTCGGGAGCCATGGATTCGCTGGGGCCGCGGGAAGGCATGGCCGCCTCGGTCGACGATGCCGTTAACGCGCTGCAACGCGCGGCGCGCTCGCGAGAATCTGGGCAGCACGGATTATTTTTTGGCGGCGGCAGCGCGGAACCGGCGCACGTGACCTTCGAGTTGCGCGACGCCGCGCCGTGGAGCGAGGAAGAGCGGCTAACCAGCGAGTACGCGGTTTTGGGATTCTATGTTTCTGGCCACCCGTTGGCTCGTTATGCGTCACGTTTGCAGGACTTGAAAGCAATAACACTCGATCAGATCGAAGGGCAGCGCAACAACAAGGAGATTACGGTCGCCGCGTTGATTGTTGGAGTGCGGCCCATGCGCACGCGCAAGGGCGCCCGATGGGGAATTTTTACGCTGCAGGACATGACCGGGGTGCAGGAAATGCTGGTGTTCCCGGAAACGTTTACGCGCCTGGAGGTGTTGCTTAAACCGGGAGTGCCGCTGTTGCTGAAAGCGCGGGTGCAAATTGAGGAATCCGAGACGCGCTTGTCGCTGCAGGAAGCGCGGCGTCTGGAAGATATCGTCGATCGCCCCGCGCAGCAGGAATTTCGTGTGCTGCTGGATGCGCAGTTCGTCAACGAGGAGATGCTAGATCGGCTGGAGACACTTTTCGGAAGCTATCCCGGTAACTGCCCGGTGGTATTCGAGTTTTGTTCCCCGGATGGGGCTGTCGCGGTGGTGCAGTCGCAGCAACGGGTGCGCTCTTGCCCGGAACTTCTTGAAGCGGTGCGCCATGTTTGCGAGGGCGACTCAGGAAAAATGGCGGTGGCGGTATGAGCGCCAAGGACAAAGACAAGGACAAAGACAAGGACAAAGATAAGTCCAGGCGCAGTGACCGGCAAAAAGAAGCCGACCGGCTTGAAAAACTTGAAAAAGATGTAGAGGATCTTCGCAACATGGCGGGTGATGAGGCTGCGGACGCGGAATTCCTACGCGTGAGTCAACAGGTTGCCGAACTGCGCCGCGAATTTTACGCGCACCTCGGCCCCTGGCAGCGGGCACAAATTGCCCGGCACCAGAATCGACCATACACGCTGGATATCGTCGGGACGATCTTTACCGATTTCATTGAGCTGCATGGCGATCGCAACTTTGGCGACGATAAAGCGCTGGTGACCGGCCTGGCGAAATTCCACGGGCGCCCGGTAGCGGTCATCGGGCACCAAAAGGGCCGCGACACCAAACAAAGGGTGCAACACAATTTTGGCCAGCCGAAACCAGAAGGCTATCGCAAAGCGCTGCGGGTGATGCAGTTGGCCGCCAAATTCTGCCGGCCCATTTTTACCTTTATCGATACTCCCGGGGCTTATCCGGGCATCGACGCGGAAGAGCGCGGCCAAGCGGAGGCCATCGCGCGTAACCTGCGCGAAATGTCGAGGCTGCCGGTACCGATTATCGTCACCATCACCGGGGAAGGCGGCTCGGGCGGAGCTTTGGCTATTGCGGTGGGCGACCGCGTAAACATATTCGAAAACAGTTTTTACTCGGTAATTTCACCGGAAGGCTGCGCGGCCATTATGTGGCGCGATGCCACGAAAGCCGAGACGGCCGCTACGGCGCTCAAAATTACGGCCAGCGACCTGAAGGAATTTGGGATTGTGGACGAGATAATTCCCGAACCGGAAGGCGGAGCGCACACCGATCCCGAAGCCGCTATTCGCCTACTCGAGGCGGTGCTGGATCGGCAACTGCTGATGCTGGTACAGCAGCCGCAAAAAGCGTTGGTGGACGCCCGCTATGAAAAATTCCGCAAGATGGGGCAATTCTTCGATTTAGGCGGCTAACGATTGTGTTTGCCATCGCCTGCGTCTCCTCGCAGAGGGGCTGGTGGCGTATTCGCAACGATGTAAATACCTTCCATTGTTGAGCATGCTCGCGGAGTCTACTCTGGAGGTGTGTCTGGGTCGCTTTGGAACTGACCCTGCGCGCGGAGGAATCTGCAGAATGTCAGAGCCGTTCCGCCCATACGAAAAGCTGGTGCAGATCACGTTGATGGGAAAGAAGTTCCAAGTCCCGGAACGGAATTCGCTGCTGCGTTGCTTCCAATTTATCAGCCCGGAAACCATTCCGTATGGCCGATTCTGCTGGAATCAGGATTGCCAGTATTGCCGCGTTACTTGCCAGCTCCCCGATGACGACGAGCCCCGCGAGATGCTGAGTTGTAAATTCATCGTGATGAATGGGATGGACATCACCGAGATCAGCCAGGAACTAAAATGGTGCTTGCGCGCCAAGCTGCCCTCGGATACTCCGGTCTCTTCCTAAATTTTCGCCCCAAGCTGTCCACCTCACCGCCGGTCAAAACGCCCCCTATCATTGCGTCTTTCTCTGGACGCTAGGTGTTAGTTTGCGCTTGCTGGCAGGCTCGATTACATTGCTAGCTGGGAGTTAGCAAACGAATGCCCCCTTCGACTTTGATCCCGTGTGACGGCTGTGGCCAGCCAGCTTCTCCCGAACACCTGGCGCGGCGCCTGCAGCGTTTGGAGTGGGCCACGCGCTACCGGCCCATTCACCTGCACACCTTGCTTATGGGCGCGATCGCCCCGGAGAGCCAGGCGAACTTTTTATATTCGCCGGATGAAGAGCACACTGGGGAGGCGGCGCAGGTTCTGGCTGCCATCGGGATAAAGGGCACCGATAAAAAGACCGAAGCGATTCATACCGAAGTGCAACGCCGCGGACTGTTCCTGACTCACATTCTGGAGTGCCCCTTAGAGGCCGGACAACTTGGTACCAGCGGCAGCGCAAACGCGTTGCCGGACGCCGCGGCATTGATCGGCCCACGGCTCTCGCCGCTGTTTACCAGGATTCGCCGGTCGCTGAAGCCCAAGCGGCTGGTGTTCATTTCCGGCATCTTGACACCTGAGATCATCGAAAAGTTCGTGGCAGCAGATTTGGGTAGCGAATTCGTGTTGGACCGCGGCCGGGCTTTTGCTCTGGATGCGACCGACTCCACGGCGGTAGCAGAGTCCACCAGACGCTTGCATGAAGTTCTGGCCGTACCCGCCAGTCGCTAGCTGGAATGGGACGAACCACCGGGGAACCGAGCGAGGGTGGCAGCCAACTGTCTGCTTTTCCGACCCGTAAATCTGACCGGGCTGAGGACGCCGGAGTAGGATGGTTTTCGAGCCCTGATGCGCGAATTTACCTGTGATAGAATCGACGGGTTCGGGACTTGGCAGGGTTGTGAGGTGTAGCCATGCAGAAGCGAGCTAAATTTGGAGTCGGCATCGGCGTGATCATCTTGTCGCTGGGCTTCCTGGCCTGGCTGGGTTATGGCGAAAGCAAGACCTACTATCACACCATCGCTGAGCTGCAAACCCTCCATGGTGCTTCACTTAGCCATCGCATGCGGGTTGGCGGCACGGTTGAGCCCGGCAGTATCCATCGCCTTTCCGGCCGGGTCGATTTTGTGCTTAAAGGGGAAGGGAAGTTGCTTCCCGTAAGTTATGTGGGCAGCGAGCCACTGCCGGACACGTTCATCGATAAATCTCAGGCATTAGTTGAAGGCAAACCGGCGCCGGACGGCCGCTTTGTCGCGGAACACGTGCAGGCCAAGTGTGCATCGAAGTATGAGGCCGCTCCGGGCGGTCCTGCGGCTCCGACGACTACCGGGGCGAATGCTTCGAGCACCGGCAACGCCAGCACTATGTAACTCTCCTCCGCGTCGGGGGAGGAAGTGGGGACTACGTGGATGTATTCGGATCGTTTGCACTGTTGCTGGCGTTTGTGTGCGCCGTGTACGCGTTTGTTGGCGGAATTGCCGCCATTCGCACGCGCCACCCGCTGCTGGTAAAGAGTACCCGGCAGGCTGGTCTCGCGACCTGCGGACTGATCTTCCTCGCCACCTTCAGCCTCGAATATCTTTTCTTCAGCGACAATTTCTCGAGCGCCTACGTTGTAGCGCACAGCAATCGCACCCTGCCGACGTTTTACAAAATTTCCGCGCTGTGGTCCGGACAAGAAGGCTCGCTGCTGTTCTGGAGCTTCCTGCTTTCCATCTATGTTTTTTCGGTGCTGCTGGCCTACCGGCATAAAAATGGCGAATTGATGCCGTACGTCGGAGTGGTGATGGCGGGAGTGCAGATTTTCTTCCTCACGCTGAATAATTTCGTCGCCAGCCCGTTCAAGGCCTTGGGAGTTCCGGGCGTGAATGGGGCAATGGACCTGGTGGCGCGCGGAGACGGCAATGGGCTGACGCCCCTGCTGCAATATCCGGAGATGGTCATTCATCCGCCCAATCTTTATGCGGGATATACGGGCTTCACGATTCCGTTTGCGTTCGCTCTGGGAGCTTTGCTGGCACGCTATCCGGGCGAAAAGTGGATCCACCTTACGCGCAAGTGGACGATGATCGCCTGGGGATTTCAGACCGCGGGTATTTTGCTGGGAGCGCACTGGGCTTACGCTGTGCTGGGCTGGGGCGGCTACTGGGCGTGGGATCCGGTTGAAAACGCGTCACTGCTGCCGTGGCTTACCGGCACCGCGTTCCTGCATTCGGTAATGATGCAGGAAAAACGCGGGATGATGAAAGTGTGGAACGTGTGGCTGGTGTTCTGCACTTTCCTGCTTTGTATTCTGGGGACATTTCTAACGCGCAGCGGAGTGGTCAGCTCGGTACATGCTTTTGCGAGTTCGAACATTGGCGGCTGGTTCGTGGGCTTCCTTGCGGTGATCATGGCGGTTTGTCTGGGTGCGTACTTCAAGAACCGCGATTATCTGAAGAGCGAAAATCAGCTGGACTCCATGGTGTCGCGCGAATCCAGTTTTCTATTTAACAATTTAATTCTGCTGGTGTCCTGCGTTGCGGTGCTGTCGGGAACATTGTTTCCGGTGTTTTCAGAATGGTTCACCGGGGATCGCATCAGCGTGGGCACGCCGTTCTTCAACAAAGTAAATATTCCCATCGGTTTGCTGCTGCTGTTCCTGACTGGCGTGGGGCCATTGCTGGCCTGGCGTAAGACATCTCTGGACAGCTTGAAACGGAATTTCGGATGGCCGCTGCTGTTCGGGTTGATTTCCGGGGCCATATTTTTCCCCCTTGGCGTGCGGGAATTTTATTCTCTGGTGTGCCTGATCTTATGCGTGTTCGTGGCGTCCACGATTCTCATGGAGTTTTATCGCGGCGCCAAAGTTATTCGCGCACGATCCGGCGCTTCATTTCTGGCTTCGGCCGTGGATTTGACCATGCGTAACACCCGGCGCTACGGCGGCTACATTGTGCACATGGGCATGGTGCTGATTTTCATCGGCCTGGCTGGCGCGGCGTTCAACCAGGACCAACAGAAAGATATGCAGCTGGGGTCCAGCATGCACATCGGGCCGTACGCCTTGCTGCTGCAGAATTTTGACACCAAGGTGGAGAAGAACTACAAAGCCGAACGCATGATCATTGAAGTTTCCCGCAACAATAAGCCGGTCATGATGCTGTATCCGGAGCGCCGCATTTTCCCTGGCAATCAACCTTCCGGGAGCATGGTGGCCATCTATTCGACGCTGAAGCAGGACCTTTATGTGGTTTATGCGGGTGAAAACCCGGAGAGCCAGGCGCCGGTGATCCACGTGTACCTCAACCCGCTGGTGAAATGCATCTGGTTCGGCGGGGTAATCGTGGTGCTGGGCACCCTGGTGGCGCTGCTGCCCAATCGCCGCGCGGTGCTGGTATTCTCAGCGGTGCAGGAGCCGACCGCGGCGAAATCGTTTGCCGGGACGCTCACGCCTGCGCCCACGCTTCGAGAAGGCCATGACTAAACGCCCCATCCTAGCCGCTACAATTTTGTTTGCGGTTGCCGGCTCCTTGCCGCCATTGACTTCGCCCTCTTCGGCGCAGCAGCAGGTGGATCGCGCCCATCAGATCGCCGGCAAGTTCATGTGCATGTGCAATTGCAACCAGGTGCTGACGCAGTGCAACCACGTTGGCTGCACGACTTCAACGGCGATGCTCAAGGAAGTGGATCAAGCGGTCGGACGCGGCGAGTCCGAGGACACCATAACGCAAGCCTTCGTGCAGGAGTTCGGCACCAAAGTGTACGCCGAGCCTCCGCATTCGGGATTCAGCCTGGTGGCCTGGAGCATGCCCGGCGTTTATCTCGCGGTGGGACTGGGGCTGGTGCTCTTGGTGATCAGCCGCTGGCGCAAACGTCCGGTGTCCGCAACCGTGCCGGCGCAACGCTCGGGAATTTCCGCTGAGCATCTGGAACGTGCGCGGGCCCAGGCGGTGCGGGAGACGCAGGATTGATGAATTTTCTCGCGGTTTTCATTCTCGATTCGATCACGGCGACGGATTGGGCGGTGCTGGGCGCGTGCTTTGCACTACTAGCGGCCACGCTGATTTTTATTTTCTACATCCAGCCGGATGCTTCCGACCTGGCCCCGCATCGCACCAAGCTGGATCAATTGATGGAACGCCGCGACACCATTTACGATAATTTGCGCGATTTGCGTTTTGAGTTTCGCTCTGGCAAGTATGCCGAGGCCGATTTTGAATCGATGAAAGTCGGGCTGGAAAACGAAGCGGCGCTGGTGCTCGCGGAAATCGATCAGGTCACGGAATCGCAAATCCGGCGGCCTCGCGGGGTACGCGTGGCTCCAGCTACCCGGGGTCCTCAGTGAACCGAAGTTCTTCCCGCTGGTTCACTAAAATTATTTCGTTGGCCTTCCTGTTGTCGGGTTTGCTTGTTGCTGGCGCTCACGCCGGGACGGTCCACGGCACGGTGAAGAATGGGACCACTGGTAAGCCCGCAGCTGGCGTGCCGGTGATGCTCATTCAACTGCAAGGCGGTATGCAGCCCGTCGCGAACACCCAGTCGGACGCGCAGGGTCAGTTCACGTTCGACAATCCCAACGTTGGCGTTCAGCCCATGCTCATCCGCGCGGTGTATCGCGGAATAAATTTTCACCAGCCGGTAACGCCGGGCAAGACCGATGTGGAAGTCGCGGTCTTCGAACCAACCAAAGATCCCAAGGCTATTGCCGTTACTACCCGGGTGGTATTTTTTCAACCCAATGGCACAACGCTGATTGTGGGCGAAGAGTATTCGCTGCAAAACGACACCAAGCCGCCCGAAGCGTTTTTCCGCCCGGACGGAAATTTCGAGTTCTCGCTCCCGGATAAGGCGCAGTTGCAGCAGGTGGCGGCTTCCGGCCCGGCAGGCATGCCGGTCGTGCAAGCGCCCATCGACAGGACCAAGGGTCACTTCGCGATCGCCTACGCGTTTCGTCCCGGCGAGAACACCGTGCGTTATTCGTACGAGCTGCCTTACGCGGGTAATGCCGCCACGGTGCAGATCCCGCCGTCCCCTTATCTGGCGCGCCGACTACTGGTTGTTGCTCCGCCCACGGTGCAGATTTCCGGCGAAGGCTTACAGGCCGGCGGGCAGGAACAAGGCATGAGTATCTACGGGCGCGAGAATCTGGCCGCCAATGCCACTATCGCGGTAAGTGTTTCAGGCACTGCGCCCCCGCCTGCGCCGGGAGGAGGCGACCAAGCCCGAGGGCAGGCCGGCGGGCAGGAAGCCCAGAGCGGCGCCCCAGCTGTAAATATTCAGCAGGTGCCCGGGCGCCTGGACGTTCTCAAGTGGCCTTTGGTGGCGGGTTTTGTTGGGGTGTTCGCGGTGGGAGCAATGCTGCTGGCGCGCAAACCTGTGGCCGTGACGGTTGCGCCGCTGCAGGATGCCGATGCCAGCATTTCCAGTGGGCCTCGGGCGAGGCAGACACATGGCGTGGCGGCGGACGTTCAAAATGCGGCCAATTCGGGAGCTCCAGCACCCGGCGTGCTTGAAAATGTGAACGCTGCGGTGGCCACCAGCCTGGAATATTTGAAGGAGCAACTTTTCCGCCTGGAGCTTCGGCACCAGGCCGGCACCATTTCCGACGAGGACTACGCTGCCGAACGAGCGCGCGCGGAAAAAGTGTTGCGTGACCTCGTCCGAGGTTGAGTGGTGACGTCGCGCTGTCCATCCATAGCATTTGCCCGCCTGTTCGCACCTCGGCTGTTCGCACCTCGCTGTTCGCACCTCGGCTGTTCGCACCTCGGCTGTTCGCACCTCGGCTATTCACAGCTTGGCTGATCGCGCCGGTGATTGAGGCTTGCTGGTGACCTCTGCGGGGTTCTTGCCCACCGGCATCCGCTTCGAAAATATAGAAAAGCGCTATGGGGGATTGGCCGCGCTGCGGCGAATCCGTCTGGAAATCGCGCCCGGTGAATGCGTTGCTTTAGCGGGACGCAACGGTTCGGGCAAAACCACGCTGTTGCGTATCGCCGCGGGTTTGGCGCGCCCCTCCGCCGGAGAGCTCACGTTTCCGTGCACGGGGGCGGAGGCTGCGAAGAAAAAAATCCCGCGCGCAAATGCTCCGGCGGGCTTCGTGGCGCATGCCACCATGGTGTATGACGAGTTGACCGCCGAAGAAAACCTGCTGCTGTTCGCGCGGCTGCAACAAAGTCCTGACGCCGCCGTGCGGGTCGAGAAATTACTGCGCGACGTGGGCTTGTTCGAACGGCGCGATTCTCTGGTCCGCACTTTTTCGCGAGGTATGCGCCAGCGGGTGGCAATCGCCCGCGCGCTGCTGCATGAGCCCGCTATTCTGCTGCTCGATGAACCCAGCACCGGGCTCGATCCTCAGGGCGTGGCGTGGTCGGCATCCACCCTGCGCCAACTACGCGATGCCGGCCGCACCATTCTGATGAGCCTGCACGGCGAATCGGAAATCTCCATGCTGGCCACGCGGGCTGTACGGTTGGACGCGGGGATCATCGTGGCCGACACCCGCACCGGGGCTGAAGTACGGTCCATCCTGACCTTCGCTGACGCCTGAATGAGCCTGCTCGCGAGCACATCGGTTTTGCTTGGCAAGGAGCTGCGCACGGAGTTTCGCTCGCGCGAATTGCTGACCACCACGGTCGTTTTCATCCTGATGGTGATCGTGCTTTTCAGTTTCACGTTCGATCCCACGTACACCGAATCGCGCCGCTTCGGCCCCGGTCTGCTGTGGCTGGCGTTTCTTTTTGCCGCTTCGCTGATGTTGCAGCCTTGTTTTTTACGGGAGCAAACCAACGACACTCTCAGCGCGTTGCGGCTAGCGGTTAGCGACCCGTTTGCCATTTTTCTCGCCAAGCTGATCGCCAACACGGTGTTTCTGCTGTTCACCGAATTGCTGATGCTGCCGATCTTTGCGATTCTTTACAACGTGCCGGTATTACGGGTACTCGGCCAACTGGTGATGGTGTTTTTCCTGGGCAGCCTCGGCGTGTCCATTGCCGGAACCGCACTCTCAGCCATTTCCGCGCAGGCTCGTATGCGCGAATTGTTACTGCCGCTATTGTTGTTGCCGCTGCTCACGCCCGTGCTGGTTTCCAGCACGCAAGTCACGGTCGGCTTGCTGGACGCAACGCCGTTTATGGAATGGAAGGGCATCGGCTTCCTGGTGGCATTCGACGTGGTCTTTTTGACCGCGCTATGGCTTTTCGGCGAATATCTTCTGGAGGAATAGTGGCATGAAGAAACAGGTCCTGGCTGCCGCCATCGTTTTCTTGCTGGTGGGAGCGGCCGCCTATGGAGCGTTTTTTGTGGCGCCCACGGAACGCACCATGGGCCCCATCCAGCGAATTTTTTATCTGCACGTTTCCAGCGCGTGGACCGGGCTCACGGCTTTTTTTATCTGCTTCATCGCCAACATCCTGTACGTTTTCCGTCGCCAGCCCAAATGGGATTGGCTGAGCATTTCTTCGGCGGAGGTGGGCTTGGTATTTACCACCGTGGTGCTGGTCAGCGGGCCCATCTGGGCGCATCCGGTGTGGGGCATCTGGTGGACCTGGGATGCGCGGCTTACATCCACCTTTATTCTGTGGTTGTTGTACGCGTGTTTCTTGCTGCTGCGCACCTTGGTGGAGGACCCGGACCGGCGGGCATTGTTCAGCGCGCTATTCGGAATTTTTGCGTTCCTGGATGTTCCGCTGGTTTTCGGTTCGATCCGTTGGTGGCGGACGCAGCATCCGCAGCCAGTGGTGATGGGCGGCTCTGGTTCGGGATTAGATCCCACCATGTGGAAGGTGTTGTTTTTCTCGTGGTTTGCCATGCTGGCGCTGATGGCTTTGTTGATTTGGGCCCGCTATTTGATGGAAGCGGCGCGTGGCGAACTGGAAATGGTCAGGCGGCAAGCGGAGGCAGTATGAAGAATCTAAATAGTATTTTTGCGGCTTACCTGATTGCTTGGGGAATTTTCTTTGCGTATTACCTGACGGTGGCGCGCCGCGCGGCCGCGCTTCGCGAAGATATCGAGCGGCTGAAAAACTCCATGCATCGGGGGCAATAAGGTGGCAAGTGTGGCAAACACGGCGAGGAAGAAGCGCGTGGGGATCGTGCTGTTTCAACTTGGCGGACCGGATTCCCTGGACGCGGTCGAGCCCTTTCTGCTGAATCTTTTTCTCGATCCGGACATCATTCCACTGGGCCCGCTGGGCTTGTTGCGAAAGCCCATCGCCAAGATGATTTCGTCGCGCCGCTCGAAAGCGGTGAGGGGCCGCTACGCGCAAATTGGGCGACGTTCGCCGATTGCCATTCTCACCGAACGGCAGAGAGTTCGCCTGGTGCGTGCACTCGCGCCTTACGTCGATCCTGTCGCGGTAGTCGCGATGCGTTACTGGCATCCCATGAGTCAAGAGGCGGCGGAGACTCTGCGTAAGGCAGGCCCCCTCGATGAAGTCGTTTTGCTTCCGCTGTACCCGCACTATTCGTACGCCACGACGCTCAGCAGTATGAAGGAATGGCGCAGGGTATCGGATAAACGGAAAACGCGAAACTCCAATGGCGCCGCGCCGGAGCGGGTGGTCGAGAATTTTTACAATCATCCGCTATACATTCGCGGCCTGGTGGAAAACATCGGTCGCGTACTGCGGCAGTTTCCTGATAGCTCGCGCATTCATCTGCTCTTCAGCGCCCACGGCTTGCCGATGAGCCTGGTCGAAAAAGGCGATCCTTACCCGCGACAAATTGAAGAAACCGTGCGGCTGACCTGCGAGCAGGGAGCCCAGCAGTTCCCAGGCTGGCCGCGCACGCATCTGCTGTGCTATCAAAGCCGCGTGGGACCCGCAAAATGGTTACAGCCGCCGCTGACCGGCACCATCGAGCGCCTAGCCCATGAAGGGGTGAAGGAAATGCTGATCGTGCCCATTTCCTTCGTGACCGAACACATCGAGACTTTGCACGAAATCAACATCGAGGCCCGGGACGAAGCCAAAAAGCTGGGTGTCGAAACCTTCCGGATGATGCCGGCCCTGGGGGACTCGCCGTATTTCATTGCGGCACTCAAGGAACTGGTCTTGCAGGCCCTCGGTATTGACCCTGGACCCGCTATAGCCATCACGCCGCCTCTGGGAGTTTTGGACTCGGCGCGAATTGCGACCTAGCTGGAGTCTGAAGGTACGAAGCATTCGAAGAATTTGAAGGTGTTTTTCTGCAGCACGCCCCCCTTCGCACTTCATGTATAATTCGCCGTTGGGACCAGGGCCTATGACTGCCAGCTACCATCCGTCTGTCCACCGGTTTGCCATTTTTGTGGTGTGCTGGACTATCTTGCTGCTGGTGGCTGGCGCGCTGGTGACTTCCAACGAAGCGGCGCTTTCGGTGCCCGATTGGCCGCTGTCGTATGGCTCGTTAACTCCGCCGATGGTCGGCGGCATCCGCTACGAGCATTCTCATAGGGTTATCGCCGGCGTGCTAGGACTGCTATCCATCGCGTTGGCGGTGGCGGTGTGGGCTAAGGACGAGCGGCGCTGGCTGCGCTGGTTCAGCGTGATTGCGGTGCTCGGCATTGCGGCGCAGGCAGTCCTGGGTGGGGAGGTGGTGCGCCAGTTGCTCCACTATTGGCTGCCGGTTATGCACGCTTGCTTCGCCCAAATCGTGTTCGCAGCGCTTCTGAGCATTGCCGTATTCACCAGCCGCTGGTGGATGACGGAGCAACCGAAAATCGAGGATTCCGGGGCGCCGCCGATTCACACTCTGGCGATCATTAACGCTGCCGTGATTTATTTCCAGGTGATTCTGGGCGCGGGCTTCCGCCACAAGGAAATCCCGGTCTGGCCGCACATGGTCGGGGCTTTGGTGGTTCTGGGCATGATCATATGGACCGCCGCTGTATTGCGGCGGCGTTTTGATAAGTCCAAAGCCATCACGAAGACGCGGATTTTGCTGCACGCGATTTTGGGCACCCAACTGCTCTTGGGACTGGGCGCCTACTGGTCGCGGCTGACCACCGCGGATGCTCCGCAGCCCATGCCGGTCATGGTGCTGCTGACGGTGCTGCATACGGTTACCGGCGCGCTATTATTTGGCGTTTCTGTACTTCTTGTTCTACTCTGCTATCGCTTGGTTCCACGCAGAAGGGAATTGCCGGCTGCCACGCAGCGGCCGGTGGCCATTTAATGAGCACAGCGCGCGCCGCCGAATTGACCCTGACTTCCCGCGCGAATGCTTTTGTCACCCTGACCAAGCCCGACGTTTCCTTCCTGGTCCTGATGACTACCGCCGCGGGCTATTACATGGGCGCTCGCGGACCAGTGAACTGGCTGCACATGGTGCACACCGTATTCGCCACCATGCTCATTGCCGGGGGTACCGCGGCACTGAACAACTACATTGAGCGCGATTCCGACCGCTTCATGCGCCGCACCGCTGGGCGTCCCATTCCTACCGGAGTGATTCAACCTCGCGAAGCGCTGTTCTTTGGGTTTCTTTTGTGCGATTGCCGGGGCGGTCGATCTGTACGTTGTAGGTGGACCGCTGGCCTGCGGACTGGGCATCGCCACTTGTCTCAGCTATCTGTTGGCCTACACCCCGTTGAAGAAGCGCACCGTCTGGGCCACTTTTATCGGCGCGTTTCCCGGCGCAATTCCGCCGATGATTGGCTGGGCGGCGGCCACCGGTTCGCTAGGCCGGGGCGCGTGGCTGCTGTTCATTATTTTATTCTTCTGGCAGTTTCCACATTTTCACGCCATCGCCTGGATGTATCGCGAAGACTACGCACGCGCGGGAATCCTGATGCTGCCGGTGGTGGATCGCGAAGGCACGCGCACTTTCCGGCAGATTGTCTGGTTCGCGGCTGCGCTGGTGGTGGTGAGCCTGCTTCCTTCGCTGATGGGTCTGACTGGCGTCATCTACTTTTTCGGAGCGCTGGTTGTCAGTACCGCGCTCGTGCAAGTGGCCATCTGGGCGGCCAGCACCAAGACCAATGTGCGCGCCAAGTGGCTTATGCACGCCACGGTGATGCATATTCCAGTACTTCTGGCGTTGATGGCTTACGACAAAATTCCGCGATAATCCCCCTGGATGATCTCTCACGCGGCCTTGAACGCGATTCTGAACGGTACCAGCGGTGTCCTGCTGGCCTGCGGATACGCCGCTATTCGAAGCGGCAAAGTGCAAATTCATAAGCGCTTCATGATTGCGGCGTTCTGCGTCTCCAGCGTTTTTCTGGTTTCTTATTTGTTGTACCACTATCGCGTCGGGCATGTTCCGTTCCAGGGTCAGGGCTGGATCAGGCCGGTTTATTTCGTATTGCTCACCTCGCACACCATTCTGGCTATCGTCATCGTGCCGATGATTCTGGTCACGCTGCGGCGGGCACTGCTGGAACGCTTCGACCGCCATCGCATCATTGCGCGCTGGACGTTGCCGCTGTGGTTTTATGTTTGCGTTACCGGCGTGATCGTTTACCTGATGGTGTACCAAATCTACGCGCCAAAATCGTAGCAACGCTAGGGAACTGCGGGCAGGGATCTGCGGGCAGAGAACTGGGCTAGTTGGTGGGCTTCATCGCCGCGATCACTGCGTCGGTGAATTCGTCCGTCCCCGCGTCACCGCCAATATCTCGCGTGGTGTGGGCTGCCTCGCGATAAACTTTTTCGAGCGCTCCCTCGATCCTGCGTGCCGCCGAGCGTTCTCCGAGATGGTCAAGCATCAGAATGCTGCTAAGCAGCAGCGCAGTCGGATTGGCGTAGCCTTTTCCGGCGATGTCCGGGGCGGTCCCATGCACGGCTTCGAACATAGCATCGTTATCGCCGATGTTGGCGCTGCCAACGACGCCGAGACCGCCGACCAGCCCAGCAGCCAGGTCGCTCATTACATCGCCATATAAATTCGGCAGCAGCAGCATATCGAACTGTTTGGGGTTCAGCACGATCTGCATGCAGGCGTTGTCGACGATCATTTCCAGATATTCGATGTCCGGATATTGCGCCGCCACTGTGCGGATCGACTTCAGAAATAAGCCGTCCGACAGTTTCATGATGTTGGCCTTATGAATGGCGTGAATCTTTTTGCGGCCATTTTTCTTGGCGTACTCGAAAGCGAACCGGGCGATGCGGGTGGAAGCCTTCTCGGTGATGATTTTCAGGCTCTCGACCACGCCCGGAACAACTTCATGCTCCAGTCCGGAATATAGGTCTTCCGTATTTTCACGTACGAGCACAACGTTTACGCCTTCGAATCTCGATTTGACGCCCGGGAGATTTTTCACCGGCCGCAAGTTAGCGTAGAGCTCCAAAGTTCTGCGCAGCGCGACGTTCACGCTGGGTGCGCCGCCGGCAATCGCTGTAGCCATGGGACCTTTCAGCGCCACGTGATTACGCCGCACGGAATCCACCGCCGACTGACTGACCAGTTGGCCCTTCTCGGTGCTCTTGTCGGTGCGCCCTTCCAGCTCTTCCCAATCGATCTGTACGCCGGCAGCTTCCAGGATACGGCGTACCGCGCCGGAAACTTCCGGGCCAATTCCTTCACCGGGGATTAGCGTGACTTTATGTCTCATGGTTGCATCATATTGTAAGCGAGTTTACTGTCGCAGCGGTTGTCGTGGGGCGACAATTTCGAGGCCAGGGTTCTTACCGGGAACTGGCGATTGGAACGTCGCGGCTTCAGCTATTGTGCAGCAGGTCGCAAGGTTTGCTATAATCTCTATATAGGATCACGGCTAAGTTCGTGATCGGAGGCCAAAGGAATTTATGATCAATCTGACGCCCGTCGCCAGCAGCAAAGTCAAAGAAATCATGACCATGCAGAACCCGTCACCGGTGGCTCTGCGCGTCGCCGTAGTGGGCGGCGGCTGTTCAGGGTTTCAATACCACATGGCATTTGAGAACCAGACCAATGATGCAGATCAAGATTTTTGAATTTGACGGCTTGAAAGTGGCCGTGGACCAGATGAGCTCCATGTATCTGGAAGGCATCGAAATCGACTACATCGAGACCGTGGAAGGCGCAGGATTCAAGTTTAACAACCCCAACGTTAAGAGCACCTGCGGATGCGGGAGCTCTTTCAGCGTTTAAATCGCGCTTCGAATCCATCCAATTTCCAGGCTCCTGAATCCAAATTCAGGAGCCTTTTTCTTTTCGTATGGTTGGCCGCCCTACAAAACAGCCCTTCGCTAGCCAACTTTTGCGCTATCTGATATAAAAACAATTCTCTGCGCTCCAGGAGGACACATGCCTAACAAGGCAGGAATGCCGATCAAAATTTTGATCGCCGACGACAACCAGGTCATGCGCAACGCCATTAGAAAGCTACTGGTGGAAGAGCCACTGATAAAAATTGTCGGCGAAGCTTCTACTTTTCAAGAGACCGCACAAGCGGTAGCCGCGGCGAAGCCCGATGTGCTGCTTCTGGATTTGCGCATGCCAGACACGCACGAGCTCCCAGCAGCAGTGAGGTCTCAATTGCAGTGCGTGGACCACACCATCGCGGTTTCCTTCGCTATCGACGATGAAGCGCAATCCCTGGCGGCCAGTTACGGCACCGTCACGCTGCTCGATAAAATGACGCTGTACAACACGCTCGTTCCCGCCATCTTGCGGTTGGCTGATGCTTCCACGCAGCAGCAGCCCTTTACACCGAAATTTCAAGGCGGCAGGGAAGGGCGCTCCGCCGGCCTCTCCGAATAACTTCTTCAACCGAATGTGTCGGTGCGTCTGGTAACCGCCGCAACAAACGCGACAAACACAGTAAACGCAATTGGCGCAACAGGCTCCGCAGCGCCATTTGCATTCGCCGCCAACCCTCCGTATCCTGAAATCCGGGCATGAAAATAGCGCTCGCGCAGTTTAATCCCACCGTTGGTGATTTTGCAGGCAATGCTGCTCGCATCTTGAGCCTGGCGAACACCGCCTATCAAGGCGGCGCTCAGCTGGCTGTTTTTTCTGAACTTTGCCTCTGCGGCTACCTGCCCCAGGATCTCCTCGAACGCCCCGCCTTCATCGATCGCAATCACAAAGAATTAAAAGAACTGGCCACGAAACTTCCGCTACCTACCATTGTGGGCTACGCCGGCCGGGTTAAGAACGATCACGGCAAAGCCATCGCTAATAAAGCCGCGCTGATCTGCGAAGGGCGCGTCGTGTTTGAGCAAAGTAAAATGCTTTTGCCCACCTACGACGTATTCGACGAGTCCCGGTATTTCCAGCCCGCGGACAAACAATCGGTTTTTGGCCTGGGCCAGGAACAATTGGGAATTACGATTTGCGAGGATGTGTGGAACGACAAGAATTTCTGGGCTAACTGCCGATACGACCGCGATCCGATCACTGAAATCATCGCGCAGGGAACTACCGTGCTGCTGAATATTTCGGCTTCGCCGTACACCATCGACAAGCGCGCTCTGCGCCTGGAGATGCTGCGCTCCATCGCGATACACCATCGACGACCTATCGTTTATGTAAACCAAGTCGGCGGCGACGATAGTTTGGTCTTTGATGGCGCCAGCATGGCGCTCACCGCCGACGGAAAAGTAGCCGCACAGGCTCGGGCATTCGAGGAAGATCTGGTTTTCTTCGATACCGTCAGCGGCAAAGGAGAGGTGCACGATCAGCCACACGAAGAAATCGCTTATGCCTACCAGGCCATTCTTACGGGGACTGCCGATTATGTGCAGAAATGCGGTTTCAAGAAAGTTTTAGTCGGGCTTAGCGGGGGAATCGATTCCGCCGTGGTAGCAGCCATCGCGACTGACGCGCTAGGTTCCGAGAACGTTCTGGGCGTCTCCATGCCGGGCCCCTATTCCTCCCAAGGAAGCAAAACCGACGCCGCCTCCGTAGCCAAAAACCTCGGCATCGATATGATCACGGTGCCCATCGGTGAAGTTTTCGATGCCTATCTGAAAGCCCTGGCACCCGCGTTTGGCACCTTGGCGACTGACGTTACGGAGGAAAATATTCAGGCGCGCATTCGCGGAAATTATCTGATGGCGCTGTCGAATAAATTTGGCTCCATGGTGCTCAGTACCGGGAATAAATCCGAATTGGCGGTGGGCTACTGCACTCTTTACGGAGACATGGCTGGCGGGCTGGCGGTAATCTCCGACGTGCCCAAGCTGATGATCTACGAGTTGGCCAACTGGATTAATCGCGAGAGGGAAGTCATCCCCAGGTCGAGCATCGAAAAGGCGCCATCGGCCGAATTGCGCGCCAACCAGAAGGATGAAGACATCCTCCCTCCTTACGACGTGCTGGATCGAATCCTTAAGGCCTACATCGAGGATTTGCGCAGCCCTCAGGAGATTTCCGATCGTTTCGGTTATGATCTGAAACTTGTGCGCGACATTGCGTTGCTCGTGGATCGCAACGAATATAAGCGCAAACAAGCCGCGCCAGGGCTCAAGATTACTTCGCGAGCCTTCGGTTTCGGCCGTCCGTTTCCAATTGCCCAGCGGTTCATCCCCTGATCTGCGGGTGCCTTGGAACCGCAGGTTCACCTTAGGAGAAATGTGAGCACTTCAATAAAGTTGGCCGCTGTATTGGTACTTGGCTTGATAGCTTCCGCGATCCTTGACGCTCAGCAGTCGCCGGCACCTGCGGCGGCGGCCAACGGCTCAAATTCGGCTTCGAACATCACGCCGTCTGCGATCCAGAAAAGCGTCGAAGCTTATCTGCGCAATTTATACGCCTTTGGCTCCGATGTGCAAGTCACTGTGGGAGCGCCGAAAGAAACCAATATCCCGGGGTTATTGGAAACCAAGATCGACGTGAAGATTGCCGACAATCTGGAATCGGTGAAATTTTATGTAAGCAAGGATGGCAAATATCTTTTGCGTGGGGAACTATCCGATCTCACCAAGGACCCTTTGGCGGACAATAGCGCCAAGCTGCAGATCAAGGATGCGCCTTCCTCAGGCGACGCCAACGCTCCCATTACCATGGTCGAGTTCTCGGACTTCGAGTGCCCCGTCTGCCGCAGTCTGCACGATGTTCTTCACCCGTTGCTGCTGAACTATCCGCAGGTTCGCCTGGTCTTTAAAGATTTCCCCTTGGAGCAGCATCCCTGGGCGCGCACCGCCGCTATTTCGGGACGGTGCACCTATAATCAGGACCCTAAAGCGTTCTGGAAGCTTTACGACCTGGTCTATGACAATCAGGAAGTAATATCCGCTGAGAACGCTTACGCCAAACTCACCGATTATGCTTCGCAGATTGGACTGAACGCCGAGACCTTCAAGTCTTGCCTGGCCAGTCCGGAAGCTGCGGCGGCGGTCGATGCCAGCCACGCCAACGGCCTGGCGCTGGAAGTGTCCAGCACCCCGACCATCTTCATCAATGGCCGCCGCATCGTAGGCGCGGACCCACACCTCATCGAACAAAACCTCAACTACGAATTGGCTCAACTAAAGACTGCAAAACATCAATGACAGCCGGTGCTCGTTCGCAGGGGTAATTTCGTAGACTTTTCGACCCCAGAAACTGGCGTCAATCTTTGTAGGGATCAAACTCATGCGCACCGGCCATGGCTACACCCACGGGTTTTAGAGTGTGCAGAATCTTGATGCTGTCAGAATGTTCCGCCAGAACGTCAGACAAACGCTTGTAGCAATCGGGCGACTCATCCAAGCCCGCGCCGCGCAATTCAACGTTAGCTCGTGACACCCAGCCGTCCATCATTTCCTGAGTGACCTTACCGACGCGCTTTACCTCTCCGGTCTTACGATCCACCTTGCCCTTGGCTTCCATGCGGCCCATGGATCGTCCCGCGCCGTGAACCGTGCTGTAGAGGGAGTACTGCGCTGAATCATTTTCAACGCCTTCAAGGATCACCGACATTTCTCCCATAGTGCCGCCAACGAAACCTTTTTGGCCGGGAAATGCGGGAGTAGCGCCTTTTCGGACCACCCAAAAATCGTCGCCGCCGTGATTCTCGCGCCACGCAAAATTATGGTGATTGTGAACTTCCTCAACCACCGACGCTCCCAGAAGGGCCGTTACTCTCGCGCAGACCCAATCTCTTCCAGCATAAGCATATTGTCCAGCCAACCCCATGCACTCCAGATACTGCGCTCCAAGGTCGGAATCTGCGGAGATTACGCACGGCTCGACATCCATGCCGTCTTTTGCGCCCGCCTTGTTCAAGAACCACGTCGCGGTCTTATGACCCAGCCCACGCGAACCGAAATGTACGCCAATCCAAACGCGGTCTTGCTCATCGGTGAAGAGGTCCACATAGTGATTTCCGCTTCCGACCGTTCCCAGTTGCTGGCGCGCCATTTCTTTGTGCGGTGCGACGGCCTGGCAACTCCAGGCCGAACTGGTGAACAATTCGTGGTCAATTCGTTCCTCATTGACTCGTCCGATTCCGAAGCTGATCACCCTCCAAACATCGTTCATGATTTGCTTAATATTCCCGCGAAGTGCGCCTCCGGGCATGTCGGTTAGAACGGCCTTGTTGCCGCAAGCGATGTCGTAGCCGACGCCACTGGGACTGATGGAATCGCGATAAGCCACCACTCCACCAATGGGAACCGCATAGCCCTTATGGTGATCGGCCATCAACGCGACTTTGTCTGCCGTTTTAGCGCAGGTTTTAATTTGGGAGACGGCCCCTTCGTCGGGCTTGCCCCAAATCGGAATCCCGTTGATGAGGTTCATAAAGTCACCTTACACCAATCGACCCCGCTGCAGCGGAGCGAGCGTCGGGCGCGAGATATAGAATTCGGAGAATCCGAGCATGCTAGCGTCGAGCGAATTACCAGCGAGGGTCTTAGAGGATTCTGAGGGCTGCGACGAAGCGGGGTAGAAGGCCAGAGGGCGGGGGCAAGGGTGCCAAAACACTTTCTGATTTCTTAGTTAACATAATATAACTTATGGGACGCACTGTGTCAAGCGGAATCTGCGGGAGTTCCTTATGTTAGCTTGGCGGTTCGGATGTGTTCCTTATATGAGCACATGAGGCGATCTGTGGGCCTTTCGGTGTGGGAACGGGCGTGGCGGGTAAAGGCAGTCCAAGAGTAGCGGCGAAGGTTCGGCTTGTTTCTAATCCCAAGCTATCTACCAAAATGGTTCAAGGGTGAACGAACGCTCCTTCTTATCTGCTTCAGGTTGGCCTGGCGCGGGGGGTGCGCCAGGCCAACCTGACTCGAGCCGCGAGCTCAGGGCGAAGCGACGGATGGGTCCCAACCTCTACGTCCGAACGCCGCTTCAGTGTATGGCCCGGGCTGCGGCGGCCCCAGCAGCCGCCCCGATGAGCATCCATTTGGAGGCGCGCGCAAGCCGTCGCAAGATGCTGCCGCCGCGAGCTACCCGCAGAGCGTCATCGCGCTCCTTGGTCAGCGCCTTGGTTTTCCCGCGCTCGTCCGCCAGGTCGCTTTGTGAAGCAGTCAGCTTGGCCTGGCATGCCTTGCAATCCAGCGCGAAGTCGTACAGAGCTTTCAAGTCCTGGCCGGGTATGACCGCCTGGACTTTCGAAACGTCCTGGCCGTTAGGATT
Source organism: uncultured Acidobacteriota bacterium (assembly GCA_963732705.1). Classification (GTDB taxonomy): domain Bacteria; phylum Acidobacteriota; class Terriglobia; order Acidiferrales; family UBA7541; genus Acidiferrum. The sequence goes on along the minus strand of CAVTAN010000001.1, from coordinate 2,431,627 downwards.
TGCGGCACCCTTTGCGGAGGGGAATCCGGATGTCAATTGGCCGCCGCCGCTTGTGGCACCCACATCGATCCTCGCGTTTTTTATCCCGGACGCGGTCGCCGGCTGAGGAACATTCTGCAGCGTGATTCCTACCGGTAGCTGCATCTGATTTGGCAAATCTGTCACGATCTGCGAAGGGGACTGCACGGTGCGTTTCTGAACCTTGATCGCTGACAAGGTATCTGCAAGTTTGGTATCGCGCTCACGCTGGTTCGCGTCGGCCGCCTGCAAAACCTGTCTGGTGGCTGCTAGCTCCGCAGCCAGAGCCGACCGGTCGCGGGTCTCCGCGCGCCACGCCACAAAAATTGCCAGCACCGTGGTGATGACCACAATTGCCGCTGTGATTCTGATCCAAATTTGAATGGTCATAAGACTGCACCGCACTGATCGCGATTATGTAAAGTTGCGACTTATGTAAAGCAGCTACGGAGACTTCAAGAAAAACTTCAACGCCGAATTCCCTCTTTCAGTTCGTGGCCTATTCATAATTGCCTGCTCATACTGCCTGCTCTTAGCTGCACGTTCATAAGTAACGCTCCCGCCGCGCCAGCACCTGCACGGGATACGCAGCGTTCGCGCCGCCGTTCCACGCGAGTAGCGCCCGGGTGCAATCCCCGCCCGCGGCGTCGAATTTCTTGCGCAGCACTTTGCATCCCAGCGCCAGGCTCTGCTCCGGGTCGCACAGCGCCGATAGGAAGGGCCCATCAAAGCCTGTTTCGCGGGCCACCTGACCCATCACCTGCATGAACCCCCAGGAAAATCCGCGCGCGTAGGCCTCGGAGGCGGTCACTTTGTAATTGGTGTACAGCGGCGCAACATACTTTGCGAAAAACGCCGGCTCATATCGCAAAGCCCATGGATTCCAGCCCGACTCTTGTTCCACCACCGCGCACACCAGTGCGGCATCCAGCGCTTGCGCCACAGCGGCTTTACGGGCGAGCAGCCACAAGTTGTAGCGGGGCATTCACCAGTGCCGCCGGTAACCGTTCAGATCGCTGAAGCGGACCGGGGGAGTTTCCTGCAGCTCACTTCCCTGCCGGCGCGCGATTTCACGCAATGCTGAATAAATATGCGGGAGATGCGCAACCGCCAGGTCGCGTACAAATGCTCGAGCAATCTCATCCGCGCGCATGCGCCGGTGCAGCCAGCGCAAGAACAAAACAAATTGCATGAGCACCGGCACGAGCGTTCCGACAAACCAAGTACATAACTGGGCATGAAGAGTCCTAACCAAACAGGAACCATAACGGCGTCGGAGAACGTCGGCGTCGCGAAACATAAGCGTGTCCTTTCAGCCGTTAAAACAACACGCCCGGCAATCCGCCCAACGTTGAGCCCAAACCCGAGGCCAGTGTGGAGAAAAATCCGTTGCCACTTCTGGAAGCGTTGGCGCGAATGTTCAGTAGTTCCGCAGGAATACCCACGTGCGTCCCAGCAAATTGGAATCCACGCCGAACAATCCGGAAAGCCCTTGCAGCGCCGCCATTTGGCGCTGGAATCCGGTGTTGGAGAAATCCATCTGATTCTGTGCTGCTTGTCCGGCTTGCGCAATTCCCTTCTGGCGCGCCAAGTCGTCCGTCAACTCGCCAAACCCGGCGGAATTTCGCGTCCGGGCCAGCCGGTTCTGCGCCGCTTGCTGCAAGGAATCGAACGAACTGGCCAACGCACCCTGGGATTTCCGGTCACCGCCGCTTGATCCGCGGCGCTTAAACCTGGATTGTTCAGGATGTTCTGATACTGCGACAGAAGCAGATTGCCGATTTGCTGTTGCTGCCCGGTAAACTGCTGATTCAGCGCATTGGTACTGCCCAGTTGCTGGTCGGTCAGTTGCCTTGTCTGTGCCTGAGCTCCGCGTCCCATATTTCCTCCAGGTTTCAGTCCACCGAGGAGCAGTGGTTATGCGCCGATCGATTCAATTGCAAGAAAGTAATTTTGCGGAAACGGTTTTCGCCGCAGGAATTATTCCGTCAGCCGCCGGCAGTAAGGTGTCCACTCATCGTCCCGCACCCATCCCAGCCGATCGATGCGCTTGCCGAATTTCTTTTCGAGGCCGGGCGGCAGCCAGCATGCACGTCTTCGAGCCCGCGCTTCCAGGCGTCGCGCTCCGCCGCCGCGTGCAAAGCCAGTAGCGCCTGCCAGCTTTCACGTGGGGTGCCGACTTTCGGATCCAGCAACAAGTAGGCTTCCGCGGTTAATCGCAGCAGCGCCGCACCCAAAATCTCTTCCGCCGGTTATCGGAGTTTGGCTCGGACAGAACCAGCTTGGTCACGAACAGCGGGTGCTGCAAATCCGGCAGCGGGTAATCGAACCCTGTCGCGCATGAATCGCTCGCAGGGCTTCCAGATCGTTCTCGTTGTACTCGCGCACTGGCAATTTGTTTCTCGGCGAAACAAATTAGCGCGTCGTGGTCCGCGTTATGCGCGCCCCGGATGCACGCCAAATCCATTTCCGCCGCGAACCACGCCGTTCAGCAACGCCCCGCTTCCGCTCGAAGGCAACGGCGCAGGCCCGGATGATCCTCCGCCCACAACGCCGGTCGCCGGCGAACCAAACGTCACCGGCGTCGACGCCAGCGACCCCACATACTGCGAATAAGCCCGCCAATAAAGCGTCTGATTACCCAGCTGCGCATAATAATTCCGCGACGCGCCCATGAAAATAAACCCGTGGCGAACTAAACGCCGGCGTCACGTCTGATTCCGCAAAATAAAATAGTCCTGGCCGCGCATCCGACGGATCGCTAATCGCAGATATCAAACCACCCGTTCGCCGCCTGCACCTGCAGCGACGCAATCGCTGTCGGCGCCGGCGAAGGCGTGCTCGGATCCACGCCCGCGCGCTGGCTCGTGGAATTCACCGCCGCCACCACTTTTACCAGCGTCTCGTACAAGTACGGATCGCGATCTTTCAGCGGAGCAAGTTGAGCCACGGTCAGCATAATTTTATAGAAATGTTTCCAAGCTTGAGATGACTACAATGGAGCGGCTCAAGACCATTCTCGCGGAACTCAATTAAATCCACGCACCGGCGCCCACGGATCCACGCGCACCGACGGAATAAATTTCTGCAACCGAAACCAAGCCCCGCTCTGATTCGTGCCCACTTGAAAAGCCACCCGCTCGCCCAAGCACATTGATCGGCAGCTCCAAATCCTTCGTCGCCGGACGAGCTCAGCGGCAAGGGCTGCTGCGCCTGCGGCGCGCTGGGCGAATTCGTAAACGCTCGTCAGCGACAAATTCCCCGCGCCCTCCACAAACATGGTCAGGTAGCTGAACAATTTTCGGTGCGCGCCGAGGTTCAGCGACTGCTCCACAGGGCGCTCCGGAAAATAATGCGTCGTGTAGTAGCTGGGAATCGCCGTGCCATCGTCGGAAAGTTGCGCGGCGTTCAACTGATAGACTTTTCCGGTCGCTCCCCCGCCGCCCACGCCTGGGATTCCCCCGCCCATCGCCACGATCGCCGTTCCGTCGCTGCGTTCCAGCAGCCGCGCAAGAATTCGCAGCAATGGTCCACGGCGACCATTTGCGCGTTTTGTCCGTCGCCGTTTTCCGCCCCGCATACGAAATCGTGATCGGCGGCGCGCCCCGCAATATCTTCCGCGGTATCCAGGTCGCGATAATCCAGCATCAGCACTTGATTCGGCGAAGTCGCGGTCGCCCAGCGGTACGCCCACAAAAATCCGCCGCTCCTTTGTATCCACCGTCACCCACAGCGTGTGCCCATATTGCCAATTGATCTGATTCCAAGTGGGCTGAATCTCCTGGGAAATCTTCACCGGCTCGCCGCCGCTAAAAATGTACAGACCGGTGCGATGCGCAATCACCACCCAATCTTCGCCGACTCCCACGCCGCGCACCGAAGGCGTCCCCACTCGCCGCGAAATTTCCGAAATCCACCACAGCGCCGGCTCGTTCACGCCATCGTCCTGCGTGGCATACAGCGAATGTTCCTTCACGAAGTAAAGCCGCTCGCGCAATTTGAACGCCGCGCGAATGGCCTGGCCATTATTTTCCGCAACGCTCAGCAAGCCCATCGATCCCATCATAACTTTCCGGATCTTCCACTCGGCTCGCGCGCACCAGCGACGGATTCAACGGCTTGCGCCGTCGGAAATATCTCGATGCAATCGATGTAGAACTGCGCCATTCAGCGTAGGCGTGCCATCCGCGATACACGCGCAGCACCAGATCGCTCGGCACCGCGAGAAGCGGCGCAGTCAGTTGCGCCGTGTATTCCACATAATTCGTCGTCAAATTGCGCAGCCGACAATTGCAAACCAGCCGGTTGACTCCCAGCTCGCGCTGTACAAATCCACATGCAGTGTGCCTGGCGTCAGCGTCGAATTTCGCGCGCAACGCGCCCGCACGGTGTAACTGGTCCCGCCGAAATGCGCGCCGCGCCCAGCGCATCCTGGACCGCACTCTGCGTCATCAACCCGCGCGTCGCCGTCGCGCCATCGCCCACAATCGAGTACGCCGCGCCCCACACCACAAAACTCTGCTCATCAGTCCCGCCCGGCGCAAACACCGCATCCGGCGTCCACCCCAGCGGATAGTGCGGCAACGCCGGCCCGGTAAATCCCGCCGTCGAATCCCAAATTCACCCAATTGTTTAGCTTGTTGCGCTCGCCCCACCAGAAGAGCCGCTGCGCATAATCCGATCACCCCGGCGCATTCGCTCAGTTCGATGAGCCGAAACAAATCGTCGACATTGGTCGCCGCCAGCAAAACCGCATCGGAAAAATCCACCATCGCCGACGTGGAAGTGTTGTCTCCAATCACCATGTTGCCGCTGAACAGCGTTGCCCCGCTTCCGGTATAGAAAAAACTTGCCCCGCCCGCCCCCGTGAAACACAGTATCCGCGCCACCACGTTCGCCGGCCCAGTCGGAATGTTTGTCACCACGGCGCGCTTGTTCGCCGCTCGACGGTCCAACTCGTGGCCGGGCCCGGCTGTGTCAAATATCCCTGGCGCGTTTTAAAAATCACGCACACCTGGTGCACGCCGGGGCCGACGCTTCCCGCCAGCCGCGGCCGTTCCGCCGCCCGAAGCCGCCAGCCCGCCAGTTCGTCGCGGTATAAGTGAAATGCGTAGAGTCCGGCACGGCGGCAATCGTGAATGTCCCGTTGTATCCGGCCACGCCCACGCCGCTGATATTCACCAGTTGTTGCACCACAAATCCGTGCGCCGCAGTGGTTTGAATCGTCGCCGTCGCCGAAGCACTCGTCCCGCCTCCCGATGCCGCCAATCCGGACGACGCCCGCCACGTACGTAAATTGCGTGCTGCTCGGCACACCAATCACTGAAAACGTGCCGTTATAGCCGCCACTCCCACTCCCGAAATCGTGGTCGACTGTCCCGCCGCCAATCCGTGCGCCGCGTCGGTAGTGATCGTCACCAGAAATCCGTTTTGCGTCGCACCGGTCGGACTGGCCGCAATGGCGACTGCGCGCCGGTTGTGTCGCGCCATTCGGACTCGCCGCGATCGCCACGACAATATTTTCGTCCACTACCGCTGGTCCCGCGCCCGGCCCGCCCTGGCTTACGCGATCGAAATTGGTGTCGTCGTATTGCCGCGGCAAATCCGTGCCGGTGCGCCCATCGCTGAACGCTAGATATTCTCGACCAAACAATGTCGTCGAGTTTGCATACGCATTGCCGCCAAGCCCTTGCAACATTCCCGAACACTCCCGGAGAAGTCTCTTTGTACAACACGCCGTTGGAGTCCAGCAGCATCGCCCGCAATGTGGCGTTCAACGTTTCATACGTTTTCAAATAATTGACGGTCGGATTCCCTGCCAGCGGACCAAACAACGCCTGCAACCCCGGCCGTGTCGCCACGCCACCATTGCTGAAAATCACGTCCTGGCAATCCGGCGACACCCCGTGCGGCAAATCCGCCGGCGACATGTCTGTCACCAGCCCGCCAAAAATCTCAATCGGCGCGTCAAAAGATCCGGCAGTAGTCATGGGAGGTAAGTTCGCGACAGTCTGGTTTCACACTCCGTACGAAGCCGAGGAGGTCCACGGCTTCAAAACAATTTGTTAGCGCCCGGACTTTTCCACGACGGGCAACGTCTTTGCCAACTAACCCATACTGCGCCGCCTTCTCCGGATTCAGAATCGCGCGACAAGACCGGCACACCGCCACTCCATCCTTTATCTTTTCCCCGCACGCTGGACATTCCACGAGCGGCTTCGGATCGTACAGCCACGGCTTATCCTGCCCCAGTTGCCGCGCCGCTCGCCGCTCCAGATCCGTAATGAACATCGGATTTTTGCTGCGTTCCCATTCCAGATCAGCGGCCGCCACCAGCTCGCCGGTGAAACTCCCGCAATTCTATCGCGCGTCACCAAGCTCCGCCTGCCGTCGGTGTTGCCGCCGCCGCCACAAACACGCCATGAAAACTTCCCTCCCCCGAATCGTTGTTGATCTCTCGCGCGATATCTTCCGCAATTTCCCGCGCCGTAATTCGATACTCCATCGTGCGCCGGTCACCCAGGTCCATCAACCCGTACACCCGCGAATCGGCGTCACCGCATACTCTTCTCCAGCCTCGCGGCGACCGCACTTGCAGCGACCCAAAATAGGTTCGCTGCCGTGGCGGCCACTTTTCCGGCGAAATATTTACCAGAAACACCGTTTCGTTTTCTGGCGCTATGCGGGACTCATGGACACACCTTTCCAAATCAACAGAAATTCATACCGCATGAACCTGCTAGCTTTTTATTGCATGACGAGAAGCTATAGACCTGGCTGGCGGTGGGCGTAATTCCCGCCGCAGTGGTGTTGCAGAAATTCACCGCCGCGGTGTTGGGGGCGCAGACAATCCACGTTTCGCCCAATCCCGCTTGGTGCGTGGGTTTGGGATCGCCGTTCACCGCGATGTCCGCGGCTTGCAGCCCGGTCACCGTAAACGTCTGCTCCGCGCACGTGTTGGCGGCCACAATCGCCGGCGAAAATGTGGCGGTATATTTCGCGTAGCGGTTTAACGCCGCGTTGGTTGGGGCACCGACCGTCAGCCCCGCGCCAAAATGTTGAACCTTGGCGAAATCCTGCTCAATATCCAGATGCCCCAGCGGATGCAAATTTCCCCCGCTCCAGTTATCCATCGTAGCCAGTTGCCGAATTGCTCAATCGCCGGCGAACCCGCTTGTGAAAGTCGTGTCTGTTGCGGTGACGCTGTCATCGCCCCACCTATTGCTGTCCGCGAACAAGTCAGCACTCCACCGGGCGCGGCCTCCAGCCGCAAAATGTCTCCCTAGCGCGCCGGTCGCCGAGCACGCCAATGTCGATCCCGTCCGCGGCGGTCAATTTCTGAATCAGCAAATCGCGTTATTTTCAACGCAGCTATAGCCATTGTTTGCGGCCGAAAGCAACACATCCACGCCCAAATAATCCGTCGCCCCATTCAGCGTCGCCACCTGCACCTGTGCAAACTGCGCATTGGAAAATGCGTGACCACCTGCCGAGTAAAACGCGATGTTCGATGCTCCCGTCCCAATAACCGCATTGCTGGCCACGTTAAATCCGCCAACGTTCCACCGTCCAATTGCTACCAATGGCCCCATTTGCCCGATTGAAATTGTCATACGCCGTATTCAGATATCCGGTCACCGGAATAATCCCGCTGACATCCGCAAACTGCTGCGATCGCGGCGCCGTAAAATTTCCTGTCAACGTAGCCCGGAATCCCCCGCCCACCAACTGCACCTGTGGCGCCGCCAGCCCCGCCGAAGTCAGCGAACTCACCCTCCGCAGTGCCCAACGTCGGCAAAGCGTTCCCGCATGCACAGACCCGAGCGCATCCACGAATGGCCGTGCTCGACGGCGTAAACGTAGAACAACCCAGACCGCCATGATTCACTTTGGTCCCATCGCGATACGGAAAGTAGCCAATCGCCCCGGCCGGCAGCGTTGGGGTAATCGTCACCGTCTGATTTCCACTCGTGGCCGTCACCGAAGCTGCCACGCTCGGGAGCGTAGTGTTGCCATTCGCATCGATCGCCGCGATCTGATAGTTGTGCGCACCCACCGGCACCGGCCCGCCAGCAGAAACGCTAACCCCGTGCGCCGCGGGTGGGCCCATAGCGTAATACGCCTGGCCGGTTCCGCGGAAATTGCAGCGGAATCCCGGCATACTGGGTCAGGGTATTTCACCGAACCGCCCAAGCTGGTCACAATCCCATTAGTCGTTCCGAGCGTCCGCAACCTTGCACCGCCCCGCCGAAATCTGCACCCCGCCTAAAATATTCCCCGCTAACAACGGCTGAACGCCGAATCCCCGCAACCGGAATAGTTTAAAACCAGTCCCGCCGAACGCGCGGCGTTGGTCGACTGATCACCGGCGTCGTCGGCCCGCTCAAAATATCCGCAAATTCACATTGTTAATGGTTGTCCCCATCAAACGAGCTCAGCCCCGTCAAATTCAGACCTCAGCCACGGCGTATACGAGCTCTCAATCAGCGGCTCGCTGAACATCATTCGCCCGGCCACTCCGGTGGTTACCAATCCAAAATCGTTGTAATCAATTCCGTGGCCTACCCAAAACGTCTTGTCGAATTTCACGATGTACGGAAAGCCCACCAACGTTGGATTGATCCCCAGCGAGTTGGGCACGGTAATCTGCAACGCTTCCGGCACGCCCCACCCACCGGTATCGATCACAAACGCTCCGCGATCAAACCAGTGATTGAATCCGCCGCTGCGCAAAATAAACGGCATCGACCCGCCATTGCCGATGAAGTAATCGTTGTCGTATTCATGTCCACGACCGCCGCCACCTCCGGCGTCCTGGTCCTCCACCACGCACTCTGATATTGCTGCTGAAATTCATCGCCAGATTTTCCAGCATGAACTGGGCCCGAAGCTCCCCGGCACCACATAAAAGAACGGATAAGCGTTGCCGATAAATCTGGCTGGTAAACCGTGACCGAACGAGGGCACCAGCCCGCTTGGCGAAACGCCTTTGATGGTCAACCCGCCCCGCAGCGAAATCAACGGATCGTTCAACACAACGTCGAACCCACCGCCAGCATGATTTGCCGGACATTCAGTTGTGATAAAAATCCAGCGGCGAATTGAATGGCATGTTGGTCGGCGGATTCGTGGCCGGAATATAGAGCGTGCCCACTCCCGAGGAACCCAATGCCGCGCAAGCGGCCAGCACCGCCGGCATGTTATCGTGGGGCGTGCTGACATTGGTGGCCGTTGCTGTTGCCGCGTTGGCGATCGTCAAAGTCGTGCCATTGATGGCCGTGATGGTGGTGGACAACACCCCATTCACCGGAGACGCTGGCGGCGTTGCCGGCACCCCCGGCGGTTTTACCGGCGCACCCAAACCCCAGTCCACGAACGCACCGTCCATGCCCTCGACCACGCCCGCCACCGAATACGCTCCACCGTTGATCGAGCGATACACGATCGCCTGCATATTCAAATATTCCTGCATGTTCCACTGCACCAGATTTTTCGCCACCACTTTGGCGGTCCCCCCGGTCGCCCCGGTGGCGTCCCCTACCGAACTCTGGGTAAAAGTAAACGTGGTGGATGTCGGCGTGGCTAAAATCATGTGCTCGCCGGAAAAACTTCCGTCGCTCACCCCTTCCACGTCCGTCAGGATTCCCGCGCCTTGAATGTTGTGCGGCGCCGCCGAAATGCAGGTGACCACTCCGCCGCTTCGCGTGCACCCGCTCAACGTGATGGTATTCACGCCCAAGGCCGCCGCTCCCGCGGTGGTGCTGCCCGCGGTGCTGGCCGCGCTCAATTCCCCGTTGAAGCCGCGCAAAGCCACTTTGTACGCGTACGTCGTAGCCCCATTCACAATTCCTTGCGGAGTGACCGCCACCTGCCCGGAAGTTAACGTGGCCGTGCCAGATCCCGCTGTGGTCCCCACATTGGAACCCCGTTGGCCATGGTGATATGCCCGAAGTCGCCATCGTTGGCCGCCACCGTGAAATTTCCGTTGAAAGTAGCATCCGCCAGCCCGGTGACCGTGATGGTTTGACCCGGCGCCAAGGTAGGGCCCGAATAGTCATCGTCGCCACATTGGACGATCTCGAGTAACCCGCGATGCCCGCCACGCCCCACGCGCAGGTTGACGCCACGCCGGCCGTGGGAATATCAATGCCCTGGCCCACCAAAAAATCTGAAATATTGTTGCAGTTCACCGTGGTGCTGGTAGCCGTGGTGCTGCAAAGCGTCGGCCCGCCCACCCCGGCATACAGCCCGTAGCTGCGTCAAATCGTAGTAAGGATTCGGCCCTTTAAACCTGCATTGGCATCGAAATTCTGCGACGCACGTAAATGTGTTCACTACATTGGTCTGCGTCACCGCTCCACCAATCAATCGGCCCAATTTCCGTACCAGTGTCGTCTTTGTAGTACAGCCGCTTGTCGGCGGTTTTGGTGTATAGGTTTATCGTTCCGGCGCTTGCCGAACCTGGTGGAGTATTTTGTTTGTCAGGTTGAGCGTGCCGCTCGCAAGTGAACCTACCACGGACGTATTCCCGTTAACCGTTAAATTTCCACTCAAGTTCAACGAAAACGCGCTGACCGCGCCCGTGAATGTTGGCGAAGTTGGATCGCTGGGCAACAGCACGTTAGGAAGCTGCTTGCTGGTAATTCCTGGTCCGGAAATTTCCACTTCATAGCGGCCGGGAGCCGCGTAGAAGAAATAATTCCCCATTCCATCGGTGGTGGTAGGGTTGGCAATTGCCTGCGTTAGCGCCGCATCCGAATAAATCAGCGCCAAGGGCGTACACGGCTGGCCCGACGCGGGCATCGCGCAAACACGAACAGCAGCGCCCGCGAGTGGCACTCCCCGCGAATTGAAAACGATATCGTCCTTGCGTGTTCCTTGCGCATGCACCCGCCCAACTGCCCCGGGCCACACGTGCAGCGCCAACAGCAATAACGTCCACCAAGCAGCCATCGCAATTTTTGATCGTATCATGCAGAGACCTTTGCTCCAGGTGAGCTGAGACTTGCGATTTTATTCACCGCTCCCACGCAACCATCGAGCGTAGCTTGCCGCTAGCAAGCCGGTGCCGGCCTGCTTCCAACAAAATTTCTGATTTCGCGTATCCTCGCAACGGGCGTTTACTGCAGTTTTCGCGCGGTAATCGTGATCTGCACCGACGTCCGTGGTTACGCTCGCCGGGTAAGCGCCCGCGGTCAGCTCCGCCCCGCCGCCGGTAAACGCCTTCAATTTCCAGTTGTTCATCCCCGCGCCAGCCACCGGCACGTAGTACCCGGAATTGCCGCCTTGGCTGTCCGCGAAAACCTGAATGAGTTGCGCGCTCGCCAGCTTGTCGGCAGACCGTGGTGAAGTCCATCGTGTCACCGCCAGTCACGTAATTTCCTGAAAAAGTCAGGGTTCCGATCCCGTACAACAAATTACTTCCCGACCCATCCACGTTCCCCGGCAAAAACGCAATCTGAATCGCCATCGCTATCTCCTCAACAAAAAGTCTTCTGGATAAAAACCTCATGCCCGCTGGGTGTCCTCACGTCGCAGTTGCGTGTGGGGTTTAAAATAATGTCCTACCAAAACCAAAACGACGATACGCACCTCAAATAAAACGGTGTGTAACCGCTGCGCGCCGAGAATGGCTCCGCCTCCGGTGGAGCTCTGCTGCTCGCTACGCACCGCCGCAATGATCAAATCCTCGATCGCGTCACTTGCAGCGTCATCCCATTTCTGAGCCAGCGGGCTGCCGCGCGCCCAGCCGGCCAGACGCCGCCGTCGCATACGCAATAGCTTCCTGCGCATTGCGAATCAACACCGGCGACGTCGCATCCGTCAAGTCCGGATACGCCTTTGCATAACGCAACCGAATCTGCACATCCTGCGTCGCACCCAGAAAATACAATGCCGTCCGCGCGCCACTCCCAGACACTCAAACTCACGTCCTGCGCGCGCGACGGCAGCCCGCCGTGACTGCGTCAAATCCACCATCTCGGCAAATTCATCCGACGACCCGTTCGCCCGCTCCCAAATTTCAGCGGCACCAACAAATCCGTCGGCAATTGATTCGGCGGAGCCGTCGCATCCGTAATCGACACCTGCAGCGACGTATCCGTGCACGGTCACCGCCGAGCACCACCAGCAGCACATCATCCTGAATAAATCCCCCGCCACCCGGCGTTGCCCAACGCCCGCTGCAGCTTCCGGTACGCCGAATTGGCATACGGCAACAGCACCGCGTCGGTAAACAAATTTCCCTGCGCATCATTCAGCAGCGAACGCACCAGCGCCGTAATCTGCCCCGCCGTGTTATACGCGCTCGATCCTACTACCGGCATAGTGAGTGTCCTCATAGAACCTGTTGGCTTTTCTGATTCTTCTTCTACCTGAATTTCTCGCCGCACTTTTTTAGTCCGCGCTCAGCAAGTCCCGCCTGAAATCTCACGACCTAGCGGTCATTCTCAATCTTCTTGTCGTCGCACTCCGGCATCGGCGATTTCTGCAAATATGCCGACACCCCGATCACCCCGTTAATCGCCGCAGCCGCCGCACCAATCCGCAACGTCTGTCCCGCACCCGTCTGCAAATTGAAATGCTGCGGATCGATCCCCACCGCTGCCAAGCCGGTCATCACCCCACCGGCCGCCACTAATCGCCGCAGCAAAGATCCCCTTAATCCAAATCTCCAACTTCGTCATGCCATCGCCTCAACGCACCGCTCGTCGCCAATCCGGTACCCCAGGTTCACTTTTAGTTCATGAACCTGGGTCTTGCTTTGGAATTTAAATTTCTTCTTCTCGCTCAGGTGCCTTCAGACGATCCCTACAAACGGCTGCCCATGAAATGCCGGCACCGCGTCATCCAGCAGCGCAAACGCATGCTCATCATAAGCACGCTCCTCTCGCTGCGCCCGCGCACCCACCGCCTCCCTGCACGCGCCACCCGCGTTTTATTCCGCGACCACTCAATCGCCCGCGCCACGTGCTCCACCACCGTGGCCGTCAGCTGCACGAACTCCCCGCGTGGCCCCTCCAACGTAAAACAATGCTCGTACTCCCCTCGCTCCGGATAAGGGCCCAACGCCGGCACACTTTGTCCGTCGGCGATCTCCAGGGTCTGCGCATACCAAGCTCTGCGCCGACCCGTAGGTCTCCGGAGCCATCCAGCGCTCCAGATGCCAGCGGTTCACCGCGGGATATTTTGGTTCCTGGCGCAGCTCCACCACCTCGCGCAGCAGAGAACCCGTACCTGGATCGTGTTCCTCAAATTTTCCGCCAATCCAAGCCAGCCGATTCCAGCCCCACACTGCCCGATAATTGGCCTCGCCAAAACGATTCACCCCTCCTGCCAATTTCAGTCGCCCCGCCACCGTCTTGGGCGTCTCATACCTTTCCCGCCCAATCTGAACCCGCCTGTTGGTGTTCTTCTTCACGTTTCATTTTCAAGTTGCGCATGCTCACGAACTGCTTTTGAAAAGAAAAGGGCAACCGGCGCAAACGCCAGTTGCCCAGTCATCCGAAAATAACAGCCGCCTAGTAACCGCTAGGCCGTGCCAGCGTATCGATGTACGCCCCAGTCCTTGGAGCGTCGTCCCACACTTGAAACGCCGTGTCGAAATAAAATATGTAGCTCGCCGCCAACCCGCCGCTCGCTCCATAAATCGGAAACACGGTGTTGCCATTGACCTCATAGAAATCAATGTCTTTCAACACCGCGCGTCCCCAGTGCGACAGATCCAGAAAATCCACGCGGGTCTGATCCGCATTTACGCTGGACTTGATCGGCACGCCGCTCATCGTTTTGCGTCCGCTGAAGAGCAGATCCAAATCGTTGCCCGTCGCGCGCGCCGCCTTCCTTAATGATCTGGCTCACCGTGATGCCCAGATTTTCCCAGGCATGTTCCTGTTCCACGGCCATGTAGGCAATCAACTTGCTCACATGGTTGATGCCCAGCGCTTTGCGCACTTTGTTGATCGCCAGGCGCACGTTGGATGGCGTCAATGCCGCATTGCCGGCATTCACGCGGGGTGTCGCCAGTTGCACCGGATACGTCGCGCGGTTCAGGTTCAACCACGTGCCGGTCGTCGCGTTGTTCTGGTGATATTTGATTCCGAAGAGCGACACCGGATTCGCGCCCGACAATCCGTCGTGCACAATCACGTCGCTGGCCGTCAGTCCACCAGGATTCACGTCTACGGTAATCGTTTGCGTCGGGCTGATCGGATCGGCCGCCACCACGTTGCACGTTCCGCGATTGGTCGTCAGCGTCGGATCGTAAACCTGCATCGTCTGCCCCACGTAAACCAGCGCCGCGCCGGGCGGCGTGGCCATCGTCCAGGTGGTGCTGGCAAAACGAACCGACAGTGCCCAACACGCCGTTCCCCGCCGTCTGCATCAACTTGTCGAGGAACGAGCGGAACTGCTTCATCCCATTGGCGACTTCGCGCTTCGCGGCATTTTCCACCGCGCGCTCGCGTCCGTTGGTCGCATATTCCACCAGCTTCGTAATTTCAATCGCGAAGCGAAAGAAAATCGGCGAAACCTGCGCGACGTCGTAGGCCGTGCCCGAACCGCGCCCCAGGTCTCCGCCGTCCGCGTTGTACGAACCGGCTTTGCCTCCGGGATTCACCTGCAACGGCAGGCGCATAGTTGCGGCTGGAAACTTTCTCCACATCGCCGCGCTGTTGAATCATGGTGAGCAGAATATCGTCGCGTTCATAGAGCAAGGGCACTTTGTCGCGCACCTTCTCGAGCTGCAACGCGACGACATTCGCGTTTGCTTGTGCTGGCATCTTATTTTCTCCTTATTATTTTCAGTAGTGCGAGTTGAAACCCACAAAAATAAAATTTGGCACAGAGGTGCGCCACAACCGTGCGCCACGACATTCCCACGGCGTTCCACGGCGCAACGGTTAGCAACGATTCAGTGCACTTTTAAGTTGGTTCAGAGACAGGCGTCAACCTCGGTCACCATGCATGAAATCAAGCGCACCCATCTGGTTCTCGGTGTGCCGTTCGTTGGATGAACTGAACCACTGTCCTGCCGTGACAATGCTTTTACATCGCTAAAATCTGTTCATCGCTCAACTTTCGGTAATCCACAGCCCGCCCCGCAGCCGAATCCGGCCCGCGCTCTGCTGTTTTCCCGGACTCGCCGGGCCCGCGCCCGCCGCCACTGACCGTCGCCACTTCCGGTCGTGCTGCCGCAGCCGCACTGCGTCCTGTTTTCTCCCGGTGCGCTGCCAACGTAGTCCGTGTCCAGTCCTGCAGAATTCTTTTTGCCGCTCCGGGCACGAGCTGCTCGGCCCGCTCCCCGATCAACCGCACCACTTGTGCCCGCGTCGTCGTCATTCAAGCGCTTGCCGGACAACAACTGCGCCACCCGCTCGCTTAGTTGCCGGTCACTTTGCAGCGCCTTTTCTACGTCGTGGCGGACTGCGCCCACCAGTCGCGATTTCAACGCCCCGTCATCGTCGCGCCCGGCATTTGGTAACGCCGGCGACAAGGTGCGATCAATCGCCACACCGACGCTCCGTTCCAGGTCTTCATTCGCCGACTTCTCAAACGATGCATAAGCCGCCATCTGCGCATCCTGGTGCGCATCGCGGCGTGCAGCGCCGTGATGTCCCGCCACTCCGGTTCCGTCGGCGCCCGTTGAAGGTGCGGAAGAAGTCGCGGCGTTTAGCGCCGCTCCCGCGCGAGCTCCGCCGAAAACCCGCGCCAGTCGTGAATCACCGGCACTTCGCAACCCGCCGCCACTTTTTTCCGCTTCGTCCAGCGCACGCAAGCCCTCAAGAACCATCTCCCGAAAGGCCGCCGGGTCCTCCCGCAACATGGTCGCTGCCAGCTTCGATCGCTCCACCGCGTCGCCAGCGAAATACGCTCGATCGATCTCGTCTAGCGCCCGCGCCCTTTCCGCTGCCGCGCGCGCAGCCGCCGGTTCCGCAAACACCTCGCGATAAGCCGCCGCTTCCTGGCGCTCGCGTTCCACGCCTTGCCACAATGCTCGCGCCTCAGTTCCCCGCTGCGGATCAGCCATCAAATCCGCTAACCACGTCGGTGGCTCCGCTGCCACAGCTACAGCGGCAGCGCTATTTTCTTGGGTCGGGTGCGAATCAGCATCCGCCGACTTCCGCGCCGCTGTTGTGGTGGCATGGCTCGCTTGCGCAGGAGCAGTTCGGCCCGATTCCTCTTGCTGTACGTGATCGTCCTGCTGTCCTTCTTCGCTGCCGCTGTTCTCCCCAGCGCTTTCCGGGCCAATCTCGAGAATCTGTTCGTCCGTCAGCGCAAACAAATCGTTCCCCGCGCCGCCTTTCCCACTATGCGAGTCACTTCCCAGAAGTCCACCGTTGCTGTTCTCAAAGGTATTCATAAATGTGTGCGCCTGATTCAATCCGTTTAAGCGGCCGGTTGCTGCTTCATCGCTCGCAAATGTGCTTCCGCATGCGCGCGCACGTTCGCGAATCCCGCCGGATTGGTCATATGCGCCGCTTGTCCCGCTTCCGAATTCGCCCAACGCTTGCACTCCTCGAATTCCACCGCGTGATCATCAAGCAGTTCATCCACCGGGATCGAAGGCAGCACCAGCGGCATGGTCCCCGCTGTCCCACCAGTGGATCCATCCGCGGCTACCGGCTCGATATGCACAGCTCCCGTCGGATGCACCGAAACAATAATCGGCGCGCTGGTCAGCAGTTGTTGAATCTCGCGCAATTGCTTGTTCCGGGAGTCTTCCCCGGGAATCACCAGCTCCGCCAACCCCAACACGTTTTTGATGTATCCCAGTTGGCCGGTTCCGTGAGCGCTTTCTGAATCACGGGATCGTTCACCGAAAATAATTGCTGGATCACTCCGCGCTGTTGCGATTTCAACCGCGGAAACGTTTCGTCGGCCTCCGGATGCACGCAGATATTGCCTTTCAAATCTGCGATCCGAATAGCCTTCGAGCTGAAAACGCTATCCGGCCCGAGCAGCGGAATTTCCGCGTCCTCAGGCCGGTTTTTGCGGAAGCAATCTACCCCCAGCAGAATTACGTCCGCATAAAATTGTTTGGTGCGCCGCCACACCAGCCCCAGGCGGCCCATGGCTTGGTCCCGGGCCAGCGCATATCCCGACGCGGTCTTCACGTCTTCCATGTTTCCGCCGAACACCGCCGGAAACAGACCCGTCAGAAATTGCGACACTGGACCCATCAAATCTTGTTGATGCCGCAGCATTTCCGGCGGCACCTGTGCCGCAGTGGGTTGAAAAAATCCCGCCGCCAACGGTTGTCCCGGCCGCGCACGCGCCGGAAAATGTGACGCCGGCTCCGCCACCTGATTTGATATGGAATCGAAATCGAACACCTGCGGATCGGCGTAAATCGGCGGAATCCCGTATTCATACGTCTCCGCCTGCATGTTCGACAGCACGTTGTAGCGTTCCTGTACCTGCACCAGCGAATCACCCACGCTCGGGCGATTCTGCCCGTCGCCTGGCAATGCATGCAGCACGCGCCAGTGATCGTCCATCGACTCATTGCGCGCTTCGCAATAAGCGTCGCCCGCAAACGCCACGTAACATCCATCGGGAAACAGCGCCAGCAGTTCGCCGCGCACTTCCAGATCCTCAATCGCGTAAAACGCCCAAGGCCGCAGCCAGGTGCGGTCGAACGTAATCAGATTCATCAGCGCATCGCCTGGATGAATCGATGGCAACCCTTGCTCCACGCTCAGCCGCGAAACCCGCGCGTACACATCTTCCGCACCTTGCGACGGCGACGTCTCAATCTTGTCCGCCGCATGCGGATAGGCGGCTTTCAATTTCGCGCGATGCACTTCCGCCTGCCATTGCAGGTACGGATACTCATGCATCTCGTTGGCCCACACCGGCGTGTTCAACTCCAGTCCGCCGGCGATGGAAATCACTTCCTGCCCGTTCGGCACGCGCCGCGTCCCAGAAACGCGCGGCACCGACACTCGCTCCGCCTTCCGCAAATCTTTCTCTTGTAGCTGCAACCCACATCCGTTGCATGCCGGCGCCGTATTCTTCTGCCGACCTCCCAGGCTTCCGGTAGCCAAAGAAGCGTCAGGCGCTCCACCGTGAGATTTATAAGATCGAGCCTTTGCTTCGATACCCTGGTCGTCCGCTGGTTCCTCGAGCCCGTCCACCGCGGTTTCCTTTTTGCACCCGGGACAAACATAGCTATCCCGCCCTAGCGGTATTTCCAATTCCTCCAAGATGTTCTCGTCGTGAAAACCAAATCGCTGCCCGTCAGCTACGTACCGTACATAAGCGCCCAGCTTCCCGTCGGTCCACAAAAAGTAGCCAATCGACGTCAGCAACTGCTCCACGTGATTGTTCTGTTCAATCAGTTCGGCCACATCACTGGCCGCTCGCGCCGCTGAGATATCTTCCAGCGATTGCGCCGACTGCGGATAAAACCGCACGCTGGGCACATCCTGCGAAAGCACCGCGATAAACGACAATCCAAATCCTTGGTAAAAATTGGTCACGAACTGGTAGCGCGGCATCTCTTCCAGCGTCCGGTCATCGCTGAATTTTTGCTCAAACGGCAAATGCCAATTCATGTCATTAGGATTCCACCAGGCATATTGCAACCCCTGCCAGAAAAGTCGCGCCTGGCGGATTCGCCGGATTTCATGCCGCCGCGCTGCTATGCCCTCTTCGCGATATTGCCGTACCAGTTCACGTAGCGCATTCACCAGCTTCGGCTTCGCATCTCCCAACCGTTCGTTGTTGGGACCCAGTTCTGCGTCCGCGACGTACCGCGTCTTATCTCCGGCATCGCCTTTGCCACCACCGGAGTTTTTATCGCCAGTTTCTTCTAACCAATCAAAATCGTCAGCGTCGGCAGCAGCCTTATGACTCGGCGCTGCACTCGCTAATCCGCGCGCAGCCCTTCCCTGCCCCATGGGCGTTACGTTTCCGTCCGCTGGAGCGATGCTCCCCGGTAACTCAGTTGTGCGGTTCGGTTCCATTCTTCCTCTCAGTGCCACTCAACTCCGCTTCCCGCGCTGCACCCTTTTCCCGTCGCATCTGAATCTGGTGCCACGATCGCTTCCTTAAACGCGAGGGCCCCTGCGGCTTGGCCGCGGCCTCCGGAAAATCCACTGGCGGAAATCCCGCCGTTCCCAGCAATGAATTCGTCAGCGCCCGGTTCTCCAGCCGCAAGCGCTCCACTTCGGCTTCCAGCAACCGGACGTATCTGCTCCGAAAGACTTTCTGCAAAAAATCTCTCACGTGACTCCATGGGGCCTTCTATAGAAAACAAATGATGGACAAAAATCGGGGGCACGACCAGCGCAGACCGATCAGCGTCTCCGCGGTAATCTCTTCGGCGCAAAGTGTCTTTGCGCTTCGGCGCGTAATCTCTCGAAATGTATCGCTCGCGACGTGGGATCCGTTGCCGTCACTTGCCGCTCGATTTGTTCTCCCAGCGGCATCCCGCTCACAAAATCGCGACCCATTTATATGGGGCGACCGAAAGGCCGCCCCGGGCGGGCCAAGCCCTGCCCCAACACCGGCGATTCTTCCGCCGGAGACCAATCCGTAACGCGCTGCGTCGGCGGCATCGTCTCCGTCAACCTTGCGAATATCTTCCACGCGCCGCTCGTCGCGAATCAGCAGCGGCAAACTTTCAATCAACTGTCGGCAATTCTCCGTGATCGACCAGGCATCGGTTTCCATCAACTGGTACATCAGCTGCCAACCACCGATGCGGTCATCGTCGGCCGCCACCGCCCGCGGCAAGCCGTTGCTCACCAACACTTCGCTCAACTGCTCCGCGATCGAAGCTTCCGACGTGCGGTGCGCAAACGCGTCCGGAGACAGAAACACTTCCACGATGCGTTCCTACGCGCTCCGTTCCGCAATTGCCTGCGCCAGCATGCGCGGCGAAAGCCCGCTCTGCACGAATTCCCGGTACGTTACGATGCGCGGTGCCGCCGTAGCCCGTTGCTCTTGCGAAACGCCGTCTATGCGCCTCGCCGTTCAGCTCCCCATCGCGGTGCCGCCCACGGCGCCCGCAACTTGCTTCCCGCCGGCACTGCGCAATGCCAATACACCGCGCTGGGATGCTGAAATCCCCAATCGATGGAAATCCATCGCGGCCACCACGCTCCTAACCTCAATTCTTCCGCTCGGCTCGTGTGTCGCCCTAGATCGAAAATATCGAAGTATTGACCCGCGAACACATTCCAATCGCCTTCCAGAAATGCTCTTCGCAAATGTTCCGGCAATGCCGCCAGTGTCCGCCTATACTCCTTGTCCTGGGCATAAATCGGGTTGTCATCCAGCCGTGCGCGAATAAAGTCGTACTCACCGGCGTCATACATTTCCGGCCGATCGAATCCCGCGGGCGGCACCTGATCCACCCATAAGGCCTTTACCCACGCGTGTCCGATGTTCCCGGGGTTGGTTGCGCCGGCCATGCTGCATACGCTTCCTGGTACCGCGCAGCGATTTCGCGACGTCAGGAATTGCCACTGCTTCAGTGTGAAATGCGTCAACTCATCGACGCCAATGAACAAAAATTCCGCGCCCTGGTACTGATAAACGTCCCCTTCGTTTCGGCAATAACCAAAACGCGTGGTGGACCCGTTGTACCAGGTCACCACCCGTTTCGTTTCGTTGTAGCTCTTGTAATGCGAACTCGGCACATCCCGCCGGAATTGCGCGATCAGCGAAGCTTCCAGCTCTGGGTAGGTCCGCCTTAGCAACAGCGTGTCGCTGCCCCGCACCAGGTGCGCCTGCTGGATGGCTTCCCACAGCAGTGCTTTACTTTTCCCCGGCCCCGCGGCGCCCCCGAACAACCGGTATTTCTTTTTTGATTTGTGGAATTCCTTCTGCCGCGGAAAGGCTTTATACAGCTCCCCAAGCGATTGCTTGCACCGCCCACTCGAGCTTCCGGTCATAACCCCCGCTGCCGCAAATGTCATTTGCGTGAATAAATCACCGGCGATCCGCTAGGTTTCTCGCGCACTCGCCACGCCGCGATCAATTATTGCGCGCGGAATTTCTTTCCAACAAAAAACGCCGTGCCTCCGCCGATCAGCGACGCCGCAGCAGGCCAGTGATGCAAACTCAAAATAACTCCCGCCGCCAGCGCCGCCACTCCAGCGATCTCCAGCACCATCCCTATAAACTGCAATCGCGCCGTCGTGAATGTAGTTGTCATCGATGCATCCCTCCGCGCCTCCCAACTCGGCGCCAATCGTCTCAAAAATTCAATCTCGTGGCGGCACATCAATTTCAACTTCCAGCCGCTCTTCGCCCTGGCTGCCCCGGCGCTCGTGCCCCATCTCATCCAGTTTTTCCAGTGCCCGCTGCACGATCTTTTCGTCCTTCGACCGCACTTGCTTCTCCCACGCCGCCACCAGGTCTACGCGCGCATGCACCGCCGCTACAAAGGCCTCCCGGTTTTCCAGCATTTCTCCTGTTCCAGCCGGCAACTCGCTCATCTTCGCTTCTGCTTTTCCACTTTCGCTTGGGGCGTGCGGCATGTCTTCCCTTCCCGTTCCGATCGCCAGCCAGGTCAGCGCACGCAAAGCGGGCCGTGCGGGTCGCGGGGGAGTTTGCGGCCTTAGCGACGGATGTTCCGCCCTCGTCATCGGACCCAGCGCGACGATCGAAATTTGCTGGTGTCACTTGAACGACGATCTCCGCTGCGGTCCAGTCATTGACTGCCAACGGCACCGAAGCAAAGCGCCGCCCGTTTATCCAGACGGTGACTTTTCCCAGTTTTCCAGAAGCTCAACCGCGCGCCCGGCGAACTTTTTAAGCGCATCTTGCTCGCTCATCCTGCTTTTCTCGCGACTTTCACGCCAACATTCTCATCGCGAGTACAAGTTCCTCTTTGCAAACTGCTTGGAAGCCCTGAAGCGCATATCCATCCTGGGTGGCCGGCCCTTCTGATGTTTGCGGAACGTCGGCCCCGCGCAGGACTGCACTTCCGGGTAGCCGTGAACGAAAACTCCCAGCATTACTCCAGCTACCAGGGCTGTGTGCCTTCGGCACAACGCGTAACCCTCCTGTGCCACCCGCACGCACGGAAGCCACGCCTCCTGGGACCCAGGGATGGCCACGAACGCGATGCACTTTTTCATCTTGGTTTGAGTTTGCAATATCGCCCGGCTGGAGATCGGCCGACCGCTCAGTCCTTGGAAAAACCCTGCTACCGCGCCGGCGCCTTTTCCGCCGCCAAACGCTCGCCGCTTAATTCACCGTCACGCTAAAGCTTGCAGGCGAACCGGGGAGCGTTGTTGCAGTAGCAGTAGATGCGTTTGGGTTTGACTCCGTCCCGTCCGCCATCTGTGCGGTGGCTCCAAATATATGCACGCCGCTACGCAAAGCCAGCAACCCGCTTGTCCCCGTGATTCCCGTTACCGGTCCGCTGGCTCCCGCCGGGGCCGTCACTGAAAACAACTTGACCGGTGTTCCGGTCGTCACGTCGTAAATATTGAATTGTTGCAGGCAGTTCTTCGTCGCAGTCGCACTGCAAGCCGCGTCGGTCGTGAAGTCGTAATTCAAGGACACCCCCACGGTATGCTGTCCCGGAGCCGCCTGCGCTCCCACCAATAGCAGTAACCCCAGATTTAAATACGCCATCATCTTGCGCATGTTCATCCCCATATTGTTGAAGTCATTTTTCTGTCGCATGACCGCACTATTGGCAAAGGACTATCGACCTACTCTGCAGTTCGCAAAGCGGGCGAGTTTCGCCGCTCGAGCACAATTCCGAACCGCCGTTACACCATCAATTTCGCAGTCAGTCCCGATCCACCCGTTGAAGAAATGAACTTGATGCGAATGAATTTCCCCTGAACCGTAAAGCTGCGCGCTTCCCCGCCAACAACTGTGCTCGTGTCCACTGTTTGGTATTCGGCGTCGATGTCCGCCAGCGCGGTTTGCAGCACCACGTTTACGCCGGTAGGGTTGGACCCGAAGATCGTCTGCCACCGCACCACCGTGCCGCTGTCCGGCACACCCGTAACACTCAGAAGCGCAAACTGACTTCCCGCCTGGGCCCCGCCAGGAAATGCTTCGTTGTTAAAGCTGAACCCCACATCTCCAGGCGCCAGCGAAATCGGAGGATTCAAATTCTGATAACTCGGCATGTCCGCTCCTTTGAATTAACCAAACTCGCCTGCCAGTAAAATCCCAGGCACGCTTTACTTACAGTTCAAGCACATCCGCTTGGTGATATCACAGATTGACTCCGCGCACACCCAATCCAAAGTCAGGAATGTCTAAGTGTTTCTTACGGAAGATAAAAAGATGGAATGCAGCCAACGACAGGCAGGCTCAAAAACAAAAAGCCCCGGCATGGCCGGGGCGTAGTTGTTTACGAGAGTAGTTTACCACTTACTTAATTAATGTCAACATAAATATGCGTGCGTGGAAAAATAACCTCGATCCCGCTAGAGAACCCGCCCGCCAATAGCTCTGCTAAAATATGCCGTGCTCGAAACCGCCTCGCCAACAACGACGAACGCTCCCCGCCTCGCCCATATCCAAATTCACCCCATTAAAACTCTCGACCCCGTCGAAGTCTCCGCCACCGCGATCGGTCCCGCCGGCAGCTTAAAGTTTGATCGCGAGTGGGCTCTCTGCGCTCTCGACGGCCGTATCATCAGCGCCACCCGCGCCCCGGAGCTGCACCTGATCCGCGCTAGCTACTCTTCAGATTTCGCCACTGTCACACTGCGAGCGCCGGCAAACCGTAATCTTCCCCGCGCCACTTTCGCATTCCCATCCGATACCGTTGCTGCAGCCGAATGGTTCACTCGCTATCTCAATTCCCCGGTTATGGTTCGCCATGATCCTGCGGGCATCCCCGACGATCTCATCGCCAACGGCCCCACCATCATTTCAACCGCATCTCTCGATGCTGTCTGTGAATGGTTTCCGGACATCACTATTCAGAAAGCCCGGTTGCGTTTCCGGGCCACGCTGGAAGTGGATGGCGTTCCCCCCTTTTGGGAAGATCGACTCTTCGGTGCCGAGCTGCGCAGCGTGGTGCGCTTCAAAATCGGGGACGTCGCTTTTGAAGGCAGCTACCCTTGTATTCGCTGCCCCATCCCCGCCCGGGATCCTGACACCGGCGCCGACACCATCGGTTTCCAGAAGCGCTTCGCTGAGCTTCGTCGCGCCCACCTGCCCGCCTGGTCCCACGCCGACCGTTTCGAGCATTTCTATTGCCTGGCCACCAACACCCGCATCCCCTCGACTGAGTCCCGCAAGCCTCTCCGCGTTGGCGACTCCCTGATTCTGTGAGCTAATCAGCGGCCGCCGACCGCCAGTCCGTCATCTCACTGCTGAAATACTTCTTCGGCGGAAACATTCCGCGCCGCAATAATTCGTCCCCGCACCGCCGCCGTATCTGTTCCGTCCAATTCACCCAGCTTTGCTCGCTCAATCCCATGAAGTGCCGCGCCGCATCGTACGGCGCCATTCCCAGGTAATAAGTCCGAAACAAAATCATGCGCGAGGCCCAGTCCGGACCCTCCAGCGCGGCCTTCCCAGCCAGCGCGAAATCCGCCACCCACTCATTCAGTCGCGGCCGGTAATCCGGCTTCCACAGAAATTTGCCCGTGTCTTTCCAGTTCAACGCTGAAATCCCCCGCTTCGATTCCAAAACCTCCCTGGCCCCGCGATACACTTCCCAACAAACATCAAACGCCAGTTCCGGTTTTACGCTCATCGCTGCTCTCCCCACCGCACCGTCTCACGAACCCGTTCAACCGCTTGGACCGACCAAACTCTAATCCCCGCTTAAGCGACCGCCGCCACTCCACTCGACTCCCCGGCACCGCTGGGCCGACACGCAGCTGCGGGTTCACTTCTTAGCACTCTGCTAAGCCGGTATTCCCACACCGGCCCGTGCTCCACGCTGCACATCACCTCGGCAACTTCTCGCCGCCGCTTCTCCACCGCGTAACCCCCGTAACGCGCCTTCCGCAAGTGGCGCAATTGCGCCGAAATGCTCGCTTCCCCATATTGCGTTGTGCGCGACAATTCCGTCAGCGTCATCCACGTTTCGCATTGCCCTGCCGACAGCATCACGCCGCACAGGACATCGCGCTGCCGCTTCAATGCTTTCGGCCGCGGATCTTTCCGCCGATTTTTGCCTCGGACTATGCTCATCGCCTTCTCCTCTTTCCGTACTTTCAACCTGGACTCTCAACTCTTGTGCTATCGCGTTCGCCGTCCCACTTTTCACGTCCCCGTGCTTCATTCTTCAACGTCTTCGTCGCGCTCATCGAACTCGTACTCCGCCAGCAAATCGGCGAAGTCCTCTCCGGCAGTGCGGTCAGGATCCTCATAGTCGCCGGCGCAGGCACTGCACGCCTGCATGCCCACGCTGCTTGGCATTCCCGGTACCTTTTGTATCTGCACCATCGTCATGCGCGGTCTAAACATGCGCCCAGAGCAGCTTTCCGAAGTTTTCCACAGATTTCCACAGCCCGTAACCCCACAGTTACTCTTGACTACATTTACTATAATGTTACTGTAAACAGGCTGTCCCCCTAGGAGCGTCCGGTGACCCGTTACAAGGCTCAACCTCCGTGGGATTTTCTGTTAACTGCCTCCCGAATCTCTCTCCAGTCCTACGAACTTTCCCGCTTAAGTCACGCGGCCAACCTTCGTAAGGAAATTGGAAACCTGCTCGATCAATGGCTCGACGAAAACGCCTGCGCGATGCTCGCGCGCTGGTTGCTGGAACAACGCGAGCGTTCTTCCACGTGTGCCGCAACTGCTGAACCGGGCTCCCAGGCCAGCGCGCATTCCGTGTCCGATAATTTTTTCGCGGATCAGGCGCTCTCTACGCCTGCGCCGAGCTGAAATTCCTGACACCAGCGCGCCGCTTCGACGACCGCCGCACGCCGTTTCAAACAATTTGTTATTGATCAGTCCGGCCACCCGGTTGCGTCCCGGTGTGCCCGGATGTTTGTCTCTGAGTCGGCTCCAGGAGACACCCCATGCACCATTTGCGGACGCAACCACTAAAGACCTGCGCTGCCCTCGCCATAACCACGGTTGAAACGTCGCATTTCTTCGCGTATCCGCCGCGCTTCGTGGTGCGTCGGCAGAAAACTCCCGTCTCTCCGAATCGCCATCCGAGCCCAACACCCCTTCTCGTCCCCGCTCGCCTCTGCACATCCCTGCCTCCACCGAATTACGTATAGGTAGCTTTTTATCCGTTATGAGACCCAAGCCCCGGTTCAGAGACCCGTCCGACCGCTTCTGCGCAGCAACACTGCAAGAAATCTGAGAGCCAGTTTGTTGAATCCAAGCAGGGGTTTTCGAGGGATCGCGGCTTCGCGTTCCGCAAATAAATTTTTAGGGATTTACGGACCTGATGGGAGTTGCACCTGGACTTGCGACGCGGTCCGACGAAGGTAACTACACCACTTTATAAAGCGGTCGCCACGGCAAATCGCGATTGGTGGGAAGAACTCTTCCCGCCGCATTCAGCGACTCGCTTAAGCAATGTTTAAATCACGTATCCCCGGCAGCTTATCCGCATACGGGTTTGTGAGTAGTGCGCAACTGAACAAGCTCCAATTCCGTGGACACCTGCTTACCAGCCTTTCCTCTAGTATTGCTACTAGGTACTAATTTGGACGCCGCTCCCACCATCTTCCACCACCCTGTCCCGGCTTCTCTCTTGCCCCGGTACGCACCGCCGCCTTGCCCATCCCTCATCTCCGGATATCCCTGTGCCTGATCTGTCCTTACACATCGCCACTAAGTTTCTTTCCCCGCCCGACCGGCGTTTCTGGCTTCGCCACTCCGTCATTTCTCTGCTGTATGTCCTCTTCTACCTGCTGCTGAGTCGACCGGAAGTGATTTTGGAATCCAAATTAGGCTTCACGACTTGGTATCCCGCAACCGGCATGATGTTCTCAGTCTTGCTCGGCGTAAGCCCGTGGTACGTAATCCTGGCTAGTTTCACCGACATTCTCGCTGGAATCCTGAACTACCATCAGCCGCTGCTCTCTTGGAGTTCCTTGTCGGCCTTCGCGGTGTCCGGTTTTTATGCTTTCGCTGCCGTGGCGCTTCGCGGACGCTTCCGCATTGATCTTCATTTATCCCGCCGCGTGGATGTCCTTCGCTACACTGTCCTGACTCTTCTCGCCGCCGCCGGGTCGGCTCTCTCCAGTGTCTACTGTCTGGTTCTCGACCACAGTATTGCTCCCTCCGATTATTGGCGTTCCCTGTCGGGATGGTTCATCGGAGATGCAGTGGCCCTATTGGCACTGGCCCCATTCCTCTTGATATATGTGCTTCCCTGGGTTCGCAGGAATCTCGGTCGTGTGTCGGCCGATTCCGCCCGCGCGCCATCTTCCCCTCGACTGCCCGTAACCGTAGCCACCTGGGCAGAACGCGTTGCCCAGACCCTGGCCATTCTCGGCGCTCTGTGGGTTATGTATGGCCGCACCTTCGCCCCTTACCAACTGTTCTATATATGCTTCGTACCCATCGTGTGGGTGGCCATGCGTGGCGGCATCGAACACGCCGTAATTGCGATACTGGCTCTCGATTTCGGAATCGTGGCCGCTTTGCACTTCACCTCAGCCGCTCTCAGCGTTCACACCAAAACGGGATTATTGATGCTCGTGGTTTCCGCCACCGGTTTGGTCGTGGGCTCGGCGATTAGCGAGCGCCTGTACCTCGGTACTCAACTCCGCCAGCGAACCGTTTACCTGGACGCCTTAATCGAAAACAGCCCCTTCGGAATCGTGGTACTGGACCAGGCTGGCAAGGTCGAGCTTTGCAATCGCGCTTTTGAGACCCTTTTCGGATTCACTCGCACGGAAGTTATCGGTCGCGAACTGCAGCGTTTGGTCGCTGCTCAGGATCCTGAGAAACCTATCGAACTATCCCCGCAACTTCGCACCGGCGAAACCGTCGAGGCCAGCGCGCGGCGAACCCGGCAAGACGGCACCCTCGTGGACGTCAAAGTGCACGCCGTCCCGCTCGTCATCGATGGCCAAGTGCGCGGCTCCTATGCCCTCTACGAGAACATTTCCGCGGTTGTCCTCGCGGCCCACGAGAAGAACGTCCAGCAAAGCATCTTGAAGAGTCTCGTTGACGAGTTGCAATCTCGCACGAATGACATGGCTTTGCTCATCGAGCTGAGCGACCTGCTGCAATGTTGCGCTAACCTCGACGAAGCCTATGCGGTAATCAATAAGATGGGAATGAAACTATTCTCGTCTAGGAGTTCCGGAGCGTTGTCGGTTTTCAAATCTTCCCGAAACGTCCTGGAGTTAGCTACCTCCTGGGGCCCGGCTTCCAATTCCTCTTCGATTTTCGCTCCTGACGCTTGCTGGGCCTTACGCCGCGGCAAGCCCCACTGGAGCGTAAATTCCTCCGCCACTCTTGTTTGCGCTCACTTGAAAGATACGTTGCAAAACGACCACGCGCTTTGCATTCCCATGGTCGCTCAAGGCGACACCATCGGTGTCTTGCAATTGCAAGTCGCCGACCCTTCAGAAGCCAACCCGGAAAACCATGTGGAGGCCAGTCTCGAGCGCATCGCCTCATCCGCCGCCGGTCAGATCGCTCTTTCCATCGCCAGCTTGAAGCTTCGCGACGTCCTCAAGGACCAGTCCATTCGCGATCCTTTAACCGGCCTGTACAATCGACGCTTCATGCATGAATATCTCGACCGCGAGCTTCCCCGCTCCCGCCGCTCCAACCGGCCTTTCTCTGTCATTTTTATGGATCTGGATCACTTCAAGCGCTTCAATGACACTTTCGGGCACGAGGCCGGAGATCATGTGCTGCGCGTTTTTGGAAAGGCCCTAACCGATTTCTTTCGCGATGGCGATGTGATTTGCCGCTACGGTGGCGAGGAATTTGCCTTGATTCTGCCGGACTCCGGGCTTGAACAAGCCCAGGTTCGGATCAATGCCTTGCGGGAAGAAGTAAGGAAATTGCCTTTCAATCATCGCGACACCAAGTTGGGTGCGGTAACTTTTTCCACCGGCATCGCCGCCTTCCCTGTCCACGGCTCTACCCCTGAAGAGTTATTCCGCGTCGCCGATCAATGCCTGTACCAGTCCAAACGCGCTGGCCGTGATCGCGTCACTGTCCCCCCGGAGCCTGCTGTTCTCGCCTGACCGCCAAGCCCCGAAGTTAGCGGTGCTCGCCTATAACTCTAAAAGCCATCGACCTGTGCTTGTTGCGGGAGAACTGATTTACCAGAGAGGTGGCGCGCGATTTAACGCGAAGGAGTCGTTGTCGCCGATGCCGGCATCTTTTCTAACAGCTGTTCTTTGCGGTATACCAGTGAATTGATGTCGTAGGTGGCCAACTCAAACCCATGGCCGTGCGTGATCGCATCCGTCGGGCACGCTTCCACACAGTACCCGCAAAAAATACACCGCGAATAATCGATGTTGTAAACGCTCGCATACCGCTCGCCCGCGGACATGCGGTTCACTTCAGTATTCTCCGCCGCCTCGATGTAAATACAATTCGCTGGGCAGGCCGCTGCGCATAAAAAGCAGCCGACGCATTTTTCCAGCCCGCTTTCATCGCGGTGCAGCACGTGAATACCGCGATAGCGCGCCTGAAAATGTACCTTTTCGTGCGGGTAATTTTCGGTGACGGTTTTGCGGAATATATTGCGAAATGTAACGCTGAAACCCTTCGCCAGCGTACTGAACGTTTCAGCTACTTCCCGAAGCCCTGATGCCATGCCCAAAGTTTAGCAAACACCTTCTAACCGGGCAAATCCTGCATTTCCCTCTTCCTACAGTGTGTCTATTGTGCCGCGCGCTTTCTTCAATCAGCGAATCGATGATCAATTTCCCGTGGAATCGCCCGTTCTCAATGAAAATCTCGCTGGTGTGTCGCCCGCCGATAACCACCCCGGCCAGGTAAATCCCTGGCACATTGCTCTCCAGCGTCTCCGCGTTCAACTTGGGTTTCAGCGTTTCTTCATCCAGCTCCACGCCCAAACTCTTTATAAACGTGTAGTCCGGATGATAGCCCGTCAGGGCAAAAACCTGCTTGGCAGGCAAGCGTTTCTCGCCGCTCTGGTTTTCCACCACCACGTACTCATCCGTGAATTCTTTCACTCGCGTTTCAAACAACGCTTCAATCTGCTTCGCCTTGATGCGGTTCTCGATGTCAGGTCGTACCCAATACTTGATCGTCGCTCCCAATTCCGCGTCGCGGTGCACCAGCGTCACCCGCGCTCCATTACGATACAAATCCAGCGCCGCCTCCGCCGCTGAATTTTTTCCTCCTACCACCACCACATCTTGCCTCCAGTAAGGATGCGGCTCCGTGTAGTAGTGCGACACGTTCGGCAAATCCTCACCCGGAACCCCGATCATGTTCGGCAGATCGTAGTAACCGGTGGCTATCGCAATCTTCTTCCCATGATATTTCTGTGGCGTACCGTCCTCTGCCCGCGTGCTCACGGTAAAATTTCCGTCGCTGCCCACCAGTCCCTCGATGGTCTCGAACAGCCGCAATTCCAGATTGAAATGTTCGACCGTCTTTCGGTAATACTTCAACGCTTCGACCCGTGTCGGCTTTTCCGCCGCGCACACCAACGGCAAATCTCCAATCTCCAATAATTCCGGGGTGGTAAAAAAATACATGTTCACCGGATAGTGAAAAATCGAATTGCACAATGTACCTTTGTCGATGACCAACGGCCGCATGCCCGCCCGTTTCGCCTCAATTGCGCAAGCCAGTCCCGTCGGCCCCGCTCCAAAACAAATGATGTCGTAGGTTTCCATCAAGTTAGTTTGCAGTCGCTCCATCCCAATTGCAAATTTGGCCCCCAGTGCCGTGTTCCTGCGGTCTGGCCGCCTGCCCCGCAGCGCGTAGCAACAGCGCGTTTGCCTGTAAAGCCTAAGTCAGATTGCACCCGAGCTGACAAGGTAGGGCAATATCCTGAGCGTGCTAGACTCAGCCACTTTATCCCGGCACTTCCTAGGAGTATCGATGAATCCATATGACGGCCATGGCAAAGATCCGGACTCGGATCCTCCGTCCTCGGATCCTCCGTCCTCGGATCCTCCGTCCTCGGATGATTTCACTCCGGGAAACGATGCGGAAGCCACTCTTGGAGAAACGGCTTTCGATTCAGCCACCGAAAAAAGCGATGGGTTACGAGGCGGCACGATAGGACCGTTCCGGTTGGTAAGGACGTTAGGCGAAGGTGGAATGGGGCAGGTCTGGTTGGCTGAACAAACCACCACGTTGCACCGGCAGGTAGCTCTGAAACTAATTCGCCCTGGGATGTACGACGAAGGATTGCTGGAAAGATTTAAAGCCGAGCGCCAATCGTTGGCGATCATGAACCACCCCTACATTGCGAAAGTGTTCGATGCAGGGGCCACAGCGCAGGGTCAGCCTTACTTTGTGATGGAGTACGTCCCGGGATTGCCATTAACCGATTACTGTGACCACAACCTACTAAGTATCAAGGAGCGGTTGGAATTGTTTATCAAAGTGTGTGAGGGCGTGCAACACGCGCATCAGAAAGCCATCATCCATCGTGACCTGAAGCCAGCAAATATCATCGTGGTGGATGTGGATGGCAAGCACACGCCCAGGATTATTGATTTTGGAATTGCTAAAACGGAGACCTCAAAACCGGAGATATTTTCCACCAAATTTTTAGGCGGGTTAGTAGGCACTCCAGGCTACATGAGCCCGGAACAAATGGATCCAGCGAGTGCGGATGTGGATACACGGACGGACGTGTATTCGCTGGGAGTGATTCTGTACGAATTGTTGACCGGCTCAACACCGTTTGATTCGACAGGATGGAAAAAGCAACCCTTGTTGGAGGTCTTGCGGCAGTTGAAGGAGGAAGAACCGCCGCGGCCGAGCACCAGGATCAGTTCAAATCGAGAGACCCGGAAGATTACTTCGGAGCTGCGGCGAACGGAACCGAAAAAATTGGAGCATTTGCTGCGCGGCGATTTGGATTGGATCACGATGAAAGCGGTGGAGAAGGACCGCGCCAGGCGTTATGACACCCCCTCTGAGTTAGCCGCGGACATTGGAAGATACTTGCGGCACCAGCCAGTCATTGCGCGGCCGCCGAGCTTAGGCTACCGCGCCAGCAAGTACGTACGACGGCACCGCCTTGCCGTGGCTCTGGCGACAGGATTTATGTTGCTACTGGCTGCATTCGTCGTGAATCAGTGGATGCAAATTCGACGCATAACCCGGGAACGCGACCGCGCCGACCGAATCACGCAGTTCATGACCGGAATGTTTCAGATTTCCGATCCTAGCGAGGCGCGCGGGAATAATGTGACGGCGCGGGAAATACTGGATAAGGCTTCGAAGGATATCGAGTCTGGGCTTTCGCGGGATCCAGATATGCAGGCCCACATGATGGATGTGATGGGCACGGTGTACGACAATTTGGGATTGTATCCGAGAGGTGAAGTGCTGGCGCAGCACTCTCTGGAAATTTACCGCAATTTGCTCGGAGAGAATAATTACCAGACTATGCGGGCCGCTAACAATTTGGCCAATATCTTATATGACGAAGGTCGCTATCCAGAATCCGAAAAACTGTATAGAGAGACCTTGGAAGTACGCAGCAGATTATTGGGCCGGGAGCACCTGGAGACGCTGATGTCGATGAACAACTTAGCGAACTCCTTATTCGAGGAGGGGCATTACTCGGAGTCGGAAAAACTTTATCAGGATGCGCTAGGGATCGCACGACGCGTGCTGGGTCCGGAACATCGGCAAACCGTCATTCAGATGGGGAACTTGGTAAATGTTTTGGGGGCCGAAGGGCATTATCCGCAGGCGGAGGAAATGTGTCGCGAAGTGCTCGCAGTGCGCCGGCGTACCTTGGGGCCGGAACACCAGGATACGATGCGATCGATGAATGATTTAAGTGAAACGCTGATGCTGGAAGGAAAGTATGCGGATGCGGAAAAATTGAATGGGCAGACTCTGGAGATTCGTCGGCGGGTCCTGGGGCCGGAGCATCCGGAGACGCTGTTGTCAGTGTATAACCTGGCGGGCAGCATCTACAGCCAGGGCCGGCTGAACGAAGCGGAGAAGATGTATCGCGAAGTTTCCGAGAAGCAGCGGAAGCTGTTGGGACCGGAAAATGCGGATACTCTGCGTTCTACAAGTGATTTGGGCGCAACGCTGTCTGAGGAAGGACACAACGCAGAGAGCGAAAAATTGCTGCGCGAGGTGTCCGAAGCGGAGCGCAAGGTGCTCGGGTCCGACCACCCGGAAACACTGAGAACAGCTATGAATTTGTCCGCGACCCTGAAGTCCGAAGGACGCCTTATTGAGGCCGAGAAATTGGGGCGGGAAACTTTGGAGATTCAGAAAAAGACCCTAGGGCCTGAACATCCGCAGACTTTAACGTCAATTTTCAATTTGGCGGGCACGTTGCAGGCGGAAGGCAAGGACTCGGAGGCCGGTGAGATGTGCAGCCACGTCCTGGAGATTCGTCGCAAGGTTCTAGGGTCTGAGCATCCGGATACGGCGGCGGCTACCTATTGCTTGGCGCGCAACGCCGCCCTGCAAGGGCAAAGCGATCAGGCCTTGGGTTTGTTGCGCGACGCTGTGAGCCATGGGTTGCCACACGAAGCCGCTATGGCTATGGAAAAGGATGCGAGTCTCAAGAGTTTGCAGCACGACGCGCGATTTCAAAAATTGCTTGAGGAGGTGCGGCAGCGGTCCGGGTTTCGGGGTCAGGCTAAATGAGAACGCTAAGCAGCTTTCCTACAGGACGCCTTAAGATTCGACGAACGCAAGCTGTCTGAACCAATCTCGTCTTACGCCGCCGTTGAATCGGCCGAACTATTTTCCGATGACGAGCCTTCGAGTTGCGACAAAATATCCCGCAAAGTACGAATCAATTCGTCGCGCGAAACGTGGCTCTTCTTGAACTGAATCCTGAACTTAAACTGTTCATCTTCGGGCTCGAACTGAAACAAAAACGGCTGCGGCCGCTGCGGCCCGGTCACATGATCTTGCCGTTCTTTCCGCGCTTCTTCGCGCGTCATCCCGCCTTGCATGATCCGCTGAATCGTTTCCAGCATTTTCTTCTCGGTCGGCTGTCTCGCCACCTGCAGCAGCAGCGACTTCGTGGTAATCCCCTGCTCCACGCACTTCTTTCGCAGCCCTTCCGGGATGTGCAGCAGCGACAACGTCTCGGTCACCGAAGTCCGCGCCCGGCCAATTTTCCGAGCAATGTCGTCGTGCGTATATTCAAACTGCGTGCCCAGCCGGTCCAGTCCTTCCGCCTCTTCAAACGCCGTCAAATCCTTGCGCTGCAAATTCTCTATCAGCCCGATTTCCAGCGTTTCCGCATCATCAGCGGTTTTCTCGATGCACGGAACTTCTCGCAAGCCCGCCGCCCGCGACGCGTGGTATCTCCGCTCTCCGGAAATAATATAAAAACAATCTTCGCGCGCGATAAACCGCACCAGCAGCGGCTCCAGCACGCCCTTCTCGCGAATCGAATCGCTCAGCTCGCGCAAATCTCCGAGCGCCTTTCGAGGTTGATCCGGGTTCGGCCGGATCTGATCCACCGGAATCATTCTTCCGACTGCCGCTCCGCTGTAGCTGGTTAACGACTCGACGTAGTGCGCGTCATGCCGCATCTTCAGCGTGGCGGGTAATCCGATCCTCTTCAACACGTTGAATGACCTCCCCGGCCAGTTTCTTGTATTCCAGCGCCCCCGGTGATTTGGGTGCGAACGTTAAAATCGTTTCCTTGTAAGCCGGACTTTCCTCCAACCGCACATTCTTGCTGATCTTGGTCTTGAACATGATGGCGCCAAACACCGCGCGAATCTGCTCATTCGTGTCTCGCGAAATATTTGTGCGCTTGTCGAATAGCGTGATCACCACCCCCAGCATCTTCAATCCCGGGTTGGGTCGCGCACGAATGCGTTCGTAGGTCTCCAGCAAATCGTCGGTGCCTTCGATCGCAAAATACGCGGCCTGAATGGGCACCAGCAAATGCGTCGAAGCCACCAGCGCATTCACCGTCAAGATTCCTAATGACGGAGGCGTATCCAGAACGATGTAGTCGTAGTCTTTTTGAATCGTCGCCAGCGCGTCCTTCAATTTAAACGGCGCGTCGAATTGCCCGGCAAGCACTTGCTCCAGTTTGGCCAGCGACAATCGTCCCGGCCCCAAAAACAACAAAGGGTCTTTGGTGGCCTTGACCACCGTGCTCATCTCCGCGCGGTGGTCGCTCAACACGTCAAACATCGACGTGGCCACTTCTCCGGATTCGTAAAAGGCGATGGTGGAATTTGCTTGTGGGTCGAGATCGATGAGCAGCGTTCGTTTTCCGCGATCCGCCAGCGAAGCTGACAAATTAATCGCCGTGGTCGTTTTTCCGACGCCGCCTTTTTGATTTGCTACCGTGATGATGGCAGTCATGTCTGTGCTGCCTCCGCCCGCGCGCTCAATTTTTGGCCGTCGCGATCCGGCAAACCGGTTCCCATATATGGGTGTTGTCCGTGGAGAACCCCCTAGAACTAGCTAACTCTACGTTCGCTCC
Source organism: uncultured Acidobacteriota bacterium (assembly GCA_963732705.1). Taxonomy (GTDB): domain Bacteria; phylum Acidobacteriota; class Terriglobia; order Acidiferrales; family UBA7541; genus Acidiferrum. The sequence continues at coordinate 2,396,079 of CAVTAN010000001.1, read as the reverse complement.
CCGCCCAATGGCAAGTAAAAAATGGAGTTGCGCGCGGACGCCGGTGGAAATCCGTGGGCCTGCCGTGAGGGTGTGCGCTGCTGTAATGTCGAAAGTCAGTTTACCCAATTTGAAACAACAGGCCTAAAATTCCAACTCCCAAAAGTCCGGCGAAGGCTCACGCAGCCGCAACCCTAACTCCCAGCCCGACGTCGCTTGGTGTCCCCGCCAGATCAACACCGCCTCGCACTCTTTCTGATTAATGAGGTTGGTCACCATCAGTGTCTCCCCCAGTTCAAACTGCTCCGGCACCACAGCCATGCAGCCGTGCGCGCTGATGTCCATCGTCACTCCCTCCGCCCGCGCTGGGCGTTCCGGCTCTTTGCGCTCCACCCTCACCTTCACCCGCGAGCTCACCCGCACCCCGGCCCTCAGCGGCCGGCCATCGGAAATTACTGTTTCGTCGTCATCATCGAAGCGGTCGCGCAAAAACGGCACATTGGTCTCCTGAAATTGAACCTCTCGCCCGGCGTAGCGGGCATCTGCGATTGCCGTTTCCCACCATAAGCCCACCTACCAGCCCAAATCAACGAATCATCAGCCAACTGTTTCCGGCTCATTGATATTTTCTTGGTAACCGCTGCCACACTTTTTTGTCGTCGCCGTCGCTTCACCGCGCGCTTCCATTGCGCCTTCCTTCGCCTCCGCTTAAACTCTCTGCACACCACCGCCCGCATGCTTCGCCTTAAAACTCTTCGTCAGCAGCTTCCCGCGACCCTACGGCTCGCCTTGCCCCTCGTGCTCGCCGAACTCGGTTGGATGAGCATGGCCATCGTCGACACCGTCATGGTCGGCCATCTCCCCAACAGTGCCACCGCCATGGGAGCTGTCAGCTTAGGCTCCAACATCTTCATCGTGTTGGCCCTCTTCGGGGCCGGGCTGCTTATGGGCCTCGACACCCTCGTGTCTCAGGCCTTCGGCGCCGGCCAGCGCGAAGATTGCCACCGCTCGTTGCTAAACAGCATTTACCTGAGCATTGCCCTCACGCCCATTCTCGCCGCGCCCGTCTGGCTTCTCCCGCGGCTGCTCAACTCTATGCAAATCGACCCCGCGATCACCGCTTTGGCCGTGCCTTATACCAAAGCCCTGGCCGTCGGCCTCTTCCCCTTGTTGCTGTACTTCGCCGTACGCCGCTGTCTGCAAGCTATGGACATGGTGCGCATCGTGGCCTTTGCCCTCATCACTGCCAATATCATCAACGCCCTCGGCAACTGGGTGCTGATTTACGGCCGCTGGGGATTCCCGGCCATGGGAGCCGTCGGCTCCGGCTGGTCCACCTGCATCGCCCGCGCCTACATGGCCGCGGTCCTCGTCGGCTACTTGTTATGGTATGACTACCGCCACCGCACCGCTTTGCTCAAAACTCCGGTCGAAATCGATCTGCCGCGCATCCGTCGCTTGATCACCCTGGGCTTCCCCGCCGCGCTCCAGTTCACCCTGGAAAGCGGTATCTTTGGCCTGGTAACCGCGCTCATCGCGCGCCTGGGTCCCGTCCCTCTCGCGAGTCACCAGATTGCCCTCAACACCGTCGCCTTCACCTACATGGTTCCGCTGGGCATCTCATCCGCCGCCGCCGTCCGCGTAGGCCAAGCCATCGGCCGCAAGGATCCCGCCGCTGCCGGGGACGCCGGCAACGCCGCGATTTTTCTCGGCGCCGCCTTCATGACCTGCGCCAGCGCTGCGTTGCTCATCTTTCCGCGCGCCCTCGCCCGCATGTACACCCCGGCTGAAGACATCATCCGCAGCACCACCTATCTCCTCGCCGCAGGCGCCGCCTTCCAGCTTTTCGACGGCGTCCAAACCGTAGCCACCGGCGCCCTTCGCGGCGCGGGCGACACCCGCACACCCATGCTGTGCCACTTGATCGCTTATTGGATTATTGGATTGCCGCTCGGCTACTGGCTCTGCTTTAGCCGCGGTTGGGGAGCCTTCGGCCTCTGGGCCGGCCTCAGCCTGGCCCTCATCCTCATCGGTGTAGTCCTGCTAGCCACCTGGCGCCGCATGACCCACCGCCTCTCCGCTCATGCCACCCCTCACAGCTAGAACGCCACAACTCCCGCAGCCGCAACCGCAAACTAACCGCACTCGTAAATCAATCAGGGTCTGAATCTCCAGGGCAACGCGAAACTTCCCGTCCACAAAAATAACATCGCCAACGCTAGACCTAATGGGACGTATCGAGCGTTGCCAACGCGCCACTACAACGCCTCGGATGAAGTTCGGGAGTTCGTGCCGAGCAGCCTCAAAGGCACATGTCCGGTAATCCGATTAATCAGGACTTACGAGCAGCCTGAATGGTGAACGCGAGAAATTGCTTGTCCGCTGGCTTGAGAACACACGCTACAATCCGGAAGTCGGAGGGGAATTTGTCATGGGATATTGGGTCGATGTTATTGGTTTCGTGCTGGCCAGCGACCTGTTGGCTGCATCGATTACTGGACAATTTGTTTCCGTCGGTCGGGGTGGAGGAAAAGCCTCAGCGCCAATAAAGTCTTTTCGCATCAAAGTGCTTTTGTTCTTCGCGGCTTGCTGCTTGGTGGGCGCAGCCGTTTGGCACATCAGAAGCGTTTTGGGCAAGTAAAAATTGGCCGCCGGACCCACATGTCCGGTAGTCCGTGCTTACCAGGACTGAGGCAGTCGTTGCGTCCTTTTCGCGTCTGTTATAGGTTCTCGGTCATGCTGATTCACCTTTTGGGCCGATTCTCAGTAGCGTTTCCATTGCTGATGGGCTGACGATCAATACAGCCCTGCCTCAAACTAAGAAAGGTTCCTGCAACAAGCCGCCGCAACTCATATTCCAGCCGAAGCTTTCGCCAAAAGATGTGGGAAGGATTAAAAGTTCAACCTTGCAAGGAAGAGTGGCGGTGGTCGTGTCAGAGAATGGCGACGTTACCGCCGCGAAGGTGATTTCCGCAAGTCCCAAAGAAGCCGCGCCCGTGTTGTTTGAAGCCGTCATGCTTGCAAGGTTCAAAGAGCGTCCCGGATGTGGCCCCTTCAAAATTGAATTCCTTTTTAACCTTACTGACCACTAGTTGTCCCGGAACTCGAGGTGGAACCTGGACAATCAGTGCTTCCCGCGCCTGTCTCCGTTAAACGGCAAATTTTCTGCTACTTCAACCGGGCGTGTACTGGCTCGACGCTGAACACTTGGGCATTTCCGCGGTGGGTCAATGCCTCCAGATTGATTCGAACAACTCGGGCAAGGCCAAGGAGCGGCTTACCTACGAACGGGGAGATTTGGCGCCTGTTGTTCGTCAAATGGTGGGGAGGCTGATTGACTCGCAGCCGGGCCAGGGTGGAACACCAATATCAAACACAAAACCTCAAATAACTTCCAACCACCACCGCGCGCCTCTGCTACATCTTGTAGCGCCCTAGATCATCATCCGACAACCCTTCCAGCCACGACCGCAACTGCTCATTGGTAGTCCGCTCATTCAACGCGCTGGACACTTTCGAGTTCTTCAGCACCTGGTCATTCACAAAAATCGGGCAATCCATCCGCAACGCCAGCGCTAAAGCGTCGCTGGGCCGCGAATCGATGGTCATCATTTCCCCGTCGCGCTCCACGCAAATCAGCGCGTAAAACGTATCGTCCTTCAACTCACTCACAATAATTTTCTGCACCCGCACTTCCAGCCCCAGCAAAACATTCTTCAGCAAATCATGCGTCATCGGCCGCGGAGTCTGCACTTTCTCAATCTCCAGCGCAATCGCATTGGCCTCGTACACCCCTACCCAAATCGGCAAAATCGCCTGCCCTCCAACATCCTTCAACACCACGATCGGCATATTCGTAACCGGATCCATCATCAAACCGCGAATTTTCATCTCCACATCCACGTCGGACCCCCGATCTCAGCCGCCTACTCCAGATGTAGCCCCGTCAAACTTCCCGTCCCGCTTTCCGTCACCCGCACCTTCACATAAGTTCCCAATAGCTCCCGCCCCTCGGAAGAAAAACTGATCACCCGGTTCGATGTCGTATGCCCCGACCATTGCTTCTCCCGCCGCGACTTGTTGCTCACAAACACTTCCAACTCCTCGCCCAGCATCGCCAGGTTCCGCGCCGTCTGAATCTCCCGCTGCTTTTCCTGCAGCATCGCCAATCGCCGCCCTTTCACTTCTTCAGAAATCGGATCGTTCAGCGCCAGCGAAGGCGTGTTCGGTCGCGGCGAATATTTGAACCCGAACACCCCGTCATACTGCGCCGCATCCAGCATGCTCAAAGTCTCATCGAAATCGCCGTCCGTCTCTCCCGGAAATCCCACAATAATGTCCGTCGTAATACTGATCGGCCGTTTCGCCGATCGAATCAACGCAATTTTCTCCAGATATTCTTCCCGCGAATATGTTCGCGCCATCGCCCGCAGCACTTTCGTCGATCCCGACTGCACCGGCAAATGTATGTGATCGCAAATCTTCGGCTCGCGATCCATCGCCTCCACAATGTCCGCGCCGAATTCTCGCGGGTGCGAAGTCGTAAATCTTACCCGCCGAATCCCCGCCACCCGCGCCACTTCCAGCAATAACTCAGAAAATTTCATCCCTCGCGCCGTCGGGTCCGCATACGAATTAACCGTCTGCCCCAGCAGTTGCACTTCCGAGTACCCCAGCTCCGCCAGTTCTCGCACTTCCCGCAAAATCGATTCGCTTCCGCGGCTGCGCTCCGGACCTCGGGTATGCGGCACCACGCAATACGCACAAGCCTTGTCGCATCCCTCGATAATCGTCAGATACGCGCGCCATGGATTGTCCCGCCGCGTCATCTCCGTCTCAAACGTTTCGTCCGTATCGTTATCTAGTCCCGTGACCCGCGTGTTCCCCGCTTCCAGTTCCGCCAGCATCTCCGGCAATTTCCGATAGCTCGCCGACCCGCACACCAGGCTCACCCATGGCGCGCGCTTGAAAATATCCTGCCCTTCCTGCTGCGCCACGCACCCCAGCACTCCAATAATTTTCCCCGCGCCGCGCTCGCGATATTCCCCCAGCCTGGAGAACACCTTCTGCGCCGCCTTCTCCCGAATGCTGCAGGTGTTGTATAAAATCATCTTCGCCGCTTCCGGCGTCTCCACCTGCCGGTAGCCCCGCGACAGCAACAACCCCGCCACCTTCTCGGAATCGTGGTCGTTCATCTGGCACCCAAAAGTCTCCAGAAAAAACGTCCCAGCATCCCCGCTGCTTCGATTTTTGGAGTTTTCCGCCGGCGCAGAAGCGCCAACGGGAATGGTGCTGGTTAGGTTTGCGGCGCTGGAAAGATCTAAGAGGGGAGCCTTCGTATCAGCGTTCCCGTACAGCCTCTCAACGCCGATATCGAACGCCTTGTTCATCGGAATTCGCAGTCTACCACACCGCTATTTAGCTGTCCGTCGCTGTTCACCTCTCTCATCGGTCAAAAATCAACACCTCCTAAAAGGTACTGGGAGCCTGGTTCTCCCCATTTCCCGTCACGCTACCCCTTCCACCATTCATGTTACGTTTCGTTGCTTCCCCTTCATGCGTATGCTACGGTTTAAAGGTCGTCAAATTTTCGCCGTCACTGAGGGGTATAACCATTTTTCTGTTCACCACGTTCTTCTTTGCGACCGATATCGGTAGCATTCTCCAACAAACCGGATGGGTCGCCCGTGGCGTTCTCCTTCTTCTGCTCATCTTTTCCGTCGTTTCCTGGGCCATGATTTTTCAGAAACTCGGCTTCTTCAGCCGCGTCAAGCGCGAAGGCGACCAGTTTCTTCGCATCTTCCGCGCCACTCATGGAGTCGCCAATCCCCAAGCCTTGGCCTCCGCCGGCTCCCCGTTTGCCACTGTCTACGCCTTCGGCTATCGCGAATTGCAAAGTCAGGTCGGCACCGGTGGCGCAGGGACAAAACTAAAAAGCCTCTCAGCCGTTACCGTAAACATGCAGCTAGCCGCCGCTGAAGAAGTGCGTCGCGCCGAAAAAGGCATGTCCTGGCTGGCCACCACCGGCTCCGTCTCGCCCTTCATCGGTCTCTTTGGCACTGTCTGGGGCATCATCGACGCCTTCTCCGGTTTGGGAACAGCCGGTTCTGCCAGCCTTCGCGCCGTAGCCCCCGGCATTTCCGAAGCCCTGTTCACCACCGCCGCAGGCCTGGTCACCGCTATCCCCGCGGTCATCTTCTACAATCAATTCTTGCAGAACATCCGCAACCTGGCGCAGCGTCTCGACACCTTCACTCTGGAAGTCGCCGCGCAAATTGAAAAAACCTTTACTTAATTTTCAATCGGGCCGCCTCAGTACGCGACTCGCATAACCGGACCAACATGGCATCCATTCAAAAAGGTACTCAATCCTCCCTCTCTGAGATCAACATGGTCCCCTTCGTGGACGTCGTGTTGGTGCTCCTCATTATTTTCATGATCACCGCGCCCATCCTCCAATCCGGCATCGAACTGAACGTCCCTAAGACTCACGCCGTCCACGAAGCCCCCGAACAGCGCATCGTGGTCTCCATGGATAAGAATCAGCTCGTCTATCTCGGCAACACTCCGGTAAAAGTTTATGAGTTGGGCGCCAAGATCAAAGCGCTACAGAAAGGCCCGGAAGATGCCGTCTTCCTGCGTTGCGACCAATCCGTCTCTTTCGGAGCCTTTGCGAACATCGTCGACGCTCTCCGCATGTCCGGCATCAACAACATCAGCATTGTTACGGAACCCATAACTGATCATCCCCAGACCAAATAAATGGGGTTAAAATAACTACATGGCTACCATGGATGTCGCTCTGGCCAATCCCGACGAATTCTCTCTCCGGAGATTCCTCGTCTATTCCGGCTTTCTTCACGCCGCTATCGCGCTCGCATTAGGCTCCGCCGCTTATTTGCAATATCGCGGCGATCAGTGGGGCGGAGTCGGCGGCAGCGAAGGCAACGACGTAAAAGTAACTTTGGTAAGCAGCGCTGGCATCCCCATGCCCAAGCCTGACTTCACCACCGAAAGCAAGGCCATCGACCCCACCAAGGGTCTATACAAAGAAGAACCCAAACCTCCCGACATCGCTGCACAATCCAAAGACGCTCTGGAAATCCCAAAATTCAAAGACGAAAACGTCGTCAAGCCTCCTCCTCGTCCCACCAAGGAATTCAAGGACGAGCCGCGCAAAAAGCCCGAGCTTCATCCCTCCAAGGTTTTCGAAGACTTGCGTCCCACTCCTGATAACGCCGTGCGATACGGCAAGGGCGGCAACCCAAATCTTCCCACCGGCTACAACGCCACTCCCGGCGCTGCTTCTCCCGGCGTCACCGTGGCTGGCCAGGGCGGCGGAGATTTCAGTACTCGTTACGGCTGGTACATCGAAGCCGTGCGCCGCAAGATCAACAGCAATTGGGATCAGTTCACCATCGACTCCGCGGTCCGTTCCGCGCGCCGCGCTCATGCAGTCATGAGCTTCACCATTTACCGCGACGGCTCGGTAAAGAATGCGCGCCTGGAGCAATCCAGCAACAACCTCTCCATGGACAATTCCGCCCAACGCGCATTGTTGAGTTCCATGCCCATGCCGGCGCTTCCCAATGATTATTCTGGCTCGTACGTGAACGTGACTTTCGATTTCGATTTATCCATGGGCAAGTAAAACTCGCTACACAGATTCTCCATCGCGCTCGCGCGCATGGCACTCGGGGGTGAAGGTGTTGAGTTCGTTCAAACGCTTCGCATCAATTCTCGTGCTTTTGGCAGCTATCCTGTCCGCTCCGTTCGCCGCTTTCGCCCAGGAATGGTTTCGCACCGGTACCGGCCTCGGCGTGGAAAAGCCTCGCCTCGCCGTCTCTGATTTTGCGCCGCGCGCCGACCAGGCCAAGAATCACTCCGCGCTATTCACCCAAGTCGTCCGCGACGACCTGCAGTTCAGCGGCATTCTCGATTTCGTCAGCCCCAGCTTTTATCCTCCGCAGCCGCCCTCGCAGCCTTCCGAACTGCGCAACCTCACGTGGACCGATCCCCCCGCCAACGCCAACCTCGTCGCTTTCGGCAACCTCACCGAGTCCGCACCGGAAGTCGCCATCCAGGCGTGGCTCTTCGACGTGCGCAATCCCTCCGCGCAGCCGGTCATCGCCAAGGTCTATCGCGGCACGCCCACCGACGCCCAGGTCCGCAAATTCGCTCACCAGTTCGCCGACGAGATCATCAGCAAACTCGGCGCCGGCCTTCCCGGCATCGCCGGCACCCAAATCGCCTTCGTCAGCTCCCGCAACGGCACCAAAGAAATCTGGGCCATGGATTATGACGGCGCCAATCAGCACCCGCTGACCAGCCTGCATTCCATCGCGCTCACTCCGCGCTGGTCCCCGGACGCCTCGCGCATTGCCTTCACCTGCTTCAAGCCCATGAACCGTGTCACCAGCGCGCAGATTTGCATGTATTCCATGGACACCGCTAAGCTCGTTTCCTTCCCCACCTTCAAGGGCACCAACAGTTCCCCGTCCTGGTCTCCTGACGGCTCGCAAATTATTTTTTCTTCTTCCATGGCTGGCAATCCTGAACTCTATGTCGCCGACGTAAATGGCGGCCGCCCCAAGCGCCTCACCAATTCCAATAGCGCCAACACTTCCGCCACTTGGAATCCCAAGACCGGCCAGACCGTCGTTTTCGTCAGCGATCGTGGCGGCGTGCCGCAGCTCTATGCCATGAACATGGACGGCACCAGCGTCTCGAAATTCGATCTTCCGGACATGGGCTACGTGATCGATCCTGCCTGGTCCCCCAACGGACAAATTCTCGCTTTCAGTTGGCGGCGCCCCACCGGCAACTACGATATCTACGTCATGGAAGCGGCCACCAGCAAGATCGTGGAAATTACCCGCGACGCCGGCCGCAACGAACGCCCCAGTTGGGCTCCTGACGGCCGTCACATCGTGTTTGAATCCACTCGTGGCGGCTCTCGCCAAATCTGGTCCATGCTCGCCGATGGTTCTCAGCCCCATCAACTCACCACCACCGGCCACAACGAATCTCCCAATTGGTCGCCCAAGTGACCGCCGCTTCGGCCGCTGACTCCGCCGCCCCGCATGCCCGTGCATGCTTGCACGGCGACCAAAAAACGCCTTCCAGCCCATCTGTAATGTTGCCGTATTGGAACATCGGATATAACTGTTACGAGTTGTCGCTAAATTTTTGCTTTCAAGTGGTACGATTCTTGCCCAGACGGGTCCCTACGAGGAGGAAATAAGAATGATCGCGGTTTCACCGAAGTTTTATCGCACCTGTATGTTGGCTGCTCTTTCCGTGGCTGTTTTCAATTTCGGTTGCGCTAAAAAGCCACTGGCCAGCACCACCCCCACCACGCGCACGGAAGCGCCCACGCCTCGCCCCACCATAACTTTCCAGGCTAACCCCACCAGCGTTGCCAAGGGCGAATCTTCGACTTTAAGTTGGTCCGCGACCAACGCCACCCAGGTGGCCATCGCCCCGGAAGTCGGCACGGTCACCGCCGAAGGTTCCACCAAAGTTTCCCCGACCGATTCCATCACCTACACGCTGACCGCTACAGGTCCCGGCGGCACCGCCGATGCCAGCGTGCGCATTACTATCGCCGAAGCCGTAAGCGCTGAGCCCACCGATACCGATCGCAATATGGATCGCCTCTTCGCCAGCAATGTTCAGGACGCCTACTTCGACTTGGATAAAGCCGACATCCGCGCCGATGCCCGCACCGCTCTTGGTAAGACCGCGGAATTCTTGCGCAATTATCCGCAGATTAAAGCCACCATCGAAGGCCACTGCGACGAGCGTGGTTCCACCGAATATAACCTGGGCCTTGGCGATCGCCGCGCCAGCGCCGTGAAACAATATCTCGTCTCCCTGGGCATCTCTGCCGATCGCCTCAGCACCGTCAGCTACGGCAAAGAAAAGCCTTTCTGCATGGAAGCCAGCGAATCGTGCTACCAGCAAAACCGCCGCGGCCACTTCGTCCGCGCCAATTAATTCTTTTCTACTCTCTGGGTGCCCCACCCTGGAATTCAGGGTGGGGATTTTTTCAGCCTCCAGAGAAGAGTTTTGCAGCTTCAAGGGAAGATTTTTTAATCACTTCCCTGCCGGTCTCATGCGAATTTCGCTGGAGAGAGTCTTCGAGCAACCTCTTGCCCGCTCAAGCCTCTCCTATTAAAGTTAATCCGAGGGCCTCGCCCTCCGCCGCAAACGGAAAAAAGTTTTAAGCGTAACGCACCAACAGTCTCAAGGAGGTTCCACCATGCAACTCCGCAACATCGCCATCTTCAGCGCCGCTGCCCTCTCCGGTCTCATAGCCGGTAGCGCCGTCGGGCCACGTCCCGCCGCCGCGGTCGCGCGCGAACTCATTGAAATGCAGCGCGACGTCACTACCCTGCTCCAGGGACAAAAAGATCTCTCTTCCCAAATGACCCAGGATCACACCGTCATGAAGACCCTCGTCGAGCAGTCCAGCGACAACGTCGGCCGTCTCAATTCCACCATGAGCTCCTTGCAGAAATCCGTCCAGGACGTGCAAGCCAATTCCGGTGCGCGCCTCGACACTATGTCCACTCAGGTCCAGGGCCTCTCCGACAATCTCGAAGAAATTAAATCTCGCCTCGGCAAACTCAATCAGCAACTCGTCGACGTACAAAATTCCGTGCAGAGCGTGGACGCCAAAATCTCCGGCGGTGCAACGCCTCCCACATCATCCGCTCCTCCCAACGGCAGCGCCTCCAACAATGGCTTCCCCACGACGCCCTCTTATAGCAGCAACGGCTCCGTCAGCCCCGGCGCCCTCAGCCCCGCAACCACTTCTGCTACCCCCGCTGTCGGCTCCGCGCCTTCCGCCGACACTCTCTACTCCAACGGTCTGCGCGACATCACCAGCGGCAAATATGATCTGGCTCGCAGCGAATTCCAGGATTATCTCCGCTACTACGGCAACACCGACCTCGCCGGCAACGCTCAGTTTTATCTCGGTGAAATCGCCTACTCCCAGAAAAATTACGATCTCGCCGTCGCCGAATACGACAAAGTCCTCACCGGCTATCCCCGCAGCTTCAAAACTCCTTCAGCCCGCCTGAAGAAAGCTCTCGCCAACGTGGAACTCGGCCAGAAAGCCACCGGCGTTCGTGAGCTCCGCGAAATTGTCAAGAAATATCCCGGCACCGAAGAAGACCGTCGCGCCCGCGCCAAGCTAAAAGAGATGGGCGCGTCCCTCTCCGCCTCTCAGTAGCCCTGGCACCTTGCCGCGTTATCGTTGGAAACCGGAGTCGTAGCAAACTGGATCATCACAAACCGAACCACGTCGCATGTCTTCTTCTTAAGCCACCTGCTCACCGATTCTTCGTCGCACCATCCCCGGGAAAAATAACACCACAATTCTTCGCAGCATCATCCACCCAGCTTTAACCACCAACACAATCGTGAATCCCCACGCCACCACCACCGGAAGATTGAGCAGCAACCCCATCATTGCGTTCGCGTAGACCGTCCACCCCGTCAGGGCTTCTCGCAGCGCTGACTTCGCCTCATACACTGGTTGCCAGGACGTTCCAAGCTCTGGCGCTCGAGCCACTCCACGGACATCCGTTGTGAGTAGCGACATTTCCACTTCCTGATCCAAAACCTTCAACTCCGCTTCCGTTCGGTCAATGCCCGCGCGTGTCTCCGTCAGCTTCCCAGTCACTTCCAAAACATCTTCAATCTTTACCGCACGCCTCAGAATCGCCAGATATTGCGCTTCCTCGGCACGCGCATTCCTCAAGTTTGCTTCTTGGTCGACATGTTCGCGCGTCACGTCCCGCGCCTCAATGCTGTCCTGCTCCACGGTCTTGGCCAGCGATCGTATGCGCCGCCGCGCCTCATCGAAGCTTTTCGCTGGAATGCGAACCAGAACTTGCGCTGTTTGTGCCCCCTGCTCGTTCCCGTTCACACTGGAACTCACCACAAATCCTGACAACTGCCCGGCCAGATCCCGCAACTGTTCAGCCACGCGCAACGGATCCGCCGCGATGATTTGTAGCCTTCCGGTTCGCACCATCATGCGTTCCGTGCTTTCTGGCCGCTCGCCCGCAACCCCGCCCTGCGGCAATGGGGGCGGAGCATTTCCGGCTACGCCTCCAACAACACCCCCGATCACGTCAAGACCGCTCTGCCTGCCACTGTTCGAAGTCATCTTCAATATCGGTTTTGCCGGCTCGCTTCGTTCTCTGCCGAACGGTGGCAATCGCCTGATTCGCCGCCAGGCTGTGTCCAACGGAAAAATTGCTGGCGCCGACAGTGCTGGCGCCGACAGTCCCGTCGCCCCGTCTCTATCTCTGGCATTCTCGTATCGCTTCCATTGCACGAGAGAAACTAGAACGATACTCCCCAGAATCCCCGCCGCCACCCAACGTCGCGTCCGGTGATCTCCAATTCGTGCCGCTTTGGTCATAAAACGCTCCTTCGTTCGAATGGAGCAACTCTCGTGTTAGACCCCGCCGATCCAAATTTTGTTCCTGAGCCTCTCGCGCGAACGCCCTGAAAATAAAAAACCCGCAAATTTCGCGGGCACTTTTCCTCACGCCTGGGATCTGCTCAAACTTAAAACTCTGGCCCTTGGTCCCCAATTGCGACAAAATAACGCAGCGTATGAACATCCATGACTTCCGCCGTATCGCCCTCTCTCTGGAAGGCGCTGAAGAAAGCTCCCACATGGGCAACCCTGACTTCCGCGTCGGCGGTCACATCTTCGCCACTCTCGCCCACGCCAAGCTCGGCTATGGCAACTTGATGCTTACCCCGGAATTGCAAGCTCCCTTCCTCGCGGAACTCCCCGAGCTATTCATTCCCGTCAAAGGCGGTTGGGGTCGCATGGGCGCCACCCACATTGTTTTGGAACTCGCCAATGAAGACACCCTCGAGGGCGCTCTGCGCACCGCTTGGAAGCTTCGTCTCGACAAGAACTCCAAAGCCGCAAACAAAACCCCCAAGAAAACGAAACGGCCCGGCACCAAAGCGCCGAGCCGCAAAACACGCTAAATCAAATTCCCCTCAACTACCTGTTCTCTGTTTCGCCTTTGCATCCCGGATGCGCGCACTTGCAATCAATGTCTGGCGTCTTTTCCATCGCCTCGCACTGCGCGCTGCAATATTTTCCCGATGTCACCGTGCACGAGCAAATCGGATGTGCGCACTTCTTTCCTTTGTCCGACATAATGTCTCCCTTTTTATCGCGATTAAACTTTTTGGAAATGCAATCGACTCACTCAGTCTAATCGCTTATATTGCCCGCCACAATCCTTGCCGCTCGAAATACTTGCAGCCCAGCTATACATTACGGCGAGATGGCATGCACTTTCGCAGACACGCCATCTCGCCTTAGCCTATGCCTGACTGTTATTTTTGCTGCTGAGACTTTTGATGTGCCGACTTCGAGGAGTCGTGCGCCTTCGTGGAGTGGTCGTGCGCGGACGTGGAGTGTTTCTTCCCTTCCTCGTGGTTGCCCTTATCGTGATGCTCTGCTGCAGTGCGATGCGCCTTGGCAGCGTTCTCGTGATGCGTCGCTGCCTCATTGTGTGCATTCTTGGCCATTTGTTCTCCTTGTTCCCGATCAGCTTAAATTTCGATTCAATCCAACAGCTTTTCCAATGAGGCCTTCGTACGCTACCAAAATCCATCAGGTAAAAATCGTAGAAACCCTCACGACGCAAGCTTCCGCCTGATGCCTTTATTGCCTCTGGAGAAAAAATAACCGTTTCATTTTCCCGCTAGTTCATTCCACCACGCCCGCCGCCTCAATCCGCCGGTCGGGCACCAACCACATCCCCGCCACCGCCATATAGATCGCGATTGCCAGCCAGGGCTTCACGAACGCCAGCGGTACCCCCACCAGGTACATCATCACTGACGCTGTCGCCTTCTTGTCGTTCCCCACCGCTCGCGCCAATCTCGAATTCGCTCCGTTGTACGCAATAATTGCCCGCTCCAGAATAAAATACGCCAAGCCGCACATCCCCAGCACCGCTCCATACAACGCCGTGGGTGCCGCTGCAAACTGCGTCTCATCGATCCACCGAATCGCAAACGGTATCAGCGACATCCAGAACAACAAAAACATATTCGCCCACAACACCGCCCCGTTCACCCGCTCCGTCGCTTGCAACACGTGATGATGGTTGTTCCAGAACAACGCTACGTTCGTAAAACTCAACACGTACGCCAGAAACACCGGCACGCTGCTTCTCAAATCCGCTAAATTCGCTCCCGCCGGTACCTTGATCTCCAGCACGATAATCGTAATGATCACCGCGATCACCCCGTCGGTGAACGCTTCCAGCCTCTGCTTGTCCATCCCTCAATCCTCCTGCGACTCTCCATCATTCATCGCCTGAAGCACACCTGCCAGCGTTGTTTTCCTGGCTCCTCAGCGCAACAGAAATTCTCCCTCTCGGGGCCTCGCTTTCAGCTAACCTCAACGGAGCATCTCTCGCGAAAAAAGTGCCTCATATACCCCACGCCAGACTCTGCGCACTCCTCACCGCCACCTTGCTCCCGTCCCTTTCATTTTTCAAATCCGCCCAGGCGCCAACTCCCACCTTCTATAAAGACGTCCTGCCCATTTTCCAGACCCACTGTCAATCCTGCCACCGCCCCGGCGAAATCGCTCCCATGCCCTTACTCACCTACCTGCAAGCGCGCCCTCTAGCCTCATCCATCGCCGACGCCGTCTCCAAAAAGCGAATGCCCCCATGGTTCGCGGATCCTGCCGTCGGCCACTTTTCAAATGACCCTTCGCTCACTCCGCAACAAATCGATACGCTCGTTCATTGGGCCAGGAACAATGCTCCCGCCGGAAATCCCCACGACGGTCCGCCACCGCGCCAATGGTCCACCGCCTGGCAAATTCCGCTCCCCGACGAAATCATCGCCCTCCCCAAACCTGTTCCCATCCCCGCATCTGGCGACATCGACTACACCTACGAAATTGTCCCTACGCATTTCACCGAAGACCGCTGGATACAGCTCAGCGAAATTCGCCCCACCAGCCCCGAAAATGTTCATCACGCCGTGGTCTACGTTCGCCCACCAAACTCCCATTGGCTCCAGCACGCTCCCCTCGGCGTGCCCTTCACCGGCGCGGATATGACCGACGCGCAGGATCGCAACGATGCGCACTTCACCACCGCCGACATTCTCCTCGTCTACGCCCCCGGAAGCTCGCCCGACAATTGGCCCGCCGGGGCCGCAAAACTCATCCCCGCGGGCAGCGATCTCGTTTTCCAGATGCACTATATGTCCCACGGACATCGCACCACCGATCAAACCGCCATCGGCCTCGTCTTCGCCAAAGCTCCTCCCACGCGGCGCGTGCTCACCCTGCAGTTAACCAACGATCATTTCGTGATTCCTCCAGGCGCACCAAATTTTCGCGTCGAAGTTCACGGCTCCCTCCCCAACGACGCCACCCTGCTCAGCTTCTTTCCGCACATGCACCTGCGCGGCAAGCGCTTCGAATACAACTTGCTCAATCCCGGCGCTCCCCCGGAATCGCTTCTGCGCGTAAATTACGATTTTTATTGGCAGTTAAGTTATCGGCTGGCCAGCCCGCGACCGCTCCGCGCTGGCGCTGTTCTGCAAGCTGTCGCGTGGTACGACAACTCGAAAAACAATCCCCACAATCCCGATCCCGACTCCGCCGTCCGCTGGGGTGATCAAACCTACGAGGAAATGATGGTCGGCTTTTTTGATGTCGCCGTTCCCGCGGACATCGACAAAACCCAATTCTTCATCCGCCCCACCGCCGCGCCGGAGTCTCAAAGCCGCTCGCCCAAGTAGGAGCGCGTTTCAAGGTTGTAAACGCGGCCTCGTCCTGCGCCGGAAAGAACGTTCCTAATTTACACGCGATATTCCGTGCAAGGATAAAGAAGTAACCTGCCGATGAAGCTCTAAGCGCGCAGGCTTCTACAGCAGAACCAAATTAAATTTTGACTGCCCTCTTTGCCAGCGTCACCGCATCCGTCCAGAAACTCGTCGACGTATGCATTAACTCCACCACCTCGCGAATACTCCCCACAAATTCATCCAACTGCTCTCGCGTCACCACCAGCGGCGGCGCCACCTTCAGCACCATGAAATTATTCCCGCAAATCTGCGTCAGATATCCCGTGGTCCCGAAACATCCGCATCACCACAATCTGCCCAAACATCGCCGGATGAATCTTCATGAACACTTCGAACGCCACCTTCAGCGCCAGCTTCGACGGCGACGCAAACTCAATTCCCGATAACATCCCCAGCCCACGCACTTCCTTCACCATCTCAAACGGCGCCAGTTCCCGCCGTAGCCGCTCCCGCAATTCTTCGCCTAACTCCGCTCCCCGCGCTCCCAGCGATTCGCCTTCCAGCACCTCCAGCGTCGTCAGTCCCGCTCTCATCGACAAACTGTTCTCGCTGAAAGTCGAAGTGTGCACAATCGCCCGCCGCAGCGACGAATACACTCCCTCGTACACCGCGTCGGTCATCAACGTCGCACCCACCGGCGACAGCCCCCCGCTCAACGCCTTCGCCAGCACCACCATGTCTGGCTTCACTCCGTAGTGGTGCCCTGCCAGAAATGGGCCCGTCCGAAACATCCCGGTCTGCACTTCATCTAAAACAAAAAGTGTCCCCGTCCGCCGGCAAAGTTCCTGCGCGCCTTTCAAATAGCCTTCTGGCGCCAGTTGAATCCCTGCCTCCGACTGCAGCGGCTCCACCACGAAAGCCGCAAACCGTTTCGAGTTCAACTGCTTTTCCAGCGCCGCCAGATCCCCGAATGGCACCGCCGCCGCATCCTGCAACAACGGCCCAAAGCCCTCGCGCCAGAAGGCATCGCTCATCAACGACAACGCGCCCGCCGTCAATCCGTGAAATGCGCTTTTCGCGCACAACAACCCAGCGCGCCCGGTATTCATGCGCGCAAATTTTATCGCCGCCTCTACTCCCTCGCTCCCGCTGCTGCAGAAAAACACTTTCTGCAGCCCGCCTCCCGCCAGTTCGCAGAGCCTCTTCGCCAACGCCCCCGCCAGTTCCGGCACGTGGCTCTGCAGCATCACCGGCCCGCGCAATTCCAGTTCTTCCTGTAGCGCGCGCACTATGTGCGGATGGTTGTGTCCCGTGTTATGCACGCAGTACCCCGAGAGAAAATCCAGTATTCGCCGCCCATCGTCCGTAAAAAGCTCCGCTCCCTCGCAGCGCTCATACCGCACATTCATGTCCAGCAAATCCAGCAGCGCCACCCACTGCGGATTCACGAATTCAGTGTAAGAAGCAATTCCCGCCTCCCGAACAGACCCCGTTGCGGAAACACTGGCCGCACTATGCTTGGCATCCAACTGTGCAACGCGAACAGCACTCACTGCGGTAGGTTTGGTCATCCTTTAAAAGATGCGAACATTCCTGCTCAAGATGCATTAACAATCATTTAGTTTTGCTCCCCAACTGCTATCCGCAGAGCCAACTACAGAAGGCCGGCGCTCCAAAAACTCCATAAGCGGCGCTGAAAATCACGACGCCTGAGATGCTGTCACTCCTTAAAATTCGCCTCCAATTCGTCGCTTCTCAACGGATAATAAAACGGTGTCCCCGCCCGACGCTTCGATCACCGCGCCCACAACCCATCGCCTCGATGGCGTCGACCTCCTCCGCGGCCTGGCCATCTTTTTCGTCCTCATGAACCACGTCAACATGCGCTTGCTGCTGGCCCACATCCCCTACGCGCAAGACCTGCCGCAACATCTCACTTCCTCCCTAGTGTGGAACGGCCAGCACGGCGTCCAAATCTTTTTCGCCGTCTCCGGCTTCCTCATCACCTCCACCGCACTGCGCCGCTGGGGCTCGCTGGAAAAAATCAGCCTTCGCGGTTTCTACCTGATGCGCTTCGCGCGCATCGCGCCGCTTCTCTTCGCCCTCCTCCTCGTGCTGAGCATTCTCCACGCCACTCACCTGCACAATTTCGTCGTACCACAAGAAACCGGAGGCCTCCCCCGTGCCCTGCTTGCCGCGCTCACCTTCCACATCAACGTCCTGGAAGCCCACCGCGGTTACCTCCCGGCAAATTGGGATATTCTTTGGTCTCTATCCATCGAGGAAATGTTCTATCTTTTTTTTCCACTCCTCGCCCGCTTCCTCGGTCGCGGAAAATTTCTAATCATCATCCTCCTCGGCTTCGTTGTCGTCGGCCCTTTCGCCCGCACCATCCTCGCTCACGGTAACGAAATCTGGCAGGAGTACTCTTACCTCGGCGGCATGGACGCCATCGCGTTAGGCTGCCTCACCGCTCTCCTTGTCGCCCACAAAAAATTCTCCCCCCGCGCTCTCATCGCCCAAGCGGTCGCGGGCTCACTGCTCTTGCTCACAACTCTGTGCTTTTCCCCGGAAGTAGAATCCTGGGGTCTTCAGCGTCTCGGCCTGGACATGACTTTCGTGGCCGTCGCCACCTGCCTCATCATCGTCGCCGCTGCGCAATCCCGCTGGAAGTCCCCGCGCACTTTTTCCCCACTGCGGAATCTCGGCCAGCGCAGCTACGAAATTTATCTCACCCACATGTTCATCGTTTTAGCCGCATTCGCCGTTTTCCTCCGCGCCGGCTCGCCCATGCGCGCCGTAATCCCCTTGTTCGTAATTTCCACCGTCGCTGCGGCCCTGCTCGGGGAATTGGTAGCTCGCTTTTATTCCGAGCCTCTCAACCGCTCCATCCGCGCCCGCTGGTCCTGAACTCCGCCGCGATCATTTTTCGGCGCCTCACAAAGTCTTTTCGCAGCAGAATATCCACCGACGACCATCGCCACCGGTTCTGTGGCAAACTTAGCGTTTCATCCTGACCGCCAGTCTTCTCAATGCCCACTCAGCCTCCAACTCTCCACTCCACCCAATGCTGCATCGTTGGCGGCGGTCCCGCCGGCATGATTCTTGCCTTCCTTCTCGCCCGCGCAGGCATCGACGTTATCGTTCTCGAAAAACACGCCGACTTCCTCCGCGATTTTCGCGGCGACACCATCCATCCCTCCACACTCGAGCTCATGTACGAACTCGGCCTCCTCGAAGATTTTCTAGGCCGTCCCCACCAGGAGCTTCGCCACCTCGGCGCCGTGGTTGACGATTTCTCTGCCACGGTAGCGGACTTTACCCACCTGCCCACCCACTGCAAATTTATTGCCCTCATGCCCCAGTGGGACTTTCTCAATTTCATTACCGAAAAAGCCAAACCGTACCCGCAATTCCATCTGCGCCTGCAATGCGAAGCCACCGGCCTGATCCTCGAAAATAATCGCGTCGCCGGTGTGCGCGCCAAATCCCACGACCCCACCGACCCCGCACTCTACGAATTTCGCGCCGCTCTGGTTATCGGCGCCGACGGCCGTCATTCCATCGTGAGGGAAAAGGCCGGCTTCCAGGTCCTCGACCTTGGCGCGCCCATCGACGTTCTATGGATGCGGGTCTCCCGCCGGCAAGGCGACCCCGAACAAACTCTCGGCCGCTTCCGCGCTGGCAAACTTCTCGTCACTCTCGATCGCGGCGACTATTGGCAGTGCGCATATGTTATTTCCAAAGGTTCCTTCGACGCCGTCAAACAAAACGGCCTTCCCGCCTTTCACGCCGACCTCGAAACCGCCGCGCCCTTCCTCCGCGGTCGCACCGCCGAATTAAATTCCTGGGACGACATCAAGCTGCTCTCCGTCTCGGTTGACCGCCTCCGCCATTGGTCCCGCCCCGGTCTTCTCTGCATCGGCGACGCCGCCCACGCCATGTCGCCCATCGGCGGTGTAGGCATAAACTTAGCCATCCAGGACGCGGTCGCCGC
Source organism: uncultured Acidobacteriota bacterium (assembly GCA_963732705.1). Classification (GTDB taxonomy): domain Bacteria; phylum Acidobacteriota; class Terriglobia; order Acidiferrales; family UBA7541; genus Acidiferrum. The sequence continues at coordinate 2,376,272 of CAVTAN010000001.1, read as the reverse complement.
AGCCAACGTCCTCGCGCCCGCATTCCTTCACGCCACCGGCCACTCGCATCCTATGCCGTCTTCACAGGTGCCCGCCGCAACTCCCACAACTCCCGCAACTCCGCCAACTACCTCAGCATCAGTGTCGCCAGTTTTATCGTCGGCGCCCCTGCCAACTCCACCGCACATCGACTTGGCCTACATCGACTCGCAACTTCACCAAGTCCAGGCCCGCCGCGAATTTCCCACTCGTGTCACGCAAGGATTTCAAGTCTTCGCGCACAAACATTTCATCGGCCCCGCCCTCGCCAACAAAGCCCCCATCAAACGCCTCCCCTTCATCCTCGCCCTTCTGAACCGCTTCCCCATTCTTCGCCGCATCCCCGCACGCATGGTCGGCGTAGGCGCCCGCCCCGAACACGTCCACACCCCCGACATCCACGCCCCGCGATAAGTCCAGACCCATAGCGGAGACCGCAAACTCGAAGCCTTATTGTGCCCTCCCGCACCAAAGCTCCCGCGCACGCCAAAGCTCTCCAACCGTAATCCACCAATAAAATTTCAAGCTATAATGTCCCCACGCGCCCGTAGCTCAGTTGGATCAGAGCATCTGGCTTCGAACCAGAGGGTCGGGAGTTCGAGTCTCTCCGGGCGCGCCATTTCCTTCCAAGAAATTAATTGCTGTTAGTCCTTCTCATCAAACTTCGGGTCATTGCTCGCGTGCATTTCTCCGCCATTTCGCGCCGCTGCTTGCCGCATGAGTACTCTCGATACTTTACTTGTTATATCTTGGTCGGCGGCAACTTGGTCAGCCATCCCGGCCCTTAACACACGAATCTTCCTGGAGCTCTATGCCTATTTCACCCGGCGATCCCCTCGGCAGATTCCGCTGGCAGGGTGTAACCCTCTTCTTGGGTGCCATCGTTATCTTGGTCGGCTTGGTGGTTAGCCTCCAATTAGTGGTGGAATTCTTCTGGTGGACCCGCTACACCGACAATTCAACGCCGCCCGGCAATACCTCCCAGCAAGAGAAAATGCTCCGCGAGAAACTCGATTTTTATGCCAAGAATGCCGATGAGTTAAAGGAACTGGCCGGGCTGATTGTCGGGCTATCCACCCTGTACGGAATTTCCCTAGGCGTCGGTTCTTACCTGAACGTCAAGCAAGCCAAAGATCAATTTGATAGCGACCGTCAAATGTTGGTAGCCAAGGTCGATAGTGATTTGTTGGCTATTCGAAAGAATTTCCCTTTGTTTCGGGACACCGAAAGAGCCATTCAGGATATTCGCTTCAAACTTCAGAAATTCATTCCCGACGCCGACTACGGCCGAGATGTGTTCGAACAAATCGATCCCATGAATGCGGTCATGATTGAGCACTACGAACGATCGGTCGGCACCTTGGAATTCTTTGATTTGACATCCTTCAGCGAGGACGCCGGAAGCATTTATCACATGTTGGGTAGCTACTACAGCCACAAGTACGAATATGAGAGAAAACGAAACGATGAAAACTCCACCAGGGATGACGCCAAGAAACTTCCGGATTTGCGTGACTTGTTTCGCGCTGGTTGGTACCTGCAACGCGCTAGGGAAATATCACCTAAAAATATCGGGCCGTTGAACGAAATCGGATATCTCGAGGTCGTGGTCAAGAATGCCGGCGAAGAAGCCGTTCCATATTTGAGAAAATCGTTGCAGTTGGAAGATAATCAGCAGCGAGCCAGATATTATCTGGCGATTGTGGAGCACCTCCGAGGCAACGCGGCCCGATCTGCGGGGCAAAAGAGTATCGCTGTGAAGCACTATGCCCAGAGCGTTTCGTTGTTAAGTGAAGCTCTGGAACGCAAGTATTGGCAATCCAGCGAGGAGCCCGGGCGATTCAGAAGGGCCATCCTTTACAATCGCGCCTGCGGATATGCAAGGGTTGCGGAAGGCACTCCAAGCGAGAAGGAAGCACGCGTTTTGAGGTTAGCGGCTTTGAAAGACTTGCAGTCTACGTTTCCCGCTGACGAAAAACCCGACAAACAACGCAAAGTTGATCTGGAAAACGATCTGCTTAGACAAGGGGATCTGAGAGCTTTAGCCGAGAACGCAGAATTTACCCAGGAAGTCCGTTACTTGGTAAGACGAGTCCGCCATTAACAACCACTGGGAGGTTTGAGGAGTTACAGAACTTGAGGGTCTACTGGCTTACCAATCATTGTTTTCATCGCTTTATCTCTCAATTGCCACTATACCCGGTTCGCCCCAAAAGTCAATGAGAAGCCTCTTAACCAAACAAAACAAATAGGTTACAACCGCCTTGATGTTCGGCGTCCCGCCACCTGGCCCATCGCACCTAATCGTGCTGACCGATGCTCTCTGACCCTTATCGCCTGGAACGTAATCATTTTACCATCGAATTTCGGTACTTCTGCAATCGATAAAAGTTAGCCCTCTCACCGAAGGAATCAGAATTAAGCCCTTCTCCCGGAAGAACCCCCCAAGACGTCGCCTCCCCCTGCCAACATCCACAAGCACTTTCATCCACTCTCAGCCCGCCTAGTGAACCAACACTGTGGCCTCCGGCATCCCTTCCTGCAGCAAATTCGCAAACTGCACCGCCGGTAGCGGATGGCTGAAATAATATCCTTGCCCCTCCGCACACGAGTGAAACTCCAGATACGCCTTCTGCTCCTGCGTTTCGATCCCCTCGGCCACCACCACATGGTTCAAACCGTTTCCCATCGCAATGATGGCTCCCACCATCGCCGCGTCGCTCGAACTTCCCACTAGATCCCGCACGAACGATTGGTCAATCTTGAATACATCGATGGGAAGCTTTCGCAGGTAACTGAGACTCGAATACCCCGTGCCAAAATCATCCAATGCAAATCGGATTCCAATGCTTTTGAGTTCCTGCAGCACCTCAACGGTTGTTTCGACGTCGCGCATCAGTACCCCTTCGGTGAGTTCCAGTTCCAGAAAGCGCCCATCCAGCCCGGTATCGCTAAGTATCCTGCGCACCCCAGCAACGAACTCTGGATTGCGAAATTCAATTGCTGACACGTTTACGGCGACGGGCAGGGCCGGCAGGCCCGCATCCTGCCAACGTCGAGCCTGCCCGCAAGCCTCCCGCATCACCCAACGTCCGATTGGAGCGATCAGTCCAGAATCTTCAGCCACGGCTATGAATTGCCCGGGATAGATTAGTTCCCCTCCCTCCTCGCGCCATCGGACCAACGCCTCCATTCCGGTAATCTGCCCGCTATGTAGATTTATCTTCGGCTGGTAGTGCAGCACGAAGTCTTCTCGCTCCACCGCGCCCCGCAATTTGGCCTCCACCGATTGCCGCAGCACCGCCGCCAGGTTCATGGCCGACTTGAAAAATTGAAAATTGTTTCGCCCTACTTCTTTCGCGTGATACATGGCCGTGTCCGCATTCTTGATCAGCGCCTCGGCATCCTCTCCGTCCCCTGGGAAAATGCTGATCCCGATGCTGCCGTCGATGTGCAGTTCGTGCCCCGCAATCGGATGCGGGGAGCTGAGCGATATAAGTATTTTCGATGCGCTCGTCCCTGCATCCTCGGGGTGCGCGACCTCGCTGAGCAAAATCACAAATTCATCGCCCCCCTGCCGGCTCACCGTGTCCGAACCGCGAACGTTCGCCACCAGGCGTTTTGCCACCGACTGCAGCAATAGGTCTCCGGCACTGTGACCCAGCGAATCGTTAATGTTTTTGAAGTGGTCTAGGTCCAGGAAAATGATTGCCAGTGATTTTTTCTGCCGCCGCGCCATGCAAATCGACTGCGTGATGCGGTCGTTCAGCAGCGTGCGATTCGCCAGATCGGTGACCGCATCGTACTGCGCCGCATGGGTCATTCGTAGCGCCATTTCCCGCGCCGCCGTCACATCGTGAAATACAATGACCGCTCCAATCACCTGTCCGGCTCGGTCATGAATCGGCGCCACTGAATCTTCAATCGCGAATTCATGTCCGTCGCGGCGAATCAAAATACAATTTATAGGCAGCCCCACGGCTCTATTTTCTTGCACCGCCAGCGCCATGGGGTCCCGTACCGGCTCTCGCGTGCTGCCGTCCACGATGTGGAAAACTTCCTCCAGCGGTTTCCCCACCGCCTCGATTCGATTCCAACCTGTCAAGCTCTCCGCCACCAGATTTAAGTATGTGATCTGGCCCTCGACATCTGTAGTGAGTACCGCGTCTCCGATGGAATTAAGCGTGACCACCGCGCGCTCTTTTTCCACGAACAACGCGTCTTCCACCTCCCGGCGTTCGATCACATTGCGTAGCGCGCGTGGCAACGTGTAGTTGTCTATGTGCTTCGGCAGCACATAATCCGCTGCCCCCCGCATCACAGCTTCTTTCGTCAGCGATCCCGCGATGCTGTCATCCAGAATCAGGATAGGAGCGCCTCGGGCCAGCGCGTGCACCTTGTCGAATGTCTCTATTCCCTTACTGTCCGGGAGATCCAATACCAGAAGTATCGCGTCGATCTTTGTTGTCCCTAGTCTTTCCATCGCGTCCGCTAGGTTGTAAACACATTCCACCGTGAACACAGCGCCATCCGGCGAAGACAGTGCCTCGCTGATTTTTGCCGACACCGATTCATTCTCAATAACCAGTATTCGTGGACGCGGAGTTGTAGTGCTGGGCATTCGCCCCTTTCCGACCCCACGAATGAATTACAGCAATTTGCCTGCCGTCCCGATGTGCGCTTCTGCACACTCTCTCTAGAATAAGAAAAATATAATCGGCAGAATTACGAAACCCCTGCTCCATGGTGCCGCAACATCTCCGCACCTAAAGTTCGTTCCACCCTTGCCGATGGTTCTGTTATGGGACTCTCTGGTATTGCCCTTCAGATGTTGCAGGCTGCCGACACCCAACTGCAAAGCGCCGCCGGCCAGATCGCCGTTGCTGGAGCCGACGCTCCAAACGGAGCCGGTGTGGATAGTGTGGATTTAAGCGCGGAAGTTGTGGCGCTGTTGTCTGCGAAGAATCAGTATTCGGCCGGGGTTAGCGTGTTGAAATTGGCCCTCGACATCCAGAAAAATGCATTGGATGTTCTCGCCTGAATTTCGCCACCCGGAACACTAGAAAATCGGCCGGCGCTCTGGACCCGCCCCATCCTGGAACTTGCAGACTCTGAAATTCCCAACCGCTACAACTCAGCTCGGGTACTTCGCCGAAATATAATTTTGCAAATGCTCGATGGTCTCTTCCTGCTCCGAAACCACCCACTTCACCAGGTCTCCGATAGAAACCACGCCCAGCACTTTCTCATTCTCCACAATCGGCAAATGCCGTATACGGTTGCGGGTCATCAATTCCATACACTCATCGACGCTTTGCCCCGGCCCCACCGAAATCACCGGGCTGCTCATGATTTCCTGAATCACCGTGGTCTTCGACGACCGTCCCTTTAGGATCACCTTTCGCGCGTAATCGCGCTCCGAAATAATCCCCGCAAGCTCCCCGTCCGAAATCACCAGCAACGCTCCCACGCCTTTTTCCGCCATCATCGCGATGGCCTCGAACACGGTATGTTCCGGCGTAACCGACCACGCCCCCACGCCTTTGCGCTTCAGGATTGCCCCGACTGTCCCCGTTGTTTTTGTCACTGGACACCTCGCTTCCGTGATCGGCGCCCCCTCGGGAGGGCCAATCTCCGCGAGCATATGCCTCGAAAACGCCGGGGTCAAACCTATGTTTGCTGGAGGTAAACTTCAGTTGTGAACTTCGGAGATCACCCGCACCGATTCTTTCTCCGGTGCCCCGCGATGCTTCCCGTGAAACTGCTCCGTCTCCGTGGAACCCTCCAGCGCCGTCGTCGATGAATTTCTGCAAGAAACCACCTGCGCTATTTCATCGAAATATCCGGTCCCCACAAATCGCTGGTGCGTCACCGCGCGGTACCCCTGCTCCTGCGCCGCAAATTCTTCCTGCTGCAGTTTCGAATACGCCGTCATCCCCGCCTGCGCGTATCCGCGTGCCAGGTTGAACATCGACATATTCAGTGAATGAAAACCTGCCAGGGTCACAAACTGGAACTTGTAGCCCATCTCCCCCAGCTTGGCTTGAAAATTCGCAATCGTCGCGTCATCCAGCTTTTTCTTCCAGTTGAAAGACGGCGAGCAGTTGTATGCCAGCAGCTTCCCGGGAAACTTTGCATGAATCGCATCCGCGAATTTCTTCGCTTCCGCCAGGTCCGGAGTCGACGTCTCGCACCACAGCATGTCCGCGTACGGCGCATAAGCCAGGCCGCGCGCGATGGCCGCATCGATCCCGCCGCGAAACTGATAAAACCCTTCCGGCGTGCGCTCTCCATAAATAAATGGCTTGTCGCGGTCATCCGCATCGGACAGCAGCAGCCCCGCCGAATTGGCGTCCGTTCTCGCGATCAAAATCGTCGGTATGCCGCAAACATCGGCTGCCAACCGCGCCGCCACCAGCTTTTCAATGAACTCGCGAATTGGCACCACCACTTTTCCGCCCAGGTGCCCGCACTTTTTCGCCGACGAGAGCTGATCTTCAAGATGAACTCCCGCGGCGCCCGCCTCGATCATCGCTTTCATCAATTCATACGCGTTCAGCGAACCGCCAAATCCCGCTTCCGCGTCCGCCACAATTGGCGCGAACCAATACGTCCCCGTCTTCTTCCCTTCCGCCGATTCAATCTGATCCGCCCGCAGCAACGCGCGATTCAGCCGCTTCACCAGGTTTGGCGCGCTGTCGCACGGGTACAAACTCTGATCCGGGTACACGTCCCCCGCGGTGTTTCCGTCCGCTGCCACTTGCCAGCCGCTTCCGTAAATTGCTTTCAGCCCCGCCTGCACCATTTCAATCGCTTGGTTCCCGGTAATCGCGCCGAGCGAAGGCACGTAGTCGTCCGTGTGCATCAACTTCCACAACCGTTCCGCTCCCAGCCGTGCCAACGTGTACTCAATCTGGATCGAACCGCGCAAACGCAATACGTCCGCTGGCGCATACGGGCGCGTAATTCCCGCCCATCGCGGATTCGCTGGCCCATGCCCCGCTGTGCTTATCGCCGGCATTTCCCTGCGCGTGATTGCCCCCCGTGCCGGCTGTGCCGTTAGTCCCGTTCGTCGCCATCGTGATCTCCTGAACGTTAAAATCCACCAAATTTAAAATTTATGCGGGATCAAACTCCCCGCGTTCGAATCATCTCTTCGCTCATCCGCCGCGCTTCGCGCAACCGCTCTACATCCTGCGCTTGCCCGGACTTGCCCGCTTCTTTCACCAGCTTCTCCATCTCTTCATCAAACAATCCCGCCACCATTTCCGGCGTATGCTTCACAACTTTCCCGCTCTCATCCACAATTTCCACCGCGCTCGCATGCATCATCCGCTGCGCAATCATCAAACGGTAAATCCGGTCGGTCGCCAAATCCTCCATATATCCGTCCAGCAAACTGGCGCCTTTCCCGTTCAGCACCCCGTTGCGATAGCGGATCACCGTTCGAATCGCCGCCCGTGTCCCAGCCACCGTTCGTTTCCCCACGCTTTTTGGCGCCGGCCGCATATCCGGATGCGTCTCCGCGTTCTTCGGCCGTGCCGCCAACTGATTTGGTGCCGGAAATTGTGCCACCGCGATCTCGTTTTGATCCGGGTGACCGGTCCACGCGCCGTCCATCAGCGACAGCGATTCATTTTTCTTGTCTTCCGCCAGCACCTTCAGCGCGCGCGCATTCAGTTCCGCATCCTCGCGGCTGGGAAACAACGCGGTCATCCCGCCAATCGCCAGCATCCCGTGCTTGTGGCAAATTTCCGGAATCAGCTTCCGCAAATTCTGAAAAAACGCCACGTCATGCGGAATCGTATTTCGGTCCGGCAGCACCCATTCCGCATTCGTTAAATTGAAATGAATCAGGCTGGCCATGTAGTCCCAGCGCCCCAGGTTCAGCCCCAGCATGTGCTCGCGCAAATTCCACGCGAACTCTTCCATCTGGTACGCCATCGGATGCGATTCCACCAGCGCCATACATTTGATCGCATTGGCCGGCTGACCCTTTTGCTTGGCCATCATCTGAAACAAATCCCGCCACCACAAACCTTCTTCCGCCGACTCCGACTTCGGAATGTAGAAACAAAGCGGATGTTTCAGCGTCTTGAAATCGACCTGATACGACACCATCGCCACATCAAACAACGAAGCCGGCAGCAGCTCGCCCTTCAATACTCCCGCCTGATGTAGATGTAACCCGCGCGGCCGCGTGAAAATCACCGTCCCGCTTTCGCGAATCGCCACTTCCTTGTCACGCTTCCGGTCGAAATACGTCAACCGCCCCGTCAAAGCTTCCAGAATATTTTTGATTCCGCGTTGATTGTTCTCCCAGGTATTCGCAGTCGAATCTTCCAGGTCCAGCATCACCCCTGGCGCGCCGGAATTTAGCATCTTCACCACCAGATCTGCTTCGTCCGCTGGCCCGGTCATTTGATTGCGCTGGTCCGCGCACCATTGCGGCAATTCCACGCTCCACGTCGAAGTCGTAGCCTCTGAAGCCGGCAGATAATTCGGCAGCTTCCCACCGTTGGCACGGGCTAACGCCGCGGCCCGCCGCTCGATCAGCACGCCTTGTCGCGGAGTCAACTCCGCATGCAGCGGCGCCAGGAATTCCAGAAATCCTTTAGGCAGATCCCGTCGCGCATCGAAGCCCGCAGGCGCGCTATTCACGGGCACCACCCGCTTGCCCAGCTTCTCGCTGGATTCTGGCTCGCTCCGCTTGGTCTTGGCTTTCATCTCGTCGTTTGGATCGTTCAGTTTGTTGCGTAGGTGGCTCGGCAGGTCGCTCATCGCAACAGTATGCACAATCCCTGCGCCACGGTGCTCAGGTTGGAGTAGACTCCCATTCGGGGTTCAAAGCAAAGCCGCTAGTCCGATTCGGACCAGTGCCCATTTCGGCCCACTCATCGATATAAACAACGCTTGCGCGCCTCATGACTCCCTCAAATCTCCATGACCCGCAAATCCCCGCCGCCTTCCTCACCCAAATGAAGGAAGACCTTGCCGCTCGTCGCATCGACCACGGCCTTCGTTGTCTCGCCGCCAACAAAAAGCTTCTCGAATCTCTTCACCCGCGCAAACCCCACGCCGCCATTTGTCTTGGTTATCTCGCTCAATGGGTGGACGTTGGTTTTCGCGCCCGCCCGCTTCTCAAGCGCCTGGTCTCCCAATTCTCCGCCGCATCTTCAGAAAATCTCTCGCTCCTCGATTTTGCTCACGTGCGCATGGCCGAAGGCCTGCTCGCCATGTCCGACGAAGAATTCGCCACCGCCATTAAGTGTTTTGACACAGTCCTCACGCTCGAAAACGAAATCAGCGACAAGCAGATGATCTCCATCGCCAACTTCTGGATGGGCCGCTGTCTCCGCCGCCAGGGCCGCTATGATGACGCCCTCGGATACGTCGCTAAAGCCAAGGAGCTGGCTCTTCGCGCCAAGTGCCCCAAAGTCGCCGCGGTCATGCGTGTTTTGGAAGGTTGGATCGCTTTTCAGGAAGGTCAACCCGAGGAAGCCGCGCGCATCCTCGGCGAAGCCGAAGAATTTCTCGCCGACACTGACGACTATGTGACTCTCGGCAACATCAGTTCCGCATACGGCCGTATCGCTCGCCGTCAGGGTAATTCCGAACACGCGCTTTCCAAATTCGAGCAAGCCATCGACTTCTACAACCGCCGCGACCCCTTCAATCGCAATCTCGCGCGCTCTTTCGTAAACATCGCTTTCGTCAAGCGCCTGCTCGCTCTGCAACTGGGCAACAAAATGGACTCCCAAGCCGCCAGATCCAGGAAGCAGCCAAAAAAGCTTCTACGCAAACAACGCGACACCGCCGCCACAAAAATCGTTTCTTCCGCCGCCACGCAAAAACTCGCTGCGCCCAGGCCGGTGGATTCCAAACCGGACGCCCGCGAACATCGCGCCCGCCTGCGCTCCGAAGCCTTCGAACATTTATCCAAAGCTCAGGAAATTTACGAGCGCTATGACGACCATCGCGGCAACGGCAACGTCCACGTCACCTTCGGCTACCTCAATCTCGACAACGGCGAACTAGACAAAGCCGCTGCCCAGGCTGCCAGCGCCTACCGTCTCGGCGCCGAAAAGAAAGACAGCGTCCTTAAAGCTCGCGCTCGCATGCTCCAATCCGCCGTGCAGAGCGCCAAATTCGAAGAGCAGATTGACGACGCCTCCAGCCGCGTCCCCTCTTCCCAACTCGCCTGCGAATTTGCTCGTGAGGCCCTCGACGCCGCTAAACACACTCAGAATCGCCGGCTCATCGCCAAAGCTTACATCGCCCTTGGTCTCGCTCTGTGCCTCGATTTCCCAGATGAGCCCGACGCCATTCAGCAATGCATCGACAACGCCTCCGCCCTTCTCAAACCCGCTCATCAGGATTATGTCTGGCGCGAGCTTCAGGATCTAAAACGTAAACTTCGTGGCGCCGGCAACATCAATTCCACTCTTCGCGAGTGGTCTCAAGGCCTGGTCGGCAATAAATCGTTTCAAAGGGTCAGCGAAGAATTCGCCGCCATCGTCATCCCTAAAGTCTGGCGCCGCGAGCATCGCAAGGTTGCCCGCGTTGCCTCTCGCCTTTCCATTTCCCCAAAAAAAGTCCGCCGCATCCTTCGCGACCAAGGCCTTCTGAAATCCACCGACCCCGAATAATTCCACATTGCCCTTGCAAGCGCCCTCGTATTTCAACAAGATGACTCGCCCATTCCACATGCCCGCCTTAACGCCATCAACAACTCGTGCGCGCACCGTCATCCCTCGCGCTCTCACCATCGTTCTGGTTTTGCTCGCGATTTCTGTCTTCATCAACTATGTCGACCGCGGCAATCTCTCCATCGCCGCCCCCATGTTGAAAGATCAGCTGGGCCTATCCGCAACCCAGCTTGGCATCCTCCTGTCTGCATTTTTCTGGACCTACGCGGGTCTCCAGCCGCTCGCCGGTTGGCTTGTGGATCGCCTCAACGTCAATTGGGTCTTCGCAGGCGGCTTCTTCCTCTGGTCGGCGGCAACCGCCGCGACCGGTCTCGCTCGCACCTTCACCATTCTTTTAGTTTTGCGCTTGCTCCTGGGCATCGGCGAATCCGTCGCCTTTCCCTCCTACTGCAAAATCATTGCGCTGAATTTCTCCGAAGAGCATCGCGGCCGCGCCAACTCCGCGGTCTCCGCAGGTCTGGTGCTCGGCCCTGGCTTTGGAATTTTAATCGGAGGAACCATGATGGCCAGGTTTGGCTGGCGGCCCTTCTTCATCGGGCTCGGCCTTCTCAGCCTCTTGTGGCTCATCCCCTGGCTGAAGTGGATGCCCGCGAATCGCCGCTCGGATCTCGAAGCCTCCACCTATGCTCCAAACATTTGGGAATTTTTGCGACTACGTTCGGCTTGGGGAACCTGCCTCGGCCACTTCAGCAGTAACTACGTCAATTATTTTTTAATCACCTGGCTGCCCTTCTATCTCGTCCGCGAGCGCCACTTCTCCATGACCAGCATGGCCAAAATAGGCGGCGCTGCCTACTTGCTGGGAGCCTGTTCCGCCATCCTCGGTGGCCAGCTTGCAGATCGCTGGATTCTCTCCGGCGCCACTCCCAATCGAGTACGCAAAACATTCGTCGGCGGAGGCCTCGCCTGCTCTGGGATTTTTGTCGGCTTGGCGGCCGTCAGCGGCCCCGACTATTGCGCCGCTGCTCTAATCATCGGCGTCTTTTTTTTCGGCCTTTGCTCATCCAATCTTTGGGCCATCACCCAGACTCTGGCAGGCCCGCAAGCAGCCGGACGCTGGACCGGTTTTCAGAACTTCGTTGGCAACTTGGCTGGCGCGGTCGCCCCTGCCTTAACCGGCTTCGTTCTCGATCGCACTGGTCATTTCTATTGGGCCTTCGCCGTTCTTACCGCGGTTGCTCTTTTTGGTGCGTCCTCTTGGATCTTTTTGATTGGTCGCGTGGAACCAGTCAATTGGCGACGCCGCCTGGTGCCAACTCCAGTCCTGTCTTGAAAATAGTGACCGGCTAATCTTCTCTCTACTCCCAACCCCGGTACCCGGTCATCTGCGGCCTTCACAGACACACCCATACGCCTGCTTCATTCCCCGCAACCGCCAATTGGTTCCACGGAGAGCGATGGACAAAACACGCCCAGGGATGGCCTGCCTGGACACACTTCAGCCAGGCACTTACTCTCATATTTAGAATTGGATCACTCTGGATTCAGGAAGTCGCGCCTGGGCTACAGCGCCTCACTGGAAACAGCTCATCAAACCTTCAGCGCTCTGCTCCGTGCCAACCTCACCGCAAGCGCGGCGAAAAATCCGTCAAGGCCATAAACGTAGAATCGATCTTGTCCGTCAGCTTCCCATTCTCTTCTGATTTTGCCCTGACGCTCTTCCACTCCGGATCATCCTGAAACGTTTTCCAACTCGCAGTCGCCGCCTCCCGGCTCGCATGTTCCAGAATATAAATCAGCGTTTCACTCTTTTGCGGTTCCTCCACAGGATTCCAATAAGCCACGCTCTTCATCCCATGTCGCTCGAAAAGTTTCAAGGTATGATCGCGAAACCGCGCCAGCAACTCCGGCATTTTGCCTTGCGCCGCATGATAAACCCGCAGCTCGTACACGCTTATCGCCGCCGCTCCCCCCTGGTCGCCTTCTTGCCGTCCCGCGGCCCACGTCTCCGGCGGCAACACTCCCGCCGCGAAAATCAATCCCAGCAGAGTCCGTCTGTCCATGTCGCCGCATTCTATCAGACCTCCACACCCCACGGTCCTACTGTGTTATATTCTGCGCCGATGTCCTTTCGCGACAACTGGAGAACCGCGGTATGATTCGCATCTTAGTGTTGGGACTGTGTCTCGTGGCCGCGGCGGCAAGCGCGCAGCAAAGCCCCACTCCTAGGAAAGCGCCGGCCCAGCCCACCACTTCGGTGGCCTTGGGTAAGAAAACCTATCTGGAATACTGCGCGGTATGTCACGGGCCCGACGGGCGCGGCATCGGTCCTGCCTCATCCGCGCTGAAAAAGCCGCCTGCCGATCTCACCACTCTCTCCAAATCGCACGACGGCAAATTTCCAGCGGAATACGTAACCGGGATCGTGCGTTTCGGTAAGCCCATCTCCGCCCATGGCTCGTCACAGATGCCCGTCTGGGGCCCCATCTTCAGTCGGCGAGAACAGGGCAATGAAGCCGCCGTGCAACGCCGCATCAAGAATCTTTGTGACTATCTGGCAACGCTGCAGGAAAAAGAGTCCTGACCTACTCTTCGCCCTAGAGTGAGTGCAATGATCGTTCCCTTCGCGGTCCCCAAAATACTGTCCCACGCTCTCCCTGTGAGCGTATTATTCTCTTGCCTTCTCGTTGCCCCACCCGCACAACGCTGCTTCGCTCAGGAAAACCCTGCCACAAATGTGCCCAGCCCTTCTTCGTCAACAACTCCCGAAGGAGCCCAGCTTTTCGCCCAGCATTGTGTGACCTGTCACGCAGCGGATCTAAAGGGTGCTGGCCCCTTCCCGCCTCCCTACCGAACGCCTCCCGACTTAACCACCCTCGCCAAACGCCACGGCGGCAAGTTTCCCGAAGCCTACGTGGTGAATGTTATACGCAACGGTGTCAAGCTTCCCGCGCACGGCCCTGCCGAGATGCCCGTGTGGGGTTCCGACTTCGCTTCCACTGACAAACTCGACAAGGCCCAAGTTTCCGCCCGTATCAAGGCGCTGGCCGGCTATCTCAAGTCCCAACAGGCAAAATAGCCTCCGGCTTACTGCTTATCTCCTGAACAGCACGACCCCACGCTTTTGTCGTGCACCTTGGGAGCCGTGCTGGCCGGCTGCACATAGCCCGCATGGGCATCCACCGCGTATCCCTTCTCATACTTGTCATGGTGCCGCACCCACGCCATCGGCCACGCCAGGCCTTCCTCATGCCGCCCCTTGGGCGTCAAATCAATGAAATTGTAAGCCCCGATCAAATGGTCCAATCCGCGTCCATACGTCGAGTACGTATGAAAAATGTTTCCCGCTTCATCCTTATAAAACACGCTGGCTCCGGGCCGTTCATCGGCTGGAAAATGTTGCATCGCATAGTTGTATTCCACGTCCCCGCCTCGGGCCTTCTCTTCTTCCGTGCGCGAAACGTGATAATCGTAATTAAAATCTGTTTCGTTCGCCGACACCCACTTGAATTTCCAGCCCATGCGTTCTTGAAACGCTTGTATCTGCTTCAACGGCGCCCGCGACACCACCACAAACGTGATATCCCGCGCATTCAGGTGCGCCATGCCCCCGTCGAAGTGATCTGCCAATAATGAACAGCTCGGGCACCCCTCTTTCCAATCCGGCCCCAGCATGAAGTGGTACACGATCAGTTGGCTTCTGCCCTCAAACAGCTCGGCCATGCTTTTTTTGCCCTCCTTCGTATCGAAAATATAATCCTTTTCAATACGCTCCCAGGGCATTTCACGCCGTTGCTTGCTCAACTCGTCGCTCAGTCGCGTTAGCTCCTTCTCCTTGCTTAACAAAGCTTTTCGCGCCGCCAGCCATTCCGCCGCCGACGCCACCTTCGGATTTTCTCTGCTCGTTGCGGGTGTAGCCATCATCAATTCTCCTTTCGTGTCTTTATCCATTCCACCCTGCCGATGTTTCGTTTACTCAACGCTTCAAACACCCTCGCCACCAAGGCGCTCAGCCCACCGCCGGACGTCACTCCCGCCACAATCACTGCTGCACTGCTCACGCATACCGGACACGTACCGCCCTCCTGCACCACGCCGACACCCGCGGTTCAATTCGCCGTCTTTTTCTCCGCTGCCAACCGTACTCTCTCGTTTATCGACTTCCAGCCCTTCTCCATACCGCCGCGGTGATGCTCGGTCACAAATCCCAACGCGTTGTGCCGAAACTGAATCAAGGTCCCGCCGTTTTTCTCGCTTAGCCGGTATTGCAAATTCGAAATCGCCGCATAGCTCATGAACAGCGGCCCGCTAATCTCCAACAGCGTTGGCCGCTTGATCGCCTGCACATGTCCCCACAAATGTCCGTTGTTATCCCCCAGATCGCGATACCAACGTCCGCCGGGCCACGGCTCGATCTTCATTGGCATCGGCTTTCCGTCGGCGGTGTTCGCTTCTCCCATCTCCTCGAGCAACGCCGCAAATGTTGCCTCTAGCCCGGCTTTTACGTGAATTTCTTCCGTGATGTTAACCGTCAAATCCTCCACCTTCATTTCCTTCTTCGGTGCCGCTGTACTCATCGTTCCTCCTAGAGTAAGAAGTTCAATTTTTCGCCGCGCTCACTGGACAACTTCAACAACCCCAACTACTTCTTCGCCTCTGCCCGTTCCTTCACTCGCAACAACTGCTTCGTCCACATCTGTTCGAACCGACTGGTCCACTCATGCAACGGCCGAATCGCCTCCGCATTCGTGCGATACAACATCCTCCGGCCATCCCGCCGTACCTCCACCAATCCCACCTCCAGCAGCACCCGCAAATGCTTGGACACCGAAGGCTGTTCGAATCCCAGCCCCAGCACAATATCCCCGACGGCCTGTTCTCGCGGCGCCAGGAACATCAGAATCTCCCGCCGCCGCGGTTCCGCCACCGCATTAAACACATCCGAACTTGCCGCTGCTCTTGCCATCTCCGCACCTTACATTCTCATATAGGAATATGGCAAGCCCGATTTTACCCGCCGTTTTTGCCGCACCATCTCAGCACTCCTGTGGGGGCACTCCTGTGGGCGAAAGATAACGGCCAGGCGATTGGCGCGAATTACGGTTCCACACGGACCTGGCGATCCGCATCTAAAAAAGGCTAGACCAGACAGATCCTCTTCGAATCCATCCGGTCTAGCCCGCAAACATGGAAACTACTTCAGCGCCACGCAGCCGTGCGCGGCATTACTGTATTCGGGCTGCAGAGCATACTTCGAACCCTCCACCGAAATAATCGCCGGATCCGAAAAGAACGTAGGCAACAG
Organism: uncultured Acidobacteriota bacterium; assembly: GCA_963732705.1. Lineage (GTDB taxonomy): Bacteria > Acidobacteriota > Terriglobia > Acidiferrales > UBA7541 > Acidiferrum. Next base: position 2,360,299 of record CAVTAN010000001.1, on the reverse strand, counting down.
AAATTGACACTCGTCCCCGATCTCTTGGCCGTACGATCCGTTGTCCCTGCTGTTCCACCAGGCTGTTCCGTCCGGATCCGTAATGGTCTCAATCAATTCGTGAGAAAGAACGGTGTTGGTGGAATCGACCAGTGTGCCGTTCGGCGTGCCCGGCCGCACCTGGCATCCCGGCACGTTGGCATAGGGCTCCACGCTGTACAGCGCGTGCCCTATATCCTTGAAGTCCACGCTGCTGTGGTACGCGCAAAACACGTTTGACGCGCACGTCGTAAACGTCGAGTCGAAACACTCATCCTGTCCCGGCGGCAGGAACACATGATAAATGTGGTGGTATCCGGCGTCCCCTATCAGCGAAGCCACTGCGTGCACCACCGCTCGCATGTCGTTGTCCGTTAACGGCGTCGCGGGCGGCGTGTAAGACAGCGAAGCCCCGACCCCCACCGTGTAGCGGTCCGACGCGTGCTGCCCCACATATTGGTCGGTGACGTGAATGAATTCGCTCTCTCCTAGATCCCGCAGAAACTTCTTCGGATTTCCCCAGCACGTCGCAATCGGGCAATTCCCGCCCGGCAGTAAGTAAATATTGTGCGATTGTGCGAAGTCCACCACCGGACCCTGGTGATATTGCAAATCGTCCGGATACCGCACCTGTGCATCCTCGGTTTCTCCCGAATCTCCATCATTATGATCGGGGCCGCGGGTAACCAGCTTAGACGCGTCCACCGCCTTGCTCTTGTGTCCCTTGGAGGCCTTCCGATATACCAACGTGGCTTCATTGGCCGCCGTCGTGTCTGCTTCCGTGCGCTGGACTTGCAGATCCTTCGGATTCGCTGTACCGCTTTGTGCCCAGGCTCCCGTGACGGCCATCAAAAATCCACAACCGGCCAACACGGGCATTGCCAATGCCCGCAAAAACTTCGGTAGGGGTCGCATTCTCAATCCTCTTTCTCCTGGTGTGACTAGGGCCATCGCCTCGCAGCAGTGTCCTGCAGCCGGGGGGACGCGATGGACGGGCAGACCTTATCCCGAACAGTGGTTTCTTGCAACGCATTTCATTTTTTGCCTCGCTACGCTTCCCCATTCCTTCTCGCCGCTATATTGCATATCCTGCTTTTCGTTTCTCTCCCGACATCGCATACTGATAACAACCTTTCGGCCAACTCCAGGGGCAATTGCGTTTCACGCATCCATCAATGCCTAAAAAAATCGAGAAACACGATAAAAACGATCTGCCCGCCGACGGCAGCACCATCACCACTCGCGTCGAGCAAAAGCAAGTGGAAGAGCGCATCGCCATCGGCGCTCACGTCGTCTATGAAACCATTCGCCGCGAAGGCGAAGACGAGCTCCACCGTCCGCCTGCCGCTCTGGCCTGGTCCGCTCTCGCCGCTGGCTTATCCATGGGCTTTTCCTTCATTGCCGAAGCTCTCCTCGAAGCGCATCTCCCCGACGCCCCCTGGCGTCCCTTAGTTTCTCGCGCCGGTTATAGCGTCGGCTTCTTGATTATCATTCTCGGACGCCAGCAACTCTTCACCGAAAACACTCTCACCGTCATCCTGCCTTTGCTTCTTCGCAAAGACCTGATCACTTTCTTTCGGGTCGTTCGCTTGTGGGTTGTGGTTCTTTGCGCCAATCTGGTGGGAACTTACTTATTCGCGCTCGCTATAGGGAGCATCAACGTCTTCCCTGCTAATGTTCATCACGCCTTCACTGCCATCGGCCTCTCGCACCTTAATGCCAGCTTTGGCATCGTACTCACCCGCGCCATTTTCGCCGGCTGGCTCATCGCCCTCATGGTCTGGCTGCTTCCCGGCGCCGAATCCGCACGAGTCTCCATCGTCATCATCATCACCTATCTGGTCGGGCTCGGCGGCCTCAACCACATCATCGCCGGTTCCACCACCATGTTCTATCTCGTGGTCACCCACTCCATCTCCTGGTCCACCTACTTCGTTCACTTCTTCCTCCCCACCATCCTGGGCAACATCCTCGGCGGCGTCTCCCTGGTCGCAGCCCTGGGCCACGCACAAGTCGTTGGCGGCAAAGAATAAACCGCACGCCGCATCGCAGTTCTTTACCTTCTGCGAAATTAGGGTGCCAACCCGGGCAGCAAGGGTGGTCTCTCCCAGCACTACTCGTACCGCAGCGCCACCATTGGATCCACCCTCACCGCCCGCCGCGCCGGAATAAGACACGCCAGCATCGCTACGCAACCAAGCCCCGCCGCCACCGCCACATACGTAGCCGGATCCGACGGCGTCACTCCATACAACAGGCCCGCAATCACCCGCGCCAACCCCAGCGCCAGCAGCACCCCAATGCCAATCCCGATGCCGGTCAATTTCAGTCCCAACCGCGTCACCATTCGCAACACATCTCCTCGCTGCGCGCCCAGCGCCATGCGCACTCCTATCTCGTGCACCCGCTCGTTCACCGAATACGACATCACCCCATAAATTCCCACCACCGCCAACAGCACCGCCACGCCTGCAAAAATTCCGAAGATCCTCATAAAGAATCGCCAATCGCCAATCGATAATGCCAGCACATCGTCCAGACTCATGATGCGCGTTGCCGGCACGTCCCCATCCACCTCCGCCACCGCTTTCTTCACGGTTGTGGCCACACTCGTTTCGCCTTTCCACAACCCCGGTGCCGTCTTCAAAAGTAACGCCTCATGCAGGTGCGCCCGCGCAGCCCCGCCCGGCAGCACCTCCGGTTGCTGCAGATACGGCGCATAAATGAATGGCGGCGATTGCCGGGCCAGCCCGAATTGCTTAACGTCTCCAACCACGCCCACGATCTGTCGTGGCCGTATCTCCTCCACCGGGTAGGGATCGTAGCGCATCAAGATTTGCTGCCCAATCGGATCCTCGCCGGCAAAAAAAGTGCGGGCAAACGTTTCATTCACCACGATTGCCCATGGCGCGCTGGCTGTGTCGTGCTCATCCAGGTAGCGGCCCTTCAATAGCGGAATCTTCAGCGTGCCAAACAGACTCGCACTGGCTTCGCTATATGCCGCCTGTGGCCGGTTATCCGGCGCGGTCGCCGCGTGCCCCAGTATCGTGAAGGACCGCTGCTCCGCGCAGCAACGCGTTGGTAACATGCCCACAATCGCCGCCGACTCTACCCCCGGCAGCGTGCTCACTTTCTCCAGCAAGCGTTGGTAAAAATTTGTCGCTGGAGGCAACACCCTTTCCAGGTCTCCGCCCGGTATTCGTTGCACAAACTTTCCGCCTTCGCTCAACTGAAATTCCATGCTCAACACATTCCGCGAATCGATCCCCGTACTCACCCGCTGTAGCCGCACAATGGAACTCATCAGCAATCCCGCGCACACCAGCAGAACCATCGCCAGCGCCACTTCCGCGATCGCCAGCCCATTCCTCGCCATCCTCCCGGACCCCGTGGTCATCTTGCGTTCGCTTTCCCGCAACACCACGTTCAGGTTTGGCCTCGACGCCTGCATCGCCGGCCCCAACCCAAACAAAATCGCCGTCAGCAGAGACACCGCCAGCGTAAACAGCAGCACTCGCCCATCCAGCGTAATCGCCGCCGCATTCGGGAAATCTCCCGCCAGCGCCAGAAATAACCGGATCCCCGCGAACGCCAGCAGCACCCCGATCACCCCTCCGCTTAAACCCAGCAACGCGCTCTCCGTCAACAGTTGTTGAATCAACCGCCTGCGCCCCGCTCCCAGCGACACCCGCAGCGCATATTCTTTTCGTCGCGTCTCGGTGCGAAATTGCAAAAGATTCGCGACGTTTACGCACGCAATCAAAAGTACAAATCCCACCGCTCCCAGTAGCGGGTACAGCGCCCCTCGAGCCCATCCAAAAAGCTCTTCGTGCAGCGACACCAGCCTCTTTCCTACTCCCTTGTTCGTAACCGGATGTTCCAATTCAATCCGCCGCGCAATTACATCCATTTCCGTTTGCGCCTGTGCCATGCTGACCCCCGGCTTGAGACGCGCAATCGGTGTTAGCCAGTGGTCAATGCGCGTCGAATACCGTGCGCTTTCAGGATTGATGGGTTGCCACAAATCGATCGCCGCCCCAAAGAACGGCGCGAATCCCTGAGGCATCACTCCCACGATTGTGGAAAGCACCCCTTCGATAGTGACGCTCTTGCCCAGCACCTGCGGATCTCCGTGGAATTGCCGCTTCCAGAACGGCGTGCTGATTACGATTGTTTGCGAAACATCGCCAGCCTCCTCGGCCTTGAATACCCTTCCCAGCACCGGCTCGGCCCCCAGCATCTTGAAAAAATTGGGCGTCACGTATTGCACAAACAGTTGTTGCGCCTCGCCGATTCCGGAAACCGTGGCGGAGTCCGTGTTGCTGCTCAGCGCGATGTCTTCGAACACCTGATTCTGTTTGTTCCAATCTGCCATTTCCGCAATCGGCGGAGCCTGCTGAGAATCCGGCCGCGCCGGTTCGATCTGCCAGATCACCACTAGATTCTCCGGCTGGGGATATGGCATGGGCCGGTACAGCACCGCGTTCAACACGCTGAAGATCGTGGTGTTCGCCGCAATTCCCAGGGCCAGCGAAATAATGACCACCGCCAGGAACCCGGGGTTCTTCAACAGGCTCCGCGTGCCCATCCGCGTATCCATCCAGAAATTCTGAAGCACTTCGCCAATCTTCATTGTTCATCTCCACGCCGCATTCCTACTTGGACGGCGATCCCATGGAAAAGCTTCTTGCTCAGCGCTTCCGTCTTCCAGTCTCCAGGTCATTGACAAGCAATCATTGACGCATCGACTCTGCCTCACGAACTCAACTCAGATACGCAGCGTTCCCCAAGTTTGATCCCTCAATTTTCTATGGAAAATATCAATCCTCGCTGCCAGGTTCGCTCGGCGCCAATGTATTGCGCCCGCGCGCGCGTATCGCACCGCGATTCTCCGCTCGCAATTTCGATTTATCCAGTTTTTGAAGGAATTGGAACGTTTCAGGACTAACAACAATTCATCGTAGCCCGCCCCCGCAAGGCTGACTGCGTCGAAACTATTTCTAATTTTTCCGCCAATTTACTTCGTGGAACTCGACGGCGAAGGACAATCAGATGGACATCCGGGAAATCGACGGTGACGGTTTCCCAACTTTTTGCACAACGCCAAGACGCTAACGCATCGAGACCCTTTTTCTCGTCGCCTCCCGTTGACTTGCTCCCCCGCCTAACCTAGTATCCGCGCAGCACTTATTTTCCGATCTTACGCGTCCCGAGGCCCGCCAAATGGGCGATTGGATTCACATTAAGTCCGACCCCGCTGAGCAGTTAATGCAGGTCCACCATTTTTCTTTCACGAAACTTCAGCCCGGCGGCAACGTCCCGTTTTCTATCACCGTGAAAGAGTTTGCCGTGCCTCCGCCGGGTCAGCGCATGCGTTTTCTGGCCGAATCGGACAAGCCCGTTAACCAAAGCACCGCCTCATTTGTGCCCTGCGGCTGGGGACCTTCCATCTTTTCAGCGCTCGGTGATTGTGTGCGCCTGATTCGGCAATTTCCGTATGAAGGGGGCTCTCAGTGAACTTTTCGACGCGTTCTTTGCGGCCCGGACTGGCCGTGCTGGTGATGCAAGGCAGCATTCATTGCGGCCCGGACTGCTCGCGCATGGAGGAGCAGGTTCAGGCCCTGGTCCACAACAACGAAAACTTCGTGATTTTTGATATGGCCGGCGTGTCTCACGCCGACAGCGCCGCTATCGGCTCCATCGTCCGCTGCTTCACCAAAATCAAGCGCACCGGCGGCATCCTGCGCATTGCCGCCGCTCAGTCCATGGTCGAACAAACTCTGCAGCTAACCAAGCTGCACCTGCTGATCGACCTCTTCCCCACCGTCGACCAGGCCGCCCAGAATTTCGGTCCTCAGTCGATGGACCAATCCACACAACTCCCGCCTGAACCCGCCAAGGGCCAGTCAGCTTAAATATATCGCCCGCGTTAGTTTCTTAGGAAAACAGTCACTCAACTTCGGAACGCAATTTCTTTGAACGCTTACGACGGTCGCGCCACCAGTTTCTGGAATTCCGGATCGTCATACAAAATCTTAAGGTCCGGGTCCCTCAGGCACCAATCGATATTCGAATATCCCGCCTCCACCGACCGCCGGAACGCATCCAGCGCCTCCGCTTTCATGCTCAACAACCCATACGTGCACGCCGCGTTATACAAAATCAACGGATCCGAAGGGCACATCGCCACCGCGATGCGCACGTGCATGGCCGCCCCCGCTGGATCTCCAAAGGTCGCCAGGTCCGCCGCCAGCAAAATTCGCGCCCGCACGTCGTCCGGAAAATGTTGCAGCTGGTCCTGCAATACTTCCATCTCTTTCCGGCGCAGTCGCTCCGCATCTCTCATCCGCCCCAGCCGCTCCAGCGAATTAATCAACGGAACCAGCGCGTTATAGTCGTTGCTCACGATCTCCATTGCGGTATCGGCGAGATTGGCCGCCTGCTCGTATCTTCCAGACGAAAAGTACGATCGGCCCAGCACCTCGTGCGCTCCCTCGCATTCCGGTTGCTTGGCAATGGCTCGCAGAGCCACGTCGATCGAAGCGTCGTATTCCTGTTGCGCGTACAGCATCCTCGCCCGCGCGGAAAGCACCTCCGGCAACTCCGGCGCAAGCTTTTCCCCCTTGACGCACGCCGCCAGCCCCTTCTCGATGAATTCGGGATTCTGGTTGCGAAACTCGTGCAATCCCCCGAACACGTGCGCGATGCCCGCATAAGCCAGCGCAAAATCGGGGTCTAGTTTCGTCGCTTCCTGATACATCGCCAGCGCATATTCAAACTGCCTCTGGCGCAGATAATTCCGCCCCCGCAAATAAAAGTCATAAGCCTGTGGGTTGGCCGTCGGCTTTTTCGCAATGACTTTCTCTTCCTGCGGCGAAAGTGTAATTTCCAACGCCTTGGCGATGCTCAGCGAAATCTCTTCTTGAATCGCGAACACATCTTCCATTTGCCGGTCGTAGCGCTCCGCCCACACCGAATGCCGCGTCTTCACCTCCACCAGTTGCGTCGTGATTCGCAGCCGCGTCCCCGCCCGCCGGATGGACCCCTCCAGCACATACATCGCGCCCAGTTTTTCTCCCACTTGTGGCGCGGTCACCGGCTTGTCGCGAAATGGCAGCATTTCCGACCGCGGATAAATTTCCAGCCGCCCGATTTTGGAAAGCTCCGTCACGATGTCTTCCGTCATTCCATCGCGGAAGTACTCATCCTCTTTGCCACCGCTCAAATTCTCAAAATACAGCACCGCCACTGTTTTCTTCTGTGGCTTCTCCGCCGCTGCCGCCGCCCCAGATGCCGTCGCGCGCTCGACTCCCCCACGCCCCGGCGCGCTCCCCGCTCTCCCCGCGGAATCCACTCTTCCCGACGACTCCAGGTCGCGTTTCAATCGTTTCAGGTCGGCGCGCAACTCTGCCGCCGTCTGGCACCGGAAGTCGCGGTCCTTCTCCAGCGTCTTCGCCACGATGCGGTCCAGCTCCGCCGGTGCCTTCGCGTTCTTTTTGGAAATGGGCTCGGGAGCGTGATTTAAAATGCGGTCAAAAATAATCGCCGTGGCATTCCCCTGAAACGGCAACACTCCCGTAGCCATCTCGTAAAGCGTCACCCCGAAAGAAAACAAGTCCGTTCGTGCATCCAGCTCTTCTCCGCGCGCTTGTTCCGGCGACATATAGGCCACCGTCCCCAGCGTGCTGCCCGGACTCGTCAAATCCCCGGTCGACACTCCGCCTTCCGTCCACTGCGATCCCCGGTCTCCCAATCCCGACAAACCATCCCCGGACCGCACCGCGCCCTCTACCTTGGCCAGCCCAAAATCCAGAATCTTAGCGCTGCCTCGCCCGGTAACAAAAATATTCGCTGGTTTGATATCGCGATGCACGATGCCCTTGGCGTGCGCGGCATCCAGAGCGTCCGCAATATCAATCGCCAGCGCCAACTGCGTCGTGAATTCCATCGGCTTGCCGGAAATCTTGTGCTTGAGAGTCATGCCGTCCAGGTATTCCATGGCGATGAATGCCTTGCCGCCATCTTCGCCAATGTCGTAAATAGTGCAAATATTGGGATGATTCAGCGCCGAAGCCGCTTTGGCCTCCCGCCGAAATCGCTCCAGCGATTGGCGGTCTTGCGCTACATCTTCAGGTAGGAATTTCAGAGCGACAAAGCGGTCCAGGCGGGTATCCGCCGCCTTATAAACCACTCCCATGCCGCCACCGCCCAGCTTTTCAATAATGCGATAGTGGGATACGGTTTGCCCAAGTAACGATTGCGAATCGCCCATGTTGGTCGTTCATCTTAAGTGCCCACCCAGGCCAAGTCAATAAACCGCCACAATTGCTGGCTGCGTGGAATAATTGTCCGGGTCGACTGACGAAATAACACCGTACCGGCTCGGACCGTCGCTCAGCTTACCGGTTGAAGTGATGCATGTGATGCATCAGCGCGCAACTCAAATGTCCAAGCACAAACGAAATCACCGCCAGTAGCACGTACTTGGCTGTAGTCGACATCGGTAGACGCTCCAGAAACGCGAGAGTGTAACCAGTGTTGCCCGAATTTCCCTCAAGCTGGCGCGGAAAGGCCGGTCTACTGCTGCTGCTGCGCTCGCATCATCTGCGACTGGTTATCTTCTTCCAGGAACTGCGACCACTCTTCATCCGCTGCGAATTCCTCATCCGGCGGGAGCACCGCTTGCGACGGCGTCACTCGCACGCGTACCTGCAATTCCGTATCCGCCCGCCCCTTCATCGTTCCCATCGTCGGCGGCACGTCTGAATAATCTCGCCCCACCGCGGTTCGAATATGCCGCTCCGCCACCATTAAATTGTTGGTCGGATCGAATCCTACCCAGCCAATGCCCGGCAGCGCCGCCTCCACCCAGGCATGCGTAGCTCCGTCCGCCGAGCGATCGGAGTTTTCTTTCCCGTGATACAAATATCCGCTAACGTACCGGCACGGTATCCCCGCCTTGCGCACCAGCGTAATCATGATGTGCGCGAAATCCTGGCACACTCCTTGCCGCGAGCGCAGCGCGTGTTCAATCGGCGAGTTCACCGCCGTGCTTTTCTTCACGTAGGTAAAGCTGCGATACACTCCGGCCACGACATCTTGCAGAAACCCCAGCGGACTTCGTCCATCCCGCTCCGCCGCCCCAATATCCGACGCCAACTCTTCCAGTTCCGGAGACGGCCGCGCAAAATGACTGGGCAGCAGCATGTCCCAGTAATCCTTTTTCTCGATCATCTCTTCCAGTTCGTTCCAGGTGTTGTAATCCATCGTCTCCGGGACGCTCTGTTGCCCATCGATATTCACCAACGCATCCGAAATAATCGTCAATTGCCGGTGCCGCTGCGGCAGATCGAAGTGGTGGACCAGATTTCCGCGCGAGTCGGTATGCGCAAAAATGCGCGCCTTGGGATTCACCGACAACTGAAAAATAAAACACCGCTGGCTGCCTTCGCTCCGCGGGTGCATGCGCACTTCCATCATGCTTTGCCACACCGAGTGGCTGTAGCGGTACCGCGTAAAATGTCGGATCGCGTAGAACATCAGGATTCGAACGCCACTTCGATGGGATATTCGATATACACCTCGTGCACCGCCGCATGCAGGTCCCGGCATTGCTCGATGATCGCCGCCAGGTACATATGCAAATCCCCGCGAATCACTTCGGCGATCTGCACGTACGTCACCGCCGACCTTAACCGTCCGATCAAGCGCTCGATCTTGCCCGTCCGCCGGCTCAACGACCGGTTGCTGATGGAAGTCAGCGCGTGATGCATGCGGTCCAGCGCATACCGCACCGAATACGGAAACTCCGGCTGCAGCAAAATAAAATCCGCGATGCGTTCCGGCTTAAGCTCTGCGGTGCAAACTTTGCAATACGCTTCAAACGCCGCGCAACTGCTGAGCAATCCCACCCAGTCCAGATCGTCGGCGCTCTTGTCCACTGAAAAATAAGCGTCCAGCAAAAGCGACAAATTGCAGGCCCGCTCGATGTATTTCCCCAGCTGAATAAAGTGCCAACCCTCGCCGTGATTGATGGTGGTATCTGTAATCCCGTGAAAGCGGTAAGCCCCTTCCCGCACGGTGCTCACCACCCGCATGGCCCCGGCATCGTCATCCGCGCGCAAGTCTGAATTGCTCACTTCATGAAACAGCATGTTCAGGTGTTCCCACATCTCCGAGCTGATTTCCTCGCGCACCTGTCGGGCATTCTCGCGCGCCCCGCTGATGCACTTCATGATCGAAAACACCCCTTCGGGTTCCGCCACCAGCAAAAACAGCGCGCGCTGTGGATCCAGATCGATCGTGGTCGTCCCGCGCGCCAGCGCCGACACCGCTCGGAACCACCGTTCATCCGTTGAAAATTTTGCCGGATTCAATATCAGCCCGTACGTGGCTTCCACCACCCGCGAAGCGTTGTCCGCGCGCTCAAAATATCTGCTCATCCAGTACAGACTGTCCGCTACGCGTGAGAGCATCCCGCCCTTTATCTGCCAGCCTTGCCACTTCTAAGTACCTTGCCACTTCGCTGTCTGTTGCCTTCTCGAACGGACACTGACCCAAACTTTACGTCTGCAAAACCCAGGTGTCTTTCGAGCCCCCACCCTGCGACGAATTCACCACCAGCGACCCTTTGCGCAGCGCCACCCGCGTGAGCCCGCCCGGGACAATCGTAATGTTGTCTCCGTAAACCACGTACGGCCGCAGATCCACATGCCGCGGCTCAATCGTCCCATCCACAAAACACGGCGCCGTCGACAAATTAATAGTCGGTTGCGCAATATAATTTCGTGGGTCGGCCATGATCCGGTCGCGAAATTCCGAACGTTGGGCCGCCGTGCTGTGCGGCCCGATCAACATCCCATACCCGCCCGATTCTCCCACCGCTTTCACCACGTACTCGTCCAGCCTCTGGCACACGTGATCGCGTTGCGCCGCGTCCGACATCAACAGCGTCTCCACGTTGTCCAGGATCGGGTCCTCGTTCAGGTAATAGCGAATGATCTTCGGGACATATGCGTAGATGGCTTTGTCGTCCGCCACCCCGGTGCCCAGCGCATTCGCAAACGCCACGTTCCCTGCGCGATAGGCGTTGAACAATCCCACCGCCCCCAGCGACGAGTGCCCCTCAAACACCAGCGGATCGAGATAATCGTCGTCGATGCGCCGGTAAATCACGTCCACGCGCTGCAATCCGAACGTCGTCCGCATGTACACGATGTTGTCGTGCACCAGCAAATCGCGCCCTTCCACCAACTCAATGCCCATCTGCCGCGCCAAATACGTATGCTCGAAATACGCCGAGTTATAAGAACCCGGCGTCAGCAGCACCACCGTCGGTTCCGTTCGGCCCTCGGGCGCCAGCGACTTCAGCGCCGACAACAACACCTGGCCGTAGTGCTCAATCGGCCTTACTCGGCACCGCCGGAACAGCGCCGGGAAAATATGTTTCATCACCCGCCGGCTGGTCAGCATGTACGACACGCCGCTCGGCACCCGCAAATTATCTTCCAGCACCACGAACTTGCCTTCCGGCGTTCGAATCAGGTCCGTGCCCACCACCGCCACGTACACGTCCCGCGGAACTTTGATACCGCGCATCTCCCGCCGGTAATGCTTGCAGGTGTAAACAATCTTCGCTGGCACCACCCCGTCTTCAATAATCCGCGCGTCGTGGTATACATCCTTCAGAAATAAATTCAACGCCGTGATTCTCTGCGTCAGTCCTCGCTCGATGGTTTCCCATTCCGCGGCCGTAATAATCCGCGGTAACAGATCGTGCGGAAATATCCGCTCCGTTCCTTTATCACTCCCGTAAACGGTAAACGTAATTCCTTGATTAAAAAACGACTGGTCCGCCTCCTGTTTGCTTCGGCGCAGTTCATCCGGGCCCAGGTTCAGCAGTTGGGTATATAGGGGTCGATACTGTTTACGAGGAAGGTCCGCCGACCGAAACATCTCGTCGTACGAGCCATTGAACTCATAGCGCCGGAACGCTTCACCCGCGCTGTCGTTGGGCGTATCCGTGTCTATAATCATGGAGGGGTGGCGCTGTGTGTCCCGGCAAGGATAGCGCATCGCGACTACGGTTGATTATCAGGAAAATCTATTAGTGATATCGAAAAAATGCAGCCAGCGCAGCCCCTTGGGCAATATCCATAGGCAATACTAGGACTAGTCCAGCGTCCTGGCCGGCTCTTCGACACTTGCCACAATATCCCCATCGATCGACGGAAACTCAATGTCCGGCAATTGCTCTACCGCTCGCCTTAACGACTGCTCCCAACTGGAATGGATCAGCGTTAAGTCTCGGTCCCCGGCGCCTACCCTCCGGTATCGCGTCACTTCCAGGCTATCCTTCTTATATAGCAGCAGGTCAAACGGCGGCCCCACCGTCACGTTCGAGCGCATGGTGGCATCCAGCGACAAAAGCGCATATTTTGCGGCCACCTCCAGCGATGTAGTCCACTGAATTCCCCGGTCCAGAATAGGCCTTCCGTATTTACATTCCCCCAGCTGTAGATAGAGCGAATCCTCGGTCGCGGCGATGGGGTTCCCCTGCGGGTAGATCAGATACAGGTTGGGCTCCTGACCCTTCACTTGCCCGCCGAGCAGTAAGTGCACGTTGAAACTGAACGAATCCCGCTCCAGCGAGGCCCGGTCCAGCTCCGATATGCGCCGCACGCAGTTCCCCACCATCCTGGCGGCGTCATAGAGCGAGTTCGCCTGCGCCAATCCCCGCCCCGCATCGAAATCCGCCCGTAGCAGCGTCACCACCGACTGGCTGATCGACAAGCTTCCGCTGGTCAGAATCACGAACATCCGTTCGCCGGGCTGAACAAAGCTGTACATTTTCCGGCACACATTTACCTGGTCGAATCCCGCGTTAGTGCGTGAATCCGATGCCAATACCAAACCCTCTTGCGTGGTTATTCCCAAACAATATGTCACTCAAGCCCTCGAAATAGTAAGGTACCCACCAAACTGCATCACGCTAGCGCATCATACACGATTGCTCACCGTGAAATTCTGATGCGTTGCATCTAAAAAGAATGTAAGTCCAGTCGCCTCCAGTCGTGTTATTTTCTCCAGTTCATGTCCCAATCGGTTAATTCCTCGGGAGTTCTCTGATATCTATGCTTATCCGCCTCGGTTATGACATGCAATTCAACACTCCCAGCGAAGTCCCCATCGTCACCCTCCTCAACGTACATCCCTCGCGCAAAAGTTATCTCCGCGAGCCTGATTTCTTAAAGACCGATCCGGCCGTGAGCATCGAAAATTATCAGGACACCTTCGGCAATATTTGTTGTCGCCTGGTCTCCCCTCCGGGCAAAATTCGCTTTCATAATTCCACCCTCATCGAAGATTCCGGCCTCCCCGACATCGAAGGTTTTGATGCCCCGGAAAATCCCGTTGAAGATCTTCCCTATGAAGTTTTGCCGTACCTGATGAACAGCCGCTATTGCGAAGTAGATCTTCTTTCCAACACCGCCTCCGAGCTTTTCGGCAGCGTACCCAGAGGCTGGCAGCGAGTGCGCCAAGTTTGCACCTGGGTGCACCAGAAAGTCACCTTCGGCTATGAATTTGCCAACCCCGTTCGCACCGCCCTGGGCGTTTACACCGAGCGCGTCGGCGTGTGCCGCGATTTCCAGCATCTCGCCATCACCTTTTGCCGGGCCCTCAACATCCCCGCCCGGTACGCCACCGGATATCTCGGGGACATCGGCATCGTCGTCGCCCCCAGTCCCATGGATTTCAGCGCCTGGTTCGAGGTCTATCTCGGCGATCGCTGGTGGACCCTTGACGCCCGCCACAACATCCCGCGCATCGGCCGCGTGCTCATGGCCGTAGGCCGCGACGCAACGGATTGCGCCATCACTACCTCTTTCGGCCGCGCCAAGCTCCTCAGTTTCAAAGTCGTCAGCGACGAAGTCCCCGAATAGAAATCTCTCCGCAATCCACACGTCGATTTCTGCGAGGCGTTCGTGTTTCATTTTTGAAACCCGATTCGTTCTCTCGCACCGGTCCAGCCGCGTGTACCATCAAGTAAAACCTGTAGCTGACCCTACGCTCTGAGAGTTTCGCGGACTGACTAGCCGCGATTAAACATAAATACTCCACCCAACAACCCGATTTTTGCACCGACTCACAGAAAAATTCACCGCTCCCCACCCATGTCACTGGCAATTAACATCTAGGAAACCTACGCGTAAACCTTACCGTGCACTGTTTGATTCCGCTGTTGCTCCATCATTCAGGTTGTCCGAGAAGGAGAATGCATGAAATTAAAAGAAGTGCTGTCGGAGTGCATCCAGTATTCGCCGCTTCGCTTGCTGGGGGCCACAGTTTTCCAATTCAGCTTGGGCGGTATGTTCGCAGGTTCGTTGCAGGCGCAGGAGAAGGAAAAGACTCGCAGTCCCATCAAGCACGTCATCATCATTGTCGGTGAAAACCGCACCTTTGATCATCTCTTTGCCACTTACAAACCTAAGGACGGCCAATTCGTCGATAATCTTCTTTCCAAAGGCATCGTTAATGCCGACGGCACTCCTGGTCCCAATTTTTCAACTCTGCCGCCCAGTTCTCCGCCGAAGACACCTACCCGGACAAATACGAAATCAGCCCTAAAAAGTCGCGAAATATAATCCCTTGCCGCCCCCGCTCACTGGCGGGCCCAGCGACGTCTGCACGGATAATGGAATCTGCACTCTCGCCGACGCTGAGGCTTCAGAAAATGGTCTCCCCTCCAGTACTATCAGTTCTGCTCACCGGCGGCACCGAGCAACCTTCCCATGTCCCGGACTTCGCATTCAAAACGTCAACAATCTCCGCTCCGGGCCTTTTCAACTGACCTCCGCCACTTTCCCTTACGACTCCTACGCCGCCAGCCCCGTTCATCGCTTCTACCAGATGTGGCAGCAGAAGATTGCAACATTAAACACGCCACCTTCTGCAATCCCAGCGGCTGCAAATCCGACCTGTTTCCCTGGGTCGAAGTGACCGTCGGCGCAGGCGCCAACGGCAAACCCCAGGCCGTCGGTTTCAACAACACGCTCCACCGGAGAAGGCTCCACCTCCATGGGCTTCTACAACGTGCAGCACGGCGACGCCCCGTATTTGAAGTTTCTCGCCGACCACTACGCCATGAGCGACAACTATCATCAACCGGTGATGGGCGGCACTGGAGCCAACAGCATCATGTTGGGCTTTGCCGATGCCATCTGGTTCAGCGATGCCCACGGCCATGCTGCAACGCCGCCGCATAACCAGACCAGTGGAAGCCGGCACCCTCAACGCAGGCGTCGTGGACGAAATCGAAAATCCCAATCCCGCAGCCCGGCACCAACAACTTTTACACCCAGGATGGCTACGGCGGCGGCGCCTACGGCAGCCCCTCTTATGGCGGCGGCTCCTACAGCAACTGCTCCGATTCCGACGCTCCCGGCGTAACTCCATTCTGAAATATCTGAACAGCCTGCCCTACGAAGTCAACCCCAAGTGCGATGCAGGCCACTACTATCTGCTCAACAATTACAACCCGGGCTATTTTGGCGATGGTTCCAACGCCTACACCGATAACAATCCCGCCAACCCGCCCTTCACCATTCCTCCCACCAACCAGCACAGCATTGCCGACGTGCTGCTGGAGAACGGGGTCTCCTGGAAATATTACGGCGACCAGTGGAATTACTATCTGACCGACAAATACCAACTGAACTACGGCACCGTCGGCGCGAATGCGATCCAGTACTGCAACATCTGCAACCCCTTTCAATATCAGACCACCATCATGGGCGACGCTTCCGTGCGCACCGCGCACTTGAAGGACACCATCGACTTCTACGCGGACATCAAAGCGGCACTCTGCCTGCGGTCTCCTACGTCAAGCCCAGCGGTTGGGTGGACGGTCATCCGGCTTCTTCGAAGTTCAACTTGTTCGAAGGCTTCGTGAAGAAAATTGTCGACGAAGTGAAAGCCAACGAAGAACTGTGGGAAAGCACCGCCATTTTCGTCACTGTCGATGAAGGCGGCGGCTACTACGACTCCGGATACGTTCAGCCTCTGGACTTCTTCGGCGACGGCACCCGCATCCCCATGATTGTGGTCTCGCCCTGGACTAACCGCGGGCCACATCTCGCACAGCTACACCGACCACGTTTCCATTCTCAAATTCATCGAGCGCAATTGGGATCTCGCGACCATCTCCAAGCGCAGCCGCGACAACTTGCCCAACCCCAAGCATGAACTGTTCAACCCTTACGTTCCCAAGAACAGCCCCGGCCATCGGCGACTTGTTCGACATGTTTGACTTCAGCAAAAATCTGCAATACCGACTAAGTGCCGCAGAATAAAAAATGCCGGGCCTGTGCTCCTCCGGCCCGGCGTTTTCTTTTACCGAAAGCAAGCTCTTACGCAATCCCTACACAGTTTCCACCACCAGCAGTCTTGCTGAAATCCTTGCCATGCCTGCTGTTATCTCGTGTCGCGTGAACCTGCGTCGCCACACACTTCTTGGCAGTTCTCACTATCGCCTGCAGACTCGACTCCACGTCCGCCTTCGTCGTTACCCAGGAAGACACGGTAATCCTCATCGCCGCCCTCCCATGCCACACCGTCCCACCGCACCAGCACGTCCCGTCCTCCTGCATCCCCCGAATCACTCCCAACGTCATGCTCATCACTCCCGAACGACACCATCACCTGATTGATCACCACTTCATTTAAAATCTCGAACCCGGCCTCGCGTAGCCCGTCCGCAAATCGCCTCGCATACCCGCACGTGCGTTCAATCAAATCCGCCAATCCGCTTCGCCCCAGCGATTTCAACGCGGCCCACAACTCCATCCCACGCGCCCGCCGCGAAGCTTCCGGAGTCTGGTACATGGGCTCCCGTCGCACCCCGGCATGCAAATACGCCGCGCTCATGGTCATCGCCGCTCGCAGCGCCGCCGCGTCCCGCACAAATACAATTCCGCAGTCGTAATTTACGTTCGGCCATTTGTGCGCATCCGTAGCCCACGAATCCGCCAGCTCAAATCCCGCCAGCAGCCCGCGATATTTTGGCGACGCTGCCGCCCACAATCCAAAGGCCCCGTCCACGTGCACCCACGCCCCGGCCTCGCGAGCCCGAGCGCAAATTTCCGCCGCCGGATCGAAGCCGCCCGTATTCACGTTACCCGCCTGAATGCACACAATCGTGTTCGAATTCAGCGCCGGCAATTTGTCCGCCACCATTCGCCCTTGCCCGTCGGCCTCGACAATTTTCAATCGCCGCTTTCCAAATCCCGCCATCGTCAAGGCCTTCAGCATCGACGCGTGCACTTCATTCCCCACCACCACCTCAATCTCTGGCGCGCCAAAAACTCCGTCCTCCTCCACGTTCCATCCCGCCCGCTTCAGCAACGCATGTCGCGCCGCAATCATGGCCGTAAAATTCGCGGTGGTAGCGCAGGTCACCAGTCCGCCTTCGCACTCCAACTGCAAACCCAGCGCAGCCGCCACCCACGGCAGCACCACATCTTCCAACTCCGCCGCCATCGGCGACATCACCCGCATCGCCGCATTCTGGTCCCACGCGCCCGCCAGCCAGTTGGCCGCCATCGACGCTGGCAACGCCCCGCCTATCACAAATCCAAAATAGCGCCCTCCAGTACTCGCCACGGTCGCTGGCGACCCCACCTCATCCAGCAAACGAATCACTTCCGCCGCGTCGCAAGGCGCCTCCGGCAAGGCCTCATGCAACCGCGTCAATGCCGCAACATCGGCCGCCGCCGGCGCCACCCGCCGCCCCGCAACTGCCCGCGCATATTCCCGCGCCCGCTCTGCCGCCAACTCCAGCACATCCATCGCCGCCCTCCCACTCATCGCAAAACGCCGTTGCCCATTTCTTTTTCCGGCCGGGTCCAACAGTATCAATTTCAGTGTGGCGTGAATAAATGTCTAGAGACTCTACGTGCGTCGAGCAGGACGAACTCTTCGCCCGCACCGCCAAGCAAGCCAATAAACCTACGCGCAGCACAGAGCGCCGCTGCACTAACCTCCCAGTCATTGGGATGGAAATGAAAAGCCGCTTTGGCTTCGAGCCAATCGATTGCCGTCCAACGCAGGAAGAGCTACCAACCCGAATTCGGCGCTTCGCCGGACCCCCATTGCAGTGCCATCTACTGCAACGTTATCTGCACCGGAACAGAGTGGTAGATTCCATAAGCCGTAATCGCGACAAAGTTGACGTAGTCGACCCCAGTCATCACGATGCCCGCTGGCGCCGATTGTGACGGCGCATTCAAGTTGTCCCCGCTGTACTGCGCAGCCACCAGGTGCACACCGATCGACTTGTAGTTTTGCAGTTGTGCCTGCACCGTGCCGTTAACCAGCGGCAATGCCGCAGTCAGCGCTTGGGTCACGGAAGTGGATGGGTTCACTTCCACAAACGTCACCGTCCCGGTCAGCGCTTTTGTGGACGTGACCGTAGCGGAAATATTTACCACTGTCGCTGCAGGAAGGTTAGCCAACGGCAACGTCACCGCCACGCTCGTCGGTGCCAGCGTGCCGCCTCCTCCACCACCGCCGCCGGTTTGGACCACCCCCGACGAACTTCCTCCGCCGCACCCAAGCGCAGTCAAAATCACCGCGCAGGTCCCGAAAGTTGCTGCCAGCCTATATCGCTGCAGCCGTCGTCCCGGAATTATCAAAAACAGCAATGACAAAGCGCCCGTCATCGCTCCCAGCGCCCGCCAATCCGACGTCAGTGGTAAAGCCCACGCTCTTTTCTTGATTACCACCGCATTCGCAGCGGAAGCCGGAGCCGCAATCACGCTTTCCGTTAACATCGCGGTCGCCGCTTGACCGTTTACCAGGCTCACAGTGACCGGCGTGACCGCACACGTGATACCAGAAAACGGAGAGAGGCAGCTTACACTCACCATGCTGCTGCCACCGGTGACCGGCGTCAATGTAAAGACCGTGCTCGCCTGCTGCCCCGCCGTCAAATCCAGTCCCGTGGGAGTTAAGCTCGTCGTGAACTCTGGAGGGATGATGTTTAGTACAACGTTGGCGGAAGCCGACTCATAGTTGGCGTCGCCCATATAAGAAACATTGACGTAACTAAAAGCGCCTGCTGTCACCGTGGTCGCTGCCGTTAGTGTTTGATTTCCTTGAGCGTCGGTCGTCAGAGTAGGGGATACCAGAACTCCATTGAAGTTGAACTGACCCGTGATCGCAGGGGATTTGCCCGCAGTGGTTACTGTAGCCGTGATCGTTACCGCCTGGCCGTATAACACTGTCTGTGCTGGACTGTTTGCCACCATGGTGGTCGCCCATAGAGCCGATTGGACCAATGGTGGCGAAGTGCTGGCAGCGTAGTCTGGATCGCCGTTATAGCGGGCCGTGATGGAATGGGATCCAGGCGTCGGTAACGTTGTGACCAGCGTCGCGTTAAGTATCGCGGCATTAGAGCCATTTCCGGCCAAAGCGTTAAGCGTTAAGGTCCCGGTCAGTGGAGCCGCCCCATCGAAGAACGTCACCGTTCCGGTGGGCTGCGCCCCGGCAACCAAATTGGTAAGTAAAGTGGAAATAATCGTGAAAGGTTGTCCCACCGGCGCGATATAGCCGCCCGTGGGCACGCTCATTTGCGTTGGCGACGGGGTAATATTCAGCGTGTACGACGTCGGCTGCGCCGGCGGCGCATAACTGTTATCCCCGGAATACGTCGCGGTAATGGTGTTGATGCCGCCGTTGAACTGTACCGGTTGATCTTCCGTGTATCCTGCACTGTTCAGCGCAAACGTTCCGCTATTTGGCGGGCCTTGCGTGACTCCGTTGATTGTGTCGGTGATCGTCACCGTGCCCGTCGGACAATCGCGCGCCGCGCACAAATTGCTCAGCGAACCCTACGCATTGGTTACGTCCGCGCGCAAAATGTACGGCGCCCATACACCAACGTGCTGGGACTTTCCGGTTTCTGCCCGGTGCTGGGATCAAACGTCGGGACAGTCATCAAAAAGTTGCTGGCTCCCTCCCCATCGTTACCGTCACTGGCGCAGAATCACTCGGCGCATCCGTCCCGTTCCCCTCATAGTGCGCCTCACGCTGTAAGCCGCCCCTCCCGGCAACGCATTGTCGACCCACTCACCGCCCCACTCGCTCAACGTAAACGGCCCAGTCCCCGTCTGCACCTCCGCTCGCCGGCACCGCGATCAACGAAACATCTCCCACTCGCCGACGTCGGCGACACCGCCATTTGAAAAGGCACCGCTGCCCATGCGTCACATTCACCGCCGTCCCGCTATTCAACGTCAGCGTGGTAGTCGTCGCCGCCGTATTCACCGACGACCACTTATTCACCAAATTCTGCGCATTCACCGAGCCCAAACCGGTCGCCAAGTCGTATCCCGCAGTCGTGGTATAAGCCGGCACCGTCGGCGCCGACGCATTCACCAGCACTCCATTCGTCGACGCCACATGGCGCTGCAATTCGCCGAACCGCCCGTACACGGCACCGCGTTGTTACCCTTCGTCACGTCGTTAAACGTGCAGCCCGCCACCGGCGCACTTGAAGAGTTACAAGCCAGGTTCGCAGTGTTCTGTTTCTGCGCCAACGCATACAGAAAGTAATTCGCATTCCCTTGCCGCGGAGCGGGATTCTGCACGCTGGCCTGCTTCTGATTCACCAGCGCCATCATCCCCGCAAAAGCCGGAGCCGATGCGGAAGTCCCGCCAATTCCCTTAAAAGTGTATCCCAGCGAAATTCAAGTCGCAGCCATTCGATCCGGAAGTCGCTGGCGCAAATAATGTAAAAGCTTTCGTTGAAGCCGTTGCCCGCAAACAACGACACGTCCGGCACGTCGCGATGCTTGTCGTTCGGCACTCCTTTTCCCACTTGCCATGCGGGCTTTGCGTACACCGTGCTGACCCCCCCGCTGCCGGCCATAATGTTCAACAAGTTAGAGTTGGCGCAGCCGCTCAACCCGTCTTGCGCGCACGAATCGTTCCACGGTACTTCCGGAATGTACGATTTTGCCGAAGACAATACCGGCAGCGTGGTCGGCGTGGCAGTGGTATTCCAGAACTGCGACTCTCGCCCGACTTGATCGAAGTCCGTCCCGCCTACGGCCACATTGGAAGGCGTCGAAGCAAAACCACTCACCGCCAGTCCGTGCGTCGCGCTCTGGACCGTGTTGAAATCATCGCAACCTGCGGACCCGCCGTCTCCAGCAGAAACCGTTACCGTGATTCCCTGCGCCGCCGCCTGTTCCCACAGCGAATTGTAAAATTGGTTCAATCCGCCGATGCCCTGTTCGCAAGCTCCGAAGCTTTCGCTCAGCACCGCATCCAGGTTGTGCTCCACCGCGTACACCGCCGATAGATTCACACCCAGGCTGGCCTCCGTGCTCTCGCTGGTCACGAAATCAATCCTCGCGTTGGGCGCTACCGCCCCGCTCCACTCCAGGTCCAGGTCCGCTTCGATCTCGTCGCTGGTAATTCCAGGATCCGCGCCATTCAAAATGACGTTGCTGGCCGAAAAATTTTGCGACAGCCCAAACATGGTTCGGAAATCAATAATGTCCTGCACCTTGATGTTGCTTTGCCCCAGGATGGCTATGCCTTGGCCGGTCCCATCAATCTTCGGGGAACCGCTCAGCAAAGGCGCGGTGTTATAAATCGTCGCGAAATCCGCCGGTCCCACCCCATAACAATTCCCGGTGGCGCCGCATCCTTGAATCGTAAATAGCGGCTTGATTTCGCCGGTGCTTTTCAATTTTTGAAAAGTGCCCACGCGCCGCACGTGCGACGCAACCGGAAAATTATTTAACGACGCGATTCCCGCGATCACCGGCCGCAGCGCCGCCGGTACCTGCGGGTCGCTGGCATTTGCGAAATGGGTCTCGCCGTTGATGGCGTAAGCGTGCATCTGCGTGCGGAATGCGTTGCGCACTTGCGCCGCGTTACCCGAGAATTCCACAACTGTACGTCCCGCTCCCACCTTGACATCCGTAAATCCCTGGGATGCCAGCCAGCCGGTGACCGCTTGGATATCCGCATCCGCCGGTCCGAATTGCGCGCCAAATTCTTCCGGTCTCAGCCATCTTCGGTAATTTGCCGATGATTTATCCTGCTGCTGCGCCAAAAATTGCTGCAGTGCCAATTCCTGGTCAGGGCTGCGCTGCAACAGCAGCAATATCCGCCGCACCGCCTGCCCATCGCCAACTGCGCCCCTGTCGAATTCCGGCCGCGCCAAGGGATGAACCGTGCCCGCCAAGGTGACCATCTTGCTTTCGTCCACCGCGCTCGTGACTCGCGCAGGCACCGCGGCAACGGCCGCCGCAACCGGTGAGGTGTCTGCAGGTGACTTGGTCACTCCAGCGCTGCCTTGCCCAAAACTAGTCAGGGGGAAAAGTAGACACAAACCGGCGAGTACCATGCTACGAGGGGCGGGTCTCATAGGCAGTCCTTGGTTGCTTGACTTAACTGTTAGCTTGCGGAGTGTTCAGTCACTTAAACGGCATACTTAAAGTAACCCGTTTCAGCGGCGCTAAACCTATCATATTGCGCGCAAGTACAGCACTAATAAATAGCAAGCAGGTACTTTGCCAAAAGTTGTCTCTGGGTGTTTTAAAAAAGGTCGGCGTGCGAGCAGGTCTTGTCGGCCGCAAGTGCAGATACCCACTGTGTTTGCGGCTTTTCTCACTCTTGAGATTGCGTCCGCCTATGTCAGCAACCTCAAACTGGCGTGTCGCAACAGGGGGCACGACTCGTGCAATAGCCTGCACATTTCCCTTTTCTTCTAGGCGTGCTATCTTCCCCTTCGAAGAGGATTTCATGTCCGTAAATAAAGTTATTCTCGTCGGCCGTTTGGGCCGCGACCCCGAGACTCGTTATACCGGCGGCGGCCAGGCCGTCGCAAACTTCTCTATCGCCACAGACGAAACTTATAAAGATCGTAACGGTGAGCGCCAGAAACGCACCGAGTGGCACAAGATCGTGGTGTGGGGCAAACAAGCGGAAATCGCGCAGCAATATCTAAAAAAAGGCTCACTGCTATTTGTCGAGGGCCGTATTCAATCGCGGGAATGGCAGGATAAAGAAGGCCAGAAACGCACCAGTTTTGAAATTGTCGCTAACAATTTCCGCATGCTCGGTGGCCGCGGAGACGGCGCAGCGATAGGCGCGGGCGCAGGCGCGGCAGCGGGCGGTGGCGCTCGTCACGCCGACGACTTCGATAGTCACGCCGCTCCAGCAGACGACCCATTCGGCGGTCCCGGTCACAGTGCCCCCAGCAGGCCCTGACATTTCCGACGAAGATATCCCCTTCTAATATCCAGCGAATTTCGGTGAACGAACCCGCACGCCCGTCTCCGCGCGTGCTGCTTCCATTAGTTCAGGGCGATCAACATCGCTATCTTTTCCTGCGCCTTCCCAACAAATCATCGTGCTTTTCTGCCGCCGCCACTCGCTACTTTAGTTCCTCGCGTTGTCACTCGAAAGGTCATGGTCTTTCCGCCCCCGCCCTTCTGAAACTCAATTTGCGTCGTGCCCACCCCCACAGCCGCGAATTTCCAGAGTTCCTCAGTTCCCTGGGCACCGCCCTTGGACGGCGGCGCTACGTGGCTATGCTCAATCAATCGCAATTTCCCCGGATCCAAAGCCTTCGATAAAATCCAGTCTGAACTCCCGCCCGCAGCGACCGGCAGCCCTACGGTGAGCTCTTCTCCAACCGAAACCGTAACCGGCTTGCTCCCTTCCCGCGCCACCGCAGTGGTCTCATGCGTCACCGACATGCCCACAAATTTCGCTCCTGCGAACTTGCCCTGGGGATCGAAGTCAAACGAAAACCACGCATGCCCCAGCACCGCGCAGGCGTGGCACTGCTCACGCAAGCGATAATTCACCAGCACATGCGCTCCGGCATTTGCGCCCATCTGCACGTCGGGCGTTTCCGTCCCGTAACGATCGCTGGGCCACAGCGAAAGTTCCTTATGCGTTTTTGCCAGAGTCAAAAACGTGGCGTTACTCTTCAGCGCCTCCACACTCACCAGCTTGTGATTGTCCACGTCAATGATCGCTGGATCCCCATTCACGATCAGGCACGATTGATTCTCATTGGCGCGATACGGATAGGTCACATAGGCAATGTCCACCGGCCCCGCCGCTTTGAATTCCCTTACGAAGCCCGGCTCCCCCAACTGTTTTGAGAATTCCACCGCGGCCGGCGTGGCCTTGGCTTTCTTCATTTCCTTTGCGAAGCAGTCCTGCAACTTGTCGCTGCTGACGCTGTCGCACGTCGCTCTGGCCGTCTGCTCAAAGTCCGTCCCGCCCGCGAAGACCACACTGACAGAAACCCTCCCCGCGGTTTTGACACCGTCGTCTCTCTGTTTCGAGACCTCCTGCCCCGCTGCCATTCCTTCGGGGCTGGAAATCGTCGCTCCCGTCGAAGTAATTTCCGCCGCCGCTCTTGCCGCGGCAGCATTCAGTTTTATGCCCCCATGCAAAAGCAGGCATGTCAAACCCAGACTCAACGGCCATCGCGGCGTCATTTTTCTCCAATGTTCAACATGAAGTTTCAGCGTCCAGAAAAACTTTACTAGTGGCACTACCAGCGGTCAATCATCCAAGCTGGCCGCACAGGGCGTCGTCCCTTCGTTAGAGCGCAAGCCTGAAAATCGTATTTATGTATTAGCGGGCGCGTGCAGCCGGGGATTGTAAGCGGGGATCGTAGCGGGGATTTACCGCGCGGTTGGGATCTAACGCCTAAGGCTCTTCGGACAACAATTCGCTTCTACAATTCCAGACCGAGAACTATTGGGCGTTCCTCTTGCGCTCTTCATCCAGC
Organism: uncultured Acidobacteriota bacterium; assembly: GCA_963732705.1. Classification (GTDB taxonomy): domain Bacteria; phylum Acidobacteriota; class Terriglobia; order Acidiferrales; family UBA7541; genus Acidiferrum. The sequence continues at coordinate 2,335,452 of CAVTAN010000001.1, read as the reverse complement.
TTGCGGATGAATTCCTCAAATTTTGGTTTCTGTTCTTCCGTGAGAATGGCGCGTATCCGGTCGCGGCCCTTGTGCCGCACTTCATCGACCTGCGGATCGTTGGTTTTGCGAATGGTCTTGATCTGCGCCTGCACATCGGCAATCACCGCGTCCACTTTCTGGCTCTGCTCCGCGGAAAGCCCCGCCAGATTCGTCAACTCCTGTACCTTTTGCGCTCGCCTCGCCGCTTCGGTGGCCGGCATCGCCGAAGCCGCATTGGTCACCGCGTATTTCTGGTGCGCGTAACCGTATCCCACCATGCCGCCCAGAGCCGCACCCAGCATAAACACCAGGGCCACCCACAGCGCAGCTTTCTGTTTTGTCGATTGCTCTGCCATTCGGCCTCTATCTCTCTGCCGGACTGGCCAGCGGGTCATCCACGTTCGCGGGCACCGCGCCGGCGTCGAACAAATATTGCGGCGTGTTTTCCGCCGATTCCACCGCGCTTCCCGAGCCCTGCGGCCCCGCGACAGGTCCGTTCGGCGTATATAGCCAGGTGCTCGCTATCAGCAGGGCCGCCGCGGAAACCCACACCACCCGCGAAGCCAACTTCGCCACCGCGTTCCTCCATTCCGCCGCTGCTCGCCGGCCTTCCTGCTCCCCTTCCGCGATTGCCGCGATCACTCGCGCCGCCAGCCACGGCGCTCGCGCGTCATCCCGCGCGTCACGCGACTCCCGCGCCGCCGCCAAAATCTCTCGCGAAGCCCAAAACGTCTCCGCCGCCTCGCTGCAGGACTCGCATTCCAAAGCATGCGCTGTCACGTCCGGTGCCAGCACAGCCTCCAACTCCATCGCCGCTTCAGCCATATTCATGTCCGGCCCCAAATCTTCCAAAGCTTCGCGATATTGCTCGCATTGCTCGTGGCGCTTTTGAAATTTTTCCCACATAGCCTAAACCCACCTTTCGCTAACTTCGGTCCCTATTCCCTCTTCAATCCGACCCCCGCCCTTCGCTCCGGCGGCCGGCCGCTTCACCGCGGCATTTTCTCTCGCCGTTCCTGCTCCGCTGCTTCCTTCACTACCTTGCGTCGGGCACGAAACAATCGTACCTTGACGGTGTTTGCATTCAAGTCCAGCACTTCGGCAATTTCCTCGATCGAGAATCCTTCCACCTCTTTCAGGATCAGCATCAGCCGATCCCGCTCTTCCAATCCCGCCAGCAAGCGGTCCACTCTTTGCCGCGTCTCCAGCCTCTGCCTGATATCCGGGCCCGGCCCGTCCGCACTTTCCGCGCTAGCCACCCGCTGGGCCTGCTCTTCGCTGAGGTCCGATTCGTACAGCAGCGGTCGAACTTTTTTCTTCCGCAGCAGGTCCCAGCATTCGTTCAGGGTAATGCGATACAACCAGGTACTGAACGCTGCCCGCCCATCGAACCGTTTCAGCGAAAAATACGCCTTCACGAAGACTTGCTGCGCAATATCCTCAATGTCTTCGTGCCGCCGTAAAATCCCGCTGGCCACCGCGAATACCCGCTGTTGGTGCCGCCGAATCAGTTCTTCATACGCTTCTTTATCGTTCGCTTGTGCGCGCCGCACCAGCTCCCGGTCGTACGCGCCGCCTTTTGGTGCAGTGGTCGCGCCGCCTCTCCCCGCCTCACCATCTTTCGAGGAAGGCGTGGTACTGGGCGAAGGCGGCGCTACTTTTGGGACGTGTGCCATGCTGGTTTGGTTACGTCAAGTCTTGGCTGGGGTGCCGCCATTGCACGGCTGAGGTACGGCTCAGTACCTCTGAAATACCGGTTATCCAGCGACTAAAGTATTTAGTAAAGTACGTGCGTGCATCAAATGTTTCATTTGCCCGTCTTAGTACTCATAGCAACTTTCTACTTGCGAAACAGTTTACTCAATGAAATACTACCGCCATGATTATTGGCGACCGCCTCCGTGTAATGCGCGAGGAAAAGAAACTCTCCCAGGGCGACATCGAGAAGCGTACCGGTTTGCTTCGCTGCTATATCTCTCGCGTGGAAAATGGCCATACCGTTCCGGCCATCGAAACGCTCGAGAAACTGGCGCGCGCCCTCGAATGCCCACTCTACCAACTCTTCTACGACGGAGAAGAGCCACCCCAGCTTCCCAATCTACCCAAGCGTAAATCGTCCGACGATATCGCCTGGGGCAGCGTTGGGAAAGAAGCACGTTTCCTCAACAAGCTTCGCCGCCTCCTGAGTAAAGTCGAAGACGAAGATCGCAAACTCATCCTGTATATGGCCCAAAAGATGGCCAACCGCTGAACTTTTTGTCAGCGCAACTGAAGCGTACATGTAAGTGAGCCAACTGAAATAGCCGCGCAATCCCCCTCTGTGCGGCATATTCCCTCTTTTGTCCTTGCGCCGCTTCTCGCCGCTTTGCTTCTGGAGCTTACTTCCCCGCGCCCCACCTGAATCCTATTCCCACTCGATGGTGCTCGGCGGTTTTGAGCTGATATCGTATACCACCCGTGTTACTCCCGGAACTTCATTTACGATTCGTGTCGAAATCCGCTCCAGCACTTCTCCCGGCAACCTTACCCAGTCCGCGGTCATGGCGTCATCGCTCTGCACCACCCGCACCGCCACCGTCAATCCATAGGTGCGCCCGTCGCCCATCACGCCTACGCTGCGCACCGGCAAAAGTACCGCAAAGGCTTGCCACACCTTCTCATACAATCCCGCGCGGCGAATCTCCTCCACCACGATGGCATCGGATTCCTGAAGAGTTAATAACTGTGGCCGGGTAATCTCGCCAAGTAAACGCACTGCCAATCCCGGCCCTGGAAACGGATGTTTCACTAATATCTCGCTGGGCAGTCCCAAGTCTTTCCCTATGCGTCGCACTTCGTCCTTGAACAAGTCTCGCAGCGGCTCAATCAGCGCGAACGGCATGTTGGCCGGCAACCCCCCCACGTTGTGGTGAGTTTTGATCGTGGCGGATGGCCCGCGCACCGAGATGGATTCGATCACGTCGGGATACAACGTCCCTTGAACCAGAAATCCGATCTCGCCGTGCGCTTCTTCGCGCTGCAGGCGTTGCGCCTCTTCCGCGAACACCGCGATAAATTCCGCGCCGATCCGCTTGCGCTTCATCTCCGGATCGCTCACGCCTTCCAGCTTCGCCAGAAACCGGTCCGAAGCATCGATCCCGATCACCTGCAACCCCAGCCGCTCGCGCAACATCTCCAGCGTCTCCGCGAACTCGTTTTTCCGCAGCATCCCGGTGTTCACGAAAATATTTGTCAGCCGGTCGCCAATCGCGCGATGCACCAGCGCCGCCGCCACCGTAGAGTCCACTCCCGCCGCTCAACGCGCAGATCACTCTGCTCGTAGGCCCCACCTTCTTGCGAATCGCGTCCACCGCTCTCTTCGATAAACGCCGCGCCGCTCCACTTCTTTTCCGCCTTGGCACACCCGGAACAAAAAGTTCCGCAGTATCTCCGTGCCCTGCTCGGTGTGATTCACTTCTGGATGAAACTCCACGGCATAAATCTTGCGCGCGCGGTCTTCCACCGCGGCCACCGCATTGGCGGTTCGCCCCACGGTGCGAAATCCCGTCGGCAATTCCATTACATGATCGCCGTGGCTATTCCACACCCTCAGCGAAGGCGCCACGCCGGTGAACAAATCCGATGCGTTTTCTCCATTTGCATTCTCAATATTCAGCTGCGCTCGGCCGTACTCGCGCCGCTCGGCAGCGCTCCACTTTGCCGCCCAGCGTGTGCGTAATCCACTGCATGCCATAGCAAATTCCCAGCACCGGGACGCCCAGCGCCAATAATTTCGGATCGCACTTGGGCGCTTCCGGGTCGTACACCGAGCTCGGCCCGCCCGACAGCACCACGCCGACGGGCTCCAGCTTCATCATCTCTTCCATCGACGTGGTGCACGGCAAAATCGACGAAAACACTTGCTGCTCGCGGATGCGCCGCGCAATCAGTTGCGTGTACTGCCCGCCAAAATCCAGCACCACCACGCCGCCAAGTTCCGCTTCCATCCTGCCTGTCCCTGATCCTGTACTCGGTTTTGCCGTGCTCGCCATTACGCCACCACCAGGTTTACGAGTTTGTCGGCCACGAAGATATGTTTCACCACGCGTTTTCCTCGAGATGCGGCGCCACGCTTGGCTCCGCCACCGCCAGCGGAATGACCTGCTCTTCACGTCATTCCCGCCGGCAACTTTCAATTTCCCGCGCACCCGCCCGTTCACCTGCACCACGATTTCCACTTCCGTCTCGCGCGCCAGTTCCGCATCAAACGCTGGCCACGCCGCCGTCCACTGGCCCTCTTCATGCCCCAGCATTTCCCACATTTCCGCCGCGATATGCGGGGTCATCGGCGCCAGCATCAGCGTCAACAATTCCAGCACTTCTTTCTGGACTTCCGGGCGCACGCCTTCGTCCAACGGCTCCAGCGCATAAATTTCATTGGTCAATTCCATGATCAACGCAATCGCGGATTGAAGTGCCAGCGGGTCTCGAAATCCTGCGTCACTCGGCGCAGTGTCTGATGCGTCTTGCGCAACAATTCTTTTTCCTTCGGCCATCGCGATTGCTCGCCCTGCAATCGCCGCTGTCGCCTCCACTTGCCGCGACGTTGCCAATCGGGCTCTGCACTCCGCGCACCGCGCTCGGCGTGCTTTTCCACCATGCGATACACGCGATTCAGAAATCGCCACGACCCTTCAATACTCTCTTCGCTCCACTCCAGATCCTTTTCCGGAGGCGCCGCAAACAACGTATACAGCCTACCGGTATCGGCGCCATATTTCTCCGCCATCTCTTCCGCGCCCACCACGTTGCCCTTCGACTTGGACATCGCTACGCCGCCCTTTTGCACCATGCCTTGGGTAAACAGCCGCGCAATCGGCTCGCTGTGCTGTGACCATTCCCAGGTCGCGCATCACCTTGCACCAGAATCGCGAATACAGCAGGTGCAAAATCGCGTGCGTTATTCCGCCGATATATTGGTCGATCGGAAACCAGTACGCCACTTTGGCCTTATCAAAGGCGCTTTGTCATTGCGGGGATCGCAATAGCGATAGAAATACCACGACGAATCCACGAACGTATCCATCGTGTCTGTTTCCCGCCGCGCTTCGCCGCCGCACTTCGGGCACTTCACGTTTACGAATTCGGGCGTAGCCGCCAGCGGCGACTCGCCCATGCCGGTCAATTTCGGATTCTCAGGCAGCAACACCGGCAGATCCGCATCCGGCACCGCCACCATTCCGTCTTTCGGGCAATAAATCACCGGAATCGGCGTACCCCAATAGCGCTGGCGAGAAATTCCCCAGTCCTTCAGCCGGAACACCGTCTCGCGCTTCCCAAATCCCCTGGTTTCCGCCTCTGCCGACATGCGTTCGAGCGCTTCTTCCGTGGTCAGCCCGCTATACGGGCCGGAGTTCACACTTACCCCGTACTCCGTGAACGCTTCCTTCACCCACTCCTCACTGAGCGCTTCGCCGTCCGTCGGGCGCACCACCACCGGGATCGCCAATTTATATTTCGTGGCAAACTCAAAATCCCGTTCATCATGAGCCGGCACGCACATCACCGCACCAGTTCCGTACTCCATCAGCACAAAGTTCCCGACCCACACCGGAATTTTTGTGCCGTTGAAAGGATTCACCGCGTAACGGCCGGTGAAAAATCCCACTTTCTCAGCCGTCTCCAGGTCTTCGGCCTTCACGGAACTTTGCCGCATCTCCTTTAATTTCTCGGTTCCGGCCGCTTCTTCAGCTCGACCCGGCCAGCAATTTTTCCACCAGCGGATGCCTGCGGCGCCAGGATCAGCGCGCTTGCGCCATAGATGGTGTCAATGCGGGTAGTAAAGACTTCGATGGTCTCGGCTGCGCCAACGTCGCCACCTGCTTTATTAGCGCCGCTTTCCTTGCCGAAATCCGCCATCGCGAAGCGCACCTTGGCCCCGGTCGATTTGCCAATCCAGTTGCGCTGCATCGTGATGACCCGCTCCGGCCATCCGCCTTCCAGCAATTTCAAATCGTCCAGCAATTGGTCCGCATACGCGGTGGTTTTCAAGAACCATTGCTCAATTTCGCGTGACTTCCACCAGCGTGTCTTCGTGACGCCAGCAATATCCGTTCACCACCTGCTCGTTGGCCAGCACCGTGGCGCACTTCGGACACCAGTTGACGCGGCTCTTCTTGCGATAAGCCAGCCCGCGCTCCAGCATGCGCAGGAAGAACCACTGGTTCCAGCGGTAATATTCCGGTTCGCACGTGGAAATTTCCCGCCGCCAGTCATAACTGAACCCAAAGCGCCGCAGCACGCGCTGAAATTCCGCGATGTTATTGTTCGTCCAGGTTTTCGGGTGGGTATTATTCTTGATTGCGGCGTTTTCCGCAGGCAGTCCAAAGGCGTCCCAGCCCATTGGATGCAGCACGTTGAATCCGCGCATGCGTTTCACGCGCGCCACCACATCCCCGATGGTGTAATTGCGCATGTGTCCCATGTGCAGCGTTCCCGAGGGATACGGCAACATTTCCAGCGCGTAATACTTGGGCTTCGATGAATCCGCCTCGGTCTCGAACACTCGCGCTTCTTCCCATCGTTTTTGCCATTTTGCTTCGATCGCTTGTGGGTTGTATTCCGCCACTCTTAGCAGTCCCCTTTTTCAACTACCCAGTCCCGCTTCGCTAACCGCGCTTGCGCTTTTTCGCCGCGGCCTTCTTGGTGTTTGAGCTATTCGCCGCGCTGTTTTTGTCAGCGCTGCGCTTGGCGTTGTGTTTTACCCCAGACTTGACTGAGACAGTGTTCGATATCTTCGCAATTTTTGCCGGGCTTTTTTTCCGCTCGCCGGCAATTCCGCTGTCTGGCCGCGACGCCAATTTCGTCGCTATGGACACCACTTTGGAGCCCGTACCGCTGCCCGCCACGTTGGTCACGTGGGCCGCTGCAAGCTGCGTGCCCTCGGATCTCCGTGGCGAGCTTATTCGTCGAACTGGCTGGAAGGATCGCTCTTCGCTCTTCCTCTTAACCTCCGCGGCTTCACGGCGCACCGATGCCGCCGCGTTTTTCTTCTCCACTTCCCGCTGCGCATCCATCTTGCGCTTCAGCGAAGCCGTCAGCATGGAGAAACCCTTTTCCGCCTCCGGAGCACTATCCTTCCGTCCCGCCAGTTCCCAGAGCGCCGCAACATTCTTCCGGTCGTCGCCGGGATCGTCAATTGGAGTTTCCAAGATAAACGCGCGGCCAGGCACGCCTTCCGGCGGCATCGCACCTAGTCGCGGGTGCGTCAAAATCCGCCGAAACGCCTCGACGCCGATTTTGCCCTTGCCGATATGCTCATGGCGATCCACGCGGCCGCCCAGCGGAATTTTCGAATCATTGATATGCATCACTGGCACGCGTTCGAGGCCGATGGTTTTCTCAATCTGCCCGATGGTGGAAGCCAAACCTTCTTCGCTGGCCACGTCATATCCGGCGGCAAAAAGATGCGCAGTATCGAGGCATACGTCAATCGCAAATCCGTTCAGTCCGGCCAGCACTTCCGCCATTTCTTCCAGACGAGAGCTGAGACACGTCCCCATCCCCGCGGTGTTCTCCAGCAAAATTCGGAGTCCGCCCAGTTGCACGCGCTTGGAGGCCTGCTTCAGCGACTCAATGACCGTGCTTACCGATTGCGCGCAACTGGCTTCGCCGCGAGTGCCCGGATGTACCACCATAAAATCGGCTCCCAGCGCCACGCCACGGACCAATTCGTCGTGAAACGCTTGGATGGAGCGCACCCGCAGCATCGGTTGCGGTGAAGCTAGATTGATCAGGTAATTCGCGTGAATAACCAGCGGACCGAGGCCCAGCTCCGCCCGCCGTGCGCGAAACGCAGCGGCGTCCACGTCCGGGATGCGCGCCGAGCCACCTACCCACTGCCGCGGATTGGCGGAGAAGATCTGCAGCGCGTTGCAACCCAGCCGTCGCGCCGTTTCCAGCGCGTTGCGGTGCCCGCCGGCTATAGAGGTATGAATTCCGATGCGCGTGCTGCCGTCCAGCCACACCGGCGGCAGCGCCTCCGGTTCTGGCTCCGGGCGGTACTCGTCCTCGGGGTCAAATTCTGAAAGCCGCGTAAGCGGCTGCGCTGCAATGCTCAAGGTAAAATTTCGCTCACTCATAAACTAGCTATTCTAACACACGCGTCCACCGAGCCTTCCCCGTCCCAAGTTGGCGGCGCGCGTTGCTTAAAATGCCTTGAATTCAAGTGTTGTGACTGCTCCACCGCGGTTTCTTCTTGGGCTTCTGTACTTTCAAAATCATGCCATGCTTAAGCGGGGCGAACCTCTAGGGGAACGACGTTTGCATATCGTAGATCGCCCCTTGCAGTCTGGTGCCAAAGAGTGTTGCTGTCCTCAGGTTTGCTCCCAGCAGTTTGGCACCAGTCAGGTTTGTTCCCGTCAAGTTTGCCCGAGTCAGATTGGCTGCCTCTAAGTCGGTCCAACCTCCCAGATTATCTTTGCCGAGATTGGTATTCTTCAAATTGGCGTCCGTAAGATTCGCTTTTTCTAATCCTGCTCCTTGCAGTTGGGCCGCTTCCAGGTTCGCGCCAGTCAGATTTGCGTTAAAAAAATTGGCCCAGTACAAATCGGACGCTCGAAAACTTGCTCCCTCCAGATTGGCAAACATAAAGGAAGCGCCTTCTAGACTCATCTCATCGAAAACGCCTTCGCACAAATCCAGATCGTCAAATCGGTCGTAGAAAATTCCCGCCGCAATATGTATCACGCGACCGTCTTTATTCCTGAATTCTCGTTTTCGAACTTCTCGACGTGTCAAGCTAGACACCCATCACCGCATACTACTCCCGCAAGGCCCTATTTGCCGCGCGCACTCGCCAACAGGTAGACTTCCCTGTCCCTGATAATTCTGGAGCCTCATGTTAGTCGTCATGCAGTCCCATGCTACCGAGCAGCAAGTACGCGCTGTCTGCGAGCGCATCGAATCGCTCGGTCTGAAGGCTCATCCGATTCCCGGAGCCTTGCGCACCGCCATCGGCATCACCGGAAATAAAGGCGCACTCGATCTCGGTGTACTGGAAGCCCTTCCCGGCGTCATCGAATGCATTCCCGTCAGCAAGCCTTACAAACTGGTCAGCCGCGACGCCAAGGAAGAAGACTCCGTTCTGCGCATCCCCACTCCCAGCGGCGATGTTCTTTTCGGCGGGACGCACGTCGGCCTGGTGGGCGGCCCCTGCGCGGTGGAATCCGAAGAGCAATGTTTTGCCACCGCCGAAGGAGTAAAAAAGGCCGGGGTGAAATTATTTCGCGGGGGCGCTTACAAGCCGCGAACTTCCCCGTATAGCTTTCAGGGGCTGGGCGAAGAAGGTCTCAAAATTCTTGCGCAGGTCCGCAAGCACTACGGACTGGGCATCATCACCGAAGCTATCGACAACGAATCGCTCGACCTGGTCGAGGAATACGCCGACGTCATTCAAATCGGCGCGCGCAACATGCAAAATTATTCTTTGCTGAAGCGCGCCGGCCGCGCCAAAAAACCTGTGCTGCTCAAACGCGGGATGTCCGCCACCCTAGATGAATTTCTGATGGCCGCCGAATATTTATTGAGCGAAGGTAACTACAACGTGATGCTTTGCGAACGCGGGGTGCGCACGTTCGCGGACCACTCCCGCAACACCCTGGACCTCACGATCGTTCCCGCGGTAAAAAAACGCAGTCACTTGCCTATTTTGGTGGACCCCAGCCACGGCACCGGAAAGCGTCATAAAGTTCTTCCGCTTTCTCGCGCAGCCGCCGCTGTGGGAGCCGATGGATTGCTCATCGAAGTGCACCACGCTCCCGACCAGGCCCTCTCCGACGGCATGCAGTCGATTCTTCCCAGCGAACTCCTCGAACTGGTAGAGGAAGTTCGCCAGATCGCCGCTGTGCTGCACCGCACCGTTAATTAGCGAACTCATGTCGAGCGCCGATTTCTTGAATCGCAATTCCGCTTTTGAATCTCCGGCTGTGGATACTTCGACAACAACGAGGAAGGCCCGCAATTATCGCGTTCCAACTTTAATCGCAGTTCTGCTGGTCACGGCACTCGTCCTGCTGCTACTGGAGCACCGGCCATCTTTTCTCCGTCCCGGCTTGCGCCTCAACGCTTACGTGACTGCTTCCGATGGGACTGTAGCGGTGGTCGATCTCGTCAATCTCCGAGTTGTCGCACGGGTCCCGGTGGGACAAAAGTTGTCTGGCGTGCGCGAACATCCCACGCGCGCGGAAGTGTGGGGGGTCAGCAGCGCGGAAGGCTTCGTCTGGGTTCTCGACACCCGCAGCAACCAAATCGTGGCGCGCATTCCCGTCGGACCGCAGCCTTACACGCTGGACTTCTCACCCGACGGCACACGCGTTTACGTGGCTTCTTCTGCCAGCGACACGCTATCCGCGATCGATGCCCGCACTCACGGCATTCTCGCCACCGCCAAAACCGGGCGCGAGCCGGTGCTGGCGCGGCCAACTCCCGATGGCAAAAGTATTTTGGTGGCCAACCGCGCGGACGGCACTATCGGTGTCCACGATGCGGACACGCTGGTACTTCGCGCCACCATTCCGGTGGTCGCGCGGCCTGAAGACATTGCGGTGATGGCCGACAGTTCCGTGGCCTTCATCCGCAGCGCTGCGGAAGCGCGCATCTCGGTGATCGATCTTCGCCGAGGCGTCCTGCTTACGCACCTGGAACTGGCCGGCCGACCGACGCAGATGCTGCTCAAATCCGACGGCGGCGAACTCTATCTCATCTCGCCAGAATCGCACGGACTGCAGGTCGTCAACACTTCCACAAACGAAGTTGGCGACTATATGGTTCTGGGCTCCGCGCCCACGCGCGCCATCCTCAGCGCGGACGCCAGCTTGATGTATGTGTCCGACGCCGCAGCCAGTCGCATTATCCCGGTGGATATAGTGGATCGGCGCCTGGACCGTGACCCGGGCAAAGGCTTTCCTGTGTCGGCTGGGCAATCCCCTTCCGCGCTGCGCTTCGACCCGCAGGAAAATCTGCTTCTTGCGGTGAATCAGGATTCGGGGGACATCGCGGTAATCCGGGTCCGGACGAATTATCTGGTGACCATGATTCCGGTGGGCCCGCAACCCAGCGATATCGCCGTCAAACTTTTCTGAGCGTTCAAGGTTTGGGCAGTGGCTGTCGGCCAGCACTCTGAGGCGGGCGTTGCCGCAAATCCCGACAGTTGCGGAGCTCATTTTTTCAGCAACTGCAGCATTGTGAGGCACTTGCGCACTCTTTTGGGAGTCTAAATTTTAGCCTGCTTGTGTTATCAATAACTTACGCACTCTTTCATTTCATAGAAAATGGGAAGTGCTTCTGATTCAGCCCGTTACGCACTCTTTGCGAAATATAGGGGGGTGGGGGAGTAACCAACTGCTAAACACGAACCGCGGTTAATCTCCAGTACCGAACGGCTCCCTGATAGCAGCCCCGCGTAGCTTCGTCCAAGGACGAAGGAGCATACGGCACGGAAAAGTCGAGGGGGCGACCGACCGTGGATTTGGCCATCCCGCGATGGGCACAGCCGATGTTACTACATAGGTATAGTAATTACAAGATAATTATGCGGCGATTTGCGCGGGTTCGAATGCCGGGCATGAGTCGCCGGCACTTACGGTTTTGATTCGGGGATTTTAGGGCAGCTATACTTTGGCGGCATCCGCAACCCAGACCCGTCGTTACGGGGCCAAACGAGTGGGGCCACCCGCGAGCGAAGCGAGCATGGCGCTATCCTAATTCGTCAGAGGCAAACGACAAGCGAGGAATTCGGGGGTACAAGAATTCCTCGCTATCGTTGTTCAGGGGATTGCGTATTGATTCGTGTCTAGCGGTCGTTGTCTTTGCGGGTTGGCAATTTCTTGGGCAGCCCGCCAGTCGTCGGCAAAGAAACACTCGGAGCCCCTTGCAAGGCGGTTTCGAGCGAATACGCGACCTTACCCGACCCGGCGGAGAGGAAGGGCGTTAGCGCAACCACTGCAGACTTTTTGCCGTTATACACGGAGTTCAGTCCGTCGGTCTGTTCGTAGTTGAGCTGGTTAGCGGGGTTGGTGTTGGATATAACCCGGCCCAGCACGCGGTGCTCGCACTCGATGCCCATGATGGAGGCGGCCACCTGGGCGTAGTATTCGAGGTCCGTCGCGGGGACGCGCTTTCCGGAGGCGTCCTGTTGATACTGCACGCCGGAGCGGGTGTCCGCGGCCATTTGAGAAAATTCCAAGAGGGCGTTGAGGTAGGCCCCGATGAAGGCATTTTCCAGGGCATCCAAAGTAGCGGTGAAGGGCGCCAGGGTGTCGAACGTCCCAGCCGCGAAATAGAAGGTTTGAACGGGGTCGCCCGAAGCTGCAGTGCCCCCGATTAACGTTCTTAGCAGGCTGGCGTGCGCGATCTCTTCGCTGAGGGCCGCGCGGATGTACTCCACGTTACCTTCATTGCCATTCGCAGCGGTTTGCGTAGCGGTGCCCCCAGTTCCTGCCAGACTAGGATCCGTGATGACATTCCCAATCAGACCGTTGTAGTAAAAAGTGGTTGCCAGATCCTCGGCGATGAGGGCGGCGGTAAAGATTTCCTGAGCGGTATCGCCGGTAACGTTGTCGCGGTCGTCGGCGTTGCGATCTTCCCGGTCGTTGGCTCGAACGGTCGAACTCGGGAGCAGAGTGGCAGCGGCGGCACCCAGACCCAAAATTCCGGCTCTACCGACAAACGATCGGCGTTTCATTAATTCGTTTAGAGATTCTGTGACTTCCTTTGGTTTGTTCATAGCACCCCTCCTGATTTTTTGTGGACTTAACTCCGTGACCTAACGCGAAACGTTTCGGGCCTGTACGTACTAGAGCGGTTGACGCGTTGAAGATGGGATAAAGCGCCAGAACAGCAACACACCCGTGTCGTAGTACGCGTGCTGTAGAAAAATGGATGTGTCTGACGTGCCGAATTGACTTGGAGGTGCAATTAAGCCGGTAGTCGACGAAGAAAGGGAATCCAGATAGTTTGCTAAAACTAATTACGAACTTTGGAGGGCGGACCACAATTGGTTCCGGGGGCCAGCGGACAGACTATGTCAGAGCGTCACATCGACCATAACAACGACATCAAAAGCAAACCAACGCAAACCGACGCCGAAATCGCTCGCTGGCGAGACGAACGCCGAGCCCGCTATGCGTTAAACATCGATTTGTAGTGGCGGTACCAATCGCTTTGGAAGCGCTCGTGTGGGTCGTATTTTGTCTTCAAGTTCAAGAATTCCGCAAACTGCGGATAGCAGGTCTCCACCTGCTCTCGCGTGGCGTAGCGGTGATACGTCAAGTAATAGGTTCCGCCGCGACGGGCGGCCATGTCGATCAATCTGCGAAAAGCTTCGGCGGAGCGCTTGAGCCCGTCGGGGCTATGCACGGTATGCAAATTGAAAATCGTGCACGCGTAGGCCTGCTTAGCCCACGGCAAAAAACTAAGGTCATCGCGCTCGATGAGCCGTACGGTGCCGTAAATCAACTCCACCTCGTGGTTTCGAAAGTCTTCGCGGGCCTCGTCCAGGAATTCTTTCAGCAGCGCTCGCGGTACGTCGATTTCGGTAATCATCTCCGTTGCTGGAAACGGAGCATGCGAGCTGGCGTCAATTTCGCGGTGATAATTGTCCGGGTAAATGCTGAGTTGGTGTAAATCCGACCAATACACCTGGCCATTGGTGGAAAGATAATATTCCGAGTACTTGCGGAAGGCTTGCCCGGGGTCACTGTGGGCCAGCAGAAGCAATTGTCGCCAGTTCGCGTCGCTCAGTTGCTTTTCATCCGAGCGAATTGCCCTGGTCGCATCCACTGGCCGGTAGCAGGAAAATACGCCCCGGTGCAAGAAGTCATCCGACGCACGGTCGATAGAGAATTGAAAATCGCCGTATAAGAATCCTTCCGCGCTGCGTCGATCAAACGCGGAAATCAGCCCATCCACTTCGCGAATTTCCACCATTCTCTCTATTTTCGTTCGAGGCACGAGTCGCAACCGCGCCGAAGTGACCACTCCGAATAACCCATAGCCCCCGTGCACCAACCTAAATAATTCCGTGTTCTCCGTCCGACTGCACGTGCGGGCAACTCCTGCTGCGTCCACCAACACAAACGATTCCACATCGTTGATAAACGGCTTCATCTTCAAGCCGCGACCGTGGGCATTCGCCGCCATCGTTCCGGAAATCGTCAAACGGTCCGCGCCGGTTTGTTTCTGCGCGATGCCCCACGCCTGACCGGCATTTTTCTGGACGATAAGATAAGAGTCAATCAGTTCTGGCCATTCAATGCCTGCCTGGACTTCTAAAATACCGTTGTGCTGGTCGAGGTGAAGCACGCGATTCAGTTTTCGCACGTCCACCAACCAGGTACCGGCTCCGAATTCCTGGCCGCCCATGGCGTGCCGCCCGCCCGCTATGGAAATCGAGACTCGGCTTTTGCGAGCGCTCCTGATAATTTCCTGCACTTGTTCCATCGATTGCGGTTGTAGAATTTTCGCCACTCGTGTGGGGTTTAATTGGGAGTGGACATCGTTGACGAGGGCCGACTCAGAATCTGCTCGGCGCGCGACGGCCCCGGTTAGCATCGCCGCCGTGCCGTTTGAAACGAATCGCCGCCGCGAAATCACCAAAACTCACCATGCTCGTGGATAGGTTTGAAGAGGTGTCGAGTCATAGACTGAAGCCCCGAAGATCCAAGGATGCTATTGTACCGCCGCCATTTCTCTGATGGAGTCCAGTCGTCCGCGAAGAAGTCGCGTGCAGGGACGATTGTGTGGCTACCACATTTAGAAGCGAGTAGATTGCTCGAGTGAGTCACGTGGATAAGACTGCATGGATGGGCAGCTTTTTGTCCGGGAAGGTGCATGTCGTCGGGGGCGACATTACCTTGCAGGATGTGGACGTGATTGTGAACGCGGCGAACAGCACGCTTCTGGGGGGAGGCGGCGTCGATGGGGCGATTCACGCGAAGGGCGGGCCGCAGATTCTGGAGGCTTGCCGGGAAATCCGTCGGACGCGCTTCCCGCGGGGATTGCCGACAGGTGAGGCGGTGATCACTACCGGAGGTCAGCTCAAAGCTCGCTACGTAATCCACACTGTCGGTCCGATCACCCGACTCGGCCAGGAGCCCGACACCAGCATGCTGGCGGCCTGCTACAGAAACTCACTCATGCTGGCGGCGGAACGCGGACTTCGCTCCATCGCGTTCCCGGCAATTGCAACGGGAGCCTTCGCCTACCCCGCGGAGCGGGCGGCGGCGGTGGCATCCACAACCATCGAGTCGTGTTTATCAACTGGCGCGGAGATAGAACACGTCCGGCTGGTTTTCTTTCAGCCCGCCGACGCCAAAGTATTTTTGAAAAACCAAACATTCACGTCGCAAGAGTAGGCCGAACGATTTGCCCGGCCGCAAGGCTATCATCAGCACCAGTGCGGCGCTATGCGGTATAAAGCGCTATCGCGCAAATTACCAGATCCATATATTCGCATGGACAGGTTCGAAGCCGTGTCCATCACAGTGATGCGCGAACATTCAGAATGCGAGCGCACTGGTAGCGGCGAAGCTCTTAGCGCTGCGCGAAGGTGCGAGTCAGTTAGAAGGTCAAGTGCAGGCCCAACTGCAGAAATCGCGGGCTTCCTATGGTGTGCTGAATTACGCCCAGGCTGCCCGGCGGGGGATTGGCGGGCGGGCCCGCAAAGTTGGGGAAGAAGTCCACGTTGTTGTTGGGTGCGTCAAAATCCGGATGGTTGAAGATATTGAAGGCATCGGCCTGAAAGCGAAGCTTGAAGCGCTCCTTGATAAGGAATTCCTTGGCTACGCTCATATCGAAGCGCACCTGAAAGGGCGCGCGGAATAGGTTGCGCCCGGAAGTTCCATAGAGGGATTCGTACAAATCGCAACCGGAGGCATCGCAAGGGGGCACGCCGTTGGTTCCCGGGGCGACGAACTGCGGGGCGAAGGCATTGGCATCCAGTACTGGCTTGCCGGCATTCACGCCCAAGGTGCCCTGCAGTTGCGCTTGCGCGGGAGTGACCCCTGGCCGCAGGGGCACGAGGGGATTGCCGATGTAGTTGCTGGTACCGAAAAACAAGCTGCCCACCGAACCGGAATAGTCGTACACGCTGTAGGGCTGGCCGCTTTGGGCCACGGTCTGGCCGGAAATGCTCCAGCCATTTATAAATTTTCCAGCCACTTCGTTGTGCACAAACTGGGGGACGATGTAGCTGTAGTTGATCAGGAACACATGGGTCTGGTCGAAATCAGAAGACGCATAACTGGCGTGAGGCGAGAGCGGATTATTCCCGGTGTAGAAAAGGCCGAGCCCGCTTTGCTCGTCGAGAGCGTGAGACCAGGTGTAGGAAGCGGTGAAGGACAGACCGAACGAGAGGCGCTTGCGAGCCTGCAGTTGCAAGGCGTTGTAATTCGATACGCCCTCGGCCTTGAAGAGCACGGAGTTCATGTCATATCCGGGATAAGGGACGCGGATGGGGGCGTTGCCAGCGAATTGGTTGGTGAACACCGGCTCGTTGGTCAGGAACAGCGGGCTGGTCCCGCCGTAAGAGTACATCTGATTATTCACCGGACTTTGCGGGGTGGCGATCAGCGGCTGATTGAATGGGATAGGCAGCACTTCATGGGTGCCGTGATTTCCGACGTAGCCGACTTCAAAGAGCCAACTGCCGTTGGGTTGAAATTGCAGGTCGAAGGTCCAGTTCTGGGTGTACGGCAACTTGTTGTGTATGTCGTAACCGCCAAAAAGAAAGGGCCCAAACAAATTCCCTGCCGGCCAACATCCCGGAAAACCGCACGCGGTTTGTGCCAGGTTTGGCAACTGGGCCAGGAAGCCGGCCGCGCTGCCGGAAGGGGGCGGCGGCGGCGTAGTTCCGAAGGGTTGATCGAGGGTAGCACCCTGGGCAGCGGTAACCGGTTGCACAAAGGGCGGCGCCAGAGTGACGCCGAACGGTCCGTTGAAGCCCGAGCCTGCGCTGGGCGACAGATACGTGAATAATTCGCCGCGGTCATAATAAATGCCGTAGCCGGTTCGCACGGTGAGCTTGGAAAAGGGCGTCCAGGCGATACCAATGCGTGGCGCAAAGCCCCACTGATGATTTCTGAGAAGCGAGTTGCTGGCGCCGGCCGTTCCATACTTGGAATTATTTCCGGCGATTTCCAGGCCGGAGTTGGTGATGACGTCGGTCCCAGGATCGCAGGTGGTGGTGGCAGGATCGGACGGAGCGCCATTCATGGTGCACTGCGTGTAAGCATACTTCGCAGGATCAAAAGCGGTCAGGCGGCCGTATTTTTCGGATAGCGGTCCATCGATATCCCAACGAACGCCCAAGGAAACGGTGAGATTGCTTCGCACCTTCCAACTGTCATTCACGTAGCTGCCAATGGTGTTGGAGCGGTAGTAGCGGTTCGCCGAACCGGCGAAGGCGGTACCGGTGCGCACTTGGCCCTGGACCAGTGAAGCGAAATCGGTGAATTCGAGGGTATCGGTGCTGGTGTTTTTATTGACGACGTTTAGTTGCACGTGGTCCAGCAATGCGCCGACGCTGATGGTGTGCCTGCCACGCACGTAATTTACGGAGGTTCCGTACTCCCACTGATTTTGAAACATTCCGGCGTCGCCGAAACTGGTGCTGGGGCCGAATCCCAGACCAGACCCGATGGTGGGATCGGAGGTGTTGATATTAAACTGCGGAAATTTTGTGGACCCGAGCAAATTGATGCCCAGGGCGCCGGGAGTGAAGGCCTGGGAGGTATTGGCGAAAGCCTTCAAACGCGTAAATCCGAAATGTTGTTCCCAGGTCAAGTTGGGAGACAAGATGACGGTGTTGGTGAGGGAAATCACGTCGCTGCCGGCGGAAAGTTGTTGCGGGAAACCGAGCAGCGAGCCGGTGGCCCCAAAGGGATTACTGGTGGGATCGCTCTGCACATAATATTTCCCGGAGAGGCGATCTTTGGTGTTGAAGACATAGTCGATGCCGGCGATGCCCTGATCCACGCGTGCCTGAGTGTTGGGACCCTGGATGACCACGTCGTAACCCAAGGCCTGGGCGTTGGCTATGCCTTTTGCAAAGGTAGAGGCGCTTACGCTGGGAACCAAGAACTGGCCATTGGGCAATTTGGTATTCAATAAATTCAGGGCCGGGGTGCTAACCATGGAGGCTTGAAAGGGGCAGTAGGAGAGAGTGGGGTCCTGGGCGCAATAGTCCGCGTTGATGGTGTTGGCGATTCCCTGAGCGCTGCGGTCGTCGGTGAGATGAAAAGGGACGGTAGCATCCTTGGTGGAGGTTTCCTGATCCGCGATGCGAACGCCCTGGTAGGAGAGAAAATAAAATAATTTGTCTTTCTTGATGGCTCCGCCGAGGGTGGCGCCAAATTGATTGCGATTCAAAAAAGGAACGGGCAGGTTGTTGGCGTTGTAGAAGAAGGGTGTGGCATTCATGGCGCTGTTCTGGAATTGCTCCCACACCGAGCCGTGCAACTGATTGGTTCCGGACTTGGTCAACACACTAATGTGCGCTCCGCTGTTGTTGCCCTGAGAAGCGTCGTACATGGAAGTGTTGACGGCGACTTCCTGAATCGCGTCGGTGGGAGGAGTGGGAAGGGCCTGGCCGATGGCGCCGTAAACCGAAGTGCTGGTCTGAATGGAACCGCCGGAGCCAAAGTTTTCGCCAGTGTTGAGGACGAAGCGGTTTTCGCCGACCTGGCTGGTGGAATTGCCGTTAAATAAATTGTTGGTGCCGACGCCGTTGAGGGAAAAACTGTTGCTGGTGTCGCGATTGCCGTTGGCAAAAATGGCCTGATTGCCCAAGCCGGCATTGGCGCCCGCGCCGCCGAGAAAATCGGCGTGCACGCCAGGACTGAGGATGGCCAGTTGCGTGAAACTGCCGGTGCCCAAGGGGGTTTGAAGAATGGTTCCGGCATCGACGACGTATCCGTTGGTGGTGTCGGTCTGGTTCATGAGCGGGACGGCGTTTACTTCCACGGAAGAATTCACTTCGCCGACGACCAAGGAGGAATCCACGGTGGTGGTGCGATTGCCGTTGACTAAAACTTCGGTGTGCGTTTCGGTTTTGAATCCGTCTTTTGTGAAAGTCAGGCGGTAGGTTCCAGCCGGCAACTCAGGAATCTGGTAGGCGCCATTGGAGGTGGTGGTGGCCGAGACTTCCAGATTGGTGGCGATGTTCAGGGCTTTGGCGGAAGCGCCGCTTACAGCGGCGCCGGAAGAATCCGTCACCGTGCCGGTGATGGCGCCCAAAGTTTGTTGCGCGTGACTTGGGAAGACGGCCAGCAAACACAGGAGCAGCATGCTGGGGATGGTGCGCAAAACATTCATGTTGGTATGCCCCGACAATTTTTGATTTAAAACAAGAGTACCGGAAATCCGGACAGCGAAAGCTTGCATGGCGTTTTTCGCGACTAAATTTATATCGCCAAGCACTGCTCTGCGAGGGCTAGCTTAATGAGATTGGGCAAGAAGGACAATACTGCTCTGTGATTTTCCTGAAACAAATCATTCACATTCGGTTTTTGAATCGCCAGCTTACATTTTGTTTAGTTTTGACGGATTGGCGAGTGGAAGGTAGTGGGCGAAAACACTTACGGAAGGTGCAGCGCGCTTCTTAGAAAAAGCGAGAAGCGGACGAATGCTATTTTTGGATTTCCGCAGCGAGGGGCGCTAAAGCCCAGGCGGAGTGGTCGTCGCCCAAATTTACTTCCAGCAGGCCTGAAGCGGGCAGTACGTCGACGGGCAAGCCGCCGTGCCAGACCGCTACGCCCAAGCGGAGAGTTGTTTGTCCGGCAATATCCAGGGCGTCGCGGCGCAGGGCTACTTCCAGGATGCGGTCGAAGGCTGCTACCGCGATATCTTCGGGATTCAGCAGGCAGAGATTTTTGCGTTCCACGGCGAACTCTTTGACGTGGCCGCGCTCCAGTTTCACAACGATGGTGACTTCTTCAGCGCCTGCGATGGTGACGCGGAATTCGGGATCTTCCAGCTCGGCGAGCATTTCCGGGAATAAATCGACGCGCACGCAGAAGCGCTCTTCTTCAAAGCCGTAGCGCAGTTCGTGCAAGTAAAATACCCGGCCGTGCATGGAGCCGCCGCGGCGCTCCGGGGAATACAAGCCAGCGCCCAGCCATTCGAAATAGGAAGTTTCGCGCCCGTCGATTTTTACGATGATGAAACCGGTGGGCGGCAGTTGCAGGGCGTGTTCCGGTTTGCGCTTGATGGGCTTAGCAAGTTCTTCGGGAGGCATGCGTCCGAGGGCCAGATACACGCCGGTCAAATGTTTGCGGAACAAGGCGTCGAACTCGGCGTCGTTGTCGGTGCTGTGCTCGGGGCCAAACCACCAGCACCAGTCGCTGCCTTCGGCGGCCAGCAAGGATTCGAAAGCGGTGGCCAGGGCGGTCGTTCCCGGCGCATCACCGTGGCCTTCGCGACCCGAGTCCGCGGCCTTGGAGTACGCGTCGCGCGCGTCCCACAACAATTCCCAGGCGGCCACGTCCTCGGCGTGTCCGATCCACACATCGAAATTGGCGTTAATCCAGGAAGCGGGGAAAATTCCCGCGGTCATGGGGACGTCGCCGGCGGCGGCGATGGCTTCAGTAGCGGTCAAGGCGCGGAAATCCTGGTCGCCGGCAATGCGGCCGTAAAACTCGCGGAGGAATTCCCTGCCGTTGCCGGGATAATATTCCCAGGCATTTTCGCCATCGAGAAAAAGGCAAATGGTCAGGGGATGTTCGCTCTGCACACGCTCACCCAGGAAGCGCAAGCGCTCGTGTAAATCCTGGGCGGCGGCTTTGGAATCCATGCGGCTGTAGACAAAGCCGATGAGGTCGGACAAGTGATGATCGCGGAATAAGCCGGTGATGCCGCCGTGGGGAGTCAAAACTTGCCAGGGCTTGTACAAGCGTTCGGCGCTGGACGGGATGCCCGCGGTATCGCGAAAAAAGCCAATGTTGAGAGTGCGGCCGAGTACGCCTTCGTCGGTGCCAAACCACTTGAAGCCTTCTTCGGCGGCGATGTCCAAAGTCTGATCGGAGACCGAGCCTTCCGAAGGCCACAACCCCGCGGGGGGGACGCCGAAAACGCGCAGGTGATATTCGCGGGCGCGGCGCAATTGCTCGCGGGCATCTTCCGGGCGGCGGTACGCGCGGCGCGGCAGAGGGGTGGAAGGATTGGCGACGCGGGCGATATCCGAATCGCACACCAGCGGCAAGATGGGGTGATAAAAAGGCGTGGTGCTGATTTCGATTTGACCGCGACGAGCGGCTTCGCGATAAACGGGGAGGACCATGCCGATCAATTCGATCTCTTTGGCCTTGAGCGCTTCTTTGTCGCTTTCCGAGAAATCGCGGCCCTTGGATGCCAGCATGCTTACGACTGGATCTTTTTCCAGCCAGGTCTCTTCCATCCAGGCCAGTTGCGACAGCACCTGCAAATCGCGCCAATCCCGGATGGTGAAGGTGACCAGCGCTTGGGCGCCATCGGCGGGGCGCGACCACTCAAACAGTTCCACAAAACGTTTCCAGCGGGACATCAGCCGCTCATGATTGACCTGAAAGGCGCGCTCCAGAATTTCGGCTTTGTCTTCGCGGGTTAAGGAGTCGGCATTCTTGAATGCCAGAGTGAACCAGGGCTCGTTAAAGGTGCCGCTGGCATATTCTTCGAGTTGCATTCCCAGCGAAGGCACGACGTTGAAGGTGGCATGAAAGCTAGGGAAATCTTCCAGGACTTTGACCATGCCAAAATAATCTTTGGTGGCGTGCAGGCGGGTCCAGGGCAAGACGTAGCGCCCGGTTTCCGGGTCGCGATATTGCGGCTGGTGCATGTGCCACAGCACCACCAGGTTTATTCGCTGCATTCTGCCCCTCGTTCCGGCCTCAATGTTGGCGCGTGTTACACTCACTCGTTCGCATCATGCGCATATTGGACCGGTACATTGTCCGCGAAGTATTTCGCCACGCTACTCTCGGACTAATCGTCTTCACTTTCGTCTTCTTCGTCCCTCAGCTGATTCGGCTCATGGAGCTGTTTGTCCGGCATACGGGCTCGGGGAGCCAAATTCTCAGGCTTTTCCTGTGCATTTTTCCTGCCGTCTTTACCTTCACGATTCCCATGGCGGTGCTCATCGGTGTGCTGCTGGGACTAGGGCGCATGTCCGCGGACAGCGAAATTATCGCGCTCACCGCGCTGGGCATCGGGCGACGGCGCATTCTACTACCCGTAGGGGTTCTGGCGTTCGCTGGTTTGGCGGTGACCCTGGCCATGACGCTGTGGCTGTCCCCCCTGGCGCTGACCACCTTCCGCTCCATAGAAGCCAATCTTATCGCGTCGCAAATCTCTTTCCAGGTACAACCTCGAGTATTTGACGAGCGATTTCCTCAACTCATACTTTACATATCCGATGTGGCGGCCAGCGGCACCCAGTGGCATGGGGTGTTCCTGGCTGAAACGGGAGGAGAGGGTGGCTCTCGGCTGACCCTGGCCGAGCGCGCGATTGTAATTCCCGACGCCAGCCAAGGCAAGCTCGACCTGCACCTTCAGGGGGGCAGCACGCACGAGTTTTATCGTGATCGCCCGGATCGCTACTCGGTGACAGCGTTTGGTCAGAGCGACTGGCCCATCGACGTCAACAATTTGATTCCCACCAAGCAGCGGCAGATCAGCAATTCCGAGCGCTCGGTGTCCAGCCTGTGGCACGATCACGGGCCGGGTTGGCGGGAAGCGCGAGTGGAGCTGCACCGGCGCCTGGCGTTCCCCTTCGCGTGCCTGGTGTTCGCGCTGGTGGCTGTGCCGCTTGGCACCCAACCGCGGCGCGGCGGTCGGGCCGCTGGATCGCTCATCGCGGTGGCAATGATTGCCGGATATTACCTGCTAGTGGTCACCGGGGCCGGCCTGGCCCGCCAAGGTGCGGTGCCGCCTGTGCTTGGTATCTGGATCGGTAACCTCCTTCTCGCGGGCCTGGCACTGGCCCTTTTGCCACGCATGGAGCAGTTCCGGGGCGAGAGCCGCTGGTTGCATCGCAGCGGCTTCCTGAGAAAGCGTTTGCGGCTGCTTCGACGCAAGGCGCGGGCGGTCACCGTTCGCAAGGCGATTGCCCCGCACAATGGCTTGAGAAATCAAGATGCCGTGCGGAACGGCGGTTCGCTACGACTGTCGGTAGCATCCTTCGGGAGCAGCATTCCGCGGCTTCTGGACCTTTATGTACTTCGGCGTTTCACCAGCTATTTTGCATTGACGATGGCCGTGTTCGTGTTTCTGTTCGAGACTTTCACGTTCTTTGAGCTGCTTGACGATATTGCGCGGCACCGCATTGCCTTCCTGACGGTGGTCAACTACTTCCGGTACCTCACTCCCTACCTTATCTATAACCTGGCTCCCCTGGGGGCGCTGGTGGCGGTGCTGGTTACGCTGGGGATTATGAGCAAGAACAATGAAATCGTGGCCATTAAGGCCAGCGGAATCAGCTTGCATCGGCTGATCGTGCCGCTGCTGATGGCGGGGATTTTTCTTGCCGGAGCGATGCTGCTGGTGGACGAAACGTATCTGCCGTATGCCAACCAACGTCAGGACGCGCTACGCAATCAGATAAAAGGGCGTCCGCCGCAAACTTACACGCATCCACAGCGTTGGATTTTTGGGGAAAAGTCGAAAATCTATAACTACGATCTGTTCAGCCCGCTGCAGAACCTGTTTGGCGGACTGAGCGTGGTGGAAATCGATCCCGCCACGTTCAGCGTGCGCCGGCGCATCTTTGCCACCCGCGCGCATTGGTCCGAGTCACAGAAAATCTGGCTGTTGGAATCCGGCTGGGTACGCGATTTCTCGGGAGACACCATCACGCGATTCGACCAGTTCGCGGTGCAAGCATTTCCGGAGCTTACCGAGCCTCCGGAATATTTCAATCGCGAAGTGCGCCAGGCTTTCCAAATGGACTGGTCGGAGTTGAATCGTTATATAGAAGGATTGCGGCGCGCGGGATTTGATGTGTCGAATCTGACCGTGCAGTGGCATGTCAAGATTGCTTACCCGCTGATTGCGCCGGTGAGCATGCTCTTGGCTATCCCTTTTGCGTTCCTGGTAGGGGCTAGGGGCGCCATCGGGGGCGTGGCGATTGGAGTTGCCATTGGAATCGGGTATTGGAGCATCGCGCGCTTGATGGAAGCGATGGGCGGGGTTGGGCAGCTCCCTCCATTCCTCGCGGCTTGGTCGCCGGATTTCATTTTCTTATTCATCGGGCTGTATTTTTTCTTTAAGATCCCGACCTAGTCTGGCTGTTGGACCAAGTAGCGCCTTAAAGTATTACATTACATGTCAAAATGTCGGCGCTCCGACAATTGACGCAACTCTTGCCACGCATTCGAAACCTTAAGGAATTACTTGAAGTCGAAAATTTAGACGATAAAACTGAACTCAAGCGGGCAAGACCAGAGTTGATTTACTCGGCGGGTAAAACAATAGGCGGATCGGTGGCGCGAAGCCGCCTCAGGAACTTATCCACAAGGGCAACGAAAATCATGGGCGCCGTCTTAAAGAACATGCGCAGCGCCAGAGTCCGATTTCCGCTGGGCCAGCAATAACGGTATGCCCACTGCAGACTCCTTCCGCCGATCAGTGCATAACGAGCCCACTTATTCGGCCCCGGATACTCACCCGAACGTTCGGCGTGCGCCAGCCGCAACCAGCCATCGGCGATGGCGGCCACATTTTTGCTGCTTTTGACGTTGTCGGTACGATAGGCGGTGATGCAGGGCTGGTTGAGAACGATGCAGGGGCTGTAGTTCCCCAACTTCAACAAGAGGTTTGAATCCTCATTGTGAAATGTCTGGGGAGAGCTGGCGCGCATGCCACCCACTTCGTGAAAGATTGACTTTTTCACCACGATGCTGTCGGTGAGGTTGGCGGCATTGGTTGCGGAACCAAGAGGACGAGTGCGGGATAAGAAATCCTTGTATTTGTACAATTCAACCGGCGTTTGGAGTTGGGGTGGAATACCCCCATCGGTGTGGAAAAACAGCAAGTTAGCTAAAACAAGAGGTGGCGAAGAAAAGTGGCGAAGTACGCGGTCCAGGGTTTCGAGGGCGAAGGGATAAAATACGTCGTCGCTGTCCAGAAACACCAAGTACTCGCCTCTGGCAACAGAAGCCCCGTAATTGCGAGCCACCTCAGGGCCCTGATTTTTCTGCTGCAGGATGCTAATGGGGCCCGCACGGCTGTAAGGCTTGATCAGTTCCAAGGAGCTATCCGTCGAGCCATCATCAATAACGATGGCCTCCCAATTCCGAAAAGTCTGGGACAGGATGGAATCGACGGCCTGCCGAACACATTTTTCCTGGTTGAATACCGGCATCAGCACGCTAAACCGGATGGGTTGTAGAGCGTTCATCAACGAGTTACTGGCGGTACGGGGATCGGATCCGGGCCCTTTTGCAGGGTTCTCCTGGCGGTATTCCACAGCGCGGCGGTGACAAGCGGAGCCGTTCGAAGCACCAGGCTTAAAGCCAAGGCGCGCTCCCCACCTCGCCAACAGCGGCCGTACGCAAACGCGGCAGCGCGTCTACCGATGAAGGTGCGAGCCTTTTGTCCGCCAGGGTATTCTCCGCGCCTCTCCGCTTGTGCCAGCCTGACCAGGCTCTCAACAATCGCTTTAAGGTTCCTTACGCTGTTTTCGGTGTGCAGACGGTACACCGCAGTCCGGGGCCTGTTGATGTAAATGAAGGGGCTGTGGATGCCCAGCTTGAGCATCAGACTGTTGTCATCGGAATGAAAAGTCTTGGCGGTGGTGTACTTGCGCAAACCGCCAATCTCTTCGAAGACCGAGCGACGGACGATGAAGACACTGTTACCGACGGAGTCCTGTCTAGCCAAAAAATTCTGGTACCGGAGGGCGGTGATGGGCTCCATTTTCATTTCCCGGGGATCGATTTCGCGATCGGCTTCTTTGTGAAACATGGCCCCCAGCAGAAACGGCGGTGAGTCGAAATGCTTTATGACCTGGTCGTAGGTGTCCAAAGCAAAGGGCAGGAAGTAGTCGTCGCTGTCCAGAAACACCAAATATTCGCCCTGCGCCAGCGCGGCAGCTCTATCTCTTGCGGCTTCCGGACCGAGATTGGATTGCTGGAGAAAGTGAATTTTGCTGCCATAGGACTGCAGGATTTCGGCAGTGCGGTCGGTGGAGCCGTCGTCGATAGCAAAAAGCTCGAAGTCACGGAAAGCTTGTGACAGAACGGAGTCGACGGCCGGCCGGATGTACTTTTCCCGGTTGTAAGCAGGCATTAAAACACTAAAGCGCAACGAGCACTCCTTGGAAGCTTTTTAGCGCACATCGGCGCGTCCTAGAATACCAATTTTCAGGCTTACGGGACTAGTTTCGAGAAGGGCTGGCGATAAAATGTCGACGCGCCGACATCTCAAGTTAAATCTACTTTCCGAATTTAAATCCACTTTCTAGATTTGGGGTGTGTCGGGGGAATAACGAAGGAAAGAAAGAAGGTAAAATTCGTGATCATTAATTTCAAGGCGTGGGTTACAAGGTGCGAAGTTCGCGAAAACCAGCGTAGCCTTGGCATCAAGTAAGACTTGATGGGTGGAAGAAAATTCATGGAGGTTGGGAACGTCGAATTGTCGACATCTCGTGTAGTACTTCAATCGAGTATGCCGCTGTTAGCGAGCCTCGGTCTGACATTCGAACACCCGAGGCCCCCATGCGCGAAGTGGCCGTCGCGTCTAAGCCGGCTAGACTAACGCGGTTTCGGACTTGTCAGCGCCCCGCGCCGGCTTTCTTGGCTTTTTTAGCGCTGCGCGCTTTCTCTTCGATCACCGCTTGGGCTGCGGCCAGTCTTGCGATAGGCACCCGGAAGGGCGAAGCGCTTACATAATCCATTCCCAGGGCATGGCAGAACTTGACGCTTTCGGAGTCGCCGCCGTGCTCCCCGCAGATTCCCACTTTTAACTTGGGGCGCGTTTCGCGACCACGTTCCGTGGCCCAACGCATCAACATACCGACACCTTTGATGTCCAAGGACTGAAAGGGATCGGCCGCGAAGACTCCGGCCTTCTTCTCATCGACGTAGTCGGGGAGGAAACGTCCGGCGTCGTCACGGGAAAGCCCCATGGTGGTCTGGGTGAGGTCGTTGGTGCCGAAGGAGAAGAATTCTGCAACTTGCGCGATCTCGTTGGCAAGCAGCGCAGCCCTTGGAAGTTCGATCATGGTGCCCACCAAATATGGCAGCTTCACTCCGGCCTTTTTGATCAGGTCGTCGGCTACGCGCCGGGTAGCCTGCTCTAGAATAGATAATTCTTTTTTGTCCAGAACCAACGGATGCATGATCTCAGGTATTACTTTAACCCTGCCCTGCTGGCACTCGATGGCAGCTTCAACAATCGCTCGAACCTGCATTTCCAAAATTTCAGGATAGGTGATGGAAAGGCGGCACCCGCGGTGCCCCAGCATGGGATTCGACTCGTGCAATTGTTCTACACGGCGTGCGACTGTTTCGACGTCGAGGCCTAGTTCCTTGGCCAACTCCTCTTGCTTGGCTCGGTCGTGCGGGACGAACTCGTGCAAAGGAGGATCGATGAGGCGGATGGTTACCGGGAAGCCGTCCATGGCCTGAAAGATGCCGACGAAATCGCGGCGTTGAAATGGCAGCAGGCGGTCCAGGGCTTTAACACGGGCCTCGCGGGTTTCCGCCAAGATCATTTCCTGAATGGCGCGCTGCCGCTCGTGACTTTTCTCGGGATGCTCAAAATCGGTGAAGAACATGTGCTCGGTGCGGCACAGACCGATGCCTTCGGCGCCGAATTCGCGGGCTTTACGGGCATCCTGCGGGGTATCCGCGTTGGTGCGGACCCGCAAGCGGCGCACTTCGTCGCCCCACTTCATCAAGGTAGCGTACGCCGGCGGCAATTTCGGCGTGACCAGGGGCATTTCGCTGGAATACACCACGCCTTCGCTGCCGTCCAGCGTGAGCCAGTCCCCTTCTTTAATGGTCTTTCCGCCAGCCACCATGGAGGATGTTTTATAATCGATCTGCAATTTCTCAGCGCCCACGATGCAGCACTTGCCCCAGCCACGGGCAACAACGGCCGCGTGACTCGTTTTTCCACCGGTAGCGGTGAGGATTCCCTGGGCTACAGCCATGCCGCCTACATCTTCAGGGCTGGTTTCGCGGCGAACCAAAATTACTTTTTCGCCCTTCTCCGCCCATTCTTCGGCCTTCTGGGCTGAAAAGACGACTTTGCCGACAGCTGCGCCCGGGACGGCGTTGATGCCGGTTGCCAAAATCCGCGCTTCGAGGGATTTCTTGTCTACCTTTACGTCGATAACCGGATAAAACAGGCGCTCGATATCTTCGGACTTGAGGCGCATGATGGCGTCTTCTTTAGTGATCAACCTCTCGTTGGCCATGTCCACGGCGATGCGAAATGCGGCCGCGGGGGTGCGCTTGCCGGTGCGCGTTTGCAGCATGTACAGAGTTCCCTGCTCAACCGTGAACTCCATGTCCTGCATGTCGCGATAATGGGTCTCAAGTTTTACTCGAACCTTGTCGAGTTGCGCGTAGACCTTGGGCATGGCCTTGGACATTTCGCGTAGCGGCGTCGGAGTGCGAATTCCGGCTACCACGTCTTCGCCCTGAGCGTTGACCAGATAGTCGCCGTAGAAAACCTTCTCGCCGGAGCTGGGGTCGCGGGTGAAACAGACGCCTGTACCGGAAGTGTCGCCGGTATTGCCAAAGACCATTTGCATTACGTTGACGGCAGTGCCCATGATGCCGGTGATTTTCTCGACGCGGCGGTAGGTGACGGCTTTTTCGGCCATCCAGGAGCCAAATACCGCACCGACGGCTCCCCATAACTGGTCCATGGGGTCGTCTGGGAAGTTCTGACCGGTTTTTTCTTTGAATAATTGCTTGTACTCGCCGACCAGTTCTTTCCAGCCGCTGGCCGGGACCGCGGTGTCTTCTTTTACGCCGAGCTTATCTTTTAAGGCGCGCAGGCGGTGTTCCAGATCATCCTTGGGCATGTCCATGACGACGGTTGAGTACATCTGGACAAAGCGACGGTAAGCGTCGTATGCGAAGCGCTCATTTTTGGTAGCGCCTGCCAAGCCTTCGACGCTGCGGTCGTTTAGGCCCAGATTGAGGATGGTCTCCATCATTCCGGGCATGGAGCGGGCGGAACCGGAGCGCACGCTGACGAGTAACGGGCTTTTTGGATCGCCCAGTTTCTTTTTGGTGGTCTTCTCCAAGCGGGCTACGTGGTCGGCTACTTCTTTTTTGAGTTCCGAGGGATATTTTTTGCCGTTCTTATAGAAGTAGTCGCAAGCTTCGGTGGAAATGGTGAAGCCGGCGGGCACCGGCAAACCGATGCGGGTCATTTCCGCCAGGCCGGCACCCTTGCCGCCCAGCAAATCTCGCCATTCGCCGTTACCTTCCGCTTTGCCTGCTCCGAAGGAGTACACCCATTTTTTCACTGTCAGCCTCGATATAGGATTTTGGAGCCTGATACACGTCTAAAGCGTTGCTTCAAACTTTGAGTCTTGGTCCATTGATCGTTCTCAGGTCCACAACGTCCGAATGCTTAGTTCCCTGATTAGGTTCATGCGGAGCCTTAAATGTCGGCGCGTCGACATTTTTGGCGTTGCTGTCGGAATTTGATAAGTCAACTAACACTTTAAGTACCGGCATTGCGCTATCTGGTGCGTAAGACCATTCGATATCGGTTCAAAGTATTACATTCATTGTCGGCGCGCCGACATTCCTGTCGCACGCCTTGCACTAACGGCGCTCCTCCGCACCGATTTCGGAAAAATCGGCGACAGTTGTAAATTCTTTCAAGAGTTCGGAGAGCAGCGTCAGGCGGTTGGTGCGTATGCGCTCGTCGTTGGCCATGACCATCA
The DNA here is from genome assembly GCA_963732705.1 of uncultured Acidobacteriota bacterium. GTDB lineage: Bacteria > Acidobacteriota > Terriglobia > Acidiferrales > UBA7541 > Acidiferrum. The sequence continues at coordinate 2,305,511 of CAVTAN010000001.1, read as the reverse complement.
CTTCTTCGAAGAAGCGGTCCACTGCCTTGCGTAGTCCAGCGATGATTTCCAGGGCATCCTGGTACTTGCCCGCGCGTTTTGCGGACTGGACCTTGGCAGCCGCTTCCCGCATGGCGGCGTAAAGCTCGCTCTCGGCATCATTTTCAAAGAGTTCCACCTGGACGTGCCGACCGTCCGAATGGGGGAGTTCGGCTTTTTCAAGTATCTTGCGTACGCGCTTGAAGGAAACGGCGAGTGGCTCGAAATTTTTGGACTTGCGGATGGCTTTGAGGGCCACGAGGCGCTTGTGAGCGTCCACCAGATCCTCGGCGCCGGCACGAAACACGGCATTTACTTCGTCGTAGGCGAATCCGTCGCGGTCACGCAGGATAAACTTGGCGCGATCCAGGATGAAGTCCAGTACCTGGGTTTCTTGTTCGGGTGTCATGGCTTTCTTTGGCTTATGCTGCAATAAAGCCTTGGACGCGGCCGCTACGGCCAGGGAAAGAGAGATGGGCAGCTTCTTTTCCAGGATAATTTTGACGATTCCGAGAGCAGCGCGGCGCAATGCGTAGGGATCGCTGGAGCCGGTAGGCACCACGCCAACTGCGAAGCACCCGACGATGGAGTCCAGTTTGTCGGCCAGGGCTACCGCGCAGCCAGTGAGGTTGCGGGGAACCGGATCCGTAAGCCCTACGGGTTTGTAATGATCGTAGATCGCGTCGGCAACTTCGTCGGGTTCGCCCTGGGCACGGGCATAAAGACCGCCGACGGCGCCTTGGAGTTCGGGGAATTCGCGCACCATCTCGCTAGCGAGGTCGCACTTGGCAAGTTCTGCCGCGCGATCGGCTTCGGCGACGCGGGCCTGGATGATTCCACTGCTGTACCACTGCTCGGCAAGCCAGCGCGCGATGGCGCGCACGCGTTCGACTTTGTCGCGGTAGCTGCCCAGGCGGGATTCGTAGGTAACGCGCTCGAGTTTTGGCAGATTGTCGGCGAGGGGATGCTTCTGGTCGGAAGCCCAGAAGAACTTGGCGTCGGCGAAACGGGCTCGGAGCACGCGTTCGTGGCCGGCCCGGACCAAACCGTGGGCATCGCGCGCCAGATTGATGACCGCCAAAAACCTGGGTTGCAATTCCCCGCTCGGATCTTCGACTGCAAAATATTTTTGGTGATCGCGCATCACGGTGATGAGAATTTCGTCGGGGAGATTTAGGAATTCCCTGTCGAAAGTGCCTTCGATGACGCTGGGGTACTCGTTCAAGTAACACACGAGGTTCAGCAAGCCAGCGTCTTCGTGGATTTGGTCGCCGCCCTTGCGAGTTAGCAGCGCTAGTTCGCGTTCGATTTTTTCGCGGCGGGCTTCGGGGCGGAGGATCACGCCGTTGGCCGCCAACTTCTTTTCGTATTCCGCGAAATTGCGGACGGTGAACGGGCCTTTGCCCATGAAGCGATGGCCGACGGTTTGGTCGCCGGCAGTGACCCCGGCGTAGGAGAACCGGAGCGGCTTGCCGTCCAGGACGGCGAGGAGCCAACGGATGGGGCGGATGAAACGGGAGCCGTCGATGCCGGTCCAAGTCATGGAACGCGGCCAGGTGAGATCGTGGATGGCGCGGGGCAAAATTTCGCCCAGGATTTCTTCGGCGGTTTTGCCGCGTTTGACTTGTCGAGCAGCAAGGTACTCGCCTTTCGGCGTTTGAATGACGTGCAATTCGCTGACTTGCAGGCCTTGTTTTTCGGCAAAACTCTGGGCCGCACGTGTGGGAGCACCGGCCGGGTCGTAGGCCACGGACTTGGGCGGACCGGTAACATCATTGGTTACATCGGCTTGCTTGCCAATCAGGCCGCGGACGCTGGCGCTAAGGCGGCGTGGGCCGCTGAAGGTTTCGACGGTGACGCCTTCCATCAAGTTTTCAGCGGTGAGCAGCTTGGTGATGTTGGTGCGCAACTCTTCTTGTGCGCGGGGCAACATGCCTGCAGGAATCTCTTCGCAGCCAACCTCGAAGACCAGCTCCAGCTTTTTTTCGGGCTTGAGGGCGGGTTTTCTGTCGGTGTTTTTGGGTGTCGAGCGGGTGGATGGCTTCATGGGCGCAACTCCCGACGCTTAGCTGGTCCACCAATTTGTTCCAAGTAGGCAGCAGCGGTTTTGCAGGCTGCTCCGCGAACACGGGCCATGAGCGCTGCGCGTTCGGTGGTGGAAATGACGCCGCGAGCATCCATCAGATTGAAGAGGTGCGAGCACTTGAGGCAGTGATCGTAGGCTGGAAGCAAAGGATAGCGCGTGCGCTGCTCACCTTTGGACGCGGCAAAGCCTTCAAGTAATTCTTTAGCTTGCTTCTCGTGGAGGTCGAACTCGGCGCGAATCGCGGCGGCGTTGCTTTTGTCGAAGCTGTAGACGGAAAGCTGCTGTTCTTCGGCGAGGCGAATCTGGCCGTAGGTTTTGTTGGCGGTCCAGCGGATGTCATAGACGCTGTCGACTCCCTGCAGGAAGGCGCAGATGCGTTCCAGACCGTAAGTCAGTTCCACGGAGATAGGGTCCAGGTCGATTCCGCCGCTTTGCTGGAAATAGGTGAACTGGGTAATCTCCAAACCGTCCAGCAAGACCTGCCAGCCGATGCCCCAAGCGCCGAGCGTCGGCGATTCCCAGTTATCTTCTTCGAAGCGGATATCGTGCACGCGCAAATCGATTCCAATGGCTTGCAAACTCTTTAGATAGACATCCTGGACGTCGGCGGGAGAGGGTTTAAGTATTACTTGAAATTGGGAATGCTTATAAAGGCGGTTAGGATTTTCGCCGTAGCGACCGTCTGCGGGACGGCGGCTGGGTTGCACGAAAGCTACTCGATACGGTTCCGGGCCCAAGACACGAAGAAAGGTTTCGGGGTGCATGGTGCCGGCGCCGACTTCAACGTCGTACGGTTGCTGCAGAACGCAGTCTTGCGCAGCCCAGAATTGCGAGAGCCGCAAAATCAAATCCTGAAAATTCAGGCCTCGCGCGTGCCTCTCAAGTTTTACTTTAAGTGTCAATTGTTCTCCAACATTTGCCTGGTTGCCAATTTTCGCTCGGAGTGATGCTCGACCCAGCCTAGTGATGCTTCGCGAAGTTCCCTCATAGCCGGCTTAAGGTCCTCCTCGAGGGCGATTCGGTCCAGGCGCTGGCCTGCAAATTTTTCCGCGAGGTCCCGGGCTGCCAGATGCATTGCGGGCATCCCGGAGCGGCGGCACTTCTCACACAACAAGCCCGGCTCCCAGGTTGCAAAATATGCGGGCCTGGCCCCAAAGGCTGTGGCACAGCTCGCGCAACGATCAAAGCGAGGCAGCCAGCCGCCCAGGCGCACGGTCCAGAAAGCAAAATAGCTTAGTGGCAAGGTCCATTCGGCGGTGCGTTCGATCTCCTGAACCGTCAGCAAGATGAGCCGGAACATGGGCTCAGAAACTTCGCGCTCCGGCAGCACCAACTCGGCAACTTCGCTCACGACAGCCATTCCGGTACTCAGGAAATAGTCGCTTTGCGATTTATTGAACGATTCCAAAGGCTCGCATTGCTGGATGCGCACCAAGTCGCGGGTTTCTTTCTCCACGTACCAAAGCTGGACGTGCGAGAGCAACTGCAGCGTCGAGCCGTAGCGATTTTTGATGCGCCGGGCCCCGGCGGCAACTCCGCGCATCCTGCCAGAGGCCCGGCCCAGAAAACTAACCAGCCGGTCTGCTTCGCCGAGCGGAAAAGTCTTTAAGATAATGGCTTCCGTTTCCCGTGCGGGCATGAAATATTTAGCGCGCCGCCAGTCTTCGCCGGCCAGCGTTGCACAGTCGCAAACAGTAGCGCACGCGGAACATAATTAATTATCACACCCGCGCGAAGTGCGCAACGTTTTGCGGGTAAAAAAACGAAATTGCTGAAAATTTTATACCGCACCGTTGAACAGAACTGACGTTTGACGGTAGGGTTCGCGGGCCGCTTTTTATTTTCGCGAAATTTGGTACTCTGGCCGCAGCTCACTGTGTTCATCCCACTAAAAGATCTGACGCCGCACAGGAACGCGCCGGTGGTCAACGTGCTGCTGATCTGCGCGAATGTGGCGGTGTTTGTCTATCAGCTGACGCTCTCACCGCATTTGTTCAAGGCGTTCCTGATGGCCAACGCCACGATTCCCGCCCGGTTCCCAGCCTACCTGGTGGGGAACGTCGATTTCCATGCGGCGGCGTTTCCGCTGCTGAGCAGCATGTTTCTGCATGCGGGGATCGCGCATCTGCTGGGCAACATGCTGTTCTTGTGGATTTTTGGCGATAATGTGGAGGATTTCTTCGGACACTTTACTTATCTGTTGTTTTATCTGGCCTGCGGGGTGGGTTCGGGCCTCTTGCATGTGCTCTTTAACCTCAATTCCCAGTTGCCGGCGCTGGGAGCCAGCGGCGCGATCTCAGGAGTGATGGGGGCATACCTGGTGCTGTATCCGGGATCGCGGATTCTGACGCTGGTATTCATTTTTCTGGTGCCGATCCCGGCGCTACTGATCCTGGGTTATTGGTTTTTTCTGCAGTTCGTAGCCGGGGTCAGCAGTCTGGGCGGGATCGAGCAAGGCGGGGTGGCGTGGTGGGCGCACATCGGGGGATTCTTGATGGGGTTTACGGTGACCGCACTGGTTCGCTCGCGTGGAAAAGTTCAACTTGCACATTGAAGGTGGGTTCAAGCGCAGCTTTCCATGTCGACAGGCCGACAATTTTTTGGCAAAGCGGGTCACAGGACTTTGAAATGTTTTCTCCAGTAAGACTTGATATGTCGTCACGGGGACATATTTGGTGAATCATAAATCTCGAGTAGAACCAGAGATGTCGACGCGCCGACATCACGTGCTCTAGGGGTGAGAAGGGACTAGACCGGCGCGGGGGATCAAAGATATTTTGCGGGTTGAACACCTCAAGTAAAATATTAATTTTCTGCACGCGGGCGGGCTCTGGATTATTCGTCCAAATGCAACGTTCAAGTGAATTATTAAGGTGCTGCCGACTGTAGATTCCGTGCGAGTAGGGAAACGGGGCAACCTCGATTGGTTACTTGAAGTGTTTGGTCGGATTCAGGATTGAGTTTCAACACGATGCGATTTGCGCTCGTGTCGAAAATTTTTCCTCGAACATGCACCGAAATCCTTCATCCGAATTAAGCCTGCGTGACAGTTGAATGCAACAGGCGGGTACGGGAATCTGAAATTACTTGCAGTGGAAGAAACGGCGTTGAGCCTCAGGAGCGGGCCGGAACATAACTTCAAGGAAAACTTTCGATACCCAGAGGAACGAGCGTGGAGCCCGCGCGCAGGTAGTAATTACTTAAACCAGGTTAAGAATGAGTGGAACGAAGGTAAAGAATTGCTTTCATTGTCGGCGCGCCGACATTCTGGTCGGATCTGACACGAAACTCGTCAGCCAGTCTCCGACTTCCGTAGTTTTCTTCGAGCCTCCGAGGTCGGGGGTTACGAAATTTTCTTGCAGTGCGGCGCGCACGCCGTCGTTCAGCGCGGCTGCTTCGTTGGTCCATCCGAGATAATCGAGCAGCATGGCCGAGGCCAGGACGGAACCCAGGGGATTGGCGATTCCCTTCCCGGCGATGTTGGGCGCGGAGCCGTGCACGGGCTCAAACAGGGAGGTTTGCCCGGGATGGATGTTGCCGGAGGGCGCCAGACCCAAACCGCCGGCGAGCTGCGCGCCGAGGTCGCTGATAATGTCGCCGAACAGGTTGCAGGTGACGATCACGTCGAATTGCGCGGGATCGCGGACCAGTTCCATCGAAAGGGTATCAATATATAGGTGGCGGGAGTCGATGGCTGCGTACTCCTGGCGCACTTCCTTGAATACGCGCTGCCAGAGGTCGTGCGCGAAGGTCATGGCGTTGGACTTGTCGCTCATGCACAGGCGCTTCAGGCCTTTCTGTCGAGCGTATTCGAAGGCATAGCGGATGATGCGCTCGACGCCTTTGCGGGAATTGACATCTTCCTGCATGGCGATTTCATCAGCGGAGCCCTTCTTGAAGAAGCCGCCGACGCCGACGTACAAGCCTTCGGTATTTTCGCGGAAGACCATCAGGCGAATGTCTTTTTGAGTGCGGCTGTGCAGCGGGGTGAGGCGGTCATGGAGCAATTCGACTGGGCGGGCGTTAACGTAGAGGTCGAGTTTGAACCGCAGGCCCAGCAAGATATCGGCGGCGTGTTGATTGGACGGCACGCGAGGATCGCCCAGAGCGCCAAACAAGATGGCGTCGAACTGGTTGCGCAGCATTTCCACGGCGTCAGCCGGGAGACTGATATTTTCGCGGAGATATTTGTCGGCCCCCCAATCGAATTCGACGAAGTCCAGCGAACGGCCGGAGGCGGATGCCACGGCGCGTAACACCTTGAGGGCTTCGGGAGTTACTTCCTTGCCGATGCCATCGCCCGGAATTACGGCTATGCGCGGGACGGTCTTGGGCTCGGCGGAAGACTCATTCTTTGGAGTGGCTACAGACGCAATAGAGTTCTCCAAACTTTTCTCCAAGTTGTCCTCCGTCTTCTTTTCGTTACTTTAAGCGCTCCGTGCGGGTGGTGAGTTTCTCGATGCGTTCGCGACGCGGCTCGAAACCGATGCCCGGGCCTTGCGGAACGGCAATCGTGCCACGGCGTGAAACGGTGACTTCGGGCTCGATGATGTCTTCTTCCCAGTAGCGTTTACTGGCGGTAACGTCGCCTGGCAAAGTGAAATTGGGGAGGGTTGAGAGCGCGATGTTGTGGGCGCGGCCGATGCCAGTTTCCAACATCCCGCCGCACCATACCGGCACGCCGTGACGCTGACAGATGTCGTGGATGCACTTTGCCTGGGTGAAGCCGCCAACGCGCCCAAGCTTTATGTTGATGATCTTGCAGGCGCCCAGCGTAACGGCGGCGAGGGCATGCTCTTCACTATGGATGCACTCGTCGAGGCAGATGGGGGTGTCGAGTCTCTTCTGCAATTCGATGTGGCTGTAGAGGTCGTCCCAGCCGAGGGGCTGCTCGATCATCATGAGGTAGAAGCTTTCGAGTTGTTTCAGGAGCGGCCAGTCGTCCATGCGATAGGCGGAGTTGGCGTCCACCATGAGCTTGATGCCGGGAAACTCCTGGCGAATGCGGCGCACGAGTTCAATGTCTTTGCCGGGCTTGATTTTAATCTTGATGCGTTGGTAGCCAGCGTCCAATTCGGTTTTTACCGCGGAAACCAGGAGTTCAAGTGTTTCTTTAAGTCCAATCGAAACGCCGCTACTGATCTCCTGTTGAGTGCCGCCCAGTAACTTCCAGAGTGGGAGGTTTTTTAAGCGCGCTTCGGCGTCCCAAACGGCAACTTCAAGTGATGCTTTAGCCATGTTGTGGCCGCGGACCGGGTGCAGTAGCGGCCAAATTTCGGTTGCGGAGCTGAAGTCCTTCCCTTTCACCAACGGCCAAAGGTGGTCGCGGAGAATGATCCAGGCGGTGGGCATGGTTTCGGGGCTATAAAACGGGTCTTGGCTGGCGACGCACTCGGCCCAGCCGCTGGCGCCATCGACGATAACTTCAACGAGCATGACCTGGCGAGAGTCGACGCGATCCATGCTGGTTTCGAACGGGGCGAGCAACTTCATGGGCACTTCGCGAAGGACGATTTCGTTAATTTTCATGGCAAGGATTCAGGTCAGGCTCTCTCTATTTGGATGTGCTGCTAGAAATCGCTCCAAGGACACAAAATATATGCGGGGGCCTGGGTATCTTTGCGAACAGCCACAGTGGCATATCCGCGTTGAAAATATTTAAGAAAATCTTCGCGCAGGCGGGACTGGAGACTTTGGGGCTGTTCGACGGAGGGGTCCTGCGGGGGCGCCTCGGCGGGACTTGGTTCGGAAGACGAGGTAGGGTGGGGTGGCATCGCGATGAGTACGGAGAACTCCGGCAACTGGATGGGCGCGCCAGAGACGGCGGCGATGACGCGAGGCGAGTCGAGATGCCACTCGACAAGCAGGCGGTCGGTGGCCAGGCCGCGATGCAGTGGGCTGGACGTGACGCCGTACAGGTTGGGGAGATACTTTCTGGAAATGGCGCCGAGACGATTGAGATTGAAATAGGCGTTGCGGAATTCAAGGGGATCGAAGGTCCAACAGATGAGGCGGACGTCGCGGCTGAGGGCTTCTTCGCGCTGGAAAAGCTTAAGCATTCTGCCAATGCCCCGGTCGCGATAATCGCGATGAACGCCGGTCATGTGGGAATGAAAGTAAACCTGGCCATCGCGGATGCCGACCACCGCCATGGTGAAACCGGCGAGGCGCTCACCGTCGAAAGCCCCAAAAACCTGGCCGCCGGTTTGATCCGCGACGATGAAGGCGGTAACGGGCTCCACTTCGAGGTCGGCTTCGCCCCAGACCTGACGTTGCAGCGAAACGCACAAGTGAAAATCTTCCAGACTGTGACACTTGCGAACGACAATGCCGGGGGCTGTTGCGGTCATCGAGTGCGGGAACCCGCAGCATTGCGATGAGCGGATTTGGTATTTTCCGACGAGCTCGCGTCAGAGGAAATATTGTCGGTAAGGTCCAGTCTCGACTGGTGGCCGGTGGGCTCGGGGCTGTCGACGGCTTTGCTTTCCTCATGTTTCACGGCATCCCACAAAGACTCCATTTCGGCGCGGGGTAAATCCGCGAAGGCCTGCTTGCGTTCCAGAGCGGTTTGCTCCATTTGAGCGAAGCGGCGCTGGAATTTGGCATTGGCTTTCTTGAGCGCGATTTCGGGGTCGACATGCACGAAGCGGGCAAGATTGACGGCGGCGAAGAGCAAGTCGCCCAGCTCTTCCTCGGCTTTATGAGCGTCATTGGCGGTAAGGGCGTGGCGAACTTCCGCCATTTCCTCGCGGAGTTTTTCAAAGATGCCATCGGCATCGTGCCAGTCGAATCCGGCGCGAGCGGCTTTGCGAGTGAGTTGCAGGCCCTGCAGCATGGAAGGGAGACCGCGGGAAACGCCATCGAGGATGGACGCGGGCTGCGGGGATTCTTGGGTGAGTTGAGAGTTTTTGGTGGCGGCGGTTGCTTCGCGGACCGGGGTTTTGCCGCGATGATTCTTTGTCTCTTTAGCGGCGCGTTCTTGGGCTTTGATGAGTTCCCAATTTTTGAGCACTTGGGCGGAATTGCTGGCGCGGACTTTTCCGAAAACGTGGGGATGGCGGCGGACCATCTTGTCGTGAATTTCGCGAACCACGTCGGCGACGGCGAAGCGGCCTTGCTCGCGGGCTATTTCGGAGTGAAACACCACCTGCAGAAGGAGATCGCCCATCTCCTCGGCGAATTTGGCGTCATCACCGGAGTCCAAGGCGTCGAGGACTTCGTAAGCTTCTTCGATGAGATAGGGGCGCAGAGTGGCGTGGGTTTGCTCGCGGTCCCAAGGGCAGCCCTTTTTAGCGCGCAGGCGTTTTTGCACGGCCACGAGTTTTTCAAACCATTCGCCCGCGGAGAGAGTTTTGCCGCGTGGAGATTTTTTTGCTAGGCGCGATGGCGACTTGCCGGCGCGCGGCGATTGCGCGGGCACACCTGGGCGCGTTTGGGACTTGGCTGATTTGTTTATCCTGGAAGGCATCGGGTGTCCGCAGAGCCGGGGAGGTCGCGGGGAGTCCACTTTACGGCGGGTAGATAAATTTGACAAGGGTACGCCGGGGGCGTGCACGGAGCCGCACTGTGAAGGCGCTCGATCGGGAAGGCGACCTTCATCGCGAAAAGAGGGAGGCGTGATAAACTAATAATTACCCTACTTATAGAGGACGACCTTGGCGGAAAACAAACAAGAAGAACACAAACAGGACGAGGGATTCCGGGTTATCGACCGGCGCCCGTTTACTTCTGAAGGCGAAATTCGCCAGGACGTGGTGGACGCAGAAGAACGCAAGGCGGAGCGCGAAGCGCAAATCGAAGCAGCGCGTCATCCAGCGGCGCCCGCGGAGCCGGAGCCGGCGGGACGATTGGTGGAGAGTCCGCTGGCTGCAGACGCGCCGAAAGCTTCGCCGGCGTTTGAGAATTTAATTCGCATGATTGGCAGCAACGCCGCGATGGTGCTGGGCGCTTATGCCGATCCGCGCACGGGGCAGCCGGTGATCGATCCGGAAGCGGCGCGCGAACTGATTGATATGCTGGACGTGCTGCAGGAAAAAACCAAGGGGCATCTGGCGCCCGAGGAAGACAGCTTGCTGATCGATCTGCTGGGGAAACTGAAGATGACTTTTCTGGAAGTGAACCAGGCGCTGGCGACGCAGGCCGCCAAAGTGGCGCAACAGGCGAAGGTTGGCGCAAAGCGCTAGCGTTTTCCGGATTGCAAATCCGGATTGCAATTATCGATGAAGTTTTGTTTGGCGTTCGCGCACGGCCCGCGATGTTGCGAATGATTCCAGATTTCTTCATGCCTGCTGATTCATTTCATCCGATCCACGGCACCTGACATGGCCTCTGACCCCCACAAAGAAATGATGAAATTCACAGTGTTGGGATCGGGCACGTCCATGGGTGTGCCTTCGCCGGGATGCCATTGCCGGGTGTGCAGCTCGCGAGATGCACACGACCAGCGGCTGCGCCCTTCCCTGCTGCTTTCGCGCGGCGGACAAAATGTGGTGATCGACACCACACCGGATTTTCGACAGCAGGCGCTGCGCTCCGGGATGGAGCGGCTGGATGCGATTCTGCTGACGCACGGGCATGCCGATCACATCATGGGCTTCGACGACATCCGACCGTTCAATATCCGACAGAAAGCGGCGCTGCCGGTGTATGGAAATGAAGCGACGTTCGCGGTGCTGCGACAAGCGTTCGCGTATGTGTTCAGCGGGAAACCCACGCTGAGCACCGTGCCGCTGGTCGATTTGCATGTGGTGAAAGGGCCATTTGAGTTGCTGGGCGTCTCGATTATTCCCATACCGTTGGTGCACGGGGATCTGGAAGTGCTGGGATTTCGGATTGGGAAGGCCGCGTACCTGACGGATTTCAGCGCGCTGCCGGAAAGTTCGGCCGCGCTGTTGCAAGGGCTGGACGATTTGATTCTGGATGCGCTGCGGGATATCCCGCATCCGATGCATCAAACCGTGGATCAGGCGCTGGCGCTGGTGCAGAAATTGGGGCCACAGCGAGCATGGTTCACGCATATCGCGCATGATTTATCGCACGCGGAGACCAACGAGCGGCTGCGTAGAGCGGGATTTCCGCAGGTGCAGCTTGCGTATGACGGGCTGCAATTTGACGTGAGGGTGGAGGAGGAAATAGAAGAGTCACATCCAGCGAGCGGCGACAAAAAAATATTCACGCCGGCCGTTTTGCAAAACCGCGCCGCCGGCGTGAGCACGTTCGGGTCTTCCGCGGCGTGGAGCGAGCAGCACGCGGCAGCGCGACGAACCAGTGTGCTGGCCATCGGAAATTTCGACGGACTGCATCTTGGGCATCAGGCCATCTTGCGGGCCACGGCGCGGCATGCGGCGGAAAGGAAAGCGGTGGCTACGGCGCTCACGTTCGATCCGCCGCCACTGAAAGTGTTGCGGCCGGAATCGGCTCCGCTGCGGGTGTCGACGAATACGCAGCGCATCGAGCGCTTCGGCCTGGTGGGATTAGAGGCGGCGGTGGTGCTGCCATTCACCATGGATCTGGCCAAGTTGGCGCCAGAGGATTTTGTGGAGCAGATATTGGTGCGGGATCTGCGCGTGGCGGCGATTTTGGTGGGCGAAAATTTTCGCTTTGGGCACAAGCAAAGCGGCAACGTTAAACTTTTGAAGGAATTTGGGCAACGCTGGGGATTCGAAGTGGTGATCATTCCACCGGTGGTGTTTCGGGGAGAAATTGTTTCCAGCACGATTATCCGGCGCGAGATTGCGGCCGGCGATGTGAGCCACGCGGGACGATTGCTGGGGCGGCCATTTGTGTTGACGGGCGCGGTGGTGAGCGGGACCGGCACGGGGAGCAAGTTTACATTTCCTACTTTGAATCTGGCGGTGGAGCAGGAGTTGCTGCCGGCGCGCGGAGTGTACATCACGCGCACGCGATTTCCGGGTGAGTCGCGCAGCCATCGCTCGGTAACCAATATTGGAATGCGGCCGACGTTCAATGGGGCAGCTCTCAGCGTTGAGACGCACCTGTTGGATTTTCATGGGGAGATTGCGGCGAAGCGGATGGAAGTGGAGTTCTGGAAGCGCTTGCGGGAAGAAAAGAAATTCAGCGGCGCGGAAGAATTGCGGGAACAAATTGGGCGAGACATTGAGAAAGCGCGGAAGTTTTTTAACAGACTAAGAAGATTGAGAAGCGGACAAGCGGTGTAGTTCATCGAAAGCCGAACAGTAAACTGCCCGACTAAGCGCAAGTCACGGAGCGCAGGTCACGCCGCGCAGAGGACTGGAAAGGCTAAACGAAGAATTACTTTGGCTTCTGAGCCGCGGCGGAACGCTCGCGCAATTCAGTTGAAAAAGCGGCAAATCGCGGGTCTCCGCGCAGGGATTTCAAATCTTCGTCGGCAGCCATACCATCAGCATCGCTATAGCCATGGTCGATTGCCTGATGGAGATATTGGAAGGCTTCGTCAGGATGGCCGGTGATAGCCGCGCCGCAGGCAAAGGCATACCAGGCGTCCGAGAGAGACGAAGTTTCCGGAGATTTTTTAGCTCTCTGGATGGCTTCGCGAAAAAGTTGTTGGGCGTCGACATAGCGCTGCTCGTAGCTAAGAATAATGGCGAGATTTTCGAGAATGGTCAGGGCCTCGGGGGTGTCCGGGCCGAGGACCCGTTGTCCAATGTTGAGCGCCTCGCGCCCAAAGGTCTCGGCCTGAGCGTATTGGTGCTCGGACGAAAGAGTGCTGGACAAGTTATTCACCGTCCTCAGGGTGTAGGGATGATCGGGCCCTAGTACGCGGCGTTGAATTTCCAGCATCTCCCGTTGCAATTTCTCAGCCTCGGCATGGCGGCCCTGTTCGCGCAGAATGGCAGCCAAGTTGGCTTTAGTCACCAAGGTGTCGGGGTGTTCAGCTCCGAGAACGCGATTCTCAATTGTTAGTGCGTCCTGCTCCAAGGCCTCGGCGTCGGTGTAGCGACCCTCCGCGGAAAGAGTACTGGCCAAGTTGCTGATAGAGCTGATGGAGTGTGAGTCATCCGGCCCGAGAACACGACGCTGCATGTCGAGGACTTTGCGCTGCAACTTTTCTGCCTCGGCATAATGGCCCTGCTGATAAAGAATCCAACCGAGATTGCTCATGGACGAGAGGGTGTCGGGATGTTCGGACTTGAGGACGCGGTAATCAACAGCGAGGCTCTGCCGGGTCAGCTTCTCTGCCTCGGCATAGCGGCCCTGCTGACTGAGGGTCCAGGCCAAGCTGGTTGTCGACTTGAGGGTGTCGGGGTGTTGCGGCCCGAGCACGCGGCGCTGAATTTCAATGGCTTGTTCGAAAAGCGATTGCGCGCGAGGGCTCAGCCCAAGGTTTCCGTATACAATCGCCATGGTGTACATCAAATGGGCCTGAAGCTGAGGATCCTGGGTGAGGCCCGAGTTAATGTCTCTCGAGGCTTTGTCGAGAATTTCGCGAACGGTGATGCTATTGCCACGCGCCTGGCTGGGATCCAAGACCTTGAACATATCGGTCATGAAGTCGGTGATGCGATTGGCCCGATCGCGCTCGCGGGTGGTGCGGCGCAACTGCACAGCCTGGAGGGTCACGAATCCGGCGAGCAGCAACACTAATCCAGCGGCGATGGCCACGGCGGCGCGGTGACGCCGCGCGTATTTCTGCAACCGATAGGTGGCGCTGGCAGGACGAGCAGAAACCGGGCGGTTATCAAGGTAGCGCTCAATATCCGCGGCCAGCTCGCTGGGGGAACCGTAACGACGGTTACGATCCCGCTCCAAAGCTTTCATGGTGATCCAATCAAGATCACCCTGAAGCATTCTTGCCAATTCTTTGGGCTTCGATCCGCGCACCGCCGCGGTCGCACTGGAAGCTTCGCGGTGGGCATCGAGCCGGGCGCTGGGAGTTGGCGGGTCAGTCTCGCGCCACTGGCGCAGAACATCGTTGAGCAATTGTTTGTGCCATTGCTTGGGATCAAAGGGCAAAAATCCGGTCAGCAAAAAATAGAGGATGACGCCGAGAGAATATAGGTCTGTGCGGGTATCGATGTCTTCGGCTCCGGGCTCGGTTTGCTCGGGACTGATGTAGCCAGGAGTACCAACCCAGGCTCCCGCTTGGGTGAAATTCGAATCACCGGAGAATTGCGCGGTAACGGCTTTAGCTAATCCGAAATCGATGATGCGTGGTGTGGGTTTCCCGTCAATTTCGGCAACCAGAATATTGGCGGGCTTGAGATCCCGATGGATGATGGCTTTCTGGTGGGCGTGCTGCACCGCTTCGCAGACTTTAATGAAAAGTTGGAGCCGCTCGCGGATAGGGAGTTTCTTTTGATCGCAATAATCGCTAATGGGGCTGCCGGGGACATACTCCATCACAAAGTAAGGTTGGCCGTCGGGAGTTGTTCCGGCATCGAAAACTTTGGCGATGGAGGGATGGTTCATGATGGCCAGCGACTGCCGCTCGGCTTGAAAGCGCTGCAGCACTGCATCGTCATACAAGCCAATTTTGATCAGCTTGAGGGCGACTTGCCGGCGAACGGGCGTGGTCTGTTCCGCCAACCACACTTGTCCCATGCCCCCTTCACCCAACTTTTTTAACAATTGATAACGGTCGATGGATTTATGGGCCCGCATGTCGCGGGCGGAGGACCCACCGATGGGTGCTGTGGGCCCTGCGCGCTCAAACGTTTCCTGACCAACTGTCTCGGGGGAAGGCGCAAGATATTCGGGGGTTTCGGTAAGGTCGGGAGGGAGGTCCTTCGTGGGCTCGTTCGGCTCGGTCACTGGGGACCTCCACGGAAGTCCTAAAATCAGGCGTATTTTAGCACGGAGCAATCCTGGCGACTGGAGGATCGCTTCAGGCAGTGAAGAAAAACGGCCGTTGTTCGCGCATATGGTGAATCTGCCTATGGGTGCGTTAGCAGCGAGCGGTCGAGGCGAATTAGTTGCCGGAGTGCGGGTGGGAGGGGTTTTTTGCGGGGGCGAGGGCGGGATTGGCGGCGAGGCATTCGGCGCAGTAGCCACCCACTTCGGTGCGGGACATGGTGACCTGCATGTTGAAGTCGCGGGCGATTTGATCTTTGAGTTGCTCGTAGAGGCGGCTTTCGAATTCGCGGACTTTGCCGCAGCGGAGGCAAGCCACGTGGATATGATCGCGAGGGCCGTGGCTTTCGTAGTAATGGCGGTCACCGCGGAGATGGAGCAGGTCGAGCTCGTCGATGAGACCCTGCTTTTTTAACAGGTCGATGGTGCGATAGACGGTGACGAGATGAACGCCGGAATCCATTTTTTGGGCGCGGGCGAGAATCTGGTCGACATCGAGGTGCTGCTCAGCGTCGTCCATGACCTGCAAGATGACGCGGCGCTGCTTGGTCATGCGGATGCGGCGCTGGGCCAGGATCTGCTGAAGCTTGCCGGTGGTTTCCGCGGTGTTGAGGCGTTCACCGGTGGACACGCGGCGGGATGGCGATGCGGCCATGCAAAAGCCTCCGGGAAGTTCGAAAGTCAGGCAAGCGTTCGAACAACGACATTGTACCTAATGACTGCGAGCAGCGGCGAATTGTTGAGAGGCGACAAGATTTGCGCGTGAAGGTCCTGGCGCGCTGCGCAAATTCTTCGGTTGGAACTCGATTAGCCCTAGCTCCACTCGCCGCGGTATTTTCTACGAGTGTGTCGGCAACATGCGCATGACGTCGTTGTACATGACGTAGGCGAAGATGACCAAGAGGAACACGAAGCCAACCTGCACGAAGCGTTCCTTGAAGGCCATGCTGAGGTCGCGGCGCATGCTGCCTTCAATGGCCAAAAGCAATATGTTGCCGCCGTCGAGAATAGGGATGGGCAGAAGATTCAGGATGCCGAGATTGACGCTGATGAGGACCATTAACGAGAGAACGGCAAGCGCGCCCTTGCGAACGGCTTCGCCAGCGGCGCGCGAGATGCCCACCGCGCCCTGCAGTTGCTTGACGGAGACGCGTCCGGTGAAGAGTTTGCCGACCACGCCGACGGTTTCGGAAATACGAGCCCCGGTCATAACTACGGCATCGCGCAGGCCTTCGCCAAATCCTTCGCGGTGATAGGAAGTAGCATCGCGGACCGCGACGCCCACCTGGTAAACCTTTTCCCCGGACTCGGCCATGCCCGCGAGCGGAGTAACCGCGGTGTGGACCGCCTGGCCCTTGCGCCGCAGATCAAGCTGAACGGTCTTGCCTTCCGAGCCGCGCACGCGATCGACGAACTGTCCCCAATATTGGATTTTCTGGCCGTCAACGGATTCGATAATGTCGCTTTCTTTGAGGCCGGCTTTATCGGCGGGGCTGCCGGGGGCAATTTCATCGAGGACAGGAAGGAGCGGAGGGTAGCCGAGGAGGCGATCGCCAACGGAAGTGTCGGTGAGCGGGGCCTGGACGGTGCGCTTGGCTCCGTTGTTTTCGACTTCAGCAGAAAGAGTGCCGCCCACGGGAGTTTCTTTGATGGCTTTAGCGGCTTGTTCCCAGGTGGGATGGGAGACGCCGTTGAGGGAAAGGACCTTGTCGCCGGGTTGAAAAGGGCTCGGTGTCGCAGCAGGCTTGGCGATGGGGGCCACGACCTGGACGGGTTGATCGAGGTAGGCAGAGTGGGGCACGCCTACGGCGATGAACAGAACGGAGAGAGCGAGTACGGGGAAAATTAAATTTACGGCCGGGCCGGCGAAGGAAATCAGCGCGCGCTGCCAGCGGGGCTTGCTCATCAACTCGTCGGAAGAGCCGGTAGGAGCGCTGGCTCCGGAGTCCACTTCGGTGATGTCCTGGCCGGCCATACGCACATAGCCGCCAAAAGGTAGCGCGCTGACGCGCCAGTCCGTGGCGCCACGCTTCCAGCCAAAAAGGCGCGGGCCAAAGCCGATGGAAAAAACATCCACGCGCACGCCGAACATGCGAGCCACGATGAAGTGGCCCCACTCGTGAATCATGATCATTAAGCCGAGAACCAGCGCGACGCCCAGGAGCAAATTCATGGGTTGATATCTCCGAAGTCTGGATATTGCTACTTACTGCCTTACGTCAATTCTACGACGCCAGATTCAGCGGCGTCAGGAATTTCATTTCAGGATGCCACGGCGGTAACGGACAGCCGGGCCACTTCTTCCCTGGCGATGCGACGAGCTTCGGTATCGGCGTCCAGCACGTCGGACATATTCTCGAACCTGGACCGCGGCATGCGAGCGAGAACAGCCTCGACCACCTCCGCGATGCCTGAAAACGGCAGGCGCTTCTCCAGGAAGGCTGCGACGGCCACTTCGTCAGCGGCGTTCAAGGCGCAAGGCAAAGCGCCACCCTTTTTCATCGCTTCGCGGGCCAGACGCAGGCACGGGAAACGACGGCTGGAGGGCCTGGCGAAATCCAGGCGCTTCAGTTTCTGCCAGTCCAGGGCTAGTTGATTAGATGCAACGCGCTCGGGGTAGGTTAGCGCGTACTGAATGGGCATACGCATGTCGGTGGGGCCGAGTTGGGCGAGGACGCTGCCGTCCACATATTCGACAAAAGAGTGCACGGTCGATTGAGGATGGATGACTACGTCGATCTGATCGGGCCGCATCCCGAAAAGCCAGCGAGCTTCGATCACTTCGAAGCCTTTGTTCATCATGGTGGCGGAATCGATGGTGATGCGGTTGCCCATGCGCCAATTGGGATGGGCGAGGGCCTGATCGACGGTGATGGAGGCGAAATCGGAGAGCGGAGTTTTGCGAAACGGGCCGCCGGAAGCGGTGAGCACCAGGCGGCGAACTTCGGAGACTTTGCCGGCACGGAGGCATTGGTGGACGGCGTTGTGCTCACTGTCAACGGGAAGCAATTCACGGCCAGCTTTTTTGGCGGCAGCCATGACCAGTTCGCCGGCAGCCACCAGGACTTCTTTGTTGGACAAGGCGACAAGCTTGCCGAGTTTTACGGCTTCGTAGGTGGCTGCGAGGCCGACTACGCCAACGGCAGCGGAGACAACGATGTCGGCGTCGGAGTGAGTGGCGACGGCGAGCATACCTTCGCTGCCGTGGTGAATGCTGGGGAGCGGGCTGATGTTTTGGGCGCGCAGGCGGTCGGCAAGTTGGGTGGCTTTTTGGGCGTCGGCGACGGAGACGAGGCTGGGGCGGTGGCGTTCAATTTGGGTGAGGAGTTCATCGAGATTGGAGCCGGCCGCGAGGGCGCAAACAACGAAGCGGCTGGGGAGGGACTCCACCACAGAGAGGCACTGGCGGCCGATGGAGCCGGTGGAACCCAGGATGGATAAATGCGTCACGCGATCTCTTTCGCCTTGGGATGGCGCACGCTTGGTTTGATTTACGCGCGCGTGATGCGTGCTGCTGGAATTTACCTTAAGCGCAGAGCGGGGTACATCAAAACCCAATAATACCAGACAACCGGAATGGCCAGGATGAGAGCGTCGATGCGATCAAGGACGCCGCCATGGCCGGGGAGGAGCGAACCGGAGTCCTTTACGCCGGCGCTGCGTTTGTAGGCGGACTCGAGAAGATCACCGGCTTGGCCGGCAATATTGCCGAGCGCAGCGGCACCGAGTAGAAGAGTGAGCGGCACGGAAAGAAAATGCGTGAAGGCGAAAGCTACGGCAATGGAACTGGCGAAACCGGCGATGGAGCCTTCCCAGGTTTTCTTGGGGCTCAAATGCGGTGCGAAGGGATGCTTGCCGATGGCGCGGCCGACAAAATAGGCAACGGTGTCGCTGGCCCAGATGACAACAAGAACAAAAAGAAGATGACGAGGGCCCTGGATGCCGAGAGCGTGGAGGCGAATGGCGTAGGTCAGGGGAAAGGCGATGAGGAGAAGCGCACTGGAGCTGATGCCGGCGGACGGGAGGGCTTCGACCATGGGGCGTTTGGTGGACAGAGTGATGATGGCGACGCCGATGATGAAGAGGAAGATGGCGTCTTCGGCGCGCGGAAAGAAATTGTGCAGCAGCCAGGCCAAAGATTTTGGATAGAGGATGCCGCCGAATTCTCCCCAACGTACCGCGGTGCCGAGCCACTGGAGATACAACATGAAGAGGGCGCAGGCAGCGGTCCAGAGGCGATAAGCGCGATGGCCCATGGCGTCGCCCAGGGCGAAATATTCGAAAAGGGCCAGAAGAATTACGAGCGCGAGCACCAGCGCGACGATAGTAGTAGGAGCAAATAGTACGAGGCCGACTACCACGGGAATAAGAACCGCGGCGGTAGCCACTCTTTTCCAAGTCATGAAAGCGGAGTCCCCTGAGTTATGGCGGGAACATTACAACACAGTACGAAGGGAAAACGCGTACGGCGTGCGGGAGTGACTTTTTTGTTCGATTTATGGCCGCCGATTTTTGGAGGGCCGCGAAGTCGCTGTCGCTGAACCGGGCTGGGACTGAACGCGTCTGCCTGCGAGGTTGCTTGACCGAGAATGGAGGCGGGTGTAGATTCGCGGCCTCTCTGGCAAGGGGCCCCGGGCCAAGTACCCACACTTGATCATAAATTTGAGGAGGAATGATGAGGCGAACTCTGTCTTTGACGCTGTTGGCAGCGATTTTTCTGATGGCCAGCGCGACGCTGGCGCAAAACCCGAATTACGACCCCGGGCCGGTATGGCGGGTGACCTACTACTCGGTCAAGCCAGGGGAGGGCGATGCGTTCTGGAAAGACTGGCGAGAAAATATCAAACCGCTGTACGAAGAATTCAAAAAAGCGGGCTACATCACGGAATATAAAGCGTTCGTGAATCCGACGATCGATCACCCGCACGATTGGGATGTCGCGGTGGCGTTGCTGTATCCCAATTATGCGGCGCTCGATCAACTGGACAACAAGGGTGCAACGATAGCGGTGAAGCACTATGGTAGCCGCGAGGCGGCGTTGGAGTCGGCGAAAAAAAGGGCGGAGATGCGTGAGGTGGTGGCGAGCCATCTGGCGCGAGAGGTCATGGTGAAGTAACCCAGGGAAGCTGCAGCGGACTGGAGCGCGGGGCGAAATCGTAACCGCCTCGCGCTCGTTCGCAGCGAAGGTTAGAAAAGCCGCAAGGGTTTACTTGCCGGCGGCGCGAGGGGCGAGGTCGGAGGATGAATCGCTTGCGGAGTGGGGCTGATGGATGCCGCCGTAGCGCCGTTCGCGCTTTTGAAATTCGATGAGGGCTTCGAGAAGGCGCGCGCGATTGAAGTCGGGCCACAGGGTTTCGGTGACAAACATTTCGGCGTACGCGATCTGCCAAAGTAGAAAATTGCTGACGCGCATTTCACCGCTACTGCGAATTAGGAGATCGGGATCGGGCAAGCCTGCGGTGTAAAGATGGGCGGAGAGTTCGTCTTCCGTGACGCGCCCGGCGACGTGCTGCGCAGTGGGCCCGACTTCGCCGACGCCCGCGAGGGCCGCGTGGTTTTCATTCCTGCCAGCGGTACAAGGTTGACGATGGGCGAGGATGTCGTTTACGGCGTCGACAATTTCCGCGCGTCCGCCGTAGTTAAGCGCGATACACAGCCACATGCCGGTGTTGGAGGCAGTGCGTTCGGTGGCTTCGCGGGCGTCTTTCTGGACGCCAAGCGGCAGCTCGGAGACGCGACCCAAAAACCGCATGCGGATATTATTTCGCTGAATGAGCGGCATCTCCTTGCGGATATATTCGCGCAAGAGCTGCATGAGGAAATCGGTTTCGGTTTTAGGGCGGCGCCAGTTTTCCACGGAAAAAGCGTAGAGGGTGAGCGCCTGGATATTGAGGCGCGCGCAAGTTTCGATGGTGGTGCGGGCGGTTTTGGTGCCGTAGCGATGACCGGCGATGCGGGGGAGATGGCGGCGCTGGGCCCAGCGACCGTTGCCGTCCATGATGACCGCAACGTGGCGAGGGAGATTGGCGAGGTCGAGTTTTTTGAGGAGTTCGGATTCCTCTACGCTCATGGGACCCAATCCCTGAGGAGCGGCGATGTGCGGCGAAGAGTGGAGTTTGGTGTGTGGCACGGCGACTCTATCGAAGGGCGGGCAATTTCCCTTTACCGCGCAAAGTTAACATAGGCATGGTGGGGATGCAAACGGTGTGTGGGGAAAAAAGTGTTGAGAGAATTAACAATTTTTAAGGCGATCGGGCGGCGGGGTAAAGAAAATTCAAAACGGGATTTCCCGAGATTTTGAAAACAGAAGGCCCGCCGCCGCGCTGACGCGGAGGCGAGCCTGAGAGAAAAGTGAAACGGCAGCAAACTGCTGTTACTGATTGCCCATATATTGCACGTGGGCGTAGGTGCCGAGCCGGACGTTGTAGGCGAGATACCAGCCTGGATGATCGGGGTCGTCGTAGATGGTGATGTCGTCGCTGTTCCACAGCCAATCGTTGGTGTAGTCGTAATCGTAGGGAGCGACGCCAAAATAAAACCCACCAAACCAGAAGCGGTCGTGGCCACCGCCTTCGATGCGGTAAATGTGATTGCGACCGATCTCACCGCCGAAGCGGCCGTGTTCCCAGGGATGATCGAGGTGATAGTTGGCATCGCTGCGGCCGGTGTTATGGCCGACCCAGCGATCGTTTTCAGCGTGCACGTGAGGAGCCTCGGGGTGATCTTGCTGGTCGCGGTAGGTGGGGCGAGCAGCGCCTTCGGGGGCGTTGCCGCGAGATTCACCGCGCTGTTGCGTGGCGTTGCCGCGGGGCTGAGGGGCGGGCCCGCGAGATGGGGCCGGACCTCGCGCGGGAATGTGTCCGCCGCCGACGTGCGATTGGCCTCCGCCGGCGGGCGCACCTCCACGGGATCCACCGCCGCCGCGCTGTTGAGCGACGGCAGCGAGGGACAACAGGAAAAACAAAGCGAGTATGCCTGGGAACTTTTTCACGAAACACCTCCGTGTTGGATATTTTGGAACTTCAGACATTGGGTACGTGGTGAATTTTTCCGATCCACGCACTACCGGAGTACCTGGACCGCTGAGTAGTGGACGGTTTTTCAGAGCGAAAAGTTACAAATGCCCTGCCAAGCCGCAGTGCTGGACGACGGACGAGGAGACACTCGAGTTTTATTGTTCGGTGCCGACTAGTTGCACGGCGTCGATTTCGTCCCAGCCGGGGACGACGTTGGTGGCCAGGGTGATTTTGACGCGGTCGGTTTTGTAGGCGGTCTTCGGGAATTTGAGCAGGAGGTAGTTGAGTTCCGTGGTGGGATCGTTGCCGGCCCACACGGTGTGTGGAGTGGCCTGCTCGTCAAAAATTTCCACTTTGATTACGGCGCCGGAGCCGAAGGATTCGCGAACGCGAACTTCCTCGGCGTGGACGGGCTTGGGAAATTTAAGGTCCAACCACTCGATGCCGCCATCGGGAGTTTTTGAGGTCCAGGCATGGCCATCGTCGCCATATTTATCGACATTGGGCGCGCCGGTGGCTTGATTGGGGGACCAGGAAGCGGCACCTTGAGCGTCCTGATAGGAAGAGGAGGCAGTGGCTTGGATAGCCCACTGACCCTTGGGATCGTTCTTGATTTCGTCTTGTTTCAGAGCCCATTGAACGCCGGCAAGCTTGGCAGTGGTTTCGGCAGTCGAGCTGGAAGCGTCTGCCGCGGGAGCGGATGGGGTTGAGGTGGATGGAGTTGCGGCGGGTGCGGGCGCTGCGGGAGGCGGAGTGGTGGCGCTCATGGAGTTGGGCGGTTCTTTTTTGCAACCGGCGATGAGCAAGAAGAGCGCGCAACCAATGAGCGGGAGTTTAGAAGTCATCTTGATTCTCCTAATGGGAATAAACTTTTTAACGCAGGAACCAGATTGGTGTGGCGGCATCTTACATTTGGAAGGACCCGGGAGACAAATATTTTGGGGCCGGGGGTAAATACCGTGCCGCGAGAAACTGAAGAGGAAAAGAAAGTTGAGGTTGGTCAGGGCAAAAAAAACCGCCCTCAGAGACCGAGGGCGGAGGGTGACAAGTTGTTGTCGCGGCGAATGATGAGGATGCAGTGTGGGAGCGTCAGTCTCCGAGGACGACCAGGATGCGAACGCCCGGGTGGCGCGCGTTGAGCAGATAGTATTCGCCGTCGACATCTTCGATGTAGACATCGTCGTCGTCGGACCAATCGCTGGGCCAGCCTTCGGAATATGTGAACCAATAGCCGCCATATTGAAAGCGACGATCGTTGTCGTGGCGGACGTGGAAATGGTGCTCACTGCCAAAGCTGGAGCGATACTGCTGGTCGGGGATGCGACGGGCGCTGCGCTGCTGGGAGCGATTGGCGTTGCCGTCGTTGCCAGCGTTACGGTCCGAGTGCTGCTCGGTTTGACGGGCGCGCTGTTGATCCTGAGAGCGGTCCTGCTGAGCGTTTTGCTTCGGAGTTGGAGAGGTCTGGCGTTCGCTGGGCTGCGCAGGCTTGGGGCGGTCTTCAGGGCGCTTGTCGGGTTCCTGCCTTGGTTTTTCGGCAGGCTTAGGTTGTTCGCCCTTCCTGGGCTCCTCGCCCTTTCTAGGTTCCTCCTGTTTTTTCGGATCTTCGCGAGGCTTGTCTTTGTCAGGTTCCTGTCGGGCGTAGATGGGGGCGCCGGCAAGTACGAACAGGAAAGTGGTACCGAGGATGCTTTTCGTTTTCATAGTTGCCTCCGTTAATGACCCACTGGTGGGAGCAGCGAGTCGTGAAGTGCTGGTGGCGAGGACGGCCACTTTGTAGCACCGGACGAAATGCGGCTCGATACCGGGCTTAGCTTAGGAGGGTGAGGGAGTAGCTGTAGCAGAGAGAGACGATTGTGCAAAAGAAATGAGCTTCAGGGTGTGCTTACGGAGAGGCTGGGGGAGATTGGAAAATGGCGGCGTAGGTGACGAAGAGAGTGAGGGCGATCATGAAAATGGCGGTGACCCAGGCGATGATGTTGAAGGTCAGAGTGTTGACGTATTCGCCCATCAGGTCGCGGCGGTTGACGAGAAGCAAAATAAAGATGACCACTACCGGGAGCCAAATACCATTGCCGACTTGGGAGAAGATCAGGATTTTCCAAAGCGGGGCGTTGGGGAGGAGCACGACTCCGGCTCCGACAACGATAAGGACGGTGTAGAGCCAATAGAAAATTTTGGCGTCTTCGAATTTATGGTCGATGCCGGCTTCAAAGCCCAGGCCCTCACAAATCACATGAGCGGTGGAGAGCGGGAGAATGGAGGCGGCGAAGATGGAGGCGTTGAGCAAACCGAAGGCAAACAAGTAGCCGGCCCAGGGACCGGCGATGGGAATTAAGGCGCGGGCAGCGTCCTTGGCTTCGGTGATGTCGCGATGGCCGGTGGCGTACAGGGTGGCGGCGGTGCAGACAATGATGAAAAAGACGATGACCATACAACTGATGCTGCCGACCAGAACGTCTGCGCGAGCTTGCGGGTACTGGCGGGGACCGACTTTTTTCTCGACGAAGCCAGCTTGCAGATAGAAAAATTGCCACGGGGCGATGGTGGTACCGATCAAGCCGGTGAGCATGACCAGATAGTCGGAGTGAAAACTCCACATGCGGAATGATGGTGGCGCGGGCGGCGAAAAGCCAATCGGGCTTGGCCATGAGCGCGGAGATGATGTAGGTGACGTAAAAGCCGCAAGCGAAAAAGAAGATGACCTCGACCTGGCGGTAGGTGCCTTTGAGCACCAGGAACCAGACGATGGCAGCGGCCAGCGGGACAGCAATGTATTTGCTGACATGAAAAATTTCCATGGCGGCGGCGACGCCCGCGAATTCGGCGACCACGTTGGCCAGGTCCACGAAAAAGCCCGTGACCATGACGAAGAAGGTGGAGCGGAAACCAAATTCCTCGCGAATTAAATCGGAGAGGCCTTTGCCGGTGATGACGCCCATGCGCGCGCACATTTCTTCGGTGACGTACAGAGCGATGGTCATGGGGATGAGGGACCACAGCAGCGCGTAGCCATAATGCGCGCCGGCCTGGGTGTAGGTGGAAATACCGCCGGCGTCGTTATCGACGTTGGAGGTGATGAGGCCGGGACCGACAACCGCGAGCAAAAGGGTGAGGCGGCGGCGCAAGCCGCGGATACGCTTCTGCAAGTCTGTTCCGCCGGAGCGGACAGAAGCGAGTCTGTCGGTGATGGCTCCCCAATTCATGTGGTGCCTGCGGTTCCCTTTCGTATTACTGAGTGGTGAAGCGAATCGACGCTTACGGCAAAAATAAATTTGAAAGCGGTGGCAAGCTAGCGGCTATCCACCAGACGCGACACCACGTCGTCTACGGTGATGACCCCGATGGGATGTTTGTCTTCATCGATGACCGTCAAGGTCCGCAAATTGTATTTGTCGAAGAGCTCGAAAACTTCCTTATCGTCCGCTTCCGGCTCGAGATTCAGGAGCGGCTCCATGCGCAATTCTGCCAAGCTCTGGTCGGGCGCGGCGAGCAGCAAGCGGGAAACGGTGACGGTACCGGAAAATTGCGCGCCCTTGTCGAGGAGCACGATGGTGTCGAGCTGGTCGAGATTCATGTCCTGATTGCGCAGCCAGACCAGCACTTCATCGCGGGTAGTGGATTCGCTAACGAAGGCAAAATGCGGATTCATCATGCCGCCGGCGGTGCCGGCATCGAATTCAAGGAGTTCGCGGACCTCGCGGGCTTCCTGGCCGGGCATTTCGTCGAGAACTTCATCGAAGGTGTGTTTGGGGAGATCGGCAAGCAAATCGGCGGCGGCATCGGGAGCCATTTCTTCGAGAATGTCGGCGGCTTTGCCGGGGTCGAGTTTCTCGACGATCTGAGTGGTGAGGCGCTCGTCAAGCTCGGCGAGCACCGCGCCGGCGGTTTCTTCATCGAGGGAGGCGATGATGCCCTGGCGTTCGGCGGCGGAGAGATCCTCCATGATGGCGGCCAAGTCGGCGGGATGCAGATCTTCGAGCTTTTCGTGAGTGATGCGCAGTTTGACGCGGCGCAGCGGATCGGGCTCGACGAGATTGACGAATTCCCAGCGGATGGTGCTCTGGGGCAGGTTCTTCTGGAGTTTGCGGATGACGCCGGGAGAGACGACGCCCTGGAGCAGA
This sequence comes from uncultured Acidobacteriota bacterium, assembly GCA_963732705.1. GTDB lineage: Bacteria > Acidobacteriota > Terriglobia > Acidiferrales > UBA7541 > Acidiferrum. The sequence continues at coordinate 2,279,478 of CAVTAN010000001.1, read as the reverse complement.
CGGCGAACGGCGCCGGGGAGGCCGACGTCGACCTGGGTGAGGCGCAGCTCGGTGTTGCCGTTGTTGCGGACTTCCAGGAGATCGACGTCATTGACGCGTACGACTTTGCGGCCGCCGGTGTCGATGATTTGCTGGTCGAGGAGGTCTTTTTGCACGGCGAGCCAGGACTCGTTGGGCTCGTAGAGTTGCAAGGCGCGCTCGCTGACGTTGAGGCGCAATTCACCGACGGCGATGGAAGCTACCTGATCGTGACGGGCGACCAGCGGGGGAAAATGGCCGCGAGCGAGCAAGAAATGAGAGACGCGGTTGGGCTGATCGGCGGGCTCGACGAAGAATTCGCGGACCCGCCCAACATAATTGCCCTGCACATCGTAAGCTTTGGAGCCCATCAGTTCGGTGGCGTACAGTTCCATAACGTGGTCCTCGTGGTGCTTGGTGCCGATGAAGGCTAGCCGGCAGGGTCTCGGTTAACCGGTGTATAAATAAAAAAACCGCGTACCCTGATGGCGGGTCGCGGGCAAGATCCTGGCGAAAATGGACTTGCCGCTACCCGCGGACGAGCCTCCCGCGACGCGAATTTTTTCCTACACCCATTGCCGAACCCACCGCAGATGCGGGAAGTGCAACGTTTTTCGATACGAAGAGCCAGTGAAGCGAGAGAGATCTTCGTAGCTGACGGGCAGGTACGCCGCCAGGCTCAGGTTCGAGTTCGCCGCTAAGGTGCATCGAGAGAGAATTCGCTCCGTACCAGATACGAGTGCTGCGAGAGAGCCGCAACCGCGGGCACAAAAATAAACGTAGCCCGCAAAAAAACTTCTGGAGCAGTGATAAGCCCGACAGGGCTGCAAGTCAAGCATAGAATTGCGTTTGCGGGAAAAAATCGCGCCGAAAAGTAACTTTTACGAGAATTTTTGAGAAGGCTTATTTGCGAACAGCATATTTTGCGGCTGCTGGCCCTTGCGGCGGCAATCGTCGACGTAGAGGGAGAGATAATTGGTGAGGATGTAGTCCTTTTTTGAGTAACCCAGTTCGGTGGCGGCGCGGTCGATGGCAGCGGGAGGGCCTTCGAGTTCCACGAAAGTACCGATGGGGGTTTCGTCCACTTCGATGAGCAGGCCGCGAGCCCAGGACTTCGCGGCGGGAAGTTGGTATGTGGAGCGGTATTTTTCGTAGCGGAACCAGCCGCGCAGACCTAAGCCTTCGAAGATGCGGGTGAGATTGGCGGAATCGAGGATGTGGGCTTCGATTTCTTCGCGGACCTTGTAGGTGCCGGGCTTGGGAGACGAAGGTGTTGGCGAGGAGAGTTGCTGCGGAGTTGGGCTCTTGAAGGTGACGATGTGGCGAGCAGTTGCCCTGGGCTCGGGGGTTTTTGTTTTTGGATCTTTTCTGGATTTCTTTTTGGAGGATTTTTTGGCCGGGGCGTCCGGGGTTTCGGTGCGCATCCTTAGAAGTTGGGCGTGTTTGGCTAGGCCGCCCTCGGGAGTGTCGAAGATGACGTTTTCTTCATGGACGCGGCCGGTGGCGGAGCCAACTGGTTGGGCGCCAAGGCGTTTCAAGAGGCGTTGGAAGGCCTTGAGATCGCGGATGCGGAGCTTGATTTCGGTTTCTTGCGGCATGGAACTCCAGGTTCGTTGACGTTTGATAGCGCTTGCCGGCGAACTCGAATCCGCATCATTTGAACGAACGTTCGCTCGAACGATAAGGGTACGATACTGTCCGAACGGAGGCCATCCATGTCTATTCAAACAGCCGAAGAACTGGCCGGAATGCGCGCGGCAGGATTTATTGTCAGGCGAATTTTGGAGGCAATGAAAGCGGTCCTGCGGGCGGGAGTCACGACGGGTGAGATCGACGAAGCGGGGGGTACAGGTCATACGAGAGCATGGGGCGCGGCCAGCGCCTGCGCTGGTTTACAAATTTCCGGGCATAAATTTGATCAGAGTGAACGACGAAGTGGTCCACGGAATTCCTGGAAGACGCAGAATCCGAGAAGGCGATGTCGTGAAGCTGGACGTGACGATCGAGAAGGATGGGTTCATGGATGACGCGGCGGTGACGGTCGCGGTGGGCAAAGTCTCGGAAGAGATGCGGCGACTGATTAACTGCGCTGAGCGCGCCTTTGAGATGGCGATGGGGGTGGCAAGGGCGGGCAGGAAGGTATACGAAATTGGACGCGCGATTGAGACCGAAGTTCGACAGAGTGGATTTTTTGTAATCAAGGCCCTAGAGGCGGTCACGGGATCGGGCGGACAATTCATGAGCCGCCCAGCATCCCAAACTATGAAGAGGCCGAAGCGAATCAAACTTTGACTTAAGGATTGATCATTACCGTCGAGCCCATTATCGCGACGCGATCGGGAAAGATCGTTCTGAGCGAGGATGGTTGGACCATACGGACGGCTGACCGTGGTACGGCGGCGCATTACGAACATACGCTGATGATTACTAACGATGTGCCGCTACTGCTGACTGCGGCATAGCTGACAATTTTGAATATTTGGGGTGCGAAATGATGACGCAGAGCGGCGATGAAGGTGTGGTGAACGGAGGTGTGCGGGTGTGGTTGAGGGCTGAAGGGTTGGCGGCGCTGGTGGGTAGCGTGGTCTTGTATGCCCAACTGGGATATCGGTGGTGGATGTTTGCGGCGTTATTGCTGGTGCCGGATCTGAGCATGCTGGGGTACTTAGTCAACCCTAAGGTCGGCGCGACTTCCTACAATATTGTGCACAGCTATTTGCTGCCGCTGGGGCTGATGGTGTTTGCGATGGTTACGGGGCGGTTTTATACGGTGTCCCTGCTGTGTATCTGGATGGCACATATCGGGATGGACCGGGTGCTGGGATTCGGGCTGAAGTATCCGGCCGGGTTTAAATTTACGCATCTGGGGATAGCGGGGGGCGCCAAGGCATCAGAGTAATTTTGTGGAAAACGTTAGAGGTGGCGGCTGTATAGAGTTGTAGAGTTCCGCTACTATAACTGGGCGAAGGGCGGCATTTTGTGGCCAGGCGTTGAATAAGGCCCGGATGGCTGCGGACGACGCAATTTTTTGATCTGGCAGCGAGCGGCGGCTGCAGGCGGCAATCGGCAACTATCTATCTGTGAATTCTATGAGTGACTATTACGAGATAAACGAGAAAGGCTTGCCCAGCGGCCGGGACGGAATCGAGTTTGGCGCGACCGATGAGGGGGCCGTGGATATAGCAGCGAACGAAGAATCGGCTGGTGCGGCTACGAACGGCGGGGCCGCGCATGCGGTGCCGGAAGCGCCGGTGGCGCGGCGGGAGCCGGTGGAGACGGAGCTGCATGGGGACCGGCGCGTGGATCATTACGCGTGGTTGCGGGATAAGGAAAACGCGGAAGTCATCGACTACCTGAAGGCCGAGAACGCTTATACGGACGCGATTCTGCTGCCGACCGAGGCGCTGCAAGAAAAACTTTATCAGGAAATGCTGGGACGGATTTTGCAGACGGATTTGTCGGTGCCGTACCGGCTGCGCGGCTACCGATACTTCACGCGCACGGAAGAGGGTAAGCAGTATCCAGTACATTGCCGGCAGCGGGATGCGGAGGGCGCAGAAGAAGAAGTGCTGCTGGATCTAAATGCGCTGGCCGAAGGGCATTCCTTTCTGGGCCTGGGGGCGATGGCGATCAGCGACGACAATTCCCTGCTGGCGTATTCAACGGACACGACGGGATTCCGGCAGTACACGCTGCACATCAAGAATTTGTCGACGGGCGAGACGCTGGCGGAGCGATTTGAGCGGGTGACCAGCGTGGCCTGGGCGGCGGACAACCGGACGCTTTTTTTCAGCGAGGAAGACGATATTACGAAGCGGTCCTACCGCTTGCATCGCTGGGTGTTGGGATCGGGCGCCGAGGCGGAGCTGGTTTATGAGGAGCAGGATGAGCGCTTTCGCGTGGGAGTGGAACGTACGCGCAGCGGGAGTTTTCTGCTGTTGTCCTGCGCGAGCCATACCGCGAGTGAGGTGCGATTTTTGGCGGCACGAAATGCCGGCGAGGAGTTTTCGCTGATCGATGCGCGGGAAGACAATCATGAATACCAAGTGGAACATCACCCCGGGCGTGGCGTGGGAGACAGGCGAGGGCCGGAACCGTTGCAGGATGATGAGGACGAGGGCATTTTTTATGTGCGGACGAACCTGGGCGGGCGGACATTTCGATTGATGGAAGCGGCGGTGCGCGAACCGGGGCGGAAGAACTGGAAAGAAGCGATACCTAACCGGCCGAAGGTGATGTTGGGCGGGGTGAACGCGTTTGCAGAGCACCTGGTGCTTTCGGAACGCGAGAATGGATTGCAGTATTTGCGGATTGTGGACTTGAAGGAGAGATGGGCGGCAGGTGCGGATGGCAGCGGAAAAGCGGACGGTAGGCTGCTGGAGAAGTCGCACCGCATTGAATTTACGGAGCCCGCGTACCACGCGTCATTGGGAGCCAATCCGGAATTTGCTACGGAGAGGGTAAGGTTTCAGTACGAATCGTTTGTCACGCCGCGTTCGGTGTTCGATTACCACGTTCGGACGCGCGAACGAGAGTTGTTGAAGCAGCAGGCGGTTTTGGGGGAGTACGACGCGCAGCGTTACGTGACCGAGCGGCTGCACGCGGTCGCGGCGGATGGCATCCAGATTCCTATTTCGCTGGTTTACCGGCGCGACAGTTTTGCGCGCGAACAGCAGTGGCCGGAAGAAAGCAAGGCCGGAGCGCCGCTGCTGTTGTATGGCTACGGGAGCTACGGAATTTCCGTGCCGGTTACTTTCAATTCGAATCGCTTGAGCCTGCTGGACCGCGGGATGGTTTTTGCGATTGCGCACATACGCGGCGGCGGCGAACTGGGCAAGCCGTGGCACGACGACGGGCGCATGCGCCAGAAGATGAACACGTTTACGGATTTCATTGCCGCGGCAGAACACTTGATTGCGCATCGCTATACGTCGCCGGAGAAATTGATCATTGAGGGTGGGAGCGCGGGCGGATTGTTGATGGGCGCGGTGGTGAATCTGCGGCCGTACTTGTTTCACGCGGTGATTTCGCACGTACCGTTTGTGGATGTGCTGAACACGATGCTGGACGCTTCCCTGCCACTGACGGTGGGGGAATATGAGGAGTGGGGCAATCCGCAGGTAGAGGAAGATTATTGGGTGATGAAGTCGTATTGCCCGTATACCAATGTGGCGCGGCGGGCGTATCCGGCGATGCTGGTGAAGACGGGATTGAATGACAGCCAGGTGATGTATTGGGAGCCGGCGAAGTATGTGGCGAAAGTGCGCGCGAAAAAAACAGACAGGAATTGTCTGCTGTTCAAGGTGAACATGGGCGCCGGGCACGGGGGGGCTTCCGGGCGGTACGATTATTTGCGCGAGGTGGCGTTGGATTATGCGTTTGTGCTGACGCAGTCGGGAATCAGCGAGTGAGTGGTGGCGGGCGATTGCTGGAGATGGAGCGCGGTGCGGGATGCGCGGTAGCAGGCGTCCAGACATGACCATGAGCGAGGCTACGACCCCGCTCATGCAGCAATATCAGGGGATCAAGGCGCGCTACCCTCATGCGCTGCTGCTTTTTCGATTGGGCGATTTCTACGAGTTGTTCTACGAAGACGCGATTATCGCCGCGCGTGAACTGCAAATCACACTGACATCCCGGAATCGCGAGAAGGGGCAACCCATTCCCATGTGTGGAGTGCCATACCACGCGGCGGACGGGTACATCGCGCGACTGATACGCGCGGGATTCAAGATCGCGATCTGCGACCAGATGGAATTGCCGGGGCCGGGCAAGAAGATCGTGCGGCGCGAAGTGGTGCGGGTGATCACGCCGGGGACGGCGACGGATGGGGCAGTGCTGGAGGCGCGGGAGAATAATTTTCTGGCGTCGGTGGCCAAGGACGGATCGGGCGCCGTGCTGGGCATGGCGTACGTGGATTTGTCGACCGGGGAGTTTCAAGCCACGGAATTCAGCGGAGCGGGCGCTTTGGAGGCGCTGCGCGACGAACTGCAACTGCTGCGCCCGCGGGAGACATTATTGCCGCGAGCACAACAACTTTTTGAAACGGCGAAGACTTCCCTGCTGGACGGGACCGGCGGAGTGGAGTCGCGGCTGGACGAATGGATTTTTCAACACGATTACGCGGAACGGATTTTGCGGGAGCAGTTTGGAGTAGCGGAACTGACGGGATTTGGACTGGACGGGCACGGGCAATCGCTGGCGGCGGCCGGGGCGATTATTCATTATTTGCGGGAAAATGCGGCGCGGGGAGACGACGCGCACAGCATAGAAGCGCTGAGGCACCTGGATGGGGTGCGATTCTACGAGCAGCACAATGCGCTGGTGCTGGATCCGGTTTCGGTGCGGAATCTGGAGCTGGTGACGCCGATTTTTACGGAAGAGAGCGGGCGGGTGGGGCCGACTACGCTGATTGCGGCGCTGGATGTGACGGTGACGGGGATGGGGGCGCGGTTGCTGCGCGCGTGGATGATGCGGCCGTTGATCGATGTGCAGGCGATTGAGGCGCGACTGGAGGCGGTGGCGCACCTGGTAACGCAGACGATGGTGCGGGGAGAGATACGCAAAGAGTTGAAGGGAATTTTGGATCTGGAACGGCTGACCAGCCGGATCACGTTGGGACTGGCCACTCCGCGCGAGATGGTGGCGCTGCGTAAATCGCTGGAGAAGTTGCCGCTGCTGAAGAATTTTTTGACCCCGCCGCCGATGGGCGGCAGCGAGCTGTTGCGGCGGATTTATACAGAGCTTGATGAACTGACGGAGGTGCGGGAAAGGCTGGAGCGGGCGATCGCGGATGATCCTCCGGCGCTAGCGACCACGCCGGGAATGATTCGCAGCGGATACGACGGCGAACTGGACGAGCTACGCAATCTGAGCCAGCACAGCAAACAGATTATTGCCGCGATGGAAGACCGGGAGAGGAAACGGACGGGGATCCATTCGCTGAAGATCCGGTTCAATTCGATTTTCGGATATTACATTGAGATTTCGAAAGTGAACCTGCACGCGGCACCGGTGGATTACGAGCGCAAGCAAACGCTGGTGAATGCGGAGCGGTTCACATCACCGGAGTTGAAAGAGTACGAGCGAAAGATTTTAGCCGCGGATGAACGGATTCAGGAAATCGAGAGCCGTCTGTTTGTTGAGCTGCGTACGGGAGTGGCGGCGCACGCGGCGCGGTTGCGGGTGACGGCGAGCGCGGTGGCGCAACTGGATGTGCTGACTTCGTTTGCGAAGCTGGCAACGGAACGGGGTACAGCCGACCAACATTCAATAGCGCCGGAGAGTTGCTGATTGTGGAGGGGCGGCACCCGGTGATTGAGGAGTTGCTGCGGCAGCGTGGCGAGCGCTTCGTGCCGAATGACTTGTATCTGGAAACGCGGCGGCAGCAATTGTTGTTGATTACCGGGCCGAATATGGGCGGCAAGTCGACGTATCTGCGGCAGACGGCACTGATCGTGTTGATGGCGCAGATGGGGTGCTTCGTGCCGGCGCGGCAGGCGAAATTGCCGATCACGGACCGGATTTTTACGCGCATCGGGGCCAGCGATAATTTGGCGCGAGGGAGGTCAACGTTTTTGGTGGAGATGAGCGAAGTGGCGGCGATTCTGCATCACGCGACGCCAGCGAGCCTGGTGCTGCTGGATGAAGTGGGGCGCGGAACGTCGACGTTCGATGGGCTGTCGATCGCGTGGGCGGTGGTGGAACATTTGCAGAAACATACCGGGGCGCGAACGCTGTTTGCCACGCACTATCATGAATTGACGGAACTGGCGGAATTGCTGGCGGCGGTGAAGAACGTGCATGTGTCGGTGAAGGAGACACCGAATGAGATTGTGTTTTTGCGGCGGGTGGAGCCGGGGAGCGCGGACAAGAGTTATGGGATTGAAGTGGCGCGGCTGGCGGGATTGCCGCGGAGCGTGATTGAGCGAGCGCGCGAGGTGCTGCGAAAGCACGAGCAAAGCGAGCATGAGTTGAGCGAGACACTTTCGCCGGGAGCCAGTGGGAACGGGAATAGTAATAGTCACCAGGAAGTTTTGTTCACGGCGCTGGATCGCGAAGTGATCGATAAACTGCGGGGAGCGGATCTGGATCAATTGAAGCCGCTGGATGCGTTGAATTTGTTGGCAGAATTGAAGAAGCAGATTTCTTGAAAACCCGGGGGACAAAGCGCGGGATGCTGGTGCTGGGAATCATGTCGGGGACTTCCGCGGACGGAATCGATGTGGGATTGGCGCGGATTTCCGGGGCGCCACCGAATGTGCGAGCGCAGTTACTTAAGCATACGGCGGTGAAATTTCCCGCCGCGGTGCGGGCGGAGATTTTGCGGGTGGCGGAGCAACGGGCGATCACGGCGGGGGAGTTGAGCCAGCTGAATTTTCGGTTGGGGAAATTGTTCGCGGAGGCTGCGCGGGAGGCTTGCCGGCGATTTGGCGTGAAGCTTTCTTCGGTGGGATTAATCGGGAGCCATGGGCAGACGATTTTTCACCAGGGCGCGGCGGTTTCCTATTTGGGAGCGCGGGTAGCATCGACCCTGCAGATCGGGGAAGCTGCGGTGATCGCGGCGGAGACGGGCGTGACCACGGTGGCGGATTTTCGGCCCGCGGATATGGCGCTGGGGGGACAGGGAGCGCCGCTGGTGCCGTTCGCGGATTATCTTCTATATGGGGACCGGAAGTTAGGGCGGGCGTCGTTGAACCTGGGCGGGATTGCGAATGTGACGGTGCTGCGCGCAGGCGGGTCGCGGGAGCAGGTGTTTGCGTTTGATACGGGACCCGCGAACATGTTGATCGATGCGCTGGTGGGACATTTTACGCGGGGACGCGCGCGGTTTGATGAGAATGCGCGGATGGCGCAGGCGGGGCGGGCGATTCCGGCGCTGGTGGATGAGTTGATGCGCGATCCTTATTTGCGGAAGGCGCCGCCGAAATCGACGGGGCGGGAATATTACGGCACGGAATATTTGAAGAAGGTTTTAGCGCTGGGGCGGCGGCACCGGGCGCGGCCAAATGATTTGATTCGGTGCGCGACGATATTTACGGCGCTGTCGGTGGTGGATGCGCTGAACCGGTTCGTGATTCCGCGGGTGAAGATCGATCAACTGATCGTTTCGGGCGGCGGAGCGCGGAACCCGCTGATTATGGGGCAACTGACGGCGGCGTTGCCAGGTCTAGAGGTGATGCCTTCTTCGCGGATGGGAGTGGCGGAAGAGGGGAAAGAGGCGCTGGCGTTTGCTTTGTTGGCGTACGAATGCGTGCATCGGCGGGCGGGGAATGTTTTTTCGGCTACGGGGGCGAGGGGGCCGGCGATCCTGGGGAAGATTTCGAAGGCTCCGCCGAAGAAAAATCCGTCCGGGAAAAAAAGTAAATGAGGATCCCTGGCCGATCGGAATTCCTCTTTACGTGGGCTTATCACAAGCAACAGCCGGCTTTGATTTTGTGGTTGGTGGCGGCGTTGGGAGTTCTGGGTGCAGGCGGTTGTTCGCCGAGCCGGGCAGACCGCGGCCCTTTGGTTTTGTTGATTGAGTCAAATCCCGCAAATCTGGATCCGCGATTTGCCACCGATGGGGTGTCGCAACATCTGGATGGATTGATTTTCAGCAGTTTGGTGGCGCGGGACGAACAGATGAATTTGCGCGGGGACTTGGCGGAATCGTGGGAAACTCCCGATCCGCTGACGTACGTGTTTCACTTGCGGCGTGGAGTGCGCTTTCACGATGGGAGCGCGGTGACAGCCGGGGACGTGAAGGCCACGTTCGATTTTGTTTTGAATGCCGCGAACCGCTCGCCAAAGCGCGGCGGGTTCCGGTTGATCGAGCGTGTGGAAGCGGCGGGCGCGAACACGGCGATTTTCCATTTGAAGGCACCGTATGCCTCGTTTTTGTGGAGTGTGTCGCGGCCGGCAATTGGAATCGTGCCGGCGAACGCTGGTGGAGATTTTTCACGGACGCTGGTGGGTTCGGGGCCGTTTCGCTTTGTGAGCCAGGCGCAGGATGACGAAGTGATTTTGGCGGCGAATCCGGATTATTTTGGCGGAGCGCCGGCGGTTGCGCGGTTGCGGGCGCGGGTGGTGCCAGACGCGATTGTGCGGGCGCTGGAATTGCGCAAAGGGTCGGCGGACCTGGAGGTCAGTTCCCTTTCGCCGGACATGATCCCGGTATTAGCGCGGCGGCCGGAGCTGGGAGTGTCGGAACGCGCGGGGACGAATCTAAATTATCTGGGCTTCAACATGGAGGATGGGCTGGTGGGGCGGCGGGAAGTGCGGCAGGCACTGGCGTACGCGACGGATCGCGAGACGCTGGTGCGATATCTGCTGCATGGTCAGGCGCGAATTGCGACGGGGGTCTTGCCACCGAATCATTGGGCGCACGAGCCCAACGTGGCGCAGTATGCGCTGGACGGCGGGCGGGCGGAGGCGTTGCTGGATGCAGCGGGTTTTCCGCGGAAGGCTAACGGAGTGCGCATGCATTTGTTGTTGAAGACTTCCACGGAAGAGCAGGCCCGATTGATTGGAGCGGCGCTGCAAGAGCAGTGGCGGCACGTAGGCGTGGAACTGGAGGTGCGGCCGCTGGAACTGGCGACGCTGCTTTCGGATTCGATCAAGGGGAATTTTCAGATCAATCTGCTGCGCTGGGTGGGGGCCAACAATGATCCCGACATTTTTGAGTTTGTGTTTTCGTCGAAACGTTTTCCGCCGGATGGGGCCAATCGGGGGCACTACCGCAATGCGCGGATGGATGAGTTGACGGACGAGATTCGCGTGGAGATGGACCGAGAGAAACGCAAGGCGCTGTGCAGCGAGGCACAGAAAATTGCTGCGGAGGATTTACCGTATTTACCGATGTGGTTTGGGGATGCGGTGTCGGTGCATCAGAGAAACTTGGGAGACTTGGCGCTATCGCCGAGCGGGGATTTTGATTTTCTGGAGAAGTTGAAAGCGAATTGAGGAATTTGACGCTTCGAAGTTAGAAAATTGGGAATGCGCGGCAAACTGATAGACTGCAGAGCGAATTCATTACATTCAAGGAGATTGGCGATGGCGGAGGCGGTTACGGGAGTGGAGTTCAAGAAGCAATTGCATGAGGGGAACCCGAAGATGGGATTGTTTATCAATTCGCATAGCCCCACGGTGGCGGAGCAACTGGCGCACAGCGGATATGACTGGCTGCTGGTGGATACGCAGCACGGGCCGATGCACAACGAAAAATTTTCGGCGATGCTGAGCGGGATTTCGCATGGCGGGGCGAAGTCGCTGGTGCGCGTGGGGGCGTACAACGACCGGCCGGGAATCCAGCAGGCTCTGGATTTGGGCGCGGATGGAGTGCTGGTGCCGTACATCAACACGGCGGAAGAGGCGCGGCAGGCGATGAGTTGCACGAAGTATCCGACGGTGGGAACGCGGTCGGTATATTTTCCGCAGCGCAGTATGAACAAAGCGGGGCTGCTGGGGTACGCGGGAAACTCCAATAACAATGGCATTGTGGCGCTGCAGGTGGAGACGGCGTCCTGCATTGAGAACATGAAGGAAATCGCGGCAGTGCCGGGCGTGGACATATTTTTCCTGGGGCAAAACGATTTGTGCATGTCCATGGGATTGTATAAGAAGTATGAATTTCCGCACATGTATACTTCGCCGGAATTGGGAGCGGCGACGAAGAAGTTGATTGAGGATGCGCGGAAGAACAAGGTGATTCTGGGAATGTTTTTGTTTGGGACGGCGCGGGTGGGAGAGTTCCTGGAAAAAGGATTTACTTTTATCAGCCTGGGAAATGATTTGCACCATGTGCTGACGCAGACAGCGGCGTATGTGAAGGATATGGAAGGAATTTCGAAGGAGAAGGGCAAGAAGTGGGAGCGGAGGCCGACGGCGTTGTTTTAGTCTTTCCGGTTGCCAGGTGACGAACTCAAATGGCGGTAGAAAAGCCCCACGCGTGAAAATGGCGCGTGGGGCTTTTTTCTTTTGTGCGGATGCGATGCAATTTATTGAAGCAAGATTGTGTTGGAGACGTCAGGTGGAGAAACTAGTGATGGAAGAGCCCAGGCAGAGGTTAACTGGAGGATGAAAGGTGCAAAAGCGCACAGTTTGCGAACCTGTCTACGTCTAGACTTGTGGGCAAGTCGCGCACTGACTACATCATTCCATTCAGCGAAAGCGAGCGATTCTGTGGTGGGCAGCGCGTGCTGTTAGAATGAAGATCCCTTCAGCTTTCTCGAGGAAAGCAGGTGAATCCGTGAATCCAGAATCCGTAAATCCACCACGTTCAGGACGACGCGCTCCCGGCGCAGGGTCGGACTCGGCTACGCCCATCCCGCCGCCAATGGCGGAAGGGGCCGGAAGCGGGCCCGCCGAACTGGAAGAGATACTGATCACTGACCAACTGCGTTCACGGGGTCGACGAGAGCCAAACCTCGTGGATGAAAATGCGGCGCTATATTCGCTGGCACGGATCATGGCCAATTCACCGGAAAATTTGATCGATGCGCTGCTGCAGACGGCGGTGAATTTATGCTGCGCCGGGACGGCGGGGATCAGCCTTTCCGAAACGCTACCCAACGGCGAACGCATCATGCGCTGGGTGAACCTGGCGGGAGTGCTGAAACAATCCCACGGGGAACCCACGCCGAGACTTTTCAGCGTATGCGGCACAACGCTGGACCTGGAGGAACCGGAACTGTTCGAACGACCGGAGCGGCGGTTCCAATATTTGAAAAAATTTGGCGTGCCGATTTGTGAAGTTCTAGCCATCCCTGTGTCTCTAGGGAAAGACAAGTTGGGCACGTTGTGGGTAATGTCCCACGACGCGAAATGCAAATTCGATTCGGAAGATGTGCGGGTATTGACGGGGTTGGCGGAATTCACGGCTGGGGCGCTGCGCCTGGTGCAAGCGCACGAAAACGAACGGATCGCGCGCGAGAACGCCGACCGACAGATCGCGGAGCACCAACGTACGGAAGAAAAGCTGAAGCGGACGCAGTCGGGGCTGGAAGCGGTGGTGCACGCGCGCACCGCGCAATTGCAGCACCTATCCTCGCGGCTGATGGCTTCGCAGGACGAAGAGCGGCGGCGTATCGCGCGGGAGTTGCACGACAGCGTGGGGCAATATCTGGCAGGCATCCAGATGAATTTGCATGCGCTAAAGCATGAGGCCGGGAACTTGAGCGTGAAGCATGCCGCGCGGGTGGCCGATTCATTGACCATGACGGAGATGTGCACATCGGAGATCCGGACGATCTCGTATCTCCTGCACCCGCCGTTGCTGGATGAGGTGGGGTTGGCGTCGGCAATCTCGTGGTATGTGGAGGGATTTTCGCAGCGCAGCGGAATTAAAGTGCAATTGCACATACCGGAGGAATTCGGACGCTTGCCGCAAGAGGTAGAAAATGCGCTATTCCGGGTGGTGCAGCAGAGCCTGGCAAATATTCACCGGCATTCGGGAAGCAAGGTGGCGCAGATCCGGATCACGGTGGATGCGGAGAGCCTGAACGCGGAGATCTGCGATGAGGGTTGCGGGATATCGCCGGAGGTACTGACAGGCTTCCACGAGGGAACCATGTTGATGGGCGTGGGAATGGCGGGAATGCGCGAACGGGTGCGGGATATGGGCGGACGGTTCGATGTGCGGTCCAGCGAAAATGGCACTACTATCGAGGTGCGACTGCCGGTGCCCCAAGGGACCGACGCGCAAATGGCGAACGCGTAGACTGTAAATTCTAAAATGGACGAGGCAGGCAATCATGGACGAGTGCACACACCTTGATCACATCCACGCTGTGAAACCGCACACGAAGGGCTGCGAAGAATGCTTGAAAACGGGAGACACGTGGGTGCACCTGCGGATGTGCCTGGAATGCGGGCAGGTGGGCTGCTGCGACAGCTCGAAGAATAAGCATGCCACGAAGCATTATCACAAAACGGCTCATCCGATCATGAAGTCGATAGAGGCAGGCGAGAATTGGGGATGGTGCTACGTGGACGAGATGGAGCTGGAACTGGAATGAGTGATGCGGTTATGGACTGCAACCGGCGCGATTCAGGGCGCCAGTAACTCCGTAATGCGGAGATGGAGGGCATGGGGATCGGTTTTGCAAACGACGGCCGAAACTCCGGCGGCGGCCGCAGTTTCTTCGTGAATGGCATCCGCGTGCCAGGTAAACAAAATGATGGGGATGCGGCAGAGCTGGGCGCGCAGGCGTAGGGCGGTCTGCAAACCGTTCAGGCCCGGCATGGCGAAATCCAGAACAATCAAGTCGGGATGGAGATGAAGGACTTTTTCCAGGGCTTCGACGCCATCCACTGCTGTGCCGCAAACCTGGAGGCCGGGCTGGCTGTCCAGGAAACGGCATATGGTTAGACGGATGACTTCGCTGTTGTCGACGATAAGAATGAATTTGGGCACTGGCACCCGGGATTCAGGTGACAGCCACAGAGCTGGAAAGCACCTTAACGATGTGGCGAACTTTAGCATTTGGCATGAAGGATGACAACCGCAATCTGCGCTGATAAGCGGAAAACGGCTAGTCGGACTGGGCGAAACGATAGCCTTTTCCGCGGACGGTCTGGATATATTTAGGATTTTGAGGATTGTCCAGTTTTTGGCGCAGCCAGGCGATGTGCACATCAATGGTTCGCGAGGAAACTTCGCTGTCATATTCCCAAACTTCCTGAAGAATCTCTTCGCGGGGCACCACGCGGTCGCGGTGATTGACCAGGTAACGCAATAATTGGAGTTCCTTGGAGGCGAGGGCCAGCGGTTCCCCGCTCTTGCGTACTTCGGCCCTTTCAAAATCGATTTCGACATCACCAAACTGAAAACTGCGGAGATCCGGACGGTTTTCCTTATGCACCCGGCGAAGGAGGGCTTCGACCCGGGCAAGCAATTCCGCGGGTTCGAAGGGCTTGGTCAGATAATCGTCGGCGCCGAGCTTCAGGCCCACCACGCGGTCGATGACTTCGGTTTTAGCGGTGAGCATGAGGATGGCGGAATCGACGCCCGCCTGGCGCAACTGGCGGCACACTTCGAGGCCGGAAAGCTTGGGCAGCATGATATCGAGAATGATCAAGGCAAACTTCTCGCCAGAGGCTCTGGCCAAGCCAGCCTCGCCGTCCGCAGTGGTCTGCACGCGATAGCCCTCAGCAGCCAGCAAATCCGAGATGGTAAGGACCAAGCCAGGTTCGTCTTCGATGAGCAGGACGGAGAGGATCATAGGGGCTCGCTTTGCTGAGACGGAGATGAAACATCCGCCTGAAAATTTGCTGGAGCGCCGGGAATGCGCACTACAAATTCGGCGCCACGATCGGGACGATTGTGCACGGAAATAGTGCCGCGGTGAGCTTCGATGATTCTTTTGACGAGGTTCAAGCCGAGACCGGTGCCGTGGATCTGATTCTGGACAGGTCGATGACCGCGAAAAAACGGATCAAACACGTAAGGCAATTCTTTTTCCGGGATTCCCGCACCGCGATCGGACACGCGAATTTCCACCGTGAGCGGGCCGCCGTTTTTGGAGGCGGTGGCAGAAATGCCAATCCCAGCTTCCGAGCCGCGAGTTCCGTATTTGATGGCGTTGTCGATGAGATTCTGCAAAGCGTGCTGCATGGATTCGCGGTCGGCGAGGATGGGAGGCAAATCCGGTTCAAGGTGTTTCTCAATCATGACCTGGCTAGCGGGAGCGGAGCCGCGAGCCGCCAGCAAGCTGGCTTCGATGAGTTCAGGAATAGCCAGGCGCTCGCGCTGTTGCAGCACGCGGCCGGCGCGAGCGTTTCCGTAGCGCAGCACCTGCTCAACGAGAGCTGACAGTTTTTCGGCCTCCTGACGAATCAGAGTGCCGTAGCGGGTGACCTGTTCGGGCTGGCTGGCGAGAGTGCCGCGCAAGTTAAACGCCGCCGTACGGATTACGGTGAGTGGAGTGCGCAGTTCGTGGGACACGCTGGCGACGAAATTCATTTGCATCTCAGCAATATCCTGGGCGCGTCGTGAAAAACGCACGAGTAAAACGACGGTGGCAAAAAGGAGCAGAAGCAATCCGGCGGAAAGAATGATGTTGCGATGACGGGCCTGAGTAACGATGGCGTCGAGCGAGCCGGTGTGGCGGTGAACGCGGAGGAGCCAAAGGCCCGGGAAGCGACCGGGCGGGAGAGAAGAGGCTGTTAAAGGCGAGACGTCGCTCTCCGGAGAGACGACGTTATCGGCGGACAATTCCGACTGCGGATCAGGACTGCGATTAATGTCCAGCAGGGGCACGGTGGCATCGGCAACCCAGCCTGCGTCGGCAGCGGAGTGCGACGGCGAGCGGTAAATGTACTCGGAAGAATTGCTGCGCACCACGATGTCGGCGTCGTACTCATCTTTTCCAGGACGCCCGAGATAGCGGGTAATCAATTCCGGGACAATTGTGCGGGCGATATAGTTGGCGTCCAATTCGATGAGCAGCCATTCCTGTTCGGCCATCCTGGGTTGATCGGGATCTTCGCCCGGTGCGAAGCGGGGAAATTCCACGAGGGTTGACGATTGCGTTGAAGGGACGGGGCCGCCACGCACTCTAGTCAAAAGACTAACTTGCATGTCCGCCCAATCGGAGGGCCAGGGCTGGCTGTAGAAGCGGGTACGGGTGCGGTCCGGCACCAATAGATTGAGATCGATGTTTTTGGGGACGGCGAGAGCGATGCGACCCACGATGCGGTCGCCGGCATCTTTCCGCTGGCGAAATTTTTCCAGGTAGGCCGCGTCCCTGCCGAGGCGCTGAATTTCCGCCGCCGAGGGAATGTAGGAATAACAAGCAGAAGACACCTGGTCGTTGAGATCGCGGCGCAATAAATTCAGGCGGTATTGAAGATCCTCGCGCAAGCGATGGCTCTCGGCGCTGGCCACCTGGCCAATCCAACTGTATTGCATAGAAGCGAGAACCGCGCAGAGGACCACCAAGAAGGCCACTGCGGCCCAAGCGAGCCAAGAACGTTGCTTGAGTTTGTCGAAATCCATAGCGTGTGCGAGCTTACGAGACTACTCAGATTCTACTAGCGGTCGACGGCGTTGTATCGGGTAAAGAGCAGGCAAAGACTGCGTTAAGAAGGTAAAGGTTGCGGTCGCGCGACCAACGCCTAGCGAGAGGCGTTCATCTATGGGAGGGTAGTCAGGAAAAAGATTTATGAACGCAGAAGTGAACGAAATGGGGAGGACAGAAATGAAAACACATTTTGCGTATGCCGGAGTTGTTTATTGGATAGCGACGGTGGCAGCGGCGGCGACGATGACGACGCACGTGGCGCAGTGGAGCCGGAACGGAAATGAAACAGCAGAGGCGGTTCGTTCCACATCAGAGGGAACGGCCAAGGAGACGACGGGCAGGGCGGATGTGAATTTGAGCGCAGCTTATCGCGACGGAGTGTATATGGCGAAGTTGTCGATGGCGCGCGGCGAGCAAAAGGAGCCGGCGGTGGGACGCTGGGCTACCGAGGCACAACGCGATGCGTTTGTGTCGGGGTTCGATCACGGTGGGCGAACGACGGCAGAGAATATCGAGAAGTAGCGGGGCAAGCGCAGGGCGTGGAGACGAAAGCGCTCGACGGCGAGGTAAATATTTCAGGGAAGAAGGCTGAAATTACGCAAGCGTCCGCCGTGGTCGTAAACATACCTACACTTCTCCGCACACTGTCTTGGGCCCACCAAAGTACCCATCGTAATTCGTGATAAAAACGAAGTGCATGGAACCCCTTCTCCTCGTCGAAGATAAAAACGAGCTGCGCGCCATGTTGCGTAAAGCTCTGGAGCGCGCCGGCTATCAAGTCGACGAAGCTCCCGACGGCCCATCGGCTATCCAGAAGGTGCGTGCGCGGCGTTACCTGCTGGTCATCACCGATCTGAAGATGCCCGGAGCTTCCGGGCTCGACGTGCTGCGTGAAACGAAGCAGGCCGATTCCACCGTTCCGGTGCTGTTGCTCACGGCGTTTGGCTCGGTGGATGAAGCGGTCACGGCCATGAAAGAAGGGGCGTTCGATTTTCTGCAGAAGCCGGTGGACCTGGAGCACCTGAAACTACTGGTGGGCCGCGCCGCCCGCCAGCAGGAACTTCTGCGAGAAAATCTCATTCTCCGCGAGGAGTACGCCACGCGGTACGGCTTCCCGCGCATTCTTGGAGAAGATTCGTCCATCCGGGAAGTCAGTCAGCAGATACAAAAAGTTTCCGCTACCGATTCCACGGTTCTGCTGCTGGGGGAAAGCGGCACCGGAAAAGAATTGTTCGCGCGAGCCATTCACCATTTATCGCCGCGCCGCGAGAAACCTTTTATCGCGCTCAATTGCGCGGCCATTCCCGAAGGCCTGGTGGAAAACGAATTGTTTGGACACGAGCGCGGTGCTTTCACGGGGGCCGGCAACCGCAAAGTCGGGAAGATGGACCTGGCCCATCACGGCACACTGTTCTTGGATGAAATCGGTGAGTTGCCGCTCTCGATTCAAGCCAAGTTGCTTCGGGTTCTCGAAGAGCGACGCTTCGAGCGGGTGGGCGGCACGCAATCCATCGATGTTGACGTCCGCATCGTGGTGGCCACCAACCGCAATCTGCAGAAGCTCGCCGAAGAAAAACTTTTCCGCGAAGATCTATATTTTCGCATTTCCGCTGTGCCGCTCACCATTCCTCCGCTGCGCAGCCGCGGGAAAGACATTGACTTCTGGCCGATCATTTCCTGAAAAATTCAGCCGCGAATTTTCCAAGCCGGGCCTGGAGCTTTCCGATGAAGCCCGCGAACGCCTGCGGCACTACCGCTGGCCGGGCAATGTTCGCGAACTGCAAAATACCCTGGAGCGCGCGGTGATCCTGGCGGACGGGGTGAGCATTCGCGCCGAAGACCTGCAACTGCCTGCTGACAAGCCGGACACTGCGCACCTACCCGAAGGACTGCTGCCGGAAGCGTTTGACTGGAATGGTTCACTGGAAGAAGTCAGTGCGCGGGCCCTCAGTCACGTGGAGAAAATAAAATTGGAATCCACTTTGCGGGAATGTACCTGGAACAAAACGCGTGCCGCGGAGAAATTATCCATCTCGCCCAAAACGCTGCTCGCGAAACTTCGGGCCACCGGCCTTGAAGACTAATATTCGCTAGCTTGCAAACGTAACGCTGAGTCGGTGGATCTGCAGCGAGCTAGCGTATCAATAGGAAGAGCGATCTCAGCCGCGGACACCCGTGTGCAACGCCACGGTCCCCATGGTCCAAACCCGGTACCGCACTTCTTTATATCCCACCGACTCCATGAGCTCAGCCAACTGCGCCGGGCGAAAGAATCGGGCCACCGATCGCGGCAGATAGGTATACGCGTCGCGATCGCCGGAGAGCATTCCGCCGATGCGCGGCAAGACCTGGCGAAAATACCAACGGTACAAGCCACCCAAGATTCCATCCGGCGGTTCGGTAAATTCCAGAATGGCCAAGGTGCCGCCCGTTTTCAAAACTCTGCGCATCTCGCGCAAACCTTCCTGGTAATTCGCCAGATTGCGAAATCCAAAGGCGGCGGTCAGCAAATCAAAGGTGCCATCGGCAAACGGCAAGCGCAGCGCGTCGGCCTCCAGGAAAGGAATGCGCGCGCCGCCCTTGGCCTTAGCCTGAACTAACATGGGGTGCGCAAAGTCCGCGCCAAGAACCTGCGCGGGCCCCATACGCGCCAGGGCCACGGCCAGATCCCCAGTTCCGCAGCACAGATCCAGCACCCGCGCGTCGGCTCGCAACAGGATGGGGCGCAAAATCCGCGCTGCACGCGCGCGCCACCAGCGGTCCAGTTGCATGGACAGCACGTGATTGAGCAGATCGTAGCTTGGGGCGATCTGGGTAAACATCTCGCGGACTTTTCGGGAAGCCTCAGCCTCCGAGTGGGTGCCTTCGGGCTGCGTGCCTTTCACGGGCGCGGCGATTTCAGTCATGGAATGTTCCCGCTCCGTCCAACACTCGCGGCGCAAACCGCAAGACGCTTTCCACCGCCTCCAGCGGCACGTCTTCCACTGACCGCGCCTGGCCAATCCGCGACGACAATACGAAGCGCAACGCCCCGCGGCGAGTTTTCTTGTCGGCACGCATGGCCTCGATCAACGCTCCCGGCGTAACCCGCGGCCAGGCCGGGACCGGACCAATCCGCCGCACTAACCTGACTATGCGTGATACATCGTTTGCCGGCATCAAGCCAATTTCATGCCCCAGTAGGGCCGCGATCATCATGCCCCAGGCCACGGCTTCGCCGTGCTGGAAGCGGCGATACCGGGTGACGCTCTCGAGGGCGTGCCCAAAGGTATGGCCGAAATTTAAAATCTCTCGAAGTCCCGATTCCCTTTCGTCGCGCCCAACCACATCGGCCTTGATCTGCACGCAGCGCGGAATCAAATATTGCAGCGCCGCACCATCGCGCCGGAGCACGCGGTCCAGATTCTTTTCCAGAAATGCAAATAATTTCTCGTCCGCGATCACTCCATACTTAATCACTTCCGCCAAGCCGCTGCGATATTCACGGTCCGGCAGAGTTCGCAGTAAATTTAAATCAGTTACTACCAGACGCGGCGGGTAAAACGCTCCGACCAGGTTCTTGCCCTCCGGCAGATTCACGCCGGTCTTCCCGCCGATGGCGCTGTCCACCTGGGCCACCAGGGTCGTGGGCACATGTACGAGAGCCACTCCTCGCAAATAGCTGGCCGCCACATAGCCGGCCACATCGCCAACCACGCCTCCGCCGACCGCCACGAGCAACGCTCCGCGGTCCGCGCCCGCCCGGGCCAATCCGCGGCATATTAATTCCACGGTGCGCAAATTTTTTCTGGGCTCGGCGTCGTCGAACAAATGTAAATTTTCCCGGCCCTCCACCATCGCATTCTTCAGTTTTTTGCCGGCCACACGCCAGACTTTAGGAGATGAAAGCACCTGAACGCTTGAGAATTTCCCAAGCTTGACAATTTCCGCGGAAAGCTGGTTGGAGATTCCCGCGCCGCACAAAACGGAATATGATCCGGTCGTTGATTTTACGCGGATGAGTTTTGCTTTCACTTTTGGGCAGGCCGGTTCCGACGATTCATGGACTGTTTCGAATCTAACACAAGACCGGAAGCGGGCTGTTGGTTTGGGTCGCTTTGAATTATTGCTTTTGCAACTGCTTGATGCTTTCCAGGAGAACGTGCCCGGTAATCGCCAGGCTTTTCGCGCTGATCTTATCGAGGGTGTCGTCCGCGGTGTGCCAGAATCCCACATCTCCGCCGCGATCCAGGTCGATCAAATCCACCACCGGGACATTGCGCTTGGCAAACGAATTATGATCGTCTTCCATGCCCGCGGTCTGCTCCACGAAATTCTCGGCATACCCCAGCTTGTCCGCGATGCTCCAGACCAGCGTTGTTAAAGTCGGAGTGGAGGGGTCGCGCATAAAATGCAGCGGCTTGCTGCCGACCAGGTCCGCCAGTAAGAACGCTTTTATTTTGGTGATGTCCCCGCTGGCCGCCAGCTTGGCGGCCATCTGCCGACTGCCGTAGCGGCTATCGGTATCGCTCCACTGCTTCATGGCTTCTTCGCCGTCAAAAAATGCAATCCACACCGCATACTTCCCATGCTGTGGGCAAAGCAGGCGCGCCAGCTCCAGCATCACGCCGGTCGAGGAACCGCTGTCATCCGCACCGACAAAGGTGATGTCTTTCCGCAAGAGCGTGTCGTAATGCGTGCCGAGCATGATAATCCCGGGCTTGTCGCCGGGGATTTTCACCAGGATATTTTTCATCGGCAGGCGGCCCACCGGGGTGTCCGCGTTGAAGCTGTCGACTTCCGTGGTGCAGCCGTAATTTTGAGTTGAGCAAGAATATATTCCTGAGTCTGCGCGATGGCTGGCGAACCCGACGGCCTGGGGCCGAGCGCCACCTGCCTGGCGACGTGCTGCAGCGCGAGTTTGCCGTCGAAACCATCCACCGTTGCTGGATCGGGCGCATCCTGAATCCCGCCGACTTGCGCGCCCGACGACAAGTTGGTCGCGGCCACCGGTCTCCCTGCCGGCGTACTCCTCGCTCTTCGCTCGCGGAGGTCATCTCCTCGCTCTGGCGCCGCGCCAGACAAACTAAAAAGAGCCAGCATCCGCACAAGATAACTTTGCCCGCAAACTTCGCCGCGAAATTCACCGTGAGCTCCACTCAGTGCGCCTCCGCAGCCGCTGCCAGCCGCCTGTTGCGTTTACCGACTACCAGGGCCGAAACTCCAATGCCCGCGAAATACAAGACAGATCATGGGAGCCATCACCAGCAACATGGTTAGCGCATCCGGCGTGGGCGTGACGATCGCCGCGAGAATGGCGATTACCAGAATCGAGTATTTAGAATTCACGAAAAGGAACTTGGGGGTCACGATGCCAAACAGCGTGAGGAAGAAAATGAGCACCGGCAATTCGAAAATCACTCCCGCACCAAGCAACACCATGAGGGTCAGATCGAAATATTCATTGATGCTGATCAGCGGGACTACCGGCCCCTGAAAGCTGATCAAAAACTTCAACACTTTCGGCAGCATCATGAAGTAGCCGAAGGCGATGCCTCCCAGAAAAAGCATCACCGTGGAGAATAGAAAACCGGTGGTCGCGCTGCGCTCGTGCTTGTACAACGCCGGGGCTACAAACAACCAGAACTGGTAGAGCACGACGGGCGAGGCCAGGACGATGCCCAGATAAATAGAGAGGGTGATCAACAGACTCAGGTATCCAGTTGGATTGGTGTACACCAGCTGCTGGGCCATGTGCTGATCGCCCAGGGCTTTCAACATCGGCTTGGTTAGCCAGGAAATAAAATGGGGGGCCGCGAACCAGCCGACGCCGGCACCGATGCCGATGGCGATGATCGAAGTGATGATGCGCTTGCGCAGCTCGACGAGATGCTCAAAAAAGGTCATCTGCCCGCCGGGATCGCTGCCCGCGTTGGTCGACACGTCCACGGTCTGGCTCACTGGCGTCTGGCTCACCGGCAGGGACTCATCCGGCGGCATGATCACGGCTTCAGGAGGGGTGGTGCTCATGAGGGAACGTCAATACTGTTTGCCAGGCCTGGAGCAGCAACGACGGGCGGCGTAACGGCGCTTTCAGATACCGAACTTTTCTCCGCAATTATTTTCTTAACGCTGCCGCCGCCAGCACTCATATCTTCGCCCACAATTTGGGCACTGGCTTCCGTCGGAATCGGCGCGCTAACATCGGTCCCCGCATCGCCAGCGGCTCGATCTCCGTTCAAACCCGGGCCAGAAGTTGACGGTTCCACTTCAGCGTTATCCGCCATTGACCCCCGCGCTACGGCTTCTGCCACAGGCGTGACCACCAATTCGCCGCTGCCTTCCGTTACCCGCGCGTCGATCGCCTCTCCAAACGCATCGGCGGATACGCCCGCAAAAATCTCGCTGGCTGCCGCGGTTGGGGCGCTTCCGGAAAATCCCACGTCGCCATTTTCGGCCATCACCATCGTGGAATTCGCGGCTGGAGTTTCGGTGCCCGCCGGGGTGGCGAACGTGGCCGCCTGCACCGGCGCTGCGTCAGCTGCTTTGGCCGCAACTTCCGCGGCCTTTTTGCGCTCCACTTCTCGCGCCTGCCGCTCCAGGTCCTTCATCTCTTCTTCAAATGCGGAACGAAAATCCGATGGAGCCTTGCGGAATTCCGCGAGCAATTTTCCCAGGCTCCGCGCCAGCTCCGGCAGTTTCTGCGGCCCGAAGACCACCAGCACAATCACGAACACCACGACCATGTGAGGAATGCTGAACATGTCTACCTGGTGGCCCTTTTTAGGCTATTGGCATCATAGAGAACGGTGTTAGACACTGTCAAACACGCGGCGCGCAGCGTCTAACCCTAAGAATACGCTGTGGTACAATTTCTAGATGAGCACTTCCACCCTGAGGTCCGCATGAAATCACAGTGTCGTGGCCTGGTGCTTGTCGTCGCTGTCCTGCTGCTATGTGCCGTGCTTGGAGGCATTTACGGACCAAATGTCCGCGCCACCAGCACTTCGGCTGACGACTACCAGATGCGCCGTTCGCGATTTCACTCGCGTCCTCGACGTGGTGCAGAGCAATTATGCCGAACCCGTCGACGTCGATAAAGCGGTTTACCAGGGCGCCATCCCCGGCATGCTGCGCATGCTGGACCCCCACTCAAATTTCTTCGATGCCAAGCAATTTGCCCTTCTGCGTGAAGATCAGCGCGGCAAATATTATGGCGTCGGGATGGTCGTCGCTCCCAGCGAAAATCACACCGTGGTCATGGCCCCATACGTGGGGGCGCCCGGCTTATAACGCGGGCCTCCGTCCCGGCGACATGATCATGAAAGTTGACGAGAAAGCCACTGACGGCCTGACCACCGGCGAAGTTGCCGACCTGCTGAAAGGCCCCAAGGGCACCATCGTAAAAATCACCGTCGCGCGCGAAGGCTACACCGATCCGCTGGTTTTCACCGTGACGCGCGACGAAATTCCGCGCCATTCCGTCGATATCTCTTTTCTGCTGAAGCCCGGCATCGGCTACATCCGCCTTTCCGGTTTTAACGAAACCACCGACCGCGAAATCGCCGAAGCTCTCAAACAGTTAAACGCCCCGTCGCTTGATGGACTGATCTTCGATATGCGCGGCAATCCCGGCGGCCTGCTGAATGAAGCCGTTGCTGTCGGCGACATGTTCCTGGACAAAAATCAGCTGATCGTTTCGCATCATGGCCGCACTTCTCCCGAGCGCCGTTATTACGCCGTGCGCGGCAATCAAGGCGTCACCGTCCCGCTGGTAATTCTCGTAAACAACAATTCCGCATCCGCCACGGAAATTGTTTCCGGCGCGGTGCAGGATCACGATCGCGGCTTGATCGTTGGCGAAACCACCTTCGGCAAAGGCCTGGTGCAAACCGTCACGCCGCTCAGCGAAAATACCGGCCTGGCGCTCACCACCGCCCGTTACTACACGCCCAGCGGCCGCCTGATTCAGCGCGATTACAAATCCATCTCTCTCTACGAGTATCACTACGAGCGCAAAGTTCCCGAGCATCCGACGGAGATCAAGCTGACCGACAGCGGACGCCAGGTTACCGGTGGCGGCGGCATAACTCCGGACATCGTTGTGCCCGCTGCTAAGCTCGACAAGTTTGAAGAAGCGCTGTTCCGCGCCGATGTGTTCTTCCCCGCGGAAACCGGAGTTGGCGGCTTCACGCGCTATTACCTCGGCACGCGTCCCACCGTCAACAAAGACTTTGAAGTGGACGACGCGATGATGAAGTCTTTCCGCGATTATTTAAACAAGCACAACGTGCACTACACCGAGCCGGAAATCGCCGACAATCAGGATTGGATCAAGCGCAAAATTAAACAGGAAATTTTCATGTCCGCCTTCGGCCAGCAGGAAGGTTTCAAAGTTCTGCTCGAAGCCGATCCCCAGGTCCAGAAGGCTGAGGACTCCATCCCGCAAGCCCGCGCGCTGTACCAGAACGCCCGCAAAATCGTAGCCCAGCGTACCGGTTCGGTCCCCGAACAGCCGTAATTATCGAGCGAGTTTTTTAGCGAATGGTTCGCAAAAAGGAATCATTTCCTCACCGGTATTCGGCAACCGCTCCAACCCGTGTTAAAATTCTTAAGCTGCTCGTGGGCGAGTAGCTCAGCTGGGAGAGCGCATCGTTCGCAACGATGAGGTCGCCGGTTCGACCCCGGTCTCGTCCACCAACTTTCCTCTTTTTGTTTCCCCTATAGGTGCTTGATTCGCCGTGGTGATGCACTCGTGACGCGGCCAGGCCGCCTTTCGTCGCGCGGCTTTGCCACAGGAACCGTCCGCGGATGGCGACCCAAGTCCACCGTCTTCGCAATTTCTTAGCAATTCTTTTGTACCCTCTTCATCGAACAGGAGGGTTTGTGACTCGATTTCTTACTCGCTGCATATTCCTTGTGGCTTGCAGTGTGGTGTTCTCGTTGGGGGCGCCCGGTCAGCAAATCGTAAACGCTGGACCGCCGCCAGAGATCAGAAGCCATATCGAGGCATTGATTAAGGCATGGAACAGCGGCAGTTCCGACGACTGGGAGAAAATGGCGCAGCAGCACTTTTCGCCCGGCGAACTGAAGCGGCAGCCGGCAGAAGCACGCAAACAAATCTTTGACAAGGCGCGCCGCGATTTTGGGAGCATTTCTCTGGGAAGGGTGGAGGGCCCCGACCAACCTCTTCTGCTGCATATAAAGGGTTCAACGGGAGCAAGCGGAATTATCGAACTGCAACTTGAGCAGGACTCTCCGTACCTGATCGAGGGCCTGAGAGTGAAAACCGGCGAAGGCAATCCTGCCAAGCCGCAGACGCCGGTGGATTCTCCGTCCGTAAATGGCGCCATGTCCAACGAGCAACTTTCCAGGGCACTGGACAAATATTTCGGAAAACTTGCGGGGGATGACACCTTTTCCGGGGACGCGCTGGTGGCCAAAGACGGAAAAATGGTTTACGCAGGCTCTTTCGGATTTGCGGACCGCGCCAACCGTGTCCCCAACAATGCGGCGACCCGGTTCAATCTTGGTTCCATCAACAAATCCTTCACGCAGGCGGCCATCCAGCAACTGATAGCGCGTGGGAAGCTGTCGCTGGGAGACACCGTGGGAAAAGTGCTGCCCGACTACCCACAAGAAGCCACCCGTGCAGCGACCATCGAACAGTTGCTGCAGCACTCCGCGGGAGTTGCCGATTTCTTTGGGGACGAGTTCGTGCAAGCGGCAAAGGATCGCTTCCGGTCCAACGCCGATTACTACAAACTGGTTTCCAGCTTGAAGCCACTATTCGCGCCTGGCACGCGCACTCAGTACTGCAACGGCTGCTATATTGTTTTGGGGGCTGTCATCGAACGCGTCTCTGGCGTTACCTACGAAAAATATGTAGAAGAAAATATTTTCAAGCCGGCCGGAATGGTCGCCACCGGGCCATTGCAAGCCGACGGCCTCAACGCGAACGTTGCCATGGGATACACACGCCATACTGTCGATGGGAATCTGCGAAGTAATATTCTGATGCACGGCGCTTCCGGATGTGCGGCTGGCGGGGGATACACAACCGCCGCCGACCTCCTGAATTACGCGGTAGCGCTAGGGCACGGAGGGATTCCCGATGTTCCGCCAACAACTACGACGGGCATCGCCGGGGGCGCGCCGGGGATCAATTCGATTCTGAAGCAGAGTGGCCCCTGGACCGTTGTGGTGCTCAGCAATTTCGATCCTCCGGCCGGCGAAGAACCCGCACGATCTTTAGCTGAAGCGCTATCCCGCTAGGAGGAAGGGCAGGCGTGCGCATTGTAATCGTGGAAGACAACGCGGTGGTAGCGCACACGCTCCAGGTCTACCTGGAACATGCCGGGTACGAACCGGTGATCGCTCGGGATGGGATTAGTGGCCTGGAAATGGCCTCTGGCGAAGATGTCGCGCTGGTAATTCTCGACCTGATGATCCCTGGAATTCCTGGGCAGCAAGTCTGCAAGCGTCTGCGGGAAAAGTCAGCCGTACCGCTGATCATGCTTACCGCTCGGGCTTCCGAAGACGACCGCATCGCCGGGCTCGATCTCGGCGCCGATGATTACGTCTCGAAGCCCTTCCGCCCGCGCGAAGTAGTGGCCCGAGTTCAGGCCCTGCTCAGACGCTCGGCGCAGCACTCGGTTCCCCCGGACCCTTTCAGGATGGGAGAGCTGGAAATAAATTCCTGGGGCCATACGGTGCGCCTGGGAGGGAAGCCAGTCTCTCTGACTCGTACAGAATTTCGTCTACTGGAAATACTGGCTAAATCTCCCGGGCGCGTGTTCACCCGCGAGGAATTGTTGGCCCGCGCCTGCGGTCCGGACTTCGAGGGCATGGACCGCACCATCGATGTGCATATCACCAACCTGCGTCGCAAAATGGAGGCCAACAGCAAACACTCCTACCTCGTAACGGTTCATGGAGTCGGCTATCGACTTGGAGTAGAGCCGTGATTTCCAGCCTGCGCATTCGCATGATGATTGCGGTGAGCCTGCTTTCGGTCGCGGCCATCATCGCCGTGGCGCTGGCGGCGCGACAAGGCACTCGCGCGGAGTTCCACCGCTTTCGGGAACTGGAGAAAATCTCCTCGATAGCAGAACCCGGCGGCGATTCCGAGCGCGTAGCGGCGATGCTTGGTGGCCGCTGCTGCGATGCCGCAGGATTGGCAGTGGCCGCTGCGGCACTTTCCTCGAAGCAGGTCCTGGTGGTCATCGATGGCTCCGACAAGGTAGTTGCCAAGCTCGGCGAGCAGCTCCGCACCGTTAGCGACTTTCACTTTTCACGGCAGGGACAACTCGTATCCATGGAAGCAGTAAGACGGGAACCTGGAGGGGTGGCCAGGGGAGTGAAGCTGCGGTTGGAGCTTCCGGGCACTGTTATGAGGATGACCAACGGAGACACCGGCCATCTGTACGTGTTTACTTTTCCCGTACCGGAGGATCAGCAGCCAGCGGGGATGTTTCTCGGATCCATAGATCGCTCTTTGTTGGCCGCGACCAGCTTGGTGGCCACGATAGCGCTGGTCGGGACCTGGGTGCTGACGCGGCGCATTGCTGGACCGATTGAAGAGCTGCGCGAAGCGGCTCACGACCTGGCAAAGGGAAAGCTGGGAAAGCGTGTGGAGACTCGCGGATCTGATGAAATCGCCGAACTGGGCCGCAGCTTCAATGCCATGGCCACGGAACTGGAAAATCAACAGGCGTTGCGGCGAAACCTGGTTCACGACGTCGCGCATGAATTGCGCACACCACTCACCGCGCTGCGCTGCCGCATCGATTCCGTCGCGGACGGTCTGGCTTCGGACCCGCGCAAAGAAATCGCGGCCGCCAACGAGGAAATCGACCACCTGTCGCGAATGGTCGACGATCTACATGAGTTGACACTGGCCGAGGCTGGAGAGTTGAAACTGACCATCTCGGAGGTCGATCTCCAACCGCTAATTGAGTCAGCCGTGCGCGCGGCGGGTCTCGAGAAGGATGCGCGGTTGAAGCTGGTTGCGCACCAGCGTTTGCTGGTTTGTGGAGATGTAGTGCGGCTTCGCCAAGTACTCCTGAATATTTTCAGTAACGCTGCGCGCTACACGCCAACGGGAGGGACGATCACGGTGAGCGCGTTCGAACGCGCTAGCGAAACAGTGCTGCAGGTGCACAACACCGGCAGCGCGCTTAAACCCGAGCAGCTTGCCCACGTCTTCGACCGCTTCTATCGCGCCGATCCGTCGCGGCGCCGGAGTTCCGGTGGCACTGGACTGGGCCTCGCCATTGTCAAGAATCTGATGGAAGCGCAGGGAGGGCGGGTGTGGGCACAAAGCGATGATTCTGGCGTGTCCTTCTCGGTTGCTTTGCCGACGCGCACGTGATTGACCCGCGATTCTACCTTAATCTCTCCGCATTCTGGCTGTAACCAGTCCGCAACAATGCTCCGTTAGCGTTACATCCGACGCGGGTCTCCGCCCCGCCATCGTTTTCATACTAAACCGGACGCAAACAGAAAGGTCGTTTACATGATGAAGAAGGCCGCAATTTTCGGTCTATTGGCCGCATCGGTATCGCTTGCCGGAGCAGGTTCCGCGCGAGCGCAAGAAGGCTCCGTACCTAAAGGTGTTCCGCATCTCGATCACGTTTTCGTTATCATGATGGAGAACCACGGCTACAACCAGATCATCGGCAATCCGGATACCCCGTTCGCCAATTCTTATGCCTCTTATGCGAATGCCGCGTCCAACTACTACGCGGTGGCGCATCCCAGCTTGACTAACTATCTCGAAGTCGTTGGCGGCTCGAACTTTGGCGTACACAGCGACAACAATCCCGATTGGCATAACGCCACCTGCACCACCAACTTGGCGAGCGGCATCGCCAACACCGACAAGCCCGTCAGCCCCGCCGTTTGCCCCATCTACGGCACTGGAACGGACGCGGCCACTCCGGCTATCGATTGCACCAACGAAACCACCTGCGCTCCCGGCAGCACCCTGGGAGAAAATAATATCGATGGCGCGAAATCCATCGCGGCAAACTCCAAGACCGTGGGCAA
Organism: uncultured Acidobacteriota bacterium; assembly: GCA_963732705.1. Taxonomy (GTDB): domain Bacteria; phylum Acidobacteriota; class Terriglobia; order Acidiferrales; family UBA7541; genus Acidiferrum. The sequence goes on along the minus strand of CAVTAN010000001.1, from coordinate 2,249,428 downwards.
GACCATCGCCGACCAACTGGTCGCGGCCGGGCTAACCTGGAAGTCTTATCAGGAAAGCCTGCCGCCCACTGGCGCCGACAACGTGACCTACTCGGACGGTTACTTCACCGACAGCAGCAACATTCTCGCGGTTTTGCCGCTGGAAATGCAGGGATTGCTGAAGTTGTATGCCGCTAAGCACAACCCCTTCGTGTATTTTCGCAGCGTTCAGGAAGGCCGGAATCCCGAACTCAGTCTGGAGCGGGTTAAGGGTTTCGAAGGCAAGCATGGCTTGTTCGAAGATCTCGACGCCGGCCAGGTGCCCAACTTTTCCTTCATCGCCCCCAACCAGTGCAACGACCAACACGGTCGCGCCAACGGCGGCACACAGTGCGACTTCGATCCTAACGACAACGGCACGCTGGTCGGCCTGAACCCCGCGCTCATGTACATTGGCGACCTAAAGCTGCGCAACGTGGTGAAGTCCATCAAGAATTCTTCGGCATGGGAACACGGTCGCAATGCCATCGTGGTTCTCTGGGACGAAGATGACTACAGCGTTTCGCCCACCACCAACAAAGTGCTACTGATCGTGGACACCAACTACGGCGGGCACGGCGTGAAGGACGGCACTTTCTATACGCACTTCTCGCTGCTGAAGTCCCTGGAGGGCGGCTTCGGTCTCCCGTGCCTCAATCACGCCTGCGATGCGGGCACCAAAGTAATGAGCAAACTGTTCGATGGCGGCGACGGCGACCACGACGGCGACGATCGCTAGAACACTTGTTAGCGCGGTTGCAGAAAACTTAGAACCCGAAACAAGAAGGCACTCTTTGCGCGACGCAAGGAGTGCCTTTTTTTTCTGCGTTCGACCACTGGTTCCAAGCTTCCTGAATCCCGAAACTCACCGCTGGCCGCCAAACTGATACGTGGGAAGCCACCGCGTCTGCCCGCCTGGTCAGCGAAAATTCAGCGGCAAGTTTGTTAGCAAAGCGCTCACGCCGTTCCACATAATCTGCACGCCGATGCACACCAGCAGGAACGAGGTCAGCTGCAAGATCACCGTCATGCCGGTCACACCCAGCACATGCCCTACGCGATCCGCGAATCCGTAACACAGAAAAATACTGAAGGCCAAAAGCACGCATCCCACGAGCGCGGATACGATGCTCAACACATCGAAACCCTGGTGGTACGGAGCGTTGGCCCCCAGCGTGATGGCCACGGATATCGATCCGGGGCCCACCGTAAGCGGCAAGGTTAAAGGATAGAACGCATCATGGTACGGGTCTTTGGGGGCCACCGAGGCGGCCGCTCCTTTGGTGCCATAGTCCCCGCCCTGCTTCAGCAGCGTCCAGCCGGTGGATATCACGATCAAGCCGCCGCCAACCTGCACTACGGGGATGGAAATCCCGAAAAATCGCAAAATGTAGATACCGATAAAATAGGAGCCTACCAGGAGAAAAAAACTGTTCACCGCGATCCGCCACGACAGTTCTTTCCGGGTCTCCGGCGAATACCCTTTGGTCATGGCCAGAAAAATCGGGCTGCCACCCAACGGATCGACAATGGGAAACAGGGCGCTCAAGATCAACAATAGAGTTTTCGCTGCTTCCAACATGATGTGCTTCCCCATCGTCCAGACACATCATAACGTCACTGCCGCTGAAGGCGGAAACCTTGCTGCTTTTAACGGCCACGCGGTATTTCACTAACGGCCATTTACACCGCTTAGAAATCCGCCCAGGTGTGCTGTCAATCCCACCAGCAGCACTACCACCGCTTCCGTGACCAACCGAAATTTCGGTATAGCGTCGGTCGCGCGCTCCCTGGCCCGCCGGTGAATGATCCACACCACCCAGATCAGTACCGTCGAAATCAATCCGAATGCCATGTGCAGCAACAAGACCCCTTTCAGGCGCTGCCCTTCCAGCGCCCACTGCCATGCCACCAGTCCGGTGGCCACCGCCGGCACCGTGGCAATGGCCCCCAACAAAATATTGATGTAAGCCGCCACGCCCAGTGCGCGCCTCTTGGTCCATTGCGCCGCAAAATCCAGCGCCACCCCGGTGATAAATAACGCGATTGGGAAGTGAATCAGCACCACGTGCTGCGCGTGTTTGGCCAACAAAACACTTCTTATGTCGAACGGATGCGCGCTCATCGTCGCTTACCGCACCACTACGGTTCCCGTCATTTTCGGATGCAGCGAGCAGAAGTACGAATAGGTTCCAGGCTTAGCGAACGTGAACGAGAACTTCTCGTCGGTGTCGATCGCCCTGGACTTAAAAATTCCGTCGGCGCTCACTACCGTGTGGGGAATATCATCGCGGTTGATCCAGGTGACTGTTGTTCCTGCAGCCACCGTCATGCTTGGCGGACCAAAGCTGAAATTGTCGATCTTCACTTCGCCGGCTATGGGCTTCGCTTCCGTGGTGGTCGCTTTCTGCCTGGGGTTGGCAAGCAGCGATCGCAAATCTCCGGCCCAGCATTCGGCGAAGCCGATTGCCAGTACTGCAAAACCTATTCTGGTGAACACACTTCTCCTCATCGTATTTTCTCCGTTCAGAATTTGTTTATTTGTTAAAACAAAACGCGCTGGTGGCTAGGCCAACGACGAATCCACGACCGCCAAGGCTTGCTGTCCGCGAACGAGGTTTACGTTTGTAATCCCCAGCAAGCTCCTCAATTGCTCGGCCGGCACTTTCATGGGTCCCGGAGAAGGGGCCGCTCCTGGAGCCGGCTGCGGAAAAGCCGTTGACGCTGCGGTGTGAAAGGTGACGTTGCCTTCTACTTTCTGCATGGTCTGATGAATGTGCCCGTTCAACACCGTCACCGATCCGAATTTCTTTAAATATCCCAGCGCCTGCGCGCTGTCGTCCGTTCCCCAGCCCCACTCGGGATAGACCGACCAGAGCGGAATGTGCGCGAACACCACGATGGGCGTGCTGGACTTCAGGGCCTGCACATCGTCTCGCAGCCATTCCAGTTGCTCGGTGCCAAGCGACCCCAATCCGCCTGCCTTCAAATTCATCACATTGACGAGCCCCACGAAATGCACGCCCTGCTTCTCGAAGCTGTACCAGCCCGCCCCTTTACTGCCTTTTGCGAATCGCTCACGATACTCTTTGCCGTCATCGTTCAGCACATCATGCTCGCCCGGTACATAGAAGACTTCCTTTACCGAGGCACGCTGCAAAATCTGTCCGACCGCATCAAATTCTTCGGGCTTCGACAGGTGACTGATGTCGCCGGTGTGCAACATGAATTGCGGCGCGACGGCCAAGGCATTGATTTTCTCGATGGCCGCCTGCAGCGTCCCCGCAACGTCGGTATTGGCCGGCTTATTGAAGCCCATGTGGCTGTCGCTGATCTGGACGAAGCTCAATTCCCCGACCATATCCGCCGCCTTCATTTCGCCGATATGGCTCATGCTGAAGGACTTCAGCACTCCGCCCTGCATTACGCACAAGGCCCCTGTTCCGGCCCAAGCCATGCACTTCAGGAACCCCCGCCGGTCAACTCCATCCTGATTGTGGTCCACCAAAATCTCGTCCTTCTTGGTCTCAAACATGAGTCCTCCTTCGCGTTGCTCTTCAGTTTTTTCAATACGAATCGAATAGTTCGGAAGGCGAGCGGCACGACCAAGAGAGAGGCTCGGAGAGCGTGCCGCCCGCCAGCGTCCTTCACTCCCATAGACTCCGCGCCCGCCCCGCTTATTCCCGTTGGGGTGCACTTTTATTTCTTTCACTGCGCCGCCACGAAGGGGAATAAAATCCCATTCCAGGCGGTTACGTATAGTGAGCAACCCTGTCCACGGGAAAGGTTCAGACGTGTTGGACTCGCAGGACCTGCTGCGCTTCGAGCATCTTGTGCTCCCGCATCTGAACGCCGCATTTAACCTGGCGCGCTGGCTATTGCGCAGCCGCGCGGATGCCGAAGACGTTGCGCAGGACGCCATGTTGCGTTCTTACCGGTTTTTCCCAGGCTTTCATGGAGGCGACGCCCGCGCGTGGCTGCTGCAGATTGTGCGCAACACCTGCTACACGTGGCTCGAGAAAAATCGGCCCTCGGAACAAATGATGGAGTTCAACGAAGAAGTGCATACCGTGGCGAGCGTTTCACCCGAATCAGTGGCGATCGCCGGCAATAATCGCGAGCGCCTAACCCGCGCGCTGGAGTCACTGCCCGCGCGCCAGAGAGAAATGCTGGTGCTGCGAGAATTGGAAGGGTGCTCCTACAAGGAGATTGCGGTCATCACGTCGGTGCCCATTGGGACGGTGATGTCGGCGTTGTCGCGCGCGCGCCGGCATCTGCAAGTGGTTCTCGCCACGCCCGCGCACACCGAGGCTGCTCGTGAGCTGTGAACAAACCCGCACGGCGGTGCATGCTTATCTCGACGGTGAATTGGACGCCGTCCGGGCCGCGGAGTTCGAGCATCATCTCGAACATTGCGCCGAGTGCGTCGCGGCCCTCGAATCGCAGGAATCGCTCAGCTCGACGCTGCAGCACGCGCAACTCTACGAAAAAGCTCCGCCGGCACTGCGCGAGAAAGTTCTGGCCGCCATTCATCCGGCAACATCTTCAGGAACTCGCGCCGCAGTCCGAACCACGCCCGCGCTGACTCAGCGCACTGGCGTACCGGCGCAATGGCTCGCCATTGCCGCCGCCATTTTATTGCTCGCTTACGCCGGCTGGCGCATCGTTCCCGCCCTGCGCACCAACAATTATTCTGCGCTGGTTGCCGCTCAACTTGTGGATGCGCACCTACGTTCGCTGCAGCCCGGCCACCTTACCGACGTGCTGTCCACCGACCAGCACACCGTAAAGCCCTGGTTCGATGGCAAGCTGGACTTTTCTCCTCCGGTGCAGGACTTTGCCATCCATGGCTTTCCGCTCCAGGGTGGGCGTCTGGATATCGTTCACGGCCGCACCACCGCCACGCTGGTTTACGGCCGGCGCAAACATCTGGTGAGCGTTTTTATTTGGCCGCTGCGCGAAGAAGACAAATCGTTGCAGTCCGGCTCGCAACAGGGCTATCAGTGGCTAGCCTGGAACCTGAATGGAATGGAATTCTGCGCCGTCTCTGACGTGGCCTCGGCAGATTTGCAGCAGCTTCAATTATTATTGATCAAATAACGGGGAAGAAACGCTGAACTTCTTTACATGCACAAACTCTCAGTTACCGGAGGCGGTTTCCGCCGTCCACTTCCCGGTCCGACCTTCCGTGGCAAAGTCGCCGGACAACTTGCCGTTGGTGATGCTGCCACTCACGGCGATCGCCTCGTGGGTCGCAAACTCGAAGGTAAGGGTCAGCTTTTGATCCGACCAGGTTCCGTTGCTGACGGTTCCGGCCCCGGTGTGATCCGAGTGAACTGTGCCGGTAACCTGGTTGCCCTTCAATTTTAGTTTCATCTCCACCGGAACTTTAAAAGTCTCAACTTCGAAAATGGCGTTCCAATCGCCAGAAATCGGATCATCCTTGGGCTTCTCGGCCTTGTCGGCCTGCTTCCGGGGAATTTCTCGCGGCGCTGCAACGCCAATGCCAGCCGCCATGAGTATCGCACTCAGCCCGCAAACCATTGCTCGCCGTTTCATTTCTTTCTCCTGATCCTGCAACTGGGCTTGTATATTGACGCCCACCAAGTCGGCAGCCAAGCAATTGTCGCACTTGGCCGCGATTTGCGCACGTCACGCATCTGGGCGTTTTTTACCGGGAGCGATGCCTTGACGAGGCGAGCCCAGTTTTTCTTGAGCTTTGCCTCCGGGCCGCAGCAGCGTTAACGCCTCAGCGAGCAATTCCTGAGCATGCGTTGGGTCGGAAAGCCGTCCACGCGCCGAATCACGGGTTCCGCCACCTTTGCCGCCGACGCGCTTCAAAGCCTCGGCGAGAAGCTCATTCATATCTTTGCCAGCACCTGCATTCTGGGAGAAAAACACCTGTCCGCATTCAAGGCGCACCAGCAAAGCAATGGCATTTTCAGCTTTGGCTATTTCGCGCGCAAAGCTTTGCACATACTCTGACTGCACACCTTCCAGAACGCCTCTCACGACGCGCAAGCCGTCCTCACCGGTTTCCGTTTCTTGCAGCACCACGCGGGCTTCGACAGCGGCCAGCTTTTCGTTGCTGGCCCGAGCGCTTTTGAAATGTGCGTCGCGCTCGCCCACCAAGCGCTCCGCCGCAGATATCACTTCCGGGATGGCGCAATTCAGCCGCTCGGCCACGGATTTGATGCGCGCAAGATCTTCACGGGCCAGCCGCTCGGCGCGTCGTCCACAAGCAAATTCGATACGCCAATCCTGCCGGATTTTGGACACGCCGCGCAGCGAGATTGTTCCGATTTGGCCGGTGCTTTGTACATGGGTCCCGCCGCACGGTTGCAACTCCACGGCCTCTATGCCGATGGCGCGCAAAAGTCCCTCGCGTTCCACCTCCTTGCGCACGCCGGCTGCGGCCAATTCCTTGGCTGTGCCATATTTAACGCGAATGGCCCGATCCTCAAAAGCAATCTCGTTGGCGGCGACGGCCGCACCGTCCAGAATTTCCTGCGTTGGTTCCCTTCCGCGCACATCGATGGTGCATAGTTGCGCTCCCAGATGAAACGACACGGTGGGCAGCCCATACCCTTTATGCAAAACCGCGGACAAGAGGTGTTGGCCGCTGTGCTGCTGCATATGATCGAAGCGCCGGTCCCAGTCAATTCGCCCGGTCACTTTTCCAGGGGCCAATTTCCAGTCGACGAGGTGCACGACTTCGTCATCTTTTTCAAGCACGTCCAAAACTTTTGCGTTTCCCAACTCTCCGGTGTCGTGCGGTTGTCCACCGGAAGTTGGATAAAACGCGGTGCGATCCAGTTTTACGTGCCAGACTTCCGATGCGGTCCTGGCTGCAGCATCGCTGGCAGTCAAATTCTTCGGGCCTACGGCGGCGGACTCACAACTCAAAACTTCCGCCGTAAATTCCCGCGCGAACGCATCGTCGTAATAAATGCGCGTACTACTCATTTCTCGAGCCTTTCTGCTTCGCGATTCACGAATGCGCCTGGTTTCTCAAGCCTGCGTACTGGGCTTCTTTCCCAGGAGCGACGAAGACATCCAGAAAAACACCAGGCTGGCAGCCACCAGCGAAAAGAAAACCTTGGAACTTAGGGTGGCCGCGAAAGCTCCCACCGCCAGCGCGAATCCCCAGCACCACAACTCGGCGACAAACCCATCTCTCCATTTGGCCTGGCTGCCGGCGCTAGCAATGCGCGGCCATGGCGATGGAAACAAACGCGGCACCGCTTTTAAATATGCGCGATACGATTCTCCCTGGCTGGCCAGCAAATCCGCTTCTTCCCGAAAGATCAACCGATAGCAAAACACCATCATTAATACCAGCGCAAGGGCAAATCCCACCCGGCTCATCATCGCGCCCATGCCCAGAATCATAAAGACATTCCCCAGATACAGCGGATTCCGGACCTGGCGGTAGGGCCCATCCGCGACCAGCGCCGCCGTTTTTACTTTCTCGGCATAAACGACCGAGGCATGGAGATACGCCGACGCCCAGGTGCGCACCAGGGCCGCGATGGCCAACAACAAGGCCGCCACGACGAGCAGCATCTGCGCGGCGCGGTCTTCGGTCATACCCCAACGCGGCGCCAGCCAACTGCCTAGCGCGGCGGTCACGTTTTGCTTGTCCACGGCGTACAGCGGAAACGACACAGCAAAAATCAGACCGAACAGCATGGCCCGATTTTTAAATTCCCAATCGGAAGCTTTCATGCAAAAAATCCCCGTTTGGATGTGAGCTCGAAGCGCCTTGGTAAATTCAGATCGCATCGTGTCTGAAATCCCAGGCCCTTGAACAAATGTTCCGAAAGTCTAGCACAGCACAAAACCGCTGTTGCTTAGGCCACCGGTGCGCGGTGCCTACCCGCAAACAACGCGCATTCCACGCTACAATTGAGCTATGCCGGTACGCCTGATCGCCCTGGATATTGACGGCACGCTTTTGGACAGCCGCTGGCAGGTCTCCGAGCCCAATCGGCTGGCCATCGCCGAAGCGAATCGGCGTGGCATCGAAGTCGCGCTGGTCACCGGCCGCCGCTACGACTTCGCTCTTCCCGTCGCGCAAAAGATCGACGCTCCGCTCACGATGATCGTCAACAACGGTGCGCTCATTCGCTCGAAAGAAGGCCGCACGCACTTGCGTCATCTGCTGCCGCGAGACGTCGCCGCCCAGGTTTTGCAACTCACGGAACCCTGGCGAGAGGCCGCCGCAGTGATTTTCGATCGCCCCAGCGCTGAGCAAATGATGATTGAGGCTTTCGATCCCCACGATTCTTTGCGCGCCGGATACTATGCGCGCAACAAGGATTTTATCGCCATCGCCAGGCCGCTGGAATCCTGCCTATCCGAAGATCCGATTCAGGTGATGTTCTCCGGCACCATCGCGCCCGTCCGGGCCATTGAATCCGCTTTGCGAGACGCTTCTTTTGCCAAAGACTTTGCACTGGCCATCACCGTTTACGCCAAAAAAGATTTCGCCATGATCGATGTCATCAATTCGTCTTGCTCCAAAGGGTCTTCTCTAGCCGAATGGGCGGCGCTTCGGGGCATCCCGCGCGAAGAGGTTCTGGCAATCGGCGACAATCACAACGATCTCGAAATGCTCAACTTTGCGGGCATCCCGGTAGTCATGGCCAACAGCGTCGAGGAACTTAAAGCGTTTGGCTGGCACCAGACCGCCAGCAACGATCACGACGGGGTGGCCGCGGCCATCGAGCTTTTCGCTCTGCGTGAGGCAGCTTCATGGGCCTGAATTTCGATGCGTGGATACGGCGAAATGGAAAACGCCGAGGCAGAAGTAGCGAAGCTTACAACGACGGACTGGCGCCTCGTGCGGTTCGGCCAAGCACGCGCTGCTTTGGCTCTTCTGTCTGCACAGTTTTGTGCTTGAGCCTGGCCTTCCTGGCCGCACCCGCCTCGCGCGCCGAGTACGTTGTTCTTCGCAGCGGCCAGCGGCTCAGCGTCACCGGCTACCAAATCCTCGGCGACAAATATCGTCTACAAATGAACGGCGGCTTCGTCGACGTTCCGGTGAGCGAAGTTCTGGCCATTGAGCCGGAAGAAGTATTCATGCCCATCGTGGTACCCGTAAAACCCGCTGCGCTAGGAGCCAACGTGCGCTTCGGTGAATTTATTCAGTCGGCATCGAATCGCTTCCATGTCGATGCCGAATTGATTTCCAGCGTGATTGCCATCGAGTCCAACTACAATCCCAAAGCGGTTTCGCGACGCAACGCCCGTGGACTGATGCAGCTGATTCCTGGCACCGCCAATCGCCTGGGCGTTGCAAATATTTTCGACCCCGCGGAAAATATCAATGCCGGCACGCGGTATCTCGGCGAACTGCTACACCGCTACGATAACAATCTGATTCTGGCTCTGGCTGCGTACAATGCCGGCCCGCAACGGGTGCAGCAATACGGCGGGCTTCCGCCCTTTCCCGAAACCATGTCGTATGTTCGGCGCGTCAAGCAAACGTACGACAAGCATAAAATTGCGGCCCCGCCGCCACCCGATCCAAAACTGACCGACCCCAAGCTGCTGTTCAAGAACAATCCGCCTAGTTAGTTTTTCTCTACTTCTCTACTTCTACCAACGAAACATGTTGTTCGGATACTAGAGTCGCGCTGCAACGCGACGATCGCGAGCGAAGCACGACGCTGCGTTGGGCCATCGTGGGTTATCAAGTCAATTATGAAAATTAGTTTTGCGGTTGAGGCGTGGGCGGCGCCGCGCCATCCAAGGGCGGACCACCATTGTTATTTTGCGGTGCGTTGGGATTTGGAGCTGCAGCCTGGCCCGGATTGCCGGTCGGTTGTTGCCCAAAAGAACTGTTGTTGCTGGGCGTCAGCCCAAAGGTGTTTCCGTTAGCACCGGGATTTACTCCCAAGCCATTGCCTACCGGGGGCGCGCCCGCGACGGTGGTGTCTTTCGAGGGATCCCAGATAAATTCGAACAAATGATAATTTTTGGCTTTGTCGTAAACCATCAGAGACGGCGCAATTTTCTTGCTGCCTACGCCAATTATATTTCCGCCGATTACCTGGGTCGTTTCCGTCGGAGCAATCGGTTGCGGAGTGGACATGGCATCGCTGGGAGTGGCCGCTCCCGATGCATCGGTGCCGGCCGCCGGCGCGCCTTCCGGACTCGGTTGGGCACCCGGCTGACCATTCGCGGGCGGTTGCCCTCCCGGCGGGGTTCCAGGCTGTGTTCCGTTCGATCCGGAGTTCCCGAAGCTGGAATTTCCAAATGAAGATTGGTTGGTGCCGCCGCCCGACTGCCCAAACGTGGACGACCCGAATCCGCTCTGCTGCCCTTGCTGACCCGCACTGTTGGTGGCGACCGAAGACGCCGAAGCGCCCAGGCCCGGTCCCGCACCCGGAAGTTGCAATGATTTCGGAGGTTTCAGGCTGCCGATCAACTGCCCGGCGGCTCCGACGTATATCAGTCGCCACGAGCCATCTTCGGGATTCATCGGATCTTTATAAGCTTGCCGCATGAAACGCAGCGAACCCACTTTTGGCTTGGTCAAGTCGTCGATGGAAGTCGGGAACCGCCCCATCTTGCGGTAGTACATTTTCACGCCGCGGACATACTGCTTGCCACGCCAAACCATTTCCGCTTCTTTTTCGCGCTTGCCTTCGGTAACCAGGCGCGGAGCCGCAACCATGGTGGAAATCAGGAGCAGCGCGGTAAAAAACATGATCATGAGCAGCGCGTAACCGCTCTGCCGGGCGGTTGCCGGCCGCGCACGCCGTGGCGTTTGGCGCTCGGAAGACCGCAAGTCAACTATGTGTGTGACGTTCAATCGAGTCATGTTAAGCCGGCCCCGCCGGTGGCTGCTCATCCTGCGTCATCATTACCGTGGCGTGGCGTCCCGACGATATTTCCTCGAACTCCAGGTTGGCGTTGCTGATTTTAACGATCCGGAAGCGGCCCAGCAGGGTGTCGCCTTCCGCCACGATAAAAACTTCTTCACCGTCGGTCAGAAAGGCGCGCCGCGATGTTCCGTTGGGCACCGTGCCGTAGCCGAAAAATTTAACGTTACCCGGCAGCGCCACGGGAGGAGGAGGTGGCGGCGGCATGGGCCCCACGGGGCCGCGCGCGGCAACCACTTTCTTTTTTACTTCTTCGGGCGGCGGAGGCGCAATTTCGCTGAAGGGATTTCGCCCCAGGCTTTTGTATTCGGTCTTCTGCACCGCTTCCATTTTTTCCCGGTGGAGTTGCGGATTCTCTACCGCCAGCAACTGGTAATTCTGAAAGGACGCGGTGTTACCCGCCACGACCGCGGGCTTGCTGCGGTTCAAATACCACACCACTATCGCGACGACGATGAGCGCGGCCAACACAGCGAGTTGGTTCTTCTGCTTCATCAAGCGACTCGAAAATACGTTTTCATATGCACGCTGACGCGGATGGCCGAATTCGCCGCGCTCTGATTGGAGGTCTCGCCCGCCAGGGTCAAACCTTCCACAGCATATAAATTCTCGGAACGCTGCAACCCATTCAGGAATTTCACTACATTGGTGTATTCCCCGCCCACAGTAATGTCGATGGCGACTTCTTCCACCCCGCGGTTGGGAATTTCCTTTTGCTTAAAATCGCGCGTTTCGATCTGCGCGCCCGCTTTTTTCGCGATGGTGTCCAACTCCGAGGAAACCGAGGAATACCCGCTGCTCACCGGCAAAAGCGAATGTTCAAAGCGCTCGCAATCTTTCTGGATGGACGGCGTCAATTGGCGAATGGCTTCTCCGCGCTTGATGTCGGCCCGCAAGACTTCCAACTGCTTACTCTGCAACGCCAGCTCCTGTTGCGGCGTGCGCGGCCCGGAGTTCATTTGCCAGCTGTAGGCGGCGAGAGCCACGTCGGCCGCCACCAGCAACGCCAGCCCACCAATCACCAATCGTTTTTGCAGCTTGCCGTCGCGATCCATCAACCCCTCGAATATACCGCTGTAAGTTCGATAACCCGGCGGTCGCCGCCCGGTCCGGAATCCTTGGCGGGGGCGTCGTCTCTGTTCAGCTCGACGTTACTGAATTGTCGCGAAGACTCCAGCGCCCGGAGAAATTTGAGTTTGGCCTCATCGTTCAAGGCGCCGACAGTGAGCTTCACTTCCACTCGCCCTTTTACCTGCTTGGGCTCGATGCTTACCACTCGGACGCCCCCGGGCATGATACGTTCCAGGTCCATGAACATTTGCGTCCAGTTAAAACTGCGCCCATCGATCAGGGAATTCAGGAATGCGGCCCGGTCATGGAGCCTAGCGTTTTCCGGCTGCGCAAAGAAGTGCTCGAGATCGGTGCGCTGGGATTGCAATTCCGCAATTTTTTCGTTGGTGGCCTGGGTTTCAGCTCGCAAGCGCGCGTCCAGACTCCGTACGGAGTACACGTGCCAGCCCAACGCCAGGAAAAAAATTCCCGCAACAAAGCCTACCACACCGGCGCCGGCCAGGAATCGGCGGTGGTTGGTTTGAGCCTTGGTGGCTAGATTGAGCCGTACTCGCATAATTTGAAAAGTTCCTCGAATTCACATCCACAAAAAATGCTGCTTAGCCGCGGTGCATGGTCCAACCAACCAATCCTTCCAGTTCGCGATCGGCCAGCGGCCGGGCATCCTCCTGCACTCGCCGACCCGAGATCGCGGCGTGCAACAACGAACCGATGTGACACTTGAACTCTTCTTCAAAGGGAGGAATAAATTCCGGTAAGCGCGTGCCCAATCCGGTTAAGCACACCGCCTGCACGCCTTCCCGCCAAGTATCCTGATAAAAGGCCGCCACGGGATAAATTTCTTCCAGCAACATTTGCGGGGTTAAGTCGTCGCCTTCCGCCGGGAGCTCCGTGCAGCGATATCCGCACAACACGCCTTCGCGTACGATTGCGGTGGTCAGGGAATTTCCCGAAACCCGCGCCAGCAGTGTCGGCTTTTCGTCATCGAGCAAAGTGATCGCCGCGAGCGACGAGCTCAGCACCACTCCCGGATGCAGTTCCGCGGCTTCCGCCAGACCTTCGTATTCCCTTACGATTCTGAGGCGCGCCAGCGCGGTAACAATGTCGACGCCATCCTCGCGCGGGGACTGGCGCATGTAAGAAATCAGCGTCTCGTCCACTTCGAAAGGCACGCTCTTCTTCAATTTCCAGCGCAGCATGGGTTCGGCTTCCTGCGTCGAGCGCGGAAATTCATCGAAGTGCTGGACGAAAACGCGAATCACCGGATCCGGCAAAATCAACGCTACATCCTCATCCTTGGCCCGCAGACGCATGCAGGCGTTATTGACCGCCTGCTTCACCGCGGTGGCGTTTCCAATGTTGGACTCCACCGCCGACGGCATAATCGCGCGCGGCGGCAACGCTTCGACCGCGTAGCCGTCCAGCGCCCCGGTTCTTCCAAACCGCGCCATGGCTACGCGTTCCGGCGTAATTTCCATCGCGAGCGGCGGGTGCGGCGTGGCATCCAGCCAGCGCGTGACGCGCCGTACGAGATCGCTCTTATAAATTCCCTGGCGAAACGCGCCGGCGCTATTCAACGAAGGTCACCTTATTGATCTCTTTTACGCTGGTAATGCCTTCGCGGATTTTTGCCAGGCCGCTTTCCCTCAGCGTAATCATGCCTTCATCCCGCGCGATGCGCTTGATTTCCGAGGTTGGGCGGCGGTCCACGATCATTTCACGAATGCGGTCGGTCAGGTCCAGCAACTCACAAATCGCTGTACGTCCATGATACCCGGTGCCGGAACATTCCAGGCAGCCGGCGCCTTCCATCAGCGTGACATTGCCCCAGGCCCCGGGATCCAGACCGGCTTCCTTCAATTCCGTTGCGGTGTAGGATTTTGGACGCCGGCAATTCATACAGATGATACGCACCAAGCGCTGCGCCATGATGCAGTTCAAGGCCGACACGAAATTGTAAGGCTCTACGCCCATGTTAATGAAGCGCCCGATCACGTCGGTAACGTTGTTGGCGTGCACGGTGGTGAATACCAGGTGGCCCGTGAGCGCCGACTGAATTGCGATCTGTGCGGTTTCCTGGTCGCGAATTTCGCCGACCATGATTTTGTCCGGGTCGTGGCGCAAAATAGAACGCAATCCGCGCGCGAAGGTCAGCCCCTTTTTTTCGTTCACGGGAATCTGGGTGATTCCGCGCAACTGATATTCCACGGGGTCTTCGATGGTGATGATCTTGTCTTCGTCGGACTTAATTTCGTTGATGGCGGCGTACAGCGTGGTGGTCTTACCGGAACCGGTGGGGCCAGTGACCAGCACCATGCCGTAGGGCTCGCGAATGTAGCGCCGGAAGCGGCGCATTTCTTCCTGCGAAAAACCCACGACGTCGAGGCTCAAGCTCTGGAACTTCTCCGACAGCGTTTCTTTATCCAGAACGCGCAAAACCGCGTCTTCGCCGTGGCTGGCGGGCATGATCGAAACGCGTAAGTCGATAAAGCGCCCTTTGTACTTGACGCGGAAGCGTCCGTCTTGCGGCACGCGGCGCTCGGCGATGTCCAGGTCGCTCAGGACCTTGATGCGGGAAATTACAGTGGAGTGCCACTCTTTGGCGATGGGTTGCATGGCGTGCTGCAGCACACCGTCAATACGATATTTCACCGCCACTTCGGTATCCCGCGCTTCGATATGAATGTCGCTGGCTCGCCGTTCGAGCGCCGTGAAGATCACCGTTTCGACGAGTCGAACCACGGGACTGACCGTGGTATCGCGGGTCAGGCGGTCGCCGGAAATGGTCTCGTCGCTCTCTTCGTCGTCCTTGGAAACCTGCAGCGTGAACGCTTCGGTGGCCTGCTCCAGAACGCGCTGGGACTGCTCCGTGCGCTTGAGGAGGTCGCTGATCTGGTGCAGCGTTGCTACCTTGATGGCCAACTTTTTGCCCAACAGCAGCGGCAACTCATCGCTGAGCAGCACGGTGCTCGGCTCGGCTACCGCGATGGAGAGCAAATTGTTGTGCACTTCCAGCGGAACGAAGTTGTAACGAAACATTAAATCCGCGGGAATTGTTCGGAAGAGTTCCGGATCGATGCGCTGCTCGCGCAAGTCAACGAAGCTGCAGCGGTAGCGCTGCGCCAACTTCATGGCGTGTTCGCGCTCGTGCTGCTCGTCCGCGCCGCCTATCGCTGCTGATACGTTGGTATAGTCCGTGGTCGCCATTGGCCCTACTTAGCCGTCCCAGAAACTGAGAACGAGAATATCGGCAAATACAGTGAAATCAAGATGAACGCTACCAAAATCCCCATGAATATAAGAATAACAGGCTCAATGATTGAGACGAGTGCTCCCAGGCGCAAGCCGACTTCCTCTTCGTAAAACTCCGCGATACTGGTCAACATCGGGCCCAACGCGCCGCTGGACTCGCCCACTTCAATCATGTCCAGCGCCATTTCCGGCATGACTCCTACGGTCTTCAGCGCCCCGTGCAGCGATTCCCCTTCGCGCACCATCTGGGTCGCCCGCAAAATGGTGATGCGCAGCAACTTGCTGGTCAAAGCGTCGGACGCGGTGTGCAACGCGGTAACCAGTGTGGTCCCGCCGGAAAGCAGGGTCGCCAAAGTGCGCGCAAATTGGGCCACCTGAAACTTCAACAGCGTGTCCCCAATCACCGGGAGCTTGAATTTAAAGCGGTCAAACGCCGCCCCGCCATCGTCGGTGCGGGACCACAGAAACACTAAAATTGCCCCAACGATGACGGCGCCTATGCCGCCCAAAACCACCCAGCGGTAATCCACGGTCAGCGCCAATAACATTTGGGTGGGCCCAGGCAGGTCCACTCCCAGGTCCCGGTACAACTCCGCAAATTTGGGCACGACTGCGGTAACCAGGTACGTGACGATGATGGTCGCTACACTGACCAACAACACCGGGTATACCAGCGTGGCTAAAATCTTTTTCCGAACTCCCGTGCTGACCTTCTGATAGGCGATGTAATATTCCAGGACGCCGGAAAGATTTCCGCTCTTCTCACCTGCCAGGATAGCTGTCACGTAGACCTTCGAAAAGACCCCGGCTTCTTCCACCGCTTCGGAGAGCGATTTGCCTTCGCGCACGCGATCGCGAATCTGGGTGATCACCGGTCGCAACTTCGGAGTGGTCGCGCGGGTAGCCAGCAAATCCAGCGCCCGTAAGATAGGAATTCCAGCTTTTATGAGGGTATTGAACTGCTGGTTCAGAATCAGGAAGTCCGAGCCGCCGATTTGCTTTTGGGAGCGCTTGTTCAGCAGGCTGGTCAGGCTTCCGCGGTTCTCCACGGAATATACATATAAGCCCCGGTCCGCCAGTTTCTGGCGCGCTTCTTCCAACGTGCCCGCAGCTTCCACGTGTGAATAAACACGTCCGTTAGCGTCCGCGACCCGGCACACAAACTCACTCATAGCTCAAGTTTACCCTAACTAAGTTGTATGCGTGGGCTGCCGGGATGGTTGGCCGTTCCTTCCCGGAAATAGCGGCTCTGGGGTGATGGCCTGCCCCAAGCGCGACTCAGGACCGGCCGTCGCGTCAGTAGGGCAAGTCTCGCAGCGCCAATCACCTACTGGTACCTGGCGGCTCACTCGGGGCTCCCAGCCCCCTGCGGGAGTTCCCCATTCACGATGGCCACTCCGGGCGGCGCTTCAAAATGAAACAGGGCCTCGGCGATCGTCGGATCTTCGCGCCACGCGGCGAAATGAAACTCGATTCCGACCCCACCTTTGTCCCGCACTACAATTCGCGCTAACTCCCCGGTGTCCCGGCCAATTTCAAAAAGCACGGAAGTTTCCGGCACCGCTTCCCCACCGTTGGGGCTTGCCGCCTTGCTGGTGTCTGCTCCTCTTAGCGTGCAGGTAAAAATTTCGTTGCTGGACTTCTCCGCTTGCTCATTCTTTGCTGGCGCGATCTTTGCGCACACTCGCGACACCTTCATTTCACCAGCCAATAGCGCAAACGGCGTTCGCCAGTCTCCACTCTGTCTGGCGGGAACGCGCGTCACCGTATGGTCTGCCGGAACATAAAACCACGCCCACTTGCCGTCGATCAGAAATAAATTCTTCTCCGGAGCCGCGTACTCCCACCGCATTTTTCCGGGGCGCCGAAAGTAGGCCGTCCCGGACTCCACCCGCACCACCCGGCCGCTCTCGGTATATTGCTCCAGAAACGTAGCCTGCAGCGTCTTCGCCGCGCGATACCGCTTCTCCATCAAGCGCACCGGCTCTAAGCCGTCCTGCTTGTCCGCCGCGGGAGCTTTCATTGGCGTCAACGCTAACATCGCAACGCATCCAGCGCTCACGACAACTCGCAACGTAGCACTGCGTTTCGATTGCGACTTTAGGCTCAGCCAATTCATTTGGATTCATGAATGATACCTGTGAACTAAGCGACTGCCCTAGTTCGAAGCGATCGGAATCTTTCTTGGGAATGAACTCTGAATCTCAGGGGAGTATTGCGGAGGAAAGGCCATCGAGGAAAAGCCGCGCTAAAAAAGAAAGCGGGGAGGAAGTTGCCTTCCTCCCCGCGACAACCACATCCAACCGATCTTACTGGAGGATGGTCGGGATTGCTGCGCAAGCGCCCGCGCCGACGCCGATCGCTGCGCCGGTGGTGTTGTAACGGATCACACCAGACTGGTCGGAGCAAAATGCGCGGGTTCCGGTTGAAGCCGAAACGCGCGTGGCGTTCGATTCATAGTTAACGAAGGGCGATACCACCGTGCCTGCGCCGGTGTTCGGGGTCGCAACCAAGGTGTAGCCGGACTTGGTGCCGACCGAAAGAACTGGGTCGATCAAGCAAGCCGTCGCTGCCGCTGCCACGCAAGGAGCCGCGCCGCCCAAAGAAGCCAGGTTCGGTGCGAAGCCCGTGCCGTAGGTCGTGGAATACGTCACTTCAGCAGTGTTGACCGTACGAACCGATCCAACCGCGGAAGCTTCGTTCGCTGCCATACGTGAGCGGAGCAAGTTGGGGATGGCGATGGCCGCGATGATCAAAATGATGGCCACGACGATCAGCAACTCGATAAGAGAGAAACCCTTTTGTTTCTTCATGACTGATGTATCTCCTTGAGAGATGAATCTAAGTTAAGTTTCTTTAGTGCCAGAGCACACCTACACTAGGGCAAGCCGTGTGCCACTTCGAAACTACTAGTACCCGCTTGGCACAGTTTCTGTTAAATCCTTACTAATGTGCAATTTGGATTGCTTCACCGCATCGACTGATCAGTCCTCGCTCCCGAGAGCTCCTCCAAAACCCCTAGTATTGACCTTTTTTGTCTGCCTGGAGTGACTGAAAGCGGCTTTCGAACCCGGTTGCGCCATCTCGACACGACAAATCGTCAGGCCAAAATTCAGGTCGCCCTCTCGGCAGCCGGCCTTCGGCTATAAAATTAGCGTTTTCTATAAGTTATGCTTCTTCGCGTAGTGCCGGAAGGACCGGTAGCTGATCTTCAATAGGTCCGCCGCCTGCGTTCTAACCCCGTGGGCCCGCTCCAGCGCCGCCTGCAGATACCGCCGTTCCGCTCCGGCCACTTCCTGCTCGAAATCCACGCCTTCCGCCGGGAATACGAACTCCTCGCTTCCATTCCCTCCAACGCCAGCCGTTGCCGCATAACCCGCAATTCGGTCAGGCAGCACCCGCAGGGTTATCTCCGAGGTATTCTCCAGCGCTACCGCCCGCTCCATGGTGTTCTCGAGCTCGCGGACGTTCCCGGGCCACTCATAGGTCTCCAGCCGCCTCACCACCTCCGGGGACAGTCCCTCAATGGGCTTTTCCATGATCTTGCGAAATTTCTCCAGGAAGTGCCGCGCCAACAGCGGAATGTCTTCTTTTCTCTCCCGCAACGACGGCAAATGCACGGGAATCACGCTCAGCCGGTAATACAAGTCTTCGCGAAATCGCCCTTCGGCAATTTCCTTCTCGAAGTCCTTATTGGTGGCGGCAATGATGCGCACATCCACATCTTTTTCGTCCGTGCTCCCGATCGGCCGAACCTTGCCCTCTTGCAGCACGCGATACAGCTTCACCTGCATGGTCAGACTCATGTTCCCAATTTCATCCATGAACAGGGTTCCGCCATGCGCGGCCTGAAACAACCCGTGCCGGTTGTCGTTGGCGCCGGTGAACGCGCCCTTCATGTAGCCGAATAACTCCGACTCCAGCAGGGTCTCGGGAAAGGCCCCGCAATTAATGGTGATAAACGGGGCTTGGGCCCGCACGCTATTTTCATGAATGGCCCGCGCTACCAGCTCTTTTCCCGTACCGCTCTCTCCGGTGATCAAGCACGCGGCTCGATTGGGGCGCCACTGTTTGAATCAATTCGAAAATCGCCCGCATCTTGGGGCTTTGGCCGATGATATTGTCCAGCCCGGTGAGCCGGCGCAATTCCCGCCGCAAATAGCCCGCTTCTTTTTTCCACCGCAAGCTTTCGGAGACTTCCCGCACCGCGCGGCGCAACTGGTCCACCAGCTCGTGGTCCTTAATCACGTAGCGATCGGCCCCGCTGTTGATGGCGGCAATGGCGGTCTCCACGGTCGGCACTCCGGTGATCAGCAAGAAGAAACAATCCGGCGCAATCTCCTTGGTGAATTTCAGAAGATCCACGCCGCCCTCTCCGGGCATGCGGATATCGGAGATGATGATGTCGAAGATTTGCGACTCCAGCTTGCGCTTGGCGGCTTCCACGTTGTTGGCCAGTTCCACGCGATAGCCTTCCTTGCGGAAGGTAATCTCCAGGAGTTCGCAGATGGATTTTTCGTCGTCCACCACCAGGATGTGCGGCATCTCCCTGGCGATTTCTTTCACCGCTGTTTTAGCGCCTTGCATGGGCCCTCACGCTACTCACCGATTGTGGAACGCTCATTGTTGGACCTCTCATGCCATTCTGGGCAGCTCTACGATAAATTCCGCGCCCCGGTTTTTTTCCGACACCACGCTGATGCGCCCGCTATGCGCCTGCACAATCTGGTACACAATGGCGAGGCCCAGCCCGGTGCCACCCTCGAACTCCGACTGCAGCGGCTCGAAAATTTTGGCGCGCTGCTTGGCGTCCAGGCCGACTCCAGTATCGGAAAATGCTATGCGCAGCCAGAAGGGCTTTTCTTCAATGCGCACCGTCAGCGTGCCGCCTCCGGGCATGGCCCGCAAGGCGTTGTCACATAAATTCCAGAACACCTGCTTGATCTTGCTAGCGTCCACGCGGGCCCGTACTTCCTGCCCGTTGAACGAGCGCACGATGTGATAGTTGCCGCCGATCTCGGGCTTCTTCTCCATCAGCGTAAGCGTCTCATCCAGAAGCCAGCGCACGTCGGCATCCTGAAATTCGTAGGTTTTCTCCCGCGAATACTTCAGGAAATCGGTGATGATCTGATTGAGGCGCTCCGATTCCCGGCTCACGATGTTCACCAAGTGCTTCTCGTCCTCTTCCAGCGGCACCAGCCGGGCCAGTTCCTTGACTGCTCCGGCCATGGCCGTCAAGGGCTGGCGAATCTCGTGCGCAATCGCGGCTGAAAGCCTGCCCAGCGCGGCCATGCGTTCCTTGGTGGCTACTTCCTGCTCCAGTCGGCGCAGCTCGGTGAGGTCCTGGAAATTAAACACGTAACCGCTGCGGCGGCTGTCTCGCGAGCGCAACGGCGAAACGCTGATTCCGATATAGCGCTGCTGCCCCGCAGGAGTTGCGAAATCGATTTCTTTACGCCGCGAAACACTTTCCAATCCGTGTTCGCCGGGCAACCAGAATTCCGGATTCAACTCCTGCACTTTCCGCCCGCGAATCGCCGCGAAGCGGTGCCCCAGGATTTCTTCGCCGGTGCGATTCAACAACAGGATGCGCCCCTCCAGATCGGTGGTTAACAACCCTCCGCGCATGGAGTGCACGATATCTTCGGTGAAGTCCTGCAAATCCAGCAATTCCTCGCGCTTCGCATCCAGCTCCGCGCCTTTGCTTCGCAGGGACTGCGCCAGAAAACTCGCCAGGTACGCCACCGCCAGAAATCCAAACAGGTTACTCAAAAACCAGATGCGCAAGCTTTCGCCGGAAACCAGCCCGACATAGGTTTTGGTAATCTTGTCGGCGTAGGCCAACCCGGCGAGCCCGCCCATAATCAGCAAACACAAACTGGCCACCGCAAAGGCAATGCCTCGCGGGAACAAAATGCTGGCGACGATAATCACCAGCAGGTACAGCGAAATGAAATAGCTCTCCTGCAGCCCGGTGACGTACACCAATCCCGATATCATGATCACGTCGGTAGCTACCTGCAGCCCGCCATGCCAGGGCGCGTGGGGCATCCAGCGCAGCAGAATCAGGTGCAGGATTCCGATGGTGATCCAGAAAATAATCAGGGGCAGGAAAAAGCGATTGCCCGGGGAGGATACGTACTGCGGCCACACCACGCCCACAGCCAGGATCAGCGTGATCATCAATAGACGAACACGTGTCAGCCAGTCTAGCCACTCGGTCGTGCTGGAACTCTGCGGCATGTTCTTCGCGCCCTCGCCCCCCGGGACGCTGCACTCAGAAAAAAAGTCGGGCTACAGGTTGATCGACCCGTATAGCCCGACGATGAATATACCCGGCAACCGTGAATACGTTAGTGCGCTTCGGACAATTTCCCGATCAGCGAGAACAGCGGCAAGTACATGGAGATAACCACGCCGCCGACGACCACGCCCAGGAACACGATCATCACTGGCTCCAAAGCGGTCAAGAGGTCCTTTACCGCCGAGTCCACTTCTTCTTCATAAAAGTCGGCGATTTTCTGCAACATGGCATCCATGGCGCCGGTCTGTTCGCCGACGGCGATCATTTGCGTGACCATGCCCGGAAACACGTTGGATTCCTTCAATGGTTCGGTCAAGGACTTGCCTTCTTCCAGGGCCTTGCGAACCTTTAACAAGGCTCGCTCTACTACCGCGTTTCCGGAAGTCTTGGCGGTAATGTCCAATCCTTCCAGGATGGGCACGCCCGAGGAGATGAGCGTTCCCAGCGTGCGGGTAAAGCGCGCCACCGCGATCTTGCGCATCAGGATACCCAGCACCGGCAACTTCAAGAGCGTGGTGTCCATGATAAATTTGCCCTGCTCGGTTCCATACCACGCTTTGAGTCCGAAAATTCCGCCCACCAGCGCGATCAGGATCAAAAGTCCAAAATAGCTGCCGATGAAATTGCTCATCATGATGACGATTTTGGTCGGCAACGGGAGGGTGACGCCGAGGCCTTCGAACAAGGTCGCGAAAATCGGCACTACCTTCCACAAGAGCAAGGTAATCACCAAGCCCGCTACGGTCAAAACGCCCACGGGATAAACCAACGCGGACTTTACCGCGCGCTGCAACTTCACCGCTTTTTCGATGTAGGTGGAAAGGCGTTGCAGAATGATGTCCAGAATACCGCCCGTTTCTCCGGCTTCGACCATGTTCACGTACAAGCCATCGAACACCTTTGGCGAGCTGCGCATAGCCGTTGAAAGCGTCGCGCCCCCTTCCACCATGGAGCGGGTGTTCACCAGCACCTTTTGGAAATACTTGTTCTCCTGCTGGCCGGCCAGAATCTCCAGGCACTGCACGAGCGGCAAGCCGGCGTCGATCATCACGGAAAACTGCCGCGTGAATATCGCCAACTCCTTGGCGTTTACTCCGCCGCCGAAGGTGGGCATGTTGAACTCTTTGCCCTTCTCCGACATTTTCGTGGGCGTGATCTGCTGGCGCTTCAATAAATTCTGCAGTTCCGCCTTGCTCCCGGCGGTCATCACCCCGCTCACGCTGGACCCCGAGCGATTGGTTCCCTGATATTTATAGTCCGGCATGTACCGCCCTCCTCAGTGCCTGAATACCATGATTTTCGTTCCTGTTCACTATTTCTTGTCGCCGCCTAGCGCTTGCTCATCACCGGCTTATTGACTACCGGCTGCCTGGCACCGCTGGTTTGCGTGGAAACCACGCCGCGGTTGATCATGTCCTGCAACTCGTCGGCATTCGAAGAACGGGACAAGGCCATGTCCAAGGTGATGGACTTCGTCAGGTACGCGTTGCAAAGCCCCTGGTTGAACGTTTGCATTCCGCTCGCGCCTGTTCCGGTTTGCATCGCCGAATAAATCTGGTGGATTTTGTCTTCGCGGATCAGGTTGCGAATTGCCGGCGTGGGCACCAGCACTTCCATGATCATGGCGCGCCCGCGCCCGTCCGACCGCGGCAACAGCGCCTGGCACAACACTCCTTCCAGCACCATGGAAAGCTGCGCCCGGATTTGCGGCTGCTGATGCGCCGGGAACACGTCAATGATGCGGTTGATGGTGGAAGCCGCGGAGTTGGTGTGCAGCGTCGCAAAGGTCAAGTGGCCCGTTTCGGCGATGCGCAGAGCCGACTCAATGGTCTCCAGGTCGCGCATTTCGCCGATGAGCACCACGTCGGGATCTTCGCGCAACGCTGCGCGTAGCGAATTCGCGAACGAGTGCGTATCCGCGTGCACTTCGCGCTGGTTCACCAGGCACTTTTTGTGATTGTGCAGAAATTCGATGGGGTCTTCGATGGTAATCATGTGCTCGTCGCGCTCGGCGTTGATCTTGTCCAGCATCGCCGCCAGCGTCGTCGATTTCCCCGAGCCCGTCGGCCCGGTTACCAGCACCAGCCCACGCGGCTTGTCGCACATGCCCTTCACTACCGCGGGCAGTCCCAGCGCGTCAAAGCTCTTGATTTCCCATGGAATGGTCCGGAACACCGCGCCCACCGCGCCGCGCTGATTGAACACGTTGCCACGGAAGCGCGCCAGGTTCTTCAACCCGAACGAAAAGTCCAGCTCGAGGTTTTCTTCGAAGCGATGCTTCTGCGCGTCCGTCAAGACGCTGTAGGCCAGCGATTTGGTGTCCGCCGCCGTCAATGGAGGCATATCCAACGGCCGCAGCTTGCCGTGCACGCGGACCCGCGGCGCGCTGTTGGTGGTGATGTGCAGGTCGCTTCCGCCAATCTCGATCATCTTTTTCAGCAATTCGCTTAGAGTCATTCCAGCCATGGCTAATCTTTCCTCCTACAGAACTGTCTCGCGTACCACTTCTTCCATGGTGGTCTGACCTAACGCCACCTTGGTCAATCCGCTGCGACGCAAGGTAATCATTCCTTGCTCCACAGCTTTTTTCTTCAACTCCAGAGCCGACGCGCCCACGAGGATCAATTCCCGCAACTCGTCGTTGATCTCCATCACTTCGTAGAGACCGGTGCGGCCTTTATACCCACCCTTGTTGCAGGTGTTACAGCCCTTGCCGTGATAAATTTTGGTTTTCTTAGCTTCGTCCGGGGTGTAACCCGCGTCGATTAAAGCTTGCTCCGGTACTTCCAGCTCCACTTTGCAATTCTGGCAAATGCGCCGAACCAAGCGCTGGGCGCAAATCAGGTTTACCGACGTCGCCACCAGGAACGGTTCGATGCCCATGTTCATCAGGCGGCTGATGGTGGAAGGGGCATCGTTGGTATGCAGCGTGGACAGCACTAAGTGGCCGGTCAAGGCCGCTTTCACGGCGATTTCCGCCGTTTCAAAGTCGCGAATTTCTCCCACCAGGATGATGTTGGGGTCTTGCCGCAGAAACGCGCGCAAGGCCGCCGCGAAATTCAACCCGATTTGCTCTTTCATCTGCACCTGGTTGATTCCCGCCAACTGAAACTCAACCGGGTCTTCCGCGGTCATGATATTGGTATCTACTTTATTCAGCGTGGATACCGAAGAATACAAAGTGTTGGTTTTACCTGAACCCGTCGGCCCGGTTACCAGCACCATGCCGTAGGGCCGGAAAATTGCCCGTTCGAATTTCGTCAGCGACGCTTGTTCGAATCCCAGCTTGGTCATATCCAGGCGGAGATTCTCTTTATCGAGCAAGCGCATGACGATCTTTTCGCCGTATAGCGTCGGTACCGTCGATACGCGGAAATCCAATTCCTTCTTTTTGCCGTCGGCGCGGTACTTAATCATGATGCGGCCGTCTTGCGGCAGACGCTTTTCGGCAATGTCCAGCTTGGCCATGATCTTCAGGCGGCTGGTGATTGCGTCCTTCAAGCGCAGCGGCGGGCTCATCACCGTTTGCAGTTGACCGTCTACGCGAAACCTTACTCGCAACTCCAACTCGTAGGGCTCCACGTGAATATCGCTCGCCCCGCGCTTCACGGAATCCGTGAGAATCAGGTTGACCAGCTTGATGATCGGCGCTTCTTCGGCCGCCTTCTCCAGGGTCGCGGTGTCCAGTTCCGCTTCTTCCGCAGCCAACTCCAGATCCTGGTCCTCATCCACCAGGTCCTTCATCAAGTTGCTCAGCTCTTCATGGTTGGAAGAAGACCCGCCATAAAATCGCGAAATCGCGTCGCCGATTGCCGATTCCGACGCCACCACCGGCTCCACGTTGAATCCGGTCATGAACTTGATATCGTCCATGGCGAACACATTGGTGGGATCGGTCATGGCAATGGTCAACACCGAACCCACGCGAGACAGCGGGATCACTTGATAACGCAGCGCGGTGTCTTGGGGAATGAGCTTGATGACGATGGGATCGATTTCGTAGAACTTCAAATTAATCGAGGGAACCCCGTATTGCCGGGACAACACGCCGGTAATATCGTCGTCCGTGATGAAGCCCATCTTGGTCAGGCAGCTTCCGAGCTTTCCACCATTGGTGCGCTGAAACTCGAGCGCCTTGGTGAGCTGGTCCTGCGTGATCAGCGTTTCTTTAACTAGGATTTCGCCTAAACGGACAGACATCCGCGCCACTCCTGCAGCTTTACGGCCAAGGCTCACATTAACAAAAGGCGCAGGCTGCGACAGGGCGATTTTCTTCAGTAGTTCTAAAATGGCTAATACCTGCCCTTTGGTTCAGGGAGCAGGATTGGGACAGCCACCATTCTTGACTTGCCTCCATGCGCTGGCTATCGTGCCTAAAGAGATGCCTTCTCGGCTCCCCTATTTCGCTCCTGGCCTGGGACTTTTTGCTTTGGACGAAAAGTGTCCATCGTGCGTTGCCTTGCGCGCCCGCGCGGGGATGCTGTGGCTCGGGCCGGCTCTGCGACACCACTCCTCAGCAACCGTTAGCTCGTCAAACGGCGGCTCCCGTTGACGCGCCTGAGCTCCAAACAGCGTTGGGGTTTCGGCGTCGGCGCGCTCATTCTCATTTTGCTACTCGCGGCGGTTTTCACGTTTGGCTCTCTCGGTGTCCCGTTCGAGCCGAAGAACTGGCGTGACGTTCTCACCCTCTATGCCGTCTCCAGTTTCATTACTGCGGCGCTGCTGATTTTTGGTCTGATCCTGGGCCGCACCGCGATCCGCCTATGGGCCGAGCGCAGAAAAAATGAACTGGGCGCACGCTTCAAAACAAAAATGGTTGTCGGAGCCATGGCCATTTCCCTGCTCCCGGTTCTGTTTATGTTTTTTGTCAGCTACTCGCTCCTGAATCGCACGCTGGGCAAATGGTTCCCGCGCCCACTCGAAATCGCATCCGAGCAAACTCAATTACTGCTCAGCGACTTTGGCCGGACCCAAATCCCTCGCTTGCATAATCTCGCACACCAGATCGAGCCTTTTGCCGCCAAGCCGCAGCAAGAGTTTCTTGGCCACGCCTTCGCCGCGGGGGCCGACGCTGTGTGGGTCGTCGACCAAAATGGAAAAGCTCTGAGTGGCGGCGTCGTTTGCGAGCAACCGCCCGAAGTCCGCGACAGCAATTCCTGCATTGTTGCTGACATCCTCGGTAAACAGCTCCGCGTTTTACCCAGCGGCATCGAAATTTGGGAAGCCGGCAGTTCTGTCTATTCCGCTGCGCGCATTCCTTTTAACGAACCGGGCAAGCCTCCGGCGTTTCTGGTCACTGGTTATCGCACCAACCCGGCCTTTTTCGAGCGCCTCAACCAGATTCAGACCCAAACCGCGCAATATTACGCGGAAAAGCAAAACCTCCGCGCGTTGAAGCGCCAGATGCTTCTCATCCTTCTTTTCTTCACCATGCTGGTGCTTTTTTCGGTCATGTGGGTAGCTCTGTTTCTTTCGAAACAGGTCACCGTTCCTATTCAAGCGCTGGCTGAAGGCACCCGCGAAATCTCTTCCGGCAATTTTGATTATCAGGTCCCCGACCAGGTCCAGGATGAACTGGGCGTGCTGGCCCGATCCTTTAACAATATGACCAAGCAGTTGCGCGATAACCGCGCCCAGATTGATCAATTCACCCGCAACCTGCAACAAGCGGTTCAGGAACTGGAGCGCCGCCGCCAGTTGATGGAAACGGTGCTGGAAAATATTCCCACTGGAGTGGTTTCGCTGGACGCGGCCGGGGCTATCTTGCGATCCAATTCCGCGGTCTCGGGGATGCTCGGAGCCGGCGCGCGCGATAAACAATCGCTTGATGAATTGCTTGGCACGGAGGCTTCCCGCGCCGTGCAATACCTGATGCGCCGTTCCTTGCGCATGGGGGTGGTCTCCCGAGAAATCGAAACCATCGTGGGCGGCCGCGTGCTGCATCTCGCTGTCACGGTAAGCTCGCTCGGTCCCCGCCGCGCCAACACTGGGTACGTCCTGGTTCTCGACGACCTTACTGAGATGTTGCGGTCCCAGAAATCCGCCGCCTGGCAGGAAGTGGCGCGCCGCATCGCTCACGAAATAAAAAATCCTCTCACCCCCATCCAGCTTTCCGCGCAAAGATTGTCGCGCTTCCTGGATCGGCCGCGACGCCGCGCAGGATCTCCGCCCCTCGATACCGAGCTGACCCAACTGGTCCACGAATGCTCCCGCCTGATTGAGCGCGAAGTCTCCACCCTCGCGGCTCTGGTCAACGAATTTTCACAATTTGTGCGCTTCCCGATCGCTAAACTGGTGCCCACCGACGCCAATACCATTGTTCATGAAGCGCTCGAGGTTTTTTCCAATCGTCTGGATGGCGTCACCGTGAAAACCGCCCTGGCTGAAAATCTTCCGCAAGTCCGCGCCGACGCTGGATTATTGCGCAGCGTGGTGGTCAACCTTATCGACAACGCCGCCGAATCCCTGGAGCATTCGTCGCTCCGCGAAATTGTGGTTTCCACGACGCAGCCATTGCGAGGCCGAAACCGTCGAAATCTCCGTCGCGGACACCGGTCACGGCATTTCCCCGCAGGACAAAGACAAACTTTTTCTCCCGCAGTTTTCGACCAAGGATCGCGGTACCGGTCTGGGGCTGGCCATCGCCGCGCGCATCATCGCCGAGCATGGCGGCACCATCCACGCCGAAGACAATCATCCAACTGGCTCCCGCTTCCTCATCGAACTGCCCGTCACCGAAGTGCTCCCACTGTCGGTTTTAACCGGGTCCTCCGCTGCTACGTCATTCCCAATTTCGTCAGTCGCCGCTCCAAGCAACGCGAACTCCGAGGCGCATGCTTCGCCACCGGTAATCGCTTCGGCACCCATGAAAACATCTACCAACCCGGCCGCCCCCGCCCCGGCACCCCGTTCGGAAATCATCCGATGATCGCCAAGCCCCACCTGCTCATCGTCGATGATGAGCCCGGCATTCGTGAATCTCTGGGCTCCATCCTCAAAGACGAAGGCTATCTCGTCGACACGGTGGGCTCTGCCGAAGAAGCCCTGGAGCGCGTCGCTGGCGGCGAGCTCGAACTAATTCTTCTCGACGTCTGGCTTCCCGGCATGGACGGCCTGGAAGCTCTCAGCCGCATTCAAAGCTCCGCAAATCCCCCGGCGGTCATCATGATTTCCGGCCACGGCACGATCGAAACCGCTGTGCGGGCCACCAAACTCGGGGCCTTCGATTTCATCGAAAAACCGCTCTCTCTGGAAAAGATTATTTTGCTGGTGCGCAACGCCATTCAGCAGCGGCGCCTCCTGGAAGAAAACCAGAATCTGCGCGTGCAACTCGGCCACCGCTACCAGGTCATCGGCGACAGCATTCCCATGAAAGCACTGCGCCAGCAAATCGCGGTGACCGCGCCTACCAATGGCCGCGTGTTGATCTACGGTGAGAGCGGCACCGGCAAGGAACTGGTCGCCCATGCCTTGCACGCCGCCAGCCTGCGCACCAAAGGCCCCTTCGTGGAAGTAAACTGCGCCGCGATCCCCGATGAACTGATCGAGTCCGAATTGTTCGGCCACGTGAAAGGCAGCTTCACCGGCGCGACCGAAAATAAAATTGGCAAATTTGAAAAAGCTCATGAAGGCACTTTATTCCTCGACGAAATCGGCGACATGAGCCTGCGCACGCAATCCAAAGTGTTGCGTGTCCTCGAAGAGCAGCGCTTCGAACCGGTCGGCTCCAATCAAACTATCACCGTGGACGTACGCGTCATTGCCGCGACCAACAAAAATCTGGAGCAGGAAATCGCCCGCGGCCACTTTCGCCAGGATCTTTTCTATCGTCTGAACGTGATTCCCTTCTTCGTTCCGCCCCTGCGCGACAGACTGCAAGACATTCCCACATCGCGCGCCACTTTCTCAATGAATTTTCGCGCGGCCTACGGTAAGAAAGGCCGCGAACTCAGCGACCAAGCCATCGACATTCTGCTGCGCTACCCGTGGCCCGGAAACGTGCGCGA
This sequence comes from uncultured Acidobacteriota bacterium, assembly GCA_963732705.1. Taxonomy (GTDB): domain Bacteria; phylum Acidobacteriota; class Terriglobia; order Acidiferrales; family UBA7541; genus Acidiferrum. The sequence goes on along the minus strand of CAVTAN010000001.1, from coordinate 2,219,885 downwards.
ACTGCGGAATCTCGTCGAGCGCCTCGTCATCGTGTGCCCCCAGCCGCGCATCGAGCCTCACCATCTCCCGCCCGAGCTTTTCCGCGGCGTCGCCGAAAGTCCGCAGCAGCCTTACTCCACGCTCTACGAAGCGCGCAGCGCCTACGAGCGCGAATTCATTCTCCGCAAGCTCCAGGAAAATCGCTGGAACATGACTCAGACTGCCGGCGCCTTGGGCCTCGAGCGCAGCCACCTCTACCGTAAAATGAAAAGCTTGGGCATCGCCGCCCCGGACTAGCCGACGTATTACAGTGCTGCCGGACGAACAATTGGAATTGGCAGCTTCCGACAAGATTTTCCCCCGAAGCCTAGCCGTTGCGGATACAGGGTCTCGCCGCCACGTTTCTACTGGCTTGCATAAGCCGGGAAAAAGTAAGCTGGAGCCATCGTGATCGAGCAAAAAATCAATGAATTCTTTGGCGATAGCGAGTCCACCGGCTTTGGAACAGGCTGGTGGAGTGGCGTGCTGTCAGCTTTTTTTGGGTTTCTTTCCCTGGGAGCAGTCTTGTGTCTGCATTTTCCTCAGCTGCTCAGCTCCCCCGAACTCCGTCCCCATTATCCAATGCACAGCATTCGTGCCTTGATCCAGTGCCTGATCGTGGGGGCCATTTTGTTCGGAATTATTTCTTCGATTAAGCGTAAGAAAAAAACTCTGGCATTGACGGGAATGCTGCTGGCCATCGCGGCAACGGCTTGGGGAGGTTCCAGCGTGCAGATCAACGGTCCTTTGCACCACGGGCCAGCAATCGGCCTGGATTGGTTCTTGCTCGATTTGCTTTTGATGGCCCTCATCTACGTGCCGCTCGAAAGACTCTGGCCCCAGTATCCAACGCAAGGAACTTTCCGGAATGAGTGGACGTTGGACATCGTTTATTTCATGTCTACACACCTCCCTCTGCAGATTTTATCTTTTCTGGTTTTGTTGCCGGCTACCCAGGCGACCAAGTATTTAGGAGTTCCTGTTATCCAGGAATTTATCTCCCGAATGCCATGGTTATTGCAGTTTTTTCTAGCGGTGGTGGTGGCCGACGTTGCGGAATATTTTATTCATCTGGCGTTGCATAAGGTGCCTTTTCTATGGCGTTTTCATGCCGTTCACCATTCTTCAAAGGCCCTTGATTGGATCGCCGGCTCGCGCTCCCATTTTGTGGACGACACCCTGGTGCGCGGATTTATTCTTGCTCCGCTGATGCTGGGATTTTCGCAAACGATCATCTTGGCGTACCTGATTTTTGTTACCCTGCACGCCACCTGGACCCACTGCAATTTCGGTCCCAACGCGAAATGGCTCGAAAAGTTTCTGGTAATGCCGAGATACCATCACTGGCACCATACTTCCCAAAAAGAAGGCATCGATAAGAACTTCGCGATTCATTTTCCGTGGATTGACAGGCTTTTTGGAACCTATCACTATCCCGACGAGTGGCCGGAAGTTTACGGTTTGGACGGCGAAGAGATCGCTCCCGGCTTTTTTAAACAGACGATTGCGCCGTTCACCAGAAGAAAAAAAGCGCCTTAAAAATCCAGCGCTTCCAACGGAACGTCCTTGGGCAACTCGGCGCCCCTCGCGGTCGCCTTTACCAAGCCAAAATATTTCATGAATTTTACGGTGATGAATCCAAAGTCGTACTCGGATTCATCGTGGCTCAGTCGCAAAAGCCCCGGGTAGTGATGGTGGTTATTTTGCAAACAGGCGCTGAAGGTTGCCGTGACCGGTAGCCATTCCCCGATATTCATGGCGTTGTCTTCTTCGTCGTGATAGCGGCGATATCCAAAGTCTCGGGTGTGGGTCCAATAGTTTTGAATCATATTTACCCACAGCCCAAAAATCCGCATCCCAAACCACATGACCAGCGCAAACTTCAAATCCTTAACCAGCTTCCATAAAAGATAAAAACTAAGTGCTTGCGAAGCGATGGCAAAAAGCGGATTCGCAACCACTTGAAAAGTTCGGGAATGCAAAATCGGATCGTTTGCCAAATTCTCATTGCATCGATACGGCATCACACAGCGGTACAGCGTTCGCCAAAATCCATCGTCGGAAAGCTTGTTGGGATCCCCATCGTGGTCGGCATTCTTATGGTGCAACCGGTGGCGGTTGACCCAGGCGATGGGGTCCACGTAAATCCCGAAAAAGTTATTCACGATCGTTACGCCTTTTATAAACCACTCCTTGTAGTCCAGCGCCCGGTGAGCGATTCCCATGTGCAGAACATCCGCCAGATACACTCCGGCAAGAAACCAGCAGGTGACGAAATACATGGCCCCTATCAGCATCCCAACCCACGGGCCCAGATGTGCGGGAGCGGCGTACATACAAGCCAGCAAGTAGGCCAAAATAATCGCATATCCCGTGATGTTGTATATTTTCACGACTGTTCTCCGCGAGAAATAATGCGATCAAAAATCGCAGGTTCTCGCCAACGGCGAGTTAAGGCCCCAGAGTCTAGCGCATTTTTCGCTGATTGAGACCCGCGCTCTTACTGCTCCGACGAGTTCTCGCCCGCCGGCGACTTCTTTTGTATTTCCCCGCTTAGACCTTCCAGCTGAAAATGCCAGTCGGCTCTCAAACTTTCTGCGGAATCTCCCGCAACAAAGATCTCATCTCCGGCGCACACTTTTTTTCGTTCGCACCGACGTGCGAGCGCGCGCGTGTACTCCGCTTCCTATCGCCAAAATCGGTATAATGCCCGCACTCCATGTCGCTTCCAGCCGGCACAATTTTAGGGCCCTACGAAATCCTCGCGCCTCTTGGCAGTGGTGGCATGGGCGAAGTCTACCGCGCTAGCGACACGCGCCTCGGCCGCGCCGTCGCCATCAAAATATTGCCTGCCAATATCGCTGCCGACCCCGTCGCCAAACAACGCTTCGAGCGGGAGGCCAAGGCCATCTCCAGTCTCAATCACCCCAACATTTGCGTGCTGCACGATATCGGCCATCAAGATGGGCTGGACTACATTGTTATGGAATGCGTTGAAGGCGAGTCTCTCGCCAAACGCCTCGAGAAAGGCCCCCTGCCTGTGGATCAGGCGCTCAGATATGGTTCGCAAATTGCCGACGCTCTGGATCGTGCACACCGCAGCGGCATCGTGCACCGCGACCTGAAACCCGGAAACATTATGCTTACCTCCAGCGGCGCCAAGCTCCTGGACTTTGGCCTTGCCAAGGAAACCCCCGCGCTGGCCACTCTCGCCACCATGACCTCCGCATCGCCTTCACCCATCACTCAGCAAGGCTCCATCGTCGGCACCTTTCAATACATGTCCCCCGAACAAGTCGAGGGCCTCGACGTCGACGGCCGAAGCGACATTTTTTCTCTCGGGGCGGTCCTCTACGAAATGCTTACCGGCCAGCGCGCCTTCGCGGGCAAAACCCAATTGAGCGTCGCCTCCGCTATTCTCGAAAGTGAGCCGCCCTCGTTAACTTCTCTTAAGCCGCTGCTTCCTTCCAATCTCGATCGCATCATCCGCCGCAGCTTAGTGAAAGATCGCGAAGGCCGCTGGCAAACCGCTCGCGACCTCTCCACCGAGCTGAAATGGGTCAGCGAAAGCAGCAGCCAGACTTCCGCGTCTGTCTCTCCTTCGGCCTTAAACGCCGTACCTCGCTGGCGCACTTTTTTGCCCTGGCTACTTTGCGCGTTGCTGGCCAGTGCTTTTCTCTCGGCGCTTCTACAGTCGCCCTCTGCCAAAACCACCTCGCAACCCAGTTATTTCTACGCCCAGCTGCCGTTCACCGTGCAATCCATGGCCATCGCGCCGGATGGCCGCACCGTCGCGGTCATTGGCCGCCAGGAATCGGAGCGCGCCAAATCGCTTTGGCTTTACGAAATCGGCGCCCGCCGGGAAAAAAATCTTCCCGATACCGACGGCGCAGATTTTCCCTTCTGGTCCCCGGATGGCAAGTCCCTGGGATTTTTCGCCGAAGGCAAACTCAAGAAACTCGACATCGCTGGTGGACCGGTGCAAACCATCTGCGACGCTCCTTCCGGCCGCGGCGGTACTTGGAATAAAGATGGCGTGATCATCTTCACCCCCAGCGGCCAGTTGGCCGATGGCTTGTACCGGGTGTCCTCAAGCGGCGGCGCCTCCGTGCGCATCTCCAGTCCTGACGCAGCCCTCGGCGAAGACAGTCACCGCTGGCCCTTGTTCCTGCCCGATCAAAAACATTTTCTGTATCTCGCCGCCAACGTCTCCGGGAAGACCGAACCTGACGCCATTTACGCCGGAGCGCTGGACTCTTCAGAAAAAAAATTCATTACCAAAGCGACGGGGAACGTCGCGTACGCCGCACCGGGTTACCTCCTGTTCTTTCGCGATAGGACGCTCTTCGCACAGCGCTTTAATGCCGATACCATGGAGCTTTCGGGCGAAGCGCTCCCGACTCTCACGGACCTCGCCTTTCTCCCCAGAATCGTCCATGTGGCTTTCGCCGCTTCCAACCACGGCTTGCTCCTGGCGCAAAGCGGCAGCGGCGTTTCGCTCTCCAGACTTGTATGGTTCGACCGGCAGGGCAACGAAACCGGCTCCGCCAGCAAGCCGGATATCTATTCCAACGTCGCTCTCGCGCCCGACGGAAAATCGGTGGCCATCGATAAGACCGACGAGCAAAGCGCCAACTCCGACATCTGGCTTTATGATCTCCAGCGCGACGCCATGCGCCGCCTCACCTTCGATCCCGCCATCGATTCCATGCCGGTATGGAGCCCCGACGGCACCCGCATTTTGTTCACTTCCAGCCGCAATCAGATCTTCTCTCTGTACATCAAGAAAGCCGACGGCAGCCAGGAAGAAAAATCGCTGGACCTCGATGCCCACGACAAGTCCGACCGCTATCCGTACCACTGGTCCCGGGATGGGAAATTTCTTTTGTACACTCGAGGCTCGGAAATGTGGCTGGCGACCTTGGCGGAAATGACCGCACGTCCGTTTCTGAAAGGCCCGGGCACGCTGCGCAGCGGCCAGTTCTCGCCCGATGGCAAGTGGGTCGCCTACGCTTCCAACGAAAGCGGCAAATTCGAAATCTACGTCACGTCATTTCCGGAAGCGCGCGGCAAGTGGCAAGTCTCCAGCGCTGGCGGCACGCAACCACGCTGGCGGGGCGACGGCAAGGAGCTTTTCTATATTGCGACCGACGGGAAAGTGATGGCCGTGCCGGTCACCCCCGGGGCAAATTTTGAGGCCGGAACGCCTGGCGCGCTGTTCCAGGCCCATGCGCGCGAATTTTTTGCCACTTCCGAACAAAGTAGCTATGACGTAACCGGGGACGGCCAGCGTTTCCTCATCAATACTCAGATCAAGAACGCGGAAACTCACCCCATGTCCGTAATTCTCAATTGGGATGCCCAATTTACAAAAAAATAATCCGGCTTGCTGATCTCGTCGCAACCCACCGCAAACCTGGCGTCGGGAATCCGAGATAAACCGCGTCTATTCCACGCCGGATTCCTCGTCCGCCGGGGACTTCTTCTGCATTTCCTCGCTTAGACCTTCCAGCTGAAAATGCCAGTCCAGCTCCCGCACCTTTTGCGGATTCTCGCGCCAGTCCGGCACCACCTTCACGAACAGCGCCAGATACATCTTCATCTCAAAAAGTTTTTCCAGTTCTTTGCGTGCTTCCGTTCCGATCTTCTTGAGCATCTCGCCTTTGTGACCGATCAATATTTTCTTTTGCGAATCGCGCTCCACGTTCATGGTCGCTTCGATGCGCAGTAGCTTTGGCAGCATCTCGAATTTTTCCACCACGACCGAAAGGGCGTAAGGCACTTCGTGGTACATCACCTGAATCGCTTTTTCGCGGATAATCTCCGCCGCGAGAAAACGTTCCGGCTGGTCGGTCACCTGGTCATCTGGAAAATAAGCCTCGGCCACCGGTAGTTCGCGAAAAATCGCCTCAATTAGTTCTTCGCAGCCCGCGCCTTTTAATGCTGAAATCGGCACAATGGCCGCGAACGGGAACGCTTTTTGAAACGCGTCCATCAGCGGCAAAAGTTTTGGCTTCGGCAAGCGATCCACTTTATTCAGCGCCAGGATCGTCTTCCCGCGAAAACGCTCGGCCTTCTGCAGCAGCATCGCATCCGCATGGGGATAGGCGCGGCTGGCGTCCACCATTAGCAACAACACGTCGATGCCTTCCACCGCCGCGGCGACCTCATGCATCATCTGCCGGCCCAAAGCCGAATCCGCGTCGTGCAATCCCGGGGTGTCGATAAAAATAATTTGCCCTTCAGGCCTGCTGACGATCCCCTGGATCCGGTTACGGGTGGTCTGCGGCTTGGAAGTCACAATCGCGATCTTCTGCCCCACCAGGCGATTCACCAGCGTGGATTTTCCTGCATTCGGCCGCCCCACAATGGCCACAAACCCAGCCCGGTATCCGCCGCTGGGACCAGTTTCCTTGGTAACTTGCCCGACTCTCGGGTCGCGCGACTCCTGCACGTCCGGCACTTCAACTGCTGGCACTTCGCTTTCGCGCGCTTCCGTTTCTCGCACGTTGCTCTCTTTCTTTTTATTCTTCATGAAGGTCCAAAATTACACCAACGGATTTGTTTCTCGTCAGCACTGAGCACCAGGAGGGTACGCCAGAATTGCTTTTAGGAAACTGGGTTTGGATTTAAATCTTTACGTTTTAAAAGTGCTGGGCTGTAACCAAAAAACCGCTCAGCGCTTGCGAACTGCCACCACACTCGGCGCCGCCACATCCTTCCGTATCCGCACCCGCAATACTTTACGCTGGTTCGCTTCCAGTACCTCGAACTTATGCCCTTCCAGATCGATCTTGTCCCCAGGCTCCGGCACTTTACCCGACACATGGCTCAACAACCCCGCGATGGTCGTTACCGCAGCATCCGACTTATCTCCGAACTTCACGCCCAGCAATTCCTCCACGTCATCGATGGACATGCTTCCCCGCATCACCAGGCCACCGTCCGATTCCCGCACCACGTCCGGTGCGGGCTGCTTCGAATCGTAGCCGCTTTCGCCCACAATTTCTTCCACCAGATCTTCTACCGTGGCGATTCCGGCCACGGATCCATGCTCGTCAATCACCACGGCCAGCGGCTGCCCCTTCTGCCTCATCTCTCGCAGCAAATCCGAACCAGCTTTGGTCTCGGGAATAAAAAGCACTGGCCGGGCCAGCTCCCGCACCTTGCGCTTCGGCAAATCCTGGTCCGCGATGTGCAGCAAATCCTGCGCGTACACTACCCCAAAAATATCGTCCAGTGAGCGCTCATACACCGGCATCTTGGAAAATTTCTTTTCCACGAACTTGGCGTGTAATTCCTCGAGGGTGGACTCCGCGGCCACCGCTACGATGTCCGGCCGCGGGGTCATCACTTCGCGCACCCGCTTGTCGCTGAACTCCACCACCTGCTCGATGAGGTCCGCTTGCTCCGGCTCGATAATGCCTTCTTCTTCGGCGGCCTCCACCAGCGCCTCGATGCCCTCTTCCGTGCGCTGCTCCGAAGTCTTCTCCGTTTCCTTCTCGGAAATGCGCGCCAGCGATTCCGCCCCCTCCAGAAAAACCCGCACCGGCCAGACCAACCACATAAACAAGCGCACCACCGGCAACAACCGCAGTAACCATCGGCCGGAGGTGCGGTACAGCAGCATGTCCGGCACAAAATGCATGGCAATCACGACTTCCAGCGTCAGGAAAACGATGAACTGCACGACCGATTCCCAAGCTTCGGGAACAAAGTGCACCACGCCGCGCGTGGTTTCCAGCACCAGAAACGCCAGCCAGAAATGTCCCAGAATGCGGAACGTTCGACCGCCGCTGCGGCGGCGGATATGCAGCCGCGGTTCGATTTCCGCTTCGAATATTTCCAGGTGTTCGTGGATGCGCCCGGTAGTCATGCGTCCGAGTTCGCGATAAATCAACGCCAGGTAGGAAAAAATGGGCAAACCAAACGCCAAAAGCAAGATTCCCAAAACATAGAGCCAGCTGAAGGTCACGACAGGCCTAGCCGTCTCCGCAGCCTTTTTTCCGTGCGTTCCATTTCCCCGTGGTCGGCCTCGTGGTCGTAGCCCAGAAGATGCAATATACCGTGCAAAATCAAAATTTTTATTTCCGCCGGCAGCGTCCGCCCGCACCGCTTCGCGTTTTGCTGCGCCACCGCGGGCGCGATGGCTATATCCCCGAGAGCTTCCCCGCTGGCCATTTCCAGCGATACCCGCAATCGCAACCGCGCATGCCCGGGTTCACGCTTGGCGTCCGCCTGCACTGCCAGGCTGGCCGCCCCCCGCCGCTTCCCAGCAGGAAAGGACAACACATCGGTGGGCCCCGCCTTCTTCCGGTACGACTCATTCATTGCAGCGATCTCCGCGTCGCTCACCAGGCAAACCGTGACTTCCGCCGCTCCCAGCCGCAATTCACGTTGCGCCCGCCGCAAAAAACCCTCCAGCGCACCCACGGAAATCGGCACTGCCGTCTGCCGGTTCAAGATCACCCTGCTATTTTATATCTTGCCCGACATTCGCCCCGCCGCCTTGCTCGGGTTGCGGCGTACCGGGCACTGCCCCCTGGCTGGCGCCAGTTCCACCGACCCCGCCGGCATTTCCAACCCCTTCGCGAGCGGGGCCCTGCGCGGAGGCCACCTTGCTGTCGTTCTTCGCAACTCGCCCGTTCGAACCGCCGTGCCGCTGCGGATGCGCTACATCATACTCTTCGTAAGCGCGGATGATCTGCTGCACCAGGTTGTGCCGCACCACATCCTTCTCGCCAAACTGAATCGTCCCGATTCCTTCAATTTTCCCGCACACTTCCAGCGCCTCGATCAACCCCGACTTCTTCCCCACCGGCAAATCGATTTGCGTAATGTCTCCGGTAATCACCGCTTTGGAGTTGAACCCTAGCCGGGTCAGGAACATTTTCATCTGCTCACTGGTGGTGTTTTGCGCTTCGTCCAGAATCACGAACGAATCGTTCAGGGTGCGCCCGCGCATGAATGCCAGCGGCGCAACCTCAATAATCCCCTTCTCCAGGAACCGCTCCAGCTTGTCGGCGTCCAGCATGTCGTACAACGCGTCATACAGCGGCCGCATATAAGGATCGATCTTCTGCTGCAGCGTCCCGGGCAAAAATCCCAGCCGTTCTCCGGCTTCCACGGCAGGCCGCGCCAGAATAATGCGGTTCACCTGCTTGGTAAGTAGCGCGCTCACCGCCATGGCCACCGCGATGTACGTTTTGCCCGTACCCCCCGGCCCAATCCCAAACATCATGTCGTGCTTCTCAATGTCTTCCATGTACCGCCGCTGGCTCGCGTTTTTCGGCGTTACCTGCTTCTTGCCAAACGAGCGCGCCCGCGTGGGCTCAAACATCGACCGCGGGGACTCGTGCGGCACATCTGTCGCCACCCGCATCAGTGACTTCACTTCCGCGCTGGTCAGGGTCCGCCCGTGGCGTGTCAGGTGGTTGTACTCTTCGACGATCTTTACCGCCTGATCCACGTTGTCCTGGTCGCCTTCGATGGTCAACCGGGTGTCATGCAGGTGCGTGCGGACGTGCAGCACGTCCTCCAGTAGACGCAAATTATCGTCCAGCGTTCCAAAAAACGGTTCAATTTGTCCGGATATGTGTACGGTACGTCTCATCCAGTTGGTGGGTTTTCCAATTACAGGTGCCGAGTGGCCGCAAGCGGCATGTTGGATTTCCTCCGAGGCTAACGTGACTGCCTAAGCTAGCAGTCAACAGGAAGAAGCTCCTTCAACCCTATCCCACCCCCTCGGCCCGGTCAAGTTGCCCACCAGCGCGACAGGCCATCAATTCACCGTAACGGCTTATCAGAACCTAAAAGCTGGAGTAGGTGGCTTAGAGCGGCATGGGATGATAAGTTTTCTCGTGGATATTCGATGAAGACAGTCATTATCATCGTTGCAATCTTGCTCGCAGCTCCTTTTTGCTCGTCCGTACCTCAGGATCAGTCACAGGGTTCCGAGCAAAAGAAGTTTTTTCACGTGGAAATTCAGTCATCCGCGGACGGCGGACCACGTTTCTCTATCACCAATCTATCCGACAAGACTTTAACGGCTTGCGTCGTTCGATTCTTGGTGTCCGCCGAAGGCAGGTCGCGATTACACATGGATTGGGACGCCCTCGTACAAGGGGGACCCGACCTGCGCCGTGGTGGTCAAAAGCCTCTAGAACCGGGTGCGAGCATGACCATGTTCCTTCCTCATAAGGTCGGCGGACCGCTCCCTGACGGGGCGGAGATTGTCGCGGGCATTTGGGCTGACGGCGTTACGTTCGGAGAACAGGACTGGCTGGCGGTGATTCTCAGCAATCGGGCTTCACTGCTATCTGCGTACGAGCAGGCGATTTCCCTTCTGCAGAAAGGGTTGCGAGAAACGTGGACTCGCAATCAATATTTGGCGGCACTCAATGGCAAACCGGACTCTTTACCTATGTACTCGATACGCAGCACTTTGCAGGCGAACCAGAAATTACTTGAGGATCCGCGTTCCGTGCAGCTAGCAATGCGAGACTTATTAGCGTCATTCACCCGAAGTCTGGCGTTACTGCGTCGCACCGAGCCCCCGTCGGCACTTCAGTAATCCAATCCCGGGCAACTCCCGGTAATTGTGCTCGCAGCGCTTGCCTAACTCACAGCGCAACAGGGATGTTTTCCTAACGCTGAATACTCCCACCCCATTTAGTGCCCAATCCGTTACTCAACTTTAGTACTGAGAAATTATGACCTACTTACTATCGACCCCGACTCTCGCTAACTCCACAATGACGCTGTCGACAGATTAGAACTTACATATGTCGCGTGGGCTTTTCGCTCTGAGGGAGCAATATCATGACACTCAAATTCAAACATCTAGGGGTCCTGGCGAGTCTCGCACTCGCTCAAGGCCTGGCAGCTCAGCAAATCAGCAAGCCACTTTCCGCGCTGGCTAGCAATTCCGCGACCGGCACGGTGCTTTGCCGCGGCGGCGGTTCCACCGTGGCCATGACTTCCGACGCGGAGCAATCGTTACCACTGAAGGTGGTCGCCCGCCTCGACTGCGGCTCCGAAGTTTCCTTGCTGTCCAGCAGCGAAGGCTACACCGTGAACGTCCGCACGCCGGACGGCAAGAGCGGCTTCGTCGCGTGGATGAACATCGCCAAGGGCTACACCGCCGCGGCTAAGAAAACCGTCCGCGAATCCGCGGTCGTGCATAACGGCGTTGCCAATTGGACCGTTGGCACGCCGGGCTCCGAGCGCTTCTACACCGAGGGCCTGATGGTCGAATCTCTCACCGCCAATGGCGTGACCGTTCAGGTCTCTCTGCAGGACACGGGCTGGAAAATTCTGGCCAACATTGCGGTGGCTAACGACAGCCTCATGGGCGTCAACGTGGTTCCTTCGCACATATCGCTCAACGACCTCAGCCAGCTTAAGAAGTCGCTGGCCTTTCAAGACCCCAAGAAATTGCGCGGCGCCGTGAATCACCAGATTCTGTGGACCGAAGCCAACGCCGCGCCTTCCGCCAGCGGTTATCTGGTCAGCGCCAACTACCAGCTGGATAACGGCGGCCGTACCGGCACCCAGAATTATCTAGCCGAGCATCAAGCGACCGTCGCGCAAGTTTCGGAGCACAAAGCGGAATTCAACCCCCACTCGCAAATGAGCGAGATGGCCCTGCGCGAAACAGTGGTGCTGCCCAGCCAGCAAATCGCGGGAGCCAGCTGGTTCCAGCGCGACGGCAAGCGTGAAGAAATGATTCTGCGCGTGCCGGTCGGCGGGATCGTGTACGAATTTCCCTTCTCGTTCAGCCACAACAACAAAGACACCAGCAGGTAACACCGCCTTTACTTAACGAAATGCCCCGATTACGTCCAGCGATCGGGGCATTTTCTTTTTCTGCACCCAGTCTTCGGGAGATGGGCGCTGCAGCTTTTCCATCTTCTTTCTGCCCTTCCGCCGCACTACGATCCCCGAACCACTATTTCCTCCAAGCTCGCAAGCCGCTCCCTTCATGACCCCAGACTTTGCGGCGTGCCTGCACATTTAATGATAGAATTTCAGCAGAAATTAAAAGGAGCAACTGCATGGCAGGTCAAGGTACCAAGATCAAGAAGAAGAAAAAGTCCGTCCTTAAGCGCGCCGCACAATCCATCGAGCGCGCCGAAGTGAATCGCGCCAATCGCACGCGCGTGCGCACCATGATGAAGCGCTTGCGCACCGCAGTCACTGCCGGCGATGCTAACGCCGCCAAGGAATTGCTGCAACCCACGCTAGCGGCTATCGACCGCGCCATCACCAAGGGCGTGCTGCACGAAAACACCGGCAATCGCTACAAATCGCGCTTGGCCCTGGCCCATAACGGCCTGCACGCCAAAGCCGCCGCGTCCAAGTAATTTAATGCAGCATCAAGCTCCGTAAAAAATCCCCACTCGCGGATGGTCGCGTGTGGGGATTTTTATCTCCGTTTCAACATTTCAACCGAAGTCGCGCTCTAAAGTCGGTACGCCAAACTCCAGAGAAAAGACTCCCCGAATCACTCAACGGCCGCCTGCAGCCGTCGCTGTCCCACAGGTCAACTCCGCCACCAGAAATTCCATTACGGTGCGCGCGTCCTGGCTGCTCTTCAGCCGGCCGTCCGCCTTTTCCAACGCCGACAATCCTGCCAACAGCTGAGGCTTCGAAACATTTCGCGCCGCCCGCATCAACTGCTCCGCGTCGTCGGGCCGCACTCCCAGCGTCCGCGAAGCCTGCCACCCGTTCATCGCTCCGCGGATCTCGCTGGCCTCTATCAGCTTTCGATATCGATAGGTCAACGCTCCCAGCATCATCACCGGCTCTTCTCCGTCGCGCAGCAGCCGCTCCAGAAATTCCATCGATTGCCTGGTCTTCCGCGCCGCCATTAAGTCGGCCAAGTCCCACACGGTGGTGGTTTTCTCCGAAGCCACCATGGCGTTGACGTCCTCGCGCATTATCTTTGTTCGCGCTCCCAGATAATCGCGGAGCTTCTCCATCTCGGTCTTCATGCGCATCAGGTCCGCAGCCACTCGCTCCGCCAAATCCTCTGCTGCGCCGCGCTCGAACTCCAATCCCAGCGTCTTGGCGAAGTTGTTGGCCATCATCGTTGCGGCCGCTTGCCGCTGCTCCGGCCGATCACCCAGTCCCACCTCCACCACCAGGGCCTTGTGCAGCACCTTCGCCAGTTTCATGCGATCATCCAGCCGCGACGCTTCGATCACCAGCACCGTAAACGGCGCCGGATCGCCCATATATTTATCCAGCTGGGCCACCGCTGCGTCCCGGCTTTTCTCGGGAAATTTTTCGATGGACTCCGCTTCTTCCAGGAAAACCACTTGCTGCGGCGAAAGCATCGGTAAGCTCTGCGCTTGATGCAAAGCTTTGTCCGTATCTCCTCGCAACGCCGAATACCGGCAGAGAGCCCAGCTGCGCGAAGCTTCCGGCACGTACTTTTCGATAAGCGCGGCGCGGCACGCATCCCGGAGATACGGTTCTTCCCCCAGCAGCAGGATCGCCGTGATCACTTTCCCATTCTCGATCTTCGCCAATAATTCCTGGCTGTCGATGCGCGCCATTAAGAAATCTCCATCAATAATTCTCGATTACCGCGGCTACCAACTTCGACGCAAAGTCCCGCGCCAGGCGGTCCAGCGCGGGATCCTGCTCCTCGAAAAACGTTGGTACATCCGTGGAGATCTCATATTCATTTCGAAAGATAAAATTATCGTTGTGATATAAAACTTTCCCGCTGGCCGATTCCGTCAGCGCCACTTCACATTTCACCGTAACGACCATGGTGGTGGCTCGCCCGGTCGCCGTATTGCTGCTGTTGGTGGTATCGAACAACAGCGGCGAAGCCTCCACGCTCACCACCTTGCCCCGCAGTACCGCGTCGCCCTCGGAGGCGTTGGATACCATGCGGTACCTTGTGCGCGCTAGAAATTCGTGAATCGTCGCCGCCGTCAATTTTTGCTCGATGCGATAGCTGGTGGTTTTATTTTCCAGGGCCACTACCGCGATGGTGTGAATGCTTGCCGGTAAGGCATTGCTGTGACCCGCCAGGTGATATCCGCAACCGCCCATACTCAGCGACGCGGCTGTCGCGCCGCTCAACAGCGCCAACATTCTCAGATAGTGCGCCGTTTTCCCACTCATTCCAGAAGCATCTCCGCCAACTTCACGGCATTGGCTGCCGGCAACCGGATGTTATCCGCGGCTCCCCAGAACCACCACGTCTCCGGGTTTGATTTGTCCTGCTCCGGCAGCGACAAATGCACGGTCTTTTCCCCCGCGACACTCACATTGCTCGGCCCGGACAGCGCGTCTTCCGCCATCGAAAATCCTGCATCCACGCAAGCTTGGCTGATAGCGCCCGCATCGCTGCCGGGATCGAACACGCCGGTCGCGGAAAACGCCGAGCCATAAAATACTGGTGCGTGCAAAATTTGCACCGCGGGCATCGCCGACTTTCCATCCACGCTCGCGCGCGTCTCGGCCCGAACTCGTTCGCGAATCGCGCTCAACTTATGCGAGCTGCCCGGCCCAAAGCGATCAAGCATATTGAACGCCACCTGCGTGTCGAACACCGGTTGTCCCACGCCCTGGAACGACAGCAACTGCCCGGTTTGGCTTTCCAACTCTTCCACTCCCGCTCGCCCGGCTTCCGAAACCGCCTCGAAACCCGTCAGCATGATGCGCCGCAGCCCCACGCGCGACAACGCCAGCGCCAATCCGGACGCCGCCGTCGCAACCGCTGAAGGCACTGCAAAAACTTTTGCTTGCGGGTTGAATTCCCGCCCGCGCAGCCAGTCCAGCTTTGGAAACCACGCCACCGTGCCTTCGCGCTCCGCCAGCGCTCCCGACAAATCGATTATTTTTGCGCCGGTCTGCAGCGCCGCTGCCAGATTCGTGCGCGTAAAATCCGCTGACGCCGCAAAAAATACACAGCCGGCGTGATCGAAACTTCCTTCTTCCACCGGTTGAATTACCGCCGGCTCTCCCGCCGCAATCGTTAACGTCCCCGCTACCACCGGTTCATCGACCAGCGTAAAATCACCGCCGGCGAAGCGGCTTTCTCCCAGCAAGGCCCGCAACTCGGCTCCCAGCAACGAAGAGGCCCCGGCGATAACCATGCGTTTTGATTGTCTGTCGAAAGTGGGCATCAATCAGGCGGTCCGGGAAACCATGCGGTGCCGCAGCAAGCGGACCACATGCAGCACAATGCCGACTACCGCATAGGTGCAGGCCACCAGCAACAGCACATATTCGGAGTACAGCCACACCAGCGCCACGATCAGGCACAGCAAAACAATCGCCAGCGACGGTTGCTTGCGCGTCCATGGAAGATCCTTAAAGCTGTAGTACCGCACCGTGCTGGTCATCAATGCTCCCAGGCTTGCGGCCATCACAAACCACGCCACCGACCATCTCCAATCGTGCAACGGTTCTTTGAATCCATGGACCAGCGAGGCCACTACCGCTGCCGCCGCAGGTGTCGGCATGCCAACGAAAAACTTTGAGCCGCCCGGCGCCATGCCCTGCACATTGAACCGTGCCAGCCGCCACACACAGCACACCAGAAACCCGAGGCAGCACACCCAACCCATTTCGCTCAATTGCCGCAGGGTCGTTCCGCCTATATTCGCCAAACCGTGCACGCCCCACGCGTAGGCCATCACTGCGGGCGCCATTCCAAAGGTGCAAGCGTCCGCCAGGGAATCCAGTTGCACACCGAATTCCGTATTTGTTCCGGTCATGCGCGCTACTCGACCGTCCAGGGAATCGAACAAAATCGCCAAGCCAATGGCTTTCGCGGCCCGGTCAAAATCGCCCGCAACGCCTACCAGCGACGCTACCACCGCATAATATCCGCATAGCAAATTCGCCACGGTGAACAGACTCGGCAGGATAAATATTCCGCGCCGCAGTCTCGGATTGGTGATCCGCCGCTTGCGAAATGGCATCTCGTGCTGTACTTGCTCGTCCATCGCTTAGCTTCTTTTCCCCGACGCCGCCGGGATTACTTCTTCGCGCGGATTGAGCGCCGCGGCGGCCAATCTTTCTTTGTTCTTCTGCGCCAGCGCGGGCCAAGTGGCCAGCACCGACGATCCGCCCTTTACATTCTGGCCAACCTTGACAAGAATTTCCGCGTCCTGCGGCACCCATAGATCGACTCGCGACCCGAAGCGCACTAATCCGATTCGTTCGCCGCGCAGCACGTAGTCTCCGGACTTTTTCCAGCTGACCACCCGTCGGGCAATCAATCCTGCGATTTGTTTGAACACCAGGTCTCCGGCGTCCGTCGACAGCGTAAAGACATTCTGCTCGTTCTCCGAAGACGCACTTGCGAGCATGGCCGCTCTGAATTTTCCCGCGCGGTAGTCCATCCTCGTAATTCGTCCATTGGCAGGCGCGCGATTCACGTGCACATTCCAGACCGCCAGGAAGATGCTCAGACGTTTTCCCGGTATATGGTCGAAATCCTCGTCCTGCACCACCACCACTCGGCCGTCGCCCGGCGACACGATGGCCCCGGGGATATCCGGGATCACCCGGTCGGGATTGCGGAAGAAGGAAAAAACAAACAGCGCCAGGAGAATCAGCGCCGAGCCGGCGAAGTTCCAATGCACTAAAAATGCCGCGACCCCCAAAAGGAGCAGCGGCAATCCAAAATAATATCCTTCTTTTACCATGCCGTCAGGTAGACCTCGACTGTCTACATACCGCACGGTCATTCTACGACAGAATGGCGGTCCGAATTGAAATTGCCTGCAGAGCGATTGCGCTGCCTGCGTTACTGAGAATGCCCCGGATTAGCCGCATGAATGCGGGCTGCCAGCAATTCCATTTCATCTTTGACGTGAAGTTTTAATTTTTTAAGCCGTATTTCTTCGAGGAGGTCTTCGGAACTGAGGTAATTCGAGGTGGAAATGCGATTTAGCTCCGTTTGATACTTCGAGTGCTGCTCTGCCAGACGCTGATATTCGGCGTCTGTCTCGAGCAGTATGTCCCGAGGGTTGCGCGCCATGCTTGCCATGCATCCTCCTTGCACTGCTTACCGGAATTTTGTTTTGTGAGCACTACATGAACGATATATAGCCAGCGCATTTGTTCGCGTCAATAGGGAAGAAGTGGGACTTGGTACTAGCCTGTGATTTTCCTTTCCATGAGCACTGCGTTTTCAACCGGATCGCGATAGTACGCAGTGCGTTTACCGGTTCGAGAAAAACCGTGCCGCTCGTAAAAAACAATCGCCGCGTGGTTTGACTCTCGCACTTCCAGGAATATCCGCTCGACCGAGCGCCTTTGCGCTTCCGCGAACGCCGCGCTAATTAATTTGCTTCCCGTGCCTTCCCGGCGCCGCGCCGGATCCACAGCCATATTCAGTATTTCGGCCTCAGCGCCGATCACCCGGGCGACAAGGAATCCCAGGACGTGGCCTTCGGCTTCCGCCACGAAAACGTTTTCCCCGTTACTGCTTCCCCGATCGTAACTTTCTCGCGACCACTGCGCCGATTCCGGCGAGTCCCAGCAAATCGCCAACACCTGTTCCGCATCTCCCGGCCGATAATCCCTCACGCTGACGGCATCCATGTTTAGCGGCCCGCCGGCATTGTCGCGATTGGGATTTTCACCGCAAGGTTGCTCACTTCGAGGGGCCAGGCGCCGCGCCTTTTTGAAACACCTCAACGTACGACCGCCGCACATAATTGGCGTCCAGCCCCAGCGCATCCACAGTCTCGCCCTTCAGCGCTTTCTCATATCCGAGCCTGCCAACCAGCGGCGCCAAAACGCACGGCACGCCTAAAATCTCCTCGCCTCGATCCATCCTTGCCGCCCAAAACTTGTATTCACCACTCACCCCTGGGGCGCTTGCTACCTTTGCCACCGACGACAGCGCCGAGGCATCGGTTGAAACCCAGGAAACTTTAGCCTCTGTGCTCTGCTCCGCGACCCGCGCGAGAAAGTCCTCAGGGGAACCCACTGACTCCTCGCCAATTAACTTCAGTTCTCTTCCCTCCCGCCTGTAGAACGCACCGAAGATTTCTGTTCGCTGCGCAATAATAAAAGACGCCACAAACAGGCCGCCCATCGGGCTCTCGTGAGCCAAAACCTTTAACCGGGACACCGGGGCTATCGGTTTGCCAAACACCTCGCTCCACGCCTTTACCGTCGTCAGGCCGATTCGAACACCAGTAAATGACCCCGGCCCGGTAGCCACCGCGAACAAATCCACGTCTGAGAGGCGCTTGGACGCTGTTTTGAGGGTTCGGTCGACCGCCGGCAAAAGCCAAGCTGAGTAGCCGCTGTCGTCGCCATGGACGACCGTATCGACAAGCTTGCCGTCGATCAGCAACGCCACGCTGCCGCGCACATCACACGTATCTATTGCCAGCACAAGCATATAGCGTAATTTTCATCATACACGCGGAGCCTCAGATTCGCAGCGTGCGTACGCCGTAATTCCGCACCGACCCAGCCTCAGGGCTCGAAGACCAAGTTTTGGCCTGCCATGCAATTCTTGTGCCAAATTAGTAACTATTTTTCCCTAACTCCCTCATTCCACTGGATATATCTTGACTCTTGCGACACATACGCGCTACAGTCATTCCTGTACCTCGAGGGGGGCAACCGCATCCATGGATTACAAAATCGGCGACAAGGTCGTTTACCCAAACCACGGCGTTGGCATTGTCGAGCAAATCAGTTACGGCGTTTTGAATGGCAGGACGGAGCGGTACTTCATGATTCGAATTGTTTCCAGTGGATTGCGCGTTATGGTTCCTCAATCGAATGCCATGACCGTGGGTCTTCGTTCCGTGATCCGTTCCACAGACTCAGTCAAGGTGCTTGGCTTCCTGGAAAAAGGCAAACTTAATTCTCATCACGATTGGAAACACCGCTTCAAAGAAAACTCCGAGCGCATGCGCACCGGCGCCTTGCTGGAAGTAGCCGTCGTCCTCAAGAGTTTGGTTTCACTTAGTTGCAGCAAGCCTCTCTCCTTCCGCGAAAAGAAAATGTTAGAACGCGCTAAGTATTTGTCTGGTTAGCGAAATGGCTACCGCCCGCAACACCTCGCGCGGAAAGCGCCGAAGCCACCGTCGTCAAGTCCCTGGCCAAAGCCAAATTGCAATTCCCGGTGCTGACCGAAAAATTCGATTAGCGTTTTCTTAATCTGGGTTTGATTTTGGACGGGCAGGGCAATCGCTGCCCGTTTTCTTTTGTGATGACTCTTTTTCTCGATCAGGTTTTTCTTGGGAAGGCGCATCGCATGGGCGCCTACCACTTTTTTTGCAAATCGCTCATTTCTTTCTCTTCATCCGCTTTTTGCTTTTTCCCCACCCGCCACCGCCGGGCGTTTCTATGCGCAGAACGCATCCCGCATCCGCAATAAAAGCGCACTTGCCTGGAAGCGCAATCGTCTTCCCCTCGCGCATCAATTCATTTTTCCCGCGCTTCCCTTCCGCACCCCCCGCTAAACCATACGGCCCACGATCGCGGCGGTCGCTGAGTATGCCCACTTGCGTGGGCGTCAGCAGTTCAATCTCGCGAATGATTCCGTCGCCACCACGAAATTCTCCTGAGCCCCCGGAATTTCGGCGAATCGAATAGCTGCGTACGCGCATTGGATAAGTTTGCTCGAACACTTCGACAGGGGTGTTCCACGAATTGGTCATATGGGTGTGCACGCCTGAAATCCCGTTCAGTCCCGGACGCGCGCCCATGCCGCCCGCAATGGTTTCGTAATATGCGAACGGTGCACCGCCGTTTTGCGTTTCGCTGTCGGGAGCAGCTGCCTTTTGTTCGCCCGCATTTTGCGCCCGGAGGAATCTTGGGTGGCGCGCTTTCGTGGCGTGCCTTTGTGAGTCCGGGAGCCGAGGGTCTTGCCCGCCGAGGGTGAGATTGTTCATCGTGCCCTGACTGGCAGCGGGTATGCGGGAAGGGGCCGCCGTGGCCAGCGCGCGAAACAGCGCATCCACCATGCGCTGCGAGGTTTCGACATTGCCGCCTGCTACTGCAGCGGGAAGCGAAGCGTTAACGATTGTTCCGCTGGGCGCTATGACTCGGATCGGGCGGATTAGTCCAGAGGTCGCGGGCACATCTTCGCCGAGCAAGCAACGAAACACGTAGTAAACCGCGGAAATAGCGATAGCTTCGACAGCGTTTACATTCCCGGCGCATTGAGGAGCGGAACCGGAGAAGTCCACTTCCGCGCTTTCGCGATGGATTACAATTCGCGCGCGGATTTTCAGGGGCTCGCTATTTTGCACCGTGCTCTTCCGCAATTGGCTCTTTTGTGACTTGCTCTTCGTCGGCTGGTTCATCGGCGAGTCTATTTTTCCAGGACGGTCGCGGCCGATGCCATCATCGTCCAGAAAATCTTCCGCGGTATATACACCCGGCTTCAGAGCCCGCAGCGCAGCCTTCATCATGTTTTCGGAATAATCGAGTAGAAATTTTCCGTAAGTTCGCAATTCCCTTTCGCCATACTTCGCCGTCACTTCCAGCAAACGCTGGTGACCAGTGCGACAGGCGGCGATCTGCGCAGCCAAGTCGCCTTCCCGTTCCGCCGGCGTTCGCACGTTGGCTAAAATCATGGCCATCACGTCGCGATTTGGTTGGCCACCGCAAAATATCTTTACCGCTGGAATGCGCAATCCTTCCGCGAAAATTTCCCGCGCCGGGCTCATGGATCCGGGCAGCGCCCCGCCGATGTCGGCATGATGCGCGCGATTGGCGACGTAAAAAAATGGCCGCCTAGGTCGATGCGTCTTGCCGGTTTCCAAAAAGATCGGCATGACCATGGTCAGATCCGGCAAATGCGTGCCGCCCGCAAAGGGATCGTTAAGTACCGCGATGTCTCCGGGATCGAGACTGAACGCGGCGCGCGCGGCTGCGACGGACGCGGGCATGGAACCAAGATGCACCGGCATGTGGTCGCCCATGGCCAGCACCTCACCGCCGGAGTCAAAGACAGCGCAGGAATAATCACGACGCTCCTTGATATTGGGAGAAAACGCCGAGCGGCGCAGCGCCGCACCCATTTCTTCAGCGATGGAATGGAAAATATTCTTAAACATTTCCAGCTTGACGGGATCGAGTCTGCGTTGTGACTTGCGATTCATTTTGCGCACGGTGTTCAAATACTCCCTGGCACTTGGCTATTTTGCGCGCCAATCAAAACCGGCCGGCTTATTTGCGCGTCAAGACCAACTGACCATAGTCATCGACACGCCCCTCCCACCCCGGCGGGATTAGGGACGTGCCGCTGTATTCTGTCACTACCGCCGGGCCCGCCAACGTGTCGCTTGCGGCTAACTTTTCGCGGCGGTACCACCTGGCATTTTGTGAGCGTCCCTCAAAGAAAAGTTTCAAAGCCTCCGGCTGAACGGTGCGCTCGCCGCGACGGCGTTCCGAAACCTTGTGGGTGGCAGGTTTTACCGTTATTCCCGAAGCCCGGCAGCGGACATTTACGATTTCAACTTTTCGGTTGTCATGCCGATACCCGTAACGCTGCTGGTGGGCCCGGTGGAACGCGGCTGTGACGTTTCCTTCGGCCAGAACATTCAAATCGTAGGCTTGCCCGACGTAGCGCATATCCAAGCTGTGCTGAAAGCGCATGGCCCTGGTCGCAAAACCTTCGCTGCGCAATGCCCGGTGTCCCTTTTTTTCCAGGGCGCTGCGAACGGCCCTCAAGCGATCAGGGTTTTCCACGATTTCTTGAGCCGGCAAAAGCACCGTGCGCGACAATTCCTTTACGACGTCGGCGCGCAAGATACCCAGTGCGGATAATCCTCCGGGAAATACGGGAATTACGACTTGTCGCATTTCAAGAGCAGCCGCCAGGTCGCAAGCGTGCAACCCGCCCGCTCCGCCAAAAGCGATCAAAGAATAATCGCGCGGGTCGTGACCGCGCTCCACGGAAATAACTCGAATAGCTTTTTCCATCACCGCGTTGGCCACGGCAATAATTCCGTGCGCGAAGCCTTCCACGCTGCGGAAAGTCCCGCGCGAGGTTTTTAGTTTTTCTTCCAGGAATGTGCGAGCGCGCGGGATGTCGAGGGCAAAGGACCCGCCGAGCAAACCTGCGGTCCCGAGGTGACCAAGAACGGCGTGCGCATCGGTCACTGTCGGCTCTCTCCCTCGTCCGTAGCAAATCGGCCCGGGCACGGAACCGGCGCTCTCTGGTCCGACGCGCAAAGCGCCGCCAGCGTCGAAGCGCGCGATGGAGCCGCCGCCAGCGCCCACCGTGTGAATCTCCAACATGGGAACGGCGACAGGAAAACCGGCGACCATCGCTTCGCTGCTGCTGTGGAGTTCACCGCTCAGAAGCGCCACATCCGTGGAAGTGCCGCCCATATCGAAGCTGATCGCTGTGGTAATTCCCGCCAGCTTGGCGGCCTGTGCCGCGCCGATCAATCCGCCCGCCGGGCCCGAGAGGATGGTGCGAACGGGCTCGCGCGCGGCTTCTTCCGCGGAAATAATGCCGCCGTTGGACTGCATGATACGCACCAGTGGGCTGCGAGATTTTCTGGATGTCTTCGATATAGATTTGTTTCTATCCTGGCCGGACAATAGCGCAGCGATGCGTATCGACGTGTCGCGCAAATATCCGCTCATTACCGGAACCAAATAAGCATTGATGACGGTCGTGGAAGTGCGTTCATATTCTCGAAATTCCGGAAGAATTTCGTGCGAGACAGAAACTGGATAGCCGGCGGCCCGCATCGTTTGGGCGACGAGCCTTTCGTGGCGCTCATTGCGAAACGAAAACAGCAGGCACAGAGCCACGGACTCGGGCTTACGTTTCTTTACTACCGCAGTGAGTCGCGCGAGCTCAGCGCTGGTCAACTTAAGAATGACGGAGCCGTCGGCAGCGAGCCGCTCCCGAACACCGATACGCCGAGCCCGTGGAACGAGTGGCTCGGATTTTTCCACGAAAAGGTCGTAAAGTTTGGGACGCGCCTGTCTGCCGATTTCGAGAACATCTTCGAAACCGCTAGTGGTTAGCAGCGCGACGCGCCCGCCGCGTCTTTGGAGCAGAGCATTGGTGCCCACGGTAGTGCCACATACCAAATCAAGGTTGCCAGTGTCCGGTTGGCTTGCAGTTCTTGCGAGGGCGAGACGAATAGCTTCGGCGATAGCCTGTGCGGGAGCATCGGGGCGGAGGCTACCTTGATAATCTGCAGTTGCCCGCGATGGACGAACACACAATCCGTGAAAGTGCCGCCGCTGTCGATGGCAATGCGCATGCGTTGGCGATTCTACAGCAGGAGGGCCGAGATTCGAGTGGTTGCTCGAGGAAGCGGCAAAAAGACCAATGCCAGCGCTGGCTCTCCGACATCTACGCGATTGTCGAGGTCAAGATATTTTCATAAATGATCAGTGAATCGACTGTTAGGAAACCAAGCGCCGTTCGAGCCGCGAGCGGCGCCTCCACCCTTGGAGCGCAGATCGGCGATGGGGATGGCGTTCAAACGACGAAACTGATTGGAAGGAAGCTGACCCGGCCGCGGATTTGTTGTTCGGATGATTTCCGGCTAGAGTAGCCTCGCACCCAGAGAGAACTTTCACGCACGGCGGCGGGTATTCATGAGTTTTGAGCCACAGATCAACGAGCGGGAACTGTTACGGGTATTGGAAATGCAGCGCAGCGTGAGTATTTCCTTGCTGGAGAGCGGTACTTTGGCGGAAATGCTGCAACGATGCGCGGAAGTGATCGTGAAGCATCTGGGGGCGGCGTTTGCGCGGATATGGACGCTGAGTGCGGAAGAGGCGGTGCTCGAGCTCCGGGCCAGCGCGGGAATGTACACGCATTTGAACGGCGGGCATAGCCGGATCCCGGTGGGGAAATTCAAAATCGGGTTGATTGCCGAAGAGCGCCGGCCGCACCTGACAAACAGCGTAGTGGGAGACCCACGAGTTCCGAGCCAGGATTGGGCCAAGCGCGAAGGTATGGTGGCGTTCGCGGGATATCCGCTGATCGTGGAGGCCCGGCTGGTGGGGGTCCTGGGCATGTTTTCGCGGTCGGAGCTGCCGGAGACCACGATGACAGCGTTAGGTGCGGTAGCCAATTCGATTGCGCTGGGCATCGAACGAAAAACTTTTGAATCTTTCCTGCACGCCTCACGCGACGCGCTGGAAACCCAAGTAGCGGAGCGCACCGCGGAACTGCGCCAGGAAGTGGCGGTACGAAAGAGAGCGGAAGAGGAATTGCGAGCGTTCAGCAACAAGCTGGTGAACTTGCGGGACGAGGAACAACGGCGGCTGGCTCGGGACCTGCATGACACGGTTGGGCAATCTCTGGCAGGCGCGACCATGGCGGTTTCCGGTATGGAACGCGACGTGAGCAAGTTAAGTCGAGCGAGTGTTAAGAACTTGGAGGCGGCGCAAGACTGCATCGGAGAAGCGCTGAAGGAGATTCGAATCGTGTCTTACCTTTTGCACCCGCCGCTGCTGGAAGAATCCGGCTTGGGGTCGGCACTCCGAGATTACGCGGAAGGAATATCGGGACGCGGGGCAGTCAAGGTAAGGCTGATCATGAATGATGATTTTGAGCGGCTGCCAGCGACGTTGGAGACTGCCATTTTCCGTATTGTGCAGGAATGCTTAACGAATGTGCACCGGCATTCCGGGGGAACATCGGCGGTGGTGCAGCTTTCGCGTTTCGCGCATGGGGTGAAGTTGCAGATTGCCGACAATGGCAAAGGAATGCCTAATAAAATTACTCCGGGCGTAGGATTGCGCGGGATGGGCGAGCGAGTCGGGCAATTCGGAGGAAGTTTCGAAGTGCAGTCCAGCGGGGCGGGGACGACGATTACCGTGACGATGCCCGTGGCAGAAGAACGTTAATCAGTAATGACCAGTCTGACTGCAAGACCGGGAATAAACTTCCTCACCAAGTCCTTATCCGCGAGCCAACCCAAGCCAGAAAGCCGTACGTCACTTGTTCAGGTCGAACGCTTCCCTGCCAACCACTGAAGACGCTCGCATGATTCCCTAATTAAATAGCTGCCGAGCGTCCAGGACAACCCTCAGTCCGCCAGATCGCGCGCCCATTTTGGGGAGTTTGCGGTGGGATGGCCTTCCCACTTTTGCAGCAGCCGGCCACTATACACGTCATGCAATTCGTAGTGCGGTGAAAAATCCCCGTGGACGGTGTTGGTGGCGAACGCGACGCGCTTTCCGCCATCGAGGAAATGCCAGTTGCTGAGAATCAACATTCCATTGCCGAGGCGGTGCTTGATTTGGCCGTCGCGATAAACGATCAGTTTGAGGGCGACAGGGTACGAGGTGCAACAGTTGGGGAATTCAGCCAGCCAAGCAACGGTTCGGCGGTCTTCCGAAATGTTAATGGAGCTGGCGCTCGTTTGATCTTTTTCCGGCGTGGGTTGCGTTTCATGGCCAGCAGCATCCACGATATGTAGCTTGTTTTCCGAGTCAATGAAGGCTTTGGCAATTTTCGCGGTGTGTGAAATGAGGGAGGGTTGCGCTAGCACCGTCACGAAAAAAGTTGCGAGTAAGAAAGCTGCTCGGCGCGAATTGGAACTGAATTTGATCATTTCGAGCTAGGTTAGCGTGAGAGCGGGGTCGGGCTCCAGCGACGCTGGGGCGAAAAGGCCGGCGCGCAATCGGGGATGGGCTGCTGCCGCAATCATGGCGGCGTTATCAGTGGATAGGGCGCGGCTGGGGAAAAACACTTCGAGACTTGCGGCAGTCGCGCGTTTCTGGAATTCGGCGCGAAGTGCGGAATTGGCGGCCACCCCGCCGGAGACCAGGATGGACTGGGCATTGACGAGTTGCGCAGCGGCCATGGTGCGGTCTGTCAGCGTGCGGACTACGTTGGCCTGAAATTCCTGGATAAGCGCCAGGGTTTGCGCGTCGCACAGCGGAAGCAACGCTTCGTAAGCATTGCGCCCGACAGCTAACGCGGCTTCGCGGGCATGAATCTGCTCGTGATATTCGGGATGTTCGCGAAGATGGTAGAGCACGGCGGTTTTTAATCCGCTGAAACTGAAGTCCAGCGGATTGCCCCGAGTTTTGGTTAGGCCGAATTTTACAGGAGGGGGCGCGGTGTTATTTTTATTTTCGGCGGCGTTGGCTGCGGCCAGGCGATCGAGGATGGGACCTCCCGGATATCCGAGGGCCAACAGTTTAGCGACTTTGTCGTAGGCTTCGCCGGCTGCGTCGTCGCGAGTTTGGCCGATTTTTCGGTAGTTGAGCAAGCCAATCGGCGCGGAGTTTGCTTCGCGGTGGTTTTGTTCGGTGACTTCGTAAAGAACCGTGTGGCCGCCGGAAACGATCAGGCATACGGCAGGAAACTTTGGCATACGATTTTCGCGCCGGGCTTCCAGGAACACGGCGTGGACATGGCCCTCAAGATGGTTGACCGGGATGAGCGGTTTGTGAAGCGCGGCGGCCAGAGCTTTTGCGTAAGTGATGCCGACCAGCAATGCGCCGACCAGGCCGGGGCCCTGAGTAACCGCGATAGCGTCGACGTCTCCGAATTGCAGGCCGGCTTGCTCTACGGCTTCTCGTACTACAGGAACGATCTGGCGCAGATGTTCGCGGGAAGCCAGTTCGGGAACAACGCCACCGTATTTTTGATGGATGGCGACCTGGGAAGCGACCACATTGGAGAGCACCTCGAGATCTTCGGCAACGACAGCGGCGGCGGTTTCGTCGCAGGAAGATTCGATAGCAAGAATTTTGGTGGGCATCGGTTTAATTTTCACAGCGCCGACAGCGCAAGTGCGAAAGGGATATTGTTCTACAGTGAGGGTTGGATTGACAAATCTGGAGGGCAACCGATACTGTCGAAATCCGACGGTTGGGTGAGCTTTTTGGGACCGCTGCGATTCTGAAAGAGATTGCGGTTTGAACTTGTTGAAAGCTGCTTCGTGACCGAAAAAATATGACAAACGAAAAGAGTGGCGGGGCGGGACAAAGACACAAAAAAGTGCGTAAGGCGGTGTTGCCGGCGGCGGGACTGGGCACGCGATTTTTGCCGGCCACGAAGGCCCAGCCTAAAGAAATGCTCACCGTGGTCGACAAACCGCAGATTCAATATGTGGTGGAAGAGTGCGTGGCTTCCGGGATCGAGCACATCATTATTGTTACCGGGCGGGGCAAGAGCTCCATTGAAGATCACTTCGATGCGTCGCCGCTGCTGGAGCATTTTCTGGAAGAGAAAGGCAAGACGGAGCAAGTGGAGTTGGTGCGCAGCATCGCCGATATGGTGCAAATCAGCTACACCAGACAGAAGGAGCCGCTGGGGTTGGGGCACGCAGTGTTGGTGGCCCGGGACCTGGTCGGCGATGAACCGTTCGCGGTGCTGCTGGGGGATGTGCTGATCCCGGGAAAAAATCCGGCCACGAAACAACTGGTGGATGTGTACGAGACCACCGGCATCGGCGCGATTGCGGTGGAGGAGGTGCCCAAAAATCGCACGCATCTTTACGGAATTGTGGATGCGCAGGTGGCGGAGGACGGGCGCTTCGGCAAGAGGCTGCTGCAAATTAAAGACCTGGTAGAAAAGCCCAAGCCGGAGGATGCGCCCTCTAATTTGGCGGTGACCGGGCGGTACGTGTTGCCTCCGGAGATATTCGATTGCCTGGCGCGGACCAAGCCGGGTGCGGGCGGGGAGATTCAATTAACGGACGGGATGCGCATTCTGGCCCACGAGATGGGATTATTCGCGTACATCTACGAAGGTGTTTCGTACGATGCGGGGGACAAGTTGGGATTTTTGATCGCGACGGTGGAGTTGGCTTTGCAGAATGAAGAGTTGGGAAGCGGGTTCCGGGAGTATTTGAAGAAGCTCAAATTGTAGCGCCAGACGATGGCGGCCGGCTAACGGCACTTTGCCGCTTTACCGATTAGGGGTAGTCCTGAGTGTTTTCACAAACATTAGCGAAATTAACCGCTCGAGTGAATGTTGTTCTCGATCAACTATATTTCGACGATTACTCCTTTTTGCTGGAGGACTTTTTTTCCTTAGATTCTTTCGAAGCAGAAGAGTCTTTGCCGCTGCTATCTTTCTTAGACTCCTTGGAAGAAGAATCCTTGGAGCCCGAGTCTTTGGAGCTCGAATCCTTAGCGTTCGAGGAATCCTTGCCGCCGGAATCCTTAGAACTGTCCTTGCCGCGAGAGTCGGATTCGCTGGACGAGCCGTCGGGCTTTTTGGATTCACCGGAGCTGGTTTTGCCGGCATAGTCCGTGACGTACCAGCCGGAGCCTTTGAACTTGATCGCCGGGGCGGTGATTACCGACTCCACTTTGCCGCCGCAGTGCGGACATTTTTTAAGGTGCGGGCCAGCAACCGGCTCGATTTTGTCGGTGTGGCGACCGCATTTCTCGCAGGCATACTCGTACAGCGGCACAGAAGTCTCCTTGGTTAAGGCTTACTGGATGAACTCGGGATTTGTGGCTTAAGAATCTCGGAAACGAAGATCTTCAAGTGGCTCCGGTCGGTCGCAAAATCCCTTACAGCAAGACGGCGCATCCAGGCGTCCGCATGCGACAGAGTACGGTTGCCAATTCACGCCGGTGATGCGGCGATTATAACACGCGGTGCCTGGGGCTCCGGGAGCGGTGGTAGACTTTGAGGCATGAGCGGCAAAAAAACGGATAAATTTTCAAAAAGAGGCGCTTCGAGTAAAGAAGAGAGGCGTGCAGAAGCGCAAAAGCGCTTGGCTAGTGAGCGTGCGCGCGGTTCGGAAGTAAGTACAACATCAGGCAAAGCGGAACCGCAGGAAAGAGACGACCAGGCCCCGGAGCAGGCGACCAGTGGTGATTTCTCCAGTCGCGCGAGGGGGACAAGCGGCGGGTGCTTGTATCTGGTGGGCACGCCGATCGGGAACCTGGAGGACATTACCCTGCGGGCTTTGCGAATTCTGCAGGAAGTGGACCAGATTGCCTGCGAGGACACGCGGCACACCGCCACATTGCTGAATCACTATCACATCGAAAAGACGCTGGTCAGTTATCACGAACACAATGAGATGACGCGAGCGGCGGAACTGGTGGTAGCACTGGAGCAGGGTGCGAAAATTGCGCTGGTGTCGGATGCGGGTACGCCGCTGATCTCGGATCCCGGGCACCGGCTGGTGGCCATGTGCCTTAGGCATCAAATTTCCGTGGTGCCGATCCCCGGGCCGGCAGCATTGTTGGCGGCGCTTTCGGCGTCGGGATTGCCAAGCGAGGAATTCTTGTTTGTTGGATTTTTGCCGTCGAGGAGCGGGGAACGGCGGCGGGCGCTGGAACGGCTGCGAATTGAAAATCGCACCATCATTTTTTATGAGGCGCCGCATCGGGTGGCGGAGTCGGTCGCGGACGCGCGGGAAATTTTAGGAGACCGGCCGGCGTGCCTGGCGCGCGAAGTGACTAAGCTGCATGAGGAGTTTCGGCGCGGGAAGCTTTCGGAGTTGAGCGCTTCGCTGGAAGAGCGGCCGGCGCGCGGAGAGATCACCTTATTAATTGGACCAGAGGATGCCGCGGAGGCTCGGGCCAATGTGGATTCGACACAGAGTTTGTCGGAGCGCGTGGATGAGTTGATCCGGCAGGCCAAACTGGACCGCAAGGATGCGCTGAAGCTGGCGGCGAAGGAACGCGGAATCACCAGGCGGGCGGCTTACGGGCAACTGCTGGAGGCGCTGGGAAAGAACGAAAATGAGAACGATCTTAAGGAAGAGGAGTAAGAACGCGGGCGACTAGCTTTTAAAGTCAGGCGGCGGATTCGGAGCGGAAGACGCGGCGGAAGCGTGGTCCGGTGAATTGTACACCGATGATTTTTTCGGAGTGCGGGTCGACGGAGTGCGGCTGCGAAGTGCGAGAGCCGCTGTAGAGATCAGGCAATTCCGATCCGGAAGCTGCTGACGCGTTGTTGAAATCGGCCGAGGAGCCGCGGGCGTTCAGTGGGGCTACATGGACGACGCGGCCGCGAGTCGCGAAATCGGTTTGGGTGCGGCTGTCGGAGTCGCTGCGGCGCGTGGGGCTTGGTGAATTGGGAAAACGGATTTCCAGGTCGGAGCCGATGGGTAAATCGAAACGGGTGACGAAGGCGGCCCCGTTACGGCAAAGATTTTCGCTGGAAGTTTCCTCTTCGAAGTTCACGCCGCGGCTATCGAGGCCGCTGACTTTGATCGGCAAGCGAACTTCGATTCTACGTTCCGAGCGCTGCTTCGAACTGGACGAAGTCGGCGGAACCATGGGCGGGGTCCTTCCCTTTAGCGACTGGTAATTCTAAAGCCGAAGTTTTGAATACTTCTGCTACCGAGTTCCCTGCCGCTGCATCGCAATCTGCGGAATTTTCCGCGAGCACTTCTTTACCAATCGGCGGCGCGGAGCTGAGCATCGCACCGGCTGGACGCTGGCTGAAAAAACGTTCTACGCTGTCCAGTACTTCGCTGGGCGTGCGC
Source organism: uncultured Acidobacteriota bacterium (assembly GCA_963732705.1). Lineage (GTDB taxonomy): Bacteria > Acidobacteriota > Terriglobia > Acidiferrales > UBA7541 > Acidiferrum. Next base: position 2,189,459 of record CAVTAN010000001.1, on the reverse strand, counting down.
GCGGCATGCACGATGCGGCGAAGCTCGGTGCCGTTCACCACGCCGTGAGTAAACCAGCAAGCGAACTGCTTCATTTTGCCTACGCCATCGGGCAAATTCGCAGCGGTAATCTGCCGGTAGTAGCCAGAAAGTAAACGGTAACGATCTTCATCGGCGGGCAGGTCGTAGCGGCCGGTGGCGGCGAACTGCTGCATTTGCGAGAAAATCCACGGATTAGTGGCCGCGGCGCGGCCGATCATGACGGCGTCGCAGTTGGTTTGCGAGACAATGCGCTGCGGCGTCTTCGGGAGTATTGATGTCGCCGTTGCCGATGACCGGTATTTTCACGGCTTGCTTGACCTGAGCGATTAAATTCCAGTCGGCACGCCCGGTGTAGCCCTGGGCGCGGGTGCGTGGGTGGACAGCGATGCCTTCCACGCCGATGGACTCGGCGAGTCGCGCGACTTCGACGGCCACGATGGAATTCTCATCCCAGCCGGCGCGCAGCTTGATGGTTAGCGGAATTCGTACTGCGGCGCGGACCGCGCGAAAAATTTCGCCGAGGAGATCGAGGTCGCGCAGAAGTCCGGAGCCGCCGCACTTCACAACTTTTTTTGCCGGGCAGCCGAGATTGATGTCCACGGCGTCGTAGCCGAGGTCTTCAACCATTTTCGCAGCGCGAGCCATGACTTCCGGTTTGGCGCCAAAGAGTTGCGCGGTGATGGGATGCTCATCTTCCTGGAAATACAAATAGCGCAGAGTTTTGGCGGCGCTGCGGGTAATGCCTTCCGAGGAAGTAAACTCGGTCATGAGCAGGCCGCAGCCGCCCAGACCGCGGATGACGCGGCGAAAAAGCGTGTCGGTGACCCCGGCCATGGGAGCCAGTACCGCGGCGGGCGCGATGAGCAGGTCGCGGATTTTGAAAGATGCGGGAAGCATACCTACCGGATCTATCTTACTTGGATTTGCTGTATTGGTTCGAGGAGGCGCCAAGATTGTTCGTTAGCTCTTCTTGAACGCGGGCTTCCGCCGCTTCTTCGGTGACGAAGTAAATTACTGCCAACCGCCCCCTAGAGCGCTGTATAGCTCGACGACGGTGACTGCTTCGCCCTGTTGCGCACTTACCAGGTTCAGTTGCGCGGAAAACAGACTGGAGTCGGTGGTCAGAACTTCAAGATACCCCGTAGCACCGCCTTCGTAACGCAGCCGAGCCAAGCGGGTGGCGTCCTGCGCCGCGGCTACCAGCTTTTCCTGTTGCTCGCGGTAGGCCCGTTGTTTGTTCAACGCGATCAAGGCATTGGAGACGTCACGAAACGCAGTAGCGATCGTCCTTTGGTAGTTGAGCACCATTTCTTCCTTGGTTTCGCGAGAAAGCTTCAGCTGGCCTCGCAGCTTGCCGCCTTCAAAGATCGGCTGGGTCAGCGAACCAATCCCGTAGATGGTCTTTCCCGAGGCATCGAAAAGATTCGAAAAGGCATTACCTCCAATGCCGGCAGAAGTGGTGATGGAAAGCTGCGGGAAGAATTGCGCGCGGGCAACGCCAATCTGGGCGTTGGCGGCAACCAGAGTTTGCTCGGCTTGCTGAATGTCCGGGCGTCGTTCGAGAAGCTGTGAGGGAAGGCCGGGGGGCAAATCCTGCGGCGGCGGCGCCAAAACATTTTCGGCGGTGTGCGCAACCGGGCCGGGATTTTCTCCAAGCAAAAGCCGCAAAGCGTTTTCATCTTGCTGAATCTGCTGTTCGAGTTGCGGGAGCTGCGAGGATGCGGTGTATAGAAGCTGCTCGGCTTGGCGAACATCCGAGAGCGGGGTGGAGCCCCCATTTTCGAGCTTTTCCGTGAGCTCCAGAGAGTCCTGGCGAACCTTAATGGTCGCCCTAGTAATGCTCAGCTTGCGATCCAGCGCGCGCAACTCAATGTAGGTGGTGACGACTTGCTGGATGAGCGAGAGACGCACGGCTCGCTGCGCCCAGGTCTGAGCCAGAAGTTGCGCACGGGCGGCTTCGGTCTGCTTACGATAGAGGCCCCAGAAATCGGGGTTCCATGCCGCGCCAAGATTAAAGCTACCAAAGGCCAGTGGACTGGCAATGGTGCTGGAAAGGTTGGATGGGAGCGAAGCGCCAATACCCGTACCGCCTACGGTGATCTGCGGAAATTCCTGCGAGCGCGTAATCTGCACCTGGGCTTGTTGCTCGAGGACGCGGCGCGCGGCAATGCGGATGTCGTAGTTGTTGGTCAGCGCAGTGCGGATGAGGGCTTGCAACTCCGGTTCACGAAACACCTCGGACCATTGTTGATCGGCAACCGAATTTTTGGCCTCGCTGACGATGGAGGCATCGTCCGCACCACGAAAAGCCGGCGGCGTCGAGACGGTCGGACGATTGTATCGGGGCCCGACATTGCAGCCCGCAAGGAGGAAACTTGCGGCCGCAACTGCGCATGAGCGCTTCAGCCAAAGCAACGGAATCTTCATGAGACTTCTCCGAGGGCGGGAGTCTGGGACCCCGCACCAGCCGTTTCGCCCCCTGGGGCGTTTCCGTCGATATCGACGTTGGCTTTCGAATCCATGGTGGTGTTCTTGCCGCCTTTAACAAAGCGGTGAGAGAGGTACTCAACCACTGCGAAGGTTGCGGGAATAAATACCAGGCCGATGACCGTTGAAAGGAACATGCCGCCGATGACCACCGTGCCGAGAATCCGGCGAGACGCGGCGCCGGCTCCTGACGCGGTCCACAGCGGCAAGCAACCAAAGATAAATGCCAACGCGGTCATGACAATGGGGCGGAATCGCAAGCGGGCCGCGCCCAGGGCGGACTCCGAGATGCTCATACCGCTTTCGTAATTGGATTTGGCAAACTCCACGATGAGGATGGCATTCTTCGCGGACAAACCGATGAGCATGATAAGCCCTACCGTGGCGAAGATGTCGTTTTCGAGCACGCGAGTGCGGAGGGCGAGATAACCGCCAAGGATCGCGACGGGAGTGCTGAGCAATACGCTGAATGGCAGCGTCCAGCTTTCGTACAGCGCAGAGAGAATCAGGAACACAAAGAGCAGGGAGAGGCCGAAGACGGCCCAAGAAGGCACGCCCTTTTCCGCCAGCTCTTCCTGGAAAGACATGCCCGAATAATCAAAGCCTGCTCCAGGCGGCATGGTCTTCTTGAAAACATCTTCCAGGGCAGCACGAATTTGTCCGGAACTGTAACCGGGCGCGCCATTAATGTTGAGCTGCGCCGCATTGTATTCATTGAAACGGAAAATAAATTCAGGGCCGGTGATCTGCCTGACCTTCACCAGGGAGGCTAACGGAACCTGACTGCCGTTGGCGCTGCGGACATAGAACTGATTGATGTTGGCGATATTGGTGCGCGAGGTGCCTTCCGCTTCCACGTAGGTTTGCCATTGGCGGCCAAAACGGTTGAAGTAATTCACCAGGTAGCCGCCCATGAAGGTTTGCATGGTGGTGTAAATGTCCGAGAGACTCACCTGCTGCTGGAGAGCTTTTTCACGATCCACGTCGACGTATAGCTGCGGAACCGCGGGCGCGTAAGAGGGGATAGCTGCGCCGATCTCAGGGCGGTCTTTCAGCGCGCCCAAGAAAGCAAAAACGTTTTTAGTGAGCGTCCCGGGATCGTCGGTGCCGGACCGGTCTTCGAGAACCATGGTGACGCCACCGGAAGTGCCGATGCCCGGGATGGATGGCGGCGGAAAGGCGAAGGCGATGCCATCAGGATTGCCGGCCAGTTGTCTCTGCAGATGGCCTTGTATGTATTCGAGTTGTTGTTCCTTGCTCTTGCGGGTCTCCCAAGGCTTCAGAGACACGAAGAAAAAGCCGGCGTTGGTGCTCTGAACCTGGGTGAGGAGCGAGAAGTTAGTGACCGCGATAACACCTTGGATGCCGGGAGTTTTCAGCAGCGCATCGCTGATTTTCTGTTGCGCGGCGTCGGTGCGCTGAGCGGAAGCTCCGTCCGGGAGTTGCAAGGCCAAAAACATGTAGCCCTGATCTTCCGTGGGAATAAAACCACCCGGAAGACTGCTGCCCAGGAATCCAGCCAGGACAGCGATAATGGCCAGGCCCAGCATGGCGAAACCGGATTTATGGATCAGTACATCGGAGGTGCGCACGAAACCATCGGTGGTGCGGCCAAAAAATTTATTGAAAGACCCGAAGGCTTTACCCAGCAGGCCTTTCTTAGCTTCTTTGTCCCTGGGTTTGAGCAGCAACGAAGCCAGCGCGGGAGAAAGGGTCAAAGCATTGAAGGCGGAGATTAAAACCGAGATCGCGATGGTTACCGCAAATTGCTGATAGAGCCGCCCGGTGATACCCGGAATAAAGGCAGTCGGGATGAACACTGCGGCGAGGATCAAGGCGATGGCCACTACCGGACCGCCGACTTCCTCCATCGCTTTTATCGTTGCAGACTTGGGGTCCATGCCCTCATCGATATGGTGTTCGACAGCTTCCACGACGATGATGGCGTCGTCGACCACCAACCCGATGGCCAGCACCAGGCCGAAGAGCGATAGCGTGTTAATGGAAAATCCAAGAGCCGGGAAGACGATGAACGTTCCGATCAGCGAAACGGGAACGGCCAGGAGCGGAATCAGTGTGGCGCGCCAGCCCTGCAAGAAGATGAAAACCACCAGGACAACGAGAGCGAGAGCCTCCGCCAGCGTAAGAATAATTTCGTGGATGCCCGCGGTCACTGCCTTGGTGGTATCGAGCGGAACGGAATAAGAAATGCCCGAGGGGAAGGTGGCGGAAAGCTCCTTGATACGCGCGTTTACAGCGATGGCGGTCTCGACCGCGTTGGAGCCCGGAAGCTGGTAAATCGCCATGATGCCGGAAGGCGCCTGGTTGTAGCGACCGGAGATGGCGTAGGCCTGGTCGCCAAGCTCAATGCGCGCGATATCGCTGAGATGCAGAATTGAGCCGTCAGCATTTGCGCGAATGATGATGTTGCCGAATTCTTCGGTCTTAACCAGACGGCCCTGAGTGCGAACGGTATAGGTAAATTGCTGGCCCTTGGGGATGGGTTCGCCACCGATTTGTCCGGCAGGATTCACATTATTCTGGGTCTGGATGGCAGCGATGACTTCCGGCGCAGTGACTCCGAGTTTGGCCATCTTATCTGGCTGAACCCAGACGCGCAGCGCGTACGTGCCGCCAAAAACCTGCACGCGAGAAACGCCTCGCACGCGAGCGATCTGGTCTTGCAGATTGATGACCGCGTAGTTGGTAAGAAAATCCTGGCTGAGCTTCCCGCCCGGAGAGTTGATGGCGATCAGCATCAGCGGCGAGGTGAGCGACTTCTGAACCGTTAACCCCGCGACGGTGACCTGCGCGGGCAACTGCGATTGCGCCTGGTCAACGCGCAACTGTCCCAGAACCTGGTCAATGTCGGGATTGGTCTTGATATCGAAATCCACGAACAACTGCACCACCCCGTTGTTGGCGCTGACGGAGTTCATGTAAATCATGTTGTCCACGCCATTCATTTGCTGCTCGATGGGCGTGGCAACGGCTTGAGTCAGGGTCCGGGCGTCGGCTCCGGGATACGTCGCGGTGACCAGAATTTCCGGGGGAACAATGTTGGGAAACTGCGAAGTGGGCAGCGAGTTCATCGCTACCAGTCCCAAAATGACGGTGACGATGGCGATCACGATCGCCACGATAGGTCGATTAATGAAAAATTTTGACATCGCTAATTGACCGCCGTATTCGGTTTTGCAGCCCCCGGAGCAGCAGCGGCCTCGTGGGGATTGATAGCCGCTCCATCGCCAAGTTTCTGCAGGTTATCGACGATCACCGAGGCGCCGGGAGAAACGCCCGAATTGACGACCCAGTTGGTGCCTATCTGAGGACCCAACTCCACAGTTTCGACGTGAGCTTTGCCGTCAGGCCCGGCTACGTAAATCTGCTGCAGCCCTTGGAATTCCTTCACCGCGACTTGTGGAACGAGCAAGACGTTGCGACGAACTTCTGTCTCTCCCTTGATTCGGCCAAATTGCCCGGGACGCAAAAGGTTTCCCGGATTCGGGAATGCAGCGGCAATGCGGATGGCGCCGGTTTGCGAGTTCATCTGGCGGTCGACAAAAGCGATTTGGCCTTTCTTCGGGTAGTTCTCGCCATTGGATAAAGTAAGGGTCAGCGGAATCGCGGAAGCATTGGCCAGCAGATCGCCTGCACCTTTTTGTTTGGCGCGCTGCGTCAGAGCCAGATATTCACTGTCGCTGATCGAGAAATATGCCTTGATAGGGTCGAGTTGCGAAACCGAAGTCAGCACTGACTGCGTGCTGACCAGATTTCCCACTTGGGTGGTGGCTTGCCCGGCCACCCCGGTGATGAGCGAACGTACATGAGTGAATCCCAGATTCAATTCCGCGTTGGCAACGGCTGCTTCGGCGGAAGCTACGGTCGCCTGGGCCGATTGCACTGCGGCCTCGCTCTGCGCTTTTTGTTGAATATCGTTATCCAACTGGCTCTGGGCGATGGCTCGAGCTTGCGCCAATGGGGTGTTGCGCTTCACATTGATCTCGGCGAGTGCGAGCTGCGCTTGCGCTTGTTGCACTTGGCCTTTGGCCTGCGCCAGCTGCCCTTTGGCCTGATCGAGGGCCGCTTGAAATGGCCGGGGATCAATCTCAAACAGAATTTGGCCCTTTAGAACCTGCGAGCCTTCCTTGTAGTTCTGTTTGATCAAGTATCCGCTGGCCTGCGGCTGGATTTGCGCGTTTACGAAACCGTCCAGCGTTCCAACCCACTCGCCAGTCAGCGAAACGTCCGTGGGCTGCACCTTCACCACGGTAACCGGCAGAGGCGGAGGAGGACCCGACGCAGCAGTATTTTTGTTACCACACCCGGAAAGCAGCACCGCGCCCGAAAAAATCACAATAGCGGCGCAAGTTGAGGTCAAGAATCTAGTCATCGACATAGGCGTGGCACTCGCATTCTATTGATCATAAATTTTCATTGTGTTGATGGATGATTTTCATTCACCCATTTGCAGCGTCGGTCCGCATTGCTCGGCAAAGTGTGCTTTTGAACTGGCAAAGGCCATAGCAAAGACTCAGGCCAACTTAGATTCAGACAACTGGATTTTATGTACATCGGCCAGCTAAAAATTAAACGGGAAAAATGCTCCCCGAAACCTCGAATTGCTCACGGTCAAAAAGCTATTGAAATCTCCACATTGCAACCGGATTCAAGGGGACCAAATAGTGGCGTACGTCAGGAGGGAAACAAACCTAATGGGGCGCTCGATGGCGCTTGTCGCCTCAGCGCGAGTAGCCCACTATTACAAATATGCTCCCAGAATCATCGTGCAGCTTTCGGAGGCTATGCACTCCGATGGGCTTTCTTCATAAACCGATTCGCTTTCCGCAGGCCTTCGCCTTTTCCACACTGCTCTTTTTGCTTCCTGCCCATCCTCCTATTACGCCGACCCCGACAAGAGCTGCCCAGTCTTCGTCGGAACCGCAAATCCCATGCGCCGCAGACAATGTGTATACCTACCCGGCCTCGAACCAACCGCCGGCCGTAAAATCTTGGAAGCTATCTGAACTCGGTGATAATTGGAAAGCCCCCGCCTGCACGGGATGGAGCGAGCCGGGCTTCACCACACTGGTTACCACGGCCGCGCGCTTTCCCTACTCGGCTGACGTCGACAGCTTGCTGCTGCACATCGGCGCCGTTTCCCAACGGGCCGGGATCCGCTACTGGTCGACAACCCATCAGCGCTGGCAAACCTTAATCGTGGACGCCCACGGTTTGAGCGGCGCGAAAAGCCCGCCCCGCGGCGACTTCACTCCGGCGGAAATGAAAGCCGGCCGTCCCTTGTACTTCGAACAGGTCGACAATCTGACCGGTAAGGCCATCTACAAGATGCAGATCCTCGAAGCCTCGGCGCATCGCATCGTATTCGAAATTGAAAATGTCAGCACCATCCGCTACGCCTTTCTACCGGTGTTGCACCCCGGCGAAATTCAGTCGATATATTTTCTGGATCGCGAATCCGATGGCGTCTGGCGTTTCTTTAGCGTGGTGCGTACCGGAAGAAACGCCAATAGACGCTTAGTTGGGAATGAGTCGTCTGCCATCAATCGCGCCATTGCCTTCTACCGCTGGTTCGTGGGAGTTCCTACGGACCAGGAGCCTCCCGCAGCGCGCTAAAATCGGGCACCACGAAATCCAGTGTTAAGGCCGCTTGAGGTATGCTGCGCGCCAACAAGTCGAACAAAGTGTTTTCAGGACGCTTTGGGCGACAGGGTCCAGCGCAGGGCCACTGGGGTGAGCAGGGTGGTGACCATCACCAGCAGAATTACGGCAGAAAAAAGGCCGTCGTCGACCACGCCAATGCTTTTGCCGATGCCTGCAAAGATCAAGCCCACCTCTCCGCGCGGCATCATTCCGAATCCCACGGCTAGCCGATTCATGCGCTTTGGGCATCCCAGCCCACTCACTACTTTGCCGACAATCGCCGCGGCCGTCAGCGCCGCCCCGGCGATCAGCACATCCTTGTTAGCCAAGGCCTCCAGCTTCACCTGAATACCCATCCACACGAAAAACAGCGGCACGATAAGCGACTCCACCGGGGAAAGCAATTCTCGCAGCGAGGCGCCCTCCAATTCCTGGTCATAGATATCGTGCAGAATTACACCCGCGGCGAAAGCCCCTACGATGGCCGCGAGCCCCGCTCCGCTGGCCAGATAGGAGAGGAAAAAGGCGAAGATCCAGCCGGCCAGCAGCTTCACGTTTTGAATTCCCGCCCCGGCGAGTTTTCGCGCTACCCAGGGAGTCAGGAAAATTCCGATGGTCAGCGAGCCTCCAAGAAACAAGGCAGCCTTCGCGGTGGTCCACGCGATACCCCACACACTGATGGTGCCGGTCAACGCCAAGGCGCTCACGACCGCAAGGACAATCAAGCTGAGCACGTCATCGAGGACTGCCGCGGCCAATATCACGCGAGCCTCATCGGTAGTGTCTTGATGCAAATCGCGGAGTACGCGTGCGGTGATCCCCACGCTGGTGGCGGTTAGAATTCCGCCGATGAACAGGTCGCGCGCGAGCTGCGACTCCGGATGCAGGAATTTCATGGTGCCCAGTCCGAGAAGCATGGGAACCACGACTCCAATTACCGCCACGAAGATCGCGGTTTGCCCGACGCGCTTCATTTCCCGAATGTTGGTTTCGAGGCCGACCAAGAACAGCAACACCAGGATGGCGACGCGAGAGAGCAGATCGACGAAGGAATAGACCGCCACGTAGTCGAGCCCTTTGCTGCCCGCCAGAATCGCCGAGATGCGCTCGGCGTGATAGCCGGCGGGGAACAGTCGCAAGGCGGCGTCGGAGAGGCTCATGTTGGAGGACAAAGCCAGATCCGCGATCCTGCGCAGCGTGTCCCCTTCGCGCAGCACAGTAATGCCGGGATTTCTGAACCAGTAAGCCAGGTTTCCGATCAGCAAGCCGGCGATCAATTCACCAAGGACGGATGGCTGGCTGATTAAGGTCATTAGCCGGCCGCCGAAGATGGCCGCCAGGGTCAGCAGCACTAAGGCCAACAGGATCGGGACTACCGGGTCCGTATGTGAACCGGGAGATTCCGTCAACGACAATAGAATGGCGAAAGTCATCATGGCTGGGCGCTCGGAATGGACAGCTGATGATCCCTCACTTTTCCTAGGCTCTTCAATTCGGAAATTTTCTCACGCGGGGGGCGCGGGAGCCGCTGTACTGGATTCTGCGTGCCTTTGCTGCCTGACGAACTGTAGAAGTATTATCCTGCCTTGTTATTCATGGAGTGACTGGGGACACTTGTATGAGCTACGGTTCCCTCCCGGTACGACGCTTCAAAGGTCAGAACGTTGGTCATGAAACTGTTGCTGGCGTCAGCTAACTATAGGAATGGATTTTTTGGAATGCGCGGCGCCGTTGTCACAGTGGCGTTGGCGCTCGTCGGAGGCGCTTTATTTGGCTCGTTCCAAACTCCCAGTTCGGCCGCGAATGTGATTCACGTGGAACTTACTGGCTTTCGAAACGACAAGGGGAGGGCTTGGTGCGCACTGCATTCGTCGGCCAAGGATTTCCCCAAGAATGCCGGCAAAACCGCGGTGTTGCGCAACGTCGCGATCGTGAGCGGACACGCGGGTTGCGACTTCGCCGACGTGCCTGCGGGTACGTACGCTGTCTCCGTGTTTCACGATGAGAACAATAACGGCAAGTTGGATACTAACCTGCTTGGGATTCCGCGTGAAGGCGTCGGCGCATCGAACGATGCTAAGGGACACTTCGGTCCCCCAAAATTCTCAAACGCGGCCTTTCGGTACTCGGGTGGATTGCTGAATCTAGTCATTCGGATCACCTATTTGTGAAGCGATAAAGATGGCGCACTACGCGGTTACGTCCGGTTGAACGTCTGCGCCAGTGTATTTGAGTCCTTGGTGTGATATCCGACGCTTTTCGACTCGCGCACAAAAGTGTCTGGCTAGGGTGGTTTGTGGCAGCGGCCGCTTGCGCGAATAACCGCGGGCTATGAAATGAATATTTGCTTCGCGTTGTAGCACTGGGCGACGACAACATCACCAAACCACGACCCCGCACCCAGAAACACCAGAGTGTGTGCACCCTAAACCTGATATTGCCACGCCTGGATGTTGCCGGGCCTGGGGATTGCTGCGCGCTGGGGTCTCTACAGCCGTAATAACTGGTCGATCTTAGCGTCAAGACTTTTCACGGTGGGCGCTTCGCGCTCCTAAATCAAGATTTCTCCAACGCATGCGCCGGGTAGGCTACGCATCGTGGACTACCCGCGTGCAAGCCAGGGCCAGCACTCGAAAGAGAATTTTATGGTGCGCAGTCCGAAAATTACGGGCGCCACGATTGCCATAACTGCGTCGCCTGACACAACTGCTCCGACCCCGATTACCGCCATTTGAAATCGAAGGGTTCGCGCCACGGTTCATTTCCCGAATGGTGATTTCGAGACCGACCAAAGAACAGCAGCAAAAGATGGCAATGAGAATTTTCTCATCTTCCGTATTGGCCTGAGGATTGCTAACCACGATCGTAGATAACCTCTTGGCAAGCGTAAGCAGCAGCGTGATGGAGCGCGGCAAGAGGCTGGAGCAAGGGTAAATCGATCGGCGGATTGCCGTGCTGATTGGTCAGGGCTGATTAGTCAGGGCTGGAAACAGTAGGCAGGAATTGGCAGCATTCCAGAAATCAAATTGGAACCTAGAGGCGGACAATGTTCAATTTGGGAAAAATCACGGGGAAAAGGCGCAGTGGCACTGCGAGAGCCATGCGACGAAATTCTTTTTGGCTGACGGCGGTGTTGTTCTTTGCGGTACAGGCACGCGCGGAAAGAGACGGCAAGCCTGATGGCGCGGCGGGGGCGCCGGAGACCGCGGTAGCGAAGGCTGCGGATAAGGAATCGGATCATGCGCTGATCCAGCAACTGCTGGCGCATATCGAGGAATTGGAAGGGCGAATATCGGAGCTGGAAACCAAAAGTCCAGAGAGCGCGCCGGCGGTTACTCCGGTGGCGCTGTCGAATCCGGCAGCGGTACCCGCGCCTCCTGCAAGCCCGCCGATTGCCACGCCGGAACCGCGAGCGTCCGGGGAATCCTCCGATGAGGCGGGTATTCACTTGATGTTACTTGGGGATCTGGGCTTCACGGCCAGCGATTTGCGCCACGATACGACAACTTTTTATCTGGGGTCGCTGGATTTGTTCATGACCGGAAAGCTATCGGAGCGAGTTTCTATTCTGTCGGAAGTATTGTTCACCTCCAATCGAGACAACTCCATCGGGCTGGACGTGGAGCGGATGTATGTAAAGTACAGGCAGAACGACTATTTCCAACTGCTGGCAGGCAGGTTTCACTCTGCGATCGGTTACTACAACACGGCGTACAACCGCGGGGCGTGGTTCCAGACCACTATTGGGCGACCGTTCCTGTACGAATTCGACGACAATGGGGGATTTCTTCCGCTGCAGGAGTTGGGCGCGTCGTTGAGTGGAGCTCTGCCGCTCGAACGCATGCGACTCAATTATACGTTGGAGGTCGGGAATGGCCGCACGCACATCTTCGGATTCGAGCCCACACAAAACAATCAGTCTTTGAAGGATGGGAAATCCATCAATTTTGCCATGACCACCCGACCGAAAAATCTGCCCGGCTGGCAGGCGGGCTTTTCCATCACCCACGACAATTTGTCCACCTTCAACAACATCGGTCATCCGGAGTTGATCGTCACGGGACATGTCATCTATCGGGGTCCCAAATACGAATTTCTGAACGAAGCGTTGATGCTGCAGCACAAGAACAGCATCAGCGGAGCGCCGGCAACCTACCGCACACCGGGGTTCTACTCGCAATTTTCCAGGCAGTTTGGGAAATACCGGCCGTATTTCCGTTATTCATATCTCAACGCGCAAAACGATGAGCCCATTCTTGCGTATGCCCCGAATACCGCCGACGGAACGCTGGTGGGGCGACGGAATGGTCCTTCGGTGGGAATCCGCTGGGACTTCGTCGATCACGCCGCCGTAAAACTGCAGTACGACCGTCTGGCGCAGCGCAATCCGGGAGTGAACGAGTCGCACAACGAACTGGCGACCGAATTGTCGTTTGCGTTTTAGCAACGGCTCCACCGTAAGGCAGGAGCGGTGAAGCCCCAAACGGAAAACGGAATGTAGTTATCTATGGCATTTGGTGGGCCCAGGCATTGTATGGAAGGAGAAGCACAGTGATGAAGAAAGCAGCTCTAGCCGTGGTGTTCTTTGGTGTGGCTCTCGGCTGTGGCGTATGCCAAGCCCAGGACGTGGTGGTGATCGCCAACAAGTCGTTGAAGAACGCGGACATCAGCGCGGCGGACCTCAAGGAGGTATTTTCCGGGGATAAGTCGAGCCTCAAAGGCGATGGCCACGTGGTGCCCATCACTTTGAAGGGCGGGCCGGCGCACGAAGCCTTCTTGAAAAAATACATCGGTAAAAACGATGTGGCGTTTCGAGCGGGGTGGCGAACGCTAGTTTTCGCGGGGACCGCGAGTATGCCTAAGACGATGGATACGGACTCGGCCATGGTCGAGTATGTGGCGGCCACTCCGGGAGCCATTGGATACGTGGGCAAGGATCCGGGCGACACGGTAAAAAAACTGGCCGTTAAATAGAGGGTGCATGCACAGGCTGGGGATCAAAGCTAAAATTTGGATTAGTTTAGCGGTATTCGGTGCGGGATATGCGGCCATTCTGGTCATACAACTGTGGGCCGCTGCGCACACCGCGTCGCACGTGCGGATGGCGTCGCAGACGCTGCTTCCAAGCGCACTGAGCGTGCAGCAAGCGGAAGCGGGATTCCAGAAGGTCAAGAAACTGTACAACGATGCGGTGGTATTACAGGACAAGACTCGGCTCACGGCAGCGGAAGAAGAAGGGCGAACGGTCTCCGCGGCGCTGCTGTCGGTTGAAAATAAGCGGGGACTGGAGCCCGCGTTGCACCTCCAAACGCAGGTCGCCATGGCTACCTTTGCGGACCTGCAAAAGCGTTCCAAGCCGCTGTATTCAACGATGATTGAAAAGCCCGACAGCCTCTCCGCGGACGACCAGGCGGCCATAAAACAACTGGCCGCGGAGACCAAGGAGTTGGAAGGCTCGCTGGCTTCCCTACGGGAAGCCATATCGGCCGCATTTCAACCCGAATTGGATGCGGTGACCCTATGGTCCCAGCGGCAAAGGAACCTAGGTCTGGCGGTGATTCTGATAGCCATGATCGTGGGCGGTTCGTTCGCTTCCATCATTATCCATCGGCAAATTGTGGAACCGCTGCGGGTGCTGGCGATACGTTTGAAAGACATTGCGCAGGGCGAAGGCGATTTGACGCAACGCGTGGATGCCCATTCGGAGGACGAAATCGGGCAAGTGGGTCACTGGTTCAACGCTTTCATGGATAAGTTGCAGAAGGTGGTGGGCAGCGTGGGAGCCAATACCGATGGCGTGGCTTCCTCGTCAAAGCGCATGAGTGAAGTGAGCCAGACGCTGATCGCCAACGCCCGGGAAAAGTCCTCGCAAGCCGATCAGGTGACTAGCGCGGCGCAACAGGTGAATCAAAACCTGCAGACGGTGGCGACCGGCACGGAGGAAATGAATAGCAGCATAAAAAGCATTGCGCTGAACGCGTCGGAAGCGGCGTCCATGGCCGTCAAAGCGGTGCAAATGGCGGGAGAAGCCACTTCGGCAGTCACCAAGTTGGGGGAATCCAGCGTAGAAATCGGGGAGTTCATCAAAGTCATTACTTCGATCGCGGAGCAGACCAACCTGCTGGCACTGAATGCCACCATCGAAGCGGCGCGAGCCGGAGAAGCCGGTAAAGGCTTTGCGGTAGTCGCCAATGAAGTGAAGGAACTAGCCAAGCAAACCGCCAAAGCTACCGAAGACATCGGCAAACGGATTCTAAACATCCGGGAGAACACTAAGGGAGCCGCCGCGGCGATTGACAAGATCGATGTGGCGATCAACAAAATTAATCAATCGGCGGGTGTCATTGCGTCGGCGGTAGAAGAACAAAACGATACCGCCGAAAAAATGTCTCGAAATGTGGCCGAGGCGGCCAGAGAGTCGGAAAATATTTCGCGAAATATTTCGGGGGTGGCGGAGGCGGCTCAGAGTACCAGTCGCGGCGTGGAAGATTCTCAGCAGGGCGCGGCAGAGTTGCTGCAGATGTCGACGCAGCTGCGCGAGTTGGTTGGGCAGTTCAAGTATTGAGCACTCGGGTAAAGCAACTGAAGGTGAACCGAGGTTACCGGAGATGGCTGATCCGCGTGGTGCTACAAACTGCCTACAAAGGGATTGCATGCGGCATGAGTTTTTCTGGAGAAAAGCGTTGCGGTGGCCAAAATATCGTTTAGTGAGGCAACTGACTTACTGCGAAAGCTGTTTGAAGAACAAGTGCAAATGCACGCATTCTTAACCGCTTCCTCTGGTATCCGGGCGACCGTAGTTGGTTCCATAGACAGCGCTACGGCGCGCTTCGGATTAGTGGTTTCGGACAAGCACCCAGCGAATCTCGGCAACTGGATCAACGTTCCCCTGGAAGAGCGAGGGTGTTCGTTTGAGTACGGTGATGGCCGTGAGTTGTCCACCGTTATTCGGAAAGAAATCACGGAGAAATATGGGGAGTCGGCGTTGATTGTCAAATTCGCACTGACCGAAGATGTGTTAGCGCTGTTCTTCACGATTTAAGCTGTCGGCGGATCCTCTCTACTCTTAGTTTGGGAATAACCAAATCCTCGGGTTCGATTCAGGAGATTGGTTCCGGCGGATGGCGCTTGCAGGGTAGTGCGTGCCAGGCGCGTGCCAGATTGAAACTTTTCCGCTGGGAATATCGGTTCGGGATCAAATCATTTGAACGAAGATTAGAACCAACCCGTGAAAGCGCCAACAAGTTAAGCAGCGTATGAACGTTAGCGAGACGAATGGTCGGCTCGCATACCAGCGCAAAGAAATCTCGCGGTGGCCAAGGAATTGCTCCATTTGCTTCGGCTGAGAAGCAGTAGGACTTGCGAGGGAATAGTAAAAATGAAACTCACTTTAGGGAAGAAACTAGGAGCAGGCTTTGGGGTCATTTTGGTGCTGATGGTGGTCAGTTCCACTCTGTCCTACAGAAAATCATCGGAAATAAAAACAATCAACGCTAGTTTCATCCTTCCATCGCTCGAAGCGATGAATCAATTGAAGGACGACGTAGACTATTCCGGGAGCAAAGCGCGGCAAGCCATCCTGGCGTCCACGGAGCCGACAAGAAAAGACGCCGGCGCTAAGAAATTTGAGGGCGCCTGGCAGCGAATCGACAAGACCCTGGCCAAGCTCGATGAACTTTCAAAACAATGGGTTCTGCAGGAAAACAAGGATCGCCTGGCGGCCATCCATTTAAACTTGGTGAAAATCCGCGAAGGACAGCAAGCGACGATCAATACTGCGGGAGGAGGGGGCCGCGATGCGGTGGTTACCGGCGGCAATGACTATGCGGATAAAGTGACGCCATTTCTGGACGACACCACCAGGCTAATGGGAGACACGGCGGACAATTTCGAAAAACAGCTAACCGGTCAGAAAGAGCGATTGAACAACGCAAGCTCCTCACTGAATTGGACATTGGGAATCGCGACCCTGGTGGCCCTGGCAGTCGGCATCTTGGTGGCGTATTTCTTGAGCCGGCAAATTTCGGCGGCCTCAGCCGGAGTGCTGGGTCTGGCGGAAGCGGTGACCGCGGGCGATTTAACCGTGGAAGACCTTAGGATCGTGAGCCAGGACGAGCTAGGCGAGCTGACCGTGGCGCTCAACAAAATGAAAAACAATTTGCGCAAGATTATTCAGTCCATGTCCACCAACGCGCAGGTGGTGGCCAGTTCCAGTGAAGAGCTGTCCAGCACCAGCCAGCAGATGAGCGCCAACGCGGAAGAAACCTCGACGCAAGCCAACGTGGTTTCTAGCGCGGGAGAGCAGGTGAACCGCAACCTGCAGACCGTGGCTACCGGCAGCAGCGAAATGAGCACCTCCATCAAAGACATTGCCAGAAACGCCACGGAGGCCGCCAAGGTGGCCGGCGACGCGGTGCGGGTGGCGGAAAACACCAACGCTACTATCACCAAACTGGGTGCATCCAGCGCGGAGATCGGGCAGGTGGTGAAAGTCATCACTTCCATCGCGCAGCAAACCAATTTGCTGGCATTGAACGCTACCATCGAGGCGGCACGCGCAGGAGAAGCCGGGAAAGGCTTCGCGGTGGTGGCCAACGAGGTCAAAGAGCTGGCGAAACAAACAGCCAAGGCCACGGAAGACATCAGCAGAAAAATCGACGCCATTCAAGGGGACACCAAGAACGCCGTGGACGCCATTGGGATGATCAGTTCGGTAATCGGGCAGATCAATGACATCAATAGCACTATCGCCACGGCAGTGGAGGAACAAAACGCCACCACCAACGAAATGTCTCGCAACGTCAGCGAAGCGGCGCGGGGCGCCAGCGAAATTTCAAAAAATATTGCCGGAGTGGCGGAAGCGGCGCAGAACACCTCGCACGGAGCCGGGGATTCGCAGAAGGCTGCGGCGCAACTGGCGCATATGTCGACGGAGCTTCGCGAACTGGTAGGGCAGTTCAAATACTAAAGAGTGAGTGTAGGAAAAACCATTCGGAAAGGCAGCAGATGAATCGATATTTTTTTGTGGCTATGATCGCAGTGGCGCTTACGCCGACCGCGTCAGGGCAAACAAACCGTCCGACGGTATATGTCAATGCGGAAGAGCAGTTCGCGGATGATTTTTCCGCAAGCGTTATCGAAAAGAACGTGCCGGTCACCCTTACCGCAAACGCCCTACACGCCGACTACGTGGTGCGCTTTATGCGGACAACCAATGGGGGATCCAGAACAATGGGGTTCATCACGGCGCTGGTCATCGGCATTTACGTGAGCGGCTCATACGAGAGGATCTCCATGAGCGTGAAGGAGAGAACTTCGAATAACCTGGTTTATAGCTACACTTGCCAAAAAGGCGGCGGACAAGTGCAGGCCGCCAATGAGTGTCTGGCGAAACATTGGAAGCATGCAATCGAAAGCGGCAAAACCAAAATGCAAGAACCGCAGGCAGGTGAAGTCGCAAAGATCCGTGGTGCTGAAGCCGAAACAGACTCGATTCGGATACTCGGGATAGTTTGCCTACGCAAATAACCGAGAAGCCCTTCGCGGTTCAGCGATAGTCCGGGAGACCGCGACGGGCTTTCAGAACAGAGGCAGTTTACAGCGGACGCGGCTTACGGTTTTTTGGGCCCATGCCTAAATGAATAAAGTGTTCCAATAAAAAGAGTTCAACAGGAACGTCGTCGGCGCCCCCGGTAGGGGCAGCAGCCTGCCTGATTGCTGTGACTTTACTTAATAACGGGAAAACTATTTGCATTCTTCCTGGACGGCGGGGTCTTGCTTAAGATACTCGTCGAGCTTGAGGAATTTGCGGCCGAGAGCGCTGCTGTAGGCGGACCATTGGTCTTCGCCTGCAGCGCTGGCGAGGGCCGAAGCGGATGGCTGCGATCTTGGAATCCATATCGTCCATGTAATGGAAGACCAGGGCTTCGCGAATCATGGGGAGTTTTGGCGAGCCGAATTCGTATTGGCCGTGGTGGCTGATGAGCAGATGTTGCACCACGGTTTTGAGCGGCGCGGGAAAACCGGGGATGGCGTCCATGGCGCGCGAGACGGTTTCCACTTCCATGACGATGTGGCCGAGGAGTTGGCCTTCGGTGGTGTAACCGATGGCGCGTTCGTAGCACAGTTCGTCGAGTTTGCCGACGTCGTGAAGCATGGCGGCGGTGAGGAGCAAATCGACGTCGAGCTCGGGGTAGTGCGCGGCGAGTTGCTGGGCCAGTCCGCACAAGCCTACGATGTGTTCGAGCAAGCCGCCGATGAAGGCGTGATGCATGACTTTGGCGGCAGGCGCGCGCTTGTAGCGCGGAGCGATTTTGGGGTCGGTGATGATTCCGGCCACCAGACGTCTTCAGCCACGGGTTGCGCATCGATTGCGCGAAATCCAGGAGCTCGGACGTACAGCTTTTCG
This sequence comes from uncultured Acidobacteriota bacterium, assembly GCA_963732705.1. Lineage (GTDB taxonomy): Bacteria > Acidobacteriota > Terriglobia > Acidiferrales > UBA7541 > Acidiferrum. The sequence continues at coordinate 2,170,879 of CAVTAN010000001.1, read as the reverse complement.
ACATCTTCTTTGGTGTGCGGCAGAAAGTCGACGAGGTCGATTTCTTCGGGCTTGGCGCGGCGGACCTGCTGCAGGGCCAACTGCGGTTTGTTGCGATAAATCTCTACGCGGGCCTGCACTTTTACGAAGTCGTCGCGATTGATGTCCTTGGCGATGACTTCGAACAGGTCCCACATGCGAGCTTCGATGGTGCCGCTGCGGTCGCCAAGTTCCAGGCGCAGGTAGGATTTGCCTTCGCGAGTGTTGCGAATTTCTTTTTCGTGTACGAGGAAAAAAGTAGTGATGCTCTGTTCGGAGCCGAGATCGGTAACGAAAGGCGTTTTCATCCGCCGGTGCCGGTGGTGTTGGGCTTCTTGCCGAACAGCACGTATTTCTTGTGGCCCTTTTTGGCCTTTTTGGAGGCTTCGGCAGTGGCGCTGACTTCCTGAATTTCGGAGTTGCCGCCGCCGGCGATGTCCTGATAACCGGGCTTGATGACCACGTAGCTTTGTTCGCGCAAAGTTTTGACGTATTCGCGCATGGCGGGCTCCATGCGGGCGCTATAAAGCTTGTCGGTAATTTCGGGTTCGACTTTGGCTGAGCGTTTGTTCGCCTTCGTCGTAGTGCTCCAGAACCTGAAGAATCAAAAAGCCCTGCTTGGTGTCCATGCACATCGGTGACGTCGTTCTTTTTCATCTTGAAGACCACGTCTTCCAGTTCTTTGGAAAGTTCGCCGCGCTTGTAAACTGCCCGAGGTAGCCGCCTTGCTTGGCGGTGGTGCCATCGGAAAAGCGCTTGGCCATTTCGCCGAAGTCTTCGCCGTCCTTGATGCGCTTGAGGGTGGTTTCCGCTTTTTTCTTCAGGTCGATGATTTCTTCGCGGCGATTTCTTTTCGGTGTTGACTTCGATGGAGCGCAGCGCAACCTGCTCGGGGCGGACAAATTCGGATTTGTGCTCGTTGTAATATTTTTCGATTTCGTCGTGGCCGATGGTGATGTGCGAGCCGACCTCGCTGCCGATCACGCGCTGGGTCAAGATGCCGTTGCGGATATTATTTTTGAAGTCCTCCCAGTTGAGCCCTTGGGCGGAGACAGCCTTTTCGAGTTCTTCCATGCTGGACAAATTATTCTGAATGCGGATCTGGTCGAGCTTCTTGATGACGTCGGTCTCGACGCTGACGCCCATGTCTTTGCCGCGCTGGACCAGCAAGGATTGGTCGATAAGGTCGCGCAGAGTATTTTTCTGGCGGTCTTCGATGGCAATCTGCAGTTGTTCGGGGGTGCAATGAGCCTGGCATTCCTGCTTGGCATCATCGGCAGCAGCGGTTTTGCGCGCTGCTCATATTCGGATTGGGTGATGATCTCGTTGTTGACGCGAGCGATGATTTCTTCCACCACGCGGCCGGAGTTGGGATCGATCTTGGAAGCGGCTGGGGCGGGAGGCTTCTTCGTCAGCGCGGGCTTGGCAGAAGGCTTGGTTTCGGCGGGGGTGTCCGTGGACATGCCGGGCTTTTCCAGCGCCGGAGTAGCAGGCTTGTCCTTATCCTGAACGGCGGGAGGCTTGGGCTGCGGCGTGTCAGCGGAATTATCCTGCGCCATCGCCAGCACGGGAAGGAGCGTAAAGGCTCCGCTCAGGGCCGCGAACAAAAGTGATTTACGCATTCATACCTCGTATGGAGTTTAACACTTTTCAGTTTAGCTCTGGCCTTGAAGGCCGAGCAATACGTTTCTCAAGGATTCGGGAACGGATTCGCCGCGATTGATTTCCATCCATAGCACGCCGCTGGGATCCAGCTTGATGCCCTTTCGGGAGCGGACCACCTGGACGAGCGTGGCGGGATCAAGGGTGGTTTCGGGATAAAAGCGAATGGCCACTTTGCTGCCCTGGCGCTCAACCGAAGAGATGCGCAAACGTTCGCACATGGATTTGAGGCTGGCATATTCCAAAAGGTTTTCGACAGACTTGGGCAGCACGCCGAAGCGATCTTCGAGTTCCTTGCGCACGTCCTGCTTTTCGGGCTCGGTCGAAATGGAGGAGATGCGCTTGTAGGTGCGCAGGCGAAGATTCTCGCTGGGAATGTAGTCCTGGGGAATGCGCACGTCGAAGCCGAGATTGAGAGTGGTGCGAAGCTCGGGGGTAACGTCCTCGCCCTTCAGTTTGGAGACGGCGCGCTCGAGCATCTGGCAATAAAGGTCGAAGCCGATGGCTTCGATGTGGCCATGCTGCTGGCGGCCGAGCATGTTCCCGGCGCCGCGGAGTTCCAGGTCGAGAGCGGCGATGCGGAAACCGGCGCCCAGTTCGCTGAATTCTTTCATGGCCGCGAGCCGCTTGCGGGCAATGTCGGAGAGGATTTCCTCGGGTGGCACGAGGAGATAAGCGTACGCGCGCTGGCTGGAACGGCCCACGCGCCCGCGCAATTGATAAAGCTCGGCGAGGCCGAGACGGTCAGCGCGATTGATGAGGATGGTGTTGGCGCGCGGGATGTCCAGGCCGTTTTCCACGATGGTGGTGGCCACCAGCACGTCGGCTTCGTCGCGAATAAATTTGAGCATAACGGCCTCAAGTTCTTTTTCGCCCATCTGTCCGTGAGCGACGACGACGCGCGCTTTGGGGACCAGCTTGGAAACCAGCGCGGCGAGCGAATAGATCGATTCGACGCGATTGTGGATGAAGTACACCTGGCCTTCGCGAGCGAGTTCGGTTTCTATGGCGCGCTGCACCAGGTCTTCCTGAAAAGGAGCCACTACAGTTTGAATCGCGAGACGGTCGCGCGGGGGCGTCTCGATGAGGGACATGTCGCGGAGGCCGACCAGCGACATGTGCAGAGTGCGCGGGATAGGCGTGGCCGAGAGCGCAAGCGCGTCAACGTTCTTGCTCATTTCCTTGAGGCGCTCTTTGTGAGCTACGCCGAAGCGCTGCTCTTCGTCGACGACAAGCAGGCCGAGCTCCTGGAATTTTACGTCCTTGGACAATAGACGGTGGGTGCCGATGACGATGTCCACTTTTCCGGCTTCCAGGTCGACCAGGGTTTTCTTCTGTTCGGCGGCGCTGCGGAAGCGGCTGAGCATTTCGATGCGCACGGGAAAAGCGGCGAAGCGATGTTTGAAGGTTTCGAAGTGCTGGAAAGCGAGCACGGTGGTGGGCGAGAGCACCGCAACCTGTTTGCTGTCGGCGACGGCTTTGAAGGCGGCGCGCATGGCCACTTCAGTTTTGCCGTAGCCCACGTCGCCGCAGAGCAGACGGTCCATGGGAGCGGCGCGCTCCATGTCGCCCTTGATGTCGGTGAGGGCGGTGTTCTGGTCGGGAGTTTCTTCGAACTCGAAGGCGTCTTCAAATTCGCGCTGAAAATTTCCGTCCGGCAGAAAATGCGAAACCTGGCGCGGTTTTGCGCTGCGCGTACAGGGCCAGCAGCTGATCGGCCATGTCTTCGACGGATTTTCGCGCGCGGGTCTTGCGGGTGTTCCAGGCGGTGCCGCCCAGTTTATCGAGCGGAGGATGGTCGCCTTCGACGATGCGGTAGTTCTGGACCAGGTCCATGCGCTCGAGGGGAACGTACAGGCGGGCTTCGTCGGCGTATTTGAGCAGCATGAATTCGCCGCGACGGCCGTCGGACTCGATCTGCCGCAGGCCATCGAACTGGCCGATGCCGTGGTCGACGTGCACGACGAAATCGCCGGGCTTGAGTTCGGCAAAATCGCTGAAGAAGCCGGAGGTGCGAATCTTGCGGCTGGGGCGCTCGACGGATGGGGTGACGTCGAAAAGATCGGCGTTGCCGAAAAGCGTGACGCGGGCGTCGGGGAAAGTGACGCCTTCGGAGAACGGCGCGCGAATCAGCAGCAGCGTCGGCGGATTCCGTGGGCGGCTTCGGCGGTGAAGCCCGCGGCGGCGTCTTCCGATTCGCCGAGGACGTAGGGAACTTCGTATTCGCGGGAGACGTCGGCGAGGCGTTCCAGTTCGCCGAGGCTGGCGGCGGTAAGGAAAACGGTGCCGCCGGCGGCCAGTTGCGATTTCACTTCGGCCATGCAGGCCACCACGTCGCCGTGAAAACGGGCGCTGGGGCGGGAGGAGAGTTCGAAGCGCTGGACAGGAATTCGCGTTAAGCCCGAGTTGTTCAAGGAGGATTTGGGAGGTTTTCTCCAGAGCCTGGGTGAGTTGTTGGCTCGGTCCAGAAATAAGTCAGAGACTTCGGGGGCGTTGGCCTGGCCGTGGCGGTCGTAATTTTCTTTTGCCGCGGCGAGATGTTTTTCGGCGGCTTCGCGGAGGGCTTGGGGTTCGTCCAGGAAAACCAGGGGGCGGAGCGAGCTTTCCGCGAGTTCGAACAGCGAAGTTTGTTTTTCCTGGCCGGCGGGGCCGAAGAAAGAATGCGTTTCCCAGGGGGCGGCGGCGGTGGGTTCGAAGTTGCCGCGGCGCTGGGGACAGCCCACTCGGTGAGCGGAAGTAGCGTCGTGCGGACCACCGGGGCGATGGAGCGCTGGGTGCGGGCGTCAAATTCGCGGACGGATTCGACGGTGTCGCCGAGAAGTTCGATGCGGACGGGGCGCTGGGCTTCGGGAGAGAAAAAATCGACGATGCCGCCGCGGACCGCAAACTGGCCGGGGAGCTCGACCATTTCCGTGCGGGTGTAGCCGACGGAGGCGAGGTGGGCGATGAGGTCGTCGTGGGGAATTTCGGAGTCTTTGGTGAGGGTGCGGGCGAGGGATAGATAAAGGTAGGGATCGTTGTAGCGCCAGAGGGCGGAGACGATGGGGGCGACTACCAGGGAGACTTGGCCGTCGGCCAGACGGAAGAGCGTGGCGGCGCGGCGTTCGAGAATGTCCGGGTGAGGGCTTTGCGATTCCCAAGGGAGAGTATCGAAGGCCGGGAGGACGGCGACTTCACCGGCGAGGCCGCCGGCTTGGAGCCGGATCTTGCCGCCGGAAAAATGCTGGAGAAGAAACGGAGCGTCTCGGCCAGGGCTTCGGCGCGGCGGTTGGAGCTGGTGATGAAAAAGGCGGGCCGGCGAAGGGTGTGGGTAAGGTAGGCGGCGAGGAAAGATTTGGCGACGTCGTGGAGGCCGGAGAAGGCGACGTCATTGGCGCCGGAGCGGAGAGCGGCCAGGGCGCCTTCGACGGCGGGTTGGCGGAAGATGGCTTCCAGGCGTTCGCGAACGGCGGGAAGAATCATGCTGGGTGCTTGGCGTCATTGGTGTTCGAGGCTTTGGAGGCGGATGCGTGGAGCGGGGTTGAAGAGGGGCTGCCGGGGCAGGTTGCGGATGGTTTCGAGGATGGCGGTGGTGGAGTAATCGGGAACAACCGGGATGGAGACGACTTTGCCACCAGCGGCTTCCACTTCTTCGCGGCCGATGATTTTGTCGCCGGCCCAGTCGCCGCCTTTTACGAGAATGTCGGGGAGCAGGGCGGCGATGGTTTCGCGGGGAGTTGGCTCGTTGTAGATGATGACGGCGTCGACGCATTCGAGAGCGGCGAGGATTTCGGCGCGTTCCTGTTCAGGAATGATGGGGCGGCCGGGGCCTTTGAGTTGGCGGACGCTGGCGTCGCTGTTGAGGCCGACGATGAGAACGTCGCCGAGGGCGCGGGCGGATTCAAAGTTTGGACGTGGCCGGGGTGGAGCAGGTCGAAGCAGCCGTTGGTGAAGACCAGCCGCTGGGACCCGCCGTGAGGGCGGCCGTAGAGTTGAGTGGCCTGCTGGGAGGGAGAGGATGCGTGGGGTCAAGGCGGCTCTGCTGGTGAAAATGCGATTTGTTTAGAAAAGATAGTTTAACACGTGGTGGAGTACGGGGAATTTGGGCGAACGTGCCCAGAGAAAGACCCAGGTTCATGAACCAAAGGCGAACCTGGGCACCCGGCGAATAAACAAGAGGGAAGAAAGATTTACTAGCGGAGGGAACAGATCGACGTTCTGGTTGAGCTTTCGGAGATGATGGATTTGCGTGGAAACGTCGTGTCAGTCCCTGGTCTGGGCGCACGGGCGAAGAACCTTCGGAGAGGTCCCTCCACTGCGCAAGCCGACAATTCGCGGGAGTGAAGTTGAAAAGCAAACGCGTCGGCTTGCTCCGGTCGGGATGACGGTTGGTGGTGGGGTTGAGAAAAACAAAAACTGCGCTGGGGCAGGGATGGCGCAGTCCTTTTTGCACAAACCGCAAGGGTAGGCCACCCGGTTTTATGTTTGGCTACAGTTGAAAGACAAAAGCGAGACTGAGGCAAAGCAAGACTGAGGCAAAGCGAGACTGGCAAAGTGAGACTGGAGGCAAAGCGAGACTGAGGCAAAGCGAGACTTAGGCAAAGCGGACTTAGGCAAAGCGCGAGCGAGGCGACGAAAGACTGAGGCAAGAAATACTGGGCGAGAGTTGGGCAAAGTGACCCTGTGGCGATATTTACCGTGTCGCGGTGCGTGGAATTTTAGGTGGCTATACTTCGCGGTGGATTTTGCCTGATGGCCATCTCCCCAGGGCACAACCAAACCCACCGAAAGCGGTCCCGATCCCGATGGATTTGCGGCATGCCAGAAAGATACTGGATGGCTGAAATAGCGATGGTGGGTGGCGGGCCTTCGGGAGCGATGTGCGGCGAGCAGTTGGCGCGCGCAGGTAACAAAGTTACGATTTTTGATGAGCATCTGGCGTGGGAAAAGCCTTGCGGCGGCGGGCTGACGCACAAAGCCATCGAGTGCTTCCCTTTCCTGCTGGATAATCCCTATCCAAAAAATTGGTGCGCGAAATCGATTTGATCAGCAGCGACGAGCATCAAGCTTCGCTGGAGATGACCCATCCTATCGTGATTTATTCGCGGACGGTGCTGAACGGGATGCTGCTGGACCGCGCGCGGGCGGCGGGATGCGAAGTGAAGCGTTCGCATGTGTTTGGTGTGGATACCACGGGTATCGAAGCCGCGATTTTGCGTGGATGGGGAGTGGCGAGACACGGACTTCCTGGTGTTGGCGGCGGGGGCGCGGAATCAACTGGTGCCGGAAACGCGGGCTGTGCAACGCGACGAACTGGAAATGACGCAGGGATATTTTGTGCCGCAGACGGCGGACGCCATCACCATCAAATTTTTGCCGCACTTTGAGGGCTACATCTGGTCGTTTCCGCGGTGCGATCATTTATCGGTGGGAATTTGCGGCAGCATGGAGTCGCATACCAGCACCGAACTGCGCGGGCATCTGAAGACGTTCGTGGACAAACACCAGATCGCGACGGAGGGCGCTAAATTTTACAGCCATGTGCTGCCGTCGCCGCAGGAACACACGCTTTCGAAGCGCACAGTGCTGGGGAAAAACTGGGCGCTGATCGGGGATGCCGCGGCGTGGGTGGATCCGCTGACCGGCGAAGGATTGTTTTATGCCATTCGCTCGGGCGAACTGCTGGGGCGGGCGCTGGCGGAAGGCTGCCCGGAAAAATATCCGGCGTGGATACGGGCGTCGTTTTCGGCGGAACTGGAATTTGCGTCGAGGATTGTGCGGCGGTTTTATCGCGGATCGATATTGGGGACGGCGATTACCACGCGCATGGTCCAATTGATGCGGCGCAGTCCGGTGTTCCGGCAACTGGTGGGAGATTTGTTCAGCGGGAGCCAGGACTACACGAGTCTGAAGCGCCGGCTGTGGGGACACTTGGGAATCACGGTGAGTGAGTTTATTTCCAGTGTCTTGAATTTGGATAGCCCGATGGCGGTGCCTACGCGCGGAGAAACCGGCGCGGACTGAAGTTGCTGCTGGCCTTCTTGCCGCACTTCGCGGTTCGAAATTCACGGAACCATATCGACGATACCCGCGATTTATTTCTTCACTCATATCGATATAACAGGGGCTATGCCGGGACATCTAAAGACCAGGGGCTCGGAACGCTCCGCATCGATGGCTATCGAAAAAGACTCCGGAATTCCCGCTAAAAATAAAAAAGTAAAAAACGCCTGGAAAAATCTGCCGCATGTTTGGGAGCTGATCAAACCGCGGCGAGGGATTCTGGTGCTGGGCCTGGGGCTGATGGCGGTGAACCGCGTCGCCGGGCTTATTTTGCCGGCGTCCACGAAATATCTGGTGGATGACGTCATCGGCAAGCACCGGCTGCAACTGCTGACACCCATCGTGCTGGCGGTCTTGGCGGCCACGATTGTTCAGGGACTTACTTCCTTCACGCTGACGCAACTGCTTTCCAAATCCGCGCAAAAAATGATTGCCGATTTGCGCCGGCAGGTGCAGGCGCACATTGGGCGACTGTCGATTTCGTTCTATGACGCGAATAAAACCGGCGTGCTGGTTTCGCGGATCATGAGCGACGTGGAAGGAGTGCGGAATTTAATCGGGACTGGGCTGGTGGAGTTTGCGGGCGGATTGATGACCGGGGTGCTGGCGCTGGTAGTGTTGCTGCGCATCAGCGTGGTCATGACGGTGATTGCTTTCAGCGTGCTGTTGGTTTTTGGCGTGGGATTGAACAAGGCGTTTTCGACAATTCGGCCGATTTTTCGCGCGCGACCGAAGATTACCGCGGAGGTTACTGGGCGGTTAACGGAATCGCTGGGCGGAGTGCGGGTGGTGAAGGGCTATCACGCGGAAGAACGCGAAGAAAAGATTTTCTCGGGAGGAGTGCAGCGGTTGCTGGACAACGTGCTGAAAACTTTGACGGCCACTTCGCTGATGAGTTTGTCGGCTTCCGCGCTGATGGGCTTTGTGAGTGCAGTGGTCATGTACATGGGAGCGCACCGGATTCTGGCGGGCACCATGACGCTGGGCACGTTTCTGACCTACACGATTTTTTTAGGGCTGCTGGTGGCGCCAGTGTTTCAGATTGTGGCCATTGGCACGCAGATTACCGAAGCGATTACCGGCCTGGAGCGCACGCGCGAAATTCTGGACGAGAAAATGGAAGACGAAGCACCCGGGCGAGTGGTGAAGTTGGGCCGGCTTGGCGGCCAAGTGGTGATGGAGAATGTAAGGTTTGCGTACGACACGCGGAAGGAAGTGCTGCACGACATCAATTTTCACGCGCGAGCCGGGAACGGTAACTGCGCTGGTGGGGCCTTCGGGTGCGGGAAAATCGACAATTATCGGGTTGATAGCGGCGTTTTATGTGCCCGCAGCGGGCGCGAGTTCTGGTGGACGGCATCGATTTGTCCACGGTGAAATTGGAATCCTATCGGACGCAACTGGGCGTGGTGTTGCAGGAGACGTTTCTGTTTGACGGCACGATTCGAGAGAACGTTGCGTTTGCGCGGCCAGAGGCTTCCGAAGTGGAAATCCTGGCGGCCTGCCGCATTGCGCGCGTGGACGAATTCGCGGAAGCGTTCGAGAAACAGTACGACACGGTGGTAGGCGAGCGGGGGGTAAAACTTTCCGGTGGGCAGAAGCAGCGGGTTTCCATTGCGCGCGCCATTCTGGCCGACCCGCGGATTTTGATTTTGGATGAGGCCACTTCCAGCCTGGATTCGGAGTCGGAGGCATTGATTCAGGAAGGGCTGCGATATTTGATGCGCGGGCGAACGACATTTGTGATCGCGCATCGGCTGTCGACAATTCGAAGGGCGGATCAGATTCTGGTCATTGAAGCGGGAAAGATCATTGAGCGCGGGACGCATGAAACGCTATATGCGGCGGGCGGTCGTTACTATGACCTGTACACGAAGCAACATTCGGTGGAAGCCAATTTGTTTCTGGCGCCTGGGGAAGGCAGCCTCGATCCGGAAGACAGCAACGGGAACGCGGATGCAAGCAACGCGCGCGAAGCCGGATTGCGAGACGCGATTCGACTGATCCGCGAGTAATGAACCCGCGGAAGCGTCGCGCGCAAACGGATATTTTCTTTTTTTGAAACTCGCATCCCCGAATAGATTGTTCCGAGGCGACGCCTTCCGAATAATTTCGAACTCGGCACTGGCGAATTAGCGGAGGGCAACGGGTCTGGAATTCTTTTCAAATTCCAATTTGCCGCGCATGGCGCTGAGAATGACGGCGATCAACACCGGTATGAAGGCATCGAACTGGCGCGGTTCGACGAGCTGTCCGAACAGAATAGTGACAGCAAAGATTAAAGGAAGAAGTACCATCAGTGGTTTCAGGCGTGGATCACAATGGCGAAAGCTCATGGCCGCTAGCGCGTACCACCCGGCAAGCGCACCCATGGAGTAAAGCATCTCTCTGCGCCACAGGAAGGGCTCCACCATGTTGGACCAAATCCGCCAATCCACATGTCTCGCAAATGGTATGGCCGCCTGCAGCGAAAAGCGCACCGCACAATAGGCCAGCAATGAAGCGGCAACCGGCGGAATCCACTTTTTCGGGGGATCCTCGCGGTAGGCCACGTAGGCCGCAAGCGGGAGCAGCAGAAGCAGCCCCTCATAATTGAACGTTCCAATCAGTACGACCGGCACCAGCAGCCAATAGCGCCGAGCGTTAAATCGCCCACAATCCACAAGTGGCAAAAAATACGACTGCGATGTCATAGAAATCCCGATACCTGAAACACGTCGAAATCATCACCACGCCAAGGATTTGACCCACCCAGCTTAAGGTTTTCCCGATGTGCAATGCGGACCATCGTCCCAGTGCATACATCGTCAGAAAGGCGGCCACGAACTGCGCCAAGTAGAATCCGTACAAATCCGAAAGGCCGGGAACCATCATCTGGAACGCCCTGGCTATCCACACAACCAACAAGCGGTGACCAAAAATAGGAAATGACGCGGGGTGGTGCATGAGACCGCTGATGGGGGCCCATGGCCCCTCGTACTCCATACGGACCAGATAGATCATTAGGGCGCATGATGCGGTCAGTGTCAGCGTTAACGAATGAATGGATTCTCGCGCTCCTGCACCTAGACGCGTCCAGGCGAGTGCGGCCAAGATCAGCAAACCCGCGAGCAATAAAGCAGAACCCAGACTCAATGAGTAATAACGGCGTAACGTCTCCTGATTGGTGGCTAGAGACGCGCCGTACTGCCATTCGTCGAGCCGGGAAAAAGCGCGGATTAGTCCTTCAAAAGGCATTGGTCCGCGCCAAAGGCTTAAGAAGCCGCCGAATACCAAGCAGCCGACCGCCACCGGGATCCAGATTCGGGTCCTTAGGGGATGTGTGAGCGTGGGCATGGTGGACACTGGCATCCGTGGCGGGCTGTGAATACGAAACCGAAAACCCTAGTCAGCGGCTGGTCTGGAAATGGATGCCGGGCGAGAGCCTACTATGGGCTAAGAGAATAGCAAATGGAGCAGAAATTTTTAACAATCGTATTAGTGGGAAAAACTCCGGCCCTGAATCTCAAACGTGCCGACGCCTTAACAGCCGTGACCGCCTGCGCCTGATACCACGGTGGTAATTGGCGGAGAATTCCTATGCGAAGTAATCCAAACAAAAGTTCGCTGGTTAGACCGTGGGACGCCGGGCTACGACGGGCTTGCGAGCTACCGTAGAGAGGTAGCAGGCTGGCCATTTTGCGGATCATGGCCAGGACCAGGCGCTTGTCACCGTCGGAAAGCGTGGTGCTATAGCGCTTGATCTCCGCGAGGAAGCGAATTTCGTCCTGGGAAAGCTCGCCTAGCATTTTCTGGGTTTCCTTGTCGCGAGGAGTTTCGGTGCCGGGAAAAAAGTCGGCCAGCGAAATGTCCATGGCTTCGGCAATTTTGGCGAGAGTCTCGAGGGAAGGGACGGTGTGACCGTTTTCCACACGGGAAAGATAGCAACGCAGCAAGCCGGTGCGGCGTTCGATGTCCCCCTGGGACAGGCCACGTTGGCTGCGATAGGTTTTGATTACTTCACCGATGTTGACTCTTGGCTTCTCTTTGGGCACGTTGTCTCTCCAGTAGATGGGGTATCTTAGTCACTAACAGCGAGAGTAACAAGATGGAACTTGCCGGAAATTGGCGAGTATGACGCCAAACGGATAACAGTGGGATCCCTCACCGCAGGGGACGCTGCAAATAATAGGTTGGAGCGGATATAGCTCTCGCCGCTAAGTTCCTGGCTGTCAGCCGTTGCGGGTGCAAAAAAAAAGAGAGGGCGCTTGGCGCCCTCTCTTTTACCCTCGGCCCGGCTTCTTGATTGGGGCAGGCCCTTACTTCTGGGTCGGGATTACGTTGACAGGTTGATCGAGACGAAACTCCAGCAAGGTTTCGCTGGGGACGCGAACTTCGTGGCCGCGGGTGAACACCTGAGCTCCCACGCCGACCGCCGAGCCCACACCTGCGCCAATCGCCGCGCCAGCTCCGCCGCCGGCAATCGCTCCAATCACCGCGCCTGCCGCCGCGCCACCGCCCACTTTTTTGGCAGTGTCGCCGCCGCGCCCTTTGCCCTTTAAGGTGTAGTCGCCGCTCACGACGGGAAACTCACGACCGTCGATCATCAGGCGGGTGAGTTCGAGTTGCAATTCGGAGCTGCCGGAGAAATGGCCGGCCTCTTTCGCGTAAGCGAGCCGGCCGTAAACATCACTGCCGCGGCGAGCTACGAGAACGTTGTTCACCACCACATCGGTCTCCAGCGAGGCGTGAAACACGTCTCCGACTTCATTGTGCTTGGAATCGACGCCATCGATCATGCGGACCAGCATGGTTTGTCCGGCGGGTACGGTGATGTTAGTGCCGGGAGCGGCGTAGACCGGTTGAGCGCCGCGAAAATCGCGATCGTCGCGATCTTGATCCCGTTCGCGGGAGCGGTCGCGATCGTCGCCGTTGCGGCCGGAATCGCGAGCGGCATCACGGTTGCGGGTATCGCGGTCATCGACCCTATCGCGGGGATCGGGCGGCGGAGGGGGATAGTCGTTAGGGCGCGATTGCTGGTCCGGCGGGGGAGGCGGAGCATCATAGGTTCCGGCTTGGTCGCGAGAGGGCGGAGGATCGTTGGGACCGGATTGATCACGTGGAGGTGCTCCCATTCCGTCATCCTGGCGATCCTGACGGTCGCGATCGCGATCGCGACGGCGTTCGAAGCCTACCGAGCGGACTTCGGTTACCCGAAAGGTTTGAACGTCGCCATCCACTTCAAAACGGATGAGCACCTGAGTACCGCCCAGGTATTTGCCCTGCAGGGTGCGGCCGTCTTTCAACTCCAAAGTGTCCGCCGCTGCGACCGCGGAGAAAACTACGACCAGGGCAGCCACACTCAAAAAGCGTTGCAAGGTAGTCATGGAAATTCCTCTCAAGCCGGGAAGGCTTATTCATTGAGGCGCTGGACCTGGAGGGCCGACGCAACAGCCGCCACTCATTCTATTGTATTCGATGAGCGAGCGCGGCTGGGAGGTTGCGTTTGTTTTGGGGGGCGTGGCTACTTTGCCAGTGCGCCGACCGATCGGGAGCGGTTTGCGAGGATCTAAATGGCAACTTTAGAGTAGGAATGTCTCACGTTATACTGCATAAATGCCTTGGAATGCGCTCGCGGCGGCAGCCACGCTGTTGCTATGGACGGTTGGGATGAGTAACGAATTCCATGATGAGCGAAGCGAGCCAAAAGGCGGGGCCATGACATATGCCGGCAGTCTTTCGGCGGGAGCCAACGATTCCGAGGGTTGGCGCAAAGAGGAGATGGATTGGCGCGCGAAACATGTAGCGGATTTACAAAAACCGGATGGCTGGCTGTCGTTGGCGGGGCTGGATTGGCTGGACGAAGGAGAGAATTGTTTTGGCGCGGCGGCGGATAATAAAATTCGCCTGTCCGGCGCGCGCGCGGAGCACCTGGGAGCGCTGGAATTGAGAGGCTCGACGGTGCGTTTAGTGGCCCCAGCAAACGGTTTTCCCAACGGCTTTCTGGTGTCCGGCGTCGCGGCCCAGGAGCAGGTCTTGCGAACGGATGCGGATAACGACAAGCATGCGCCACATCTGACGATTGGCACCTTGAATATGTATGTGATCCGCAGAGCGGATCGTTTCGCATTGCGGGTGAAGGATTCGAGGTCGCAGGCGCTGCTGGAGTTTCATGGGTTGAAGTGGTATGCGCCGGACCAGCATTATCGCGTGACCGCCAAGTGGGATACCCTACCACCCGGCAAAAACGATCACTCTGCTTACGCTGACCGGGACAAGTTATACGCAGCCGATACCGGGCGTGGCGGAATTCACATTGGACGGGGAGACTTTCCGGTTGGAGGCGGTGTTCGAAGAGGATCCCGCCCGGCTGTTTTTTATTTTGCGGGATGCTACCAGCACTTCCACGACGTATGGGGCTTGCCGGTTTCTTTATACTTCCCTGCCGAGCCGCGGGCTGGAGCAGCCTGGGGAACTGATGCTGGACTTCAACCACCTGGAGAATCCCCCCTGCGCGTACACGCCGTTTGCGACTTGCCCGCTGCCGCCGCCGGGTAACCGGCTGCATGTGGCCTTGCCGGTGGGCGAGCAGCGGTATCACGATTAGCCGGGAGAATCGCTTGAGAACTGAGTTGAAATCATCAGGGAAAACTATTTCGTGAGCAGCAATCCATCGTCGGGCGCCGGCGGGCCGGGTGACGCCGAGGCCGCGGATCGCGCCAAGCTGACAGAACTGCGCACGGTGCTGCTACGGCTGCACAAAACGCTGCTGGACATGGAGCGGCGGGATTACGAACGCGAGCATGGGCACGTCTCTACCGGAGAATTATTCCGGCTGGTGCTGGACCACCAGCAATTTGCCTGGCTGCACAACATTTCGGAATTTGTGGTGCGGTTGGACGAGACGCTGGCGGGCGAGGCGCCAATCACCGCGGAAGATACGCGGAGCGCCGTGGCCATGGCACGGAAGATGTTTGTGCCCTCGGAATCGGGAGATGCGTTTCAAAAGCGGTATTTCGACGCCATTCAGAGAGATCCTTCGGTGGTGATGGAGCATGCGGAAGTGGCGCGGTTGTTTAACAGCGAACCGGCCGATGCGGGTGCGGTGTGATTTTCCGGCGGGCAAAACTTGGCTCTGCGGCGTTCGTCGGCAGGTAGACCTTCCTGACTGATACGCGAGTGACCTCCTCCCCTTTACAAACCACCAAGTATCGGATTCGCCGGATGCGGCGCGCGGAACTACCGGTGGATACCACGGCCCTGGCACGCTTCCTGATCGGCAAAGTGGTGGTGCGGGAATTTCCGGAAGGGCGCATGAGCGGGAGGATTGTGGAGACCGAAGCGTATCCCCCGGGGGATCCCGCCGGGCATCACTTTCGCGGGCCCACCCCGCGGATCCGGTCCATGTATCTGGCACCCGGGCACGCGTATGTTTTTTTTAATTACGGCGCGCACTTCATGCTGAACGTGAGCGGCGAAGCGGAGGGAACCGCGGGCGGAATCTTGATTCGCGCGGTGGAACCGTTGGAGGGCGTGGACTTAATGAAAAAGCACCGCGAATGCGAAGAGTTGTTGGGCTTGACGCGCGGGCCCGGACGGCTGGCGGCGGCGTTTCAAATCGATCGCGGGCACGATGGGGTGGATTTATGCGGAGCGGGCGAGTTGTGGCTGGGGGCGCTGGAGACCCAGGCGGAGAAGGAAGTGGGCGAGAGCGTGCGCATCGGGATCACCCGCGCGGCGGATCATTTGCTGCGGTTTTACGAGCCCGGCAGCCCGTATGTGAGTGGCCCGAAACGCTTGCTGCAGGCCGCGGACGATTCCACGAGGATTCTGGCCGGCTCCGGCGATAAGGCCAAACGCAGAATAGAAGCGCACCGCGACGCGGGCCACGGCATGCAAAAATTGCTGGGTAAGGGCGCCGGCGCAAGGAAAAATTCGAATTTGTCGGTAACTTGCAATCGCGTGCCGCTGCATCTACTCTTCCTTGGCCATGCATGAACTGACGCCCCAATTTTTGTTGTACGGATTTATCTGGTACGTGGCCTTTTTGTTTTCCACCACCTGCCATGAGGCGGCCCACGCGCTGGTGGCTAAGCGCGGCGGGGACAAAACAGCGGCGGAAGGCGGGCAAGTTTCGCTGAATCCCATTCCGCACATCCGGAGGGAGCCCTTTGGGATGGTGGTGATCCCGGTGCTGGCGTACCTGGTGAACGGGTCGATGATTGGCTGGGCCAGCGCGCCGTTCGATCCGGAATGGGAGAGACGCAATCCTCGACGCGCGGGATGGATGGCGCTGGCGGGCCCGGCGGCGAATTTTTCACTGATGCTGCTGGCGGTGATCGGACTGCGGGTGGGCGCGGCCTTCGGATGGCTTCGTGATCCGCTGACCGGGAGGCCCGGAATCGTGTTCGTGACGCTGATTGTGTTTTTTTCGCTGAACCTGCTGCTGGGCACGTTTAACCTTCTGCCGGTGCCACCGCTGGACGGCAGCGCCGGAATTTTGATCTTCATGGGTGAGGGTCAGGCGCAGAAATATTTGAACTGGCTGCGGGGTAATAGTTACGCGATGTTGGGGCTACTGGTGGCGCTGGTATTTTTCAACAAGGTGTTCCCGTACATAGAAACTTTTGCGAGTAATCTTTTGTTGCGCGGGCATTTCTAGCGCGAGAGTCCCTGGACTTTTTCGTAGGGTGCTCACTACCTTCCCATCGCTTGCTTTTCTGATTGCTTCCGTGCTGGCCTCTTTTGTTCTGCTGATCAATTTATTTTCTCTGATTTGGCGATGAGTGGAGCATTGCTGTGCGGGGCGGTGAAGTGCCGAAAGGGGTCGAGGTTCAAAACGGGTGGATTTTGTGGGTTGGAAGATGGGAATAGTTTAAGGGAGTGCACGGTAGAAACGTGTTTCGAATTGAAACGCACCGTTGACGAGGCACTGATAAATCAATGTTTAGCGGAAATGGTGCTCTCGGGTAGCTGAGCGCGGCGAGGAAAAACAGGGTGCCGGGAATGGCAGGCAAGATGCGAATGATTCAGGGTGGGACATGTGGAGACCAAGATGGTGGAGGTGCTTGCGCCGCGTAGTTCGCTGACACCGTGCATCCTGGATGACGATGCCGGGCAACTACGCCTAATGTCGGCAATGATTTTAGGAATGGGCTACGAGGCACTGCCCACCTCGGATCCCGAAGAAGCGCTGCGATTGGTGCAATCCGGGGCTTGCCGGTTGATTCTGGCCGACGTGCATCTGCCGGGAGCAGACGCCTACGAATTTCTCGACCGGGTATTGCGGGTCGACCCGGGCGTGCACGTGGTCATCATCGGCAAGGAATATACGCTGGAGTCCGCGCTGGAAGCGATCCGGCGCGGGGCGGCCGATTTCCTGCCCAAGCCGCTAAATGAACTGCGGTTGAAGCACGTGCTGGACGAGGTGGCGGCACTCTACGACCAGCGGCGGCGGGTGCGCGCTCTGGAAGAGCAACTGCTAAGAGACCTGGAGTTTCACGGCATAGTGGGCAAGAGCCCGGTCATGCTGGAAGTTTTCGATTTTGCGCGCAAAGTGGCGCGGCACTATACCAACGTGTTGCTGGTGGGGCCGACGGGCACCGGAAAAGAATTGGTGGCCCGGGCCATCCATCAGTTGAGCCCGGTGAGCCACCAGCGGCTGGCGGTGTGCAACTGCTCTGCGATGGTGGACACCCTGCTGGAAAGCCAGCTGTTCGGGCATGTGCGCGGGGCCTTCACCGGCGCGACGGAAATGCGGCCGGGACTGTTTGAGTATGCCAACGGCGGAACCGTATTCCTGGACGAGGTCGGGGAAACTTCTCTGGCCATGCAGGCCAAGCTGTTGCGGGTGATCCAAAACCGCGAAGTGCAGCGGGTGGGTTCGCCGGAAGTGCACCATGTGAGCGTACGGCTGATCGCCGCCACCAATCGCGATTTGCGCGCGGAAGTGCTGGCCGGGCGGTTCCGCGAGGACCTGTTTTATCGCCTAAGTTCTATTCAGATCCGCATCCCTTCGTTGACCGATCGCCTGGAAGACATCCCGCTGCTGGTGCAATTTTTTATCAAGAAATATAACGTTGCGTATGGCAAGAACATTTCCGGGTTGACGCGACGAGCGCAAACAGTGCTGTTGCAGCATGCCTGGCCGGGGAACGTGCGGGAACTTGGAAAACGTCATTTCGAGTGCGGCCATCACCACCAGCGGAGACTTTATCGACCTAGTGGACCTGCCGGACAATTTTCAACATCCTGGCAGGCGCACCAGCGGAGGTGCGGACTGGCATCCGCTTTCGCTGGACGAGGTTTGCAAGGTGCACATCCAGCGGGTGCTGCAGATGTGCATGGGAAACCGACTGCGCGCGGCGCAAGTGTTGGGAATTGGGCGCACCAGTCTGTATCGCTACCTCAAGCGCGACCAAGAGGAGTTGCTGGCGCGCACCAAGCCGCGTGGGGCCTCGGCGTAATCGCTGCAGCCCGGGGCGTAGCAAGGGTTCGGGCTTCAGTTCCTCCTGTGGCGGCGCGGGAAAGCGTCGCGTAGGAACGCCATGTCGTGAAAGTGCAAATCTACACAGAAGAACGTAAAAGCACGCCGTAGACGCCGGAGGAAGGGCGTACGCGGCGTGCTTTTTGCTGTGGGCGCTACAAGTCTAAAAGCGTTCAGTTGCCGGAAGGGCTGGCAACCCCGGCCACCGGTTCGATGGAGCCGGGTAAGGTGACGCCATTATCGATGCGCACCAGCATGCCGGTTTCCGCAGGCAAATCCACCTCTTTCCCTTTGCGGGCCACGATGTAGGCGGCGCTGCCGGCCAGGCCAAAGCCAAAGCCGCGCGCCACGTTGCTGAAAATCAAGCCCACCAGAGCG
Source organism: uncultured Acidobacteriota bacterium (assembly GCA_963732705.1). Classification (GTDB taxonomy): domain Bacteria; phylum Acidobacteriota; class Terriglobia; order Acidiferrales; family UBA7541; genus Acidiferrum. The sequence continues at coordinate 2,152,314 of CAVTAN010000001.1, read as the reverse complement.
CCGCCACCGGCGCCGATGGAGCCGCCCACAATGTCGCCTTTGTAGTCATGCTTTTCCTGGATGATCTGGCCTTCGTCGATTTTTACGTCCTTGCGGCGGCGCCCGTCGCGATCGCTGCTGGGTTGTTCCAGGGCCAGAATGCTCATGCGCACGGGAACGATGCGGCTGTCGATTTCCAGACTGCGGAAGGTCAGGTCCATGTACGCCTGGCCGCGGAAGATTGAGAAGTGGCGGGCTCGTTCCACGGTGTTGATGATGCCGTTGACGCGAGTGCCGGCGGGGATCAGCAAGGTGTTGCCGATGAAGACCGGTTCGGAAACCACGGCCACAAAGGGATCGCCGCTGCGGGAAGTTGTGGTGCTGATGCTGCTGACGATGTGCAAACGTACCTGGGTGCCGGGAACAACCTGGCGAGGTTCAGCGTAGGATGCCGGCGCCGTGCTGCAAAGAAGGGCACCAGCCAAAACTGCGGACAACAATGCTTTCATGAATTTCCTCCTGCTCACGTGTGCGCGTGAGTTGACCCCGTGTCGTGGGGGATTCCGGCTTTGCCGGAATGTTTCCGCTGGCGCCGCGGACCCGGCGTCTTTTTTGGCGAAAAAAACGCGGGCGGATGAGGAGGAACTCCATCCGCGCGTAGTGTACTGCGGCTGGTGGAAAGGAAGCGAAAGGCATTTTAGGGCTTTGCCGAATTTTGTTGCTCGATACGACACATTCTTCGGGTAGAGGGAGCGGCGGGGAGCTATCGGAGCCCGACGATGAATCCCGCAGCTGGTGATTTACTAAGGCCCGCGACTCAGCGTCGCAACATTTTTAACCCGCGCGTATCGGGCGCATATCGGGTGGCGGGCGAAATGTGGCTGCGATGCGACGCTGTGCTAAACTTTTGTTCCGCAGACGCAAGAAATTCGCGACTGCTGAAACGTGGAACTTCGGGCTCTGTGCAACGAGGTCCCGCGAACCCCGCCAGGCCCGGAAGGGAGCAACGGTACCGGGATCGCCTCGTGTGCCGCAGATTCACCCGAAGTTCCTCTTTTCATTTAGAATTTGCAATGCGAACTGCAAGGCGCTGTTCCGGCAGCCGGAGTGATTTCCGCAAATGAGCTACCAGGTTATAGCCCGCAAGTGGCGCCCACAGAAATTTAGCGATCTAGTTGGACAAGAACACGTCACGGAAACGCTGGCGAACGCCATCAAGAACGATCGCGTGGCGCATGCTTATATTTTTTCCGGCGCGCGCGGTGTGGGTAAAACCACCGCCGCACGCATTCTTGCCAAAGCGCTCAATTGTGTGCACGGGCCGACGGCCAGCCTTGCGGGGAATGCGATTCGTGCCGGGAGATTGCCGCCGGGACTTCGCTGGATGTGATTGAGATCGATGCGGCTTCCAACCGCGGCATCGATCAGATCCGCGAATTGCGCGAAATGGTGCGTTATGCGCCGGCATCGTCGCGCAGCAAAGTGGTGATTCTGGACGAAGCGCACATGCTGACGGGCGAGGCTTCCAACGCGCTGCTGAAAACCCTGGAAGAGCCACCTGATCGGGTGACCTTTGTGATGGCCACCACGCAGCCGGAAGATCTGGTGGACACCATCCGGTCGCGCTCGCAGCATTTTCATTTTCGCGCCTTGACGTTCAGCGAAATTACCGCGCGACTCGAAGAAATCGCGCAAAAAGAAAATCTGAAGATCGATGCCGGAGCGCTGGCGGTGATCGCGCGCATGGCGGAAGGCAGCATGCGCGATGGGTTGTCGCTACTGGAGCAAGCGCGAGCGTACTGCGGCGAAGAGATTGCAAATGATGCGGTGCGCGAGCTTCTGGGCGTGGTTCCCGACGATGCGCTGGCCGACACTGGTAGCGGCCATTGCGGAAGGGTCAGCGGACCGGGCGCTGGGGCTGATCCACACTTTTCAAAAAGAAGGGCGCAACCTGCAACATTTCTGCCGAGAAGCGATCCGGCACATGCGGAACTTGCTGATCGCCAAAGTTTGCGGCGCGGATTCCGATCTGATTGCCGCTACCGCTGACCAGCGGCCGGCGCTGGCGGAAGGCGCGGCGCAATTCAGCGAAGAAGATTTGACGCGATTTTTCCAGATCTTGCTGCAGACCGATGACGACTCTGCGGCGCAAGCCGGACCCCCGGGTACATTTGGAGATGGGTTTGCTGCGCTTAATTAATGCGGCGCGGCTGGCTCCGCTGGAAGAATTGCTTACCGAGATCAAAACTGGAACGGGCGGCGCACCTCCAATTGCCGCACCGAAGCAGCGCGCCGCGACGGCGTCAAGCGGCTCAACATCCGCGGGTGCAAATTTTTCAGCCAGCGCTGCTACGCCGATGGCCCAATCTGACTCGTCGACAGGTGCTTCACCGCAGGCGAGTATGTCGCCAGCGAGAACGGCGAGTGCCCCGATGTTTTCTTACGCGAGCCCGGCAAGAGAAACAAACGCCGCACAAGCTTCGCCGTCGACTGCCAACCGTTTCCCTGATGGCGAAAGTCGGGATCGGACGGATTCTCGAGTGGCGGCCAGCGAGGCAACCAACCTTTCCTTTATGGGTAGCCCGACGAACTCGAGCGCAGTAATTGCGCGGCCCGTCGCGGCAGGCGCGATAGTTCCAGCGGTGATGAGGAGCGCGGCGAGCGCCGCACTGACTAGTTTGCCGGGGTTCACTCCGGCAGCGACGCCCCCAAACGGCAAGGAAGTCGCGAGTCGTCGCGATCGCAATGTCGTCAGCGACATTCAAAATTCCGAAAAGCCCCTGGACGAAAAGCCTGCCGTCGCGAAGGTCGCTGCTGAAAGCCCCGCGCGGGCAGATGCCGCCAGCGAAACCAAAGAAGATGATCCAGAGGTGCGCGGAAGCGGCTTTGGAAATTTGCGGCTGGAAGGAATCAGCGAGCAGCAAGTATCGGAAATAAAAGCCGCGGTGCAGAAGCAGCAGAAATTCCTGGGCGAGTTGCTGGAACATGCCAGTGCCTGGGAACTATCGGGAACAGAATTGAAGTTTTATTTTCCCGTGGAGAAAAAACCGTTCGCGGAAATGATTGAAGGGCGCGACTCGCTGGAAAAACTGCGTGCCACTTCGAGCAACGTGCTGGGCCGGCCGATAAGAGTGTGTGCTAAACTCGAAGTTGGCACGAGTCCGGTGGCGACGCGGCGCGCAGATTCGGATATGCAGGAATTGCGGGCCAGATTCGACCGTGACCCGCTGGTGCGCTCGCTGCTGCAACGCTTCGGCGGCAAGATCGGCGAAGTGCGACGGGCCTAAAAGGAATCAAGCTGATGGAAGTCAACGCGCTCCAACAGATGCTGTCGAAATTCCGGCAATTGCAGGACGACCTGCAGCGCCAGGTGAACTCCGTCAACGTGGAAGCTTCCGCGGGCGGCGGCATGGTGCACGTAAAGATGAACGGGCAGAAGCAAATCGTGGAGATTCGCATCGAGCCGGAGATTTTCGCGGGCAAAGATCAGGAAATGTTGCAGGACCTGGTACGCGCGGCGGTAAACGAAGCCACGCGGCGTGTGGATGATGAGTTGGCCAACCAGATGAAGAGTCTCGCCGGCAATGTTCCCGGAATGTCGGGATTGAAAATCCCCGGGTTGTTTTAATTCCCTTCCCTCATCCAATAATCTTCCAAATAAAATCTAGCGCCGCGTAGAGAGTCGGTATCGCGCAGTTTTTATCGCGCGGCGGTGGTCATTCACTCGCCTCCCACATCCGCATGCTGGGCAAGCGCCACAACGTGACGCTTCTCCCGTGAGTACAGGCGCAGCGCCGCGACGGCCAGCGCCATCAAAATCGGCCCGATGATGAGGCCCGCCAGGCCCAGAACCTCCACGCCGCCGAACAGCGCGATGTACACGAGAATTGCCGGAGTGTCCTCATCGCCCACCAGCCTCGGTTTAATCACATAGTCGCTGATGGCCACCACCGTCAAGGCGCACCAAGTCAATTCGAGAGCGGCTTTGCCGGGATGGCCTGTGGCCGCAAGAAATATGCCGACCGGCACCCACACCAGCAAGGTTCCCACGCCCGGCAAAAGTGAGGCGACCGCTGTGGCTGCGCCAAAAAATGCCGGCTGCGGGGCGCCCGCCATCCAATAGCCGAAGCCCGCGAACACCCCTTGCGCGAGGCCGGTTACAACTGTGCCGATCAGTGTTTCACGGCCGGCGCGCTTGAATTCGGTCAATACCGCACGCGTGTGCGTGGGAGCCAGCGGCGATACCGCCGCAACCGCCGCAACCATGCGCGGCCAGTAGCGCAGCACTGCATACATCGTGAGCAGCGCGAAGAACAAACCAAGGAGCGCGCTAAAGGTGCCGGAGGCAACACCCGCGGCGATCACCGCGGAGCGTGAGGCGATTTCTCCGGCTCCGTTTTTCAGTTGAGAAATCAGGCTGGAAATAGGTAAGCCGTGCCGGCTGAGCCACTGCGTTGCCACACCGAGCGAAGCGGCGAGAGCGCCTCCCGGCTCCAACGCTACGCGCAGTTCGGTGGCAAAACCCGCGAGCCGAGTGATAAACAACGTAACGAATCCTACAGCCACGGCCAGAACCAGATGCCCGTAGCGAGCACCGCGGTGATGGCCAACAGAATAGGCCGGCCGCGGAGTCGCACCTCGCGTTCGTACAGCGGCTCCAGCGTAAAGGCCATCATGGCGCCCAGCAGCATGCCCATCACGAATGGCAGCGCGAGCCACAGGACGATCGCAAGTGCCGCGACGGCCAGCCAGCCGAGCGCGGTATAGCGGTCGGTCAGAGGTCGTTCCGCGCCGGAGCTATCGAGGGGCATGTAATGGTTTCCTAGTCATGACGCTGAGCAAGAAGGGGCGAAAGGACGTTCATGATACATCCAAGAGTGAGCGGGCCCCCGCAAAACGACGCCCAATTTTCCTCAACGTGAAATCAAGGGCAGTCTATTTCATCCAAATGACAAATCCATATAAACCGTACCTTCGCGTTTCTTCCGGTGTACTGTTGCGGGCTGTTGAATCGTTCGAGGGAGTCTGCAAATGCAGGTACATGTCAGGAGAGATCGGCCGGAGAGCTGGGCGGAATGCCGGAGCAAGGTGCGGCGACGATGGTGGGTACCGTTCGCATTAGTGGAATATTGGTTGGAGTGGGCGGCGTACGCGCTGAGCAACTGGAGACTCTTGGAGGTGCTGGAATACCTGGGGAGTTTTGGGGTGCTGATCGCGGTGATTTTTTATTTTTCCGAGTCGGGCGACCGCTTGAAGCAGAAGCATTACCAGGCGTGGCAGGTAATCAATTCAGCGGAGGGCAAGGGCGGGAACGGCGGAAGGGTCGAGGCCCTGGAGGAATTGAATGCCGATGGCGTTTCGCTGGTGGGAGTGAATTTGTCGTCAGCGTTTCTAATGGGCGTGCGCATGAAGAAGGGGAAACTGGCGCGAGCCGATTTTGATGGGGCGGATGCCCGGCAGGCGGAGATGGCCGGGGCCAATGTGGAAGATGCGAGTTTGCGCAGCGCGAATTTTCGCGGGGCACGGATGGAAGGCGCTTCACTGGCACGAAGTGTTCTGAATGATGCGGATTTTTCGGGCGCAGATATGAAGAATGTGGATCTCACGGGAGCTAGCCTGGAAAATACGGATTTGCGAAATGCGGATCTAGCGGGGGTGAAGTGGGGGTCGTTGCGGAGTGTGAAGGGAGCAAATGTGCTGGGAGTGAAGAATGCTCCAAGCGGGTTTGTGGAATGGGCGATGGGGAAAGGGGCGGTGCGCAGGGAGGAGGATTGACGCAATGGAAAATAGGCTGCGGAAAGCAGCCCAGCCATCGACGGTGTCAGCCCTCATCGTGGTGAGGCGCGCCGGTCAACACCTGCGCGTGGCTACCCGAGTCTAAGTCCGCCGGTCCCGCTGAAGTGTGGTTGCGCAGTATCACGCAAGTTGCTGTACCCATTGCGCGCGCCAGGCCGGCGCGTCGAAGGGATCTCCGAAATACTGCGTTTCATGGACGACCTTGCCGTTGCGGAATTCCATGATACTGACTGTGAATGCCGCCCGCCCCTGGTAGGTGATCGTGTATTCCGTAATCCAGAGATTCCCGGCTCCCACTATCCGCCTGACGTTGAAGCCGGAGGGCTTGCCGGGATGATGACTTCGCAAAGCCTGCAAGTTTTTTCGCCCAAGGATTCGCTCGCCGGATTGCGGATAGTCACAAATGGCATCGTCATCATAAATATCGTGTTCCAGATCTACGTCGCCGACTGCCGACGCGTGCCAGTGTGAATTCAGGGTTGCCCGGATTTGCTCCTCTTGCATGGACTGCACCTCCTGCGATTTGGTTTCCATGTCCATCCGCCTGGTGGTCCGTCTGTCGCCGCAGTTCCTTGATGCTACCCGCGGCCACGCTGGATCCACAATCGGCCGCAACCCCTGGTTAGTCAAATCCGAAACTGAGCCACTAACATGTGGTGGTTTGCGCCGCGAGGCGTGCTGTGCTACACATCAGAGATGCCTGATTTTGCCGCGCCAGTGGAACGTCTGATCGATCAATTAAAGCATCTACCGGGAATCGGCCAGAAAACAGCTCAAAGATTAGCTTTCCATTTGCTGCGCAGTTCTTCGGAGAATGCTCTGGCTTTGGCGGACGCCATCCGCGACGCCAAGGAAAAAATCCGGGAGTGCTCCACCTGCCACAACATTACGGATGTCGACCCTTGCCTGTATTGCGTGGGGCCGACGCGCAATCATCGCACCATCTGCGTGGTGGAAGAAGCCCACAACATCATGGCCATTGAGAAAACGCGCATGTATTCGGGGATGTACCACGTGCTGGGCGGGTCGTTGTCGCCGTTGTCCGGGCGGGGCCCGGAGCAGTTGAAACTCAAGATCGCTGATCGAGCGGTTAAAGGGCGGCGGGATTGAAGAGATTATCGTGGCCACCAATCCCACGGCGGAAGGCGAAGCCACGGCGGTTTATATGTCTAAGCTGCTCAAACCACTAGGCGTTAAAGTAACGCGCATTGGAGTGGGCATCCCGGTGGGAGCCGATCTCGAATACGCAGACGAAGTCACCATGCTGAAAGCGATGGAGGGACGACGCGAGTTGTAAAGCGGATAACGGAATGTAGTTTGGAAAAACTGCTAGTACGGGTAGGACTCTCTAGCCAAGCAACGCAATTAAGTATAAAGTCTGAATTCTGCGTTGTCCCCCGGCAAGGAGGTGCGCTATCCCACAGGCGCACTACAAATCGTCTGTGACCCGGCTTAGCAAACCTGACGAGCATGGCGCGAGCTTTGTGCGATTTCGGCGGTCGAAGTCTTTTTGTTTTGATGCCTTGTGCGCTGGCCGCGAATCCAAAGGTGGATGAGCTTGCTGCGGCGCGATGAAGCGATCGCAAGAGAACATCGCGGCACTAGGCAGTTCAAAAAGTAAGCAGAGCTATCTGGGAGCTTAAAACGAGCAATGGACGAACTTAGCCACAACTTATCCGAGGGCGCGACGGAAATGCCGCCATCGGCGGTGGGTCATGGGAGCACCGAGCTGCGAAAGCGCCGCACCACGCGCATCGTGCAAGCCGTGCCGCTGGCGGTTACCGGAGTGGATGCTATCGGGCGTCCATTTACGGAACATACTTCGACGCTGATCATCAATTGCCACGGCTGCCGCTATCAGTCCAAACATTATGTTCTCAAAAATATGTGGGTGAAGCTGGAAATCCCGCATCCGGATTCCGGGCACGCGTCGCGCGTGGTGCGCGGGCGGGTGGCGTGGATTCAGCGGCCCCGCACCGTGCGGCAACTTTTTCAGGTGGCGCTGGAATTGGAAACGCCCGGCAATGCCTGGGGCATCGCTTTTCCTCCAGAAGATTGGTTTGCCTTCCCGGACGTAGAGCAACAACAAATTGCGGCTGGGCAACATTTGGGACCTGGCTCGTTACCCAACCCTGCTTCGTCGTTGGAAGGCCAAGGGAGCGAGACGGAGCAGGAATCTTTAGCAGCCGGCAGCGAGCCTGATGCGGGCGGGACGAACACACCTATGAACGACAATTTGAGGACCTTTCCTTCGCCGGCAAGCACTACGGACGCTTCCCTGCAGCTGGCGCGACAATTAGCGCGTCTCGTGGCCGACGCCAAACAACAAATTCAGGCCGCAGCGCGAGAAGCCGCCAGCCAGGCGGTGGCGTCCGAGCACCGCACGTCGCTCGAACAGTGGGAGCAGAAATTTGAAGCGGCGCGCAAGGATGTAGCCGGCGAGGCCGCGCGGCTGATCGAGAAAATGCAGCACGAAGCGGATAAATACGCGCAGTCGGCCAGCGCTACTGCGGCGGAAGCGATGCGCACGGAATTGCCCAAATATTGGCTCCCCAACTGGAACAGATGACCCACGAAATGGCCTCGCAACTTGCTCGGGAAGCGGCGACCCAGCGCGATCAACATATTGAGCAGCTCAAGTCCAGCGGCGAACAACTGGTGACGTTATTCAAGGAAGCCGAAGAAGTGGCTACGCGACTCAAGACCCAGGCCAACGAAGTGGCGTCGCGACTGTTGTCCGAGGCCGAAACCGTTGGGCATGCCAAGGCGGAAGCGGCCCGCCTGCGCGATGAGACCAGCACCAACCTGGCGCTACAGGCGGAAGAAACCGAAGCGCATATTGCGGAGCGCGCGGATGCCGCGGCACGGACCATGGATGAAGCAGCCCGCGTGCGCGAGGAAGCGCTGGCGCGGCTGAAGGCTCAGGCAGCACAACTGGAAGCCCATATTTCCGAGCGGGCGGAAGCAGCGGCGCGCATGATCGACGAAGCGGTACGCGTGCGCGAGGAAACCCAAGGCATACGCGCTGAGGCCTTGCGAACGGCGGCCCAGGAAGTCGAGCAACAAGTGAAAGCCACGCTCGCGGCCGCGCACCAGGAGTGGGAAGCCCACCTGGCGCGAGAAATCGAAGTGGCGCAGACGCGCTGGAACGACACCATCGAAACTTCTTTGCCCGAAGCGCACAACCGCGTGGTCGGCGAAGTCGAAGGGCGCGCCGCAGAATTGCTCTCGCGGCTTCGCGAAGAAACAGCTCAGCATGGCGCGACGCTAAAGCGCCAGGCGGAAACAGCCACCGCGGAGCTGGAGCGGCGTTTACTGGGGCTGCGAGAATCGCTGCAGGAATCTTCCGAGCGCCTGGAGTATGCGCTGGCACGGGCCAGTGAGTCGACCGCCACACTGGAACATTTTTCCAGCCGCCTGGGCGTCCTGCATGAACAGGCGTTAGTGGGTTTCCACACTCAACTCGATGATGTGCTGAGCTTGCACCGCAATGAATTGCACCGCAGATCGGAGTCGGTATTCGAGGACATCACCACCAGGATTCGAATAGCGTTTGAGGAAGCCAGCAGTCGCGCCGCCGGGGAATTCGAAGAACGCATTTCCGGATCGTCGCTCCCCAAGTTGCAACGCACGGAAGAATCGCTTCAGCGCATGGCCGGCGGACGATCCTGCTGGATGCGGCGCATTTCGATGCAGCAGGACCGCATCAGAACGGCGGCGGACGAGGCCTTTGCGGAGTCCCTTTCGCAGCTTCAAAGATAACCTCGGGGGCGCGGAACAACTGCTGGATGAAACCGCGCGTTCGGTCACCAGCCGCAACATCGCCGAGATGGAAGAAAAGCTAGGCGACATCAAGCATCAAGCCATCCAGGATGTTTTCAAATCCGCGGAATGGTACGAGAAGAAAGCGCAAACGCATATCCAGAACGTGACGGAAAAAGCGGTGGAGCAAGCCGGTTCCCAACTGCGAGAAAAGGCCGGCGAACTCTCCAGTGCGTTCACCAGCGAGTTGGATAATTCCAGCCGAAATTTTGTGGGCCACACCCAGTCGCAGATGGAAGATACTGTGCGAGACGCTTTTGAGCGCGCGCGAACGCTGTTTGCCGAAGCGTCGGACACCACGGCGGCGGCATTTACAGACGAAGTTCAACGCACCGGGCGGCATGAGCTCGAGGGATTCGGCGAAGAATTGCAGAAATCGTGGAGCAAGCTCGCGCTGAACTGGACACAGCGCAACGGGAGCTGTCACAGAAAATTACCTCGGAACAGGCAGAGTTTCTGCGGCGCTTCCAGGAGGCTATGGACAAGGCCCTGGAGTCCGGCGTGAAAGATGCCAATGAGAAAGTCGAGGCCAGCTTCTCGCCGCTCATTGATTCCTGGAAGACGATGACCGACCGGCACCAGAGCGACCTTCGCAACGTGTACGCCAAGATCAGCGAGCAGGCTACCGAACAACACCGCACGCGACTCGAAAATGTTTCCAATCAGTGGATGCTGGCCACCGTGACTGCACTGGATCATCAATCGCGCGAGATCGTGGCCGATATTTCGGCGAACGCGGAAGAAAAATTACGGGAAACCTGCACACAGGTTTTTGAGATATCGGCGAAACTCTGCAGGAGCGGTTGCAGCAGATCGCCCGGAATCTGACCTTACCTACCGACCCTAACAGCCGTACGCGTTCAGCGACCACACGGCAGCAGTAGCCGTCTAGCATCTGCTTCGATTATTTTCCGGAATCTGGTCAGCCTGAGTAAGTCATTCCAGGGCAATCGCCATCCGCGTCCTCAACGGTTAGGATGCGAATTCGCATGGTCCCGCTTCCCCGGTATAATGCAGAAGTTCCTCCATACATGGCTAATCGTGCATATCTGCGCGTCTGGACGCGCGATTTCTCTGAAGAACTGATGATTGCTGAGTTCGCGCGCTTCCTGGCCAGCGCTCCGCTATCGGCTTCCATGAATACTTTCGCGGAATTAACCGTCCAACCAGTTGACGCCACGGAAACTCCGGTAGCTTCGTGGGACCTGCGCGCGCCAGGGATATGGGCCGGCGGAGGTTGCGGCGCTGTCGCTGCAGCACTTGAATACGGACAGCGCGTATATTGCCACCGCGAAGTGGGACTTGTGGGAGCTGAACGTGGAGAGTTTGAAGTGGCAGCACGCACCGCAGCCCTTGGTGCTCACCTGCAATGGAACGGATTACGACAACGGAGTGGCCGCGACCGAAGGGCACTTCGTTGCGGACCTGGGATTCGAACATTTTTTTACCGGGCATGCCGGTTTGCTGGCTCCGGGCAAAGCCACCAATCCGTTTGATTCTTCGGATCATCCGGTGGAACATACCTTTCGGCGGTGGATGGCAGCGGGCGGCAACTTGAAGGAATATCACGCAAAAACGCGGGAAAACATCCAACAGTTATTCACGTGGGTGGAAGGCGATGCAGAAGCGCATTGCCGGTGGAGCGCAGTGAGTTGTGGTCCGAGGGCGAGGAAAATTTTGAGGCTCGTCTGGACGCGATTCTGGCGCAACGCTGAACGCACGCACGTGAAGCAGAGCGCGTATAGTCTTTCGAGGCTTTTAACAGCAGCGTAGAGAGATTTAGAGCAATAAATGAATTGTCCAGCTTGCAAGTTTATTGAGGCGATCGAGAACCCGGATTGCGCGATTCACCGCTGGCGGAAAAGGCCGTTACTTTGAAGGAATTATTTCGAGTGATCGGATCGCCGGTGCCGAACGCAGAACTTCAAAGCGCAAAATGTTTGTTCGTTGTGGCTCTGGTCGGCAGTTTGCCGCTGATTCTGGACTTTGGCGTTGGATGTGGATCCGAGGCTCCGAAACCGACCGCGTCACGAACCGGCTGCCCAGGCGAAACCGGCTGAGCCGGAGATTCCTGCACGATATTCAGGATGCCGCGAAGACAGCTGCTTGGAAGCGACGCGCAAGTGCTGCTGGTCGGAGACCTGGCGAAAAACGGGAAACGGCAGTTCCTGGCGGCTAACGTGGTACCCAAAACGCCGAAGAACAACGTGCCCGGTACGGTGATCACCCGCGCGGTTGTCGCGCAAGATGATGATGGCAAGTGGACGGAATTGCTGCGTTGCGATGAGCATTTGAAAAACCAAAAAGGGTATTTGGGATTGACGCCGCTGGATTCCATTAATGGATGGCGATTGCAATTTGAACAAAATGCGGAGAAGGGACTGCAGCTTTATTTCACGCCATTAAAAGTAAATGGAGATACCCACGTGCTGCCGGTGGGAGTGCGCTGGAATCCGGCCACGAAACGGTATCAGTCGCTGGATGCCAGCTATGAAAAATTTCCTGAAGGAATCGACGTCGCTCGAAAATGTGAGGTCCACTCTGCGATGAGTGCGGCTGCCACAAGCAGCGCGGCCCTGGGAATCAAGCTGCAGTGCCAAGAGCCACCGAAAGTCTCCGCATGGAAAAATCTGCGCGGCCTCTTTCCCTATTTGCGGCGCTACAAAGGCGGCTTGGCGCTCGGGCTGTTCGCTTTGGCGCTCATGGGAATTGTCGGCAACGTTGTGCCGCTGGCGACGGGAATCATTATCGATGTGCTGGCCGGAAGCGCGCGGCCGTTTTCAAATGGCGTCGGCGATTGGTGCGCTGCAGGCCTAGTTGGCTCAGCACGATAGTTCCCTTTTACGAGCCGTGCTAGCCGGCACACTCTGGGAATTTATTGCCTGCTGCTGATCGGCTTCATTGCCTTAAAGGGCGTTTTGTCGTTTTCCACCCGCTGGATTTTGATTGGCGTATCGCGGGACATCGAGTTTGATATTCGTAACGATCTGCTGGATCGCTTGCTGCTCTTGGAGCCGGAATTCTATGTGCGCAATCGCACCGGCGAGCTGATGTCGCGGGCCACGAACGATTTGAACGCGGTGCGCATGGTGCTGGGCCCGGGAATCATGTACAGCGCGACCACGCTGGTAACCATGTTGATGGCCATCTTTCTGATGTTCAAATTGTCGCCGTCGTTGACCATGTGGGTTTTGCTGCCTGTGCCGATCGTGGCTGTGGTGGTGCGGCATTTTGGCAAAGTGATCCACGAACTATACGAAAAGATTCAGGCTTCGCTGGCGGCGCTGTCCGTGAAGGTGCAGGAAAACTTTTCGGGCGTGCGGGTGATTCGCGCCTACGCGCAGGAAGACGCGCAGATTCGCGCGTTCGACGAACCGAATCGCGAATACGTGGCGCGCAACGTGAGAGCTGATTCGCACTTGGAGCATGTTCATGCCGTCGCTGCAGGCGCTGATCGGAACCACCTTTCTGATCGTGCTTTGGAAGGGCGGGTTTTTATTTCTGCGCAACCAGCTCTCGCTGGGCGGGCTGGTTTCGTTTTCAAATTTTTTGACCCTCCTGGTGTGGCCGATGATCGCGCTGGGGTGGGTAACCAATATTTTTCAGCGCGGCGCGGCGTCCATGGGGCGGCTGACGTACATCTTGAATGCACAGCCGAGCATTGACGATCGCGGTGCAAAAGTTCCGGCCAACCAGGAACTTGCAGGGAGAAATTGAGTTTCGTGACCTGACGTTCACTTATCCCACGATGCTTTCCGGAGATGGGAACGCAGGCGGTCTGCGGCTAGCAACGGAGCATCTGCGAACAACGCCGGCCGCTCCAGCTAAAGCGTAGCGCTGGCAATGGGACAGGTCACCAGCGGAACGCAAACTCCAACCATCCGACACTCAGCAATATCAATTTGAAGATTCCCGCAGGCTCCACTGTGGCGATTATTGGCCCGACGGGCAGCGGGAAAACCACCCTGGCCGCGCTGGTCGCGCGCTTGTGGGAAGCGCCTGACGGGCGAATTGCTGGTCGATGGACGGCCGATACGCGAATGGCCGCTGGAAACTTTGCGGCGTGCCATCGGCTATGTGCCGCAAGACACCTATTTGTTCGGAGATACGCTGGGCGAAAATATTGCGTTTGGACTGCCGCAATACGATGCCGAACGAGTGCGCGAAGCCGCGCGAAGTTGCGAGCCTCGAAGGAGACATTGAGGATTTCACCGAAAAATACGAAACGGTGGTCGGTGAACGCGGAATCACGTTGTCCGGCGGGCAAAAACAACGGACGGCGATTGCCCGCGCGCTGGTACGCGATCCGAGAATCCTGATTCTCGACGATTCCCTTTCGGCGGTGGATACCCAAACCGAGGAGCGAATTCTGTCGCGCCTGCGCGGAATCATGGCCGGGCGAACGACAATTTTGATTTCTCATCGCACTTCCACGGTGCAGGACGCGGACCAGATTGTGGTTTTGCGCGACGGACAAATTATCGAACGCGGAAAGCATGAAGAGTTGCTGGCGCGCGGCGGATATTACGCGGATCTGTATCACAAGCAATTGCTGGAAGAAGAACTTGAACGCGCATGAGTAATCGCGCACGAAGAAGAAGCGCTCGGAAAAGCATACGACTCGCGGCTGATGAGGCGTTTGCTGGAGTACATGCGCCCGTACAAATGGCGCGTGATTCTGGCGCTCGCGCTGACGCTGGCGGTCACGCCGCTGGAACTGGCGCCGCCAAAATTGTTTCAAGTGACCATCGACCGCTACCTGACGCCCGCGGTTTCACAAGCCATCAATCGTAGCAGCGCGCGCGGCACGGGCTGGTGCTCATCAGCCTGATTTACCTGCTGGTTTTGTTTTTCGATTTTCTGGCGCAATACGTGCAGATCCGCATCATGCAGCGCGTCGGGCAGCAAACCATGTACGACATGCGGCAGGAAATTTTTGCGCATATCCAGCGGCTGTCGATGAGCTACTTCGACAAAAACCCGGTGGGCCGCCTGGTGACGCGGGTAACCACCGATGTGGACGCGCTGAACGATTTGTTCGCGGCCGGCGTGGTCACCATGATCAACGATTTTTTCCTGCTGGCGGTCATGGTCGGCGTGCTCTTGTATTTGAATTGGCGGCTGGCGCTGGCAGCGCTTAGCGGCGCTGCCGCTGATTCTTGCTGGTCACCTTTGTGTTTCGCAACTTTGTGCGCGAAGCGAACCGCCGCATTCGCACGGCCATTGCGCGCATCAATGCCTTTCTTCAGGAATACATTTCCGGCATGAGCATCGTGCAGGTATTCAATCGCGAGCGCCGCGCGCGGGTGGAGTTCATCAAGCGCAATCGCGATCACATGCTGGCGTATAAAGACGCCATTCTCGCGTTTGCGCTGTTTTATCCCACGGTGGAATTTCTCGGCGTGGCGGCCATCGCGCTGATTCTGTGGGTTGGCGGACTAAGCATTTTTGCGCACACCCTGACGCTGGGCGTGCTGGTGGCGTTCATGCAGTACGCGCAGCGATTTTTTCGGCCGATTCAGGATTTGAGCGAAAAATTCAATATTCTGCAGTCGGCCATGGCCGCTTCGGAGCGGATTTTCAAGTTACTCGATGAACCGGTGACCATCTGCCAGCGATCCGAACGCGATTCCGTTGCAGCGATCCGCGCGGCGAAATCGAATTTCGCAATGTGTGGTTTTCTTACAAGCATCCGGCACGGAACCCAAGGATGAAGATTGGGTGCTGCGCGATGTGTCGTTTCCGAGTTTTGCCGGGCAGACCATGGCCATCGTGGGGCACACCGGCGCAGGCAAAACTACTCTGATTTCCCTGCTGCTGCGTTTTTATGATATTCAGCGCGGGCAGATTTTGCTGGATGGCATCGATATTCGCATGATCGAATTGCAGGACCTGCGGCGGCAGTTCGGCATCGTGCTACAGGATCCGTTTCTGTTTTCCGGGACGATCGACTCCAACGTGCGGCTCGGGACTCGCGGGATCGATCGCGCGACGGTGGAGCACGCCGTAGACGAAGTGGGGCTGGGCGATTTTATTCGCGCGCTGCCGAACGGCGTGGATACCGAGGTAAACGAGCGCGGCTCGACCTTGTCCGTAGGACAGCGGCAGCTTATCAATTTTGCGCGCGCGCTTGGCCCACAATCCCCGTTTTCTGATTCTCGACGAAGCTACCTCCAGCGTGGACACCAAGACGGAGCTGTTGATTCGCGAAGCGCTGGACCGCTTGCTTTCGGGGCGCACCGCGCTGGTGATTGCCCACCGGCTCAGCACCATCCAACATGCGGATTGCATCCTGGTATTCCACAAGGGCCGCCTGCGGGAACAAGGCGCGCACCAGGAATTGCTGGCGCAACGGGGAATTTATTACCGGCTGTACCAGTTGCAGTACAAAGAACAGGAATTGCACTTGCCGGTCGACGTAAGTGCTCGACCGAACCTTCACCACTGCAGAGCGAATGACTGAGCATCACCTGCTCCCTTGCAGCGCTTAAACTTTGCGCAAGAACAGTTTCAGCGTTTCCCTGCTTGAGCGTACTTTCATACCGCTGGCTTCAATCCGCCTTTTTAAAACACATCTTCCTCGCCTGTTCGATGAGCGCCACACCTATTCTTGCTTTCCGCCGGGCGAGGCCTCCGGCGATATGTACGCGGCGCGCCTGGCGGCGGCGCTGCAGGAGCGCGCTGATGTCGCGCTGTTTGGCATGGGCGGACCACAGATGCGCGCGGCGGGCGTCGAGACGTTGTCGATTACTCGGAAGTGTCGGTGGTCGGAATCACGGAAGTCTTGCAACAACTTGCCGTCTCTGCGGCGAGCGATGGCGCGGCTGGTGGATGAAGCGCAACGGCGGCGGCCCCCGCTGGCGATTCTCACGGATTTTCCCGGCTTTCACTTGCGGCTGGCACGGAAGCTGTCAGCCGCTGGGCATTCGAAACATTTATTATATTTGCCCGCAATTCTGGGCCTGGCGGCCGTGGCGGGCCAATCTGGTGCGGCGGAGATTCGCGCAGGCCTTGTGTATTTTTCCGTTTGAGGAGAAGTTTTATCGCGATGCGGGAGTAGCGGTAGAATTTATCGGGCATCCGCTAGTGGGCAACGTAAAGGCCGAGCATGTCGCGCGCGGAATTTTGCGCCGAAAATGGATTGCAGCGCCGAGCAAGCCGATTGTCACCATTCTTGCCGGGCAGCCGGCGCGGAGAGATTGCGTATCATGCGCGCGATTCTGAGCGAAGCGCTGGCCACAACTGCAGCGCGGCGATCCCGGAATTGCAAGCAGTGGTAGCCGTGGCGCCTGGGGTGAATCGACTCAGAATTAGCAGCGCTTTTTTAGTTCAGCGATACCGCGTGCGGTTCGTGGACAGGCGCCACCTACGATGCGCTGGCGGCTGCGGATTTGGCGATTGTTTCCAGCGGGACGGCAACCGTCGAGGCGGCGTTGTTGGGTAAGCCGATGATTGTGATTTACAGGCTTTCGCCGCTGACGGCGAAGCTGGCCAAGCCTCTTGTTCGTACCAAATTTTTCAGCATGGTGAACCTGATTGCGGGACGCGAGGTAGTGCCAGAGTTGATCCAGGATGACTTCACCCCTGCACCGAGTTGCTTCTGAAGCCCGTATCGCTATTGTCGGCATCCAACGAAAGCACCGAGAAGATTGGAAGTAATGCGCGCGAGGCCTGGCGGAGGTAACACGTTTGTTAGGGCCGCCGGGAGCTGTGGAAAGGGCCGCGGACGCCATCGTCGAGCCAGCTGCGGCTGGCACAAAGCAACGCAAAGTGACGGGTTTGGTATCCTATAGAGGTAGCTGCTAGCTGCGGCGTTCAACTCGGTGCGCCGATTCCAATGCAAAAAAGTGAAAGGGGTCCGATGGCCCTCCGTAAGAAAGTTTTAAGGCCAATAGCGCTCTTGGGGGCGTTGACCCTGGCATTGTGTGCTGGCCGTAGTCGTTGCGAGCGCACAGGTACCGCGTCCTGTGCATTTATGGCAGAAAACTATGATGTGTCCGCGACGCTGGACACCATCCGGCAAGCAATTACCGCCACAGCAAGTGTGGATTTCAAGGCGCTGGAAGTTTCCGGCAATGTTCGCGTGGAGTTGCATCCCAACCTGGAAGTGCAATGCGGTAAAAACCGCGGACGGCAAAGTCGCTGAACTTTGAACGTGACCATCAGAATCCTTTGTTTCGTGATGGTGACGGTGCCCTCCCCGGTGGCGGCGGGCGGCCACTTGTCGCTGACATTCACTTATCACCGGGTTGCTCGCCAATGAAGAGAACAGCCCGGTGCCGGGCGTTCGGGCCGCCGTAATCAATCATGATTTCGCTTATCTGCTGCTGCCCGCGCGGTGGTTTCCCCTGACGGACTATCCTTCAAATCGCTATACCGGAACCTTTCGGCTGAATGTGCCGGATACCTTTGCGGTGGCGGGCACCGGAAAGGCCCTGGCCCCCACGCTGCCAACGCCCGGAAAAAATCCGATCGATGGCGACTCGCATTGTCTATACCTTCGAATGCAAGAACCCCGCACCGAACGGAACGTTTGTGGCCGGGAATCTCCAACTAATCCGCAGCAGGCTGAAGGCGTAAGCGTAGCGGTGTATGCGCCGACGTTCAGCGTCCGCAAATGCGGCGATTTTGCCGCGTCGGTGGCGCGCTCCATGACGGTTTTCTCCGACATGTTTGGGCGCTGCCGGATCCGGCGATGGCCGTCATTCAATTCCCGGACAATACTTTGCGGGAATTCGCGGGGCCAGGAGTGTTGCTGCTGAGCCAGCGTGCCTGGGATCCCAAGGCGAATGACCGCACGATTGCGCGATTAGTGGCTTCGCAATGGTGGGGCAACCAGGTACTGCCGGCTTCGCCAAGCGACGTATGGATCAGCGACGGTTTGGCGCGTTATTCGAAGCGCTGTACGCGGAACAAAACGCCGGAAGAGAAGCAGGGCTGAAGGCCGTGGATGAGTTCGCGGTCGGCGCGCTGATGTTTGAGGATGCCGCACCGATCGCGCAAGCCGCGCGGCTGGCCCCGTACTCCGCGGACTACCGCTCGGTGGTGATGAACAAAGGCGCAATGATTTTCCACATGGTGCGCGCGCAGATGGGCGACGTGGCTTTCAAATCGCTCCTGCATGATTTCTACAACAAGTATGAAGGCAAAAGCGCGCGTATCGAGGATTTCGCGGCTCTGGCTCAGGCCCATGCGCAGACCTCCGCCAAGAATGGCGAGCCACCGCCGGACTTGCGCGGATTTTTCACTCAATGGCTGAACTCCACCGGCATACCGGAATTTGCCGTGGACTACGTGGTCTATCGCACGCCCAAAGGATTTCGCATCGCCGGGAAAATCAAGCAGCCGCTGGATACTTTTCGCATGCCGGTAGAGTTGCGCATCGACACGGAAGGCAATCCGGAGTTGAAAACGATCGATGTGCTCGGGTCGGAGTCGGATTTCACGGTGGAAACGTTTGGACGCCCAAAACCTGGCGGCATTCGCATCGATCCCAACAATTTAATTTTGAAGGCCAGCACCACTTTGCGCGCGCGCGCGGCGGTGGCTCGCGGAGAAGAACTGGCCGAGCAGGGCCGTTACTACGATGCAGTAACGCAATACCAGCGGGCTTTGGCGATTCAGCCAAACCGGCCGCTGGCAAATTTCCGCATGGGCGAGGCCTTCTTTTATGAGAAGAATTATCAGGCCTCGGCGAACGCCTTCCGCGAGGCGCTGCAAACGGTCCCGGAGCCGGCAGAGAAATGGACAGAAGTATGGAGCCACATTTATCTGGGGAAGATTTTTGATTTGCTCGCCCAGCGTGAACGAGCGGTCAACGAGTACAGCAAAGCCAAACAGACCAATGACAATACTGGCGGGGCCCAGCAAGTGGCGGAAGGATTTTTGAAGAAGGCTTATACCGAAGGCGCTACCACCGCGGCAGCTCCCGGAGCCGGAGGAACAGCAATTCCAGCCGCGCCCGCGGCGATTCCTGCGCCTTCCGAAGGCAACCGGCCCGTCTTAAAAAAGCGCACAGATCCTTCTCAGTTTTTACCGTAATTCCATTCTGAAATAATTGGCGAGGCTGGTGCGGAAAATCATTTGTCCGTCATCTCTCAGCTTGGAGAAAAACATCTCACCCTTAAAGGGTAGGCGTTTCTAGTCTGCTCTCCGCGCAACATCGCGCAGAAACTTGGCTCGCGACATTGTCGTTAAGCTTTGTCGTTAAGCTTTGTCCCCGTGTGCTCCGGCAGATGCGGGCCGTTCCGGATAATCGTAAACCCCGCGCCCTGATTTTGCGGCCCAATCGCCCCTCTTGAACATATTGTCTCAGCAGACGATTGGGACGGTATTTTTCCCCCAGCGTCTGGTGCAGATATTCAAGAATGCTTAAGCGCACATCCAGGCCCACCAAGATCGACAAGTTCGAAGGGTCCCATGGGATGGTTCAAACCCAGTTTCAGGGCCTTGTCGATGTCTTCGCGCAGAAGCGATGCCCGGCCTCCAACATGGCAAACGCTTCGTTGCCAATCAGCGCATTGACGCGGGTAGTGATGAAGCCGGGAGATTCCTGCACCAACACCACTTCTTTGCCCATCCGTCCCCCACTTCGAAGCAAAGTCCACAGTATTTGGGAAGTGAGCGGAGTTTTCACCAACTCGATCAATTTCATTTTGGGGACGGGATTGAAGAAATGCATGCCAATACAACGTTCGCGAGAAACGGTAAGGTCGCTCATTTCGCTGATGGACAACGAGGAAGTGTTGCTGGCAAAGATCGGCGTCCGGGCTTTGCAAATTTGTCGAAGATGGTGAATAAGCTCCATCTTCATTTCCATTTCTTCAGGCACCGCTTCGATGATGAGGTCTGCATCACGAATGGCATCCTGCACAGTGTTCGCAGTAGCTAATGACGATTTGCGCGCGATCGCGAACCGCAGCGACTCGACCTTGCCGCGGGAGACTCCCTCTTCGAACGACTTTGTGATCCAGCGCACGCTTTCTTCCAACATTTGCGGCGAAATATCTTCCACCACTGTGGTGTAGCCGCCAAATGCGCCGGCGTAAGCTATACCTCTGCCCATGGTACCGGCACCGATTACCGCGATGGTTTTTATTTCCTGCGATTCATAGTTGGCCGGCAAGCCTATTTCACGATCTCTTTGTAAGCCTCTTCGTCGTAACCAAGAACAATGCGCTTTCCACGCATCACCACTGGCCTGCGAATAAGGTTGGGATGCTTCGGCCATCAAGGCGATGGCCTCCGCGCGGGTGGGCGGATGGTCTTTCATATTTCGCTTGCGATACAGCTCGTTCCGCGAGCTGAAAAATTGTTTGTGGTCGCACTCGCCGATCAGTTCGATCCAATTCATCTTTGCTGAGTTTTTGTTTGTCGAGGCTGCGTAACTCCAGCTGGGCCCCCAATTTCTCCAGATAAGCTTTCGCTTTTCTACAGGTAGTGCAGGTGGGTTTCTGCAGAAACTGAATTTTAGCTTTGGGCATGAAAGCTCCGAGTTGGGATGGCTAGCGAAACCTAAATTTAACGCGGGCAACTTTCAGAATGATGTGGCCGAATGACGCCTCAGTAGCGAGGCACGTGCGGGTCCACGTCGGTAGACCAGCGCTCAATGCCCCCCGCTAACGACTTGGCCTTCTCAATGCCCTGAAACCGCAGCCAGGCAGCGGCATCCAAGCTGCGCATGCCATGATGGCAATAACAAATTACTTCGTCGACGCCGTGAAGACCATTGACGTTTGCTGCCAGCGAACCCAGCGGCACCAATTTTGCGCCCTTCGATGCGGCACAATTCGTATTCCCATGGCTCTCGCACATCCACGAACATGCATTTTCTCGCCGCGATCCATGCGGCCTTTTACCTCTGCTGGCGATATCTGCAATTCGTCCAAGGCCCGGTTGTCCCTTCAAGTAAAATTCTGAAGCGTGGTGAGCTTCCGGCTACTTGGTGTGAAATTGTGGTTTCCGCTTTTCCAGAAAAGCGTTTATCCCTTCACGGCAATCCGGAGACTTGAAAACATTTCATCTGTTGCTCCACTTCTTCGTCAAGAGCTTTCTCGAGTTCCAACTTACGGCTGCCGAATAAATGCATTTTTCATGGCGCGAATGGAAACAGATGGAGCCGCCGCGATTTTTCGCGCGAATTTCATGGTTTCCACTTCGAGTTGGTCGGCGGGCACCACGCGATTCACCAGGTTCAGGCGCAAGGCCTCTTTGGCATCCATCATCTCCCCGGTATAAAACATCTCGGCAGCTTTCGAGTATCCAACCAGTTGAGGAAGAAAATAAGTGCCGCCGTAATCCGGAAATAAGCCGACTTTGACGAAATTCTGGCCGAATGTGGCGGTCTCCGAGGCGATCGAATATCCGCAGCCAAAGCAATATTCATTCCCGCTCCCGCTGCGGCGCCGTTTACGCATGGCAATCACTGGTTGCGCCATGCTGCGAATTTTCAGTACGGCATGCATTCCGGCGCGCAAAAGCGGCTCAACTTCGGACGTATCATTATTCTTGCGGCCTTCCGCGATCAGTCCCAGATCGCCGCCGGCACAAAAAGCCCGCCCCGCACCAGTAATGATCACCACGTAAATCGACTTATCGGTGGTAAGCGGCCGAGCGCTTTCGTTCAAAGCCACGGCTAAATCTTTATTGATGGCATTCATTTTCTCTGGCCGGTTAAGGGTCAGAATCGCGATGCCATCTTGCTTGGACTCCAGAACTAGAGAATCGGGCTGGGCTTCGGGGGCGTTCTGAGCAGGCTGCGTGGCTTCATTCATGAATTCAACTCCTAATTCGCTTTAAGGCGCTCCGACTCCGTGCGAGAAACCAACTGCGCAAGCTTTTTAAAATGCCGGACCCGTTCGCTGTTCCCGCGCTCGTCGGGCGTGTTGGTCTCTGGCAAAACATAAACGCGCGCGCCATACAAAAGTTCTTTCTGCAGGCCAAACTTGCATTTTCGCTGCGCAAATTGTTCGAACGCCAGTTTGCCGTTGAACGCGATAACGTGCGGGGTGAATTCCCCCAGGCGCTGCGACAGCACGATGCGGCCTTCGGCAAAATCTTCTCGCGTAAATTCGGCGGTGGTTTTGGTGGGGCGCTTCACCAAATCGGTAAGCCCGATCCCGAATTCGATGACTCGCTTATCGTCGTGATAATCGAAGGGCTCCGGAACCACGCCGCCCTTATACAGCACTGGCCAGAATTGATTGACGCGCCCGGCGTAATAGTGGCCCACTCGCACGGAAGACTCGCTGGGATTCACACCCACAATCACGAGTTTCATGCCTTTACGTAAATAATCAGGAAGTGTTCGCATTTTGCTAGTTAGTTAGTAAGGGCCGCTTACACACTAGTCTACTGCACCATGGCGGCTGCATCGCGAAATTCATAGGCCCGGCGTTTCCAGTGTTTCTCAGGTGCTGCATGGTGTCAACCGCCCGGAGAGCAATTCCGACGCGAAAAAGCAAATCGGCGCTTCTCGGTATTGCGGACGGTGCGCCATGCTTAGGTTTTCGGTCAGGCGCTCCACAGCGGCAATTTGCGTCCCAAGCCTTTTTCGCGAGCCAGGGAAAATACTTTTACGGCCACCGCAATATCCCACGACGCGATGCCGTTGGACTTGAACATCGTCACCTGCTCCTCACTGGAGCGCCCCGGGGCTTGATCGTCCACCATATCAGCGAGTCTTTTTACGTCCGACCAGCGCGCCGAATCGCCGGCATAGGCAAGGACCAAGTCCCCGGCTTCCTGCTGGGCTTGCTCGAGCGAGTCAGTGACGATGAGCTCGGCGCGCTTCACTGCTGCTCTGTCGAGTTCGCGCTTGTTGGCATGATTGGCACCAATGGCGTTTATGTGCATGCCGGGAGCAATGTCCGTGCCAGTCAAAACGGATTGCGAAGCGGTCGTGGCGGTGCACACGATGTCCGCGCCCTTTACGGCTTCGGCTGCCGAACCCGCCGAATACACCGGGATGCCAATGCGTTCCGCCATCTCCGCACAAAATTTTTCGCGGCGCGACGCGTCACGGCCATAAGCGCGAATAGTCTCCAGCTTTCGAACGCCGGCGATGGCTTCTAATTGGGTGCGAGCCTGGCCGCCAGTTCCAATGATGGCCGCTACGCGGGCATTCGCCCGGGACAGGTATTTTGTAGCCACGCCGGAAGCAGCGCCGGTGCGCAATTGCCCCATGTAATCGGCTTCGATCTGGGCCAGCAAATCGCCGGTGGCAATTTCATAAAGCAACACCAGGAAGCGAATCCTGCCGGACACGTAGGTGTATTGCTTCTCGCCCACGTAACCGCCGGCGTAGTCGGCCGCCGCCATGTAATGAAAAAAGCCGTGAGGCAATTCGAAACGGCGGCGTGGCTGAACCATGACTTCGCCGCGGGCCTGCTTGCGCAAACTGTCTTCCACAGCGTCGAGGGCCATGGGCATGGTGAGCAGCGAGCGAACTTCCGATTCGTTGATGTGAGTGGTCATGGGATAAGGATGATTACGGCGAAGAGATTATCGCTTTTTCTTGCCTTTCGCTGTCGGCGTTTTAGATTTCGATTTTTGAACCGTCTTTTTAGCCACAGGAGGCGCGGTACCGCCTTCGTGGATGCGCCGCACCACCGTTTGTATCAGGCGATAAACACGTTCTTCAGTGTGTGGAGTCCTTGGTGCGAAAGCGAAACTCGGGTTCCGCATTTAGGGCCGGTACCAGTTCGAATGGGCATCTCCCCGCAAAGATTATTTTCGATGTACGCGGTTTCATAGCGGGTCTTTTTGGGGTTCCAGGTGTAAACGCGAAGATTCGTGAAATCGCAGATTTGCCCTTCCGGGCCGCGGGTGGCCGCCGACCAGGTACTGCGGCTTGACGTGGCGCCGTCGGTAACCTTGTTTAGTTCGAACCAGGCCACCGGCCGCACATTGGCAGCCGCCGTGCCTTCGCGGACGGCATCGGGGAGATCAATCTCCACGAAACGGCCGATAATCCAGCCGGCAATGGGAGTAGTTTGTTCGCCGGGCTGCGTAGTGGTGGGGTTCGGCGTTCGACGTTGGTTTCGCCAGGCGGACGCGTGGCCAAGCCGCGGACGAACAGCCACTCTTCTTTTTTCGCTCCTGCACCATCGCCGGCAGGTTCCTTTTCGTCGGCGGCTTGCGCCCAGTCGGCTGACAGCGCGTCCGACCATCTCGACCGGGATCCCCCGGCCGAACTGATAAAGCCGAGGCTGCGTGCGACCGGGCTGCAATCCGCAGATTGGTGGACACTTTGGTGCGACCACGCGCCTGCACCGGCAGCGCCTGGGATTGGCTCAAAGTTTGGCGCTACGCTGCCAGAGCGCTGGCTCCATCAGGTATCGCGCATCGATCCAGCCGACGTTCCCGCACGTTTCGCGAACCTTTACGCTGTCGTTGTGGCGGGAAAGATTTCGACGTGGTCGCCAAAATGGAGCGTGCCACCGGCTCGCGCACCTGCGCGACACCGCTCCACAGTGTGACACTGCGCTCGCCGATGTAACCTTCGCCGAGAGTCTCGTGCTTCGGCCGAAAATCCACGCCAACAGGCAACGAGACACAACAGAGGTATGGCAACCAGCAGCTTGCGCTTCATGAACGAACCATAGGGTTAAGGCTTGAGGGCCCGACGCCAAAAGGCAATTCGCGAAGTGCGCACAAGCGGAGTCTTAATGATGGGATTTCCGTTACGCGAAAGGATTTGCAGCGCTCCCATGAAATACCAACACGACTACCACGCGTCATTCGCCAATATTCTCTCGGAAGATTGTACCTGAATGCGGAGCCCTAACGAGTTTTGAGCGTAGCGCCTTGGCTTTACTGTTAAGATGCGCATTCGCTGAGCTGCTGCTAATTCGCAAATCCAGGAAACCGTAATGACCCGATTGAACGCGCTTCAACCGCTGGGGCTGTTGTTACTGCGATTTGCTTTCGGTGCGATTTTTATCGCCCACGCGTACCCCAGCCTGTTTCATTCCAAATTCGTGCCTATGGCTCTTATCGGGCATCAGGGAACGTTCCCACACCTGATGATTTCGCGGCAATTCATGCAGTTTTCTCTCGTGCTGGAGTTGTTCGCCGGCGTCTTGCTGATTGCGGGCCTGTTCACGCGTATCGCGGCGCTGCTGCTGGCGTTGGAGATGGGCTTTTTTCTGTGGAACAGCAACGGAGATTTTTCCTCGTTGATCCACAACTACGGGCCGCTGGTGCTGGCGGTGGGTTGTTTCGCGCTGGCAACGTTGGGGGCCGGCCGGATCTCCGCAGACTACGCGGTGTATGAATCCGGAGACAGACCTCCGGGCGGTCGTAAGGGAAAAGGGAAATAGGCCAGACAAACAGCCGCGGGCGGTGAGCTAGCTAACGGAGTCGCGACCGCAGCGGCTCCGCGGACAAAGACGCTCAAACTGATTTACGGGGTCGCGATCGTTACGGAACCGGCCGCCAGGCGCACGGGAGCCGGCGGCAGTACGATCCAGAGAATCAAATAGGCCAGCAAGCCGGTCCCGCCAAAGAAAATCAGCAGCAGCCACAGCACGCGAACCAGCGTGGGATCCAGATCAAAATATTCAGCCAGGCCCCCGCACACGCCGGCGATTTTCTTGTTCAGGGTGGAGCGCGTCAAGCGCCGCGCAGTGCTCATAACGGGCGCAGGAGGAACGGCTGCAGGCGCGCCGGCAGCCAAATGCGCGCCGCAGTTGTAACAAAAGTTCGAATGGTCAGCGATTTCTTTCTGGCAGTTGGGGCAAATCATGAGGCACCTCCACGTCGCTCTTTCTCTACCAATATACGAGAAAGAGTAGCAAAAGAGTTTCAAGTTAAGATACAGCCGAGAATCGGCAGGCCTAGTACTCCAAGAGCTGCGTGACGGCGTTCGACTAAGTGCGACGTTTGCGGCAGAATTACATCTTCAAGGTTGGGCTGGTAAGCGCAGAAGGTGTCCATGGCCGCGACGCGCCGAACCGGGGCGTCGAGTTCCTCGAAAAGTTCTTCGGCGATGCGCGCGGCGATTTCGGCGCCGTAACCCCAGCTCAGCATGTCTTCGTAAGCGACGATGACGCGATGATTTTTCCGCACGGTGGCCGCGATAGCTTCCCAATCGTAAGGAGAGAGCGAGCGAAGGTCGATGATTTCGACGGAGATGCCTTCGCGCCCGAGCTGCGCGGCCGCTACTTCCGCGCGATGGACCAAGGCGCCGTAAGTGATGATGCTGACATCGGTGCCCTCGTTAACCACGCGCGCTTTGCCGAAGGGCACGGTGTAGTCGGGTCCGGGATATTCGGAGCGATTGTAGGGCTGGCGGTAAAGATGCTTGTGCTCCAGGAACATTACCGGATCGTCGCAGCGAATCGCGGTGCGCAACAGGCCGGCGACATCCAGCGCAGTGGAGGGCATCACCACGCGCAGGCCTGGGCAATGCGTGAAGATCGATTCGCCGCTCTGGCTGTGATACACCGCGCCGCCGGTGAGATAGCCGCCGATGGCCACACGAATCACGGCGGGACATTTGAACGTGCCGTTGGAGCGCCAGCGCATGACGCAGAGTTCGTCGCGAATCTGCATCATGGCCGGCCAGATGTAATCGAAGAATTGAATTTCGGCGACGGGCTTAAGTCCGCGGGTGGCCATGCCGATGGCGCGGCCGACGATGCTGGCTTCCGCGAGCGGCGAATTAAAAACGCGGTCGGCGCCGTATTTGCGCTGCAAGCCGGCGGTGGCTTTGAAGACGCCGCCCTTCCCTTTTACATCTTTGAGATTTTCTTCGCGGCTGGCGTCGGCAACGTCTTCGCCGAAGACGGTGATGCGCTCGTCGCGCGACATTTCGTCGGAGCAGCGTGGCCGCGACCATTTCCACCATGGTTTTGGGCGCGCCGTGAAATTGCGGCTGCGATTCGAATGCCGCAGACGTGGGATCGACGTCCGGCGAGTAGACATTTACCTGAATGGAGTCGATCGTCGGAAGGTGCGGCCGCCAGCGCCTGATCGGCGGCTTCGCGAACTTCGCGTGTCCACTTCCGCTTCCAGACTCTTCGATCTGCTTTTGGTCCAGCAGCCCTTCGCGGACGAGAAATAGCGAAAATTTCGAGAGCGGGTCGCGGTGCGCTTCTTTTTCGCGCTCTTCGGCGGACTTGTAGAGCTTTTCGTCGTCGGATAGCGAATGCGAATAGGGACGCGTCACTTGCGCGTGAACAACGCGGGGCCGCGGCGCTCGCGGCAATACTGAATGGCTTCTCGGCACGACGGCGTAGCTTTCGAGCGGATCGGTGCCGTCGCATTCCGCAACGTGCAGGCCGGGGAAACTGCGCACCAGCTTGGAGATGCTGCCGCCGGCGGTTTGCACTTCGACGGGCACGGAGATGGCGTAACCGTTGTCCTCGATCAGATAAAACATGCGGAAGCTTTTTGCGCAGGCGGTGTTCAGCGATTCCCAGAACTCGCCTTCGCTGGTGGCGCCGTCGCCGGACAGAAACGTACACCATCTCGTTGTCCTCGTAGCTGACGTACTGTCCCGAGGGGAGCCTTTTTCGCTTTGGCGAGCGCCTTGGGGCGATTTTCGTAATACAGCGTGGCTTCCGCAGCGCCTACAGCCTGCACGAATTGCGTGCCGGTGCACGACGAGCGGTTGACGATGTTCCACTCAGGGTGGCCCCAATGCGATGGCATTTGGCGCCCGCCGGAACTGGGATCGTCCTTCGCGCCGACGGCCTGCAACAAGCGTTTCGAGCGGAGTGACGCCCAGCATCAGGCACAGCGCGCGGTCGCGATAATACGGATAAATCCAGTCGACCCCCGGACGAAGAAGCAAACCCGCTGCGGCGGTGACCGCTTCGTGGCCAGCGCTGGAAATCTGAAAGTAGATTTTGTTCTGGCGCTTGAGCTGGATTTCGCGGTCATCGAGCTTTCGCGAAAGATACATGGTGCGGTAAAGACGGACCAGGCTGTCGCGATCGAGGCCGTGCAGTTTCGGGGCGTCAAGCTTGGCAACTTTGACGCGCGTTTGTGACGCCATTCGGGCCGACCTCGTCAGGAGATGGAAGCCTTACTGAGCTGCGGAGCTCTATTATAGCGAAAAACGCCGTGGGTCATTGAGACTGAAATCGCCACAAGTAGCATTACTTACAAGCCCTTTTGCTTAGGAACGCGCCGACGGTCAGCTAATGGATCCCGCTGCATCACTGGGCGCTGCGCAGCGTCGGGAATTGCTGGGCGGCCTCGTCGAATCCCGCTTCACCTTTGCGAATAATTTTGGGCGAGGCGCTCTTGAAAGGCTCTTCCGTGGGAATCCGATCGATCCAGCGTTGCTCGGAGAGCTTTTCGTGAGTGGAGAAATATAAGCGCACCAACAGGCTGACGTTACCGACGCCTTCGGTCTCGGTCTCGGAACCGGACCCGTCGGGGCTGGCCTTCTGGGAGCCGGCTTTGGATTTCGACGCCGTTTTCTTGCCGGCAGCGGAGTCGCCGGCATTGGAATCCTGCTCCTCGCCCTCCTCTTCGGGGCGATCCAATTTGTATTGCAATTTTTTATCGAGGCGAAATGCCTGCTTCCAGGTGTCCAGCTTGTGGCGCGCTTCCTGAGCCTTTTCCTCGTCCGCTCCAAAATCAAAGTGCATGTAGATGTGGGCCATAGGCCCAAAGTTTGCGACGCGCCCCTCCGCAAGTCAAGGCGACGTTGGAACACGTAATCCGCGCGATGTTTGCAGATTCAAGAACGCCGCAAAACCGACGCCGGAAATTGCGCTATTATAGTGTCCAGCAATGCATTCCAAGCCTTCCAACCGGTCACGCATCTTTTTCGCCTGGTGCTGTTTATCCGCGGTTGCGCTGCTTTTTGCTCCATTTGCTTCCGCCGCTTGGAGCGCCCACGCAGCTGCTTGCTGCACCGGGGATCATTGCGCGATTCCCGAACATCACCATTCGAAGGGTCCGGCGCACTCAGCCGACTGCGAACACCAGTCTGCAGGCCTGCAGTCGTGCGACATGAGGTGCTGCGAGACGGATAACCACCCGCTGCTCGGCGCGATGAACTTTGTATTGCCTGCCCCCACCCTCCTCCGGGCGCCCGAAGCTGTACCCGCCACCCAATTGACTGCGGAAACCAACAATTTTTTGCGAACTCTCGAAGTTGTTTCTCCCCCTCCCCGATTGTCCCGCAACACGCTGTAAGTCATCTAAGCGCGCCGCTCACATAAACAACAACCGTCCGCGATCCAGTCATCGCGCTGACATGCACTCCCGGAGGACGCCTTGCGAAGGCTCTTAATTTTCTGCGTTGTTCTTGGCATTTGTGCCTCACTGTCTGCTGAATATGCATCCGCCACCGTTTTTGGCACGGTGCGCGGAATTGTGCATGACCCGCAGCACCGCCCCATAGCGGATATCAAGCTGGTGCTGTCCGCCAAGGATTCGGACTATACCGTCAACACCGTGACCGACAGCGAGGGTCAGTTTCACTTCGATGCAGTGCCCCTGGGCGAATATACGGTCACCATCTCCGATCCGTTGTTTCTCCCAGAAAAGCAAAAAGTAACAGTGCTCTCCGGCAGCGCCCCGATTTTGCATTTCGAATTGCACCTGGCCACTCAGAACGATTCGGTTACGGTCTCCGCCCACAGCGCTTCCGAGCAGACCGAGTCGCCAACCCCCACCGATCTGATCGATCGCCAAGCGATCCGGGATACCCCGGGCGCCACGCGTTCGAACAGCATGGCCATGATCACCAACTTCGTGCCCGGCGCATACATGACCCACGATCAGTTGCACGTGCGCGGCGGCCATCAGGTCAGCTGGCTGATCGACGGCGTGCCCATTCCAAATACCAATATCGCCAGTAACCTCGGCCCACAAATCGATCCCAAGGATGTCGACAACGTGGAGGCCCAGCGCGGCAGCTACTCGGCCGACTTTGGCGACCGCACCTATGGCGTTTTCAACGTGGCGCCGCGCACCGGATTCGAATGGAATAACGAAGGTGAGTTGGTGGCCAGCTTCGGTAATTTTTATCAGACCGACGATCAAATCAATTTCGGCGGGCACACCAACCGTTTTGCCTACTACGCCAGCGCGAATGGCAACCGCACCGACCTGGGCCTGGAGACCCCCACCTCAGCGGTGATTCATGACCGTGCCAACGGCTTCGGCGGATTCACTTCGCTCATGTTCAACCTGGATTCTCGTGACCAGCTGCGATTTGTCAGTTCCCTGCGGCGCGATCATTACCAGATTCCTAATGCGCCCGACGATCCCGTCAGCAGCGGCTTGCGCGACGTAAACAACGAAGCTGATGCGTTCGTGGCCTTCTCCTGGGTTCGCACGTTCGGCACCGGCGTGGTACTGACGGTTTCGCCTTTCTATCATTTCAACAATGCGAACTACGAGAGCAATCCGAGCGATTTTCCTAGTGCCACGACAGATCGCCGCGCTTCGAAATATGAAGGCGGCCAGGCCACGCTTGCCTACATCAAAGGCCGCAATAACGGGCGGGTGGGATTTTATGGTTTCACCCAGCAAAACGACGAAGTGTTCGGATTGATCTTCAACGATCCCAGCGATTCTTCGTTCGGAAAAGACTTTCGAGATTCGGAAAATCTGACCGGCTCGATGGCAGCTATTTTTGCGGAGGATGAGTTTCGCGTGACTTCGTGGCTGACCGTCGATGCCGGACTGCGCCAAACCCATTTCTCCGGCGCCCTGGTGGAAAACGCCACCAGCCCGCGGTTCGGTGCGGCCGTGCGAGTTCCTAAACTTAACTGGGTGTTCCGAGGCTTCTACGGGCATTTTTACCAAGCTCCACCTTTGCTTACCGCGTCGGGACCTTTGCTCGAATTCGTAAGCTCGCAAAATCTGGGCTTTATGCCGCTGCACGGCGAGCGCGACGAAGAATCCCAATTCGGACTCGCCATTCCGTACCGCGGATGGATTCTGGATGCGGACACTTTTCGCACCCGAGCGCACAATTATTTCGATCACAGCAGCGTCGGGAATTCCGACGTTTTCTTTCCTCTAACCATCGATGGAGGGCTGATTCGCGGATGGGAACTGACTCTCCGTTCTCCGCAGATCGCCAATCGCGGCCAAGTTTATGTGACCTATTCCAACCAGGTAGCTGAAGGACGCGGTGCCATCAATGGCGGGCTGACGGACTTTGCTGCGCCAGCCACCGGTGACTACTTTCTTCTCGATCACGACCAACGAAATACCTTACACGTCGGCGCCAACGTCCAACTGCCGTGGCACAGCTACGGCTCCACGGATGTTTACTATGGTTCGGGATTCACGAATGGGAACGGCCCCGCCGGATCCCATCTGCCGGGCCATACGACGTTCGACATTACCCTGGGGAAAAACTTTGGTGAGCGCTTTTCCGTGGGACTGAACGGCATGAATATCGCCAACAGGCGAGTCCTGCTGGACAACAGCTTCACGTTTGGCGGCACCCACTACCTGAACCCGCGCGAATTGTTCGTGCAGGTGCGCTACCGCTTCCACTACTGACCGTCAATTCTCAGCCGCCGCCGGGATAAAATCTATTTTGCCGTTTGCCGGAAATGCTAGACTCAGGCAAATCTCGGGGCGATGGAGTTCGCCATGAACCGCTTCGGCTCATTCTGCTGAAGCCGATGACTCCTGGCTGCCAGGCGGCACCAGGAGTTTTTGTTTTTTCGATGGAATTTTCCAGCCATCGGCGGAAATTTTTGTTCGTGCAGAAGGAGCCACCTTGAGAATCGCATTGATCGCACTCTTTGGAGCGGTTGGTACGTTGCTGCGTTATGGGATTCAACTGCTGCTTCAAGTTCGTACTGCCGAAACGTTTCCTTATGGAACGCTGCTGGTGAACCTCACCGGCTGTTTCTTTCTGGCGCTCCTTGCACAACTCACCGCCAACCGTCTGATGCTTTCTCCCGACTTGCGCATCGCCATTGCCGTCGGATTTTTTGGCGGCTTCACCACCTTTTCCAGTTTCGGTTGGGAGACCGCCAATATGCTGGAGCGCGGCGAGTGGGCGCGCGCTTCGGTATACGTCAGCGCCAGCGTGGTCGCCGGTCTATTCTTATCCGTAGCCGGTATTCGCCTGGCTAATAAATTTTAGGTACTGAACGCCCTTCGCTGCTTCAGAAAAATCACCGGCCGCCGTGCTCCCTGCACTTTCTTCGTAACCTCTCAACAAAATCTCCAGTTTGGTATTGCACCCTCTCTCGCAGCGTGTTAGTTTTGGCGAACAAAAGGCGAATCGCTCTGGAGGCCCCACTATGCCCGAATCGCTAGCCGTGCGCGCCGCCATGGCTAAGAACACCTCTTCGATTACTCGCGTGCGCGAAGTCTTGGACGGCTTCGCCTTGCGCGACCGCGACGGCGAGACGCTCACCGCGGTGCGGCACTTCCCTGCCCGCGCGGCGCAATGGGCGGATTTTCCGGCGTGGGTAACACGCCGATCTCCGTGCCGCTTATAAAGCAAAAAATATTGAACGCCTTTATACCCATCAAGCAGCGGCGGCCGACGCCGCGCATGACGGAAAAAATATTGTGGTAGTCACGCCGACAGCTTCCGGCAAAACCCTGTGTTACAACCTGCCGGTGGTCAACGCGATTCTGGAAAATTCCGACACCCGCGCGATGTATCTTTTTCCCACCAAAGCCCTGGCTCAGGACCAACTCGCGGAAATTCATGACCTGAATCAGCGGCTGGACAATCGCTTTGGAGTTTTTACCTACGACGGAGATACGCCCAGCGACGCCCGCAAAGCCATTCGCGAGCGCAGCCACATTGTGCTGACCAATCCGGACATGCTGCACACTGGCATTCTGCCCCACCACACGCGCTGGACGCGGCTGTTTGAAAATCTGCGCTACATCGTGCTGGACGAACTGCACACCTATCGCGGCGTGTTTGGCAGCCATCTTTGCAATGTGCTTCGACGCCTGCGGCGCATCGCCAATTTCTATGGCTGCAATCCGCAATTTATTTGCTGCTCGGCGACCATTGCCAATCCCGGAGAGCTGGCGGGCAAACTTCTGGAAACCGATGTCCAGGTTTTGAACGCCAATGGCGCGCCGGCGGCGGAGAAGACCTTTGTTTTTTATAACCCGCCGGTGGTTAACCGCGCGCTGGGCATTCGCCGCAGCTACATCAATGAAGCTTGCCGCGTGACCCAGGAATTTCTGAAGCGCGATCTGCAGACCATGGTGTTCGCCAATTCGCGGCTGCACACCGAATTGATGCTGACCTATCTGCAGCAGGCCAATCCGCAGCAGCCCGGACGCGCGACGAACATTCGCGGGTATCGCGGCGGCTATCTGCCGAATGAACGGCGGGATATCGAGCGCGGTCTGCGTGACGGGCAGATTCGCGGCGTGGTTTCCACCAGCGCCCTGGAGTTGGGAATCGATGTGGGCTCGCTGGATACCGTGGTGATGGCCGGTTATCCAGGAACGATCGCGGCCACGTGGCAGCGCGCTGGCCGCGCGGGCCGGCGAAGCGGAAGTTCCTGCGCCGTGCTGGTGGCGTCTTCCGCGCCGCTCGATCAATTCATCGTGCAGAATCCCGACTATTTTTTCGGCAATACTCCCGAACACGCATTTATTCAGCCGGACAATCTGGAAATTCTCGTCAACCATTTGAAGTGCGCGGCGTTTGAATTGCCCATCGGGCCTGAAGAACGCTTTGGCGGGGTGGATGTGCAGGATCTTTGCGCGCGCCTGGCCGAGGCGGGATTTCTGCATCGCGCCGGCGAAAACTATCACTGGACCCAGGAAGCTTATCCAGCCGACACCGTGAGCTTGCGTTCGGTGACCAGCGACAATTTCGTGATCATGGATATTACCGGAGCGCCTACAGTCATCGGCGAAGTTGATTTTTCCAGCGCGCTGACCACCGTGCACGAAAAAGCGATTTACATTCACGGCGGGCAGCAATATCACGTGGAGCATCTGGATTTTAAGGAGCGCAAAGCCTACGTCAAGCGCGTGGATGTGGACTATTACACGGACGCCATCCGCTACACGCAGGTACGCATTCTGGAGTGCGCCGCGGAATCGCGGGTAAGCGAGTCGCACCCGGAAATTCCGGCGCTGCGTTCGCATGGCGATGTGCTGGTGCGCTCCCAAGTGATCGGCTTCAAGAAGATTAAGTTTTTTACCAACGAAAATATCGGCGCTGGAAATCTGGAATTGCCTGAAAACGAGATGCACACCACCTCGTACTGGATCACGCTGGAGCGAGCCCTTCTGGAGTCGCTGCCTTTTTCGATCAGCGAACGGCAAAGCGGCATGTTTGGATTGCTGCATGCCCTGGCCTCCGTGGCTACTTTGCTGTTGATGTGCGACCGCCGCGATCTGGGCACCGCCATTGGAGAAAAACCGCCTTCGCCGGATAGTCAGGAAAGTTTCATCGAGCCGGTGCAGCTGCGCGATCGCCTCTCCGCGAATGCCAAGGAGTTTTTTGAGCCCAATTTGTATTTGTACGATGCCTATCCCGGCGGCATTGGATTTTCCGAGCCTCTGTACCATGCGCATGATCTTTTGATCAGCAGGACTCGGGACTTGATTGTGGCCTGTGAATGCGCCCAAGGATGCCCGTCCTGCGTGGGCCCGGCGGGGGATTTGGCGCCGCGAGCCAAGGAAGCGGCGCTCGCGATTCTTCAGCGGCTGGGCGATTCGAACGACGCGCAGCAGTTCAACGGTTCGAATGACGACGCGCGTTCCGCTGCTCCCGCCCACGCGCTGCGTGAGGCCCGCTAGTGGCGGCAATCGATCAGCGATTTTCCAGACTGGCCGCGTTGAGGCCTGCGCAAGGCGTGGTGGTCCGCGCTCCCACGCTGCGCGAGCCTTGCGAAGAAGATACTTTGGCGCGCTTGCTTGGGGCCGGAGTGTCCAGCAATCACTTTGGCGAGCACTTGGCGGTGCGAAACTGGTTTTCCACCCCGGAGTTTGTCGAACCACAGTTGGCATGCCTGCAGCTGCTCTCGCAGCATCGCGATGAAACCGTTGCGCGCCGTACTCGTGAAGCGCTTGCCGATCCCGAAAAGTGGCTTTTTCTGGATACCGAAACAACCGGGCTCGCCGGCGGAACCGGCACCTATGCTTTTCTGATTGGCCTCGCCTGGTGGGATGCCGGAGGCCTGCAGGTCGAACAGTTGTTCATGCGCGATTTCGCCGAGGAGCATTCCGTGCTGTGCCAGTTGGCGGCACGCCTCGCCGAGCGCCCGGTCCTGGTCACTTTCAACGGCAAAACCTTCGATTGGCCGCTGCTGGAGAACCGCTTTCGCATGACCCGCTCGATCGCCGTTCCCCAAATTACCGCGCATCTGGATTTGCTGCATCCCGCGCGAGCGCTCTGGAAATTTCGGCTGGGGACCGTGCGCCTGGTGGACCTGGAGCGGCAAGTGCTCAACCCTGTTTTGACCGGATGGTGCCGCGACCATGACGTGTCTTCGAAATTTATTCCGCAATTTTATTTCGATTATCTTCGCGGCGGGCCGCCCGAGCCCCTGTTAGGCGTTTCGCGCCACAATCAGATGGATTTGCGCGGGTTGGCGGCGCTGTTCGGAAAAATAAATGCCTTGCTGGCGGAACAATTGACTCCCGAGGACGAAATTCACGGCCTGGACTTGTTCGGGCTCTCAAAATATTTACATCGCCGCGGAGAAAAAGGCCGCGCGCAGTTGGCCTGCGCGCAAGCCGTCGATGTCGGCTTGCCGCTGGAGTTTCACACCCGCGCGCAATGCGATTTGGCGCTGATGGCCAAGCGCCAGGGCGATTACTTGCGCGCCGCCGAGCTGTGGCATGAAATTGCGGACGACTCCGAAGACTATCTTCACGCCTGCGAGCAACTCGCCATGCACTACGAGCGGCGCATCAAGGATCACCAGAAGGCCCTGGAATTCGCAAAAAAGGCCCACGCCATCCTGCGAACACAAGCGCTGCATGCCAGCACCCGCACTAATCTTTTCTCCCGCGGGCAAGAAATTCGCAGAGAAAATGCCGCCACCAGGAGAATCAAAAGGCTGGAGGCGCGCCTTACAAAACGTCGCAGTGCCCTATTGGATCTCGCTGCACCGCCCATCGGCCATAGAGCTTAGTTCGTAAAGCCCACGGTAATTGATTTCCATAAAATCCTTGTGATCGCCGCCGGCTGAAAACCTGTTCCCGCCTGGCAAACCGTCGGGTTGCTATACCAACCAAGAATGAACGGTTTTCTGCTTCCGAGGGCCCTTACGCTCAAATAGTTCCACTGCCGCGAAACTGCGATGTCCCAGCGCGATACGGCGACGTTGAGGGGAGCAGATTGAGAAACCTGGTCGATGTGAAGAATAAGCGGCGGAGCGAGCGCGTGGTGCTGAGGGTGCCGGTAACGCTGTCGGTGAATTCCTCGAACGGTCAGCCAATGCAGGAAAAAGTCTTTACGAATGTGGTGAACGCCCATGGCGGTCTGTTAGTTGCGCAAGTCCATCTCGCCGCGCAACAACTCTTCGATCTAACCAACTCAAAAACTGGTGCAACCCGGCAGTGCTCGGTGGTACACACAGAAAAAACCGAGCACGGCTTCTCAATCGCGTTTCAATTTGAAGTGCCAGCGCCCAACTTCTGGCCCGTCGCCTTCCCACCCGCGGATTGGCAGGCATCGACTCCGTAGCTTTCTCCGGTTTAATGACGTGGGTTTTCGCGTGGGCCTTCACGGCGCTCTTCGACGGACTTCGACAGTCGCATGGTGATCCTCGTTTTTAACGTGCGGCCTGTTCGCGCAAATTGTTCCGTAGAAGAAGCTCGGTTGTAGTAGCAGTCTTTGCGGGCTTCGAAGGGTCCACCGGCGGTTCCGGCGCAGGACTCCATCCAATGGCTTTCACTACACCGTCGAAGACGGAGCGCTTGGCCCCTTCGACGCTCAAACACTCCAGATTTACGCAGCGCAGGAACACGCCCCCATCTTCGGAGTCAAAGGAGAAGAAGTCCGGGCGCCGGAACAGCTCGTTGCGTTGCTGGTATTTTTTCTCCAGGGCTTCGGAGTATTGACCGAAGTAACGCGCGGCCTGCGCAGCGCTGCTCAGGCGGATCCGGCTCACAAGTACGAGACGCTTGCTGCGTTTTTGTTCGTACACAGCGTAGCGGTCGCCATCCCACGCAGCGGCCAGATTCTTGGCTCGGTCCTCTCCGAGGAATTGCTTCAGAACTTCCTTCCACCCAAACTCGCCCATCACGTTGGCTTCCAGCTTGGTCCATTCCGGCCCCAGCAATTTATCAATATCCGGAAGACTCACCTCGGTTGGAACTTTGCCGGAGTGATACAGCGCCGGGTGCATGATCTGCTGCGTGCTGACCGGAGGCCGCGCGAAAACGCCAGGCAGGCCGCTCCAACCGCTGGACTTCAATAGGTCAGCGGAAAAGGTCAACCCCGCAAAATAAGGAAAGATCAGCGCGTCTTTGAGAAACGGTGGCGCTTTTTTCAGCGCCGGCGTGCCGCCCATGTCGCCCACCAGCATGGATGGGTCAATATCCGGCAAGTCTTTCAGCGAGCGCCCGCTTTCCCCAAGTAGGTAATCGATCATGGCCGCCATGGCACTGCCCTCCAGCACCGCTTCCCTGGCAAGTTCCCCGTCGTCATTAGGCCGTGCAGCCTTCACCCAAGCCTCAATTTGAAAATGCTGATCTTCGAGGGCATGGGTAAGTTCGTGAGCCATGACCATGCGCTGGTCGGAAGCGGGAATCCAATCGGCGATATAAAACTCATGCGTCTTCGGGTCGTAAAGGCCCGCAATTTGTTCCGTTAACAAATCAATCATGAAGGAATCGAAATCGAAGCCCTTGGGAAGCAACCCGAACGCCTCGGCGCTCCGCGTGGAGGCATAACGCTCCTCGGGAGCCTTGTCTTCATTCATCTCCCGCACCACGTAGGCGCGAATTTCCACGCGGGATCGCAGCGTTTTCTTGAGCGGCGTCCGAAGTTTTAACCCGGTTATCTCGCTCATTTGGGCGAGTACTTGGTCGGCAGCGGCGGAGAATTCCGCATTAACGTTGGGGCTGGAATCGTCCAGAGGCACCGCGGTGGTGGATTTTTGCGCCCACGAAAGCGCGGCGAATGGAAACAGTAGAGCGGCGAGAAGCGCCAACCGAACCAGAGACGGGTGCTTCTCCATAGGTTCGCAGAATATCAGATTCAACCGGGGCCGTAGCCGGTCGGTTCAGGAACAGGAGCCCAGGAGTGCTGTTCCGAATCCTTAACAACATGACAAAATGGTAATTCTAGTGTACCCTGCCTCCCATATAAGTCACCCGAGGAACGCATGTTACCCGGTCTTCGTCTGCGGCAAGTCCGCGAGCACCTGGGATTAACGTATCGGGATGTAGAGCGATGCAGTTATGAGATCGCCGATAAGCGCGGTCGTCCCGAGTTTATCCTGCATATCAGCCGTCTCGCCGACATTGAGAACCGAAATGTCGTGCCAGGGCTGCATAAATTGTATGCTATGGCGGTTGTATATCATTTAAACCCGCTGGACATTTTCCGCTGGTATCAGGTTCCCGTTGACGAATTTTTCGCCGATGGGTCGCTATTCCCCGCGCCACACACCCATCTTGGCTCGCCCCCCGCCTCCTTGCGGGTACCTCTCCGCTTCGATCCTGCCTTCGACCCTAAACGTACCGCCTATCTCTCACGCATGGTCGAGCAATGGGGTAACTTCGAAGGTACCCTGCTGGCCGGAGACCAGAAACACCGCTATGGCTACATCGGTCTCAACGACCGCCGCATGCTCCCGATGCTACGCCCGGGAAGCATAGTGATGGTGGATGTGGCGATTCGCATCATCGAGGATGAGCAATGGTCCAGCGAATATGATCGTCCGCTGTATTTCGTGGAAGTGCGCGACGGCTATCGTTGCGGTTGGTTTCACAAAGAAGGTTCGCGACTGATGATGCAACCGCATCCGCTTTCTCGCTGCACGCCCGAATGGTGGCGGATTCCGGATGATGCCGAAATGGTGGG
Organism: uncultured Acidobacteriota bacterium; assembly: GCA_963732705.1. Taxonomy (GTDB): domain Bacteria; phylum Acidobacteriota; class Terriglobia; order Acidiferrales; family UBA7541; genus Acidiferrum. The sequence goes on along the minus strand of CAVTAN010000001.1, from coordinate 2,112,749 downwards.
ACGTGTGATTGGCGTGGTTACGCGACTGAACGAGCCGTGGAACTCTCTTCCTGAAATATTTCCAGCAAGGCCCTGAAATTCGAACAAAAAAGGTCTTTAAGATAGTCGGGGGAGTTTTCGGGTAGAAGCACCCGGTAGGCCTCCATGCGCCGCCAATGGGCCACAGTAGCCGCAAAGCCGCCATCCATCGCCTCTAGGCAAAGCCGCAAGTCCATCGCCTGATCCTCCAGCGGTGTTTCCAGAATCTTCTCGAATATCTGCTCGTGGCATAACTCCAGTGCTTGTTGCATCGCCTCGTCCGGATACAAGGCTGCGAGTCCCGCGTGCTCATACCGTCCGCTGGACAAATCCCGTAAAGAAGAAACGTAGGTCAGGCGCGGAAATAACCCTGGAATGCCGGCCAGGGTAGTCATGGTGAAATCTTGAATAATGCGCCTGTTTTGTTGCAATTGCGTGATGGCTTTCATTGTGTCGCCGTTAGTGTTCCGCGAACAGAACGTTTTGGCCGTTAAAACTTCCCGGCGCGTGTTGTTCCGCAAGTTGGAGCCCAGGAGGCTCCAACTTGAAAAGCACAATTTTTACAATTGTGGCGCTGGCCAGCCTGATAGTAGCGCCCGCGTCCCAGTCCGTCAAACCCAGCCCGTCCACCCTACTAGCCGAGGGATCACCGCTGCCCCCGGTTCCGCCGAAGCCCGGCGGCGACAGCACCATAAGAATTGCAGAAGGCTCGCCATTGCCGCCCATTCCACACACGTCGGTATTCTCGGCCTGACTCGTGAAAAGCCCGCGAACCTGTAACCCAGGGTTTGTGGGCTTTTTCCCAAACCTTCACCCAGTGTTTGCAAATAGCTGGGCGCGTTCTGCCAGCTAACTTCTCGATCTAACTTCCTATTTGCGCTTGGAGAAATCCCGGCGCCACCGCTGTCCGCTCAAATTACTTACTGACTGTATACTTATACAAAAGTGGTATCATGCAGCCTTGGCGATAGACTTTTACACCATGGTGCCGTATCTCTGGGCGATCAACTTCGCTGCTCAGCTGCTTCTGCTCGCAATTCTCATCATTCGCCGACACTATCGCCAACTACCTTTCTTCACGACCTACATCGCCCTCAATATCAGTCAGGCAGTTCTTCTTTTTTTCGCATACCGCCACTTCGGCGCTGATTCCAACAAAGCCTATGTTCTGGCTTGGGGGTCCGAGGCCATCACCCTGGTGGCGCGCCTGTGCGCGACTGCGGAAGTGCTGTACTGGGTGATTATGTCTTATCGAGGGATATGGAACTTGGCCTGGCGACTGTTGCTGGTCGGTTCCCTCCTGGTATTGATCTCTGTATCTTTAGCTTCCAGAGGTGACGCGACCTGGGCGTTAATGCGTGCGGACCGCGGCTACCACATGCTTTTTGCCGTTGTGCTCATCGCTTTCCTAGCCCTGATTCGCTACTACTTCATTCCCGTGGACCCGCTTTTCAAGGCCTTACTGGTCAGTTTCTGTTTTTATTCGTGCTTCAAGATTTTGCTGAACACCGTGGTGCAAACTCTCTTGTATCCGCGGTTGAGCCAGTACGCGTCTATCTGGCAGGTGCTGGGTATGGCCCTCTACCTGGTCGTTGTTATATGGTGGGCTTTCGCTTTAGCTCGTCCGTTCCCAGCAATACAAACGAATCGGGTCATGTTGCCAGCCAACGTTTACCAGCGCATTTCGCCGGAAATTCACGCACAGTTGCACGCCATGAATCTGCAACTCGTGAATTTTTGGGAAAAACAGGAACCGGAACATTGAATTATTCACTACTGGAGTTCGCGGGCGCGGGGGCACTTTTGCTGCTGGCGCTCGCCTGGCTGTCCTTCGCAAAATTGCGCCACCAGCCGGAAGCAATTTTGCCTTCCCGGCCGGAACGCGAGTGGCGGCACATTTCCTACTTGCCGTACATCAGACAAGCATTGTCGGGCGCGGATATCGAATTTCTCAGACAGCACGGATCGGCAACGCTGGCCAGGCGCGCCGCTAAGGAACGCCGGCGCATTGCCATCGTTTACCTTTCAGCCTTGCGCGCTGATTTTGACCGGCTGCTGCATTTCGCTCGGACTGTCGCCCTCATGTCTCCAGAAGTAGAGGTCGTTCGGGAGCTGCAAGGCCTGCGTCTTCACGCGGGGTTTTCCTGCCGATACTATTTAATCTATCTGCGGCTGGTTTGCGGTGTTCCGCGCTGGGCCGCGATTGGCCATTTGAGCGACATGGTGAGCGCGCTGACAATTCAAATGGAAGCCGCCATTACGGAACTCGGCGAACGCGCTGCGCTGGCCGCGGATGTCTCAATGCTCGATGGCGCTGGCATGGACACGCGCTGATAACACCGTACTGACGGCATTCAGGAGTTTTGCCGCATTCAAGGGCTTTATTAGACAGACGGTGTCGGGCGCACCTTTTGCGGTGGACGTGTTGCTTGTCCCGCCCGTCGCAGCGATGCGAATCACCCGTTGAGACAAAGCAGGGCGGTATTCGTCCAGCCAGTCCGCCAGATTCCCATCCATACCCGCCTCACAGGCCTCTACTGCCGCGAGAATCACGTCTACGTGAAAATTGTCCACAATTGCGCGTACTTCCGTGACATTTTTTGCCTGACGCACCTGATGGCCATCGGCGGCTAGAAGATCGTCCAGCATCTTTAATTCCTCACGGTCCGAGCCGATGTACAGAATCACAGCGGGGCTTTCCGCGTCTGATGTTGCCGGCCCGTCTGAGTGTGGCGAAGTCGCAATTCCGAGCGGCAGTTCAATCGTGAACGACGCACCCCGATGCGGCATATTCCGCACGCGAATCGTCCCGCCATGCTCGGTCACGATCCCGTAGCAGATGCTCAAGCCCAAGCCAGTGCCTTTGCCAACCGGCTTGGTGGTATAAAACGGATCGAATACGCGCGAAGCTTCCTGCACCCCAGGCCCGCTGTCGGTAAATTCCACAAAAACCTTGGAGCCGTCGGCGCGCGTGGTCACCCACAGGTCGCCGTCTTCGGAATTTTCCAGGATCGCATCCACCGCGTTGTTGACCATGTTGAGGAAGACCTGCTGCAACTGGTGCGGATCCGCGAACAGGCTCGGAAGATCTTCGGCCAAGTTTAGATGCACGCGAATGTTGCTCATGCGCAAGTCGTAATCCCGCAACGCCAGGGTGTCGTCGAGGATCTGGTTGATTCGGGTAGGCAACCGCTCCGGCTTGTGCTGCCGCGCGAAGCTCAACAAGTTCTGAACGATCCTGTGGGTTCGTTGCGCCTGTTTATAAAGCTTCTCGGTATATTCCATGCCCTGCGGACTCATCTCCCCGCTGCTGCTCAGCAGTTGGCTGTATCCCAGGATGGCCGTCAACGGATTGTTCAATTCATGCGCGACGCCGGAAATTAACTGTCCGACGGCCGCCATTTTCTCGCTGTTTAACAATTGTTCCTGAGTGCGGCGCAGATTTTCGTAAGCTTGCCGCGACTGGTCATACAACAATGCCCGTTCAGTGGCGTTGGAAATCAGGCTGCCCACGGCAATCAACAGGTTCACGTCCGCCGACGAAAACTCGCGTGGTGTGCGGCTGCAAACCACCAACCCGCCCAGCGCCCGGCCCTTGGACCACAGCATCACTACGTACGCGGAAACGATCGATTCCTTGGCCAGCACGTCTTGAAATACTGCCGGCAGCGGGAGGCTCTGCACCGGCAGAAACGTCGCGTGCACCGCTTTGACGTGCTCCAACACTTCCGGATTCACGGTGATGGGTGGAACGTGGCGCGCGTACTCCGACCGCAACCCCACCGCCGCCACCCGCCGCAGCGCGGTGCCGCCGTCGTCGAACAGATATAGCGAAGTGGCATCCAAACCAAAAAGTTCCGAGAGTTGCGACAACGTTCGCCGCAGCGAATCGGTCAAATCCATGGATTCCGTCAGCGTCTGGCCAATGGAATTCAATACCAGCAGTTCGCGATTCCTGCGCCGGATTTCATGCTCCGCTCGTTTGCGCTCGCTGATATCCAGCACGAAACCCTGGTAAGCGGTGATGCTGCCATCGTTATCGCGAACCGCGATGGACGATTCCAGCACCGTGCGCAGTTCCCCGTCTTTGCGACGGATCTCGAACTCAAAGTCGGCAACCGTGCCATGCTCCTGCAGCAACTTCTTCAACCGTTCGCGGTCCCCGTTGTTGGCGTAAATGGCCGCGGAGATGTCCACGCCCATTAGTTCCTCGCGAGAATCGTATCCAGTCATGCGCAGCAGCGCGTCATTGAAATCCAGGAAGCGGCCCTGCGGCGTGGAAATAAATACCCCTTCCTGAACATTGGACACCAGGGTGCGATATTTTTCTTCCGCGCGCTTCCGGTCGGTGATGTCTTTCAGTACGTGGACCACACCCAGGGGATTCCCGGCGGCATCCGAAAACGTGGAATTTGAAGCCAGGAAAAAACCACGTAGCCACGGATCGGGATCGTCTCCCTCACCCCCCAGTCCTTCGCAGTACGGGCACACTTCATAGGCCACGCCATTGCGTGGCAGCAGGTGGACCACCCCACGGCCAATCAGTTGGTTAAATTCTTTGTCCAGCAAATGACTGAGCCGCTGGTTGACTCTCAATACCCGCCCTTGCGGGTCGTGCACAAAAATGGGGTCTCCAATAGAGTCGAACGTGTAGGCCCACTGTTTTTGAACCGTGGCGAGTTGTTCGAACAAGCGCACGTTTTGCAACGTCAATCCCAGCAGATTGCTGATGTTCACGAGATAAGAAATTTCGTCGGCTTGAAAAGGTTCAAGACGCGTGGAGCCCACTCCAATAATTCCCAGAGGCCCCGCCTTGCCGCGCAGCACAACCTTTACCATTTCCTTTACGCCCGGATCCGCTACCCGAGGCCAGACGTCCCGGTCCCTCTCAGGGTGCAAGCGCAGATATTCGCTGGCCCCTTCCGCGAACAATTTCGCCGCCCACGGCTCGGTGAGCGGCAAATGAGCATGCTCGGTCAGATAAGCATCGCTGAAGCCCACCGCCGCGCGAACCACCAGCTGCACCTCGGAGGCTTGCCCTTCGATCAACCTCACCACTCCATGCGTGGCGTTCAAGCTTTCCACCACCTGCGTGAGCACGCTGTCCAGCACTTCGCGCACCGAGAGACTCTGGGTGCTGGCAGTCGTCAGCAGGGTCAGCCTGCGCATCTTATCGTGCAGTTCTTCGGTGCGGGTGCGCCCGCTCTCCAGCACCACCACAATCATGGCGATACCCAGAGCTATTCCCAGCAAATCGTCGAACGCCAGGCGCAGCAGAAAAATCGGAGACTCCGGCCAAAGCGGGCGGTCCAGGCCATGGAGTCCGCTCGCGAAAAGAACCCCCGCCAGCAACTCCGCACCGTGGCCTTCGTTGACACCGCGCGCCCGCCACAACGTCCAGCCCGCTCCAATCAGAACGGCGCTTTGCAGCAGGCTGGTGATCCAGTGCGGTGACCCCAGAATCACCGAGCCGCTCGTCTCCAGATAAGTCACCGCCGCCAGAATCAGGGCCAGGAACGGAAACACCGGCCAGCGCAAACGTTCCGATCTCGCCGCATACTGGATCATGGAAACCAGAAACAGCAGCGACGCAGCCAGGTTGCCCACAATGGAAATGACCATCAATCCCGGTATGGGCACCAGCGACAGCACCACGTCACTGACCGACGTTAACGTCAGGATCAGCCAGCCCAGCAGCCACGAACGGAAGTAGTCGGAATGGTGGTCTTTTCGGAAAAGGAAGAACAGGACCAATAGCACAATGGACGCCGTCGCTTGGAAGAAAGCGATGCCAAAGAGGTCCTGATTTTGTAACACGCATGTGCCCTTCCACGCAGCTGCTTGCCAATCGCCGTACTTTCCGGCTTTGCAGCTACGGCATAAACTCCATGAATGAACAGCGAAAGCTATAAGAGAGAAGCTTATCGCGACGCTAACACGCTATTTTCTGACTAGGCAAGGCCCCCAGATTCGTGCTGTGCCGTCCCTTATAATGACTACAGGGAGCCAACTCACGTGGAGATGGAAAACATCCTGGTCGTAGATGACGAAGAAGCAATTCGAGAAGTTGTCTCGACCATGCTGGAGTCCAAGGGCTATCACTGCACCACCGTCCGCAATGGCCGCGCCGCGCAAGATCAAGTCAAGCGCTTTACGCCCGACCTGGTGCTGAGCGACATGATCATGCCGGAAATGGACGGCATCAAGTTGCTGGAGTGGATGCGCCAGTACGATCCCGAAGTCCCGGTCATCATGGTTACCGCCATTCACGATATTTCCACCGCGCTGGAATCCATTCGCCGCGGTGCCTACGATTACATCCTCAAGCCATTCGAAAAGGACCAGTTATTTCTGGGCGTTGGGCGGGCGCTGGAACACCGCAAGCTGATTACCGAGAATCGCAGCTATCAGCGGAATCTTGAACAACTGGTCGAGGAACGTACCGCACAGCTCACCGGCGCTCTTGCGCAATTGGAGCAATCCTACGACGACACCCTCGAAGCTCTGGGCAGCGCGCTGGACTTGAAAGACGCCGAAACCGAAGGTCATTGCCAGCGCGTTACAGCGTTTTGTATATCGATCGCGAAAGCCATGGCGGTACCCGCGGCTTATCTGCCGGTGCTGGCGCGCGCGGCGTTCTTGCATGACATTGGCAAGATGGCCATTCCCGACGGCATTCTGCGGAAACCCGGCCCTCTGAACGACGAAGAAAAGCAGATCATGCGGAAGCATTGCGACATCGGCTACAACATGCTTATCCGCATTCCGTTCCTGCGCGACGCCGCGGAAATTGTTCTGGCCCACCAGGAATTTTTTGATGGCACGGGTTATCCCAGGGGTTGAAAGGCGAGCAAATTCCGCTTGGGCGCGCGCATATTTACCATTGCGGATTCCATGGACGCCATGATCAGCGATCGTCCTTATCGCAAGGCACTGCCGCTGTCGCACGCCCGCGAAGAAATTAAGCGCTGTTCCGGCACGCAATTCGATCCCAAGGTTGTGGAAGTGTTCATGGGCATCCCCGAGCAACACTGGATCGAGCTGCGCGAAAACCTGGGCTCACCATTCCGGCTGGCGCACCTTAAAAATCTTTCGTAGCTGTAATCTGCCTGACTCAGCGATGCTAAGGTCGAACTTTGAACAGTTCCAGCAAACTCTATGCCGGCGGCAAATTCTCAGCTCCGGCGTGATCAGGCTTACCACCAGATATCCATCCGCCGGAAAATCATAAAAGTGCCCAGGGTGAACGTACACGCCGCGCGTATTCAGCAATTCCAAGCGCAAGCTCGTCATCAGCTCGCGGTCACCGGCACTTTGACTATCCGCGTACCAGCCTCCTTCCAACTTCAAGACGCGCACATAATTTCTGCGATGCGAGTCAGCCTGTCGAGTTGCGCGAGATTGTTCGCGCGCGCTGCCACACATTGCTGCCGGAAATTGTGGCGTAGCTCCAGTAAGACCTGCAGCGCCAATTGCATTGGCGTATTCATGGACAGATAGGTGTCAGCGATTATCTCCAGTCTCGCGACCGCCTTTTGTTTTAGCTCCTCGGGCCCGGACAGCAATTAACCAGGCGACTTTCATTTGTGGCAAGCCGGAGATTTTTGACAGGCCGCTCATGGTGAACGCTAACGCTTCAGTTGTTGAAGCAAAGCTCGGCGGGATGTCGTTGCCGCGAGGGCGAAATCCAGAAATACCTCGTCGGCAATAACAGCGAGCTCGCATCTCTCGCGCAAATTGGCTCAGGCGACTGTATGTCTTCAGGCTTGCAGAAATGACCGGTTGGATTGTTCGGATTTACGACCATGATCGCGCGCGTGCGCGCGAGTAATCGCCCGCTCCAGAGCATGAAAATCGATCTGCCAGCCATGATCGTAAATCAACGGATAGCGCACCTGACCACGTCCTGAATATCGGCGAGAAAATTGAAAAGCGGGTAGCCCGGCTGCGGAATCAATACTTCATCACCGGGATTGCACAGGCTGCGAAATAAGAACGAGTAAGCTTCGCTAGTGCTGGTGGTCAGAAAAATATCATCGATGTTAACCGCGCAATTGCGTGATCGATAGTAATCGGCGACCGCCGTGCGGGCCGGCTCAGACCCTGAGCGACCGGGTCGTACTTCAGGCTCGCCCGATGGCTAAGCGCTCCCAAGAATCTGTTCCCGGTCTCAAAATGAAAACCGCACTTGGTGGGATTTGATTCGGTTAAGTCGATTACCGGTTTACCGGACGACACGTCGTGGCCAACGCTTTACTTAGTGGGTTGGTCTCGTGGTTCCAGGCTGTGCGATGGGAAAACATTCGCGGAAGGTTAGCATGAGCGGCTAGAAAAGCTGCTTACTACCGCATGCATTGCTTGCCGGCTATCGGCCTAGGTAAAGAAGTACAGCCAGAAAGACCCACAACGCATCGAGAAAATGCCAGAAATAGGAAGTAATTTCAGCTGCGGTGGATCGCGTGACCTTGGCAAGATCAAAGTTGCGCAACGCGACGAACAGCAAGGCGCCTATGCCGCCCAAGATGTGCAGCGCGTGTGCGCCAGTAAACACATAGAAAAAACTGCTGGCAGGGTTACTGGCCATGAACACGCCCTGGTCGAAAAGCTGGCGCCAAACAAAAATCTGTCCAGCAAGAAAAACAAAGCCCAAAACTGTGCTTATCCACCACAACGCGCGAAATCCTGAAAGGTCGGATTTGGCTAGCCGCCTGCGGGCCAACTCGAGTGTCAGACTGCTGGCGACCAACATAGCTGTGTTCAACCAGATGATTCCAGGGAAGTGAAACGTCGCCCAGTCATTAGCACTTCCCTTGCGAACCACGTAGGCGCTGACCAGCGCCATAAAAAACATCAAAATGGAAACGATAGCTACCGCGATGCCGGTGAAATAACGTCGTGACGAAAAGCGCCTCGAGGGCCGCCCCGCGCGGCCATCATCACCACCGCCATAATTCGCTGGAGGTTTTCCGCCGCCACCGCCTCCGACGTTTTCAATAATCAGTTCGATTTCTTGAACAGCGGTGGATCGCACAATAACCTCGACTCGGCATCAAATAACGGAAAGAAGAAGAAAAAAGTCACAGGTCAACGCGCGCTACAAACCACGTCTGCGATGACCACTGGATTTACTGCAAAAAATGATTTGCTGCAGAAAAAATGGTGCGGTCGAGAGGACTCGAACCTCCACGCCTTGCGGCGCTAGCACCTCAAGCTAGTGCGTCTGCCAGTTCCGCCACGACCGCCCCGTGTTGTCAGCTGCTCATCGCACCAAACTCAGGCGCAACCCAGCTTCGCACATCTTACGCCAACACCCCCGGAAGTCCCAAACCTGAGCTCATTGACCCGTGCCGTTAAAACACAACGTAAAAAAAACGGGTCCCACTTCTAATACTCCAACAAAGATATGGCCCGTCGGTACTAAGGGTGGCACAGGTTCTCCACCCGATTGTTCCGCCGGCCCCAACTGTCACACTGAGTGAGTATTGAAAAGGAAAAAACATGCTCACCTTACTCATCGCCGACGACTTCCCCTCATCCGAAACACCCTTTGCAACTACTTCGAATCGATGCACATCGCGAAATGTTCCCAGGCAAAGAACGGCTTGGAAGCCGTCGAAATGGTGTTAAAGAACAGGCCAGACTTGGTGATTCTCGATTACTCCATGCCTATCATGAGTGGATTGGCAGCCGCGAAAGCCATTCACGAAGCCTTGCCGGAGACCACGGTGTTCTTGATTTCCGCTCACGGCAACGCCCTCGATACCGTCAATGACGGCGCCGTTGCCGCGGTCTTTTGTAAATCGGACGTGGGCCCTCTCTTCGACGCCGTCAAAACCCACATGGCGACCCACAAGCGTGACTTGGCTCTGGTCTCCGCCTGACCCGAACGTCGCGTTAGGCCAAATCCCTATCTGGAATTTCCGTTCTTGCACGCGATTTGTGCAGATTATGACAGCGGCGCGGTAAGAAATTTGAGCTTGCCATTTTCTACTCTTAGAAACGTGTAGCCGTTACGCGGGGTAAAGCACAGGCAGGTATTACCAAGCTCTTCCGCTGGGGTATACAGCCCGTAAGGCGTACCCGTAGCAGCATCCAGAACCAAAAACTCCGTGTCGATAGACCCTTCCTTATTGGCCTTGTAAAACTGAATCGAAATCATTTCCTCGCTCACCGTAACAGTCTTCGCCAGCAGATCCGCTTCCGGTTTTTGAAATGGCACCTCCCGAACAATGTCGCCATTGGCGGACAACACCGTCAGCGTCGAGCCCTGCACGAAATAAAAATTTCCATCCGGCCCAGCGGTTGCGGCCCCGTCCGGCAACTTCTTTCTCGTTTCCTTGATATCCACAGCCTCGGAAGCCTCCGCACTGAGTTCCCGCCGCACCCTGCCGGAGCGATCGAAGATGCCGGAAAAGGGCTTCCCGCGCGACGCCTCCGGTGCCCGCTCGTCGTAATATCCGGCAAACAGCAAAGCTCCATCTTGCGAAACCGTAAACGCCGTCGCAAATACATTTTCGGGAACTTGCAGAGCAACCCCGTCAGGAGAAGTCTCGTCGGAACTGAACTCGAAAACTTTGTAGGTATCGGGATCGGTTTCCAACTCCAGTAGATACACATGCCCCGAGGGCGCTACCGCAAAATTTACGAAAGTTTGCTCCTTCGCATCCGACGCCGGAGCACTGTAGAGCATGGGGAGCGACGAGCTTTTGGACACTCGCATTACCACTCCTCTTCGGGAATCTTTTGAATCCTCCCCCATCTGAAAATACAAATTACCTTTCGCGTCGCACCGCGCGCTGCCAAACGACGAAAACGTGGAAATGTCCGACAACGTGCTGGAGGCCGCATGAAGTACTTTCTTTGGTAGTGACTGCGCCGTTTGCGCGTCGGCAGTGCGGCAATTCAAGAAGAGAAGTACGAGTGAACTGGCTTGCAATAGTCGGATAAAGAAATTGGCGGCGCGGCGCATCTTTTCGTTCCTAAGGTATCGCGGCAGTATTCAAGGAGTGGCTGGGGGGGACGATCCACCACCATTGAGTTCTATCGCCCGAGCGTCAAGGTGTCAAGGCGACGCCGTAGCACCAAGTGACCCGTCCTATAAGGTTTTAAATGGGCGATGAAATTGTGAAAGCGAACAGGCCAGCGCAGACTTCACGGCGCGAACCGCTGAAGACTACGCTACGGCTTTTTCGGTGCTGGCGCAGGCTGACTGGCCGGCGGCACTTGTGGCGGAGGCTGCGAAATCGGCGACGCCCCTCCAGTTGGTGCAGGCGTGCTTGGTGCGGGAGTAGTCACCGGCGCTTTTGGCGCGGGAGCCGCCTTGGGTTGCGAAACTTTTTGCAGCACGGACCCGCCCTGTTCAACAGCGCGATCGGTGCGCAGCACCAAAGCCATGGCGCACAACATAAACATCACCGCGCACCACGTCGTAGCCTTGGACAAAACGTTCGCGGCTCCGCGCGGCCCAAAAGCTGTCTGGCTCCCGGCCCCGCCGAAGGCCCCCGCCAGGTCCGCCGCTTTGCCGCTTTGCAGCAGCACCACGATAATCAGCACCATGCAATTGATGACGAAAAATCCGCTCAACAGCCAGCCGGCAAACTTGAAGCCCAGGACAATAATTCCCAGGCCCACCAGCAACGCGACAGTCCACTTCATCCAACCAGGCATGCGATTTTCCTTGCCGCGCGACGGCGACTAAATTAACTCGTTCGTCGCAACGCGAAATTCTTCCTAACCGACCAAAGTAGCGAAAACTCTTCACCGAACTTACCCGGAACGCAACAGCGCCTAACCAGCCTTAGCGCCTTCCACGATAGCCGCGAACGATTTGGGATCCAGACTCGCCCCGCCCACCAACGCCCCGTCCAACTCTTCTTGCGCCATCAACCCCGCAATATTGTCGGGCTTGACGCTGCCGCCATAGAGAATCCGCAGCGCCGCAGCCACCTCGGTTGAAAACCGCTTCGCCACACACTGCCGCAAGTACTTGTGCGAAGCTGCCGCGATTTCAGGGGTAGCCGTGCGGCCCGTGCCGATGGCCCACACTGGCTCGTATGCCATCAGAATACGGGAGAACTCCTCGCTGGTCAACGCGCCCGGGCCATTCTGCAGTTGCGTTTCGCAGACCTTTTCGGTGTGCCCGCCTTCGCGTTCGGCCAGCGTTTCGCCCACGCAAACAATGGGCGTCAATCCGGCCGCGAGCGCCGCTTTCGTTTTTTTTGCCACCTTCTCATCCGTCTCGCCAAAAATTTGCCTCCGTTCCGAGTGCCCCACAATCACGTAGCGGCAGCCCGCTTCCGCCAGCATGCTCGGCGAAATCTCTCCGGTGAACGCCCCTTCTTTTTCAAAGTAAACGTTCTGCCCGCCCACCGCAATCTTGGTATGCTTCGCGCACTCGACGGCCGCAGCGATGGAAGTAAATGGCGGCGCCACGATAATGTCGCAGTAGTCCGCGCCGGCAACCATCGGCGCAAAGGCCCCAAAAAAAGCCCGCGTATCGGCGATGGTTTTATACATCTTCCAGTTTCCCGCGATGACCCGCCGCCTCATTCTTGCTCCTTACCTGCTCACTGGATCCAACTGCTTGTTCCCACAATTCGCGAACGCCAAGTGCTTCGACGCAATCGCTTCATTTTTCTCCGCCGGTCGTTCGACTTGGTCCCCGCGATGACTGCTCTACCTTTACTTATCGCTCAGCGCTTCCACGCCCGGCAGTTTGCGGCCGCCCAGAAATTCCAGGGAAGCCCCCCCACCCGTTGAAATATGTGAGATTTTGTCGGCGACCCCGGACTGGTGTGCAGCGGCCACGGAATCGCCACCACCGACAATCGAAATGGCCCCGCCACTCGTCGCGCTGGCGACCGCCTTGGCCACTTCCAGCGTGCCGGTGGCAAATGCCGGCATCTCAAACACGCCCATCGGCCCATTCCACACAATCGTTTTGGCCTTGGCAATTTCCGCCGCATACAGCGCAATCGTCTTGGGTCCAATGTCCAGGCCCATCTGGTCTTCAGGAGTACCGCCCACATCCACAATCGTCGCAGGCGCGTCGGCCTTAAACTCCGGAGCGATCACGTTGTCCACCGGCAACAGAAACGTGAAGTTTTTGCTCTCGCGCTTCCTCCAGAATTTTTTTGGCCAGATCCAGTTTTTCGTTTTCCACCAGTGATTTCCCGATTGGGTGACCCTGCGCCTTCAAAAACGTGTAGGCCATGCCGCCCCCAATCAACATTGCGTCGGCAATCTTCATCAAATTTTCCACCACTTCAATCTTGTCGCTGACCTTAGCGCCGCCCAGGATAGCCACAAACGGGCGGGCCGGATTGCTGATTGCTTTCCCCAGGTACGCCAGCTCTTTTTCCATCAGCAGCCCGGCCGCGGACTGCTTGACGAAATGCGTAATGCCCACCACCGAAGCATGAGCGCGATGTGCCGAGCCAAAAGCGTCGCAAACGAAAAGCCCATCGCACAAAGCCGCCAGTTGCTTTGAAAACGCCTCGTCGTTTTTTCTTCTTCGGCGTGAAAGCGCACGTTCTCCAGCAGCAGCACCTCGCCATCCTGCAGCGCTTTACTTTTCGCTTCGGCGCCCGAGCCTACGCACTCTTCCGAAAACTCCACATACTTACCCAGAAGTTCCTCAAGTTTTTTCGCGGCGGGCTTCAGGGAGTATTTTTCGTTGCGCGCGCCCTTTAGGCCGCCCTAGATGCGCCGCCAAAACCAGCCGGCCACCCTTCTCGATAGCCAACCGCAGCGTGGGCAGAGTCTCGCGAATCCGCGTGTCGTCGGTAACCACCCCGTCTTTCAGCGGCACGTTGAAGTCCACGCGCACAAACACGCGCTTGCCCCGAAGATCAAGATCCTTGATCGTAAGTTTGCTCATAATTTTTTAATATCCACGAACGCAGTTAGAGCTTCGCCGCCATGAACTTAATCAGGTCCCGGCAACGGCAGGAATATCCCCACTCGTTGTCATACCACGCCAGCACCTTCACGCAGCGTCCCCGACAACTTTGGTGTATCCGGAATCCACAATCGACGAATTCGAATTGCCCTTGAAATCCGCGGAAACCAGTTCTTCTTCGGTATATCCGAGAATGTCCTTCATCGGGCCGTTCGCGGCCGCCTTCAACGCCGCGTTCACGGATTCCGACCGTCGCCGGCTTGTCGACGAACACCGTCAGATCCACAACGCTGACGTTCGGCGTCGGAACGCGCATCGCGTATCCGTCCAGCTTCCCTTTCAGCTCCGGAATCACCAGATGCAGCGCCTTGGCCGCGCCCGTGGAGCTGGGAATCATGTTGATGCGCCGCGGCGCGCGCTCGCCGCAAATCCTTGTGCGGCAAATCCAGCAGCTTTTGATCGTTGGTGTAGGAGTGAATGGTGGTCATCGTGCCACTGTGAATGCCAAACGTCTCCTGCAGCACCTTGGCTACCGGCGCGAGGCAATTCGTGGTGCACGAAGCGTTGGAGACCACGTTGTGCTTGGCGGCATCGTAGGTGTTGTCGTTCACGCCGAGAACAAAAGTGGCGTCCGGCCCGTCCGCCGGTGCCGAAATAATTACTTTTTTCACCGAGCCGCGCATGTGTTTCTTGGCGTCCGCGCCCTTGGTGAAAAGTCCGGTGGATTCGATCACGATATCCGCGCCCACCGAAGGCCAATCAATTTCGCCCGGGATCCTTGGTCTTGAAAACTTTAAAGCTCTTGCCCTCTACGCTGATGGTGTCTTCGGTGTGCGTCACTTTCTGCGGAAGATTGCCGAGCACGGAGTCGTATTTCAACAGGTGCGCGAGTGTTTGGGCGTCCGTGATATCGTTGACCGCCACGAATTCAATATCCTTATCATCCAGCGCGGTGCGCACGATGTTGCGACCGATGCGGCCGAAGCCGTTGATTCCAACTTTAATCGGCATTCTTCCTCCGTTGCGGAATTGCAGCACGAAAACCGCGGCCAAACTCAGCGACGAATCGGCCGCTGTGCGGAACAGGTGATGCTATGGGCAGCATACCCAAAAGTCAACGCGTCCAGCAAAATTCCTGATTAAATTTCACTATCTATTTTTACCGCGGGTAATTTTTACTGTGGATAATCTTACTGCGGAAATTGCTTCACGCTGGTGACCCGCGTGCCAGTGAAGCGCACGAACACCGTCTTCGACGGGGGCTGACCGTAAATCCAATCTTCAATATCATTCCCGTCGGAATCGCGCTCCCGAACCTTATGTTCCGGCTTGCCAATCGCGGCCACCACTTCTTCGCGGTCCATCCCCACCACCGGCTTGCGATCCTGGATGGCCTTTTTCATCTCCGTCGGAAGTGTGTCGAACCACTGCACCGAAGCGGAACGCTGCCGCGTGAAATCCAAAAACGGCGCAAGGAAACCCTTCAGATCCTCAGGCGACAGATCCGGCAACGGCTTGTTGAAGTCTAAATAAAGTGTGCTGCCAAGCCCGGGCTGCATTCCAGGGGGGCCAGTATCCTGCTGCGCCGAAGTGGTGCGCGCGGTCGGTACCCCACCCATCTCTAGGTGAATGCGGTCACGCAACCTCTTTTTCCCGCGGCCGCCGCCGTTCAGGTCCACGATGATTTGCTTTTCATGAAATTCAAGTTTGGTGATTTGTACTTTGTCGCCGCTGCTCACCGCCGCGCCGTGCGTGGCCACTTGGCGGTCCAGCATATTGACGTCCAGCGGCTGCCCGATATGCACGATAAAGCCTTCTTTGCCCGCTGGAAGCGGCTTGATGGCTTTGGCAAATTCCCCGGAAACGTATCGCACCAGCGTTAACTTGGAACTGTCCTGCAACGTCGTATTCTTAGCCGCGGGCTGCGTTTTGTCTGTCGCGGGAGCCTGACCCCGCGGGTCCGTCGCTTCAGGCGCTTCGGCGCCAAAAAGGGGAACTTCTCCCCCAGTTGGAAAAACCTCGGAGCTTGCCGGCGGCCGCAGGCTGTTCACCCGCGGTACATCCGCATCAGCCAGCAGCAGAAACGCCAGAGTTATCGCCAGGATCGTCATTGCGTCGTCAGTCGGTTTCAGGCCGGCGGAACTTCCGCCCCGAACCCGTAACCTCAACTTCTCGAGCTTTATTCTATGATGCCGAAAAGCCGGTGAACAGCCACACCTTTCATCCGGCTTGCGGTGTCGCTTAATTGACCCAAAGGGCTATCCCCGGCCTTTCGGCCACAATTTCCCGTCCCTCGAGGTTGGGCGGAAAGCGAATTCTAGCCGACAATTAGACTGCTCTATGAAAAGTGGTTACCGCGAAACGACCTGCACACCTTGCCGGTCGATTTTCACCGGCAGCACTTCCGCGCCGGCGCCTCGAATCGTCGATTCCACCCGTTGCCGAGCGTCCGGCTCGATCAGCAGCACCACGCATCCGCCGCCTCCGGCTCCGCAAACTTTGCCGGCCAAGGCGCCGTTCTTCCGCGTGTCCTCAATGACCCTATCGACAATTTTTGTGGAAATCGTCGGCAGGTTTCTTTTGCGGAACAGCCATTCCTCGCGCATCAGCTTCCCTGCTTCGGTCCAGTCGGCGGCTTCCAGCGCCACCCGCAACAATTGCGCCACATTGGAAATGCGCTCCAGGCTGTTTTGCACCGAGCGCCGCCCATCAATATGTGCCTTGAAAACTTCCCAGTTGTTGATCCCGTGTTGCCGCGGCTTCCCCGTATAGCACACCACGATGCGCCGCTCCAGTTCATCCAAATTCAGGCGCAGTTCGACGCGGTGTTCTCCCCCCGCAGGCAATTCAATCGCGGCAGCCCCGCCGAACGCCGGTGGATAGTGGTCCTGCGTGCCAGTCGGCACCCGAATAACCACCGCCTCGGCATCCCGGCTTATATGAATCCAATCCTCTTTGCTTTTGCCCGCGCCCGTAAAGCGATCTAGCGCCGCGCAAATCGCCACCGCCATCGCGCTGGAGCCCCCAATGCCCGCCCCTGCTGGCGCTTCCGAATCGGTCGTCAGTGTGAACCCGCCGTTGGGCTGAAAAAATTTCACGATCTCCGCCAGCAGCGGCAAGCGGTATCGCCCAGCCTTCGCGAGCGCGCTCAAGGAAGCGAAACTTTCTTCGCGCTTGGTATCCAGCGACACCAGCTTTATTCTTTTATTCCCCGCCGATCCGGTCTCAATCACGCACGACGCATAGCGTGAAATCGCCGCGTTCACCGTCAACGCTCCCGGATGAAATAAGTACAGCGGCCAGATATCCAAAGTTCCGCCGGCCAGGTCGACGCGCGTGGGCGCCTTGGACTCAATAATCATGTTGGTCCTTAACCACTAATCCTTGTGCAGCGCCTTTGAGTAGAAATCCTTCCGCAGAGACGCTAATGCAGAAAGTCTTGCGTAGATGGAATCCGAAATATTTTAACGGTTCGCTTGGCTGCGACCCAGACCGCGTGTGCCCCGTGCCGTATTTACTTCCCGCTGGAAGTCATGCGCGCGCGGATCATCAATTGCGGCCCGGCATCTTTTTTCTCCTGCGCAAGCGCCAGACTGGGCTCGAAGCAGCGCCGGCAGCGCGCCTCATAAATACCCGATGCGCCGACCACCACCAATTCTTCGCTCTCCACCAGCCGTTGCGTGTGCACCGCCGGGTTGCCGCAGCGCACGCAAATCGCCAGCAGCTTGGTGATTTCTTCGGCCACTGCCAGCAGCCGCGGCATCGGCTCGAATGGCCGGCCCATAAAATCCGTGTCCAGTCCGGCCACGATAACCCGCTTGCCAAGATTCGCCAGCTTGGTGCAAACCTCCACAACTTCCTCGCCCAGAAACTGCGCTTCATCGATCCCGATAACTTCGGTGCGCGGCTGCACCCGGTCCATGATTTCCGTCGCCTTGGTCACGTTGTCGGAAGCAATGCCCAGCCCGGAATGCGACACAATCTCGTTCGCCGCGTAGCGCTGATCGATGGCTGGCTTGAAAATCTGCACCCGCTGTCGCGCGAATTCCGCCCGCCGCAGCCGGCGAATCAGCTCTTCGCTCTTGCCCGAAAACATGGGGCCCACCACCACTTCGATCCAGCCCATATTGCCCTTAACAATGTCCACGATAGTTCAACCTTTCGTCCGTGTTTCTAAAGCTGTTACTCGGGGCCGCATTCCAATTATCTCACTTCACAGGCCTGACAGATGCGCGCTATTCATAACAGAAACCGTCGCCCCACGGCAAAAAATCAATCCCCACTCGCCGCCATCGCGCCGTCACGAAATAATTTCGCATTGTAAAATGGCGCGAAGGCCGCCACCAGCGCCACCCGAAACGCCTCCCGCCGCGAAATCAAGTCGCTCGAGAGAATTCCCCACGCGCCTTGCCGGTCGCGAATACCCACCGTCCCGGCAAATTTATCGATGGCCGTCGCCAGCTCGACCTTTTTATCCACCACCTCGTAAGCCAGCGCCTCCGGCAATTCGATGCCCCCACTGCGCCCGAAGTAACCCCGCGACCCGTCACTCACGTACGCCCAGCTCTCCAGAAAAACGCGGCGCCCCGCATCCTTAGCCGTGCTACCCGGTATTTCAGCTCGCTTGAAATTTTCCACCACGCCGCTCAATCCAGTCGTTCCCCCGCCACCCATTACTTCCAGCCCGCCTTCCAGGCCCACATAATAATGATAGATGTCGCCACCTTCGGCATCCGCCGTCGCGCGCATCAACGCCGCTGTTCGCTGCCGCGCGCCGCGCATGCTCTCCGCACCCGATAGCGGCGTATGCCCCACGCCACTTTCCACTTCAAACCCCCTTACTTCAAACTCCGCATTAGCATCCAGCAAGTGCGCGAACTGCTGTAACGCATCCCGCACCGCATCCAACTTCGGCCCGCGCGTGCTCCCCACAGCAATCAATCTTTTTTCCATCAGCGTGCTGCGTATCCTAAGCGATTTTGCATTGCCGCGCGGCTAAATTTCGTTCTACCAACTCACGCGCGGGCGCCGATCTGCTCGGAGGTGCCGGAGTCGCGCAGGCTTCGTGATATCTTGAGTGCCCTGTATGAATGAGAAGGCCTAAGCCGCATGAATAAGGATCAAACCCGGGAAATCCCGTTGGGTTCGCTTCATTTAGGCGCGTCCAACCCGCTGTTTTTGATCGCCGGGCCTTGCGTGATCGAAAGCGAAGCCCACGCTTGCGCGATGGCCGAGAAAGTCGTTCGCATCGCGCACGATTGTGCCATCCCGTACATTTTCAAAGCCTCCTATGACAAGGCCAACCGTTCGTCCGTGAAAGGCTTTCGCGGCCCGGGAATAAAAGAAGGCCTGCGCATCCTGGCGAAGATTAAAAAAGAACTTAACGTGCCGGTGCTCAGCGACATTCATGAACCCACGCAGGCAGCCGCGGCAGCGGAAGTTTGCGACATTCTGCAGATACCCGCCTTCCTGTCTCGGCAGACAGACCTGCTGGTCGCCGCCGCCAAAACCGGACGCATCATCAACGTAAAGAAAGCCCAATTCCTTTCGCCCTGGGATATGCGGAACGTAGTGGAAAAAATTAGCCAGCGCCGGAAACGAAAAAATTATCTTGACCGAGCGCGGCGCTTCCTTCGGCTACAACAATCTGGTCGTGGACATGCGCGCGTTTCCAGTGATGCGGAAATTCGGCTATCCAGTCGTGTACGACGTGACTCATTCCCTCCAGCTTCCCGGCGCTCAAGGCGACTCCAGCGGAGGCCAGCCGGAATTTATCGAAACTCTGGCCCGCGCGGGAGTCGCCGCTGGCGTTGATGGAATTTTTCTGGAGACTCACGACAATCCATCCGCCGCGCTTTCCGATGGCGCCAACGCCTTGCCGCTCGGCCAGCTCAGTTCCCTGCTGAAGAAACTAAAGCAAGTCGCCGAACTGGTCAGAACTTGGGAGGCCCCATGAGTCTGGAGTGCGCGCGGCGGGTACTCAAATCGAAGCCCAGGCCATCCAGGAAGTGCTGGAGCGCCTCGACCGCAATTTTGAACGCGCCGTCGAAGTGCTCTTCGCTTGCCACGGCCGCGTAGTGGTCTGCGGTATGGGCAAGTCCGGCCTGATCGGACGAAAAATTTCAGCCACGCTTTCGAGCACCGGCACTCCGTCATTTTTTTTGCATCCCGCCGAAGCTCTCCACGGTGACTTGGGAATGCTGGCCCGCGGCGATGCTCTCCTCGCGGTTTCTTACGGCGGAGAAACCGAAGAAATCGTTCGCCTGCTGGAAGCCTTGAAGCGCCTCGAGATGTAGCTCGTCACCCTCACGGGAAATCCCCGCTCCACCCTCGCTGAGGCCAGCGACATCGCCCTGGATGTCAGCGTGAAAGAGGAAGCCTGTTCGCTGAACCTCGCGCCCACTGCCAGCACCACCGTGGCCATGGCCGTCGGCGATGCGCTGGCCGTCGCGCTGTTGGAGCGCCGCGGATTTCAGCCCGACGATTTTGCCGCTCTGCATCCCGCAGGCCGCCTGGGCAATAAATTATTGCGCGTGGAGAACTTGATGCATGCCGGCGAAACTTTGCCCCGCGTGGATTTGCAAACGCGCATGCCCGATGTGTTTCACGAGATGAGCAAGAAAGGCTTGGGGATGACCACTGTAGCTGGCGCCGATGGCAAGCTGGCCGGAATTTTGACCGACGGCGACTTGCGCCGCTTGATGGAAAAACATCGCGGTGCCGCACTGGAGATGACTGCCGCCGAGTGCATGACCCGTGGAGCCCAAACCATCGGCCCGCATATGTTAGCCAGCGAAGCCCTGAATGTGATGGAGAAGCGCAAAATTACCTCCATCGTGGTGGTCGACGACGCCGGCGCAATTTTAGGCGTCGTGCATCTGCATGACTTATGGGGACTGGAGTTGATGTAGCCACATCTTATTTTCTTCGAATCGCATAAGCCCGAGTTGCAAAAATCCTGGAGGACGCATTGGCTAAAGCAAGGCAAGAAAATTAAGTCGGGCCGCGAAGTTTCGGCGAAGGTAGCCAAGCGCGGCACGCGATTTCGGTGTTTTTGATGGATGTGGATGGCACCATCACCGCTGGCGGGGTTACGCTGCTTTCGCTGGAGAACGGATCCACCGAAGAAATCAAAACGTTCGACGCCCATGATGGACAGGGCTTGAGTCTGGCGCACACCGCCGGAATTCGTACCGGAGTAATCACCGGGCGCGGAAGCGCTGCCTTGCAGCGCCGCGCCAAGGAACTGAAAATCGAATTTGTCTACGAACACCAAGCGCACAAAATTGCGGCATATGAGGAAATTTTGAAGAAGACGGGAGTCGCCGAGTCGAGTGGTCGCTTATCTCGGTGACGATTTGCCGGATATCACCGTCATGCGTCGCGTGGGACTTGGCGGTCGCCGTGGGCGACGCCACCCCGGAAGTAAAGCGCGTGGCGCACCACGTGACCAAAGCCATTGGCGGCAAAGGCGCGGCCCGCGAAGTGGTGGAATTGATCTTGAAAAGCAAAGGCATTTGGGAAGAGATGATCGATAAAGCTCGCGCGTGATATACCCATGCGGAGATTGCGGTATTGTTAACTGTAGCGATCGCCGGTAACACTGAGAAGCAGCCCTGCCGGGGACTCTATAATTAGTAGCTGGACTGGCACACAGTTTGCAATCGGCTCCACTTTAAGGAATGAAACGACATTCCGCCAACGACCGAAAGAGGGATTTTATGTTGCATGCGTGGCATGACGTTTCACCGGGGAAGATCTTGCCTCGCGATTTTCAGGCGGTGATCGAAATTCCGCTGGGTTCGAATGTGAAGTATGAGCTGGATAAGACCAGCGGCATGCTGCGCGTGGACCGCATCATTCATTCGGCGGTGTATTATCCCGCCAACTACGGTTTCATTCCGCAAACTTACGCGGAAGATGACGATCCGCTTGGACGTCCTGGTGCTCTGCCAGGAAGCCGTGTAGCCGCTGGCGTTGATTCAGGCCCGCGCGATTGGCTTGATGACCATGGTGGATTCCGGCGCGAGCGACGACAAAGTGATCGCCGTTGCCACCGACGATCCGGAGTTTAACAGCTACGTGGAAGCGCGCGATTTGCCTCCGCACCGCTTGCTGGTTCTGAAAAGATTTTTTTCGGACTACAAGCAACTGGAAGGCAAGCAGTGCAAGTCGAGGATATTCGGCCAGCCTATGCGGCCATTACCGTGATCGAGAAAGCTCTGGCGCGCTATATAAAGAGGCCCGCGCTTGTTGGCCAACATTGTTGGACGATGACGAGCGACGACGCCCGCAATTAAGAGTGAAGTTTAACGATTGTTCCGAAATTCAGCGATAAATCGTGCGAAGAAAAAAGCAAACGCGAAGATAACTCACGCGAGGACTTGAACAATTGTTGAAATGGTCGGCGCTTGGCGCAGTGGCGCTGATGCTTGCGGCGGTTGTTGGCCCTGTCGGTGATGGCCGGCGGCCTGGGCGGCGCGTATGGCATGGTGCGTTACGCGCTTCCGCACATGCATCGCGGAACTCTGCGAGTCGGCGACGTATGCGCCTGACGCTTCCCTGCTGGCCCTTGACGGCAGTAGCCGGTTTCACATCCGCGAGCGCACCGGTGAGCGGCCCCTGGTGATTGTTTTTGGCAGCTACACTTGACCGCCTTTCCGGCGCCAGGTTGGCGACGTGATGAAAATTTACGAAGACTACAAAGATCACGCGGATTTTCTGACCGTGTATGTGCGTGAGGCGCATCCCACAGACGAATGGCAGATGAAATCCAACGTCAAGGAAGATGTTTGTTACGCGCAACCCAAGACGCTCGAGCAACGCGTAGCCATTGCCAATGATTTTGTGAAGCGCTTCAAATATCCAACGCAGTTTGGCATCGACGATATGAGCAATGCCGCGAATGATGCCTATGCTGCTTGGCCGGAACGCATTTATATTATTGATGAACAGGGGCGGATCGCCTATCGCGGCGGAATGGGTCCCTTTAATTATCACCCCCAAGAAGCCCGCGCGTGGCTGGCCAAAAAATATGGCGACGTGAAACCGGCAGACGCTTCCGTGAGTGTCGGACCAAGGGGCGTTTCAACAACCTCGAAATAGTTGGCTTCCGTGCTTGTCATTCTTCATCATTGCGAGCCGCCTCTTCTGATTTTTAATCTTTCCAAGCTAATCGAGACGCAGAGCTACTGACTTCCGACCGCCACCCGGCTTCAGCCTCCATGTCCCGCGCGGGAACGGCTATAATTTTTGCCGTGGAACGTGATGCCACTGCCCCGCTCCCCACTCGCAAGGTTGGCTTGGCGCGAGCCCTTTCCAAAGCCGGTTTTTGCTCCCGCTGCGCGGCAGCCGATTTAATTCTTTCCGGCCGCGTTCGCGTCAATGGCGCGGTACGGCGAAATGTGGAAGCGCCGGTGCACCTGGGAAAAGACCGCCTGGAGGTTGACGGAAAGAAAATTCCCGACACGGCGAAAATCTATTTGATGCTGAACAAACCACGCGGCGCGGTGACCACCGCCAGCGACGAGCGTGGCCGCGAAACCATCTATAAGTATCTAAACAAAAACATCCCCTGGGTTGCCCCTGTCGGCAGATTGGATAAAGCCAGCGAAGGCTTGCTGCTGATTACTAATGACTCGGAGTGGGCCGCCTCGATCACTCAGCCAGAGATGCACGTGGACAAAACTTACCACCTACAACTTGCCGCCATTCTTACCGACGAAATAATCGCCGGACTAATGCACGGCGTCCCCGCGAAAGATGGAGAATTTCTGCGAGTGAAAAGCGCTCGGCTTTTGCGGAGCGGGCAGCGCAATTGCTGGCTGGAAATTGTGCTGGATGAGGGTAAGAACCGCCATCTCCGGCGTACATTTGAGAGTCTCGGCGTTGAGGTTCTGCGCTTGATCCGCGTGGCCATTGGCGATCTAACGCTAGGAGACTTGGCCAAAGGCCGGACACGCGAGTTGACCGAAGCCGAACGCATGTTGCTGTTCAGGAAAACCACTGCGCTGTAGCGTGCCGCATCGCGCCGCCAGCGCATCAAACTCAAATACGGCAAGAGTGTGGTCATGAGCAGTCACGCCGCGCGCCCGGCCCGGCGTTCGAATTCACCGATGCATCGACTCGAATATTTTTGCTAGCTTGCCGTTAGGGTATCGCCGATTTATTTCTGTTCGCTGGAGCCCCTGAGTGATGGATATTGGAAAGATGCCGACACCTAAAAATCTCAATGCGCGAATGCCACAGGTAACGCGGCAAACAGTGCGTCCCCTCAATCGTGGCAAATGGCCCATGGCGCTGGCACTGCCTCTCGCCGCCGCTGCGGCTCTGCTCACCATGGCGCTGTCCAACTGCACCGTGGTGCGTGCCGACGGCCCGCCAGCAGCTTTCGACCTCAGCGGCCGCGCGTCGAAATGAAAGTGATGCGCGACGGCAAAACGCTGCCCATTGCCAACGTGCCCAATCTGCAGGCTGGCGACCGTTTGTGGGTGCATCCTGATTTCCCCGATTCCCAATCCGTGCATTTCCTCGTGGTCGTGGCGTTTTTGCGTGGGGCCACCAATCCGCCGCCGGAAAACTGGTTTACGAAAGCGGAGGCGTGGAATAAACAGAGTTCGCGAAGAAGGATTTTTTGTGACCGTGCCGCAGGGCGCGCAGCAGGCGCTGTTGTTTCTAGCGCCGGAAACCGGCGGAGATTATGGATCGCTGCGCGCGGCCGTGCGCGGAAAGCCGGGAGTCTTTGTGCGCGCTTCGCAGGATTTAAATCAGGCGAGCCTGGACCGCTCTCGGCTGGATCAATATATGAAGGAAGTGCGCGAAAGCGCGGGAATGGAAGCGAAAGAATTGCATGATCGCTCGGTGTTGCTCGCGCGCACGCCTGAATATCCGCCTGGAGATGCAGTGTTTCGATAAGCCGCTTGAGCAGCAACCCACCTGCCTGATGCAAAACAGCGACCAGAAAGTTTTGGACGATGGACACAGCCAGTCGATGGTGGCGGCGCTGACTTCCGGACCTTCCACCGATTTGATCGGCGCGGTGAGCGCAACTTCTCTGGCTGGTGGCGGATCTTACAGTCCCTATGTCGGCGCCATCGTGGACTTGGCGAAAATCATGGAAAGTTTTCGCACTCCGGATTACCAATATATTCCGGCGCTAGCGTTGCCGAAGCAGGAGCAGTTAAATTTGCGCCTGAATAATCCGCCGTCATTTCGCAAACCGAAGTCGGTGCTGGTCGTCGGTCTGCCCGCAGTAGAAGCCGTGCAATTGCCGCCGCTGCGACCGGTGCATCCGGGAGAAGTTTTCTGTTTGGAGAAAACTTCAGCTTTGGTCTTGCCCGTGGAAGGCGCTCCGCTGGTTTTTTCCACCGACATCGGGCACCACTTCGCGCTGGAGTTCAATGATAAAAGCGGCGAAATCGTGAAGCTTCCGGCCAGAGCGGATGCGGTCAAGGGTGGCTTGCTCATCGACACCAAGGAACTGCGCGGCCGCCAGACCGATGCCGACTTCACCGGCATTCTTCGCGGCGAGTGGGGATTCGAACCTTACGAAGGCCCCCGATTTGAAATCAAAAGCGCCCACGCCGCCAAATGGACGGTCGCACCCGCGGAGCAATCTTCCCTCGTCGTCGGACGCGACGATTCCCTGCACGTAACTTCCGCTTGCGCGACTTGCGTCGCGAAAGTCAGTTTCCGCAATAATCAGGGCGCCGAGCTGAAGACCTCCTGGAAAATATTGCGCCCCGACACCCTGGAGGTCCAGGTTGCTCTAAAAGATCAAAGTCCCGGCACCGTCCTGATGACGGTGCAGCAATTTGGTTTGGAGAAGCCCGACGAAGTGCCCTTGCACACCTACTCCGAGGCCGCCCACCTGGAAAAATTTGAGATCAATTCTGGAGACCGCCAGGGAGTGCTGCGAGGCACGCGTCTCGATGAAGTGGACAGCGTGGAATTAAAAGGCGTGAAGTTCACGCCCGGCAAATTGTCGCGCGCCAATGAGAAAGATGAATTGCGGGTCGCCGCCGCCAGCGCTGCAGCGAACACGGACGCAGCCGCAGCCGCGGCCAGCGACTGGCAACCGGAAGAAAAACTTGTAGCCCACGTCGCACTCAAAGATGCGCGGGTGCTGGATTTACAAACCACCGTGGACGCTCCGCGCCCGAAAGTAACCTTATTAAGCAAAACCGTGCAGCCCGGCCCGACGCCCACCGCGGTGCGTTTTGGCAGCCAGGACGAGCTGCCGCTGGACGGCAAACTGGCTTTTTTTCTGAAGGCTGTGGTGCCGGAAAAATTCTCCCACTCGGAAAAGATCGAAGTCGCCACCGGGGATGAGTCCTATCACGCGATGCTAAGCGTCGCCGACGGCGGCCTGGTGTTGCAGGACGCGGAAAATGTCCTGGCCACCCTCGAGCCGCTGAAGAGTTTTGGCGCCTCTGCGTTCGGCCCCCTGCGCTTTCGCGCCGTCGGCGCCGACGGAGCCAAAGGCGACTGGCAGCCACTCGCAAACCTGGTGCGCCTGCCTACCCTGAAAGAAGTGCGCTGCCCCGATAGTCCCGACAAGCAGTGCAAGTTGAGCGGTACAAATTTATTCTTGATCGACGCCGTCGCGTCCGATCCGCAGTTCACTCACACCAGCCCGGTGCCCGCTGGTTTCATGGAGTCCTCGCTCAGCGTGCCTCGCCCCAACGGAACTTTGCTCTACATCAAATTACGCGACGATCCCGCGACCGTAAATATGTTGGTCTTGCCCGTTTTGCCGGAGTAGCCGAACCCAAAAATTGCAACCCGGGCAGCGCGCGCCGAAAATTCCCAACGCTCTCGAACCGCGCGTCTCAATTTCTCGAATCCCACTCAAGCAAAAAGCTCCACGCCCGCGCTCAATATTCGCAATCCGTCATAGCTAATCGTTTCTCGTTTTCCTGATCCTCACCTGTACCAGCGCACCTTGGTGTCCCTTCGGCCACCAAAACCTCTCTTCCTACAGCTCCCTCCCACTGAACCGATTCTGGCCCGCCGACCCGTAGTAACACCACCAACCGCACCCTATTCTGAACCCGCATCGGACACCCCCCCTTCCAGTTTTTCTCCGAGCAAATCGCAAAAGCCAGTTCACCAGCGCTGGCGCAAGTCTGGAAATCCAGACTTCATTCGCAACACTCCGCAAGACGGAATGGGAGCTTCACAGTGAAAATCGTCAGCAAAAATTTCGTGTCATCGCTAGGCATCTTGTCGTTGATGTCATCAATATTAATCGGTGGATGCGCCGCCAACATCGCCCATTCGCCCGCAAAGCCGCCAGTCGAGACCCCCGCCGCCGCTCCCTCCATCATGTCGCAGCCGGCTAGCAAAACAGTAAACGCCGGCCAGGCCGCCATCTTTACGGTATCCGCATCCGGCGGCGCCGCCCTCACCTACCAGTGGGCCAAAAACGGCGCACCCATCAGCGGTGCCACCTCCGCCAGCTACACCACCGCCCCGACTACCGCTTCCGACAAACCCGCGCAGTTCGTCGTCGTGGTCAGCAACACCTCCGCCAGCGTGACCAGCGATGCAGCCTCGCTCACCGTCGCCGCCGCCGGCACCGTGTTACTCGATGCCGCCGCCAGCACTTTGAGCTTTGGCAACATCGGCGTGGGCAGCAGTGGAACGCACTCACTGGTATTAACCAACGCGGGTACCTCCGACGTAACCATCTCGCAGGTCCTGATCGCCGGCGCAGGCTTCAACGTCACCGGAGCCAACGGCATCATCCTGACACCCGGCCAATCCACCACCCTGACTTCCACCTTCGCGCCCTCGGCCAGCGGTGCGGCAACCGGCAAGCTCACCATCAGCAGCAACGCCACCAATTCGCCGGCCACTGTCGCGCTCTCCGGCACCGGCGTCGCCACCGCAACCCACTCGGTAAGCTTGTCCTGGACCGACACCAGCTCAGGCGTAACCGGATTCAACACCTATTCCAGCACCGTGGCGGGCGGCCCCTTCGCAAAAATCTCAGCCACCCCATCATCCAGCCCCAGCTTCACCGACGACACCGTGCAAGCCGGCCGCACCTACTATTACGTAGTCACCGCCCTAAACAACGCCAATCAGGAAAGCGCCTATTCCGCCGAAGTAACCGCCATCGTCCCGTAAAAATCCGTGCCGTAAAAATCGACGCCGTTGGCAACCGCGGCGTGCAAAGTGTTCTACAGTTTGTCTCGCCGGAAGCCCGCGGATATGCGGGCTTCCTTTTTTTTGGGGGGAGCAACTCCTGACTCGCTTTTTGAGCGGAGCAAGAGCGCCCCATCGGATTCGGACCCCCACCCGAACCATGGCAGGGTTGCAGTGACTTTTAAGATTTGCCGAAATGGTAGCAATTCGGACCTTCCATATTTCCCGCCAGTGCTTGCCGCCAGCGTTGGTCTATACTAAGTACGATTTTGGGAGGATCGCGAAAATGCTCAGCAGCCGCTACAGTCCGCATGCTGAATTTTCTTGTAAAGAGGCCTGCCCCGTCTCCGCCTCTAGCAAAAAAGCTGCACCCGATTCCAACGAACAGCTTTCGTTATGCACTCTTCTGGTTGACAGCGACAGAAAATTTATCGACGTGTCCGGCGAATTCTGTAAATTAACAGGTTACAGCCGCGAACAATTGGTGGGAACTCCACATGAGAACCTGATCGCTCCAGGCACCGCGGATGCCGGCAAGCCCAACGATCCGTTTACCACTAGCGGATGTTCTGAGGGTTTGTGGCTCTTGGTGACTCGCGCCAGCACCCGGATTCTTGTCCACTACGAGTCGCATCTCAGAACTGACAACTTATTGGAGATTATGGTCAGTGTTGTCGGGGCCGGATATTGAATTGCACATTCCGTACAGCGCGCCCTTCACGGCCCATATAACGGCCAGATCCCCGAATGAATACCGGACAGCAATCCCCCCGAAAATCCAATTATTTAATTTGCAAAATGGCAGTGAGGTCGCGGCGGAATTGCTTGATTTTTGGAGCGGCCTATCGGAATCGAACCGACACCTGAACCTTGCCAAGGTGCACTAAACTCTAGTAAACGCTGGAATCGCGGCCCTTTTAGCGTTTTACGGTTTCCTCAATTGGAAATGGATGGAAAATGGAGTGGGAGGATAACCCGTCCGCCCTTTTTTGCCGTGTATTGACGATGTTCCTGACATCCAACATGAACATGAAGTTCGCCAAGTGCACTTGTCCGGTTATCCGTGCCAGAATTTGTCGAAAAAGGGAGGCTTATGGATTCCGTCTAGATGTCGGCGGCAGAAGGTTGATCTTGTTTAATGGTAGGATGCGTCAAACTTCGTCCCTGCCCGAGGGCTCTTATGCGCGGTACTATGATGGACTTTCCGTTGACGCTGCCCACTATCCTGGAGCGGGCGGGAAGGATCTTTCCGCGCGTCGAGATCGTTTCACGAAAGCCGGACAAGTCCATCACTCGCACCTCCTACGGCGAATTCCATCGCCGGGCCCGGCGGCTTGCCAGTTCCCTGACGAAACTGGGAATGAAGCCCGGTGACCGTGTCGCGTCGATGATGTGGAATCACTCCAAACATCTGGAGGCGTTTTTCGGAGTTCCATGCGGCGGTGGCATCTTGCACACCTTGAATCTGCGTCTTCATCCCGACGAAATTGCAGTAATCGCGAAGCATGCAGGCGACCGCATCCTGTTAATTGATGATGTCCTCTTGCCGGTTTACGAAAGATTCCACCAAAATGCCCCGTTCGAGCATGTCATTGTCGTGCCGTATGGATGTTCGGAGGTTCCCTATGGCTACTTGAATTACGACACCATGCTTGCGGAGGCTGGCGATGATTTTGATTATCCCAAAATTGACGAGAATGACGGCGCGGTGATGTGTTACACCTCCGGAACTACCGGTTTTTCGAAAGGTGTCATCTACTCCCACCGTGCGCTGGTGCTGCATTCCTTCGCGTGCGGGCTTGCGGAAGTTTTTGGAATCAGCTTCTCCGACACTATTCTGCCGGTCGCGCCCATGTTCCATGCCAATGCTTGGGGCCTTCCTTTTTCAGCAACGATGCTCGGCGCGCGCCTGGTGCTTCCAGGTCCTTGCGTTGATCCGGAAAGTCTTCTTGACTTAATGGTTAACGAGAACGTGACCATAGCGTGCGGAGTCCCCACCGTTTGGATTGGTATTCTGGAAGCATTGGAAAAAAACCGTGGGACGTGGAAGTTCGACCCGCCCGTTCGCATTGTTTGCGGAGGTACCGCTCCGCCCCTAGAACTCATCCGACAGCTCGATCGTTTCGGCCTGCAGATCAAACATCTTTGGGGCATGACCGAGACAACTCCCATCGGCACTTCCGGAGGACTCCGACCGCACATGCGCGATTGGTCCGACGATAAAAAATATGAGGCCCGTGCCAAGCAGGGTTGGCCGGCACCGTTTGTCGAAATTCGCCTAATGGGCCCGGACGCTCCGATCGACGCGCCATGCGAAGTTCCTTGGGATGGCAACTCTTCTGGCGAGATTGAAATACGCGGTCCATGGATCGCGGCGAATTATCACGATTCGCCCGATCAGGCACGCCGCTGGACTACAGACGGCTGGTTTCGCACCGGGGACGTAGCCACCATAGACGAAGACGGCTATATCAAAATCGTGGACCGTGCTAAGGACCTGGTGAAGTCCGGTGGCGAATGGATCAGTTCCGTCGATCTTGAAAACACGCTAATGGGTCATCCCGCCATCAAAGAAGCTTGTGTCGTCGGCATTCCCCATCCTAAATGGCAAGAGCGGCCGCTGGCCGCCATTGTGCTGAAGGATGGTTTTCACACCACCGCAGCGGAGTTACGCTCCTTTCTCGCAAAATCGTTTGCCAAGTGGCAGATCCCTGATGCGTTCGTTTTCGTTGACGCTATCCCCCGAACCTCCGTCGGCAAATTCAAAAAAATAGCCCTTCGGGAGCAATTCGCTAACTGGAAATGGGAATCGTAGCCAGATCATCGGCTCTACGCGGCTTCAACTCGAACAGCAAGTCGGGATGGTCAAAGGACTGACGGAGGAGGGTGAGCCGTGCTGCGTCGATGCGTGGGAGAGGCATGCTGGTCTGCATGCCTTCCGTCGTGGCTGCAACCGCCGATGGGAACTGGCCGGAATTTATCCCACCGTCATCCGTCAGCAGGTGGGGCACTCCTCTGCGAGAATGACGAGTTTGTACATCGGAGAGATTCCGCTGGACCAAGTCCAAGCAGTATTTTCTGCCACAGTTGGAACTAAACGTGATGTTTTGGAAAACGTGGAAAACGGGTTCGCTGCGTAAGTGCTTGAAAAGTATGGAGCGGCCTATCGGAATCGAACCGACACCTGAACCTTGGCAAGGTTCCGTACTACCACTATACTAAGGCCGCTCAGGACTCCTCTTTATATAACACGCTGGGCCAGCAGCGACAAGTCTTCCTCCCGGCGCTGCTTCCCTTTTGTGACCAATTCAAAACAATTCCTCAGCTCATCCCAAGCCAAAATCCCGCTCAGGAGACCTGCGTAATCCGCGCCGATTTCACCACCGGCGAACGCTTCTGGCGGTCCGCGAACCGCGTGGCTTTTTCTTTATCGGTATACACGCGCCCGAATTTTTCTCCGTCCGCATAATAAACAGTCACCAGCCAATGATGGTGCTTGCGGCGGCGGTCGCGATTGAAAGCAGACTTCTCCGACTTCACGGTGGTCTTGGCGGGGCTTTTGGTCACGACGGAATCCTGTCCTCTGACTGGTGATGCGCACTATCGCAAACAAATCTAACCCGCGCAAGTACTACTGTAGCTAGTAACGCAATTTTCAATTTCCACCATGAAAAATCCGGCCTTCGCGACCAAACGCAGCTTTAAACGCTTCAAAACGAGCTTCTGGCCATCCGAAGGAATCCATAGATCTATAAGTATCTGATCCATACAACATCGTTTACCCGCGCGGCCTTCCGCGGCATCCAATGCAGTGCAGCCCGCGACTCAGCAAGTTCCCCAAGATGTAACCAGGCGTAAACACTCTGCCGCAGGAATGTTTTAAAAAAGTTGTGCTCCTTGAAACATTCCCGGAGTTTTTACGTCTTACTTGGTGAGTGGCAAGATAAGCTGAATCGGTGGATACACATATGACGTCAATGACGACGAAACGTACCCCGTTACTGCAGGACCTCCGGAATCATTCGCAGGAGCAACTCTCTGAACTGCGCCTGCTTTTGGAGCATGGCGCCCCCACCAAACCCGACCCTCGCCGTCCAGGCTTTTTCGAGCTGGAAGGCCTGCAAAACGTGTTTTATGTCTTCAAGTACCCCGCCGGCACCAAGGTTCTTTTGGTCGGCGTATGGGATCGCGATCCTGTCGCGGAGTTAGCCTCTTCGTGTTGCTGTTCCGCGGCCTGAAAACTGCAAGCCACCAGCTGAAACCGTAAACGAGTCCACTTCGTTCAATCGCCACATAGAGCCGCGCTGTGTTCGCGGCTCTTTTTTATTTGCCATCCAGTTTCAGTGCCGCGGAATTGATGCAGTAACGCAATCCCGTGGGCGTCGGCCCGTCATCGAAAACGTGCCCCAGGTGCGCTTCGCATTTGCTGCACTTCACTTCGGTGCGCGCCATCCCGTGGCTCTTGTCCGTTTCCGTCTCCACCGCTTTCTGATCCACCGGTGAATAAAAACTCGGCCATCCCGATCCCGAGTGATATTTCGTCTCCGAATCAAACAACGGCTGCCCGCAGCACACGCACTTATACATCCCGGGATCTTCGTTCTCGGCGTACTCACCCGTGAACGGCGCCTCCGTCCCCTTCTGCCGCGTCACGTAATACTGATTCTGCGTCAGCTGTTTCTTCCACTCTTTCTCATCCTTGCGAATCTTCTCGTCCATAAATCCCCCTGGCTAAAATCACGCCCAGAATCCCGCCGAAACTTTCCTGGATCGACCCGACGAGCCCGCATTGCCGTGAACTGTTCCGAAATGTCTCGATATGCCCTGATAAACAACCTTCGGCACCTTATTAGATTCCTTGCACCGCGGCAATGTTTCATCTCCACACTCGATTCTTGCATCCCGGCCAACCCGCGCCAAATAATTACCTAAGAGGGTCTTCGCGCAGCCTCGTGCGATTACTTCCGGTTAGCCCGTGTTCCAGGGACAATTCGGATAAGCACAGCAGTTGAGCCAGGAGGCAGCGATAATAAAACGATGTTCGTTGGTACTCCCGATGAAGCTCGCTGGCTCCGCGAGGAACCGCGCCGTAGTCTGCCCACCCCACTGCTGGAGCGGATTATTCACACTGCGTTTCCACGCTGCCGTGTTCTAGACGTACAGCCGCTTGCTGATGGTTTGCGCAACGCGAATTTTAAGCTTCAGCTGGACTCCACAGCAGAGTCCATCGTGCTCCGCATCTACGAACATCACAACTCGCTATGCCAGAAGGAGGTAGACCTGAATCGTTTGGTCGGTCGCTCGGTCCCGGTTCCTGAATTGATTCATATGCAGCCGCTCGCGTCGGAGGATCTTCCGCCCTTCGCCCTGCTGCGTCATGTTGAAGGAATCAGCTTCCGTGAACTAAAAAGGCGCGGCGATACGGACGCACTAGGTCGGGCGGCATTCTGTGCAGGCCAAACTCTGGCCTCGATCGGCCGCATCACTTTCCCGAAGCCGGGATGGTTGGGGCCCGGACCCGGAGTTACGGCAGCGCCGCTAGAAAGCGTAAATTGCATTCCCCGTTTTATTGATTCGTGTCTCGCGTCCACCAACTTACAGCGGCGCGTGGAAACGGAGTTGCGTGATCGCACGCAGGCTTTGGTGTGGTCTTGGGCGCCACATCTCGCTCAGTTGGACGACGAGGCATGCCTGGTCCACGGCGATTATGGCAAACGTAACCTGCTGATGCGGAGCATGGTCGGAAAATGGTTTGTGGCTGCCGTGCTCGACTGGGAGTTCGCCGTTTCCAGCTCTCCGTTGACGGATATTGGCCACTTTTTGCGTTACGAAAGCGCTTCGCGGCCTCTTGCCGAGCCGCATTTTTCGAGTGGTTATTTGGACGGCGGCGGCAGACTGCCACAGAATTGGCGTCAATTAGCCCGACTCGTCGATCTCAGCGCCTTATGCGAGAGCCTGACTCAGGACCACCTCCCAGATACCGTTGTCACAGAACTGATCGAACTCGTTCGTGCCACCGTCGAGAATCGCGACCCGCAATTGGCATGACACCACCACGGTGTGATTTCTGGATTGTCGGCAACTCGGAAAGTATCGCGATGCGCTGTTATCCAAAGCCGTAAGTCTTGCTCCACGCGCTACCGGAATCCAACCCGCCACCCGATTCAAAGCCCGACTGACAATCGTCCGCGATTTTCCTAATCGTAAGTTTCCTGATGACCCTCGCGCTTATCTCCCCGACGCATCGGCATCACCATCATCGTCATTGCCAGCGAGCAGCGGAACACCGGTCCCCACGGCACATTAAATTCAGAATTTTGGACTCTGATTTACAGTGCTCCTGTATAAATTCCTCCGAATAGATTTGGTAACGCTCGGAGAGCGCCCGGCATCACATTATTTACAGCCCTGGAATTTCGTAAAGGCTAAGGAGGAATCTATGTACGTCATCACCGGCGCGACAGGAAACACCGGAAGCGAGGTAACGAAAAAGTTGCTCGCACAAGGGGAACAGGTGCGTGTTGTAGGCCGCAGCGCAAAACGGCTAGAACCACTCGTAGAGAAGGGCGCGGAAGCTTTCGTTGCGGACATCGCCGACGCGGGGGCACTCACGAAGGCTTTTTCGGGTGCCAAGGCAGTGTACGCGATGATACCGCCGGACGTGAGTTCCCCGGATGTGCTGGCACACTATCAGCGCGCGGGCGACGCCTTGGCCGCCGCGATTGAGAAGAGCGGAACGAAATACGCCGTCGTGCTGAGCAGTGTCGGCGCCGACAAGCCAGATAAAACAGGCCCCGTGGTCGGGCTGCACAATCTTGAAAAGAAGCTAAGCGCGATTCCAGGTTTGAACGCCCTTTACCTCCGACCCGCCGGCTTCATGGAAAACCTTCTGTTCCAGGTCGGCGTGATCAAGGCCTTCGGAACAATGGCCGGCCCCGTCAAAGGCGATCTGTCTATACCCATGGTCGCAGCTCGCGACATCGGCGACGCAGCCGCCGACGCCCTGTTGCGGCTCGATTTTCGAGGAAAGAGCACGCGCGAACTGCAAGGCGCACGCGACGTCACGAACACGGAAGCCGCCAAAACAATTGGTGCCGCGATCGGCAAGCCCGGCCTGACATATCAACAGATGCCCGCGGCACAGTTGAAGCCCGGCTTCATGCAGATGGGCTTCTCATCGAATATGGCGGATCTGCTGCTGGAGTTGGCGGACGCGCAGAATTCGGGCTACTTAAAGGCGATCGAGCCACGCTCCCCAAGGAACACGACTCCCACAACGCTGGAGACTTTTGTAGCCGAAGTTTTCGCGCCGGCCTATCAAGGACAAAAAGCCGCCCGCGCCTAAGCGGCTTGCGGACCTGGGCCCCGCCTGGCGCGCCCATGTCTCAAGCGTCGATGTTCTTCGAAACTGTTCATCGCATGCGCCCTGGCGCATTCGTTGCGTCAATTCACGTTCGCCACGCTGCGTTCACGATCCTGAATTCTGCTTGCTCCGAATCCACCGGCAAGCGGGTCACGCCCGGCTCCGCACCCAGGAAGTTCCTACAATGATCCGACTTGGAAAGTCGCTGGGTTTGATGTTCGCCCTGCTCGTGCTCGTTTTGCCCGCAGGGATCACACTCAACGCCGGATGGCGCCCATTCCTCGGACCATGGACGCACTCGCTCACGTCTAGGAAATTCGAGAGCACGCCGGCGCGCCTGGTGCGGGGCGAGTACTTGGTGCGGAACGTAACGAACCTCACGCGCTACCGGAATCCGCCACCCGATTTAAAGCCCGATTGACATCCTCCGAGATTTTCCTTATCGTAAGTTTTCTAATGAACCTCGCGCTTATCTCCCGGACGCATCGGCATCACCATCATCATCATTGCCAAACGCCGCGTCTGCTAGGGTGCGCATAGAAATTCTTTAAACCACGCACTCATCAGCCCGCTGGCGCACCTCAGCCCAGCGGGTTTTTTGTTTTTATGCTCGAATTCAGAAAGGCGGCGCAGTGAAAATTGCCTTCGAAAAACACAACGGTCTGGTCCCGGCCATCATCCAGGACCACGCCACCGGCGAAGTGCTCATGCTCGGTTTCATGAACGAAGAAGCCCTCGCAGAAACTCAGCGAACCCGCCAGGCCGTCTTCTTCAGCCGCTCTCGCAATCAACTGTGGCGCAAAGGTGAATCCAGCGGACACGTTCTGAACGTTCGCGAAGTGCTCATCGATTGCGACTCCGACACTTTATTACTCCGCGTGCAGCCGGTCGGCCCCGGAGTCTGCCACGAGGGCTACCGCACCTGTTTCTTCCGCAAGCTGGAACCCGACGGCTCCGCGGTCGTCACCGAAGAGCGCACCTTCGCACCAGAAGAAATCTACGGCCGGAGCAGGCCGCAGATCATGAACCAGCCTCAAACTCGGCATTCCCAAAGGCAGTCTGCAAGACGCCACCATCGACCTTTTCGCCCGCGCCGGCTGGCGAATTTCGCGTGAGTTCCCGCAGCTACGTCCCCTCCATCGATGACCCCGAAATCGAATGCCTCCTGGTGCGCGCCCAGGAAATGGCCCGCTACGTGGAAACCGGCGCGCTCGACGCCGGGATCACCGGCCACGACTGGGTGATTGAAACAGAAGCCAACGTCAACGAACTCGCGGAATTGGTTTACGCCAAGCAACGCCTCGCGCGCGTCCGCTGGGTTCTGGCAGTACCCGAAGACTCGCCGATTCATAAACCCGCCGACCTGGCCGGCAAAGTCATCGCCACCGAAATCGTGCGCATTACCGAAAAATATCTCGCCCGTCACGGGGTAACCGCTCGCGTGGAATTTTCCTGGGGCGCCACCGAAGTAAAAGTTCCGCACCTCGCCGACGCCATCGTGGAAGTCACCGAGACCGGATCGTCCCTTCGCGCCAATCGCTTGCGAATCATCGACACCGTGCTGGAATCCGCCACCGTCTTCATCATGAATCCCGAAGCCGCCGCATCGATCCATGGAAACGCGAGAAAGCGCGAAAATCTGATTCTCATGCTGCAAGGCGCCATCGACGCCACCAACAAAGTTGGACTGCATGCTGAACGTGCGCCGCGAGCGACCTGACGCCGTCCTCGGCGTGCTGCCGGCGCTGAAAAATCCCACCATCTCCACCCTCAGCGATCCTGAGTGGGTCGCGGTCAACACCATTATCGAGGAATCCGTAGTGCGCCAGATTTTACCCAGACTTAAAAGCCGCCAAAGCGCAGGGGATCGTCGAATATCCCTTGAACAAAATTGTGCTGTGATGAAAATTCTCAAACTCAGCTACAATCCGTTGAACGCACCTTCTGGCGGCCCGCCAGTAGCCGCGATGCGCAAGCGCATCGGGTCGCCGCACGAATCATTGCCGACGTGCGCAAGCGCGGCGACGCCGCGTTGCACCAGATGGACCAGCAAATTCGACAGCGTCGATCTTGCGCACGGGCATGTGGACTTCCGCCCGCGAAATTGCCCAAGCAGGAAACTCCGTAAGCCATGATTTTGCGCCGGGCGATCGAACACGCCGCCAGAAATATTCGTGCCGTAGCCGAAAAGCAATTGCCGCGCGCATGGTCGCTGGAAGTCGAAACCAGGCGTAGAATCTCGCAGGTCATCCGTCCCATCGAAACCGTCGGCTGCTATTTGCCAGGCGGCCGCTTCTCGCTTGCTGTCCACTCTGCTCATGACCGTGATTCCCGCGATCGTTGCCGGTGTCAATCGCATCGTGGTCGCTTCTCCCAAACCCAACCCCGAGTTGCTCGCCGCGGCCCACTTTCTGGGATTACGCACGTCGCCAAAATTGGCGGCGCGCAAGCCATCGCCGCCCTCGCCTACGGCACCAAAACCATCGCCACGCGTCGATAAAATATTTGGCCCCGGCAATCGTTACGTCACCGCCGCCAAACAATTGGTCAGCAGCGATTGCGCCATCGACCTGCCTGCCGGACCCAACCGAAGCGATTGTGCTCGCCGCCAAAGGAAACGCTCAATCGATTGCCGCCGATTTGCTCGCGCAAGCCGAACACGCTCCGGACGCCGGCAGCTTCCTCGTAACCACCTCGAACGATCTTGCCTGTTCAAAACGCAACTGAACTCCGCAACAACTGGCGTCATTGCCAAAAACCAATCCCGCTCACCATCTCCACTGCAACGCGCCGGTGCAATTCTGTTCGCCTCCTCCACCAACGACGCCTGGAATTTGTCAATCGTTTCGCCCCCGAACACCTCAGCTTGCCCGAAGACGTCGCTTCCACTCGCAAAAATGCTTCCAATGCCGCCGGCACGATTTTTGTCGGACCCTGGGGCGCCCAACCCTTTGGCGACTACGCCAGCGGCAGCAACCATGTCCTTCCCACCGCCGGTTGGGCGCGCGCCGCGGCGGACTCAGCACCGCCGATTTCGTAAAATGCATCACCGTTCAAGCCATCACCCGCACAGGTTTCGAACGCCTCGCTAAACGATGTGCAAATCCTCGCGCACGCCGAAGGCTTGCTCAGCCCACGCCAAACGCCGTCGAGATCCGCCGATGAACAACGTCCGCTTCCCCGTTCGCAAAGCCATTCTTGCAGCGCCAGACCTACGAAGCCTCCCGCCGAAGGCCGCGCCGACAAATTGCGCCTCGATTTCAACGAGAACACCTCCGGCTGCGGGCCCGCAGTACCGCGCGCGCTGCACAAACTCACACCTCAACAATTGGCGATGTATCCCGAATACGCTGCAAGCCTACCCGCCGCCTCGCCGCCATTTCCGATGTCAACGCCGACCAGAGTTGCTCCTCACCAACGGCGGCGACGACGCGCTGCGTGTTTTTTTCGACGCCTTCGTCGATCCCGGCACGGCAGCATTCTGATTTGCGAGCCCACGTTCCCGATGTACCGCTATTACGCCGAAATTGCCGGCGCCCGTGTCGAACTCTTCGCTACAGCCGCGAAATGGAATTCCCTCTGGACGAATGTTATCAGCCGCGTTGCGAAAAAAGCCGCGGTGATCTTCATCGCCAATCCCAACAATCCCACCGGCACGCTCGTTGCAAAACCGCAAGTCATCGAGAAAATTCTGCTCGCTGCCACCGAGCACCGCCGTCGTCATCGACGAAGCCTACGCCGAATTTTCCGGCGTCACGCGTCTGCCCCTGGATTCGCAAATATCCGCAACTCTTTGTCGCGCGCACGTTTTCAAAAGCTGCAGGCCTCGCCGGCTTGCGGCTCGGGGCGGTGCTGGCCAGCCGCGAATCCCTGGCCCTCTTGCGCCGCGCCATGCCGCCATTTCCCGTCAACATCGCTGCCCTCGTGGCCGCCGAAGCCGCCGTCGCCGACGGCCTGGCCATTCAAAATTACGTGCAAGAAACCCGGCGGCTTCGTGACTGGTTCGCGACCGAACTTGACAAGCTGCGGCATCAAAACCTTCCCAAGCGCCGGAAATTTCTTGCTGGCCGATTTTGGTCTCGCGAGGCCCCGATCTTCACCAAGCTGGCAATCGCAAGGAATTCTGTCGCGCGAACGTAGCGATGATATCGGCCCGGGCTTCGTCCGCATCAGCATCGGCACACGATCCGAAATGGCAGCGCGCCTCATTGCAAAGCCATCCCTCATCAGAAATCGCTTCCGCAAACTCGCGAAGCCGAAGGAACCATAACGATGCCACGCACCGCCACCATTCATCGCAAAACCAACGAAACCGACATGCGGCTGAAGCTCAATCTCGACGGCCACGGCAAAGCCACATCTCCACCGGCATCCGCTTTTTCGATCACATGCTCGACCTCGTCGCGCGCCATGGAGCGTTCGACCTGCAGCATCGCTGCGCGCGGCGACCTGGATGTCGACCAGCACCACACCGTCGAAGACGCGGGCATCGCCCTTGGTGAAGCCGTCTTGAAAGCGCGTTGGCGACAAACGCGGCATCCTGCGCGCCGGATATTTTGTAATGCCCATGGACGAATCCCTCGCGGTCGCCGCGATCGATCTGAGCGGCCGACCACATTGTGTTGTCAACGCAAACATCTCACGCGCAACTGTGTCGGCGATTTCCAAACCGAGCTGGTCGAAGATTTTTTCCAGGGTTCGCGCAAGCCGCACGCGCCAACGTACATTTACACGCCCTCTATGGCCGCTCCTCTCATCATCAGGTCGAAGCGATCTTCAAAGCTTTCGCGCGTGCCCTGCGTTTCGCGGTTTCGCGCGACAAGACGCTTCGGCAATGTGCTCCCAGCACTAAAGGTTTGCTATGAACACTCCAACGCAACCGCCGTTACAACCGCCCACCATCCACCCTCATCGATTACGGCGCCGGCAATCGTCCCGTCCGTCGAACGCGCCCTGCATCGTCTCGGCGCCTCGATCCGAACGGGCAGTTCCCGCCGCAACAGATCGCCGAAGCCGCGGCGCTCATTCTCCCCGGCGTCGGTCATTTCGCCGCTCTGATTCGCGCACTCGATCAACAAAGTCTGCGCGCCGCGCTATCTCGCCGCCATCCACCGCGGCATTCCTTTCCTGGGAATCTGCCTGGGACTGCAAGCCCTCTACCAATCCAGCGACGAAGCCCCCGATCTGCTGGGACTAAACATTCTCCCAGGCCGCATCGCCGCATTATCCGGCGCCGTCAAGCTGCCGCACATGGGCTGGAATCAACTGCGAAAGAAAATCGCAATTCGCCCGCTTGCTGCGAGGTATTCAGCCCGCCGCCTATTTCTATTTCGCGCACTCCTACGCCGGGCCTCCCAAGGTTCAGCCAAAGCGAGCACCGCCGCCACCTGCTACTACGGAACCGAATTCGTCGCCGTCGCCGAACGAGAAAATATCTTCGCTGTGCAGTTTCACCCTGAAAAAAGCGGCGACCCCGGCGCGTCGCGTTCTCGCAGAATTTCTTGCGGATCGCGTGCATGACCCTCGCCCGCCGCATCATTCCGTGCCTGGATACCGACGGCGCGCGCGTCGTGAAAGGCGTCAACTTCGTGGGCCTGCGCGATGCCGGCGATCCCGTCGCTCTCGCTGCCCGTTACAACGCCGAAGGCGCCGACGAGTTGGTGGTCCTCGACATCGCCGCCTCGCGCGATCGCCGCCCGACTTTTCTGGAAACCATTCGCCGCGTTGCCGCCGAATTGGCCATCCCGCTCACCGCTGGCGGCGGAATTCGAACCCTCGATGACGCCCGCGCCGTCGTGCGCGCTGGCGCCGACAAAATCACCGTCAACACCGCCGCAGTTCGCGCCCCGAATTAATTTCCGAACTCTCAGCCGAGTTTGGCGCCCAGGCAGTAGTCCTGGCTATCGATGCAAAACGAAATAATCCAGCACTCAATGAGCAAAACTCAAACGCCGCAAGTTCGAATGAACTGGGTTCGAACGACCCGAGTTCGAATGCCTCAAAATTGAATGTCGCGGATTCGAATGCCGCAAATCAAATCCCCGCGCGCTGGACCGTCACCGTCCGCGGTGGCGCGCAGTTAACCTCGCTGGATGCCGTCGCCTGGGCCATCCGCGGCGCCGAGCTGGGCGCCGGAGAAATTTTGCTGACTTCCGTCGATCGCGACGGAACCCAGAGCGGCTTCGACATCCCGCTCACTGCGGCCATCTCCACCCAGGTGAACGTCCCGGTCATCGCCTCCGGTGGCGCGAAACTCCCGCAACACTTCGCTGACATTTTTCGCCAGGGCGCAGCCGATGCCGCACTGGCGGCCTCCATCTTCCATGACCAGGTGCAGCCCATCCGCGAACTCAAGAAATTCCTCGCCGCGCAAAATATTCAGGTCCGCCTCCCATGCTGATTCCCTGCATCGACCTGCAAGCCGGCCAGGCTGTGCAATTGGTCCACGGCCGCGAACGCGAATTGGCCGTCGACGACGTTCTCGGTTTGCTGGAGAAATTTAAAAAATATGAGTGGTTGCACGTAATCGACCTGGATGCCGCGATGGGCAAAACGCCCAACGCCCGGCTCGTGAAGCACCTCTGCAAGACCGCTCGCGCTGACTACCACTTGAAGGTCCGCGTCGGCGGCGGCATTCGAACCATCGCGCGCGCGGTCACCATCGCCGCCTGGGGAGTGGAACAAATCATCATCGGCAGTGCCGCATTTCGCGAGAGTCGCCCGGACCTTACGTTCCTCACCAGGCTGAGCCGCAAAGTGCCTCCTGCAAAAATTGTTATCGCCCTCGATACCGCCAACGGGCGCATCACCACCCAAGGTTGGCGTCGCAACCTGCATATCCGCCCCGAAGATGTCCTGCAACAACTGCAACC
Source organism: uncultured Acidobacteriota bacterium (assembly GCA_963732705.1). Taxonomy (GTDB): domain Bacteria; phylum Acidobacteriota; class Terriglobia; order Acidiferrales; family UBA7541; genus Acidiferrum. Next base: position 2,070,445 of record CAVTAN010000001.1, on the reverse strand, counting down.
ATTCTGCGCCGCGTTTTTATGCACCGATGTCGATCGCGAAGGCACCATGAGCGGTGCGAACTTGACGTATTTTCGTCGCCTGCGCACCTCCACCGATCACCCCGTAATCGCCGCCGGCGGAATCACCACCCGTCGCGAAGTTTCTGCCCTGCGGAAAATCGGCATGGACGCAGCGGTAGGTATGGCCATGTACAAAAACGTTCTGCGCTAACTCCTGATTGCCACGCTGACGTCTTGAAGAAGCGCAAAAAAAATGCCCAGGTTCAAATTCGAACCTGGGCGCCTCTCGACCAATTAAAAACGCGAAATTTTATCCCGCCGCAACTCACCTCATATAGGCGTCGGTAATATACTGCTGCACCATCCGCTGCGTATTGAAAAACGACCCATTGATCGCGATGGAGTGCTGCATCACCCCCAGGTACCGCGCCCGCTCGTTGTAAAACATCGGAACGATCACGCTGTCCAGTTTCGCGTACAGCGATTCCGCATCCGCGTCGTTATCCGTAACTAGGTCCGGCGTCGACCTTCGCAACTCTCCGATCGACCATCCCGTCACCCCTTCGATGTGCCCCTCCGACCACCACCCATCCAGAATGCTCAAACTCGGCACCCCGTTCAGCGCCGACTTCATCCCGCTGGTTCCCGAGGCTTCCAGCGGAAATTGCGGCGTGTTCAGCCACAAATCCACTCCCGCGGTGATTTTTCCGCCCAGCTCCATATTGTAGTCGTCCAGAAAGACCACCGGCACCGCTTTGCGCAACGCCTTCTTCGCCTGAAAAATATGTCTGATGATTTGCTTTCCCGCCCGCATCGTGCGGATGCGCTTTCCCGGCGTACACAATCTGAAACGGCCCGGCATTTTTCGCGATCTGCCGCAGTCGATCCAGATCCGCCAGAATCAAATCCGCCCGCTTGTAACCTGTGGCGCGCCGCGCAAAACCTATCGTGAACTGCTCGGATCCAGCTTGATTCCGGTTTTCTGCCGCACCACTTCCATCAGCTCGTGCTTGGCAATCAGGTGCGCCGCCCACACTTCCTCGGGCGGCAAACCCAGCGCCCCGCGCAAACTGTAGTTGTCTTCCCGCCACGTAGGAATGTACCGATCGAACAGTTGCCGAAATGCCGGCGCCGTCCACGTTCCCGCATGCACCCCGTTGGTAATCGCCTCAATCGGCACGCCCGGAAACATTTGTCGCGAAGTTTCTCCGTGTTGCTTCGCCACCCCATTCACGTATTTGCTCAGGCTGAGCGCCAGATACGTCATGTTCAGCGAAGCGCCGGCTCGGGCGGCTTGCTGCAAATCCGGAAAAGCTTGCTCCGCTTGCAACACCCGTTTCACCAGGTCCGCGGCCGACGCATCCTTTAAATCGAAAATCTCCTGCTTCGGAAATGCCCGCGTCAAGTATTCCATCGGAAAGCGATCGTGTCCCGCCGGTACCGGCGTATGCGTGGTAAATACGCACTTGCTGCGCACTTTTTCGATGTCTTCCGCCCGAATGGTCGTGCGCCCCGCCTGCGAAGCTTCCGCTTCCAGCAACTCCAGCGACAGCAGCGCCGCATGCCCCTCATTCATGTGAAATCGCGTGAGCTGCTCATGACCCAGCGCCCGCAGCATGCGCACCCCGCCGATTCCCAGAATCACTTCCTGGCAAAGCCGGTAATACGGATCGCCGCCATACAACGTGCCCGTCAGGTTACGATCCACTTCCTCATTGGTCGGCAAATCCGCATCCAGAAAATAAATCGGCACTTCAAATCCGCGAACCCCGATGGCCGCATATTTCCAGCAGCGCAACTCCACTCGCCGGTTTTCCAGCGGAATGGTCACTCGTACCGGTTGCTCCTCGAGGAAATCTTCCACCTTCCAGGCCACCGGCTCTTCCGTTTGCGTTCCGTCTTCCGCCAGATGCTGCGAGAAATAGCCTTTTCGGTACAGCAGCGACACCGCCACCATCGGCAAACGCAAATCCGCCGCGGCTCGAATGGTATCGCCGGCCAGCACACCCAGCCCGCCGCTGTAACTCGGCATGGAGTTTTCCAGCGCGATCTCCATCGAGAAATACGCCACCAACCGTTTATTGTCGTTCCCGCCCGCCATGCGAATGAATTCTCCAGTACTGCAAAAGTCCCTTGCTGCCTAGAAAAACAAAAATCTCTTAGTCGAGCTTCCCATTGTCGAAGAATACCCGCAGCCAGGCAAGCCATCACCCGCCAATCTGGGTCGCATGTGACACCTGTCACAACCAAGGACAATCCCCGGTGATTTTAGTTGCGCCCCTCAACACCGTAGAACAGCATCGCTGCTAGGAAAGCAGGCTATTCGCCCACATGCCCTGCCGCGTATCCCAAGCTCCTCAGAATTTCCTCGCTATGCTCCCCCAGTAACGGCGGCGGCAACCGGTAAGTTACCGGCGTCTCCGAAAGCCGTATCGGATTCGCGATGCTCTTCATCGTTCCGATCGCCGGATGCTCCAGTTCCACAATCAACCCGCGCGCCTTGGTCTGCAAATCCGCCAGCGCTTCTGGCACTCCATTCACCCGCGCCGCCGGAATTCCCGCTTTCGCAAAACGCTCCAGCCACGCGCTCGCGGTTTTTCCCGCCAACACCCCTTGCAGAATCTTTAACAATTCCGCGCGATTTTGCACCCGCAGCGCATTGCTGCAAAATCGTGAATCTTCAGCCAACTCATCGCTCATTTCCAGAACCGGAATAAATTTTCGCCACAAAGCTTCCGTCCCCACGCCCACCACAAAAAATTCCCCGTCACTCCCGCGATACATCTCATACGGCACAATATTGGGATGCGCATTTCCCCAGCGCCCCGGCTTCACTCCGCTGTTTAGGTAGCTGCTGCCCGCATTCGCCAGCCACGCCAGTTGCCCATCGAAGAGCGCCATATCCAAATGTTGCCCCTCGCCGCTTTTTTCTCGAACCAGCAGCGCCGCAAGAATTCCCATCGCGCTGTACATCCCGCAGGTCATGTCCGCGATGGCGATCGGATAGCGCATAGGCCCCGCATCCCGCTCCCCCGTCAAGCTCATCACTCCCGCTTCCGCCTGCGCCAGTATGTCGTACCCAGGCATGCCCGCTTTCGGTCCGCTGAACCCGTACCCGCTGATGTTGCAATAAATGAGCCGCGGATATTTTTCCCGCAGCGTAGTCGCGTCCAGCCCGCGCTTTTCCAAAGATGCCAGCGAAGGCTGGTTGCAGATAAAAATGTCCGCCGCGGCAATCAACTTATGCAGCACTTCCAGTCCCGCCGCGTCGCTGTAGTCCAGCGCGATGGACCGCTTGTTGCGATTCGTCGCCAGGAAATAAGCGGACACCGGCCCCAGAAACGGTGGCCCCCAACCGCGCGCCTGATCGCCAACGCCCGGCCGCTCTACCTTGATTACATCCGCGCCCAAATCCCCCAGCATCATCGCGCAGTAGGGCCCCGCAAGCGCTTCCGTCATTTCCACCACGCGAACGCCATCGAGCGCATTCATCATCGCGCGCGATTATAGCCGACGCGACGGCAACACAATTCAGCGCGCCAAGTATTGTTTCGCTCCGGAACATGTGCAGCCCTCCCCACCACCGCCCACGATTGTGTCCCACCGACGCTCGACTAACTTTGCAACCTTGCGCAGCAAATTCTTTCGCGCCATCTATGCAAATTTTAATCGCCCCGCAACCCTGCAAAAGTTACTTTTGCCTTGACACTTCTCTCATCTGAACGCTAGCCTTACGCACAATTTGTTGAGAGGGGCTGGTTCTGCACCAGAATCGCAGTGTTATTTTTTCTTCCATTGTCCTCCCGCGCGACGATGCTTCGGAATCCTCGCGTCCAAAATCATTTCCCATTTTGAGATTTTTGCCCGCTTGTCTTTCTCCACTCCCCATTTTCCTGCTCCTGCTGGCCTCTTCTTTCTTGGCCGTCTCCCCTGCCAGCGCTACCGGCAAAAAAATCATCTTTGACACCGATCCCGGCACCGACGATGCCATGGCCCTCATGTTGGCCGTGAATTCGCCGGAGCTCGACATTCGCGCCATCACCGTGGTCCCCGGAAATGTAACCGCCAGGCAAGGCCTGGAAAACGCCTTGCGCATGGTTTCGCTCGCCAACCGCTGCGACATTCCCGTCGCTGCCGGAGCCCAGAACCCGCTGTTCCAGAAATTGATCACCGCCGAGTTCTGGCACGGAAAAAACGGCTTGGCCAATGTTGAGTTGCCCGCCAGCAAATGCCAAGTCGACCCGCGCTTCGGCCCCGATCTCATCATCGAATTGATTCACGCATCCCCGCATGAAATCACTCTCGTTCCCGTCGGCCCGCTCACCAACATCGCCCTGGCCGTGGAAAAAGATCCCTCCATCGTCCCGCTCGTCAAGGAAGTCATCATCATGGGCGGCTCCATCAAGGGCGGCAACGTCAACGCCGCCGCGGAAGCCAACATCTACAACGACCCCGAAGCCGCTCAGATTGTCTTTCAAGCCGGCTGGCCGCTCACCATGGTCGGCCTCGATGTCGGCGATAAAACCCTGTTCGGCCGCAAGCAACTGGCCGCGCTGTCCAGCACCCACGGACCCATGAATGATTTCATCGTCAAGGTCGCCACTTTTCTCGTGGAGCTTTCCGAAAAATTCGGGGACGCTGGCACCCCCATGTACGACCCCTTGGCGGTCGGCGTGGCCATTGACGCCGCCCTGGTCACCGCCCCGCCCATGCACGTTGATGTCGAGACTCGCGGCGAATTTACTCGTGGCGAAACCGTCGCCAATCGCCGCAATGAAATTGAACGCAATGTGCTTCACGGCGACCGCTACGTCATCGAAGGCCTCGACCAGGTCAAACCCAACGCCAAGGTTTGCGTCGACGTCCAGGCCGATCGTTTTCTCCAACTTTTCGTTTCGCGCATTCAAGGAAAATAATTTCGATGCCCATATCTGCACACTTCGCTCAACGCTTTTTGAAAGGGGTTTTCACCATGAGAGCTTCACTGCTTGGTTTGATCGTGGCCTGTGTCTGCTGTTTAGGACTCTCCCCGGCTCTGCACGCCCAGGCCACCGGCAATTTCTCTGGCGTGGTTACCGACAAGTCCGGTTCCGCGGTTTCCAACGCCACCGTCACCGCCACGTCGCAAGGCACCGGACTCACCCGCCAAACCACCACCGATGACGCTGGCCATTACCTGATTCCTCTTTTGCCGGTCGGCGTCTACACCCTGCGCGTGGACTTCCAGGGCTTTCAGCCCACCGAGACCCGCGAGGTTCGCCTTCAGATTGATGAAGCCCGCGAACTCGATTTCGCCCTCTCCCCGTCCTCCGTCTCTTCCTCGGTAGAGGTCACCGCCGACATCGTGGCCGTCGAAACTTCCAATCCCTCGCTCGGTCAGGTCATTACCGCTCAACAGGTCACCCAACTCCCCTTAAACGGCCGCGATTTCGTGCAGCTCGCCACCCTCACTCCCGGCACCACCCAGGAAACCAGCACCAACAGCTTTTTCAATGGAGCCGCCAGCAGCGAAGTTTCCGCCCGCGGCTCCTTCTCGCTCTCCGTCGGCGGTTCCCGCCCCAATAGCACCGACTGGCTCCTCGACGGCAACGACAACAACGAGCTCACCGCAGGCGGCATCTCCATCCTCTCTTCCATCGATTCCATTCAGGAATTCAAAGTGCTCACCTACAACTATTCCGCCGAGTACGGCACCCGCGCTGGCCCCACCGTGCTGGTGACCACCAAGTCCGGTAGTAATGACTTCCATGGCTCGCTGTTCGAATTCCTGCGCAACACTTCCCTGGACGCGAAAAGCTTCTTCGCCACCACTCCAGAAAAATTCAACCTCAATCAGTTTGGCGGCGCCATCGGCGGACCCATTCGGAAGAACAAGACCTTCTTTTTCGTGGACGGCGAGCAAAAGTATCAACGCCGCGGCATTACCTTTACCGGGCTGGTGCCCAGCCTCGCCATGCGCAACGGCGACTTTACCAATAACGCCTTGGGGCAACCCAACCCGGTGGGAACGATTATCAATCCCAACGTGACCGGCGGGCCCAATGTGGACTTCCAGTGCGATCCCAACGGGAATCCCTTGCCGGCCAACCCCGATGGCAGCCAGCCTGCCGGAATCAACTGCAACAAAATCCCCGCCAACCTCTTCAATCCCATCGGCGCACAACTGATATCCCTGTATCCCCAACCAAACGCAATTAATGCCAATAACTTCACGAACTTTGTCAACGAACCGGTGCGCAAACTGGACGAAACCAAGTTTGACGGCCGGCTGGACCATACTTTTTCCGCCTCCGATAGCATGTTCGCCCGCTTCAGTTACGATCAGGCTACCTCCTACGTCCCCGGTGGTGGCGGCGTCGGCAACTTCAGCGAATCCAATTTCTTTGCCAGCAATCAAGGCATCATCAACCATGCCCGAAACATCGCCTTGTCCGAAACCCACATCTTCTCTTCCACCACCGTCAATCAGATTAGCGGCGGCTACAATCGCATCTTCAATTACATCACCTCCCAGGGCACCGGCAGTTGCGAATCCGCCAAGCTGGGCATCCCCGGCGCTAATCTTGACTGCACCTCCAGCAATACCTGCCTGCCCTCCGGCGTTAGCTGCGGCCTCACCATCTCCCAAATTCTCGGCGGTTACTTTAGCGTTGGTGATCGCGGCTTCTCGCCCTTCCAGGGCGGCACCAACATTTTCTCCATCAACGACACCCTCGACCTGATCCGCGGCAAGCACAACATCAAGGTTGGCGGCGGCATCCGCGCCAATCAAATGAACACCAAGACCGAGGGCTTTCAGGACGGCTTCTTTACCTTGAGCGGCGCTTGGACTCATGAACCGACCGCCGATTTGCTCCTCGGATTGACCAGCCTCGCCATTCACGACCAAACCTTCAAAGGTCCCACCATTGGCCGCCGCTGGAAGATGTTCCGCCCCTTCGTTCAGGACGACTGGCGGCTGACCAGCAACATCACCATCAATCTCGGTTTGGCCTGGGAAGTAACCACCCCCATCTCCGAAGTCGCCAATCGCCAGGCCGATTTCAATCCCGCCACCGGTACATTTCTCGTTGCCGGGCAGAACGCCGGCAAATATGTTGGTATTCAGTTTGACAAGACCGCCGCCGAGCCCCGCATCGGCATTGCCTGGAAACCCCGCGGAAGCGACAAGACCGCCGTCCGCGCCGGTTATTCCATCTATCATGACTCTTCCTGGAGTCAGGGAGCCCAGGGTCTATGGCAAAATCCTCCTTACTACGCCGAATCCGACCTCTTCGCTTTTGGCGGCGGCTGCACCTTCACCACTGCCGCATGCGCCACTCTTTACGGTCAGACTCCCGGCGCCATCAGCATCTCCAATGGATTTCAGATCTTTAACACTCCGCCAACTCCGGCGACCTTCACCGGAACAATTCAGGCCCAAAATCTGAATTTCAAGCTCGGCCGCGTCCAACAATTCAACGTCAACGTCGAGCATCAATTGCCCGGCGACATCGTGCTCACCGTCGGCTATGCCGGCTCTCGAGGTCAACACATTCTCGTGGACGGCAATAACATCAATCTGGGATCCCCAGCCGCTTGCGGCACCGTCGCTGGCTATACTCGGGGCTGTGCTCCGGGTGGTGGCGCCTTCACTAGTCCTTATGCGGCAGCCTTCCCCCTTTCTCCACCATTTTGGAGACCACCGATCAGGGCCGCGCCCATTACGACGGTCTGCAAATCAAAGCGGAAACGAAGAGCTCCAAATACGGAATTTACGCTCTCGTCGGTTATACCTATTCCCGAACCTACGACACCGGCTTTGCCGATGGTCTCGGTTCCAACTACGGTGCCAGCTACTTCCCGCTTCCCAATTGGCATAAATTGGATTGGGCCCTATCCGGAATCAATCTCAACAACAATTTCACCGCCAGCGTCATCTATGACTTGCCATTCGGCAGGGAAAGCAGTTTGGCCACGATTGGAACGGCGTGGTCAATGCTATCCTCGGAAACTGGCAACTGACCGTGATTGAAAAAATCACCTCTGGTTTCCCAATTTTCGTAGTCGACAGTGCGAATGCCAGCGGTCTGGTTTCATTAACAACAATGGAGCCAGCCTGACTCGTCCCGACATCGTTGGTGATCCCAATAAGGGTGGTACCGTCTCCGCCAACCCCACCTGCGCAGCACCCGCCACGGTTCACACCGTCACTAATTGGTTCAACCCTTGCGCCTTCGCCGTCCCCGCCCCGGGCGAACTAGGAACTGCCTCTCGCGCTCCGCTCTCCGGCCCGGACTTCGTCAACACCGACTTTTCCGTCATCAAGCACTTTGCCCTACCCAGGGAAGGCACGGGTTTGAATTTCCGGGCGGAAATTTTCAATCTCTTCAACCACGCGCAATTTGCCACCCCCAACAGCAATGGCAGCCTTGGCACTCCGGATATCAATGCTCCGGGATTCGGTTCCATCAGCGCCACGGTAAATAACCCGCGTCTTGTTCAGTTCGGTCTCAAGCTGACTTTCTAGGCGTTGATGACCCGAAATGCTGCTACGCAAAAATGCCGCCCCGGTGCCATCCCGCGTCGGCGCTTTCTCGAAACTTTGTGCGGGTCAGCCGCCTCCCTTCCGCTGGCCCGCGCACTCGCGCCGCTCACCCATAATTTAATGCCCGTCCCGTTATCCGAAATTCCCCGCGTGCCGCCCCTCTCGAGCGCCACCGCGGAAAATCTTCCCAAGGAAAATCCTGTGCGCTGGCCCCTTCTCACTGGCAGTCCGGTTCTTGATAGTCTGCACCCTGTAATCGAAACTTCCCGCGATGTCCGCACCAACGTCGACAAAATCGTCGAAGTCGCCGCCTGGATGGGCTACGAAGAACTTCCCCTCCCTGAATTCGCGCTCCCTTTCGGCATTGGCACCGGCGACGCCAACCAGGCCATCGATTTTGTTCTGGTGGCCGATTCCATCGACACCGCCTTCACCGATTTTTCCACCCATGAAAAATTTCAAGTCGATTTTGCCGGACAACATTGGTCGGACTCCGACGCTGAATTCGCCTGCCTCAAGCGCGCCTTGGACGCCGGCATTCCCATCCTCGACGGAAAGTTCCTCGCCAAAATCTCCCGCGACGAACTCGACCGCATTTTCGCCGGCAACATCAATATGCCCATGCTCGACGAAAAACTCGCCGTCCTCCACCAAGTCGGCGCCGTGCTAGCCGAAAAATACCACGGCCATTTTCACAATTTCGTCCACGCCTGTTCGCCCCTTCTCTACGACCGCGGCAATGGACTCATCGACCGCCTGGTCACCGAGTTTCCCCGCTTCAACGATGTCAGCCAGTTTCAGGGCCACGAAATCAAGTTCTACAAGCTCGCCCAACTGGGCGTCTGGATGCTCTACTCCACGCTCCACAAATCCGGCAAATTCCGCCTCGATGATCCCGGCAAGATGACCGCTTTCGCCGACTACATCGTTCCCGTCGCGCTGCGTTTGCTCGGGATCACTTCCTATTCGAAAAAACTGGAAGCAACAATCAATACTCATCAACTCGTTGCTCGCGATTCGCCCCAGGAAATTGAAATTCGCGCCCACTGCCTGTACGCCACCGCTTTGCTTGCCGAGGAAATCAACAAGCTGCGCGGCCCGCAAGAGCAAGTCATCATTCCTCAAATCGATGCCCGCCTGTGGACCCACTACCACACCACCTCCTGGCCGCATCATTTGACCCCAACCATCATGTATTGAACTTTGCTCCGCAGATCCAATTCCAGGGCTCGCATCCAGGAGAGGAATCGTCATGAACTACAAAAATTTTAAACGCGTTTTCATCGCGCTTGCCTTAATCCCCGCCGTGCTCTACATCGCCCCCGCCAGCGCCCAGGGTCCGCGCAAAGTCATCATTGATCAGGATTGCGCCGGCCCCGGCGGCACCGACATGCAAGCCATTCTCGCCCTCGTGAATTCTTCCGATACCGACGTCCTCGGCATCACCGTTCTTACCGGCGACGCCTGGCGCGATGAAGAAGTGCAGCACACTTTGCGCCTCCTCGAAATCATCGGCCGCACCGACATCCCCGTCCTCCCCGGCGCCACCTTTCCCCTTCTCAACACCAAGGAACACATCGCCCGCTGGGAAACCCTCTACGGCAAAATTCTCTATCAAGGTGCCTGGAATTTCGCCAAGGGCCACAAGGTTCACGGCCCATACGAAATCCCCCCGCTGCCCGAAGGCGCTCCCACCACCAAGCCTTCCGTCGAAGACGCTGCGCATTTCTTGGTGCGTATGGTGCAAAAATATCCCCACGAAGTGACCATCTACGCCGCTGGCCCCATGACCAATCTCGCCCTGGCCATCGCCCACGAACCGCATTTCGCCGAACTCTCCAAGGAATTAATCGTCATGGCCGGCAGCATCAATCCCCGCACCGACGATCCCGAATTCAGTCTGACCCCCCGCCGCGAATTTAATTTCTGGATGGATCCCGAAGCTTCTTCTGCGGTCATGCACGCTCACTGGCCCCGCATCGTCCTCACTACCGTGGACATCTCCGTGAAAACCCGCATGGAAAAAAACTTGATCGCCGAAGTCGCCAAAAGCCAGACCCCTGCCGCCCAATATGTCGTCAAATACGCCGAAGCCAACTACCTCTGGGACGAATTGGCCGCCGTCGCCTGGCTCGACCCCAGCTTCATCACCCAAACCAAAAAGCTATACATCGACGTCAGCTCCGACCACGGCTCGTCCTACGGCGACACCCTAACCTGGGCCCCCGGGCAGCAGCCGGGAATGGGCGAGCAACTCGTCGAAGTCCAAATGGAATTAGACAAAGAAAAATTCTATAAAAAATACGTAGAGCTATTGTCCCGCCCCACCCCCAAACCCCCCGCCCCATCAGCCAACTAATCCCGCGATTTTTTCGCTCCATGCGCGCCTGCGGTTTGCCGCGAATCACTCCAGAACAGAGGACAAGAATCCGTCCTTACCGATGGCCTTAGCGCTGGCCCTTGTGCTATCGTTCCCGCGTTTGTGCCCGCCGTTTGTCGCTCGGGCCATCCGTGTTTTTCTATTTCCATTTTCTAACTATTCCAGGAGCCACATGCCAGAGCCCGCCGCGGTAGTTGGAATTGGAAGCTGTGGTGTCGATTACTTCGCCATCGTCCCCCGCCTCCTCGGTCCCGAGGAAAAAATCAATGCCGACCGCCTCGAGATTCACGCTGGCGGCGTCACCGGCAACAATCTCACTCAAGTCGGACGCCTGGGCGTTTCCGCCGCTTGGCTCGGCCTCATCGGCGATGACGACAGCGGCCGCCTCATCACCAAAGCCTTTGCCGACGATGGCCTGGATTTATCCGGCATCGAAACCATCAAAGGTCAGCAATCCACCTTCGTCTGGATTCCCGTCGATTCCCAAGGCGAGCGCTGCATCTACATGTTCCCCAACATCAACGGCAAGCTTTCCGCCGAACAGGTGCGCACCCTCTTCACGTCCCACATCACCAAGGCTCGCCATTTTCATACCGAGGCTTCGCAATTGCCTTTGCCTCCTATTCAGCAAGGCATGCAAATCGCCCGCGCCGCCGGAGTCCGCGTCATCTTCGATCTCGACGTAGCGCCAACTTATTTTGCCCAGGCCCAACTCGGCAGCGCCGACGCTCTCCTCGCCGCTATGAAGCTCGTCGACGTCTTGAAGCCCTGCAAAGCCGCCGCCCGCGAAATCACCGGCGAAACCGACTACGAAAAAATGGCCGCCAAGCTCCTGGCTCTCGGTCCCAAAATTGTGGCCCTCACCATGGGCGCCGACGGATGTCTCATCGCCGCCGGCAATGACCTGGTTCACGTCCCGCCCTTCGAAGTAGCGGTGGTCGATTCCACCGGCGCTGGCGACGCCTTCATGGGCGGCCTTTCCTTCGGCCTGCTGCAGAACTGGGATCATAAACGCGTCGGCACCTTCGCCAACGCCTGCGCCGCCATTTGCTGCACCAAGGTTGGCGCCCGCTCCATGGGCCGCCGCGAAGACGTCATGGCCCTGATCCGTTCCCAACGCCCCGCGGAGGCCGCTGCTTTTTGATCTTTGCGCATCGACCAGGTAATTGCCGCGCATAATTTTCCGGACCAGTCAAAACTTTCTCGTACCCGCGCTCAGGAGATTCACGAAATGTTTGTTCCCCACACGTTCCTCGTTGCTCTCGTCATGATGGTAGCCAGCGCGGTCTGCTGGGGCTCTTGGGCCAACACCTACAAAGGCGTAAAAAATTACCGCTTCGAACTTTTTTACTGGGACTACGCTGTCGGCATTTTTCTCATATCTCTCGTGCTGGCCTTCACCATGGGCAGCACCGCCGATGACCCTTCCCGTTTCCTGACCAACGTCCACAACGCTGACAACTCCAACATCGCCTCCACCATGTTCGCCGGCGTGGTCTTCAATCTCGCTAACCTACTCCTCGTTGCCGCCATCGACATGGCTGGCCTGGCCATCGCCTTCCCCGTGTCCATCGGCATCGCCCTGGTTGTCGGCGTCGTCTCCAGTTACATCCTCCAACCCAAAGGCAACGCCGCTCTTTTAGCCATCGGCGTAATTTGCGCTTTAATAGCCGTCATCCTCGACGGCAAAGCCTACGGCAACCTCAAAACCGCCAATCGCGAAATCACCAAAAAGAGCATAGTCACCTGCATCGTCTCCGGAATCCTCATGGGCATCTGGGCTCCTTTCGTAACTCGCTCCATGACCCACGGAAACACCCTGGGCCCCTACAGCGTCGCGGTATTCCTTACCCTCGGCGCGCTGCTCTCCTGTTTGATCTGGAACATTTATTTTATGAAGCACCCGCTGGTCGGCCAGCCCGTTAACTTTTCTGAATTCTTTCGCGGTCCGGCCTCCGGCCACGTCTTGGGCATCCTCGGCGGTTGCATCTGGGGCGTCGGCACCGTCTTCAACCTGGTCGCTGCCAACTTTACCGGTGTCGCCATCTCTTATGCCATCGGGCAATCCGCCCCCATGGTCGCCGCCCTTTGGGGCGTCCTGGCCTGGAAGGAATTTCGCGGCGCCAACCGGCGCGCCTATCTTTATCTCGGCTGCATGTTTCTCTTTTATCTGCTCTCCATTCTGGTCATTTCCTACGCCAACACCGCCACCTGATTTCCCACCCCACCTCCAGTACATTTTAATTTTCTAATTGTCCGCAATCGTTTCCTCTTTGGCCTCCGGCACGCTAACTGGTTCTTCTGAGGTAGTGCGCCTTGCCGCGGAGCCCGTTCCCAAATCTTCGATGTGCTGCTCTTCTCCAGAAATATCGCGCTTTCCCAAAAGCCAGTCGCGATTTTTTGTTCATCGATTCTCTGCGCCACCAAAGACCTGTACCGTTTCGGTATAACTACCAGCAATTGTTTCTAAATGAAAAATCCCTCTCCATCACTTCATGATCGACTCCACCACCACCCTTCTCGATAACCTCGCTCCCGCCCCAAGGACCAAACCGCGCCCTGACTCCGATCGCATCTTTGCCCTGCGCAAATTATTGATTGGCTTCTTGTTCCTTGTGATCTACGTCTTGCTCGACCGCTCCACGGTTTTTTTTCAGATATTTTCCGGCATAAGCGCCTGGTATCCGCCCACCGCCTTCGCCTTGGCTCTCCTCATCGGGTTCGGAATCCGCTATGCCCCGCTCTACCTCTTGGCCGGTCTTTTGGCCGCCAGAGTGAACTACCATCAACCGTTTTTCAGTTACGGCTACATACCTGCAAACGTTTGGATCGCCGCTACCTACGCAACCGCTTCCCTGCTTCTTAATCGCGTTTTCAAAATCGATTGGCGCCTCGCCTCCATTCGGGATGTGCTCTCGCTGTTGTTTGTCACTCTTCCCGCCGCCGCCCTTGTGGCGGTTTTCGGCACGCTCACCGTGGTCCTGGACCACGGCATTACCTGGTCTCAATATCGCAACGCTTTTTTGAATTGGTGGGTCGGCGATGCCGTGGCCATCGCCTGTCTTACCCCTTTTTGTCTCGTCTTCATCATGCCCGGCTTGCGCCGCTTTGCCGGATTACCCGCACCCGTCCAGGAATTTGATTCCCCTGCCTCCAAGAGCCCCCGTGAATCTCGCGGCCTTCATCGCACTCTCGAATCCTTCTCTATCGCTGTGGTCATGCTCGGATCCCTGTGGTTGGTCTTTAAACCCAATGCCCACCACGATCACGACCTCTTCTACGTTTTTTTTCTCCCGGTCATGTGGATCTCCGTGCGTCGCGGCCTCCGCGGAGCTACCGCTGGAATTTTGCTCCTGGACTCCGGCATCGTCCTCACTTTACGCATGCTTCCCGGCGATCCCGAGCATTTTGCCGTCCTGCAATTCCTCATGCTCATCCTTTCACTCACTGGACTCATCCTCGGAGCCCTCATCAGCGAACGCGACCGCACTGAAAACCGCCTCTCGCGCGAAGAAGTTCGCATTCGCCTGTTACTCGAATCCGTGGGCGAAGCCGTCTACGGCGTGGACGTCCACGGAAATTGTACCTTCTGCAATCCCGCCTTTCTCCGCGCCATCGGGTTTCCGTCCCAGCAAGCTCTCCTCGGTCGCAACGTCCATGACCTCATTCATCACACCAAAGCCGACGGCTCCATCTATCCCTGGCAGGATTGCCCACTCCGCCCGGCCTTCCAGGCCGGCGAAAAACTGCACATCCCCAATCATGTGCTGTGGAATTCCACCGGTGCCAGCTTCCCCGCGGAACAGTGGTCTTCTCCCATCATCCAGAATGGCCGCGTTCTCGGCGCGGTGGTCACCTTCGTCGATATCACCGAGCGTCTGCACGCTGAAGAATCGTTGCACCAGGCCAAAGAGGCCGCGGAATCCGCCAATCGCGCCAAAAGCGATTTCCTCGCCAACATGAGCCACGAACTCCGCACTCCCATGAACGGCATTCTGGGCATGACCGCCCTGGCTCTGGACACGGATCTCTCCGCCGAACAACGCGATTTTCTTTCCATGGTCAAATCTTCCGGCGACCTGCTCCTCTCGCTCCTCAATGACATCCTGGACCTCTCCAAGATCGAAGCCGGCAAACTGGAACTGGAAGCCGCCAATTTCTCGATCGAGGATTGCGTCGAGCAAGCTTTACTTCCCTTCACCGCCCTCGCCCAGGAAAAAGGCATTGAGCTGCTCTGGAATGTAATCGACATTCATTCCCTGGTCCGCGGTGACCATCTTCGATTACGCCAGGTGCTTATCAATCTCATTGGTAACGCCCTCAAATTCACCAACCACGGCGAGATCACTATTCTGGCCGAGCTGTCCGGCAACTCTAAATCCGGCCCGCTTGTTCATTTCACGGTTTCCGATACCGGCATCGGCATCCCGCTCGAAAAGCAGCGCAAGATTTTTGAAGCTTTCGCGCAAGCCGACATGTCCATCAGCCGCCGTTACGGCGGCACCGGCTTGGGCCTCTCTATCTCCGAACGCCTGGTGAAGCTCATGGACGGCCGAATCTGGCTGGAGAGCGAGGAAGGCCAAGGCAGCACCTTTCATTTTGAGTTCCCTCTTCTATCCGCCGATCCCAAAACTCCGCTTGCTTCTCCCGCCCGGCAAATTCCCGTCGCCGAACGCAGGTGGGTGCTCATCGCCGATGACCACGCCGTCAATCTCTTGCTCTTGAAACGACTCCTCGCCGGTTGGGGTATGGAGGTCATATCCGCATTTGGCGGCGCGGACGCTGCCGCCTGCTTCGCTGAATATTCCCGCCGTGGCATTCGCTTCTCCTGCGCCTTGCTCGACTCCCACATGAGCGGCGTCGACGGATTCGAATTGGCCACTTCCTGGGCTTCTTCCGCCATCGCCCCCGCCCAAATCATTCTGATGTTGCCGGCGCCCCTTTCCCCCGAACGCACCGCCGCCTGTAAGCGTCTCGGCATAACCACCCTCCTTAAGCCCATCCGCCGCGCGCCCTTGCTCCGCGCCCTCACTCTCCCGGAAAAAGCGCCCCCCGGCCCTTCTCCGTCCAACGGTTCCCCCAATCCTCAGGGAGTCGCCGCTCTCCGCATTCTGCTCGCCGAGGACAATGTCGTGAATCAACGTTTGCTTACCCGCATCCTGGAAAAAATGGGCCACCACGTCGTGGTAGCCGCCGATGGCTCCATCGCCGTCCAACTCTTGGCCCAACAGCAATTCGATTTTATTGCCATGGATATGCAAATGCCGGTCATGGACGGACTGCAAGCCACTCTAAAAATCCGTTCTCTCGAGAAAGGTACCTCCCGGCACATCCCCATCGTTGCCATCACTGCCAATGCGTTTGCCGACGACCATCGCAGATGTCTCGAGGCAGGCATGGATGGCTACGTCGCTAAACCCGTCAGCGCTCAATCCATTCGCGACGAGATGCTTCGCGTTCTCGCCGTTCTCCAAACCCCAGTTGGGGCCCACGTCGGCAAACCCGGTTCGCAGGTGAACTGACTCCAGATTCGCGCTCCAACAAGTTTTCCGGCGCCGCCTCTGCCTTACCTTCCCCCTGTCCGCTCGTGGGACGCCAAATCCCATTTTCGCCGCCCTTGCCGCTCCCTCCCCAAATGTGTTCTCCTAGCTCATTCATTTCATGTGATTTAGTCAACCTTAATTCGGGCACGCAACTTGCCTTTCAAAGGTCGTTCAACCTATGGACATTCAACGCCCATCCAACGCTCACGCTAAAAAAATACGGCGCATCCTCTACGCCACCGTCGCCGTCTTGCTCATTGCTGGCGTCACCTTTGGCCTCTCGCGCCTCCGCCCCGCTGCTCCCTCCGTCGATCGCGCCACTGTCTGGACCGATGACGTCAAGCGCGGCCCCATGCTTCGCGAAGTTCGCGGCCTCGGCACCCTGGTCCCCGAAGAAATTCGCTGGATTCCCGCGCAAACCGAATCCCGCGTCGACCGCATCGTCATTCGCCCCGGCGCCACCGTCAAACCCGACAGCATCATCCTGGAGCTAAGCAACCCCTCTCTCCAGCGTGACGCCCTCGACGCCGAATTCCAGCTCAAGGGCGCCCAGGCGGATTACGAAAATCTCAAGGTGCAGGTCAACAGCGAGCTGCTCAACCAGAAAGCCCAGGCCGCCTCCGTTCGCAGCGAATTCGAACAAGCCAAGTTGCAGCACGATGTCGACGACAAGCTCCAGGCCCAGGGCATCGGCGCCGAAGTCACCTCCAAACTTTCCAAGGTAAAATCCGAGCAACTCGCCATCCGCGCCGGCTTGGAAGATCAACGCACCCTGATCTCCGCGGATTCCGCCACCGCTCGCCTCGCCGCCCAGCGCGCTCACGTCGATCAGCAGCGCGCCTTGTACGAACTGCGCCGCAGCGAGCTGGAAGCCCTTCACGTACGCGCAGGCATCGACGGCGTTTTGCAACTCTTGCCCGTCGACGTCGGCCAGCACGTTACTCCTGGAACCAATCTCGCCCGCGTCGCCGACCCCAAGAAACTCAAAGCTGAAATTAAAATCGCCGAGACTCAGGCCAAAGACGCCGCCATCGGGCAGAAAGCCACCATCGACACCCGCAACGGCATCGTCACCGGCCACGTTTCGCGCATCGACCCTTCCGTGCAGAACGGCACCGTCACCGTCGATGTGGCCATCGACCAGCCCTTGCCCCAGGGTGCGCGCCCCGACCTCAGCGTCGACGGCACCATTGAAATCGAAAATCTCAAAGACGTCCTTTATCGTTGGCCGCCCGGTTCACGGCCAGTCCGAAAGTTCCGTCGGCATCTTCAAGCTGGATGACGACGGCTCCGACGCCACCCGCATCAACGTCAAGCTGGGCCGCAGTTCCGTCAACACCATCGAGATTCTCCAAGGCTTGAAAGTCGGAGACAAAGTCATTCTCTCCGACATGTCCGCTTGGGATAACTTCGATCGCATCCGTCTAAAGTAACGACGCCTTTCTATTCGGCGGGGAGAATCGACCATGCACAATCTTTGGCAGGACGTCCGTTATGGCCTGCGCATGCTGGCGAAAAATCCCGGCTTCAGCGCCATCGCCATTCTCACCTTGGCCCTGGGTATCGGCGCCAACACCGCCATTTTTTCCCTGATGGACCAAATCCTCCTCCGCCGCCTTCCGGTAAAAAATCCCGATGAGTTGGTCATCCTCCGCTCCCCGGGCATTCTAGGTGGCCACGTCTGGAGCGATGGCGACGCCGCCCAATCCTTCTCCTATCCCATGTACAAAAATCTCCGCGATAACGCCACCGCCGTTTCGCGGCATGCTCGCGCGTTACGCGTTCGAATCCAGCATTTCCTCCCGCGGACAAACCGAGCGCACCCTTGGCGAACTGGTCTCCGGAAATTATTTCGATGTCCTCGGCCTGCATCCCGCTCTCGGCCGCCTCTTCAATTCCGACGACGAACGCGCCCCCGGCGGCCACCCGCTCTGTGGTTTTAAGTTATTCCTACTGGATGCAGCATTTCGCCGGCGATCCCCATGTCTTGGACCAGACCCTGCTGGTCAATAACACCGAACTCACCATCGTCGGCGTGGCGCCCAAAGGATTCACCGGCATTCAAGTCGGCCAGTCCCCCAACATTTTTGTCCCCGTCATGATGAAAGCCCAGATGACTCCGGGCCGCAACGGTCTCGATGACTGGAACGATTCCTGGCTGGCCATCCTCGCGCGCCGTAAACCCGGCCTCTCCACTCCTCAAGCCGAAGCTGCGCTCACTTCCACGTATCACCCGCTCCTCGAACAACAACTCGCCACCAGGAAAAATCTGGACCAGAAAAAACGCGCCGCCTATCTCGACAAAAAAATTCTTTTCCTCCCCGGCGCCAGCGGCCGCAGAACTTTGCAAACCGATACCGGCCCGGCCTTAATCACTCTCTTCGCCCTGGTTGCCCTCGTCCTGCTCATCGCCTGCACCAATGTCGCCAATTTGCTCCTCGCCCAGGGCGCAGCCCGCCAGCGCGAATTCGCCATCCGCACCGCCATGGGCGCTGGCCGCGCCAGAATGGTTCGCCAGTTGCTCATCGAAAGTTTGCTCTGCGCGGCCGCCGGCGGAATCTTGGGTTTGGTCCTCGGCCTCTGGCTCATGAATATTTTGACTCCCGAAGTCGCCTCCAGCGGCGTCCAAGGTCTGTCCACCAAACTCGACGCCACCGTCCTCTTATTCGCGGCCGCCACCACGCTTTTCTCCGGCGTGCTGTTCGGTTTAATTCCCGCCTGGCGCGTTACCCGCACCAGCATCACCCAGACTCTGAAAGAGCAAGGTTCCACCGGCTCCGTGAGTTTGTCTCACGTGCGCTTCCGCAAATTTTTAGTTGCCGGCCAGGTCGCTTTCACTCTCCTCCTGCTCGCCGGCGCTTGTCTCTTCACCAAAACCCTTTGGAATCTCCGCACGCAAAGTCTCGGCCTGAAAACCGAAAACGTAATCTCCTTTTCCATCGACCCTTCCCTCAATGGCTACGACACTCCGCGCGCCGTCTCACTCATCGATCAGATGCGCGAACGTTTCGCCGCTCTCCCCGGAGTCCGTTCTGCGGGCAGCTCTGAAATCGCCACCCTCACCGGCACCGAAATGGGCTCGGATATCGTTGTCGAGGGCACCGTTCAAATTCCCGACGATCAGAATCATGTTTTATTCGACTCTGTAAGCCCCGCGTATTTCTCCTCCATCGGATTCCCCGTGGTCGAAGGCCGCGAATTTACCGCCGCCGATAACGCCACCGCACCTAAAGTCGTGGTCATCACCGAGTCGCTGGCCAAGCGCTTCTTCCCAAAACGCGACCCCGTCGGCCTGCACTTGACGATTGGCGCCACCGCCGACAAACCCAACATCCTGATTGTCGGCGTCGTGCAGCGACAGCAAACAGGATCGCGTCCGCAGCGAAATCGCTCCCTATATGTTTTTCCCCTACGCTCAACGCGAAAAACTAATCGGCATGACCTTCTACGTCCGCACTCAGCAGGATCCTTTGCTAATCGCCGATGAATTGCGCGACAGCGTTCGCTCCCTGGATCCCAACCTCCCGGTCTACGACCTGAAAACTTTTCAGCGCGTCGTCGATGAAGATCTGCTGGCCGAGCGCATGATTGCCGGCCTGTCCGCCAGCTTCGGCATTCTTGCCGCCCTGCTTGCCGCCCTCGGCATCTACGGCGTGCTTTCTTACCTGGTCATTCAGCGCACCCGCGAAATCGGCATTCGCATGGCCTTGGGCGCGGCCACCGCGCAAGTGCGTGCTTTAATCTTTAAAGAAGTCGGCTTCATGGTTATCGCTGGCGCCGTGGTCGGCTTGCCCATCGCCTACGCCCTCGCCCGCCTCAGCGAATCCTTGCTCTACGGCGTGCGCGCCAACAGTTTCGACATCTACGCCCTGGCCGTGACCGTCATTGCCGTTATCGCCGCCGCTGCCTGTTATCTTCCCGGTTCGCCGCGCCACTCGCGTCGATCCCATGATTGCTTTGCGCTATGAATAGTTTCGGAACAAATCGGCCCCTCATTTCTCGTATAACTACTAACCTTCGCAGTCCTGTGCTCAAGGAGCGCAAATGACCCAAGCCAGCAACACTCTTATCAAGATGGAAGGCGTCAAAAAAGTTTTCTACACCGACGAGGTGGAAACCCACGCGCTCTCCGAAATTCATCTGGAGATTCAAAAAGGCCAGTACATCTCCATCGCCGGACCTTCCGGCTGCGGCAAATCCACCTTGCTCTCCATCCTGGGCTTGCTCGATTCCCCCACTGGCGGAGACTACTGGCTCAACGGCCAGCCTGTCTCGCAGCTCACCATCAGCGAGCGCACTCGCATCCGCAATCGCGAAATTGGCTTCATCTTTCAGGCCTTCAATCTCATCGGCGACCTCACCGTTTATGAAAACGTCGAGCTCCCGCTTACCTACCGCGGCACCGGCAGCGCCGAGCGTAAACAAAAAGTTCAGCACGCCCTCGAGCGCGTGGGCATGGCCCATCGTTTGCGCCATTATCCTTCGCAGCTCTCCGGCGGTCAGCAGCAGCGCGTCGCCGTAGCCCGCGCTCTGGTTGGCGATCCCTTGATCCTCATGGCTGACGAGCCCACCGGTAACCTGGACTCCAAAAATGGCGAAGCCGTCATGGAGCTGCTGCGCGATTTGCATCGCAATGGCGCTACCATCTGCATGGTCACCCACGACGAGCGTTACGCCAATTTCGCCGAGCGCAACATCCATCTTTTCGACGGCCGCATCGTCGAGGAAACCCGCGAAGTCAGCGTGGGAGCTTGATGGAGTCCATCGCCCAGGACGTGCGCTATGCCTTCCGCATGTTGTGGAAGCATCGCTTCGCCACTTTCATCTGCGCCACCGCCTTGGCCTTGGGCATCGGCGCGAATACCGCCATCTTCAGCATGGCCGAAGGCTTTCTTTTGCACCCCGTCCCGTTGGAGCACGCTGACCGCATCGTCGCCCTGATCGATTCCGAACCTTTCCACAGTTTTTCGAACACTCCCGTTTCGCCCGCCACCTATCTCGAATGGCAAGCTCAGGCCCAGTCCTTTGATCAACTGAGCGCTTACTCCTGGGACGGCGTCAACTTTACCGGCGATGGCACGCCGCAAAAAATCCAGGACTATCAGGTCGCCACCAATTTTTTCTCTACCCTCGGCGTGCAACCGCGCCTCGGCCGCGATTTTCTATCCGAAGAGGGTCAACCGGGAAAAAATCATGAATTGATTCTCAGCTACGGACTTTGGGAGCGCCGCTACGCCTCCGACCCAAAAATTCTTGGCCGCAACGTGAAGGTGGACGGTCAACCCTTCACCATCGTTGGCGTCATGCCCAAAGGTTTCGACTATCCCTTGAGCGCCGAAGCCTGGGTGCCCATGGCCTTTACCGCCCAGCAGCGCCAGCAGCGCGACAGTCGCTATCTCTGGGTCGTGGGCCATTTGAAGCCGCAAGTTTCCATCGAGCAGGCCAAAGCCGAAATGCTCACCATCACCAGGCATCAGGCCGACGCGTTTCCCGAGTTTTACAAAAACTGGCAGCTTCGCGTTTTAACTCTCGGGGAATTCGCCTCCGGCGATCTCACTCGCCAGTACACCTTGCTGCTCCTGGGCGCGGTGGCTTTCGTCCTCCTGATTGCTTGCGCCGATGTCGCCAACGTGCAGTTCGCGCGTGTCTCCGGCCGCCAGAAAGAATTGGCCGTGCGCGCCGCCATGGGTGCCAGCCGCACCCGCATCGTTCGCCAGTTGCTCATCGAAAGTGTTTTGCTTTCCCTCTTTGGCGCGGTGCTGGGTATCTTTCTCGCGCAGTGGTCTCTCAGTCATGATTCTTTCCCACATGCCCCCGGACATTGCCCGTTACGTAGCCGGCTGGAAATCCATCAGCCTCGATCTTGGCGCTTTTCTTTTCACTTTTGGCGTGGCCCTCGCCAGCGGCATTCTCTCCGGCATAGCACCGTCGCTCCTCAGTTCGCGCACCAACATTTCCGAAACCCTCAAGGAAAGCGGTCGCGGCGCTTCTTCCGGCCGCGCTCGCCATCGCCTCCGCAGCGCCTTGGTCATCGCCGAGGTTTCAATGGCCCTCATCCTTCTCGTGGGCGCCGGGCTGCTCGTCAAGGGCTTCAACGCCTTGCTTTCCGTGAACCAGAACTATCATCCCGAATCCTTGCTCACCTTCCATCTGAATTTGCCGGAATTGCAATACGCACAAAAGTCCGCGCGCTCCGAATTTCACGACCGCCTGTTGCCCAGCCTGGCTGCCATCCCCGACGTGCAGTCCGTCGCCCTCGCTACTGTGGTTCCCTACGGCAACGGCGGAGGCACCGGCACTGACAAATTCATTATCGAAGGCCGTCCTCTGGAAAGACGCGAGGACTCCCGCTCCGCCATTGTGGAATCCATTTCCCCCAATTATTTCGCGCTGATGAATATCGGTTTGCGTGACGGTCGAATCCTTGCTGACTCCGACACCGGCGACACCCAGCTCGTTGCGGTGATCAGCAACAGCCTCGCGCAACGTTACTTTCCCGGCGAAAATCCGCTCGGCAAAAAAATTCAAATCGACACCAATGCTCCCGAACCGCCCGTCACCATCGTCGGTACCGTGGACGAGGTCCGTTACAACTGGATACAAAAAGAACCGGTGCCCACCATTTACCTTCCTTACCGCCAGCGTCCCACCTTTTTCACTACCGTGGTTCTCCGCACCGGCGCCGCTCCGCTGACCTTCGCGTCCGCCGTCCGCCAAAAAATTGCCGCCATCGATCCCGACTTGCCCATCTACGAAGTCAAAGCCCTCGATCACGTCATCACCGAATCCATTATCGGGATCGCCTACGTTGCTGCCATGATGGCCGCCATCGGCATCATCGCCCTGGTCCTTGCTTCCGTCGGAGTCTACGGCGTCATGTCTTACGCCGTCAGCGAACGCACCCACGAAATGGGCATTCGCATGGCCATGGGTGCATCCGCCGGCTCCATCAATCGGCTCATCGTTGGCAATGGCATGCTGCTCACCGCCGTTGGCATCGCCATCGGTTTGCCTCTGGCTTTCGCGTTGGCCCGCGCCTTGTCCAGCTTGCTTTTCGGCGTCACCGCCACCGACCCCTTTTCTTTTATCGGCTTGCCTTTAATCCTGGCCGCCGTCGCTGCCCTGGCTTCCTATCTCCCGGCTCGCCGCGCCGTACGCGTCGATCCGCTGACGGCCCTCCGCTATGAATGAAACAATTTTGCTTTTCCGTTGCAGATCCACGCGCCCCGCGCACGCCTTCCGCGCGGAAATCCTCCATAATTTTGCCGCACCGCTTCAGCTTCACTCCCGATTCGCAGGAGCAACGTGGAACCTCTAATCCAGTTTCGCAATCTTGAAAAATCCTACGATGCCGGCGGCAGCAAATTCTTCGTCCTTCGCCGCATCAACCTCGATATTCAGCAGGGCGAATTCCTCACCATCATGGGCCCTTCCGGCGCCGGCAAATCCACTTTGCTCAGCATCATTGGCATGCTCGATAGCGCCTGGTCCGGCGAATATTTTTTCCTCGGCGAAGCGGTCCACAAGCTCAACAACAAAAAGCGCAACGAGCTGCACAAGGCCAACATCGGTTTCGTTTTTCAGAGCTACCACCTGATCGACAATCTAACCGTCTACGAAAATCTCGAAGTCCCTCTGTCCTACAAAAATATTCCCCACAAGGAACGCGTCAGCCTGGTTTGCGACGCTCTCGACCGCTTTCACATCGTCGGCAAAAAAGATCTTTTCCCCAATCAACTTTCTGGCGGCCAGCAGCAACTCGTCGGCGTCGCTCGCGCCGTCATCCTGCATCCCAAATTGCTTCTCGCCGACGAGCCCACCGGCAACCTGCACTCCGCGCAGGGCGAAGAAATCATGCAGCTCTTCAAAAAATTGAACGATGCCGGCACCACCATCATTCAGGTCACCCATTCGGAGCGTAACGCCGCTTACGGCAGTCGCATCGTCCAGGTAAAAGACGGCTGGGTCGTCAGTGACACCCCCACCGCAGCGGCCCCCGCCACCACGGTCCAAACCGCATAAACCTTGCTGGAGTCCGCCGCCTGTTGCAGACCGGCATCGATTTGCAGAAGTGTTGACCACCTTTACCGGCGCATCGCCCAGCACCAGCAACCCGGGTCGAACTTAGATTAGACTCTCTTCATCCCATCGCCATGAAACCCGCCTCCACTCCATCCCGCCGCGTCCTCCTCGCCGACGACCAGTCCGACATTCGCGACGCCCTTCGCCTCCTCCTCAAACGCGAAGGCTACGAAACTCACGGCGTCGCCTCTCCCGCCGACGCTCTCGCCGCCATCGAATCCCGCGAATTCGACGCCGTGCTCATGGATCTCAATTACGCCCGCGACACCACCTCCGGCCAGGAAGGCCTCGACCTCCTCACCCGCATCCAGGCCCTCGACAGCACTCTCCCCGTCGTGGTCATGACCGCCTGGAGCAGTGTCGACATCGCCGTCGAAGCCATGCGCCGCGGCGCTCGCGACTTCGTTCAGAAGCCTTGGGAAAATAATCGCCTGCTCTCCATCCTCCGCACCCAAATCGATTTGCGCCAAGCCCTTCGCCAGGCTTCCCGCCTCGAAGCCGAAAATCGCCTGCTGCGTTCGGAATCCCGCCCCACCTTCCTCGCCAAAGCTCCTGCCATGCTTCCGGTACTCGACCTCGTCGCCCGCATCGGTCCCTCCGACGCTAACGTGCTCATCACCGGCGAACATGGCACCGGCAAGGAAGTGGTCGCTCGCACTTTGCACGCGCTCTCCAATCGCGCTTCTCGCCCTATGGTCACCGTCAACGCTGGCGGCCTCTCCGAGGGCATCTTCGAAAGCGAACTTTTCGGCCACGTAAAAGGTGCCTTCACCGACGCGCGCTCCGATCGCGTAGGCCGCTTCGAATTGGCCGACGCCGGAACCCTCTTCCTCGACGAAATCGCCAACGTCCCTCTCAACCTCCAGGCCAAGCTCCTCCGCGTCCTCGAAACCGGGGAACTCGAGCGCGTCGGCTCTTCCTCCACGCGTCGCGTCGACGTCCGCGTCCTCGCCGCCACCAACGTGGACGTTAATTCCGAAGCCGCCGCCGGCCGTTTTCGCCAGGATTTGCTTTTCCGCCTCAACACCATCGAAATCTTCATCCCGCCGCTGCGCGAGCGCCGCGAAGACATTGACCTCCTCGCCCACCATTTCCTTCTCGGCTACGCCCAGCGCTATCGCAAATCCATTTCCGGCTTCGATCCCGCCGCCACCGCCGCTCTCCACGAACATCTCTGGCCCGGCAACGTTCGCGAACTCGATCACGCCGTTGAACGCGGCGTACTCCTCGCCGGCGGCGCGCTCGTCAAAGCTGCGGACCTGGGCTTGCGCGCCCAGCCCTCCACCGCCGCTGCCCGCCTGGAAGAAATGAGTCTCGACGACGTGGAACGCCACCTCATCGTCCGCACTCTCGCCCGCCACGACGGCAACGTCAGCCAGGCCGCCAGATCCCTGGGCCTCAGCCGCAGCGCCCTTTATCGCCGCCTCCAGAAACATGAATTAGGATGAAGCGCCCGTAAAGTGCCGATGAAGCGCCTCACCTACGAACGCCGCATCCAGTTCCTCGCCCTTGCCGCCGGCCTCCCCGGCTCCGTAGTTGCCGTAGTGCTGCTCTGGACCGGCTCTTACTCCTCCGGTGCCGCCTGGACTCTTACGTTCCTCATTCTCAGCCTCTGGCTGGGTTTCGCCTTATCCCTTCGCCAGCGCGTGGTCTTCTCCCTGCAAACTCTCTCCAACCTCCTTGCTGCCATGCGCGAAGAAGACTTCTCCATTCGCGGACGCGGCGCGCGCTCTGACGACGCCATGGGCGAAGTCATGATGGAAGTCAACGCCCTCAGCACCATGTTGCGCGAGCAACGCCTCGGCGCCATGGAAGCCACCGGCCTCCTCCGCACCATCATTGAAGAAATCGACTTGGCCATTTTTACCTTCGACCACCAGACCAAGCTCCGCCTCGTCAATCGCGCCGGCGAACGCTTGCTCGCCCGCCCCCTCGAACGCCTTCTCGGCGCCACCGCCGCCGAACTCGGCCTCGCCTCCTGTCTCGACGGCGAATCCGCACGCACCATGGAGCTGGCTTTCCCCGGCGCTTCCGGCCGCTGGAGTATGCGCCGCGGTTCCTTCCACCAGGGCGGCGTGCCTCATCATCTCGTCGTCCTTAGCGATCTCAGCCGCACTCTGCGCGATGAAGAGCGCCAGGCCTGGCAGCGCCTCATCCGCGTCCTCGGCCATGAACTCAACAATTCCCTCGCCCCCATTCAATCCGTCGCCCAAGGCCTCGAAGCCGGACTCAGCGCCGCCAATCAACTCCCCGAACTGCGCACCGGTCCCGCCGCTCCCATCCTGGAAGATTTGCAGGAAGGTCTCGCCATCATCCGCTCGCGCACCGAAGCTCTCGGCCGCTTCACCGCCGCCTACGCCCGCCTCGCGCGCCTCCCCAAACCAAAACTTCTCCCCGTACCCGTTGCCGAGTGGATTCATCGCAACGCCCGCCTCGAAACCCGCGTAAAAGTTTGCCTTCAGGACGGCCCCCAGGCGGTCATCTCCGCCGACGCCGACCAACTCGATCAGTTGCTCATCAATTTAATTCGCAACGCCGCCGACGCCGCGCTCGAAACTCATGGCGGCGTGCAAGTAGGCTGGGCTTTGCAAGGCTCCCAGCTCGATGTCTGGGTTCTTGACGAGGGTCCCGGTATTCCTAATACTGCAAATCTTTTTGTCCCTTTTTTCACCACCAAGCCCGCCGGCTCCGGCATCGGCTTGGTCCTCTGCCGCCAAATCGCCGAAGCTCACGGCGGCCAACTCACCCTGCAAAACCGCCTCAACACCCCCGGCTGCGAAGCCCGCCTGCGCCTCCCCATCTAGCAGAAACTACAATCTCAGCTCTCTCGGTCGGGTGTCGAACATTACACCCGCTCCATTTCGTCCCGCGCCCAGCTCCCCTTCACGGCAACCCAACTCGCCCTTCACCGCACATTCAAATTCCATCCCCAAATCCTCCATCACGCCTTGAAATCAGGTACAGGTGGACACTGGGTCAACTTTTGCCCACAGGTACAGTAGCGCCGCTGCTGTCCTTGCACCTACGCTGACTTAGCTGCAGAGCTCGGGTCGAGGCCTCGAGTTTTTCTAGCAATCAAAAACTTGGGACGTTCAGAATGTTTTTCAAACACAAAAAAAATAAATTCCGTGTACTGCTCACGATTTTCCAATCCTGCGCTGTGCTACTTGCTTTGTCGCTTGGTCTCTCGCGCTCTATTTTTGCGCAGTCCGGCCAATGCATGATCTCCTCCGGCTCCTGGGCCAACTCCCCGCTCGTCCAGTCCCAGAGCAACAATTTTCGCATCACCTTCGACGCCATTCCTTCTCTCGCGCGCATGGATTCCGTCGCCGGACTCTCTTCCGGCAGCGCCGGCGACTACACCGACTTGGCCGCCGCCGTGCGTTTCAACAATTCTGGAACGATCGACGCCCGCAACGGCTCAGGTTTTTCCGCCACCAACTCCATCCCTTATTCTCCGCGCTCCACCTACCACTTCACTCTCGACGTCTACCCCGAAGCTCACGTTTATGACGTCTACGTACTCGTTGGCTCCGAACTGCACACCCTAGCCGAAAATCTCGCCTTCCGCTCCGAGCAATCCAACGTCTCGTCCCTGGCCTACATGGGCAGCTTCTCTTCCCAGGGCGTCCTCGCGATTTGCAACATCACTATCACCTCGTCCTCCGGAAGCAGCGGCGGCGGCTCGACTGGCGGCTCCTCGGGCGGTTCGTCTGGTGGCTCCACCCTGAGCGCCAGTTCCACTTCTCTCAACTTTGGCGCTATCGGCGTTTCCCACACCGGCTCGCAAACCGTCACCCTCACCAACTCCGGCAATTCGAACGTCACCATCTCGCAGGTTTCCGTATCCGGCGCAGGCTTCACCGTCAGCGGCTCTGCTGCCGGGCTGATCCTTTCCCCTCGCCAGTTCGCCACCGTCAACGCTACTTTTTCTCCATCCTCCACCGGCACCGCCACCGGCTCCGTAAAAATCTCCAGCAATGCCGCCAATTCTCCATCCACCATCGCCCTCTCCGGCTCCGGCATCGCCGCTTCCGGCCATTCCGTCACGATCTCCTGGAATCCCAGCAGCGGGGCCGCCGGTTACAACGTCTACGTCAGCTCTCGCAGCGGCGGACCCTACACCCAGGCCAACTACACCGGCACCGTAACTTCCCTGAACTTCCTGGACTCCGCCGTTCAAAGCAATCAAACCTACTACTACGTAGTCACCGCCCTGAACTGGAACCATCAAGAAAGCACCTATTCCCCAGAAATCCAGGCCACCATCCCCTAACCGCCCACTCTCCCAAACTCTTGACGAAGGGTTTTGGGCTACGGTCTCGCGGAGACTCGCCTACAGAACAAACAGGATGTTCTCGGCGCGGACATCGGACTATCAGTCATGGTGGTTCTTTCCTGAACTGCTCCATATGTGGCGCGGACGGCAAAGTTCCCCCAAAAAACGCTCATCTACCCTGCTGGAGACAACTTATGCCACGATGTTCACCGGCCATTTGTGCTGCGTTCGTTCTAACTTTGCTGTGCACCGCGCACCTCGCTAGAGCCCAAACCCCATCCACGACTCAAAAGTTGGAAACCGGAAATAATACTTCGGCGTGCTCCGGGGTGAATGACCCGGCTGGTCTACAAGCCTACTGTTCTGGGAATTTTGCCGGTTTCAAAACCAACAGCAACAACTCAAACGCGCAAACGCAGACGGTCGATCCCATACCCGGCCACGTGTCCCCCCTCAAATTGATCAAATACCTTTACGTGGGTGCACCCACAAAATTTATCGCCGCCTATCAGCCGTGGTTTTGCAATACCGGGGCCGCCGGACCATATAACGGCACGCAGGTCTGCACCGTAGTAAATGACGGCAGTCATAAAATTGTCGGCTACGATGAGAACAACAAAATTCCGAACCCCGGTATCATAGCGGCGCAAAACAACTTGATGATCGCTGAAGGGTTCTGGGCCGTCTCGCCCGACTGGTATGGCACGAGTAGCTCGAAGGCTTTCATCAATGCGACGGTCATGGCTCAGGCGTTGGATTTGAAGGGCAAAACTCTCAAGCTGCTTGTCATGCTCGACGGAGGCGCGATTACCAGCGGTAACGCCGGCACGCAATATTCGACAGGTTGTCCAACGGGGGGCAGCATCGATCAAACTAACTGCCTTATCGCCAATCTCGAATATGACTTGGACTACATCGACAGCAACTGGGCGGAGAACACTTATTACGCCAGGGATTCATCCGGGGCCAATCTGGTTACCTTCTTTTTGCATGAAAGTGATTTTAACGCCAATTGGGTAACGGTAATGAATAGCGTCACGGCCCACATCGCCACATATAGAACGCCCATGAAGCTAATCAGTGAAAACAACACGTTTGGACTGACTGGTTTCACCGGCGCTTACGCATGGCCTCAGCCGCCGTGCGATATTGTCAACAACGTTTGCATCGATTACGTCAACAACAGCACCAACGGCTACACTGCGGCGGCTATACCCACCCTTGCTGATGATTGTAGTCACGGCATCGACGGGTGCATGCAGTTTTACTGGAACCAACCGGCGCCTCCGCCAGGCAACAACTTTCAATATCTGGAGGACTTCTACACCGGCTCTGCCGCCAACCCCGGTGATGTATCTATCGGCGGCGTCTGGAAAGGGTTCGACGACCACAACGCCTCCTGGGGTACGAACCGTGTCATCGCCCAGCAATGCGGCCAGGTGCTGCTCAACACTTTCGCAGCGATCAACTGGGCGCACACTCTGAATGGCGGCAGCTTTAGTCTTCCGTATGCGCAGGTCGCAACCTGGAATGACTACGAAGAAGGAACGGAAGTCGAGACCGGCGTGGACAATTGTTATCAGGTGCAGAATGCGGCGTATTCTAAAACCAACGACGAATTGACCTGGCAGCTCAACCCGGTATCTGGACAGAGTAGTTACGCTTCGTTATCGACCGTGCACGGCTATACGATTTGGAAAGCCGATGCCAGCGGCAACCTGACGTCAATTGCCAGTCCGGGCCCGACAGCGACTTATCTCAAAAAGGTTTCCACTCTGGTGGGCAGCGGGAATTGGACACTCTACGTGGAGATGGTCGGAATGCCGCTCATCATCAACAGAATGTCAAACGCCGTCACATATCCCTGAGTCGGTGCCGACGCACTGCACATGATAACGATTGGGTTTTTGCTCGAACAAAACGCCGTTATCGAGCGCTCTCAAGGTCCAGAAGAATGATGTGGACCTAAAAAGTTCGCCCGCTACATCTCAGATTGAAGAGATTCTTTGTTCTGAACTGAAATAGCGACGACGACCCTGCCGGACCCTGCCGGACCCTGCCGGACACCGCTCTTCACCTCGCACTCAACAACTTATCCACCCGCCCCGGCAGCTTCTCCGCCTCAAATATCGGCGGCGAGCAAGTATGACTGGTGCACACAAACGCCGCCGCCTGCTTTAACACCGGATACTGCACATCCGCATTTGGCAACCGCCCATCGCGCACGTCCCACCACTCCAGCCGCTTGTAATCCGCCGGATACAACCTCGCCGTGGCAAAAAGTTTTTGCGCCGCCGCATCGTCTTTGCGTCCCACGACCGTCAAGTGCAGTGGCTCCGACGCAATCTCCAAATCCGCCAGTAGCGCGCTGGAGGCCGGCAATCGCTCCACCACCGGCTCGGCCGCCAGGTAGCGCATCGCTTCCTTCGCCAGCGTCTCGTAGCTCGCGTCTCCGGTGTAGTGAAACAAAAGATTCGCTGTGCGCGCCACCATCACGTTCTCATCCCGCTGCGGTCGCACCGCCTCGCCACCCGCCTTCGCCGCCTTCGCCGTCGCAAACCCAGCCCCACTGGCATCCCGAAAATTCTTCCCGATAAATCGCATCGTCTCCGTGCGCATGCTGCAACCATTCGCGATCCCCCGTCGCCCCATACAGCGTCAGGAACGCCCGCGCCATCGCCACGTTATCTCCCAGGTACGGCCCAACCGCGCGAACAGCCCCCGCTCCAGCCGCAGTCGCACCATGACTAAACCCGCCAAACCCTGCTGCCCCTCCCAACGACCGATTCGCCAGCACCCACCGCGCCGCTCGCACCGCCTCCTCCAGCGTGGCCTGATCCCCCGTCGCCGCATACAACGTCGCCAGCCCGTTGATCGCCCACCCGTTCTCCCGCGCGTACATATGCTTGTCCACTCGCGGCACTCCCACCTTCCTCCGCCGCGCGTCGCTCATCGCAAAATATTCCGCGCTGTGCTTCCCTTCCACCACGTCCGCATCCTGGCTGGTATAAAACGCCCCTTCCGGCGAAGTTAAAAATGTCTGCAAAAATCTCTGAATCTCCTGCGCCGCGTGCAAATACTTGGGATCCCGAAACTGCGCATACCCCAGCGCATAAATCCGCAAATTTTCCGCCTGCATCTGCATTACTTTTTCAAAGTGTGGCGAATTCCAATCTCTCCCGGTTGAGTATTGATACACTCCGCCCCACGCCGGATCCAGCAAATGCAACTGCTCCGTCAGCGTTTGCTGCGCCATGTGCTCCGCGCGCACATCGTGTTTCAGCCGCGCCAAATCCATCGCGTACTCCACCGAATCCCAGTCCAGAAATTTCTGATCCTTCCCCCAGCTGCCCTGCTCCGTGTCGTAGCCGTTGAAAAAATTCTTGTTCAGCTCTTCTCGCAGCGCCCCGCTCAACAACGGCTCACTGGGCAATTCCAGTTTTGCTTCCGGCTGCACCGAAGGCCCTGGCGAAGGATCGTCGATAATCGCCTGCAGCATCGAAGCCATTTCATCCGGCGCTAGGTAACCTTGCCGCTTCACAATCTCGTGCCCGTCGCCGTCAAACACCACAGTCGCCGGCCATCCAAAATCCTCATATCGATTCGACAAATCCGGCCGCGAATCCTGATCCACTTTCAACGTGATGTACCGCGCCCGCAGCAGCGCAATCACTTTGGCATCGCGATACGTATTCACATCCATTACATGGCACCAGTGGCACCACACCGCCTCCAGATCCAAAAGCACGAATTTGTGATTCCGCTTGGCCTCCGCAAACACCCCATCCGACCATCCTTGCCAACGCAATTCGCCCCCACGCAGCCCGCCCGCCGCACCAACAGTCTGCCCCGCCGCAGTCTTCTCCGCCGCTGTCCCCGTCGCAGCCGTGGCCTGGGCTTTCGGCGGAGTGGTATCGTCCACCGCAGCCGCAGAGTTCTGCCCAATCGCAGCAGAACCCGCCAACAGCAAAATCCCCATGCCAAGCACTCTCGTGCTCTTTTTACCCATACCTAAACTACGTATTCCCGCCCTCATCGGATGGCGCGCAGAGTGATTGGCGTGATATTTGGTGGGAACGGCAGATGCTGGATAACGCCGTTGCGTCTCGACCAACCTTATAAAATCAGAGGCACCGCAGTTCACGCGAAGTGTGGAAACCGCTCGCTCAACATTCCTCGAAATTTCAGACCGCTTAAATTTCCTCACGCTTTCTTTGATAAACCGACCCTTGGTTGTCAAACAGCACTTCTACCCTGCCAGTTTGCGTGATACGAGCTATGAATGGCGCTCTTTGCTCGGAAACTATTTGCCGCATTTGAGGCATTGCCACTTTCAAAAGTTCTCCCATCTTCGCTCCGCTAAGATTCCCTGAGCTAAAAACAAACTCCCTGACTCCGCTTGCCATAACTTCCGCTACTTCCAGCCGGTTAAAGCGTATTCTTTTGTCGGAAGTTAGGACGATCCATCGTTTTCTCCCACTACCGGCAGCCACTCCGTGTCCGGAATCCCTGCCCTGAATCTTTCGGCATGCCGGACGTACTCAATATCCATGCTGTCTAGTGATTTATGGATGGGCTGGCAGTTGCCGAGAGTCTCATCAAGAAACAGAACGAAGGGCTTATGCTGCGATCGCTCTGGTTTCCCAACGGACCGCTTCTTCCACTTCTTCTTCCGTCCGGCCATATTCCTTAGCCAAGTCGCTTATCGACTCTCTTGCGTGAAACCGCGACGCAATCACCGCTGTCGGAATCCCTGTCCCTGCAATGACCGGTCGGCCAAATGAAATCGCTGGGTTCATCATGATGATTTTGGGTTCGAATCGACTGCGCTTCTCTACAAACGGAAAGAAAACGTACATTCCCTTCTCATTTTTTTCAATCCGCTCCATATTCAATTCGAAAATCTGCGTAAAAATCCTCTGTTCTGGCTTATTTAAATTGACCAGTTCCTCTTCATGCTCCCGCAGGAACAGATTCTTTCTGTTGGTCTCGAACTGCCACTCTAAAAGTGGATGGAGCGATGGATGCAGTTTTGTAAGGTTGTCCAAAGCAATGCGAATCTTTCTCGTCTGCAGTTTGATTCGCATCCCACTAAGCATGTGGCATTCCATTAAATTCTTGAACGACAGCAGCGGTGGATTTTTTGACGCCAGGGGAATCAACGGCTTCACGGAAGCTCTTCCCTTCGTCCAGTAACGTAGCGTCTGATAGGGAATGCGGGTGTAGCGAGCGGCTTCCCCCATGTTGTAAATTGGCGTTTCTAACAGCCGTTCTAAATTCGTTGGCACTGAACCTCTCGTTTCAAACAGCCATCTCTGATGAGTTCCCGCTTTTTTAGTAGCTCGCCTGGGTTTTCGGACCCTCAGGAAGTCTGCCCACCTTCTTTTGAAGGCCTGCGACTTGCATGCAATCAAATCACCGGCATCGCTGCACTAAGTCTACTTCCATGGTTGGTATGCACCAACGATGGCACACTTGAGAATGAAAAAGTAACCTCCAGTCCCACATGTGCTGGTTAGAATATCGGTTCAGCTCGTCAACGTACTTACGCAAAGCACAGTTGCAGCACTTTCCCAGATAGCGCCCGCGAGGAGCGCCGGGTCAGAAACTGTAAAATCCCGCGGTGCTCCTCTCGGAAGTTCGGTCAGTGCAGCCGCCCACCCCTGTACCCGTTCTGTCCCATCGTACAGTTGTAGTTCAGTATCACATCAGTATACTTAGCCGTGATTTCCACCGCCACTCTCGCACCGATCGCCGATTTCCGCGTCGCTTACAGCATCTGTGGTTTAGTCTCGCATCTCGCAGGCGAGCCTGATTGTCGGCTGAAGCGTGTCCGGAATATGCTCGGTCTGTTTCGTCAGGCATGCCCCGGTGCGTACCGGAAGCTGCTACCCCCCCACCCCCGGTATATTTTCAAAAGAGTGCGCAACCTACAGAAAACACAGCACATGTCAAAAAGTAAGAAATGAAAGAGTGCGTAACTTATTGAAAACAAACAAGCGCTCTTTGCGCCATACGCTTAAAAGTGAACAAAAATCGGAAAGAAGAAAGATCAAATAGAGGAAAGCCATGAACACTGCACCCGAATCATCATCCGCTACAGAAGCGCCCGCAAAGCATCGCTGCGCCTTCGTCTTCAAATCTGGCCGCCACTGCCGCAACGTGGTCACTTTCTATCGCGCTGCCTTCTGCCATCGTCACGAAGACTGCCGGCCCTCCGGTCAAGACGATGTCTCCATCAAACTCACCCAGCACGCCTGTAACTTCTTGAATCCCATCGGCATTCACGCTTCGCTTTGTGAACTCTACACCCTGGTCGCCGCCGGCGAAATTTCCCCCCGCCGCGCGGCTGTCCTGGCCTACATCAGCAGCCTGCTGCTGCGCACCCTTCCCGCCATTTACGATTGCCCCCATCCCCATGTTGGCGCGCCGGGCCAGCGGCCATCCAACAACGTCTCCGCTCCGAAAGCGACGCCGCCTCCTCGCCAACAGGAACCGGTCCCTCCGATCGCTGTTCCAACCAAACCCACATATGAGCGCCCCGCGCTCCACAACGCGCCCTCCGCCCGCACCAGCGCTCTCGACGACGAGCTACCACCAGGAAACGCCCCACTACCCGCCACCAGGGAGGAATTTGCCAACCTGGTCCTTAAACGCGCCGGCATTAACTAACCGCGCCAGGAAACCTGGGTCTGTCGACTGCGGCTCGGCAAAACCGCTCGCCGATTTCAGCGCCTACCACGTCGTAAAGCCGCCCGCACCGCTGGTGCTTGCTCGCACACCAGCGGGCGGCTCATTTTTCCGCTTTCCTCCATCAATCTCGTACCTAAAAACGTTTACGTGCCGTCAACTTTCCGCGCATACGCTAAAGTGGATGTGATAGCCGACACCGATCCCTGAACTTCCGCCGCCTATCCTGAATAGCATTAAACTGATCGCTATGCGATAAACCTGAACCGACCGAGGCAAGCTCATGGCACCCGTATCCACAGCATCCGGCCCCGAGAAAACCGCCGCCGCTCAAAAACCGCTATCCGCTGACGAACTCCGCAAGATGCACGCCTATTGGCGCGCCGCAAATTACCTCTCCGTCGGCCAGATTTATCTCTACGCTAATCCCCTGCTCCGCGAACCTCTGGCCCTCAAGCACATCAAGCCCCGCCTGCTCGGCCACTGGGGCACCACTCCCGGACTCAACTTTATCTACGTGCACATGAATCGCCTCATCAAGCTGCACGATCTCGATATCGTCTACATTGCCGGCCCCGGTCACGGCGGCCCCGGCCTGGTCGCCAACACCTATCTCGAAGGCACCTACAGCGAAATTTATCCCGGCATCGCGCAAACCGAAGACGGCATGCGCAAGCTCTTCAAACAATTTTCTTTTCCCGGCGGCATCCCCAGCCACGTCGCCCCGGAAACTCCCGGCTCCATTCACGAAGGTGGCGAACTCGGCTATTCGCTCTCTCACGCTTACGGCGCCGCGTTCGATAATCCCAATTTGCTCCTGTGCTGCGTGGTCGGCGACGGCGAAGCCGAAACCGGCGCGCTGGCCACCGGATGGCACTCCAATAAATTCCTGAATCCCGCGCGCGACGGCGCGGTCCTTCCCATCCTGCATTTGAACGGCTACAAAATTGCCAACCCCACCATCCTCGCGCGCCTCAGTGATTCCGCGCTCACTCAATTGTTTTACGGCTACGGCTATAAACCTTATTTTGTGGAAGGCCACGAACCCGAAGTCATGCATCAGCTCATGGCTTCCACGCTCGACACCGTTCTCCAGGAAATTCGCGCCATTCAAAGCCACGCGCGCAGCGGCCAATCTTCCGAAATGCCCGTCTGGCCCATGATCGCGCTGCGCACTCCCAAAGGCTGGACTGGCCCCAAAACCGTGGACGGCAAGCCCATGGAAAATACCTGGCGCGCCCATCAGGTGCCCATCACCAATTTCCCGCAGCATCCCGAGCACGTAAAACTCCTCGAAGACTGGATGAAAAGTTATAAGCCCGAAGAATTGTTTGACGACGGCGGCAAGCTGCAAGCCGAATTCGCCGAACTCGCGCCCAAGGGCAATCGCCGCATGGGCGCCAATCCCCACGCCAATGGTGGCTTGCTGCTGCGCGATCTGGCCATGCCCGATTTTCGCGACTACGCCGTTACCTTTGCCAAGCCCGGAACAGAATCCCAGGAAGGCACCCGCATCCTCGGCAAATTTCTTCGCGACGTCATGAAGCTCAACATGGACGCTAAAAATTTCCGCGTCTTCGGCCCCGACGAGACCGCTTCCAACCGCCTTGAAGCCATCTACGACGTCAGCGGCAAAACCTTCATGGAGCCGTTGCTGGACACCGATGAGGCCCTCTCCAAATCCGGCCGCGTCATGGAAGTCTTGAGCGAACACAATTGCCAGGGCTGGCTGGAGGGCTATCTGCTCACCGGCAGGCACGGCTTCTTCTCTTGCTACGAAGCCTTCATTCACATCGTTGATTCCATGTTTAACCAGCACGCCAAATGGTTGAAGGTCACTCGCAATATTCCCTGGCGCCGCCCCGTGGCATCCCTGAATTATTTGCTGACCTCCCACGTGTGGCGCCAGGATCACAACGGTTTCACGCATCAGGACCCCGGCTTCATCGATCACGTCGTAAACAAAAAAGCCGACGTCGTCCGCGTGTATCTCCCGCCGGACGCCAACACCTTGCTCTCCGTCGCCGACCATTGTTTGCGCAGCCGCAATTACGTCAACGTGATCGTGGCCGGCAAACAACCCGAATTACAGTGGCTGGACATGAAGTCCGCCGTTGAGCATTGCACCGCGGGCGTCGGTATCTGGACCTTTGCTTCCAACGATCAGGGCAGCGCGCCCGATGTGGTCATGGCTTGCGCCGGAGATGTGCCCACCCTCGAAACGCTGGCCGCCGTCGATTTACTGCGCCAGCATTTCCCGGACATCAAAATTCGCGTCGTCAATGTTGTGGACCTCATGACCTTGCAAACTTCCTCCGAACATCCCCACGGGCTGCACGACCGCGACTTCGATTCCATCTTTACCAACGACAAGCCGGTTATTTTTGCTTTTCACGGTTATCCCGCGCTCGTGCATCGCCTCACCTACAAGCGCGCCAACCACGCTAATTTCCACGTGCACGGTTACCGCGAGGAAGGCACCACCACCACGCCCTTCGATATGGCCGTCCTCAATGAACTGGACCGCTTCCACCTGGCCGGAGATGCCGTCGATCGCGTGCCGCGGCTGCGCTCCGTCAACGCCCATTTCAAGCAATATCTGCGCAACCAGCTCGTCAATCACAAGCAATACATCTGCGAGCATGGCGACGACGTGCCCGAGATTCGCGATTGGAAATGGCCTTACTGAGTGAAGATTCTGGTTTTAAATTCCGGCTCCAGCAGCCAGAAATCGCGGCTCTACCAACTCGCCGATTCCCTGCCCGCTTCCCCTCTCCAACCGCTGTGGGAAGGCCAGATTGAATGGCGAGGCGACCGCGCTGTTTTGCAAGTCTCCAACGCCTCCGGAGTAAAACAGAAAGAAGAAAAAGTATTTAAAGAACGCGCCGAAGCCACCGCGCATTTGCTGGAGGCCTTAACCTCCGGCAAATCCAGCGTGTTGAAAAATAAATCCGAAATCTCCGCAGTCGGCCATCGCATCGTCAACGGTGGCGGCAATTTCACCCAGCCCACGCGCATCAACACGGAGGTAAAAAACGCCATTCAGAAAATGGCGGTCTTCGCTCCGCTGCATAATCGCGTCGAACTGGAAGGCATCGCGCTCATTGAAAAACTCTTCGGACCCATCCCGCAAGTCGCGGTGTTCGACACCGCCTTCCACAGCAAACTGCCGGCCTCCGCTTTCGTATATCCCGGCCCGTACAGTTGGTACGAACATGGCATTCGCCGCTTTGGATTCCACGGCATCAATCATCAATACTGCGCGGAACGCGCCGCGCAAATGCTCGGCAAAGATTTGGCCTCGCTCAAAATCGTCAGCTGCCATCTTGGCAACGGATGCTCGCTGGCAGCGATTCAAAATGGCGTTAGCGTCGACACCACCATGGGCTTCACCCCGCTCGAAGGCTTGATGATGGGCACCCGTTCCGGCTCCGTCGATCCCGGCATCCTCACCTATCTCGCGCGTCAACAAAATCTCAGCGGCGAAGCTCTCGATGATTTGCTGAACAAAAAGTCCGGCTTGCTGGGAGTCTCCGGCATCTCCGGCGACATGCGCGAAATCGTCGCCGCCATGAAGGCCGGAAACGAGCGCGCCAAATTAGCCTTCGACATTTTTGTACACCGCCTGCAATCTGGAATCGGCTCCATGATTGCCGCTCTCGGAGGTCTCGATATTTTGCTCTTCACCGCCGGCATTGGCGAAAATTCCGATGAAGTGCGCGCCGCCGCCTGCGCCAATTTCCAATTCTTGAATTTAAAGCTCGATGTCCAAAAAAATGCCGCCCAAGCGGACCCCGAAACTTCCGACCGGGATATTTCCGCGGCGAATTCCGCCGTTCGCGTCCTGGTCATCTCCGCCCAGGAAGACTGGTCCATCGCCAAAGCCACCTGGAACTCTCTCCGCTAGCCCCCGCGTCACGTCAAGAAAACTAGCGAACTTATCATTTCTCACGAATGACTTAAGCTCTCTCTACCCAAGCTCTATCTAATTGTCGCGAAATAGCTACGTGACCTCGCGCATGGGTGTTGGTGACCTGCGTCACAGCCCGCTATCAGCAGTACAGGCTATTTTTCTCCTAGGTAAAAACTGAATTCGCGAAACATCTGCAGTTCGTGAGGCGTGAATGCGGGGGGCAGCTCGCCTCCCCCGCATCCTCCGACGCAGATTTCTGATGAGGAGAAGAAATGCGAAATTCCGAAACAACACTTCCGGCAGTCGTCAGGTTTTCCGTCAGGTTTCTGATCCCGGTATTCGCTGTGGCCTGGTTGTTGGTAGCCTTCAAACCCGAAGCCCATGCGGTTCCTAGTTATTCACGGCAAACCGGCTTGCCATGCGCATCATGCCATTTCGCCCCGCCGGAGCTTACCCCCTTCGGGAGGAAATTTAAGCTCGACGGCTACACCATGACCACCAAGCCAGAAGTGACCGACGAGAAAAAGCCTCACAACGCCGGACTGCAACTGCTGGAGGCATTCCCGCTGTCGGTGGTTTTCGATGCGTCCTTCTCGGCCACCAATTCCCCGCAGCCAGGCACCCAGAATGGCAACTTCCAATTCCCTCAGGATGTCTCGCTGTTCCTGGCCGGCAAATGGGCCGAGCACATTGGCAGCTTTGCGCAGGTTACCTACGACAGCCAGGGTGATCACTTCAGCTGGGACAATACCGATGTGCGCTTCGCCAACAGCACCAAGCTGTTTGGCAAGCCGCTGAGTTACGGCGTCACTTTCAACAACAATCCCACCGTGGAAGATTTGTGGAACAGCACTCCGGCGTGGGGTTTCCCGTTTACGTCGAGCAATGTGGCTCCCGGTCCGTCAGCAGGCGCGCTGATTAATGGCGGCCTGGCCCAGGACGTGGCGGGCATCGGTGCGTACACGATGTGGAACGAGCACATCTACGTTGCGGGAACGCTATACCGCTCCGAACATATCGGTGCGGCGCAACCCAACGCCGGAACCGGCTTTGGCATCAACATTCGCGGCGTGGCCCCCTACTGGCGCGTGGCGTACCAGAATGTTTCCGAACGCAACGCGCTCGAGGTCGGCATGTACGGCATTCACGTTAAAAGCACTCCGGGCGCCATCACCGGGCCACAAGACAGCTTCACCGATTGGGCCGCTGACTTTCAATATGACCGCACCATTCCGCAATTCAACAACGACGTGCTTTCCTTCCGCGGAACGTACATTCGGGAGAATGCTTCCCTTTCTGCCACCTTCCAGGGCGGCGGAGCGACCTTTCCGCGCCATCACCTGAATACCCTGCAGGGCAACGTGGAATATCACTACGGCACGAAGCTTTCCGGAACCGCTGGATTGTTCAGCGTAAACGGAACCACGGACTCGGTGCTGTTCCCGGCGGGAGCCGTGTCTGGCAGCGCCACCGGCGATCCACGCAGCAATGGATACATCCTGAATTTGTCGTGGTGGCCACAGCAAAACGTGGATCTGGCGGTGCAGTATACCGGCTATCTGCGCTTTAATGGCTTGCAGAACAATTACGACGGCGCGGGCAGAAATGCTTCCGGCAATAACACGGTGTTCCTGCTGGCACGGTTCGTCTTCTAGCGGCTGCGCGGCGGCATTTCGCCATATTGGTCGGACGCTATTTTGCAGGCGTTACTTGCAGAACGATTCCTGAACGTGTGGCCCCGAAAAAACTGAATCGCTGTTTCGTGGATGGGTTACACTCTCGACCAAGAAGCTGAACTAACATCGCGAACCAAGAACCTGCACCAACATCTTGAATGGAGAACTTCGATGACCCAACTCCGGCGGTTTGTACCAGCCCTACTCTTCACCGGAATATCTGCACTGACTATCCCAGCCCTCGTGCGCGGAGAAGGTGACGGGGATAAAACGTTTAAAGCTAATTGTGTTTTGTGTCATGCCGTGGACGGCAGCGGCAACACCTCATCAGGAAAGGCTTTTAAGGTGCCGGATTTGCGCGGCGATAGCGCCCAGAAGATGACCGACGAACAACTAAACGAGGTCATTACTCATGGCAAGAATAAAATGCCGGCATTCGGCAAGAAGCTGAAGCCCGAAGACATCAAACAACTGGTGGCCTTCGTGCGCGCGCTGCCAAAAAGCAAATAGCGTTTGCCGGGGCCTTCGCCAAACTGCGTTCCGCGAATTTGCGATCTGGCAAGTTGCGTCTTTTCGAATTTGCGCTTTTTGTGATTGGCAGTCTTTGCGGCGCCGCAGTCTTTGCGGATTCACGGGATTTTTGGCGTGAGTCGTCAACAACATTAGGAGTGTGTGAATGGTTTCAGGAGAACCGAGAGACCTCAGCAAACCAGCGCTAGCCGGCGAAGCCCCGGTGGAAGATCGCCGCTCGTTTCTGGGGGCCTTGCTGGGAGTGGGAGCTGTTTTTGTCGGCGGGCTGCTTTCCGTTCCGCTGCTGCGCTTCGCGTTGTTTCCGCTCATCCGCAGTACCACGCAACTGAAAGCCGCGCCGGTAGGCTCGGTAAGTGAATTTGCTTCGCTGACCGAGCCGGCGTTGCGCACCATCCAGATCGAGCAAATCGATGGATGGCGCAGGATGGTCTCGGAAAAAGCCGTGTACATCACCAGAGATGAACGAAACGAACTTCGCGTGCTTACTTCCGTTTGCCCGCACCTGGGCTGCACGGTGCCCTGGAATAAAGGCAAATCCCAATTTATTTGCCCCTGTCATGGCGGCACATTTACCAAAGACGGCTCGCGCGTCAGCGGACCCTCGCTGCGAGGCATGGACACGCTGGAGACCGAAATTCAAGACGGACAACTCATGGTGCGCTTCCAATATTTCCGCCAACTGGTGGCGGACAAGGAAGTCATCGGCTAATAAAGAGATCGATTAACGAATTCGTTGGTTAAGGAAGGATTTCTCGCGAGGATGCAGGACACCGAAAGAATCCAAGAGCAGGATGCCGCGGAAGCCAAGACCGGCGTGCGCGGTTGGCTGAACCGCAGAACCGGGCTTGACGATGTGTTGCGCGGGGCGCTGTACGAACCGATTCCCGGCGGCGCGCGCCTGGCTTACGTTTTTGGATCCGGGCTGCTGTTCGTGTTCCTCTCGCAGGTCATCACCGGCGTGTTTTTGGCGCTGTACTATGTGCCCTCCGCCGATCACGCCCACACCACCGTCGCGTACATTACCAAAGCGGTGACCGCTGGTTCTTTTTTGCGGAGCCTGCATGCTTATGGCTCCAGCGCCATGGTTATCGTGCTGCTGCTGCACCTGTCGCAAACTTTTTTCTACGGGGCCTACAAAGGGCGGCGCGAAATCCTGTGGCTTTCGGGGTGTGTGCTGTTCGCGTTGATCCTGGGCATGGCTTTTACCGGATATTTATTGCCGTGGGATCAGCGGGCCTATTTTGCGACCGCGGTGGGAACCAACGCGGCCAGCGAAGTGCCGCTGATCGGCGAAACGCTGAAGCGCATGATGCGCGGCGGAACGGAAATGGGCACGCTGACCATTTCGCGCTTTTTTGTGGCCCACGTTTTTCTGATTCCGGCTTGCATATTCGCGCTGGTGGCTTCGCATATTTTTCTGTTTCGCAAAGCGGGCGCGGCCGGGCCCACCGACGAGGATCCGTTCGAGCCGAAACAAAAGCCGGAACTCTTCTATCCGCGCCAGGTCTTGATGGACCTCTCGTTGACGGCGCTGCTGATTATCGGGCTCGGTTCGATGTGTTTCTTCATGCCCATGCAGCTGGGGCCCCCGGCGAATCCGGCGGACGCGCAGTACATTCCGCGTCCGGAATGGTATTACCTGCCCATCTTTCAGTGGCTGAAGTATTGGCATGGCGCAGCGTCGGTGATCGGAATTTTAATTATCCCCAGCGTGCTGGTGTTGGCGATTATCGCGCTGCCCTTTCTGGATCGCAGCATCGAACGGCGTCCGTGGAAACGTCCCATCGCGATGGGCTCCTACGCGTTTGTGATGTTCGTGCTGGTCGGACTGGGACTGCGGAGCCAGTACATCGACAAACATGACGCCGGAGTGGCGCAACAACTGGCGAAACAAAAAGCCGACGAAAGCGAATATATGCACAAGCCCTTTGAGGCGGAGCTTTCTTCCGCATCATTGGCCGCCGCGAACACCGCCTTGGCCGATCCCCTGGCCGCCAAGGGCAAAACTATTTTTGAGGCCAACTCCTGCAACGCTTGCCACGGCGATGGCGGCGTTGGTTCCGCGGCGGCCCCGGCGCTGGTAGGCATCAGCGCGAAATTCTCCGCTGAAAAAATCGCGGAATTGTTCAAGCATCCGACAAACAAAATGACCGCAGGCGGCATGCCGCCGGTAGATTTGCCGCCCGACGACCTGAAGGCGCTGATCGCCTACGTGGAAAGCCTGAAGTAAGCAGGCTTGAAGTAAGCAGGCCTGAAGTTAAGCAAGCTTGAAGTTAAGCAAGCTTGAAGTTAAGCAAGCTTGAAGTTAAGCAAGCTTGAAGTTAAGCAAGCTTGAAGTTAAGCAAGCTTGAAGTTAAGCAAGCTTGAAGTTAAGCAAGCCTGAAGTTAAGCAAGCCTGAAGTTAAGCAAGCTTGAAGTAAGCAGGCCTGAAGTTAAGCGCTTGAAATAATGCCGCCCACGCTGCTCGCGGTAATTTTCGCCCAGAGCACGCCCCGTGCTAAAATTTCAAAGCTCCAGTGGACCGGTAGCTCAATGGTAGAGCAGCTGACTCTTAATCAGCGGGTTGCAGGTTCGAGTCCTGCCCGGTTCACCACTTGCTTTCAATAAGTTAGCTTCATCTGATTTCTCGCTCACAAAAAACTGTGCCCAATTTTGTGCCACACCCGGCTCAAAATCAGTCCCGCTGAGTGTGTGGAATATCATCAGGCTACGCCGCGCAGTACATCGGCCACGAGACGCGAGACGGTCAGGCCGTCGAGCATGTGTCAATTTCTCAGATTATCGCTGTCCCTTCAAATGCTGGTGCGCCCACGCTTGCCCACCTCTCCCAAGTAGATATCTTTCTTGGTTCTGCCATTTCTTGCCCGTGGCCCTGATTTACAACATCCACCCCGACAATAATGCTCTCATCGACCTTCCCGCCGAAATCCGTTTTTCCGACTTTCGTGCCGTTTCCGGCGCTCAGGTCCCCTTCCATATCGAGAAATTATTAAACAACGTTTTGTTTTTCGATCTCCAAATCAGCACCGCCATTGTTGACAGCGTTCTCACCGCAAGCCAGATTCAACAGTAAAGGAAAACTTAATGACACGAGCTCTCCTCTCGATTCTGGCTGTTGCCACTGTCGTGTTCGTGAACACCGCTCAAGCCCAAATCACCACCGGAACTCCTCCCTTTGGCTCGTTCGGCGGTGGCCCAGACGTCATCGATCTGGCTAACCTCAATTTGCACCTGACAGTTCCAGTAATCGACAGGAAAAGTCGCGGGAAGATAGATTTCTATTATTACCTTACTTAGGACAGTTCTATTTGGAGTACGGTTACGAGTGCTGGGGTAACGTCGTGGACGCCGGTTTTTAATTGGGGAT
Source organism: uncultured Acidobacteriota bacterium (assembly GCA_963732705.1). GTDB lineage: Bacteria > Acidobacteriota > Terriglobia > Acidiferrales > UBA7541 > Acidiferrum. Next base: position 2,025,457 of record CAVTAN010000001.1, on the reverse strand, counting down.
GGCTGGCTCAAACCGTGATCAAAACTGGCTACATATCCTATGGTGAGACAATCCAGGCATGAGGAAACCAGAGGCAATGTCCGAGGTGAAAAGCGGGTTTCGGTTGGCAGCGCTCACCCTCGCTTCTTTGCTGATAGCGGCACTGTTTTTTGCTGGAGTGATTTACGCATTCTTCCCGACCGGCCATCCTCGGGCGCTCGGGCTGCTATTTCTAATTATCTCGGCCTCCGTAATGGCCGTGATGATGAATCGGTGGGTGAAATATCTTCCGGGCATTCTTGGCTTTGCGGCTTTGAGTGGCCTGATCATGTTCTTCACCGGTCATCTTCTTAATGATTCTTCGATTCCAATCTCCCGTTTAGACACTCTCATAATTACTTTTTTTTTCTTGGGAAGCAGTCAACTGTCACGGACTTTTGGAGATCGGAAGTTGAATCTAGTTGACCGCGTTGCCCTGTTGGCGTTTGCCGTCAGCGTGCCATTGTTGATCGGATTTAACACATCGAGAGAAGAAGCGAGGGGCAGAACAGCATTACTTGACCCTGTGGAGGTAATTACAATGGGCGCTGGACTTTGTTGCTTGCTCATCGCCTGGTTTTACGACCGTATCCAACGTCGTCGTGCCAGCGATGCGTCCGGCGATTAGTTTGGGGAGTACACAAATTCCCGGGAAACTCGGGGACGGAAGCTCGAGGGGGAAACTGCACGTGGAAGATACTGGAAAGCCCGAGACACAGCGAAAAACCCTGTCCCCAATGGGTCGCGATGATTCGCGCGCCGATGCGGCGAAGAACGCAGTGGGACTTGCCGACTTTGCCCGCAAGCACGCCGGTGCATTCGGTCGCATCGAACTGGTCCGTGTCGAGAATCTGTTCGGGACGAAGTGCTTAAGGTCACGGACCTGAAACACTCGTCGGAGCTTTCTGACCAACACGGTTAGCGGTTCGTGTGGTGAAGGGCCGCAACCTCTCTACCTGCCCAATCCGCTTGAAGAAACGATAATAGATGGTCGCTGAAAGGCAGTGCGGTCCGCGACTCAGACTGTGCCCCATTTTGTGCCCACCTTCTGTAGAAAACCGTCGCCAGTGGTAGCAGGACGGCAATGAAAAGAAACGCCGGAATTGTGTGAAAAACCTGCACGATAGCAAACTATCGCACTCGGTCTCAATTGTCTTTGGACGGCCTCTTAATCAGCGGGTTGCAGGTTCGAGTCCTGCCCGGTTCACCACTTCCTTCTTATGAGATGGCCTCAATCTCAGATTAATTGTATTTTGCTGGCTAGCTAGCACTGAATTTCCTACGATTACAAACTGAAACGGATTGGTAAATGGAAGATATCTGGAAACTCGTGATTGCCGTCGTCTGGATCACTGCAGGGGTTTTACTCCTTACACCCTACGAGGCAATCCTCGAGACCATTCTGGCGGTCCTTATTCTCCTAGCAGTGGTGGTGGGCTTTTTGCTTCATCCTCGTAGGAATGTATTCTTCGTCCAGACGACGGTACGATTGACTGACGCCGATCAAAACCACGCGTTAGAACACGACTTTCTGGCTGTGAAAGTGGAATTAGCAAGATTGTGGATTTTATTTCTTCCCACGTTTAGCGCGCTGGCCTTCGTGGTGGCTTCCTCCGCCGATGGTGTCCTGTGGCAGTTCAGTTTTCTAAACGCGACTTTTTCTTCAAAGTACGCAGCCATTGCGCTCTACGCCATGCATTGGGTGCCGTTGATCGTTCTTCTCCTTCTGTGGGCATGGATTCGCGAGAGATGGATCATGAGGGATGCGGAGGCATGCTGCGCGACGTCATCTTCAATCACTGGTTGGCGAGTTTCTTATACGTTCAGGGGCGACGGCGAGGGGTATTACCGAGGAGATCGCATCTACGTAGGGCTTGTTCACCCGCGGCAACTGGCCATGATCGTGTTCTACAACGTTCGCAAACCGGAATTGAATAGCAAGATTGCCATGGGATTATTATTTCATCGCCTCACGACTCTGGGCCGCGGAGTAACCGAACTGGACAAGCAAACGCTTGCTGCCCAGGCAGCCATGGCCGAGAGCATTTCGTAGTTGTAGACTCTTGATTCCGTTTACGCCTCGTACGTCTGTGGTGCATAAAAGCACTCTCGCAGCAAAGGATGAAACTGGCCATCGACACCCGTTAGTTCGACTGCAGTTTAGGTCTAAATCGAGGAGAAAATAGCTGCCATGCGGACCCTTATTGGACTTTTTGCTCTGGCCGCCACTGGTCTTGCGTTGGTGCCTAGTTCTCAGGAACTCCACAACTTGTATGGGGAACCACGCGTGGAAAGCTTCAGCGCTAAGCCTGGGATTGATTTGATCGCAGAGTACGGAGGGGACCGTCTTGTCTGCCAGATACTAATCGAACCTACTAAATCGCTTTTTCGCGATAAGGAGAACGGCTCCTTGATGTCTTCGGAGAGCGTATCTGAAGTTTTGGAAGAAGTTGTTCCTGACGCGAAAAGGGGAAAACAGACTAGTCGCGCGCTTAGCGTGAGCGGCTGTAACGAAATTTACATTCTTGACTACGAAAACGTTTCGATTATGCGCTCCAAACACACTTGCGACCCGTCGAGCCAGGCCCAAGATGTGCGGACTGTGATCACGTTCAAACGAGAAACTGCCCAATACAGAAGTAGCTTCGTTTCTCTCGCGAGATCGCGGCAAAGAGAACTTTTGGTCAGCGGAAGAAATATATTGGTAGTAAAGTCTTCCGACTTTGGTCAGATGAAAAAATTCGTGGAGCGGGAAGCGACGAAAGTGGACGAAGTGATGGCGGGTTTCGCCGAGCCAGGCTCGACGAAGTAGAGGCTGTCCAGGTCAGCGGTTTTTTTCCGGCTGGTGGCGATACAAGAGGTCCAGGCGGCGAAAAGTGGTTTGTGCGGTGCATTTGGGGCAGGTGCGCACTTCACCCTGATCTGCGATGGCTGGCCTGGCGATCACTCCAAACGGGTCAAGAAGCGATTGGCGGACGATTTGTGGCGCGATTTTGGTGAAGGTGAAGGCATGTGCGCATTTGGGGCAAGTCACGAACCATTCCGGCATCGCGCATCTCCAAAGACGTAGGATGTCGCGTTTTAATAAAAAGGGGAGTCGGGAAAAAACTGTATTGTGCCTGAGGAGCGGGTCGACTCGGAGGGCGCCCGCACTGCGCGCGGCTCCAGAATCGATCTGCGGAAGGTTATTCCGCCTGTTCGGGCCGCTCAGAACATAAGGCAGATGCCAATACTTCGCGCGGCTCCAGAATTGGTCTGCGGAGAGTTACTCCGACTCATCGCGCCGCTCAGAACATAAACTAAGCTGCCATGCTTCGCATAGCGCTAGAAATCCATCTACGGAGCGCGGCTTTTAGTTCATCGCGCCGATGAGAATAGAAACGACACGATTTCATTAAGCGCGCGGCCGCAGGGCAGCTGCATACGGCGCAAAGCTCGGCTAATCTGGGTGTGGCGATTGTTGCGGTCAAGATACTTTCGCCGCGGGCAGTTGGCCGCCGGCGGCGCGGCCGCAGCGTTGCGCGTCCGGGTTAGGGCGTAATGATTTGTACCCAGGACAAATCGGCTGTGGGTTGGGTGCCGGCGTAATTGGCGCCGACAACGATGGCCAGTCGCGGACTGGTGAGGGCCTTGACCAGGCTGCCGTTGGCCACCCAGGTGGTGCCGCCATCGGTGGAATAAAACGCGGTGTACGTATTGTTGGCGGCGTTGCGATCCATGCGCAGGATCAAATTGCCGGTGTTGGTCAGCAGCTTGAAGCCCGCGTCGCTCGCCGGAGTGCCGCTGGTCTCCTGATAAAATTCCACAGTTGGGGAGCCATCTTCCATGCGGCCGAGGAGGACAAAGTTGTCGTCGTCCTGGTACGCGACGATAGCCACTTCTTCGTAATTGACGGTGGGATTGAAGGAAGCAATATTCAGACGGATGCTGGTCCAGGTGCTGGGCAGATTGCGCAGCAAGGTATTCTCGGAGTCGTTGGTGGAGCCATAGATGTCGCCCAGCAAAACGGGGATGCGAATGGTTGCGGGATGGGCAGACTGGTCGTAGCTGATCGCCAGAGTTCCGCTTTGTTCGGTGTTGCGCGTGGCTCCCCCGGCGGTCTTGGCGTTGAAGTCCCAACCGTCGGCGACAAGTGCGGCGCGGTTGGCGTAGGTGAAGTTAATTTGCTGCGTGCCACTGGAACCGGCGGTCACGGAGAATCCATTGGCCAGCGAACCGCTCTGGCTATTGGGATTTGTAACGGTGACGGTGCGCGCACCTACGGAAGCGGTAGCTGAAATGGTCAGACTGGCGGTCAATTGTGTCGCGGAGTTGAACGAGCAGGAATTGACGGTAATGTCCGCGCCAAAATCGCAAGAGGCGCCACTGGCAAAGCTGGTGCCAGTAATTACCACGCCGCTTAAGGCGGCGCCCTGAGCGCCGGTGTTGGGATTTACCGCTGAGACTCCCGGAGGATTGGTGACCGCGGTGGTCACGGAAAAGCCGCCGGCGAGTGTGGCGATCTGGCCGTCGGAATCGGTTACCGTGACGGTGCGCGTGCCTACCGTGGCGCTGCCGGAAATGGTGATGTTGGCGGTGAGCTGAGTGCTCGAATTAAAGGTGCAGGAATTGACGGCAATTCCCGCGCCGAAGCTGCACGTTGGACCGCTCAGGAAATTCGTGCCGGTGAGCACTACGCTGCTCAAGCTCTGCGCCTGGGCTCCACTGTTGGGAGCAACGGAAGTCAACGTCGGTACCGCTGCGGAGCCCGGCGAAACGATCTGCACCCAAGACAAGTCTGCCGTGGGCTGCGTGCCGGCGTAATTGGCGCCGACGACGACAGCCAAACGCGGATTGGTGAGGGCTTTCACGAGGCTGCCGTTAGCGACCCAGGTGTTACCGCCATCGGTGGAGTAAAACGCGGTGTAGGTATTGTTGGCGGCGTTGCGATCGACGCGCAAAATTAAATTGCCAGTGTTGGTCAACAGCTTGAAGCCGGCGTCGCTCGCGGGAGTTCCCGCGGTCTCCTGATAAAACTCCACGGTGGGCGAGCCATCTTCCATGCGGCCCAGCAATACAAAGTTGTCGTCGTCCTGATAGGCGACGATGGCCACTTCTTCATAGTTAACGGTGGGATTGAAGGAGGCGATATTCAGGCGAACGCTGGTCCAGTTGCTGGGCAAGTTGCGCAGCAAAGTGTTTTCGGAATTATTGGTGGCGCCATAAATGTCGCCCAGTAAGACCGGGATCCGGATGGTTCCGGGATGGGCAGACTGGTCGTAGCTGACCGCCAAAGATCCGCTCTGCTCGGTGTTGCGCGTGGCTCCGGCAGCGGTTTTGGCGTTGAAGTCCCAGCCGTCGGCAACGAAAGCGGCGCGATTGGCGTAGTTGAAATTGAACTGCTGGGTGCCCCCGCCGCCGGCGGAGTTCACGGTGAACGCGTTGGTCAGCGTAGCGCTCTGGCCGTCAGTGTCGGTCACTACGACGTTATGAGCGCCCAAAACGGCCGAAGAAGAAATGGAAATCGTGGCGGTGATCTTGGTGGCGGAGTTGAAGGTGCAAGCCGAGGCCGTCAATCCCTGGTCGGAATCGAAATCGCAAGAAGGGTTGGCCAGGAAATTTGTTCCGTTGATGACCACGGAGATGTTGGATTGCCCCTGCGTTCCATTGTTGGGCGCCACGCTGGTGATGGTGGGAGCTGGGTTACCGCCGGTTTGAACGGAGAAGCCGTTGGTCAAGGTGGAGCTTTGGCCATCGGTGTTGGTTACGGTCACGTTGCGGGTGCCGACTGTGGCGCTGGCCAAGACGTTGATGACCGCGGTGATGGAGGTCGACGAATTGGTAGTGCAGGAGCTGACGGTGATGCCATTTCCGAAACTGCAATTTGGCGAAGGCAAAAAGTTGCTGCCGGTGAGCGCGACGTTAAGAGCGCTGGTTCCCTGGGTCGCAGCGTTGGGATTTACGCCGGTAAGGTTGGGCGCGGGCGAGGTGGTAACTGTGATGGTGCGGGTCGCGGGGCTGGGATCGGTGTTGCCCGCGCTATCGGTGACGGTGAAGACGGCGGTGTAGGTTCCCGCGGTGGAAAAAGTCACCGAGCCGGGGTTCGCCAGGTTGCTGGTTCCGGGCGAGCCGCCGCGAAATACCCAGGAATAAGCCGAAATCGAGCCACTTCCCGGAGCCCGCGAAATTCACCGACTGGCCGGGAGCGATGGTGATATCCGTAGTGGGGCTGGTGATGGTGCCCTTGGGCGGGGTGTCGGTGGACGTTTTGGATACCTGCAGAAACTTGGCGACCGAGGGCACGCCAGAGCTATTGATTAAGAAAATCATGTAATAGCCGGGAGGCGCGGTGTTGCCATTCGGCGGACCGGTGACGGTCAACTTGCCGCTACCCTTGGAAAAATTCAACCCGACGAGGCGCTGGTCCATGTTGAAGGCGTGAGTGGCCGCGCCGTCTTTCATGATCACCACGGAAGAAATATTCGCCGCGTCCGGAGTATGGACGGTGAAGGAGGTTCCGTAGCCAATGATGCTGGTGCTGAGAGAACTGATGGAGGGACGCGTGGCCAAACTGCCGCTGGAATTATAAAGATAAGGCGGAGTGTAAATTTCCACGTGCTCTTCGTAGGTTCCGCGCACGGGATTTCCGCCGGCGACCCACACGGTTCCATCGGGCAGCAGCAAAGCTACCGAGTGATACAAGCGCGCGAAAGCGTTGGAACCAGCGGAAGACATGGAGTTGGTGTTGGTGTTGTAAAGGTCGGCTTGCAAACTGGCCGTGCCAGTGTCTTCATCGTTCAAGGAACCGCCGACGGTAAGAACTTGCCCGTTGGGCAAAAGAGTGGCGTTCATTTCAATGCGCGGCTGGGACATTGATGGTCCGTAGGCCCACGCCGGAGTTCCTGCCGACAGATCGATAATTTCCGTGGTGGCGGTGGCGGGATTGCCCCCGCCAAAAATAATCACTTTTGGTTTATAGCCATTGGCCGGAGTCAACGGGAACAACACCGAAGAACCGTAGGTGCGCACGCCGCTGTAGTTGGTGGTGGCGATGACGCTGGACCAGGTATTGTTCGAAGGATCGAAGGTGCGCGACTGGGTTGTCGCCCCCGAATAAAAAACTTTGCCGTTGGGCAGCAGGTGTAGACGGGGATACAGAGGGGGCGTCCAGGGAGCGGTGCTTGGTGCGGCCCAGCCGGAGCCAACTTTGTAGATTTCCACTTGCACATTGGTCTTACCGGTCTCATCCAAGCCGGAGAAAGTCATCAAGCGGCCATCGCCGAGAATGGTATCGGTGGGATACCAGCGGCCATGGGCCATATCTTCCATGTCCGAATATTTGCCGGTCGCGGGGTCATAGACGGCGGTGCGGTTCCAGCCGTGGAAAGGGTCGTATTGCAGGTTGCCGCCAACGATAAAGGGTCGGCCATCCGGCAAGACCACCATGCCATTGCAGAATTGGTCCCAGCTCTCGGTCCCCTGGGAGGTCATGGAGTTCGAAGCCGGATCCCAGATACCCACCGAGAAGGTGGTTTGCGCGGGATAATTTCCGGAGCCGGAGACCACCAGGATTTTCCCATTGGACATCAGCGCGGTATGCACCGGGTTGATGGGCATGAGATTCGGCAGGGTTTGCCAGGTGCCGGTGACATTATTCTGGGCATAGGCGCCCGGGGGCGTTAGCGCGAGTCCCGCCAGCAGCAACAGGGTCAGCGCGAGCGTGAGCGCCGACGAACTGCTGCGCAAACTTCTGCGCGACAGCGTCGGGGGCGAGGACCGATGGCGACGCATGGAGTGCGAAGTGGTGGTTCCACAGCAAATTCCAATGGTGAAGGAAGACATCGGAGCGCTCCCTAATGGCATAGCGCTTCTCAGCGCCACACGGGCAAGATAAACGGGCCTGTTACTCCCGGATTGCTGGGACAATCTCTGTACCGATTCAAAGGGGCCTGGCAACTTCAGACGAAGTTGCATTTGCGACACTACCTTGCTTACCGTTTCGGCGGGTGAAGTTGCCGCACATCCTATACGCGCGAACCTTATGCTTCAAATACGATTCGTCTCGTAGCAAGATCGTAACGACTACCAGCCAGCCGCGGGACCAATGAACGACAACAACCGAACGGGTCGTGGGACGCTTCCTTAAAGCACCAACTCTTCGTGGAGAGCAACGGGAATTCTTTTACACAATATCAGTACGCACGGTTACAAATCCGCCGGACTAATACCCGAAAAATGCGCCACTCTCAGGTTTAGAGGAGGCTCGTAATCATTCCAATGCACTTGAGTTTCCATTCGGCGGCAGTACGGGTACTGGCGCGGGCTCAAGGGCCGAAGAAGGAATTTCGTTGCGTTCTGTGGGCGTGGAGTTTTCGAGCAGGCGACTTATCAGGACTCAAAGAAATTGGAGCGAACTGACGGGTTACGTTACAACTGCATTGAAGTTTCTTTACAGCCTGTCGCACAGCTTACGAAGCCATTTCGCGGATGGGCAGCCCGGTGCGCGCGGCTATAAGATTCACCAGTTTTTTGGGCCGGAAGAAAGTATAGGAAGAGAACTGCACGAGACGGTTGTCGGTGCCGACGACGGAGCCGGATTGAATATTTACGATGCGCTTGTATTCCACCGCGGCGATTTGATCCCAGGCAAAAAATTCTTCCAGCGGATGTTGCTCGGTGCCCAGCCGAAAGCGCAGACCCTCGTTTTCAAATCCCACCTGATAAAACGCCATGGAGCCCCCCTGGGTCCACATGTATATCGCCAAGCCGGTTGTGAAGGCCGCGGCAATCAGAACTCCGAGAAAACCAACCGACTTATGGAGTAAGGATTCGGGCGTATGGACGACTTTCAGCAGGCCAGCAACAAAGAATATGGCTGCCAGAATCAGCGTAACCACTCCTGAAAATTTCACCAGTCCGGTCGAAAACCGACTGTTGCGAAAAATAGTAGGTGGCGGGGGGTCGTTGGTCATTTGGGGCGCAAGCGCTCGCATCAACGTAAAAACAGCGAACTATTGGTCCTGAAAACTGGCGGCTGGAGCTTACAATTTTGGAATGTTTTCCTGCAACGTCCAGTTTCCCGTTCCGTTGCCATTGGGATTGGCATTGATATTATTGGTCTGCACACGATCGCCTTGCTCGTTGACCCACGAGTAGTTGTAGGCACTGGAATCCTTGGTGATCAGCCCGGTATTGGGATCGAGGCGCTTTTGTTGATCCAGTGAATAATCGCACCAATCGTCGGCGGCGCGACTCCGGGCATTCATGTTGTTGGCCGTATTTTGCATGGATCGCTGGGTGCCTTCTTTCAGCCGCGCATCAAAATCTTCGTGCTGTTTCTGTCGAAGGTCCTGGGCCTGTTGGAAAGCAGAATTTTGGGCGTTACGCGCGCGCGCGGCCTCAGCCGAAGCATTCGCCACCATCTTCCCGGAGACCTCGGCCGCGTTTTTTATTTTCTGAATCATGACCGCCATCCAGGCCTGATTCCATTGCGGGTCTACCGTCAAAGAATGGTCTATGGAGGCAAACGTTTCGGGGGAATATTTGCCCTTGGGCGCGAATTCGCGTTTTATGTACGCGCTGCAGTTCTCTACGCGTCCGGAACCCGCCCGCGAAAAAGCCGAGCAGCTCACGGTGACGCGCAGATGGTCCTCGATCTCGATTTTGTTCACGCGGTAGCGCACGGTGGCCACCGCCAGATCGCCCTTACTGGTGAAACCCGGTTTGCTGCTGGCCGCCACGTTGTGCTGGAAAGCCTCCAGGTCGGGATTCGGATCGTCTCGCACGAATTCCACCTGCAAGACTCCGGTCATATACTTCAGAAAATCCTCGGCCGAAATTTCCTGGCGGTACGGAAGGCAATCGCCGCCCTTGCCCACTCCGGCGTTATCGGACCACGCCCAGTCCATGCGGGGCAGTTGCTTCACACCCGATAGGCCGTCGGGACTGAGCACCCGAAACACGGGAAAGGGGCCGGCTACACAGCTGGAACCTTGAATTACCGCGCTCGAGAAATTCCAGCCCGAAGGAATGCTCAAGGTGTACGCGGTCATGTTCAAAATGGGATCGTGCAGGTTCACGGATTGAGTGCCGCGAGACGCCGGCGGGGTGAATGCTGAGGCGCCGGGAAAATTTACGATTGCTAAAAACGTCGCTCCGACTAGCGCGGCGGAGAGCATGTCCGGCATTTTCATTGGGGGGAGATTAGCATAATTTCCAGAGTTCGCTGATGTGTGTTTCGCGGCGCCTGAATAATGCAGGTAAATGGAAAAGTTGGAAAGTGGTTTCGAGGGATCACGTTTCCGTGCTAATTTGAAAAAAACCTACAGCGAGGAATCAAAATGAGAAACGTAATCTTCGCAATCAACATCACCTTGGATGGCTGCTGCGATCACACCAGTGCCGTCGCCGATGCGGAACTTCACGACCATTACACGCGCCTCCTGCAAGAGATCGATCTACTCGTGTTCGGGCGGAAGACCTATGAATTGATGATTCCTTACTGGCCGGATATCGCAAAGAGCCAATCGCAGGGGAAATCGGAGAACGAATTTGCCATCGCTTTTGATTCCTTGAACAGGGTGGTGGTTTCACGGTCGCTGGAGAGGGCGGACTCAGAAAAAACGAGAATTGTTCGAGGCAACCTTCGCGACGAAATGCTGAAGTTGAAACGGGAACCGGGGAAAGGCATTCTGCTCGGGGGCGTCGATGTCCCTTCGCAACTTATGAAACTGGATCTTGTGGATGAATATCGTTTTGTCGTTCAGCCCGTCCTTGCAGGAGGAGGCCGGCGGTTGCTGGAAGGTGTGGCGCTACAGGACAGATTGAATTTGAAATTGGTTGAGTCCAAGACTTTCAAATCAGGATGTGTTGCGCTTCGTTACTTGAGACAGTGACGGGAGAATTCTCAACCGAACCGGACCCGCTAGCGCTGGTCAAGGCTAGGAGCGCTCAGGCTTGGGCGTCGACTGCGCTCCCAGAGGTTCGCGGAAGGGCTCCATCGGAATCCCCGCGTACTCGACTTCGATGATCTCAAGGTGCTCGGTTTTTCCTGGCGCGCGCAGGGCCACGCGGTCGCCGGGGCTCGCTTTCATCAGCGCCTTGGCGAGCGGCGAATGCCAACTGATATAGCCGCGGTCGAGGTCCAGTTCATCGATGCCAACGATCGAGACGACGTGTTTGAGGCCGGCGGTGTCCTGGTAAGTTACGGTAGCGCCGAAGAAAACGCGGGTAGCGACTGACGGTGGCCGCGCAGCCGTGGGATCGACGACCACGGCGGCGTCAATGCGTTTCGTAAGAAAGCGAATGCGCGAATCGATTTGGCCTAAGCGGCGTTTACCGTAAAGGTAGTCGGCATTTTCACTGCGGTCCCCGTTACTGGCAGCCCAGGCTACGACCTCCACTACAGCGGGCCGCTCGCGACTCAGCAGGAATACATGCTCGTCTTTCAGTCGCTGCAATCCGGCTGCGGTGATGTAGTTTTTGGGTGTCGGCCCCGATTCATCAGGCAGCGGTCCGCGGAGCGGGCGCTTATTCAGCCTTTGCCAATCTGCCATGGGATTTCGTGTACTTGCTCGTGACCCTCTCTCGGAAAGTCCGCTCCTAAGTCCCGATCATACCTTGCAGGACGAAGGCGACAAACTCGAATTTCGATGGCGAATACTATATCGGTCTTTCCGGTAGCACTCCTATAAAATGCGGTGACAGTGGAAAATCGGGGTTCTATGGCGGATGTCCGATGAAGTAGGCAGTTTCAGATTAAAGAATCTGAAACTGAGGAGCTGGAACTGTGACGCGCGGCCGTTGAAGGGATTTACTCGAATTGTTTTCGGAAGGCGGCGAATTGTTTTTTTAGATCGGCGAGTTCGTTTTTGAGTTCGGCGATTTCCGAGGACAGGCGGGAAAAGCTATCGAGGTGTTCTTTTTCGCGTTCGGGCGAGGGTGAGGCTGCGCGCTCGGGGGGCGCTGGAGCTTCGCGTTCAAGTGCGGAGTTTACCGGGTTGGCATCGCCGGACAAAAGATGGAGGTAGCGGGATTCCTTGGTGCCTGGCTGGCGGGGGAGCACTTTGACGAGCGGGGGCTCGCGATTCATCAGGCGCTGGAGCGCGGATTGCGCCTCGCTTAAGTCGGTCATGGGATGCATGCGCTCGGCGCGGGTGCGCAGTTCGCCGGGGGTTTGCGGGCCGCGCACCAGCAACTCGCAGAAGACGGCGGCTTCGCGGCGATCGAAGTTGAACGCTTCCTGAAGGCGATGCTCGTATTTGGTGACGCGACTGTCGGCGGCGCTGACGGAGCGAGCCAGAGAATTGTCGTGCAGGGTACGCAAAGCGGCGCGAACGGAGCTTTCGTCCAGGGTCATGACCGGGTCGCGATTGGATTTCTGGTTGCAGGCGTTGACCAGGGCGTTGAGAGACAACGGGTAATAATCCGGAGTGGTGATTTCCTTTTCCAGCAAGGCGCCAAGTACGCGGGCTTCCACATCATTGAGAACGATATTCACAGCCCAAATCATACCGGAAGGCGCGGCGCGCGCCCAAGGGCACTTAGCGATCAGGGCTGCGAGCTATTCAGCATGTCCGTACCCAGCATATCCGTACCCAGCATATCCATGGCGGTAAGCGCGTAGATGGCTGCGCAGTCCACCAATTTTCGCAGATCGATATATTCATTGGGACCGTGCGCGACGGTAAGCAGGCCGGGGCCGTAGGCGTAGGCGGGGACGTTTGCAGCTGCGTAGAAGCGGGTTTCGAGCAGGCCGGGGCACATTTCAAAGGCGGGTGGGTGGCCGGTGATGGCGAGAACATTTCGGGAAAGCGATTGGCCCAGCGGGTGGTCCGCAGGGCAGGCAGCGGAATGGCCTTCCTGGAGAATTTCCCAGTCGAGCGGGAGGCCAGCTTGCTGGCAATCTTTCAGCACGCGCAGCAATTTTGCTTTTTCTTCCTGCAGATTTTCTTCTGGATTGATGCGGCGGTCCACGGTGAACCAACACTCCTCGGGAACGACGTTGAAGTTGGCGCCTCCGCCGCTTTGCCCGCCAAGCAGCAGGATGGTGTTGGGCATTTGGCCAGGGCCGATGGCGCACTGGGTGGCGCGCTGTTCGACTTCGCGTTTCAATTCTTCGAGACGCTCGATGACGCGGCACATGCGTTCGAAGGCATTGGCTCCCTGATGCTGCAAACCGACGTGTGCGGATTTTCCGTGGACGCGCACGCGCAAGGTGATAGCGCCGCGATTGGCGTTCCACACCGCGCCGCTGGTGGGTTCCGCTAGCAGCATGCCGACCGCGTTTTTTCCGAGTAAATTTTCCTTTGCGAGCCAGGCCGAGCCGCGCTGGCCTCCGGTTTCTTCGTCAGGAACCAGCAGCAGGGCGATCTTGCTGTTCAAAAATGGGCTGATCGGGTTGGGGCCGGCCGCCGTGGAGCCACACTCTTTGAGGGCCAGCATGGCGTAGAGCATGGCGACGATTCCGCCTTTCATGTCGCAGGAGCCGCGGCCAAATAAAAAATGATCTCTGCGGAGGGGCTGAAATTGTTCGGGCGATTGGGCCGGGACGACGTCGTAATGGCCGTGAAAATAAAAGGTGCGCTCGCCGGTTCCCATGGTGGCTAGCAAAGAAGCGGGGGCCCGTTCCCTTCCGTTCTCCGCGCCGGTGGGGGTGAGGCGCGTACATTCGAGACCGACTTGGCGCAGGCGACTTTCGAGGAAGTCGACGCAGCGGTGATAGTGATTGCCGAGAGGATTTTCCGTGGGGATGGCGACGAGTTCGGCGAGGAGCGCGGCCATGTCCTCGTAGCGGGTGCGCAGCCAGGAGACGATCGCATCGGTTGCGGGGGCGCCGGTCATGAGCGCGACAGCTTGAGAGCTTTGCGCGGCGAGGCCAAGGGCCATATTGGGTAAGGTGCCGTTGGCCGCACTGCAACGGGGTTTAGGTTGGGGACTGCAGAATATTTTCCACGTAGCCAGCGGAGCCGGTCTCGGAGACGATTTTGCCGGGATTGCCGAGGACCACGCCGTTGGGCGGCACGTCAAAATTGACGTAGGCGTTGGGGGCGATAAGGGCCCCGTCGCCGATGGTGACGCGGCCAACGATCACGGCGTTGGTGCCGACCCAGACGCGATCGCCCAGGGTGGGGACGCCGGCGAGTTTGCCGCGATTGGTCTGGCCGATAGTGACGCCGATAGCGATATTGACGTTGCGGCCGATGGTGGCCGCGGGATTGACGACGATCGCTCCGACGTGACCGAGATACAAGCCGGGACCGACCTGCGTTTCTTCGTAAATCTGGTAGCCGTACTTCAGCGAGTAGTGCTCGCGACGCAAACGGCAGAACACGTAAACGAGTTTTGATAACGGATCGCGGCGAAGGCGGAGATGGCCTGAGGCGCGAAGCCAGAAGGTGAAACGGAAAGGGTGCTGGCGAATGTAGGCTTTCAAAAAAGCCGCGAGTCCGACGCGCGCGTGATAGCGATACAGGTCGTGACGCAGCGTTTGTCGAAAACTAGCTGGGAGCGGGTTCGCAGGCAAGGCTGCCGACGGGAGCATTCACTGCATATTACGTGCGGTGCATAGAACTTGCCATAGCGGGGACGGATGGGTGTGCGCTAGATGTGCAGAGCAAAGCAGGCCTTCGGAATCGATGAAATCCGAGCGACTCGCCGCGGCGGTGCGCGCACAAACTAAAAAGATGGTGGGCGCTCGGCGGCCACGGGGAAGGCTTTTTCAAGGGCCAGGCCTGCGCGGCCCAGGGTGCCTTCGTCAAAGAGGCGGCCGATGAGGGTGACGCCATGGGGCACACGGCGCGGGGGAGAAAATTTTGGCAAGGGGTGCTGGGGATCGGGAGCCCAGTCGGAGCGAGCTTCGGAAACTTCCACGAAACCGGTGCGCAAGGTGAGCGAAGGATGGCCGGTGTTGTTGCTGATGGTCAGCATTTCGTCGCGGAGAGATGGAACCAACAGCAAATCCACCTGGCCAAAGATGCGGGCCATTTCTTCGGCGACTTTGCGGCGGAAGCGATCGCACTGCACGAAATCGACGGCGGAGAGGAAGCGCGCCTGGCGAAAAAGATTGGGCCAGGCGTCGGGAGTCTGCACCTTTAATTGGTCGAGGCCGTGGCTGAGGGCCAGTTCTTCGAAAGCGGCGGCGCCTTCGGCGAAGAGCAAAAGATTCAGCGATTGGTAGGGCCAATCGGGAAGCTCCACTTTCACCGGGACCATGCCCAGTTTGGGGAGCGCGTCGAGGACGGCGCGGTCCACTTCGGTGGCGGGATTTTCTTTCATCCACGCGGGGAAATAACCAACGCGGAGGCCTTGCACGCCGGAGCTGGCGTCAAAATTCAGGCGGCTGGGGACGCTGGAAATATCGGCGGGATCAGGGCCGGAGATGGCTTGCAGGACGAGGAGAGCGTCTTCGACGGAGCGGGTCATGGGGCCAAGCTTATCGAGTGACCAGCACAGGGTCATGGCCCCGTTGCGCGGGACGCGGCCGAAGGTGGGACGCAGGCCGGTGACCCCGCAGCGCATGCTGGGACTGACGATGCTGCCGCCGGTTTCGCTGCCGATGGCGAAGGCCACCAAGCCCGCCGCCGTGGACGCGCCGGGACCGGTGCTGGAGCCGGACGCGCCTTCCTCGAGCAGCCAGGGATTCATGGTCTGGCCGCCGAACCAGATGTCGTTGAGAGCCAGGGCGCCCAGGCTGAGCTTGGCGACGAGCACCGCGCCGGCGTCGTGCAAGCGCTGGACGACTGCGGCGTTTTGTTTGGGAATGCGATCGCGGTAAGGCTCCGCGCCGTAGGTGGTAGGGATGCCGGCGGTGTCGAGCAAATCCTTGGCACCCCAGGGAATGCCGTGGAGCGGGCCGCGATATTTGCCGGCAGCAATTTCGGCGTCGGCTTTTTTGGCTTGCGAGAGGGCGAGTTCGCGCGTGAGGGTGATGACGCAGCGAAGCCGGGGGTTGAATTGCTCCAGGCGGCGTAAATAAATCTCGGTGAGGCGAGTGGAAGAAAGTTTGCGTTGCTCGATCCAGCGGGAGAGTTGGGTGACGGGGGCGTAGGCAATGTCCGCGTCGTTGGCTGGGAGCGGGCCCGGGTCGGCGTGGCTGCGCACGAATTGGTCTTCCTGCGGTCCGGTTTGCTGGCCGGGAAGGATTGAGATGTAGCGGGACCAGGGCGCAACGGAGGCGTCGAGCGGCACTTTTCGCGGGCCGGTGCGGCGCTCGTAAACCGCGGCTAGATTGATGCGCCAGCTTTCCGCAGCTTGAATGCGTTGGGCTGGAGACATTTCGGCTTGGACCAGCTTTTCGGATTCCGCAAAGGTTGTGGCGGTGACTTGCGGGCCGACGGCGGGGCCGGTACCGAAGGCGGGAGGCGCGCCGGGAGTGGGTTCCTGGACGGCAGCGTTTTCCGGGGGCGTTAGAAAATGATTGGGGGCCGTGGCTGCGCCCACGAGACCGAGCGAGGTGCGGGTCAGAAAGTCTCTACGCGATTTAGGCATGGTGCCTCCGCGAAGCATTGTAGACGAGCGTGGATATTTATTTCAGGATTTGCCGAGCGAGGCTCGAATGGAATGGGGCGCAGTAAACGCGTTTTAAGCGCGTCTTATTCCGTCTTATTATTGACGCGGTCATGCTAGTGATTCACGCGGTTCTTCAGCGATTATTTGAGGCCGCGGAAGAGGGCCACGATTTCGATAAACAAAATGATGACGACTGTTAGCTCCAGGACGAAGCTGCGGGTTTGGTTGAACTGATCGACCATGAAGCGATAGAGCTCACCGGCGGTGCGGAGCTTTTGATCGACGAGGCGGCGGTAATCGGGGACGCCGACTTTGGCGGCGATCAAACCGTAGAGGCGGGCGTAGAACATGTCGCTCAAGAATTTCACGGCATTGTCGACTTTTTCGGTCAATTCCATGACGTCGAGGCGAATGGTGTTCAGGCGCGCGGCTTCGCGGGAGAGGCGCCAGGCGGTCCACAAAGAATTTTTGCGCTCGAGAGAGCGGTAAACATCGCCGAGAAGGCCGGTGAGCAAGCTGTCGTAATAGCGAAATTCGAGCAACTGGGTGTTGGCGTATTCCAGGACCTGAATGGTCATGGCCGCGCCCTCGGCGCTGCCGTAAATCAGGGCGCCGCTCCAGCCCACGACCAGCAAATCGGCGTGCGAATAGGAGAGGCTGGATTGCAGAACTTCCTGACGCTCGGCGTCCGAGAGAAAGGCGGATTCACCGCGTACGAGTTGAGCGATTTCCAGGCCGCGGGTAGCTAGCAACTCTTCGGCAGGGACGGTTCTGCCGTCGGAGCCGGAAAATTCCGCGAGTTGGATCATGTAATAGTCTTCGCGGAGCCAGGTTTCGTAGGGGTTAATGATGGCGGGCATGGCGCGTTTGAGGGCGGCGCGAAAGATCTCGGTGGCGCGATTGTCGAGTTCGGCGGCGCCAATCCACTGGCTGGATTGCAGGACCAACGGCTGCCAGTCGGCTTCGAAGGGGATTTCGAGCTCCACGCTGATGACGCCGTAATCGTAATATTTGATGGTGCCGGCGATGCGTTCGCCGTTGTCCAAGGCCACGGATTCGACAGGTTCGACGACCGGGGGGCGCTCAAAGCGCAGATGCTGGGGGATGGGCGGGGTAAGCCCTGCGGGAGGCTTTGCGCCGGAAGGAGCGAGGAGCGAACTGAGCACATCGAGACGGATGGTCTCGGCGGCGTCGTAGAGAAACAAGATGCGGAACAAACCCTTCAAGTGGTGGTCCCCCGGGCGGCAAACGTGACCCTATACAGTACCGCGAAAAGCCGGGATCAGCGCGGGTAGGGCGGAGCAGCCTGGCAGAGCTGTTGATTATAGAGGACTTATTTAAGCAGAGGTAAGACGGGATCAGTGGGTCGGGAACTTACCCGGTAGGTCGGCGTGCCAATCCGGTAATTCCAGAGAGTAGAAAGTTCAAGGCTCGGCAACGCTATACGGCGCAACTGAAGGGCTATTTTTTTAGCGCTTCGGCGATGAGCTGGGTGGCCATGCGGGCGTAGATTTCAACGGCTTCGAGCAGTTCTTTTTTGGGGATGCGCTCCTCGGCGGTGTGGGCGACGTGAATGCTGCCGGGGCCGATGAGGAAAGGCTGGCCCCAGGAGCCAGCAAAGCTGGGGATATCCGTAGTGAACGCCACGACTGTAGTTGGCAAGCCGGGAAACGATTGCAATTGTTGTGCGGGGGTGTCCAGCACTTCGCGAACTTCAGCGCGAGCCGCTACCGCTTGCTGCATTGCGGTGCGGACGGGATCAGAGCTGCCCACGAGGCGAAACATGACTTCGGCCTGGGCGTGATCGGCGATGACATTGGGGGCGCGGCCGCCAGCAATGGTGCCGATGTTCATGGTGCAGCGGCCCAAGAGCGGGTCTTGAGGCAAAGGGATGGCGCGGATGGACTGGAGCACGTCAAGCAAGGTTTCGATGGCGGAGTGGCCGAGTTCGGGATAGGCGGAGTGAGCCAGTTTGCCGCGCGCGGTGACTTCAAAACGCAGCGCTCCCTTGGCGCCCAAGGCGATTTTGTTTTCGGTGGGTTCTCCGTTGATCAGGAAACGTGAACCGCGAGGGCTGTTGGCGGCGAGCAGCGCGCCAGCGCCGTTGCGTTCTTCGCCGACGACGAAGAGCAGGGCGAAATTTTTTGTGCCGGCAGCGAGAAGCTTTTCCGCGGCGACAATCATGGCGGCGATGATGCCTTTGGCGTCACAAGAGCCGCGTCCCCGGATGTGGTTTTCATCTTCGGAAGAGGAAAAAAACGGAGGGACAGTGTCCATGTGGGTGGAGAGGGTGACGAGCGGTTGATCCCAAGTGGCCAGCACGTTGAAGCGCTCGGGAGCGTGCGGTTCGGTTGCGTGCGGCTCGGGGGCGGTCGAAGCAGGTTGCAGGTGCATGCGCTCGACGTGGCCGCCGGTTTGCCGTGCGAGCGCGGAAAGATGATCGAAGAGATAGTCGCCGACGGGCTTTTCCGCGTTGGTGACGGATTCGATGTCGATCAGTGCGCGAGTGAGTTCGAAGACGTTCATGAATTATTTATGCTGGTGGCGATTTTATCGGAACGTGGGGCGGACGGAAAAACATTTGCAAATATTTTATTGGCCGGGCGGGACAAGAAATGAGCGCCGGACAGCCGGCAACGGCGCGCGGCAATTTTACAAAAGCCACCGCTAGCGGCACTCAGGTGCGACGCAATGTTTCGGTCAACTCGCGGGCTACTTCCTTGGCGCGAGGAATGTCGTGGGGATCAAAGGAAATGGCAGAGACACGGGCGTGACCGCCGCCGCCGAATTTTTCGGCGAGGGAGGCGAGATTGGCGTCGGCGTTGGCGAGGTTCCAGGGATTGGTGCCCAGCGAAACCTTGGCGCGAGTAGCGGAGGCACTGACGCTTACGGAATAAACGCTCTGGGGATGGAGGAGGTACGGAATAAATTTGTTGTAGCCCTCGAGATCGAGATCGCTGACGTCGAAGAAGACCACACCGTTGGTGGAAACCGAGCGTTCGCGCAAGACTTCAATGGATTTGCGATGGCGGGCGAGAAGCGGCTCGAGGTGTTTAGCGACGATGGGCAGGGCGACCATTTCTGCGAGAGAGCGATAGGCCAGCTCAGGAATTATTTTGGCGGGCAAGCCATTTTCGGGAGCAGCTTCGATCACCAGGGCCAATTGGGTGGCGGGTTCCTTCAGTTCGACGGCGGCTTCCGGGGTGGCGTATTGCGCGCCGTCGATGATGTCGCCCCAATAAATCAGGTCGGCGAGCGGCTTGGTATCGAAATTAAATTTATCGTGGGAAACGGTAGCGATGAGCTTGGTGCAGGATTTGTAGTCAGGCTCGTAAAACATGTGCGGGCCGGGGTGGGCGCGAAAATTCTCGGCGTCGGAGGGGGTTAAGAAAGCACTCTGGTGATGATCGAACCACCAGGTCACTTTGGGGGAGTTGGAGTATTTAAAATCTACGATGACGTTTTCATCGCCGTCGAAGAGGCCATCGGTCCAGGGCTGCACGGCGCGATGGGTCATGCCGGTCAATTCGAACTGGGCATCTTTGTCGAAGCGTTCGCGGTAAAAGCGGTAAAAGAGCGCGGCGGAAGCGGTGCCATCAAAACATCGATCGTGAAAACATAGACGAACTCGCGTCATAGAAAACGGGGTAAAGCCTTTCTAAGATCTGGGCTGTAGCGATTGGAAGCTTTTTACAATGGTGGGAGGCGGGAGGAAAGTCAAGAGTCATCCGCAGGATTGCGACGGAAAAAATAATGAGCAAAGGGAAAGGAGCCGCTCGCGATGAGTGGCGATGAGTTGCGCGGCTCCCTGATGGGTTGGGCGTGCGGCGATTATTTGCCGGCGATGCCGTCGGCGATCGGAGCGGCGATGGGGACGCGGAAAAGCTCGTGTTGGTAAGCTTTGATCATCAACAAAATCCAGAGGACCAAGCCCAGGAGACCCAACACCATGGAGATGAGGGCCCATAAGCCAAAGCCCACGAATCCGCCGATGCCCATGACCACTCCGAGGCCGATTCGCAGCACGGTGAGGGCGCCAAAGACCACGATGGACTGGGCGGCGTGAAAGCGGACGAAGGGGCGCTTGTCGATGAGAATGAAGATGATCCCGGTGAGCCAGCCGAGCACGTAGCACAGCAATCCGGCAACATTTTCCGCTAGTCCTTCGCTGCTTGCTGCAGGAGCCATAGGCGGCGGAATGGCCGAGGCGGTCTGACTTGCGCCGCACTTCGGGCAGAACGCTGCTCCGCCAAGCTCTGAACCACATGCTTTACAAAACGCCATGAAAACCTCCGGTGGGATACAATGCGCGGAGCGTAACAAAAAGAGGCCCTGCTGCGCAATGATTTATAGCCTCAACGGGCGAATGTGCGGTTCCCCGCCTACACATTCTTTTCCTTTTTGCGGGGTTCTGCAGTCTCGCCGAATCGCACTTCATGCCTGACATTCCAAGGTCTCCCAGCGCCTCTTCCAGTTTCGGCATTTTTGGATGGCCCGAGGACACCAGCGCCGCGGAGCGCCAGACACTGCTAGCCGGCAGCCTGGGCTGGATGCTGGACGCGATGGACGTGATGCTGTACTCGCTGGTGCTGGCGTTTCTGATTCGCGAGTTGGCGATGGATACGCGCACGGCGGGGCTGCTGAATTCGCTGACGCTTTTGGCTTCGGCTATCGGCGGATTGTTGTTCGGGTGGATTGCCGACCGGGTGGGGCGAACGCGGGCGCTGATGGCCTCCATCGTTTTGTATTCCGTTGCCAGCGCTGCGTGCGGGTTCTCGCATTCCATTCCGCAACTGGCAGCGTTTCGATTTTTACTGGGACTGGGGATGGGCGGCGAGTGGACGGCCGGCGCGGCACTGATCGCGGAAACGTGGCGGCCGGCACATCGCGGTAAAGCGCTGGGCTTGATGCAATCCTCGTATGCGATTGGGGAAGCCATCGCGGCGATGGTGGTGGCGGTGGTTTTGCCGCACTTTGGATGGCGAGCGGTGTTTTTTGTCGGGGTGTTACCTGCTTTGCTGGTTTTCTGGATTCGCCGCAGGGTTCCGGATCCGGAGGTGTGGAATGCGCGCCTGCAAGTCCAGAGCGCGAAAAGCGGCGGCGCGCAAGTTGAGCGCGGTTTTTTTACGCTACTGCGCGAGAAAGGTGTTCTGCGGATTGGAATTCTGGCCACGACGATGAACGCCTGCGCGATGTTTGGATACTGGGGGTTGTTTACCTGGATTCCGGCTTATCTTTCGCTGCCGATTTCGCAGGGCGGGCGGGGGTTGAGCCTGGTGAAAACGACCACGTTTTTTCTGGTGTTGTGCTTCGGGAAATGGCTGGGGTACGCATTGTTCGGTTTTTTTGCGGACGCTTTTGGGAGGCGCAAGCCATACTTTATTTATTTACTGGTGGCCGCGGGGCTGGTGCCGCTGTACGGGTCGGCGAAGAGCGGGTTCTGGCTGCTGCTGCTCGGGCCATTGGTAGCATTTTTTGGAACGGGATTTTTCTCGGGTTACGCGGCAATTGCCAGCGAGATTTTTCCCGGCGAAATCCGTGCGATGGCGATGGGGCTGAGCTACAACGTAGGGCGAGGACTCTCGGCGGTGGCGCCTTTCGCGGTTGGAGCGCTGGCGTTGCACTATGGAATTGGGCCGGCGTTCTTTTTGCAAGCGGGGGCTTTTTTTGTAGCGGCGCTATTGGCTTTGCTGCTGCCGGAAACGCTAGGACGGACGCTCGGTTAGTCGGCCCCGACGAGCAAGGACTGGATGGAGGCTTTGCCCTGGCGCACGGTGAACTTGACCGGGGAGTAGGCCGCGCGGGCAAGAGTGTTTTGAAAATCGGCGTCATCGGCGTAGTGGCGCTTGGGGACGCGGCGGGCGAGGATGCTCACCAGCAAAGGGTCGCGGCGGAAAGGGTACGGCGCGATGGTGATGGCTTCGGGCGATTCGCGACGCAACTCCCAGTCCGCTTCGCCGCCCTGATCATTCATGGGAACGTTTTCAATGGTGGAGTCACCCATGGCGGGCGAACAGAAATATAGGGATAGCCGGTCTAGAGCTTCAAGGCGCTGAACGTTGGCCTGCAAGAATCTTTCCTCGGTGAAGATTTTGGTTTCCGGCTTGGCGCGCAAATCCACTTTGAGGCGCAACTGCTGCAGCTTGAGGCGCTGCACGAATTCGTTGACCACGGTGGATTCGTTGGAGCGCACATACTTGGAGGAAAAGCCGGGCATGGTGGCGCGGGTGCGGTCGTACAAGCCGGCGCAATGCATGCTGACGAGAAGAGCGGCGTAATGATCGACTTTCAAAATGCGTTCCAAGCCGCGCTGGTAAAGCGCGATGTGCTCTTCGGTGGGAATGGACATGTAGGTGTAGGGCAGGTAGGTGGCGGGGTCCACCTTTGGCAGGATTTCCCATTCCTGCCAACCATTGTCGTGCTCCGCGGCCGCCAGGCGAAAAGATTCAAAGGGCTCGGGGCGTTGAAAGAGATCGTTGCCCCATTCGCGGGCGAAAAAACCGGAGAGCAAAGCGTGATCGGACTGACGGATGACGGTGAGCTTCGTTGTTTTGGTCGTGAAGAATCATCGCTGCGTTCAGGGCGTGTCAGTCGTGCGGTTTTAAGTCGTGCGCTTGATAGTACTGCAAAGTCATGGTGCGGGAAGAGGGATTTGAACCCCCAAGAGCTTGCGCCCGGCAGGTCCTAAGCCTGCTGCGTCTGCCAGTTCCGCCATTCCCGCAAAGCTGGGGCAAGTTTAACACGGCGCGGAATGCATGGACGAACGGTTCGTGTTGGAGAACTGTTGAGAGTGGCGCTTGGCCTGGTGGTGGCCGCCGCAATTTCCATTGCGGCTGGTGAACAATTATAAAATTTAAATGCGAGGTTTACGCGCGCGAATGAAGGAGCTTTGGAATTTGCCGTCGAGTTGATCGGAGACAGCGTCAGCGTCAATGCCCTGGTCGGAAAGGAACTGGCGCGTATCGTCAATCTTATAAACTCGGGTGGCTTCCATGGAGATGCTTTCAAAGCCGGCGGTGCGCAACTTGGCTTCGTATTCGACGGTGCTGAGGGCCCCGGCCACACAGCCGACCCAGGATTCCATGCTGCGTTTGATCTCGGCGGGCACTTCGCCCTGGACCACCACGTCGGACACAGCAAATCGTCCACCGGGGCGTAAGACGCGGAAGGCCTCGGCGAGCACGCGGTCTTTGTCGGCGGAAAGATTGATGACGCAGTTGGAGATGATGACGTCCACGGAGTTTTCCGGGAGTGGAATATTCTCGATTTCGCCTTTCAGGAATTCCACGTTTTGCACGCCAGCTTTTTTCTGATTCTCGCGCGCCAATGCCAGCATCTCGTCGGTCATGTCGAGGCCATAGGCTTTTCCAGCGGGACTGACGCGTTTAGCGGAAAGCAAAACGTCAATGCCGCCACCGGAGCCGAGGTCCAGGACGACTTCGCCGGGCTGCAGTTCCGCGAGGGCGGTGGGATTGCCGCATCCGAGAGAGGCCAGCACGGCGGCTTCGGGAATTCCGGTGGTTTGGCCAGGTTCATAAAGATTGGCGGTAATGGGATCGCCGCCGCAGCAAGAGGTAGAGCCGGAGGTTCCGCAGGTTGCGGCGCTTCCGGAAGCAGCGCGTTTGGCGGCCTGGCCGTATTTTTCTTTAACTTCGGCGATGATGTCCTGGTGCGGGAGTGGAAGGGACATGATGATTTTCTCCTGGAGATTAAGCAGCGTTTGGGATATATTTGCCTAAGCATATATATGCCTAGGCAAATATAGTCGATGACCGCCAAAGATGTCAACCTGATGTTTCGGGCGCTTTCCGATCGCACGCGGCTGCGCATCCTGCACCTGCTTTTGGAGGGAGAATTGTGCGTGTGCGATATCGTCACGGTGGTGCGCGTGCCGCAGCCCGCGGCGTCACGGCATCTTTCCTACCTGTTGCGAGCCGGACTGATCCAAAAACGGAAGCAGGGGCTGTGGGCGTATTACAAACTCACGCCCGCGGGTTCTTCCCTGCACCGCAACCTGCTGAAATGCCTGAAGGAGTGTTTTGCGGATGTTCCGGAACTGGCCGCGGATGCACAACGAGCCGCCAAGGCAAACATCTGCTGCCTTCCGGCTAAGGAGAAGTAATCCTTGAAGTTGAGGATTTTATTTTTGTGCACGGGAAATTCGGCGCGCAGTCAGATGGCTGAGGGATTATTGCGGCATGCGGGAGGCGCTAATTTCGAGGTGTTCAGCGCCGGGATCAGCGCCAAGGGCGTTCATCCGCTGGCCATCGAGGCCATGAAGGAAATCGGAATCGATATCACTGGCCAGCGTTCCAAGGATGTTCGGGAACTGACCGATACGCCGATGCAATTTGTGGTTACGGTTTGTTCCAACGCGAAGGAGCAGTGTCCAATTTTTCCTGCGTCTGTAAAACGTTTTCACTGGGACTTGCAAGATCCGGCGGCAGTCGCTGGAAGTCGGGACGAAAAACTGAAAGCGTTTCGGGAAATTCGAGACGAGCTGCGTGCGCGGATTCATGCTTTCGTGGAACAAAATTTGCAGTTTGCGGAAAGTGGGGAGCGGGTTGCAGGCCAGCCTCGATAAGCGGGCAGTAGCCGAGGCTCTGGGCACCGCGTTGCTGGTGGCGACGGTGGTGGGCTCGGGGATCATGGGCGAACGCTTGTCGGCTGGAAATGCAGCGATTGCGCTGCTGGCAAACAGTATTGCGACCGGCGTGGTATTAATGGCGATACTTTCCACCTTCGGGCCAATATCCGGGGCGCACTTAAATCCCGCGGTCAGTCTTGTCGACGCGATGGAAGGTGGGCTGGCCTGGAGCGATGCAGGAGTCTATGTGGCGGCGCAGTGCGTGGGAGCTATTGCCGGGGCAATGAGCGCGCACGGGATGTTCGGGTATCCGTTGTTGTCGGTTTCCAGCCACGTACGGAGCGGAGGGCCGCAAGCGTTCAGCGAATTTATCGCCACGTTCGGATTGCTGACGGTGGTGTGGGGTTGCTCACGATCGCGGCCGCATATCGTGCCGATAGCCGTCGGAGCGTATATCACCGGGGCATACTGGTTCACGGGGTCCACGTCGTTCGCCAACCCGGCGGTGACGATTGGAAGGTCGCTGAGCGACACGTTCTCCGGAATTCGACCGACCGACGTACCGGCGTTTTTAGTCGCGCAAGCGGCCGGGGCGGTGGCTGCGACGTTGCTGTTTCGATGGCTAGCGCCGGGCTTGGGGACAAAGGCGGCACTGAAAGCTTAGTGAATTACGAGACAGCGGCACGATTGCGCATTTTTTTCTTTGCCGGCCTGACGATTCACGATATGAAGTAGGGGACGATGCGAACCCTGGCAGGTGAGGATGGGGCGAGCGTACCGGAGATTTCCATGCAGCGCGATGTACGAACCCTGCTCGATCTCTACAATCCTAACAACCCGCTGGAGCAGGCCTCCACGATTCCATCGCCGTGGTATTTCGACGAGGAGATTGCGGAGTTGGAGAATTCGGCGGTATTCGGGCGCACGTGGCAGGTGGTAGGACGGGCGGATCAGGTGCAAGCGGCGGGACAATTTCTGACCGCCGATATTGCGGGCGAACCGATTGTGGTGGTGCGCGGGGAAGATGGGCAGTTGCGGGGATTTTACAATGTGTGCAGGCATCACGCGGCGGCCGTGGTGACAGAGCCACAGGGCTGCGCGAAACAATTTCGCTGCCCGTACCACGGATGGACGTACGGGATCGATGGGGCGTTGAAGGGCATGGTGGAATTCGACGGGGTGTGCAATTTCGAGCGGGGCGCGAACGGGCTGGTGCCAGTGCGGGTGGGTATCTGGGAGAATTTCGTGTTTGTGAATCCGGATGCGGAAGCGGGGTCGCTGCTGGATTTCTTGGGAAGCATTCCGCCGATTGTGGCGCCGCTGGAGATGGCGAAGAAATTGAAGTTTTTTGACCGGCGCGTCTATACGCTGAAATGCAACTGGAAAGTGTACGTGGACAACTATCTGGACGGCGGCTACCACGTGCCGCACGCGCACAAAGGGCTGAGCAGCGTCATCGAATATACGAAGTATACGATTGAGAATTTTGAACGCGCTTGTTTGCAATCGAGCCCGCTGTCTTCGGATTCGTCGACGGAAGCTGGGGTGGCTTCCACGCGGCAGGGGCGGGCGTTTTATTTGTGGGTGTATCCGAATTTCATGTTGAACGCTTATGAAGGGGTGATGGACACCAATTTGGTGGTGCCCATGGGCGTGGATCAATGCGCGGTGATTTTCGATTATTACTTCGCGGACATTTCGTCGGCCGCGGAAGCGCGTAACCGCGAGAGCATCAAGATCAGCGAGAAAGTGCAGGACGAAGATGTGGGTATCTGCGACGCGGTCCAACGCGGGCTGGGTTCGCGGGCGTATCTGGCGGGGCGGCTATCGGTGCGGCGTGAGGCGGGGGAGCATTTATTTCACCGGCTGCTGCACGCGGATTTGACTGGGGGCGTGGGGCGGACCGAAGCGGCGGCGGATTGAGTCGGTGATTTTGACTTTTTGAAACGCGACCAGTCATTTTTTACCCGACTGCTCATTTCTGAAGCGCAACTACTCAAAGATTACGGTTTTGTTGGCATATAAAAGGATGCGGTTTTCGATGTGCCAGCGAACCGCGCGCGAGAGCACGATTTTTTCGAGGTCGCGGCCTTTTCCCACCAAGTCTTCCAGATTGTCGCGATGGGTGATGCGCGCGACGCCTTGCTCGATGATGGGGCCTTCGTCGAGAATTTCGGTTACGTAGTGAGCGGTCGCGCCGATCAATTTGACTCCTGAATCATAGGCCTGCTGGTGGGGCTTGCCGCCGATGAAGGCGGGCAAAAACGAATGGTGAATGTTGATGATCTGTTGCGGATAGCGAGCGATGAAGTCGGCGGACAAGACTTGCATGTAACGAGCGAGGACCACGAGGTCGATATTATTGGCGCGCAGCAGATCCAACTGGCGGGCTTCAGCTTCTTTTTTGTTTTCCTTGGTTACCGGAATGTGGTGATACGGAACGCCGTAAAATTCGGCGTGGCGGCGAGCGTCGGGATGATTGCTGACGATCAAGACGATTTCGCAGGCCAGTTCCCCGCTGCGCTGGCGGTACAACAAATCCACGAGGCAATGATCGAATTTGGAAACCATAACCGCGACGCGAGGACGATGGGTGGAGAGCGCAAGTCGCCAGCGCATGGAGAATTTATCGGCGATGGGATTGAATGCGGCGGCGAACTCTGACAACGGCACCTGGAAATCAGCTAAATCCCATTCGATGCGCGCCAGGTAGTAGCGCTCTTCGCCGGCCTGGTGCTGCTCAAAATGCAAAATGTTGCCGTCGTGGCGATAAATAAAGTCGGCGATGGCGGCGTCCAAGCCTTTTTGATCGGGGCATTGGATTAATAAAATTGCGCTGGGGGTCAAAAGTTGCTCCAGGATGCGAAGGGCATTAAAGCATTATGGAGGGTGGGCTGGTCTTTGCGCGATGGAAAGCTGGGAACGTTGCGGAGCGGCAAGATTGGAAGGCTGGGCGCGGCGCGGCAGGACGGTTTTCTTGTGCCGACTGGCTGCTGCGGGTGGGTTTGAGTGGGTTGCGATTCACGTGGGCTGACGTATACTTTTGTTTCTCCGCAATTATCCGCGAAACAGGCGAGGCCGCATGGCTGATCACTACGTTGAACGAGTCGTGGATCTGACCGAAGCCACGGCAAACCAGCTCTACGATTTATCCATAGAAGACGCGAGAGAGATCGTTGTTAACTCGCCGGCCGAAGAAGTGGCGAAGATTGCGGGTTCGTTCGCGCTGGTGGGGCGATGCGGCAAAACTGTGAAGATGGCGCGTTCACTGGATCGGCCGATGCGTTATTTTCTGGCTAAGCGGCAAGAGGGTCCGGTGCTGATCGTGGCGCACCGCATCGATGCGATTTACAACTGGCTGAAGTCTGAAGGGCTTGAAGGGCAATTTCATCCGAGTTACACGCGGATGGTGCCCGCGCATCATGTGGTGGCTTTGCAATTGATCGGGTGCCCGGACCCCGATCCGGTGTACACGCGTTTTTTTATGCCGCAGAGCAATTCCCTGCCGCCGCGGATTGAAGAAATCGGGAAGGCGTACATTTCCGCGCTGGCAGAAGAAATTTCCGTTTGGCTGCGGCACGTTCCCGAGCGCGAACCGATTGGGGTTTGTTTTTCAGGCGGGATCGACAGCGGGAGCGTATTTCTCACTATCTATCATGTGATGCGCAAACTGGGGATGAGCCCGGCGCGATTGAAGGCGTTTGTTCTGGATCTGGGGAGCGGGCCCGATGTGGAGCAGGCGCGGGCGTTTCTTGCGGCGATGAATTTGGAACTTTTTCTGGAGCCCATTGCGGCGGAGATTTCTTCGCTGGATGCGGGAGAAACGATTCGCATCGTGGAAGATTACAAGCCGCTGGACGTGCAGTCGGCGACGATGGCGCTGGCGCTGTGCCGCGGAATTCGCGAAGCGCTATCCGGACTGGCGGTACCTGATGGACGGCGATGGGGGCGATGAAAATTTGAAGGATTATCCGATCGAGGAAAATCCCGAGCTGACCATTCGCAGCGTGGTGAATAATCCGATGCTTTATCAGGAAGGCTGGGGCGTGGGAAAGATCAAGCATTCGCTGACGTACAGCGGAGGGCTGAGCCGGTCGTACGCGCGCACGTACGCGCCTGGCGCATCATTTCGGGTTTTCGGGATTCAGTCCGTTCACGCGACCGAATGTGATCGCGGTGGCGGAAGGCATACCCTTTATCGAGTTGACCGAATTATGACGTGGCGCGGCTTTATGAACTGAAAGGCGAGATTGTGTCGACGCGGCGTTGAAGCGGTGACGGGCATGCGTATGCCGGTTTTTCCGAAGCGCCGATTTCAACATGGGGCGCTGACGGAAGACGCGATGCGGCGTGCACTTGCCGCTACAAGAGCCGGAATACCGGAAACAATTTCTTGTCGCTGTATCCAATGAGCGTTTGCTGCCGGCGTCTCTCGCCTTATCCCGCGAGCGAGTTGGAACGCGACAAGTGGATTTTGGAGCGGCGCGGGCGGCGCGAAGCGCTGGATCCGCTCAAGCCATACGCGTTTTTCGTGGAAGATGAGATTGTCGGCCACCGGGGAAATCGTTCCGGTGGCCACTATTTTTTTGACCAATCGAGAATGTCCGTGGCGCTGCGTGATGTGCGATCTGTGGCGCAACACATTGACCGACCTCGGTTCCGACCGGCGCGATTCCTGCGCAGATCGATTTTGCTCTATCGCGGCTTCCTGCGGCGCGGTAGCTGAAGCTGTATAACAGCGGGAGCTTTTTTGATCCGCGGGCGATTCCGGTTGAGGATCATGGGGCAATTGCGGAGCGAGCGAACGGATTCGAGCGCCTGATCGTGGAAAACCATCCGGCGCTAATCGGGAGAGAGTTTGCTGCGTTTTCGCGATCGAGTTGAAATGCGATTTTGAAGTGGCGATGGGCCTGGAGACGGTGCATCCGGACATTTTGCCGAGACTCAATAAGCGGATGACGTTGGAACATTTTTCGCGCGCGGCTGATTTTCTTGCGCGAGCACGAGGTGGATTTGCGAGTGTTTATTCTGGTGCAGCCGCCGTTCATGGCGCCGGCGGATGCGCTGCATTGGGCAAAGCGCTCGCTGGACTTCGCTTTTGATTGCGGGGCGACTGCAGTTACGCTTATTCCAACGCGGGGCGGCAACGGGGCGATGGAGGAGTTGGCGCTGCAGGGAGAATTTTTGCCGCCTCGGCTGGAGGTGGTGGAGGCCGCAGTGGAGTATGGGATGGCGCGGGAACGCGGGCGAGTGTTTGCGGATGTGTGGAACATTGAAAATATTCCGTCGTGCCCAAAGTTGCCGGGCACCACGCATCGCGCGTTTGCGGGACATGAATCTTTCTCAAGCCATCTTGCCGTGTGTGAGCTGCGAATATTGCGGAAGCCATTGAACGCCAATTACGACATCGCGGTGGTGGGCTCGGGATTTGGGGGCAGCCTGCTGGCTATGATTGCGCAGCCGGCTGGGGCGCTCGGTGGTGCTGCTGGAAAAAGGCAAACACCCGCGCTTTGCCATCGGGGAATCGTCGACGCCATTATCGAACATTTTGCTGGAAGAATTGAGCGGGCGCTACGGTCTTGGAGGAATTGCGGCGCTCTGCAAGTGGGGGAGCTGGCAGCAGAATTATCCGCAGATGGCTTGCGGGTTGAAGCGGGGATTCACGTTTTATCAACACATGCTCGGCGAGCCAGTCGTGGCAGATACGGATCATCGGCGGCAACTGCTGGTGGCGGCAAGCCCGCATGATGGCATCGCGGATACGCACTGGTTTCGCGAGGAAGTGGATCACTTTTTTGTCAAGGAAGCGGAGAAAATTGGGGTCGACTATTTTGATGAGAGCACGCTACATGGCGTACTGGAGTCGGAATCCGAGATTCGCGTGGAGGGACGCCGCGGGAGTGAGGATATTTGCATCCACGCGAACTTTCTGGTGGATGCCACCGGGCCGCGCGGGTTCTTGCATCATGCTTTGAAACTTGGAGAAGTGGAGTTGCCCGATTTTCCGAAGACCCAGGCGCTTTTCAGCCACTTCAGCGGGGTTGGGCGAATTGGCGAGCAAGTTGCTTTTGGCTCCGAATCCGGCGAGATGGATTCTTCCACGCGTGAATTGCCGCCTTATCCGGTGGATGACGCTGCCGTGCACCACGTTTTCGAGGGCGGGTGGGTTTGGGTTCTGAAATTCAACAACGGGATTACCAGCGCGGGGGTGGCCGCCACCGAAGAATTTGCTGAACGATTAAAATTCTCGGAAGGCGGGGTGGCCTGGCAGCGGCTTTTGGAATTACTGCCGGCACTGAAAGAACAATTTGCTGGCGCGCGAGCGACGAGGCCGTTCGTGCACATGCCGCGTCTGGCGTTTCGCTGCGGTACTGTGGCGGGCAAACGCTGGGCGCTGCTGCCTTCGGCTGCGGGCTTTGTCGATCCATTGCTTTCGACGGGATTTCCGCTGACGCTCCTGGGAGTTTCGAGACTGGCAGAAATTATTGAGCGCGATTGGAATACACCGCAATTCGGCGGAAATCTACGACGCTATGCAACGCAAACCGATGAGGAATTGCTGGCTGCCGGGCGATTGCTCGCGAATTTGTATTCGTCGATGGGCAGGTTTCCGGTGTTTGTGGCGCAGACGATGCTGTACTTCGCGGCGGCCAGCTTTTCGGAGTCGGCACGACGGCTGGGCAAGGCACATCTTGCGTCATCGTTTCTGCTGCACGACGATCCGGGGTTCGGTCCCGAGATACTGCGAAGCTTTCAAATGGCGCGGGACGCGGCGAGCGAAGGAGAAATGCGGAAACTTGCGGAAGAAGTCTCAAAGATAATCGAGCCCATCAACGTCGCGGGCCTTGGTTGCGTGAAAAGGCGAAACTGGTATCCGGTGGACGCAGAAGATTTGTTGAACGCGGCGGGGAAACTGGATTCCACGAAGGATGACATTGTGCGACTGCTGGAGAAGTGCGGTTTTTATGAACAGCGAGCGATGGGTATGAAGGCAACTGGCTAGCGATTTGGTTTCGCCGTGGCGGGCTTAGCGAAGACGGCCGGTTGCGAGGCGATGATTCCCTTCCCTTCCTGTACGGTGAGAAATTGATTGGGCTTGATGTTTTGCAGGGAATCTTTTTTTCCGCTGGGCCAGGCGATTTCGAGGGAAATGATTCGAGTTTCGTCGGGCTTTCCAAGGCCAAAGGTCAAAGGCATTTCGCTTTGAGATAAGTAACTGGAACCGGACTTCACCATTTGCATCTGGTGGGCGCCGTGGTTGGTTTTCAGTGTGACTTTAGCGCCGATGCCATCGCGGTTCGAACGCGTTCCCACGGTTTTCACGCGCAGCAATCGTTCTGATTGCCGTTGTTATTGCGCAGCAAGCGGGCGGGACCGTTGTTGGCGGTAATCACCAAGTCGAGATCGCCATCGTTGTCAAAATCAGCGAAAGCGGCGCCACGGCCGACAATTTCTTTTTGCAAAGCCGCGCCGAGTTTGCCAGACACTTCCTCGAATTTACTTTTCCCCTTGTTGCGAAACACGCTGGGGCGCTGCGCATACTTGACGTTGGGCTGAACGACGGCTGATATCGTCGGAGACGTGGCCATTGGCGGCGAAAATATCCGGAAAGCCGTCGAGGTCGTAATCGAAAAAGAAACAGCCGAAAGTGAGCGACTGAATGGACATCTGACCGATGCCAGAAATCGCGGCGTCGTCGGTGAAAAGTCCGGAGCCGTCGTTGCGATACAGGGACATACTTTCGTTGGTGAAATTGCCGATGATTAAACCTTGACTGGCCGGAGCCGTCGTAGTCGGCGGCATCGACGCCCATGCCGGCGCGGGGGCGGCCAGTTTCGCTCAAGGCGACGCCTGCGAGAACCGCGACATCGGTGAAGGTGCCGTCGTGATTGTTGCGATACAGCTTGTTGGGCTCGGTGTCGTTGGCGACGAAAAGATCCAGCCAGCCGTCGTTGTCGTAGTCGAGCAAAGCGATGCCCAAGGATTTGCTGGTGGGATCGTACAAGCCGGCGCGTTTAGTTACATTTTCAAATGTTCCGTCGCCGCGATTGTGAAAGAGCGTGGAGCTTTGGCCTTTGTACGCTTGCGGGGTGCAATAGGATTTTTTCTTGCCGTCCAGCGAGCAGTATTGATCTTTCTCGATGGACCAGTCGACGTAGTGCGAGACGAATAAATCGAGTTTGCCGTCGTTGTCGTAGTCGAACCATACGGCGCTGGTGGAAAAGCCCGGATCGGCAACGCCGGCTTTGGCGGTGACGTCGCTGAATTTTCCGTTGCCGCAGATTGTGAAATAAATGGTTGGAGCCGACGGCGGTGATATAAATGTCGGGGTAACCGTCGTTGTCGAAGTCGCCGATGGCGCAGCCCATCCCGTAGATTTCAATCGCCAGGCCGGCGGCGCGGGTTACGTCGGTGAAAGTGCCGTCGTGATTGTTGTGATACAGCGCCGGGAAAAGATTTGGCGGCGCTGTGGTGCTCGGGCCAATCCATGGAGTTGACGAACAAAATGTCCTGCCAGCCGTCATTGTCGTAGTCGAGAAAACAAACACCGCTGCCCATGGTTTCGGGCAAATATTTTTTGCCGAATGCTCCGCTGTTGTGCTTGAAACTGAATGCCCGCCTGAGCGGTGACATCAGTGAATTCGATGGGGCCGGAAGGACGGGCGGGTGGGGCCGGAGTCTGGGCCACTGGGATCGGGAGAGCGGAAGCGAGAGTGGCAGCGGAAGTTGAGATGGAGTTCGCGAGTGGTGGGGCGGGCTCGGGCTTGACGGCAGTTTTGGCCGATCCAAGACACGGATGGCTTGACGGAGCTTTGCTTGTTGCAGCCAACAGAAACGGCGACGATGCAATTAGGGTGAAAAAGATTCGCAAGATGCGGAGCGAAATCACGAGGAGTTACACGCCAACGGCGGCCCTCACTGGAGCGGTGCCGGTCGCGAGTCCAGCCAGATTTCGATCAGCATGGCGGTGGGGCCGACGAAAAAGAGCGCGTAGAATGGCGCGTACACCACCTGATTCAAGCGCAAAATCATTTCCACCAGGGCCACGGCGAAGACGGTGATGCATTGACCGATTTTCGAATGCACGGTGGTTTTGGGGTCAGTGATCATGAAAAAAATAAAAAGCTGATACATGGGGCCGGTAATCGGCGCGACTTCCGCCTGCCAAGGGCTGCCGGTCAGCTAACTGCGAAGAATGGCGAAGACCAGAAAGGAGGCCACGTAAATTCCGCTGATGTGGAATCGCTTGAGGCGCCAGATGATCACCGAGCCGAGACATCCAGATGACCACCATGGGCAAAAGATAATTTCCCCACTGAATGCTGAGGGCCGCCGACGGTTTCGGCGGCGAGAAACAACATCACGGAAATTCCAAAATTGGAGGGATTCCAGATGTGGCGGCCTTTCACGCGCAATAACGTATTTGGAGGTGATGGAGACGATGCTGCACACCGCGTAAGGCCAGTATGCCGGCGAGCGAATCAAAATGCCAACGCTGATGCCGGTGATATAGGCGCTGGCGATGTTCGGCCATTTGCCAAAAAATACGCGAGAGAGGATGAGCTTCGGTGGCGATGCTGGCAGCGATGGCGAGAAGCGTTTTCTGATAGCTCTCGAGAATTCCGAACGAGAAATGGCCGACCAGCAAAATCAGAGTGATGAACATAGGCGAGATATAGCGATTCTCCATGCTGATAAATTGCTTCGCGCTGCGGAAGCATCCATGGGAGTTGCGGCGGATAGCGCTCATTCGCGGCTCCTTCACTTTGTGAATTTCGATTGGCCGCCGGGCTTGGTTCCATGGTCTGCAACTTTTCCGGAAGGCCAGCGGATCACGGCTTTTTCGATCTGCGGCGTTTTTCCCAAGCCAAAGTGCAGGCGCGCGTTGATTCTGGGCGCAAAATCCGCTGCCGCCGGAAACTTCCTGCACCTGGCGCTGGCCATTCCAGAATAACGTGACCTGCGCACCGATCGCGCTGCGATTGCTCTTGGTGCCCTGCAAGCTCAAACTCGATCCATTTATTTTCAGGGGTCACGGTATTTTTATAAATCAGCAGCGGGCCGCGCTGGTTGGCGACCAGCTACGTCCAGCACGCCGCGATTCCACAAATCGGCCATCGGCCACGGAGCGCCCGTCGTAGGTGTCGGTTACTCCGACGGCCTGAGCCACATCCACGAATTTTCCCGCGCCATCATTGATCCACACGCGTTTTTGTTGATAGCCGGAGAGGCTGCGCCCCTGCATGGCCGGCCAATTTTTGGCGTCGCCGATGATGGCGGTATTGCCGCCGGCGACCTTGGAAAAGTCGTACCAATAATTGCGGGAGCGATCGAGGGACACGTTTCCGTTGGTGAGATACAGGTCGAGAGTCGCCATCGTTATTGAGGTCCGCGAATTGCGCGCCGAAGCTCCAGCCCCCAAGCTCCACGCCCATGTCGCGGGCGAGATTTTCGTATTTTAAATCATCGCCGGCAGGTGCCTTCCTTGGGCATCCACAGATTATTTCCCTGGATCAGCACGCCTTCTTCGGAAATGTTGGAGACGTAGATCGCATATTTGCCTTGATTCAAAATATCGCCGAAGGCCACGTTCATGCCGCTTTTGGGCGCGAAGCCCACGCCGGTTTTCTCGCCAACTTCGCGGAAACCGTTTGCCGTCATTGAAGTACAATTCCGAGACGCCGTAATCGTTGGCGATAAAAAGATCGGGGCGGCCGGTTCCGCGCAGATCCGCTGCGGCAGCGGCAAAGGTCCAGCGGCGGGTATCGATCCCCATTTTTTCGGTGACGTCTTCGAACTTGCCATTGCCCAGATTCTGGAACAAATATTTCCGGCCGCCATTTTTCGCGTACTCAAAGCTTTCCGGCATCATGCGAGTGTCGCGAAGATGACAGAGGTCGACGTCTTCGGAGTAATATCCGCCGATAAAAATGATCCAGTTTGCCGTCGCCATCGAAGTCCAGCCAGATAGCGGAGTTGGCGTTTACCCAGGCGGGTAGACCGGTGTCGGTCACGCGCGTGAAACCGTGGCCGGCGTCGTTGTGATACAGCTCGGGACGTCCCCACTTCACCAGCAACAAATCCTCGTAGCCATCGTTGTCGTAATCGCCCCAGACGGCGGCCATGGAGACACCGGTGCCGGGTTGGTTGACATCCGCGACGCCCATTTGTTCGGCGACATCCTTGAAGGTGCCGTCGTGCATGGTTGCGATACAAGGCGTTGTGGCTGCCTTCGGCGCTGTTGGTTACATAAATATCGGGCCAGCCGTCGCGATCGAAATCGACGATGGAGACGGAAGCGCCCATGGAAGCTACATCGGGCATGATGTGATCGAGTTGGTGATCGAGGTCGGGAGCCTGGTGAATAAAATTCACGCCAGCGGCGTGAGAGACTTCCTGGAGATAAAAACCGTGGCGGGCCAGAGCGGTTTGCAAATCGAGCGTGGATTTGGCTGATTCGCGGCGGGCAGCCAGTCGCTTGATGAAATACGCGGGCTCATCACCATGGCCACAAAAAATATGGCCAGCATGATTCGAGCGATAGGGCCGCGCTTCATTGTGCGCGCGTCACTTCTAGTGCGTTTTGAAAACTATCGGGCGTCACGTAACGGGTGTGATAATTCTGCCAATCCTCGGGATGCTGGCGGTAGACCCACTCGTCTTCCAGCCGGCCGGGCGGCGTGAGATATTCGCTGCTTGGCGTGATACGGCAGAGGCGTGACGGTTTTTGAAAAGGTGGTGTTGTAATCGCCGTCTTTGATCCAGCCGTCGCCAACGATGATATAGTCGCGGGTCCATCCCGCGGGCGGCGGCGGCTGTTGCGCGAATCGCAAAGTCATCTCGTCGCCAGCGTTCATGATGATGTAGCGGTCGTCAATTTTTGCCAGCAGCTCGCGGACATCGCCGAAGCGGGTGTAATAGCCGGATAAATCGCGCCATTTTTGGCGGGAAGCTTCGAGATGCTCGTAGTCGGGAATTTCCGGAGACGAATCGTTGGCCTGATGGATTGCGGAATAGCCGCGATAATGCAAATCGGCAACGTCAGGAGCCAGCCGCGTGGTTTTGATTTCGGCGCTCGGGACTCCGCGGGCCCACTCGATGGAGTCCCAATAAATTTCCAAGTTGGTGCGCAAGCGCAATTTGCGAGGAGTGCCAGGGTGAAAAACA
Source organism: uncultured Acidobacteriota bacterium (assembly GCA_963732705.1). Lineage (GTDB taxonomy): Bacteria > Acidobacteriota > Terriglobia > Acidiferrales > UBA7541 > Acidiferrum. Next base: position 1,988,196 of record CAVTAN010000001.1, on the reverse strand, counting down.
TGGCTGAGATCCATCAGGCAAGTTTTGTTGCGGCCTGCCGGGAAACCCAAATTGTCGCGAGCCACGACCCAACCGCCGTGGCCATCGGGAACTTCCAGGCTTAAGCCGCGGGCGTGCTCGTGATGGCCCTGGGTGATCGCCACGTTGATGGAAGAATCGCTGGGATGCATCCAACCTTTGGCGATGAGCCAGAGCGGGCCGCTTTGTGGCGCGTCGTTACCGAGATCAAGCTCCACATAATGATCCCGAGTTACACCTTGATATTGGCCGCGCGAGAAATTATCGAGATATTTGTCCGTCGAGATCGGCGAGGATGGCGGTTACATCGTGACCGTCATCGTCGGTGCGCTCGGCGAGCGGGATGCGTTTTCTCCACGGTGGTGATGGCCAATTTCATTTGCGGGAGCCACGAAGCGCTCGTCGACGAAAATTTCCGTGCCGACGAGATGATCAACGGTCATGAGCGCGAGATAGTCGTAGTAATAGGTTTCCCAGAGTTCCGCGGTAAATCGCAAATCGTAGAAGCCGTCGTGGGGTGCGAGTTGCTGGCCGCCGATCTTGTACCACTCTTCGGTTGCGGCAATTCTGGCGGTGCCGGTGTTGTTGATGCGCAGTCCCAAGGCCGAGCCCCAGGGCATTGCGTCCTTCACGAATTGCATTCCGTGGCCATCGAAGGCAAATAGAAATGGGCACGAACCTTTCAGGCGCTGTTCAGTGACGACTTGCTGGTCGGCTTTCATATCGAATTCGGCGCGCACCGATCCGTTGGGCCACAGAATGCGGGCGACATCCACGCCGGTTTGTTGACCCAAACCAAAATGCAACTGGGGGCCGGTGATGGGCTGCTTTTGCACCTGGAGGCCGGAGCGGATTTCCATTTCGCCGCCGATGCCGAAGGAATTTATGCGCTGATCGCCCGTGGCCTGGCGGGCGCGAGGGCGAATGGTCTGCCAATGATAATTCCGGGTGCCGCGATTCACGGCGCGCAACGGCGCTCCGATCGGAGTCGAGACCGAGCAAGTCCATGCGGCCGTTGCCCGCGAGGTCGGCGGCATCAAAGATCAGCGGGACCGAGTAGTTACGCGCGGAAGCAAAGAAAACTTTCTGTTTTGATCCTGCGAGCCATACGAGGGCGCCCGGCGCATTTTTTGCGGCGTCCGGTGAGGTGCGCGCCAGAACTAAATCGAAGGCGCCGTTGTTGTCCAGATCGGCCACCCGCAGGCGGACTTCGCCGGCAAGGTTGGCGGGGGCGTCGGGGACTTGCGCAATCACGGCGGTATCCCAATCCGTGCCATCATTTTTGTCGGAAAGGCGAATGATGTTGCCGTCCTCCAGCACGGCCAAGATATCGAGGAAGCCGTTGCCATCGGCATCCGCGACGTTGATGGATTTGATGCGCGGGAGGGTGCTTGGGAGCATCGCGTTGATGAAATTTGCCGGCGCGATCGTTCATGAAAAGATGGAAGCGACCGGCGCCGTCGATGATGGCAGCATCGGGATTGCCGTCGCCATTGAGGTCGGCCCAGGCAAAGCCTGTCACGCCAGAAATATTTGCAAAAGGCTGGATGGGGGTGAAGGTGCCGTCTCCATTGTTGCGCAACACCTGCGGCACTCCCTCTTTTGCTCCCATCACGATGTCCAGATCGCCGTCGGCTTCGATGTCCACGGCCCACGCGCCGGTGTAGCGGGCGTTGAGGATGGCCGGCGGCAATTTTGTGAGGGCGCTTACGTCCGTGAAGGAGTTCGGGGATATCCTGCCGCCAGAAGCGCACGCCGCCGGCGCCAGCGAGCACGAAGTCCATCTTGAAGTCGTAATTAAAATCGACAGGCAGGATGCCATCGGGAAGCGGAGGGACATTCGCGGGGCCGCCGGGGAATGGGAACCTGGCGCCGGAGGCGAGGACCACCAGTTGACGTTGGCGGCGACGACGGTGGGAGCAGCTTCGCTGCTGAGATTGGCCGCGCCGATCCAAGCGAAGCGCGGTAGAGAATTGCCGAGGCCGGCTTGCATGCTGGAAGGCTTCGAGATTGACAGGTTTTCCATTTCCGCCGGTTCGGGAGTGAAGCTGAGCGAGGTGTCCGGGGCAGCGAGGGTGAACGAAGGGGATGCGAGGAGCAGAAAATGCGTGAAGGGCTCGGCTTCTTCTCCGGCAGCGGCTTTGATGACTGCGAGGCTTTGGCGATAGCTGGAATCGCGCATGAGTACGTTGCGAAAAATGCGGTGCGGGTGGCCGCGGGTCGGGGGTCGGACGCGGCAACCGCAGCCTGCAATAGCGTGAGTTGCTGTTTGGCTTCGGGCGGCCAGGCGACGGATATGTTGGCGATTTTCTCTACGGTGGTTTTCAGGGTGGCGGAGTCGTCGCGTTTGGCGGCGATGCGACTCAGTTCCAGCAAAGCGGCGAGATTGTTTGGCTGGACGGTCAGGATTTTTTCCACCAAGCTCTGGAACTCCGCGGGACTGCTCTCGTCGTTCTGGCGCTCGATTTCCTCCGCCAGCTGATAGGTGGCACGCAAATTTTGGGGATTCAATTCGACGGCCTTGCGCCAATCGGCGATGGCCTCCGAGGATCTGCCGCGATTGCTTTCCAGGAGCCCGAGCAAGTAATAGATGCGATCGTTTTTCGGCGCCAGCTGGCGAGCCTTTTCGAGTCGTTGGGCGGCAACGTCGAAATTGCGCTGGCGCAAGCGCGAGGATGCCCCAGTTGGCCCAACCCGCCGGTTCGGCAGCAACAATTTGGGTGGACTGACCGAGTTTGTTTTCCGCGCGTACATCGTCGCCAACTTGTAGCGCTGCGAGACCGGTGTAAAACGTGGTCACAAATTGGCGATATTCGGGAGAGGAAGCGGCCGGCAATTTATTCCCGCCGCATCCGGTGGAAAGGGCCGCGGTGGAGGCGCACAAAACGATCAGTGCACACACGGCAACCGGAGGCTTCTCGGACGCCGCGCGGGCTTTTTTGTATCTTCGTTTGCTGGCCACGGCTTTGAACCACAAAAAGCCGACGCCGGCGAAAGGCAACATATAGAGCAGCAAATCCCAGCGGCCGAAGCCGTAAGGGGTGGCTTCGACGGTGGCGCTGGATTGTCCGTCGCCTTGGGAGCTGTGCAGGACGAGGCGGGCCCGCCAGAATTCCTGGGCGTCGAAATTTACCGTGGTTTTGAATTCCACCTGGCCGCGCAGATTTTCGCGTGTGGTGGGATAAATAACTTCGGCAAGGCGACCGCTTACGGGCTGGATGCCCAAATCGATTTTGAGGTCGCTGGGAATCGCTGCGCCCGGGGGGGCTTCGATCATTACGAAAAATGTTCCGGTGCCGACGTCCGGATGGGTCCAAAGAGAAACGATGCAGGGTCCGACGCGCTGATCGACGATGATGGGAAATGGCGGGCCGTTGTGGGCAGCGGCAGAGCCGGCGGAGAAAAGCACAACGACGAGAGCCAGAAACGCCGCGCGCGCGGGGGCGAGGGTGGCGGGAATATATCTTTCGCGCACCGCGAGCATTTGCGTTTTTGTAAGAATGGCACTCATCTTAAAATTTTCGGCTTAGGCACCCATCAACATGGCGCGCATTTCCATCGGTTGATACATAAGCCAGAGCGAAGCCAGCCACAAAATCACACTTACAGAAGCCCACGGGGCGAAGGCGGGGATGGCTTTGCCGGGAAAGTCTTCTTCCGCGAGCCGAAAGGCTACGAGCAGCGATCCAGCAAGGCCCAGCAATAGGAAACCGAGCTCCATGGGCTGAACGAAACGTGCCGGGATGCCGGTGAGGCGCCAGGCCGGAGAACCAAGGAGCGGCCAGCCCCAACTTGCGAGCACGTTTTGGGTCACGGGAATAAAGGTATACAGGCCGCTGAAAAAATGAAAGCCGTAGTGGGCCAGCCACATTCCGAAACCGAGCGGCACCAAGGCGTAGGAATAACGCACAGCGAGAGGAACAATCGCGCGAGGGCTTCCGCTTGCCAGCTTGGTGAACCAAGCAGCCAGGCCCAGCAATATGAGCGGCTCGACAATGAGAAAAAATATGAAGATTACGGCCAGGACCGGGCTTTCCTGGCGCACATGCAGGAAGCGGCCTAGCCATTGCTCCACTGCGTAGGCGGGACTGACCATGCCAAAAGCATTGAGGAGCGCGCCGAAGCAAAAAACCATGCTGAGCGCGGCGATATCCTTGCGGCGCGAAAATATTCCGATGCCCGAGCGCGGCGGGTCGGTCATCAGCTCGGCGGCCGGGACGCGACTGAGGACGCCGACATTGTCGTGCGGGCAGGCATGCACGCAGTCGAGGCAAAAGGTGCAATCCATGTTGCCCACTTTGAGGGGCTGAAACAGGGCTAGCTCGCAACCGCGCTGCAGCACGACGAAATCCGGCGGCGATTGCGCGGGGGCACGTACACGAGGTGCGCGGCGTCCGCGAATGCAATCTTTGGTTTTGCAGCGGTCGCAAATATCGAGGTCGCGAACTTTGACTTCCAGCGGGGAAACGGTGGAGGCCACGAAATTGAACTGGCCGATGGGGCAAACAAATTTGCAGAAGGCAGCGTGTTTGAAGACGCCGTCGATCACGAGGGCCGCGAGGAAATAGCCGACGATCAAGGAGGCTGTCCAGCGCGGCGAATTCCATAGATCGAAGAGTTCGTAGAGGAAGAGAATGGCGACGAAGAGGGCGACGGAAAGCCATTTGTTGCGGAGGGCGCGCGGCCAGTTGAGCGAGGGCTTAAAAAGACGGCGAGCGGCGTTGCGGACGGCCATGAAGGGGCAGGCCAGGCAGAAAAAATTTCCGGCGCACAACAAGACAAGAACGAGGGCGCCGCGGAAATGGATCCAGGTCAACACCGTGGCCAGGTTTTTGGGCGCGAGCGCGGGGCCAAAGAATCCATGAAGGATCATGACCACGCTGATGAGCAACAGGGGAATTTGCAGAACGGTGCGGGAATGGCGCCATTTTAAAAACGTGCCGACGAGGGGGATGCGTAGCAGGTCGAATTCCGAGGAGAACGACGGGATAGCCGGAGTTTCGATCGAAGGAGTGGCCAACGTGGTTAGCTAGCCTGAATTTCTATTCCGCCCGCTTGCGCGGATGTTTCTGACGTTTCTGGCGTTCTTGACGTTTTTGGCGTTTCCAGGATTCTTAACGGGCAGGACATGGGCCCCCTGGCGCAATTTTTCTGGCCTGATTTAGCACGCCGCCCTCACACGGCACGCGCGTCCGCAAAGCTTTCGTGGCGGTGCAGCGAACAGGTGCAGGCGGCTTGCGGCTCCCCAACCGGAGGAAACATGTGGTAGTACATGCCGATGACCATGGGCACGAAGACCACAGAGTTGTAGAAGAGGTGCAGCTCTACGCGGGGAATAAAGAGTTGCAGAACGCTGACGGGGACGGGCTTGCCCCAAAAATTGTGGTGCATAGTGGCCTGGGAGATCAGCAGGAGGTGCTCGAAGTGATGCCAAAACTGGATGACCAGAGCGGCGGTCCACCATTTGTGGGACGTGCCGGTGAAGCCTTTGCGCAGCAGCCAGATGCCGATGAGCATGACCAGAGCGTAGCTGTAATGGAGCACTTCGGATTTGATGAGCCAGGGATACCAGAGTCCGAGGATGCCGCCGGCTTTGGCGGGTGGCCAGCCCATCACATAAATTTGATAAGCCTGCACGAGGTGCTCACCCCAGTGACCGAGAACGACGGCCATGAAGACGAGAAGAGCGGGCTTGTGCCACTGGCCGTTGAGCTTTTCGTAAAGAGAATCGCCGGAGTAGCCGGCATGGGCGCGGCGGCTGCCGGGGACTGTATCGACGGAGGGAACGGACGCAGCCATGACGTTGATTGTCCTAGAAAACGCAACAGTTGCGGTGAATAAGTACGATCCCATGTGGGGCTTCGGAGGGTCAATAGTAGATTTGTATTAGGGCAGCAATATAGAGGTAGCCATTCTCCCCCTCAGAGAGGCGCGGAGTATTTGCTCGCTGCCGAGTTGAAGGACTGCTGCTCTTCTGCCGGAGAGTGGATGACCTTGGTGTGATGAGAGTCAGCGCAGCTTGCAGCAGCCAAGGACTACTGGAATTCTTAGGCGACTCTGCACGATTCCACGGAAACTTTTTTCAGGCGTGTGGTCTAGAATCGTTGCCGTGCCAGCCCCACAAACCTAGAAAGCAGGAGGGATTCATGGCAGCCAGCAGCAAATCGGGTAGCAAATCCGGTGGGCGGAAGTACGGCAAGGCCGCAGGCAAGAGCGTCGAAAGCGCGATGCACCGCGAAAAACGCGGGACGCTGAAATCCGGCAAAGGGGGAAAAGGCGGGACGGTGAAGAGCCGGAAGCAGGCCATTGCTATCGGTTTGTCGGAAGCGCGCAAGAAAGGCGCGAAAGTTCCGAAGAAACAATCCAGTTAACGCCGCAGTTTTCAGAAATAACTTTTTTGACGTAGTCGCTTTATTCAGGGCCGCTGCAGTTCTAGGCGGCCTTTTTATTTTTGGAAGAAAGATTACCGCCCGGCAAACTCAATATACCCTTCCCCGCTCCGTTGGGGTGCAATAACGAGCGTTCTAACAAATGCACCTGGCGGCTGCACGTGTTAAACTCCGCGCGCTCACCGCACAAAATAGCGTCTCGTTTTGCAGAACCGGAGATTTTCATGTCTTATTTGCTCATCGCGTTACTGGCCGTCTTTCAAGCTGTGGCGACGCCTACATCGGGCACGGCGCCGGCGCCCGACGTGCCGGAGGTTGGCTCAGCGGAAGCGATTGCGGCGGCCACTACGGATCCGCGGTTCGTGTCGCCGCTGGTGTCTTACTTGCCGCAATCCTCCACGGTGGTGTCGCCGCTGAAATTTCTGGGGCGCATTCCCGGCGCTCCGGGCGAATTCGTCGACTCCGCCAAGGCATTTGCGTATTGCCGGGCGCTGGCGGCATCTTCTCCGCGGGTTCGGGTGTTCACCATCGGCCGCAGCGAAGAAGGGCGCGACATCCTGATGCTGGCTATTGCGGATGAAGCCGGCATTCGCGATCTTGATCGACTGAAAGCCGCAACCGCGGCGCTGGCCGATCCGCGAATCACCGATCGAGCGGCGGCCGAAAAATTGATCGATTCGGCGCGGCCGATTTATTACTTCAATGCGGCGCTGCATTCCGATGAAACCGGTTCACCGAAGCGATGCTGGAGCTGGCGTATCGGCTGGCCGCTTCCGAGCAGCCGATGATCCAGGGAATTCGCAGCAAGCTGGTCGTGCTCATCAATCCGGTTTCCAATCCTGACGGGCGCGACAAAGTGGTGGAATGGTTTTATCGCTACTTAAAAGGCAAAACCGACCGCGCCAAGCTTGCCGCGAATGTCGCCGCCGTACTGGTCAAAATACGCCTTTGTGGATATCAATCGCGACACGCACCAGCAAACGCATGAGACCACCAAAGCCGTCCACCGCATGTTTCACGAGTGGCATCCCACGGTGGTGCACGATCTGCACGAAGGTTCGCCGTTCCTGATGACCTGGAACGGCACCGGCCCTTACAACCCCAACATCGATCCGATTACCTACAGCGAATTCCTGGAAATGAGTTTTCACGAAGTGCAGGTCGATGACCGCGATGGGCATGCCGGGAGTTTCAACGTGGAATTTTGGCGAGGCCTTCAGCCATCTGTATCTGGATTCCGTGGCCATGAACCACAACAGCATTGGGCGCGGTTATGAAACTTGGGGCAATGGGACGGCGGAAACGTTGCGGCGCACGATTGCCGAAAAGCGCGCTTTCCATGGAGTGGTACCGGCCGGTGCCGCCGCCTTCGCCGGAGGTGACGTGGTCGGCGCGCGACAATCTGAATTATCAGGAGACCGGGTCGCTGGCTGATTCTGGATTACGCCGCGCGCAATTCGAAAGAGCTGCTGCGCAATTTTTATCAGAAGGGTTGGGATTCCTGGCGCAAAGGGATTGGAACAGCCGCCGTACGCGTTTATCATTCCTGAAGATCAGGGAGATCGGAAGCGCGTGGCGCAGATGGTGGGGCGCTTGCTCGCGCAACATATCGAGGTCAGCCGGGCGCAAAACACGCTGCATTTGAAGGAAGGAAATTATCCCGCGGGCACTTATGTGGTGCGGCTCGATCAACCGTACCGCAATTATGCGGTGGATTTGCTGACGCCGCAGAATTTCCCGAAGGGCGGCGGCGAGCCTTATGACGATGTGTCGTGGGAGTTGCCCGCGCACTATCATTTGAGCGCCATTCCGATCGCAGATGCGGCGATTCAGCGACGCCGCGCTGACACCTCTAAGAGAAGAACCGCATCCCGCGGGCAATGTTTCCGGGGCCGGTCCGGTATTTATTGCTGCAGGATACCGGCCAGGAAGGATTGTTCGCGGCGCGGTACCGGCTTGCCGGATTTACGAGTAGATATCGCGGAAAAGCCTTTTCGTGTTGGCGGATGCGGAGTTTCCCGCCGGCTCCTGGATTTTGCGTGCGCAAGATGGGTTGCTATCCGCGCTTACGCAGTACCGCGACCGAATTGGGACTGGATTTTACGAGCGTCGGCCGCGCGCGCCGGACTGTCGCGCAGCATTCGACGAAAGTGCCGCGATTGGGCGTGTGGGTGCCGTGGGCGGACACCGATTCCATCGGCTGGATTCGCTATTCGCTCGACCAGCGCAAAATTCCTTACACGTATGTGCGCGATGAAGACATTCGCGCGGGAGTGTTGCGGGAGCACATCGATGTTCTGATTTATGGGCACGTTGATCTGGAATTGGCGGAACAAATCCAAGGCCTGCCAAAAGCGTGGGGACCGATGCCGTTCAAGAAAACCGCCGCAGACTCCCAGCTTCGGAACGCCGGCGGAGTCCGACGACATCACTGGAGGGATCGGATGGGAGGGGCTGGCGCAATTGCAATCGTTCGTGGATAACGGCGGGCTGCTGGTCACGCTTGGGAGCGGCTCGATGCTGGCGCTGGAAGGCGGGATTGTGCGCGGGGTGCGACGCGTTTCCGGGGGCGTGCCGCGCAGCAGCGCGGGCGGCGGCTCGGACGCCGCCGCGGCAGCGATGGAATGCGGCGACGCGCACGCCGGGAGCGCATGTGCGGGCGACGTTTGCGCGACCGGATCATCCGCATCGCTTACGGCTATCCGGAACGCACGACATTGTTCCGGCAGAATTTTCCGCTTTATGATGCGCCGCGGAGTTGGCTGCGCATGGCGTACTGCACCACGTGCCTCGATGGGCCGGTCGATCGCAGCGGCATCGTTGTGGAATGGGGAGATCGCGATGGCGCGCCGCTGCTGGTGAGCGGGCAGGTGTGGGGAGAGGCAGGCTTAATCGGGCGGCCCGCGATTCTGGACATGCCCTCGGGCCGCGGGCATGTGGTGGTGTTTAACTTCAACCCATTTCACCGCGATTTGAATCGCGGCGACCATCGGCTGGTGTGGAATGCGGTGATTAACTGGCAAGCGATTCTGGGGAAAGAAACGCCGACGCAAACGACCACTCCGGAAGATACGCAGTAAAGGTTCGCCGTTCCGTTTACATTTTTACATTTGGGACGGAACGCAGGTTGCGATTGCGAACGACTAGTTGAACCGCACGTATTCGAAATTTAGGGGCTGGCCGTTGATGCCGCGAATGGGCGGGGCGATCCAGTTGGCGAATTTTCCGGGTTCCACGACGCGGCCGGTCATCAGAGATTGCACGAAAGCGTGATCTTCGGGCGCCGGCAGCCACTCGCGTTCGCGATTGTGCCAGGCTTCCTTGGTTAAAACTTCTCCCTCCGGGCTGATGAGATGGCCGGCGAAATTTCCGATGGCGCGATGAAAACCTTTATGCGGAAGGCGCAGGCGGAAGGGAATGCCAGCGGTCTCGATGACGCGATTCCAGCGGTCCACGCCGCCCTGAATTTCGTGGATATAATCGTCGCGCAGGCGTTCGTTGAGAGCGGTGAGCGCGGGAACTTTTTTCTCGACGATTTTATTGCCGAGCACTTCGAAGACCGGGTAGACCTCGTCGGCAAGGACGTGGTCGTCGGCGATTTTAGTTTCGTCGTAGCGCCCTTTGAGGCCGGTGGTGTAGTAAGTGGCGGCGTTCGAGGAAACATCGGAGCCGAACAAATCGATGGTCACGCTGTAATGAAAATTTAAATATCGCTGCATGGTTTCCAGATCGATGACGCCAAGGGCCCGCACGTCGGCAGCCGCTTCCACTTTGTGCTCGCGCATGACTTCGCAGGTGCGTTGCAAAATGCGGCTGACGCCGGTCTCGCCCACGAACATATGGTGGGCTTCTTCGGTGAGCATGAAGCGGCAGGTGCGGGCCAAGGGATCGAAGCCCGACTCCGCGAGGGCGCTCAACTGAAATTTGCCATCGCGATCGGTGAAGAAGGTGAACATATAAAAAGCCAGCCAGTCGGGAGTTGGCTCGTTAAAGGCGCCCAGGATGCGGGGATTGTCGACGTCGCCGGAGCGGCGTTCGAGCAAGGCTTCGGCTTCTTCGCGACCATCGCGACCGAAATATCGGTGGAGAAGATAGACCATGGCCCAGAGGTGGCGGCCTTCCTCCACGTTGACCTGAAAAATGTTGCGGAGGTCGTACAGCGAGGGGCAGCACATGCCCAGCATGCGCTGCTGCTCGACGGAGGCCGGCTCGGTGTCGCCCTGGGTGACGATTACGCGACGGAGAGTGGAACGATATTCGCCGGGAACTTCCTGCCAGGCGGCATCGCCCTTATGGGTGCCGAAATTGACTTGGCGTTCGGCGTGTCGCGGCTGCAGAAAAATTCCCCAACGATACTCGGGCATGCGCACGTAGCCGAACTTGGCCCAGCCATCGGGCTCAACGGTGATGGCGGTGCGCAAATACACTTCGTAGTTATGGCTCTCGGTGGGGCCCATGTCGTACCACCAGCTCATGTAGGCGGGCTGCCAATGTTCGAGGGCCCGCTGCAAGACGCGATCGCGTCCGAGATCCACGTTGTTGGGGATTTTCTCTGTGTAGTCGATCATGGCCGTTCTCCTCAGTTTCCTTGCAATATGTTCTTTGCGACAAATTGAAACTTGCAGCGGGCCGGAACGAGCCGGCCTAAACTTTTTCAAAATTAAATTTCACCGGCGATCCGGTGCCGTAGACTTTCAGCGCGCCGCTGGCGCCGACGGCATTGGGGCGAATGAAAATCCAGTTCTGCCACGCCGAAAGCCGGCCGAAGACGCGCGTCTCCATGGTCTCCGGCAAGACCGAAGCGCAAATTGGCTTCGAGGCCGGTGAGGGCGTCGGGCGAAAGTGCGGCGCGCGATTCGATGGCGATGCGCAATTCGTCCTGCCAATCCAGATCATCGGGAGCGGCGGTGACCAGGCCGGCTTCGACTGCTTGTTGCACGGAAAATTCTGGCCGACGTGCTCGCGGAGAAGTCTGAGAATCGCGTTTCGTCCTGGTAAAAGCGCGCGGCTAAACGCGAGAGGTGGTTGACCATGGGCAGCGGGGCGAAATTCATTTTGGCGACAGCGATGATGCTGGCGCGGTCTTCGCCTTCCTGAGTGTCCAGCATGTAGACGCGATCGCGCGGCCATAGCGAGCTCGAAGAGCGTGCCGACGAAACATGAATCCGGCTCGATCACCGCATACAGCGAGCGCGAAGTGACGTCGAGTCGCGCGAATGTTCGCCGCAGCATGCCAAGAACTTCGCGGACGAACCAGTTTTGGTCGTGTTGCAAAATAAAATCTCGATGCGCGACGGACGGCATTGGCGTCGCCGGTCGTTTTCAATGATCCACAGGCCAAGTTCTAGTTCGTTGGTGCGGAGATTGAGGATGGCGTCGTCGAGTTCGCGGGCCATCTTCAGCGGCCACCAGTCGGCGCCCAGCTGCAGACTGCGTTCAAGCGGGCAGGCGCGGCGCATTCGGGCGCTCGAACGGTGATGGTCACGGTGCGGGCAGACGCGATTCAGATGGCATCGACGAGTTTGTAATGCAGGCCATCTTCGTCCTGGTGCGCTTCGAGCGCAGTGAGCTGCGACACCTTTCGCGTCGGAGGGACGGTCGCTTTGTGCGGCTAATTCCGCGGCGCGCTTCTTGATGTGCTCGGGAATTGTTGGGTCTTGACGACCTCGTCGACGAAGCCCCAATCTTTGGCGCGCTGGCCGCGAACGCCATCCGAAGTGGTGCAAAAAATGTCGGCAAGATCGCGGCGAACTTTGCGTTTGTCGGTGACGCGTGTCAAACCGCCGGTGCCCGGCAAAACGCCCAGCAGCGGAACTTCCGGCAAGCTGACGGCCGAGGAGCGGTCGTCGACCAGCACGATTTCGTCGCAAGCCAGAGCGAGTTCGTAGCCACCGCCGGCAGTCGTGCCATTGAGTGCGGCAAGAAATTTAAGTCCCGAGTGGCGGCTGGAGTCTTCGATGCCGTTGCGAGTTTCGTTGGTGAATTTGCAGAAATTCACTTTCCAGGCGTGCGAGGATTGGCCCAGCATGTAAATGTTTGCGCCGGAACAGAACACGCGAGGTTTCGCGCTGGTGATCATGACGCAGCGGATTTCCGGATGCTCAAAGCGAATGCGCTGGAGTGCGTCGTGAAGTTCGATGTCAACGCCGAGATCGTAGGAATTGAGCTTTAGTTTGTAGCCGGGGCGGATGCCGCCATCTTCGACTCACGTCCATGGTGAGCGTGGCTACCGGGCCTCGAAGGAAACGCGCCAGTGTTTGTAGCGAGACGGGTCGGTTTGAAAATTTACCAAGTCCGGCTTAGTCGACAGGTCCTGACTTACCACACTATCCACTGGTTTCTCCCGGAAGCGCACGTTTAGGCGCTGAGTCGAGCGCGGCAAAGCGCCAGTTCCCTACTCGATTAGTTTACTGCAACCAGATGATTTGGAGCCTACCGCTTGAATTTTCCGGTAGCCCTCCGGTAAGGTGCTGATTTGGGGGACAAGGCGATGCAAAAAATTACGACATTTTTATGGTTCAATCAGCAAGCCGAGGAAGCGGTGAACTTCTACGTATCGGTGTTCAAGGATTCCAAGATCGCAAGTATCACGCGCTGCGGAGATGTCGGGCCGGGGCCAAAAGGCAGCGTGCTGGTCATCCAGTTCGAGCTCAATGGGCAGACATTCCTGGCGCTGAATGGGGGGCCGGCGTTTAAATTCACGGAAGCCATTTCGTTGTCGGTGGACTGCAAGACGCAGGAGGAGGTGGATTATTTCTGGAGCAAGCTTTCAACGGGCGGCGGCAAAGAAGTGGAGTGCGGGTGGCTGAAGGATAAGTACGGATTGTCGTGGCAAATCGTGCCGTCAATTTTGCCGCAAATGCTGCGGGATGCAGATACGAAAAAGGCTGACCGGGTGATGTCGGCGATGATGAAGATGAAGAAACTGGAGATCGCGGGGCTGCAGGCCGCGTACGACCAGAAATAATTTCCGTGCTGGGCAGCGACTGATCTATGACGATCGGTGTGAACTAGTGGTCTTTGGCGTCGGGCGAGGCGACAATTTTGCCGCTGCGAATGGCTTTGAGGAACGACTCGTAGTCTTTTTCTGTTTGATCAGCATACGACGCGGCAAATTTGCTGATGGCCTGGTCGAAGGCGTCGCCGTCTCCCAGGTATCCGGCGATTCGCGCGGGGTCGCCGGTGCGAGCATGAGCGCGGGCCAGCGCCCAACCGCATAGTTCCACGTACTCCATCCAGTCGTCCTTGGAAATGTCTTCCACGTTGACGGTCATTTTCATATCGCGCAACTGGCGGAAATAGTAGTCATGACCCTGATCGTCGCGGGTCCAGCCGAGAAAAATATCGCTGGCGGACTGCAACATGCGCTGGCCGGTGACGACTCTTTCACCGTGATAGGCGTAGCGGCTTTTGCCCGCATAGGCTTCCAGAGCGGACGGCAGCGCTTGCTTGAACTGCAGGAAAAGCGGGTCGGATTTTTCGGCCATGAGCAACACGATGGCGCAGCGGGTTCCGACGCTGCCCACGCCGACAACTCTGCGCGCGGTATCCACGATGCGATAGCGGTCGAGAAGCACGCGGCGTTCATCGGGAAGAGTCAGGCGGTAACGGCGGAACATTTCCTTCACGCGCTGCTGCTGCTTGAGTCTTTGGCGCGGATGATAAATCAGCGGGGGATTGTCGATGATGTGCGGCTGGCCTTTTAGAATCGCGGTCATGCGAGGAAACACGTGAGTGGCGGTTTGCAATTTGGCTTTGCGCTCGATGCCCTCCCAATATTTCTCGGCATGCTTATTTTTGGCTTTTTTGATGAGCAGGTCGGCGTTGAGGACCGAGTACCAGACGTCCAGCGCCTGCATTTCCGCGTATTCGGTCATGTGCTCGCGGTAGCTGGCCAACGCCGCGCGCACGGCTTTTTCGCAACGGTGCGCGCCCTCGTTTTTTTGCCGGCCAGCCAGCACGACGCTGGCTGCCAAACGCTTCACGTCCCACTCCCACGGGGCGGGCAAGGTTTCGTCGAAATCGTTGATATCGAAGACCAGCTGGCGTTCGGGCGAACCGAAACCGCCAAAATTGCTGACATGACAATCGCCGCAGGTCTGCACGCGCAACTTGGTCTGAGGCGTGCGTGCGAGATCCGCGGCCATGACGATATCAGCGCCGCGAAAGAAGGCGAATGGAGAGGCTTTCATGCGCCAATAACGGATGGGCAGAAGCTCCGGGAGCCTGCCGTGATCGGATTTCTTTAAGAGGGCGAGGGGGTCAATGCGATCGGCTGGGGGCTTCCATTGGGCATGGGCGCTGCGAGGGACTTTTTTTCGCAGCGCTTTTCCGGCGGCGAGACGCTCTTTTCTGGTGAGAGCAGAACTGCCGACGTTCTCGCGTTTGACGCTTTTACGACTGGCGGTTAGTATGTTCATTTTTTAAGGTGTGCAGCGGGATGCTCATGGTTCCAAGTAGTTGGCGGGAAAAAATGATTCGTCTAAGCTAGCGGTGCTATTCAGGAGACGCAACGTGACGATTCCCGGCAACTCAGCCATATCGCGCATCATGCAAATCGCAGTGAACGTGCATGACGTGGAGCGCGCGAGTGCATTCTATCGCGACGTTCTGGGATTGCAGCAATTGTTTCGGGCCGGGCAGCTCAGCTTCTTTGACTGCGGCGGAGTGCGCCTGATGCTCAGCGTCGCGGAGAAGCCGGAGTTCGATCATCCCGGTTCGATTTTATATTTGCAGGTGGCGGATATCCAGGCGGCTTACCAGCGGATGAAAACTGCGGGGATAGAGTTTGAAGACGAGCCGCATTTGATCGCGCGCATGCCGACACACGAGTTGTGGATGACGCATTTTCAGGATGGTGAAGGGAATTTGCTGGCGTTGATGAGCGAGGTTCCGCTGAAAACGTAAGGGCGGCCAGCGATTGCGTTGACAACTATGCGTTGGAAGCGGCGAAAGAATTGATACGGCGAGCTCGCCGGCCAAAAAGCGCGATGATCGAAATTGGCGGGAATCGGGCGCAAACATGTGCGCTGGATACGATTCATGTAAAATGACTGAACTCATCAGGGGCGTAGCTCAGTGGTAGAGCAGCGGCCTTTTAAGCCGAAGGTCGTGGGTTCGATCCCCACCGCCCCTACCAAAACTTCCTATCGAAAATCTGCAGTTGTTTAGCGGCGGATCGCCGGTACCTCAGGTGTCCCGCCTATGAAGAACGCGCGATGATGGCTGAGACATGAGAACGGCGAAAAGGGCGAGAGTCGGCCAGCGCCAACCCAGGAATGTGCGAGGGTTTCGAGAATCGTTATCCGTACTGACCCACAAGGAATACGACAAGGGAAGGTGAAAAGTGCCTGTAATTGCTGAACGACTGCCGGCAAAATATCTTGTCAAAGAAGAGGCTCCGAAATCGTTTCTTCCCCTCAACAACACCAGGCCTATATTTCCAGGCTGCTAGACCTGCAACGGAAGGCACATCGAACTGCAGAAGAAAAGGAAACCGCCAAACTCCTGGTCGTTCTGATCGCGGATTACGAAGCCAAGCATTTCATGGTGAAAAGGCCTCGGGCGTCGAAGTGTTGAGAGAATTGATGGACACCAATGGACTGCGACAAAAGGATCTTGCCGACGATTTGGGCGGCGAGAGTGTTGTGTCCCTGATCCTGAAAGGAAAGCGTCAACTCAACCGGCAGCAGATGGAGAAACTCAGCCATCGCTTTCACGTTTCGCCGGCGGTGTTCTTTTAGCGACTTGTTGAGTGTCGAGAGACAAGGAGAGAGGGGAAGCTCCGGTGTGTCGCTGCTCGGTGGGATACGGGAATTCTCTCTGCGCATCGTGTCGTAACACTATTAGTGACGGCCCTTTCATCTTGAGTTCATCTGACTGTAACGTGCGACGGTCAGGCTTTCTTCCCCGCCGGTAATCGAAAAAGAGAGGCCTTTATGAAATTTATAAGAGAAGAGTTGAAGAGGAAAGCCGCAGTGGTGTGTGGCGCGGCAGCATTGACGATGATGACCGCAGCACTTCCGTCCCAAGCCCAAACTTCGCCGGTGGCGACGCCGCCTTACGCGGTTAGCGTTTTTGCAACGGCCCCCGCGGGTGTTTCGCAGCCGGATTCCATCGTGCAGTGGGGCGACCATATTTACGTAGGATTCGAAAATGGAGTGGCCAAGGATGGAACGGACGGGAAATCGAGCACCATCGTAGAATTTTCGATGAACGGGAAGGTGCAGCGCACGTTCAGCGTTCCCGGGCACAACGACGGGTTGCGGGTTGTTGGCGATGACGACCTGTGGGCGCTGCAGAATGAGGACGCCAATCCGAACCTGGTGGTCATCCAACTCCGTAGCGGAGCGAAGAAGCAATATAAGTTTGCTGCAACCCCGCACGGCGGCGGCTACGACGACATGGTGGTGAAGAACGGTGAAGTGTTCATAACCGCATCGAACCCGAACCTGGACGCCATGGGAAACAATGTTTTTCCAGCGCTGGTGCGCGCACGACTTTCCGGGAGCGAGGTGTTGGTGGAGCCGGTGCTGAGCGGCGACGCTTCGGCGACGGATATCCCGACCGGTACGACCGTAACCCTAAACCTTACCGATCCGGATTCGTTGACCATGGACCCGCGCGGCAACATCGTCCTAGATAGCCAGGCGGATTCCGAGTTGGTGTTCATCCGGCACCCATTCACACGGGAACAGCAAGTGGGCCGGCTGAAAATAACCGCACCGGTCACTGGGCCGATGAATGCGACGATTACGCTGGACGATACGGCCTTTGCGTCGGATCCCAAAGCATTCATGTTGGTCACGGACGTGACCGCCAAAGTGATCTACCGGGTAAATGCCGGTACCTTTGGATTCGAACCGGGCACGGCGTATTCGGCTTCGGACACGCTTGGGCTGGTGGGCACACTGAACCTGGATAACGGCGTAGTAACGCCGGTGGTCGCCGGATTCGGAAGCGCCCGCGGGGTGATCTTCGTTTCGCCGGACGGCGACAAGGACGGCGACGACAAGTAGACACGCAAGAAAAAAGCCTGGGAATCAAACTGCCTGGGCGGTCTTCGAGCAGCAGACGAAAGCGGACGGCCAGTTGCCGGCCGCTTTGTTTTTGGACGACTGGAGTTTGCGGGGACAACTGAGCAGCGGCTTTCGTTTCGATCCCGTGATGCTTGACGTGCGACTTGGCAGCTTCAGCGAAATGATGATGGGTGGCGTGACGAAGCGCGATGTAAATACACGCGGCGTTTAGCAAGTATTCATCCGGCTCTTACAATGGCGCGCTAGCGTGGAAGGCTTGTCGGACGCCGCCCAGCCCTCGGCGACAAACAGGAGGCTGGACCCGTGCCAAAAGTTGCTATACGAACGTTGTGGGCGATGCTGTTTTTGTTGTGTGTCGTGACAAGCCCAAATCCTTCTCAAGCCCAAAGCGGCTTGCAGAAGGTCAACCACATCATTGTGGTGATGCAAGAAAATCATTCCTTCGACAATTACTTTGGGGCCTTGAGCTATGCGCCGGGGAGTCCCTATCATCACCCGAGCGGCACCCAAGGCTGCCACCCTGACGATCACGCATGCGTGGACGGGTTGACGTGCATGGTCAGCTCCATGGGGGTTTTAAACTGCTTCAACGCCAACCTGGATGACAACGGGAAACAGATGTACGCGTTTCATGAGCCTTCGAGGTGTATTGCTCCCGATCTGAATCACTCGTGGTTCCCTACCCATCAGGAAATGAATTTTGCAAATCCCAACAACACCCTGGGGCACCCGTTAAGCGACGGATTTGTGCGCGTCAACGACGCCACGGAACAGATCGACAATGGAGTGGAGACGGCCACGGATGACGGAACCATCGGGTTTTTTGATCAGCTGGACATTCCTTTTTATTACGATCTGGCGCAGAAGTTTGCTATCAGCGACCGGCAGTTTGCTTCCCTGTTGGGCCCGACCTTTCCAAACCGCTCCTATTTGCTAGCGGCAACTTCCTTTGGGCACTTAACTACCGATGAAATTCTCCCTCCGGTGGGCAGCACCGGGTACAAGCCGATCACCGGCACCATCTTCGATTTGCTGGACAAAAATAATGTGACCTGGGCGGATTATTTCCAGGATGCGCCGCAGGGGGCCAGCTTCCGATTGTTTACGCCCTCCGGCACTGGCGATCCACATTTCCTGCCGGTGACCACTTTCCTGGCACAAGCCGCGGCTGGGACGCTCCCGTCGGTGTCGTTCGTGGATCCGAATTTTGGTTTGACGGGCACGACTACGGAAAACGATGAGCACCCACCGACCGATATTCAACGCGGACAGGCTTACGTGGCGCAGGTGCTGAACGCGGTGCGCAATGGGCCTAACTGGAAAGATTCCATTATATTTCTGACCTATGATGAACACGGCGGTTTTTACGATCATGCCGATCCGCCGGCTGCTCCCCAGAATCACGCATTGAATCCCGATGGGATTAATCCAGGGCAATGCGAAGATTTGTCCAATCCGCCCTCGAGCGAACAGCCTGGAGGCGGCGCGGAGTGTTCCAGCAACCCAATCAGCACGACGGACACGAGCGTGAAGGACGCAGAACTATTGTGCCCGGCGCTGGCGGCAAACCCGACCGGTCCTTATCCGGCGCAGTGCGCGAACTTCAATCAGTTGGGAGTGCGCATTCCGTTTGTGGCCATCTCGCCGTTCTCGAAGCGGCACTTCGTTTCGCACACGATTGGCGACCACACTTCGATGCTGGCGCTGATTGAGAAGCGATTTCTGACGACGCCGTCCGGGAACCGGCAACATTTGACGTTGCGAGACGAATACGCGCACACACTCGAAGATATGTTCGACTTCAATCGCGCGCCGTCGCTGAATACGGTGCTTACGCAGGCGCTTCCGCCAGTGGTCGATTGCACACCACCGCATACGCCCGTGCAGCCCACTCCATAAGGAAGTGAATTATTTCGGCGACTGGCCAGAGTTCAACTCTGGCCAGTTTTTTTGTGCGGCGTCAGATTGGCAGAATATTTCTGAAAGTTAGACGATCGCAGGAACAAAAAAGCTCGGGCCATGAGCCCGAGCTTTTTGCTTTTAGCGGTTGTTGGTGCAGCCGAAGAATGCGATTACGGATTGGTCTTGTCTTCCACTTTTTGGGCGCCTTGCTCGGTCTTTTTGGCGGTTTTGTGAGCGGCTTTTTTGGTGGTCTTTTTCGTGGCGCTGCCGGTTTTCTTGGCGGCGCGCTTGGTGGAGTGGCCGGCGTCCTTCATGTCCTGCTTGGCGGAAGTGTCGTCCTGCCGAGCGGCGGCCGTGGCCATCTGGGCGGGCAGGAAGCCGATGGTCAGCAATGCAAAGCTCAACATGATTTTCGAAACGTTTTTCATTTGCTCTCCTTGAGTAGATGAATGCTTATCGAATCTTTAACCACGCTTTCTTAATTACGGTTGCCATTCTGTTGTTGCTTGCAGCGGCGGGCTTTTTTTCGCGGGCTGCTACTGAGATAGTTTGGATCGAGTGCGGTGCTCGCGTCGATCAGGTGGTTGCAGTAGGAATAGTCGCGCGAATGGTTTCCGCACCCACGCGGGCCAAGGGAGTAACCGAATGGCCCACTTGCCGCGATCCGGCTGGGTCGCTGCCAGATAGTGGCGCGGGCCAACGGCGATTCGCTAGGCCTCGGCGTTAATTAGGGCTTGGGCTGATCCTTGGGTGGTTCTTTTTTCTCGGGCGGAGGAGGAGGCGTTTTGCGCTGCGGTGGCGGCGCGGGTGCCGGCTTCGCGGCGGGAGGAGGCGGGGCTGGCTTGGCTTGCGGCTGCGGCTTCGGAGCTTGCTGAGGCGGCCGCTGCGGAGCGGGCTGCGGCTTGGGTTGCGCTGGTGGCGGAGTCGCCGGACGAGCAGCAGGCGCAGGTTGAGTACGGCGTTCCGGAGCGCGATTCGGCGCAGGCGCGGGCTTAGGGGCTGGCGCAGGTGCTGGTTTTGTCGGCGCCGGTGCTGGCTTGGCAGCTGGAGCGGGCCGCTCGGCGGGCCGGTTCGCGGGACGCTCCGCAGGGCGATTGGGCTGTGCAGCAGGAGGCTGACCCGGACGATTCGGTTGGGCGACGGGAGGCTGACCCGGGCGATTCGGTTGCGCGGCAGGAGGTTGACCCGGGCGATTCGGTTGCGCGGCAGGAGGCTGACCTGGACGATTCGGTTGCGCGGCAGGAGGCTGACCCGGGCGATTGGGTTGCGGCGCGGGAGTCACGGCGCGCGATGGAGTTGGTTGCGCGGCAGGGGGTTGGCCTGGGCGATTCGGCTGTGCGGCAGGTGGTTGACCTGGGCGATTCGGCTGCGCGGCAACTGGAGCAGGAGCGGGACGGGCAACGGGCGCGGGGCGGGCCGGGATCACTGCGGCGATAGGCTTGCCTTGCGGGATGGGCTGCGCCGCGACCACTACGGCGGGCTTGCCGTGATTGACGGAAGCGAATTGCTGGCGATTCTGCGCGGCCTCCTGGCGGTGTTGAATCTGCGTGGTCATCGGCGGAATCCGCTGTTCACGGGTGGCCGCGATTTCCTGCGGCAGAGGCTTGCGAGTTATGCCGCCAGGACCCACGTAGCTGGCGCGGGTGGTGGTGTTATTGATGACGGTATTGTTGATGACGGTGTTGGTAACGGTGCGGTTATACACCTGCACGTTAGTGGTGGTGATGTTGTTGACGCTGCGATTGTAGTTGAAGCGATCACCACGCCAATAGCCGCCCTGATAGCCGACGCCGGTATAGCCGTTGCCATAATCCACGCCGCCGTAATAGCCGATGTGCGATCCCCAATAACCATTGTGGTAGCGGTAGCGGCCGGAAGTGAAACCCCAGAAACCAGGAGTCCACAAGAAGCCTACTTGTGGAGGACGGGCCCAAGCGCCGGGAACCCAGTAGTAGTCGCCGGAAGAGTAGCTCCAGTAACCAGGGGTCCAGAGGTAGCCATCACCTGGGCAGTCCGGCTGCGAATATTCGGGAAGGGCCGGGGGCGGCTGTTGCGCATAGAGCACGGGTTCGCCGTACGAATCGTCGTAGCTGGCGTCGTCGTAATAATCGCTGGAGCCGCCATTGGAATAACCGCGGTCGTCAGAATAGCCGCGATCTCGGGAATCGCCACGGTCATTGGAATAGTTGCTGTCGTTGCGATCACGGTCTCTGTTGGAGGAGCGGTTGCGATCGGAGTTATTACGACTGCGCGGGGCATTGCTGGTGCTGTTGGAAGCGGGAGGCATCTGGTCGTAGCTGGTGGCGGCCGCTTGCGTAGCATCAACAGGCGCCAGGTTGGCAGCCGCAGCGGGATCCTGAGATTGATCCGCAGCGGGCGCCTGGGCTTGATCGGCCGGGGCGGGTTGCGTCTGAGCGGAGTTGTCGGGCTTGTTGCAGCCCGTCGACGCAAAAGTAAGCGTGAAGGACGCCGCAGCCAGAGTGATGAGCGCGAATACTTTCCGCGAATTTCTTGCCGGAGCGGTGGGCGTTGCGGAATTCACTGAATTTTCGGGGGACACCGAGGTCATAGTTTTCTCCGCCCCTAGGATGCACGATTTGGGGCAGAAGTTCTGCAAAAATCGCACCCCGCGCTGACCGGGTCGCAGCGCGCGGGTGGGATGGTGGGTGCAAGCAAGCTGATTCAAAGGTAAAGTGGACGCAACAGTTCGATTCGGCGTTTCGTCGGATCGCGAGGATTCCCAATTGTCCCCTCAGTTTTTGCGCACCGGAGGGTACTTGTGTCTAAAGCTCAGCTCAGCCGCCTTAAGAAAAAATCCATGCGCCTTCCGGTGCTGCTGTTCCCTGCGGTGACATTCCTTTGCGGTTCTTACGTTCAGGCACAGAGCCCGGTAAATTCTCCCAACGCCACTGTTGCGCCGGAGACCTTGCCGGTGCATACGGAGATGACCAGCAGCAGTGAGGTGGTGAGCTCGCTTAAGAAGGGCGACGCAGTCATTGTGGACTTTGAAATCAAGACCACCGAGAAGTGGTGCAGTGTGCGACTGGCGGGGCAAGCGGAGAAATTGGGATTTGTGCAGTGCGAGGGGCTGACTCGGCAGCAGCCGCATTTCAGTGCGTCCGCCGGCGACGCTTCGCCAGCGATGGGCTCAGCGGGATCGCCCCCCGCGGGTAGACCCGGCGCCCGGGATTTGGCGGTAGCGCCGCCACCGGTGCGGCGGGGGTTGAATGGTTACGCGGAAATCGAGCGCCAGGTGGTGCGCGACGACATCATCGATATAAATAAGCTGGCGGAGTTTGAGGCAGCGGCAAAAGGAGGGTCGCCGGCGGCGATGACGCGGGCGGCAACCGCACACTACGCGGCGGGGAATTTTGAGCTGAAGCGAAACAATCCCGACCAGGCGCTGGATCAGTTTGAAGCAGCACTAAATTTTGCGAGCAAAGATCGCGCCTTGCAGTTTGAAAACTTAATGAGCATCGCGTACGTGCACCTGGTTCGCAGCGAGTACAGCACTTCGCTGGAATATCTGGACCGGGCGCGGAAGATCGCTCCGGACTCCGCGGCGGTGGAAGCGCTTTCGGGATGGGACTATTACCGACTGGACCGCTTGCCGGAGGCGGTGGAAGCCTGGAAGCGCGCCCAACGGTTGCAGCCGAGTGCGGAGATTGCGGAGATTGCGGCGATTCTGGCGAGAATTGAGAAGGATAAGGATACCGAAGCGGGGTTCCGCGAAGGCAGCACGCATCACTTCAGTTTGCATTACCAAGGGAACGCCACGCCGCAATTGGCGGCGGAAATTTTGCGTACGCTGGAAGAACATTTTCGCAGCTTGCAGACGCAACTGCGATTCGGACCGGCGGAGCCCATTTCCGTGGTGCTGTACACGCAGGAAACGTTTCAGGACGTGACGCACGCGCCGGCGTGGGCGGGAGCGCTTAACGATGGGCGGATTCGAGTACCGGTGGGCGGGCTGACGTCGGTCACGGACGAACTGTCGGTGGTGCTGAAACATGAGTTGACGCATAGCTTCGTGCAGCAGAAAACTTTGGGACGATGCCCAACCTGGTTGAACGAAGGGCTGGCGCAATACATGTCCGGCGAACGCAGCGGGGCGGCAGCCAAGCTGCTGATCGCCACGTACGAGCGCGGGTCGTACATTACCTTGCAGCATCTGGAAGGCGGATGGACGCGCATGCCAGCGCGGGTGGCGAGTTTCGCGTACGCCTGGGGACTGGCGGCGACGGAAACGATCATCGCGAATTCCGGGATGTACGGGCTGGAGCGATTCTTCGATCACTTTGCAAACGAGACCAGCGTGGAGCCAGCGCTGCGTGAAGCGCTGCAGACCACTTACGCCGATCTGGAACGCAACACCGTGGATTATTTGCGGCACACGTATCCGTAACCGGCGAGCACTCGGTCTTGTTGTTTCAGCCTGGGGCTGCCCTCAGGTATTTCCCTTTTCCCTTTACAGAAGCTTAATTAAGATTTTCTTCGACTTGTTGGCTGGCGGTGCACGCGTAGTTGGAAGCGGGCCAGAATTTGAATTCCTTGCCGCCGACGAAATCAGCGCGCTCGTAGATTTCGAGGGCGGTTCCGGCATCGCCGGTGATAGTCACGTTGCCGTAGGGAGCGGCCAGGGCCAGATACTCGCCATTCACGAAGATTTTAACTTTGAGATAAGTGAAATTGTGAATGCGAATCTCGCAGGTCCCGGCAGTGGACTTGCCGTGCGCGCGCATGGCCCGCGGGTTGGTGTTTGCGGCGTCGGGAGGAGTGGGGCTGTTCTGATCGGATTCGCTCTTTATGTTGTTGTCTTTGGCGGAGGATTTGCCCATCTGGGATTGTTTATCTTGTTGGGCGTTGAGCGGAGCAATGAGCATGGCGGATGCCAGGACAGCAGTGGCAAAAGGCCTTACGAACTGTTCTATCACTTGAATCAGCGTGCTGGTGAGCATGTGTGTTCTCCTTCAAAGCAAGATTTCGTTTCGATAAGGCCCGTGGCATTAACCGCGACTGTTACCGGCACTACGACTATTCCTCCTATCACAATCATTCACCGCACCGCGTTCAAGGTGGCCTTCACCGCGGCGATATCCAGCTTGCCGTAGCCCCACGAGGGATTGGGGACGGCGCCCGTAGTTTCCGGATCGGAAGACGCGTTACGGCGCAAAAGATTTTTGATTTCGCCCACAGTGATGGCGGGCTTTTTCTGCATCATGAGCGCGACGATGCCGGCAAGGTACGGAGCCGAAGCGCTGGTGCCGTCAAAGGCCACGTAGCGCCCAGAGCGATCAACCTGCCAGTAAGGAACTCCTTGATCTTTGGGTAAAACGTCGTTGAGGGGGCGGCCGTCGGACAAGCGCGCATATGAGGCGGTGAAAACCTGGCCGGGAGCGACGATCTCCGGTTTGACCACCGCCGGGCCGGACGTGGCAGCGCGGTTGTATCCGGAATTGGAATAGCACGAGAGGGCACCGATATCGATAGGCCCGTCGCAACTGGATTTGGCTTGCCCATCGAATTGATCGGTCCAGTCATAACTGCCGACGGTGATGGCATTCTCAGCGGTGCCGGGGGCGGTGATCTGCTCGCCGTGGAAGGCAATGCGGGAAGGTCCAGTGGGAGTGGCGATGCTTTCTATGAAGAGACCCGAAGCGGGCGCATCGGTGAAGTAGGCGTCGACAAAAACCAGTTGGCCAGAAGTACTGTAGAGGGAAAGGCCGCCGGGGCCCCTGCCGACCGTTACCGTGACCCCCCACTCATTGGTGATGGGATTGAAGGTGGCGGAGGATACTTTGTGTAACTGCGTGGGACGCGGGGCTGAGGAGGCGGAGCCCGAGGCATCGGGGCCAGACATTTTCAAGAGTTCGTAGCTAAAATCTTCGGGGCGAAACGCGATGGGAATCATCGGGCGCAAAAAAACGCGCATGGTTGCGCCGTCGCGAGCGTTCCACGCCAATAAACCCGGCGCGGATTTTGCAGCGGCTGTGACTTTGGCATGAACGGCATCCTGGCGCTCATTGCCAGCGGAAATAACGATGGCGCGTCCCGCAACCTCAGGAGAAAAACGGGCGCTCAGGTGGCGTTCTTCGATGGAGGCGCCATCGTGGCCGGTGAAGTGACCACCGAAGCTGCACGAAATGACCAGAGGCTGATGGGCTTCGCGGGCAGTTTTGTCCAGCCATTCGACGATGGCGTTCAACAGAAAACCTTCCGGCATGCTGCCCTGAGCGTCGCCGATGCGCACGGCGATGATGTCGGCATCGGGCGCGACGCCGACATGCTTATCATTCGCCGGAGAATTTGCGCCGTTGCCAACGGCGATGCTGGCCGCGGCAGTGCCATGGCCATTCTCGTCGGGCGAAGGGATCTTTCTTTGCGCGGTGGGTAAGCGAAGATCAGCGGTCAGCTGCGCGCGGGTATAGAGGGTTCCGATGGGCCGGCCATTGGGATAATTCACCGGAGGGCGGGTGCCGAGGCCCTTCGATTCGAACGCGTCGCTGAGAGTGTCCCAGAAGTACAGCAACCGCGAGCGCGGGGGGCTGCCGCCGGTGGCGTCGATGAAATCAGGGTTGCGAAAATCGAGTCCGGAATCGAGGATGGTGAAAATTACGCCCTTGCCAGTCAACCCGAAAATTCCGCCGCTTACGATTTGTTCGCCGAGTCCCCGAGCGGTAACACCGGCCGGGAGGATGGGCGGCGGCGGAAGGTGGATGGGATTTTCCGGCTCGATGCGACGAATTCCTGGGGCCTTCACCAGTGTGTCGATTACTTCGTCGGTGGGCTTGACGAACATTTCCGCAAAGGGCCCCGCGGCAGCGAAAACTTCCGCGCCCGGCACCTTAAAATTTTGACGCGCGGCTTCGCTGGTGAATTCCACGTTGAGGACCAGCATGGTGGTTCCGGAGCTGGAGACATGCACGACCGGGCCGGTGTCCGATTGTCCGGCGGCGGCGCTGCGAATGACTCTGGCGATGCCCTCGCGTTCCTCGGAAGCGAGGACTAGATTCTTGGGGTCGGACTTGAGGCTCTGCACCTGATTGGTGGGCTGATATTTCCAGGTGTCGGCAGGGGGCGCTTGAGCTTTCGCTGGAATGACGAGGAGCGAGGCGACTGAAAAATAACAGACCGTTAGAAGAGCCGGGAACGAGCGTGGCAAACGGCCGCGCGCTGAGCGGCGGCTTCGCGGAATCGGCGTAGGGGAATCCCGGCGAAAACACATGCTGAAGCTCCCAATCAAGAACGGACGGATGTGAAGCGTAACCAGGTTCGGGGACGTGAAGGGCTGAAGCGAGTGCCGCCCACACCAATGCGGTGTGCCAGCCGATTCGGGAAAAACGTTAAGACAGGCTTGCAGTTGGTGTCAAGTAGCCCTGAGAGCCGCGGGCCTCAGGAGGCGAAGGCGGCGTCCTCACGAGGGCGCTTGCGCTTCCACTGGTAATCCTTGCGGAGCAGGGCCTGATGTTTTTTGGTTTGCGCTTCCAGTTCGCTGAAGGCCTTTTTGCAGCAGGCCACCACATTTCTCCCGGTGCCGGTAGCGTGCAGCGACCCGGTGGGCAGCGACAAATTCAGAGTGCAGGAATATTCTTTCTTGTGGGGATTCTCTCCAAAAACACCGTGGAGTTGTAACAAGTCGGGTTCATACACTTTCAACAATTTATTTAATTTGTCGACGTGGCGATCCACGTCTTTTTCTACCGACTCCTGCGACTCAACATGTTTATAACTGATGGACAGTTTCATCGGGTCACCTGTGATGGATTTACATATCCGGGGCGAGGCACGCAAAATTTGAGAAATCCGGGGAGCGCTGAGCGATAGTCACACGCGTAAAGGGGAGAAACGGGGATCGCCAGCGCCGAGAGTTTCGTTTGGCACCGCACCTAAAACTCACAGGAGCAGCGTAGCAGCCGGAAAAGTATGGGGCAATTGGATTCGCGGCTGGCGGTGCAGCACCTTTCAACAGGGGGAAGGTGCGTTGACAGCGCGGGCGGCGCGAACCTAATCTGATTTGGAAGAATTATTTGCGCCCGCAGGCGCGGAATGAGTTCCGGACCACGATGACGCGACCGACGCGGAAGAGCAGCGCGAACATCACCCAGTTCCCTGCCGCAGCGATCGTTCCTACGGCGAACAGTGTGCCCTTTCTGAAAATCGGTCCGGCGGGGTGGGCCTACAAAGATTGGGCGGGGTACGTGTATCCGCAGCCGCGCCCGAAGGATTTTCATCCGGCGACGTTTCTTTCCGAATACTTCGACACCATTGAGATCAACAGCTCGTTTTACCATCCGATGCAAGCGGACCATGCGGCGCAGTGGATTGACCGGGTGGCGGGCAATCCGCGCTTCGTGTTCACCGCAAAACTGTGGCAGAAATTCACGCATGAACAAGATGCCAGCACTGAGGATGAACGCGCGGTGCGGGCAGGACTGGATGTTTTGCACGCGGGAGGAAAGCTGGGCGCGTTGCTGGTGCAATTCCCTTTTTCATTTCATCGCGAGGCCGGCACAAGGGAATATCTCGCCGCGGTACTTAAGCGGTTTTCAAGCTATCCGCTGGTAGTGGAGGTGCGGCATGCTTCGTGGAATGTTCCCGCGACGTTCGAATTACTGCGCGAGCACAACGCCGGATTCTGCAATATCGATCAACCGATTATCGGGCGGTCGCTGGAAGCTTCAACGGTAACCACGGCACCAGTGGGTTACGTGCGGCTGCATGGACGACGCTACGACACTTGGTTCACTGACGATCCGGAGGTGGCGCCGCATGAACGGTATAACTATTTGTATTCGAACGAGGAGCTGGCGCCGTGGGCGGCGCGAATTCAGAAAGTGAGCAAACAGGCGAGCACGACGTTTGTGATTACCAACAATCACTACCAGGGAAAGGGCGTGGTTAACGCCCTGCAATTAATCAATATTTTGACGAAATCGAAAGTGAAGGTGCCCGAGCCGCTGCGCGCCCACTTCCCCCAACTGGATGCAATTGCGTCCGCGGCACCGGCGGAGCCAACGCTTTTTCCGTTGGCCGAGACGATCACGCCGGACGCTAAATAATTTATTCGCCTGAAAAATTTTGCTGGTTACATTTTCTTGAAGAGGTTTTCGAAGGCCTGGCGCGCGTCGGTAGGGCGTGACGGGGATGGCGGCGGGGCGGTCACAGTGGACGGCTGGGAGTAGGAAGTCGGCGCGGTATCTTTTTCGATGGTCATGCGAAATTCATAAAATGAACACTGATTCTTGACGTCCTTGGGAGTAATGCGTTCCGGGATGGGCTGCGTGCATTCGAACTGAACGCCGGAATCGAAGAAGCGGCACTGTTTGCAGGAGTGCAATTCGAATTGGCATTTGGGGCAGGTTCCGTTGGGATCGAAACCGGGGGTGAGAACCGCACCGCAGTTGGCGCAGCGGCCGCGGGTGACCGTGCCGACCATGCGGGGGGTGCGGGGGCCGAACTGATCGGCGCCGCGGGGTCCGCCGGACGGGGGCTTTCGGTCATGATGAACTTTCTGCTTTCTTTTCGTCTTTTTCCGCGTCGCGATACCCGCGGTGGCTGTACTTTCGATCCACAAACGCCTCCGTCCATCAGTCTCGACGGACTACTGCTAACGCAAACACTGCTATTGGCGCTTTTCGCGCACGACAACCTGGATAGAATCCACTCGGATTGCTACACTCGGCCGGCCTGCATGGTGGTTCCCAGAAGTTACGTTGCAGAGTAGCTATCGACCGGGGAGCAGAAGATGGGACCTCTATGTTTTTAGCCCTCTGGGAGTTCGAAGTCAAGTCGGGTGGTGCAGGAACGGTTTCGCGCGGTGTATGGGCCAGAGGGGGAATGGGCGCGACTGTTCCGCGCTGATCCGCTGTTTCTGGAGACGCGCCTGTTGCAGGATCCGCAGAACCGAACAAATTCGTTACCTTGGATTTCTGGCAATCGCTCAGCGCGTATGAGTCGTTTAAAGAGTTGAACCACGCCGCGTATGCCATGATCTGGATCGCAAGTTTGCTAGCGAGGCTGATCGGTAATTTTGAAACGCTTGCATTTTGTTTTTGGATATCGCATTTTGCGTCAAAAAGCGAGCAGGAGCTTGGATTTATGAGAAGAGCTGCTCCACTGGAAAGACCATCCTCCAATTATCTGCGGGTCGCCTCGTTTTTTTTCCGACCCACCAGGAAACCAAGCCGCTGGGAGGTAGATCCGGTTGCAGGAATGAGTGAGGCATGCCCGCAGTGCGGAGAACGGCCTCGGCCGCGAGGTAGCCGCTGCGCACCGCGCCTTCCATGGTGGCCGGCCAGCCGGTGGCGGTCCAGTCCCCGGCGAAAAATAATCCGGGAATTTTTGTTTGCTGCGGGGGGCGCCAGCGATCTACGCCGGGCTGCGGAGAGAATGTTGCAGCCACTTCCTTGATAACCGTGGATTTCATTAGTTGCGGCTGCTTGCGCACGCGGTAAGGCCTGGCGCACTTCGCGGAGACACAAATCGATAATTTCCTGGCGGGATTTTTTCAGCAGGTCGTAGGAAGCGCTGATTACCATTTGCAAGATATTGTTCCTGATTGCTGGTGGAGCGTCGCCGTTTGGCCCATACAGCATGGTTTTATTGAAAATCCATTGGGTGTTGGTGTCCAGCAGAGTGACGAAAGGCTCGTCCATCACCGGGCGGTCGAACCAGAAGTGGACTCCGGTGATGGGGGCGACTTTGATTTTGTTCTAGATTTGCGAGCGAGGGTTCGCGCTGCGAATGCTCTCGGGCATTAATTCGAGGAGAGTGTCGTGCGGAACAGCGAAGACATAGGCGTCCGCTGTTTCTTCCCTGCCGCCGTCGAACTGCACGGCGCTGATCGAGGATGCCTTCAACAGCGAAGCCTCGCACCGGAGAGCGCAAGGTTTACTTCTCCGCCGCGCGACTTCGATGGCGGCTTTGCAGCCTGTCGATATAATTCCGCCAAGAGGCACGGCGGGAACGCCCATGCGGTAGCCGGTGCTATTCATGAGAAAGGCTTTCCAGAAAACGTCCACGCCATAGCGGGCATCGGTGTGATCCAGTTCTTCGTCCAGCGCGCTTACGAGCACGACGCGCCAGAATCTTTCTATGGCGCCGGCAGTCTGATTCCTGCGATCGCAGCCATTCCAGCATGGAGATGCCGCCGGCTTCAGCGAGGTCGGCGGGTTTGTCCTTTGGCAGCGACGATCTCGAGCATGGCGCGAGCAATGGATAATTTGTCGCGCATGGTTAGCGGCGCAAAAGTCAGAAACGAGCCGGTCATGTGAAAAGGCGCGGGGAGGATTCCGGCTTTCATGGTGCCGCGGCGGCCTTGCGGATCGAGAAAAACGAGTTTGTCGAAAAATTTAATTTTGTCGCGCGGAGCCGACGCGGCGATAGAAATCGGCGAGGTTGGTGCAGCAACCCAGGGTTACGTGCTGGCAATTATCGACGTGCTCGCCATTGGGCAAAACGTAGGAGGTGGCGCGGCCGCCGAGAAAAGGTTTCTGTTCGAACAGCCGAACGCGCCAGCCTGCTTCAGCTAACGCGACGCCGCACGCCAGTCCCGCCAGGCCGCCGCCGATCACGATCGCGCTTTTCAATAATATTCTCTTCCGTCAGGCGGCCGAAGCGCGCCTTGGCAATGAAACACCATTTTTTCCGCGCGCGAAAGGCGCACGCGTTCAGCGAACACGGCGAAATCCTGGGCCTCGATACGGGCGAGCAGCGCGCTGTAGGTGTGAGTAAGCAGCCATAAGGTGGCGCGGCTGTCTTCGTCGATCACATTTAATAGCGTCGGCGCCTTCTTTGTAAAGACGCCAGGCGCGTTCGGCTTCGAAGCGCAACAACTCGCGAACCCCGAGAGTGGCCTCGCTCAAGCCAAAGTCGTCTTTGGATACGCCGTAACGCGCCAGATCTTCTTCGGGAAGATAGACGCGGCCCAATTTATAGTCCTCGTGAACGTCGCGAATGATGTTGGTCAATTGAAAGGCAAGGCCCAGTTTTTCGGCCAGGTCCAGAGCGCGCGAATCGCGAAACCCAAAAACGTGGGTGCAGGTGAGGCCGACGGTGCCGGCAACGCGATAACAATATTCCTTGAGACGTTCGAATGTCGGATAGGTCTTGAACGGTTAAATCCATTTCCGCGCCGGAGATTAAATCGTGCAGGTAGCGCGAAGGCATGCGGTAACGCTGCATGGTGTCCACCAGCGCAGGAAGAACGGAAGACGCCGCCAGGCTCGCTGCGATTCTGAGCGGCTGCCGGAGTCGGCGCGCGATGCGCTGAGTGATGGCGCTGTCGAAAGCGGCGCGCCATCTGGCCAGGCCGCGCTGTTTGTCGGCGACGTTGTCGCCTTCGTCGGCAACGTCATCGACGAGGCGCATGAAGGCATAGAGAGCGGTGAGTGCGTCGCGCTTGGGTTTGGGCAAGAGGAAAAACGCGTAATAAAAATTGCTGTGCGCGGCTTTGATGATGCGCTGGCATTCTTCGTAGGAATCCGCGAGCGGAAATTGACGGCGATGGAATTTTGCAGGGTACGTTCCGGTTTTGCGATTTGTTGCTAACGGCTCGCGTGACCAACGCGCGGCCGAGCAAACGCACCTGCTTGGTTTTACTGATGGAGGGCCGGCGGTGGAGAGTGTCGTAGCCCATTCGCTCGATGGCGTCCAGGACGGCGATGCCGCCTTTGCTGAAGAGTTCGAGGTCCACGCTTAGGCGGGCGTCCACTATTTTTGCCAGCGGGGCGCCCTCGGCGAACAAGTGCGCGGGTCCTGGCGATCAATGATTTCATCAACGCGATATAGCGGTCGTCGAAGTGGCGCTCGAGAATATCCTTTTCGCTTATGCCGTGAGCGGCAGCCTCATCGAGAGGAATGTAGATGCGGCCTTTTTCCATGTCGCGCGAAACGTCTTGCCAGAAATTGGCGAGTTGCAGCGCGGTGCAGGTTGCGTCAGAAAGGCGCTGGCGGTGCTCATCGCGA
Source organism: uncultured Acidobacteriota bacterium (assembly GCA_963732705.1). GTDB lineage: Bacteria > Acidobacteriota > Terriglobia > Acidiferrales > UBA7541 > Acidiferrum. Next base: position 1,955,882 of record CAVTAN010000001.1, on the reverse strand, counting down.
TAACCGCAAAGGTAAAGGACCAGGCGGCCGACGGGATTGGCGGAATATACGCAGTAATCAGCAGGAGCGTTGACCAGTTTGGGTAGCGCTTAATTTTTTGGTCCTGGCGAAAGGCCTTTAATAGATCGGCGAATGATCCTGTTCGGGAATATCTTTGGCGACGATGGTTTCGCGGAGAGCCATGAAAACGGGATGCGACGGGACGGCCGTCGTAGCAAGCGTTCAATTCGTGTTCCCACCAATCCAGTAACTGCAGCGCGCGGCCGGGCTCCGGTATTTCGTCGCCCAAGATCATCGGCCCAGCGGCAATAGGCGTACAAATTGTAGAAATGCTGGTGCAGTTCGGCGGGCAGAAGCCAGGACGCTACGTTGAAATTTTCGTAATGGTGGGTGGCCAGCCAACGCGTGTACTTCTGAGCTTCTTCAACGGAGCAGCCCGAGAGCGGGTGCTCGATCGGCGATGTGCAGTTCTCCAGGGCGCAGCATACAGCGAATAAACCTCACGATGACTGGAAAAGTCTACGAAAAAATTCCGGCGCCTCGATTTTCTTTTAGAAGCCCGAACAGTTACCAGCAAGATCAGAATGAATCGCTGCGTGATGAAATTCGGGCGCGGTAACAGTTCATGATCGCCGGAGAAATTATGGCCGGACAGCCAGCTTGATCTGGCCGCTACGCGCCTGCATGCGTTCGAAGGCTTGAGGCAAATCCGCCAGACGGATTTCCTCGGTCACGAAATCGTGGGCGGAGATATCGCCGCGGCGAATGGCTTCGAGCGCATCGCGAATGAATCGCGGAGTATGGTGAAAGGGCGAAATCAACTTTATTTCAGAATAGTGAATTGCAGCGGGCTCGATTTCGACTTGCGTGCCGCTGGGCAGGCCGCTGAAGAAATTTACTACGCCGCCGCGGCGGACCATGGCCAGGGCCTGCTTCCAGGTGACGGGATTGCCAGCGGCTTCCACGACGCGCATCGGGACCGCGCTGATCTTCGGTCAATGCTTTTACGGCGGCGACAATATCGGCAGTCTCGTTGACGTTAATTGTGGCGATGGCGCCGAGGCGTTTTGCGACTTCCAGGGCCGCAGCGCGGCGAGCCAAGGCAATGACACGCACTCCGCGGCGGGAAAGCATGCGCACAAATTTCAAGCCGATGGGACCGCAACCGATTACGGCGGCGGTGTCACCAGTGCGCAATTCCATTTCGTGAATCCCGCGCAACACGCAGGCCAAAGGCTCGGCAAAGCGCCGCGCTGGCGTCATCGACCGAGTGCGGCACTTCCAACATGTTTTCCGTGGCGATGCGGCCGGGGATGCGCATGTACTCGGCGTAGGCGCCATTGTTGAAGAGCAAATCCTCGCAAAGATTTTCCTGGCCGCGACGGCAATGGAAGCAACGCAGACAGGGAGCGGAATTGGCGGCGACCACGCGCATGCCGATCCGCCAGCGGGCATCTACACGCTTGCCGACGGCGGCAATTTCGCCGACGACTTCGTGGCCGAAGACCGCCGGGGGTCTGAATCATCTTGGCGTGATAACCGCGCTTCCAAACTTTCAGGTCGGTGCCATCGGTAAGCGCGAGGCGCACGCGGATCAGCACTTCATCGGCGGACAGCGCGGGCACGTCGATCTGCTCGACACGCAAATCTTCGCTGCCGTAAAGCACGGCGGCGTTCATTTTGGCGGGGACGGCCATCCATGCCGCAGCGGTTTTCACGTGCTGCACCGCTCTCCGCTCTTCTTGTGGTCGTCGATCTCATTCGTGGGTGATCAATATCTTTAAGGGATTCTACTGTCGGACGCGCCGCCAATTCCAATCCTTCTTGGATTCTGGCCAGCGGAAAACGATGCGTCACGATGTCCATCACCGGGAAGCTGCTTGTTCAACATCAAGTCGGCTGCTGTGTCTTGGATGTCCGCGGCCGCGCTATAGCTGCCCAGAATCTCCTTTTCGTCGATGCCCACTTCGGCTGCCGGAAATTCGATTCTGGTCACCGGGTCGTTGGCGGCGAACAAGAGAACCCGGCCCCCGGGCCTGGCTGCCGCCAGCGCGTCCGCAACGACCGCGGGATGAGCGACGGCAACCAGCACGACGTCGGCTCCACGGCCCTCGGTGCGGGCCTTTATTTCCGCTACCAGTTTACCACCAATGTTAGCGTCGAAGGATTCCAGTGCGCCGAGGGTCAAGCTCTTGGCGCGGCGACGGCCATGGGGTCGCTGGTGAACATGCTGGCGCCTTGGAGCTTGGCGACCATGAAGTAATTGCAGGCCGATGGGGCCGCAGCCCAGCACGAGCACGGTTTCGCCCGGGGTGACGCGAGCTTTTTGCACCGCTTTGAAGATGGTATTGATGGGCTCGATGAAGGTGGCTTCTTCAAAGCTGACGTCGTCGGGAAGGGCGACGATGCCGCGCTCCGCAACCCAAGGCATGGCTTTCACATATTCGCCGAAGCCGCCGCCGTTGGGAGTGAAGCCGCCGGTCAAGCCGGTGGATTTGTACTGCTTGCATTGAGAAAAGAGGCGGCGCTGGCAATAAAAACAATTTCCGCAGGGCACGTGATGGAAGCTCATCACGCGGTCGCCCAATTTCCATTTGGTGACGCCGGGGCCTACGGCAACGACCGTGCCAGCCAGCTCGTGACCGAGAATCTGCGGAGGATTTACGTAGGCTTGGAATATTTTTTTGATGTCCGTTCCGCAGATGCCGCAGGCGGCGACTTTGATCAGGACTTCGCCGTCGCCGACCTCCGGGACGGGAACCTCTTCGACGTAAACGCGACCTTTTTCGCGATACACGCCGGCGTGCATGGTTTTAGGCACGGGCCCAGCTTTTTGGCCGCGGAGTGTCTGGAGATTGAGGGCTTGCGCCGTGTTCCGGGAGCGCTCATGAGGCCGCCACTTCCTGCAACTCCGGAGGAGGCCAGCTGTGCGTCGCGAAGGACAATTTTTTTATATAGCCTCGAGAAAATTGCGCCAGCGCCTGGGCGGCGGATTTGCTTTCACGTCCCAGGCGCATCAGAGCGAGAACGGTCAAGGGATGTTTGGCGACGTAGCGGACCACGCCGCCGAACTTGACTTGCCGGTCTCGTCCACGATGGTGTCGATTTCAACGGGGATATCGCGATCAAAGGAATCGGAAATTACACGCATGACGAGCGCGGGGGATATTTTTTTCGCGAGCGACATGCAGGATTGCGAAGCTTTCCATGTCCACGGCTTCCGCAAAAGGCGAAAGGGACTGTTTTTCTGCAGCAGTACGCACTACATGGTCGGTGGTGAGCAATGTTGCAATCTTGACAGCGCCATCGGATGTCGCGCCACGAACCAGATTTTGCGCACACTGGATTGCTCGGCCTGGAGCATGTGTCTGGACTTTCTCAGCCACGACCACTTCACCCAATTTTACCGTGGATCGCAAGGCGCCCGCGAATCCCGAAGAAATGCAGAAGGAATAGTCTTTGGACAGGAGCGTCTCGGTCGCGCGTCGGGCGTTGGCAGCACCCATGCCCGTAAGCACAAAGTCGATGGTGGCGCGGCCGACCAGAGCGCGACGAAATTCCACGGCGCCCGATTGGATGGTTTCGAGATTCCGCAGGGCGCGCCAGGGCGCGAACTCCGCTTCCACCGCGTAAGTGATGAGCACCTTCATTGCGCTATTGAAAACCCTAAGCCGCGACCGGATGCACGATTTTTTTGCTGCGGCGTTCGCTCACGTAGGCATTCTGTTCATACCAGTGGACGGCGCGATGCAATGCGGCTTCGACGGGCTCGGCGCTGAAAGCCCAATTCACGTTGCGCGCGCGAGGCAGTCTACAAACATCAGATGCTGAGCGATTTTCACGCCTTCGACGGGAATCTGCGGCTCGCGGCCAAACAATCGGGAAAACAGCCGTCTCGCATAGGCTACACCTAAGGCCACCGCGATGCGGAATTTTGAGCCTTGGCGCGGGCAAGCCGGTGATGCGCGCAAGTGCATCGAGAACTGCTTGAGAGTGAGATTTTCCGCGCCGAGCAAATAGCGCTCGCCGATTTTGCCCTTTTCGGCGACGAGCAAATGGCCCGCGGCGCAATCTTCCACGCCCACGAAATTCAATCCGGTCTCGACGTAGCCGGGCATTTTGCCGTTCAGAAAATCCACGATGATTTTTCCCGTGGGAGTGGGCTTCCAATCCCAGGGGCCGACCGGGGTGGTGGGCATGGCAACCACGGCAGGCAAGCCGTCTTTCGCGGCCTGCAGCACTTCTTGTTCGGCCATCCACTTGGAACGCTTGTAGTGGCCGATCATTTCGTCGAGCTTGGAGTCAGTGAATTCGTTGGGCAGCGCAGGGCGATCGACGGCGATGGTGGCGACAGTGCTGGTGTAAATGAAGCGTTCGACGCCGGCCTGGCGGGCGGCGGCCAACAGATTTTTGGTGCCGCCGACGTTCGAATCGTAAATGTCCTGAGGATTTTTGGACCAGAGGCGATAATCGGCGGCCACGTGAAACACGCGCTGGACGCCTTCCATGGCGCGAGTCAAGGAGGCTTCGTCGCGAAGATCGCCGGTGACGTATTCCAGAGGCAAATCGGCGATAGCGCGATTCGAGCTGGACTTGCGCACCAACACGCGGACGTTTTCTCCACGGGCCACCAGTTGGCGAGCCACGTGGCTGCCCAAAAACCCAGCCGCGCCGGTGACCAGCGTGTTCATGAGCGCGGACTCCTTCGTCAGGAGCGCATAGAGCTTCCGGCGTTGCGAGTGGGCCTCGACGTTTTGACACGTTGACAGTGTGCGTTCAAGCGCGACGGGTCCGTGATGCGAAGTCACGTCGAGCAAGCTCCGAAAAAATTCTCCAGCGGCGGTCGGCTATCAAGCTCGCGCGCCGCGGCAAACTGCTCGCTGGAATTTTGCTCCGCGTGCGCCGTCAACGAACCGGCGTATTGAACCCAGCCATCGACATCCAGTCGTCGAAATTATTTCGCGCAGCTCTGGATAGCTCGCTGATATCCGATGTCCGCGGAAATGGTGGTCACCACGCAAATGTGAAAGCCGGAGAGCTTCGCGGTACGCATGCCTTCCATCGTGGCGCGAAAACTCCCTGCTTGTGCTGACACGCGCGAATCGTGGGCGAGCTTGCAAGCCCGTGCAACGGCAACACCAGATAAAGCCGCGAGACCGGGCGAAATTCGTGGATGCGCCGCCGCAACAACGTGCCATCCATTTCAACGAAAACGGTGCGGCCGCAGGCTGACAATTTCGCGTGCCAGTGTGGCCGATGCGCGGATAGTTGAAGCGGCGTGTCGCCGCCGATCCAGATGACTGGAGCGGACTGCCCGGACTTGGCGAGAGCTCGCGAATCTCGGTAGGAAGCGATAGCTTCTGACGACTGCAATCTTGCCTTCTCGGTCGGCTGCGAGTCTTCGGTAGTGGCCGCGCAATTCGGCGAGATCTAGGCGCAACGCCAGAGGATAACGCGCCGGGTCCCAAATAGTTTTTGTGCGATGCGAACCTTGGTGAAGTCCCAGGTGAGTCGCGGCGGGAAGCGCAGTCATGCGCTTTAGAATCCGCTGCGCAGCCGAAACTCTTCAGGCTGGAACTTCAGGGCGCAAAATTCTCGGTCTCTGCGGGCCTGATTGTAGTAGCGCGAGAACGCGTACACCGGGAACGAATTGCGGTACAGGTGATATTTCAAATAAAACACGCAGGGAAACCGGTGCCGGTAAAATCGTGCTCGCTCCAGGAGCCGTCTTCGTTCTGGTTGCCGCACCAGATAGGAGACCGCCTTGGTGATGGCGGGGTCGCTGGTATTTGCTCCGGCCAGCAAACCGATCAAGCCCCAAGCGGTTTGCGAAGGGGTGCTGGCGCCCTGACCCTTGGAGGAAACGTCGGAATAGGTCTTCAGCGATTCGCCAAAACTGCCGTCGGCTTCTTGCACCGATCTTCAGCCAGGACACCGCGCGCTGGCAATATTCCTGGGCGGTTAGCGAAACGGTTTCCAGCGCGCGGAGCACGCCGCTGGTGCCGTAGACGTAGTTCACGCCCCAGCGACCGAACCAGGAGCCGTCGCCGCACTGGTCTTTCAACAAAAACTTGACGGCCTTTTGTATCGGCGGGATGCTCCGCGGTCCATCCGAAACGTCCGAGGCATTCCAGTACGCGCGCGGTAACGTCGGCGGTGGAGGGATCGATCATGGCGTTGTGATCGGCGAAGGGAATGTTGCACAGGAAGCGGCGATCGTTGTCGCGGTCGAAGGCGCCCCAGCCGCCGTCGCGATTCTGCATGCTCAAGAGCCATTGAATGCCGCGGCGAGTGGCGGCTTCCATGCGCTTGGGATCGGGGAATTTGACGCGCTGCAAAGCCATCAGCACGAAAGCGGTGTCGTCCACGTCGGGATAAAAGTCGTTGCGAAATTCGAAAGCCCAGCCACCGGGCTCGGCGTCTTTGTTCTTGACTTGCCAGTCGCCGGGACCGAGGATTTGCTTCGACAGAATCCAGTCCGCCGCTTGGACCAGCGCGGGATCGTCAGGAGCTACGCCGGCTTCCTCGAGAGCGACCATGGCGATGGCGGTGTCCCAGACGGGCGAGACGCACGGCTGCAGGCGAATGGTTTCGTCGTCTTCAATTTCAAAGCGCGCGAATTCCCTGGTTTCGCGGCAGGTCAAAGGATCGTCGGGGCCATAACCCATGGCCACCAGCGCAAAAATGGAATTCATCATCGCGGGATAAATGGTCGCCAATCCTTCGGAGCGCTCCATGTGCTCGAGAACCCAGGATTTCGCTTCGCGCAGGGCACGTTGGCGCAGCGGCTTCCAGGGCAGGCGCTCGTAAAATTTCAGGCCGCGATCGAGGGCCAGGAAAAAATTCCGCCAAGAGATGAGCTGCTTGCTCCAGTCGAAAGCGGCCTTCTTGCGGGTCGGGTCTTTGAAAAGTTCATCGACCTGGGCGCGTTCCGGCAGCTTCCAATTCGGGCGCAGCGCGGACAAAATCATCATGGGGATGACGATGCCGCGGGTCCAGGAAGAGAATTCGTAAATGTTGATGTAGAACCAATTGGGAAGGAGCATCAGCTCCGGCGGAATCGCGGGAACCAATTCCCATCCTACCGCGCCGACCAGCGCAAGATAAAAGCGCGTGTAAGAATTGGTGACTTCGAGGCCACCCAGCCGATGCACCGCCGCGCGGGCTTGGACCATGTGCGGAGAATCGACGGATCACCGGCCAACTTCAGAGCAAAGTAGGCTTTGCAGGTGGCGTTCAACTCCGATGGACCGCCGGGATAAATGCTCCAGCCGCCGTCAGCGAAGTTGCCGCTGGCGAACGTAATTTGCCAGCTTGGCGATCCGCTCTGGATCGGCCTTGCCCAAACACGAACAGGTAATAAATGTAGTCGGATTCGAGGGTGGTATCGGCTTCCAGTTCGCCGATCCAGTAGCCTTCTTCGGTCTGCAGGGACAGAAGGTGATTGGCGCCGCGCTCGATGGAGCTCTCGAGGCGCTCAGCCCAGTCCTGCTCGCGCCAAGGCAGGGGTGCCGGCGCGACAGCAGATCTCTTCTCCCATGCGAACAGAAGACGCCATCAGACTCCCTTAAGATCATCCCATAAGTACCTATTTGCGTACCAGAACAGGTTGAGCTAACTTAGCTATTGCTTAGGAATGCTGAGCTTCTAACAGATGCAGCCCGAACACCTGGATGACGTGCCTTGGCAACCTCCTCAAACGCGGGACCTACACAGGTACTAGTAGATTATCGCTGTCTTTGGCCCGAGCGGTCAACGATATTGTCTCATCGTCGGAGGACACGCCCGGTGACGGATCGAGGCGTTATAACCTTGACATCTGCCGGGACCTTCCAGGTCCGCCGGACCAGAACCTGAAGGGCAGGGGCAGCGGGCCGCCCTCCAATTGACGAACGGAAGGCACCTGGCGCAGCAATTGAGCTGGCAGCGCAAGTCCATTGCGGCTCGGATGGCAGGGCCGATTCGTCGGCAGCCCCTCGCAAGACCAGGGCGTCGCACGATCCAAAACCACCCGAGCCGAGTCTTTGAAATCTCTCGCGGGTAGGGTCGATGACCGCGAAATACAAACTGGGTTCGACGAATTGCAGAACGGAGTTGCTCTCAAGGATCAGATTAGCCGGCTGGGCGGTCGTCGCTGCGCCGTCTTGGCCGAGGCTTGAGCGCGGTTCGCGCAAGAGCGGGAGACCTTCCGCCAAAAAGCCCTGCTTGGTTCGCAGCCAGAACGAACGGCTTGCGCCCAGCAGCGAGAAAACGGGAGCTGTCTGTGCCAGTCGCCGGGCTTGTGTTCCCAACTTATCGCATAGCCGTGCTCGTCGGGCGCGCAACCACAATTTTCGCCGTTCTTGGCGCAAACTCCGTGACCATATTGCGTGATCTTGCCGGCGATCCAGTTTTCTTCCGGGAACGCGGCAATCACGTCGCATACTAGTTGCGTTTTACCGAATGCTGCGGGTGTGGCCGCCGACCACGATGAGACGCCACTGTCTGTCTATTCGCCGAGTGTTTGCCAGTCGCGCTTGATTTTTCAATTGCTGGTTATACGCGATCATTCGTGAGCTCGATCATGCTGACGTAATCGTATGTTTCGCAGTCGGAAATCTGGTAGCCCCCGGCACGTTACTTATTTTCCGCACATTGTCTCAAGTTTTTTGATTCTTGCCGCCAATTCCGGCAGCGCGCGTCTGCCAGGCAAACTGCTCTTTGAATTTTTCCAGTGAACGCGCGGGGGTTCCCCAGACAGTTTCACCGGTGCGAATTTTTTTGCCCCCGAGCACTCCCGACTGACCGCCGATGACGGCGTTGTCTTCCAGTTCGCAGCGCTCGCCAAAACCGGCTTGTCCGCCGACCACCACGTGCTTGCCAAATGTGCACGAACCGGACAGCCCCGCTTGGGCGGCAATGACGGTGTGATCGCCGATTTCGCAATTGTGGCCGATGTGCACCAGATTATCGAGCTTTACGCCAGAGGCGATGCGGGTGTCCGCGAGCGAACCGCGATCGATGGTGGTGTTTGCGCCGATTTCCACATCGTCGCCAATTTCGACGATTCCTGCCTGGGGAAATTTCCAGTTCTGACCGTCGCCGAATGCATATCCAAATCCGTCGGCGCCTATCACTGCGCCGGAGTGAATTTCGACTCGGTCGCCGATGCGCACTCCGCTATACAGAGTGACGCGCGGATGAATTCGGCAATTTTTTCCAATCCAGCATCCGGCGCCGATGACTGCATGAGCGCCGATTTGTGTGCCTTCACCGATGTGCACATCTTCGCCGATCACGGCGATAGGGCCCGATCGCTACGTTGGGCGCCGATTTGTGCCAGGGCGGCAACTATCGCGGTGGGATGCATACCGGTGGCGATCGGCGGGTCGCTCCATGAGCAACGCGGCGGCTTTTGCAAAGGCTAGCTTCGGCGTCGGCGCTGCGCAGGACGGTTTTTTCTGGCGAACTCGCACGCCTTGCGCCGCGATCACGCACGCTGCGCAGGAAGCCTGTGCGCGCGAGGCGTGTTTGGCGAGTCAACATAAATCAAATCCCGCGCGCCAGCGCGCTCTGGCGACGCCACCGCCGCGCAGCTCCAAATCACCGTTTCCTTCGATTGCGGCCCCGATCGCCGCGGCTAATTCTTTGCTGTTTTTTTCATCGATCCCTGCGTCTCGTAATTCCGCAAATGATGCCGCAATTCTGGTCTCGATTCTTACCGAGCGAATCCCGAATGTTAATTACAGTCGTAAACCGAGGGCTCGCCTGGCGGCCGGGTATTCCACCGGCCGTGCAGCCACACCCATTGATCGGGATACTTTCGGATAATTTCCTCGATGACCGTGGTAAATTTCTGGGTGTTCTCGAGAATGTCGCGTTGCGGATCGCCGGTGCGCGTGAACTCGACGGGCGGTTCAAATCGCAGACGGTATTTTTTTAGGCTCTGCATCCCAATAAACGTATCCGGGCACGACCGCCGCGCCGGTGTGCAGCGCCACGCGCGCGAGTCCGGTAGTGGTGCATGCGAGGCGTGCCGAAAAAATTCACGAACACGCCTTCTTCGGGCATGGTGTTCTGATCGGCCAGGATCCCCACGGTGCCGGCCTCTTTCAATACTTTTAGCATTGCGCGCGCCGATTCGTTTTTGAAAATGGGCCGATTGCCGCTGAGCGAACGATATTTATTCACCATCCGATCGAGCCTGCGGTTATCCAGCGGGCGAGCCATGTAATGCAAAGGATAGCCGTACAGGGCGTGCGCGAAAGAAGAAAGCTCCCACGCGCCGATGTGCCCGGTGAGATACAGAACTCCTTTGCCAAGTTCGTGCGCGCTGAAGAAAATTCTCGTGGCCCTCGACGACTACCAGGTCGGCAATATTTTGGGGTGAATATTTTGGGAAGGCGCGCGAATTCGGCGGCCATCCACCCAAGGTTGCGCACCATTTTTCGGGTGGTGTCCGCACGCTGGCCGACGCTCCAGTCCGGAAAAGCCAGGCGCAAATTAAATTCGGTGGTCTTGCGAAGCTTGGGAGACAGACGAAATAGCCCAGCCGCGACCAGGGCTGCCAATCCCCTGGCAGCGCTTCGCGGCAAAATCTCCAGCACCAGCAAACTCGCGCGCACCGCTGCGTACTCCGGCCATTCCTGCATTTTCCGGAAGCCACCGCCTTAAACGTCTCGACAGTATGCCTTCCCTGGTGGACACATTGCCACGGCGATTGCCGCCAATGCTAGACTCACCACGCCATTTATTTCAGCGAATGACGCACACCTGGGAACCTTTCGCGCAAGCTGTCCATAACGACGCCCGTCTGGCAGAGGATTCTCCCGTTCCGGGCTCCCACGACGTTGGCGGTTCGTGGCGGGCACGCATTCCACCGCTCAATTTTCAAAATTGCGCCTGGGCAGTTTTGATCGTCATCACGCTGTACGTGTGCTATTTCAGCCATCTGGGTGCATTCGGATTGATCGGCCCCGACGAACCGCGTTATGCCTGGATCGCGCGAGACATGGCGGAGAGCGGCGATTGGGTCACGCCCCGGCTCTACGGCCAGCCGTGGTTCGAAAAGCCTGCGCTTTATTACTGGGCGGCAGCGCTCAGTTTTAAATTGTTGGGGGCGAGTGAAGCAACTGCGCGACTGCCGAGCGCATTATTCGCGTTATTGGCGACTTTCGCGCTGGCGTGGTTGGCCCTGCGACTGGCTGGCTGGGAACTCGCGCGCTGGGTGTTGCTGCTTTTGCCGACCAGTGTGGGCATGATCGGTTTTTCTCACGCGGCGGCAACCGACATGGCCTTCGGGGCAACGCTTGCGACCGCGATGGTGGCCGCCGCCGTAGCGCTTGGAGTTGCTCCGAGCTCCATGACGATGTCCGTCCGCGCAACGATGTTGGAGCGCTGGCTAAGCTTGCTCCTTTTTGGTTTTTTTTTAGGCTGTGCGGTGCTGGCGAAGGGCCCGGCGGCGGTCATTCTAGCGGGTTGCGCAGTGAGCCTGTGGGCCGTAGCTACAAAGCACTGGCGCGACGTGCTGCCCCTTCTTCATCCCATTGCGGTCTATTCCTTTCTGGTTACCTGCCTGCCCTGGTATGTGCTTTGCGCGCGGCGCAATCCGGATTTTCTGCGTATTTTTATCGTCGAGCACAACTTCAAACGCTTTTTGACACCTGAATTTCAACATATTCAACCGCTCTGGTTTTACCTGCCCATAACCGTCATCGCGCTGCTGCCGTGGATTTCCTGGCTGGCGTGGTTCACCTTGCGCCCCGCACGCGAAGCAACCGTACCGATGGTGCGCAGCCAATTATTTTTCGTCGCGGCGTGGGGTCTGTTTCCAGTTTTGTTTTTTTCGTTGTCGAAATCGAAGCTGCCCGGCTACATCCTTCCGGCAGTTCCCCCGCTGGCGCTGCTGATTTCGTGGTCGGTGGTGCGAAGCGCAAACGCGAGAAACCATTTCCATCGGTACGCTTTGGGCATTCCGGGTGTGTTGTTTATGGCGTCGGCAGGCTGGGTGCTATTCTCCAAAACCAGCGGGACGCTGATTTACGTGTACGTCTTTATCGCCGTTATGGGCGGCCTGCTGGTTTCGTATCTCGCGGTACGGCGCAAAACTGAAGCCACACTGATTGCCTCGGTTATTGTTTTACTGTTGCTGTTGACCGTGGTCTACGTTTCGCTGGCCAAGCTGGATGGTCAGTTATCGGCGCGAATGGCCGCCGCGAAAATCGAAGCGCGACAATTACCACAGACGTATGCGTTCAAGCTGCAGCGGGGCACGCAATACCAGTTGAATTTTTATCTACGCCGTGAAGTTCCGGAATGGACTCCTCAGATATCGAGCGAGGCGGTGGTGGTCACGAGGAAACAAGATCTGCACGAACTGGCCGACCAAGCGCAAATTATCGGAATCATTTCGGAAGTCTCACCGCAAGCCGAAATCGTAACCGTCCGTCCGCGCGCCCTACCGTGAGCCATTTCCGGTGGCGGGCAGACGGGTTAAAAAGAACGTGACTACGCGGGTTTCGTAGGCACGTTTATCCTCATCATTCATGGCCACAAAATTGCCGTGTCCAATGATGGTCTGCTCGCGTGGTTCACTGGCCTTCAGAAACATGTTGCGAGTGATACTGGCTAATTCCGGATCATCGCTGGCCTGAATGAACAACATCGGCACGCTGTTCAGCGCGGCGAATCGTGACGACAGTGGGGCCTGATTGCGAAACGGCAAATTCAGTAATTCGAAACTGTATTCTGCGGACTTCACCATCAAAGGAAATCCCGCCAAGCCGGTGCGCTCGACACCGATTTTCACCATCTGTGCAGGCGAGTCATACACGGAATCCAACACCAGTGCACGAATCCGCGAATCGCGTTCCGCCTCGCGGAGTGCGGCGTAGGCGCCCAGGTTGTAACCCCAAACTCCGAAGCGATGGGGATCCACATCGTTACGCGAAGCCAAGGCATCGATCGCAGAACCCAGCTCGTCAGCCTCACGATATCCGAAGGTGGTCATCCCCGGATTGCCGCCGTGGGCGGCAAAATCGAAAAGAAACACGTTGTATTGATGGTCCTGTAACGCGGAAACCAGGGTGAGCAGTTCCCCACGGCTGGACCCGTAACCGTGACAAAGCAAAATTGTTGGGGCTCCACGCAAGCCCGGAAAAAACCAGCCCTCGCGCGGTTCTTTTCCCAACACCGTGAACTGTACGGCATCTGGGCGGCCGGGAAAACTTTGTAAATTAATTTCCGAACTGACGCGCTGGGGCTTGACGATGCGGTAGACCAGATAGCCGGCCACGCCGGCGGTCGCCAGCACCGCAAAAAACACTAACGCTAAAACGGCCGTTAGAAGTTTTGTGTACCATCGCGTGGGATAACGAAGTTCAGAAAGGATGGACATGCGTGGTGTGGGCAACTCGACAGCGAATGCACCCGTTTTTCAGTTCCTCACAGTACAAACCCAGTACAAGATTCCGATAATTCGCATGCTAGCACACCTTTTCAAAGCTCCGCCGAGCAGCAATGGTCCTGTGTCGCACTTGTATCGCGTCCGCGAGTTTGGACGGGGCCCATACCCGCGTCCCCAGGCGAATCGGATATCATAGGAAGGCACGCGGCAGGGGTCGCGGCTTCATCCCGGTCTGTTCCATTTGCCCATGAATATTGTCGATTTGCGCCAGACTACGGTCCGCCAGTTGGAATCTCTGCTTGAAGAGGAGTCTCGCCATTGGCGCAAGGAATTGCATTGGGATTATCGTGGCGCGCTTGGAATTGATCAAACGATTTCTGGAAGCGCACGCGCTGGCCGGGAGCGTGGCGTTTGAGAACGGCAGCGCGGCGGGTTACTCGTTTTATGTACTGGAAGAGCAGAAAGGCCTCATTGGGGGGCTGTATGTGTCTGCGCATTTTCCCCAAGCGGTAATCGCCCAGCGGCTGCTGGAAGAGACTCTTTACTCCATGCGCGCCATCCCGCAACTGGAACGTATTGAAGCGCAACTGATGCCCTTCAGCGGGCCGATCGATTCGCCGCTGCGCGACCAAGGCTTTCGACTGTTTACCCGGCAGTTCATGCTGCTCGATTTGCAGAAAAGCGCCCGCAAGCCGGAATCCAGTTCGACCAACGGTTTTCGTCTGGATCGCTGGAACGACCGCTACTTCGAATCTTGCGCGCGGCTTATTTATCTTTCTTATGCCGATCACGTGGATGGCGAGATCAACGATCAATATCGCAGCGTTTCCGGTGCGCTGCGTTTTCTGAAAAACATTATTTTGCTTCCCGGATGCGGGCAATTTGTGCCGGCCGCTTCTTTCGTTTTGCGGCAGCCCGGCAGCGACGACCTGGTGGCCGCAGTGCTCACCAGCGAGGTGTCCCCGGGTGTGGGTCACACCACGCAGATTTGCGTGATGCCCGGCTTTCAAGGGCACGGACTGGGGCGCATGCTGATGAATAAGTCGAGCGAGATATTGCGTAACTTGAAATTCAAGGAATTGACGCTGACGGTGACTTCAGAAAATCGCACGGCGGTGCAGCTTTATGAACGCCTGGGTTTCCAAACCATCAAATCGTTTACCGCCGGGGTGTGGCCGCGATAGCTTCGCGACGCCGCTGAGACCTGCTGTTGAGCTTTACCCCTGGACGTTCGGAATAAATATCTTTATTTGCGAGCCGCTTCGAATTCGTCGCCGGGCTGCCATTGGATCAGGCCGCCGCGCGAAGCCGCCTGCATACCCAGGTCGTAACCGAATTGGGCGACTTTGGCGAGTCCGGTGAAATCCCAGTCTTCGCGATATTCATCGCTGGGTTGATGGTAATGATTGTCGACATAATCTTTAGCTTGCCCGCGGCCCCAATCCTCGTCGTGGCCCTTAAATTTCAAGCCCTCGCTGATGGAAAATGAGGGAATGCCGACACGCGCCAGGCTGAAATGATCGGAACGGTAATAGTGCCCGGCTTCCGGTTGCGCGTCGGGTCGAATCGTCAGACCAAATTTCTGGGCCGTCTTTTCTATTTCAGGATAAAACGTGGTGCGCTCCGCGCCGCTGATTTCCACTTCTTCGGGATCGCCGATGGGCGCGACGGCGTCGTAATTCAGGTCCAGCGTGATTTTCTTCGGTGGAACTGGGGAGTGCTTACCCAGGAATTCCGAGCCCAGCAGCCCTTGCTCTTCGCCCGTAACCGCGGCAAATAAAATGACGCGCGCCGGACGGTTTTGCTGGCCGCTTTGCGACCAGGCACGAGCGAGTTCCAACAAAATTCCGCAGCCCGTGGCATTGTCCACCGCGCCGTTGTAAATATTGTCGCCCTTCATGGAGGAATCGATTCCCAGATGATCGTAGTGCGCGGAGTACATCACAGCCTCTTCACCGCGCGAAGCGCCGGGGAGCATGGCCACTACGTTGCGCGAATTGAACGGCCTTACCGCGCTGGACACGTGGCCTTTCAGGCGCACCGGCAACTCCACGGGTTTGAAGTCGCGTGATTGCGCCTGCTGAAACATTTTGTCCACATCCGTGCCGGACATGGCCGCTAATTTTTTTGCCACGTCCAGTTGAATCCAGGACGCGGCCTGCAATTTCGGCGTGCCATCCAGACGTAAAAAGGATTTATCTTTGCCGTTGGAGTTTCGAACCACTTCCCATCCGTAGCTGGCCAAATCCCGGCGATGAATGATCAGCGTGGCAATTGCACCGTGACGCGCGGTCTCTTCGTATTTGTAGGTCCAGCGACCGTAATACGTCAGTGCTTTGCCTTTAAAGAATTTGGGATCGTCGCTCGTTGGTTCGTTCACAAACAGCAACGCTACTTTGCCCTTGAGATCGACACCTTTGTAGTCATCCCACTTGTATTCCGGCGCGGTGATGCCGTAGCCGACGAACACAATCGGCGCGTCGATGTCCGCGGATTCTTTCTGCTCTTCGTTGTGGGTCACAAAATCGTCGAGATTTTTCAGTTGTAGCGGCTCGCCGGTTTTAGGCACCAAAGAAAAACGTGGTGTCCGGCAGCGTGGTCACCATCACCATGGGCACTTCCTGAAAGTAGGTTCCGTGATCGCCGGCCGGCTTCAAGCCATCCAGCGCGAATTGGGTGGCGATATATTCGGCGGCAATATCGCTGCCGCGTTGGCCCATTCCCCGCCCTTCCAATAAATCGCTGGAGAGAAATTTCACGTGCGCGCGAATTTTATTAGCATCGATCAGCGACGCTTCATCAGCGCGCGTTTGCGCCCCGAGGCGAACCGCGCTGGAGATGCATAAGGCTGCCAAGGCCATTGCGAATGAAAAAGCCGCCACTGCGATTCGTTTGCGCATAATTATTTTTGGTCCCCGTTACTTCTTTGAGCGGTCTTTCAACAAACTCTTTCAATTCGGACATGAATTCCTGGACGTCCTTAAAGTCCATGTACACCGAAGCAAAGCGCACGTAGGCCACCTTGTCGAGCTTTTTCAATCCGCGCATGATCATCTCGCCGATTTCAGCGGTGGTCAGTTCGCGCTCGGTGGCTTCATGCACCACGCCTTCGATCTCGTCGACGATAGCTTCCAGCTTGGGCGTGGCTACCGGGCGCTTTTCGCAGGCTTTGAGCAGGCCCTGCAGAATTTTCTGCCGCTCAAAGCGTTCTCGACGGCCATCTTTCTTGGCCACCATGTAGGGAATTTCGTCGATGCGCTCGTAGGTGGTGAAGCGGCGTCCGCATTTCAGGCATTCGCGGCGACGGCGGATGGTATCGCCAACGCGGCCTTCGCGGGAATCGATCACTTTGTCGTCAACGTGCGCGCAAAAGGGGCACTTCACTCTTATTCATCTCCTGATAGTTGGCGGCGGCAAGAATCGAGGCTAACGATTTTGCCATCCTAAAGATCGTGCGCGAATTATTTTACGGCCTCCGCCACTTCCCTTTTCTCTTCCGCGGCCATTTCTCTCAATTCCCGAAGACCCCAACCTTCGTGAATCAACAACGGCACACCTACCACGCTGCATCCTGCGAAGGTAATCAGCCACAACACCATGGCGGCGGCAACCGCCGTTTCTCTTTCTACTCCAAAAATCGTGGTGTACGCAATGATGGCCCCGGCTTGCGAGCCGCCGCCGACGCCTGGTAACTGGATTGAGGAGCCTACCAGAGAAAATGCCAGCACCAGCGAGGCGTCCGAAACGTCGAGAGCGGATGTTCCGGCGAAACTGTGCGAGACCCAGTAGTACACCATGGCGACCAAACCCCAGTGCACCGCGGAATACGCCGTAGCCAGCGCCAAGTCCGAAAATGTGCGAATGGTTTGTACCCCGCGTACGAAGCCGAGCAGCACCCGCGCCAAACCGCTGCGCCATCCACCGCCTTGGATGGTTCCGTGCAGCCGCCTTTCCAGGGCCGCAGTGCCGTGCAAGCCGCATGTAAACCAGTCCCGCGGCGGAAGCCAGCACGCCCGCGAATAAAATCGCTCCGGTAGTTTTGGCAGCGGTCTCCAGTTGCGCAGCCATGTCTCCGGCATGCGGGCGCATCCCAAATAGCAGCAAGCCCACAGCGGCGATGACCGCGACGCTGGCCATATCGAAAATGCGTTCGAGCACGTAAATGCCGAAGGTGTCGGCAATCGGCAGGTCTTGCTTTTTGGCCAGCAGCAGCGGCCGCACCGGTTCGCCGGCGCGGCCCAGCAGAAAAATTGCGGCGAATCCCGCCAGAGTGAGCTTATAAATTTTCCAGAAATTCGCGGGGCCGATATTGCGCTGGAAGACTTGCCAGCGCGCGGACCGGATACCGTAACAGGCATAAATCGCGGCGATGGCAAGAACTAAATAATAAGGATTGGCTTCGCGCACAGCGTGAAACAATTTCGCGCCGCTGAAGCCGCCGAGATGAAGAAAACCGCGGGCCTGATACGCGATAATAGCCAACGCCAGCGCTCCCAGCACCACCAATATGGGTTTCTTGGCTGCCAGCGCATGTGCCAAGAGCCTACTGGCCGCTCACACCGTCGTCAAGCGAACTCCGGCTCGAGTAGTGCGTCAGTTCCGATTACCCGACTTACCAGGAGTTGACATCTTCGCGAAGAAATCGCTTTCGAGTACCAGTCAATCTAGAAACAAATAGCCACCGACGATCTTCTTGTGCGTCCGGATGCATTAATGCTATTCCTTAATATCGACGCGGTCATCAACCCGCCCATTTGCAAATAATTTATGCAAAGAAGGAGGTCACGTGCCAGTAGAAACTTGCGTCCCGGTGATTCCCAGCGCCGACCTGGAAAAGAGCCTGCGGTTTTGGGTAAATGGCCTTGGCTTCGATACGAGCCTGGAAATGCGAAAGAACGACAAGCTAATCGGCTGCATGGTCAGCAAAAAGAACTTGGCCTTCTGGCTTAACCGGCGAGCAGGCTCACCCACCAGGCCGGAGGACTACGACGGAATCAGGCTTTACTGGTCGCCGTCGGACATTCATGAGACGCGGGAGCACCTGAAACATTTGGGTTTTGAGGTGTCCGAACTACAGGACAAGGACTACGGGCAGACGGAGTTCTTGCTGACTGACGACGATGGCTTTTCGCACTGCTTTGGTGTTGCCACGAAAACGTAGGTCCTGATTGATGGGATAACGACGCCGGCCTTGCGACGGCTCGAGTAAACTGTTTCGGTATTCACCCTAACAGTGCTCGGACCGAAGGAGGCCGAGATGAGAGTTATAGGATGTCATTTGCATGCTCGCCAGCAAACACTGGCAATGCTCGACACCGAAACGGGGGAGATTGCGAATCTGACTCTGACGCACGAAGGCGACAACGTGCGGGAGTTTTATTGCGAACTTCCACGGCCAGTGCGAGTAGGGATCGAAGCCACAGGATCGATGCAATGGTTTCTGAACCTGATGGAAGAGTTGGGAATCGAATGCCAGGTCGGCCATCCAGCAAACATACGGGCGGCCGAGCCACGGAAGCAGAAACATGATCGGCGAGATGCGGATTTGATTCTGAAGCTGCTGGTGGAAAACCGCTTTCCGTCGATCTGGCTGCCTTCGAAGGAGCTTCTGGATCTGCGCGGCTTATTGCTGCACCGTCATCAGTGGGTACGGATGGCGAACGCGGGTGCAGAATGCGCTCCAGGCTATTGCCTTGGCAAACGGGCTACGGCGAGGTCCCTCGCTGTGGAGTCTCGCAGGACAAAATAAACTGGCGTCTTTGTCGTTGGCCCCCCACACGGCGCATCGGCGGAGTGAGTTGCAAGCCTTGTACGCGAAGTTTGAGATGGAGATCGAAAAACTAAATCAGCGAGTGGAAAAACAAGCCTACGAACGTCCCACCGCTTCGCGGTTGATGACCCACCCCGGCGTCGGACCCATCACCGCCTTAGCAACGGATGTGTTCCTGGGCGATCCGACGCGGTTCGTGGATGGCAAGGCCCTGGCCAGTTATGTGGGAATCATCCCGAGGGAATACTCTAGCGGAGGCCGTCAGCGGCTGGGCGGGCTGACGAAACAAGGGAATCCGCTGTTGCGATTTCTGTGGTGTGAGGCGGCGATACACGCGGTACGCAAGGATCCGGAGCTGCAGCGTTTTTACCGTCGCAAATTGTTTCAGAAAGGTCTGGGGAAAGCACGTGTAACTGCAGCTCGCAAACTAGGGATCCGTTTGTGGATTCTGCTGCGGGATCAGATCGACTACAACGAGTTCTGTCGTCGTGGGCAGATGCGACAGAAGAACGGTGGTACCTGTGCGGGGATGCCTGCGCGCGTTATAGCGCAAACAGTCGCTGACTGATTGATTAGGCTACCCGCCTCCCGAAAGGGAGTTCGCATGACACATCATGGTTGATCGTGACCGCAGAGATGTTTGGTGGGCTCCACCGAGTGATGAAGTAAACAGGCCGAGCCGGTTAGGGTGACAGCGATGAAGTGCAGTGAAGCGATGAGCCAGACGCAGTTGCTGCGCCGACGCACCTGTCTGCTCAAAAAGTTCTTGCAATAGGCCGGCGTCGTTAGAGATAACGCGGTAACCGGAAACTTGGAATCGCGCTCAGCCCGGTCCGAGGGACTTGTCCGGTAACGCGTGCCAGCTCAACCGGTCAATGCAACACCTTCTAATCAGTTGGTCCGACAATACTTCCCCCTAAGAACCGATCTGTTTGGCTGATGCGGCCAAACCCTAGCCAGGGTAACGTTCCGGCTGATCTAACCTAACCAGCGCTTTTGGCTTTTCTTTTCAATGCAATGTGGGTCCGAGCGGAGTGTTGCGTCGACCTATTGAGACCACCCGACTTATCAGGAGCTAGCCTCGTTCCGTGATAGTTCCACTGTAGCTGAAGTTCCACCTGTTCCCTAGAAGGTCGGCGACGGCACCGGAGAAGGTTTTTTTTTTGAAGCTATGTCGAGTTAATTATCGAGGGCGGCCGTTGCCGTGGACTTGGCTTTGCTGGGTCCAGGAGCCATCTAACACGCCGTTTGGGTTGGTGTTCAGGTCGTTGGTTAGGAAATATTGGCCGGACTGGTTGGCCCAGACCTGGTTGTAGTTGGCGGGAACCTTTACTGTGCCGCCTGTGCCTGAGACAGTTTGTTGATCGAGGGCGAAATCTACGACGTCGGAGGCTGGGGTGTGGCGCGCGTCCATCAGGGCTTTTTGGTTGGCGTTATGTGCGGCGTAGCCGGCTTGCTGCTCGTCATGCTGGCGCTGGATTTCCTGGTAGCGGCCTTGCTGGCCGGCGAGATACTCCTGATTTTGCTGCTGGCGGACGCGGGCGGCGTCACGTCCTTGCTGAAGCATGACCTGGGTATTGACGTTGATCTCGCCGATGATGAGGTTGGTTTGTTGCTGGCGGACCTGGTTGTAGGTCTGCTGCCAGTGGTCATCGGCGATCGCTCCTGAGGGATTGTTATCCAGGAGCTGGATCAGAGCGTCGAGCTTGCCCTTGGGGGCGCGCAGGACGCGGACGTCGGCTCCGCAGTCCTCGTGAAAATATTGTCGGCCGCCCAAACCCGGCTGGTTCGAATGTGTGCAACGGATCACCACGCGCAGGTACTCTTCGATGACAAAAGTGCCGTTGAGATATTCAAAGCGCGCCGATGCCGCGTCTCCGCGGAAGGGGCGCTGACCGGCGCGGGCCTGGATCGCGGCGTTGTCGGCCTCGATGCCTTGTTTGAAGTCCTGGGCAAACTTGGGGTTCAGCGGCGTTTCGGTGAAATTCTCGCCCTTTTGCAGTTTGGCAAGATGCTCGGCGAAGGCGATGGCGGCGATGTCATGGTCGAGCGCTAAACAATCGCCCTTGGGGCGCGGATTGTACGGCGCATTGCCCCAGCTCCAATCGAAGCGGGGCATGCGGCGAAATTCGGTGAGGCCGTCCGCGGCGTAGGCGCGAAATACCGGCATCGGGTTTTGGTTGCAGGAGCTGCCGGGGACGAGGACGCCCTGGTATTTCCATCCGGCGGGGATGATTACTCCGTATGCTTTCATGTTCAGTGCGGGATCGAAGATTGTTTCGGTCTTGAGGTCCTGCGCGTTACAAATGAGAGCAAGCGCAAACATCGTCAGGATTCCGGCTGACGATTTCATCGGGATTCCAACGCACTGCTTGGAACGTTTCATGTTTTATTTCCTCGTGTGGGCCTGCGACCTAATGCACCTATTGTAGCTTTATTCTGCTGTGGTTCCTGTGGGCTGTGGCGGGGAGTGCCTTTGGCAAGAGATGAGAATCCCAATTGATTGCCATTTGCGTGACTCAGTATATGCCCCTAACCGACAAGGTCCTGGTAAACGCCGTTACCGGAAACTTGAAATCGACCTGAAAGCACTTGTCCGGTAACGCGACTACACAGGCAAGTGGACTAACAGGCCGAGTCGGGATAACTTCCTTGGCCCGTCGCTCGGGCGGATTCGCAGCTATGTGTCGCTTTGCGAGTGTAAATCGCCCGATTGCAAAAACCGACGAATCCGCCACCGCTTTACTTGGATTCGTGGATGTGGTGCATTAAGATGCGGGCCGCAACACTTTTATGAATAGCCGTTTTCAAACCAAGAATCACCGTTTGCATCAACTGGTCGGCTGCACGATGGCGCTGACGGTTGTTGCATCGGTCGCACTCTTTGCGTTGATACAGACCTGCCGCCCGTACGTCGCCATGGTCGAGGGGGAGTTCTATACGCCTATTCTGAACTCACGGGATACCCTGCTGGATAGGGCGTTTAGTCGAGTTGCGCTTGCCACGCTCCGCCAGGCGTTGTGGCCAGTCGTGGCATTTATAGTGCTTGAGGGTGGTGCGACGTGCAGTTTCTCGGTTGATACGCTTGGAAGGCCGCTTCGCTGAGACACGCCGTATTGCAATCGGTGCCGGAGCATCGCTTCTTGGAAGCTGTCTTCTACTGGCTGCGATGTGGCACGTTCTTGTGGGATTGAGCTCTCGTTAGGTATTCAAGTCCTGGTAAACGCGGTTATCGTACAAGTGAAAATTTCCCACTTCCCGACTAGCCGAATAATCGGGACTTTGAGGACTAAAAGGAATTAGCGAAGTTGGTCGAGCATATGACGGCACAGGTGCGTGGCATGGAGAATAAATGCAACGTTCACACCAACGGCCAAAACGCAAAGCGTCATGCCGACGCCAGACGCGACCTTCCGCGAGGTGGATGCGGCCTGGCCGCGAAAGAGAAATACAAACACTGTTATCGATACAGCTGTAAACATTGCGGCTACACTACGGTTTTCGCAGTAAGTATGCACGGAGACTAGAGGCAGTAACAAAGCAAGCACGAACATCAGGAGTGAGGTTGAGAACAGCAGGAACGTCCGGTAACGCTTCACGCCGCAATTCTATGTTGAACCGACGAGCTTCGTTCAACTTTTCCTGCGAATCGCGAGCTGGAAAGTCAACTCCTGGTAAACGCCGTAACCGGAAACTGGGCCGAGACTCCGAAACCATATGTCCGGTAACCCGACTTATCGGGACCTGGCGAAGGTTCTTGGCACCAAGGGCAGACTAGCGGTGTCCAACAAACTGTATGAACTTTCTGCAAAAGGTCGTCGTCTCCCTGATTGCCGCAGCTTCGGTTAGCTTCATGACTCTGGAATCGATTCACTTTTACCGCTATGGCCATTTTGCGCCTCTAGGCTTGCACGCGGATGTGGTCGTCACCACCAGCAACGAACTACTCGGTGTGGATGGAGCCGGAAAGATTTACGAGGCTAGCCTGACTAATTATGGTGTTTTCCCCACCACAATAGTTGTCTGCGATTATCTAAACAACGTAAGTAGGCATGGGTCAATGCTCAATTACATTGTCGAAAGTCGGGAACCGCAGTCGAATCGGTGGCGGTATGTTCCTGAATGGGATGACTATGGCTCTCGTCTGTTTTGCCGCCCTTCGTTTGAAGTGACCGCAACGCATCTAGTGCGGCGCCGATTGTGGCCAGGACAGAAGATTAAAGTGGGCGGAGGTGTCCCCGCGCAGCTTGGTGGCTTTCGCATTGGTGACGATGGCAGGTTCACCATATTTCTTGAGGCAGACGGCAATGGTCTCAAAACACTTTCTACTATTGCGTTTTGTGTGGACCAGGAACTGAATAAACGAGGAGTCCGAATCTCTAAATCCTGGTTAACGCCATGACCGGAAAAGTGGGTTTCAGTGGTGTGGTAGAAGCACAAACAGCACTCCAACTATTCCAAGCAGAATGACCCCTGCAAAAATTCGCGGTAGATATGACCCAGCAAGGGGCAAAAGCGGAGCGTGCCTCTTAGGTGGCAATGGCGGGTCGAGTATCTCGATGCCCGTAACTTTTCGCGGTGGACTACCGATGCGCGAAGAATGATGGTTCCGGTTCCGGCTCGTTCTCCCACTCTGTAAATTCGTAGGGCATCTTCCGAAATGCTACTCTCAGGTCGCGATTTTCGACCAGCAATAGAATTGGCTTTAGCTGCCGCCCAAAACAGACACACTCCTGATAAACGCCGCAACCGCAAACTGACCCACTACCCGGCACGCTGCCTAAGGATGGATAAGCAGGACGCAAAGGTACGTTGACTCACTCCGACGGGCAGCCTAACATCGCCGCTTAGCGTCGAGGCCCAGCTGTGATCGACCAAACGTTTGGTCACTACCGAGTGATCAAAAAGCTGAGTGAAGGAGGCTGGGGGCACGTCTACCTGGCCCATGATGAGCGGCTGGACCGCAGTGTCGCGCTCAAAGTTCTGTCCGTCGGCACCCTGGCAAATGAAGCCGCTCGCAAGCGCTTCCGTAAAGAAGCCCTCACCCTGGCAAAATTGAACCACCCCAATATTGAGGGAGTCTTCGACTTCGACAGCCAGGACGGCATCGACTTCCTGGTGGTCGAATACGTAAGCGGCGGCACGCTGGCTTCCCGTATTACCGCCGCGGCATTCACCGAAAAAGAATTGGCCACCATGGGCGAGCAAATCGCCGCCGCGCTCGAAGATGCCCACGAGCGCGGGATCATTCACCGGGACTTGAAATCCGCCAATATCGCTATAACCCCCAAGGGCCAGCTTAAAGTTCTGGATTTTGGACTGGCCAAACTTTTCGACCCCGCCTCCGGACCTTTGAGAGCGCAAACCCTCACCCAAAGCATGGATGAGCAAGTGGGCGTGGGAACCTTGCCGTACATGGCGCCGGAACAATTGCGCGGCGACCACGTGGATTTGCGGGCGGACATTTACAGCCTCGGCGTGGTGCTTTATGAAATGGCCACGCGCCAGCGACCTTTCCGCGAGGAATCGTTCACGCGACTGCTGGAATTTATCCTGCACCAACCGGTTGTTCCTCCCCGGGCGTTAAACGCGCAGCTCTCGCCAGAGATGGAGCGCATCATTTGCAAGTGCCTGGAAAAAGATCCCGAGAATCGCTACCAGTCCGCCAAAGAGATTGGTGTGGATCTGCGGCGGCTGGCCGCACCCGGTTCAAATTATTCCACCCCGGTGGCTGTGGCGCGGCCATTAGCCAAACCTCGTAAGTGGCTGATTCCGGCAGTGATCGCCTTAGCGGCGGCCGCGGTGGTCGGCTTTGTGATTGGCGGCCTGGGAGTGCGGTTGCCTTTTTTCCCGCAGAAGAGCCCAGCCATACGCAGCATCGCAGTGCTGCCGTTGCAAAATCTTTCTCACGAGCAGGATCAGGATTATTTCGTGGACGGAATGACCGATGAACTGATCACCAGCCTGGCGGGCATCAGCGGACTGCGAGTGATTTCGCGCACCTCGGTCATGCACTACAAGGGCACGCAGAAATCCTTGCCCGAAATCGCCAACGAACTGCACGTCGATGCCGTGGTGGAAGGTTCGGTAATGCGCGACGGAAATCATTTGCGGGTCACGGCGCAATTAATCTCCGCGCCCACCGATACCCATCTGTGGGCGCAAAGTTATCGCCGCGACGTTCAGGATGTCCTGGCGGTGCAGGACGAAGTGGCCCACGCTATCGCTGGGGAAATCAAAGTAAAGCTGACGCCTCGCGAGCAGGTGCGCCTGGCCAAAACGTACACCGCGAATTTCGCGGCGCACGATGCTTATCTCAAAGGACGCTATCTGCTACGGCAAGGCTCGGAAGACCGCATGCGCGAAGCGCGCGGTTATTTTGAAGAGGCCATAAAGGCAGATCCCAACTACGCGCCTGCTTATGTGGGGCTGGCCGGCTACTATCTGCTCACCAACGAATTTGCGCCGGGCGTAGCCATGCCCAAGGCCACCGCGTTTGCGCAGAAAGCCTTGACGCTGGACGATACCTTGCCAGACGCGCACGCGACCCTGGCATCCATCAAATTTTACGGGGACTGGGACTGGAGTGGCGCGGAATCGGAGTTCAAGCGCGCCATTGAACTGAGCCCCAGCTTTGCCGAGGCCCACAGCAACTACTCCGACTTTTTGTCGGAGATGGGCAGGCATGAAGAAGCGTTGAAGGAAATTCACGCCGCCGAACGTCTCGACCCGCTCTCGACCAGCACTGTTTTGGGCAGCGCCTGGGCCTATTATTACGCACGGCAATACGATCGAGCCATCGAGCCCTGTCAAAAAATTCTGGAGGTCGATCCGCATTCGTCCCTGGCGCTCGACTGCTCCGGGTCCGTGCATTTGGCGACCCGGGATTACGATCGCGCCATCACGGAGTTTTCTGCCGCGGCTGCGGCTTCCGGGAACGATCCGCTGCGGCTGACCAGCTTGGGATGCGCGTTTGCCTCGGCAGGGAAAAAGGCTGAAGTTCAGCGAGTCTTGCAGCAACTGAACGCAGCGTCCAAGGGCCAGTACGTTCCGCCTTATTTCTTCAGCGCTATCGCCGCTTCGTCCGGCGATAAAGACAAAGCTTTCCAGTGGCTTAGTAAGGCTTACGACGGGCGTGATTCTTACCTGGTGCGACTGAAGGTGGATCCACTGATGGATCCGCTACGTTCTGACCCGCGATTCGACGCCCTTTTACAGCGAATGAAGCTATAGCCATCCGATCCTGCGGCACGGATCAGACGCCGCTGAAGTTTTTGACCGGTTTACTCCAGCTTGATACTTGGGATAGCGGAAGTGGCGACGGTACTTTGCTTCCCGTGCATCATCATCAGCACCCAGTCGGTGGCGGTGTGATTGGGCACGACCGAGGACACCGTCACCCACGGACCGATCAGAATAACGTCTTTCGAAAAAATGCGATTGCTGTTGAGAAAATCCATGTATTTGTCGCAGCTTTCGAAAAACTTCAGGTACGTTTGATGCGGCACTCGGAGCAAGGCAATCTCCGGCCAAACATTCTTTTCCAGCTCCCAAACTTTTAGAACATGCGTGTGGTCTATCTTCACCCATCGGGGCGCTTGCAGTGTCTGCTCGTCCATGAATACTCCTTAAACTGCGATCGCTTATTGGCCTTGGTGAGCGCTTTGTATACCGTAGAAAGGTATGCGTCAAGTCTGTAACCCTGACTGCTAGCATCGCATTTTTAGGATTGTAATGGATTGTCACGAAATGGAGAGAGCATGCAGGACATGATTCTAAAGCGCTTTGAAACACCGGATGAAGTTCGCGTTTTTGACAAAGGAAAATTTGAAATCGTGCACCTCGGCGGAATGACCATCGGGCGCGCGACTTATGAACCGGGCTGGAAGTGGTCCCAGCACGTAGCTCCAGTGGCAGGCACGCCGCTCTGCGAAGTCGAACACGTAGGCATGGTCGTTTCAGGGCGGGCCGTGGCGGCTTGCGCCGACGGCACCCAAATCGAAATGACGCCAGGAAATCTCTTCTACATCCCGCCAACGGCGCATGACAGCTGGGTAGTAGGCGACGAGCCCTATGTCTCGCTGCATTTTCTGGGGGCGGCCCACTACGCTCGATGACCGATACACAAAAGTAGTTTTAAACTTTTTCGCTCGCTTTTGCGTACTCTCTCTAGCACCCCGATTCACGTGCAGGGCCGAACGGAAAACTCATGCGCCTGGTGGTCGAGAAGGTAAGCAAGGAATATGGCGGCAGCGCGCGAGTGCGGGCGCTGGACGGCATTCAACTCAATCTGGGCCCGGGAGTGGTCGGGCTGCTTGGTCCCAATGGCGCCGGCAAATCGACGCTCATGCGGATCCTGGCGACTATTACGCAGCCCTCCTCCGGCCGCGTGCTGTGGCACGACACCGACATCGCGCGCGAACCCGATTCTTTGCGGGAGGTACTTGGTTATTTGCCTCAGGATTTCGGCGTTTACCCCCACCTGAACGCAATCGAATTTCTGGAATACCTTGCCGCAGTTAAGGGCATTCCGGCGAAGGCCGCGAGTCAACGAATTCGTGAGCTTCTGGAGCTGGTAAATCTCACTGGTGCGGCCAAGCGCCCGCTGGGCGGCTATTCCGGAGGGATGCGCCAGCGTGTCGGCATCGCGCAAGCATTGCTGAACGATCCTCAACTGCTGATCGTCGACGAACCCACCGCCGGACTGGATCCTGAAGAACGCGTGCGCTTTCGAAATCTCCTCTCCGAACTTTCCGGCGAACGCATCGTGATTCTCTCGACCCACATCGTGTCCGACATTGAAGCGGTGGCCACCAGCATCGCTATCCTGGAGCAGGGCCACTTGTTGGCCCACGGCGCGCCGGAAGAGTTGCTGGCGTCGGTGACCGGAAAAGTTTGGGAAGTACTAGTCACCAGCGCGAGTCTTCCGGCGCTGCGGCAGCATCACCTCATCAGCAGTACCGCCCATCGCAGCGATGGCGTACACGCGCGCGTCGTAGCCGAGGCGGCCCCGCAAAACACTTTGCGCGCGCTGGATCCTTCGCTGGAAGACGCGTACCTCGCGGCCCTGGCGGGTCACCGCAATTCCGCGGGCGCGACCAGTAACATCGCTGACCGCGTGCCCAGCGGTTCCGCGGCGTGAGGCAAGCTTCCGTGATTGTGGCCATTGCGCGCGCTGACTTTCTGGAGCGCGTGCGGCGCTACAGCTTTCTTTTCACGCTGGGATTTACGCTTTACCTCGGGTATCTGACCATCGCTGGAAACCTGGTGTTTCGGCTGGGCGCTGTCCGCGGAATCTTTAATTCCGCGTGGGTAGGCGCGTTACTGACCCTGGTTGCGGGCACGTTCATTTCGCTGGCGGGATTTTATTTCGTGAAGAACACCGTGCAGCGCGACCGCGAAACGCGCGTGGGCCAAATCCTGGCGGCTACACCCATCACGAAATTTGTCTATGCGATGGGAAAGACCCTCAGCAACTTTGCCGTGCTGATGACCATGATCGGCGTGCTGGCGCTTTCTGGAATCGCCATGCAGTTGATTTCCGGAGAAGACCGCCACATTCTTTTATGGCCGTTACTTTCGCCATTTCTACTGCTGGCGGTGCCTTCCATGCTGGTGGTCGCGGCGGTAGCGGTGTTTTTCGAAATGATTCCCTTCCTGCGCGGCGGCTTCGGCAATATTGCATATTTTTTCTTGTGGACCGCTTGGCTGAGTGTGCCGCTGGTGGCCGGCAAGCACGCTTCCGACTTGATCGGGGTTTCGCTGATTGCCGATAGCGCGCGGCAAGCTGCGGGCCTTTCAGCGGCTAACGGCGGCGTCACGTTTGGTCTGACCTTTGGGCATCTTGAAAAGCCGGCGTCGGCGTTTCGTTGGGATGGATTGCCCTGGACGATGGAGGTGGTGATCAGCAGGTTATTGTGGGTCGCCATAGCTCTGGCGATAGTCGTTATCTCTGCGCTGCTGTTCGATCGCTTCGATTTCTCAGCCGGGAAAAGTTTGCGCGGAGCGCCTGCGGCACCTCCGCCGACTCCCGGGCCGGCGTTTGAACAACATCTACCCGCACTCATCCATGCAGCCGTAACGCTCACGCCACTCGCCGTGAGGAAATCACAATCGCGCTTCGCGGGCATCCTTACCGCCGAACTGAAGCTGATGCTGAAGGGCCAGAAATGGTGGTGGTTCAGCGTGGCAGCCGGGCTGATGATCGCCTCCGCTGCGATTCCCTCAGCGGGCGGACGCGGGATAGCTCTCGCGTTCGCTTGGATCTGGCCGGTGCTACTGTGGTCTTCCATGGGCGTTCGCGAAACGCGCGAGCAAACTGCTCAGCTCATCTTCTGCGCGCCGCATCCTGTGGCCCGGCAGCTACCGGCGGTCTGGTGCGCGGGCGCGGTGATCGCTCTGGCGACCGGAGCGGGATTCGGCGCGCGGATATTGCTCAGCGGAAATTGGCGCGGCACAATCGCCTGGCTGATCGGAGTGCTGTTTATTCCCACTTTCGCGGTGGCGCTGGGCGTGTGGAGCGGCAGCGGCAAACCCTTTGAAATTCTCTACACCCTGATGTGGTACTTCGGCCCGATGCACGCCATGACCGAGCTCGATTTCATGGGATCCGCGCCAGCGACCGCCGCGACCCACTATCCAGTTATTTATTTTGCGGTTGCGGCTGCCTTGGCAGCCATGGCGCTGCTGGGACGCCAGCGTCAGCTGCGATCTTAGCGATACCCTGAACTGCCCGAATCCTGGCCGGACCCTGTGTTGCCGAGCGAACTCGGCAGTTCCGCAAAAGCTTTCTCACCGTCGCAACTTCAGGCACAACTTCGCCACTTTCAAAATTCGAATCTATCCGGTTTGACATAACGATTCGAAGTGTATTGAATTGTTATGCCTTCTGTGCGGCTTCGTTGTCATCGGTTTGGCAACTGAATCGGCCTTGCGCGTTCCAGGGGATCCCATGAAAGATTCGATTACAACGTATTTCACGAAGTTTAAAGCACTGCTGAGACGCACACAAAACCGCTCGTTACTTTGTCGTTTCGCCGGGCTAGCCATATTTACCGGACTATTCACCTTGCCGCCGACGCAGGCCCAAATTTCCGCCAGCGTTCAAGGCACGGTCACGGACCCATCCGGCGCCCCGGTTGCCGACGCCACAGTCACAGCCAAGAATTCCGAGACCGGTGCGCTGCGCACAACCAGCACGGACGGATCCGGCCGTTTTCAGGTCGTTTGGCTCGCCGTTGGCGAATATGAGATTGCCGTCACCAGGTCCGGCTTTCAGGACGCCATTCGCGGCGGTATTCGCCTGGTGGTCGGGCAAGAAGCCCATGTGGACATGCGCCTGCAAGTCAGCGGGGTCAAGGCGGAAGTGCGGGTCACCGAAGATGCCCCAGTGGTGAGCGTCACCACGAACGACATCTCCGGCCTGGTCGGAGAGCAACAGGTGAAGGATTTGCCGCTGAATGGGCGCAGTTACGATTTACTGCTGCCCCTGAATCCCGGCATCGTAAATTTCACGTTCTTGAAAACTGGCGGCACGGGAATTTCGAATTCCACCACCGGCAATAATTTCGCGGTCAACGGAAACCGCCCGCAGCAAAATCTTTTCCTTCTGAACGGCGTGGAATATACCGGCGCGGCGGAAAACAACATGCAACCGGGAGGCACCAGCGGAATGCTGCTGGGCGTGGACGCGGTGCGTGAATTTAACGTGCAGCGCGATTCCTACGGCGCGGAATTCGGCAAGCGCCCCGGCGGCCAAGTGGTCATCGTCACCCAATCGGGTTCCAACCAGTGGCACGGCAGCGTTTTTGAATTTCTGCGCAACAACGTGTTGGACGCTCCCAACTTTTTCGACCAGGGCGACGCTCCTCCTTTCCAGCGCAATCAATTCGGCGCTTCCATAGGCGGCCCGTTGCAACGCGACAAGACTTTTCTGTTCGCGAATTACGAAGGCTTCCGGCAGCACCTGCACCAAACTTCGGCAGCGTTTGTTCCCGACGCGGCTTCCCGTGCGGCAGCGGTGCCCAGCGTTCAGCCGCTGTTGAATTTGTGGCCTACGCCGCCCGCAGGCGCGCCGGACTTCAACGGGATTGCTGAAGTCTTCAGCAGCCCGCTGCAAATAATTCGCGAGGATTTTGGCACCGTGCGGATAGACCACACCTTCTCGCAGCGCGATACCTTTTCCGGGATTTACACCATCGATGACGGTGACGACTTTACGGCCACGCCATTGGACCCCTACAGCAGCGACGTCGTCACCCTGCGACAGCAAGTGCTGTCCTTCGAAGAGACGCATGTTTTCTCTCCAGCGCTGGTGAATAGTGCGCGCGTCGGCTTCTCTCGCGCCGGTTATTTCTTCACTGGCGAGCCGACCCCCGGCACTCCGGCGGAAAGCGTGCCCGGATTTCTCGTGGGGCATCGGGTGGGCGCGGTGGTGGTGGGCGGCAGCGCGGCTTCAAATCCGCAGGCGCAGCTGGGACTGGCCGGGAGCAATAACGGAAGCGACTTGACCGTAGCGCGCAGTCTCTTCACCTTTGAAGACCACCTCACGCTGACGCGCGGCCGGCACCAACTGGAGTTCGGTGGATGGTTTCAGAAATTTCAGTCCAACGAAACCCTTGCGCTGAGCCAATTCGGGCAAGCTACCTTTACAAGCCTGCAAACTTTTCTCAAGGGCACCATCTCCAGTTTCCTTTTCGACCCGGCCCCCACGGAAATGAATTGGCGTTCGCTCCTCGGCGCGTGCTTTGCGCAAGACACCATTCGCTTGCGGCCAAGTCTGACCCTCACGCTGGGATTTCGCGATGAATTCACCACCGGCTGGAATGAAGCGCACGATCGCGCCTCCAACTACCTGTATCCAGGTGGGGTCATCTCCTCGCAACCCCGCGTCGGCGGTTCTCTCTTCACGTCGAATAACGCCACTTTCTTGCCACAGCCGCGTATCTCCCTGGCGTGGAGTCCCGCCGGTCCCAAGACGGTGATTCGTGCTGCGTTCGGCATGTACAACGACCTGCAGGATGCTCTCGGTTATCGCGCCGACCAAAATGCTCCCTTCAATCCCACCTACACCACGCCGCTCACCGTCGCGCAATTGCCGATCAATCCCGCGGGACCGTTTCCGGCAACCGCTAAGCTCATTCCTGGCGGCGTGCAGCCAGACATGAAAACGCCGACGCTGATTTCTTATTCCTTGCGCGTGCAACAGCAGCTTTCGCCCAACACTTCGCTCACCGTCGCTTACGTCGGAAATCATGGCTACCATGAAATCATCGGCGTCGACGCTAATGAACCATTTCCGGTGATTTGCCCGGCCGCCCCTTGCCCGGCAAATTATCCCGCGACCTTCCCGGCGGGAATTGCGGGAAGTGCGGTTCCCGCAGGCACCTATTTCGTACCGACGAACACCAAACCGAACCCTACTCTTGCCAATACTTGGACGTGGTTTTCCGAGGGTGTGAGCAATTACAACGCACTGCAAGTGGATTTAAACCGGCGCTTCAGCGATGGATTGACCTTGCGTGGCGTGTACACCTTTTCGAAAGTCCTCGATGATGGAGATTCGCTCAACGCCACCACTTCCGGCGGCGGCCCGGCTTTAGCGTCCAATCCGTTTAATCTGCGCGCCGATAAAGGGCTCGGAACCTTCGACGTCCGGCACGTGGCGGTGATCAACGCCACTTATGCTTTGCCGATTGGAAACGGAAAGCGTTTCTGGGGCGAAGCGGCGGGAATCAGAAATGCGATGGTTGGAGGCTGGACCGTAAACTCCATCGTGACCCTGCAGGGCGGCTTTCCCTTCTCGCCGCAGCTCAGTTACAACCCTTCAAACAACGGCGACACGCGAAATCCGGTGAGGCCCTTCGCAAATCCCGCGTTTAGCGGTCCCGTGATTCTCGGCAATCCAAGCAGATGGTTCGATCCCAACGCGTTTCTGGCTCCCTCCAACATCGCGGCAAATGGCGGCTTTTACGGCAATGTGGGCAGGGATACTTTGACCGGGCCCGGGCTTGGAACCTGGGATTTCTCCGCCCTGAAAGATACGCGCCTTAGCGAACGGCTGAATTTGCAATTTCGTGCGGAGATGTTCAATTTACTGAACCGCGCCAATTTTAATTTACCCAACGCCGTGGTGTTCACTCCTTCGGGCGTTTCGCCAACCGCTGGCGCGATTACCAGCACTTCGACTACATCGCGCCAAGTGCAGTTCGGCCTGAAGTTGCTTTGGTAAGACGGGAGAGCTGCAGCGTCAACGAGTGATCGGATAGCCGGAACATTCGCCAGCTACGAACCGCGACGCGCAACACTCGAAGCCCGCCAACTACGCGCGCAAAATCATCACTTCGGTGGACTTGATCAGCGCCGCGGCTTTGTCGCCGACTTTGAGGCGCATCTCACGCACCGCGTCCGAGGTAATGATGGATGTGATGTGCTGGCCGCCGATCGACAGACTGACCTGCGCAATCAAGCCGCTCATTTTGATTTCCGTAACCCTGCCAATCAGCTGATTGCGGCCGCTGATATTGCGATAGCCGGTGCGTCGCGAAACCACATCGCTATGCTCGCCTTTGCGGTGCAGAAATTTGTCCAGTTGGCTTTCCGGGACGCGGTGATGTCCGCCGACAGTCTTGATGGTGCGAATTTTGCGCGCATAGATCCACTGTTTCAGGGTGGGATAACTGATGCCTAAAATCTTCGACGCTTCACGAGGCGAAAACATTTTTTCAGCAGGCACGAAACACCTCGTTCGCAAGGCTTCCAGCAAAGAAAGCCCATCATGGGGCAAGTTGAGGTAAAGAAGCCAGTTATTTTTAGCTTGACGTAATTGCAATTTGTGATATGTTGTTCGCATATTGCAATACCTCCAAGGCACCCATGACCCTCGGTGACAAAATTCGCTCCCTCCGCGCTGTCGAAGGCTCTCTTCGTGGCCTCGACCGCCCCATGACCCAGCAGGAACTCGCGGACGCCATGAAGCGCGAAACCGGCCGCAGCTTAAGCCAGGCCTACCTTTCCCAAATTGAAAGTGGCTCGCGCCCGCACCTGACGCATACCACCCGGGAGCTTCTGGCGCGCTTTTTCCGCATCTACCCCGGATTCCTGGTCAGCGACCCCGAGGGTTACACCTCAGAGCTGCAATCCGAACTGCGCGCCATCGACGCCAAAATCGATTCGTGGTTGTTTGCCGGCGCCGAGCAATTTGCGTCCGATCAGGAATTGGAGCGCGCCTTTCGCACCATCGCGGAATACGACGACTCGCGGCAGGCAATGTTGCTGCTCGCTGAAATTCTCCGCGCGCCAGGGTTGGCGGATCGGCTCGCGGAAGTTCTGCGGCCCGATGGAGATCGCGGCAACGCGCATCCGCCGCCGGCTGCCACGGAGCCGTCGCCGTAGAAAAGCTCTGCGCAAGCATGAGCGCGGGGCGCGAATTTTGCAGTACTGCAGCAAAAGGTCCCCGGCATCGAGTTTCTGTTTAGGGTGTTCTATGTCCTGGTCCGATATTTATCTGGTCTGCTTCATCGTGGGATTCTCTCTCAGCGTCCTTTCTTTTCTCGCGGGCGCGGTTCACATCCATCTGCCGTTCAAGATGCACTTTCCGTTTCACGGCGGCTTGCACGGCGGCGGGATGCACGGCCATGGACACGCGGGCGGGAGCGTTGGTAAAGCCGGAATGTCGCACACCAGCGGGCAAATTTCCTGGTTCAACGCCTCCAGCGCGACAGCCTTTCTGGCCTGGTTCGGCGGCATCGGTTACATCTTGTCGGTGCGTTCACATTTGGTCAGCTTGGTCGCTCTTACCTTCGCGATTCTTGGCGGCCTGGTCGCTTCCTGGGTGGTTTTCAAATTCATGGTCCGGCTCATGAATGCCGAGGGCTCGGAATTGCGAGACGAGGATTTCCGCCTGGAAGGCCAGTTGTGCACCGTCACCATGCCCATTCGCGCCAATGGCACCGGCGAAGTGATCTTCATGCAAAATGGCGCGCGCCGCAGCGCCGGCGCCAAATCCCACGACGGCCAAGCGCTGGAAAAAGGCGCCGAAGTGGTCATCGAGCGCTATGAAAACGGCACCGCCTATGTACATAGGTGGGAAGAATTCAGCAGCTAAACGCACGGCAAAAGTTTTGCGGACTGGCGCCCGACCCAACAGTCCGCTGAAAGATGTAACAGAAAGTAGAAAGGTAGGCAGCCATGTTAGGACTCCCAGTCATTCCCGTCGTTGCAGGGCTTCTGGTGCTGATGTTGCTCATGATCATGATCACGTTGGCCAAGATGTATCGCAAAGCGGGCCCTCATGAAGCATTGATCATTTACGGTACCGGCTCCGAAGCCCGCATCGTGAAAGGCAGCGGCACCATCATCTGGCCCATGGTGCAAACCTGCAGGCAGTTATCCCTGGAGTTGATGTCCTTCGATGTCGCTCCGCAGCAAAGCCTGTACACCCAGCAAGGTGTGGCTGTCACCGTCGAAGCCGTGGCGCAAATCAAAGTGAAATCTGACCCGGTTTCCATTCGCACCGCGGCGGAACAGTTCCTCACCAAGAAGCCCGAGGAACGCGAAGGACTGATTCGCCTGGTCATGGAAGGGCACCTGCGCGGAATTATCGGCCAACTTACCGTGGAGCAAATCGTGAAGGAACCGGAAATGGTTGCCGATCGTATGCGCTCCACCAATGCCAGCGACATGGCCAAGATGGGGCTGGAAGTCATCAGCTTCACCATCAAGGAAGTGCGCGACAAGAATGAATACATCAGCAACATGGGCCGCCCGGACATCGCCCGCATTCGCCGCGACGCCGAAGTAGCCACCGCCGAAGCCGAGCGCGACATCGCCATCAAGCGCGCCGAGTCCGCCCGCGCCGCCGCGGTCGCCAAAGCGCAAGCGGATCAGGAACGCGTCGCAGCCGAAACCGCCTCGCTCGCCAAGCAAGCGGAAGCCGAGCGCGACCTGGACTTGAAAAAAGCCAGCTACCTGGAAATGACCAAGAAAGCTCAGGCCACCGCCGACAAAGCGTACGAAATCGGGACCAACATCATGCAGCAGCAGGTCATCGCCGAATCCGTCAGAGTGCAGCAGATCGAGCGCGAAGCCCAGGTCATGGTGCAGGACGCGGAAATCAAGCGCCGTGAACGCGAGCTGATCGCCACCATTCTCAAGCCCGCGGAAATCGAGCGGCAACGCATCGAAACCATCGCCAACGCGGAACGGCAGCGCTTCATCAGTGAAGCCGAAGGCCGCGCTTCCGCCATTCGCGCGCAAGGCGAAGCCGAAGCCGAAATTATCTTCAAGAAAGGTGAAGCGGAAGCTAAGGCCATGAACGTCAAGGCCGAAGCTTTTCAGGAATATAACCAGGCAGCGGTGCTCGACAAGCTTATCTCCGGCTTGCCGGAAGTGGTGCGCGCGCTCAGCGAACCGCTAAGCAAAGTCGACAAGATCACCATCGTTTCCACGGGCAATGGCGATGCCGCCGGAGCTTATAAACTTACCGGGGACATCACCAAGATTGCTGCCCAGGTCCCGGCGCTGTTTGAAGCGCTATCGGGCATGCAGATGTCGGAGTTGCTCGGCAAAGTGCGCCTGATCGGCGACAAAGCGCCTAAACCCGTAATTCCCCCGCCCACCAGTACTCGGTAAACACTTTTTCCCTCCCGGTGAATCTTAAGAAGTTCACCGGGAGGCATCTTCATTGGCAATCGAGCAGTACGCGAAGCATTTGAAAAGTCTTGCTAGCAGCGAGTGAGGCATTGCTTAGCACCGAAAAGGAGAATCACCATGGGACTCTTGGAACGTGTCAGCACTTTAATTCGCGCCAATCTGAACGACATGATCGACCGCGCCGAAGATCCGGAAAAGCTCATCAAGCAAGTCATCCTGGACATGGACAATCAGTATCTGCAGGTCAAGACCCAGGTCGCGGTGTCCATTGCCGATCAGCACATGCTGGAAAAGAAGCTGCGCGAAAACGAAGACGCAGGCAAAGACTGGATGCGCAAAGCCGAACTCGCAGTAGATAAAGAACAGGACGACCTGGCGCGCGCCGCCCTCGACCGCTTTCAAACTTCGCAGAGACTGGCGATGAGTTACCGCGAACAGGTGGACGATCAGAAACTACAGGTTGAAACTTTGAAGAACGCACTCATCAAGCTGGAACAAAAACTGGACGAGGCCAAGGCCCGGCGTGATTTGTTCCTGGCGCGTCACCGCCGCAGCGTCGCCATGGGCAAAGCCGCGCGCGCGCAATCGGCCATCGGCGACGGGTCGAAGAGCGCGACCTTTGACCGCTTAAAAGATCGCGTCAATCACACCGAAGCCATCGCCGCCGCCGAAGTAGAGTTGTTCAACGACAACGTTGGCGACCGCCTGGCGCGCTTGGACCGCGACACCGAGGTGGAGCGACTGCTCACCGACCTCAAGTCCAAACACGGATTGCTGACTCAATGAGCGGAATCCGCACTGCTGCTCCAGGCTGTTTGACTTGAAACCGGCTGGCGACGCAGCCACCCCAGGATCAGGACATCAAAGCTGGCTAGCGCCTGCATCCTTGTATCTGCAGCGCTACCCCGGTACTATGCCCGCATTGCGGTGAGTTAGCCCCGTGATACCGTCGTTCTCATAACTACACCAAAGTAGGGAACATTTTACCCACAGTTCACGTTCCATTTATTGCAGGCCGAGTTTGGCTGCTCTGCGATGTGGCAGAAAGCAGTCACCCTTACACCGTAGCGCGATTTCGAGGCTGATGATACGTTGGAGCAGGATGCCCAACTGGTCCAGCAATGCCTCCAGGGCGACGGGTCGGCCTGGGAGGAACTTGTGCGCCGTCACACTCGGCGTATCTATAACATCTGTTATAGGTTTACCGGCAACAGTGCGGAGGCCGAAGACCTGTCCCAGGATGTGTTCCTTCGGGTGTACAAGACCTTAGGCAGCTACCGTTCGGCTTACGGCGGATTTGCCACTTGGATGACTAGCGTGACTCGAAACCTCTTAATCGACCATTACCGGCGCACCAAAAGGGACCGGGTAACCGACTCCCTCGATGACGCCATGCCGGTGGTCGAAAACAAGGCTTCCTCCGCTCGCCGCCCCGATGAACTGGCCCTGCTGGGCGAGTTGAGTAGCCAGATTCAGTCCGCGCTTACCAAGCTGTCGCCGGAACTCCGCGAGGCGGTAATCTTGCGCGACCTGCAACAGCTTGAATATGGTGAAATTCAGCGTACATTGGCGGTACCGGAGGGCACGGTGAAGTCTCGCATCAACCGTGGCCGCATCGAGCTTGCACGCATTTTGCAGCAGATGGGAGTGCGCCCATCATGACACCCATGAACTGGACCCACGAAGAAACCGAAGCGCGGCTCACCGATCATCTCGAAGGGCTGCTGCAGCCCGCAGAGCAAGCGGCCTTTGATGCCCACGTTTCCGCGTGTCCGCAGTGCGCGCCTTTGCTCGCCAGCGTTTCGCATTTGCTCACCGATCTTCACTCGCTGGATGAAATCGAGCCGCCCGCGCACCTTATTTACGGCATCCTCGATAAAACCTTAGGCCCGCGTGAAACGGTTACCGGTTGGCGCGCGCTGCTCGCCGGACTTCGGGCACTGGCGACTCCCCGTGTCGGGTATGGTTTCGCCAGCGTGATGGCCACCTTCTTGATTCTGATTTCCACCTCCGGGTTTTCGTGGCGCAAGCCGCGCCTGGCGGATTTGAAGCCCGCATCCATTTATCGCAATTTCGATCGCCAGACTCATCTGGTTTATGCGCGTGGCACCAAATTTGTCAGCGATCTTCGCGTGGTTTATGAAATTCAATCGCGCCTCAGCCAGGACGAGCAGGAAAATCCGGCCCAGGATCGCCAGCGACCGCAATCCTCGCCTAACAACGATCCCGGACGCACCGACGGCACCGATCCCGCTTCCCCGAAACAACAAAATCGCGCCAACGGCATTGGTAGAAATATTCAAATGCTGGCGGCCGGCTTGCCCGTTTCTTTCGAGAGGAGCATGCGATGAAGTGTGCCGTCCATCCAGATGTGGACGCCATTGGCTACTGCCGCAATTGCGGCAAAGCCTTGTGCTCGGTTTGCGCGCGGCCCATTCGCGATGTGCTTTACTGCGAGGACTGCCTGGCGGGCGCGGTAGGCATCCCGCCCGCTGCTCCGCCGCCGTCTGCTTACCCAGCTGAACCCTCCTCGCCCTACGTTGCAGGGCCTGCGCCGTATTCCAGCGCGTCGGCGCCTTACGCAGCGCCAGTTGGCGCACCGCCGTCAGCGCCCGCGGCGATTCCGCCTCGTCCGCGTACAGGCACCAGCCCCGGCGTGGCTTTCGCTTTAGGACTTTGCCCTGGTCTCGGTGCCATCTATAACGGTGAATATAACAAGGCACTCATTCACATTGTGGTCTTCGCCTCCATCATCGTGGGCCTCAGTAGCGATCTTGGCGGAGGAGCGGACACTGCCCTTGCCCTCTTTCTGGCCGGATTTGTGTTTTACATGGCCTTTGACGCCATGCGCACCGCCAAAGCCAAACAAACCGGCGAGCGTACTGTTGATCCCCTCGAAGACTGGAGCAGGAATCGTCCCGTCGGACCGATCATTCTGATTGGTATCGGCGTGCTCTTCCTGCTGAACAATTTCTCGTGGTTTGCGTTTTATAGAATTAAGCCTTTCTGGCCGCTGATCCTGATCGGCGTGGGCGTGCTCATGTTCCGCAACCGCTTGGATAGCCGCTCTTGACCGGAAGCTGAATATAGTTGCGTCCAATATTGCCGAGAGATTTTGTGCGTGGATTTTTTCAAGAGGCTGAATAGATGAGCGATCGTATTCGTTGTCATTGCCGCCGCTGTACCATTCGCGGACTGATGGGACCAGCGGTGGTCGTTACTGTCGGAGTACTTCTGCTGCTGGACCAGACCCACAGCGGCTATTCCTTCGGGCAAACTTTTCCCGTGATTTTAATCGTCATCGGAATGATCAGCCTGGCTTCCGCGCTGGCGCCCATGGACGGACACATTTCTTCTGTGCCAGTGCCGCCGCCGGTAGGCCCGGCCGCCACGCAGGTTCCCCCACCTCCCCCCGCACAACCATTTCCAGGTCAAGGACGCTAGCCCTCCATGGCCTACGCTAGACCACGCAGCAGCGGAATTCTAAGCGGATTGGTTTTGATCACCGCGGGCGGGCTGCTGTTGCTCCACAATTATCGCGGCTTTGAATTTCACGATGCTTTTTTTCGCTGGTGGCCGCTGGTTATTATTTTGTGGGGCCTGGTGAAGCTGTGGGAGCGCACTTCCTACGGCGGAGTCGAACCCGGAGCTTCGCGTATTACTGCGGGCGAAATTTTTATGGTGCTGGGCTTGCTCGTGTTGGTAGGCATCGTCGTGCATTTCCCCGCCGAGCATTTTGCATTCAGTGATTTTGGCAAGAATTCCTACGACTACGATCTGGAAGTGGCCCCCAAGACCATTCCGCCGAATTCCCGCATCAGTGTGCGCGCCACTCGCGGCGATGTGACCGTGCGTTCTTCGGAAGGCGCTTCGGAGATTCGCGTATCCGGTAAGAAGACGGCTCACGCCTGGAATGAAGACGAGGCCACTAAGCTGGCGGATCGCGCTTCCGTGGAAATTGTGAAGAACGGTGACGGCTACGAGATTCACCCGGCCGGATCTAATGTCGGAGACCCGCGCCTTGGCTTTGACATGGAAATTTCCGTTCCCAAAAACTCCGCGCTCAACATTCGCGACGAAAAAGGGGACGTGCAAGTTTCCGACGTGGGCGGGCCGGTTTCCGTGAACAACTTGAACGGCGATGTGGAAGTCCGCGACGCCACCGGTGACGTGAACATCGACATGCGCCACGGCGACGTGAAAGTTTCCGATACCAAGGGAAACGTCAGACTTTCTGGCAAGGGTGGCCAGGTCGACGTAACCAGCGCCACTGGCAACCTCACCGTGGAGGGCGAATTCTACGGACCTATTCGCGCCGACAAAGTTGCCAAGGGCGTGCGCTTCATCTCGCAACGCAGCGACATCACTTTGAGCCAACTGAGCGGCCACCTGGAGCTGAGCTCCGGCAATCTCGAAATTGTGGACGCGCCGGGTAATCTCCAACTACGCACCAGCCGCTACAACCTCGATCTCGAAAATGTTGCCGGAGCCAAAATCGAGAATCGCGACGGCAGCGTGGAAATCCGCTTCTCTTCCCCGCCCAAAGATGACATCGAAATTACGAATGCTAACGCGACGATTTCACTGAGCCTGCCCGGTTCATCCAGTTTCGAAATCAACGCTGACTGCCATTCCTGCGACATTGATTCGGATTTTTCCGCGGCTACCTTGGCCAAAACCACCAGCGGCGGCAACAATCACTTGCAGGGTAAATTCGGAAACGGACGCGCCCCGAAAATTAATTTGAAGACCAGTTACGGCAGCATTTCTGTTCACGAAACCAGTGGCGAAGAACCGGCCATGCCTCAGCCCCCAAAAGCTCCGCGCCCGCCGCGCCCCGGTGCTGTTCCGGAAATCCCTGAGTCTCAAGAAAATTAGCCGCGCCCGCGCGCACCTGGCTGGCTAACGCTGGCACCAAACCGACTCCAGCTTGCGCTTAACGTTCCGCCACGCGCTTCAAGTCTTCAAAAAATGTCGGATAGGAAACCCCGGCGCAGTCGGCATCGCGAATAATCGTTTCGCCCTCCGCGGCCAGTCCCGCCACCGCAAATGCCATTGCGATGCGATGATCGCCGCGCGGATCAATTTCCGCACCATGCAGCTTTCCTGCGCTGCGTCCCTCTACTTTCAAACCGTCCGGGCGCTCTTCCACTTTCGCACCCATGCGTTTCAAGTTCTCTACCAGCGCGGCGATGCGATCGCTTTCTTTCACCCGCAATTCCCGCGCGTCTCGAATTTCGATGCCGTTTTCCGTGTAGGGCCCCAGCGCCGCCAACATGGGAAGCTCGTCGATCAACAGCGCGATTTGCTCGCCTGCGATAATTCCCCCTTTCAGCGCGGCGCCTTTCACCGCCATATCTCCAACCAGTTCGCCATGCGCGCTGCGTAAGTTCGGCATCTGAATCGCCGCGCCCATCGAAACGCAATAAATCCAGAATTGCGGTGCGCGTTGGATTCAGCCCCACGTTATGAATCAGCAGGCTGGATTCCGGAAACAGCGATGCCGCGGCGATAAAAAATACCGCGCTGGATAAATCCCCGGGGACATCCAACGATTTCCCGATCAACTTTCCGCCGCCGTTCGAGTCGCTGTGCAAGCGCATGCACCCGCGTGGTCTTGCCATGCTTTTCAATCGTGGCGCCAAACTCTTCCAGAGCCAGCTCGGTATGATCGCGCGTGCGCGCCGGCTCGATCACTGTGGTCACCCCTTCGGCAAACAATCCCGCCAGCAGCACCGCCGACTTCACTTGCGCGCTGGCCATGGGCATCTGGTAGTCGATGGCTTTCAGTTTTGCGCCGTGAATTTCCAGCGGCGCGAAATTATCGTCGCGGGCTCGAATGTCCGCGCCCATTTCTCGCAACGGCCCAACGATCCGCTTCATCGGACGCTTTTGCAGCGAATCGTCGCCAGTCAATTTGGTGTTAAACGCTTGCCCGCCAAAATCCCTGCCAGCAATCGCATCGT
Organism: uncultured Acidobacteriota bacterium; assembly: GCA_963732705.1. Taxonomy (GTDB): domain Bacteria; phylum Acidobacteriota; class Terriglobia; order Acidiferrales; family UBA7541; genus Acidiferrum. The sequence goes on along the minus strand of CAVTAN010000001.1, from coordinate 1,913,110 downwards.
CGTACCGGAGTTGCCCGCGTCCAGAGCTCGCCAACTGCTTTTCAATCCGCGCGTGCCGCGCCCGGTCACCCTCACCACATCGTTTTCGACTCTTGACGTCCGCGCCCAGCGCACTCATGCATTTCAAGGTGCTGTGGCAATCGATCGCCGCTGAAAATTGCCGCAGTTCGCTGGTGCCTTCCGCCAATCCCGCAAGCATCGCATAGCGATGCGAAATGGATTTATCTCCCGGGCGGCTCGACGCCTCCGGTAATAGCCTTGGCTGGTTGTATGGTCTCTTTTTTCACTCGCAAATTTTACCACGCCGTTTCTGCTTAACCGCTCGAGAGCCATCGGCGTCAGCGCAGTACTGACGTTCTGAGCGCAGAAGGTGTCCAATAGGACAGTTCTGAGAGCGACAAAAGTCGCCACAGGCTTGAAATTTTTGACCTCCCGCGTGCGTATTATGAACGGGGAGAAACATTATGTCCGCCCGTAAAACCGCTATTCATATCGCAGCCAAAGCTGGAATTTTTGTCGGCTCACTTTTTCTCGTCGGCGTCCTGCTGGCGGCCATGCCCGCGCACAAGCAGCCCTTCTCAACAATTTCCGGCGTGCAGGAATCTCAGTCCACACCGTCGCAGGCCGACACCACGCCCGGCATGAACATGGGCGATGAACATTCCGCCGAAGCCGGCGCGGTTCACGAAATGAGCGGTCACGACGCCCACAGCTTACACATGACCATGACTGCGCCGCGTCCTCAAACTCCACAAGACGTTCAGCGCGCCAACGAGATCGTCGCCAAACTTCGCGTGGGCATGGAGAAATACAAGGACTACCACGTAGCGCTCGATGACGGTTTCAAGATCTTCCTGCCCAATATTCCGCAGCCGGAATATCACTTCACCAGTTACAAAAACGGTTTTCTGGGTGCGTTCAACTTTGACCCTTCACGCCCCACCTCGCTGCTGTACAAAAAAACTGGCGACGGCTATGAACTTGTCGGCGCCATGTACACCATGCCCAAGCGCGCGTCGGAAGATCAGCTGAACGCCCGCGTTCCGCTTAGCGTCGCCAGCTGGCATCTGCACACCAACCTGTGCATGCCACCCCGCGGCCAGGGACTTTCTGCTGATTTCAGCAAGTTCGGTTTGAAGGGTTCGATCGCCACGCAGCAAGCCTGTGACGCCGCCGGTGGCCGCTTCATGCCCAGCGTTTTCGGCTGGATGGTGCACGTCTATCCCTACGAGGAAGGCCTCGACAAAATCTTCACCATGCATCACCACATGGATTGATTCATCCAACAGCCGCGTTCGACCAGTTGGCGGCCTGATAGCCGGGTATCGTTTGCTATAATCATCGCAGTGCAGCTCACTTCCGTGGTGTGATGGGCAAAATCCATCTGGAAGGAGAGACTCACATGAACAGTAACTTTTTTCTACGAACCCAGCAGCAAACGCCGCAAGGGATTTCCGTCTGAATCCCACGTAAAAAAGGGAATACGGGTCGTCCACGGCGAAAAAGAACTCCGGGAGAAACTTGGCAGAAACGATCCCTGCCCATGCGGCTCCGGACGCCGGTTTCAAAAAGTGTTGCATGGCGCAGGCTGGTTTTGACGGCGCAAAGCGCAATCATTATCAGCGGTAACTAAAAAGACGAGGCACGGCCGCCGTGCCTCTTTTCTCTTAAAAAATTGACGCGGCTCTTATTCCGCCATCACCCGCCAGAAATCTTCGCCGGAAAATTTTAAGCGCATCGCTTTTCCATTCACGCTCTCGCCGAAGCGAATCCACTCCGGGTTGTGCTCTTCGTCTCGCAAATTAAATTGCCCCGCGTCCCCCGGCTCCAGCGGTACGGCTCCGTCGGTCATCAATTTTCCTTTACGCAACGTAATACGCACGCTGCCAATCCAGGGATTCTCGTTGCGGTAGTGCCCCACGTATTCCCGCCACTCTTCGGGGTACTCAAACTTGCGCGGACCGCTATATTTCGCATTGGTGAACCAATCGTTGCCCCATCCAACCTCCACGACCGCGCTTTTGGGGTCTTTACTGTCCGCGCGGCCAAACACAAATGAGTAGCGGTCGTAATCGCCGGGCCCAGTGGAAAACATATCGTCGCCGCCCTCTAGCGCAACGCGACGGCCCTGGTGCACCAGAAATAATGCTTCGCCATCCGCGGCGAACTCCAACTGCCGGCCATCATCACCCTTAAAAATCCCCGCATAAGCCGTGGCGTTCTCCACTGCCGTTGCCGCCTTCAATTTGGGCGCGGCAGGCAGCGACTTGCTTTCATGCTGCGCGCGCATCAATTGCATGGCGTACTGCGCCACCGGGTTGGGGCGGTATCCCTGCATCGCATTGATCGATGCGAACGCCCCGTAGCCACCGTCCACGTCCACATGCATTGCCGACATAAACGAAACCATGCCGCCGGTATGCCGCAAAATTTTGTGCCCATCCAGGGTATCCACCGCAATGCCGTAGCCATAACTTGCAGTCGGGCCAAACTCTTCCGCCTTAATATGCGGCTTCGAGAACAGCTCAAAGCTTTCCGGCGAAAGCAGCGCGCCTCGCGCTCCCTTCCCTTTGCTCGCAATCATCTGCACGTACATTCCCATATCCGCCGCTGTGGAGGCGATGCACCCCGAGCCATCTGTCAACACGATGGCTGGAGCCTCGCTCAGTCGGCCAAAGCGCGAGTACGGCCGGTCGTTCTGAAACGCCGCATAATTCTTGGCCGTCCTCGACCGGATATCCAGCGTGATGCCCGGCTCGGTGTGCGTCATGCCCAGCGGTTCGAATACCCGCTTGCGCAATACCTCAGGAAACGGGCGTCCATCGAGTGTCCACAACAAATGCCCGAGCACTACGAAAGCCATATTGTTGTAGTGAAAATACTGTCCCGGAGGATCCGCGGCATGATGCTTTTGCGCCGGGTCGGAAAGAAACGGCGGGGGAATACCGGGCAGCCCGGACGAATGCGTCAACAAATGATGCGTCGTGATCGGCGCGTACGAGGATTCAATCCGAAACCACGGCAGATATTCCACGATCGGCTTGTTCAGATCGAGCTTACCTTCCTGATGCAGTTGCAGCAGGCAATTGGCCACGAACGATTTGCTGATCGACCCGATCTGAAATAATTCCTCCGGCTTCACCGCAACTTTCGTCTCGATGTCCGTGAAGCCATAGGTCGTCACACGCTGCACCCCGTCGCGATCCGCCAGCACCAGCGTCATCCCCGGCGAATTCATCGCGCGCATATACTGCTCCACAAATTTGTCGAGGTCCGAAAATACCGCGCGGTAGGCGGTCCCCGTTCCAGGTTGTGATCCTCGCGGCTGCGCGGCGGCATCCGTGATAAAAAACCTGCCGCCGGCCACCATCGCTGCTGTTTTTGCGCTCGAAGTCACAAACTCTCGGCGTGAAATGCTCGAAGTCATGAACCCTCTCTGGTTTTTCCGTTAGACGTTGCGCCCTTGATCGACGAAAATCGCGCTGCACGAAACCCAGCAGCGCGGACCCTCCCGTCGCCGCGAATTATAATCGGCACGGCTTGGCACTACGAGCAAATTGCGCGGACAGCCTCGGCATGCTCGATGGGATTGGCGCTGAGCTCAAAACAAACCGACGCGTGTCCGTCGGGCAGATCCACCACCAGTTGAAAGAAATAGCCATAACGCACCACCACAAACTTTGCGCCACCGCAATCAATGTTGCCTCGCTGTTTTACGAGGCGTAAGCAGTGCCGGATTCACGAGCAGTTCTTCGTACCCATCCGATTCGACTTGCGACGCCTGAGCCGCGCCTTCGCGCATCCGGGAAAAAAGTTTTCCGTGGCGATAAATCGCGACATACCGCACCTGTGGCGATAGCGCGAAGATTTGATCGACGATCGCTTCACTGCTCATGGCATTTCCGTATCCAGCGGTTGCCCGAAAGCTCTTACACACGCAGCATCCGAATGTCGTACGTAACCACGGCAGCTAATTCTGACCAGCGCTCTTTCCCACGGCCTCGCTACTCGGTACTGCAAACTCCGGGTCGCCCAATTGCCAAAGTAAAAATGAATACTGGTCGGTCAGCAGCGCCGTATGTTGCGATTTCGTCGCGCCAATGCCCCCGTGGCCCGCGTCGTAATCCACCCTCAGCAGCACCGGCTTCCCACTCGAAGTGGCGGCCTGCAATCGCGCGGTCATTTTATTCATCTGCCAGGGATCGACGCGCGGATCGTTAATCCCGGTAGTCAGCAACACCGCAGGATACGCGATGTGATCCTTGATGCGGTGGAAGGCGCTGATGCTCAGCAGGTTTCTGAAATCGTCGGCATTTTTCACCGTGCCAAATTCCGGAATGTTTGCCGGCCCATTGATCTGCAACTCCGCGCGCAAATCATCGGACATCCCCACATTGTCGAGCGCCGCTCCAAACAAGTCTGGCCGTTCGGTGATGGCGCCGCCAATGGTTATGCCGCCCGCGCTGGTGCCCTCCCCGGCCAGGTGCTGCGGCGAAGTATATTTGTGATCGATCAAATATTGCGCGCAAGCCAGGAAATCCGTGATGGTATTTTTCTTGGTGCCTTTCCGCCCGCCGGTGTGCCAGTCCTCGCCATATTCCCCGCCGCCGCGAACGTGCGCCACAGCCACCACCCCGCCCCGTTCCAGCCACGCCAGCGACGTGGGATCGAACCCCGGATCGTAAGTGATTCCGTACGATCCGTAACCGTGCAACAGCGTGGGGTGCGAGCCGTCCATTTTTAGCCCGCGCTGGTGCACGATCGACAACGGCACCATGGTTCCGTCCGGGGCTTTGACTTTCACTTCTTCCGATTCGATCCCCGAGAAATTTACCGGAGACGGTGGAATAATTTTTGTGTCGGTGAGTTTGTTGCTCTTCGGATCGTAGTGAAAAATCAGCGATGACTTGGTCCAGGACGCGAGCCGTACGTACGCTCCGGCTCAGCGGGATTCACGAACATTTCCTGAATCGCGCCATCAAACGGCAAATGAATTTCCGTCGCCGCGCCACCGTCATAAGGCATCCGCCACAAGCGACCCAGCCCGCCATCGAGTTTCTGCACGTACAGAGCATCCCCCGCCGCCTGCATCCCGTTGATCACCGCGTCCGAAGCGGGTATCACTATCGCGCGCGTGAGCTACTTCGTCCTTGGGCAGTTCCATGCCTATAATTTTGAACCGCGAGGCCTCATGGTGGGTCAGCAAATAAATTTATTGCCATGAATATCAAAGCTGGTCACTTCCTCGCCGACGTCCGCGACTTTTCGCCACGACAGCGCTGGCATCATGAAGACTGTCCAGAGCTGGTCATATAAACCGTATTTTCGTTTTGCACTCCATGCGCGATGCACGCCGAAAGCATATTTGGATCCGGGCGGCACGGCAACAAACGGGAAATCGCTCTCCGTCACATTGCCACCGCCGGACGACAAACCTTTTCCAAATATCGCCGCGTCTTTTTCCGGATCGTCTCCCACATGGTGAAGATAATCTTGGCTGTTGAGGTAGTACGTGCTGAACGCGCGTCCTCCGCCGCCGGCTTCCTCAACCGGTTATAGAAAAAGCTCTGATTGTCCGGCAGCCAGTACACCGCGCCAAACTGCGCCCGGTCGATGCTCGGCCCAGCGTCTTCTCCGCTGGTCGCGTCCAATACGTGCAACACGCTGTTTTCCGAGCCGCCTGGCGGATATTCCCACGGCAACGAGTTTTCCGTCCGGCGAAGCCTGAAAATAATCGATGGAAAAATGCACCCCGTTTGCCGTGCGCGTTTGCGGATCCAGCAGCATTCGCTCCTTTGCCCTCCGCGCCGTCGCGCACAAACAACCGCCAATTGTCCTCGCCCTCGGTGCGCTTCAAATAAAATAACCGCCCGCCAAAAGACTGCAGGCTGTTTACGCGCACCCCGGCTGTTGTCCAGCTCCGCGATGCGCGCGCGCAACTTTTCGCGACCCGGAATCGATCCAATATCGCTGCGGGTGTAATCGTTCTGCGCGCGCATCCAGGACGAAACCTCCGGGCTTTTTAAGTCTTCCAGCCACCGGTAATGGTCGGTAATCTCCGTGCCAAAAAACTCTTCTTTCACGTCGCGCACTGGCGTTTCCGGTCGCGCCACCCGCGCCACGCCGGTAGCTGGCCCCTCTTTTTGCGCCTGCACTCCAAGCCCGCAGCCCAGAACCAGGGCCGCCACGACAAAAATAATGGACCGTTGCTTCGCGCGCATGATGTCTCCGTTTCTCATCCCCGGCTGTCTGCTTACGACTTAACCGTCTATCATCAAATCAACCTCAGATTCCCAGACGGAAAGGAGCTTCCCTGATGCCAGTACGCGGCAGATTACACGCAAATTAGGCCACAAACCAGCGCTTCCCCTGGGGTTAAAAATCGAGTCAAAACACCTCGTCGCCCGCCTCAAAAAACCCTCGTTCCAGGACCACTAGCCAACCCTGCCTAGAACTACCGCTCCGCCAGTTCGATTGCGCCACCTTCCGCCCCCGCGTATCATTATCGATTCATGCTCCCGGCGCGTTTCCACCAGTTCATTCCAGGGCTTCGCACTCCTCTATCTCCTCTGACGGCCCTCGCGTTGTTTTGCCTGTTGGCATTATCCGTGCCCAGCCGCGCTCAAGAATCTACGGAAATGATTCCGCTCTCCGATATTCAACCCGGCATGCAAGGCTATGCCTACACCATTTTCGCCGGCGACCAGATTGAAAAGTTCGACCTCGAAGTGTTGGGCATCATGCCGAATTTTCTCGGCCCTAAGCAATCCATCATCCTGGTGCAACTAAAAGGTCCCAAAGTTGAACATACCGGCGTCGTCGCTGGCATGAGCGGCAGTCCGGTCTATATCAACGGGAAACTCGCCGGCGCGCTTTCGCTGAAACTCGGCGTCTTCACCAAGGAACCAATTGCCGGCGTCACTCCCATCGCCGACGTGCTGCGTCCGCCAACAAATAGTGCGCCGCAATCAACAATGTCGACAGCGGCGACTGCGTCGCAATTCACTTCGACTTATCCCCTGTCCGGCGACGGCAGCAGCACGAACGCCGGCAACGCAGGCGTGTCTCAACTCACTATCCCAACTGGCTCTGCCTTCGAGCCCATCGAAACGCCGCTGGTTTTCTCCGGCTTCCAAGCCTCTGCATTAAGACAATTTTCCTCGCAACTGCAGGGTTACGGATTTGTCGCCGCCCAAGGCGGCACCGTCGCGCCGCGTCCGGATGATGCGCAACTCAAGGCCGGCGACATGGCAGGCATGGTGCTCGTGCAGGGCGACGCCTCCATCAATTCCGCATGCACCGTCACCGCCGTTCGGGCTGACCGGGTTTTCTTGTGCGGCCATCCTTTCCTGAGCCTCGGCGATGTGCAGCTCCCCATGGCTCGCAGCCGCGTGGTCACTACACTTTCCTCGGATCTGGCTTCCACGAAAATCGTGAACGTCGGCGGCTCCATCGGCACCATCACCGGAGATCACATCACCGCGGTGACCGGAAAACTTGGCGCCGCTCCTGCCATGATTCCTCTTGACCTCACCTTGTCAGTAGGCCGGCGCGGAAAAACAACTGCATTTCGAATTGGTGAATCACCCCCGGCTCACTCCCATTCTCGTGGCCCTCACCACCTTCAACGGCCTCACCCAAAATTCGCTTTACGGAGAAGGCACCACCCTGCATCTCTCCGGCTCCATCCAGGTCAAAGATCACGCTCCGGTGCAAATTGAGAACACCTTCGCGCCCGGCGACGCGCTGTCTCCGGACGGTTTACCCATCGCGCTCACTATTCAGAGCATTTTTTCTCGCCTGTTCACCAATAATTTCGAACCGGCCGGAATCGAACGGGTTTCGCTACACGTGGAAAGCGTGCCGGGCCGACATTCTTTCGTTATCGAGAGCGCTTGGCTGGAAAAAGGCGAGGCCGCTCCGGGAGAAACCCTCAAAGTCCGCGTGCTGCTGCGCCCTTATCGCGGCGAGGCCCGCGTCGAGGAAACCACGGTGCGAGTTCCGGACCAGGTAACTCACGGCACCATGCTGCGCGTGCTGGTCAGCGATGCCGACATGCTCAATCGCGCTTCTCGCGGATTTGCCTTGGGCGGCGCCGGCGGCTCCTCGGGCCTCGATCAGTTGATCGCGGTCCTCAATCGCGAACGCCGCAACGATCGTCTGTACGTCGGCCTTTTCACTCCCAGTCCCACCATGCTTTGGGATGACAAGGAATTGCCCAACGTGCCGCTTTCCGAAATCAATATCGTTGATGGACGCCCGACTCCCGGAAGCGTCCAGGTGCTGCGCGAATCTCTCTCCAGCGAATCCTCGATTCCGCTGGGCGGGCCAGTCGCCGGCGTAATCTCGCTCAACCTCCAAATCCGATGACCTCTCCACAAAATAGTTCGCCGAAGCGCCACACCGCAACGACAGCTCGCATCCCACGTCGCTCGCTGAAATTTGCTTTGATCCTAATAGCGGCGATCGCCTGCGCCTTCACCGCGCGCGCCGAACACACTCGCCATTGGAAGATCACCTCTTACGATGAGTTTCTCAAAGGCACCGCTCATGGCGTGGCCGTGCGCAGCGATGGCCGCCTGGAACTGGCTCCCAAAATCACCCTGGTTGCCGACGCGGATGCTTCCTACCTCTGGTCGCTGCACACCGACGCCAAAGGCGTGCTGTTCGCTGCCGGCGGCTCGCCCGCAAAAGTCTTTCGCTTCGACGTTTCCGCCAAGCCCACCACGGTATTCGAATCTTCCGAGCTTTCCGCCCAAGCCATTGCCTTCGATCAGCAAGGTAACCTGTATGTCGGCACTTCCCCCGACGGCAAGGTCTATCGCGTCACCTCCGCCGGCGTGAAAACCGTTTTCTTCGATCCCAAAACAAAATATATCTGGGACCTGGCTTTCTCTCCCGATGGCACTCTTTATGTGGCCACCGGCAACAAGGGCCAGATTTACTCCGTAACTCCCAACGGCAAGAACGAGCTCTTCTATTCCAGCGATGAGGCCCATATCCGCGTCCTGGCCTTCGATCCCTCAGGCAATCTCATCGCCGGCACCGAACCCAACGGTCGCATCTTGCGTATCTCGCGCCCTAACGCAAAATCCCAGGACAAATCTTCAGCCGCGACTTCCCCTGAAGGTTTTGTTCTGTACGAAACCGCCAAGCGCGAAGTCACCGCCCTAGCCGTGGCTCCCGACGGAACCATCTATGCTTCCGCCATCGGCGAAAAACAACATAACTTCACCCAAGCCCCCTCGGCGGTTATCACCGGTCCGCAAGGAACCACCACGGTCATCAACGGGCAGGCAGCTGCCAACCAGAATCAATCTCCGTTCGTCGCTTTTCCAGCTTTGCTTTCCTCCAGCATTTACCGCCTCGGTCCCACCGGCGCCCCGGACGAGTTGTGGTCCTCTCGCGAGGATGTGGTTTACGGATTAGGTCTGGCAGCCGATGGACGCCTCCTGGCTGGCACTGGCAACAATGGTGCGCTGCTGGCTATCGATTCGAAGGGCGTGTTTGCGCAACTCGCCAAATCCGGTTCCGCGCAGATCACCGGAATTTCGCGCGGCAAAGATGGCCGCGTCTTTGTGTGTACCGCGAATCCCGGTAAAGTTTTTTCTGTTGGCCCTGAGTTTGAAGCCGACGGCACCTATGAATCTCGCTCTTTCGACGCACAAATTTTTTCGCAGTGGGGCCGCCTGGAATGGTTCAGCCCCCGCACCGACTCCGCTGGCAAATCCAACTCTTCTGCGCGCGTGGAATTTTATGCCCGCTCCGGCAACACGGAAGACCCCGGCAAGGAGTGGTCCCGCTGGTACGGCCCTTACACCCACTCCGGCGCCGAAGTGGAAGTTCCCGCCGCGCGCTTCGCCCAGTGGAAGGCGGTGATTCACGGCGGCCAGCCTGGCGACGGCATCGACTGGTCCAGCTTCGCGTATCTCCCGCGCAACGTCGCCCCGGTAATCGACGGCCTCGCCTTGCAGGATCCCGGCGTGCGTGCCAATGCCACCTCTATCCTCAGTTCCGGCCAGCCGGTAAACGTAAATCTCCGCATGCCTCCGGCGGCAAATACTTCCGGCGTCATCATTACGCAATCCGGGACACCGCCGCGGTTCGAGCCTCCGCCGCAAGGTGTGCAGCAAAAAGGTTACGCCTCGGTGTTGTGGAGCGCTCACGATGATAATGACGACGACTTGCGATATTCCGTTTACTATCGCGGAGAAAACGAACTGGACTGGAAGCTGCTCAAGGACAAGCTGGAGCAGAAATTTTATTCTTGGGACACTACGGCATTTCCCGATGGCGCCTACTACCTGAAAATTGTCGCCACCGATGCGCCATCAAATCCGCAGGGCGCGGCGCTCTCCGCGGAGCGCATCAGCGAACGCTTTGAAGTCGACAATACTCCGCCTGTCATCGAACATCTTGAGGCCTCTGCCGGTGAATCCCGCGCCGCCTCCAAAGCGGCCGCATCCATCACCGTGAAATTCACCGCTCACGATGCCACCAGTAGCGTCGAACGCGCACAGTACAGCATCGACGGCGGTGATTGGACGTTCGTCGCACCCGCCGGGAATATCAGCGACGCGCCTGAAGAAAATTATGAATTTACGATTCGCGATGCGTCCGCGGGCGAACACACCATCGCGGTTCGCGCTTACGACCGTTTTGAAAATGTAGGGAGTGCGAAAACTACCGTGACGGTGCAGGCTTCCAATCGCCACTAATTTAATTTGTAGATAGTAAGCCAGGCCTTCACCGCCGCGACAGCCTGGAAAATCCGCCCTTCAATCCTGCTTAAACCGGCCAGCGGTCCGGCGATTTAAACCGGCCAGCGGTCCGGCGATATGGAATCGATATGCAGTTTCTCGATTTCGGCTCCAAAGCCGATTCGTCCATCGCCGAATGGTTGGCTGCGGGCGTGAACCACTCGCGCGGTGCAGTTGGTTTCCTGTGCCGCGGTTCCGGTGACCTCTTTGGGCATGCGCAAGGTGACTTCCAGCGGCATTCCCACTTGCAGCGGCGCGGACGACGCGAAGAAAAACCCGCCTCGTGACACATTCAGTGCCTCGGTAAAATGCTCGCTGCTATCCGTGGCTACGCCCAGTGCACGAAAACGCAATGGAGTTCGCAAGTTGTAACGAGCCAACTGCCGGCGTTCCGGGACTTTCACGATCACCTGCTCCGTTTGGGGGGAGACTGACACATGCAACTCACAGTGCGGGGGCTAAAGCCAAGCATACCAAACCAGCGGGAGACATCAAGGGTCAATTTGCGGTTCGCTCGACTCGCCTTCAGCAGCGCTTCCCCTTGCCCTCCCGTTCCTGTCGAGTATCCTGTTGCTCATGAGCGACATAAGCCCCAAGCACGCTCCTGTGAGTCTGGCCCCAGCGTCCGCTCTTGGCCGCGCGCGACCGCCAATGGCACCCGCTGACCCCACTTTAGCGTCCGAAGCCATCCAATCTGCCCCTCCTTTTCAGACTCCGTCCTGGTCCGCAATCCTCGCAGCCCACGCCCGGATTGCCCCTCGCATTCATCGCACCCCGGTGCTCACCAGCTCGTCGCTGGACGCCCTCACCGGCGCACACATTTTTTTCAAGTGCGACAATTTCCAGAAGACCGGATCCTTCAAGATTCGTGGCGCCACCAATGCCATTTTTTCCCTCACCGACGCTGAAGTCGCCCGCGGCATTGTCACCCAATCGAGCGGCAACCACGGCGCTGCGGTCGCCTGCGCGGGAGCCTGGCGCGGCCTAAAAACCTGGGTGGTTATGCCCAAAAATGCCCCTGCAGTAAAGCTTCGCGCCGTGGAAGGCTATGGTGCGGAACCGTAACGCTCTGCGAACCTACCGTCACCTCTCGCAACGAAACCGCGGCGCGTGTCCAGTCCGAAACTGGCGCACATTTAGTCCACCCTTACGATGACGACCGCATCATCGCCGGACAAGCTACCGCGGCGAAGGAGCTGCTCGAGGAAATTGCCGATCTCGACGCGGTCCTCGCCCCCGTCAGCGGTGGCGGACTTCTGAGCGGAACGTGCCTGGGCGCCAAAGGCCTGCGCGCCGATGTCCGCGTGTTTGGTTGCGAGCCGGAACGCGCCGATGACGCTTACCGCTCCATTGCCAGCGGTACGCTGCAATCCCAGGACACCAGCGACACCATCGCCGACGGCTTGCGCGCCACCCTCGCGCCGCGCACCTTTGCCATTTTGCGAAAATATGTTGACGGAATTCTGTTGGCCAGCGAAGAAGAAATTATTGCCACCACGCGCCTGGTATGGGAGCGCATGAAGATCATTATCGAGCCGTCATCCGCGGTGGCACTTGCACCGCTGCTGCCGCCCCGGCGGGGTCGCCGCATTAAACCTTCCGTCCGCTTCCAATTGGACACCGCCGAAAATCGGCGTCATCTTCTCCGGCGGGAACGTCGACCTCTCAACTTTGCCATTCTAAAGTCCACCGCGGGCAAGTGACAGCCGAACCTAAACCTGCTTCATTTTTAATTTGCCATTGGCTTTATTTTCTTCCAAAAACGCCCGCAAATCCTGCGCGGCATCCAGCAGCCGTATCCACTGCTCGTAATACAGCGTGACCGGAAAGCGCCCCAGCCCATAAACGCTCACGCCGCCCTTTTCTCCCACGCGAAATTCCAGCGCCCCGGTGCGCCGCCCGGCGGCTCCCTTCTTTTCCAGCTCCGCCATTTTTGCTTTTAACTCGTCGTAAGATGGTTCCGCCATTTTCCCTCCCAATAAATTTCAACGCCGCCGATTATACCGAAGATATCTTTCGCTATCGACCTGTTACGGAAGCAGGATTTTTTCCACCAGCGGCAAATCCTGCGACGATCCTCCCGCCATGAACGAATAATTCCCGGGGATCAGTTTCCAATTTTCGGACGCTTCTTCGTAGATGTCCGAGATATACTTGGATCGATCGCTCAAGGTGCACTTCCTTGCTTTCTCCCGCATGTAATGCATTTTGCTCCAGCCCACCAAGCGCTTCGGCGGTTCAGCGGCATCGGCGGGAAGCGCCGCGTACACCTCGGCGACTTCCGCTCCCCGCACGCTTCCGGAGTTTTTCACCGTGAACTAGTAACGCTCCGTTTGCGCGCCCGGTTTTACTTTCATATCCCGAATAGCTATAGGTTGTGTAAGACAAGCCGAATCCAAAAGGAAACAGCACCGCTTTTTTCTCCGCATCATACCACTTGTACCCGACCTTCATTCCTTCGTCGTAGCGGACCTCAAACGTAGGCTTCGCTTCCCCGCTCTTCATCACCACCGCGTCTCCCGTTTCGCTCCCGGGTTGGCGCGATCAGTTGGGGATGCGGCAAATCCGCCTCACTTCGCGGAAACGTCATCGGCAACTTGGCGCTGGGATTTACATCGCCAAACAGAATATTCGCCACCGCATCCGCGCCTTTGCTCCCTGCGTACCAGGCTTCCAGCACTCCGCTCACTTTGTCGATCCACGGCATGGTTACCGCCGTGCCCGTCTCCAGCACCACCATCGTGCGTGGATTCGCCGACGCCACTTGCTCGATCAACGCATTTTGATTGTCCGGCAAGGACAAACCCGGCAAATCCATGTCTTCGCGGTCCACTGGTGCACGAACACGATCGCCACATCCGATTGCTTGGCCAGTGCCGCAGCCGCTTCAAATTCTCTCCCGACTCAAACTTCACGCTTGCGCCCGGCGCTTTGGCAGCCACCGCTTTCATTGGCGACGTCGGAAACCAGACGTGCGCCAGCCATTTGGGCGCCGAGGTTCCCGCTGGATCCACCTGCGCGGAACCGCCGCCAGAAATCATGCCTTGTGTCGGCGTGAGCCCGATAATCGCGATGGAGCGTACTTTGCTCCATCCAGCGGCAGTACCCTTTCTCATTCTTCAGCAATACGGTGGTGTGCTCCGCCATGCTGCCGCGCCGGTAGCAAATCCGCCTTCCACGTCCAACCACGCTTCTCTTGGTCGGAAAATCGATGATGCCGCTCATGAACTCGGAGCGCAGAATCCGCCGCACGTGATCGTCAAGCTCCGCCAGTGGGACTTTGCCGTCCTGCACCGCTTTCTTCAGCGGCTCGCCATAAAAAATCTTCCTCGGTCTCTTCATTATCCAGTCCCGCCGCCGACGCTTTCACCACGCTGTGCGTGCCGCCCCAATCGGAAACCACGAAGCCTTTGAATTTCCAGCTGTTCTTCAGCACGTCAGTAAGCAGATACTTGTTTTCGCAGGCGTAAATCCCCATTCACCGCGTTGTACGAGCACATCACCGCGCCCGGATTGCCGATCTCGATGCCGATCTGAAAAGCGAGCAAATCGGATTCCTGCAGCGCGCGCTTACCGATGATGGACATTCACTTCGTTGCGCCCGCTCTCCTGATCGTTCACGGCATAGTGCTTGATGTCGCCGATCACGTGCTGGGCCTGCTCGCACTTGATTCGATTGCCAACCAGCGTGCCCGCCAGAACGGGATCCTCCCCCATGTATTCGAATGTGCGGCCGTTGCGCGGCTCGCGGGTAATGTTCATGCCGCCGCCCAAGCGTCATGTTGTAGCCCTGCGCGCGCAATTCGCGGCCGATCAGCGCGCCATATTCGCAGGCCGCCTGCGGATCCCAGGTAGCCGCCGAAGCCAACGTTCGACGGCAGCGCCGTCGAGTAGCGGCCGTTGTCCGCGCTGCTGCGCACACCATACGCCGCGTCGCTCATTTGGATTTTGGAATTCCCAGTCGCGCAATGCCCAAAACAAAACCTGCGCCGCCATTGCCCAGATAGCGTTCATTGGGCCGCGGCGTGCCCCAACCCGGCATGCCGTTCGCCGTGGAGCAGAACGATTTTTTCGTCAAGAGTCAGTTGCTTCAGAACCATTTCGGCGCGCTCATCGGGCGAAAGGCTGGCATTCATCCAAGGATGATCTTTTGCGCTCTGCTCACCCTCGCTGGACATACGCTGCTGCGCGCTCAAGATAATCGTGCTCAGACAAAACACCATCCCCAGCGTCAGCGCGCCACGAAAAATACTCAAAGCCCCGCGAAAAATATCTTGTGCCTTCATGGTTGCTCGCCTTCCTGTTACTTGAGACTTCCCCCACGGATCACTGCGTCTGTGGCTGCATGTAAATTCGAGATCGTCGTTTACACACTACGCCAAAGCCCGCGTTCCCCCAAGCACCGCATTAGAAAAAAGTAATTATGTTGGTAACTTTTTTGTACAATTCCCGCTCCGCTTTGGTGCCATACTTGCCACTCCGTTTGTGCAGTTGTGGCCACTGATTTCTGGCGAGACCGATACGCAGTTGGATTCGTCATGTGCGCGTTGCCCTCTCAGCGCGCTTTTGCATCACCCCCTCCATAGCTCGCAACCTCACGAGAACACCTGCCCACGGGACAGGTCGGAGACGGCATGGGATCTCAAATTAAAAAGTGCGTGCTGCTGGTGGCTGGCGATGCAGCGAGTGCCCAACTGCTGGCCACTGCCTTGGCATTCGCTTCTGGAAGCGAGTTCCAAATAGAGTGTGTGAGCGGAGCTTCGGTCGCCCTCGAATGTCTCGCTGCGGGAGACGTTTTCGGTGTCATCGTGGATTTGGATATTCCTGGCGGCCAAGGTATTGCAGTCCTTGAACAATTATCTTCAGTCGGTTCTCACGTCCCTATTCTCGTAGTCGCTTCCGCAATGCATGAGAGTGACGCCAAGCAAGCTGTGCAACGCGGCGCTTACGACTATCTTCTAAAACACACTCTGGGCGAATTCAAGTCCAGACGAACCCTCTGGCGGATGGTCGAGGAACAGAGGCAACAAGAAACTGCTCACCTGAAACAACAGTGCGCCGAGGCCGCCTTGACCTGTTCTGGCGAAGCTATGTTGACCGTTGATAACGCCGAGCGGGTCCGGCATATGAATGCCGCCGCAGAAATTGTCACCGGTTGGCCGCCGGCCGAAGCCTTGGGCCGCCCGCTTGACGAAGTCTTTCAAATCCTGGAATGGGACAAGCGCCAGGAGGCCAGCGGGGGTCTGCTCACCCAAGGTAAATATTCGGCACTCATCGGGAATGGTGTCTTGCTGCGGCGTGACGGCGTGGAAGTCGCAATCCAGCATTGCGCTGCCCCCATCCGGGACCGCGCCGGCAACTTAACCGGGCGCGTGTTGGTGTTTCACGACGTGGGTGCGGCCAGGGCTAAAACCCTGCAGCTATCGCATCTCGCGCAGCACGATTTCCTTACCGACCTCCCCAATCGCGTGCTGCTCGACGATCGCATTCGCCAAGCCATATCCTTTGCCGAACGCTACGCCAAGAAACTCGCCGTAATGTTCGTGGATCTGGATCACTTCAAAAAAATCAACGATACCTACGGGCACGCCATCGGCGACGCCCTTCTGCAGTCGGTTGCCAGCCGCATCGTCAATTCGGTGCGCCGCTCCGATACGGTCAGCCGCCATGGCGGCGACGAATTCATCGTGCTGCTCACCGAAGTCACTCACGCCGAGGACTCCGTATTCATCGCCAGAAAGATTTTGCGGGCCTTGGCCGCACCTTTCTCCGTCGAGCAACTGCTACTGTGCGTCAGCGCCAGTATCGGCGTTAGCACTTACCCCGCCGACGGTGCTGACCCCGAGATTCTCATTCACAAAGCGGACACCGCGCTCTATGACGCCAAGAAACTGGGCCGCAATAATTACCAATTTTTCAAACCCGACATGCAAGCTCGCGTTCTGGAGTGGCAATCCCTGCGCGGCAACTTGCGTACCGCACTGGGCCAGAGCGAATTCATGCTCCATTACCAGCCCAAAATCGATCTCAAGACTTCCGAAGTCAGCGGCGTGGAGGCCTTATTGCGTTGGAATCATCCCGACCGCGGCCTGGTTTCACCCGCACAATTTATCCCTATCGCAGAAGAGTCCGGTTTGATCGTGCCCATCGGTCAGTGGGTGCTTCTGGAAGCCTGCCGCCAGGCCCGTCTCTGGCTCGACGCCGGGCTCCCAGCCCTGCGCATGGCCGTGAACGTATCCGCATTGCAATTCATGGACAACGATTTCGTCTCTAACGTGCGCTCAGCCCTGCTGCTCACCGGCATTGAACCCGGCAACCTGGAACTGGAGCTGACCGAAACCGTGCTCATGCAGGACGCCGACTCCACCATCGAAACCCTACGCGAGCTGAAGGATCTTGGCGTTCAATTGGCCGTCGATGATTTCGGAACCGGTTACTCCAGTTTCAGCTATCTGCGCAAATTTCCCCTCGACTCTCTAAAAGTCGACCGCAGCTTTATCAACGAAATTTCCCCGAATTCCAACAACGCTACAATTTTGAGCGCGCTCATCAATATCGGTAAAAGCCTGCATCATCGGGTGGTGGCCGAAGGCGTGGAAACCCAGGAGCAGTTCCAATTTCTGCAGCAACAAGATTGCACCGAGGGGCAAGGTTATTTTTTCTGCCATCCCGTAATCGCCGAAAAATTTGCGGAATTCCTGGAAACTGGCATCAGAGAATCCGCCATCCATTGAACCCCGCTTTATAGCTCGACGCTTCTTCTTATCGCCTCTGCATCCAACCTCCCCATAGCTGGCTCAGTCACCGCCCAGGTGTCAATTTTGACTCGTCGCGGTCATCGCCTCGCATCTCCCCCAATACTCTAAGCATCCTCAACAAAATGTACCGGCATCCTAATCAACCAGCAGTATCCACTCGCAGTTACGAACTCGACTCATGAAGCCACTTTACGAGTCGGTTAACGAAACTTGGGTGCTAGTCTTTGGAAGTCGGGGCGCCCATGGGCCTATGCTGGTACTTCTGTTCTGGAATGGCTATGAACCCCTCGTTGGCAGGCCGCTGTGTCGCCGGTTTCTCCCAAACTTTCAGCAAGGCTTCCATTTCGGTGCCGAATTAAAATCACTTCATAACTCTCAGGGCGGAATGAATGACCTTTCACACGTGTGCGCCTTTCACTGCCAATCGAGCTGTCGGTTTCCTGAAGAATTTTGCAGCTATCCTGGCGCTGCTCCCCGTTGCAGCCTGGGCTCCCCCAATCTTGGCCCAAAGCGCTGCTCCAACCAGGCCCGGAAGTTTCGCATCGGCTCCGTCTCGCCCGGCGCGCATCACTCAGGCCATTGACGAAAATCGCTTGGTATCTCTGCGTGGAAACGTGCACCCGCTCGCGCAAGTCCGCTTCGACCAGGGCCCGGCAGCCGATGGCCAGCCCATGAACCGCATGCTGCTGCTGTTGCAGCGTGCCCCCGAACAAGAAGCCGCGTTGCAACAATTGCTGGAAGACCAGCTCACCGTGGGCTCGCCGAAGCATCATGCCTGGCTCTCGCCTGAACAATTTGCCGCTCGCTTTGGTCCCGCCGACGCGGATGTGCAAGCCACCATCGCGTGGCTCGGTTCTCATGGCTTCCACGACATAAAAGTCGGCGCCGGCCGAACGGCAATTGAGTTTTCCGGCAACGCTGGCCAGGTCCGCAACGCATTTCACACTGAGATTCACCACTACGTCGTGAATGGCGCGCTGCGCCTCGCAAACTCCAGTGATCCCCAAATTCCCGCCGCACTGTCACCCGTCGTGGCTGGCATCGTTTCACTTCATAATTTTCCGAAGGTTGCGCATTCCCACCGGATCGCCACATTCGAACGCGCCCGGACCGGCGGCGCTATCCAGCCGCTCTTTTCGAATTCCGGTTGCGACAGCACCACCGCCGGACAATGCAACGGAATCGGTCCCCAGGATTTCGCCAAAATTTACAATATTCCTCCCAGCCTCGATGGCACCGGACAAACCATCGCGGTCGTCGCCGAAACCAACGTGGACCTCACCGACGTCCAGCAATACCGCGCGATGTTTGGGCTTCCTTCCAACGATCCCACCATCGTCTTGAATGGCCCCGATCCCGGCATCACCAGCCAGAACGAAGAAGGCGAAGGCGCCCTCGATATTCAACTGACCGGTGGCGTGGCTCCCAAAGCCGCCGTCAAATTTGTAGTATCGCAATCCACTGCGTCCACCGCCGGCATCGATTTATCGGCGCTGTACATCGTCGACAACAATCTGGCCGCCGTGTTGAGCGAAAGTTATGGCGCCTGCGAATCCAATATAGGCACCGTGGGCAACGCGTTTTATAACGCCCTCTGGGAACAAGCCGCAGCCCAGGGCATCACGGTGTTGGTTTCCTCCGGAGACAGCGGTTCCGCCGGCTGTGATGATCCCAATTCCACCGACTTCGCCTCCAGTGGTCTCGCGATCAGCGGTCTATCTTCCACGCCCTTCAACGTCGCCGTCGGCGGCACCGATTTTTCCTACTCGCTCTCTTCCCCTTCAACGCTTTATTGGAATCTAATCAACGGCGGTACTCCCGCGACCGAGTCCGCCAAGTCCTACATCCCGGAATCCACTTGGAACGATTCCTGCGCCGCTGGCGGTTCCAGCGCCTGCACCGCCGCCATCATCAACAGTAATAGCTCAACTGGCTTCGACCTAGTTGCTGGCAGCGGTGGCCCCAGCTCTCTTTACGCAAAACCCGCCTGGCAATCCGGCATCAACGGCATGCCCGCCGATTCCAAACGCGACACCCCGGACATTTCCGTCTTTGGAAGTAATGGTCAAGCCAACAGCTTTTACATCGTCTGCCAGAAAGACGCCACCGCTACCAGCTCCTGCGATCTCAATTCACCCTTTCAGGATTTTCTCGGCGTCGGTGGAACTTCCGCCTCGGTGCAAGCCTTTGCCGGTATCATGGCGCTCATCAATCAAAGCCAGGCCACCGGACCCAATCCCGCCCCGCGTCAAGGCAACGCCAACTACATTCTCTACAAATTGTATAAGCAGCACGCCGCCGGCATTTGCACCTCGAATCCCGCTTCGGTCAGCAACGCCAGTTGCATTTTTTACGATGTAACCACTGGAAATATTTCCGTAGCGTGTCAGGGTGGCTCCGCGAATTGCAGCAACATCAGCGGCGCCGCAAATCAGTATGGGGTGATCTCCAGCGCTGGCGTGCCTGCTTGGCCGGCCACCGCTGGCTATGATCTCGCCACCGGCTTGGGCACTGTGAACGTAGCGAATCTCGCTGCCGTTTGGGGCGGGGTTGGCCTGACGGCCACCACCACCGCCATCACTTCCTCACCCAGCGGCACGCTCGCTCACGGCTCCAACGCCGCCTTTACGGTCCATGTAACGGCTGGTGCAGGTACTCCCACCGGGCAGATTTCCCTGATCGCTTCCCCCGCGGGAGCGGCGCAAACCGGCATCGGGCCGTTCACTTTAAGCGGCGGATCCGCCACCATTTCTACCGACATGCTCCCGGGAGGCGCTGCCTACAGCGTCATCGCCCATTACAGCGGCGACGGCACCTTCGCGCAAAGCGATTCCGCAGCCGCTACCGTCACCGTCAACAAAGAAAGCAGCAAAACCTCTCTAGGCCTGGTCAGCAGCTCCAGCAGCAACGCCACAGCCGCTGCTTACGGCTCGCCCTACATCCTGCACATCGGCGTAACCAATGCCGCCAATGTCCAATGCTCCGGAAATCTCAGTAACGGGAGCATCCCGCCCATCAACACCATTCCCTGCCCCACGGGTCACGTGACCCTCACCGACAACGGCGCCCCTTTGAACGACTTCACCAATAGCAACACCGGCGTCTCCTCCAACCTCGCCACCCTGAATTCTCAGGGCTATCTGGAAGATCAACCCATCCAGCTGCCGCCCGGAACGCACAGCCTCGTAGCCGCTTACTCTGGCGATACCAGCTACACCGCAAGCACCTCTCCTGCGGACGTCCTCACCATTAGCCAGGCCGCGACCTCCATTACCGCGAGTTCGGCAGGTTCCGCCTCCGCGAATCAGCCCGTCACGCTCACGGCCATCGTTGCGACCACCAGTAACGGCGCTGCTCCCACCGGTACTGTCGTGTTCACTTCGGGCGGTTCCCAGCTCACCTCTGCTCCGCTGGTAGGAACACCAGG
The DNA here is from genome assembly GCA_963732705.1 of uncultured Acidobacteriota bacterium. Lineage (GTDB taxonomy): Bacteria > Acidobacteriota > Terriglobia > Acidiferrales > UBA7541 > Acidiferrum. The sequence goes on along the minus strand of CAVTAN010000001.1, from coordinate 1,892,165 downwards.
AACAACTGCCGCTGCGGGCGGTACCGCTACTGCTTCGGTAACCTTCAGTTCGACTGGAGCAAAAACCTTCACCGTCACCTACAGTGGCGACGCGAACTATGCCGCTGCCGGTCCCTCGGCTGCGGCTTCCATAAATGTCACCGCTTCCGGCTCGTTTACCGTCGCCGGGACACCCGTGACCGTAACCGCCGGTGGCAGCGCCACCTCCACGATTACGGTCACTCCCACCGGAGGCTTCACCGGCAGTGTGCAAATCACTTGCGCCGGAACCGGCCTGCCCCCAGGCGTGACCTGCGCCCCTAATCCGCTCACCATATCCGTCACTGGCAATGCGCCCGTGTCGGGAGCCCTAACCGTTTCCGTAGCCGCGCCCTCCACGGCTTTATCGGCCTCGCACACCTCGCGCCAGCAAACTAGCTACGCTGCCCAAACATCGACCCCCAAAACTTTCGGCAACGGCCCTTACGGCAGTGGCGCTCACGGAAACGACGCCCGCGGAAATGGCGCTCATGCAAACGGCTGGTGGACGCTTAGCGCCGGAACCGGCTTCGTCGCCGCTCTATTATTTTTCTTGCCGAGTCTGGGCTCGCGTAAAAAGCTCCGCGCCGCCCTCGGTCTGGGTTTGCTTTGCGTTCTCAGCTTCACGCTGGGTTGCGGCGGTGGCAGCAGTAGCGGCGGCGGCGGTGGTGGAGGCGCTGTCGCGACCCACACATCCGTTCAAGTGAACACCGCCAAGCAGTCTTCCACCGCCAACAACTTCGCGTTCATAATCACCGTGACCTCTTCCGGCGCTACCCCCGCCGGCAACGTGCAGCTTTTCGATGGTGGTGCCCCCTTGGGCGCCGCCCTGCCATTGGTCAACGGTTCGGTGAATACCGCAGTCGGCTTGGGTTCGGTGGGCACGCATTCCGTAACCGCTCGATATCTCGGTGGCGCCGGAACTATGGCATCCACCAGCGGCGCCCTCAACCTCACCGTCACCGGCTCAACCTCATTGCCCTTAACCACCACCCCGGCCGGCTCCGGAAACGTCAGCCTCACGATTCAGTAGCCTGGTTCCGCTTCTCCGCGCTAAAAGGATCCGGACTTTTTCGCTGGGGCCTTTCATTCGAATCGATGCGCCCGCCGCTAAGCATCCGAACGCGCAAACCTGCATATTCGCGCAGGCAGAGCTCGCCAACAAAATTGTGCCGGGGTTTTTATCAGTGGGGAAAAAACTTCAGTTGAATGCAGGTGGGAAAAACACTGCCCAAAACGTCGGCGAAGGCGTCAGAAATTCTACCGGCACCAGCGATCCACCCTGGGCCATTTGCGCAGGCCGCACCACACGGGCATCCACCCGCTTCTGATTGCGCGGATTTTCCAGCGCCAGTTTTGAACCCTCCGCCAGCGCTTCCGACATCAGGATCATCGCCCCGTTTTCGCTCACGGTATGCGTTTCCGCTTTGATCGGCTCGCCACGATTCGCCAGGTGCACCAACACCGGCATGCGCAACAAAACGCGCTGCGCTCGCCGGCGCTCTTCGGCAGTGGGCGGACGCTGGATCGCCGGACGCGTCGAGGTGGCCGGCGAACGATTGATGTTGGCGTTCGTCTTCATAATTCCAGGCCCCAGAAATCCATCTCTGGTGAAATCAGTTCTATTCCGTACTCCCATCCGTCCGGACGCGCTCCGCCTTTCCAGACCACCACGGCAACATTCGTGGAATTAGTTGCGACATTGGTCAGCGCCACGCGTTGTTCCAGTTCTAGCGCCTGCTTTAACACGATCATGCAGCCATAGGGATTCACCACTCGAGTGTGCGCCGCCACCTGCACCCGCTCACCCGCGGCATCCCATTCCAGACGCACCGGAACCCGCGAATTCATGCGCTGTCCGCGGCGCTTTTCGCGATGACGCGCTTCGATTTGTTTTGATTCGATAAGCTTTACGGACATATTTGCCTCGGTATGGATCGAAGAGCGCTACAGAGGCGCCTTAGGTCGATTACGTCATGCTAAAGTTGTGGAGAAATTGGGTCAATGGCACTGTTTCGAAATGATACGCAAGGTACATCTGCCCAGTCGTACAGGTTTGCAGTAGTACTCGGATCCGTGCACGAATCCTCGGATATACATTGCAAGAAAAGCTCAGCGTTAGAAATCTCATCGTCAATGCCGACGACCTCGGTTGGACCGAGGGCGTCAATCGCGGCATTGCCGAAGCTCATGGTAACGGCATCGTCACCAGCACTTCCTTGTTGGCCAATGGCCTGGCCTTCGATTCCGCTGCGGAATTTGCGCGCGCCACGCCGGCTCTGGGCGTCGGCGCGCATTTAAACCTCAGCGACGGCCTCCCGCTTTCCCCGCTGCAAAACATAAACAGCATCGTCAACGAACACGGCCATTTTGCAGGCGGCCCGGAACACCTGCTTATCCGCCTGGCACGAAGAAACTTGCGTTTGAAAGACGTCCAGACAGAATGGGACGCTCAGATCCAAAAAATTCGCGACGCCGGAATTCATCCCACGCATCTCGACGGCCATAAGCATGTGCACATGTTGCCCGGCCTGTTCGAAATCGCCGTCCAGCTTGCCAAGCGTCACGGCATTCGCGCCATTCGCGTTTCGCACGAAGCTTCCACCCTGCGCGTCGCGCTGGCATCCGGCCAAAAGCAAAATTCTCAGCTGGTTCGCAAGCAAGGCGTGCAAGCTCGTGGCCTTAAACTCTTGGCCCGCAATGCCCGGGCCCTCGCGGAAGCTGCCGGCATCGCCACCGCCGATTATTTTTGCGGAATTGCTCAAACCGGCGAGCTGACCATCGAGGGCGTGAAACATTTGTTACTCAGCCTCCCGGAGGGCACCACCGAAATGATGTGCCACCCCGGCTTCATGGACGCCGACCTCGGCAACTCGGCAACCCGCCTGCAGGATTCTCGCGCCATGGAAGTTGAGATACTCACCAGCCTGGAGATTCGAAATCTTGTCGCCGCTCAAGGGATTCGCCTGATAGACTATGCTTTCGTGGCTCAAAACGCCTGATCCCCAGCGTCGTTCCCAGGCCTGTCCATTCTTTATGAGGATTTACCAACCGCATGCGAAGTGAATCGCCGGTGCGCTACTCGATCGTCGTCCCGTTCTTCAACGAACAGGAAAACGTCCCACCCTTGTACATGAAGCTCACCGAAGTTATGGATTCCATCGGCGAACCTTACGAGTTGGTGTTTGTCGACGACGGAAGCCGCGATAACACCTTCAAAGTTCTCTCCGACATTTATGAGCATGACCGCCGAGTCAATCTTGTGCGCCTGCGCCGCAATTTCGGCCAGACCGCCGGCCTGAAAGCCGGTTTCGATTTTGCCCGCGGCGAAATCATCATTTCCATGGACGGCGATCTGCAGCACGACCCTGAAGAAATTCCCCGCTTCCTGGAGAAAATTGAAGAAGGCTACGACCTGGTCAGCGGATGGCGTCATGCTCGCCGTGACCATTGGCTCATGCGCCAGATTCCCAGTCGCGCGGCCAACTGGATGATGGCCAAGCTTTCCGGCATCGATCTTGCACGACTTCGGCACCACTTTCAAAGCCTACCGCCGCGAAATTATTCAGGAAATTCAGCTCTATGGCGAACTGCATCGCTTCATCCCCGCGCTCGCCAGCTCCACCGGAGCCAAAATCGCTGAAGTCCCTATCACCAATCTCGAGCGCAAAAGCGGCCGCTCCAATTATGGCATCGGCCGCACCATCCGCGTTTTTCTCGATCTCCTGATCGTCAAATTTTTACTCGACTACTCCACTCGGCCGCTGCAGTTTTTTGGCTTGTTGGGCGTAGCCGGCGTGGGCAGCGGTCTGGCCATCGCTTCGTTTTTAGCCGTCGCCAAATTTTATTACGGCAAGAGCATCATGTTGGAGCACGGCCCCTTGATGTTGTTGGGCGTGGGCCTGTTCATCAGCGGCGTCCAGTTGGTCTCCATGGGTCTGCTGGGCGAGATCATCGCGCGCACCTACTACGAATCGCAAAATAAGCCAATTTATTCTCTGCGTGAAGTGAAGTCCCATCGCAAAGAGCTTAGCGACCCCGCTGAACCCGCCCGCCCTTCGGGCAGTTCCGAACGATAAATTCCGGTAGTTTTTCGGCACCCGCATTCGTCGCATTGCGCCAAAGTTTTCTCGATGCCTCAAGTTCTTGCCAGCCCGGAGGGTTCATGAATCGCGAACATTTTTACGGATTGATGAATGGCGAAGGCACCCTGGACTACGAGCTATATCTCAATACCAAGGCGCTGCTCTCCTGCCAGACCAAATACCAAGAACTGTGCAACGCCGACGAACTGCAATTTCAAATTGTCCATCAGGTCGAAGAGTTGTGGATGAAGCTTATTGCGTACTACTTTGTTGGATATCGATGACTACCTGCAGCAGGAAAACACCAATCGCGTTGTCACCCTTTTTCGCCGCGTCCATCTCATCCAGCAAATGATGATCCAGCAGATTGCCCTGCTGGAAACCATGTCGCCCAAGGAGTATCAAGCCATTCGCACCCGCCTTGGCAACGGCAGCGGCCAGGAATCACCTGGCTTTCGCGTGCTGCTCAAGATGTTCCAGCCCATCTGGAACTCCTTTAAGACTTGCTACCTGGAAAAGTACGAATCTGACCGTGGAGAAAATCTACGACTCCGAATATTCCCACGGCGACGCATACGTCGTGGCCGAATCCCTCGCCGAGTTTGACGCCTTATTTCAAAATTTCGCTATGAGCACATGCAGTTGATCCATCGCACCATCGGCTTTGGCGCCAGATCTTTGAAAGGTCGCGCGGTGGAAATCTTGGAAGAAGGCATGCGCCAGAAATTTTTCCCTGAGCTCTGGGAAATCCGCGGGCAGATGACCGACAAGTGGGGCGCCCAGTACGGTGTGAAACGCGATCCCCTGGGCGGGCATCACTGATCTACTGGTAACAGTGTTGGCGCAGCTTTACTGGCGCAACTACACCGGCGCGATGTGCCGGTAGGACCCGCGGTAAAATAGCAGCGGATCTCCTTCGAAAACTTCCACCGTCTCCACACCCGCTAGAAAAATCGTGTGATCTCCCGCCACGTGCGACGCCGTGACCTCGCAGGTCAATTGCGCCAGCGCATCGGCCAGCACCGGTATTCCCGAAGGCGTCCACGCGAAGCGCACGCCCAACGCCTTCTCCACTTCCGGATCCTGCTCCGGCAAAGCAAAAAATTCCGAAATGGCGCGCTGACTTTCCTTCAGAACATTTACGCCAAAACGTTGCGTCCTGTTTAATACCGCCAGCATCCGCGCGTCTTCATCCACGCACACCAGCACCAGCAGCGGGTCCAGCGATACCGCCGTAAACGAATTTGCAGTCATCCCATGCACTTGCCCCGGCGACCGCTCCGCCGTGACGATCGTCACCCCGGTCGCGAATCTTCCCAGGGCCTGCCGAAACACCGCGCTTCTCAGTAAGCTTGATCCCATACTTTTTTCGACGATATCACACTGCCGAAGTGCACTGACAAAGATCCATTTGTCGAAGTTTGCGACCGCACTTTACAGCTAATATCAAGTTCCCTTGCAAGCGTCGGGCGGCCCAACGCAACCGGCAGCCCATGATCCGCTGATACTACCTTCGCAAACCCAACACCCTGAAAAACAAAAAGGGCGAGACTTGGCTCGCAGCCAGTTCTCGCCCTTGCGGTCTACGAGTTAACTTATCGCCTCGGCTTATCTTTTTCCTTGTCCTTCGGCGGTTTTTCCTTCGGTGGTGGCTCTTTCTGTTTTTCCTGAGGACGATCCGCGGGACGCGCAGCTGGTCGCTCTGCCGGAGGCGCCGGTCGCTCCGCAGGTTTCGCTGCGGGGCGCTCTGCGGGTGCCGGTGCTGGAGCTGGCTTTGCTGCCGGCGGTGGTGTCCGAGGCGCAGGTTGTTCGGCCGGACGCGTCACGGGGCGATCTGCTGGTCGATCTGCCGGCCGATTATTCGGCTGTGCGGTATTCGGCTGCGTCGCCTGTCGATCCGCCGGCCGGTTGTTCGGCTGCGCGGTATTCGGCTGCGTCACCGGTCGATCCGCCGGCCGGTTATTCGGCTGTGCAGTATTCGGCTGCGTCACCGGTCGATCCGCCGGCCGATTATTCGGCTGCGCGGTATTCGGGTGCGTCACCGGTCGATCCGCCGGCCGATTATTCGGCTGCGCGGTATTCGGCTGTGTCACCGGTCGATCCGCCGGCCGGTTGTTCGGCTGCGCGGTATTCGGCTGCGTCACCGGTCGATCCGCCGGCCGATTATTCGGCTGCGCGGTATTCGGCTGTGTCACCGGTCGATCCGCCGGCCGATTATTCGGCTGCACGGTGTTCGGCTGCGTTACCGGTCGGTCCGCCGGCCGGTTATTCGGCTGCGCGGTATTCGGCTGTGTCACCGGACGATTCCCTGGTTGCGGCTGAGTCGGTTGCGGCTGAGTCGGCTGCGGCTGCCCAGGACGATTCGGCTGCACCGTATTTTGCGTACCGGCGGGCCGGTTCACATTTGTATTTTGCCCCGGTTGCTGCCCGGGCTGCGTTTGGGCAGGTTGCCCTGGCCGATTCGCCATATTGCCCTGCGCTCCTGCTGCGGGCCGTACCGGCGCCTGCGCGGGCTTCGGCGCTTCGCGGACGGAAACTACCGGCTGCTTCGGCGGCGGAGCCACTCGCACGGCGACTTGTGCTTGCGCCGCGGGCGCAGGCTGGATCTGCCGCACTTGCGCTACGGACAACGGTTTCCCCCCGTTGCTCTTGATGGCTTCCTGCCGTTTTTCAAACGGCGGAGGCGGCGGAGGTGGAGGCGCCTTGGCTACTACCGCTCGGGCTTGCAACGCAGCAGGAGGCCGCGCCGCTGCCGCTGGCCCGGTGCCCAATACCGCTTGCTTGGATGGCACGTAGGCCGGTTGCTGTACTTGCACTCTGGCCGTTGCCATTTCTTGCGCGTTAACTTTCACGGCGTTGCGCGCCACCGGTTGCGCCGAAGTAAATGCCTGCTGGCTCGTCGCCGCCACTGCTCCGGGCACCCGTTGGTTGACGTACGTCACGTTGTTCACAGTAGTGTTGTTTACAGTAGTTTTGTTGATCACCGTATTGGTGTAATAATTGTTCACCACCGTGCGGTTCACCGTGGTATTCGAAATGTTCACGTTTTCCACGTATCGCGGGCTGACCCGGTAGGACGGCACGTACACTTCTCGCGGACCCAGCGGGAACCACCCCACCGCTCCACCGCCTCCTCCTACCGAAACTCCTACGCTGAATCCTCCCCCGCCAACAAACGCCACCAACGCCGGCGCGTACACCGGCCGCACATACACAACTCCTTGTGCTCGCGGCGGCGTGGGAATCCATCCCCAACGGCCCTCCACGTTCACCCACCGGCCATAGTGGAAGGGCGCAAATCCCCACGGCTGGTCATCCACCCAGGTATATCCCCACGGCTCAACGTAGGCCCAGTGCCCGTAGTGATACGGAGCCCAATCTGCCTCGGCAACCCGCGGGTACCAGACGTGCCCGTATTCCCGGTTATCGCGCCAATCGCCGTGATCGTCCAAATCTTCGTAGCCCACCACGTCGTTCGAAACATACTGCGCCGACGCGGAATGTTCTTCATGCCGGTCTCGCTGGATGCTCCAGGAATCGAACTCGTCGTTGTTGCCGGAATAATCTTGCACGTCCGCGCTCAATTCGTCGGTGCCCGAGAAAATCGCGTCATCATTGGCACGCACGGAATACGAAGCGCCCCCGCCAGTAACTTGGCCTTCTCCATTTCGCACCACGATGTCGGTGCTGTCGCCGCCCTCGTTCACGGTAATACGATAGGTCCCCGGACGGCTGACCGTAAACGCCAGGTTCGGGGTATCCACCTCGTAAGTCTCATTTTGTTCCAGGTGTCGTACGCGAACCAGAATCGTTCCTTCCGTGAGCCGTATCTGGGTGATGTTGTCGTTCAGGTTTAGAAATGAAAAGCCGGTGTTGTTCGACAGTCGAACCGTGGACGCGTCCAGCTGCAATTCGACGCGGCCATCGCTGTCGGACCACAATTTATCTCCCGTGGTGATAGGCCGGTTGATTACTGCCGACACCCAATCATCCGTCCCTCCCGGCTGAAACGATACGGAACCGTGGGCGTAAGCTAATCGTGCGACTACTGACGGAGGATCGTCGTCGTCAGCGACAGCCAGTTTCGGCATGAATAGCGCGAGCGCAAACGCTATTGCCAGAAAACTGGCTGCCTTTCGGGCGTGTTTTCTCAACATTTTTTGTTCTCTCCTGGAGTTGCATCAAAGCGTAAACGTGCTACTTCCATTGTCGTGCTGATTCGAAATTGGTGAACATCTAGGGAGCCATGAAAGGGCGGGCGTTCGTGGGTAGACTCTGCATCAAATCCCCCTAGCACTGTATCGGGCCTTTCCTGTAGACCCTAACAGAAAAACCCGGTCAGTTCCTTTGAAGTTAAACCCGCGGAATCTGCAAGAAGTTGCGGCCCCCCAAACGCAGCGAACCGATCCAAAAGCCAGACCGCCAACGCGCAATAAAAAAAAGACCCGCTCAGCTTCGAGCGGGCCTTCCTTGGGGTCTTCATGAGAGGTGAACTGTGTCGTCTTATCGATGCGATCCGTGCGAACTGGAGCCCCCGCCGCCACCGCCATGTGGGCTCGAGCCGCCACCGCCGGAAGGACGCGAACCACCGCCACCACCCGATGGTCCCCTACTAGGTGCCGGCGCTGAACGCGACGGAGCTGAAGGCGCGGAGTACGTGCGCGACGGAGCCGAAGGCGCCGAGTATCCGCGCGATGGCGCTGAGTAGCCGCGTTCCGGCGCGGAATATGTTCGGGGTGAAGATTGCTGGTTATAATTCCGCCCGGTATTCGCGCTGGGTGGGCGATTGTTGTTGTAGCGTGCCGCACCTTGCGAATTTACAGAGGAATTGGAGTTGCCATAGTTAGGACGGTTGTACTGCGCCCGCGCGGAATTGTTCGTCGACCCGTAATTGTAGCCGTTGGCAGCATTCCCGCGCTGCGACCCGTTGTTAACGGTTCCATTGTTTCGGCTGTTAAGCTGCGCCGACGGCGGACGGTTCGAAGAAAGCTGCTGCGCCCGCGCATTCCCGTAAGAATTGTTTCCGGCGTTGACGCTGCTGCGATTGCTGGTGTAAGCGGTATTCCGTCCAGCGGGCGCAGCAACCGTGCGTACCGCCATGTGCGAAGCTGCCGCTGCTGGTGCCGTCCGCGCAACCACTGGTCGGTTCTGCACCGACGCGGAAGGCCTGGCCACATTCCCACGAGCATTGGCCGCTCCCGTGTAACTTGCCCGCGTCGGGGTAGCCGCCACGCGATTGGTCACTTGGGTATTGCGCAACGACGCCGCATTAACCTGACTCGCTCCGCGATGGATCGCCTGCCCATTGACGAAGCCATTGTGCGTGGTCGTCGTCACCGCCGCCGCGTTATGCGCGTAAGCATAATTGTTATGAACGTTATTGATGTTGTTCACGTTGCGGATGTACGTGTTGTGGATATTGATGTTGCGAATGTACGCTCCGCCCGCGTGATAGCGATACCACGGGTGATAAATTTCTCCATAACCGAGCGGGAACCATCCCACTCCAAATCCCACTCCGAAGCCAAATCCGCCTCCGCCCAGGAATCCCACGAATGCCGGTCCATACACCGGATAGACCCCGATCGGACCTGGGCACCAGCCCCAGCGCCCGCCGAAAGAATTCCACCGTCCATAGTGAAATGGCGCAAATCCCCAAGGCGAATAATCCACCCACGTCCAGCCCCAGGGCCCTACGTAATTCCATGAGCCGTAGCTGTAGGGAGCCCATCCAACATCGACCTGGTTCGGGTACCACACATGCCCGTATCCCGGTTCGTCGTTCCACGTTCCGTTATCGTCCAGGTCCGAATAGCCCACCGTGTCGCGTGAAACATACCGCGCCGAAACCGAATCTTCTTCCTTGCGATCGCGTTGCGCGGCCCAACGATCAAAGTCATCCGCCTCTGGCGCGCGGTCCGAGTGATATTCCACGTTGCTTTCGCTTCCGTTGAATTCCGCGAGTTCCCCGCCATGCACGTCGTAGCTCTTGCCGCCCGAAGTTACTTCGCCTTCACCGCGCAGCACTGTCACAATCGTGCCGTCGCCGTTCTCGTTCACGTCGATGCGAAACGCTCCCGCCTGTCGCACCGTGAACGCCGCGTTCGGAGTATCCACTTCATACGTGTCGCCTTCGCGCAATTCCCGCACCCGGAAATTAAGGCTGCCTTCCGCCAGGCGCATCTGCGTGATGTTCTGATCCAGGTTCAAAAACGACAGCGCGGTCATGGCTCCCAGATGAATCGACGCTTGTCCCGCCTGCAATTCCGCTCGCGCATCCTTATCCACCCAGATTTTGTCGCCGATGGTCACCGGTCGGTTTCTCTCCGCCGTGCCCCAGTCCCCGCTGCCGCCGGGCTGCATCGACACCGACCCATCCATGTAGCTCAATCTCGCCACGCGAGACGGTGGGTCTTGATCGTTGGGCGAGCCTTGATCGGCAATCGCACCCGACTGGTCACCCACGCCGTCGCCCGGCCGCGTATCGTAATCGGCCCGCAGCGCATTATTTTGATCCGCCGCAGACTCATCGTCCGCGCGAGTTGTCGTTGCCGTTCCAAATGCCAGAAGACCGGTCAAACACAGCAGCAATCCAACTCTGCCCTTACCGGTGAATGTGGTCTTCAACATGTCGTTTCCCCTCTTCTTAGCCAAATACCTTCTTTGGCAGTGGGAGTCTACCTCAGGTAGTTGTCCCAGTGGGTATAACCCGGCAACGGGAAATAAGTTGCCACCCACGCTTTCCATCGGAACCGTGCACCGCTATATAGAGGTTAGACGCTTCCAGCCGATCGCTTAGTTATCCATACACGTACTAGTACAGAACCCGAACCGTAACTAGCCCCAATTCTGTCCTTTGGAGCAGTCGATTTTGCGCCGCACCCTGCGTACACTCGGGGATTGTGAGTGGAAGCCCGCTCTGGGAGAATAGGTTTATATGAACGCTAAATGGCTCGGCATGATTGCACTCGGACTCGCGGCGGCTTTTCCGCTGACCGCCCAAACTTGGCGGCAAGTGGGCCCTCCGGGCGGCACGGTGATTTCGCTCGAAGCGGACGCCCACAACATCAAGAAAATGTATCTCGGCACCTCCGACGGCCACGTTTTCTTTTCCAACGATGAAGGCGCCCACTGGCAACTGCTCAGCCGCATCGGTGCCGGGCAGGATGACGTCATTACTCACATCCTTGTCGATCCTCGCGATTCCAATCGCCTGTACGCCAGCACCTGGAGCTTGTACTCCGGCGGCGGCGGCGTCTATCGCAGCGATGACGCCGGTCACACCTGGAAAGTTGTCGGCCTCGAACACGAAACCGTGCGCGCCCTGGCGCAAGCTCCCACCAATCCTAAAATTTTACTCGCGGGCTCTCTGACTGGCGTATACCGTTCCATGGACGACGGCGACACCTGGACCCTCATCACTCCCGCGAAGCACGAAGACCTCCGCAACTTTGATTCCGTGGCCTTCGATCCCCGCGACGAAAATGTTATTTATGCCGGCACCTATCACTTACCCTGGAAAACCACCAACGGCGGCAAAGACTGGTTCCCCATTCAGAAAGGCATGATCGACGATTCCGACGTCATGAGCATCGTTGTCGATCCCACCAATCCCAGAAAACATCCACGCCACCGCCTGCTCCGGCATTTATCACAGCACCAACGCCGCGCAAACCTGGACCAAGTACAAAGGCATTCCTTTCGTGTTTCGCAGAACTCAATTGATTCGCCAGGATCCCAAGAATCCTCAGGTGCTCTATGCCGGAACCACCAGCGGCCTTTGGAAGACCACTAATGAAAACGATTGGAAGCGCGTCACTCCCGGCGACTGGGTCATCAACGCCGTCATCATCGATCCCAATAAGCCCGACCGTTTGATTCTGGGCACCGAACGTCAGGGCGTGCAGATCAGCGAAAACGGCGGCGCCACCTTCACCTCTTCCAATCTGGGCTTTCAACATCAGCATTTGCTGGACGTAGCTATCGATCACGAAAATCAGCAACGCGCCTTGGTGGTCTTGACTTTTGACACCGATGCCTTCCTCGCCACTCAGGACGGCGGCACTTCGTGGTCCACCTTGGGTGCTGGATTGAAACGCACCGACTTGAAGCACGTGTACGCAGCTCCCGGCGGTTGGTGGGCTTCGTTGAACAACGGCGGCTGGATGAAGTATGACGAGCCCACTCACAAATGGGTGAAGGCGGGCTTGTACATTCCCGAACCGGTTGCTGGTTGCCGCCGCAACTCCGGCGCCAGCAACCAGAACCCGCAAGGGCGTGCCCGCTAAGAAAACGGCCACCACCACAACAGCTAAGCGCGCCGTGCCGAAAGAGAAGGCCCCGCAATTCGTGGCCGTTCAGGTCAACGACATGGCATTCGGCAGTGACGCGTGGTTTGCGGCAACTGCTGGCGGCATCCTCGTCTCCAAGGACCACGGCGCCACCTGGAAAAATGCCGGCTCCGACGCCTTCTTGAAACAGCCCGCTACTTCACTGGAAGCCAGCCTCGATGGCACCCAAATCTGGGCCATCTCGCAGCGCAGCCTCATCTATTCGAACGATGGCGGCGCGCATTGGGAGAACAGCGATTTGTCCTTCGCTGCAGCCGGCAACTTGCGCCTGCACCGCGTCGACGATTCGAATCTGTTCATTACTTCCAACATGGGCCTCTACACTTCACGTGATGCTGGCCGCAGCTGGACCCGCTCCGATGTTCGCGAGCTGCAATTCCAGGATGTAGCCGGCAACGGTAACGCCATGGTCGTGTCCCTTCAAAAGCACGGCCTGCTGGCTTCCTTTGATTCCGGCAAATCGTGGAAGCGCGTCAATGATCCGTTGGCGGAAGGTTTCTTCCCGGTCGTCCGCGTTCGCCGCAACGGTGCTCTCGTAGCCGCTTCGGCCACTGAAGGCTTGCTCTCCCTCGAACTGGAAGGCAAATCCGCCAGTAGTGGCGGCGGTACGCAAGCCATGCTCATCCCCGATGGCGTGCAAAAACCCAAGGACTAACCCAAAAAACAGCATCAACAACATTGCCAATCGAAAACGGCGGAAGGATAACAATTCCTTCCGCCGTTCGCTTTTTGTGTGCAGTCAAAATTCCTGGCGTTACGCCAACTTCGTATGCCCCGCCAGCACCGCCTCTATGCAGCCACCGCGTTACTTCCAATCTGATACCCCACTCCGCGAACCGTGCGAATCAGCGCCAGGTCGTAACCAAAATCCACTTTGCGCCGCAAGTAATTAATGTACACGTCCACAACATTCGTCATGGTGTCGAAGTTCAGCTTCCACACCTGCTCCACGATTGCCGCTCGCGAGACCGGTTGCCCCGCATGCCTCATCAGGAATTCCAGCAGCGCAAATTCCTTGGGGCTTAAGATCGATCGCGTGACCATGTCTCTGCACCGTGTGCGTAATCCGATCCAGTTCCAGATCTCCCACCTGCAGCACGTTGCGCCCCGGACGGTTCCCGCGCCGCACCACCGCCCGGATCCGCGCCGCCAGCTCCGCCACCTCGAACGGTTTGCCCACGAAGTCGTCGGCCCCGGCGTTGAGCCCGCGCACGCGATCTTCCACCACATTCGCGCCCGCCATCATCAACACCGGCTGATCTGGTTTCTTCGAGCGGATGCCTCGTAGAACCTCCAGTCCCGCCGCTCCATTGCGATTTAAATCCAGCACCACCAGATCGTAAGATTGATCGGAGGCCATGCGTTGCGCCTCCGCCCCGTTGGTGACCATCTGCACAGCAAAATGCTCCTGCAGCAACCGTTGGCGCAAAAATTCCGCCAGCGGTGCGTCATCTTCAGCAACAAGAATGCGCATCGGCTCACTCAGAAATTAGATTTGGAAGGGGGTACAGTCAGTCTCTACAACGCACTCGAAGGTGTCAACCATCCTCGCGCCAAAGTTGTCAAATTGATTATCCTCGCGGCAACCGGAAGCTCCACGGCAACTCTTCACCAACGAAAAAGCGCGGGTTTCCATACCCTCTTTTCAGCGTGGGGTTTGAAATTCAACTTCGTATGCTGGACCAGAATCCTTGGGCCCGCGAGTAAGCGCGTGAAATCATGGCATGGTTTATGAAATCGATGATTCCCGCATCAATCCGAATCTTTCTGAAATCTCTCGACAACCTCCCGCGGTATCGCCTGGCTCTTGATCGTCTTCCCTTCTCCCACCGCGCGCACCACCCACACCCGCTTCTCGAATCCTTCCACCGCCAGCACATCCCCCTTGAACAGCCGGTGATGCACCGCGAAACTGGTTTTCCCCCACTCCGTAACGTTCGATTCCACCGTCACCGTATCCCCAAACGAAGAAGGCGCGAGAAATCGCGCCCGCGCTTCCACCAGCGGAATCCCCCCAATCGCGTACTTCTCCAGCATTTCCTGCTTGCGCAATCCCGCCCGCTCAAACAGCGCATTCGTGCACGCATCAAAAAATTCAAAATACCGCGGGAAATAGACAATTCCCAGCGGATCGCAATCTCCCCACTCGATCTGAATACTCCGCCGGCTAATCAACATGCTCTGACACCGCCGCCCTCTCCTTCATCGCCCAAAAGTCTACCTGACCAACCCCCGCATCAGTATCCTTTTTAAAACCAAACCGCCGTCCGCTGCACGTCGGCACGGGACATCGGATACACACTGGATATGTGTCGAAGTTCGTACTAAACCTGTCCTTCGGTACGCTTCCAGCGCTAGTTATCACCTTATATACTTTTCGACATGCCATCTGATCGCTTCCCTTCTCGATCGCTTCTCGCTGCTCTCTCGACCGGAGGCCGGGCAGAACCGCCTGGATCTCGTGGCAAAATACGCAGCCTGCTAATTGACTGCTCGCATTCCTATCTTCGCGCCTATGAATGAAATCGACGACCTCCGTGCCGCCTATCGCCTTCTGGGCGCACCGCTTTCCGCTACTACCCCTGAGATCCGCGCCCACTATCTCGAGATGGTGAAGCGTTGGCACCCCGATCTCTATCGCGACGGAACATCTGAGTTTTCCGACGCTTCGCAGATGGTCCGTACTATCAACCCGGCCTACTCGCAAATCGAAAACGCCCCGCTCCGGCATTACCCGGAACATCCCGAATCGCTGAACACTCCCGCGCCATCCGCTCTCAACCCGGGAGCGCCAGTCCCCTCGGGACCAGAGCGCGAACCGTATCCCAACGCCGAACGCGTTGACTTCTGGATCCGCTTCGTTTTCGGTGCGCTGCTGGGCGGTTTCCTCAGCCTCCAGCTTCTTTTCAGTCGAGACACCCCGTTTCTCTATCTCGATGTCAGGACCTTCCTTGGCATCGCCGCAGTCTTAATGCTTGTGTGCGGCTTCATCTCCGCCCACGGCACCGACGATTTCTGGATTTCGTTATTTTCGAAGCCAGATTCGAAGTCTTGGTGGTGGTGGTGGTAACCGTTCCGTCGCCGCAAACTCGCATAGGGTTGCGTAGTGAAGCCTCCTTAATGTCTGAATCAACTTTTGCTCAGTCACTCTTCACATGAAACGCTCCTACTTCCACCCACCTGTTAAAACTTATTTCCACTAGCTCCTACTTTGGCCAATTCGTTGCGCCCATGGGAACAGAAGCGTACGATGCACGAACCGAAGCTCTAAATCGGAAAATTCGGGTTAGGGGTGTTCTTTGCGAATCCAGGCTTTACGGACTTTGGCGCTCATGCTGGTGTGTGTGGCGGCAATTCCCTGCCGGGCACAAGACAAGGTGACCATTCTCTACGATGCGATCGGAGAATCGAAGGAACTGACCAGGGACTGGGGCTTTTCCGCTTTGGTGGAGCACAACGGGAAGCGCATCTTGTTCGACACCGGGAACGATGCAGCCATTTTTGAGCGCAACGTCAAGGTGCTAGGCGTGGACCTGACGAAGCTGGATTTTGTGATCATCTCCCACCGTCACGCAGACCACACCACGGGGTTGCGCTATGTGTTGAAGGTTAATCCCAACGTCACGGTCTACGTGCCCGCGGATGGTGCGAATGGCTTCGGCGGAGCGCCAGTCCCGAACGCATTCTTGCGTGCGGATGAGAGTCTGCCAGCGAAGATGAGGTATTTCGGAGGAACGCAGCCGGAACAATTCGCTGCCGGCAAGCTATATGACACTGGGAATTTCGTCCTCGTGAATCAAACGACCGAGCTTTCGCCGGGGTTGTTCCTGGTGCGAACCGTCTCCCAAAAAAAGGGGACTCTGGAGTTGCCAGAGTTGACGCTGGCGATCAAGAGACCTAATGGATTGCTGCTGGTCGACGGGTGCTCGCACGCGGGAATTGAAGCGATTCTGGAAGCCGCCAAAGCGCTGGATCCCAGAACGGAAATTGTGTTCGGAGGATTACACCTGGTGACCGCGCCGGTGGAAGAAATTGACGTGTTGGCAGAAAATTTGAAAACCAAGTGGAAGGTGCAGAGGATTGCCCCAGGACATTGCACCGGCGAGCCGGCGTTTGCGCGATTGAAGAAAACCTACGGGGACAACTATGTGTATGCAGGCTTGGGAACCAAGGTAGAACTTGAGTAAGAACACCGCTCATCCGCAAATGGATACCCAGCTGGCCGAATTAAAATCGGCCATTCCAAACCCAGGAACGCGAATATCATAGCGACGCTGCCCGCCGCCTCAAAGGTACCCGATGACCTACATTCAAAAGCAATCAAGATTTGCGCGGACCTGCCGTTACTTGGAGTAGCGGTTCACAAGTTGCTTGAAGCGAACTTCATCGCGAAGAGTAGAAAATGCAGTTTCGGCGTCGATAGTGCGGAAATCACGAAAGCCCAGTTCAAATGCTTTTTGCAGCATAGCAAGACCTTTTTCCTTATCACCGCTCCCCGCATAAAAAGAACTCAGCCAGTAAAAGTCATTGGAACTCTGTATCTTCCTGACCTGGGTTATCAACGAAATGGCCTCGCCGTAACGGCGCTGTGCGCCGAGTGCTTGCGCTCTCCCGAGGTTCGCAACTTCAGCATTTCCCGTTATCTCTTCACACCGGTCAAAAGCCGTCATTGCCTCGGGTAACCGGTTCTGCAGGTACAGGGCCCGGCCCAGGTGGTACTGCGCATATCCCAGCGATGGGTTAAGACGAATCGCTTGACGTGCGGCCTTTTCGGATTCCTCGGCCTCAGGAGGGATTTCATAGCCCAGCGCCCAGGACAATATATCCCAAGCCCAGGGGTTTTCCGGCTCGGCCTGAACGACTGGCCGAAGCTCTCGCACCGCGTCAGCGTATAAATACCGCACCCCAAATACGCGGCCCATCGCAATATGCGCCTCGGGAAGCTGCGGATCGATGGCCAAAGCTTGCTTGGCGAGTTGCTCGGAGCGCTGTAGATGAGTGGGATCGGAATTTACGTCTCGGTAGTAATAGCCTTCCACATGCGAGAGCCCCGCCAATGCTGGCGCGTAGTTAGGGTCCAGTTTAAGAGCGGCCTCAAAGTGCTTTCTTGAGGCCTCCAGCGCTTGAGGCTGATCTTCATGGACCAACAGTGAGCGGCCAATCAGGAATTCTTCGTAAGCTTGCGGATTTTGCGTGTAGCGACGGGTAACCGCTTGCTGCTCCTGGGGGCTGAGGTGGACGTTCAGAGCTTCCGCAATTTTGAGCGCGGCTTGTTCTTGAAGAGAAAAAACATTTTGCAGCTCGCCGGTAAAATCGTCGGCCCATGTCTGAAAGCCGGTGGTGGAGTCGATCAATTGGACATTGATGCGTACCTGGTTGCCCGCTTTGCGAACATTGCCTTCCAGCAGATACCGCACGCCTAGTTGGTGACCGATTTCGGCGGATGTTTTGTCCGCCACTTTGAGAGATATCGCGGACGCCCGAGCGGCTACATCTACGCCCTGGATTTTGGAAAGCTTTGTGGATATCTCGTCGGCCATGCCATCGCTGAAGTAAGCGCTGTCCGGCTCGGTGCTCAAATTCTGGAGCGGCAGCACCGCGATCGACGGCCGAGTTGCGCGTGTGATCGTCGTGACCGAGGAATTTCTGTGATACCAGATGGCCAAGGCTGTCGCGATCAGCATCACGAGCCCGATCCCAATGGCGTACCCGACGCCGCGAGTTGCATGAATGGAGACCGGCGGGGCTGGTAGCCCTGGGGCCAGATCTACTCTCTGACTACTGCCGGAAACTTTTGCAGCAGCGCCTCGGTCTTCGGCGGGCTCGACAGTTGGAGCGGCTGTGCCGGAAGATTCGCGCTTAAGCCGCTTGAGGTCAGCACGCAGCTCTGCGGCGGATTGGCATCGGAGATCGCGATTTTTTTCCAGGGCTTTGTTGATAATGCGTTCGAGTTCGGCCGGAGCTTGCAGATTGAAACGTGCGGAGGAAAGCGGAGCTCGCCGCAGAATGCCGTCGAAAATCGCGGCAGAGGTATCGCCCTGGAAAGGCAGGACACCCGTTGTCATCTCGTACAGCACGATGCCAAAAGAAAAAAGATCGCTGCGCACATCGAGAGGTTTGCCGAGAGCTTGTTCCGGCGACATATAAGCGATCGTGCCGACCGCCAGGCCCGGACTGGTTAGGTATTCGGGAGCCAAGGTTTCGCCGCCACTCGTGGGAGCAAGCTGGGGAGAATCCGAATCGCGATCGAGTTTGGCCAGCCCAAAATCGAGGATCTTGGCGTGCCCGCGCGACGTAAAGAAAATATTGGCAGGCTTGATGTCGCGGTGCAGGATGCCTCTGCTATGCGCTGCGTCCAGAGCGTCAGACACATCGATGCCGATGTCGAGAAGGAGGTCGAGTTCCAGCGGGCTGCCGTTGATGAGATGTTTGAGGGTGTGGCCTTCCATGAATTCCATGATGAGGAAGACCCGGCCGTCCTGTTCTCCGATGTCGTAAACGGTGCAAATGTTCGGATGGTTGAGCGCCGAAGCGGCTTTGGCCTCCCGGCGAAAACGCTCCAGCGTTGCCGGATCCGTTGCCAGATCTTCGGGAAGAAATTTGATAGCTACAAAACGGTCCAGGCGTGTGTCTTCCGCTTTGTACACCACGCCCATTCCACCGCCGCCTAACTTCTCAATAATGCGGTAATGGGATACGGTTCGACCGAGGAGTGTTTCGGGTTCTGCCACGCTGCGGTCATAGTAGTTTGCGCTCCTCAAGTAAGTCAACGCACCCTGGCCGGCGATGTGCTGAATGGCGATCACTTTGGGCTCAGTCTGATTAGCGCGCGGCTCGCGCACTGAACTCACTTGCCGCACTGACCACTTGCGCACTGACCCACTACGCTCGGGGCCGCTCCTGATCTTTGTAATATTTGGATAAAGTGTAGAATTGTTTGCAGCTCACCAAATAAATGGAATCCGCCTACATCTGCGACGCCATTCGAACTCCCATCGGCCGTTACGCCGGCGCACTGGCCTCCATCCGCGCCGACGACCTCGCCGCCATCCCCATCGCCGCGCTCATGTCCCGCAACGCCAGTGTCGACTGGAACGCCCTTGACGACCTTATCTACGGTTGCGCCAATCAATCCGGCGAAGACAATCGCAACGTCGGCCGCATGGCTCTGCTCCTCGCCGGCCTGCCCAAAGAAATTCCCGGCAGCACCGTCAACCGCCTCTGCGGTTCCAGCATGGATGCCGTGGCCACTGCAGCGCGCGCCATTAAAAGCGGCGAAGTGGATCTCCTCATCGCTGGCGGCGTGGAAAGCATGTCGCGCGCCCCTTTTGTCATGGGCAAAGCCGACGCCGCCTTTTCTCGCGCCGCAAAACTCGAAGACACCACCATGGGCTGGCGTTTCATCAACCCCGCAATGAAAGCCAAATACGGCACCGACACCATGCCCGAGACCGGCGAAACGTCGCCGAGGAATATAAAATTTCGCGCTCCGATCAGGATGCTTTCGCACTGCGCAGCCAGCAGCGCGCCGCAGCCGCTCTTCAAAATGGCAACCTCGCCGAAGAAATCGTCGCTGTGCCCCTTCCCCAGAAAAAAGGCCCGTCCATAAATTTCTCCGTCGATGAACACCCGCGCCCCGACACCACCCTGGAAGCCCTTGCCAAACTAAAAGGCGTCGTCAAGCCCGAAGGCACGGTCACCGCCGGAAACGCCTCTGGAATTAACGACGGAGCCTGCGCCATTTTGATCGCCTCCGAAGCGGCCGTGAAGCGCCACGGTCTGACTCCCAAAGCGCGCGTGCTCGCCGCGGCAACCGCTGGTGTAGCGCCCACGCATTATGGGCATGGGGCCCGTGCCCGCTACGCGCAAAGTCCTCGCCAAAGCGCAGTTGTCGCTCGAGCAAATGAACGTCATCGAACTCAACGAAGCCTTCGCCTCGCAGAGTTTGGCGGTCTTGCGCGAACTTAAAATTCCCGACGACGCCGCGCACGTGAATCCCAACGGCGGCGCCATCGCCTCGGCCATCCGCTCGGCGCCAGCGGCGCGCGCCTCATCGCCACTGCCGCCTATCAACTCGCGCGCACCCGCGGAAAATATGCCCTGTGCACCATGTGCATCGGCGTCGGCCAGGGTATCGCCGTAATTCTGGAACGCGTCTAAAAATGAACCGCCGCATGATGCAAATCGCCCACTCAGCTAAGCTCCTTGAGTCATGAAAATTCTCGATCCGTTATTTCGCTGCTCCGCTGCCAACGCGCTTTTCAGCGACGACGCCACCCTCCAGCGAATGCTGGACTTTGAAGCCGCGCTGGCTCACGCCTCCGTGGACTTGCTGCCCGACTCCACAGCGGCCCAAATCACTTCGGCAATAGCCTCAAAATGCCGCGTGGAATTGTTCGACAAAGCAAAACTCGCCGAAGCCACCGCATCCGCCGGAAATATCGCCATCCCGCTGATCAACCAACTAAAAGCTCATGTCGCCGTTGACAACTCAGAAGCCGCCAACTTCGTCCATCTCGGCGCCACCAGCCAGGACCTCATCGACACCGCGCAAATTCTCCAAGTACGCGACGCCTTCATCCTCATCCACGCCGACCTTCGCGATTTGTGCTCCGCGCTTGCAACATTGACCACCCGGCATCGCAACACGCCCATTGTCGGCCGCACCTGGATGCAGCACGCCGTGCCGACCACGCTCGGCATGAAATTCGCCGGCTGGCTCGACGCCCTAGAACGCCATCGTCAACGCTTGCGCGAAACCCAAACGCGCTGCCTGGTGCTGCAATTCGGCGGCGCCGTGGCACCCTTGCATCCCTCGGCCAGCACGGCCACAAAATCTCCGAACGTTTGGCGGCCGAACTGGAACTCCCCACATCGCAAATTCCCTGGCACAGTCATCGCGATCGTACCGCCGAGGTCGCCACCACCCTGGGCCTGCTCACCGGCACTCTCGGTAAAATTGCCCGCGACCTTTCTCTCCACATGCAAACGGAAATCGCCGAAATCCTGGAGCGCGCCGAAGAAGGCCGCGGCGGTTCCTCCACCATGCCGCATAAACGCAATCCCGTCGCGGCTGCCGCCATCCTCGCCGCCGCTACCCGCGTTCCCGGCTTGGTCAGCACCATGCTCAGCGCCATGGTTCACGAAGACGAACGCGCCTTGGGCACCTGGCACGCCGAGTGGGAAACTCTTCCTGAAATTGTCTGTCTCTCTGCCGGAGCTCTGCATCGCCTGAAGCGCGTCGTGCCCAAACTCGAGAATCAATGTCGAACGCATGCGCCAAAATCTGAACGCCACCAGCGGTCGTATTTTTACGGAAGCGCTTACCGCGTCGCTGGGCCAAAAAATTGGCCGCGCCAAAGCTCGCTCCTTGATCGAAACCGCCAGCGACCAATCCATCCAGGAAAATCGCCATCTCCGCGAAATACTTGAACAGCAAAAAGAAATCTCAACCCATTTCTCGTCGACCGATCTTGACAATCTTTTCAACCCGCAAAATTACACCGGCGCGGCATACGAGTTCATCGATCGCGTGCTCGCGCATCACCAATCCCAAAGCAAAACCTAGGCGGCCCACCGTGCCTTTCATCGAAACCAAAAATCTGCGCATGCATTACCAGCTCGACGGTCCAGAAACCGCCCCAACTCTGGTGCTTTCCAACTCACTCGGCACCAATCTCGCGTTATGGGAGCCTCAACTCCCCGTCTTCTCCAAGGATTTTCGCGTCTTGCGTTACGACTCTCGCGGCCACGGGCAAACCGCCGTAACTCCCGGCGAATATTCCATCGCCCAACTCGGCAGCGATGTCCTGAACCTCCTCGATGCCCTCAACATCGACCGCGTCCATTTCTGCGGCCTCTCCATTGGCGGCATGACCGCCATGTGGCTCGCCGTGAACGCCCCCGCGAAAATAAATAAACTGGTCATCTGCAACAGCGCCCCTAAAATCGGCAAACCCGAAACCTGGAATGAACGCATCAAAGCCGTCCGCGAAGGTGGAACGTCAAGCGTCGCAAATCAAGTCGTCGAGCGCTGGTTCACACCGGAATTTCGCGCCCAACAACCCGCAGCGGTCGCCAGAACCAAAGCCATGATCGAAAGCACCGCCAGCGATGGCTACATCGGAGCTGCCGCCGCCGTCCGCGATTTTGATTTCTGGGCAAAGATCCCCGCCATCCACGCACCCACCATGGTCATCGCCGGGACCCACGACGCCGCGGTCCCAGCCGCCGACGCCCAGAAACTTGCCAACGAAATTAAAGGCTCGCGCTACATCGAGCTGAATGCCGCGCACATCTCCAACGTCGAAGCCGCCAACGAATTCACTGCTCAGGTCAGCGCCTTTCTCACCAGCTAAGGAGAACCAAAACCAATGGACGAAAGCCAGCGTTACGAAACCGGAATGAAAATCCGCCGCGAAATTCTCGGCGATGCCCACGTCGACGCCACCCTGGCCAGGCGCAGCGAACTCACCGAAGATTTTCAAGACTTGCTCACTCGTTACGCTTGGGGCGAAATCTGGACTCGCCCCGGCATTCCGCGCCAGACTCGCAGTCTGCTAACCATCGTCATGCTTGTCGCTCTCAACCGCGAGGAAGAGCTGCGCATGCACTTGCGAGCCGCACTCAAAAACGGTGTCACTCCGGAAGAAATTCGCGAAGCCCTGTTGCACTCCGCGATTTATTGCGGCATCCCCGCCGCCAATTCCGCCTTCCGCATCGCCCAGGAAATCCTCTCCGCAAAATCTTGAAGTGCCGCCGCAACGCCCCTTTCGTAGCGTGCGCCACCATCGCAAATCGCCCTGAAATTGCTGCCCAGAATCCACCCTAAAGCCCGCTTTTAACATTGCTGAAATCGGGCTTAAAGTCTATTCTGTCAGCACTATGCACAACCCCGCTTCAGTCGCTGCCTTAGTCTCCGTGCGCCTGTTTTCCATCCTCAAAAAACTAAGCTCACCCGCCGTCGTTCTATGCCTCCTCTCCACCGTTACCCCCTCCTCCGCGCGCCCCGACGGGGCCCCCGACGCCCACGGTCTCGCGCCCATTCGCTCCTACATTTCCACCGGGTGGGACACTCTCACCCGCTCCATGAACGAGTGCGGCACCGTCGTTGACACCAAACTTGCCGCCACCTCCGTCATGTATTTGCCCGCCGATTTTCCCGAGCCTGCCGCCCTCTCCGCTCTCCAAAAAGAATGCAAATTTGAAGTCAAGCCTCTGCCCTCCGTCATTCACCATCCCGGTGAAGTCGACGCCAACGCTCTAAATCCTCCCGGCCTTCTTTACCTCGAAAATAAATACGTCGTCCCCGGCGGCCGCTTCAATGAGATGTACGGCTGGGATAGTTACTTCATCATTCGCGGACTCGTGAGCGACGGCCGCATCGATCTCGCTCGCGGCATGGTCGAGAATTTTTTCTTCGAAATCCAGCATTACGGAAATGTTCTCAACGCCAATCGCAGCTACTACCTCAGCCGCTCCAGCCGCCCTTCCTCACCTCCATGATTCTTTCCGTCTATAACGCAGAAAAATCCTCCGGTCACCAGGACCAGAAATGGCTCGCGCGCGCATACGATTTCGCCATAACGACCACGATATGTGGACCGCAAGCTCCCCATCTCGCCGGCGACACCGGACTCTCCCGCTACTTCGATCGCGGCGACGGTCCTTCACCCGAAAGCGTGAAAGATGAGACCGGCCATTATCGCGATGTCGCTGCCTTTTTCCTGCGGCACCCCGAATTCGACGATCACTATCTGGTCCGCAAAGAACCGGGCCAAACCTCTCCGCAAACTTTCGGCGCCCAATATTCCGTACGCGTTTGCGACTCCACACACGACGCCTCGCCTGCAGTCGCCAAAAGTAACGCGCGCCCGGAATGCACCCCCGCCGAAGATGTGGGCTTAAGCGCCGATTTCTACAAAGGCGATCGCTCCATGCGCGAATCCGGCTACGACATTTCTTTTCGCTTCGGCCCCTACGGCGCCGGCACCGCCAATTACGCTCCGGTTTGCCTCAACGGCTTGTTGTACAAAACCGAAAAAGATCTGGAAATGATGAGCCAGGCCCTCGGTCACGACGATGACGCCCGCCGTTGGAAGCAGCTTGCTGAAGAACGCAAATCAGGAATGAACAAATTTTTGTGGGATGAAAAACGCGGCATGTTCTTCGACTACAACTTCGTGAAGCAGGAACGTTCCACCTACGCCTACATCACCGTCTTCGTTCCGCTGTGGGCCGGCCTCGCCACTCCTGAGCAAGCCCAGGCCATCATGAAAATCTTCCTACATTCGAACAGCCCGGCGGCTTGGTCATGAGCCCCATGAAACCGGAGGCCAGTGGGACTTCCCCTACGCCTGGGCTCCCAATCAGCTGCTGGCCATGGAAGGCATGCGCCGCTATGGGTTCAATGAAGACGCCGACCGCATTTCCTATAAATTTCTCTCCACGGTCGCCGAGAATTTCCGCCACGACGGCACCATCCGTGAAAAATATAACGCCGTCACCCGCTCTTCGGAAACCGCCGTTACCGCCGGCTATCACGTCAACTTCGTAGGCTTTGGCTGGACCAACGGCGTATTTCTAAATCTGCTCCACGACTTGCCCCCGCAACTCGCGGATCGCCTCGCCAAAGAACAAAACGCTCCCTCCGCGGCTCCCAAGTCGGCTGCCAATTCCGCACCCGCCAACGCCCCGGCTCCCACTCACTGATCGAGCCACCGTTTAATCCAACGGCTGCGCGCTCGCGTGTCGCACCGTCTTTAAAAATATGACGTTCGGCTTCGGCGTCGCCCCGGCCTGCGAAGCCACCCACGACCCCATGCGATTCGCCGCTTCATTCATCGCCTCCAGAGAAGCCCCCCGCAAATAGTGATGCATCAGCGCCGCCGTGAACGCATCTCCCGCGCCCACTGTATCCACCACCTCGGTTGGCACTCCTGGATGCTTGTGCACCCCATCCGCCGACATCAAGAAACTTCCATTCATCCCTTCAGTGACGCACACCAGTTTCAAATTGCACGTGCGCAGCAGCCACTGCGCCGGACCTTCCTTCTCGATCCACCTTATAGCCCAGCAACACCGCTACCTGCAGCAACTCTTCTTGATTCACTTTTAAAATGTCCGCCATCGCCGCTGACTCGCCGCAATATCTCCGCCGAAAAGAATTCCTGCCGCAAATTCACATCGCAGCACTTTCAGCGCTTCCGGGCGGCAATGCTTGCAAAAATACATGAATCGTTTCCGTGAATTCGCCGCACGTTGCGCCAGCGAACCAAAACATACCGCCGCGGCCCGGCCCGCCAACTCCTGCCATTGGGCGGTCCATTCCAAGTAATCCCACGCCACTTCCGGCTCGGCAATTTCAAACTTCGGCTGCCCATCCCCCGCGATCTGCACATTGCACTGTCCCTGTCGGATGTTCCGTGATCCATCTGCAACGACTCGCGCGATAATCCCAGTCGCGCCAATCTCCTCGCCGCCGAATTTCCTAGCCGGTCGCGCCCCACTCGGCTGGCCACCACCCCTTCGATCGCCCAGCAAGCTGGTCATGTACGCGAAATTTGCCGGCGCCCCCCCTAGCTCCTTGCGCTCGGCGAAAACGTCCCACAACAATTCTCCCAGACCGATGATCGTATGTTTTCAGCCAGGCATTATGGCATTTACGATTTTCGTAATAAATTTACGCAGACTCTTCGACGGCGCACTCGAATCCTTACCTTTCGCCGTTTGCCTTCTTAAGGTTTTTCATTTTGGTCGCGATTGCAACGTTTCGGCAAGTTTCAATTCCTGCTCCGCATCTTCCGCGCGTCCCAGTTCGCGGTAAGACTGCCCCAGCAAATAGTGCGGCATGGCATTATTCGGATCCATGGCCAGCGCCCTTTGCAACGCCCGCACCGCCAACTCCGTCTCCCCTTTCTTCTCCAACACCTTTCCCAACAATATGTAAGGCCCCGTCGCCGTCGCATCCAGCCAGATTGATCGCTGCAACAATTTCTCCGCGTCCTCGATACTTCTGCATTCGCGAATACGCATCCGCCAGTTTGTAATAA
This sequence comes from uncultured Acidobacteriota bacterium, assembly GCA_963732705.1. Taxonomy (GTDB): domain Bacteria; phylum Acidobacteriota; class Terriglobia; order Acidiferrales; family UBA7541; genus Acidiferrum. The sequence goes on along the minus strand of CAVTAN010000001.1, from coordinate 1,865,660 downwards.
GCCGCCGCATAACCCGGGTTGATATCCAATTCTTTCTGAATTCTGCCGACCGCCTCCGGAAACTTCGACTGGTACAAATAAATCTCCCCCAGCAATTGATGCGCCAACGGCAACTTCGCATCCAGCGTCACCGCCCGCTGCGCATACTCTTCCGCCACTTCCGCCACTTCCTGCCGCAAAAACATCCGCGCCGTAAACAGATAACTCGCCGCCGAATCCGGCCCCACCCCGAACATTCGCGCGAATGCCTGCCGCGCCTGCGGATACGCCTTCGTCCGCGTGTAGCAAATCCCTAAAATATAAGCGGCATCCACATTCGCGCTGGAATACCACGCCTGCACCTTCTCCAAATACGGAATCGCCTCACCCGGCTTATTCCCCAGGTAATGCGACAGCCCCAGCAACTGCATCGCTTCATTGTCTCGCCGATTCTCCGTCAATGGCCTTTTGCAACGCCTCACCGCATTCGCGAAATCGCCTTTTCGGTAGTACGCCACTCCAAATTCGTGCGCCAAATTTTTCGCAGTCCGGATGCGCGGCAGAAATTTCATTCAGCGCCGCCATCGCCTCAACAAATTTTCCCTGCTCACTCAGCTTACGGCTCTCCGTCGTACGCTGGCGCATCCTACACCGCCGTGCGCACTTATCGCACTCGGCGCGAAAAGTAAAAACCGCGCCCGCCATACAGCACACAAACCCCAAGCTCACCTTGCTCGAATTTGCATCCCGTTCACCCTATCCATCCCGCTCACATCGTTTCAACCCGCTTCGAATTGCGATTAAAGCATAAAAAAAGGGGAGCCCCGAAGGACTCCCTTTTTTTCATCATGTGCCTTCAGCCTTTTAGAAAGTGATGCGTACTCCGAACTGGAATTGCCGCATCCCCACCGGGTTGCCCGGCGAAGCATCCGCCTCGATGTCCGTGATCTGTCCAGAGCTGCCGCCGCAATCCACGCAGGTGTTACCCTGCGCGCTGTTGAAGCCCAGCACCGGATGGTTGAACACGTTGTAGGCGTCAAAGCGGAACTGTGCCTTGATTCTTTCCGTGATGCGTAAAGTTCTTGGAGAGCGCCATGTCGTCAAAGAACGCGTGCGGACCGCGCAGCGAGAACGTACTCCCGCGTTGCCGATTTGCCCGCAAGCCGGCAAAGAGTACAGCCCGTCCGACGGTCGCGCCGCCATGCACAGCGTCCCTGTGTTCCGGTGATGTCCGACCGGCGAGTCAGTGATTTCCGGCAGGTTCTGGCTCAGGTCGGCATTGACCGGAACCAATAGGTATCCCCGCCTAGCGTGCGTCACTCCGGTCTTCAGATAGCCAGTTCCCTTGTTTGGACGGCACGGTCCCGCATCCGTCACCTGGCCGCATTCTGCAAGCTCGGCGTGAACGGCAACCCCGTCCCATAGGTAGTGGTGTTCGTCACCTGCCATCCGCCGATCAACAAATCGACAGCGCGGTTGGTGTCCGCCAAGAATCTCTTGCCTCTTCCCACCGGCAACTCATAGATCACGTTTGCCACGAATACTTGGTTGCGGTTGTATTGGTTCGGACCCCAGGCAAATTTCTTGGATTGACGTCGTAGTAACCGAATCATATGCATACGCGTGCGAGAAGGTGTAGTGCGCCAGGAACTGCAATCCGTAGCTGGTGCGCTTTTCCGCTTTAATCTGCAGCGCGTTGTATTTGTTGGACGCATCGTTTCCGAAATACGCCGTGTCCGTTGCGCAGCACGGCGGCGTGGGTGTCAAAATTCCTGCCGCGTCCGTGTATGTGAACCCGGGATAAGTGAACGCCGGAACCCCGTTCAGGAAGTACCTGCGGCGGTCCACTTGCGGACCGAACGGCACGAAGGACTGCTTGCAGTCGAATGTCCCGGCACCGCCCCGGCGTTCGGCGGAGCATTGATACGCATCTGTTCCACCATCCGCCGCCGGTTCGTTGTTGTTGTACGACGGGCCATTGCCGGCGAACACGTGCGTTCCCTTGTTGCCGATGTAGCTCACCGTCAAGTTGATCGTCGGCGTAATTTGCCGCTGGATAGTGGCGTTCCACTGGTCGATCGTCGGCAACCGTTGGACTGTGGGTCGCACGCGGGGCTGCACGGTGCCATCCGGCCCATACAGCGGAATGTACCCCGTTCTGGATTTGCCCCAGCACGTTGCCCAGGAACGTCGGCGCCGGCGGTCCCTGCGACAGAGTAAACACCGCTGACGATTCGCTGTCGCCGCCGCGTTGATGTTGGCGTCTTGAATGGTTTGGTTTCCCAGCACCGGCAAGTTCTGCGTCACCACGTGCCCGAAGTTTGAACCGAACACTCCGATATCAAATCCGCGTCCGTAGCCCATGCGCACGACGGTCTTGGGATCAAACTGGTAGGCCACGCTCAGCCGTGGGGCAAACGCTTTATAAGTGTTGTCGATGTTGCCGTTTAACCCATACGGCCCTTCGCCTGCCACGCGAATTATGCCTTCGTTCAAATTCGCGAATCCCCCGTTATCCTTAGCGTTCACCCGCTCCGGGAAGTAAATTTCCCAGCGCAAGCCATAGGTCAACGTGAATTTGGGGCTCACCCGCCAGGTGTCCTGTCCGTAGAAGAACCAGCGCTTCTGCCGTTCGGCAGCATTCAAGCTGCTCGAGACGAAGCGCTGGAACGAAGTCACATCACCCAACAGGAACGTCGCCAACGCCAACCCTCCATCTCCGGCATCCGCCGTATCGCCGGTGTCGAAGTTCAGCAAACCGGTTCGGCTTGCGTCGCTGGGCACGCGCAGATTTTCCGCGTAGCGGATGTCCGCACCGAACTTGATCGAGTGATTGCCCTGGGTCCTCGTCCAGTTGTTGACGAATTGGAATTGTTGCTCGCTTTCGGTCAGCGGGCAGTTGCAGCGCCCGATATTCAGGCCGTCTCCGAAGGCGCTCAGCGTTCCGTTGGGTCCAACACCCGAACTGCTACCGTTGTTGCCGCCCTGTGTGAACTGAAAGCCCGCCAGCCCCCCAGTTTCAGGAGCGCCAACAACCCCCGGGCCAGAGTTCAAGCCCGGAAAGCCCAGAGCGTCCATCGGCGACGAAGCCCCGTCCGAGTAGTGCGGTCTTCGGGTTATATTTGAAATAGCCAAACCGGAAGTCCGTCAGCCAAGTCGTCCCGATCGGCTTGGTAAAGCCGCTCGCCAAGCTGTAGTTGTGCGTAATCGACCCGCCGTTCAACCCACCTGGGCCAAACCCCGCTCCGCCCAATGCTCCCAAGCCCCCCGTACCAGACAGCGAGAAGTAATCCAGGCTGAAGCGCCCAAACACCTGGAAGTTGTGCGGCGCACTGTAATCGATGCGCACGTCAAACGACTTCTGATCGAATGGGCCAGAGCCGCTCGCCACGTAGTTCGCGTTCAAATTGCCCGTGACCGGCGTCGGGAACAACGCCAGCAAATTGCCAACGTTCTGCCCAATCCGCCCGATCGGTATCATATTGCTCGCAAATGCCGTGCGACTCGCTCCCGTAAGCGGATTCCCGGTCGCGGGATCGAAAATCTGTCCCTCTCCTAGGTACTGGCTCAAGTCGCAGAAGCCCGGCGTCGCGCTGCTTGCGTTCGTCGCCGGATTGCAGCTCTGGATCACTTCCGAAGTGGGAACCGTGTATTGGTTGGTGATGCCTTGTGTCTGCTGCGTCCCTTGATAGTCGCCGAAGAAGAACAACTTGTTCTTTATGATCGGTCCGCCCACCGAACCCGCCGAACTGCTTCCAGTTGGCGTCCGCCAGTGGAACTCCGGGCGCGTTGGTGAAAGGATCGCGCGCCTGCTGTGTCGCTGCTGCGGTTGAAGAAGAAACCCGTCCCGTGAATGTCGTTCGAGCCCGACTTGGTCTGCACCCTCACGATTCCGGAAGTCGCCTTGCCCGATTCCGCGTCGTAATCCTGCAACGCGATCTTTGCTTCACCAACCGCATCAAGATTCGGATTCACCACGATAATTCCCAGGATTGGATCCTGGTTGTCGGTGCCATCCAACTCAAAGTTGGTTCCCGAGAAATGCTGCCCATTTACTTGAATCTGGCCGCCACCCTGAGGATTTTCCGTTGCCGCGTGGCTGAAACCCGGCAGTTTTTGCGTCCCAGGTGACAGCAATTCGAAGTTCGTAAAGTTGCGGTTCAGGATGGGCAGATCTTCGACGTACTTCTGGTTGAACTGTACGTCGATGTCCGCGCGATCCGTCTGCAGCTGCGGGATGTCACCGCGTCACCTCCACCGTCTGCGTCACTTCGCCACACTTCCAGCGCAGCGTCCAACGTCACCGACGAGTCCGCCGTCACAGTGTCTTCGCCACCGCGTAGCTCTTGAAACCCGGGGCCTACATCGCCACCTTATAATCGTCCGGAATCAAATGGGTCACCGCGTAGTTGCCGCTCTCATTCGAAGTCGTTTCGAACGCGGTGCTTTTGCTCAGACGACGTCACCATCACTTTTGCGCCCACCACAGCGTTGCCTTGCGCATCGGTTACCGTCCCGATCACGCTGCCGAATACCGCTTGTCCCGAGGCCGTGTACGTCGCACAGGTTCAAGCATAAACAAATTACAACCCAGCAGCCACCCAAACCGATCGCCTTGCCATTCCACCCCTCCTCAGCCTTCGCAAGCGTACTCGAATCCTACTCCGACTCACACCACTGCCCACACAAACACACCTACCTCGACTTATAATTTTTTGGATTCGCGAAAGACTGTGTGGAACCGCAATACAACCGGCGCTGCGGATACCCCTCGACTACACATCACTTCTCGAAGCCATGATCCCGGTCGACCCGGCTATCCGCAAGTCCTAGAAAATGCAGCAACGGAGAAGCAATCGAGCAATTATTGTAGCTAGTCTCTTATCAGTTTTCTTGATCTAGCGCGAAGTCTCAGCTCGCGTAAGATACGGTTACATTGCCTAACGCCTTGATTTTTCCTCAGGTTGCATCTGCCGCCAAGTTCATGTTACAACGCTGTAACTGGAGTAACGTGGTGGATCGCCTTCACATTCAGGCTCAAATCGACAACTTAGCCAACAGTCCTGTTCTGCATGGGTCTGAGTCCCTCTGCAAACTGCTGCGCTACATGGCCAAGCACGCCCTTGATCACCCCGGCGCTCCGCTCAAGGAATACCAAATCGCCACCGAAGTCTTCGGCCGCCAGGAGACTTCGACCCCCAGGTTGACTCCATGGTCCGCGTCCAGGCCGGGTCGCCTCCGCGCCAAGCTCGCCGAGTATTACAACAGAGACGGTGCCGTCGAAGATCCCGTCTGGGTCGAATTGCCTAAAGGCACCTATGTTCTGGCGTTCCACCCCCGCAATCGCCGGCAGCAAGAATCACGGGTCGCCAATCACCGAGTCCCAGCCCGACCATCAACCATCGCCGAGGAACATCCAGCTCCAATAGCCCAGCAGCATTCCCCGACGCTGGGCCATCGCTGTCGGAGTCCTGGCCGTTCTCCTGGCGGCTTCCCTGACCGTCATGGCCGCCCTGCTCTTCCCCCATAAAGCTGGCGAAACCACCGCTACGCCCGACCGCCCCGGCATCCCCGCCGCCTTCCAACTTTCTGGAGCGGCTTTCTCACCGGCCCCGAGAACCGTGGGTCATCTTCAGCAACGCCCCATTCGCCGGACGCCCCGACGTTGGCATGCGCTACTTCAACGCCTCCCGCGATCAAGGCCAACCGATCCTCGATCACTACACCGGCGTCGGCGAAGTCCTCGCCGTCCACGAACTCGATCGCGTCTTCGATCTTCTCCACCAGGAAATTCGCGTAAAACGCGGCAGCCTGTTTTCTCTCGACGACGCCAAGAACAACGACCTCATCCTCATCGGCTCGCCTTCCGAAAATCTCACCCTGCTCGACATTCCCAGCACCCAGGAATTCGTCTTTCGCCAAATCCCCGTCGGCATTCGCCGCGGCAACACCGAAATCATCAATGTTCATCCGCAAAACGGCGAGCCCAAGGAATTTTTGGCCTCCCCCAACAACGAGGCCCTCACCGAAGACTATTCCGTCGTCGCCCTGGTTCGCGGCCTTAACCATTCCCGCTCCGAACTCATTCTCGCCGGCACCCCACCATCGGCACCCAAGCCGCCGTCGAATACGTCTCCCGCCAGCAATCTCTCGAAGAACTGCTCCTACGGCTCTCGCGTTTCCAAGTCCGGCCGAACTGAAGCCTTTCGAAGCCGTCCTCCACGTCAAAGTCGTCCGCGGCGTTCCTGTAGCCACCGAACTGGTCGCCCTCCGCAAGGGTATCTAGCTTGCACTCTCTCGCAACTTAGGCGACCGTCGCGCGCCGTCCGAAAATCCCGGCCTGCTCGAATTTTTTAGGGGAAAGAACAAAGGTATTTTGATCGTGCGAGTTCAACCCACCTTCGATATCTTCGATATCAAGGGGAAGCAATTGTCAGCCGCGAATCCAGTTCCGCTGCCTTCTTCAATTCCCTGCCCGACTCTTCGCGTTCACCTTTTCTTTGCAGCGCCAATCCCAACTGATAATGTCCCGGCGCATATCCCGGGCTCGCGGCTATCGCCGAGCGAAATTGCGAAATCGCCGCATCTACGTCCCCGGCATTCAGCAAGCGCTTCCCTGAATTGGTAGCAAACACCGCCGCCTGCATATCCGTGGTTTGCTTTGCGATCGCCACTCCCGCGCGGCTTTCTTGCGCCGCGCCCACCGCATCCCCCTGCTGCCGCAGCACCGCCGCCAGCGTCGTATGCGCTCCCGCAAAATCCGGCTGCAGCCGTATCGCCTCTCGCAGCGCCTCCGCTGCCTCCGGCCACTTTTCCTCCTGCTTCAATACCGTCCCTAACGTGTAGTACGCCTCCGCATAATCCGACTTCGCTCGAATCGCCGCGCGCAGCTCGCTTTCCGCTGCCGGCAATTCCCCTTGTTGCCACAGCGTCACACCCAGCGTGTAGTGCGCATCCGCCTGCTGCGGGTTCAGTTCCGCCGCTTTGCGTAACTCCGCGATGCCCTCCGGCAGCTTATCTTTCAATTTCAATGCCAGCCCCAGATCGTAGTGCAGCGTCGCATCCCCCGGCGCGGTCTTCAGCGCTCCTTCAAACTCCGCGATAGCCGCGTCGAAGTCCGTTTTTTGCAGGTACGCCGCTCCCAAGTTCGCGCGGTATCCCACATCGCCCGGCCGCAATCGCAATGCCGTCTTAAATTCCGCGATGGCATCGTCCCCGCCGCCCACTTGCAGAAACGCCAACCCCAAATTGTTGTGCGCATCCGCATCTTCGGGCGCCAGTCGCACCGCTTGCCGGAACGCTTCTACTGCGCCATCCGCATTCCCGGAGTGCTGCAGCAGCAATCCCAGATCGTTCTGCGCGTCCGCAAAATCCGGTTGCAGTTGCAAAGCGCTTCGTAGTTCAGCTATAGCTTGCTCGGCCTTACCATCCGCCTGCAGCGCCTTGCCCAGATAAAAATGCGCCTGCGCATTCTGAGTGTTCAGCCGCGCGGCCTCTCGCAGTTCACTGACCGCCGCCACCATCTCTTTTTGCTGCAGTTTCAGCACTCCCACATGCAGGTGCCCCGCCGCTAATCCGGGCTGCAATCGCGTGGCCTCCGCAAACTCTTCGCCGGCTCCTGCAAAATCCGATTGCTGCATCAGCAAAGAACCCAGCTCGTCGTGCACATCCGCACGCCCCGGCTCCAGCTTCGCCGCCGCCCGCAACTCCGCAACCGCTTCATCCAGTTTCTTAGCGAAAGCCAGCGCTCGCCCCAGTGCTCGGTGCGCCTCGGAATCCTCTGGCGCATCGCGAACCGCAGCGCGCGCTTCGCGAACAGCGCCATCCAGGTCGCTCTTCTGCACCAGCGCATTCGACAAATTGATGTGTGCCTGCGCAAACACCGGCTTCAACTTCAACGCCGCCCGGAACTGCGCAATCGCTTCATCCGTGCGCCCTTGCGCCAGCAAAACCCATCCCAGCGAGTTATGCCCCTCCGCACTCCCCGGCGCCAATTTCACCACTTTCTCAAACGCCGTCTGCGCACCAGCCAAATCGCCGCCTTGCAGCGCAGTCATCCCTGCTGCATAGGTCGCCTTCACCTCTCCAGCCGAATCTTTTTGCGCAGCCGCTCTTTCTTTAGACTCCGCGTCCGTCGGGCTTGCTCTTCGCCCGCCAGCCGCCACGCCCTCCTGCGGACTCACCGCATCCGCGTACTGCCTGCCCACCTCAGCGCCGGCTTGCATCGCTGCCAAATGTTTTTCGCTCCACCTGCTCGCACCAGACGCGGACCCTGCCGCATCTGAACCCATCGCCCCTACGCCTCCCAGCAATAAAACCGTCGCAATTAGGCGCGCTCGAAATCGCAGTTGTCGTCGGTCAAACGTCATATAAAATCAGCCTCAACTCGCCCGCAAATGTTATCACGCGCTTTATCGCTCGCCTCGCAACGCGAAGTCCCCGAGACTCCTCCGAACTTTATTTGATTTTCTGTATGAAAATGTCCGGGTAAGCTGAACTTCAAGAGAGCGCGCGCCCCGGCTTGCCCATAAACCGCGCTGGCTAGGAACCCGAAACCTTGCACTCAAGCTCCACTCGCAATAGGTAATTCACCTTACAAACGCACCTCGCCCGGAGATAACCGCTAAAATATTTCATTCCTGCTGAATCGCTCAAGTCCCGCCCCTAATCAGCGTTTCCGCGTGGTCGTCCACGGTCCTAATCTCCTTCAGCAAGGCGTCAGCCTCGATAGAACTACCTAGTCTCCGAAGGTTTAGCCCCCGTCAACTCCCCACTCTCTAGTATCATCCGAACCGATTTAATCCTGGAGGAATCAGATGCTCCTGCTCATTATTATTTTGGTGTTGCTCTTCGGTGGTGGCGGCGGTTACTACGGTTATTCGCGTTGGGGCACCGGCGGCGGTTTGGGTATTCTCGGCACCGTCCTCCTCATCGTACTCGTGCTGTACCTGCTCGGCGCAATTCACTAAATCTACGCTTACCAGCGATCAGAAGTTCAACGCGGCGTGGCTGCCAACCACTACTCATTCTTGGTAGCCCGCCCGTTGTTTTTTGGATTTGTTTTTTTTTGCTGCAGTCGTTCTCCCCGCAGGAATTCTCAGGCTTGCCAGTGATGTTCACCCTTTAGAACAAGTTCTATTCTGGAATCATCAACTTTGCTTCTATACCAAAAAGTACCGTTCCCTCTGCTAGCGTAAGTCAAGGCCACCAAACACCGCGCTCCTTGAAGGGACTCTTATGCCCAATTCTCTTGCCAAAATCGCCATCTTGGCCCTGTCATGCCTGGCCCTTGCCTGTTCGAGAAACGCCGGCCCTGACGCCCATGCCAAACCCGAACCGTTGAGCGCCAGTCGGGTGCTGGCCCTTGCCGCCGGTGCTGCCCTGCCGGAAAACATCGTGCATGAAATAAATGCCGCCGGCCTCGCCTTCCGTCCCGACTCCTCTTATCTCGAACTCCTAAAAACTGCCGGCGCCGACCCGCGAGTTTCCTCCGCGCTCTCCAATGCCAAAATTGAGCTCGATAAATCTACCGCCATCGCGTCAAAAGATTTCCTTCAAGAACTCGCCGACGCCGGCAAATTTCTCAACGCCGGAAACTATCAGCAGGCCGCAGCCCAACTTTCTGCTGCGCTGACCGCCAACCCCCGCAATCCGGATATTGCGTTCGTAATGGCCCAGGTATACAAAAAAACGGAACAGTGGCCCCAAGCCGAGGCCCTGCTTGAAGAACTTCTTCTCCAGCACCCCAATTTCCCGGAAGCTCACACCAAGCTGAGTTACGTCCATTACCGGCTGATGCATTGTCTCGAAAGTCTCACCGAAGCTCGCGCGGCGTTGAAGCTGAATCCCGACAACCCGGAAGCCCACAAAAACGCTGGTCTGGCCCTGACTCTCAGTCGAAAATTTGATGCCTCCGAAGCGGAGTATCGCGAGGCCCTGCGACTCAAACCGGATTACCAATTGGCCTTTTACAATTTGGGTTTGCTCTATTCGCATAAACGCGATTGGGGCCAATCCATAGCCGCATACCAGAGCGCTCTGCGCTTGAAACCGGATGATATGGACGCTCTCTATAACCTCGGCATGGCCTACGACGGCAAAGGCGATTTCGAATCCGCCATCCGCTGCTATCGCGAAGTGAAACGCATGAGCCCTGATAGATACGACGCCCGCCAAAATCTGGGCGCCGATCTCATGAATCACGATAACTATGCCGAATCCGTCGCCGAATTTCGCGAACTGGTGGCCTTATATCCAAATGCGGAAATGGCCGTTTACTCGCTGGGACTGGGGTTGTTCTTTTCCCGCAATTATCCGGAAGCCAATCAACAGTTTCGCGCCGCGATCAACCTGGATCCCTCCGACCCCAAGCCACATTTCAACCTTGGGGCCATCCAGGAAGAACTCAAGCACGACGACTTGGCCCTTCAGGAATATGCCTTGGCCGCCGAACTGGATGACCAATACATGGACCCCCACCTGGGCTCTGGAAGAATATATTTAAACAGGAAGGACTACCCGCGGGCACTCGACGAACTAAATAAGGCCAGCGAACTGCAACCTTCGCTCGGCACCCCTCACGCCCTTTTAGGCAAAGCCTTGGCGGCCTCCGGAAAACTGGACCTGGCCATCGCGGAGTTCAAACAGGCCATCTCGCTGTACCCTGACGACCTTCAGATCAGGATCCAGCTCGCCTCTGCCCTGGAGAAAAAAGGCGATTGGATCGCCGCCATCGAGGAGTACCGCGCTGCCGCCGCTGCGGACGCCAGCCTCGACGTGCGCGGAAAAATCACCCGTATCGAAGATCGCAACCCTCAGCGCGAGTACGCCGACGCCCAGAAGCGCCTGGACCTGCATCTCGCAGCCTTGAAGTCTGCGGGAAAAGCCAGCGAGGCTGCCGCGTTGTCCGCGCGTATTCTCTCCGATCGTGGCGCCTCCACCGTTTCAGCCCAACTCGACGCCGAAATGCAGGCCGGCACTGAAGCCGACAAGGTTAGGCATTTTGACGAGGCCTTGCGCCACTTTCTGAAGGCCGTCGAGCTCGCCGGCAAACTCGAACCTGTCGACTTTCGTCTGGCCACCGCTCTGGATCATGTCGGAAACCACTATTTAGGCCAGGATCCCGTCGCCGCTCAAAAAGCCTACGAGCGCGAACTGCAGGTCACCGAAAATTTGTTTGGACCCCATTCCTCTAACCTCACCGGCCCGCTGCAATCCCTCGGCAGAAACGCCCTGATCCAAAAGGATTACGCCTCCGCCGAAAAATTTTATTTCCGCGCCGTGGACCTCAATGAAAAAGTCTACGGCGAAGCCAGTAACAAAGTTGCCGAGAGCCTGGTCCAGGCCAGCGCCGTTTATTTCGTGCAGAAAGATTACGCCAAGGCTGAACCTTATCTCGTACGCGCGGTGCGCATCGACGAAGCCCTCAGCGGGCCTGACTCTATTGCTTTGCTGGTCCCTCGGGCCACCCTGTGCTCGCTCTATGATCGGTGGGACCACCCCGACAAAGCCGCCGCCTGCAATCAACTACTTCTCAAAATCCTCGAAAAGCAATACGGCCCCGACAGTCCCGTGCTGGTTGCCACTCTCGCCAGCCAGGCCAAGGCTCTTCGCACTCTCGGCCGCGCCGAGGAAGCCAACAATCTCGACCAGCGCGTCGCCCAGATCCGTTCCAGCACCATGAACCCCAACTGACCCGCGGCGCTTCAGTCGTTCTCACGTTCAAGAAACTTCGCATCGCAGAGCTTTGCGGATTTGACTCGCGAAACAAATCGCACTTTCACGCAAGTTACGCGGCAGCATGCCGTTATCTCGTTCCCAACAGCGAAATTTCGGCACATTTCTCACTTACTTCGAAACACCAAATAAGTAATGTCGTCCGACTGCCGCGTGGCACCCACAAACTCATCCACCGGCTTCATCAAATACCGCAGGCTCTCCTGCGCCGAATAGATCGGCAATGAGCGAATGGTGCTGCACCACCGCTCATCCCCAAATTCCTCATGATCCTGGTTGAAAGCTTCCACCACGCCATCCGTAAAAAAAATCAAAACGTCCCCAGGCAGCAATTTCACACAAGCCGTTTCGTAAATACCTTCCGCATAAATTCCCAACGGCAATCCGCCGGCCTCAAGTTTTTCCAGCGTTCCGTTCCCTCGCCGCAGGATCGGCGCGTTGTGCCCGGCATTCACATAAGTCAGCTTTCGCGTCTCCGGCTCGTACTCCGCCAGAACCGCGGTTGTGAATCTCTCTCCGTTCAGGCTGTGCGCACAGGCATACCTATTTAATCGCGCCACCAGGTCGGCTAGCGGCGCACCTTCGCCCGCGATGGTTCGCAAGCTCGCTTGCAACGTGGCCATCAACAACGCCGCCGGAATACTTTTCCCCACCACATCCGCGATCACCATCATCAGCGGACCTCCGCCCGCCACATCGCCGCGCGGATAAAACGCATCGTAATAATCCCCGGCCACCGAATTCTGCGGCCGCGTATTGAACGCAATTTCCGCCCCGGCCACCTCCGGCGGCACTGAGGGCACCAGCCACGACTGAATTTCCCTCGCAATCTCCAGGTCTCGCTTCATGGTCACTTTATCCGCTAGTTCCAACAGCAGCAGCACCAGCAGAATCAGCGTAAACCACGCGTAATACGACAAAATCAGCAGCACCAGCGCGATCAGTAACAGCACCCGCCGCGCAGGGCTCATCTTGTCTAGTAAGGTCCAGAAAAATTGCTTGCCCGCGCGCAACGGTCGCCGCCAGCGTGGCAACTGTCGCAACTCCTCCCAATCCATATCCCGCCCGTAAAATCCATAGCCCGCGCGCGCATCCGCGACCAACTGCCTCCACAACTCGTCGACCTGCGCCCCTTCGCTCACCGCTTCCCAGAAATTCCTTACCCGGTCGAATATTCCCTCGCGGGTTCTCGGCTCCGTATCCGGATGCGAAACAGTTTTCATCGCCCTTCACTCAGCAGGTCACTCAACAAGTTCACGACCAATCTCCCAATGGTGCCCGAACGGGTCCACCACTCGCCCCACTCGCCACCCGTGTTCCTCAGCGATAGCCACAACCTCGGCCGCTCCCGCAGTAATCGCCTTGCGGATCACCGCGTCCGGGTCGGCCACCGTCATGATCATGCGCACCGTGCCGCCCCCCAAACACTCCGGGCTGAAATTCTTATGCTCCGGTGATTCGTCTCCCACCCAAAATTCCGCTCCCTCCACCGATAACCGCGCCACCACGCTCTCGCCGTCCTCCAACCGCAGTAGCTCCGTAGCTCCAAACGCTTTCTTGTAAAACTCCACCGCCCGCCCGCTCCCCCGCACCGACAACCACGGCGCAATCGAACACCGCACCGCTCCTCCCTTGCTATCTGAACTCATGGAAACTCCCTTCAAAACTCAGCCGCGTCAATTTTCCGATGGATCCTCACGCGACGCGAAGAATGTCTTTCCAACAAGGCCCGCACGTCACTTTTTACGTGCCGCATTTCGCAAACCTGTGCGGCTTCCGCTGCTATCCCTTCACCTTCCCCGTCGCCTTCCCCTCCGAAAACTGCATCGTGCGCACAATCCCCGCCCCTTCCTTCACATAAACCACCTGATTCGACCTTGACGTTCTCCAGTTTCTCCACCGACTCCGCTCGGCCACCGTATCTCCAGCAAATCCACCTTCTCCGCCTTCCCAATCCCAAAATGCACTCGCAAATCATTCTGCGAAAAATAACTTCCTCCGCTGCGCACCTCATCGATCTGCGCATGCGCTTTCGCTTCTCCCGCCACTCGCGTCACGCACCGCAACCGCGCGCCAATCCCGCTGCGGTTCGACTTCGTCCCCAATCGTCGCACCTTGAGCCAGTTATTTCGCACCGTCTCGGATCACACCGCAACAACTGCGGAAAATCATTCACCGTGTTCACCACCACATCCACGTCCCCATCGTTATCAAAATCCCCAAACGCGCATCCCACGCGACGCCGCCGGCACGGAAATCCCCGGCCCCGCCTCCATCGACACATCCTCAAATTTCCCATTTCGCAAATTTCTATATAGCAATTTCCGCTGCGGATAACCCGCCTCCGTCTTCAACTGCTCCACTTCCGGGATACACATGCCCGTTGCAAATCAAAATATCCGCCCACCCGTCGTTATCCATGTCAAAAAATCCGCATCCCCAGCCCAGATATTGCGTGTGCTTCCCCAAGCCCGCTGGAAATGTCGCATCCTCAAAATTCCCGCCGCCGACATTCCGCGATACAGCGAAGGGGTATCCCCCGCAAAATTCGTCTTCACAATATCCAGATTCCCGTCGCAGATCGTAATCGATCGCCGAAACGCCCATCCCCGCCTGCGGTTTTCCATCCGCGCTCAACGCACAACCCGCCTCCATCGCCACGTCCGTAAATTTTCCATTCTTCAAATTTTTATACAGCGCGCTCGCCGTCGAATCATTGGCCACATAAATATCCGGCCACCCATCGTTATCGAAATCCGCCGTCAACACGCCCAGCCCATACGTCCCATTCGCGCTGAAAATTCCCGCCGCCTCCGACACATCCCGAAACGTCCCGTCGCCATTGTTGTGATACAAAATGTTTTTCCCGCCATTCAATCCCGGCGGCCCGCACGCCACCATCATCCCCTTGTACAAACACGGCCCCGACTCCGGCACCGGCGCGGTCGCCAGATCCAGATCGATGTAATTGGCCACAAACAAATCCAGCCGCCCATCGCGGTCGTAATCCACAAACGCGCACCCGCTGTTCCATCTCTTCCCGCTCCCCGCCACGCCGGCCTTCTCGCTCACATCCGAAAACGTCCCATCCCCGTTGTTGTGGAACAAAACATTTTTCCCGAAATACGTCACAAACAAATCTTCATACCCGTCGTTGTCGTAATCCCCAATGCAAACTCCCTGCCCCCACCCGGAGTGCGCCAACCCCGCCTTCACGGTCACATCCGTAAACGTCCCGTCACGATTATTCTTGAAAAGGTGCGAAGTCGGCTCCGCCCCTTTCGGAAATCCCTCCAGCCGCCACCCATTCACCAAAAAAATATCCAGCCACCCGTCGTTGTCGTAGTCGTAGAACGCCACTCCGCAGCCGGTCGTCTCCAGCAAATATTTATTCTTGTGCTCTCCGCCAAAAATCGTCTTGGCGTTCAACCCCGCTTCCTTCGCCACGTTAATGAAGCTCACCGCCAGCGGCGTCCGCCAACCGCACCGGCGAACCCTGCCGCCGCAGCGCCTGGCCGGCTGCAGCCACACCCGCACTCTTCGCGCACCCCACCGCGCCACCCTAATATATTTTCCAGTGAGAAAACCGCGCCGCCCGACTCAACGACCCCAAAAACGCTCGGCGTGAAAAACTCAAAAGGAGAGTTACCTTCCCGACTTACGGCCCGTGCTAGAATCCGTCGCTTTCCTTTATAGAGAGGCCCTCGGGAGTTTGCAAGCTCCCGCCATCGCGCATGCCTCGCACCTTTTCTCTCTCGCTCGCAGCCGTCCTCGTCGCGCTACTTTTCTCTTCCTCGGCACACGCCGACGACCTCAAACGAAAATCGCCATCATCTTCTTCTTCGAAAAATCTCGAAATCACCCGCGCCGTCCGCACCTGGGAATTTCTCTCCGCCTCTGGCACCCAAGCCGGCATCTTCGGCAATGAATCCGGCCGCGTCGAAGCCTGGGTCTACCCCCTAAAAATTTTCCGCGACCTCCATCTCCGCTTCAACACCGGCGAACGCATCCTCAACGCCGACACCCTCGCCCGCACCGTCACCGTGCGCCCCGAATCCACCACCATCGTCTACACCAGCGACACCTTCACCGTCCGCGAAACTTTCTTCGTCCCCGTCGACCAACCCGGCGCCATCATCACTCTTCGACGTCGAAACCGAATTCCCTCTCGAAATCGAAGCCATCTTCCATCGCGATTTCGCCCTCGAATGGCCCGCCGGCCTCGGCGCCACTTATACCAATTGGGACCGCGACCGCCACGCCTTCTACTTCGGCGAAGAAACCAAAACTTCTCCGCCTTCTTCGGCTCTCCCACCGCCGTCAGGAAACCCAGGAAGAATTCGACACCAACTACAACAGCGCCCGCGAAAATTCTTTCCGCCTCGGCCGCACCGAAAAAGGTCAGACACCAAATTGCATCGTCCTCGCCGCCAGCGTCCATGGCCGCCCCGATGCCGAAGAAATCTACGACCGCCTCACCGCCGATCACGAAAAACTCTGCTCAAAGACTCCGCCGCCTACTATCGCGACTACCTGGCGAAAACCGTCAGCATCCAAATCCCCGACGACGATCTACAAAAAGCCTACGACTGGTCCCGCATCAGCGTCCTCCAGGGCCTCGTCACCAATCCTTATTTAGGCACCGGCCTCGTCGCCGGCTACCGCACCAGCGGCGAAAGCCAACGCCCCGGCTTCGCCTGGTTCTTCGGCCGCGACTCCATGTGGACCAGCTTCGCCCTCAACTCCGTCGGCGACTTCGCCACCACCAAAAAAGCCATCGAGTTCATCAGCAAATACCAGCGCGAAGACGGAAAAATCCCCCACGAAATCGCCCAAGGCGCAAATTTCGTCCCCTGGTTCAAAGACTATCCGTATCGCCTACGCCTCCGCCGACGCCACCCCGCTCTACATCATCACCATCAACGACTACGTCACCGACAGCGGCGACGTCGCATTCGCAAAATCCAAATGGGACCAGCCTCTGAAAAGGCCTACCAATTCCTGCTCTCCACTTACGACGCGCAGCGGCCTACCCCAAAAATTTCGGCATCGGCCACGGCTGGGTCGAAGGCGGCCCGCTCCTCCCCGTAAAAACCGAGCTCTATCAAAGCGGCCTCGGCGCCGAAGCCTTGCGCGCGCTCTCCAATCTCGCGCATCTCGCCGGAAAATCGACCCGAAGCCAAGCAACTCGCCGCCGCTTTCGATAAACAAAAATCTCCTGGTCAACGATGTCCTTCTGGATCCCCGACAAAAACCGCTTCGCCTTCGCCCGCGACAACGACGAACACCCATCGACGAACCCACCGTGCTCGCCACCGTGCCCATGTGGTTTGGCCTGCTCGATCCCGAAAAAGCCGGCCACATGCTCACCCAGCTGTCCGCCGCCGATCATCAAACCGACTGGGGCATGCGCATCTCTCAGCAACAAAGCCGAGAAATTCTAGCGGCGGCGGCTATCACTACGGCACCGTCTGGCCGCTCTTCACCGGCTGGGCCAGCGTCGCCGAATACCGCTATCACCATGAACATCGCCGCCTACGCCAACCTCCGCGCCAACGCCCTCCTCGCTCTCGACGGCTCCCCCGGCCACGTCACCGAAGTCCTTTCAGCGGCGATTACTACCAGGGCCTCTCCACCAGCTCGCCCCACCAGATCTGGTCCGCCGCCATGGTCGTCTCCCCCTGCTCCGCGGCATGCTTCGGCTTAAACACCGACGCCACCAACTCAACACCGTCACCCTTGCTCCCCATCTCCCTGCCGACTGGACTTTTTTCGCCCTTCACAACCTCCATGCCACCGCAGCCACCTTGGATGTGCGCTACGAAAAAACCACTTCTTCCATCGATTTGGAAATCCAGAATGACGGCACTCACAAATTCACTCTGGCGTTCGAACCTGCCGTCAGTCTCCGCGCCAAAATTCTTTCCGTCGAACAAAACGGCCGCCGCATCCCCTTCCATGTCGTCGCCAACGACGACGACCAGCACGTGCTCCTGCGCGCCGATGCCGCCGCCGGCTTAACCACTTTGCGCATTCACTTGGCCGACGATTTTGGCGTCAGCTACCGCGCCGAACTCCCCATGCTGGGCAGCGTCAGCGAAGGCCTCCGCATCCTTTCCGAATCCTGGTCCTCCGCCAAAGATCAGTTGACCCTGTCCGTCTCCGGTGTTCCGGACCACGACTACGAACTTTCTCTGTGGAATCCCTCCCAGATTTCTTCGGTGGATGGCGCCGAACTCATCCCCGGCGACGCTGACTCCGCATGGCTGCACTTCACCATGCCGCCCGAAGCTGGCCGCGCCAGCGCCGCGCATTCCGACATCGTGATTCATTTTGCGGCCCAGTCTCGCCGCAAAAAGCAGTCCGCCAAGCCTTAGGGGGTTTTGGTTTTTGCGTAGTTGAAATTTTGGGCTTGGTCTAAATTTTGGGCCCAGTTGAAATCTATCGTGCAGTTCGAAAGAGGTTCGCATGACCAGCAAAAAAATTACTCTCGCCGCCATCCTCGCATTTTGTTTTTGCCTGGCCGCTCCTAAATCCCACGCCCAACAAAACTCCAGCTCCCCGCAAAAATCCGCCTCCCCAGCTCGCCCGTGGTGGCAGGAGGCCGTTTTCTACGAAATCTATCCCCGCAGCTTTGCCGACAGCAATAACGACGGCATCGGCGACCTCAATGGCATCACCTCCAAACTCGACTATCTCCACGACCTCGGCGTAACCGCCATCTGGATCACTCCCTGCTTCCCATCCCCGCAAGTCGACTTCGGCTACGACGTCTCCGACTACGAAGCCATTGACCCCATGTACGGCACCCTCCGCGATTTTGATCGCCTCGCCGCCGAAGCCAAAAAACGCAACATCCACATCATTCTCGATTTTGTCGTCAACCACACCTCCGATCAGCACAAGTGGTTCCTCGACTCCCGCTCCTCGCAAAACCTCCAAGTATCGCGACTGGTACATCTGGCGCGATGGCAAAGGCCGACCAGCCTCCCAACAACTGGCAATCCGAATTTGGCGTTCCCGCCTGGACCTTCGATAAGAAAACCGGCCAGTGGTACTACAACTATTTCTATCCCCAGCAGCCCGATCTCAACTGGCGCAATCCCGCCGTCACTGACGCCATGCTCGACGTCACTCGCTTCTGGTACAAGCGCGGCGTCTCCGGCTTCCGTCTCGACGCCGTCGACACCCTCTTCGAAGATCCCAACCTCACCGACAATCCTCCGCACCCGGCAACGACAAATTCGGCCGCCCCAACTTCGAACGCAAATACAACACCAAGCTCCCCGAAGTCCACGACGTCCTGCAAGACCTTCGCAAAGTCGCCGATCGAATACGACGCCGTGCTGATTGGCGAAACCTGGACTCGCGACATTTCCGAACTCAAGCAATATTACGGCGAGCACAGCAACGAATTGCAGATGCCCATGGATCTCATGTTCAGCACCGTCAATAAACTTGATCCTGTCGAGTTTCGCCGCCAGATTGCCGCCGTGGATACCGCCGGTGGCTGGCCCGTTTTCGTCATCAGCAACCATGACATGTCCGCTCCGCCACCCGCTACGGCGACGGCCAGCACAACGACGAAATCGCCAAAATGATGGCCGCCTTTTACCTCACCCTGCGCGGCTCCCCCATCATTTATTACGGCGAAGAATTGGGCATGCAGTAACAACGACCCCAAGCGCAAAGAAGATGTAAAAGATCCCAAGGACTGATCGGCTGGCCCAAGAGAAATTGGCCGCGACGGCGAACGCACGCCTATGCAATGGAACGACTCGGAAAACGCCGGATTCACCAAAGCCAAACCTTGGCTCCCCGTCCCTGCTAGCTACAAAACCCACAACGTCGCCGCCGAATCCAAAGACCCCAACTCCGTTCTCAGCATCTACAAACAGGTCCTCGCCCTGCGCCGCAACGAACCCGCCCTACTCACCGGCACCTACGCCGCCCTGAACCAGGACGACCCCAACGTGCTCTCCTACCTCCGCCAAAAAAATAACGAAACCATCCTAGTAGTTATAACATGTCCGCCACCGCCCAAAAACTAAACCTAAATCTCCACGCCGCTGGCTTCCACACCCCCAAACTCACCACCCTGCTTTCTACTTCCACATCTTCAACCGCAGCCACCGCCGACAACATAACAGTAGCCCCCTTCACCGCCCTGATCCTCAAACTCACGCAATAGCGCTCGCTGTTTTCGAAGCGAACATTTCATGAGCTGCGTCAGAACTAATGTGGGCTGGTCTGTTGCGTACCACGCTCTACCTAGTCATCAGCTCCTTAGTTGCATATACTAAGGTCAACTAGGCTTCTTTTCATGCTTGATTCACGCGCAATTCAGATCCATACGGATGGATCTTGCTACCTCCAGCGAGATCGAATATCGGGTTGCCCTGCCTTCGTGATCTTCCCTGACCATCTTGATCTGCCTGTAGAGCAAATCGTGGACTTTGGTTGCGCAGAAAACACGAACATCAGAATGGAATTGATGGCGTGCGGCAGAGGGTTGAAGTGGGCAATCGACAACGAGCCTTGGCCTAACGTTAACCGCATCTATATTGTGACTGACCTACAATTCTTGGCGAACAATCGAAATAACATCCAGTCTTGGAAGAGCAACGGTTGGCGCTACTCATCCGGTGAACCAGTAAGTAACGATGGTCTATGGGAGGACATTCTGCGAAATATCATCAAACTTTCGAGGCGCAATTTGCGCGTAGACTTTCACTATGAGAAGGGCAAGAAAACTCCAATAGGGAAGATGGTTGACGCAGCAGCAAAATCTGCCGCTCAACGCGGCGGCTTTGACCGCGATTTCGACTACAGTCCGGGCAGTTATCAACGTTCGACTGTGTCCGGTGGCGCGGCAGCGCTGAAGTTCGAAGCAGCGGGCCAGACTTTGGTCATTCGTCCCTACAGAAAAAGCCCTCGCAAGAGACGTGAAGAGAAAGTCAGTTTCAATCTGTTTGACGAAACCACACAGACCTACTCTGGAAAATACTACGCTTACGCGGTACCCGCTTTGAGCCTCGAGTTACACAGGGGCAACGGTTACCCGAGTATTGTTTAATTTAGACCCAAAATTCCCGCAGATTTTCCGAAAACTTCAAGACGTAGCTTTACCCAAACCAGTCAGAAGGAAAAAGCTTCTAGTGGGATCCGCCTAAAACAACAGCCTATCCAAGTAGGTCGGATAGCCTGGTTATTCGCCTCACTAGAGAGTGATAGGTATCTCTCGTTAATCCGGATAGCAAGAAATAATTTGGTTACCCATTCAATACAGGCATGCAGCCTTACTATAAAGGGTGAGCGCCTCAATCACGCCGATTGTGGTGAAGTCGACGTCCCCACCTTTTTTGGGTGGCGTTACGACAGCGTCGATAGTGACTCTTTATGGTCCTACGCCGATAGCGTCACCTGAGAAAAAACAATTGGCTCACGTCAGCGACTTTGCTGCTGAACAGTTGCTTCAGCACAATCACTCCGCGCTCACTGCAAAACCCACTCCCCGCTCATCTCCGTGAACTGAAACCCGTATCGCGGATACTCCGTTCCCGGCCATTCCGCGCGCATCACCTGCGCCGTACCCACATGCTCCTGCTGTTCGCCCAGCAAATACACATCTACAATCGAACCCACCTGCAGCACCACCCCGCAGGCGCACAAGAATCCGCTCTTGCTCACGTTTTGCGCTGTCGTGGGCAAATTAAAACGAGCCCCGCTCGCGTCTTTCCCGCTCAATTTCAGCGGCACCCGCAACGTCACTCGCACTTCTCTCCGCCGCTCCTGCCTCCGCATTTGTAGCGCCTCCGCCAGCGTCTCGCGCAGCGCCTCAAAATTGATCGGCTTCTCGAAATACGCCGCTGCACCCAGATCGCGGCAAAATTCTTTCGTTTTTGCCCCGCCTTCCCCGCTGATCACAAACACCGGAATCAACTGCGTCGCGCTGAACGACGTAAACGTCTTGCACAATTCAAATCCCGAGTACCCCGGCATCCGCAGGTCCAGCAGAATCGCATCCGGCTTGGTTTCCAGCGCCAGCGCCAAAGCCTCTTCGGGCTTCCCCGTGTCGTGTATCTCGTACAGATCCGTCAAGTTCAGCCGCACCAGCTTCCGTATCGCTTCATCGTCATCCACAATCAACAGCCTTGCCATGCTCATTTCCTCATGCCTGCCCCGCCGCCGGACCTACCAGAAGCATTTCGCTCCCGCGCGTTTTTTTCTTCTTGCCGTCCAACACTTCCCGCACCTTATGAATCAGCGCATCTTCCGTGAATGGTTTATTTAATAAATGACATTCCGGCCCCAGCACCCCGTGTCCCGCGATAAATGAATCGGTGTACCCGGAAATGTACAGAACTTTAATCCCCGGGCACGCCGCCATCATTTTCTCCGCCAACACTCGGCCGTTTTGTCCCGGCATAATCACGTCCGTCAACAGCAGTTGAATCTCTTCCGCATGCCCGGCCGCAATCTTCAATGCTTGCTCAGCATCCGGAGCGCTTAGCACCCGGAAGCCGTGGCTGCGCAAAAAAGAAGCTGTCAGCGTCCGCAGCGCCTCTGAATCTTCCGCCAGCAAAATTGTTTCTGTCCCTTGCAGATTGGCATCCAGATACGGTCCGGCCGCCTGCGCTTCCGCCGCTTCCGCAATGCGTGGCAAATAAATCTGGAAGGCAGCGCCTTTCCCCGGCTCGCTGTCCACCCACACATATCCGCCGCTCTGTTTCACCACTCCATAAACCGTGGCCAGCCCCAGCCCCGTTCCCTTGCCCATTTCCTTGGTGGTAAAGAAAGGCTCAAAAATATGCGCCAGCGTTTCCGGATCCATTCCCGTCCCCGAATCGGTCACCGTCAAGCGCACATAATCGCCCACCCGCGCGCCCGGATGTAGCCGCGCATACGCTTCGTCCAGCCGCACGTTTTTCGTCTCAATCGCCAACTTCCCTCCCTGCGGCATGGCGTCCCGCGAATTCACCGCCAGGTTCAAAATCACCTGCTCAATCTGGTTGCGGTCCGCGCGCACCGATTGCAGTTCCGCATCCAAGCGGATATCCACCGCGATGTCCTCCCCAATCAAGCGCGGCAGCATTTTCTGCATATCGCTGACCAGGTCGTTCAAATTCAATACCGTTGGCGTTAGAATTTGCTGTCTGCTGAACGCCAGCAATTGCCGCGTCAGCGCCGCTGCTCTCTGCCCGGCTTTCTCAATCTCCGTGGCATGCTCCGTCAAAGCGTTCTCCGGACCCAACGCCCGCTTCAACACCTGGCTGTAGCCGATAATCACTCCCAGCAGATTGTTGAAGTCGTGCGCAATCCCCCCCGAAAGCCGCCCCACCGCCTCCATCTTCCCCGCCATCCGCAGTTGCCGCTCCAGAATCCGCTTCTCCGTGATGTCTTCCGCGAACATCTCGAAGCACAGCGCCTCCCCGCCTTCCGGCGCGATGCGCCTCCCGCTGCACCGCACCGTAATCGGCGTGCCGTCCTGCTGCTTCCACTCCGCTTCCACATCTTTGAATTCCTCGCTGCGCTCCAACAAATCCACCAACCTGCGAAATTCCGCCGGCGCACTGAAAATCTCAAACTCCAGATTGGTATTCAGCAACTCCTCCGTACTATCAAACCCCAGCATTCTCTGCAGCGCCGGATTCACCCGCAGCAGTTCCCCTTTGCGGCTGGTGCGATAGATTCCGTAGGGGGCGTCCTCCACCACCGACCGGAACCCTGCGTCCGCCTGCCGCAGCGCTTCCAGAGCTTTGTTGCGCTCCGTAACGTCGCGATTCACGATGACCAGTTTTTCCGGCTCCCCTTTCGCGTCTCGTATCACGCTTATCGCCGACTCCAGCACTCGCCAGCTTCCATCCTTGTGCCGAAACCGGTATTCCAGCCCTTGACCGCTTCCCGTCCTCCTCGCCTCTTCCGTCGCCGCCTGCACCCGCAGCAAATCGTCGCGATGGATTTGTTCCGAGAAGGAAAGTTGCTTCAGCTCCTCAGGCGAATATCCCAGAATCGCCTGATACGAAGCGCTGTTGTACAGCCTGCGCCCATGCATATCCACCACCGCGATCAGATCCGTCGCGTTATCGCTTACCAGCCGAAACAATTCTTCCCGCTGAAACAGCCGCCGTCGCATCCGCGAAATTTGCCGTTGTTGATAAACCGCGTAAATAGCAAAAATCAAAACCGCCAGCACCAACCCCCGTATTGCTTCCGGGAGGTACGCCCAGGACAATACGCTGCTGCGCGCTGCCAGCTCCGGAAGCACAAAGGAAACCAGGCCCAGCGTCAGCGCCATCATCACCACCACCGCCGTCAGCCACAGACCCCATTCGCGATATTCCGCACGCCGAAATGTTTTCCACGCCACTTCCGACGACACCGCCGAAGCCTGGCTCTCGCCAGTCGCTTTGTCCCCGCCTTTCGCTGCCCAAACCACCTTGCCCTCGGAAAATTTCTCTCTGAATTCCATATTAGAATTGAATTTCTTGTTGTGGTCGGATGGTTCGTTGTCCTCAGCCTCTTTGACGCGGCCGACCGCCTTCTTCTCTCCCGCTTTGCCACCGCGCCTTTCACCGGCCCCACTACCGGTAGCGCCACGCGCATCCCCGCCGTCCTTCTTTTCGCTCGACTCCGCCGCCGGTACAATGATCACGACTCAAGAACACGGCAATCACAACGCCATCGTCATCGCCGTAACCCACTGCAAAGAAACATCTCGCCCTGACTCGTTCTCTGCCGTTTGTGCCACTTTGATAGCGACGCTCCAGTTGTCCCAAAACGGAACCGTGCCCTCCCCGTTACCCTGGTTCCGCTCATCGCTCGCCGATTCGCAACCCCCGTGCCAACCTTCCGCTGCGTCGCATCTTCCAGGATTTTCTCTCTGAGGCCTGCTACAGCTTTCCCCGCATTGTGATTCCCTCCCGCACACAAAACAATGGAGGTGCTTCGCCCGTTAACAAAAGTGGTACAAGTACAAGAAGCCCCAGAGAAGTCTCTCGAGCTGAGCTTCCACGACAGGAATAACTGAATATGCCCGCTGCGCCCCTGAAACCCCAGGACTCCTCCGCCAAAGCCTCCGCCGGCTCCATTCCCATGCGCAAGTTTGGTCGCCACGATCAGAAAGTCTCCGCTCTGGGTCTCGGTGGACACCATCTCGGCGACGCTGAAGATGCTCAAATGGCCGCCCAGATCGTTCACGAAGCCATCGACGGCGGCGTAACCTTCTTCGATAACTGCTGGGAATATCACCGCGGCAAATCCGAAGTCTGGATGGGCAACGCCCTCAAAGGCTATCGCGACAAAGTCTTCCTCATGACCAAAGTCTGCACTCACGGCCGCGACGCTTCCCTCGCCATGCAGATGCTGGAGCAATCCCTCCGCCGCCTGCAAACCGACCACCTCGATCTCTGGCAAATTCATGGCGTAAGCTTTGACAACGATCCCGAACTGTTCATCCGCCCCAATGGCGCCGCCGAAGCCCTTCGCAAAGCCAAGGAACAAGGCAAGGTCCGCTTCGTCGGTTTCACCGGCCACAAAGATCGCTACCCTCCACCTCAAAATGCTCCACACCGATTTCCCCTTCGATGCCGTGCAAATGCCCCTCAACGCCTTCGATCACAATTTCTTGAGCTTCGAAGGCCAGGTGCTCCCCGAGTTGCAGCGCCGCGGCATCGCCCCCTTGGGCATGAAGCCCCTCAATGGCCACGGCGAACCCATCGAACAAGGGGAAATCGGCGCTGAAGAAGCTTTGCGTTACGCCATGAGTCTGCCGGTCGCCACCACCATCACCGGCATGGACACTCTTCAGGTCCTTCGCCAAAATCTCCGCGTCGCACAAAATTTCCAACCCATGCCCGACAACGAAATGGCGGCCCTGCGCAATCGCACCAAACAATCCGCCGCCGACGGCCGCTTCGAGCTTTATAAGTTGTCCCTGAAGTTCGACAACCCCGAAGCCCGCATCGCCCACGACTTTCCTCTCGACGATCAGTCCGCGGAAGTCAAAGAAATGATGAAAGCCACCATGAACACCGGGCGCCCTTTCCCGCCTTCGAAATGAATTGCATCAACGCTTCTACATGGAGCGCACTGGGGCATTGAGCCCCTCAGCATAGAGAAAGAACAGTAACAGCGCAGTGAACAGCGAGGACCAATGACGGTGGACGACGGCTTTACCCGACGGACTTTTGTGAAAGGCGCAGCAGTGGTGACTGCATCCATGCTTACCAATCCTTCTTTTGGAATGAACCCTGATTCGCAAAACGGCGGCAACCCCGGCGAGGGCGTTCCTCATCGCCCGCTCGGTAAAACCGGCGAAAAAGTTTCCGCCCTCGGTGTTGGCGGGTACCACCTGGGTTCCACCAAGGACCAGCAGGAAGCCAACGAACTGGTCGCCACCGCCATCGGCGCAGGCATCAATTTCTTCGACAACTGCTGGGAGTATCACGACGGCCTGAGCGAAGAACGCATGGGCGTTGCCCTCAAAGGCAAGCGCCAGGACGCCTTCCTCATGACCAAAGTCTGCACCCACGGCCGCGGCAAAGACGTCGCCATGCAGCAACTTGAGGAATCCCTCCGCCGCCTGCAAACCGATCATATCGATCTTTGGCAGGTTCACGAAGTCGTCTACTACAATGATCCCGATTTAATCTTCGCGCCCGGCGGGGCCGCCGAAGCTCTGCTCGCTGCCAAGCAACAAGGCAAAGTTCGCTTTATCGGCTTCACCGGTCACAAAAATCCCAGCATCCATTTGCGCATGCTCGAGCACGACTTCCCCTTCGACACCGTTCAGATGCCCCTCAATTGCCTTGACGCCACCTTCCGCAGTTTTGAAACCCAGGTCCTCCCCGTCGCCAACAAAAAAGGTCTCGGCGTCCTGGGCATGAAGAGTCTTGGCGGCAGCGGCGAAATGGTCGCCAATGGCGCGGTCACCGTCCAGGAAGGTTTGTCCTACGCCATGAGCTTGCCCGTCTCCACCATCATCAGCGGCATGGACTCCCTCCCCGTCCTGCAACAAAATTTGAAAATCGCGTCCGGCTTCAAACCCCTCTCCGCCGAAGCCATGCAAGCCACCCGCGACCGCGTCCGCGTCTTCGCCGCCGACGGCCGCTTCGAGCTCTTCAAAACCACCACCAAATACGACGGCAAAGAAGGCCGCCAGCAACACCACTTCCCCACCATAGAAAAACTCCCCGCCTAGCCCTCTGCCTTCTTAGTAGACGGGTCTTGCGTTTCTCGTAAGGTCGGGCCCTCAACTTCTAACCCCCGGGCTAATCGATCGAAACTTCCTCAATAAATCTGTGCCAACATTTGTTGGACTCACTTCCAGTTGCGCGGTGACGCCTTACTTCGAACCCTCGCCAGCGCGGTGACTTTTTGCAACACTTCACAACTCAATTGGTGTGTTGTGTTAGATTTAACGCGAAATTTCTACCGGATTCGCTGTCTTGGGCGCCATGAATCGAATAACAGCATCTCGCTGTCTGACCCTGGGTGTAATCGCGGTGGCATTCTGCGCCCCGCGTTCCGCATCCCAGACGGATTTGGCTGCTGGCGACAAACGCATTTTGCAGGAAATCCGCGACCACAACCATTTGACTGAAACAATCGAGCATCTCTCCGATGCCATTGGCCCTCGATTGACCGGCTCAGCCCAATTGTATACCGCCGAGATTTGGGCGGCCGAACTGGCGCGACAATACACACTGGACAATGTCCACCTTGAGGGCTGGACGATTGCCCGCTCCTGGCAACGTGGTTCGGCCCAGGCTCAGATCGTGAAACCTGTTCTGCGAAAGTTAATCGTTGCGTCGGCGGGGTGGTCACCTTCGACAGTCGGCCCGGTTCGCGGCAACGTTGTTTATGTCCAGGCGACAAATCGCGATGAACTGCAAAGCTATCGCGGAAAACTGCAAGGCTCGATCGTTCTTTATGAGAAGCCGGCTGAGCTGAGGGCGCCACCGTCCGCGACCGGCCCATTTTCGGGTCCGGACATCCAGGCTCCTGGCCCAAGCAAGCCCAGCGCGCGGTCGGACGAAGACGAGTTCGAGAAGCTCCGCTCTTCATTCTTGAAAGAGCAAGGCGTGTCCGCGATCCTGTTCGACTCGGGCAAGCCCGACGGTTTGCTGAGCATCTCCAACGTTGCCGAGAATTTCGACTCTTCCGGCGCGCTCCCTACTGCCATGATCATTCACGAAGACTACGCACTGATCTGGCGATTGCTTCAAAAAGGTGCTGTCGAGATCGAGCTAAGCCTCAGCAACTCTTTCAGTGACTCGCCAGTCGAGGTCCACAATGTTGCCGCTGAAATTCGTGGCTCTGAGCGACCGAGTGAAATCGTCATCCTCTGTGCCCACCTCGATTCCTGGGATCTGGGCTCCGGTTCGACCGACGACGGCACCGGAGTGGTCGCTGTTCTGGAAGCAATGCGGGCCATTAGGGCTTTGGGCCTACAACCCCGGCGCACAATTCGCCTTGTTCTTTTCACCGGAGAAGAGCAGGGCGAAGTGGGATCGCGCGAGTACGTGAAAGCCCATCAGTCGGAGTGGGGCAAAATCTCCGCTGTCCTTGCCGACGACACCGGCACGTCGCGAATCCTTACTCTACGGCTGCATCAAAATTACGCCGCGCGTAAGACCGTCGACGCCACGTTGGCTCCCCTGCAAGAGCTGGGATTGATTCAACCGTGGATGGAACGCTATCACGGCAGCGACTACGCCCCCTTCAACGATGTTGGCGTCCCAGGCTTTTCCCTCATCGGCAATCAGACAGACGCGGAATACGACCGCACCCACCACACTCAGGCTGACACCTTCGACAAAGTGAAATTAGACGGCATCGTTCACCACGCCCAAGTCCTGGCAGGCTGGGCCTACAACACCGCGCAACTACCGGAGCTACTTCCAAGAAATTAGCCCAATCACTCTGACTGTCTTAAACGTGTCTCGAATCACGCCACACTTGGCATCGCTCTCTGGTTTTCGCTCTCTGGTTTTCGCTGCCCGAGCTCACTTCAACCCCTCCTCTAACTCCGCGTAACCCATTCCCCACCCACTCATCTAATCCCGTGAGCACAGAGCGCTCGCCAATGTCCCCAACTCCCCCTCAAAAATCTCAACCATCCCTCCCCATCTCTGTACTCGATCTCGTCGGCATGCGTCACGGCGAATCCGCAGCCCCCGCCATCGCTCGCAGCGTCATCCTTGCTCAACACGTCGAACACCTCAACTACAAACGCTATTGGCTCGCCGAGCACCACTCCATCGAAGGCCTGGCCTGTTCCGCCACTCCAGTCCTCATCGCCCATGTCGCGGCCGCCACCAAAACCATCCGCGTCGGCAGCGGCGGCGTTATGCTTCCGAATCACGCCCCACTCATCGTCGCCGAACAATTCGGCACCCTCGAAGCTCTCTACCCCGGCCGCATCGATCTCGGCCTCGGACGCGCTCCCGGAGCCGACTTCCAAACCATGCGCGCGCTCCGTCGCGACACCGCCCAAACCGGCGACGATTTCCCCGCTCTGCTCGAAGAGCTGCGTTCCTATCTCGGTCCCGCAAAGCCTCGCCAGGCCGTCAAAGCCATCCCCGGACAGAACAGCAATGTCCCCATCATCCTGCTCGGCTCCAGCGGCTTCAGCGCCCAACTCGCCGGCATTCTTGGCCTGCCTTTCGCCTTCGCCGCCCACTTCGCCCCCGAACATTTATTTGCCGCCACGCAGCTCTACCGCTCCCGCTTTCAACCCAGCGAAGTACTCCAGAAGCCGCATCTGATCGTCGCCGTCCCGGTCATCGCCGCCGAAACCGATGCCGCCGCTCGCCGCCTGTTCACTACTCCCCAGCAGCGCTTCCTGCGCCTCATCCGCAATCAACCGGTCGAACTATTGCCCCCCGTCGATTCCATGGATGCGCTTTGGCAAGACCAGGAAAGAGCCGCCGTGGAATACCGCCTGAGCGCCGCCATCGTGGGCTCCGACGCCACGGTAAAATCCGCCCTCGAAAATCTCCTCAACGCCACTCACGCCGACGAACTCATCGCCGTCACCGACACCTACGACCCCGCCGCCCGCCTGGACTCCTACTCCCGCCTCGCCTCCATCGCCTCCACCCTCTCTCCAACCTCCCGCCCCAAATCCGAAATCCCCGCCTGATCCCATTTCTCGCGCGTGCATTGCCGAAGACACCCGTACCCGTGAATGTGAGAACAGCCCCAACATAGAAGTGGTGATTGCCTACTTGCTCTTCCCACCCATCAACAGCAGCGACCGCTGCGAAAACGGCAAGTACAGCAATATCGCCGCGCTTGCAATCGCCAGCCCCACCCCGATTTGCGCCACCAGTAAAAACGGCGCCAGCGCCCACAATCCATCCAGTATCAAAACAACCGGGAAAATTTTCTGAAACTTGGAATTCAGCCCTTCATACCTCAGCGCCGCCCCGCTCAACAAATACAACCGGATCGGAATCCCTATCGCCGCCGTAACAATCAACCCCACAAACAGCATCATCTCGAAATTTTCCGCCGCCGCCAGCGCCTCTTCCACCTTTGACAACCGCGCCAGCGCCACAATATAAAAAGTCAAATACATCACCTGAATCAGCACAAACAAAATCCGCACCACGCCGCCACGCATCACCGGCAACTCCCCAGCCTCGCTCAATATCGCGGGTCCAACCTTGCGCGTCGTGAGCCGTTCATCCTCAACTTCCCGATCCTCCGCGAGCTCCTCTCTACCGCTCAGCCTCCCGCCTACCGCCACTTTCTCCACTGGCGCAATAAACCGGTACCCCCGCCGCGGCAAGGTCTGAATAAACCTCGGGCTTTGCGCCGAATCCCCCAACGCATTTCGTATTTGATTCATGGAGGTATTCAATCCGTGATCGAAATCCACAAAAGTATCCGCTGGCCACAATCGCTTCCGCAATTCTTCCCGCGTCACCAGCTCATCGGCCTGTTCCAGCAGCACCGTCAGCATCAGCAGCGCCTGATCCCGCAACCGCTGCGGCGCCTTCCCCTCTTCCAGCAATTCCCCGCTCACGGTATCCAGCTCAAACATCCCAAAGCGAAAAATGCGTCGCAGCCCGGCGCCTTCACTCACTCGCTGATCCTCCCCACGCGCATCATTCTATGTAGAAATCGCCGCCAACACTGATCTCATATCCCGACCAATGCTTTGCGGTTACCTCCCTCTCAAATTGCTCGCCCGGACCATTTCGCCGGGGACACTTCCCTCGGCCTCTATTTCCGCGCCATCCACCTGTTCGATGCCTCCGCCCTTCCTGTGACTCGCCCCACTTACCCTCATTTACCGTCATTTACCTGCGTTATCCGCGCATTACCCAAAATTACCCCGCATGACCTCGCGCATTACCCCGCATGACCAAAAACGACCGCCGCGGCATTGAGCCAGTCCCCCACTTTTCCGCATACTCCCCGCATGACGCCCCAAAAAATTCTCCATCTGAACGCACTCATCGCCTTCGCCGCCACCTTCGTTCTGTCCGCGCCGCCATCTCGCGCCCAAGGCCCCTCCCCAGCCGCCACCGAGGTTTTCAACCGCTACATCGCCTCCACCGAGGCCCGCTCCACCACCGAACTTTCCACCCAAAAAGACTTCCTCTTCATCGACGCTCTCCCCACGGCAGAACAAGTAAAATCCTACGCCGCACTACGCCACGGTCAAACTCTCTTCCGCCCGCAGCAACCGTGCCAGTCCAACTGCACTCCGCCTCCCGCTGCTCTCATCCATGACTACACCGCCATCATCTTCGTCCCCGGCCTCATCCTCCCCGTAACCCTGGCCACCCTCCAGGACTACAATCGCGACGCCGACTACTACCGCCCTCAGGTCCTCCGCGCGCAACTTCTCTCGCATTCCGAAAACACCTTTCGCGTCGCGCTCCGCCTCCAACAAACTCGCGTCCTAACGGTAGTCCTCGACTCCGAATACGAAATCACCTACCTCACCCTCGACAGCACCCAGGCCGCCTCCCAATCCCGCAGCACCAAAATTGGCGAAATAGAAAACCCCGGCCTGCCCTCCGAGCGTCCCCTCGCTCCCAACCACGATCACGGTTTTCTCTGGCGCCTGAATTCCTACTGGCGCTTCCGCCAAGCCGACGGCGGCGTCTACATTCAATGCCACGCCATCTCGCTCACTCGCGATATTCCCGCCGGCCTGGGCTGGATGGTCGCCCCCTTCCTCGAGCACATCCCCCACGAATCTTTGGAGTTCACCCTCACCGCCACACGCCAGGCCCTGCTGAAACAATTTCCCCAAGCCAACAAAATGGAAGCCCGGAAAGTTGAGCATCACCAGTAAAACGCCCCACGAAAAAAGCATCAGCAAGAAAAATCCAAGAAGAAACAGAAAAAGAAGAATCAGAAAAACACCACAAATAAAAAACTCAAAAAAGGAAACTGATGACCACTCAACAGTCCACCGCCCTAACAGGAAAAGTCAGTAGCTACTCACTCCATACTGCTGCACAACAGGCCAGCCCGCCTAACTCACAATCAGAGCTAGAGTCTCCCTCATCATTCACCTCTAAACCACCATTCCAGTTCCGCAGCGCCACCCGCATCCAGCACAGCTTCACCTCCGCCCTCGAACGCCGGGCCCTTCTCTGGATAGCCGCCCGCCTCCCCGCTGGCATCAACTCCGACCATCTCACTCTACTCGGCTTCGTCTCCATGTTCCTCGCCGGCTGCAGCTACGCCTTCGCGCGCATCAACTTACTCGGTCTCCCGCTCGCCACTCTCTTCCTGGCCCTAAACTGGTTTGGTGATAGTCTCGACGGCACTCTCGCCCGCGTCCGCAATCGCCAGCGCCCGCGTTACGGTTTCTACGTCGACCATCTCATTGACTCCTTCGGCGCCATCTTCCTCATGACCGGCCTGGCCCTCTCCGGCTTGCTTGACTGGCGCATCGCAGCAGGAATGCTCATCGCTTTCCTGCTGCTCTCCATCGAGTCCTACCTCGCCTCCTACACTCTGGGCATCTTCCGCCTGTCCTTCGCCAATTTCGGCCCCACTGAAATCCGCATCCTACTAGCTCTAGCCAACGCCGCCCTCTACTTCCATCCCACGGCCCACATCCCCCACCTACCCTACCGCCTCCTGGACGCCGGCGGCGCCATCGCCATAGCCGCCATGCTAACCATGGCCATCGCCTCCTCCCTAGCCCACACCCAAGCCCTCTACACCATGAATCACTAGAAATGAAAAACCTATTCTAAATGCCTGCGGCTCAGTGTGTGCGAGAATCGAAAAGGCAATGACAACGACCTACTTCTTCAGTTTTCTGGAAAGAGCTAGAGCAAAGCCGTGATCGACCTTTTACTTCGCGATTCCCAACTGCGTCCCAGTCTCTTTTTTTTGGAGGGCCCCCTTTCGACTGCAGCGGGTAACATGACTGCGATGCCACCCACAATTACCCTTATGATCCTGAAAACCGCTTGGCATTCGCCGGTGGCCAGACCTATCTGTACGACGGAGATGGCAAACGGGTCGAAAAAGCCTCCGGTACCCCTGCCACAGTAAATTTGATCTACTGGTACGGATCGGGGAGCGACGTGTTGACCCAGACGGGTGCCACCGGAAACTTTTTGTACCGTTACATCTACTTTAACGGGATGCGCGTGGCCCGCCAGGAATCGAACAACTGGGTTGATCACTACGGCCTCGACGCTCTGGGAAGTACCCGGTTCGTCTACGGTTACAACGGCACAACGGATTTCTCTGATTACTATCCCTTCGGCGCCGAGCGCGCTTACCAATCCAATACCAGTAATCGCTTTAAATTCACCGGCAAAGAACGGGATGCGGAATCCGGCCTGGATAATTTTGGCGCTAGGTACGACAGCTCTTCGCTCGGAAGGTTCATGTCTCCCGATCCATCAAGCATCACCGGCGACATCGTAGAGTCGGAGTTCCCGCATAGTTGGAACATGTATTCGTACGTTCTGAACAATCCTCTCAACGCGGTTGATCCTGACGGTCTCGACTACTACCTGTTAGGTGGCGATAGATGTGGACAGGACATCCAGTGCGACAAGCAGGGCTTTGTCCTCAGGTCGGACGGCAATCGGCAGGTCGTCACGGACCAGCAGATCAACGGTTCGAACGGACTGGCGAAGATCGACGGAAACGGAAATCTCCAAATCAATACCGCTCAGGGAACATTCCAGGGCCAATTCTTCGATCCGAACATCGGGGCCAATGGAGCAGCGATCATCCCTCAAGCCATCGTTACCCCATCCTACGAAGAGCAAAAATTCATGGCTCTGCAAGACGCGGGGGCAATGGCCACACCTGGCGTGAACGCTGCTCTGGGCATCACTGCCCCACAACTTATTTTCATGGGGGGCGCAACAATCGCGCTTTCGGGATCAGGATCAACCTTAACTCTCGAAGCAGGAGCGGAAGCATCTGAAGGTCAGATTGCTAGCATAAGCCGTACGGCCGCCCAGGCTGGACGCAGGGGTGTCCAACGGGCTTTGCGTTCATACCAGAAGCGACTTGCCGAGCATCTCGCTAAACTGAACGAGATCAAGGGAGACCCAGGATCTGTTCAGAGAGAAATTAACAATTTCCGCGGACTCATCAAAGCCGCAGAAGAATACTTGAGTAAAAATCCATGAGTACAGAACGTATCCTGAAAAACGTTGCAGCCTGGGAGCGGTTGGCCGAACGGCTCTCCAAATGTGCCGAAGTCACACGTTTCGACGGCCAGGAAAAGGAGGCATGGACGCTTGCCCACGCCTTCGCTGACCTAGAAGAGTCCTTCCGGGTCTTCCTGGACGACCAGCTTCCGAAGTTGGCTCAGGAGAACCTAGAGCCCGAGGAGATGCACGATCTCCTACTGGACATCGGTGAGGAGTTCCGGCACATCCTGTACCACATACAAGACCCGAAATTTTACAGGTACCTCACTCCGGAACCGTCCGAAGTATCGGCACAGCCTCCCAAGCGGGCCTAGAGCATCGCAGCACGGCGGGCAGGGTTTTAATCGCGGTCCTGGCCGTCCGTTGAGCCGATTAGCCGTGGTTCCCGTCGAGCGCTGAAAGAGCGGCGCTGGCGCGCCGGGGTGGGGGTATGACACGTCACCCCAAGTTGGGCGCTGTAGAGCGCCGGACGGCGCTCTCGGTTAACTTCCTCACGTCGCGCCACTTAGGAAAACTCAGGCGCTCTGGAGCGCTCCACGGCGCACGCCGTTAAGCTGTCAATTTTCCAGCCGGAGTAGCAAACTATCTACTGTCCCCTCGGCCCTTTCCGATGCCTGCCGACCAACCGCGCACGCAAATCGTAGGCTGCAAAATGACGACAGTGAATACGAGCGGCTGACCGCCGTGGCCGAGCGGCGGCATGACGCTGGGCGGGTGGGTGCGCGAGGCGATCCTGCGTGGAGGGTAGGCCAGCGATGCAGCCGCCCACGATGCGGCGCTGGCCGGGATCATCGGAGTTCGTTTGCTGCTGGTGAACGTGTTGGGGCGAGTGGCGGCGGGTGAGAAGGTGACGCCGGAAGCTGCCATGATCTAGAAGCAATCCTGCCCACAATTAACTTTACTCTAATATACCTATGTGGTAACATACCCGATCATCGCTGGCGGTGGCCAGACCGTCGGCGGCCGACTCGCTACCTCTGTTTATCGCCCGCCGGGACGGCGTCCGGCCTACGGGCGCAGCTTGCTTGGGGTCTGCTCGCCACGGCCCGACATCTGGCCAAAATCGGGTACCCCCCACCCCCGGTATATTTTCAAAAGAGTGCGCAAGACAATGATTAGCAAAGACTTAGTATTTAGTATGAAATAAAAGAGTCTCTAAGTCGTTGAAAACACACAACGCCTCAAAATTCGGGGCTAAAAGAGTGCGCAAGTATCTCATAACGCTGATATTAGCTAAAAAAACGATGACCTACTGAGGGTAGCTTGAGTCACGTACGCTAGACCCCGCAATACAGCCCTAGCCCGCGCCCCACAGACGATGCACCCACCTCCAAGTTAGCTCGGCCCACCATGCCGCTCCTCCGGAGCAGCATAGTTCGCCGCTATCTCCGCGCCGCTGATCTCGATCTTCGAGCTTTCTCGAATCCTGCGCGCGATTTCCTCGTCGCTGCGTCCCTGCTTCCGCAGGGTCTCCACCTCGTCGCTGATCATTCCCACAAAGGCCTCGACCGGAAACATCTCCGCTCCCAGTCCCGCCATTTCCCGCAGCGCTTTTTGCGCCCGCACCGCTTCTTCCACCGGGTACTTCTTCGCTCCAGCCTGCTCGTTCATGTCTGCCCCTTTTATTCAATCGCCAAAAACTTTAGCCACTCGAACACGTCTTGGATGCTGCACTTCTCAAAACTGAGTGCGCGAAAAAAGGCGTACAATCTAACCTAAAAAAAACATGGGCAGCCAAATGTGGCTGCCCATGGTGCCCTGCTGCAACTTTCGAGCCGTTTACTTCAGCGGCCCGCTACCCTTACTCGACCTCTGCTCTCACCTTGCCCTAGTGACTATCGGGATGCTCGTGACGCCAGCTCCAATATTGGTTCTGTTGATTGCGCTTCAACTTTGAATAG
The DNA here is from genome assembly GCA_963732705.1 of uncultured Acidobacteriota bacterium. GTDB lineage: Bacteria > Acidobacteriota > Terriglobia > Acidiferrales > UBA7541 > Acidiferrum. The sequence continues at coordinate 1,829,380 of CAVTAN010000001.1, read as the reverse complement.
TCGCGGTACTCACGGTGTTGCTCCGTATAATACTGGTGGTAGGCACGGTCTTCGTTATCGTCCCAGTTATGATAATCCTTGTGCTGGCGATCGTAGACGCGCCTCTGATCGTGGTGCTCGTCACGATGCTCGTCACGATGCTCGTCCTGTGTGGCGGCCCTGCTCAGAACTGCTCCGGGTGCGACCAGCGCCGCAGCCAGAATAAGCCCACTGATGTAGCCATGCTTGCTTTTCATTTTCTCTCCTTGGAATGAATGAGTCCAACGGAAGGCCGGGGCCCACCCAGTATGCCCCGTTTCCAGCCCGCACTCAACGCCCCGTGCCATCGCTTTGCTATTCGCATAAGCGTCTCCAAACTTCTGCGGGCGAAATTATTTTTGCCTTTCGCTAGCGCTTTTTCCTGAAGAGCCGAGCGAGGCGCCGCCCATGTGTCAAAGGTGGCCTGATCACTTTTGCTTTCCGTTGTTGCCGCTCCGATGATCGCTCAGGCTTGCATCCCAGCGATTTTTGAAATGCCCGGCGATGCTCCTTTCGTCGAGACTTTGGCGCTATCATGGACGCCCATATAGCTGAGGAGAAAATCATGAGCTCGCCATGGAAGCCCCAGGGGTATTCCACTGTTTCCGTTTACATCGTCGCGCAAGGCGCTCAACGGGTGATGGACCTGCTGAATAAAACTTTTGATGCCTCGGACCTTCGCCGCTTTGACGGTCCCGATGGCCGCATCGTGCATGCCGAACTGCGCATCGACGACACCGTGGTGATGATCGCTGAGGCCGGTGGCAATTATCCCGCCTTCCCCGTCTGGTTACATGTGTACGTTCAGGACGTGGACGCCACCTACAAGAAGGCCCTCGCCGCCGGTGCCGTCTCCGTGCAGGAGCCTGTGCAGAAACCGGGCGATCCCGATCGTCGCGGCGCTTTCCAAGACCCGTGCGGAAACACCTGGTGGATCTCCACCCAATTGCCTTAGCTCAGTTGCTGTCGCATTTTTGCGGTGAGGTTTGGTTCGACTCCAGCAGAAAGTCCGCGTCGATTTTCAACAATGGATGTTTCAAGGACGACTGGCGCCCTCGCTGACGGCAACAGCCGTTTTAATGTTATGAAAAGATCTAGTGAGTTTCATTCCGAGGTATGACTGCAATGAGAGCATTTCGCTGGTTGTTTCTGTCCGTTGTCTTACTCGCACAACTGTTGATCGAGGCGCGAGGTCAAGCCCCTCCACTCGACGACCTCGACGCCTATGTATCGCGCTCCATGCAAGTTTTCGACGTTCCCGGACTTTCCGTCGCGGTAGTCAAGGACGGCAAAGTCCTGCTCGCCAAAGGTTACGGACTCCGCAAAATCGGCGAACCCGCCCGCGTCGATGAAAATACTCTTTTCGGCATCGGCTCCAACACCAAAGCGTTTACCTCCGCCGCCCTCGCCACGCTCGTTGATGAAGGAAAAATCTCCTGGGACGACCGGGTCTTCGAACGCCTGTCCGACTTTCAAATGTACGACCCCTACGTGTCCCATGAGATGACCATCTGCGACATGTTGACTCACCGAAGCGGCATGGGCCTTGGCGAAGGGGACCTGCTCATCTGGCCCCACACGACCTTTACTCGCGACGAAATTATTCACCGCCTGCGCTTCATGAAGCCGGCCTCCAGCTTTCGCAGCAAATACGCCTACGACAACCTGATGTATATCGCGGCCGGCCAGATTATCCCCGCCGTCACCGGACGCACCTGGGAAGCGTATATTCGCGAACGCATCCTCACTCCTTTGGCGATGAACACCACCACGCTCAGCACCGACGATTTAAAACCTGGCATGAACTTCGCTGCGCCTCATTCCAGGGTTGACGGCAAACTACAACCCATCGACTTTCACAATCTGGACAACGCCGCGCCCGCCGGTTCCGTCAATTCCTCCGCGGCGGAAATGGCCAAGTGGATTCAGTTGCAGCTCAATCGCGGCAAATTACCCGGACGGGAAACCCGCATATTTTCGGAGCAACAATCGCGCGCCATGTGGAGCGCGCAAACGATTCTCCCCATCCACGATTCGCGCGGCCCGCTCGCGGCCTTGCAACCCGAGTTCGCCGCCTACGGCTTCGGTTGGGCTTTGCGCGACTACCGCGGCCGCAAATTGATCGGCCATACCGGCGGTGTATCCGGTTTCGTGTCTCGCGTAATGCTGGTTCCGGAGGAAAACCTGGGGGTCGTGATTCTGACCAATGCCGAGGAAGACGGGGCGTTCGACGCCATTTTATTTCACATCTTGGATCATTACCTCGGCGCACCGCCAACCGATTGGGTGGCCGCGTTTAAGGAGGATGAAGCTCAAGAACAACAGAAGGCCGCCGAACTTGTAAAACAGCGCCAGACTTCTCGCGACGCGGATTCCAAGCCCTCTCTCCCCCTTTTGAAATACGCCGGCACATACAAAGATGCATGGCTCGGGACCGTCTCCATAAAATCCGAAAACGGCTCGCTGGTGTTCCGCCTCGACCATACGCCCTCGGCCATTGCCGACTTACAACACTGGCAGCAAGATACCTTCCAGGCCCACTGGCGCGACCGCACCATCGAAGACGCGTTTCTAACCTTTGCGCTGGCTCCCGACGGGAGCATCGACCACTTCACGATGCTGCCGGTCTCCCCGCTCGCGGATTTCAGTTTCGATTACCAGGATCTCTGGCTGGTCCCCGTCGACGCCAAGGCATCGGCGGTTAAATAAAAAGTTGCCGTTAACAAAATCGTTCGCCTATAAACATCCAATATCCGGCTTGAATTTTATTTGTGTATATTTTTATTGACTTGCCCTCAGTCTGCTCCTAGTCTGTCCGCAATTAGCAGACGTGCCGATGACCGGGGTCGCGGCGAATTTCATCCATTCACGCCGCTTCACCGCATCTCCTTTTCGACCCGGGGGGCCTGTCACCGCTCCGTCGACATTCATCTCTGCGCGGAGGCTTCCGCAATGAACTTAGGATTCGCTACCTTACGACGCTCGATTCCATCCTTGGCCGGCTTTCTCTGCTCGCTGCTGCTTGCTTTCGCTTCCCTGGCACAAACCGGCACCACTTCGTTGCATGGCATTGCTCTGGACAAAAGCGGTGCTTCCATCGAGGGCGCTAAAATTTCCATCGTCAATCCCGCCCAAGGACTCCAGCGCCTGGTCACCAGCTCCGCCGCCGGTGAATTCGAATTCCTTGCCCTGCCCCCCGGCACGTATGCCCTCAACGTAGAAAAAGATGGCTTCAAAAGGTACGAGCTAACCAATCTACAGCTGCTCGTTAATGTCCCCACGTCTATTCGCGTCACTCTTCAGATAGGTTCCGCCGCTACCCAGGTCGAAGTCTCCGCTCAAACGCAAACCATTAACACCACCGACGCTTCCTTGGGCATCGCCTTCAACGAGAACCAGGTCAAGCAGTTGCCCCTCGAAAGCCGCAACGTCCCCGATCTCCTCAGTCTGCAGGCTGGCGTGGTGTACACCGGCAATCGCCCAGACATCGATACCAGTGTGGACACCCGGAGCGGTTCCGTGAATGGTTCGCACAGCGACCAAAGCAACGTGACCCTAGATGGCGTGCCGGTGAACGATAAGGGCTCGCATTCTTTCTCGTCGGTGCTTCCCGTAACACTTGATTCCGTGCAGGAATTTCGCGTCACCACCAGCAACTACGGTGCGGACGAGGGCGTTTCTTCCGGTGCACAAGTCGCCTTGGTCACCAAGAGTGGCACCAACAATTTTCACGGCTCCGCCTATGAGTACAATCGCAACTCCTATACCAGCGCCAATGACTATTTCATCAAAGCCGCCCAGCTCAACAGCGGCTCGGAAAACAAACCACCCAAACTAAATCGCAATATCTTCGGAGGCTCCCTTGGCGGGCCCATCCGGAAGGACCGTTTGTTCCTGTTTCTCAATTTCGAAGGCTATCGCGATGCGGAAGCCATCAGCGCCGCCCGCACCGTTCCGACTGCGGCCATGCGCGATGGCGTCATTCAATATTTATGCGCGGTCAACCCCGACGGCTCTTTAAACTCCGCCGCTTGCCCGGGCAACACCGCGGTAGGGCTATCCGGCGCTTCCTACAGCGCCCCCGCGGGGTATTTTGCTTTGTCCCCTCAGCAAATCACGGCCATGGATAGTTGCAACACGTGCATCTCGCCCATCAAGGGACCCAATCCCACCGTGGTGGCGTACATGAATAGCCTTTTCGGCCGCTTCGCTGCCAATGATCAAACCACCGGTGATCTCCTCAACACCGCCGGCTACCGCTTCCGAGCGCCCACCAACGATAAGAAAAATTGGTATATCGCCAAGCTGGATTACAACCTCACTTCGGACGCCCGCCATCGCCTCTCGGTCAGCGCCGCTCTGGCGAATGAGAATGACGCCTTGGATCCCTTTCTCCCGGGCGGCGCCCCGGAACGTGACATCGTAAATTACAACAAGGGCCTCATCGTGGGATATGCTGCCGTGCTCTCGTCCAGCCTCATCAACAACTTCCGCTACGGTTTCGTGCGCCAGAGCCTTGGGAACATTGGGGACAGTAACCGGCCCTGGAATTATCTCTCCGCCTTTCAGCAAGGCATCACCTACTCCTCGTCTTTCCAGCGCCCCGTGAATAATTTTACCGACGACCTTTCCTGGATTCGCGGAAAGCACACCTTTCAATTCGGTTTCCAACTCGCTTTCTTGCGCAACCCGGCTTCGAACTCCAATACCTCTTTCAGCAGCGGCTACGCTAACCAGAATTGGTTTCTGAACTCTGGCCTTTCCACCACCAACTCGCCCTTGAATCCCGCTAACAATAATTTGCCGGCCGTGGACAACAGCTTCCAAGGCAACTACGACAGTTCCATTACCTCCCTGTTAGGCATGATTACCCTGGGAAACGCCGTCTATAACTTTGGCCGCGATGGCCAGCCGCTTCCCGAAGGCGCGCCCGTGAAGCGCCGCTTTGCGCAAGACTCTTACGAGATGTACGTGCAGGATGTTTGGAAGGCCAAGTCAAATCTCACGCTGACGTTAGGATTGCGCTATTCGTTGTTCTCTCCGCCCTGGGAGACCAACGGTCTGGAAGTCACGCCAACGCTAAGCCTCAACACCTGGTTCGCCAATCGCGGAGCCGGCATGCTGCAAGGAGTTCCTTCCAACGCCCAGCCACTCATCAGCTACGACTGGTCCGGCCCCGCCAACGGTAAGACTGGTTACTACGGTTGGGATTTCCATAACTTCGGGCCGCGGGTAGCTTTCGCCTGGGCCCCCAGTTATTCCTCGGGACTCTTGGGCTCGCTCTTCGGCGGCAAAGGAAAGTCCAGCATCCGCGGGGGTTTCGGTATTGTCTTTGACCGCGTTGGAGAAAGCCTGGTGGACACCTTTGACCACAACGGCTCGTTTGGGCTCTCCAGTGTGTTAAACAATCCTTCCAACGTCGAACAATCTAATTTCGCTCCCCGCCTGACGGATATAAACGTGATCCCGACAGTCGATTACGTCGGCAATCCCATTCTCCCACCCAACACCGGCTCGAGTTTCCCAAAACTTTACCCCCCCGGCGCTGGCGCCATCACTTGGGGAATCGACGATAAACTCAAGACGCCGTATTCCTACACCATCGACTTGGCTTACAGTCGTGAACTTCCTTCTGGATTTTCCTTAGACGTGGCTTATGTCGGTCGCCTCTCTCATCGCCTGCTCGCCCAAGAAGATATGGCCATGCCGTTGGACATCGTGGACAAAAAGTCCGGCATCGACTACTTCACCGCGGAAATTGCCCTGGCCAAACTTTTTCGCCCAGACCTGAAAGCCAACAAGAACGACGCTACCACCAGGTTTGATCCCAACCAGTTGCCTGCCAATGTCCGCCAGTTCTGGATGGACCAGATTCAGCCTCTCGTTCCCGGCGGCGCTTACCAAATCAGTGGGTGTACGGGCACCGATCCGTCCGGCAATGCCGTGGTCACCTCCACCATCAATCCTGTGGTGTTTGCTTTCGACACCTTCTGCAGCACGCACTTCAACGATTCTCTCGGTCTCTACAAAATCGACTTCAACGGCATGCCGGATGCCAACATTCCTAACCAGAATTACTACATGGCCGGCGGGCAGTATTCCTATTATTCCTCGCAGTTCAGCTCGCTCTACGCCTGGCGCTCCATTGCACCCTCCACTTATCACGCCCTGCAGGCCAGCCTGCACCATCGCATGACTCACGGTATTCAACTGGACTTCAACTACACTTTCTCGCGATCCATTGATATCTCCTCCAACGCCGAACGGGTCGACGCGGGCAGCAACGCGAGCTTGCTCGAACCCAACAGCAACATCATCAATGCCTGGAATCCCAACGCCCAGCGCGGCGTTTCCGCTTTCGACGTCACGCATCAGTTCAACTCCAACTGGATTTTTGAAATGCCCTTTGGTCGCGGCCGCTTCGTTGGCAGGGATACCAACCGCTTCGCCGACGCCGTCATCGGCGGCTGGCAGCTCTCCGGGCTCTTCCGCTGGACTTCCGGCTTCCCCATCAGCGTCGACAATGGCACCAGTAATTACCCAACAAATTTTGAATTGGAAGGCAACGCCAACCGCATCGCCCCAGTCAAAACCGGCGTCTATTTCAACAATCCAAATAACGTCCCTAACCTTTTCTCCACCGGTCCCGCAGCCATCAACTCCTTCGACTATGCCTACGCGGGACAAGCCGGCCAGCGCGACATTATTCGTGGCGACGGCTTCTTCGGTATCGATCTGGGCCTGGCCAAGCGCTGGACTATGCCCTGGAGCGAAAAGCACAGCCTGCAATTCCGCTGGGAAGTATTTAATGTAACCAACAGCGTGCGCTTCGACGTTCAGTCCGGTCTGATCTCCGGAGCCCTGGGAAAAGGCAGTGGCGGCAGCTTCGGCAACTACGCCGGCCTCCTCACCAACCCGCGCATCATGCAATTCGCCCTGCGCTACGAATTTTAACGGCGAATAAGCGCAACCTTCTTCCCTGGCACCCGTAAGGTGGCCTCTGCGAGTGGGAGCCGACGACGATATCGGAGCCATAAGTCAGGCGGTGGGCGTAAAAGAAATTCACAACGACATCTGGCTGGTCAGTTTTGTGGATTATGATTTGGGATACTGCGGTCTGGATACTCGGGCGCTGGAACCACTCGAAAATCCCTTCGGCTCAAAAGCGTTACCTTTAGCCGGAACGTTCGGTTACCTGCATGTACGGGCTGGACCTTCGGAAAGTGGTGCGCCCGGAGAGATTCGAACTCCCGACCTTCTGGTTCGTAGCCAGACGCTCTGATCCAGCTGAGCTACGGGCGCACAGTTTTTAAATATTACCACAGCGTTGCGACGCAGCACACGTACGGCGAGTCCTGGCAAAGTTTTTGCCGCGCCTTTTCCCCGTCAGCTGCTTTTCTTCTGTGCGCTTCTTTCTGCGCGCTTCTTTCTGCGCGCTTCTTTGCGTTTTTCCGGGCGCTGAATTGGAACGCTACTTAAATCTGAAAGGCCCTAAAAGGAGGAAGGGCCCCGGATCACTGGGGGGAGCGATCCGGGGCCCGGGGGGCGACTGCTAGAGGAAGCTTGTAGAGAAGCTCGTTTAAACTTTTGAACTGCTTTTGTTGCCCGGCGTCCAACCGGCACCTTTCGTCTGCCTTGGTCACACGACCTATTCGCCGGGCTTATTCCTGGCCGCTCACTTGGCTTATCCTTGGCCCGCTTACGCTGCCATTCGCGGGCTTATTGCTGGCCGCTCATTTAACTTTTAGTTTGCCCCGTTCGCCGGGCTTATTTCTGGCTGCTCACTTCGCTTTTCTTAGGCCCGCTCGGCCAGCCCGCTCACCTTATTCATCTGCCGGGTGAGTGGGCTGCCCGACTATTCGATTAGCCGGTCGACCGGGCTGGCCGGCGGCTGATCGATGGGCTCGCTGGGTTAGTGGATGGTTTGCACCGACAGCAGGCAGATTTGGCGCAACTCGGCGTAGGTGAAGTAGGTGTCTTCCTGCTGGCCGGCCACTTCGGTGTGGCCCAGGCCGGAGTCCCGGGAAAGCTGGCGCAGCTCATCCACCGAAATTCCCAGCAGCAGTGCCGCGCGCCGGGTGGTGACGAACTTGATGGCCTGTTGTTGCAATTCTTCCTGAAACATTTCTTGACTGGTCATGTTTTCCCCTTACGCCGGTAGTAGAACCATGGCGTCTTCTTCCACCGCCAAAATCATTTCCTTATAGATGTCCACATCCCAGCCTTCACCGATGCGCATACGTACGGTTTCGATGCCGTCCTTCAACAACGTTCCGCGCAGCGGCACTTTGCAATCTCCCAACGCCACTTGCAGAACCACCGCTTGACCTTCCCAAGGCTTGAATGCGCTTTTCATGCTCTCCCTCAGTGCCGCCCAATATTCCCAAGTGCTGCCTGACGTAAGAGAGAATCTCAAACGCCAGAAAAATCCCCAATGGTACAGCCAGCGCATTCGGGTAGTAAGAAAGTACTGCCAGAGAAAAAAATAGAACTCTCATGTTCATTTCGTCGGCCGCTTCTTTATTTCGATTCGTTTTTCTCCTCTGCACTTCATCCTCTTGATACCAATTTCCGTCCGGCTTCACTTCCCTTCTTCGGTCGTGCTCTCGAGCCAGCCAGGCTGCAATGCGATGTGTTTGGCGACGGGGTACCTCCGTACTGGTTTTGAGGAACCCTCAGGCCATTGGTCCTGGAGCATGCCGCTGGCACCTTATATCCATGGCGCGACCACCAATCTCTCGCGGGGAGGCACCCGCAAAGCGGACGGCGGGTTCGCGCCCGGCGTCGCACGACGTGTCGCATGACAACGCCGAAGATGCCGCCTTGTTGGAGCGCACCGATCACGCGGAGTTGGCGTCCGGCGTGGATGGCGGCAGCCGCAGCGGGCTGGCGAATCGCGCCGCGCTGCGAGATCAGTTGATGGAACGGCAGTGTGCCGCAGTCGCCGAACTGGCAGGGCTGCGACCGCAGGGCGCGCGTTCCGCGCAGTCGACGCGGCCGGGCGTGGCGTTGGCGCTGGGCGGCGGATTCGCGCGCGGCTTCGCGCATCTCGGCGTGCTGCAAGTTTTTGAAGAGCATCACATCGCTATTTCGCATATAGCCGGCACCAGCGTGGGCAGCATCCTGGGCGCGGCGTACGCCAGCGGAGCGCCGCTGGCCAAAATCATCGCCACCTGCCGCACACTACGTTTCCGGGATATCGCGCGCTGGCATGTTTCGCGCCTGGGGCTGGCGAGCAATCACCGGCTGGCGGACCTGATTGAGCATGTGTTTGAGTCGCGGCGCTTTGAGGATTTGAAGATCCCCATGGCCGTGGTGGCGACTAACCTTAATTGTGGCGAGCCGGTGGTGTTCACGGAAGGCAGCCTGGTGGATCCGATTCGCGCCAGCTGTGCGTTCCCGGGAATTTTTGAGCCGGTGGAAATTGGCACGCGCTGGTTGGTGGATGGCGGGCTGACGGCGCCGGTACCCACGCGGGCGGCGCGCGAGCTGGGAGCGCGGCACGTGATTGGAGTGTCGGTGGGAATTCAGGACGGCTACAGCGGAAAACCTTCCAACGTGTTTCAAGTGGTGACCCGCGCGGTGTGCGCGGCGCAAAAACATCAACTGGAATTGTGGGAGCGGCACGCGGATCTGGTGATTCGGCCGGATGTGCATACACTGGCGTGGGACGATTTCGATCGCGCCGATGAAGCCATCGAAGCGGGAAAAATTGCGGCGCTGCGGGCGCTGCCGCGGATTGAGAAATTGCTGGCCAGCGACGCAGTTGGGGTGGAGACGGGCGGCGACCATCGTTATGAAAGTCGCGAACAGCACGATGCCCGTGGCGACGAACAGCGCGAGGAAGAATTCGCGCAGCCGGCGGAATATCGAGATAGCGGATTGCATTTCATTACGGAGGCGATGGGCTCATGATGCGTTACGGCGCTTTGATGGCAGCCATTGGTGCTTGCGTTTTAATCTGGCACGAATCCGGGGAGAACCCGGCGGTCTTCTGCTACCGTATTGGGATGGGTGCTTTCACGAGCATTCGTTCGCGCGCGATGGAACTGGCGCCGGTAGAAAACTCCACGGCGAGGAATAACTACAGGTGTTTGAATCGATCCGGCATCTCCTCCATTCGATCTACGATGTTCAAGGATTAGTCAGCGCTGGCGGACCGCTGTTGGTGTGCATTGTTGTTTTTGTTGAGACGGGGCTGTTCGTAGGTTTTTTCCTTCCTGGTGATTCCCTGCTGGTGACCGCCGGAGTTTTTGCGGCTGCGGGAACCATTCCGCTGCGATGGCTGTTGCTGCCGGTGATGCTGTGCGCCATTGTGGGCGACCAGTTGGGCTACTGGATCGGGCGGGGCATGGGCGCATCGCTGTACAAACGCGAAGAATCTTTTTTGTTTCGCCGCAGCCACCTGCAACGAGCGCAGGCGTTCTATGAAAAGTATGGCGGGAAGACGGTAATTCTGGCGCGCTTCATTCCGATTGTGCGGACGTTTTGCCCTCCGGTGGCTGGAGCGGCGGGGATGCCGTACTCCCGGTATCTCACGTACGACATTTTTGGGGGCATTTTGTGGGTGGGCAGCATGATTGGCGGGGGATACCTGCTGGGCCGCTCGATCCCGAACGTGGGGCAGAAGATTCACTACGTGATTGCAGTGGTGATTGTGCTGTCGTTGCTGCCCGCGGTGATCAGTATCCTGCGGGAGCGGGCGCAGCTGAAAGCCAATCCGGCGGTGAAAAATGGCGCGAGAGAAAAGGCTTAGTGCCGACGTTGTGAACCACGAAATCAAGCCATCCGCCGCGAAAGTTGTGCCGCCCAAATCGCAGAAAATTCGCGCCATCATTTTCGATATCGGGCGGGTCTTGGTGCGCCTGGACATTGGCGGCGCCATGAGCGGACTGGCGGAGAAAATTGCGCTTTCTCCGGAAGAAACGTGGGCGGCGATCGAGCACGACCCGCGCTGGCGCGACTGGCAAGAAGGGCGCATGTCGGCGCGGGATTTTCAGCTGCACATCTGCCGGCGGCTGGGCGTGAACCTGACGTTTGAACAGTTCAGCGAGGTGTGGAACCGGGTGCTGGATCCGCAACCGCAAATTGAGGATGCACTGCTGGAATATTTGTCGAAGCATTATTGCCTGGCGCTGCTGTCCAACACCGATCCGATTCATGTGGCCGAACTGGAAAAGAAATTTGGATTTTACCGGTACTTTTCGAAGCGAATTTATTCCTGCGCAGTGGGAGCGAGCAAACCTTCGCCGCTAATTTTTCGCGCGGCCCTGCAAGCCTGCAAAGTGAGCGCGGACAACGCTCTTTATATTGATGACATCCCAGCTTATGTGGCCGCGGCGCAACAACTGGGGATGAGCGGAATTGTTTTCAGATCCGGTAAGCAGCTCGCCGACGACCTTGTGGGGATGGGGATCATGCCGGACTCGGCTGCGGGTGCAACGGGGTTGTTAAAAGCCGTAAATCAGGAAAAAACTCCGTGACCAAGGGCTTGGGCGAGTAAAGATTGCCAGGACTAGTACTACCCTTACGCGGCTCGATGTGTGATAACTAGTAGTCGGCTCAACCCTTTAAATAAGTACAGGGCTTGGATGCCGTGATGCACATTAGGGCTGCGGATAAGCTCGAAGGTACGCAGTTGAAGGTCGTTCCCCAAATTTGGGTGAGGAGGAAGAGCAACTATGACTGAACTATCGGACATGAACAACCGGCATGAAGAACCAATGGCCGAAACAAGATCCGGAGGCTCGTGGCAGCTGCCGGCGATTATTGTGTTGGGATTGATTGCGGTGGGTGGATTGGGATTTGGCTGGAATGCGTCGTCAAAGCTGGACAGCACACAGCAAGCCGTTTCTGGGCAATTGAAGGCGGAGCAGCAGTCGGTGCAGCAGGATGTTTCCGCTTTGCGCGAACGGCTGGCGCAAGATGAAAAGACCAACGCGGACTTGCAGGGCGATTTGAAAGTGGTGACCGACAAGCTGAAGATCACGCAAGGTCAGCTGAAAAAGTCCCGCGATGAGTCCACCAAGCAGAACGACGAAACGACGCAAAAGCTGACGGCGCTGGATACTTCAGTGAAGGGCGAGCTGGCGACCAAGGCGACTTCCGACGATGTGAAGAGCGTGGATACCAAGGTTATCAACGTGAAGACGGACCTGGATGCCACGCGCCAAGATTTGAAGATGGCTCGCAGCGAAATTGGGACGCTGATTGCGCGCAACCACGATGAAATTGATCAACTGCGCCGTCTGGGTGAGCGCGACTATATGGAGTTCACCGTTTCCGGCAAGAACAAACCGCAAAAGGTGGGCAACGTCACGGTGGAACTGAAGGGCGTAAACCAGAAGCATAACCAGTACTCGCTGGCGATGACCGTGGAGGACAAGCGGTTCGAGAAGAAGAATCGCGCGCTGAATGAACCGATCCTTTTCTACACTTCGGGGACGCATCAAGCCGAAGAAGTGGTGATTAATAAGGTAGGAAAAGATCAGATCAGCGGGTATTTGAGCATGCCGAAGACGAACGGGCAGTCGGCGAACAGCAGCACTAACTCCGGGCGGTAACTTAAACTCAATATGCGCGGCGGTTAGGCCGGCGTTTGCGAAAGGCGAGCGAATCATGCTCGCCTTTTTTTTCTGTTATTTGGCGGCATCGCGCTTTCCTCACGGTAACGCAAGGTCAGCCATTTTTAACCCTCACGGGATTGATAAGGAATCCGTCGATCCATTTCACACTAACGAACCGGGCCTGAACTGGCCGTTCTTGATTAGAACCAGTACGCTGTATTGCTTCAGTGGCGAAACATTTTGGCTGCGGAAAGAAGGGGGCGTCCTACTGTGCGATCGCGAATTGGCTCTGCCCTGCTGACATGGATTTTTTGTGGCGCTGGAGCGATGGGGCAGACCGCGCTTCAAGCGACGGTGGCGGGGATCGCTGCGGAGGCGGGTGGGACGGTCTCGGTGGCGTGTTCATTGCCGGGTACGCAACTCAATTGCGATCTTCATCCGCACAATCATTCGCCGATGCAGTCGGTGTTCAAATTTCCGCTGGCGCTGACGGTGCTGCACCTGGCGGAGACTGGGCAGCTCCTGCCGGGGCAGCGACCGGGAGAAGCTCTGAATACCACGCTGGACCGAACGGTGCGCTTTCTGCCGGAAGACCGCATCGCGGACTCCTACAGCCCGATCACGGATAGGTACCCGGAGGCCAATGTGGATATTTCCCTGCGGGAGCTTATCCGGCTGGTTGCCGGAGAGAGCGACAACGGGGCCACGGAAACGCTGCTTCGCATTATCGGCGGGCCGCCGGTGGTGCAGAATTATGTGCGTTCATTGGGCATTGAGGGATTCCAGTTGCAGGACGGGGAGAAAGCTCTGCACCGGGACCCGACCGCGCAATATCGGAATTGGATGGAGCCAGCCATGGCGGTGCAGCTGTTGCTACGGCTGGTTGTGAACTCACCGCTTTCGAAGGAAGCCAACGATTTTCTGCTTAAAGTGCTGACGGAGTCGCGTACAACGGTGCACCGTTTGCGGGCGGGGCTTCCCGAGGGGACCGCTTTGGCCCATAAGTCAGGAAGTTCTGGCGAGCACGCTGGGAAGGCCGCGGCCACTAACGATATCGGGCTAATCACGCTGCCTGACGGTCGCCGTCTGGCTGTCGCGGTGTTTGTCACGGACGCCACGGCGAATGAGGGAACGCGCGACAAGATAATCGCTCGCATTGGCCGCGCGGTTTATGATGAAGGAGTTCGCACCACAAACGAACGCACATCATCCAATAGGTAGATGGCACCCGAGATTCGCGGGGATTCGAAGTAGCGGTGATGCAGAGAATATGCAAAGCGCCCCCCTATTTAAAAAGCCGAACGGGCATCGCCCACAGGTCAACCTGGTAAGACTCTAAATAAAATGAAAATTGCAGGGCGAATAGCGGAGTTGGACGGGGTGCGCGGGATGGCGGTGCTTTTGGTGGTGCTGTTTCACGCCATTTTGTACAACCCGGCGTCGACGGACCGGACGATCGACTCGATTGCGATACTGGGGCAGGCCGGAGTGGATCTGTTTTTTGTGCTTTCGGGATTTTTGATTACCGGAATTCTGCTGAACGCCAAGGGCCGGCCGGGTTACTTTCGCAACTTTTATGCGAAACGAGCGCTGCGCATCTGGCCACTTTATTACCTGCTGCTGTTCATCACCTTCGCGATAGTGCCGTTCCTGGCGCACTATGCGCAGGTGGCGGTAGGGGAGGCCGCCAACATCGAAAGCCGCAACAAGCTGGTGTATATCCTGCTGCTGCAAAATCTGTGGTATGCGCTGCCGTACAGTCCCACGCTGCTGGCCATGACCTGGAGCCTGGCGATCGAGGAACAATTTTATATTGTGTGGCCGGGGCTGGTGCGGCTGTGCAGCCGCAAGGGGCTGGCATACATTTTGGGTTTAATCATTTTGATCACGCCGGGACTGCGGCTGTGGGCGGAAATGCACGGGGTTGGGCATGAAGCGATATACCGAATAACGTTGTTTCGACTGGACGGACTTTCGCTGGGTGCGTTAATCAGCTTGTGGTATTTGTCGGACTTTTTTTCTGAACAGGTCGCCGAGCGGCTGGCGTTGGGCGCGATCGCGGTGGGAATGGGAGGATGGCTGGTGGCTCCGACATGGCTGGGAGATTCTTTGGTGCCTCTGGCGTGTGCCGGGGTGGTGCTGCTGGCGATCTGGTGCTTTCGGGCAGGCGCCGCGGCGGGACGTGTTTTTCGTGGCGGCTGGCTGCAATATATAGGGAGAGTAAGTTACTGCTTGTATCTGGTTCACCAGCCGGTGTATTACGCGCTGAATGGGTTGGGTAAAAAATATTTTCCCGGCAGCAACGCGGTGAACGTGTTCATGATGGTTTTGGGGTTTGCGGTGGCGCTGGGAGTCGCCAGCTTGTCGTGGTATTTGTTCGAGTCGCAGATTTTGAAGTGGAAGGAGCGGGTGCTGGAGAGTCGCGCTCCGAAAGCGATTGCGCCCGCTTAATAGGAATGCGCGTGAAGCCATGCCATGCCAAAAGGTGCTCAAGGCCGACCCGCAGATGTTAGCCACGGAAACCGGATCGCAGCCGTCGTAGCTATTAAATCCCAATAAAAAGAGGCGGGAATAAAAACTCCCGCCTCGCAATCGACCTGATACGTAAATGCCGCAACCGGGGCGTGCTCAGTCGTGATTTTGCGAGCCTGCTTTGGCACTGAATGCCGATTCGCGCTTTGTTGGCACGCGAGTCCCTTTGGTCTCGGACTGCAGTTCCTTGAAAGCCGGCGCGTCGACAATCTGCCAATCGCCTCCGGTATTCCACGGACCACGCGCGTTAGGTTCGCCTCTATCGCCAGTGCCGGTGGAATCATCGAAATACTGATTCACCAGTTCTGGACTTGGAGGCAGGCTTCCGATGGAGAAACGGTCTTTGCCCATGCTCTCGAGCGCTGCGGTAAACGCCTTCATATGAGTAATCTCGCGAGTCATCAGAAATTGCAGGGCACGAATGGTGCCCGAGTCGTCGGTGAACTGAATCAAACGTTCATAAACAATTTTGGCGCGTGCTTCCGCGGCAATATTGCTTCGAAGATCGACATCAAGTTCCCCAGTGATTTTTAAATAATCGGCTGTCCACGCGTCGCCCATGGAATTGTGCAAGGCCACCCCGCCGCCTCCGGCAATGGCAATGAGTGGATCGATTTCAGCGGCGCGCCGATTGTGCTTCAGCGGACGCAAGTGCAAGCGGGCCAGGGAGCCGACAACCTCCAAGTGGCTGAGCTCTTCGGTGCCGATATCCATGAGCAAATCCTTGCGCTCTGGGTCATCGCAATTAATCCCCTGGATGGAATATTGCATCGCCGCTGCCAGTTCCCCGTTGGCTCCGCCGAATTGTTCCAGCAACATATTTCCGAATGCCGGATCAGGCGTGCCAACCTCCACGGTGTACATCAATTCTTTAATATGGTGGTACATCGCTTTCCCCCTTAGGCTTTCTTCCTGGCTTTGAGCGCCGAAGTTCCGCCAACTGCCGCGGTTCTTACCTTACTTTGTGTACTTTGTTGGTCTTGGCCTATCGTCGGCGCCTTTTGCGACTTGGCCGGTAAACTGGTTTCACCGGGTTCTCCCCAAGGCATCCTGGTTCCATTTCCAAATTCCACGGAGGTGGCTTTCTGCAAAATGGGCTTGGTGATTTCGGTAAGCAGAAAATCGGCGGCCTCTTCTTCGCCCAGCGTTTGGGATAGCAGGTTGGCGACCTCCCGTTCACCGATTTGCCGCGCCAGACATCGGGCAGTTCCATAACCGGAGATTTCGTAGTGTTCCACTTTTTGCGCCGCAGCGATCAGAGCCAGGTCCGCCGACAACTCGTCCCGGTCTTGGCCGTCCTCCATGGTTTCCTGACCTTCTTCGAGCAAACCCTTCATGGCTTTGCACGGCTTAGAATCCGTGTCTTCACCCAGCAACTCGAGAGCCGTGTTCAGCCGCTGCACCTGTCCCTGGGTTTGAATCAGGTGCTTTTCGAAAGCCGTTTTAAGGTTGCTATCGTTGGCGGCCTCCGCCATCTTCGGCAGCGCGCCCACAATTTGATTTTCTGCATTCAGCAAGTCTTGCAACTCTTCAACGAGAAGCTGTTTCAACTCTGACATTCCTTGTCCTCCGATGGATTCGATCTTTCGAACTGCGAATTGTGTCGGCAAATAATCTTGCCGCGACTCAATCTTCACGGCGTTGCGGAAAACAGTAAATGCGGCCCGCACTGTAAAATCCGTTGACGTTCGTGTATCACGCCCTAGAAACTGCGTGAGCCCAAGTTCGGGGAGCCATTACATGCCTTCGTTGGCGGAAAGAACCGGGCGCGGGAGAGTCGTTGTCCGAAAGCGACTGCGGCGAATTACGGAGGGGCTAGATTTCGACTGCAAGTTGTAGACCCGAGCTGGCGGATTGGTGTCGGCGGGGGCAGTCGCCTAGAATGATTAGCGCTGCGAGGAGAGTGCTTGCGACAGACACCATTTGTTTTGTATATCGCGGTGGACGCGCTGATTCCAGCGCGCGGGAAGAGCAGCGCCGGGCTGGATGAATTCACGGCGGCGTTGGACCATGCGGGAATTCCCGCAGTGTGGATTACCAACCGGTCGCGGTTGGAGTTTGACGCGCCGCGGCGAAAGATGGCGCACACGCACCCGTTTATAGCGGAAGGCGGAAGCGGGGTGTATTTGCCGGAAGGCTATTTTCATTTGCGGCCGGATAAGACGGTGCGGCTGGGACGCTTCACGTGCATACCGATGGCGGAGCCATTGCCGGCGGCGACCAATGCGTTGGAAGAACTGTCGGAAGAGACTGGCGTGGCGGTGGTGGCTTTGCAGTCTTTGTCGCCGAGAGAGCTGGCGCAAAATACCGGATTGCCGCAGCGGGAGGCAGACTTGGTGCGGCAGCGGGACTTCGACGAGCTGTTCTTTTTTGCGGGCGCGTCGGAGGCAGATATTCAAAGATTTGTGGCGGCGGGTCGGGAGAAAAAGTACGAACTGCGGCAGCACGGGGTGCTATGGTCGCTGGCGATCGGCGCGAGCCTGAAGAAATGCATCCAGAGCCTGGCGAAGCTTTATGATCGGGCGCTGCGTTATCACCCGACGATTTTGGGAGTGGCGACAACCGAAGAGCGGGGGGAGCTGTTTCCGATCTGCGACCGGGCAATCGAGTTGGTGGAACGCAGGCCTGCCGGGGTGAAGGGCGAAGAGCCGGGGGCATCGGAGGCGGACGAAGCGGGAACCCGGGCGCCCATAGCAGCGGGTGGCGGGTTGCAAGGCCCGCCGGTAAAGCGGTTCGCGCTGCAAGAAGCGGAACTGTGGAGCACGGTGCTGGAAAACATCACCTCGGAGAGCAAGCACAGACAATAGGATGGGCGGTTTGCGTTACGCAAAAATCGGAAATAGAAAGCCGAATGGGGACGTAAGTGTGCAGGGTTGGTTTCATTTAGGGACGCAGGGGACCGCAGGCAATTTTAAACCTTTTAGTTGGCACAACCTTGTCAGAGTGTATTGAGCGCTGGTGGTACGTCGATTGCGATGAAGGTCTGGTGGAGTTACCAAAGCGGCACTCTAGCCGACTTGGTACTAGGAGGTCCATAACCATGATGTACCTTCGTCGCTTTTTTGACGTGCCCGCGGCCGAATCGAGTATGGGGTTGGTATTGAGCTTGTGTATTGTAGGCATGGGATTGATGTCGATTGCGCTGGTGTGGCAGGCGCAGATCATCGCGAACCAGAGGGACGTGATTCGCTGGCTGGAGATTCTAAAGCTGGGAGCGTAAGGCTGGCGCAAGGGCGAGCGATGTAGAGTGCGCGGAGCAAATATTCGCTCCGAGTCCGGCTTGGCTGGTGACGCGCGACTCACCGAGAAACTCTGCCAGGTTCATGCAAAGACTATTCAAGATCTTAGCTGAAGTTTCTCCAGCATAGGTCGATAACAGCTTCAGGTAGCTGGGCGCGTGGCGATGGCCAATGCGGGCAATGTGACCTTCCGATAACAAATTGAGTAATAATCGGGACTTTACGTCCAACCTATGATTGAATAGGTTTACCCAGACTTTACCCCCTGTGAGGAACTGTATGAAATTGTGCGCAGCACTCTTGCTGTTAGCATTTGCTCCAATTTTTGCTGGTAGCGAGGCGGTGGCAGCGAGCAAACCGCAGACGAATCACGCGAGTTCGCATGCGCGGCATCATCGCCATCACACATCGAAGGCGAAGCATCGGCGCCACGCGGCGCGCCACCATTCCACTCAGCAGCCACAGTAGCGGTCGTGCTGGGGCTTAGGCTCCGCTGGTGTGCGGGGCATAAGCATGGTCAGAGCTTTCTTCGGTTGCTAGATTGATGGCTTAGGGAACCACGCGAAATACCGCAAGACACGTCAGTCCCGAAAAGTTCAGTGACAAAAATTCGAGAAGTGCGGAAAGCGCAAAAGGGGAGCCGATGGCTCCCCTTTTGCTTTGGCTGTGTCGTCTCGAGAAGTTCGCTGTAAAGCGTAGCTGTCGCGGGCGACGCGCACCGCAAGAGCGGTGTGATCAGCTTTTGTTTCGCTCCAAGTCCGGTGGGGTAAACGATCCCTCCGAATCTCCATGAGCTCACCAAAGCGTTGTACGCCGCGGAGCAAAAAGCAGCAAGCGAACAGATGGTGAAATTCACAGGATTTCGCACGGATTTTTCCACTGCGTTCGCGCATACAGAGCCCTAAATGGAAGAACTAAAACAGTAGAAGTGAATACGAACAACGGGGAGAAGCCGACGTTGGGGCGGTGAGAACTACTTGATGAACAGAGTTTCGCGCAACTGATCACGGCCGACGAAGGATTTCATGGTGCGATAGCCACTGAAGAGGTCCTGAATTTCGCGGTTTTGAAAAACTTTCTGCGCGGGCGTCACGATGGAAGACGGAATGACCTGGAGGGTGCTGGAATCGGCGACGCGGTAGCGCTGGAAGCCTTCGGGTTTTTTGCTGTGAAACATGGCGAAGACGATGCCGGCGGGCCGCAGTAATTCGGTGAGGCACGCAACGGTCTGCCTGGTGGCGACGGGATCGAGATAATCGAATACGTCCCACAGCAGCACGGCGTCGAACGATGCGGGAGCGTACTGCAAATTTTCCTTTAGAAAACGGGTGGCGCGGCCTTCCGGCGAGAGATCCACGTTGTCGCGATGCTTGGGATCCGCGCGCAGAGTGGCTTCATCCTGATCGAGAAACGATTTCCAACCGCGAAGAATATCTTCGGAAGAGACCCGGAAACCGCGTTCGATGAAGAAGTTGAGAGTGGTCTGCCAGGCAGGGCCGAGGTCCAGCAAAGTGCCGCGACCGAGGCCATCGAGATTCCAGAGAAACTCTTTAAGACCGTTGGAAACCCGGGTGGCGACATGCTGCTCGGGAGCCCGAGAACTGCCGGCACTGGTGACGGGAGAAAAAGGCGCGTTTTGCGACTTGGCAGCAGGGGGCACTGGACCGTTGGCCCGAGCCTCATTACGAGGGCTGCGGGGAGTGTCACTGCCTTGACCGATGCCGAGTTTGTTGAACAAACTCATAAGTTAAACGGCGGCTGATCCTGAGGCGGCGGGCAAAGCTTCGGGATGAGCACTCCCAGCGGCAGCACCGCGGGCATCCGCAGACTTGGAAACCAGTTTGCCAGCTTCCACTTTGCCGCGAAGCAGTGCGCCCTCTTCGATGGCCAGGCGGTCGGTCTGGACTTCGCCGGTGACTTGAGCGCTGGACAAGAGTTGAATTTTATCGCGGCCGGTGACTTTGCCTTCGACGCGGCCACGGATAATGACCTCGCGGGCATTGACGTCGGCCTTGACGGTGCCGTTAGGGCCGATGGTCACAATGCCATTGGCAAGATTGAGTTTGCCGTCGACCGTGCCATCTACGTAAAGATCTTCGCTGCCCGTCACCTCGCCCTTAATCTTAATGCCCTGCCCTATGGATGCAGTTCCACGGGGAGCTGAGGCGAGAGAAGGAGTGACGACCGGCATAGCGGCTGGAGCGATATGGGGCGGGTTGGCAGGGGTACTGCCAAAGGCCACAGGGTTCGAATGGCTCGGAGGATTCACGTGAGCGGTAGACTTTTCGGGAACATTCTGCGGTTTGACATCTTCTTTCTTCCACATGTAACACCTCGACCATCAAATTTAGGGTTCGATCCGCGCTCGCAGGACCGGGCAGGGGCGGCGGCTGCTAAGAGTGAAGATAGTATACGACTTAGCTGGTGTAAACAAGAATGCACGACAGGAAATGTTCCTGTTTCCCCGGAAGATACAGGGAGATGTAGCTTTTCGGATGCGTTGAACGCAGCAGGAATGACATTTTATGCGCAGGAGAGCTGCGGAGCTCCCAGGCGGCAACGATCATGCCAGCGAGCTCGCGGGTGAAATCCTTGAGGGATTTGCGATTTTCCCACCAGTTCTCAACATCAAAACTGCCGTCACGGGCGCTAGCGATGCGCACGGCAATGGTACCGGGGAAAACGTGTTGAAAGATGTACCGGGCGCGGCGAGTGTGGTAATTGGAAGTGACCACGATTACGCGCGCCCAATGGCGTTGAATGGCGAGAGGGGCAAGAGCCTGGGCCTCTTCCCGAGTGTTGTCGGAATCGTGCGGAAAACGGATGATGTGGTCTTTAGGGACGCCTCGCTCGATGAGATCGTGCTCCATCAGTTCGGCGATGCCGGCGTTGGGCCGCAGACGGCGGCCGCTGGCTACAATGACAGGGGCCAATTTCTGTCTAAATAATTCCGAGGCGCGGGTGGCGCGATCGGCGAAAAAATTATCGTCGCTGAGGACCACGATGGCGTCGGATTGCTCGAGGGGGTCTTCCACGACCCAGGACTCGCCGGCGAGTCGCAGCAGCGGGCGGCGGGCGGCGTAGAGTACAAAAATAAAAATCAGCAGGAATAAGAGACTGATCAAACTGCTTACAATGCCACCGCGCTGGGAATATTCAGGCGTTCGCGGGAAACGCCGAGAAATCATGAACCGGGATCCAGCAAGCGCAACCGCTCGGCGGCCTGTTCGGGCAAAAGGGCGTTGAAGTACACCTCTTTGATGCTGTAGGACTTGCTGCGTTTTTCAACGATGGGCAAAATTTCGATGTGCCAATGAAAATCTTCCGAGAGCGTTTTCCAATAGCCGGCCAGTTCGCCTTTTTTGCTGCGGGTGTTGGGAGCGGTGTGCACCACCAGGTGAAAAGCCGGGGCCACTTTTTCCAGGCGGCGTAAAACCCGGCCGAGCAGAGCGGCAAAATGGCGGCGATTGGAATTTGCGTGGGGCTGTTCAAAGAGATGATTGTGGCGACGATGGAGCAGCCAGACTTCGTAAGGGACGCGCGCAGCGTAGGGACAAAGCGCATAGTATTCGCCCTGAACGTCGACGATGCGAGTTCCCTGCTTCTCCTCCTGGCGCACCACATCGCAGAAAATGCAGCGTTCGCGTTCTCTGTACCACTCGTGAGCGGCTTTGAGTTCGTACTTAATGCGGCGAGGAACAAAGATGGTACCGGTAACTTGCGAATGGGCGTGGGACCACTCTTCGCCGGCCTCGGAACCCTGATTCTTGAAGACGCTGACGTATTTAAGGCGCACGTCTTTTTTCAGGTCGGCAATGCGCGAACCCCAAACCGTGAGGACGCGTTCGATTTCTTCGTCGGTGAATTGGGAGAGGCGCTTATCGTGCTGTGGGGTTTCGACGACCACTTCGTGAGCTCCGGTGGGGCCCATCTTGTCGTACATGCCTTCGGCGAGGCGACCGGGTTGCCCTTCGATGCGATATAAGGGATCGGGATGCGGCAAGACGCGAACCTGCGGCGCGCCATCGGGCGGATAAACGAGAATGGGCTTGGGACCGACATCCGGCTTGTCGAAGGGGCAAACTTGATTGGCATCGTCGGCCATGCCCTTCTGGCCCAAGACCACCCAGCTTTGAGTAATGGGATCTCTTCGGATTTCCATAGTTAGTGTTTAGTGAATGTAAAGTAACGTAGCTCGACTTTTAAGTTTTATGATCGTCGCAGGTTTTAGCGTTTGTCAGCCGCACGAGCCCAACAGGTATGGGTTTGGCGCACGTGCCAGCAAAAATTTTCCAGCGTTGCACGGTCTGGCGTAGTTTGTTTCCAGCCCCTCTAATTGTCAAGCCAACGAAGTGAGCGTGCTATCCTCGGACAAAACATGGACGCCGATATCGAATACATGCGGGAGGCGCTGACAGAAGCACGCGAGGCGGCTGTTCGTGGCGAGGTGCCGATTGGAGCCGTGCTGGTACATGAGGGGCGGGTGATCGCGCGCGCCGGCAATCGCACGATTCGCGATTGCGACCCGACCGCGCATGCCGAGATCGTGGTGTTACGAGAAGCGGCGCGAGTGCTGGGAAATTACCGGCTGGCGGATACGATTCTGTACGTGACCATCGAGCCCTGCAGCATGTGCGCGGGAGCAATGATCCAGGCGCGCGTGCCGAGATTGGTCTACGGAGCGGAAGAGCCGCGGGGCGGAGCGGTGGTTTCGTGCTTTGAAGTTTTGTCGCACGCGGGACTGAATCATCAGGTGCAGGTCACATCGGGAATCCTGGCGGCGGATTGCCGCGAGCTGCTGCAGTCTTTTTTTGCGGTGCGGCGGCGGTAAGTTTAGAACTCAAGATCATTTTCAGAATATTCGTTTCCGCGGTGCCACAGCTGAAGTGACTCCGCGCGCAGGCCTTTCTTCGGGCGTCATGCAGACAGCAAACCCTCCGGAGCTCGAACGGAGGCGCGCACTCGCGTATGGTGATTGCGCGTTCAAATTGCCGGAAAGAGAACGGGTCTGCTAGGATGAATTCACTTGCCGCGGAGAGGTGTCTGAGCGGTTGAAAGAGCTCGCCTCGAAAGCGAGTGTAGGAGAAATCCTACCGTGGGTTCGAATCCCACCCTCTCCGCCATTACTTTTATTTATTTGTACTTACAACGCGTGATGTCTCATGGTGTCTTCGAAAAAAACGCCTGTCTTGCGGGCGGAAAGCGACATCACGATTTTCAAACGTGGCACCGGCTACGGCAGTAAGAATCTTGTCAATATCCTAAAAAAGTAAAAATAGGCAAATGCTGGAAGCTTTATCCTGCCGTCGTGGAACCAAACGGTAAACTGCGCGACAAGCGGCGCGAGTTCAGGCTGAAGCGCATCGCTTATCACGCAGGACTGGATTGTGGAGTGTGCGATACGAGATGTTAGTTCGCAACTCTGCCACTACCATGTAGTGTGCTTGCACCAACCAGCCTCTGCGCATTGCTGTGCTTGCGTCCGTAGGACAAGTAGATGGCCAGGCCGATCACCAGCCAAATAATCAAACGAATCCACGTCTCCCAATCAAGACTGATCATCATTAACAAAGAGACGGCTATGCCCATGAAAGGTGTGAATGGAACCCAAGGGGCCACGAAAGCGCGCGGCAAATCCGTTCCCCTCCTGCGGAGAATCCACACCCCAGCGCAAACCACGACGAAGGCCAGCAGGGTTCCCAGAGAAACCAGTTCACCGATGACATTGACGGGAGTCAGCGCGGCCACCGCGGCCACCACCCCTCCCACGAGAATTGTCGAAATGTATGGCGTGCGGAAGCGGGGGTGAATCGCGCTGGCCCACTTGGGCAGCAGACCGTCGCGAGACATGGAAAAAAAGATCCGCGACTGACCAAGCAGGGTAACCACCATTGCGGAACTTAGTCCGCAGATCGCTCCCAGTTTCACGAGCGTGCCGCCCCACCGGACGCCGGTAGCATCCATGGCCATGGCGATCGGTGCAGGGCCATCTAGCGCCGTATATTTGACCAGTCCCGTCAGAATCACCGCGATCAGGATGTAAATCACCGTGCAAATTGCCAGCGATCCCAATATCCCGATGGGCATATCCCGCACCGGGTTCTTGGATTCCTGAGCCGCGGTCGACACCTGATCAAATCCGATATACGCGAAGAAGATCACCCCCGCACCGCGGGCTATGCCCGACCATCCGAAATTACCGAAGCCGGCATTCGACGGAAGAAACGGGGTCCAGTTCGCCAACGCCTCCGCGCGGTGACCAAACAGGTAGTGGGCGCCCACGCCTATGAATACCAGGAGTACGCAGATCTTGATAATCACCACGAAAGAAGTCAGCCTTACCGACTCCTTGATACCAACCACCAGAATTGCGGTGACAGATAAAATGGCCAGAAAGCCGAGCAGATTGAAGGATGAATATTGATGAGGTAAGGCCGCGGCATCCACGCGGTCGATAATCAAGGCCTTTTGCAGTTGGGCGGTCAATCGTTCCCAGTGCTGGTGATACAGCACGAACACCGTTCCAGGGGAGCCCGCAAATTTCGGCGGAAGAAGGATTCCAAAATCCTGCAGAAGGCTGAGGACGTAGCCACTCCAGCCGCTCGCGACGGTCGCCGCTCCCAGGGCGTACTCAAGAACCAGATCCCAACCAATCATCCAAGCAACAAATTCTCCGAGAGTGGCGTAACCGTAGGTGTACGCAGATCCCGCTACCGGAATCATGGAAGCGAATTCCGCATAGCACAATCCGGAGAAGACACAGGCCACCGCGGCCAGCAGAAAGGAGAGCAGGATGGCAGGTCCCGCGTTGTGGGCCGCAGCCGTTCCCGTCAGCACGAAAATTCCTGTGCCTATGATGGAACCGATGCCAATGGAGATTAAGGATGCTGGGCCCAGAACGCGCTTGAGAGTATGCTGCCCGGTGGTATTTGCTTCCGCAAGGATCGCGGCCAGCGGCTTCCTTGCAAAGAAACCCATTCCATTCTCCTGAAAAACCTGGAATCTCGCGAAGAGCCGGTCTCAGCGGGGCAGGCGATTCTTCATGTTCGCCAGGGCGTAGGCCATAACCGCCATCACCGCCGCATCCTCGCGCAATTCCGCCGGCACCACTTTATCGAGCGTATCAGCGGCAGTATGGTGATAATCGAAGTAGTGGCGTCCGTCCTGGAGGATGCCCAGCACCGGAACACCTGCACTGGAGAGCGGCGTGAGATCGGTAACGCCGATGGGAGTCGCAGTGTCTTGAAAAACTGTCGCCCCGATGCTATTAAGAACGGTCTTTACGGGCTTTAAAGCATCTCCGGCGCTTTTACTCATTTTGGTAACGAAGCCGAGAGGATGGGCGGCTCCGGCGTCACCCTCGATCGCCGCAATGTGTCGTGCGAACTCTCCTTGGTAATCTTTCTGGTACTGACTGCTGCCGGCTCCGTCAGCCTCTTCATCCATCCACGCAATTACACGGATCGTCCGCCTCGGCCGCAGATGCAACTTTTGCAAAACCTCCGCGGTTTCCATGGCCCCGACCACTCCGGCTCCGTCATCCATCGCGCCGGTGCCCAGATCCCAAGAGTCCAGGTGACCGGAAACGATCACCAACTCCTCGGGATGCTCGCTGCCCTTTAAGTCCCCGATTACGTTGTAGCTGATTTCGTCGGGCAACTTCTGCGGAGTAAGAGTGAGGTGCATGCGGACCGGTCGCTCCGCCGAGAGATGGGCAATGAGATCGGCGTCTTCGGCGGTTACCGCCGCAGCCGGGATGCCGGCGAAGTCGCTGTCACCTGTGTGTGGCAAGCGGTAGTTACCGGAGCCGAGGGAGCGCACCAGTGTGGCCACGGCTCCTAGGCTGGCGGCGGCCACCGGACCCGTCTCACGGTAGACTACGATTTCGCGATAGGCAATGAACGCTTGCCCGGCCTCAGCTTTTCGTTGGTCAAATTTTTCATTGAACAACACAATCTTGCCGGCCACATTCTCGCGCCCTAATTTCTTCAACTGTTCGAAGCTGTCGAGCACCAGGACGTCAGCCTGCAATCCCGCGGGGCCTGTAGAAGTGCTACCGCCGAGAGCGGTAAGCACGATTTTCTGGGTGGTTCCGGCTGCGGCACCGGATACCTCGAGAAGTTCGGCGCTCTCCACTCCGCGCACCCAATGCCGCACCTTGGTTTCTTCCAGATGCACGTCAAGACCGAGTTTGCGCATCTGCTCGGCCACGTATTCCACCGCGGCCTTGGCCCCTGGGGACCCACTGGGCCGGGCGCCGATATTTTCTGTCAGATGCGCCAATTGCCGGTACGCATATTCATCGGTCAAAGCCGCGACCTTGATCGCCTCAAGCTGCTCCATCAGCGCCTGGGAAAAGTTTTCCTCTGGCGCGGCTGCGCCGTCGACGATTGGGCTCGCTGTTTGCCTGGCAACTGTAGAAACTCCAGCGGCCAAGCTCAACAAACAAAATCCGCTGAACAGTCTCGCTGTAAGGGCTCGACTCCTAGCCATGAAATTCATCGGGATACCGGGCCTTTTCCATAGCGTGCTTCCCAAGCTTTACAAATTTTGAAGGCTTACAAAAGTGTGCGCCCGGCGAGGCTCGCGCGCTTTACTTTAGAAGATGTAGCGTATAGCGAATTCGAGAACTCGCGGATTCGATAAGGTGGAGCTGAAGTTTCCGAACGAGGCGCTGTTGGTGATGCTGTTGCCGGCCAGGTTCAACTGCATGGTTCCGACGTCAAAACGCACGCTGTTGGTCAGGTTGAAGGCCTCAATGCTGAGTCTGAGGGATTGCCTTTCGGTGATGCTCCAGTTCTTGCTTAGCGCAGTATCGATGGTGAAGGTGCCCGGCCCCCGGAAATTGTTGCGCTGTCCTGATTCGCCTGGCAAAGCCGCGCGGAATTGCTGAATTGCTGAGGTGGGATCGCTGAAAACATTCGGCTGGCCGTTGATGTAGAAGGTGCCGGTGCGGGGTCTTTTTCCAACCAGAACCGCCAAGGATTGCTCATCGAAGTTGGTGGCCCAACCGAACCCGCTGCTAATCGAAAATGGGTAACCGGACGTCCAGCGCCCAAGTCCCGATACCGCCCAGCCGCCCGCTATTTCATCCAACCAGCGGCTCATGCCCGTGCCAAAACGCTTGCCACGGCCGAACGGCAGTTGATAGACCCAGTTCGTGTTGATCTGATGGGTAGTGTCAAAGTCTGATGATGCTCGCAACTGTTTCGGAGACCAGGAATTCAGCACTTGGCTGGCAAAACCGGAGCCCTGTAAATGGTTGATTCGCTCTGCATTCGAGCCGATGTCGATGGACTTCGAATAGGTGTAATTAAGGTCGAACTGCAAGCCGTCCGACATCCGGCGGCGAAGACTGAATTGCCCCGCGTTATACGCGCTGTTCCCTATGCTCATCCAGCCGTATAGGGAAGAGTACTGCGGGGAATAAAACGTAAACGGAGTCTGATGGCCGTTTACCGTCGCGCATGCTGGATAACATCCCGTGGCACTGATCAAGCCCGGGACGTCCGCATACTCCAGCGCGGTAGTCTCATTCCCGGCGTTGAAAGCAAAGAGATCGTACATGGCTTGTGTGGCAGTCAGGGTGGCAGGTAGTGGACCGTTGGTGAGGCCGCTACAAGAGGTGCCCGGCGAACCACACTCCGCCCCGACTTGCGTGGAGGTCGCCCCACCTGCGGAATGATAAATGTTCTCCCAGTACGGAATAGGCTGAACATTCTGAATAGGCACGCCCGCCCTGTACTGTTTGGCCAGTAAAGTCGCTGCCGTGAAGTAATCCATCTTGGACGCAGGGTCCCGAAGATCCGTCGGCATGGCTAGATCCACTTCCTGCAGCAGCCGGTGTGCGAAGCGCCCGACATATGCGGCTTCCAATACAAAGCCTTTGGGCAGTTCGCGAGTGACCGCCAAATCAACCAAGTGAGAGTACGGAGTTTTGAGCCGATCATCGAGACCCCAGGTAATGGCGTAGCCGCTCGCGATACCGGCTGGGGGAGTTACAGGAAATGAGCCGCTCGGAGCCGGCACGACCAAGGGACAAGGCGCCACCGGACAGTCACCACTGGTACTCGCGCTGGCGGAAGGAATGCCATTTATGCTGGAGAACCGAGCCGATCCATCAACCGTCTGAATTCCCGCT
This sequence comes from uncultured Acidobacteriota bacterium, assembly GCA_963732705.1. Classification (GTDB taxonomy): domain Bacteria; phylum Acidobacteriota; class Terriglobia; order Acidiferrales; family UBA7541; genus Acidiferrum. The sequence goes on along the minus strand of CAVTAN010000001.1, from coordinate 1,800,884 downwards.
GGATTGCTCAGCGCCGTAGTGAGCCCGAATGAACCCAGTTGATCGAAACTATTTATGACTCCCTCTCCGAAATGGTCGTAATACATTCCGTACCCGGCGCGAATGGAGCTTTTGCCCGAGCCACCAAACAGCGCCTTGAAAAGTCCTCCGTCGGCCTTGGGGGAATATGCGATAGCTATCCGTGGTCCGAAGTTTTTATAATCCCAATTCCAGTACGGCTTCTTGCCGTTCGCCTGCCCAGACAGGCTGAAGCTCAGCAAGGGCTCGTAGGCCTGTCCCATCTGCATCGCCTCGCCGCGCTTTTGGAACCAATCGCCGAGGCTTTGATCCGTGGCCACCTGGGTTCCGGTCGTTTCGTACGGAGGTTGCAGCAAGGTGTAGCGTAGCCCATAGGTGACGATCAAATTGGATTTCAGATGGTAACTGTCTTGGGCGTAGAATTCCGTTTCATGATTGCGAAAATGGCGGGAGACCGCGGCCCCTTCCGGCAGGGGCGAAAGATCCTTTTTTAGGTTGTAGTTGGAGCCCACCGCCGTGACTAAGCCCGCCAGGGCTGTCGCGGCATAGTCGTAACTGGGGCTGAAGCTTCCATCTACGGCGGGGAACCCGAAGCTTGCGGGATTCAGGCTAGTTGGAGTTGCGCAAGACGAGATGCAGGAGCCGGCCAGCCAAAACGAATCCGTCTGGGCGGTAAAGAACGATGTGGCGTTGGAATCCCGAATGTTATTTATGATCCGCAAGTTGGCGCCGAACTGCAAGGTGTGCTTGCCCTTGGTCCAGGTAAGATCATCGACAAAATTTTGCACCGGAACCCGTGTGTGGGTGGTCGGGGTTTCCGCGGTTAGATTATCCAAACCGCGAAAATTAACGTAGTGCTGGGACTGACTCCCGCTCTCGATGAAACCTTGGCGGACATAACCATATCTAAAATTGTTCAGCAGGTTTGGGCGCAAAACGGCCGTATAGCCGGCGATGATGCCTTTGGAGTTGTTCAAGTCCGTGATGCTGGCGGGCTGCCCAGGGAATTGCGATCCTCCCGTCCCTGTTATCGATGTGGAATCGGCGTGCCCTGCGCCATGGTCATTCATTAAGCCCCCGCGAACGAACAGCTGGTGGCTGCCATTCGCGGTGAGGTTGTAATCGATCTTGGCGACGTAGGTGTCTTGTTTGGAGGGCAAAGGAGACGAAAATGTGTATCCCCGAAAATCAAAAGTGTCGCCCACCGCATCGGTATTTGGCAGAGGATATTTCTGAAGAATCTGCATCACCGCGGGATTGGCTCCCGGTCCGAGCGGACAGGTTCCCAGCGACGTGCAGTTGGGATCCATCTTGGCCAAATCGGCAGGTGTCAGTGTGAACGTGCCTCCGGCCGGACACGTCGGATCCTGTGCGCAGGGATAAGTGAGGTAGCCGTTCCGGAGTCCCGCGCTCGGCACCACTCGCGTTACCTGCAGATTTTCCCGTGTTCGCTGGCCCTCGTACGCCAGGAAGTAGAACAGACGATCCTTCTTGATTGGGCCACCGAACGTGGCTCCAAAAGTGTTTCGCAACAGGAACGGCGCTTCGTTGGGCAACCCTTGCGACAATTCCGCGGCTTTATTGAACCAATCGTTGGCCGCACCGAAGGGCGGGCGATAATACCAATAGGCGGTGCCATGAAGGTTATTCGTGCCGCTTTTGGTGACCAGAGACACTTGTCCGCCCGAGGACCTTCCGGCTTCCGCGGTAGCGTTGCTGGTGGTGACGCGCAATTCCTGCAGCGAATCCAGCGTCGGTCGCAATGCTCCGGTGAAAGCCGTGCCCTTGGTCTGGTCGTTGTCATCGACGCCATCCAACGTGACGTTGGTCTGATCGCTCCGCGCCCCATTCACCGCTCCGCTGCGGCTATCCGACGCGCTGCTGATACTTCCGCTGTTCCCGGTGTAAGCCACCCCTGGCTGCAAACTCAAAATGCTCGCGGCTTCCCGTCCCTCGAACGGAAGGTAAGAAATTTGATCGCTGTTGAAGGCGTGCCCCAAGGTGGCGTCCTGAGTGTTGATTAGTGGTGCCGCTCCGGTAACTTCAACCACGGTTTGGGTGCCAGCCAGGCGCATGGAGATGTCCAATGTCGTCGGGGAACTCACCATCAGGATCACGTGATTTACTTTCTCTGTCGCGAATCCTGGGGAATTTACCTCCAGGACGTAGGTGGCTGGGGGAACTTGCAAAAACTGATAAGCGCCCTGATCGTTCGTTTTGGTATTTCGATTCAACCCCGTGTCTGGGTTCGACAACGCTAACTCTGCATTGGGAACTACCGCCCCCTTGGGATCGGTAATGGTCCCATTCAGAGAGCTGCTGGCACTCTGACTCATGACCGCTCCAGCAGTCACAGAGAGGAGAACCAGTAAACTGAGCAATCGCGTGATTCGCATGTTGACCCCCGGGAACCTTGCTGCGGGATATATACGGTACCGGACAAGTTGTCAACTGTTTTTCGTTTCTTACCAATTGACAAGTTGTAAGCGCTGCGCTAAGTTGCTTAAAATTGCTCTCAGAGGGGAACCGATGCCTCTTGCACTCGATATAGGCCCGCGCATCAGCCGACTTGGGATTTCCGACGAGCTCATTGCCCGGTTCAAGGAATTGATTGCCAGGAAGGTTTTTGTCCCGGGCCATAAATTGCCGCCAGAGCGTGATTTAGCTGAGGCCTTGGCGGTGAGTCGGCCGACTTTACGCCAGGCACTCCGAGCTCTTCAGATCATGGGTGTCATCAAAGCGCGGCAGGGGTCGGGTTCTTATCTTGCAGAATCCGCGAGCGACATCATGCGCGTTCCCTTGGAATTTGCACTAGCGCTCAAGAATGTTGCCAAGACTGACCTGTTCGAGACTCGCCGCACCCTCGAGGTTCAGCTCGCCAGCCTTGCGGCCCAGCGGCGCAGCGATGCCGATTTGGCGGCCATGCGTCAGGCGCTCGCGGAAATGAAAACCGCGATGGGCGATCCGGAAGCTTGGTGCCGTGCCGAGCCCGAGTTTCACGCCTGCATCGTTCGCGCGGCGCGCAATGGAGTCATGACCACGATTATCGAAATGCTCTCGCAAATGTTGATGGAGAGTAGAAAAGAAACCGTGCGGGTTTTGACGGACTACAGCCGGTCATACCGCTCCCACGAAAATATTTACGTGGAAATCGACAAGCAAGATTCCGCCGCCGCCGCGAACAGAATGCTGGAGCATTTCGCGTTGGTGGAAGTGATGGCGCTGCAGCCAGCGGTTCCGGCAATCGACGAGGCGGCTTCGCGGTAACAACTCTTCCGGCTAGCCGCGAACGTGTGCGCGTCGTGTACTGACTTTTTTCGAGGAGGTAATGCGTGCGAGTTCGGAACTTCCTGGCGGTTATTTATTGCCTCTGCGGCTACGTCACAGCGAATGGTCAGCAGTACTCCGTGACCTCCGACACGCCCTTCCCTGGTGACCAAACGTATTGGGACTATTTAACCGCCGACGCCCACAACCGTCAGCTGTACGTGACGCGAGGCAACCAGGTACTCGTTATGAGCCTGGACTCCGGCAAGACGATTGCCACCATCGCGAACTTGAAGCGTGTCCATGGAGTTGCTCTGGTGCAGGAGTTTAACAAAGGCTTCATCACCGATAGCGGCGACAACGTCGTCGTGGTTTTCGATCTGCAATCGAATCGGGTAACTAACCGGATTAAAGTCGGGGACGCGCCCGACGCCATCCTGTATGAACCACTGAAGAAGCGGATTTATGCTTTCAACGCTCACGGTCATAGCGTCAGTTTGATCGATGCTCAGAGCGAAAAAGTGATGGCGACCGCAGCGTTGAGTGGCATCCCGGAGTTTGCGGCCACCGATGGCCACGGAAATGTGTTCGTCAATATTGAAGATAAGAACACGCTCATACGTCTGGACCCGACCGGAGTTAAAGTGCAAAACGAATGGTCGCTGGCACCTTGCAATGGTCCTTCTGGGCTGGCGATCGACGTTCAGGGGCGCAGACTCTTCTCGGTGTGCGATAACAAATTCATGATCGTTACCGATGCCGATACCGGAAAACAAGTCGCGCAGATTCCCGTCGGGACCGAACCCGATGCCGCCATTTACGACGTCGAGAAAAAATTGATCTTCTCCTCCAACTGCGATGGCACTCTGACCGTCGTCAAGCAAGAGACCCCAGACAAGTACACCGTGGTGCAGACCTTAACCACCCAAAAGGAGGCCCGCACCATGGCTCTCGACGCGGTCAGCCAAAAACTTTTCCTGCCGTACGAACAAGTCAAACCTGGGCAGAAACCTCCTGACCCAGGCAACCTACCGGAATTTACTCCCGGCACGTTTCACCTTATGACCGTCGCTCCTCGGCAATGAGCGGGAAATAAAGAATGTCTATGTCAACGGGTTCAAACATATCGGCCTTACGACCTGCGCCCAGGACGCTGGAAATTTCTAATCAGGACCCGACAGCGGTGTCGCAGCAACTTCCGACCTCTGGACATTCCGCCGTCGTTCGCGTCACTCACTGGATAACCACGCTGTGCTTCCTGGCATTGGTGATTTCGGGAGCAGAAATAGTCATTTCCCACCCGCGTTTCTATTGGGGTGAAACCGGCAATGTATTGACCAAGCCCCTCTTCCAATTGCCGATTCCCTCTTCGAGACATCTGGTTCCCACTGGCTACGGTTATGTATTGCCAGACCAGAACGGTTGGAGTCGGGCGCTGCACTTTCAGAGTGCCTGGCTCCTTGTTTTTACCGGCTTACTTTATGTAGCCGCCAGTCTCGTAAATGGACATTTCCGAAAAGACTTGCTGCCTCGAAAAAGCGATTTGACTCCCAGCAGTTTTGTTAGCGTACTGGTCCATCATTGGAACTCCAGCGGCTCGTCCGCGGAAGGTCCTTGGACGTACAACGTCCTGCAGCGGCTGACTTATCTGGTGGTCATTTTCATTTTGTTTCCCATGGAAATTTGGACGGGCTTGGCGCTGTCACCGGCGTTCGATTCCGCGGTTCCCGCGACCGTCACCCTCTTAGGCGGCCGGCAATCCGCGCGCACGCTGCACTTCTGTGTGTCCGGGCTTTTGCTGCTCTTCGTTTTCGCGCATATCGCGATGGTTTGGCGCTCCGGGTTGATCACTCGAGTTGGCGCCATGATCACCGGTCGGATTGCGGCGCGTAAGGATCCCGCATGACCAAGTTCTCACGGCGAAAGTTGATCGCAACCGGATTTTCCGCCGCCGCGGGCGCTTCAGGCCTCGGCGTAGCTGCGCACCTGGCAAAAAAATACGGATTGCTCCCGCCCGATCATGGCGGCCTTTACGGTCCCGGGGAAACGTTGACTTACGCATCGATGCGACTTCTCACCGCGCACTCATTGGCGAGAGAATTCTCCCGCAACCAAATTTCGGCGCGTCCGTTAGCCAACGAAGTGGCGCCCTTCAGCGAGGAGTTCAAAGACTTTCAAGCGCGAAATTTCCGAGATTGGCGTCTCACGGTGGACGGCATGGTTAAGCGCCCCACTTCGTTTTCGATTGACCAGCTGAAGAGCTATCCTTCGCGCAGCCAGATCACCGAAGTAGTATGCGAAGAGGGTTGGTCGTTCATCGCCGAATGGAACGGCGTACCGCTGTCCCACATTCTCGATCTGGTGGGAGCGCACCCCCAGGCCCGCTACGTTTTCTATTTTTCCATTGAGCCGGACTGGTGGGAGAGCATCGACATGGCCGATGCTCTGCATCCCCAGACCTTGCTTACCTACGGAATGAATGGCGACGATCTTCCGGTGGGCAATGGCGGACCGCTTCGCCTTCGCTTGCCACGCCAGCTTGGCTACAAGAGCGTTAAGTTCCTCAATCACTTGACGATTACCGACAGCGTAAAGAAATTCGGCAAGGGCCTGGGCTCCATTTCCCCTGAACAAGGCTACGCCTGGTATGCGGGCATTTGATGACCGCATACCTGTTGGCGGCCCAATATGTAGAGATTCCACCAGTTGTTAGTGATTGCGTTGCTCGCTCGGAAGTCCGCTGCATCTGACTTCCGAGTGATTTCAAACCACACAGATGATGATCCGAAAATTCCATGAATAGACGACGCCAATTTTTATGAATAAAGATCAGCAACATGTGCTGGCCCAAATTGGAAAATTTTCAGTCTGTCAGCTGGCAGACGCGCTGGGGTCGTCGTGTTCCATTGAAACTTCTCTTACCCCCATCGAAAGACATTTCCGTATTTGTGGCCTGGCCTTCACGGTCAAGTGTTCCCAGGAAGACAATCTCACCGTCCACCACGCCTTGCATTTGGCCCAACCTGGCGACGTCCTAATCGTTGGGGGGTCGCCAAATTGCGCAGGCGCATTGTGGGGTGAGCTGATGTCCATGTCCGCTCAATTAAGAGGCTTGGCGGGAACCATCATCGATGGACCTGCCCGCGATCCGGTGGAAATCCAGGCCCTCGGATACCCCGTGTTCTGCCGGCGATTCCATCCGCGCAGGGTGGCGAAGGAAAAGTTCGGGAGCATTAACGCTCCCCTCCACATTGGCACGCTGCTAGTTCATCCCGGCGACTTTATCATCGCGGATGCCAATGGGATTGTGAATATCTCGCCGGCAAATGTACGCGAAGCGGTCAAGTTAGCCTCCGAAGTAGCGAAAAACGAAAGCCGAATCAAGGCGCAGCTTCAGTCTGGGCGCACTACGTTCGACATATTAAACTTACAAAGATATATTCCCGGTAATCCAAGTAGGACCTCGCGATCCACGGAATGATTTCAGACGGGCTCACGGCCCAACGACCGTCAAGTGTTACGCTGCCCTTACGCTGCCCGTTTAGTAGCGCAAACGCCGCTCATCCCAGAGCTAGGGAGCTTACTGTTCCGCGTCAGAGCATCATCCATGGAGCTTCGCGCGCAGCTCCATAGCGTTGGTGGTGGCCGCTCCAGATGCGGTGTTGTCAAAAATGCACCACACCCTCGATGCCGCGGCGAGATGCTTGATTTGCATCGAGATTACGTCGAGGAATTGATCTGTGTAGGCTGAATAATATGTGCGCGGTGAGCCATGGAGGCGAAAGTACGCCATCGTTGGCGCGCCACCGGGGGAGCTTGCCATCGGTACGCAGGCGGGGTCAGAAGCCACGCGCGCGATTTCAAAATTTTGTAGCGCTTCGTTCGCCTGATCTGTGAACCAACTGCCGTGACGGGGCTCGCACACAACGTCGTTAGTGTAGTGGCGGCGCAGAAGTGAGAAAAATGCGGTCACCTGGTCGCGCTCAAACTCGAGACTTGGAGGGAGCTGTACTAATAACGGACCGAGCTTATCGCCCAAGTGTCCAGCCTGCTTTAAAAATTCCAACAAGATCTCGGGCGAACAAACCAACCGGGCTTCATGGGTTATGGCCTTTGGAACTTTAACTGCGAAGCGAAAATCGGCAGGAACAGCGGCAGCCCAACGTTGCCAGGTGGAGATCCTGTGGTTACGATAAAACGAAGAATTTATTTCGCAGCAATTGAACAGCTGGGAATAACGACTTAAATGGTTCAAGCCCTCCGGAAAGTGGAGAGCAGTGTGTTTTGGAATGCTCCAGCCAGCACATCCCACGCGCACGGAAAGCAGAGCACGCGTGTGGCTTTTATCGAGTTTAGTTTTCATGTGAAGAAACACGAAAGGTGCCCATGTTGATAAATTATCCTAGCGCTTTCTTCCTATCCACCCAGGGAGCCCGCCATTAAGATTGCGAGCTGGAACGTAAACTCGGTTCGCGCACGCCTTGACCACATTACCGCATGGCTCAAGGAAAATGAGCCCGAAGTGCTGCTGCTGCAGGAATTGAAAGGGACCGAATTCCCGGACGAGGTCTTCCAAGGAATTGGCTATGAAAGCGCGGCGGTGACGCAGAAGTCCTACAACGGCGTGGCTTGTCTTTCACGGTTACCGCTCAAGACGATTACCGTAAGCCTCGGCGGGGATGAAATAGACACGCACGCTCGATTCCTAGAGGTGGCCATTGAAGAAATTCGAATTGTAAATATTTACCTTCCGAACGGAAATCCGATTGGGACGGAGAAGTTTGCCTACAAGCTCGCCTGGATGGACCGGCTCATGGCGCAAATGAAGCGCTGGGTAACCGACGAGATGCCCACAATCGTAGCGGGTGATTTCAATGTTATTCCCGAGGACATCGACTGTCATAAGCCGGCGTCCTGGGCGCGTGACGCGCTGTTTCAGCCCGAACCGCGGGAGCGATATCGAAAGATGCTAAAGCTCGGTTACACAGACGCTTTTCGTTGCATGCACCCGAACGAGAGCGGACATTTTACTTTTTGGGATTACTTTCGACAGTCATTTGAACACAACCGCGGGATTCGCATTGATCACTTCCTAATATCCCCGGCTCTGGCCGGCCGGCTTCAAGGTTGCGAGATAGACAAGGGGCCGCGTGGACTTCTTAAGCCTTCCGACCATGCGCCCATTATTTTGACTTTGCGATAGGCAGTTAAACCGATCCGGAGTCGACCACTTGCTCCAGGCCTCGAAATGCACAGACGACGACGCCTCAGCGCTGAATTCTCACCATTCAAATTGCGGAAAATCGGGGGCGCATGGTTTACGCTTAAAACCCCTGATGAAGATTAGGACGCAACGTGAGCGAACCATCTTCGTTTAGCTTCTGGTGACAAGCCCATCGCACCGGATAACGCATACCCTTCACTTCGATTTCGGCGGTCAGTTTCAAGCCTTCAAACTTCGTTCCTTGTGGCAGCACAAATTGCGCCTGCCGGAGCTTTCCGGGCAGCGGATAACCGGGGTCAAGGCCGCCACTTTTCAGAGCTTTGCCATCTTCACTTGACACGGTCACGCGCAAAACTCCTGGAACGCCCGCGATGCCATCGTTGGCAAAGCCGATAATCAGTCCCAGATAGCCACTGTCTTCATAGCTCCAGATCATGGAAGGTCTTACACGATAGCCAATTCGGCGATTGATCTGGTCGAACGATTTGGGAAACGCCTGGTAGTAGCTCAGAAGATTCTTAGCGTTGATGCCGTGAAAGTTCCAAAGCGACCAGTAGTTCGCCCCCACGTCCATGACGTGCGCGATCATATTTTCCGTTGGCGAGATGCCTTCCTCGGTGTGGCTGGTGTCTGGAGGCTTCGCCGGGATTCCCTGTTCAAGCACGGCGGCGATCCAGGGTGGGCGATTGCTGAGAGTTTCGATCTGCTCGTTCTCAATGAAAATTGTGTCGCTCCGAATCCAGTTGTGGCTGCGGACGGAAAGATCCAGTAATTCTGAGTTTCCGACGCGGCTGTAATCGGGCTGAGTGTTGGTCATTAATGGAGTCTTGGTGAAGTGCTGGAGCTGGATTTCCATCATTTTCAACCAAGTCCTCTCCGCAGTCTGGTAATCGGGAAAAGGAGTGTTGACGAAGGGCCAAGTGTGCCCCTCGCCCCAGAACCCATATAGAAAAGTGTCGATAAATTCCACGGCAGGATGGCCGTTGAATTCCGCCGCTAAAAGGCCTACCAGCTCTCCAAATGCCTGTTGAAAAAAAGGATGGTCAAATCGGGGCTGATACCGCGAGTACGGATTTTCAATAAAACGCGCGGCCGCTTTTTTTTCTTTCTCATCGGGCACGAGTTCAACGGTTGGAACTTTGTCGAGAACAAAATCCGGCAGCGCGGGCTGGTGCTTGTAGTCCGGAGCGCTCATTTGAATGCGCAGCCCAACGCGTTTGCTGTTTTTCCTTGCGAGATCGAATACCAGCTTTACGTAATCGGGCAATTCGAGGCGCCCGGGCCGGGGCTGGACTTCGCGCCAAGTAGGGCGAATGTAAAGCTGTTGCCCCAGCGGAAATCGGACCAAGTCCTCGATGGCCTGGGGAATGTCGTCCGATTTAATTTCCTCCGTGCCACTGTCTGCGGTGATGTAGGTGATCAGTCCCTTTCCATAATTGGGCACGACTTCTTCGGAGGGAGTGGTAGCCATCACCACGTCATCTGTGGGGATGGCCGCGTCGGGTGCATACTGAGGGAAGGGGCCTTGATTCAGTCGATCTGTCACGGCAGGCCCAGGACCAAAATCATAGCGGTCCCAGTTGTGGGCACGTACAAGTCCCCGCGCCGCCTTGGCTGTTGCGAGTTCTGCCGCCGCAGCTAACGCCACACCCGTTTTTAAAAAGTCTCTACGCTGCATCGAAGTCTGCCCTTCTCCGTGTCATGCCCTTTCGCAACGACCACGACCCAGGGTACCCGGCAATTTTTACGGCAAAGAAAGCCGGCTTTCGAACTGTTTCTTTTTATATCTTTTAATTTCGATTGTCTAGGAACAAAGCACGCAAATAATTCATCGCGAGCAGCAAAGCGCACGAGTTCGGAGTACACGGGCTATCCCGCCTGGTCCACGCAAAGTACACAAATGCGCTGGTCTATTTGTGGCTTGAAGGATAGATTTTTAGGGATGCATAGAGTTAACTTGGGCGCGAAGATCCCCTTTTCCTTCTGGCCGGCTGAGCTCTCGCCGGATGCTTCGGCGGCCTTGGACATCATTCGTGCCTTAGCTGCGATAGCTGTGATGTTGGGGCACTTGCGAGGGTTGTTCTACGTCGACTACGAACACGTGGCGGTGCTGAGGGCCCCGGTGAGAGCTCTATACTTCTTCACGGGGTTCGGCCACCAGGCGGTGATGGTTTTTTTTGTGCTGAGCGGACTGTTGATTTCCTCGTCGGTGTTCCGAAATTTGAGTCGAGGCACCTGGAATTGGGCGAACTACGCTATTGATCGAAGTGTTCGGCTATACGTTGTGTTAGTGCCGGGGCTTTTTTTAGGGGCGCTCTGGGACTTGCTGGGGAATCGCTTCTTCAATCAAACAGGAATTTATTCGACGCCTTTGACGCGCTTTGGCGATTTCGTTCCAGTCCAACAATTGAGCGTCGCGAATTTTTTGGGTTGCCTATTGTTCGTTCAGACGCGGTTCAGTGCGGTGTTGGGCTCGAACGGTCCGCTCTGGAGTCTTTTTAACGAATTCTGGTATTACGTGCTGTTCCCGGTTTTGATCGGGCTGATCCTATCCGTGATTGACCGCTCCGTTCTGATGCTGATGTACGTGGCCATGGCAGCATTCGCCGTATGGATACTCGGCGGAGCGCTTTCTGGTTTTGTCGTTTGGCTCTCGGGAGCGGCGCTGGCGTTCACTCCGCGGGTATTTCGATTCGCTGATCGGTGGTGGACCGTCGTTTACACGCTTTGCGCCGCGACAGCGGTGGCGGCGTGTTTGTTTGCGGCGCGAACCCATCGTGCCGGGCCGATGGGTTCCGACCTCTTCGTGGGATTAAGTTTCGCGTTCCTGGTTCACGGAATCGTTCAATTGAAAATTCCGGTGGGCAAGGGTGGGCAGCGCATAGCGAAGACGTTTGCCGGTTTCTCGTACAGCTTGTATGTGCTGCACTTTCCGATGCTACTGCTCATCCGGGCGGCGCGTCGCGATGGGTCCTATTGGCAGCCGGACGCGATACATCTGTTCTGGGGCGGCGTCATTTCCATCGGAGTACTGTTGTACGCATTCGGAATAGCGGAAGTTACGGAAAAGAAAACGTCAGCGGTGCGGTCCTGGGTGCGACAGCAATTTGGATTCAGGGCCGGATTAAAGCCCGTATGAGCCCGTGCAATCAAATGTGACCTCCGTCTGGATCCGCAGTGAAACAGATTTGCCGTCTTTCTGACCCGGCTCAAAGCGCCAATTCTTGATGGCTTCGATTGACTGGGCCGTAAGGCCGAAGGGTGCAGCTTTCGTTACATATACTTCTTCCGCGGAATAAATCCTGTGTAGTGAATGCACCTTGAATGTCTATGACGCGCCATTTTAAAGGCGCGTCATAGTGAAAAGCTAGTGGATGAAGCTTCGGTTATGCCCGAAATCAGGGCAATAGAGTTGACGGGCGCGCTACTCGGAGGATCCGGTTTTCGGCGCCGCTGGCTTGGCGGATTTTCTGGTGCCCGGTTTGGTGCGCTTGTGCGCTTCGGTTCCCGAGGGACTCAGCAAGGTTAACGAATCCTTGGCGTTAAACGGGTACTGACGCACGGATTGTTGGCCGGTGGTGTTGAGCGAAACATCCACGCGACGATTGTTGGCCCAGACAATGACCTGGAGATTGGCGTCGATTTTTCGGCGCTCTTCCGCGCTTAGCTCGGGATTCTCGTCCACCAGCTTCTTAACTTCCGGGGGAGTCAGGTTATCTTCCTCGCCGAGGGCTTGTGTTTCGATGTTGGCTTCCGGAACTCCGTGGGCGATCAGAACATTTTTGGTGCGCTGCACTCGGCGCTCGGTCAGTTCTTTGTTGTAGGACGGCGAACCGCGATGATCGGCATGGCCCTGCAGAATCAAATGGGCCTGGGGTTTGAAGGTCAGATAGCGATTGAAATCGCGGCTGAGTTTCAGCAGGACGTTCTCCTGGCTCTCGACCAGGCCGCCGGTGGGATTGTCCACTCGCGGGCGGGCAGTCTGAAAGTACACGCTATGCAGTGCGAGCTTGGCTTCCAACTCGGCCACTTCCGCGGGAACGCGTACCGCTTGCACTTGAATGTTTACGGTGCAATCCGCTGTGCCGCTGCGACCGTCGTCGACGTGGCCGGTGACTGTGTAGGAGCCCGGAGCCAGATCGCCAGTCGGCAACTTTGCCGAGGGTCCGGACCCGTCGATTCTGCCGTTGCTGACGCTCCAGCTATACGTCAGCGGGTCATTATCGGGATCGCTGGCGGTGGCCGTAACGGTGACTGGCTCGCCGACTGTGACGGAGTTGCGGTCGGCCGAACAGGAAATCGTTGGCGGGCGGTTGGGACGCTGCTCCACGCGAAGATTAGCGAGGCATTCCGCGGAACCATTGCGGCCGTTGTCGACCCGCACCTTAACGGTATAGGCGCCCATTTTATGTCCGGCGGAATTCCAGCGGACGTCCGGGCCAGTTCCATCGACCGTGCCATCGCTTGCGGACCACGAGTAGTTCACAGGATATCTGTCGGAAGTCTCGGCCTTAACATGCACGGCGATCACGTCTCCGGAATCGGCGTACACCATATCGCGATCGGTCGAGCAAGCAGCCGACATGGCGACTCTGGGAGCCGCAGGCCGATTGCCGCCGAAGCGGAACAGCAATCCGGAGGAAAGCCGGACGTTTTTCTGCCAACGCTGCTGGTCGGCGTCGGTGATGAAAGGATCGCGAAAATTGGTGACCAGAAAATCGCCTTCGATCAGACGCCACGCGAGGTGGCGAGTAAGTTTTATGTCGAGCCCCACGCCTACGGCGGCGGCAACGGAATTCTCGGAGGGTAGCGGCGTGCAACTGGCGTCGCTGGTGCACCCAGAGATGGTCACGGCGGTGGCGGTGGCTCCACCGATCAAGCCTTGTATAAATGGGGTGATGCGCTCGTACCTGCGATAGGAAAAGCGTGGGCCAAACAGGTAGGTATAGGCCCTGCCGTTCGAATCCAGCGTCCTGCTGGCTGTGGGATTAAGAAGCGTTATTCTGCTGTTGTCATAACCCCCGAAATCGGCAACCAATCCAAGATAGCGATTTACGTTGAAGGCGAAGGAAGTGCTACCGCCATGGAGATAGCCAATGCGGTTTCCCTGCGAGGCGGGCATCGCGCGCCAAAAGGAGTAGCCCAGAAACCATTCGAACCTGGGGAAGCCGGAATCGGAGTCCTGCAGGGGACGGGGACGACCGGCACCCGCAGCACGGGGCTCCGAGGAGGCCCAACTTGAGAGCGACAGCGGAGGCATAGGTGCGGTGTCGCTGAAGGCATCTGAATTGGCGGCCCAGTCGTGCGCAGCCGTCTCGGCTTTTGGTTTCACGGCATCGTCGGCATAGAGTGCAGCTGTTACGGCAAGGCTAAGAGCTACGGTGGCGAACAATCGCGAGGCGCATTTCATTGATGATCTCCTGAATATTTGGCAACAGATTTTTGTTGGCTATCAGGCCTGGGGCGAAGCAAAAGGTATTTGCTCATCGCTTCCAGGCCGAAGCCCAAATAACGCGATTTCTGCCACTTTTATGGGGCGGGAACGTTGATAACCGTGTTGACCATGGTTACCGACGCGTTGAGAGCCAAAGCGCGGCCGTTCAGAGTAACTACGGCCACGTTGCCGGCGGTGGAGAAGGCGATGGCCGCGGAGGAGATGATGGTCCCGACCATGGTTCCGCCGCCCGCGGCGTTGATGGTCGCGGAACTTCCCACGTACCAAAAGACGTTTTTGGCTTGGGCGCCATTGATGAGCACGATGTTGCGGGGAGCACCCGGAGCGCCCACGGTGAGAGAGGTCGCAGATTGGAATACCCAGATGGCGTTGACGTCACCCTGGGCATCCAGTGTCAGGTCCGAGCCGGTGATCATAAAGGTGCCGCCCGCTGACTTGTAGATGCCGGGAGCCAGGGTTAGTCCACCAAGTTGACCGGCGCCGGGATCGATACCGCCAGGGCGTGAGGCAGGAGAAAGATTATTGAAGGCCGCCAAAGCATCCAAGGCGGCTTGATTGGCAATGCTCGCAGTTATGGCGGTACCTTCGGACGGGCAAGCCACCGTAGGTGGTGGAGGAGCGGTGTCGATATTTCCATTGACCAGGCCAATGTTGAGCGGCGTTTCGGTGTAGATACAGCCAACACCGTGGTCGTGAAAGCCAGTTATCGTGGTGGAGGCACCTGTCGTGGCGATATTGCCGTTGATTACGGTGAGGATGCCCTGGTTGGTGATTCCCGCGCCTCCTCCGAAAGCTCCGAAGGGTTCAGCGCTGGCCAGACTAGGGCCGACGGGTCCCGGGGCGTTCCCGGTTGTGAAGGACCATGGATTCGGGACCAGGCCAGCGGCGAGCGGATTCCCGGCCAGGTCTTGAGCGGCATTACTAACCGTTGCGGTGTATTGGGTGTTGGCGGTGAGGTTCGCGCCCGGGGCAAAGGTCGCGATGTGGGTCACGGCGTCGTAGGTTACGCTGCCGGGTACCGCGGCCCCGTTTACTCCGGTCACGGCCAGTGTAAACGTGCCGGCGGCAGTAATGGTCAGGGGATTCATGGCTTCGCTAAAGGTTGCGCTGATGGTTTTGTTCAAGGCGACGCCGGTAGCGGCATTCGCCGGGCTTGAAGCGGTTATGGTCGGAGGCGTGGTGTCGGTGCCAGTGCCGGTAGTAAAACTCCAGGGGTTGGGAACCACGCCTGCAGCGAGAATGTTCCCAGTCAAGTCTTTCGCGGCCGTGGTGATGGTCGCGGTGAACTGCGTGCTGGCAGGCAAATTGGCGGTGGGTTTGAATGTCGCTGTCGTACCCGTATAGCTTACGGTTCCGGCTACTGACGCGCCGCCGACGCCTGCGACCGCGACCGTGAATGTACCGGCGGCCGTAATCGTGGACGGATCCATGGGCTTGCTGAAGGTAGCGGTGATGGTTTGATTGGTGGGAACATTTACAGCCGCGGAGGCCGGTGCGGTGATAACGATAGTTGGAGCGGTCACATCGGCAGCGGCGCCGGTGGTAAAGGCGAAAACGTAGTTTGCTGCCAGCCCGTTGCCCTGCACGCTATGCGCGGCGGTGCTGATGGTGGCGGTGTAATTGGTGTTGGGCAGCAGATTCACAGTCGGGGAGAATACCGCCGTGTTGTTGGCGACCACAAAAGTTGTGGCTCCGGGGACTTGCGCTCCTCCGGTGGTTACCGCAAGCGAAAACACTCCGGCGGCGGTGACCGATCCGGGATTCATGGCTTCGCTGAAGGTCGCGGTGATCTTGCGGTTGATAGCGATGTTGAGGGCCCCGTTGGCTGGCGACGTGGAAATCACCGTGGGGACGGTTCCGGTAGTGAAACTCCAGACAAAGTTATTGCTGAGGGACTCGCCCGTCGTATCGGCGGCTGCGCTCGTGATAGTCGCGGTGTAAAGCGAACTAGCGGCTAGCAGCGTGGCAGGGGTGAATGTCGCGGTGGTGCCGGAAAAAGTCACGGTGCCGGTGACCGGAGCCCCAGACGGCCCGGTAACCGTAAACGTGGAGGTATTGATGGTGGCCGGGTTCATCGCTCTGTTGAACGTTGCGGTGAGCGCCGATGCCACCGGCACCCCGACGGCAGCGTTCGTGGGGGTGACGCTGACAACCGCCGGTAACGTCAGTGGCGCTTGTTCACGCCCGCAGCCGGCTATCGCCAGGACCAAAAGAAACATGAGACTTAACGTGGCACTAACCGATGGAGATTGAAACTTCATTATCTTGCGCATGAGGCTCCTCTTGGTATCGCAATGTGCTCGTCATTTGGACGTACTTCTGCGCCATCGTCGGAACCCGTTGAAGGCACCGACAACTGACTTCGCCTGTTTGTCCAGCAGGGACGCCCTTGCAGGATTTGATGTGCTAAGAAATTTTTTGAACTTGCTTAGCGTGGACGCTGGTACCACTTATGCACGGATAAGGCGGCCTAACTGGAAGATAAATTGTAGAGGTGTCCGTTGAGGTACTAAGTTAGTGTCTATTTGGCTATACCAGTTTTCTGATTTTGGTGGGCCGTTTTGGGATGCTGGCCGACCGAGACAGCACGCTGAGCGGCGCTGTGGGCGCGGTCATGCGCCCAGTTGTAAAAAATGCTAGCATCGCAAAGGTTGACCGATCATTGAAGCTGTCTAACGGCAGCCGCCACTCTGAATCAGGGGAACACATGAAGAGACGGGAATTTCTTAGAGCAAGTGGAGTGGCGGCAACAGGGTTGTTGCTGCCGCGGGCGGCAACTCTGTTTGCCGACGACACCGTCACCACACCGTGGCGGACTTTTGAAGTGACCACGCGGGTGGAAGTTTTGAAGGCAGCGGGGCCGACCCGAATCTGGGTGCCTGCGGCAATCACCCAGCCGACGCAATTTCAGAAAACGCTCGCGAATACTTATCAGGCCGAAGGCGGCACCGCGAAGATTTACGAGCCCGGTGCGGACGGCCTGGGAATTATCGCTGCGAGTTTTCCTGCCGGCGTGAATCCCCTACTTACTGTGAGCAGTCGAGTCTCGACACGAAACTTTGTGGTTGATCTGGCTGCCCACGGAAAAGCTTCGGGGAATCGAGATGAAGATCTTCAGCACTATCTGCGAGCGACGAAATTTCTTCCCACCGACGGAATCGTGAAAGCCACCGCCGACGAAATCGTGAAGAACGCGAAGGGCGATGAAGAAAAAGCGCGGGTGATCTATGAGTGGATTGTCGATAACACATTTCGCAATCCGAAAACTCGGGGCTGTGGGGTGGGCGATATTCGCTTCATGCTGGAATCCAAGGATTTGAGCGGCAAATGCGCGGATTTGAACGCATTGTACGTGGGCCTGGCACGCGCAGCTGGCCTGCCCGCGCGAGATGTCTACGGAATTCGCGTAGCAAAGTCTGAGATGGGCTACAAAAGCTTAGGCTCAAGTTCCGAGAAGGTGACCAAGGCGCAGCATTGCCGCGCGGAAGTACATCTGGCGAAATATGGCTGGGTGCCTGTCGATCCCGCGGACGTGCGCAAAGTGGTACTCGAAGAGCCGCCCGGAAATCGGCCGCTTAACGATGAGATGGTAACGAAGGCGCGCGCGAGGCTTTTCGGCTCGTGGGAAATGAACTGGATGGCTTACAACTTTGCGCACGATGTGTCGCTGCCCGGATCGACTGGCGCGCCGGTGGCGTTTTTCATGTATCCGCAGGCGGAGACCGGCAACGGCCGGCTCGATTGCCTGGACCCAGATAATTTCAAATACGAGATTACTTCCAGAGAACTTACGAACGCGTAACAGAGACGCGTTGCGCCAGACCCACGATCCATTTTTGGATTCCAACTTCCCTATCCGGCTGTGTTTGCATGGCCAGCCCACTTGGCGGAAACTCACGACGAGGCGAACTTAAATGACTGCTGAGTGGCGCGGAAAGTGGGCGCTGGTGACTGGAGCCAGCGCGGGCATTGGCGTGGCGTTGGCTACGGAACTGGCGGCTGGCGGGACTAACCTGGTCTTGACCGCGCGCCGCAAAGAGCGGCTCGACGAACTGGCAGGTTCGCTGGAAAGCAAGTACAAGATCAAGACGCAAGTGTTCGTCGCGGACCTCACCGAGGCCAGCGCGCCGGAAAAAATCTTCGAGTTTGTCGGCCAACAAAAAATTCAGATCGATCTGCTGATAAATAATGCCGGTTTTGGAGCTTATGGTGAGCTGCACACGGTGGAAGTTAAACGGTTACTGGATATGGTGCAGGTCAATTGCGGAGCGGTGGTGCACCTGACGCGATTGTTTCTGCCGGAAATGGTGGCGCGGCGCCGCGGAGATATTTTGATACTGGCTTCCACGGCTTCGTTTCAGGCAGTGCCCTACATTTCCACATATGCGGCGACCAAGGCGTTCGACCTCTTATTCGCCGAGGGGTTGGCGGAAGAAATGAAGCCATACGGAGTTCGGGTGTGCGCACTATGCCCAGGTTCGACCGAGTCGGAATTTCATGTGGTAGCGGGACAAGAGAAGTTTACGCGCAAAGCAGAAACCGCGGAGAAGGTGGCGCACACGGGTTTGCAAGCGCTGGCGGACGGCAAGAGCTATGTGATTTCCGGACTGGGAAATTACCTCGGCGCGCAGAGTCAGCGGCTGGTGCCGCGCGGTTTAGTGACGCGTATTGCGGCGGGAATGTTTAAGCCCTCGAAACACTGAGCACATAAAAATTGATCCTGGGGCCTCCCGGGTTGCACCGCACCGCCTTCCCTCCAAACACGACTACGCCCCCCTGGAAGCATCTTTCGCTTCGAGAGAGGCGCGCCGTCTTCAGGAGAGAAGAGCGTTAGACCATTCGTTGCTGGCCAGAAGCAACGAGTAACGGTCAATTATCGGTCGGAGGAGCCGGAGCGTCCGCTGGCGTGGGTCCGCCGTGATGACGACCGCCATGCTCAGGTCCGCCTTCTTTGACGGTGTAGTCCGCAGGTACCGCGAAGAGCGCCGCGGCAGGCTCGGTTTTTTGCACGTTGGACAGAGAGAAGGTAGTGGTGCCCATCCGTGGATCGGTGCGAGTGGTCTTCACCACGATTTGCAGGTCGGGCGAATACCACCGTTCGGAAACCACCTGGATTGGTTTGTCGTTGCCGATTTCTCCGGCGGCGATGGTGTGCGTAGTCCGGGTGCCCTGGGCGTTTACGCCATTCACCATTTGGGTGCCGAGAGACTCGGTCTTCAGCGCGCCAGAGGCTTCTTCCTGCTGCTCCCGCGCCTGCATTTTTTCTTGAAAAGCCTGGGCCTTGTCGCTATTGGCACCATCGCGGCCTGCGGGGATGGTCATTTTGTGCGCGACCTTTTTATCGGCATTCAACATGTAATGCACGCCCGCGACCGGATCAAAAATCGCGACCATCTTATGCGTGCCGCCTGCGGCCGCAAGAGGACCCGCGCCGGTAAAAGTGATTTCCCGGCGCGAACGCCCTTGGCTGTCGCGGTACAACGCGCCTTGCGTGGTGCGATGGATTACAGTGCCATCCTGCAAAGTCTGGGTGGTCTCGGAACTGGAGGTCGCCGAAAACGGCGCGCCTTTTACCTGCTTCCCGCCATGCATGCCCTCGAAGCCCATCAGCTCCATAGGACCGCCAAACGGGTGCTGAGGACCTTCACCAGCAGGGCCGACTGGACCGCCCGGGCCCTGGGCTCTCGCCGCACCAGCGCACAGCACTAACGCGCCTGCCAAAACAAAATGCATGCAACGATTGCGGATCATGTATTTCTCCTCTTCTCTTCTCATCACACAAATTTTCTGTACAGCAAAACAAAACCGGGGACCCCCGCCGCTACTGCGGCAAGCGTACGGCCTGCGGGGAACCATCGCTGGCCATCAGCAAATCCACCTGAATCCAATCTTCAGCATGTTCTTCATTGACCGGCAGACCCAGCGCCGCGAGTGAACCTCGTTGCAGCCCTACGCGCACAATCGCGCTGTCTTCCGTGCCTTGCGAGGAACTGCCGGGCAGTTGCGTGAACTCGGTTGCATCGTTACTGGCCAACAGCAACTCGGCCGATGAGGTTTCCGCAACCCCCTCGCCGGCTGGAGGTATCGCCGGCGTGATGGTCGTGGCAGCGGCGGGATTGCCGCCAGGTTGCCTGCCTTGCTCACGCTTATGCCAGTTCCATACGCTCGCGCAGCAAACCATTAAAGCGGCCGCAGCCAGCGCCCAGGTGGCCAGACGCACGGTGTGGCGGGCGCTCTCCGACTGATGCTTGACGCGAAACTGTTGCAGTAAGCGGGTCTCCACGCGGGATGGCGGATTCACAGCGCGCAAAGAGTCGCCCAGCGCACCCAGTTCTGTTTGCGCGGATTCCCAGGAAAATTGAAGAGCTGCGCACTTGGCACAGAGGCGTGCGTGGCGAACTGCCAATTGGCGGACTTCTTCACCGAGCGAGGTATCGCGCTCGGAATCCAGCCCCAGGATTTCAAACGCTTCGCAATTCATCTCGTTTCTGTTGATCATAAAAATTATCCTACCGAGCGCCAACGGCGAGGCGCGTCCCGCAACATCTCCAACTTGGCCAGCAACAGGGCACGCCCGCGATGCAGTCGTGAACGGATGGTTCCGATGGGACATTCGAGCATTTGCGCCGCTTGCTCATAAGTCATTTCTTCCAGCTCGCATAAAACTACCGTCTCGCGAAATTCAAGGGGCAGCTCCATCACGGCGGCTCGCACTTTTTCCAGGCGCTCGCGCTGCTCCGCCCACATCGCCGGAGTAAATGTGTCGCGCAAAGCAACTCCGGGTCCGGTGCCGTCGTCGTGGCGCTCGACCAGGGAAATTTCTCGTGGCAAGCGTTCGTTGTGCTTCATGACTTTGTTGCGTGCGATGCCAAAAAGAAAGGCCGGCAAGCTGCCACGCGATGCGTCGTATTTTGCCGGTTCGCGAATTAGAGTCATGAAAACGTCCTGCACAATTTCTTCGGCTCCCCAGGAACTCCCGGTCATGCGCAAAGCGAAGCGGTACAAAACGGCGGCATGCCTGCGATACAGGGCGGCGAAAGCTTCTTCGTCGCCGGTGGCTGAGCGCTTGAGCAGCGCGTGGTCCTGATCTTTTTCCAGGTTCTTCATTGCATGTGGATCAGGCCGTTTCGCGTTTCACCTGATATTTCCCGGACAGGAGAGGAAAAGTTCCCGGCAACTTGGGCGCCGTCGTGACTACCGCGTCTGAACAGGCTAAGTTCAATCTTCACCGGCAATTAGACGCAGCACTGTGAAAATGGGTTTCCCGCCCTTAATCGGCGAGGGCTTGGTCGAGAATCTCGATAACGTGCAAAACCCGATGGTTGGTGTCGTGCATCTGCGCACCCGCGCGCAACTGCAATATACATCCGGGATTGGCGGTGGCTATCACGCTGGCGCGAGTGGTCTGCGCGTGATGCATTTTTTCCGAAAGCAAGGCGCGGGAAGCTTGCGGTTCGGTCACGTTGTACACTCCGGCGGAGCCACAACAAATTTCAGAGAAAGGCAATTCCACGAGTTCGACGCCGGGAATGGCGCGCAGCAGCTTTCGGGGAGCTTCGCGAATTTTTTGTCCGTGAAGCAGGTGGCAGGAATCCTGGTAGGTAACTCGCTGCGTGAACGGTTTGAGAGGTGCGCTCAGCCCGAGGGCGGCAAGAAACTCCGTGACGTCGCGCGTTTTGCCGGCGAACGCCGCGGCCTGCGCATATCCAGGTTCGTCAGCGGTGAAGAGATGATGGTACTCCTTCAGCGTGGAGCCGCAGCCGGCGGCATTGGTCACGATGGCGTCGACTTCAGCAAGCGCAAAGGTGTGAAGATTTTGCCGAGCCAGCGCTCGGGCTTCTTCGCGAATTCCGGCGTGGGCAGCCAAGGCGCCACAGCAGTTTTGGGCCTTGGGCACCACCACTTCGCAGCCGTTGGCGGTTAGTACGCGGACGGTCGCGGCGTTGAGTTCTGAGAAAGTGACATTGGCGACGCATCCGGCAAAGAACGCCACCCGGGCACGAAGGGTGCCGACGGCCGGAAAGACTTTACCGAGGCGGTCGAAGAAAAAATGTTTGTCCACGCGAGGGAGAAACTGTTCGCGTTCGGCCAGACCGAAGACCTTGAGGATTCCGCTGGCCCTCGCCAGCGATTGCAATCCCGAACGTTGATAGAAACGAAGCAAGCGGGCCAGCGCGGCGATGCGCTTGGGATACGGAAGTAAGCGGCGATATACGAGGTCGCGGAGCATCCGGGCCGAAAGCGGACGCTGGTAATCGTGCTCAATTCGAGCCCGGGCGAATTCCACGAGCTTGCCGTATTCCACGCCAGAGGGACAGGCGGTCTCACAAGCGCGGCAATCCAGGCATTTGTCGATGTGCTCGACGAATGAAGCGGTGACTGGAGCGCCCCGCTGCTCCACGTGGATCATCTGATGAATGCGGCCGCGCGGCGAATCGGCTTCCAGATTCCAAAGGCGGTAGGTGGGGCAGGCGTTGAGACAAAGGCCGCAGTGTACGCAGCGAGCGTAGTCTTCGTAAATCGGGTGCAAGCCGGGGATAGGCGCGGGGGTCATGCGGGATCTTGCATTCATCATACGGCTGTACGCACGCGGCCGACAAAGCGAACCATGCGCGCGTGCCTGGACGGCGAATCTTCTACGCTGGATCTTTACATGTCCGCCACAAATCGTCCGGGAGCGAAAAGGCTTTGCGGGTCGAAAGCCTGTTTAACGCGCCGCATCAGCTCCCATTCTGCTCTTGCCGGCCCCCAGACGTTAAGAACACGCTTCAGTTCCGTGGGGCAAAACAAGATGGAGGCTTGACCATGGTGGGCCTGGGCGAATTTAAAAACTTCTGCGGCGATCTCCGCAAGTGCGGTGACGGACTCGCCGGGAAGCGCTTGGGGCTCAACACAAAAATATAAAGGCCCGGAAACGTTCGCGAAGATGTGACACGGAATGGAGTTTCGTTCCGCCAAGACTTGCAGACTCAGGACTTCTGGCGAAAATGTGGGAAGGGTTTGAATCTTGAAGATGGTGGCGGCGGAAGTTGCCGACGCAGAAGCATTCGGAAGCTCCCGCAATGATGCGTTAACTGTCTGGCCTACGGACTCCTCCAGCAGGCTCGCATGGGAAGCGCCGGATTCCTGAGCGTAGCCAAGCAGATCCGATGAGTATCGCCGCAGCAGCGCGTCGGTACCCTCGAAAGAAACAAAAACATGCCAGCGACCTGGGCTAAACCAGGCAGGCGACGGCGGCTCCGCGTTTCCTTTTCCCAGCGTGACCCGCTCGGCCGCTGCGGCGTCGAGAATTTGCAGCGAACTGAGGGCCAGCGGAGATTTCCCAGCCACACTTTGGAATTTCACCACCGCTTCCGGAGTTGAAAACGCTGCCACGACCTGGCCGCAGCCTTGCGGATATGGAAAAATGCGGAAATTCAATCGGGTAATCACCGCGAGGGTTCCCAGCGAGCCGATCAGCAACTTATGCAGATCGTAACCGGTAACGTTTTTGACCACCCGCCCGCCGCTCTTGGTCAGCGTGCCTGCGCCATTCACAAATTCCGCGCCAAGTAAAAAATCTCGCGCGCTGCCGTAAGAGCCGCGCAGCGTGGAGTCGATGCCGGAAGCAATGGCACCTCCAACGGTGCTTTGATCGAAGAATGGGACGTCGAGGGCGACAAACTGGCGATGCGGAGCGAGACTGTCACGCAAATGCCCGAGTTGCATTCCAGCATCGACGCTCAAGGTTAGATCGGCAGGATCATAGTAGGCGATCTGATTCAGCCCGGTCATATCGAGTGCCAGATCAAAGCGCGTCGGCGGCATGCCGATGGCTAATTTGGTGCGTCCGCCACTCGGAATCAGCGCAAATTTTTCGCTGCCCGCAAAGCGGACGATTTCCGCGACCTGTTCGGCAGAGGCGGGCTTGGCAACCGCTGAAGGTACGAGGCCCTCCACGGAGTAAGTGGAACAAACTTGCGGCGCCCCGCTGACATGAGCGGCACCGATGATGGCCGCAAGGCGCGTTGCGAGATCAGGGCCCGCGCTGTTCACAGCGGAGCGGCTCGGACAGCGGCCTGGGCGCGCGGAGTAATTTCGCCACAGCCTTTGTTCAGCGGAAACATTTTGCCGGGGTTGAGGGCAGAGTCGGGATTGAAAGCATCGTGGACGCGGCGCATTAAGTCGAAGTCAGCATCGGAAAATAGCAGCGGCATTAATTCACTTTTTTCCATGCCGACGCCGTGCTCGCCGGTGAGCGCTCCGCCAATCTCCACGCAGTACCTGATAATTTCCGCGGAAGCTTCCACGGCTCGTTGATATTGCCCTTGATCACGGGGATCAAATAACACGATGGGATGCAGATTGCCGTCGCCGGCATGGAAGATGTTGCCGATCTTGAAATCGTAGCGCTCGCCGATTTCCTGGATGCGCCGGAGCGCTTGGGGAATTTTGGAGCGCGGAATTACGCCGTCGAGAACGTAATTGCTGGGAGCCAGGCGGCCGAGCGCGCCGAAGGCGTTTTTGCGTCCCTTCCATAGCAGTTCTCGCTCGGCATCGTCGCGCGCGATGCGCACCTCCCGCGCATGATGCGCGCGGCAAACCTCATCCACCGCGGAGCTCTGCGCGGCCACCGCTTCCATCACGCCTTCCAGTTCAATCAGCAGCACCGCGGCGCTATCCAGCGGAAAACCTGCGTGGATAAATTCCTCCACGGCGCGCAGCGTCCAGCCATCGAGCATCTCGCAGGCCGCCGGAGTAATCGCGCGCGCGGTCAGGTCCGCCACCGATTCGGAAGCATCGTCAACGCGATCGAATATCGCGAGCAGGGTTTTGACGCTTTCCGGTTTCCTCAGCAACTTCACGGTGATTTCCGTGACCAGCGCGAGCGTTCCTTCGGAGCCCACGACAAGTCCGGTGAGGTCGTAGCCGGTTGCGTCTCCGTGCGGATTGCCCAGGCGATAAATCTCTCCGTCGGGCAGCACCACTTCAAGGGCCACGACGTGATTGCTGGTCACGCCATAAGCCAGCGTATGCGGGCCGCCGGCATTTTCTGAAACGTTGCCGCCAATGGTGCACGATTTCTGGCTGGATGGGTCGGGCGCGAAGTACAGCCCGGCATGCTGAACCGCGCGCGTCAATTCGAAATTGACCACGCCAGGTTGTACAACGGCCCGCTGGTTTTCCAGATCCAGTGCCAGGATGCGATTCATGCGTGCAAACACCATCATGATTCCGCCAGTGCGCGCGAGCGCTCCGCCGGAAAGCCCGGTGCCGGCGCCGCGGCCGATGATCGGAACGTTATGCTGCGCGGCGAGTTTGACGATGCTAGAAACTTCTTGTGTCGTGGTGGGAAACACCACGGCTCCAGGCTGCCCTCGTTCCACCGAGCCGTCGTACTCGTAGAGCAGCAGATCTTCCGGGCGATGCAGCACGGTTGACGAACCGACTATACGTTCCAGCCCGCGGATGATGTCGCGATGCATTTTCGGTGTAAGGACCGCAATCGCACTGACGCCAACGTTCGGGCCCCTCATCACTATAGTGAGACTTAGGTGGCGCGCACAACGGATGCGTGCTGATGGGTGCCTGACCTGTGTTACGGTACTTTTTCCAGCCAATATAAGGAGAGGGATGCCCCGACCTAAAATCTTTTCCACTAGACCGCTCTTCGATCCGGCCCGCCAGATCCTGCAGGAAAAATGCGAAGTGGAATATTGGCCGCAGCCTGAACGCATTTCGCGCGAGGAACTTTTTCGGCGGGTGAAGGACAAGCAGGGATTGGTGTGTTTGTTGACGGAGCGAGTGGATGACGCCCTGCTTCAGGGGGCTACGAAATTGAAAATTGTAGCCAACGTGGCGGTCGGTTTCGACAATATCGATTTGCCCGCGTGCACCAAGCGCGGTGTAGCGGTGACCAACACACCCGGTGTCCTGGATGAAACTACCGCGGACTTTGCCTGGGCGTTGATGATGGCGGTGGCCCGGCGAATTGGAGAAGGCGAGACGCTGGCGCGTTCCGGTAACTGGAAGGGCTGGGACCTGGATCAGCTGATTGGCACGGACGTTTGGGGCAAAACCCTTGGCCTGGTTGGCTTCGGACGAATTGGAAGGGTCATGGCGCGCAGGGCCGGCGGCTTCAAAATGAAGGTTTTGTACACGGATGTTCAGAAAGCTTCCGAGGACGTTGAGAAAGAATTCAACGCAGAGTATCGCGACTTCAATACCTTGCTGGCGGAGTCGGACTTTGTGAGCGTGCACGTACCGCTCTCGCCGGACACCCGAGGATTGTTTGAAGCCGCGAAATTTTATCGCATGAAGCCCACTGCGTATCTCATCAATACTTCGCGGGGCGCGGTGGTGGACGAGGCCGCGCTGGTGCACGCGCTGGAAAGCAAAAAGCTCGCGGGCGCGGCTCTGGATGTCTACGAAAACGAGCCGTTCATCCATCCCGGGTTGAAGCGGGCTAACGTCGTGCTCGCGCCGCACATTGCTTCGGCTTCGGTGGAGACCCGCACAAAAATGGCCAGCATCGCGGCCGAAAATATTCGCGATTTTTTCGACGGCAAACGGCCGCCGAATATTCTGAACCCGGAAGTTGTGAAAAGCGCCTGACCGTGCTGGAATTGCTCCGATGCCCAACCCGGAGCGATCCGATCGCAAGCAGTCCGACCTGAAGCATCTGGCCCGCCGAATTTTCCACGACACTTTAGCGGCCATCGATATTTCCCTGACCATGCGGCGGAAATTGGCGGTGCAAGGATGGCTGCTGCGATGCGGTCACGAAGTTGTGGACCTGCGAGAATTCGAACGCTTTCGCGTGGTGGCCATCGGCAAAGCTGCGCACGCCATGCTAGACGGGCTGAAAGGATGTCTCCCAATCGGGATTTCACTTGAAGGCATAGCGTGCGCACCAGCAATAGCCGCAGAAGCCCATGCGGGCATTGACTATTTCACCGGCGGACACCCCATACCCAATGGGGACAGCTGGAAGGCCGCGGAAGCTATCTTGGAGATGCTGCAGGGCTGCGACGAAAGAACCGTGGTGTTTTTTCTTTTGTCGGGCGGCGGATCGGCGCTGGTGGAGTTGCCGCTAGACCGGCAATTCAGCCTTGGGGATGTACAACAAATGCACGCCGCGCTGGTAGGATGCGGCGCTTCGATCGAGGCAATCAATACCATTCGCAAACATTTTTCGGCGGTAAAAGGTGGGCGGCTGGCAGTCGCGGCGGGGGCTGCGACCAAGATAACACTGGCCATCAGCGATGTTCCGCCGGGAAGAGAGTGGGCGTTGGCGAGCGGACCGAGTTTGCCTGATCCTTCGACTTTGACCGACATGCACAATGTTTTGGAGCAGTATGCGTTGCGCGAAAAATTTCCCGACCCTGTTCGGCGGTGGCTTGCGCAAGAGTCCGTTCCGGAAACTCCAAAAGCAGATCACCCCGCATTCCGTAAATCGCATATTTCGCTATTGCTTGGTCTGGATTCCTTATTTCATCCCGCTCATGGCGCCGCCGAAGCTTCGGGCTGCATTACTTGCTGTGACAACGCCAGCGACGACTGGCCAGTGGAGCGCGCCGCTGAATATTTGCTGGCGCAACTCGAAGAATTACGAAGCAGAAATCCCAGGAGGCGCGTGGCGCTGATTGCCGACGGCGAGGTCAGTTCACCGGTGACCGGGAATGGCCTGGGCGGCAGAAATTCCGCGTTCGTGTTGTGCTGTGTGCCGAAAATTGCGGGCCAGCGCATTGCGGTGCTTAGTGCAGGAACGGACGGGATCGATGGCAACAGTCCCGCAGCCGGAGCTGTTGCGGATGGCGAAACTCTGGCGCGGGCGCAGGCCGCAGGTCTGGATGTTCGCGATGCGTTCGAACGCAGCGACGCGTACACGTTTTTTGAAAAGCTGGATAATGCAGTGATGACTGGGCCGACCGGAAATAATTTGCGCGATTTGCGAATTTTGATCGCCGCGCCCTGATCGCTCACGATTCGCGCACAAAACCGAAGCGCTAAACAAGTCGTCCTGCTACGCAATGCCGTGCTAGAAAGAGTTTTGAGCGTTAGCGTTTGGCCGGCAAGCGCGTGTCAATGGACTTCAGTCGCTCATTCATTTCCTGAATGAGGTGCTCCAGCTTGTCGAGGCGCTCGGCGACCACGTTCTGATTTTTGTCACTGCCATTGCCTCCGCTTCCGTCGTCGTCGCCGCTTTCGTCTTCATCGTCGGCGTCCGCCGCGGAGCTGGCGTGGGGATTGGGCGTTTCTTTCGTGGGCCGCTTCAGCCGGGCGATTTGCCCTTTAATCATAGGCACCATTTCGATGCTTAGATCGGTGCTCTTCAGCATTTCCTCGAGGGCCGGCAACGCGGAGGCGTCCTCACGTGCTCCGAGCGCGAACAGCGCCGACATGCGAATGGAAAAACGCGGCTCCGAGAGATACGCAGCGATCTGTTTGGTAATTTCCTTGTTGTCTTTTTGCAACCGCCCAAGACTGGAGATGGCAGCCTCGCGGGTTTCCAGCGGCTTACCCACCGCGACCCACTCGCGCAAAACCGGTACGGCCTTGTCGTCGCCCAGCGGTCCAAGACCACGCAACGCCGCGTTGCGAAGAAAATCGTCGGGCGACTCCGAAGTTATCGCGGCAGTAAGAATGGTGAAAGCATAGGGGGCCTTCAATTTTCCAATAGCCTGAAGTGCCGCAGCTCTGGCGCGGTAAGAATCGTCCTTTTCCGCGATAGCTTGCAGCTTGGCGAGCACGTCTTTGTCGTCTTTGAAATTGCCCATGGCCGTAACGATACGGGCTTTTAGCCACGGTTCTTTTGCGGCGTTGAAAGCTTCGATCACTTTCTTAGACGCAACTGGGCCTCCGAGTTGGCCAAGACTGTCCGCGGCGATGGCGCGGACAGACCATGTCTTGTCGTTGAGAGCAGTCTCGGCGAGAGCGGCGATCACATCCTCGTTTTTTACCGAAGTTGATTTGTCGTCGGCGACGGCGGTCTCGGTCTCTTTTCCGGCCTTCTCTTTATCCGCGCCGTCCTTAGCTGCGCCGTCCTTAAACGCCCGCAGTGCAACGGCCGCGTCGGCACGATCCGAAACCTCGTCAGCGTTTTTCAACTGATACAACCACTCCTTTTTTTCTTTATGAAATTGCGCGGTCTTTAAAACTTGTCCGCCCTTATCGAACAAAACCAGGAGAGGCTCGGAGGCGGCCGGCAGCGAAAATGTCTCCGCCGCTTTGGAGACCACCACTGGATAGAGATGCGCGCCTGCCGCAGTCGTAATTTCCACGTCGACGGGCACGCGGAAAACTCCAACACGTCCTTCGACCTTTTGCGTTTGCTTCACGGTGAGGGCGACCTGGTGCTTGCTGCCGTCGTATTTGTAGCTCAACTCAAATTTGGGGGCGCCCGCGCCGTAAACCCACTGATTGAAGAACTGATCGACGTTGGCAGTGGTGGATTCTTCCACGGCTTTGACGAAGTCAGCGGTTACGACATTTTTGCCGTGGTTCACTTCCAGATAATGCTTGATGGCGCGATTAAAAGCCTCTTCGCCCAACTGGTGACGCAACATATACAGCACCCAGCCGCCCTTGTTGTACACGTTCTGATCGAATTCGCTGGAGTCGTCGAAATCGAAGCGCACGATCGGACGCTTGAACAGGCCAGTGTTTGCGAACCACGAGCGTGCATCGTTCCAACGTTCGTAGTCCGCCTGATCCTTGGGAAAATGGTTTTCCTTCCACACCGTCTCGCCGAAGGTTGCGAAGCCTTCGTTCAGCCAGATGTCGGCCCAGTCCTTGCAAGTGACATAATCGCCGAACCACTGATGCGTCAGTTCGTGAGAAATCAGGTCGTCCTGCCCGGTGACGTACTCACCGGCTAATTTGGGGTGCACCAGGGACGAGCTGGTGTTGGTGGTGGCGCTGGAATTTTCCATTCCACCGGCCACAAATTCATCCACCATTACCTGCGCATATTTTTCCCACGGATATTCCACGCCATACTTTTTGTTGAACAGCTCAATCATGGCGGGGGTACGGCCGTAATTGACTTGCAGCCGATCGCCGCGGCCTTTGGGCGCGTGATAGGTCACAGGCAAACCGTGCAACGTGTCTTTCACTTCATCAAATTCGCCGGCTACCACGGTGATCAGGTACGTGGAGCTGGGCACCGCCTCTTTCCACGTCCAGGTCTTCATGTTGTTTGCGGCGTTGGTGACCCCCAGCAGTTTTCCGTTGGCGACGGTAATCCATGAAGCCGGGACGGTAAGAACTGTTTCGGTGGTCAGACGGTCGTTGGGATAATCGTAGGTCGGCAGGTAGTAGCGCGTGTCTTCGGATTCTCCCTGCGACCAGATTTGCAAAGGCCGGCTGGGATAGTCTTTGTCCGGCAAAATGAAATACAGGCCCTTGCTGGGTTTGCCCTCGTACTTGATGTCGATCTCAAATTTATCTCCGACCTTGCCGCTGGAAACCGGAACGATTAACTTTTCCGCGGTGGATTCAAACTTCGCGGCGGACTTGTTTACGGTGACGCTTTGAATGGTCAGACCGACGGAATCGAATGTGATCTTGGAGGTATTCTCGCGCAGGGTGGAAACGGTATGAATCACCTCGCCGATTACTTTTTTCTGGGCGACATCAAAGCGCAAAATAATTTTAGAATGCCGCAGATCATAGTCACGGTTCCGCGCATACGGCTCGTCGGCCCGCAGTGACAGCGTCAGAGCCACAAGAACAATAGCGGTCGCCATCAAGCGCCGGCCGAATAAGGGCAGGCTTGAAGGATGTCGCTCAAATTGTGGGCGCGAAAGAAAAACGCACTTCCGGGCGGCGGAGATAAAATCCCTTTGCATGTGGACCCTTTCTAACGACGCACAAAATCGGATAACCGCTTCAAACTTCATGAACCGTGTGTCCTGCTGCGCGCAATGCCGAGAATGCCTGCTGCAGATCGTTGGACGGAACCAGCAGATAATCGGTATCAAATGTTGAGATTGTGAACACGCTGACGGCCGCTGCCGCCAACGGCGTGACCAGCGAGGCCAGCACGCCTACCGCGGAAAGCTCGAACGGCCCATGAGCTTTCAATATTCGCCACTGGCGGTCGGGGCGAAGATTCTCAGGGGTCAAACTTATTTCCGCGACGATGGAGAGTTCCTCGGCAGTGCGCGTGACGGAAGAAAAACTTCCCCGCGCAGCCCACTCTGGAACAGCCGCACCGGCTGCGAGTTTGTAAATGGCAAAGATTTTCGGGAGCAGTGAGAGCTCAAAGCTGCGATTGTTAGAGCGTTTGGTTATAGAAGGCTCCTGACAATTCCGCCGTCTACGGCGATGGAAGTGCCGTTGACGTAGCTGGCGCGTTCGGAAGCCAGAAACGCAACTACCGCCGCAAATTCTTCGGGGGTACCGATTCGACCGGCTGGAATTTGCTTTTCCCACCCGGCGAAGACCTCTGCGGGCGTTGCGCCGGTGCGCCCGGAAATGGCAGCGGCTAGATCGCCCAAACGATCGGTGCGTGTGTAACCCGGGCAAACATTGTTCACCGTGACTCCGTACTGGCCATATTCGTTGGCTAGAGTTTTTGCCAAGCCGGTGACCGCCGAGCGAATGGAATTGGACAACAGCAAGCCATCGACGGGTTGTTTCACCACGTAGGAGGTTATGGTTATCAGGCGGCCCCATTTGTTTTTCTTCATGCGCGGCAATGTTTCTCGGGCAAAAGAAACGCAACTGAGCAGCAGCAGATCGACGGCAGCTTTCCAGTCCTCGTTGCGGGTCTCTTCAAATAATTTAGACGGCGGCCCGCCGGAATTAGTGATGCAAATATCCACGCGGCCGAAGCGCGTTTCCACATCCGCAACAAACCGCGCAACCGCGTGGGGATCGGTTACGTCCATTGCCTGGTGAAAGACCTCACGACCGCTGACCTGTTGGATCCTTGCCGCCGCGACTTGCAAATCAGCAGCGGTCCGTGCGCAAATGGCGATCTCGGCGCCTTCGCGGGCTAGTTCCTGAGCCACGGCGAAGCCTAATCCAGTACTTGCAGCAGCAACAATTGCAACCCGCCCCTTCAGTCCTAAATCCATGATTACCCCAAACCTCCATCGTCTCGAAAATCGAATAAAGCGTCAACGGAGCAGGATCAAACCGCGGCGGCGCTGGTCCTACGCGCCAGTCATTTATGTGTCATTTATATGTAGATATGCTGCTGCGAGCGTAGCGGGCAGTAAAATTCGGCCTTGCACCGATCTTAGCCGCGGTGCATCTAATTTCCTTAGAACGGCGTATTTCTAGTTTGGGGTTAGACTTAAGGCTGCAGCAATTCACGCGCGGAGACGGAAATGAACGAGATCGCAACTTTTGGAGCAGGATGCTTCTGGGGTGTGGAAGAAACTTTTCGCCAGGTGCCCGGCGTGATCGACACGGCCGTGGGATATTCGAACGGCCACACCGTAAATCCCACGTATAAAGACGTCTGCACCGATGAAACCGGACACGCCGAGGTGGTACAGGTGACCTACGATCCCGCCAAGGTCACTTTTGACGAACTGCTGAACGTTTTCTGGACCGCGCATGACCCTACGCAGGTAAATCGTCAAGGCCCAGATTTTGGAGCGCAATACCGCACCGCGATTTTCTTTCATTCGCCGGAGCAGGAAGCGGCGGCAAAAAAATCCGTGGCGGCGTTAAACGCCGCTGGAAAATTCAAACGTCCCATTGCCACTGAAATTACCGCTGCGGGACCGTTTTATCGTGCCGAGGAGTACCACCAGAAGTATCTGCAGAAGCGTGGCGCACCGAGCTGCCACTTCTGAAGCAGTTGGAATTGGTCCAAGAGAGTCGCTGGCGATCCGGGGTATTTCCGCGCCGCGGATGCCTATTTTGCCTGCAAAGATACGATATAGGCCACCACGTCATCAATGTGCTGTTGCCCGGTCGGATCCCCCTTAGGATCGATAGCTTTGAAGCGGGAGCCCCAAACGGGCATGTCGGAAGAGCCGTGAGCGGCCACATTGCGCCCAAACTTCATCATGACCGCGACGAAGCCTGCAGGAAAATTCCCGCCGTTGGATTTCGTAAGACTTGTCAGGTCCGCGGGCCGGGGCTTCAAAGACTCGGCTACGGGCCCGTCACCCTTTCCAGTCTCACCGTGGCAGGAAGCGCAAAATTTCACGAACGACAGCTTGCCTTCGACTGGGTCGGGCCGCGTGACCCTGGCCTTTAGCTTGGCTTTTTGCGGTGCTGACAGCGAGGCGGAAGCGAATAGCAGCAGAGCGGCTAGCGCTGGCGTCGCCCAGCGATACCCAGAGCGGTACGTCTTGAAGGTGGGGCGGATGTGCTTGCGTTTGATTGGCGCGCTCAACATGGTAGGCTTTCGCAATTACGCCTCGATTCGTGGGAGGAGCCAAGAATATACCCGCGAACACATGTGAAGAAACACGCTCGCAGGTCGGACCGCCCGCAGACCTTTCCTAATCGATCTCGCGTCAGCTATTGTACAGCGAGCAGCCCAAAACAAATTTCGAGGAATGCCGCCATGGAAACCAACATTCATCCCATCAAGGAATTGTTCACCGAACTGTTTACCCAGTTGGAAGCGGCGGAAACGCAAAGCCTGGCCATCGTGCAATTTCTGAAGGACGAAGGAATCGCCACCGATGAAAAACTGGCGCCCTATCTGGACCGCGCGGGAAATGCCAGCAGCGTGAAATGGCGGGCTGCCCGCGTGCGCATGGAATACTTGCTGGCCCCGCTGGAAAAAGAGAAGAAAGACCAGGATAAAGAAAAAACCAAAGAAGCAGATAAACAGCCCGCCGAAAATTCCAAGAGCGAGGCCGCGGCGGAAAAGGCTCCCGCCAAAGAAGCGAACGTTGGCTCTGAGAAGCCCACTGCCGCCCCTGCTCCCGACGACACCAAGAAAACCGCGGCGAACTCCGATCCCGCGCCGAAATAAGCACGTTTCCTCAGTCTGAACCCCGGATGGATACGTGGAGGACGATTCGATTTAGCTCAGCTGACAATTGAAATTCAGCGCGACAGTCAAATTTCGTTTCCGCAGCGGCAACCCTCCAACTTCTATTCAGTCTTTTTGATCTAACTCATTATGCGGCGATCGCTGCAAGGCCTGCGTGTGCGTCTCTGCAGACTTGCGTGACGCGGGTCACTATTCATAGCGAGTTAACGATCAGCCCCACGACTTATAAAATTGAGTCAGCGAGACACGCCAACTCTTCCCCGGTAGTCCCAGCAACAGAGCATCCAACAGTTAACGAGTTCTCATTCTTGGGTCTGCTAGCCGCAGAACGATGGCCCGAGGCGTGCACGAAAAAAGATGAGCGGCACCATCCACTGAAGGCGTACACGAAAACTTGGTGATTTACGAACAACCGCACGATGTCGGGCGTCGTTCCGGGGTTCAATACGGCGTGCTTTCCCAAACGGGAACGCCGCCATCAATGACCCACGCGCGCCGGCAATGCCGGAGAATCTTTTTGGAGTTTCGGCCCGCTTAAGCGTGATTGAGAGGTTGAGCTTGGCAGTATTCGTTGAGCAAAGTGAAAAGCTCTTTGTGATCCGCATGGAAGGCGAACTGGGCATGCACAGCGCGCCGATGCTCAAGTCTTGCGTGCTGCAAGCGTTAGCCTCAGAAAAGGATATTCGTTTGGATTTGCAATTGGCCACGGAAGTGGACCTGACGGTGTTGCAGCTGTTGTGGGTCGCCGCGCAGCAAGCTAAAGGCGCTCATCGCGAACTGAGGCTGCGCGGGGAAATTCCCGCCAATATAGCTTTGGCGGCCTTGGATGCCGGCTTCCTCAGCTTCCCAGTTCCGGCCGAGTCCAAGCAAGTGCGTCCAGACATGGCGGTTCTTCGAGCATGATGGACGAATTCAAACAAGCCTTCCTCGAAGAGTCTCGCGAGAACCTCGTCGACTTGGAATCTTCGCTTCTGGCCCTGAATGAAAATCCCGCGGATGCGGAGTTGATGGGTCGGGCTTTTCGGGCGCTGCACACTATCAAAGGTTCCGGGTCCATGTTTGGTTTTGAAAAGCTGACCGCTTTCACTCACGCCCTGGAAAACGTTTTTGACGAGGTGCGCAAGGGCCGCTTGCCGGTCACCTCCGAACTCATCAATCTTTCCTTATCCTCCATCGATCAGATCAAAGCCATGCTCGATGAAACCCAGGGCATCAGCGTTGTCAGCGACGCGGTATCCGTAGAGATTCTGGCGGGTTTCCGGAAATTGACCGGGGCGCTTGAAAAGCCTGCGGCAAAAATCGAGGTACCGCAGCCCGCTACGCCGCTGGCGACGAGCGCCGGGATCCCGAGCCATTGGCGTATCCAGTTTAGTCCCGGAGCGGAATTCATGCGCCAGGGAGCCAATCCTCTGTTGTTTCTGCGCGACCTTCGGGCCTTGGGCACTCTCAAGGTTGCGCTGAGCATGGCGGCGGTCCCTTCGCTGGCCGATTTGGATCCGGAACGCTGCTATCTTTCCTGGGAATTGTTGCTGAGCACTTCCGCAACCCGAGAAGCCGTCGCTGAAATATTTATTTTTGTCGAAGAAATATGTGAGTTGCATATCGAAGCCGGCGCCGACCCTTTGTCTACCCCCATCGCAGCGCTTGGCGTGCCCGCGGCCGCCGGTGCGGCGAGCAACCCCGAGGCGGATGCCAAAGCTGCGGAAGAGAAACGCAGCAAGTACGGGCGCCGGGCCTCCGACCAGCCGGACAGTCAGTCGAGCTTGCGGGTTCCCGCAGCCAAGCTGGACAAATTTTTGAATCTGGTCGGTGAGCTGGTTACCGTGCAAGCCCGTTTGGCCGAAGTAGCGGCGCGCCGCGAAGACCCGGAAATTTCCGCGGTGTCCGAGGAAGTGGAGCGCTTGACCTCCACGTTGCGCGAGCAGTCCATGAGCATCCGCATGGTACAGATTCGCGCCACCTTCGAACGCTTTCGCAGGCTGGTGCACGATCTGGCGCGCGATCTGCACAAGGAAGTGGAACTCACTATCGAAGGTGCGGAAACCGAGCTGGACAAAACGGTGATCGATGCTCTCAACGACCCGCTGATGCACCTGGTGCGCAACAGCATGGATCACGGCATCGAGTCGGCGGAAGGCCGGTTGGCGGGCGGCAAACCTGCAGTCGCACGCGTGCAGTTGTCCGCGAAGTATTCGGGAGCCAGCGTGCTCATCGCCATCGCTGACGATGGCGCGGGCATCAATGCGCGCGCGGTGCGGGAACAGGCCGTGGAGAAGGGCTTGATCGCCGCAGATGCGCAGCTATCCGAGTCGGAAATATTTTCACTCATATTGATGCCCGGTTTTTCCACCGCAAAAACCATCACCGACGTATCTGGACGAGGCGTGGGCATGGACGTGGTCAAACGAAACGTAGAAGCCTTGCGCGGAACCATCAATATCACCAGTAAACCGGGCATCGGCACGACGGTAACGCTGCAACTTCCCCTTACCCTGGCCATCATCGATGGCCTGCTGGTGCGTGTCGGGGAAGCCTATTTCGTTCTGCCGCTGGCCTCCACCCTGGAATGCATCGAGCTGACGCGCATGGACGTGGAAAAAGCCAATGGCAAGCATCTCGCCAACGTTCGGGGCGAAATCATCCCGTACATACGGCTACGCGAATATTTCAACATCCACATGGAGCGCCCCGAGCGCGAGCAAATCATGGTGGCCGAGACCGAAGAAGGCCGCTACGGCTTTGTGGTCGACCAGGTGATGGGCGACTGTCAAACGGTGATCAAGAATCTGGGGCGGTTCTACCGTCATGTCAATTTGATTTCGGGAGCAACCATCCTGGGGAACGGGACGGTGGCCTTGATTCTGGATCCCAACCGGCTGGTACAGGACGCGTTGCAAGCCCAGAACCGCATGCCGCGCCCGGATGTTCGCCAACCGTTGCCCCGGCCGCAGCCACGGCCAGAAGCGAGTCTACCGAACTAGGAGAGGCTGGTTGCATTGCATGAGATGGCACGCGTTCCACGGCTTGGCAGAAATTTATCGCCGGCTATCGCTTTTAGCAAGAGCCGGCCATGGCTGATTAGCACAAGTGAAAGGTTAAAAAGATGACGACGAAAACTGAAATAGAGATTCGCAAGGCGCAGGGTTCGAATGGGAGCAAAGTCGGGAATGGCCACGGCGGAAACGGGCACAGCGGCCATGGCGGGGATAAAAAGTCCAACGGCAAGCAAAAAGGTGTGGACAGCGACTTATTGCAGGTTTCGCAGGAAATTTCCAGATTGGTGGATGCTTCACGCGACGGACGCCTGACCGAGCGCGGCCGGGCCGGCCAGTTCGAAGGAGTACATCGTGAAATGGTGGAAGGCATCAACGAAATGTTGGACGCCATTCTGCTGCCCATCGGCGAGGGCAACCGCATCCTGTCGCAAATCTCCGGCGGCAAAATTGACGAACTCATCGCTCAAACCTACAAGGGCGACCACGAAAAGATGAAGCAGGCGGTCAACAACGTGGCCGTAGTGGTGCAAGACCTGCAAAAAGAAATGGCCCGGCTCACGGAGGCCTCTAAAGAAGGCCAACTCTCCGATCGCGGTAAGCCGGAACAATTTAAGGGCGCCTATTCCGAAATCGTCCGCGGCGTGAACACTATGCTGGACGCCATTCTGCTGCCCATCGGCGAAGGCAACCGCATCCTGGCGCAAATCTCCAACGGCAAAATCGACGAACTCATCGCTCAAACCTACAAGGGCGACCACGAAAAGATGAAGCTGGCGGTCAACAATGTCGCCGTCGTTGTGCAAGACCTGCAGAAAGAAATGGCCCGGCTCACCGAGGCCTCCAAAGAAGGCCAACTGTCCGATCGCGGCAAGCCGGAACAATTTCAAGGGCGCGTATGCCGAAATTGTCCGCGGCGTGAACACCATGCTGGACGCCATCCTGCTGCCCATCGGGGAAGGCAACCGCATCCTGGCGCAGATCTCCAGCGGCAAAATCGACGAACTCATCGCTCAAACCTATAAGGGCGACCACGAAAAGATGAAGCTGGCCGTCAACAATGTCGCCGTCGTCCTGCAAGGACCTGCAGAAAGAAATGGCCCGCCTCACGGAGGCCTCTAAAGAAGGCCAACTCTCCGATCGCGGCAAGCCGGAACAATTTAAGGGCGCGTATGCCGAAATCGTCCGCGGCGTGAACACCATGCTAGACGCCATCCTACTGCCCATCGGGGAAGGCAACCGCATCCTGGCGCAGATCTCCAGCGGCAAAATCGACGAACTCATCGCTCAAACCTATAAGGGCGACCACGAAAAGATGAAGCAGGCGGTCAACAACATCGCCGTCGTATTGCAAAACTTGCAGAAGGAACTTACGCGCCTGACAGAGGCGTCGAACGCCGGGCAATTGTCGGAACGCGGAAATACCGAGCACTTCCGGGGGGCCTACGCGGAGATCGTACGGGGCGTGAATGCCACTCTGGATGCGGTCATCACTCCGCTTAATGTTTTCGGCGGGCTACGTCGACCGCATCAGCAAGGGCGACATTCCGCCACAGATCACCGACACCTATCACGGCGACTTCAACACCATTAAGAACAATCTGAACTCGCTAATCATGGCCATGGACGAAATCACCGCAGCCGCCGAGGAAATCGCGGACGGCAACCTCACCGTGGTGGTGCGCGAACGCTCCCCGCAGGACAAACTGATGCAGGCGCTGAGCGCCATGGTCAGCGGCATCACCCGGGTGGTTTCCGACATCCGCACTATTGCAGGCGAGGTGGCTTCCGCCAGCCAGGCCATCAGCACCACTTCCATTGAAGTTTCCAAGGGCGCCAGCTCACAGGCCGCGGCAGCCGAAGAAGCTTCCTCGTCCATGGAAGAGATGGTTTCCAACATCAAGCAGAATGCCGACAACGCCCAGCAAACCGACAAAATCGCGAATAAATCGGCCACGGACGCTCAGGAAAGCGGCAAGTCCGTGCTGGAAGCGGTTTCGGCAATGAAGGAAATCGCCAGCAAGATCTCCATCATCGAAGAGATCGCCCGGCAAACCAATCTACTGGCACTCAACGCGGCCATCGAAGCGGCACGCGCGGGCGAACACGGCAAAGGCTTTGCCGTGGTCGCGGCCGAAGTGCGAAAGCTGGCCGAACGAAGCCAAAAGGCCGCCGGAGAAATCAACCAGCTTTCCGGCACCACCGTGAAGGTGTCGGAAAGAGCCGGCGAGATGCTTGATAAACTGGTCCCAGATATCAAAAGAACGGCCGAACTGGTCCAGGAGATCGCCGCGGCCAGCAAGGAGCAGGACACTGGCTGCGGAGCAAATCAACAAGGCGCTGGTGCAACTGGAAAAAGTCATTCAACAAAACGCTTCCGCGTCGGAAGAGATGGCCTCCACCACGGAGGAACTGAGCAGTCAGTCCGAACAATTGGTTGGGGCGCTATCGTTCTTCCGCACCAGTGACAGCGGGTATGTTTCACCCACGCGAACCTCCGGGCCCAAGCCAATTCGCCATGCCGAACCCGAAAAACCGCGCTCCACCAAAGCGAATGGGCACGCCACCGCGAGTGCACCCAAGGCGGCAGCACCTAAAGGCGGAGGCGTGACGTTGCAGCTGAAAGATAAAAAGGGTGACGAGCTGGACAAAGAATTCGAGCGCTACTAAGGAACCGCAGAGTCCCCGAGAAAATCAGACTGGAACGCCCGTCATTTCGCTGTTACCGGCAAAGGAGCTGATCATGAGCGTCACCGAAATTACCGAGACCCGGCAATACCTCACCTTCAAATTGGGCAATGAAATCTTTGCGACCGATGTCGCCAAAGTCAGAGAAGTTCTGGACTTCACCAACATTACGGAAATCCCCAGAACCCCCGACTTCATGAGCGGGGTTATCAATCTTCGAGGCAGCGTGGTTCCGGTGGTCGACTTGCGTCTATGCCTGGAAATGTCAAAGACGGTGAAGACCCGCAACACCTGCATCGTGGTGGTGGAGGTGATGCTGGAAAACGAATCCACGGTGATCGGTGCGCTCGCCGATTCCGTCGAAGAAGTCATCGACCTGGAGCCGGATCAGATCCAGCCGCCGCCCAGAATTGGGACGCATATCCGCACCGACTTCATCAAAGGCATGGGCAAACGCGAAAACCAATTCATCATGATTCTGGATATCGACCGGGTATTTTCCGCCGAAGACCTGACCACGGTGCGCACTTTGGATGGTCGCAAATTGTTGGTGGAAGCGGCTGTTTGACGCTGAGCTTCATGAATCCGACTGGAATCACATGAGCGGCAATGAAAACATCTCCAACGCGGACTATACCCGACTGTGCAAACTCATTTATGAACAAGCGGGCATCCATCTGGGTTCGGATAAAAAAACCATGCTGGAGCTGCGCATCAAGCGCCGTGTCCGGGTTCTGAATCTGCCCTCGTTTTCCGAATATTGCAAATATCTTTTTGACCCACATGGACAGAAAGAAGAAATAGTCCATCTAATCGACGTAGTGAGCACTAACAAAACAGACTTCTTTCGGGAGCCCGACCATTTTGAAACCTTGGTAAGGACCGTGCTTCCCGACCTACAGGCCGGAGCTGCCGGGCGGCCGCTTCTTATCTGGAGCGCAGGGTGCTCCACCGGGGAGGAGCCTTACACTTTGGCCATAGTGCTCACCGAATACAGCCTGACCCACCCTGGGTTTGCGTTCCGGTTGCTGGCCAGCGATATCTCCACCACGGTATTGGCCAAGGCTCAGAAGGCGGTATTTACGAGCGAGGTGGTCAGCCCAGTTCCGGCGAGCCTGCAGCACAAATACTTCATGCGCAGCCGTGATCGCAGCGCCAACCTCATGCGGATAGTCCCGGAATTGCGCGCACTGGTCGAATTTCGCCGCATCAATTTCATGGACGCCGACCTGGGAATTTCCGAGAAAGTCGACGCCTTTTTTTGTCGAAACGTGATTATTTACTTCGATCGTGCCACCCAGGAACGAATTCTCCAGAAACTTGTGTCCCACTTGATTCCCGGCGGCTACGCCTTTCTGGGTCACTCCGAGACGCTCCACGATATGAAGGTAGCTTTGACTCCTGCCGGAACGGCGGTCTATCGGAAATCGGAATAATGCCGGGCGCTGAAGCCCAAGTCGCAGAAGTCTATTTGCATCCCGGCGAATTTCACTTCGCACCGAAGCCCACGGTGATCCAGCACCATCCTGGGCTCCTGTGTGGGGGTTACTTTCTGGAGTAAGAAATTCGGGATAGGCGGCCTGTGTCATGCGCAACTCCCGCATTGTCCACCGAGTTCCATGGCCGAACCTGGTGCAAGTGGGACGCTACGTGGATTCAGCCATTCGTGAGCTGGCCCGCAACTTCGACAGAGTCGGCGTACCGCGCGCCGAGGTACAAGTGAAAGTCTTCGGTGGCGGAGACGTCTTGATGTTAGACGAAGGCCCTTTTTCAAAGCCTACGGTTGGCACCTCGAATTGCGATGCCGCCATGGAGACTTTGCTGGCCGAGGGCTTTCAGGTATTGACGTCCAGTGTGCGCGGGAATTCAGGCCTGAAAATTCACTTCAACACCATCAACGGCGAAGTGCGGCTTCGCAGACTTAATACGCAGGGTTAACGGCGTAATGAGGAGGTCTCGATGGCTTTGGCAAGCGTTTTTGAGGGATCGCGGGGCACCAATTTATGAGCAGGCCGAAAATCCGCGTCCTTATTGTTGACGATTCCGCAGTGGTTCGCCAGACGCTCAGCGAGGTCCTCTCCGGGGACCCAGACATTGAAGTCATTGCTACCGCTTCGGATCCGTTCGTCGCCGCTGAACGAATCGCCGAACAGGTTCCCGATGTCATCACGCTGGATATCGAGATGCCGCGCATGGACGGCCTCACCTTTCTACAAAAAATCATGTCCCAGCATCCTATTCCGGTGGTGATCTGTTCGAGTTTGGCGGAGGCTGGGGCGCAAAGCGCTGTCAAAGCGCTGGAATACGGGGCTGTCGAAATTATTGCCAAGCCTCGCATGGGCAGCAAGAAATTCATCGAAGAATCTCGCATCCTGCTTTGCGAAGCGGTGAAGGCCGCGGCGGGCGCTCACCTTCGCCCGGTCAGCGCGCACTCCGTCGCCCAACCCAAATTGACCGCAGACGCCATCCTGGCGCCCGGTACACACGCCATGGCGGAAACCACCGAAAAAGTTGTCACCGTGGGAGCTTCCACCGGGGGCACGGAAGCGCTCAAAATTTTGCTGGAAGCCCTGCCCGCCGATTGCTCCCGGTATCGTCATCGTGCAACACATGCCGGAACTCTTTACGCGCGCATTTGCCAATCGCCTGGACGGCTTGTGCCGCATCACTGTGAAGGAGGCCGAATCGAATGATACGGTTATGCGCGGGCGGGCCTTGATCGCTCCCGGGAATCATCATCTGCTGCTGAAGCGCAGCGGCGCCCGCTACTACGTGGAAATTAAAGAAGGACCATTGGTTTCGCGGCACCGCCCGTCCGTGGACGTGCTGTTTCGTTCCGCCGCGCGCTATGCCGGCGCAAAATGCGGTGGGAGTTATCCTCACCGGCATGGGCGATGATGGAGCGCGCGGAATGCTGGAAATGAAGCAGGCCGGGGCGAAAACGATCGCGCAGAATGAAGCGACTTGCGTTGTTTTCGGCATGCCCAACGAAGCCATCAAACGCTCCGCGGTCGATAAAATCCTGCCGCTGGAGGATGTAGCTGCAGCCATCCTGGCATTCGCCCGCTGAGCGGTCTTCTTGGGATGTTCCGCGATTGCACTATACTGGGTCCATGATTTTCCCAAACACGACAATGAGCCGGCCCTGATTTGTCGAACCCGGAACCTGTGGCCGCCGTAGGTGTTTTGGCAGCTAAGCATTCCATCTTGCGGGAACTTCGCGAAAAAACCGCAGCGCATCACCGTGCACTGGAAGAAACTTCTGGCATTTGGCCGGCGCTCTCGTCGCTCCCTTCGTACGCCGGTTTACTTCGGAAATTATTTAGTCTCTATACCCTGGTGGAGCCCCCTCTGGAGTTTGTTCCAGAGCTTCGGCGATGGCTTCCCGATTTAACACAGCGCGCGAAGCTGCCTGCCCTGGTAGTCGATCTCCTCGCGCTTAACGTCGGCGTCGAAACTGACCTACATCGAGATCGTGGACTCGTTGAGCCCATCGCCTTCAGCGACGATTTCGCCCCGATCCGTTCGGCACCAGCGGCTTTTGGTTGTCTATATGTTCTGGAAGGCAGCACTTTGGGCGGCCAGATGATTGCCCGCCAGATTCAAAAAGTTTTGGGGCTGGGGCCTGAGAACGGCTGCGCGTTTTTCTCCAGCTATGGGTCAAATGTCGGCCAAATGTGGAAGAGGTTCGGAGAAAACCTGGAGACATTCTCAGCCGCACATCCGGATGCCGGACCCGAAATCGTGGCCATGGCGATGAATACCTTTGAACTTTTCGCGCGGACCCTCGGTGCCAGATCCGAGTTGCGATAGCCTCTTCTTTTTCACCCGTTCCCTACCCCTCTTGACTCGCTCCAGCCCGTGCCAGCTAAATTTTTTGCAGCCTTGAATAGCCTCAAATGGCCGAAACATAGACCGCCGGTGTGCCGGAATTAGCACCGTGTTACCATCCTTTTGCGCCCGGCTCCCCTCCTCGCTCGCGGGACTTGGGCCCTGTTCAGGGACCCTGTGACCGTCGTAACCTCCAAAAACGTCGACTTGAGTAACTGCGACCGTGAGCAGATTCAGTTCCCAGCCGCCATATTGCCGCACGGCGCGATGCTGATTCTGCGCGAACCAGAATTCACCATCGTTCAGGCCAGCAGCAATACCGGCGAGGTTTTCGGTATCGCGCCCGAGGTTCTAGTGGGCGCGGATCTCGGCGCGATCCTGAGCGCTCAAGACGTTCAAGCTATTCAAGGAAAATTGCAGGGCGATCCTTTTCACGGTCCGCCCGCGCGCATTGCCATCGTCAGCGTCCGGGACAGCGAATGGAATGTTCTCGCGCATCGCTATGACGAGGTGTTGTTTCTGGAGTTCGAACCCAGGTCGCTGCCCAATGGGCAACCCATCTTTGACCTCTATTCCGAACTGCGACCCGCTATCGCCCGGCTGCAGATGGCAAAATCCTGCCAGGAATTTCTCGATCTCGCCGTCGCACAAATTCGCGTCTTCACCGGTTTCGATCGCATCATGGCGTACAAATTCCTGCATGACGGCAGCGGTTGGGTGCGCTCTGAATCCGTGATCGGCGGCCAGGTAGCCTACCTGGGTCAGCATTTCCCGCCTTCCGATGTGCCGGCCCCCGCCCGGCGCATATTTACCATGAGCTGGGTGCGGCACCAGCCGGATATTGGCTATGTGCCTGTGCCTATGATGCCGGAGAACAATCCCGTTACCGGCCGCGCCTTGGATATGAGCTACGCCGCATTGCGGAGCGTGTCGGTGATGTACACCGTCTACCTTAAGAATATGGGAACCGATGCCAGCATGGTCATGACCCTGCTGAAGAACGGGCAACTATGGGGCTTGATTGCTTGTCATCACCATAGCGGGCCGAAGCACGTACCGTATGAAGTGCGTGTGGCGTGCGAATTTCTGGCCAACATGGTTTCTTTGTTGCTGTCGGATAAGGAAGACTTGGAGTTTGCAGATTACAAACTGCGAATGAAAACGACCCAGTCGGCGCTGGTCGAAGCCATGTCCCGCGGCGGCGAATTCGCGGACGTCGTTCTAAATGGCCGCCCCAACTTGCTGGATTTTGTCGACGCCGAGGGCGCCGCCGTCGTTTCCGAAGGCAAAATATCGGTTATCGGCCGAACCCCAGACCTCCAACAGATTGAGTCCCTGGTGGAGTGGTTATCCTCCAACGTCCCCCAGGAGGTGTACGCCAACGACTCTCTGGCGGCCGCGATTCCCGAGGCCGAGGAATATCGCGAAGTCGCCAGCGGCGTTTTAGCGCTGCGCTTTGCAGCCACGAAAAAAGACTATCTATTATGGTTCCGCCCGGAAGTGATCCAGACCGTGAA
Source organism: uncultured Acidobacteriota bacterium (assembly GCA_963732705.1). Taxonomy (GTDB): domain Bacteria; phylum Acidobacteriota; class Terriglobia; order Acidiferrales; family UBA7541; genus Acidiferrum. Next base: position 1,755,937 of record CAVTAN010000001.1, on the reverse strand, counting down.
ATGGGCCGGCAATCCTCATAAGCCCGTGGACCTCTCCACGGACGGGGAGCGGCTGTTGCCTCGCACTTCGTTCGCGCTCTGGAAAGAATCGGTCCGGCTGAAATCCCAGCCCTGGCGGGATTTTGAAGTTCATGCGGCCCGCGACCTGCGGGTGTCGATTCTGGAGCTCATCCTCAGGCAAGCCGAAAAGCTCGGCGAACTCTATAAAAATCTGGAGCAGAGTCACATGGAGCTGGATGCCTTTGCCTACGTGGCTTCGCACGATCTCAAGGAGCCGCTGCGAGGCATTCACAATTACTCACGGTTTCTGCTGGAAGACTGCGCGGACCGCTTAGGCCCCGAAGACGTGGACAAATTGCGCGCCATGGCGCGGCTTTCGCGGCGCATGGAAGACTTGCTGGATTCGTTGCTGCACTATTCCCGGACCACCCGAAAAGAAGTCAATATCCGCAGCTGCGATTTGAACGAAATCATTGCGGAGGTTCTTGACTTGTTGAGCGCTCGCATTCAGGAGTCGGGTGCCGAAATCCGTATTCCGCGCCAACTGCCAGCGCTGGAGCTTGATTCCGCTTCGATGAGCGAAGTTTTTAGTAACTTGATCTCCAACGCGCTGAAATATAATGACAAATCGCAAAAGTGGATAGAAATCGGTTTCCACGAGCGGGACGGCGCCTCTCCGGTCATCTACGTCAAAGACAACGGAATAGGAATCGACCACGAACACTTGAGCGATATTTTTATGATCTTTCGGCGGCTGCACGGCCCCAAGGAGTTCGGCGGCGGCACTGGCGCCGGTCTGACCATCGCGCGAAAGATAGTCGAGCGGCACGGCGGCCGGATGTGGGTGGAATCCGTGCCTGGAGAAGGTTCAACATTTTGCTTCACAGTGGACGCCGGCAAAGAGTAAGTGGGGAATTCCATGCGTATCGGGCAAAGAATCTTGATTGTGGAAGACAGTGACGAAGATTTTTATGCTACCTCCAGAGTGCTCAGGAAATTCGGTTCGTTTCCTTTGGAGCGATGTACCGTGGGAAGCGAAGTGCTGCCGCATCTTCAGAAAGACGCGACCGTCCCCCAGAAAATTCCCCTCAGCCTTATCCTTCTGGATTTGAATCTGCCCGGCAAGCGCGATGGCCGGCAGGTCCTTGGCGATCTCAAGGCCGATCATCGGTATCGGAGTATTCCGGTGGTGATTATGACGACTTCTTCCAATCCCCGAGACATCTCGCGTTGCTACGATCAGGGCGCTTCCGGTTACATGGTTAAGCCTGTCGATCTGGAGCGCTTCACCGAGTGCATCGAGAATCTGGTGAAATATTGGTTCGATGCGGTAAGCTTGCCGGAAAATAATGAGGCCACCGCATGAGACTCAACAATGATCGCGACCATCCGACCATTCTCGTTGTAGACGACTCCCCGCACGACTTCGAAACGTACGTTCGTTATCTCGACAAAGCCAAACCAGACACTTACAAAATCAAATTACTCCCCCTCGGCAAGGATTTATTCTCTTCGATGCACGATCATCCGCATTGCTTGCTGCTGGATTTAAGCCTGCCGGATATGACCGGCCTCGACATTCTGAAGAAGCTCAAAGAAGACAATCACGGTTCCTTGCCCTTTCCCGTGATTATCATCACCGGTTCCGGCAACGAGTCTTCCGGCCGAAAAGCACTGCAACTTGGTGCACAAGATTACTTGATTAAAGAGGAAGTGACCGCCAACACGCTGCAACGATCCATTGAATTCGCCACCATGCGCTTCAAGCTGGAACAACAACTGCGCACCAGCGAAGAACGTTCCCGGCAACTGGCGGCCTCCATGAAATTGGCCGCAGACGCCGGAGAGCTGGGGTTTTGGTCCTGGGAGACGGCCGATGACGCAATCTACGCCGACCAGAATAATCGCCGGATGCTGGGTCTGCCGGCGCACGGTTCAGTCACCTACACGGATTTTCTCAATACCTTGCACCAGGACGATCGAGCGACCCTGACGGCCGCGGTGGAAAAATGTTTGCAGACGGGAGTGAGTTACGACGAAGAGTTTCGGGTACAACATCCCGATGGCGCTATACGTTGGATCGCCACTCGCGGTTCGTTGCTGCGCGACGCGGAGGGACGCGCTACCGGCATGACCGGAATCGCCATTGACATCACCGACCGTAAAGCGGCCACCGAAGCATTACTTGAAAATAAAGAGCGCTTGCGATTCGCACTCGACGCTGCGCGCATGAGTACCTGGGACTTGGACTTGGTGAGCGATCAGGTGCGATGGTCGGAAACCCTGGAAGCCCAGATGTCCATGGCCCCTGGTTCCTTCAAAGGCACCTACGAGGCCTTTCAAGCGCTCGTTCATCCCGATGATCGCGACATGGTGGTAAGCGCCGTTAAACGCGCGCTCGACGAGCACGCCGAGCTCAGTTACGAATTTCGCATGGTGCGCGCCGACGGCAGCATCCGCTGGACGGAAAGCCGCGGCCGGGCCTCTTACGACCAATATGGCAAGCCGGTCCGCTTGACCGGCATCGACATGGACATTACCGACCGCAAGAATCGAGACGAGGCCTTGCAGAGATCGGAATCGCGTACTCGCCGCCTGATCGAATCCAATATCGTGCCCATCGTATGTGCCACCATGGATGGCTTCACCGAGGCCAACGACGCTTTTCTTCACATGCTGGGTCTTACCCGAGCAGACTTTCAAGATCCCAAGTTCAGTTGGGAAACAATTACGCCCTTCGAGCATCTGGCAAAGGATCACGCCGCTCTGGAACAACTTAAAGCCACTGGATCCTGCGTTCCCTTCGAAAAGGAATACATTCGCCGGGACGGCACTCGCGTCCCCATTCTCATCGGCGCCACGGTGCTCAATACTTCTCCGCTGGAGTGGTTGTGCTTTATCCTCGACCTTTCCGACTTGAAGCAAGCTGAAAAGCAGCTGCGTAAATCTCAAAGCGATCTGGAACAGAAAGTGGAAGAACGCACCAGCCAACTCGCCGTTAGCCTCGCCGCGGTGGAATCCGAGGTCGCCGTTCGCAGGCAAGCCGAACAACAACTCAGCGAACTGTCGGCCCAGTTATTGCGCTTGCAGGATGAGGAACGCCGCCGCATTGCCCGCGATTTGCACGACAGTACGGGGCAAACACTCTCCGCCTTGAAGATGACCCTGGGCGCAATGGGTAGGTTGGTCCGCGGTATTCCCAAGACCTTCGAGCTCCTCGAAGATGCTGGTTCGCTGGTCGATCAGGCAGTGAAAGACATTCGCACGCTTTCTTACCTGCTGCATCCGCCACTGCTGGATGAATCCGGTTTTGCTTCCGCTGCACGCTGGTATGTGGAAGGTTTCGCTAAACGCAGTAGCATCGAGTGCAGTCTCGACCTGGCCCCGGAAGTCCGTCTAGCGAAGACCGCGGAACTGGCGCTCTTTCGCGTGCTGCAGGAAAGTCTTACTAACGTCTCGCGGCATTCAGGCAGCAAAACCGCCGAGATCCGCCTGTCTCCAGCAGGGGAAAACGCGTTGCTGTCCATCGGCGATACCGGAAAAGGCCTTCCCGCGGAATTGCTGCAGAACTTTGCGCGCAGCGGTTCCGGCGTGGGTGTGGGCCTCGCCGGCATGCGGCAGCGGCTGCGCGATTTGGGCGGCGAACTTAAACTGGAAAGCAGTGAGCAGGGGACTTTTGTCTTTGCTACCGTGCCGCTGGCGGCGTCCGCCGCCACCGATGAAGGCACCGATGCGCAGTTGGGCCAATCTGCGAGCTCTCCCGTTTAAGGCAAGCGCCCGTCGACCCAAGCGAACACCGTGGCGCACCAAACGCTGTGGGTAGAAGTGAATAATGGAAGTGGCGGAGAGGGTGGGATACTCACCCAGCGTGTTTCGTTATCCTCCTTTATTTTCTGTAATATGCCAAATAACGCGTGGATACTGGGGACTTCTTCTTTGTCGCCTGTTTCAACTGGTTCAACTATTTCTTCTGTTTGGGTCTAATTTCGGGTCCAAACAGACACCAAAGACACCAAGGACAAATTCTTCTTCTTTTCCTTGGTTGGAACAGAATTTCACTTATCCGGTTACGGCTGCGATTATCGGGACCTACGAAATGTTAGTAGAATGTGAAGGGACCAAATATGAAGGACGAGATAGCCAAAGAAATCGTTGACGAACTGCGTTTGATTCGGGAAGAACTGCAAAATCTAACGATGGCCATTAGGTCGAAGGTTAGCATCGGTCCACTTCATCTGGAAGCGGCGAGGTTGCCTGAGCAGCTAACGCTTCTGATTCGAGTTGAGCACCAAGTTCCCGAATTTCTTCAAGAGAATACTTGCCTCGGCGAATTTCAACCAATTCGTCCCGATTTGGTCTCGGCAGCGTAATGCGTCCCTGCTGCATCAGCTGTGACCATCCGCGGACTAAACAAAAATCACAATCATGATCTGAAAAATATCTTTAAGGGAGCTGCCACCCGAGCATTGCCAGTGTTTGCTGGCGAGCATGCAAATCACATCCTATAACTCTCATCTCGGCCTCCTTCGGTCCGAGCACTGTTAGGGTGAATACCGAAACAGTTTACTCGAGCCGTCGCAAGGCCGGCGTCGTTATCCTATCAATCAGGAGTTGTCAGGGCAGCAGCTGCCTCGCGGCCAAGCATTCAGACGCAGAACCGGAATGGTCGTAGAATATACTGCCTGTTTGGTCCGCGCAGAATGCCCGCACCCCGCTCGCCCAAGGTCTAAGCGGGACCGCAGTCACCTGATAGTGAGCGAAAACGCCATCTTTCTCTTGAGTGCAGCCGACGATTTCATACTTGTATCCGACCCATTTACCTGTCCGCAAATTCAAGAAATTGGCATATCCGTCAGGCATATGCGTATCAGCCCGAAGTTGGTTCAATTGGCAAGCAAAACCGTAGTCGGGGTGCGCGGTAGCATATGCATTTTGAAGTTCGTAGATTTTGTGCAGACTGCCAACTGCCGTCGCTTCGTTCTTTGCAACGCCAAAATACTTATCGTGAAAAGATGGAGTAAGAAGGAGGAAAAATGCAAAGAGTAAAGCGAGACAAACGGCAGGAATCCAGAACTTCCATCCGATTCTGGTACGTCTAAGGTCGTTTTCAGATGCGCTCATAGCGTAGAAAATGCGCTGGTCCGTTTACAATTCTATCTCAGGATTTGCGTCAATCTCCCGATGAGTCGCCTACCAGGACATTGAGAATCAAGTTTCCGGCAACGGCGTTTATCAGGCACTGACAGGACATGTTTAACAGGTGCGGTACAATTCCTTTTCCAATGACGCAATCACAGTCCCGAACTGGACAACTCTGGAAAGTAGTCGTCGTGCTCATCTGCGTTGGGATGTGCCCTCTCTCGTCCGACGCTCAGACTGTCGGGCAACCTGTGTCGCAGAGTCGCCCTCTTTGGTCGATAGCCGCAAAACAAGTTGGTTACGAATCTCTTTCGGCAGATTTCAATTTCAAGGTTGGGGGCTTTGGAGGCGACGTCGTAAGAGTTCAGTTTTTAGATGACCAGCAACTCGCACTGGCGTGGGTAAAGCCAGACCAACCTGCTAAACCCGCTGGACGACTAATTCATGTCCCATCTCATTTACATCTCAAAGTGCTTGACGCACGTGCGCGGCCCCGGTTTTTTTAGTCCACATTGAAGGTTAGTTTCCGGCAAAATCTAGACCCCAGGAAGGGAGATTTGCCGTGAAGCAAAAGCGATTCAACGTTGAACAGATCGTGGCGGTGCTGAAGCAGGCCGAGGCCGGAGTGCCACTGGTGGAGCTGCTCCGACGGGTTGGTGTTTCCCAACAAACCTTTTATCGATGGAAGAAGCAGTATGTAGGACTGGAAGTCGACCAGGTTCGACAGCTGAAGCAACTCCAGGAAGAGAATACTCGTCTGAAGCAGCTGGTCGCCGATCTGACGCTCGACAAAGCCATGCTGCAGGATGTTCTATCAAAAAAATTCTAGCGCCCTCGCAGCGCGGGCAGGTGGTCGAGTACCTGCACGAGAGCTACCGGGTAAGCGAGCGGCGCGCATGCAGGGTTGCCCGGATGAATCGAGCTACGTTCCGATATCGTAGTTATCGGGACCCTCGGACGGAGCTGCGCATGCGCATTCGTGAAATCGCACAAGCCAGGGTACGGTACGGGTATCGCAAGATTCGCGTGCTGCTGAACCGCGAGGGCTGGAAGGTGGGGAAATACCTGGTAGAACGGCTCTATCGGGAAGAGGGATTAACGCTGCACCAGCGGCGGAAAAGACGGCGGCGAGTGGCCGAGCATCGGCGGGAGCGCTTTCATCCGACCGGGCCGAATCAAGTGTGGTCAATGGACTTTGTGGCGGATCAATTGGCGGACGGCAGAAGATTTCGATCATTGACGGTCGTGGATATCTATACGCGGGAGTGCTTGATGATCGAGTCAGAACAGAGGTTGAAGGGTGCAGACGTGGTCAGGGCGTTGAACCGGATCAAAGTCTCACGTGGAGTTCCGAAGATGGTGCACTGTGACAACGGAAGCGAATTTTCCAGTCAAGCAATGGATCTGTGGGCTTATCAGAACAAAGTGCGGATTGCATTTTCCCGACCGGGGAAACCTACGGACAATGCTTTTGTAGAATCATTCAACGGAACGTTTCGGGCAGAATGCCTGAACGCGCATTGGTTCACGTCATTGACGGAGGCCCAGCAGGTCGTGGAGACTTGGCGGTTGGAATACAATGAGAGTCGTCCTCACCGCTCTCTAGGGGAGAAGACGCCCAACGAATTCGCCAAGGAAATCGCGGCTAGCCGCGGTCCGATCAAATGTGATATAAAACTCTCACTTCTTCTGGACTAAAAAATCAGGCCGGTCAGTTGGAAGAGTTTCGATCACTCGGAATTCAATTCATCTCATATCAAGAAAATATGGACACCAGCAGCCGCTTGGGCAGGCACTTTTCACGATCGTTGCGGCCGTCGCTCAACTTGAGCGCGATTTAATACGGGAACGCGTAACAGCGGGCATTCGCAATGCACAGGCGAACGGTAAAAAGTTAGGTCGTCCGACCTCAGCAGTGGATCGCGATCAAATTCTGCAACTGAAAACCGAAGGCCAGAGCTTGAGACAGATCGCAGCAAGCTTGGGTGTTGGGTATGGAACGGTGCGGTCGAGGCTCAGCGGGTAATTCACTTGGTCGGGAAACGCAGAATCTGGGCTTTTCAAATGCTAATTGTGCGTCAGCTGCAGTGCCCGTTTGCTGTTTGCTTTATTTACGTACAGATTCCTGTCGGCTCCGTCGATGAGGTCGGCGATTCGATCTCCGGGCTCATAGGCTTTCCATCCAGCCGAGAACGAAACGGCCAGGTGTTTGTCGTCCACGTCTACGGAGAATCCCTCGACACGCCCGAGAACAATCGAGAGCTGGGACATTTGGCAATCGACGAGAAGCATCATGAATTCGTCGCCACCCCAGCGCACCGCCAAATCCGAACCTCGGGTAGATTGGTTTAACCGTTGGGCAAACTCCTTAAGCACCAAATCCCCAATCGGGTGGCCATAATTATCGTTGATTTGTTTAAAGTCATTGAGATCCATTAGAACTAGAATCAAAGCCAGACCTTTGCGTTCTGAGCGGGCGATTTCCGCCTTCAACCGTTCTTCGGCGAAGCGTCGATTAAACAAACCCGTCAAAGGGTCGAACATTGCTAATCTTCGGAAGACCTCGGCCTGGATTTCCTGCTCTGCCAACGCCCGCTGAACCCTCTTTAAATGAAGATGCTGATAAATCATGTGTGCGGTGAAGAGAAGCACTAAGCCCACTAATCCATACACCGCTAGCTTAAGATCGACGCCGAAGAAAGTTCTCGTGCCTTTGAGCAAGAGCGTGACCGATAGCGATACCACAGCCGCCGTCAAACCAAGAATGACGACTACTGCGTTTCCCAGGATCCACAGTTCACGTCGGTCAGCCTTCTGGAGTTTGGCTTGGATATCGGAGTTCGCAGATTTTAAATGGACCTTCTCGGCTTCATCTGAAGTTGGGTTCATTTGCGTTCACGCGGTAACGACTTGTAATCCCACGCTAGACTTGAGCATCGTAGAGGTCAATATATCCGGTGCGTATGCGTTCGCGTTAGGAACCGGTCCGCCAAGAATACCGGGGATAATTGAAGCCCTGGGCCCAGCCTGGGTCGCACAGACCTAACGGGACCTTCGCCCTGGAATAACGGTGACCTCGTCCGGACTAGCCGCTAGCGTAAATCCCCTGATTGGTGAAGGCTATATTCTGAGGGCCCCATGGCAGAACAACCAACTAATCCAACAAAACTATCGAAATCCCACAGGCTCCCAATGACCGCCCACTTCCTGTTCCGATTGGGGCCGGGGCTAATCACGGGCGCCGCGGACGATGACCCAAGCGGAATCGCCACCTACGCTCAGGTAGGCGCCACTTTTGGAATGGGGTTGTTATGGACTATGGTCTTTTCGTATCCACTGATGGCCGCTACTCAGGAAATTTGCGGAAGGTTCGGAAGAATTACTGGCGTGGGCATCGCCGAGAACCTGCGGAAGTGTTATCCGAGGCCACTGCTGTACGGCGTTGTAGCCTTACTGTGCGTTGCAAATACTTTCAATTTGGCGGCTGACGTTGCAGCAATGGGTTCCGCCGTACAACTGGTGGTTGGAGGACGCTCTTCGTTTTATGCTGTCGTTTTTGGAGTCGTTTCATTGATTCTTGAAATCTTCGTTCCTTATCGTCGGTATGTTTTTTATTTGAAGTGGCTGACGTTAGTATTATTCGCATATGTAATTGCAGCCTTTGTGGTCCACATTCCTTGGTTAGCCGTCCTTCGAAGCGCGCTCCTACCTTCGTTTGAATGGAAGTCCGAATATTGGATGGCGATCGTCGCAGTGTTGGGTACGACAATCAGTCCGTATCTGTTTTTCTGGCAAAGCTCGCAGGAAGCGGAGGATGTTCGACTGAACCAGGGCGAGAAACCGCTGCTAAAAAAACCATCGCAGGCTAGGGTTCAATTCCAACGCATCGCCGTGGATACCCGAGTCGGGATGGCGATCTCAAATATTGTGGCATTTTTCATTATTTTGACAACCGCCGTTACGCTGTACGCGGCGGGGACACAAAGTGAAATCCGATCTGCGGCCGATGCAGCCGGCGCCCTGAGACCACTGGCCGGCCACTTTGCCTTTCTATTGTTCGCCTTGGGAATCGTCGGGACTGGACTCCTGGCCGTACCGGTTCTGGCAGGTTCTGCTGCTTACGCTGTCTCCGAAACCTTCCGATGGCGGGCTTCGCTAGTGAGCAAACCATCAAAGGCCCCAAGATTCTATACCGTCATCGCTGTCGCAACGGTTCTTGGCGTAGCACTTAACTTCATGGGTCTTGACCCGATCAAGGCCCTGTACTGGTCAGCGGTCTTAAATGGAATTGTTGCTGTGCCCCTGATGTTCGTCCTCATGTTAATGTCGGGTAATAAAAAAATCGTTGGGGCATTCCGTTTGCCCGGGCTGCTCCGAATCCTCGGATGGGTGGCGACGGGTGTGATGCTGTTAGCTACGGTGGCATTCTTCGCGAGTACATTGCTTCAGCGTCATGACTGAAATGTTTTCTTACGAATTGGCACGGCAAGTACTATCACTCGGGTGGTAATCTACGCCTATAATCATCGCTCCTTTCTCCCGAGCCTTGGTTTTCAACAACCACAGTCTATCGGGTCAGAGGAGCCGACATTGTTATGAAAATGATGTGGATTTCAAATTTTTACTCATTTAACGAGGACTTAGGCCCGGGGACCCAAAGCCGTTGTTCACGCCCACAGGGGTCAAGGAACGCGGCACTTGCCATTGGTGTCAAAGGAGAAGTAAATGTAAGTAAGGACAGTGTCTGCGAATCGTGACCATGAAAAAAGTCATTCGGGCCACTGTGATCGTTCTTGGATACTTCCGCGTGTTGATGGGGCTGGAATATTTCAGGTGCCGGTTTTCCTTGGATTCCTACTTATTCTGGGGCACCGAAATCATCATCTTAGTCCTACCCTCGCGCAGCGAGTCGGGCCAGCAGCTCCGTTCGCCCCGAACACCCTTTAGGACGGCATCTTCAGGCTTTGGCCGCAGTGGCCAGTGCGTCTCTCAAGCGGCGTCCTACGATTAGGTCCTCATCAGGCTCCAGCATCCAGACGCCGATCACAATTTTGTCGGGATCTTTAGGGATGCCAGCGCTTGCTTCCGACGAACCGGTTGCCGGGTTCAATTCGATGCTCGGCGTTCCCTTGCGCAATTGTTGTGCAACTTCACGAGGCGTGATCTTGACGCGCTGCTGGTCGTAGCGAAGTACCAGATGCGGGACGTGATTGGCAACCGGGGGAATCAACACCTCCGATCGCAACGTGGGAACATCTTTCAGCAAGTCGAGAATCCGCTGAATCCGCTTCCGATACTCCGCTTCCATTTCCGCGTCAGACTGACTCAGGAACCAATCCACTGCCGCGACCATCCCGACGATTTGTTCCTTGGCGACTTTCATGCCGCGACCCACGGTGTCATCGTTGGGACTGTTGTTCTTCACCGCCGCCGCGATGAGGTCCTTCTTGCCTAACAGCAGGCCCGCATTCTGGGGACCCCGCATCCCTTTCCCGCCGGAGAAGGCCACCAGATCAAAACCCATCTGCGTGTAGTTCCACAAATTGGAGACCGGCGGAACGTCGGCGGCCGCATCGTTCAGGCAGGGAACTCCGCGCACGTGAGCCACCCGAATCCAGTCTTCCCGGCTGATGCTTCCTTCGTCGGCGGCATTGTAGAAAAAACACATGGCGGTGTTTTTACTGATGGCCGATTCGTATTCCTGCAAGGTTTTTACTTCGACGAAGCGGATGCCACAACTGCGCAGCGCGTGGTCGTAGTCGTAGCGGTGCGCTTTTTGAATGACCACCTCGTTCTTCACGTTGGCCATATCGGTAGGGATCGCGTGTTGGACCGCCTCGTTGCCCCGGGTCACGCATGCGGCCGTGCCCAAGGTGACCGCGGAAGCGGCACCCGCCGTCACCATCGCTGCTTCGCAACGGAGTTGTCGGGCGAGGTATTCTCCAGCCGCTCGTTGCAATTGAGCGAGATGCACGGGATGCTTGGCGGCCCGCGCCACGGCGGCCTGCACCGCAGGCGGCATCGTCGAAGCCGTTAAATGCGTGTAGGTTCCGGCGGCGTTGATGATCTTGGTCACCCCCAGCTTGTCGTAGTAGTCCGCGCCTTCTTCGGGCGGTTGTGCCGACCCCGAGGCCGCGGCAATTTCAAACGGCAGGACCTGCGCGAGCGTGCCCCCCGCTAGCGCGTTGCATAAATGCTGGAAAAACGTCCGTCGAGAATTGACCATGGTCATGTGGCGACCTCTAACTTTCAGATTCACGCGAAATCAGACGTGACTCTACGAAGATCTTGAGCTGTACACAAATGATTTTCGGAGCCGCTACTACCGCTTCGCCTCGCATCAACCCGCTGTTCGAACACCAGATACTCCGCTTCTGGAAGAAACTACCTTGACCTCGCAAGACATTCATTTGCTTTTGGAAACGAATCGTTGAATTGTTGGGATCTAATTCATCACAAAATTGAGACCTCATATCCCACCGCGTCAATTGCCGAAATTTGACGTTGGAATGATAGCGAGTATTTCATTGGGTGGCGAGGTGACTCGGGGGCGTCCTATAGGACATTAGAGGGAGTCGCCATTTTGAAATAAAGGCGTTCAGGCGAACATCAATATTTTTGCGGCGGAGGGGTGCTGGTGCCAGATTAACGCGGTGCATTCGACAGGTCGATGCAACACCATCTGATGTAAATCTGCTGTGTATAGGTGGTGTAGGCATGAGACCAAGGATGCGATTTGGACTTTCTGAGATCGAGAAGCGCGACGTTTGGAGTCGGTGGAAGGCGGGACCGTCGCTGCATGAGATTGGGCGCGCCTTTGACAAGCCCCATAGCTGCATCGTGCGGTGTTGTTGCCTCGCGGCGGCATTCCTCCCGCCGCTCGTCCGCGTTCGCGGCTGGCGCTCACGCTAGCGGAGCGAGAGGACATCCCACGAGGAATCCCCTCTGGTTTGTCAATTCGTGAGATAGCCCGACATCTTGATCGAGCGGCTTCCACCGTGAGCCGGGAGATTTCTCGCCATGGTGGGCGTCGGGTCTATCGTGCCCACGATGCGGATGACCATGCCTGGGACTGGGCCTTGCGACCGAAGAGGTGTCTACTGGCCTTGCACCGCAAGTTGCGGAACATTGTTGCGAGTAAACTAATTCTGGACTGGTCGCCCGAGCAGATTTCCGGATGGCTGAAGACCCAGTATCCTGATGACACGAGCCTGCGCGTGTCCCACAAAACCATCTATCGCAGCCTGTTCATTCAGGCCCGCGGAGTGCGGAAAAAAGAACTGCTGGACCAACTGCGCTCGAAGCGAAGCATGCGCCGCTCGCGCCATGCCAGTGCTAGCGGACAGTCACGAGCGCAGATCGTCGATGCCGTCTCCATTCGCGAAAGACCTGCGGAGGTAGAAGACCGGTCGGTTCCCGGCCACTGGGAAGGCGATCTGCTGGCCGGCGCCAAGAACACTTACATTGCGACTCTAGTAGAGCGCCATTCGCGCTTTGCCATGCTGATCAAGGTGCCCAGCAAAAACACGGCAGTGGTCGTTACCGCACTGAGTCAACATGTTCGCAAACTTCCCGCTACTCTGAAACGCTCGCTGACCTGGGATCGTGGACTAGAGATGGCCAAACACAAGGACTTCACGGTAGCGACGGATGTGCAGGTGTACTTCTGTGATCCGCAAAGCCCCTGGCAACGCGGCACCGAATCTCCTGTTGCGACAATACATCCCGCGAGGAACCGACCTGTCTGTCCATTCGCAAGCGCAACTCGACCAGGTCGCGCTGCGGTTAAATCAGCGGCCCAGAAAAACCTTAGGCTTTGAAACTCCCGCGACTAAACTGCGAGCCAGTGTTGCGTCGACCATCTGAGCTGGCAGCGCTAATCAGACAAGCGGATTCGACGCAAAACCACTTGCCCGATAACGCGACAAATCGGGACTTGACCGCATGGTCTGACGATAAGTTCCGGGGGTAGCCGACAATCCGGGCATAACTGACGAAAGTTAAGGTACGCGGCTTGCGATCAGGTTGGTTGGCTACCGAGGATGTTTTGCAGAAGTGCTGCGGTTTGAAGTACTCGGGCTTCGCCGCCACGCTCTGCGGTCAGTTGCAGACCTAGCGGCAAGGCAACATGGGAATAGAGACAGCCGGCGTACCTAGAGCGGTCCACGGCGCGTTCATTCTCGGATCCCCAGTGGACGCCAGACCATCAAGGTCGCCCAAAGATCGTCTGTGCGCAAGCTGCTAACTTCAAGGCACGAATCGACGCCGTTATCCCTGGGTACCTTTAGGGTGTGCGGCCTTCACGGCCGTATCGAATGACGCGCCCACGGAGCCGCGATTGATGCGCGACGAACGTGGTTGGTGCAATGGGGGCGACAGGTATCGGCTAGGTTCGTCGCTGCGTGGTTAAAGGCTGCCTGGGCCAGCGACATCGATTCGACCCCTCGTTTCCGTGCGAGAGGCGAGTGTAGTCTCGCCTGGATTCTAACGAGAATGGAAACGTCGCTTAGTGACATTCTCGAAAACGGGGTCCAATGTTTTTCGGTTGATCATTACTAAGCGTGTGCGCTACAGGAATTTTCAACGGGCCTTCTCTGGCGGTGAAGAAGGGTATAGGTCAGCAAACAAACCACGGTCCTTCACTTTTCTGACGACGGCACGCGCCCGCAGCAAGCGGTTGAGTTTCGCCGATTGGGAATTGGTCCGGGCATGGTGACCGGCTGGCCGACCTCGCGAACCTGGTTAAGCAGTGCTGCAGATCGCGGTTAAGTTTGTTCTGACAGATTCTGCGGAGTTTCAGTCGCCGCACCCATACCGCAATCCATGTTGTGGAGGGACGTCTAAGCCCTCAACGCCTAGACGTCCGTTTTTTTTTGCTCACAAGGCGCTAGCCACCGTGTCTCATCTTGACGACTTACCAAAAGAATACGAATTTGACGCAACAACAATATGCGAAGAATGACCAAAACGAAGGGATCGCGGGCGACTTCACTCCGTCCGCAATGCCGTCCTTAGTCGGGGATTGCTGGAAGCCTTACGGCACAACGACACAACATCCGGCAACGACGAGAGATGGAGCGCGGGCTGCGCGCTACGCTTCGACCCACAGGTCCAGGAGGTAGTGGGACGGCTGGGATGTCACTCCGACAGCGAGCTTTCCAACTTGGTTGCTATACCAACCACGCCGTGATTTTGGCCTAAATTCTTCACACGACAGATAAAGTGATGCAGGATTGCGCAGAGTGTATTGGGAGGTTTTTTATGTCCGGCCGACACTACGTGCCACCCAAAGTCATCAGGCAACCCGCTGAAGCGGAATACTTGGCCTTCTTGAAGAATCAGAAGAAAGTTGCATCCGAGCGATCGGGCGTAAAGTTATCCACAGATTGGTCCCGCCAAGCATATGTAACTGTGGTCGACCACGAACGACGATACATCGAAGTCTCAGACGACTTTTGTAAGCTCATCGGCTACGACCGGGATGAACTGCTGCAGAAGAAATATGATGACGTTACTGCGCCCAACACCAGTAATGTCGAGGTGACTTTGAGCTTATTTGAAAGGCTCGGCTATATGCATGGACTCTGGATGCTCGTCAGTCGTGAAGGGACGCGGATTCTTGTTCGCTATGAATCTTGGCTTCGGCCTGACAATCTAATTGAAGGGCATATGGAAGTTCTGGGTGCAGGCTATTAGGCTGGTGTTGGTGAGGTTACGATCCCGGAAGTACTCAGCTATGCTCCGTCTCGTCCTGCAAAGCTTTGAGCAACATTGTGCATGTCGGGATCTCCGTTGCTTCAGTCCGGGAAGAGAGCAAGGGCGCCCCACAGTTCGAGCTGGTTTTAGTCTCGGCCGACAACTCCTTGTCGTAGACGACCGACTGTATGACGGAAAAATCCGGCTAAATATCGAGAGACCCTCGATTGGAAAACAAGGGTCCGTATGTCATTTGAGTAGATTATAGCTCTGACAAGTCTTTTGTACAGCGGTGGTTGCGCATATTAGTTGATACCGAGCGAATCTCTTGAAGAATTATCGACTAAGAATATACGGAGTAAAGGCCTCAAATCGGCATATTCGGCTCCGACTTGTCTCACTATCTACGTGCGCCCGTTGCCATAAAGAAAATGGCTAACTTTCGGGATTGGGGTACTGCCGCTCAGATCGTTTTCTATTTCAGCTAATCTTTCGTCGTCAAAGCGAAAAACGAATGGCTTTGGATCGGTCATCTCTGCTCCACGTTTCGCGAGTCATCGGTGGTTGTTTTCCCAGCACTCTCGCGATGTAAACCCTGAGGCATGCCCATTCATAAAACGAGCCAAGTAATCGAACGCCGAGGGAAGAAATATCAAGTAAGAAGCGTGCAGCGGGTCGGCAAGGATATTCGGACTCATGCGGTGCGCTTAATGAACACAATCTGAGGGAAGCTACCAGCAAACGGCGGTGGAAAACCCTCACATCCCAGTCGGTTTCGACTCGGGCAATCCGCGCCTTACGTCTGCAGCGCTCAGACCAGCCTGACCCCGAAAGAACCAGTAGGTCTGCAGAACTGCAACAAGCCCGAATTTAAAATTATATGGGCGGACATGCAACGCACAGCAGCTTCTGACCGATATGCCGCAGCCGTCCTTGGGGAGTTGTGACCCAGTGATGCTTCGTCCAGGGCGGATTGTGGCGGACATGCCGTTGATGACCGCATTCCAGTTCAGCAACCCAATCGAAACGTTCGTCTAGGTGGAAATCTACGATTTTGCTCGGTATGCCGGTCGTAAGGACCTGTAAGGGATTCATCGATGGTTGTGCGATGGTACCCTGCTTTGCTGGTGTACTGCACGCTTATTCCGACCGCCCGACGACGATTTGCGCTACTGTTACGATGTCCAGAGGAGATTCTGATGAGCATTAAGACGAGCATTCGCGAAGTCGACGGCGTCAAGACTGTGGACATGAAAGGTCGCATTGTACTCGGCGAGGAGAGCGCTACTGTGCGCGACATATAACTGGAGAGCTATTGAGCCAAGGCTATAAGAGGATTTTGTTCAACCTAGGCGATGTAATTACATCGACAGTTCCGGGTTAGGATCGCTGGTGGGTGCCTTTACGAGCTGCGGAAACAAGGCGGAGAACTCAAGCTGCTTCACCTCACGAACCAAGTTCACGGCCTGATGCAAATTACGACGTTGTATACCGTTTTCGAGATCTTAAATGATGAAGCAGTAGCCGTTGGGTCTTTCTGTAAAGGCTTAGCGGTCGTGGTCTAGGCGTCAAAGGTGTTAGCGTAAGCAAAAGCGGAGGCATTGATGAGTGAGATAAATGTTCAGTATGTGGGTTTTGAGGCTACGGGCCTGGTACGCGAGTACAGTTTCATTGTGCGTCGAGCCTCAAACCAAACGAGCGAGTTTTCCGTGTCGATTGCAAACGAATTATTTGTTTCGCGGCATGTCAGGTTTTAGGACGCAGCGGAGATTTGCTCGCTGAGACTGCATCGTGAACTGCAGGCTTGCGGAAATCATCCGGTGCAGGCTCATTTCGATATTGGCACCAAAGACTTGGACGACTACCACAACTCCCATTCTCCGAGGGCCGCGATTCACTCGTTGAAGTCAAACCTTCCTCAATTATAGTTCGAAGACCCTATCCCAGCAGCTGCTAAAGAGATGGCTGTAGTGCTCCCCGCTGAAACTAGACTGCCGAATTCGGTATGATTCAGGGCCTCCAAACAGGAGGCAGCATGAGCAGGAAACCATGCGTAGATCGATCCCCCGAAGAGAAGTGGCAGATCATCCAGGAAGGTCTCAAAAGCGGAAACGTCTCGGAGACGTATCGGCGTCACAGCATTGCTCCGAATCTGTTTTATCGCTGGAAGGATGAAGCGGAACAGGGTGCCAAGGCCGCGCTTGGGGGTAAAAGCGCGGCCGCCGCGGAAACCGAGAAGGACCGTCGCATCCGGCAATTGGAACGCACGCTAGGACGGAAATCGCTGGAGATTGAAATCCTAAAAAACGTCATGGGGGAGTGAGCTGTGGTGCGGTTCACTCCCAGGCACGAGAGTTGGTGACACGAGGCTACACGGCCACGTTGGTCGCGGCGACTCTGGCGATCAGTCGATCAAGTCTGTACTACCGCAAGAAGCTGCGAGTCAGCCGCGCGGAACGCAGCTACGACGAGCACATCGTGGTGGCCTGCGGAGAAAAACCCGCGTACGGATATCGCCGGGTGACCTGGTGGCTGAGACGGAAGGAAAATCTGGTGGTGAATCGCAAACGGGTGCTGCGGGTAATGCGTGAACGTGGGTTGCTGGTACGCTCCCGCCGTCTACGAGCCCGACGAAAGAAGGAGTGGGGCCGGGTGGAAGCCGCCGAGCCGAATCAGATCTGGCAGTCGGACATGACCAAGATCTGGGCGGGTCCGTCAGTGGGTTGGGCCTACCTGGTGAGCGTGATCGACTGCTGCACGCGGGAGATCGTGAGCTGGAATCTTTCGCATCGTTGCCGAACCGAAGAGGCACTCGATGCGGTCGAACAAGCAGTACTGACGCGTCTGCCAGCAGGCAGCCGGGAGGCTCGTGTGACGCTGACCACCGACAACGGAACGCAATTTACTTCGACGCGCTTTATCGAAACTCTGCATCGGCTGGAAATCACCCATCGGCGCACGGCCTATAATCACCCGGAAGGCAACAGCTACATCGAACGCTTTCACCGCAGCTTGAAGGAAGAAGAAGTGTGGACCGCCGAGTACCGCGACGTGCAAGAAGCGCGAGCTTTACCAGCCCCCCTCAGCATGCGGTGAAGGTTTTAGAGAATATTCTGCGAAGTCGGTATGGACGCGCCAGATTGTAAGTAGCCGGATAAATAGTCGAAGGGGCCGTCAAAATTGTAGACAGTTCCGTCTTCGTCCGATCGACAATCGGGGGTGGTGGGTGCTTGTTTACCACCCGATATTTGCGATCAAAAAATCCGAGTGACCAAGTAAACCGGATTGATTAGTCTCCGGCCCGACAACCCCGACATCACTGCCTGCCGATGGCCAGATACAGATCCTCATGTTCAAAAGCTGACGCCATACGGTCGATTTCTGTTTTACTGAGACCGTGCCGCGCGGCTTCGTCGCGCCACTTCGCCACCGCCTTGCCGACCTGACCCGCTATTTCACGCGCTTGCGCAGCGTCCAACTCGAAATACCCAGCAACCTCCAGGGCGAGTCCTAGAGAGGCGGTGTTGTCATCCTCATTGATCGCCGTGCTGAGAATGCGAGGCTTTACGTCGGTCGGAACGGGGTTGAGATCATAAGCCGGTGACAGTCGCCAGCCATCCTGACCCGCGTAAAGAAATCCATGATTGCGCAGGTGATCGTCGCTGTTGGAGATCAGAATATTGAACACCACTCGCCGCCACAACGCTTCCATGTCGGCTTTCGGCGCTGCCCCATGCTGGCGTAGGGCGTCCACGATTTCCAGATAACTTCTCGTTTCGTTGTCTTTCGATCCGAGCATGCTCATGGCGGAGAGAAACGGAATACGCCTTGTGCCGTCTCGGTCAAAACGCCGCAGCAAAAGCACCGGCTTTTTCGCGATGAGTTCCACGCGAAATGTGGGAACCGCGATGCCCGCCTTCTTTGCTAGCGCCAGGGCCACGGCTTCCCATACGACGGTATTGATTTCGTCGTCCTTCCGCGGAAACTTTGCAATCGCGAGTTGACCGTCCTTCTCAATCACCGAAGCCTTCGGCCGCGCGCCGCCGAGCGACGATCCCGGGGCGAACAACAGACGCAGATCCTCTTCAGTGTCCTTATCCTCCATGACGTGTTCAGCTGCGGAAAGCAGTTGCGGCAATTCGACTAGCGGCGGGATACGTTTTACGCCCTCTTCCCGTAAGAACGGTCCGCCCTCGCGTTCAGCAAAACGCAGCGCGCCCTGGCGCGCCTCGTCGTCTACCAGGAGCAGATAGTCGATTTCCTGCAATGTGCGGGGTGCACCTCCCTCGCGTTCTGCCCGCCTTCGTTCCATCCGCCGCATCAGCGCCCGTCCCCAGCGGTCTGGCGCCGAATCACCGATCGCCCCGAACATGGGCGTATCAGCCGGTGTGTGAAACGGGCCGGGACCAAGCTGTAGGGCTGGTTCGAGTGAGAACCGCGCGGGATGTTGCAGCCACGCTTCGTCGTATTCAAAGGTGGCGCTTTCTTTGTTCTTGCGCACGCGAGCCCACAGCCGCCCTATCAGATGGGGAACGCCTTCCAAGTCCACGTACACAAGGGCTTGTCTATCCATCACTTTCCTTTCGTGGACTTCTGCTTCCGTGGCCCGCGAATCCGTTGTGGCAAATTCTCTTCTTCGAGCTGTAGGCCCACAGGATCGTTCTTGGAATCGACGACATCGGACAGCCGATCCGCCATTCCCATGACAAAAAGAACCGTGGCGTAACTTCCGATGGAAACACTGGAATCGCCGCGCTCCACCCTGATAAGCGTCGGCTTGCTGATGGATGCTCGCTGTGCCACGATGGCCATCGGGATGCGCCGCCGCCGCCGTGCATCCTTTATATCGTGTCCGAGTTTGCGCAGAGCACGCGTGACCGGAATGGGCAAAGTCAACAAGGCTTGTTCTCCCTCCCTGATTATAGTCAACTATATGTGACCATACAACCCATACAGTAAACTATAAGACACCTTACAAGAGCCCTCGGGCCTTTCCCTCCGGACGGTTACCCCCTCGTCTCCCCCACCAGTCGTATCTCGCGGCCTAGTCGTCCCAACAACCCGTATTCGCTATTCCTACGACTTTAGCGGCCTCCGCTTGCACTCGGTCGCGCCAGGTGCCACACCGACCTGTCACGCCCGTTGCCATCCGCTCCGCCCGCAAATACCAGACCACTTCGCTCTTCTGTCCTTTCCGTGAGTCCGTTGCGATTTGGTTCCCCTGTCCATGTGAGGGAACCAAATCCCAACTCACCGAAAGGACAAAGAAAATGAATTCAGAAAACATCAAGAAAGTTACAAATCAAGCTATCGAGCAACTCATTACGGCGCTCAACGAGGGCCGTAGCGAAACGCTGACGCAGTATCTTGCCGCGATTGGCCGATTCCATCGATACAGTTTTGGAAACGTGATGCTCATCGCATCGCAGAACCGCAACACACGTGGCAGGCTTTCACACGTGGCACAGACTTGGGCGCTTCGTGAAGAAGGGACAAAAAGGGATTCTGATTCTCGCCCCGATTGTTCGGCGCAAGAATGAAAGCGCCAAACAAAACGACACCGACGAATCCTCAACGACTGTGGGGTTTCGTGCCGCTTACGTCTTTTATGTCAGCCAGACCGATGGCCAGAAACTTCCCACAATCGGCAGTGTCCATGGCGATCCCCGCGATTACCGTGAGCGGCTTGCGAGGTCTGTCACCCAGCAATGCATCGCCCTTGAATATTCGGCGGACATTGCGCCTGCTCGAGGAATCTCAGAAGGCGGTAAAATCACGCTCTTGCCCGGGCAGTCTCCGGCGGAAGAATTCGCAACGCTGGCACACGAGCTCGCGCACGAAATGATGCACCGGGATGAGCGTCGCAGCAGCACTTCGAAGCGAACTCGCGAGACTGAGGCGGAGGTTGTTGCATTCGTAATCTGTCGTGCCGTCGGTTTGGAAACGGGATCAGCTTCTCAAGACTATATTCAGCTGTACCACGGGGACGCGAAACTCTTGACGGACAGCCTCGAGCACATCCAGAAAGCTGCCACTCAGATTCTCGACGCGATCAGCGCGGAGGCTTCCTCCGCGCCACCCATGTAGAGCTTGTTCATTGCATCCGAGCGATGGTTCAGATTGATAAGGCCAGTATTATGGTCACTGGCGAGCTCATTTGAGTGAACCAGTTTTATGCTTCCAGTAATTTCAGCCCAGCCTAATTCGAGTCTCTCCTAAGAACATCTGAAAAAGCCCTTTTGCCTACTGCTCTGACATCCCTGCCGGAACACTGACTGTATCTACCACCGTAAATTTTCAAAAACAAAGTTCCTTTCGCTAAATCTCCTAAAAGACCGTGGTTTTTTCCACCTGCCCTTCCTGCGTGAAGACTGCGCCTAGCCCGTCCACTTCTCCTGTCAAGGGCGTCCGCTGCGCTCCCGTGAACGCGAAAACCACGCGCCCTTGACAGCGCGAACGGCTAGGCGCCGGGGACAACTTAGGAAGGGCATTTGCTTTCTATGCGCGGCTACCGCCGAGCCTCTGACAAGCAAAAACCCAAATCCAAATCAAGGAGTTTTCCGAAATGCAAAAGACCGAACGAAAACCGCTGTTTGACCTGGGCCAGCTCGTCGCCACACCCGGCGCGCTGGCCGCACTCGAAAAAACCGGACAGAACGCCATGAAGTTCCTGTCGCGCCATGTGCGCGGAGACTGGGGTGAACTTCCCGAAGAAGACAAAACCGAAAACCAGTTCAGCTTGGAAAAAGGTTTCCTGCTTCTCAGCAGCTACCGCACGACAGCCAACGACAAGATTTGGGTCATCACCGAAGCCGACCGCTCACATACCACGCTGTTGTTGCCTGACGAGTATTGATTCCTGAGAAAAATGAAAGAAAAAAGGAGAAAAACGATATGAGCACCGCAGTGGCAGTAACCGCAACCGAAGTACAGCCCCGTGGGATGTCCTTAGTACAGGACATCCCGCTCTCCCGCATTCGGGAATCGAAAACCAATCCACGCCGCCAGTTTGACGAAACGAAACTTGCCGAACTGGCGGACAACATCCGGCAGCACGGAGTGCTGCAACCTGTCTTGGTGCGTCCATTACCAGATGGCGAACCCGACACCTACGAACTTGTAGCCGGAGCACGGAGATTCCGTGCTTCAAAACTCGCCGAGCGGGAAAGCATTCACGCGAGTATTCGCGAACTCACCGACATGCAATGCCTCGAACTGCAACTTATCGAAAATCTGCAACGCGCCGACGTGCACGAACTCGACGAAGCGCGGGGCTATGCCACCCTCATGCAGTTCCAGCCAGAATCCTACAACGTCGAAACGCTTGCCGAGAAAATTGGGCGTTCTGAGAAATACGTGTCACACCCGGTTGCGCTTGATGCACCTGATCGAGGAAGCGCAGGAGGCCTTCTACATCGGCAGGCTCACTGTCGCGCATGCGTTTGAAATTGCCCGGCTCCAACCAGACGACCAGCGTCGCGCTTTGCAGGAATGCTTTCCGCACCACAAGACGGCGGCAGCCATTCTCAAGGATGGGAAAGCGGAAGCCGTAACCGTTAGCCAGCTTCGCGCATGGGTGGAGCAGGAAATCCATCTCGACCTGACCAACGCGCCCTTCGACCCTCAGGACGAAACTGTGCTGCCTCCCGAATAAAAAATCTCTCCATTTGACATGTCCCGGGCTTCGATAACCTCGGAATGTACCTACGGGGTCGGGACTCGCCCGATCGTCAGAACATACATTTCCCGATAGCAGAAGTCGGGCTGGTTTATGAGCGCGTCAGGAGTTTCAGCTATCGCGTTCCACTCCTTACCATCGATTTCCGGCAACTTCCGTCCGGCCGCCAGTTTTGATAAGAATTCCAAGTTGCCTCGAATATAGTCCCGCTCAACACGTTTTAGCGGATGGCGTCGTTCGGCTAGTGTCGTTTTGCTCAAAATCTCTGTGAGTCCGGCGTCCCGGAACCAACTTGCCAGCCGAGTGCCTCTCATGGCGCCTGACAATTGATTGTTATCTAGGGATTCGAGTTCAAGTAAGTGCCACATCAAGATCGGATCTTGCGGTTGAAATTGCCAGACGGATATATCCACTTCCTTGATCGCTATCAGACCCTTAGGTTTAACTACACGGCGAAATTCCTTCATGACTTGTGAAAGCTGCTCGTCGGTGAAATATTGACTCACGTTGGCGCTCCACAATCCGTCGAAACTGTTATCTCCATAGGGCAGCGCTGTAAGGTCGCCCACGGTTGACTCAACGCGGCAGGCTAGATTTCCGCTTCTTGCTAATGCTTTGACCTCGTCAATATTTTCCGGCGCCAGATCAATGGCACTGATTGCCCCTGACGATCCAACAAGCTCGGACATAAGCGGCAAAAACAATCCATTACCCGAGCCCGCGTCTAAGACGTGCCAACCGGGTTGAAAACCAGCGGCCCGAAGTGCTTCCTCATACTCCATCTGCAAAGCGTAGTAGTGCCTATCAAGATGCTGACTGCTTCCCAACTTATGGCCTGTCGACGTTGTCTGGTAGGGATCCCGCGCCTGGTTCATTTAAAATCCCCTCCTTCTTTAATCCTCCCGTGTTGCGACAGTTCATGACACAGTGCTATTCCGAAAGCTTGGCACCCAATACTTCCATCTGCTCGATTACAGGAGGTGTTGCGAGCAGGTTGGGAGCCTGCGCCATGAGCGCCTTGGCAATGGGCCCGTTCAGATGATTCTGCCGTCCTGCTTCATCACGAAACGCGTCGAATATGGCGAACGTGGTGGGACCCAATCTAAGCGCGAACCACAGTGGGGTCGTAGGCTCTTGATTGGCGAGTTGGAGTCCTTGCATGAGGAACGCGGCTACCTCCTGCTCCTTGCCAGGCTTTGCCTCCAGGCGGGCAAACAGACTAAGTGTAACCATTTAAAATCTCCTTTGATTCAAAGAGTGGCTCAGTCAGATTAGGCGGTCGGTACTACTTTTCCCAGAGGCAAGAACGCCAGATTTAGTATCATAATTGCCATGCGTGTGAATGTCCTTGCTCTCGATGGCGTCTTTGATTTGGGCTTGGCTGCTGTGCTGGATGCCTTTCAGACCGCAAACGAACTGATTGAGATGTCCGCGCTATCGGTGCCTCCATTCGAGGTAAGGATTCTGGGAGTGCGAAGGGTCGTCAAGACTTCCCATGGCCTCAGCGTTCCGGTTCACGCTGCAGACACGCGGACGCCCGACTGCGTTGTGGTCCCAGCAATTGGTTTCAAGATGCCCGGCCCGCTGGAGGCCGCTCTCGCCAGGCCGGACGTCCAGGATGCCGCTACTGCGCTTCGACAATGGGATCGCGGCGGCGCAACCATGACCGCTGCCTGCATCGGAACCTTTGTGATGGCCGAGTCCGGCCTGCTCGACCATCATCACGCAACTACCACTTGGTGGCTGGCCTCGTTGTTTCGCAAGCGTTATCCCAACGTGCTGTTGGACGAATCGAGCATGATCGTTACATCCGGCCGGTTCGTGACCGCCGGTGCGGCATTGAGCCACATGGATCTTGCGTTGTGGCTAGTGAGAGGGGTCAGTCCGCAGCTCGCTACTCTCACCGCGAAATATCTCATTGTCGATTCCAGGCCATCGCAGTCTGCTTATGCACTCACCGATCATCTGATCCACTCCGACCCCATCGTTCAGCGCTTCGAAATCTGGGCCCGTGCGAGGCTGGCGCATGGGTTCTCACTGGACGACGCGGCAAAGGCCGTGGGGTCCAGCAAGAGAACGCTCGCGCGCCGCATGCGAAGCGTTATCGGAAAATCGCCGTTGTCGTACTTTCAAAGTTTGCGAGTGGAACGCGCGGTGCACCTGTTGAAAACTAGCAGCGCCAGTGTCGAGGAAATTTCCGCGCGTGTCGGATACACCGACGGTACAATTCTGCGAACTCTTCTACGGCGCCGGCTCAACCTTGGAATCAAGGAGATCAGGGGAACTCCCTGACAGCACCACCGCTAGCGCGGAGTTGTCGGCGCGAACAGTTGAAGTCTCCGCGTTCGATGGAGTTGAATCCCACGTTGTCGCGCTGGAAAAGAAGACCGAAGGCTGCGGCGGGCGGGTGATCAATCTTCGGATGTGTTGTCCGAAACTTGGAATTAGTGTCTTTCAGCGCTTGGTCTCGCAGCCCACAAACGACGACATAAGAAACCACCCTCTGGTGGGTAACAATTGAAACGAGAAAATGGGGTGGGACCTAGGCTCATCAGTTCTTACCTGGTCAAACCTCGGCGATGGCGAGAACACGTGCTCGCACCGTGCCATAGCCAACTCCAAGAGACGCTGCAATCTGGCCTAGACTTTGACCCTGCGCTTGCAATTCAATTATTTGTTCGCGGTCTACCCCACTCGCCGGCCGACCCAGCGGCTTGCCATTCGCTCGCGCGTTCCGAATCCCAGTGCCACTCGTTCCCTTACCAGATCGCGCTCAAGAGCCACTGCCGACACAATTGTAAAGAGCGCTCAGCCGAGCGAGGTGCTCGTATCCATATTTTCCTGATAGCTGATGAACTGGATGCCAAGCGTGCGAAATTCTTCTAGCGCCAACAGCAAACCATGATCGCGTCGAACTGTCGTTTGCAGGCGTCCCCCATTAGGATTTTGAGTTGAGGGCGAGAGTCCGTTGCGCCCGATTGGCTTACGTCTATGTATTCGCGGACGAGATTGAACCCGCGAACGGCGCAATAGGTGCGTAGCTCACGGAGGTGAAGTTCGCAGGATTGGTCTATTGTGGAGACGCGTGCATAGATTCCGATCCGCATAAATTCATTCCGCTGAGAGAGCAGCGGAAACAACTATTTGGGTTCACGGGAACAAAGGCTAGGGCAACCTCGGGTCTTTGGCCTCGATTACGGGGTGGATGTCGAGACCGGTGTGCGTCGACCAAACTAAGGGTTTGTCGCAAACCACAGACGATTTCATCTCACCATCTCGGATTCCGATTCATTGTTTGGTTTTTTGGTTTAAACTCTCGCCGGTTCGATGGACAAGATATATTGCTATCCAAGTTATACTATAGTATTGTAGTAATATGAGCGTTAATGATCGCCTAAGACTGATGAGGGAGGCTAAGAATCTTTCGCAAGGCGATATCGAGAAGCGAACGGGATTGCACCGCTGTTACATTTCGCGGATCGAAAATGGCCATACCAGCCCTTCTATTGAGACTCTCGAAAAGATGGCTAGGGGCCTGAACGTGCCTTTGTACGTACTCCTATATGACGGCTCAAAACCCCCTGAGACGGCCAAAACGCGAATCCGCACTAAGGAATGGGGTTCGAAGGGAAGACCTTCCGGGTATTTAGCCAAGTTGCGCCGACACTTAGCACGAATGAGCAAGCGAAACAGACTCCTACTAATGTCCATCGTTGCCAAGATGGCGGCACGAAGAATCCGCGCTGTTAATAAACTCTAAATTTCGCTCGAGAACCAGGCATTGGGTAATGCACCCGCCTATGCACTTGTTTTATGGTCTTGAGACCGACAAATCTTACTATTGGTCCATTGGGAGTTGGGCTCCCAATCTTTCTGAAGCGGCGCGCCAACGCAAGAACGACTCTCCCGCGAATCACGATGCTACACACTTTGCACATGCCGTTGGCCCGGTACAACACGTTTGACCTGCCACATCGCAAACAACCCCAGTCTTCGAAGTAATACACCATCCGCAGCAGTTGTGCGCTAGGTAGCAATCGTCGGATTGCATCGTGGGTGGCCTTGGCGACAAACCAAGGCTGCAAGAACAGTTCTTCGTCGATTACGATTTTAGTTTTAGGCTTTTTGGCTTTCAAACAGCTTCGTGAGGTCGACTGGCGGGCGATTCGTCGCTTCATTGCATATCTCCGATCTACAGCTTAACTCCGCGGGTGCGAGCGGTTATAACACGGTGCGATGCGTGCGGCTGAGACATGACAGTAATGTTGGGTTGTAGCCAACGAAGAATGCCCCAACAATGCTTGCACAACGCGAACATCAGCGCCGTGATCAAGCAGATGCGTAGCAAATGAGTGCCTCAACATGTGGCAGTTAACCTTTCCGAGGCCGATGCGCAGCCCCAGTGCCTTAACCATGCCGGATACCACAACGCGCGTGATGGCTCCAGGCTTCACTCGGCGATGACCTAGGTCAGGATTCGGAACCAGCTGTCGAAATTTAACCCACGCTTGTTTTCGTGACATGGATAGCTTTCCCAGCCTAATCCGCCGATGCCGGGGGGCATTTTTCCGCTGGGTATAATCATTCCAGTAAGCGTTCCAAGCGAACTCACTCTGCGAAACACTCCCTTGTTGCACAAGGGCTCTGCTCTGGAAAAGAGGACCAGATTGCCGCCCCTTCAAGTACTTCAACATCGCCGCTTTCGCTTTGTGCCCAAAGATGACTCTTCTCTCTGAGCCTTTGCCCGCAACTTTAATTGTTCTCGTTTTGAAGTCGATCTGCTCTAGCCTGATGTTAATTAGCTCGGAAGCCCGGCAACCAGTCGCGTAAAACAACTCAACAATGGCTCTATCTCGTAAGTTTCCTGCCGCATCGATGAGTCGCCGAACATTTTTTTCCGAGAGAGACCTGGCTATGGATCGCTTTATTGGTCTAGGCCGAAGAAGTCGCGGCGCGACTTCGTCCACTAGCCCACGTAGGCAGCAAAAATCGAAAAAGCACCGCAAGGCTCCAAGATAGCGACGCACGACATCCGCTGACAAGTCTCGGCGCGCCATTTCGATCAAGAATTCTCTCACATCAAGATGGGTTACATTCCAGAGCTTGCTTCGGCCCCAAAATGAAAGAAAATGGTTTATCACGCTTTCGTAGTACCACATGGTGTGCTTGGAGTAGCGCTGGCATACCATCCATTCCAAAAATTTCGCCGCAATTTCGTCGTTTCGAAGCTTCGCCAGGGCCATTGCAGCCCGATTTCGGTCGGGAAATCGTAATGGGGCACGCATTTGTCCCGGAGGTCTGAACATCTGTCTCGCCTTCCGCAGTAAGGAAGCCCGCGGTGGAATATATACGCCGCAGGCCGGTGCATAGCAAATTAATTGGTTAGAGCGAACGAGGGCACCATGGATGAGCGACCTTCCATGCTCGACATGGCTCTCCGCTTGCGCGGGTTAGCTTTACGGGTCCGGCAAATACCAGCGTAAGGGAGCTGAGATGAGGTGCGAGGGCAGGCGGAGAGGTCGGATTCAATAACCCGCGCCAATAACTTCCATATGGCCTTCAATCAAATCGTCAGACCGAATCCATGATTCATAGCGAACAAGAATTCGGGTCCCCTCACGGCTGACCAACATCCATAACCCATGCATGTATCCGAGTTTTTCAAATAGGCCGTAGACTGCGTTGTAGGGCTCCCTGCTGATTTAGACAGTCAGGGCCTGGTTTTTTAGGTCAACTGCAAAACTCAAAAAGGCCTCGTGCGGAGTACGGTTTTGAACTCCGCGGTGAGGCCGGTCGTGATTGTACTCCTGGATCCAGTGGGCGATCGAGGCCCGCGCTTCTTGCACGTCGCGGTACTCGGCGGTCCACACTTCTTCTTCCTTCAAGCTGCGGTGAAAGCGTTCGATGTAACTGTTGCCTTCCGGGTGATTATAGG
Source organism: uncultured Acidobacteriota bacterium (assembly GCA_963732705.1). GTDB lineage: Bacteria > Acidobacteriota > Terriglobia > Acidiferrales > UBA7541 > Acidiferrum. The sequence goes on along the minus strand of CAVTAN010000001.1, from coordinate 1,727,489 downwards.
CTGTGCGCCGATGGGTGATTCCCAGCCGATGCAGAGTTTCGATAAAACGCGTCGAAGTAAATTGCGTTCCGTTGTCGGTGGTCAGCGTCACACGAGCCTCCCGGCTGCCTGCTGGCAGACGCGTCAGTACTGCTTGTTCGACCGCATCGAGTGCCTCTTCGGTTCGGCAACGATGCGAAAGATTCCAGCTCACGATTTCCCGCGTGCAGCAGTCGATCACGCTCACCAGGTAGGCCCAACCCACTGACGGACCCGCCCAGATCTTGGTCATGTCGGACTGCCAGATCTGATTCGGCTCGGCGGCTTCCACCCGGCCCCACTCCTTCTTCCGTCGGGCTCGCAGACGGCGTGAGCGTACCAGCAACCCACGTTCACGCATTACCCGCAGAACCCGTTTGCGATTTACCAGCAGATTTTCCTTCCGTCGCAGCCACCACGTCACCCGGCGATATCCATACGCAGGTTTTTCTCCGCAGGCCACCACGATCTGCTCGTCGTAGCTGCGTTCCGCGCGACTGACTCGCAGCTTCTTGCGGTAGTACAGACTTGATCGACTGATCGCCAGAGTCGCCGCGACCAACGTGGCCGTGTAGCCTCGTGTCACCAACTCTCGTGCCTGGGAGTGAACCGCACCACAGCTCACTCCCCCATGACGTTTTTTAGGATTTCAATCTCCAGCGATTTCCGTCCCAGCGTGCGTTCCAATTGCCGGATGCGACGGTCCTTCTCGGTTTCCGCGGCGGCCGCGCTTTTACCCCCAAGCGCGGCCTTGGCTCCCTGTTCCGCCTCATCCTTCCAGCGATAGAACAGATTCGCAGCAATGCCGTGACGCCGATACGTCTCCGAGACGTTTCCGCTCTTCAGCCCTTCCTGGATAATCTGCCACTTCTCTTCCGGGGATCGATCTACGCGTGGTTTTCTGCTCATGCTGCCTCCTGTTTGGAGGCCCTGAATCATATCTAATTCGGTAGTCCAGTTTCAGAGGGGAGCACTACAATATTATCTCGGCGGTACAGGTCAAAATTTCGCTGACACATCGGACCGTTAGCCTACCGGGGTGGGCTTGAAATGGTACAGCAACCAAATAATGGATTTAAGTACTTATCCGAATTGTTCAGGGTGACTTGCGCGGCTAATTTCCGCCCGTCGGGCGTTTAGTGTGCGGAGATTTTTGAAAATGGGAGATGCGCAGCGGCGAACAGCCAGATTTCCGTTCTCGGCCCCAGCAGAACTTATAACTGCTAGTTCAGTCGTACAAACTCAGGTGGTTGAGCTAAGTATGTACGGTTGTTATCTGGAATGCGCTGAACCCTTTGCGAGAGGCGCTAAGCTCACCATAAAAATTAACGCTGGCGGTCACTGCTTCGAGGCCAAGGCTTCAGTGCTGTACGCCCAGCCTAATCTCGGACTGGGCGTGGTTTTTCGCGAAGTACAGCCCAGCAACCAAGCCATCCTGCATAGCTGGCTTCAACAATCACTGGATAAGCAAAACGTGAGGCCCTCCATTGACGAATTTGAATCCAACGAATAAATGTGACCCTGCGCCGCCCGTTAAAACGAAGCAGTCATCCGGCGCTCGGGGGGCTGGTGAAGTTTATGCGGCATCGCTTCCGGCAGGCCGCCCGATACTTTCCTTTGTGCGATGGGGAGCAATTGGCGGTGAAGCTCGCTACGGTGTTGAACGTGGTTTTTATATGAATAACAATGGAGGGCCAGCGTTTGAAGTTTACGTAAAGCCGTTCTCCATAATCGGAACAAAAACCATGTCGAATACCGTTGCTCGAATCGGCAAAGGAGAGGAAGGTTTCGCACCAATATGGCTGGAGGGCGTGCACACGGGTAGCAAATGGGAATTGGACGTCGCTCTGGGAATTGAAGCTGGAACACGAATCAAACGTAAGAAAATGGCTCGGTTCAAGAGTCTATGTGTTCCACTGTCCGTTGTGTATAGAGATGGTAACAACCACTGGTACCGCAGCGATTGCATGATGACCTTTTCGTCGGGGCGAATTGATTTTTCTTCCGTTATTCAAAAATCCCTTGGACCATTTAGGCCGGGCGGTGAATCTTCGCCAATTGATTGCTAGGACTGAAATCGGGCAACATACAAAGGGATTTGGGCCTCCACCAAAGTTCCCGGCTGGGCGCGAGTCACGGCAAGCTCTCCTCCAAATTGCCGGACACGTTCGCGCATTCCTCCGATACCAACGCCCAGATTCGAAAAGCTTGCTTTGCCAATGGTTTCCAGCGGCAATCCCTTCCCGTAATCGCGTACTCGCACGACCACTCGTTCGGGTTGTTTTTCCACTTCCACTCGCGCACTTTCACTTTCAGCATGGCGGTAAACATTGGTCAGCGACTCTTGCACGATGCGGAAAATTGTCGTCTCAATATCTGAGGAAAGGCGGGGGAATATCATCGGCGTTATCGTTAAAGCAATTTGGATTTGGCTCCGCTTCGTAAGCCCTTCGACATACCAGTACAGCGCAGCACGTAGACCCGTCTCATCCAGCAGCGGGGGGTGCAGCAGATAGGAAAGATTCCGCACGGTCGATATGGTGCCATCGACATATCTGTGAATGTTTTCGTTAGCCGCCGACTCAGGCAACATCATTTTAAGTCCGAGCAACTGCTGACCGAGGTCATCGTGAAGGTCACGGGCCAATCTGCGGCGCTCTTTGTCCTGAACTTGCAATAGTTGCGCGGAGAGCTTTTGGAGTTCAATAGTGCGTAATTCAATAATGCGCCGCGATTCATCCAGTTCTGCCACCCGCTCACTCAGCTCACGATTCAGAGATTGCACCCGCTCTTCCGCCTTCCGGCGCTCGGTAAGGTCCTGCGTTACTTTTGCAAAACCGGAAAGCTCCCCGTTCGGGGACCGTAGAGCGGTAATGACTACCGACGCCCAGAAGGTTGTTCCATCTTTCTTTACCCGCCAGCCCTCGTCAGTGAATCGTCCCTCCTTTTCGGCCAGCGCCAATTCTCGCTGCGGCCAGCCACTCTTTACCGCTTCCGGGAGGTAAAAATGCGAAAAGTGCTTTCCGATAATCTCTTCGCTCGTGTAACCCTTCAGAGCTTGCGCACCGGGATTCCACGTGAGCACTCTTCCCAACGGGTCCAAGACAAAGATGGCGTAATCTCTAATACTTTGTACCAATAGGCGAAAAAAGTCCGGCTGTTCGGCGAATTCGGTAGCTTGGTGAAGGATATTCATTCTGCGGTTTTCCGCCTTTACGGGACGATGTCTTACTTGCTGTGTACGCGCCCTGAAAACGTTGCAATCCAGCCTAACTTTTACACTCCCGGTTTGGCCCGCCCACAGTATTTTAATACGTCACGTTCAAAGGTGCTGATTACCTCTTCGGCGGTATCGCCGAGGTGGAAAGAACCTTCAACAAGGGCCTCCTTATACTTTTTTACCAGCCCTGATATGTATTCGCTTCCGGCGGGATGCTGAGCCTTCAATTTGGCAGCGGCGGCATCTAGATAATCGTGAGCTTCGGCCATAATGTTTGCTAGTTCCCCAGATACTCCCAGCAATTCGGGCTTTTGGCATGCGTCACGCCAATCCCTTTTTCCCGCTGGTAGCGTTCCTTCCAAGCTTACGCGGAAGCTGCACAAAAAAATCTTATTGTGGGCATCAATTCGGCGACCAGATTCGCTTTATCCAGTAACATTTTCGCGCCAAAACTCACTCATCGCCAGAGCCAATGCATACTCGTCGTGCCATACCGAATACCTATGATGCAGCCCGTACAGGGAACCAGTTGAGACTTCAGGAATTGGGGCGAGAATTGGCGCTCATCTGGCATTCGTAAGTCAAGCAACAGCACGTCTGGTTTTAAAACCTCGGTTTGCTGCAAACTTTCGGCGAAGTTCGCCGCTTCGCCCACCACCGTGATGCTAGGCTCTCCGCTGAGCAGCCTGATAATGGTGGTCCGCATTAAATCCGTGTCATCAGCAACTACAACTTTGATGGCCACGCTGCCTCCGCTCAAAAAGCGCACTTCATTGTTGAGGGGAACGAACGCGCAGGCCACAAAATTCCCACGTTATGCCACGCGATTCGAAATACGTAAGTATGCAATGCTAAACAATGGCCGTACGCTCATTCCACCGGGCCGGACTGGCTAATCGTGCAGCACAACATTCAGCAGGGAACTGTGCACGTGCATCCCGCCGCCGTTGTAGTCGATAAAACCCAGCTTCCTGAATTTGTTCATGAAGAAATTCACGCGGCTCCGGGTTGTGCCTACCAGTTCGGCCAAAGTCTCCTGCGATATTTTGGCCACCACCGTTTCCGGTTGGCCTGCTTTTCCGTAACGCGCCAGTATTAGCAGAGCGCGAGCCAGCCGCTTCTCGCTGGAATTGAATAACTGGTCGACCAAATCGGCTTCAATTTTGATATTGCGTTCCAGCATGTAATGAATGAATTTCCCGGCAAACTCTTGCTCGTCGTGAAGCACACGCATTATCTCTTTCTTTTCGATGCGAGTTGCTTCAACGGGACCCATGGCCTTAGCCGTAGCCATGCGTACAGGGTTCCCAATAATGCAGCCTTCGCCCAGAAAATCACCGGGACCCAAGAGCGCGAGCACTGCTTCTTTGCCCTGAGGATTTACGATGGTCAGCTTGGCATTCCCAGATTGAATGTACAGAACGTCATTGCAGGGGTCATCCTGCGAAAAGAGTATCTGACCTTTTTTAAACTTAACAACCTTCCGGGACACGCCCGCATTCGATAGATACCCGTCGACATCGAAAGGCTGGGTTTCCTTGGACTTTTTGGCCACCAGGCTAGCCCCCTTGATGCGGACACTACGAATGCCAGAGGTAAAACTTATCTTCCAAAGCCCCGTTTTGCCGGTATTCGAGCAGAAGTCAGTCCCCGGAAAACGGGCTTTGATGGCCAAAGCGGGCGATGGGGACGGCGACAGCTTCACTGTGAATGAACGCCTTGCGGCGATCCGGGCAATTCAAAACCAGTTGGCCTTAAGCCGCTGTCCAAAAGCGAAGCTTGAATGTTCAGTCTAAAACGCATCCGAACCGCGTCCATCCGGGCGATACTGTATTCAGGGGTGTGAATTCCGCAAGTTACGCGAAGGAAACATTTTGAGCTACCGCTACACGCCGACTGTGGGAGTTCATAAACTACGCTAACGATAGCGCGGATACATACCGATTCCGCAGAAAGGTCTAATATCGACTTTACTTCCGACGGGCAAGGTATCGTTCAGATTGAGCGCGGCGACCCCGGGCTGCCAAGCGGTTTTGGTTAGTATTCTCGTGCGAGGATTGCTATTTGGTTGGGTTCGTAGCTCCGGACTTCGCCTCGATTGTAACTTCGACTTCGGCTCCGAGTTTAAAACTCACGGCATCCCCCGCCACATTCTGCAGGGTGTTATCAACCCGTATCTCCTTGTAAAGAGCTTCGGCCCCCTCCACGGCAATTTGCGCTTTTTCAGGCTGGTCGCCAATCGCAGGGATTATTTTGTCCACGAGGCCGGGTAACGTCACAACTACCTTGTCTTCATCGCCAGTTTGCTCGATTATGTCGTTGGTCATATTGGCTCCTGTTACGCGTGCAGGTTCGATGCGTCTAACCTTAATCGTGTCTTATAAAGTATAGGCTGCTTTTCGAACATTTCCGGAACATTTTACAGTCAGGTTAACGGTTTTATTACTTTTCGCCCAACGATGCGACCATCCGCAGCGATGCTCACCATTCAACTGATAGCTCACCCGTGACGAAAAGCTGTAGAAACTACGCGGTGCCGCCAGCAATCTCAGGCTGGTTGGGCTTCTGCTTAGAGGATATGAGTAGGCTTCGGTTGCCGAGGCACCGCGTTATGGCTGGTATTAGGTCGGTATACAGCCTCATTTTATCCAATAGCATTTCTGCGCCGTAACTTGCAGCGAGGTCTTGGGCCTCAGCATCGTTTGAAAAAGACACCGCCAAAACATGGTCTACGGATACGAGCTGGGATTTCACGAAGCCGGGTCCGAAGTCGCGTTTTTCTGCGAGGTGCAAATCAAGAAGCAAAACCTGCGGCTTGAAATCCGCAATCATTTGCATTGTTTGGGCGAAGTTTGATGCTTCACCGACAATCTCAATATGCGGTCCCTCCTTTATGAGTTTTCGCATCGCGTCCAGCATCACCTCACTGTCGTCAGCAATTAAAACCCTGATTGACATGCGTGCCTCCTTGCACCACTGAAGATGGTCAGCGATTTCTACCAAAACCGAATATCAAATTCAAGGCCGGACCAATTACGTAGGGGAGCCTACAGAATCTAGGTAGACTTTAGGACATAGTTTTACTTTCTAAGAGCGAGTACCATTTTTGGTAGAACACATTTGTTAGATAATTGTTGATGTCCGTTAGTTCGGGGAGGCCGCCTTGCGGGTACTAATTGCCGATGACCATGAAGCCATACGCAAGGGCGTGTGTTCCATTCTTAGCTCTCCGCTAGATATAGAGATCTGTGGGGAAGCTGCAAATGGCAAAGAAGCAGTAGAGAAAACTTTGACCCTACAGCCAGATTTGATTATTCTGGACGTGACAATGCCCGTGCTCCACGGGTTCGACGCAGCGCGAGAGCTAATGAAAATCCTGCCCGACATTCCAATACTGATGCTATCCATGCATGAGAGCAAACAGCTTTTGGAAGAGGCGAAAGGCATTGGAGTGAAAGGCTATGTGGCGAAGACCCAAGCGGCTGATACCCTCCTACGGGCCGTTGATGCGCTGTTAAGCAAACAGACGTTTTATCCCGCACTGGCCTAAGATTCCGGCCTCATCCACCCTGCGCTTTGACGCTTCCTTCCCATGGCCACAACGCGCCGTAGGTCTCGCTTTGGGCGAGTCAGCCCGTTTGAAAAACCGCAGGGACCCACCCGGTGGATGTTATTCCTTGGCAAAGCTAAAGTTCCCACCAACGGCGGCTGCTCGTGACGCTTCAGGCCGCGCACTTTGCAGAGTCAATTGATAGCGTTGGTACGTGCCCGATTCCCTGCAGTGTGGGCACTCCATTTCAAAACCACTTTCTGGAACTTGGGGACGGTAAGGCCACAGCGGGTCACACATAAGGTTCGCAGGCTGGGGTTCTACTTCGCTGTGCGGAAAGCTCTTGCTGCAATGTTTGCAGCTCAAACACCATTGTTGCATTAAGTTCTTTCTATCGGCGGGCGCTAGGCCACCTTGTTCTGGTACTCGCACGTGCCCGCCGGAAGATTCTGTGCTGAAAGGAACATATACTGGTGGCCCCTAAAAATGGCGCAGGCGAAGCAAACTGCAGCCGCAATCGAGCGTCAATGGAAGTTCACGCCACCGCCGGATGCGTAAACACCGCGTTCCACCTGGGGGATGCGACTTTTGTACGGCCCAGCAGTTCATGCCACACCAATCCCCGGTGCATATACACTTTTCGAGGCATCGAGAGAACCGATGGTCCGTACAATTGCAAGGTTTCCGTTCTGACGGTTCGGGCTGCCATGTTTGTTTCCCGCAGCCACTGGACTACGTTCAAACCGAAATTCCAACGAAACGTTGCACTTACGTTTTCTTGGCGGTCACGTTCGTTGAATCCGTCGGTACAATGCACCCGGTGTTAAAATAGGGCATGACCGAACAAAAATGGCCGCATAAAATTATTTTGATTCGCCATGGCCAGACCGTTAGAAACGTGATGAAGGAACAAGCGAAGACCGGGGAAAATCGCGAAGTGTGGGCGGACGGGCTTCGGGACCAAGATACCCCACTAACGGACACTGGTATTGCGCAAGCAGTCGCGGTGGGGGTTCACCTCGCGAAGACGGAAACTGAACTGCGCACCGTTTTCGTGTCGCCCTATCACCGGACGCGCCAAACCGCTGAGCACATCCTGACGGCATTCACGTCACCCATCACCCCAAAACTCGTAGTGGAGGAACGCATCCGCGAGATTGAATTTGGCGTGCTTGATGGTTTGACTGCTCATGGTATCCAAACCAAGTATCCCGAGGAACTTATTCGGCGCGAGCGCGAAGGGAAATACTGGTATAGACCCCCGGGAGGCGAATCCCGCCCAGATGTTGCGCTGCGGGTTCACAGTTTTCTTGGCACGCTTACTCGGGACTATCGGCGGCAAACTGTAGCCGTAATCGCTCACAGCGTGGTCATCCTGTGCTTCCGCCGTCTTTTTGAACGCTGGGGTGAAGAAGATTATCTTCAAGTTGACAGGGAAAGCGATGTAAGGAATTGCTCCCTCACGAGCTACACGTGTCGCGACAACCGCATGGTCTTGGAAAATTACAACGAAATTTGCTAAGGGAAAAAAAGAAATCCGCCGTTAACGCCGAGTTCTTTGGCTTACCTGATTTCTACGATGTCTGGTGGATAGTCCGGGCACTATGCAGGTCAGCAATAAAACGTCCCGGCTTCAACGTCTGGGCTAGTACAAGCGTTTCAGCAAAATTGGCAGCTGCGCCGACACTGTGTCATCGGCAAACCAGCACTCGAATCGGCATAGAGGCGCGGAAGAATAATAATGATTAGAACAAGCTGTGCGGCGGAAACGAAGGCAGCTTCTGGCGCGTCGGGGTTGATTCAAACCAGTATCTCAGTCTCGTGTCCGATAGTCCTGAGTTGCGCTCGCACGTCGGCGACAATTGATTTACGGAAAACACTCGCGTATTTCATTTGGGGATGCAGCGCGTATGGAGTACCGGGCAGCGGTACTCCCAGACCCCAGTATTCACAGACGTAACATCCTCGTCCCGCGCCGTTCGTAACTCGGATTTTGCACGTCACGGACGGCTTGTAGCCACTTACGGCGTTGGAGTGCTGCCCGGCTCCCGGCGTCATATGCTTGTTTCCGGCTAGTTCTGCACAGTCGCGCCGTTATTTTTGTGAGGTGGCGGTGGCTGGGACAACCATGCTCTGAATGTAGGCAATCGCTTGAGCCATGTCCATACAACCGCCGCCCATGGAGCCATCAGTGACGCACGGTACGGCATGTTTTAGTGCCCGAGCAATATCCGGCTCTTGGAACTGCGAGTAGGATTTATGTTTTCCCCCTACTCCTTGGTTCAGCAGGATATTGGCGGCACCCGAAACAAGCGCGGCGCTAAATGATGTGCCGGACACCGCGGCGTAATGATTACCCGGATAGGTTGTGACGAGATTTTCTCCGGGAGCAGCCAAAACCACCATATCTGCTCCGCTGTTGCTGAAGGCTGAAGTCTGGTTCTGGGCATTTACCGATGCCACGCCGACAACGTTCCCGAAAGCTGCTGGGTACATCAGGTTCGTGGACCCATCATTCCCGACAGAGGCCACACAGATTACGCCCTTCCGGCTGGCGTAATTAACCGCCTTCATCAGCGCATCGGAAATAGCCGGGAAGCCAAAGCTCATATTGATTACCGTTGCTCCATTATCCGTCGCGTAGTAAATCGCACGGATGATGTCAGAAGTATTCGCGGTGCCGTCTGCGTTGAACGCTTTCAGCGGCATGATTTGTGCGCCAGGGGCTACCAAATGAATTAGCCCGGCTACCATGGTTCCGTGCCCGAAATCGTTAGGCAATGTGGTGCCCTGCAAGGCCACCGCAGTGTCCGCATCCAAAATCGCGACCGAAGACTCGTTTAATTGGACCGTTTGATACCCAAAGAGAATGTGGGCTGTGGATTGGTGCAGGATGTGGGCTGTGGATTGGTCTAAGTCCGCTGAATCATTTGCGTATCCGGCAGCGTTGCGGGTGAAATCGTATCCGGGAACTACGACTGGCGCGAGAATCGGATTCTGTTCGTCAACGCCGGTGTCGATAATCGCGATGATGCCTTGGCCCTTGAAACCGCTCTGGATTGCGGCGGAGTAGACATTGGTGGAATAAATCGCGGGTTGCTGGGCATACGCTGCCCACGTGGTAGCACCAAAAAGCGCGGACAAGGTTTTGTCGGTCACCGCCGTCGTTGGAGGCACACTGGAGGGAACCGAGATGCTCGCCGCAGTTTGGCCTTTCCCTTGCTTTACGTGTTTATTGAGTTCGATACCTGCAACGTTTGGGTCGTCTTCGGTCCATTCGGCAAGCTGGTGTGGGTCCAGTGAGGAGCTGGCCTGCACCAAATAAGTTCCCGGGTCACGCACAATGCTCACGAAGGTCAGCCCATACTGGGCGCAGGCAGCTTGTGCTTGGGCCAGCGATGGAGATTGAAGGATAAAAGTGTTAACGTCCTGCGCTCGCATACGCGACGGACTCAGGGCTAGGATTAACGTTGCCAGTGCCAGTAGACGCCATACCTTCTGCATGATTCGCTCCGTCTGAGATTCGTGCCGTAAGGCCCCGCAACCATCGAGCGCTAGGGCCTTGGCTCTCACTACTGAGCAATTTAAGGTTTAAAACTGCCGGGACCTATAGCGCACTGGTTACATACGGAAAAACTTCAGTACTGGGTGAAGATGGGAAGTTGGGTGATGGTAGCTTGGAGGTGGCAATTTCAGCGGGAGCCTGAAGAAACATCCGTCTGTTATCTCGAATGCTACGAGGAACGTTGTCCGCGTTTGCGCGGAAGAACACCGCGCTCACGGCGGGGGTAAAATACTGGCGTGAGAAAGACGAAGCAACCAAGGTCCGCGTGGGAACTATCGCGTCTGCGGACGATGCCCGCACCCGTTTTTTACGAAGCCATTTTAAGTTTGTGCGGACGCCGAAGTGTTTCGCGTGTTGCTCGGACGCTCTTGGCCCTCCCCGACCGTGGTGGCTTGCAGCCCGCAACTTTCCAAACGTTGCGTACCTACCTTTCATCGCCCCGCAAGGTTTTGAAGGACTGGCTGAAGCCGTTTCCGAATCTGGGGCCTCCGCCAGAGTGGTTCACGGAGGCCCAGAACTGGAAGAACGGGCAGCAAGCTGCGAAGCTATAAGAAATTCCGGAATGGCCTCGGCCGATAGGCGCAGTTTACCGATGAGTTCACGGGTACGAAATATTTTCGAAGTGCGTTGGCAGAGCGCCGGGAAACCTGCTGAAGGCTGGGTATGGCCTGCCCCGACCCGCAGCGGTCACCTCGAATCGTCAAGTCTAAAAAAACAGCATAACCGCGCCTTTAAACTGCTTGCAGCACAGGCACGAAACGATAACTCCCAGCCTGTGCGCCGCTTTGTCTTGTACTCCCTGCGTCACACCTTTCTGACCCGGTTGGGCGAATCGGGTTGCGATGCATGGACACTCGCACGGATTGCCGGGCACAGCTCTGTAGCGATTTCTACCAGATACGTCCACCCCTCAGATGACGCCGTATTCACGGCGGTTGAAAGACTGGGTGGGCACAAATCTAGGCACACCCGGGAAATCAATTGATTGTAATCCGTTCGGAATAAGCCGCTACCCGCATCAAATCATTAAGGAAAAATGGTCGGGGCGAAAGGATTTGAACCTTCGACCTCCTGGTCCCGAACAACGGCCGTAAAAATCTAACCCGTTGAATCGGCGTCGGATAGCTGTGTAACTTCCTCCTTTTTTAGGCTACATCCTGGGCTACAACTCGTCCATCACTTTGTTGCCGATTCTGCAGGCACTCTGCTATCAAATGTTCACCGATGCTTGAAGTATTCTCCTGGTTTTTGCACATTCAATTTTGAATCCATGAGATCGAGAACGTCCCAGCAGTTAGCAGAATTTAAAACCTGAGGCCGACGGATTATGAGTCCTACTTAAAAGAAGTTATCTTGTTGGTTTGCCGTGGTTTAGCTACGTCTTGATAGTCGGCTTCCCCGTTCGGCACCGCTTGTTCCCCGATTTGCAAACGAACTTCCGTCGCAAGAAAAATGCGGAGGGGAATGTTGGGTGTTTTGATGTCTTTTCCCGCGGGAACAACTTTCACCCCCTTTTCCGTTCTGCGCAACGTCGCGGAAGATCCCGTCACAGTCACGCCCAGTTTCTACTGGATGGATGGTGGCGTTGCGCGTTCATCGCCTTCCCGCTTTCACACTCCTCCCACTGGAATGCGACGGCTCGGAAGCGGGCTCTTCGAAATAGAAAACTCGGCCCTGACTTGCAAAGCGGCTCAGCAAATGCTGCGGACGCTGATACACGAAGTCCCAGCGGAGGTGGGAAAAGCAAACCAGGTCACAGGGGCTAGGGCGAATAGTGACCTGAGGAGATCGCATCGAGGAAGTCATGCAAAACCAGATACTTAATTGCAACCGGGACCATCGGGTGTTTGCGGTACTGCGGGTTTGGAGCGTCCGGCAGCACTTCGACTGTCACTACCATAAGTGTTAGTCCCTTCTACCGAACTGCTAGTATTTCATAAGACTTCCGACCCACATAAGTTGGGCTGCCGAGATCAATCATGAGCCGCCGGATTTTAAAGATGAAGACGTTTGTGTTTTCTCTGACTGCGATTCTGGGGGCAGTAGGATTCCCGGCGCCACTGTATGCTCAAGATCCCATGCAGTTTCCGCAGAAGGAAAATAATTATCAGCCGCCCGCCTACGCCGGGCACCTGGAAACCGATGACTTTCAATGGTTGCGGCCGGCAAAAGATTACGCCAGCACCCGCTACAGCACACTGGACCAAATCAATTCCGGCAACGCTAAAAATCTTCAGGTAGCCTTCACATTTTCGACCGGCCTCGAACGCGGGCATGAAGCGGCTCCGCTGGTCGTTAACGCCACTATGTATATCGTCACGCCGTGGCCGAACAAACTCTACGCCTTGGATCTCACTAAGCCCGGCGCGCCCATGAAGTGGGTCTACGAACCCAAGCCGACGCCGTCATCGCAAGGCGTGGCCTGTTGCGACGTGGTTAATCGCGGGGCCTCTTACTTTGATGGGAAAATTTTCTACAACACTCTTGACGATCAAACTGTCGCCGTGGACTCCAACACAGGACAGCAGGTCTGGAAAGTACGTATCGGCGATATCAACAAAGGCGAAACGCTTACGATGGCGCCGCTGGTCGTCAAAGGCAAAGTGCTCGTCGGCAACAGCGGCGGCGAAATGGGCGTGCGGGGCTGGCTGACGGCGCTGGACGCCAAGACCGGCAAGATGATGTGGCGCGCGTACTCCACCGGTCCTGATAAAGACGTTCTGATTGGCTCGCGTTTCAAACCCTATTATCAGACCGATCGCGGCCAAGACCTGGGAGTAAAAACCTGGCCGCCCGATGCCTGGCGCATTGGCGGCGGCGGAGTCTGGGGCTGGATCTCTTTCGACCCGACAACTGAACCTGATTTTTTACGGCACGGCAAATCCCGGGCCTTGGAATGCCGATGCCCGCCCCGGCGATAACAAATGGACCGCCGGAATTTTCGCGCGTGACGCCGACACTGGGGAAGCGGTTTGGTTCTATCAGTACAGCCCGCACGATCTCTACGATTACGACGGCGTGAACGAAAATGTATTGCTGGATTTGCCGATCAACGGACAAAACAAAAAAGTCATCGTTCATCCGGATCGCAACGGCTACGTCTACGTCATAGACAGGACCAACGGACAAGTCCTTTCCACCGGCGTTTTTGCTCCCATCACCACGTCGAAAGGCGTGGACCTCAGCACCGGGGCTCTTCAATACGTAAAAGAAAAGCAAACCATCGAAGGCAAAGTCGTTCGCAATCTTGTGCCCCACCGCGCCGGGCGCGAAAGACTGGCAGCCCTCGGCGTTTTCGCCGCGCACCGGACTGCTGTACATTCCGCAAAATAATTTGTGCATGGACGAAGAAGATTTGCAGGCTAACTATATCGCCGGCACGCCGTACGTCGGCGCGAATGTGCGCATGTATCCAGCGCCTGGAGGAAATGGCGGCACATTTACAGCGTGGGATCCCGTGGCAGGCAAAGTAGTTTGGAGTCTCCCGGACAAATTTCCAGTTTGGAGCGGCGCGGTAGCCACCGCCGGCGACGTGGTTTTTTACGGAACACTCGACGGATGGTTCAAAGCCGTGGACGCGAAAAGCGGACAACTGCTGTGGCAGTTCAAAACTGGCTCAGGAATTATTGGCCAGCCGATCACTTATAAAGGTCCTGATGGCAAACAGTACGTCGCGGTGCTTTCCGGAGTTGGCGGCTGGGCTGGCGCGATCGTGGCAGGGGGATTGGACCCGCGCGACTCAATCCGCGGCACTGGGCTTCGTGGGAGCGATGAAAGAGTTGCCGAAATACACGACGCAGGGAGGCATGCTGTATGTTTTTGCTCTCCCGTAGCTTGTGGCTTGGCTTTCTTTTTTCGTTAGCGGTCATGGCATCGTCTCGCCATGCCAGGCGCAGGAAAAAGAACTTCGCGTCTGCGCTGACCCGAACAATCTGCCGTTTTCCAATATCAAGCAGCAAGGTTTCGAAAACCGCATCGCCGAAATCGTAGCCGCGCGACCTCCACGCGCATCTGTCGTACGTGTGGCAACGCATGGGCCGCGGCTTTGTGCGCGAATTCCTGAACAAAGACCGCTGCGATCTGCTCATAGGCATTCCCTGCTGATTTCAAACCGGTTCTGACCACCGCGCCTTATTACCGTTCCACGTACGTTTTTGTTGTACGCCGGGACGCCGCGTATAAGCCCATGTCGCTGGAGGATCCCGGGCTTCGCAACGTAAAATTGGTGTGCAGGCGCTCGACGAAGAATACACGCCGCCGGCCGAAGCACTGATGCAACGGGGCATGCGTGATTCGCTGGTCACCTATCACACGGTGGGCGAGGATGCGGAAGCGATTGTGCGCGCCGTTTTGGATAAGGAAGTTGCCGTCGCCATTGTGTGGGGTCCGCTAGCCGGCTATTGGGCTCACCAAATGCCGGCACCCTGAATGCACGCGGTACAGCCCGAAAGCGAACCCCCGGGATTGCCGTTCACTTTTGAAATTTCCATGGGCGTCCGCAAAGGCAATACGATTTTGCGCGATGCGGTGCAGCAGAGCTTGATTCGTCGAAACGTAGAAATAAAAAAGATTCTTGCGGACTTCGGCGTGCCGCAATTGGAAATTTCGCGCGGTCAAGCTCAACTGGGGGCCAGTTGATGCGCATCGCGGCGTTAGCGCTGACGATGGCGTGCGCGCTGTTGCTCGCCCTCGTGCAAGCGCGAGGAGCGCATCCTGCGCAATCCTCCGGCGGGATCCGCAACGCTGAACGCCGTGCAGGTAAGCAGTTTGAATCCTGGAGCTAATCCGCTTGCCTACTCCCGCCCCGCCCAGCATTTATCAGGAAAGCGCTTATACCGTTGCCGAAGGCCAAAAGCTTTACGAGCAATACAACTGCGTCGGTTGTCATGCGCATGGCGGCGGAGGCATGGGCCCGGCGCTGATGGATGATCGCTGGATTTACGGCAGCGAGCCCGGAAATATTTTCGCCACCATCATGCAGGGTCGCCCAAACGGCATGCCATCTTTTCGCAATCGCATCCCTGAATATCAGGCCTGGGAAATCGCCGCTTATGTGCGTTCTTTAAGCGGCCTCTTGCCAAAAGACGTGGCTCCAAATCGCACTGACGAGATGGATGTAAAACCTGCCGAGTCTTCTACACCTCGCCAGACTCCCACAGGAATGACCGGCCAGCCTGGATCGCCACAATGAGTGCGGCGCCTGCGCTGGCTGCCGAATTCTCCACGAATTGTTTGCCTTCGTCGTGGTTCAGGGCGCTGTCTGGATCCCGGAAAACATTCGGCGCTGCACCCTGAAGCATCTCAAGGCCGGGCGATTGAATGGTTGTACTGGATTATTTTCTGGATCTGCCTGGCGGTTTTCGTGCTCATGATGGCCGCGCTTACTCGTGCCAGCGCGCGCACCTATGCCGGCCAGCAACAGGAACCGTTGCCGCTGGTCGAAGATGAAGCGGGCGACCGCCGGGCGAGTTGGGTGGTGGGCTCGGTCATCGGTGTAACGGCGCTCACGCTGTTCATCGTACTTGATCCTCAGCGTGGTCACCGGCAGAAAAGTCCAGGGCGTGGAGTCCAACAATGGCGTCACCATTCAGGTAAAAGCACACCAGTGGTGGTGGGAAGTTATTTATCCCAATTCGCAGGCGGATCAAACCATTACCACCGCCAACGAGATTCACGTGCCCACCGGCGAACGCGTGGTTATCGTCACCAGTTCGCAAGATGTGATCCACAGTTTCTGGGCCCCCAACATCACCGGCAAGCGGGACCTGATTCCCGGGTACTCCTCGGCATTTTCATTTCAAATTGATTCGCCTGGCATTTATCACGGGCAATGCGCGGAATTTTGCGGGTTGCAGCACGCTCACATGGCTTTCTCCATCATCGCTGAATCGCCCGATCAGTTTCTGGCCTGGCAAAAGCAGCAGCTGGCCTCCGCTAAAGATCCTGCGATGAAGCCACTACGCGCGGCCGCCAGGTTTTTCTGACCCGCATTCATGCGTGATGTGCCACACCATCAGCGGCACCGACGCCGGATCCAGGTTTGGGCCGGACCTCACGCATCTCGCCAGCCGCCACACGATCGCCGCAGGAACTTTGCCGAATACCACGGGCGCGCTTGCCGGATGGATCCTTGACCCGCAGCGCCTGAAGCCCGGCACGCAGATGCCGCCTAACGCGACTGAGTGGCGACGAACTGCAGGACCTCATTTCCTATTTGCAGAGTCTGCAATGAGGACCGCGCATCCGTGACCATCCCAGCGCCCCCAACAATGACCGAAGCAGTTCGCGACGATCAGCAGGCACGTCACGAACGGCTTTCGCGCACCTGGTGCAAGCCCCCGGGCTTCTGGGGGTGGTTCATGAACGTTCACCACACCGCCATCGGCGTTCGCTACATGGTCACTTCTTTTATTTTTTTTCTGCTGGGCGGGGTGCTTGCCGCGATCATGCGCCTGCAGTTGTCGGCTCCCGAAAATAACTTGCTGGGCCCCGACAAATACAATCAGTTTTTTACGGTGCACGGCAGCACCATGATTTTTTTGTTCGCCGTTCCGATGATGTTCCAGGGTTTCGGCGTCTACCTCGTGCCGCTGATGTGCGGGGCGCGCAACATCGCATTTCCCACGGCTCAACGCCTTCAGCTATTACATTTATTTGGGCGGCGGCCTGCTGCTGTGGATCGGCCTGTTTCTGAACACCGGCGCGGACGTGGGCTGGTTCGCGTACGTGCCGCTGTCCGGCCCGCAATATTCTCCGGGCAAGCGCGCCGATTTCTGGGCCCAGATGATCACCTTCACTGAAGTCTCCGCGCTGGGCGTCGCCATCTGCATCGCCACCACCATCCTGCGTTATCGCGTGCCCGGCATGACTCTCAATCGCATGCCCATTCTGCTTTGGGAAAAATTGGTTCTTTCGCTCATGGTGATTTTCGCCATGCCGGCGGTGATGGTTGTCAGCAGCATGCTTTTGCTCGATCGTTTGGTCGGCACGCAGTTCTTTAATGTCGCCGAAGGCGGCGACGCTCTGCTCTATCAGCACCTCTTCTGGTTCTTCGGCCATCCCGAGGTGTACATCATTTTTCTTCCCGGCGCCGCGATCGTTTCCACGCTCGTTGCCGTCTACACGCGCCGCCATGTATTTGGATACACGCCCATCGTTTTCTCCGTGGTAGCCACTGGCTTCCTGGGATTTGGCGTCTGGGTCCACCACATGTTCGCCACCGGTTTACCGCAGATGAGCGAAAGTTTCTTCACCGCGGCGACGCTGATGATCGTCATCCCCACCGGCACGCAATTTTTCTGCTGGCTCGCCACGATTTGGCACGGCCGTCTGCAACTGGAAGCGCCCATGTTGTGGGTTTTTGGTTTCTTTTTTATTTTCCTGATCGGCGGCCTTTCGGGAGTGATGCTGGCCAGCGTGCCCGTGGACACGCAGGTGCATGACACCTATTTCATCGTCGCCCACTTTCATTACGTAATGATTGGGGGCGCGGTATTCCCGATGTTCGCCGGCCTGTATCACTGGATACCCAAAATGACCGGCCGCATGATGAATGAAACTCTGGGCAAGATTCACTTCTGGCTTTTCTTCATTGGGTTCAATCTCACTTTTTTTTGCATGCATTTTCTCGGACTGCGCGGAATGCCCCGCCGCGTCTACACCTATTCGCCGGACATGCATTGGCAACCTCTCAATTTGCTGGCCACGAGTGGTGTAGTTTTTATGTCTGCGGGTCTCCTGGTTTTTATCTGGAACTTTTTTGACAGTAAAGTCCGCGGCGAAATTGCCGGGGCCAATCCCTGGGGAGCGGGCAGCCTCGAATGGGCGGTCAGTTCCCCGCCGCCCTGTTACAACTTCGCTGAAATTCTCACCGTGAACGGACGCGAAGCTCTGTGGACAGCTGCACCCAATCAACCCGTCGTCACCGGCCTGCGCGAAGACATCCGCGAATTACTGGTAACCAATGGTCTCGACGCTGAGCCTGATCACCGCGAAGTGTCCGAAGGCTCCAGCATCTGGCCGTTCTTGACCAGCCTCACGGTCTCGGCGGCTTTTGTGGGCTCGATATTTTCTCCCTGGGCCATACCTGTCGGCGCGGTGCCCGTTACCATCACGCTGATCGGCTGGCTCTGGCCCCGCCATGAACACGCCTCGCCAGTCGTGGGAAATAACGCGGAGCAGATCGGATGAAAGAACTCGACGCACTCGACGAACGCGAGCGCCGCGAAGGCTTGGACGCGTCCCTCCTGCCGACCGTGGTCTTCGGCCACCGCAATGTGAGCTGGCTTGGCAACGTTTTCTACATGCTCATCGAAGGCATGATGTTCGCGCTGGTGATCGCCAGCTATTTTTATCTGCGCACCCGCTCCATCAACTGGCCTCCTGGCGGACACGTACCTCCCTCCGTCGGATTCGGTCTCGCTAATGTCGCGGTTTTTCTGATCAGCATCATTCCTGCGCGATGGATTCAACTGCAGGCGCCTACGGGCGACCGCGCCAAAATCAGAACTGGCCTCCTGATTCTTTCTGCGTTCGGAATCGTCGCCATGGTTTTACGGGGATTCGAATTCACCGCACTGCACTGCCGCTGGACGGACAACGCCTACGCATCGGTTATCTGGATCCTGCTGGGCATGCACACTGGGCATCTCATCACGGAGTGGATCGAGACGGTCGTACTGCTCGCTATTTCCTTCACCGACAAGATGAGCGGCCACCGCCTGCCCGACGCCTCTACCAACTCTGACTACTGGTTTTTTGTGGTCGGCACTGGCGTAGTGAGCGCTTTCATAATTTATGGCACCACTAGATTTTTATGAGCGAAAACGAAACAACGTCCACTCACGCCGCTGAGCACTCCGTTGAAAGCGGAGTCACTCCCTCGCGTCTGCGCTGGAGCCTCGCCGCAGGATTCACCGCCTTCGCCGTAGATTTAGGTTTAAGCTACGTTCTGCGCCAGCACGTCTGCACTTCTTCCCAGAAATTCGAACTGCATCTTGTCACCTTCGTTTGCCTGGCGATGGCATTGTTGGGATTTGCCCTGGGCTGGGTCGGCTTTCACAATCTGCCGCATGACTCCGAAGAAGAGGGCGGCGAGCCCCACGACCGCGTTCATTTCGAGGCTTTGCTGGGCATGGGTTTTAGCCTGGCGTTCGCCCTTGCGATTGTCGCGTTGGCGGTGCCGCGCTGGATTTTAACCGTATGCGAATGATCCACCATGCCACCAGGGCCGTGAACAAAATCGCGCCAGCTTGCGCTTTGTGCTTGACGCTTTGCGCAGGTTCCACGCTCGCGCACAACGATGCCGCGCCCGGCCAGATAACTTTCGCCAGTTGGGACTGGCCGCCCTTCATCATCATTCCGCTTTTATTGTCAGTCGCGCTGTATGCTGTCGGCGTTCTTCGCATGTGGCGGCGTACTTCTCACGCCGGCCTGAGTTGGAAATCCGTCGCCTGTTTCATGTCCGGCTGGCTGTCTTTGGTCCTGGCACTGGACTCTCCCGTCCACGAACTCAGCGAACAACTGTTCTCCGTGCATATGATTCAGCACGAAATCCTCATGCTAGTTTCCGCGCCGCTGTTGTTGCTGGGCCGCCCTTCTTTAGTTTTCGTTTGGGCGCTTCCCCAGCGCTGGCGCAAAATCGCACCTCTCACTAATCACTGCACCATTCGAAGGCCGTGGACGTTAATTTCCGCGCCAGTTGCGGCTTGGTGCTTGCACGCCGTCGCACTATGGGCGTGGCATGTTCCGGTTTTGTTCGACGCCACGCTGCGCAGTGACGCTATCCACGCGGCCCAGCACATCAGTTTTTTCGCCACGGCGTTGCTGTTCTGGTGGACGGTGCTCGGCGACCATCGCTCGCGCCTCGGCGACGGCGCCGCCATCATTTACGTATTCACCACTGGCATCCACATGAGCATTCTTGGCGCCCTGCTCACTTTCGCCCCGCGCCCCTGGTATCCCGTGTACTCCCTCATTGCACCTTACTGGCATTTGTCTCCGCTCGAGGACCAACAACTCGGCGGCCTCATCATGTGGATTCCGGCTGGCACAATTTTATTCGTCGCCACACTATTTATTCTTCATCGCTGGATGAGGCATTCCGACGACCGTTGGGCGCTTGGCGCGACCGCCGCATTAACACGCCCGATTGCGAGCCTTCATCGTGAAGACTAGCTCGTTCCTTTTCGCTGCCGCTTGCGGAATTGCCCTCTCCACATCCGCATGTTCCCGGATGAACTCGCAGGAATTCCGCCAGGCTGCCATTCTCACCGATGGCGGCAATCCTCGTGCCGGCGCTCGCGCCATCCGCAAATATGGCTGCGTCGCTTGCCACACCATCTCAGGTATTCCCGGAGCGCGCGGCCTCGTCGGCGCGCCGCTCGATGGCATCGCCGACCGTTCTTCCCTCGCTGGCGAACTTTCTAACACTCCCGCAAACATGATGCATTGGATTCAGCATCCTCGCGAAGTTGAGCCCCACACCATCATGCCGGAGATGAACGTCAGCGAGGACGACAGCCGCGACATCGCTGCGTACCTTTACACGCTGCACGCCGATCGATCTTTTTTAAATTCATTTTGATGGAGACCCGTATGAATCGCTGCAAAAGTGCTTCCGCCAAACTCACCCGCAACTTTTCGTGGGCTGCCATGCTCGCTCTCGCGATGGCCTGCGCCCTCAGCACTCCGGCATTCGCGCAAAGTCCGCAGGACTGCTCCAAAATTCCCGACTACAACAGTCTCAAGAACGCATTGACCGCCGCGGTCAAGCAAGGCTCCGGCGCCAACAGTGGCCTCGGCAATCAGGAATGGGCCGTTGTAGTGAATCGCGACGGCATGGTCTGCGCCGTGGTCTTCAGCGGCCCCAATCGCGGAGCCCAGTGGCCCGGCAGCCGCGTCATCGCCGCAGAAAAAGCCAACACCGCCAACGCCTTCAGCACCAATAATTTTGCGCTGGCCACCGGCAATGTTTATGCCGGAGCGCAACCCGGCGGCCCTCTCTACGGAATCATCGGTCCGCCCAATCCGGCCGTGGCCTTCGCCGGTGATCCTCAGCAATTTGGCCAGCAGACCGATCCGATGATCGGCAAAGCTATCGGCGGCGTGATCGTTTTCGGGGGCGGCCTCGCGCTCTATAACGCCAAAGGTGAATTGGTCGGCGGCTTGGGCGTTAGTGGAGACACTGCTTGCGCCGATCACGTGGTCGCCTGGAAAACTCGCCGCACTTTAAAGCTGGACACTGTTCCCATGGGCGTCGCGCCAGGCCCCAGCGACAATCTCATTCTGGATTTTCAAAACGGCGTGAGCCCCAGTGGCTATGGCCACCCGTCCTGCAAAGGCGGGCAGCCCGCGGACGACATCATCAAAAATCTCAACACCAAAGAACCGGTTGGCCCAAAGCATTAAGGTGCGCCCCAAACAAGCACTGCCCCAAAAGGTGCCTCAACTGGCATCTAAAACTGTTTATGAGAACTGAAGGAAACTCCCCATGACTAAAAGGAATCTCGCATCTTCTCTGAAATCGAAAACCTCGCGACGCTCTTCGAATCGCCGTACTAGCGAATCACTCTGGGCCGCAACGACACCCGAGGTAAAAACCCCGGCGTTAAAAAAGGATGCCCGGGCGGATGTCTGTGTCGTGGGTGGCGGCATCGCCGGACTCACCACCTGATATTCGCTGGCCATGCAGGGCAAATCAGTGATCCTCCTAGATAAAAATTCCGCGGGCCAGGGAGAAACCATCAACACCAGCGCGCATCCTTTTCAACGACATTGATGCCACCTACAAAGAAATCTCTCGCCTGCACGGCGAAAAGGGCGCGCGGCTGGCAGCCCAGAGCCACACTTCGGCGATCTCCAGAATCGAATCCATCGTCAACACCGAGGGGATCGATTGCGACTTCGCCCACGTGGATGGCTTTCTCTTTCCCGGCCCCAATGATTCAGAACGCACTTTGGATCAAGAATTACAGGCCGCTCAATCCGCCGGCGTTCAAGTTTCAAAAGAGCGCGGAAGACTTCCCATCCTGCTCGGCTCTCAGCCCTATCTGCGCTTTTTTGATCAAGCGCAATTCCATCCCGGCAAATATATCGACGGACTCACGCAAGCTTTTAAACGCGCTGGCGGAAAGTTTTAAGCCAATACCGAGGCGAAGGAAATAAAGGGCGGCGAGCCCGCAACCGTAACAACCACCGACGGGAAAACCATCACTGCCGCCGCAGTAGTCGTAGCCACCAACACTTCCGTCAACGACTGGGTCACCATGCACACCAAGCAGGCCGCTTATCGTACCTACGTCATCGGCGCGGAGATCCCCGTCGGCTCCATTCCCCCCGCGCTATATTGGGGCACCGAAGATCCTTTCCACTATGTCCGCGTCCAGCGCATTGGCGAAACCGACGAAGCCCGCGACATTCTCATCATCGGCGGCGAAGATCACAAAACCGGTCAGATGGAAGATTTGGAAAATTGTTACGCCCGGCTACTCAGTTGGGGCCGCAGCCACGTTCCCGGACTTCCCGATCCCGAATTCCTTTGGTCCGGCCAGATAATGGATACAGTGGACGGCTTGGCCTTCATCGGCCGCAATCCTGGCGACGCGCCCAACGTCTTCATCGCCACCGGCGATTCCGGCGTAGGTCTGACTCACGGCACCATCGCCGGCATGTTACTTACCGACATGATTCTCGGCCGCCAAAATCCCTGGAGCATTCTTTACGATCCCGCGCGCAAAAGCCCTTTGGCGGCGCTCACCTTCGCCAAAGAAAATCTCAACGTGGCGGCGCAGTACAGCAGTTGGGTCACTCCCGGCGAAGTCGCCAGCGCCGACGAAATTCATCGGGGTGCGGGAGCCGTACTTAGGTGAGGTCTCGCCAAGATCGCGGCGTACCGCAATCCTTCGGGGAACCTTCACGAGCGTTCGGCCGTCTGCCCGCATCTCGGCTGCATTGTTTCCTGCAATACCACGGAATCCAGTTGGGAATGCCCATGCCACGGCTCGCGATTCGATCCGACTGGCAAAGTTCTGAACGGCCCGGCGCTTATTCCGCTGGCCGAAGTCGAGCCCGAAGCGACGAAAAGCACCGGAGCCGCAAACGACTAACGCCAACATTAGTATTCTAAGAATCAGAGGATCATAAGTTATAAGGCTTCAGTATCCACCCGGCGTCGTCATGTCGGGCGGCCTACCAGGTAAGTGATCGGCCAGCCCTGAATGGCCTGTTCGCCGTCAGAGATGTTTTTCAGGAGCGCGAAAAAGACAGCTCAACCAAAACCAACAAATCTTAATTGCTGACAGCCGGAGAGAAACATGAAGGCATATAATAAGTTTCGAGCACCCTGCAACCATCCGAATTGATAATGGGCGGGATCGCCACAGAAAGATTTATCTCAGGCGGCCTTGCTGACATTCCCATGCAGAAGCCTTATTTACGGCCCACTCCATTGGCCGAATGGGAGAGTCCGACGACGTGGCTGTCAACGGATGGTCCTATTACCGGGCGATTGAGGCCACTAGGATTTATCTTCGAACCTTCCCTCGAATACAATTTCCTTTAGCGGTAGCCTGTCGCTGGGGTGCTCCCGGGCCTGCAACGATTCCGGCAGTTTGGAAGGACTTGAGCGCCGTCCAACTGCGAAAGCCGCATCGAAGGTGTAGTCGCTTGGAACTTTAAGTACGTTGCGTGCGCGTTCGTGGTCAAAGCCAGCGATACCGTGTACGAACCAGCCCATTCCTAAAGCCTGCAGTGCGAAAAAACCTGAGGCAATACCAGCGTCAAAGGAGTGAGTTGGCAGGGGAATTTCCGCACCCGTTCTCGGATTCATGCCGGTGTGGTGCGACAACACCATCACCAGCGCAGCAGCTTCTCGCGCCCATCGCTGATTGTTTGGCGCCAACAGGTCAAGGAAACCCGCCCAATGATGTGTATCGCGCCGCGCGTATACAAAACGCCAAGGCTGCGAGTTGAAAGACGACGCGGCCCACCGCGCCGCCTCGAGCATCGTCAGCAGATCTACATTGTTGATTGGCTCGCCATTGAAAGCGCGTGGCGACCAACGCTCCAGGAACATCGGATCGATGGGATAGTCCGCAATGCGGCCATTTATCGTCATCACTATTAACTCCGCTCATGTACACGCAAATTCTTACGCTTTCACCGCCAGGATGATTGCCAACGCGAGTGTCGCGCATAGGACGTAGGCCACGAGTTGCTGCGGATTCAAGCCGAGAGGGTGCTTCACGTCGGCGGCAAACTCCGGGTCGACCCAATCCGTTCCTGGAAAGAGTGGCGCCAGCAATAGCGCCAACCAATATAGAGACGCTACCGCAGCAGACAACACTAGGTAGGTCCGCGTCAGCGGCCGAAAGTAGAACAGAATGAACAGCGACAGCGAACCGCCAAGTATGCCCATGAGCATAGTCTGCCCGTTGTGGAATTTTGCATGAGGTGGCCACTTGGGATTCCATAAGTGCATTCTTGCTGTGAACGGAATGACGGCATCCGCTAAGAGGCCGCCGTAACAGAACAAAGCCACGAAAGAGATCAGGAATCTTGAGGCGTTCATCATTGCAGTTCAAGGTTAAGCTTGCATCGCTGCGAACCGGTATCAAGAAATAGCGATGTTCGATGACAGGCGGCTAATCCCGGATCACAGCTGCGTCGCGTAAGGCGCCTGGGGTCACGCCCATATGCCTGCGAAAGGTACTGACAAAATGGGCGGGGGAGGAGAAGCCCGTTTGGTCCGATATTTGATCGACCCTGGCATCGTTATGAAACAGCAGCTCGACAGCGCGCTGAAGACGACGACAGATCAAATAGGCATATGGAGTTTGTCCCGCTGTCCCGCGAAAACTCTTGATGAAATGATGGATGCTCAGGCCTGCCACGGACGCCATCATCCCCACGTGCGGCAAACCTTCCGTCTCGGCAGTCAGCCCGTCATCGATAAGCTTTGAAATGCGGCGGTGTGCTCCTGGTGAAAGACCGCCCTTAGCATACTTTGTGCTCAGCGGCGAGTGCTGAGCGAATCGGGCAACGACAGCGCTTATAATCTTCACGAGTTCAAGTTCGCATCTTGGGCCTCTTCGCTCGATCGCGACCAGCGCCTGTGCAGCCGCAGCATGAAACTGCGGCTCGTGTACTAGGTGTAGCAGCTTCGAAGAGGTGCCCGAACATCCGGTTACCTCCTCGATCCAATCGCGAGCAAGGAAAATCTGCAACGCGTCGGCCTCTCCTATGATGTTTACTGCCGCGGTGGGATCGGGAACATTGAAGCCAATCGAACCTGGAAGAATCTGGCGTACGAAGGAGCTGTTTTGCGCATGGAACTCGACCCGGTGGCCGCCGGAAATATTAAAAATAATTTGATAGGCGTCGGCAGATCTTAACGGTATGAATGCGCCACCGTGTCGCCATCTCCCCACAGCCGCAATCACCTTGGGGCCAACACGAACCTCTCGCAGTACTCGAGGCGATCCTATGGCGTGCACGACCTGGTCTAGAATTCGCATAGACATGGCCCACTTATTCTACTCACGTTCTACCAAAGCAGCCTTGGGGACGATGGGTGCTCATCGAGGTCCAGGCTTAGCCCTTCCGCAGGGCACCGGGTCGCGTTCAGCCAGGCCGACAACTCCACTTAACCGCCAAAGTTATACCGAGAGTCATTCGCGGAGTGTTGTCCGATCTTTGTCGCCGACCGCTGCCCCTTTGACGGCGGAGTCCATATCTAGGCCCATTCATTGTCCAATAACCTTTCCTTGGGGTTCCGGCGCCGCCTTTAGTAGCCATCCCTGCCGCGTAGTTTCAAGCAGCTAACGAATGACGGTGCACTGTCACGGCAGAAGCCGAGTGACTAAGCTGCCGCGAATCATCGGGAAGCGGAACGGCAGGACTAAACAATTCGGATGGTTCCAGGCCTCCGCAACCAGAACTTTTGCTGCGTCAATAATTTCCCTACCCCCGAAACCATCCGAATTGACCAAAAATCCCGCGGGCACTATTAAAACAGAAAATCGTTCTCTATCGCCGCACTGCAAAGTTCGTCATTTGCTCTCCGTGGGAAAGTGGGGATGCAGAGCGGCGGCGAGGATGCAGTCGAGCATTCGGTCGGGCAGGATCGCGATTGAGCGGGAGTAGCGATCTCGCTGCTCGCCACCCATTCCGTTGGTGGCGTCCTAGTCGCGCGCATGCCTCTTTATGACCGCAAAGTCACCGTTCCCAAATGATTTGCGCGTTATCAAGGACCTAAGTGGTTGCTCCTTTGACGCGGGGGCTGGTTTATCGGGGTAAAGGCGCTCGACTACCTTCGGCAGGTATTTTTTCACGAAGTTCCGCGAGTTCGCTTTTCGAAAGAATTGGGCTGCTTTGTCTTCCAGCACGCCAAATCCTGATTGATTATTGGATGGGCCACGCCAGTTCGAGCATGGGAGATCGTTACGGAAAGCAGTTGGTGAAGATGTCGAGTTCAGGCAGCAGCACGTTAGCAAAGTTGGCTTGGGCTTTGAACTTCCGCCGTCGCTACTTGGGCTACGTTCTGGGCTACAAATCGCTGCGACCGTTGCAGCATGAGCAGTAACCCATTGAAAATGAGGGAGGAAGTGGTCGGGGCGAAAGGATTTGAACCTTCGACCTCCTGGTCCCGAAGATTGGTCGCACGCAGAATCAACAACTTACACCCAGTGCGACGGGATGCTAATGATTGCCACAAGTGCATGCGTCGCGGCCCCTTATCCTAGTAATCCATCACTCGGTAGCGATGGGTAGGGTTTGGTGGTGGGCACAAAACTGGGCACAGCCCCACTCGGGTCTCGGTCGCCACAAACTAAGTCGGGAGCGCGATCACGCACGCTGGTGCAGGGCGTAATACTCCTCCAGAATTCATCGTGTATTTCCGACAAGTTGAAACGCCTACTGTTTGCATGCGGCAGCAGTCGTCGCAGTGAGACGCTGCGATCCCGGCCAGAGTATGTCTTCCACGATTTCCACGCCTGGAAGAAGATGTCGGGAGGTCGGGCGTCGATGTATGCGATCGACGCGTCAATTAGGCGATTCCTCGCTTATTTTTAAGGCGCAGGGACATTTACTACGGTGTTCACCATCGTTATCGCCGCACCGAGAGCCAAAGCGCGACCGTCAAGCGTGACGACCGCAACGTTTCCGGCTGTAGAAAAAGTGACGCCAGCGGCGGCGATAATGGTACCGGCCATGGTTCCACCGCCTGCGCCGTTGATCGTTGCGGAACTTCCGACATACCAGAACACGTTCTTGGCCTGTGCACCATTTATCAGGATGATGTTACGCGGAGCGCCCGGAGCGCCTACGGTAAGCGACGTTGCGGCTTGAAAAACCCAGATGGCATTGGTGTCCCCTTGCGCATCCAGGGTTAGATCTGAACCAGTGATCATGAACGACCAGCCTGCCGCTTTGTAAATTCCGGGCGTCCGAGACTTCGATATACCTTCGTTCCTGGGTCCACTACCGTTACGTATTGCTGATGAGAGTTCCAGTGCGAAGATAGCTTTCCGACCAGGGCCGCAGAATGCGTTTTGTTTTCATTCTTCAAGAAGGCTAGATACTGGGCGTCAGCGGGTTGCCTAATGACTTTGGGTGGGATGTAGTGTCGCTTGCCGTCGGACATGCACTCCTCCAAATGTCCTCTGCGGTAGCCATCCAACTGCGGAAAGCGGTCGCAGGACGATTTTGACGCCAAGGTGCACAGTGAGCAATTAGAAGGATCGCTTGCTTGGTATACCGACCGGCAGGAAAACTAAATTGACACCGCTGGAGGCCCAAGATGTAGATCTACGAGTTTTGTTAAAATCCACATAGTTCCGGCCAGAGAAGAAAGTTCCACATAACGGTCCAAAATGGAACGGCGCGATATAGCCCAGTCGTGCCCGACGAACCGTAGGAATTGAGACATTAGGCGATAGCCCTCACTGATACATCAACTCCGTTGGAAACTTACCACCTGAGAAGATGCAGAACCCATAGAATTTGGAAGAAACAACTGGAGGAAGCTTCCGGGCCATTGAGTACGAGGAGGCAGATTACAATGCGACCAGCCAAAGCTTGCTTGGCAGTTCTTTCATTCTTAAGCATTCAAGTGGTTGGAGCCACCGGACAAACAAATGGGACCATCAGTGGAAAGGTAACTCTGTCGGGCACTCCTTCAACACCCCAGGTCATCGACATGTCCAAGGAACCTGGGTGCCTGAAGTTGAATCCCAAGCGACGCGTCACGGAGGATACGGTCACCGGCGATACGCTTAAAAATGTGGTCGTGTTCATTTCTGGCGGAGCGGGCGTGCCAACTACACCTCCGGCCACGCCGGTGACCCTAAATCAGCAGAATTGTCATTACACCACTCGCGTGTTGGCTTTCCAGGTGGGACAGGAAGTAAAAATCACCAACAGCGATCCCCTAACGCACAACATTCACCCCATGCCCGTCACCAACCGAGAGTGGAATAAAGTGCAGCTGAAAGGAAGCCCGCCCCTATCATCGTCGTTCGATAGGCCAGAGTTTATCCCCGTGAAATGCAACATTCACCATTGGATGCGCGCCTATTTTGCCGTGATGGGGACGGGCTATTTCGCCGTCACAGGTGAAGATGGCTTATTCACTCTGCCTGACCTTCCACCGGGCAAATATACCGTGACCTCCTGGCATGAGACTTACGGTACGCGGAATCAGGAAATCACTGTGCTCGACGGCCAGCAAACGACCGTAGACTTTGTCTACAACGCAAAAGCAAAATAAGCGGCCCATCTGTGAGCTAGCAACATCCACGTTCGCCCATGGCAAGCCTCATGCTTCCATCCGCTGCGTGTTGTTGCCTCGCGGAGGGATTCCTCCCGCCGCTCGCCGATGTTCTCGTCTGGCCCTCACCCTTTCTGAGCGAGAAGACACCCCGAGGGCTGGCTTCCGGTTCGCCACTTCGTGAGATCGCTCGACGCCTGGATCGAGCGGCCTCGACAGTGAGCCGGAGTCTGATCATGCCAGGTATGGCGTGCCTAAGGCGGGAGTACGAAAGTTTGCCCGGATAGAACGGACCAGCTATAGGTCCCGGCGGTTCAAAACCGTAAATTGTCAATTGTTGACACGCAGGATCCGGCGACTGGTACCCACAGGACTGTGGGCAAAACCCAGGGAGAAGTCATGAACAGATTTTCTAAATCATTGGCCTTGGCGGCCTTGGCTTTTGCACTAAACCCCGTGAAAAC
The DNA here is from genome assembly GCA_963732705.1 of uncultured Acidobacteriota bacterium. Taxonomy (GTDB): domain Bacteria; phylum Acidobacteriota; class Terriglobia; order Acidiferrales; family UBA7541; genus Acidiferrum. Next base: position 1,697,903 of record CAVTAN010000001.1, on the reverse strand, counting down.
TGGGGCGCAAAATACCAACACTTATATCCTGCAGTCGCCCAGTCTTGCCCAGGCGCAGGCCGTCTGCCAGAAGTATGGGTTGACGATGGTCAGCACCGTGCACAGCCCGGATACCTACCTCGTGCAGATCAGTGCCTCCGTGGACCCCAAGAGTCTAGCTCAATGGATGGACGACGACGACAACGTCAAGAGCATCGAGCTAAACAAGCATCTGAAACAGTCTTCGCAGAAGGGTCTGGCACCGGCGGTAACTTCCTCCTCTCCGACCGCAACTTACTTAACGGATAAAAACCTGATCTCCATTTACGGAAGCAGCGCGATCGTTGCTTACGTACAGCAGCCGGCGTTCTACAACAGCACGGCCTACACTGCCGGTGTGAAAGCTGGTTTGCGAGGCGCCGGAGTGGTCGCGGTTATTGACACCGGAATAGATCAACAGAACCCCATTCTGTCTCCTGTAGTGATTCCAGGGTATGACTTCACGCGCAACGTTGCAGGGTATGCCTCTGACGTCGCCGATCTCGATCAATCGACCGCGCACATTCTGCACCAGTCCACGGCACACATTCTGCACCAGTCCACGGCCCATATCCTGCACCAGTTGAATCCTTCCTCCGCGGCAGCGTTTGACTCGGTTACCGCCGCTGCGCTGGCCAATACCGTTCTGCCGAATGATTTTGGGCATGGCACGATGGTGGCTGGATTGATTCACCTGGTCGCGCCTGGCGCAAAAATCATGCCGCTCAAGGCTTTCAATGCGGATGGCTCGGGCAACGAGGCAGACATCGTCCGGGCTATCTATTTTGCCGTCGACAATAACGCCAACATTATCAACATGAGTTTTGGATTGCCCAACATTTCTGACGCGCTCATGAAGGCCATCAACTATGCCAATCGCAAAGGCGTAATTTGCGTCGCTTCGGTTGGCAACGATGGGCTGGCCACCCTTGTGTATCCCGCGGCATTCGGAAACGTGATCGGCGTCGCTTCGGTCAACTCTCAGAATCAGCCGTCCTCGTTTACGAATCGCGGGCCGGACCTGGTTTCGATTGCTGCCCCAGGAGAGTCTTTGGTCACCACCTTTCCGGGAGATCAATACGCAGTCGCTTCAGGTACTTCCTTCAGCGCTCCACTGGTGGCCGGAGCCGCCAGCCTGATGCTGGGGTCCACAAAAAATAACATCCTTGGACAACTCGAGGAAGCCGACATAGCTCGCGCTCTCAGACACTCCAACCCGTGCGTGACGGACGGCACTTTGGGCGCGGGCTGCATGGACGTGGCTCAGGCCATCGATTTTATCAAGTCCATGAATTTGCAAGGCTCCAACCAACAATAAACGAAACATGCTCTGAACCCGCGTTCTGAACTACATTCGCGACAGAAGTAGTCGGGAAGCCGGGCGGGATCGCCAACGCCGGAAGGTAACGACCTGCTGGTGATCGTCGCGAATGTAACCTTCGGCCCATAGGCTAAGGGATGCGTAGCACGTACACCGCGCATTGGCGAAGAACGTGCCGGACTTTGAGGGAGAGCGTCGTGAGGGAAAAAGGCGAAGCAAATCTAGCAGAGCAAACCGACCATCAAATATTTCGGGAGACCATCGATCAACTGCACGAGAGCTTCACCAAGGCTTGGATCAGTGCAGCGATTGGGACGACTGCCATTCTCTCGACCGCTGCGAAAATATTCCGTTCAGCAAGCAATCTTGGGCATCGTCCTGACGAGGCGGCGGTTGCCTTCATCGCCCTTACGTTGACGGCCAGCATTTACGTACTGGTTCAGTGCCATCAACTTAGGCAGGTCCGGGATCGCCTGAAGCAACAACTGGGGAAAACGATCAACCAGAGCAGATTGGCTGACAAATTCTATGGACTGTCAATTTTAGATCCGCTCACCGGATTGCACAATCGCCGTTTCGGCGAGGAGCGCCTCCATGAAGAGATGGTCCGGACCGAAAGAAATGGCGATCCCCTCGCACTGCTAACCCTCGACCTGGATTACTTCAAGGAAATCAACGATCAATTCGGCCACGCAGCAGGTGACGCGGCGCTGAAGGAGTTTTCTCGCACATTAAGAAGGGCAATTCGGGCCTGCGATATCCCAGTTAGGATCGGTGGTGACGAATTTCTAGTGATCCTGCCAGACTGTCCACGGGAGAAAGTCGATGTCATCCTGTCACGGTTGGGCTCGCCCGAGATTGAGATCGATGGCCAGAAAATGCCAGTCCGTTACTCGGTGGGCCGCTCGCATTATGAAGTTGGTGACACCGTTGGAGCCCTGTTGACGAGAGCTGATGAACGCTTGTACCAAGCCAAGAAGAGCAGGTTTCAAGGGGCCTCGAGGTCAATTGCCGCAAGCAAGGAAACAACCGTTGGTCCAGATCACACTGCATTCGATGGTAGGTCCATACAGAATAGCTTGCGAATCAAGCTCGTTGAAGCGTCTTTCGTCGATTCCCGAATTTATTGAGAACGATAGTCGGTCAAGAATACCCAGCCCAGTAGCATCCGATACCACTGTCGAGGCACATCCCGCAGCGCTTCCAACGGGTCTCTCGTAACGCCTCGGACGCGATGCCGACACAGCAGGGATAAGAAGGCCAAACGCAACATTAAGATTGGGTCCGAAGGTAGCCCGGCCGATGCTTCCCTTACTCACGGGGCCCATTCTCTCAAATTTGGATTCGCCGTCGAGAGAATACAATTGAATATGCTGGGATTTTCCAATCAAGGCGGGGTGTGGAGTTTCGGATCTTTGCGCGATTTCTCACAAATAATCCTTCAAAATTTACCTCAGGTTTTGTCAATACTCTTACTGAGCGTGGCTATCGACAGACTGTATTCGGCGCCTACATTCAGGACGACTGACGCATTCGACACAACCTGACCTTGAATTTGGGTTTGCGCTACGAGCCTACGACTGTATTTTCTGAGATTTCAGGAAAAACCACTAATGTTATCAATTTAACCGACCCCACACCGCATCTTGGCGATCCCTTCTTGCAGAATCCTACTAACCGAAATTTTGCGCCTCGCGTGGGCTTTGCTTGGGACCTTTTTGGGAATGGCAAAACGGCCGTTCGGAGTGGGTTCGGGATGTTTGGCGTATTGCCGCTGCCCTATCAATTTATAATTGCCGATGTGGTGGCAGTGCCCTTCTTCCGAGCGGGAGCGGTAAATAACCCTGGCCAAGGAACCTTCTACGCCGGGGGTGGCGCTTTACTCGGCCCAACAAGCGCGCAGGGGCGTATTTCCAGAATAATCCCAAGCGTGACTATGTGGTGCAGTGGAACCTAAACGTGCAGCGTGGTGCAGGCCGGTGGGGGCGCAAGTCAGTCCCAAAACTAATACATACATATTTCCTGGCTGCCAAACCAAAATAAGTGGCTTTAATTCTTGATATTATGGCTCCGATGCCGGCCCGGACATCATTTCAAATCGCGAACTTAGCTCGGGTCGTAGCGGCGCTGAGCATTTTTCAACGCACCGATCGAACCCTGGTTTAAACCTTCGCGTGCGACGGGCAGTACCGAACGAACGACAAGCTTGGCTTCTTCAGCAGACCGCGATGGGACGTATAGGACCCCCAGGGTTTCCCATGAGGAATGGCGGTTAGGTACGGCCGCCAGACGCGGACAATTCAGTCCAAGTTTCAACTCTAAAGAGTTACTAGAGGATTAGTCACCAAGGGTTTCGTCGCCCGCTGATAAGGGTCATCATAAACATTCACTTGCGCGATGCAGCACCGGGCAAGCCTGGTCCTTATGTCCACTCGTATGTCCACCGACCAAAGAGGGGCGATCCAGCCTGCGGCGCGCCTCGTCCAAGGGCACGAGCCTTCGACTCAGCCCCCCAATAGTCCAACCGCGCTCTTAACAGTCCAGAATTTATCCGTCGAGTATTCGGGAGACGCGGGCCACAACTATTCGATTCTCGATGATGTTTCCTTCGAAGTTCAGCGCGGCCAAACAGTGGGCATTCTTGGCGAATCCGGATGCGGGAAATCCACGCTCGCCAGGGCGCTTCTGGGAATCTTGCCGCGTGGACTTTTCGTCAGGAATGGCCACATCGCTTTGGGCACGGATGAGTTGACTGGAGCCAGCGAAAATTTCCTTCATGAACTTCGCGGCAACCATATTTCGCTGATCCATCAGGAGGCCGAGGGAGCGTTGCACCCTCTGATGCGCGTTGACGATCAGATCGCCGAAATCCTTCGCGCGCATCGCGCGTGGAATCGCCGGAGGTGCCTGTCCGAAGCGCGAAGCACTATGGCCAAAATATTTGGAGCGCGGGCGGAGAGCATTGGCCGTTCTTTTCCGCATGAACTTAGCGGAGGTCAGCGGCAACGGGTGTTGATCGCCCAAGCTATCGCATGTCACCCGCAAATTGTGATCGCCGACGAGCCCACCGCGTCTCTAGACGCCAGCACGCAATCAGAAATACTTGCCCTTCTTCGCAAGCTTAAGCAGCAGGAAGGTATGTCACTGATTCTGATCACGCACAACCCCGGAATTCTAATGCATCTCGCGGATCAGATCGTAGTGATGTATGCCGGAAGAATCGTCGAGTTCGGCATCGCTGAAAAAGTCTTTTCGAACCCGCTGCATCCTTATACAAAGGCATTGTTGCGCTTAGGTACGCGAGAACTCAAGACGCATGGCGAAGCGAAATCTCGGCTCGCAACCATACCCGGCCAGGCTTTGGTCACGACCTCTGGAGGTCGGCAACTGGATCGCGCTTGCGACTTTGAACCTCGATGCGAACAGCGGATGGCAGTGTGCCGTAGCACCGCTCCGCATCTTGACGCGGTGAATCCTTCTCAGCGAGTCAGGTGCTTGCTTTATGGCGGGTGAGTTGGCTTCCAGGGCGGTTACGGAGCCGATCCTGCAAGCCCGGAATCTAACGAAAATCTATTCTCGCCGTGGCTTGTTTTCCCGCCGCGCGCCTGTGCGGGCTCTCGACTCTGTGAATTTGGATATCTTCGCTGGGCGCACTGTCGCGCTCGTGGGCGAGACCGGATCGGGCAAATCCACGTTGGCGCGTTGCCTGGCGCGACTGGAGGAGCCCACCTCGGGACAGATTATTTTTGAGCGCTGCGACTTTCGGGCACTGCGCGGCAGAAAGCTCCGCACGGCGCGTCGACGGATACAAATGATCTTCCAGGAAGCGATGTCTGCGATGAACCCGCGATTTTCGGCTTTGGAAATCGTGGCCGAGCCGATGGTTTTAGCAGGCGAGTTCGGCAAGCAGGAGATCGCCACGCAGGCGTTGGCGTTGTTGGACTCTGTGGGGCTGTTGCGAAGCGCGGCGGAGTATCGCATGCATCAATTCAGCGGCGGGCAAAAACAAAGACTGGCGTTGGCGCGCGCGCTGGCTGCGGGGCCCAAGATTATTATCCTGGATGAGGCGGTCTCCGGGCTGGATCTGTCCATTCAGGGGCAAATGATTAATTTGCTCTTGAACTTGCAGGGAGCTTGCGGGGTGGCGTACCTGTTCGTGACTCACGATCTAGGCTTGGCCGGAGCCATCGCGGACGAGATCGCGGTGATGAAGAATGGCGCGATTGTGGAACGCGGCGAGCCGCGGCAAATATTCGATCACCCGCAACGCCGGTACACGCAAGCGCTGGTGGCCAGCATGCACGAAACCGCCGAAATCATAAGCGAAGCGGAGATGCTGGCGTGAGGTATGTGCTCCGGCGATTGCTGCACCTGGTCTTTCTGCTCGCGGGAGTTTCGGCGCTGTCGTTTCTGTTTGTAGCGCTGGCGCCGGGCAACTTCCTGGATGAAATGCGCCTGAATCCGCAGGTTTCTCCCGAATCCATTACCGCGCTACGCAGCCAGTACGGCTTAGACCGGCCGATATCCACTCGATATTTTTACTGGCTTCGCGCCGTGGCTCATGGTGATCTCGGCTATTCGTACGCTTACGACCAGCCCGCCACTGCGCTTTTACTGCCGCGCGCGCGCAACACACTGCTCCTCACCGTTACGGCCACATTTTTGGCCTGGTTGTTGGCGCTGCCCCTGGGCATTTGGAGCGCGCTGCATCGCAACCGATTTTTCGATCGCATGATTTCGCTGGGGACGACCGCGCTGCTGGGAATTCCCGATTTATTGCTGGCGCTATTGCTGCTGCTATTCGTGGCGCGCACCGCCGTCGTGCCCGCGGGGGGCATGATGTCGCTCGACTTTGAATCGTTCAACAGATGGCACAAAGTCAGGGACCTTGCCGCGCATCTGGTTTTGCCGCTGGCGGCTCTGGTGGTCGGCACCTTGCCGACTCTGGTGCGCCACATTCGTGATTCGATGACCAAAGCCTTGTGCGAACCTTTTTTGCAAGTAGGCATGGGGCACGGCATTCCGCGCAGCCGCTTGGTGTTGCGCTTTGCACTTCCGATCGCGGCCAATCCGCTGATCGCGCTCTTCGGTTTTTCTGTGGGAGCCCTGCTGAGCAGTTCCTTGCTGATTGAAGTGGTCTTGAGTTGGCCGGGACTGGGTCCTCTGTTGATGGAGGCCATTCTTGCCCGCGACTTGTATCTGGTGATCGGGGCGGTTCTGCTTTCCAGTTTGTTTCTAGTTGGCGGGACGTTGCTTACCGACATCCTTATATATTGGACCGATCCGCGAATTAGGGCGTACAAATGACCAGCAGCGCCGGCGACAAATCGGATCATCTATCGCGCAACAAATTGACCGTGCTGGTCATTCTGATGATCGTGCTGCATGCCACGGTAATTTTCGCAGGCCTCGTTGCACCCTATGGCGGAAGCTCTCAAAATCGCGAGCTGCCATACGCGCCGCCGGCGCGCTTGCACTTCGTGGATTCCAGCAATCATTGGTCGGTGCGGCCCTCGGTACACCCATGGAAAGCGCGCGAAGATTTGTTTGGGCGGTACGAAGAAGATATCAGCCGCTGGTGCCCGGTACAGTTTTTTGTGCATGGCGAAAGGTATCGGTTGGGGGGTGTCATTGAGGGGAATGTGCATCTTTTCGGCGTCCCTGCTCCGGATCAATTATTTCTGCTAGGTACAGATGGCTTCGGCCGCGACGTGTTCTCCCGCACGTTGTGGGGGGGGCAGATTTCCCTGTTGGCGGGACTGATCGCGACCGCGATCACCGTGGTGACCGGCTCGCTAATCGGCGGGCTCGCGGGATTCTACGGCGGGTGGCTGGATAACGTACTGATGCGTGCGGCGGATTTATTTTTGGCGCTGCCGTGGCTTTACCTTCTTTTTGCGGTACGGGCCTTCCTGCCGTTACGCATGGAGCCGGTGCAAGCGTTCATCGTACTAGTGTCCGTGATTGGCTTTGTCGGCTGGGCAAGAACTGCCCGGTTGGTTCGCGGCGTTTTTCTGAGCGCGCGAGAACGCAACTATGTACACGCGGCGCGCGGATTTGGCGCTGGCGACGGCTACATCATTCATCGCCACATCCTGCCGGAAGCCTCCGGGGTAATTCTGACACAAGCGGTTTTGCTGATCCCGCAATACGTCATGGCGGAAATCGCACTTTCTTTTCTTGGGCTGGGTGTGGGCGAACCGTTGCCGTCGTGGGGCAACATGCTGAACGCCCTGATGCAAATCAACGTGCTGCAATCGTATTGGTGGATGGTCGCCCCGGGACTGGTGGCCATTCCGTTTTTTCTGAGTTATCAACTGCTCGCCAAAATATTGGATCAAAGATTTGCCACGGTGTGATGAGCGTGAGGGAGAGCGCTGTGAAACTGAGATGCGTAATGCGTTTGCTGCTTTTTTTACTGGCGGGAACATTTTTTTCACTGCAGCGCACGCCAGGCAAGTCGCCCACGGCGAAACTTGACACCGATTTTCTGCGCACACAGGCCGAGACGGGCACCAGCGGAGGACGGCTGGTCGTTTCGTTAACCGCCGAACCGCGAACGTTCAATCCCGTGACCGCCGCGGACGATGCTTCCAAAACGGTGATCAACGGAATGATGGCGGATCTGATCCACATCAATCGCTTTTCGCAACTGCCGGAACCGGCGCTGGCAAAATCTTGGAGCATTTCGCCTGACGGTCGAAAGTACACGGTCAGGCTGCGCCACGGGCTGCAATTTTCCGACGGCGTGCCCTTAACCGCGGACGACGTGGTATTCAGCTTTCAGGTGTATTTGGATGAACGCGCTCATGCACCGCAGCGTGACCTGCTGATCATTGACCACGAGCCAATGGCCGTCAGGAAAGTGGACGCGGAGACGGTGGTCTTCGAACTGAGCAAACCGTATGGCCCAGGAGTTCGGCTCTTCGACGGATTCGCCATTTTACCGAAGCATCTGCTGGAAGCAACTTATCGTAAAGGCGCGCTGGAGCAGGCCTGGACCACCGCAAGCGATCCTGCGGTTATCGCGGGCGGCGGGCCTTTTCGCTTGAAACAATACGTGCCTGGCCAAAAGCTGGTGCTGGAGCGCAACCCGTTTTACTGGAAGGTGGATCAGAAAAACAATCGCCTGCCGTATCTTGAACAACTCATTTTTGTTTTCATTGCCAACCAGGACGCCGCGGCACTGCGATTCCAGTCCGGGGAAATCGATCTGATCAGCCACCTTACGCCGCAGAATTTCTCTTCCCTACAGGGCCGCGCCGCTCAAAAAGGTTTTTGGTTGCTGGATGCCGGCGCCAGCCTGGAATGGAATTTTCTTTTTTTCAATTTGAACGAGCCGGCCAAGAGCACCCCGGAAATCCTTGAGCGGCAACGGTGGTTCAATTCCCTGGCGTTTCGTCAGGCTGTCTCCGATGTCGTCGACCGGCCCGGGATGGCGCGATTAATTTATCAAGGAAAGGCGACCCCCATCTGGGGGCCGGTGACTCCAGGAAACAAAGTGTGGATGGATACTGCGCTTCCAAGGCCGGAGCGCTCCACGGAGCGCGCCAAACAAACTCTTCGCGAGGCGCGGTTTTCCTGGTCTCCAAACGGCACCCTTCTCGATCCGGAAGGTCATGAGGTGCAATTTTCCATCGTCGGGGCTTCATCGAATGTGCAACGCATGGGCATGGCCACCATGCTCCAGGAGGATCTTAAGCAGATCGGCATGCGCGTTACCATCGTGCCGCTAGAATTTCGCGCGTTGTTGAGCCGGGTGCTGGACACCCATGACTATGAAGCGTGCATTCTTGGGCTGGGCAGTGGCGACACCGATCCTAATGCGGACAGCAACGTGTGGCTGTCGAACGGCGAAACGCATCTCTGGAATTTGCACCGCCCCAAGCCGGCCACTGCGTGGGAAGCGGAGATCGATTCGCTGATGGGACAACAACTGACCGAGGTGTCCTTCGAAAAGCGAAAAAAGGCGTTTGACCGGGTACAAGAATTGTTGGCCGCCAACCATCCTTTGATCTTTCTGGTCAGCCCGCATGTTTTGGTTGGGGTTAAGGAGCAGCTGGGAAACTTTCGCCCGGCGGTGATGGATCCGGCGGACCTTTGGAACGTCGAAGAACTTTACTGGAAATTAAATTAACTATATATTTATTAATAGGGTTGGTTACTACAGCAACATAAATATTGCAGCTTTTGGGAACGAGTGAAATTCTAACTTTGTATGACCGTCTTCGACGTCGTCACACCGCTGCAGGGATTAATCGATCAGTTGATTGCTGCCGATACGTCTGAATCGGTCGCGCATCTCTTTTCTCAAAATGTTGAGCTACGGCAACGGGACACTTTGCTGCAGATAGCGGACTCCATCAACCAAATCGCCCGCGAGGATTTGTCCAAGGCTGAACGGCTTTCAGCTGCAGGTTCGCAATTGGCCGATCTGCTTCAGGACGATTATTGCCGGGCGCGAATCGGAAGAGCATCGGGGAATATCCAGGTGCTACGCGGTAAATATAACGAGGCGTTGGAAGCCTTCAAACGCGCTCTCAAACTGTTCAAAGAACTTGGCGATGAACTGGAAGAAGCCGCCACTCTCAGCGCGTCGCTGCAGCCGTTAATCTACCAAGGGCGCTACTCGGAAGCGTTCGAACGAGCGCAAAGGGCTCACGGCATTGCGCTCACCCATAAGAACGAACTGATGCTGGCGCGCCTGGAGATCAACCTCGGAAATATCTTTCATCGCCAGGACCGCTTCACGGAAGCGACGGAGCATTACAAGCGCGCTTTGGTCACCCTGGAGAAACTTCAACAGTATCGCGACTGCGCGGTGGCCTGGGGTAATCTGGCGGTTTGCTATATCTCTTTGAACGACTTTCGCGCGGCCGAGGCCGCGTACGAGATGGCCCGGACCATCTCTCAGCAACAAAACATGCCGGCGATCGTCGCGCAGGCCGATTATAACATCGCGTATCTCCATTACTACCGCGGCGAACACAATCTAGCCATCCGTCTTTATCAACAAACGCGGCTGTATTGCAAGAGTGTGGGAGACAACTATCACGCTGCCCTGTGCGATTTAGATCAGGCGGAAATGTATCTGGAGTTGCATCTGAACCGCGAGGGAGCGGAACTGGCGCAACAAGCCCTGGGCAGTTTCGAACAGGCCAACATGGGCTATGAAGCCGCCAAGGCCCTGGTTTTCCTCGGGGTGGCAGCCTATCAGGATCGCAAAAACTTTCGGGCCCTGGAGTTTTTTGCCGACGCCCAGCAGCGCATGTTGAAGGAGCAGAATGCTGCGTGGGTGGCAATTATCAATTTTTATCAGGGGCTCATCCTCAAGCGAGAGGGGCGGCTTTACGAGGCCATGCGAGATTGTAAAGGCGCGCAAAGTTTTTACGCCGATTTTCCCGACTCTGGGAAAGCCGTGCTGATTCAGTGCTTTCGCGCCGACCTTCATTTGGATCTAGGCGATCTTGAAGAAGCCGACAAGTGGGCGCGGCAGGCGGCCATTTCTGCCGAGATTCTGGAATCAGCTACTCTGCAGACGCATGCGTACTGGATTTTGGGCAGAGTGAACGAAGCCCGCACCACGGCGAGCGAATCGTACCCCCTCTACCTGACCGCGCTTGAATTCCTGGAAGCAGTACCTAGCCGGCTGCTAGCTGAGGAATTGAAAATCCCCTTAGGCAAGAACCGGCTGGAACTATACGAGGCGCTGGTGAGTCTGGCGCCGCTATCCGGAGAGAAAGCAGCCGCTCCGGAAGCCGTTTTCGACCTGATCGAGAAAGCCAAATCCCGCGATCTTGCTGAGCAGATTTCTTTTCGTTCGAACGCTGTGCCGACCTCCGCCAAGGGGCGCAGCGCCTTAGCCGAGCAAGTGAAGAGTCTGCGCGAGGAACTGAACTGGTATTACCGCCAGGTAAATGCGACCGATCTAAAAGCTGCCGACAGTTCCACTATTCAAGCACTCGAACTGCGCCGATCTATTCGCGCTCGCGAAAGTGCCCTGGTCAAAACCCTGGATGACTTGCATGTTACCGATGAAGAGTTTCACTCCATTCAAACCGCTAGCACCATTCCGCTGCAGCGCATTCGCGCGGCGCTGGAGCCTGACGAGGTCATTCTCGAATATTATCAGGCCCGCGGTTTCGTTTACGTGTGCGTATTGCGGCGAAAGAGCCTGCACATCGCGGCGCTGACCACCGTCGAGCGGGTGCGCAATTTGCTGCTGACCCTCGAGGAACAATGGTCGAAGTGCCGCCTGGGCGACGAGTACGTTCGCAAGTTTTATGCGGTGCTGTCCGAGGCCACGACGGGGGCACTGGCTGCGCTGTATGCCGAACTGGTAGCTCCCCTTGCTGAACACCTGGCCGTCGATCGGCTGATCATTATTCCCGACGGCTTGCTGAACTATTTGCCCTTCCATGCATTTTTTGACGGTTCACAATACCTTGGAGAAAAACATGTCATTTCTTACGCCAGCAGCGCGAGCCTGTATTGCCTGTCTTCGGCTAAGGAAGGTACGTTCCATGATCACGACTTGATCCTGGCCTCCAATTCTCAAACTGCGGAACAACACGGCGACCTGGTCAGCCGATTGGAATTCACACTGCCCCACGTACGTGTTCGCGGACATTCCGAGGAGCTCGCAAAAACGCTCGAAATGGATGGCCCCAAAAGCCGATTCATTCATATCGACACTGGGCTGCGGCGTCGCGAAGATAATTTCCTGCTGTCCAATTTTTTCATGGGCGGAAGCGAGCTCTCTATTCTCGATGTCTACAATTTGCGTCTGCCTTGTTCGCTGCTGGGGTTGACCGGCACGGGTCCGGGACTGCGAGCATCCGGAAATGGCGCGGAGATAAACTTAATGACCCGCGGTTTCGAATACGCCGGGGCCAAAACGGTGTTGTTGCCGCTTTGGAATGTCGAGGGCCAGTCAACGATTCAATTCGTGGATGCGTTTTATCGCATAGCTGACTCGGAGCCAGACAAGGCCCTGGCCTTCCAGAAGGCGGTCGGCGAAGTCCGTTCGCAATTTCCGCTGGCTTATTACTGGGCTGGTTTCGTGATAAGAGGCCAGACGGGGCGCCATGATGTGAGCCCACGTTTGGGTACGCCAGAGAAAATTTGACGTCCAATGCGCGAAGCCGCGGACTGATGATATTCAGCCAGCACCAGATTTTTTTGGGCGGTCAACCTCGCCATTTTTCAATTTGAGCATGGTTTCCTAAGTCCAGGCATCACCAGGAGCGATTATCGTGGCCAACATTCTTGCGGAACCCGTAGCAGCACGAAAAACTTCGGCAGCAACGCTCGGCGGCAGCCCCCGATTGAACTTATTGAACCTGGAGGACCAGCTACGAAGAATACGTTCTGGAACAATTTTTGCCTTGAACCAGATGCTGGACTTGAAAGACCTGGACACCGGCATGCATTCCACGCGCCTCGCGGAATGGGCCGTGCGGGTGGGCGAGCAGCTGGGCATGAGCGGCGCGGACTTGGGAGACCTGGAAACCGGGGCGATACTTCACGACATCGGAAAGGTTGGAGTGCCCGACGCGGTGCTGAACAAGCCCGGAAAGTTAGACCCCGAGGAACGCAAACAGGTGGAGCGCCATTCCGAGTTTGGTTGGACGATCCTGCGCACCATACCGACGTTTGAGCGCACCAGCTTGCTCGTTCTGCACCATCACGAACGCATCGACGGCAAAGGTTATCCCGCCGGGCTGACAGGAGAAGAAATTCCTATTGGCGCACGCATCGTTTGCATCATCGATTCGTTTGACGCCATGATTTCGGACCGCAGCTATCGCAAAGGCTTGCCGGTTACGGAGGCGGTTCGCAGATTGCGGGCGGACGCCGGAACACAGTTTGATCGCGAAGTGGTTGAACTGTTTGTCGGAGTAGCTTCGGTTAGCTTCCCGGAAATCGAGCTTTAACAATTTTGCAGCCTGAAAGACTTCTGTAACGCAGCCCGCCAGGGCTTCGTATAATTCCTCGCCACGAACTGGCGGGTTCACATACAGACTAACACGTAAAGGCGCGTAAAATTGCATGCAGCGACACTCAGCTACGCCTAGCGATTAGAACAACAAAACCTCTGCCGTGGTCGGTAGCCGTTTTTCCTTCGCGACAGTAATACGTATATAGAGGGAAAATCATGAGACTCGATTCAGTAGTCAAAGATTTGCAGAGAGAAAGACTCGAGTTGGAATCTAAACTCAAGCAGGTGAACGTCGCACGCCCTGCGCTGGCAAAGCTCAACTCCAAACCGCAGAATCAAAGATCGACAACAATCCAGCGGTCCGCCCAGCACCACCAGCCACAGTTGTGAGGGCTGGACCGGCTCAACCGGCCAATAAGCCAGCCGGCGCTTAAGAATGAAGAGTCCGAGAGTTGGGATTTTCTGGCTCGTCAATGACAGGCTGGTATTTGACAGCACCCCTCTCGGAGTCTTTCGCTATTTCAGGAACGGCGTCGAAACAGCCGCGCAGGCATTTCAGGAGGTTCCGGTGGAATTCATTTTTCGCCGGCTGCAGCGTGTAATAGTTCCACAAACCATTTCTCCGCGTTGCAACGAGGCCCGTGCGCCGCAGATACGCCAAGTGACGCGAAGCCGTAGGCTGTGGAACCTTCAAAATCTTCACGAGATCCCCGACGCAAAGCTCTCCGTCCAAAAGGAGATGAAGAATCCGCAAGCGGGTGGGATCGGAGAACGCTCGAAACATTAAATTAACTTGCGTTTGTGCCATGTCCAAGTATATTCGCCTATGCGATTTTAGATTCGTCAATTCTGATGAAAGGTCGTCCTCCACGTTGGCAACGAGCGGTCCGCCGACACTCCTCCCTCCATGTCCCTTGCCAAACGAGCAACTGCCGAAGCCTTGGGTACGGCTCTACTCCTCGCTACGGTCGTAGGTTCCGGAATCATGGCGCAGAACTTATCCGGGGGCAACACTGCCCTGGCGCTTCTGGCCAATACCGTTGCCACCGGTGCGGCCCTCATCGCCCTGATTCTCACCTTCGGATCGATTTCCGGCGCCCACTTCAACCCCGCGGTGACACTGGCAGACGCGCTCGAAGCGGAATTCCCTGGCGAGAAACGCCGGTTTATCTTGCGGCTCAGATTTGCGGCGCCATTGCCGGAACCCTCGCGGCGCATGCGATGTTTCAACTGCCTGCGGTCTCGATCTCGCAGCATATTCGCAGCGGACCGTCGCAGATCTTCAGTGAATTTGTCGCCACGTTCGGACTTCTCTCTGTCATCTGGGGATGTTCCCGTCTTCGCTCCAATACCGTCGCGTTCGCCGTGGGGTGTTATATTGTGGCCGCGTATTGGTTTACCGCATCGACTTCGTTTGCGAATCCGGCTGTGACCATCGCCCGCTCGCTGACCGACACGTTTTCCGGGATTCGTCCCGCCGACGTTCCCGGCTTTCTCGTCGGGCAGTTGCTAGGCGCACTCGCCGCGACCCTGCTCTTCCGTTGGCTCGTCCCCGGGCTCAAAGCGCGAGCGAAAGAAGTGGTTGTCCCACACAATTCCGAAAGCGGGAAGTCCTGAAATGGATACGGTGCTTTTTGCCTGCGTTCACAACGCGGGACGATCTCAGATGGCTGCGGCATGGTTCAACAAAATGTGCGACCGCACGAAAGCACGAGCGATCTCGGCCGGCACGCAGCCGGCTGAACGTGTTCATCCTGAAGTTGTAGAGGTAATGCGCGAGGAAGGAATCGATTTGGCCGGGATCAAGCCGCAGTTTCTGTCCGAGAACCTCGCACGGCAGGGCACGCTCCTGATCACAATGGGATGCGGCGACGCCTGCCCGTACGTGCCCGGCCTGAAAAAAATCGACTGGCCGCTCTCCGACCCCAAAGGCCAGGCCCTCGAAGCGGTTCGTGCTATCCGCGACGAGATTCGCCAGCGCGTCGCAGAGCTTGCGACGGAACGAAATTGGCTCTGACCGCGTTTAGCGGATCAGCGCTGCGCGATGCTTGGTTTCACCTGCGTTCCCTGGGCTTTCACCGTTGCCTTTTTCTGTTGAAGACCCGCCCGTGCTGCGGAATTCCACAATCCACTGACGCACGACGGCTGTAGCTGCGATAACACAGCGAGCACCGGAAGAGGTGCGCGCTGATCTTTGCGGGCATGCGTCCCAGTCGAGCGGCGCGTTCCAGATCTCTTCGCGGCGGACATCCAAAACGCTTAGGATTAGGAAAACTGTTCAGCAATTCCCGCCTCAGCTTTCGCAGAAATGCTCGTTCGTTCGCGGGGAAAGCCCTCCGCGTCTCTCTCGTTCAGCCCTTTGTCGGAACCCGCTCCCGGAATTTCATTTCGAACTGTTTTCGCGGTGCCCATGCGTTTCTCACTTCAGGGTTTGGCCGTTGACCGTCATTTCCGCGAGCAGCTTTTGGTCCTGGTCCTGCAGAACTTTGGGAAGCTTGGCGTAGTAGAGACCTTCGGTAGCCGCTTGACCGTCCGTGACCGCGTAACGCACGAAATCTTTGACCGTCTGCCGGTCCGCTTCCGCTGTACCATCCTTTGGAATTAGAACAAACGTCACCCCTGCTATCGGATAAGCCTCCTTCGCGGAGGCAGGGGCGTCCACAATCGGCGTCCGGGCGTCCTTGGCGATTTCGTCAGCGAACGAATCGAGAGCCGCGGTTGCTCCCGCGACGCTCGGTTCGATGTAGGCTCCCGCGCGGTTTTGGATGGAAGCCACGCTCAAGTCTTCCTGCTTCGCATAGTTCAATTCCGCGTAGCCGATCGCTCCCGTTGCTCGCTTCACTAGATCAATGACGCCACTACTGCCCTTTCCCGCTAGACCCGCCGGCCACTCGACTGTGAGTCTTGCGCCCGGCTTCTTGGACCACTCAGGGCTGACTTTTGCGAGATACGTCGTAAGAATGCTGGTCGTCCCGCTGCTATCGGCGCGGTGCACAACCAGGATGGCCGCGTGCGGCAAATTCACTCCGGGGTTGTCATGCGCAATGGCCGGATCGTTCCAAGTCACCACTTTGCCGAGATAGATGTCCGCAAGCGTCTTGCCGCTCAACCGGAGCGTGGACTTTAATTGAGGAAGATTGTAGATGACACAGACGGGGCCCGCCGTCACGGGCACCTGCAAAATCGCGGGCATCGATTTCAGATCGGCATCACTCAGAGGTGCATCGCTCGCGGCGAATTCCGTCATGCTCTTCTTGATCTCATCGATGCCAGCTCCGCTGCCTTCCGCACGATAATTCACGCCAACGTGTGGATGTGCGTTCTGGAATCCGATGATCCAGCGTTTCATCAACGGATCGACGAAAGTGCTCCCGACCCCGCCAATGGCGTTCGTCATCGTCGATGCCGGCTCCGCGTTCGAGGAGGAATTGCAGCCGTTCCCGAGGAGGTTTCCCAGAAACGCGACGGCGCACAGAATCATCGTTGAATGGCGTTTACGAAACATAGAAAGGTCCTCCCAAGCGCTTGGCCTCAAGGCGTCAGCGACGGATGCCCATACTACCTAAATTCGCCTAAGCGAATATTAAAAGAATGTTACAGCGTGGATGCGTCCATTGTGCGGAGCGAAAACAAAGATGCAGAACAGAAGAAGTCACTACCGGAAAATCGTTGCAACTCGAAAGATGACGAAGGCGAAACTTCTATCCGTTCTCCGCTGAGAAATCAGAACCCTCGCTAGCGCGGATTTAGATAGTTAGAGAACCTCGGGCGCAAGGACCTAGATCTACTACAGGTCCTGACGGCCTCATTTTCCATTATTTTCCAATTGCGTGTCGCTGCAGTTTGTATAAGTGCCGCCGTTCCAGCGAGATAAGGGTGAACTAGAGGAAGCTTGGGAAGCTTCAAGCTGCTAAATCCTTCACGCTACTAAAGCTGCCAGTCCACTGGAATCTACTCTCGCCATCACGTCTTTATTGCGCACTGCTTTCAGATAGACCATCGTTGAGGCGAGATCCTTGTGCCCCATCCAATTCTGCAGAGTCTTGATGTCGCAGACATGATCTTGCAGGTTTCGCGTCGCAAACGTATGCCGGAATTTGTGGAGGAAAAAGTTAGAGCAGTATGGGCCCTCCGCACACTTGTTGCCGTGCTTTGATACGCACTGCCCACAATTCAGTTTCGCGCGGAAGGCGATGCGCTTTATCTTGAATTCGTGCCGCTTGTCCGGCCGGCCAGATTCGTTCGGAAAGACGAGATCGCCTGAGCTCAATTTCTGCAAGGCTTTGTATTTCTTCAGCGCAGCGATTAACGAAGTTGGCACCGGAACTTCCCGCTCCTCTTTATTCTTCGGTTTGAACCCATACAGGGGTTTTCTAGTGACGCGCACCACATGCGTGCGGAAATCTACGTCCCGCCAACTCAAATGCCGGATTTCCTTGTCTCGAAGGCCCGTTAGCAGGTAGGAAAGATACAGGACACGCTCGCGTTCATCACAAGCCTTGAACAGCGCTTGAATTTCCTCGGGCTCGTAAATTGGGCGAATCGGCTCCACGTATTCGGGCCAGTCCCGATTGCTGAGGAACTTCGTGATGCCATTGTTTTTCAGAAGCTGCGAAACGATTACCGCACGGTTGTACGCCGTGCGTGGCCCACAACCGAGTTCATAGAGTTTGCGAATGAATGCCAAAACATCTTCCCGCTTCACATCCAGGACAAAACGCTTGGCGCAGTTGCTTGAGAAAAGCTCCAGGCAATGCCTGTAGGCCATGTAGGTTTTGGGCTCGCGTTGAGGCGGTTTCATGTCCTCTAAATAGGAGGCGACTGCTTCGGCAACCGTTGAGCCCCTCCCATTTGCGTTCTCTCGAACAGTTTCGATCCCGGCCCGATTCGCTTGTAGTTCAATGGCCTTGCGGCGCGCACGGTCTACGACCTCCGCGCGGTTTTTGATCTGTTCACGCTTTCTGCCATCCTGCCACCACTCGATGTAGTAATATCCCTCGGGATGCGATTCCATTTTGCCGTGCACCCGGACCTTGTCGCGGAGTTTACCGTTAAGCTCCACGACGGCGGGATAAAGGTTCCAGCTTTTGCCGATTTTTACTTTTTTGAGGATGTTGACGCGATTTTCGCTGCCGTAGCCGTTCCCGCGTTTAGACATCGTGGTGTCGCTTTCCGCCGCTAAAACGAGCGGCTTTTCGACCAAAGCAGACACCATGATAGACACCAATACCTCTAAGTACAAGTAAATAAAGGGAGTGGCGGAGAGGGTGGGATTCGAACCCACGGTAGGATTTCTCCTACACACGCTTTCCAAGCGTGCTCCTTAAACCGCTCGGACACCTCTCCAGATGGAGTGTTGCGGAGTGACCTTAACAATCTAGCAGAAAGTTGTCTTCGTAGCACTTCGCCAGCCGGAGCCACTCGCAAGTGCCGTATCGCGCCGCGACCGAAAATGAATCCTCCATCGAGCGAAATCGTGAGACGCGGATGTCAATTTTCATTAGTAGAACATTCGCGTGGCCCTTCGTTTTCTGACCGGCAGCACATCAACGTGCCCTCCGGGGTTCGCCGCGCGCACCGTGAACAGTGTGCAGCGCATTCCATGTTTCTAATGTCGAGGGGCTTCTAAAAACTCCGCAACGGCAATCGGGGGATTTTTAGCACTTTGCCGCGAAGTGCTTCTTGGAGGAGCGGCGCGTCTGCTAAACTTCTTGCGGCTACTCCGGGGTCGTCTAATCGGTAGGACTCCAGACTTTGAATCTGGCTATCGTGGTTCGAGTCCACGCCCCGGAGCCAACATTTTTGGGCATGTTGTGGTTCCTTAGGATCTAGATGGCCGGCAACGTTGTCGCCGCTGCTAAACATCCTGACGTTAAGTCGAAACGAAAATTAGAAAAAAAAAGAGCGGTCTGCGCGCTGGCGCGGGCCGCTCTTTTTTAATTTTTCACGTTCAGCTTGCTCACAACCGCATGGAGTTTGTTGAGCTTCAGAGCGGCCCTGGTTGATTAGAAACTGAAGCGGCCGCCCAAGGTTATGACCCGGCCGGCGAGACCGCCGGTGATCGTGCCAAAGTTGGAGTTGCTGATGTTGTTGGAAATCTGGTTGGGGTTAAGGTTTAAATTGTTGAACAAGTTATAGGTATCGACTCGCAGTTCCAGCTTAGCGCCTTCGCCAAGGATCCGCGCTTTGGGGAGACCGAAGGCCTTGGCCAAGCTCATATCCACGCCTTTATATCCGGGCAGATTGAGCGAATTGCGATGAACGCCCGGGGCCGGAGGAAGCGTGGTGCCGAGAAAAGCCGGATACATGGTTGGGGCGAAATACGCGGTACCGCCATTCGGGAAATTCGAGTTGGCGACCGTCTCAAACGAGCTGTTGCTGGTGCTTTGACCAGCACCGCCCAAGTAGTTGGAGGGGAAAAGAGACCCGTAGCCGCATTGCGTGCAGTAAGTGTTTCCGCCAGCGACGTTGACCATTGGACTCCACGGGAATCCCGAGTGGATATTGAAGATACCGCTAAGCGTCCAACCGTCGGCAAGCCTTTCAGCCCAATTGTGGCCGTGAAAGAAAACTGGTTGCCACACACCAAAGACCTTGAACGCCTTGCCTACGTTGTAATCACAGCGCCCGTAATTCAGTCCAGGGTTGAACGGGTAAGGTTGCTCCGAATAAGGAGCGGAGCTGACATCCATGCACTTCGACCATGTGAATTGGGCATCGGCAGAGAAATGGCGTTCGAACTGATGCTTCACTTCCGCGAGCAGCGCATTGTAATTGCCGTAACCAATGTTATTCCAGTAGTCCCCGCCACCGATCTGCGGGTTGAGGGTGTAGCCCAGGGTAGATGGTACCGCCAACGGATTTTCATGGAAGAAGGTATCCCGCGACAAACTTCCCTGATATCCCAGAGAGGCGATGATTTGATGACCGAGATCGTATTGCACGTCCGCCGAGTAATGATGGACGCGTGTGGTGGGCAGGGTCCTTGGAAAGATTTGAACGTTAACGGCGCCGGTTGTTGGCAGTCCGTTGGGGCCGAAAGTCGAGACCGCGTTAGGATTGGCTGGAAAGCCGTTCAAGTCGCGGGTGCCGGAGGAAAGAGCGTAGACAATGCCCGGATTCGGAGCGGCCGGGTTGGGAATGTTGAAAGTCGGGGACACCGCCAGACCCGGATTATTTACGATGTTGCTCGAGATTGCGAATTGTTCACCGTTGTAGTTCAGACCGTAGCCGCCGCGCACCACGAGTTTGGTGTGGAAGCGGCCGGGACTCCAGGCAAAACCGATTTGCGGCCCGAAGTTGTCTATTTGTGCATCCCACGATTGGCCTCTGCTGACCACCAGGCCGGTCAGGTAATCCGAGCCGGCTCCGGGATTGGCTCGAAACATGTGGTTGTTTTTATCGTGCAAAGGACCGAAGTAGGACCAGCGTAGACCGACGTTGATGGTCAGGTTCTGGCGCAGTTTGAAGTCATCTTGCACGAAGAAGCCCAGGATGTTCTCGCGGTCATCCTGGCGAATGGTGGTTGGAACGCCTGTATTTGGGTTGAAGTTTCCAGACTCCAGATGCGGTGCATCGTTAAGAAAGTCCCAAATATTGAAGAAAGCATAGTGAGGCACACCGCAGCCCGGGCAGTTTTGCAAGTACTGCAGGCGCGTGACATCCACACCAAACTTAATCGTATGACGCCCATAGATCTCGGTGGCCACGTCCTTAAAACCGTAAGTCCACTGGTCCAGAATGCTGCCGACACTGGGCCCAAAAGCATTGAGGGTGATGCTCCCGGTCTTTTCAAAAGTGTCTGAAGGAAATCCAACAGGAGACTGCGGGTTGGAATTGATCTCATTCCATCGCCAACTGGCGGCGTTGACACGAGCCTCATTGAGAAAATGCGAGGAAAAAGTATGATCCCAGATGGCCGAGGCGATTTCGTTGATTTGTGAGTGATGGAAGATGTCGTATCCACGATTGCCGTTGTAGTTGTCTTTAGAAAGCGGGACGTAATAGATGGCAAAAGAGATGTGGTCTTTGCCGGTGACATTCGCGTCCAGGCGGCCGTTGTACTGCGCAGCCGTAAATTTGGTCGGGTTGATGGTGTTGTAGTTGGCAATGTCCGCCACATTCGAGAGCCCACCGCCAACGCCGGGGTTGGAAGAACTCTGCCAGGTCTGATCCTGCGTGCCCAAAGGGCCGGGAATTGGGGAACCGACGTTCAGTCCTTGGCCGGCAATCGTTCGGCAATTTACTCCTTCAGTCAGGCCGGCGGTTGCACAAGTGGCGTTAGGATTTAGGGTGCCAACTACACCGTTACCGGGAAAGGAAAGATATTGAGCGGCGACGCTCCCCCCTGGGGCCAAAGCGGCGAAGGCCGGGGTTTCGTACCAACTGTTGCCTTGCAGATTGGTAACCGGTTCACGAACGGTTTCATAGTTGAAAAATGCAAAGATCTTGTTCTTCCAGATCGGGCCCCCGACACTGCCGCCGAACTGTTCGAATTTATTTTCATCACGGGTAACGGCCAGACCAGCGCCGTTGAAGCGCTGATAGGCGTTGAGGTTTGGCTGGTGGGTGGTCAGAAACAGACTGCCATGAATGTCGTTTGTGCCGCCTTTGGATGTGATTTGAATTTGCGCGCCGCTGAAGCGGCCATCCTCAGCGTCATAGCTGTTGGAAAGAATTTTTACGCTTTCGACGGAATCCTCAGACGGGGTGATGACCGTGGAACCGCCCCAGACTGCGCTGGTACTGCTGATGCCGTCAATCGAAATGCCGTTGTTTTCACTCTGCTGCCCGTTGGCGATAATCTGTGCGCCATTTTCTGTCTTGAAGATACCGTCCGCGCCGCCAGACTGCCCTCCACCGGTCTGGGTACCTGGCAGATTGTAGTTATCATTGCCGCTACCCTGCGAACCATCGGCGAAGGAGCCGGGGGCTAATTGCGCGAGCTTGAGAACGTCGCGTCCGAAGGCCGGCAATTCCTGAATCTGTTTACTGGTAATCGTACCGCTCAGATTGGCTGTTTCCGTATCCAAGGCCTCGGTCGTCCCCGATACAGTTACCGTTTCTTGAACCTCACCGACGTCCAGTGGCAGGTCCAGAGAATTGGGCTGGTCGGGAATTATTTTTACGTCATCGAGCACCTTCTTTTTGAAGCCACCGTGCTCAGCGGTAACGCGGTAGTTTGCTATCGCCAGGGCACTAAATTGGTAGATGCCGTTGTCGTCCGAGGTGGAAACTTGGGTGGCGCCAGTATCTTTATTGATTAGAGTTACGGTAGTGCCCGAGACTGCGTTGCCCTGGGCGTCGATTACCGTTCCCCGAAGGGATCCGCGATATTGGGCGTGAGCCCCTGAGGTAAAGAGGGCTAAGCAGAGGATAGAAAACACGACTCGAAATACAGACTTGCCGAAGGGCATGTAATACTCCTGTAAAAAATGAAGTTTGCAGCGCCTCGACAGGTAAATCCACCAGCAACCGGTACTCGCCAGTATATTCATCGATTTTTTGCGCGTCAACGATTCTTAATTTTGCTTCTAACGCGGTCATTGTGATCGTTGACGCTTGCCTACCCGAGTAAACTGTAGAGACTCGGTCATAGCGCAAGGCGCGGAGACAGTATGACGTGTGGCTACAAAACCCGGGGATTTCGGGCGTCGGTCGCGGCTGGGATGCTGGCGGCCTTGCTGTGTGGCGTGGGCAGCGCCCGTGCGGACACTCGCTATTATGCTCACTCCTTTTTCGACAACAGCTTGACGCCGGACGCTTACTTCTACAGTTCCGGACGGCCCTCGGGGCCTAGCATCCTGGAGTTGGTGCACGGGAACTTGCCCGTGGAGAGCGAAACCTTTGTTACTGCACCGAACGCCCTGCGTTTGACTTGGCAATCGCAACAAACCGGCGGTTGGGATGCCGAGATTCGGGTTGTCAATTTTCGTAATCGGGAGATTCGCTTTCAAGGCGATACGCTCTATTTCTGGTGTTACTCCCGCGTAGGGATCGCGGCGGCGGATCTTCCGCGCCTGCGATTGGAAGACGCGGCTAGAAACTTTTCGGCGCCGCTGGATTGGCGGCAGTTTTCCGGAGATTTGCCGGCGGGCCGTTGGGTGCAAATCAAAATTCCCCTGGCGCGGTTCGTGACGGCTTCGCTCCATGATTTCGTGGCGCAAAATCTGCGAACCATGGTTTTTTCGCAAGATGCAGCGGACGGTGTAAAGCACACGCTTGTTTTGGATGAAATTCGCATCGACTCCGCGGACCCAGGAATTGTTGCAAGGACGGCGAGTGTCGCCATCGTGGCGGATGAGCCTGCCGCGGATTCCGCGGCGGCCCTCAAAGCGCTTTCCACCGAGATGGCCGCGCCCCTGAACCTTTCCGCCAAAGGTTACGAACGGCACATAGATTTACATTGGGACGCCCCAAGCTCCAGGGAATCCGATGGTCGTGAAAAACGTAGCGAGCCCACGCAAGAATGGCTGGTCAAGAGGAGAGCGAGTTCGACAGATTCACTGCAAGCGGAATTTGAGCGTTACGTTATCTATCGCTCGGACGACGGGGAAAATTTCCACGCCGTTGGCATGCAAGTGCGAGGAATTACGCGCTACACGGATTTTGTGGGCCTCGGCGGCAAAACATTTTATTACCGCGTGGCGACCTCCGACGTTCGATACCGTGAGGGGCAGCCATCGAAGGTCGTCAGCGCGGCAACACGTGCCGCGGACCACCCGTTCACCGACGACGAATTATTGAACATGTTGCAGGAAGAAACGTTTCGTTATTACTGGGAGGGCGCTCATCCGGATTCCGGCACGGCGCTGGAAAATATCCCCGGGAACGATCGCATTGTCGCTACCGGAGCAAGTGGCTTTGGAATCATGGCGCTGATTGTAGGAGTGGAGCGCGGCTTCATTACCCGCGAACAGGGCCTCGATCGACTGCTGCAAATCGTAACCTTCCTCGAGAAGGCCCCGCGGTATCACGGAGTATGGCCGCATTTTATGGATGGGCATACGGCCCAGACATTACCGGTGTTTGACATGGTGGATGACGGCGGTGACCTGGTTGAGACCGCATTTCTTATGGAGGGATTGCTGACCGCGCGACAATATTTTGCAACCGCGGCAATTAAAAGTGGCGGAGTCGCGATCGAGCGCGGCGAGTCAGCTGACGCTGGCGACACCCGACGGGGCGGAGTTGTTTGCGCGAATCACCAAAATGTATGCGAGCGGTGGAGTGGGACTGGTACGCGAAAGCGCCGGACAACGAGGCGCTGTATTGGCATTGGTCGCCGGATTTTTCGTGGCACATCAGCAACAGATTGACCGGATTTAATGAAGCCATGATTGTGTATTTGTTGGCCATGGCTTCGCCGACCCATGCCGTTTCTCCGGACTTGTATTACACCGGTTGGGCTAACCAAAAGCCGCATGCCATCATAGGTTCAAAGCGGGATGATCCGCGGCCGGGAAGCCGCTACACCAATGGGAAAAGTTATTTTGGAATCAAGCTGGATGTGGGCTGGGGCAGCGGCGGGCCGCTGTTTTTCACGCACTATTCGTTCATGGGATTTGATCCCCATGCGGCAACCGACCGCTTTACGAATTACTTCGAGAACAACCGCAATACCGCGCGGATCAACCTGGCCTACTGCATCGCCAATCCGAAACATTTGCAAGGCTACTGGGCCGATTCGTGGGGTCTCGACCGCCAGCGATGGACCGGACGGCTACCAGCCAAGCGCGCCCAATAGCGAGGACGATCGTGGAATCATGACCCCGACCGGGGCACTGTGTTCGTTTCCTTATACTCCCGAAGCCTCCATGGCGGCGTTGAAACATTTTTATCGTGAGGAAGGCAGTTGGCTCTGGGGATATCTATGGACCGCGCGATGCGCTTTAATCGCAAAAGAGCACTGGGTTTCGCCGATTTACATGGGGCTGAACCAGGCGCCGATTACGGTAATGGTCGAGAATTACCGGACCGGGCTGATCTGGAAATTGTTCATGTCCAATCCAGAGATTGCGCCCATGTTGAAGAAGGCGGGTTTGGAAACGAGCATTGTTGAGGCCAAGAAGAAACAATAGTGCGAAAGGACGAGCGGCAGAATGGACGCGGGCAACAATTCGGAAATCGATCAGGCCTTCGTCGCGGTGTGGCGGCAGGCCCTGGTCGACGGCAAAAAAAATGTTGAAGTGGGTGACTCCAGTTTCCCGGTACGGCGGACCGCAAAAACAAAATTGGCGCAGGTGGATTTTCAGTTTAGAGGCGAGGAATTTCGCGGGCTGGAGCAAAACCCGCAGACCGCTTCACGCTGGGCAAAGCTCGCGCGCGACGGCGCCAAGGTAATGCAGTTTCTGCAGGCCGGTCGATATGTGGGAGTGGTCGTTGACGGAACTTTGAAACAATACGGGCCGAGGGAAAAGAAATAGAAGAAGCTCGCTCAGCGCGACATGGTTCTAAAAAGCATCCACTCGATAACGCTCGGATGATTCTCCAAGGTTTCGAAACGCAATGGTGCTGAATACGGCTTCGAAGAGCCGCTACCGATCAGCAATTCCAGCTAGCTTTATTTTACAGCGGAGCGATGCAGTGCGCCGAAGAGCGTCTACTCCTGAGTCATGTAGTCGTCGGAGTGATTCCAGTCGATGGTAGGGTCGAGGGCTGGATCGAGGGTTGAATCGACGCCGCCGTCCTTGGGAGTGGTCTTATCCATTTTGCGTTGCACGCGCTTTTCTTCTTTCATCTTGCGCTTTTCCATCCGCTTCATTTCTTTTTGGCGTTTCTGAAAGGTTGTTGTCATCCGTTTCTTTCTCCTCGCTACAGAGTGCACCCGCGGGCCAGCCGAGGGCGGTCGAGCAACTCTTGCAACGCGTAAAGCTACCAGCGCGGTTCGCGCGGCTGCCTTACTGATTCACGATAGTCTTCGTTCGAGAAGCGGTCGCGGCCACCGCCGCCACCTTTACCGCGTCCGCCGCCACTTCCACTGCCGCCCCCCGGACCGCGGCCGGTGTTCGGCCCGCGACCAGCGCTGGGGCCATTGTTGAACGTTCTCTGCCCGGTGCGTGGCGGTCCGCCCTCGCCCTTGGGTCGCGCTTCATTCACCTTCAGGTTCCGTCCGCCGAATTCCTTGCCATCCAGGCCAGCCATGGCCTTGGCGGCTTCCTCATCGTTAGGCATCTCGATGAAGGCAAATCCACGGGCACGGCCGGTCTCGCGGTCCATGGCCATGTGTACACGGGTGATCTGGCCGAACGGCTCAAACAGCGTGCGCAGGTCGCTTTCGGTGGTTTGAAAGCTCATATTCCCCACAAATAAGCTCTTCATCTTAATTCTCCCGGTACCCTTCGAAGCGCCATGAGTGCGGAAATTCGGCGCAGCCGTTTCCCGGCACGGCAGAAACTGGCTGAAAATTGGCTGAACCAGTGGAGGAAGGACGACAGACACGTTCCAGGAAGTTCAGGCAATCCAACTTCGGGAGCCTACGCAACAGACGATATCATATTGGTTGATAAAAGCCGAATATACATTTTTTCGCCCAAGGATTGTGGAGTCGAAGAAGGTTTTGCCTAGCGGCATAATCAACGAACGCGAAGCGTCCCATTAGACGCGGCGGGCTAGGCCCGCAGCAAGTCGTTCACTGCACGCCAGGCCTGGTCGATCGCCACATCAGTGTAAGCGCTGGCGCCCGCGTCGGAGTTGGCAATGGCAATCTGACCGATGCGCTGGCGGCCAATCACCCAGGGCTTTTCTTCTTCCTTCCAAGCGGGATCAAACAGCGGATTGGGAGTAAAAGCGTATCCGTGGGCCCAGCGGTTAACGGTGATGCCCTGAATGTCCCGGTCGGCGTCGAAGCCCGCGGAACCTAACATCCTGGTCAGTTGCTCACGGATATTTTTCTCGAAGACCGAGAATGGCGTGTCCATCAATTCCCTGCGCCCGGCACGATTTTGCTCGCGCTGCGGCAATCCAGGTTTGCACGGCGTGCGCAGCATGAAGAGCACCGCGGGCTCTTTGGGAGTGCTCGGAAATTTATACGAGCCCAGGCTCACCGGAAAATCGAGTGCCGTGTAGGTGTGATAGCTGGCCGGCGCGACAATGTGATGCACATTCAACTTTGCGAAAGGCTCCCAGTTTCGCAGCGCCACGTGAGTGTAGACCAGCGGCGCTTTTACTAAATAAGACAAGGCTTTGCTTTGCTCGGCAGGAACGTCGGGGCAAATGTAAGGGATCATTCCGTTGTAGCACGCGAGAACACATTGCTTCCCTGTTACGGCGTGAAGTTTTCCACCGCGCATATAGGCTACCTGCACGCGCTCGGTTGAACTGGCGTCGCCCTGGTTGTGCACGTGAACTACAGTGCTGTTGAGGCGAACGCGGACCGGCGACTCGGCAGCATCCAGTTTGCTGTACACCGCGCGCGCGGTGACCACGTCCTCCATCGAATGCCCTGGAACCGCGGCGGGAATCAGCGCGCGGACCAACAGCCTGGCAACCGAGGCGTTGCCGTCCGGGAAATGATAAATGTACGGCTCTTCCTTGCCGGCCTCCGGAAAACCCAGACCGTCGAAACCCGCGTAGGTGAAGGAGCCGTAGTCGTCTCCCTCCTCGTAGCATTGCATGGCGGCGACGGATTCAATGCCGATGCAGAAAAGATCATGAGTGAAGGTTTGAAAGAATGGCAAGGCTGCGGGCGTGAGCTTGCAGTATCTGGTCAGATATTCGGCGTAGCTGGTTTTTGTTAAGAGGGCTATCTTTTTTTCCAGAGACATTCCCGCCAGGTAATCGACCTTTTCCGTGTAAACGCGGGCGATGTCACGACGAACTTCTTCCGACAGCGGAGCCTTGGCCAGAAATTCCGGCCAGGGAGTGGTGTTCATTCCGGTCAGCAGGCGATCTTCGCCAAAGGTTTCCTTATCAAAAAATGCGGCGGTGCCCATTTTGGAGTAGCGATTCTGGTCGTAGGCTTGATTGAAACGTTCCACCCGCACGCCAATGTTTTGAAGCAAGGTTCGGGCGACTTCGCTGTACTTGCCCGGACTTTCGATGGATTGCGTTCCGCCGTAGGCTAGAAGCATGCGGCCTCCGGCTTGAAACTCGTTGCGCTTGGCATGGCCGCCGAAATCGTCGTGATTATCGAGCAGCAGGATGCGCGCGTCGCGTCCCGCATGCAGGCGATAAAAATACGCGGCTGCCAAGCCGCTGATACCCGCGCCGACAATGACCAGGTCGTAGGATTCGTCCGCGCTGACCGCTTTGCCAAGATCCTCCCACTTTTCACCGTCACGCAGCAGATGCGCAAAAGTGAAGGTTCCGTCGTGATTGCCGCGCATGCCCATTCTGGCGGGGGGATAATAGTCGGCGGCCTTCTCAGGAAAAAAATCATCGAAGGCTGCGGCAGCGAGCAGAGTTTCAGCGCTAAATGCGTGCGAGGCAACGGTTCCGCCGATGAGTGCAGTCCCAACACTCGTGGCCACACCGTTCAAGAAATCGCGGCGGGTTATTTTTCGCTTCATGCTTGCTTCCCTTTCCAAGCTCGTCGATCTTTTTTCGCTCCGAGCATCGCTTGCTCCGGGATTCTTCATTGCATCCTGGTGTACCGATTGCGGCGGCGATTATATCCCGGCAAAGCCTGGTGAAGTGCGGAGCCGACGCGAAACATACAGAGGAGCAATTTGTTAACCACCTCGGGGGTAGCCGTCCCTGAGTGTGTGCGATACTCCGTGAATTGAAAATTTGCAATATTCCCGCAAGCTTCGCGAGCCAGGCATGACTGCCAAACAACGACCACCGACTTCGTGGCCCTATCTGGCGCTTACCGCTGGGGTGTTGTGCATCGCGTGGTCCGCTATCTTCGTGCGCTGGACGGCCATGCCCGGGCCGGCGTCGGCCTTCTACCGCATGCTGATTCCCGCGATCATTCTGGTGCCCACCTGGTTCGTCGGGCCTTCGGCAGCCCGCGTCAGCAACAAAACACTGCTGGTCATCGCCGTGGGCGGGATTTTTTTCGCTCTGGATCTGGCCTTCTTTAATACCTCGATCTTGCAGACTTCCGCCGCCAACGCCACGCTCCTGGGCAACAACACGCCGGTGTTCGTTGGGCTGCTAAGCTGGTTGATATTTCGGAAACGGCCCAGCGTGGCTTTCTGGCTGGGCTTGTTTCTGGCGGTGGCGGGATCAGTGGTCATCGTGTGGGGTGATTTGGCACGACATTTCAAATTGGGCTGGGGCGACGCAATGGCGCTGGCGGCTTCCGCTTGCTTCGCCGTGTACATGATCGCCACCGAGCGCGTTCGCGTAACCACCAGCACCTTGGTTTTCTTGCGCCTGGCAATGATTTCGAGCGCCGTATTTCTGCTGGCCATTAATTTGGCATTGGGTATTTCGCTACGGGTCCCGCCGGGGCGATCCTGGGCGGCACTTTTTGGCTTGGGCTTGATTTCGCAACTTGGCGGCTACCTGGCCTTGACCTATGCGCTTGGCCACTTGCCGGCCACCGCGGCGTCCATCAGCTTATTATCGCAAGGCCCTCTGACTGCCGTCTTAGCTGCACTGATCCTTGCCGAGCCCTTGGCCGGGTCGCAAATCGTGGGCGGCGCGCTGGTTCTCGCTGGCGTGGGATTGGCCAACCGGCGCATCAAACCCACCGGGGAAATACCCGCGAACCTGCTGGAAGCGTCAGGACACGAATAAACTAATTTCCGCCATCAGCCCAGCTTCGGATTCTTGCGCTATTTCAGCGCCAGGACTTCCACGGAATTTCCGGATGGATCGCTTACATACACGGAACGTGTGCCATCGCGGTGCGTTTTGGGTTCTCCAAAAAGCGCCGGATCGCGCAGCAGCGCAAAGTGCGGCGGATGTTGCTGAGGCAGGACGAAGGCAATGCGAATGTTGGCAAATTCCAGCAATGCCCAACTGTCATCCTGATATACGGTCTTACATTGAAAATTTTTCAGATACCACTCGACGGTATTCTTCACATCGGTGACGGCCACCGCGATGTGATCCACGGTGTCCAATGTTTTCGCTTCGGTTTGCTCGGACATGATTTCTCCCGGATTGCAGCGCTGCATCGAGCTTAAGCGGCAGCGCGTTAGTTGGCTGGGACGCGTTCAACTTCGGGCCGGAGCGGCCACGAGAACACGTTCGGCAAGCTTACCGCAAGCTTAGCAGAGCTTGAATCTCCAAAAGGAATTGAGCGGAACTCTAGAGTCGGAGACGTGGCCTGCACAAGCCCAACCGCTGAACCCCTGTCTAGGTCCCTGGAATATTGTGGAAAGGTGGAAGACGTCTTGGATCGAGCCGATTTATGGCTTGAAGGGACTCTCTGCCGGGGGCTGCCCGCCGCCAGTGTGCAAAATTACCGGAACGAGGATCCCAGCGGCCACTGCCCCGCCAATAATTGCGAAATGAGACAGGCCAGCAACAGCCGGCAGGGCCATTTTCGCGGCTAGAGCGCACGCGGCGTGCTCGTGACCTCGATGGAAGTCATCGGCCTCCGGCGCCACCGCTGGATTACGACTGTCTTTAACCGACACTTCGGGGATCACATCGTAAACGTGCGCTTCTTCAAGGGTCTTGGTTTCCTTGCCGGTGGTGGCTTCCAAATTTCCATGCTCCACCTTGATCTGCAAATCGCAAGTCGAGTTCATGGTGATTTGAGCCACAATCGGCCGGTCGCCTTTCGAAACGATGCGGACGTCGGAGGCCAAAATTTCCAATTCTTCAGCTGGGCTATTCAGGCCCACGATCAGCGTACCGTGCCGCAACTCTACAACTGCTCCCTTGGGGCCTTGAAAGAAAGCAACGTTGGATTCCCCGATTATTTCGAATCTGGATTGACGGACGCGCAGTTGTACCCGGCCATCCGAATCGGTGGCCACTACGTCCCCGGTATAGAGAGAAGTCCCGGAGTTCAGATTTGCGTCCCCAACGCGGGCTTCATAGGCTTCCAGGACGATGCCAGTTGCTTGATTCTGCGCGGGATACATCGGCATAACCGTGAGCCCGCCGGCGACGCCCATGGCTAAAAGTGCGGTATTCAGTGAATACTTCATAGACAAAACCCCCAAGCGTTTAAGCGCCTATTCGCAGCTTAAGAGGGCAGTTCTATAGGTACTAGAGCTATCTATGGAGTCGTGGTTAACCAGCCATTCTCGTATAGGGCACTTTTTTAGGGGGGCCCCAAAGCCTCGAAATGATACCCGGCGATC
Source organism: uncultured Acidobacteriota bacterium (assembly GCA_963732705.1). GTDB lineage: Bacteria > Acidobacteriota > Terriglobia > Acidiferrales > UBA7541 > Acidiferrum. The sequence goes on along the minus strand of CAVTAN010000001.1, from coordinate 1,666,414 downwards.
CTCTCCGTCGCGGATAACTGCGCGGACAAGGGTACGAGTGCGGGACGTTGCCTCCCAAGCGTCCTCGACGGATACTCAACAGCATGCCCGCATGGCCACGGCCACTTCTGATGAGTACGGTGTTCTGTGCAGCGGCACTGCTGGGGGTTCGCGTTTGCGCGGATGAAATACGGCTGAAGGACGGCAAAAAGCTTTACGGTGTGATTGTCTCCTACGAAGACAACATGTTCAAAGTAAAGACGGACTTTGGATATGTGCTGGTCGAGAAAGACAAAATCGCCTCCATCATTCCTAGTGTGCCTGGGGACGCCGAAAAAGGCCAAAACCGAGGCACCCGAGAGCGAGAAGCCGGCACCCGCAAAGCCTGCTGTCGCGGCGGGAAAGCCCGTAACCACTCTACCTTCGAAGAAAGAAGAGCATTCCAGTGCGAATGCGCCTGCAACAGTAACGGCCGCGCCGGCGACTGCAACCGCGTCCGCGCCCGCGCCCGCGATCGCCAAATCTCAAGCTCCCGTGGCTGGAACAAAGGGAACTGCTCCCGATGTGGCACCCGCCGCATCAAAACCAACTCCAGCAAAAGCGGCGTCCAGCGAGGTCACGAATCCCGCACCGCCGCCAACCGAGGCCGGTAAAATCCCCACGAAGGCAGCCATTCCGGTGGTGAACGCCATACCGCCGGCCAAACCGCCCAAGCCAAAACCGGCGGAGCCCCCGGTCAACCGCGAAACATTGGAAGGCAACGTGTACATCAACTACACCCATGGCTTCCACATGTATAAAGCGCCAAGCTGGAAATTAATTGACGACGCGGGCAAAGAAATACCTAACGCGATCGTCGCCATGGGCACCGCAAACGAATCCACCCTCATGGTGGTCGGCGAGCGAAAAAACCAAAGACACTCTGGACGCGACTGCCGCCGATGTGGAAAAACGCCTGCGCGACACCTACGGAAATTATCGCCGCATTTCGCAGCGAAAAACTGTCGCCGGCGGCTTTCCCGCCGTTGAAATTCGTTACCGCGGGCTGGCCGACGAACACGACTGGTCCGGAACTTTGCTGGTCGTGTCTCGCGGCGAGCGACATTTTTTCCGTCGTTGGGAATGACCTACTCCGACACGGATTTAATCCAAATCCAGGAAAACGTGATCGCGCGCGCGATCTCCAGCCTGGAGTTTAACAAAAATTAGACATTGATAAATAGTCGACCGCAGGGCTGGCGCCGAGAGAATACTTCAAACTCGCAGAGTCTTAAGCTCCGATAGCCACCGGAGACTCACTAGCTTTGCGATGTTCGCGAATAATAGCAATCAGCGATTGCGCCGCGCGCGGCAGGCTCCGATCGCGCCGGTAAACCAGACCCTAATTCCCGCCACAGATCCACGCCTTCGACGTTCAGCAGCTTCACTTCCCCGGCTTTCACTTGATCGCTGGCAAAACTTTCGCTGATGAAAGAAACCCCCGCATCGGCGGCCACAAATCGCTTGATCATGCCGATGCTTGGCAATTCCATGGTGATGCGCAGCCGTGAGCGATACGGCCGGAAAAGTTTGTCCAGCACCTGCCGCGTAAACCCCGTGCGTGGAAAAATCAACGGCTGCGCGGCCACTTCTTCCAAAGTAATTTTCGATGCGGTTCGCCAGAGGATTTCGCGTGCTGACCATGAAGCGCAGGCGGTCGCGATAAATATGATGCACTTTGGTGTTGAACGCTTTTATCGGCAAGGTCACGATGCCCACGTCGATGGTGCCATCCTCGATGCGCTGCAAAATCTTGTGGCTGAAATTGCGGTAAATACTGATATGCACCAGCGGATAACGCCGCTGAAATTCCGCGAAAATATCGGGAAGCAGATACAGGCAGGTCGCTTCATTGGCACCGAATAAAACCGTGCCCTGCACCACGTTCCCGCGGTCCGCCACGCCCTGCAAGGATTCGTCGCGCAAGCGCAGCAGCCGCTCCGCATATTCAAACAACACTTCTCCCGCCGGCGTTAATTCCACCGACTTTGCGGAACGATCTAAAAGTTTGGCGCGATAAGCTTGCTCAAGTTGGCGAATTTGCGCGCTGACCGCCGATTGCGAGCGAAAGACTTTTTGTCCGGCGCGCGAAAAACTCTTCAATTTTGCGACATATACGAAAGTGGCGAGTTGGTCGAAATCCATAGAGATTGCTCGGCGGTGATTATAACTGATTTATAAAATCCGCGAGCAGTTGCGTAGCTCCTTTCTGTAAAAAACTGTTCGCAATAGCTGCTTAAAAATTATACCTGCAAAGCTGTTTGCGACGTCTGCTCCTCGTGCCCCATCGGCATCAGCATGTCGCGATCTTTCAATTTGTCCAGCATCGGCCGCCAGGTAGCCTCAATTGCTCCCCTGGAAATGAACGGGCTGCACGCGCACCATCGGCAAGCGCGCCCGGATGCAACAGTAATTTTGCCGCCCGTGGACTACCAGTAAAATAAATATGCTCTTCAATCACGCGCCGCAGCGAACCCTCTTCGTAGGCGTCCATTTCCGCCAGCTTCACGAACTCGCCGATGCAACACATCTTCCGCTTCCGAGCGCAAGCACATACGCCAATCCACCCGTCATCCCCGAACCAAAATTCACTCCCAGCGGGCCCAATATTACATCGACGCCGCCAGTCATATACTCGCAACCGTGTTGCCCAACGCCCTCCACTACCGCCAGAGCGCCGCTGTTGCGAACACCAAAACGTTCCCCGTCGCGTCCCGCGACATACAGTTGGCCGGATGTCGCGCCATACAGAACGGTATTTCCCGCCAGCACGTCGCCGCGACGCGAAGCAGCCCTGTCCCGCCGATATCGAAATTGTTCCGCCGGATAGTCCTTTGCCAACGTAATCATTGGCTTCGCCACGCAAACGCAGCGTCACGCCTTCCACCAAAAATGCGCCGAAGCTTTGCCCCGCCGAGCCGCGATATTCATGCACAATCTCGCCATGCGAGCCGCTGGCCGGTTTTGTCCCTGCGCATCAATTCCCCGCTCATGCCCGCGCCCACGCTGCGATCCGAATTTTGGATCGCTTCGATCTTTGCTCGGGCGCCCAGGTCCTCGGCAAAATGCAGCGAAGCTTCCTTGGCGGCCGCGTGCAGATGGCCGGCTCCTGTTGCGGAGCCACGCGACGCGACTCGGAAATCGGCACGATCAGTAATGCATCCATGCCCGAACGCGTTTCCGAGCAGGTCATACCATCCAGAGAGTTCCGTTAAGAACGCACACCCAGTTGCGCCATGCGATTTCGTACTTCCTCAGCGAGATACTGGAAATACGCCACCACCATTTCAGGCTTCCCCGCAAATCGCGCGCGCAATTTTTCATCTTGCGTGGCGATGCCCACCGGGCAGGTATTCAAATGGCACTGGCGGGCCATGACGCAGCCGATCGCCAGCAACGACGCTGTGCCAAAACCAAATTCATCGGCGCCCAGAATCGCCGCCAGAATAATGTCACGCGCAAATTTCAAGCCTCCGTCCACGCGGAGAGAGAGACGTGAACGGAGGCCAGCGCGAACCAGAGTGTCATGTGTTTCGCGCAACCCAATTTCCCAGGGAAGCCCGGTATTCTTAATGGAAGTCAATGGAGATGACCCGGTTCCGCCGTTATGGCCGCTGATGGTGATTACATCCGCGCCGGCTTTCGCTACCCCGGCAGCGATGATTCCCACGCCCGCGCCGGAAACCAGCTTGACGCCGATGCGCGCGAAGGGATTCACGGCGCGCAAATCGTGAATCAACTGCGCCAGATCCTCGATGCTGTAAATGTCGTGATGCGGAGGCGGAGAAATCAGCGGCGTGCCAGGCGTCGCATGCCGAATGCGCGCGATATATTCCGTTACTTTGCGGGCGGGAAGCTGGCCGCCCTCGCCAGGCTTGGACCCCTGCGCCATTTTTATTTCTAATTCTTCCGCGTGCACCAAATAATCGGCGGTAACGCCAAATCGTCCGGACGCCACTTGCTTGATTTTATTTGCGGCTGCGGGTTCGTAGCGATAAGTTGCCGGATCTTCGCCGCCTTCCCCGGTATTGCTGCGGCCGCCAACAGATTCATCGCCACCGCCAAAGTGCGGTGCGCCTCGGGACCCAGAGAACCCAGCGACATGGCCTGGGTGCTGAAACGCTTCAGTACTGCTTCCGACGGCTCTACTTCGTCCAGGGCAACCGGCGCTCCCGGAACTGTGTCCAGCAAATCGCGCAGAAATACCGTTCCCTGCCGCTCCGCCAATTCTTCCAAGGCGGAATATTTTTCCGCATCGGGCGCCCTTACGTGCGCGTGCATGCGGCGCACAATCTCCGGTGAATTGGCATGCAGCTCGGCGCCTTTTCGGAAACGATACAGCCCGGCATCACCCATGATCCCCCGACTGCGTGGCATACGCAGCTGTGTGCATGCGCAGATAGTCGGCCAGCAATTCATCGAGGCTTTTCTGCCCCGGGAAATCGGCAGCATCTTCAAAAAATTCCGCGCACAAATCTTCGGACAGGCCGACAATCTCAAATAGCTGGCTGTTGCGATAACTGGCGACGGTAGAAACACCCATACGCGCCAGCACTTTTCGCAGCCCGGCGTTCACCGCCGTGCGCACAAGTTCGGTTCCGCCGCTTTCCAGGGCTTCCGCAAACTGATCGCCCAGATAAGGCCATACCGCGCTCGCGCCGCTGGCGACTAACAGCGCCACGTGGTGCGTGTCGAACACCTGCGCGGATTCGATGATCAAGCGGAACATCCCACAATCCTTCGCGGACCATGGCCTTCCACACCGCCGCCGCTGCCAGCAACGCCGGCAAACAAGCGCGCTCGCTGCTGATGGCGCGATCGGAGAGGAGGAGGAATCCCGGGCGACCGCCGCTGCTCAGTGGGGTAGTGGAGAGCTGAGCAATTGCGCGCCGCGCGCCCGGGACTCCCGTAGCGGCATTGAAGGTGAAATCCATGTGGCGGACAGCGCCAAATTCCTGAGTAAGCTCGGCCAGTTGCGCCGCATCGATCAGCGGGCTCGGCAAAGTGAATCCGCCCTTGAAACGCACTTCGAGAGACATTACGTGCGATTCCCGCAGCGGATCGATCGGCGGATTAGTCACCTGCGCGAAACGCTGCTTGCAGTAATCCCACAAGGTGCGCGGAAGGGTCGACAAAAACGCCGGAGGAGCGTCGTCGCCCATGCTCCAGTCGGCTTCCTTGCCGTGCACCAGCGCGGAAAAAAGCATTTTAAATTGGTCTTCCGTCCAACCGGCGGCCGCTGCGATGCGTTTGGGATGCTCGATCACTGGGAGATCGGATGGCCAGCCCACGCCCGGAATAGCAGCGCTGGCCATTTGCCGCCGAGAAACCGGGGCGCGTTCGACGCGGCCCGCAAGGCGCTTCAAAATGTCGCGCCAGCGAAGGAAAATTCCCGACGCCGGATCAGCAATGATCATTTCGCCCGGCCCCAATCGTTGCCGCTCGGCGATTTGCGATTCCTCAAAATCGATAAGTCCGGTCTCCGATCCGGCAATCAGTAAACCGTCATGAGTCAAGGTGTAGCGCAAAGGCCGGAGCCCATTGCGATCCAGCTTCGCGCCCACCAATTGGCCGTCGGAAAAAACGAACGCGGCCGGTCCATCCCAGGGCTCGCCGCGCTGCGAAACCGAAGTCAGCGCGCCCGCACGTCGCGCGACAAGTACCGGATCCTTCTCAAATGCTGGCGGAACGAGGCCCAGCATCGCTTCTTCCGGCGACAACCCCTCAAGTAATTTCAGCTCAAACGCATTATCAAAGCTCGCCGAGTCGCTGACGTTGGGCTTCCAACGGCCCGGAACCACGCACCCACCTTTAAAGCTGCGCGCTGTTCTCGGTGTTTGGCGCGCATCCACCGCCGGTTGGACACGATGGTATTGATTTCTCCGTTATGCGCCACGTGCCGAAACGGCTGCGCGAGGTCCCACGATGGCTGTGTATTCGTGGAATACCGTTGGTGAAATATCGCGAAAGTAGTGGCGAAGGACGGATCGCGCAAATCTTCGTAAAACTGCGGAAATTGCCAGGGCGTCAGCAGTCCTTTGTACACCACCGTGCGCGATGACAACGAACAGATATAACAGCGCGCGGCATGGCGATTTCCGCGCGCTTGCGCATCATGGCCAGACGTCGCTCAAATCGTGCCGGCATTTCGTTGCGTTTGCTAGGCCTCCACGAAAGAATTGCCAGATCTCCGGCATGGTCTCGAGGGCGCGCCGCCCCAGCGACTTCTGATTGATCGGCACGCGGCGCCATCCCAGGATACGCAAACGCTCGCTTTCCGCTGCGCGCTTCGATCGCCGAGCGTGCGTCGACACCGCTGACGTAGCAAAGAACGCAAACCCCAAGCCGAACGCTTCGGGGAGTTCGATGCCCTGCTCTTTTGCGCGTGACCGAAAAAAACTGCTAGGAATGCGAAGTGAGCAATCCCGCGCCATCACCGCTCGCCCCGTCCGCATCCACGCCACCGCGATGCGTTAGCCGCTCCAGTGCGGTCAAAGCGTATTGGATAATGTCGTAACCCGCGGGCCCGCCAAGCCGCGCGACGAATCCCGTTCCGCAAGCGTCATGATCCGGGTGCCCCCAGTTGGGATGGCGGCATTTCGTCGGAGGGCCCGTGCGCACCGGTGAGCGAAGGGACAGATAACCGCTGCTTCTCAGACTCTTCGGCGCCCGGAGAACATATCCTTGTATATAGGCTCCGCTGAGCGGACAAGTAAAACTCAGAATTTGAATGCGCTGAATTCGTTTTCTGACAAGCGGGAATATTACGGGATTGTAATCATGCAGCCATCCGAACGGGTGCTGAACCACGAAACCGCAGCTAGAATTTTGTCACTTCGGAGAAATGGAAGTCGCGCACCTTCATCGCGGGCACTACCATTTCGAACGCTTCTTCGCCCGTCGCGCGAACCGCCGGTCCCATCAGTTCCACATTGCTCAGCATCTCCAATAAGGACTGATTGAACCGAAAATTGCGCACCGCGGAAACCACCCGGCCCTTTTCCACCAGAAACAATCCATCTCTGGTCATTCCGGTCATGATCTTTTCGTACGGGTCCACTTCGCGGATATACCAGAGCCGGGTAACCAGCAGCCCACGGTCCGTGGAAGCGATCATTTGTTCGAGCGAAGAATCGCCGCCGGCAAAAACCAGGTTCATCGGCGCCTCGCCATATTCGTTGGGCAGCATGAAACCGTGCCCGGTGGGCTTTTTCCCGGCAATTTTGGCGCTGCTTCGCGAATACACCAGATTTTTCGGCACGCCCGCGATCCACCAGCTGCACTTTTTGGCGCGGCATCCCTTCGCCGTCAAACGGAGCCCCCAGTTGCAGGGGATGATAGGCATCATCGTAAATGGAAATATTCTTGCCAAATAGCTGCTTGCCCATGCGTTGGTTCAGGCAGCTGCGCTTGTCTTGTAAAGCAGTGGCGGCGAAATCATAAAAGAGGAAGCCGACCAGATCGAGAACCGCCGCCGGCTCGAGAATGACGGTGTAACGCCCAGCCGGTAATTCCCGCGGCTGTACCGCCAGATTGCGCTTTTTCGCTGGCTCGCGCAGCCAATTTCTGAGGGTCGAAATTTCGCACGTCGGCGGAATTGGCCTTGGCCCAGCTCGCGGCAGGCTTTTCCTGCATGGTGATGGAGAATTCCGCGTGAGTTTCACGATAAGCGGCAAACAGCCCGCGGGAATTCCCTATCGCGGTTTGGCTCTGCCCAGTGGAGAAAATCCCTGCGGCAACCTGACCGTTTTTGATTGCCAAATCGCAAGCGCGACGTACTGCCAGCGCGCGGAGATTCGGGAGTGACCGCGGCAGTTGCTGGAATAAAGCGAGCCACTTTGCGATATTTCTGCTCGCCGGGCAAGGGCAAAAGCCGTGGATCCTTCGGTTGACTGGACGCCAGGGAAAGTGAACCTTCAATGGCGGCGCGCAACGAATCTTCGTCCACGCGATTGGTGGTCGCACGCGCCGTGCGGTCCTCTGCCACAGTTCGAATCGAGACCGTTACGCCGTGCTCGGCGACATTTTGGTGGATGGCGTTATTCGCAAAACGTGTGAGCGCGTCGGCCACTTCATCCACGTGCACTTCAGTTTCCTCAACACCCATCGATTTCGCCAGTCGCAAAACCGTATCCACGATTCGGCGCATTTCGCCGTTCCGCGCAGCAATTTGGCGGGCCCGGCAACTTCTTTCGCGGCCGCGCGCTGACGCGTTTTGACTGGAGTTTTCATAGACGCTACGATTGCTCCGCGAACGCCGCGCCGATATGGATATTGCTGAATCGCGAAGGCGAAGCGCCGTGTCCCGTGCCCATGGTTTGCATCGGCTGGCCCTTGCCGCAATTGGGCGTGCCCCACAACGTCCAGTATTCGCGCGTTGCAGATGGCGTCGCAGGAATTCCAGAACTCGGTAGTGATGCCGCTATAGCTGGGATTTTTCAGCATGCGGACTTTCTTGCCGCCTTTAATCTCCCAGCCGATCTCCGTGGAGAACTGGAATTGGTAACGCCGATCGTCGATGGACCACGAGCGATTGGTCTCCATCAAGATTCCATCGTCCGTGCTCTGAATCAAATCGTCAAAATCCCAATTGCCCGGCAGCAGGCTGACGTTGGTCATGCGAATAATCGGCAGGCGATTCCAGCCTTCTGTGCGCATGGTGCCGGAAGAGCGTTCCAATCCAATGAGCCGCGCGGTTTCGCGATTGGACAGGTAGCCGCGAAATTGGCCTTCCTGAATAATGTCAGTGCGCTGCGCGGGAACGCCTTCGTCGTCATAAGCGAAGGTGCCCAGACCGTGGCCGTGTTCCAGCCGCGCGTCGGCCACCACGTTGACGATCTCGGAGGCGTACTTCAAATGATTCACCTGATCCAGGGTCAAGAAACTGGTGCCGGCGAAGTTCGCTTCCTCGCCCAGTACCCGATCCAGCTCTATCGGATGGCCTATGGATTCGTGAATCTGCAGCCCGAGTTGGCTGCCGCCCAGAATCAGCGTGCCTTTTTTCTCCGGACACTGCGCGGCGCTGTGCAGGGCCACCGCTTCTTCCGCGATGATGGCGGCATTTTTCACCAGGTCCAGTGACTCGATCAGTTCATAGCCCTGGAGAGTGTGCTGGCCTCCAAAGCTGTTCGGGTACGAGCGCTTCTGGATTTCTTCGCCTTTAAACGATGTGGCTACAATTCCGCATCCGGAAGTTACTTTGCGCTGATGAATTCGCGAGCCGATGCTGGACGCGAACCAGCTATCCGTCTTGCGAAACTGCATATCTGTTTCCGTTAGCGTAACGCCTTTCACGCGGCGCATCTCCGCATCCGCAGCCAACAAAATAGCCAACTGCGTTTCCAGCGGGATTTCAAAAGGGTCTTTGCGAAACGGACTTTGCCAGCTATCGATGAAAACTTGTTCGTCGGCCATCACCACGTCGTGGCGCTTGGCGCTCGCGGAAGCCTTGGCGATAGCCACGGCTTGCAGCGCGCACAACTCGACACCCTCGCGGGTCAAGCGATCGGTGGAAGCGAATCCCCAGGCCCCGTTGGCGAGCACGCGAATTCCCAAGCCTATGGACTCCGACTGCGCCAGCGTGCCGACCTTGCCGTTCTTGGTGGTCAAATCTCGCTGCCGTTGGTGCATGACCCGCACATCGGCGTACGAAGCACCGCGCAGGCGGGCCGTTTCAAGCGATCGTGTGCAAAGATCCCACATGTTTTTTTCGCGCCAATGCAATTAGGTACTAAAAATTCTGGGGCGCAAAATACGCGCCCCGCTGAATCCCGCCGCTCGGAAACATCAAGGGCGCGAGCGGATTACGTCCCTTCCTGCCACGACGCCAGATAATGCTCCTGCTCGGCGTCAATTTGTCCAGCTTGTGTCCCATCGACTCGAGTTTCAAGCGCGCAATTTCCTTGTCCAGATGTTCTGGAACCACATAGACCTGCGGCTTTAGAGTCTTGTAATTGGCGCGCAGATACTCCGCGGACAGCGCCTGGTTCGCGAAGCTCATGTCCATCACCGAAGCCGGATGCCCTTCGGCGGTCGCCAGATTGACCAGCCGGCCTTCGCCCAACAAATAAATCTTGCGGTCGCCCTTCAACGTATACTCGTCCACCAGCGGACGCACTTCCCGCTTCCCGCTCGACAATTTCTCCAGCGCGGGAATATCAATCTCCACGTTGAAATGTCCCGAGTTACAAACAATCGCCCCAGCCTTCATTTTTTCAAAATGCTCGGCGCGAATCACGCTCTTGTTTCCAGTAACGGTGATGTAAATGTCGCCTTCTTTCACCGCCTGCTGCCATGGGCATCACGCGGAAACCCATCCATCACCGCTTCAATGCCCTTCACCGGATCGATTTCCGTAACGATCACGTCCGCGCCCAAGCCCCTTCGCGCGCATCGCCACGCCGCGCCCGCACCAGCCGTACCCGGCCACCACAACTTTCAATCCCGCGATCAACACGTTCGTCGCGCGAATCACGCCATCGATGGTCGACTGCCCGGTGCCATAGCGATTGTCGAAGAAATGCTTGGTCATGGCGTCATTCACCGCCACGATCGGATACTTCAGCGTTCCGTCCTTGGCCATGGCCCGCAAACGAATCACGCCCGTAGTGGTTTCCTCCGTTCCTGCAATCACCTCCGGCACCAAGTCGGTGCGCTTGGTCAGCAGCATGGTCACCAGATCGGCGCCATCGTCCATGGTGAATTGCGGTTTATGATCCAACGCTGCGCGCAAATGCGAATAATAGGTTTCGTTATCCTCGCCTTTGATGGCGTAGGTAGGGATGTTGTAATCGCGATTGAGCGAAGCCGCCACTTCATCCTGAGTAGAGAGCGGATTCGAAGCGCATAGCACGGCATCCGCGCCGCCATCGCGCAACGCGATCATGAGGTTCGCGGTTTCGCTGGTAACGTGCAGGCAAGCCGAAACGCGCAAACCTTTCAGCGGCTGCTCCTTCAAAAATCGTCTTGCGAATGGACTCCAGCACCGGCATCTGCTGCTGCGCCCATTCGATTTTGCGTTTTCCCGCGTCAGCGAGCCCGATATCTTTTACATCACCTTTTTTCAGTTCAGCGGTAGCCAATGAAATGCTCCTTAATTAAATTTTGCCGGCGAAAATCTCGCTCGAGGAAAGGGAGATAAAATTAATGTCTAGTAAATCCAAGACTAGCGGCGCGCCCCAACTTCCGCAGCGGCCGCACTCGCCTTCGCCGACGAACCAAGACCGGCAGCCTCGCGTAAAGCGCCGCGCGGTCAGTGCGCTCCCAAGTAAATCCCGGCCCGGTAGCGCCCGAAGTGCCCGTAGGCCGCAGTAGGCTTTGTAAATAGGCCGGCGCAGATCCAGCGTTTCAATAATGCCCTTTGGCGTGAGCGAGAAAAACTCGCGAATAAGCTAGGTCATTTTTTCTTCCGAAACGTTCGCGGTGCCAAAGGTTTCGGCCATCACCGAAACCGGCTCGGCTACACCGATAGCATAAGCCAGTTGCACTTCAGCTTTACGGCCAAGCCTGCGGACACGATATTCTTGGCGATGTAGCGCGCCATGTAGCAGGCGGAACGATCGACCTTGCTGGGATCCTTCCCGGAGAAAGCGCCGCCACCATGGCGGCTGTATCCACCATAGGAATCCACGATGATTTTGCGTCCGGTCACGCCGGCATCGCCCATGGGTCCGCCGATGACGAAGCGTCCCGGTGGGATTTATATGATATTTGGTTTTGGAATCGAGCATCGCGGCCGGAAGTATGGGCTTGATGACCTGATTGGTGATTGCGTCGCGTAGCTCTTCGTTGGAAACTTTGTCGTCGTGCTGCGTGGAGATGACCACAGTGTCGATACGCGCCGGACGACCGTCGCGATATTCGATGGTGACCTGCGATTTTCCATCGGGGCGAAGAAAGTTGACTTTCTTATTCTTGCGAACTTCGGCGAGGCGTTGCGTTAAGCGGTGCGCCAGTTGGATGGGCATGGGCATCAGCTCTTCGGTCTCATCGCAGGCGAAGCCGAACATCAAGCCCTGGTCACCGGCGCCGCCGGTGTCAACGCCCATGGCTATATCCGGAGACTGGCGTCTGACAGTGCACATGACCGCGCAAGTCTCGGCATCGTAACCGTACTTGGCGCGGTCATAGCCAACGCCGCGAATCGTATCCCGTAACCAACTCGTCGTAATTGACGTGCGCAGTAGTCGTGATTTCTCCCGCGACGACTGCCAAGACCGGTCGTAACCAGAGTCTCGCAGGCCACCCGTCCAGCAGGGTCCTGCCTCATCACTTCATCAAGAACCGCATCGGAAATCTGGTCCGCTATTTTATCCGGGTGCCCTTCGGTCACGGATTCGGAAGTAAACAGAAAATTACGTAAGGCTTCGCTCAAAACAGGATCTCCTTCGTGTTTTACTGCCGGAGACGACAGTAGGACGCATGCGCATCGGCGCAGACTTAAATTGTACCCAGACTGAAATTATAGACGTAACGAAGGAACGGTACCATCCGAAAAACCAGGAATCAAATTATTGAATTCAAATGCTTTGCACGACGCCTGAATGGGGCAAATCGAGGGTTGAATGAGCGAAAGTGCGGCTGCGTGCTCGTACTTCGGCTGCTAGGCAACGTCGCCGTCGTCTGGTTCAACGCTCAGCTTGCCTCTAGTCTTCTTAGCCATCAAATAGGACCTTATAAATGGATCGAGGTCGCCATCCAATACCCGATCTACGTCGCCAACCTCAAATTTCGTGCGGTGATCCTTAATTAAGCGATACGGCTGCATCACGTACGAACGGATTTGGCTCCCGAACGAAATATCCAGCTTGGTTTCATCCAGTTTGTCGGTGGCCGCCTGGCGCTTCTGAATTTCCAGATCGTATAGTCGTGAGCGCAACATCTTCATGGCGATCTCGCGGTTCTTGTGCTGGCTGCGCTCCGCCTGGCACTGCACCACGATGTTGGACGCCAGATGCGTGATACGCACAGCTGTCTCCACTTTATTTACGTTTTGCCCGCCGGCGCCGCCCGCGCGGAAGGTATCCACGCGAATCTCTTCCGGTTTCACGTCGATCTCGATTTTGTCGTCAATTTCCGGAATCACGAAAACGGAAGCGAACGAGGTGTGCCGCCGCGCGGCCTGATCGAACGGCGAAATGCGCACCAGTCGATGCACTCCGGTTTCTCCAGCCAGCAACCCGTAGGCGTTCTCGCCGCTGAATTGTACGGTCGCGGACTTGAGGCCCGCTTCTTCGCCGGGCGTTTCGTCCAGCACCGAGGCGTTCATCCCTTTGCGCTCCGCCCAGCGCAAGTACATGCGCAGCAGGATGGAAGCCCAGTCCTGGGATTCTGTGCCGCCGGCACCGGGCTTAATAGTCATAATCGCGTTTAGATGATCGGTTTCACCGGAGAGCAGCGTTCTGGTTTCCAGTTCCGCGACATAGGCTTCCGCGCCGTTCAGCTCGCGGTCCAGGTCTTTGAGCAAATCGTTACGCTGATCGGCGTTGGTTTCTTCCTGCGTTAAATTGATGTACGTCTCGATGTCTCCGGACAGCGAAGCCAGTTTGTTGTCCGCGCCCACCTGATCTTCCGCACGCTTGCGATCGCGAAGTACCGCCTGAGCAGCTTCTTGATTGCTCCAAAAATTAGGATCCGCGACTCGCGCTTCCAGAGCCTTCAGGCGTTCGCGATGTTGCGGGGCGTCAAAGATAACTCCGCACGAGAGCAATGCGTTGCTTCAATCCTTCATACTTGTGCTGCAGATCTTCGAGGATCATACGGAAGAACGCGACGTAACCGGATCGGGCACCACGCTGATGGGCGAGGCCAGAAAATCCACCGGGATCGGAATACTGTCGCGGGAAACATTTCCTTTCCAGAAAGTTGAGGCCAACAGAATAACGGAAACGATTACGCAGAGCCAGGCGAACCAATCGCCAAAGCGTGTATAGATCGTGCGATCGGTGCGGAAATCGTAAGGCAAGTCCGCTCCAGCGCGCACATCCGGCGGCAGCGGCTCGTACACTCTCCCATATGGATCGACCGAGGCGGTGAATCCGTTGTTGGTAGCGCGTATCATCCAGCGGCGATTTTCTACCGCCCTCACGCGTGCCATCAACAAATGTTGTTGCGCGGCCGCCGAGCGCCCGAACCATCCATCATTGGAAATATTCAGCAGCACATTCGCGCCGTCGGCCGCAAAGCGGCGTATCTCTCCGGGATAAATGGCTTCGTAGCAAATAAAAACGCCAAAAGTGTATCCCCCGGGCAACGGGCCGAGGCCCGTCAACTGACCTTTATGGAAGCCGCCCACTTCCTCGGAGACGCTGCTGACCACGTTGTGAATCAGCGGGAACGGCTCGTATTCGCCGAAAGGCACCAGGTGCACCTTGTCATAAGAATAAACTCGCTGGCCTTGCGCGTTGAAAAGCAGCGCGCTGTTGTACGGCATCAGCGCCCCATGACCGCTGGCGCTGGGACCGTCGACCGGCGGCTTCCACTCGATAACCCCGGCCAAAAAAGGATGGCCAAATTTCGTGGCCAGTTCGCTCCCGAATTTCGCGAACTGCGGATCCTGATACGAAAAAGGCGCCGGAGCTTCAGGCCACACCAACAAGTCCGGTTGCTTTCCGCTGTTGGCCAAACTGAAATTGGTGGCTTCGCGAAGATCGTTGGAATGTGTGGGAAACCAATTCGAACCGTATGCCGGTGCTTCCGGAAAATTAAGCTGCACCGCGCGAGCAATGTGGTTGGCCTGAACTTGCGGAACAAAACGCGGCCCGACCAGCAGCATCGCGATGAGAACCGCTGATACTGCCGCCAGCAAAATCCATCGGCGCTTCGCGCTGATGGAAGACCCCGCGTCGCACCACGTGATCAATGAATTAAAGGCCGCGACAATAAACGAAACGCCGTAAATTCCCGTCACCGTCGTTAGTTGCACGAATCCCAGATTCGCCGCCGCCGGATAACCCAGCAAATTCCACGGGAAACTTATTTCTGGCAACCGCGCGCGAACAAATTCAAAGGACACCCACACGAAAGGTGCGCCAATACAGGCCAGTTCAATGCTATGGGTCGAGAGCCGCTGCACGATCCACGCAAAAATGCCAATAAGAATACCCCACACGGCGGCGATCAGCAGCAGCACTCCCCAGCCACCGAGCGGCGACAAGCCCCCGTGAACCGCCAGAACCGTGGCAATCCACGGAACAGACGTTACGCAAAAAACCAGGCCGTGCAAAAATCCGCACGCAAACGCAATTTTTGGACGCGCGCCGATTAGCACCACCAACAAAATGCCCAGGCAGATCCAGGAATAAATACTGAGATAGAAACCTACGTAGGAAAGCGACAGCGCCGCGCCGGAAACCGCCGCGATCACTAAACGCAGACTAGTGGGAGTGCGATCGCCCGGATGCGGGCGCAGATACCTGAGCCAATTCCTGGCGTTCATCCGCGCTTCACGATGGCTTTAAAGCCGGCGTTTTCGAGGCCTTTTTTGGCGGCTTCCGCGGATTTCTGATCGGCGTAAGGCCCCACTTGCACGCGGTAGTATTTATTTCCCTGTGGAGAAAGAACGAAAGCGGGGAATTTCTTCTTTTGCAAACGCCGCGCCAGTTCCAGCGCATCCGACTCTCGACGCACCGCGGTAACTTGCAGCGTGTAGCCGCCTGCCACGGACGCCGCTCTCGGCGATTCCGTTGCGGACACCGCAGGCTTCACGCTATTCGTGCTTGCCACCGTTTTTTTGGGCGCCGCCGGAGAAACGCCTGCGGGGGAAACCGTATTCGGGTGCTCTCTGTTTTCTCTTCCTTTAGTTTCCGGCTTCAAAATCTCCCAACCAGGTTCTGTATCGCCGGTGTCGGGCGCCTCAACCACTTCAGGAGCATGCTTCGAAGTGCTCCCCGATTTGCCCGGCAACATCGGATCTGAGGCCGCGTGCAGCGTAGTGGCCGCCCGCACATCATTTTGGCTCCGGCCCATTACGTAACCCAGGGTAAAAAATACCGCGGAGAATACCAGCATCAGCAGGAACAAACCGATGACGTGCCGGCCTTCAAGCACTCTTTCGCCCGCGCTTTTTTTTCCTCGTGGTGCCATTTTTATTTTGCTGGCCCGCCTAACGCTCTAGTCCACTGGTTAATGATATCGATGGGCAGCGGAAACACAATCGTTGTGTTCTTCTCAGTACCTATCTCGGTCAGCGTTTGCAAATAACGAAGCTGAATAGCAGTCGGTTGCGTTTCCAAAACTTTTGCCGCGTCGGCCAGCTTCTGGGACGCTTCGAACTCTCCTTCGGCATGAATAATTTTTGCCCGGCGCTCGCGCTCGGCTTCCGCCTGGCGCGCTATGGCCCGTTGCATTTGTTCGGGGATGTCGACCTGCTTCACTTCCACCTTGGAAACTTTAATGCCCCACGGCTCGGTGTCGGTGTCCAGAATGATCTGCAGCTTGGCGTTGACTTTATCGCGCTGCGACAATATTTCGTCGAGTTCGAACTGCCCAACGATGCTTCGCAAGGTGGTCTGCGCCAACTGCGAAGTGGCGTACTGATAATTCTGAACCTGGGACATGGCCAGGTTGGCGTCCACCACCCGAAAATAACAAACCGCGTTGACCTTCACGGAGACGTTGTCGCGGGTGATGATGTCCTGCGGCGGCACGTCCAAAGTTTCCAGTCGCATGTTGATGCGATATAGCGTTTCGATCGGCCAGAAAACCAGATTGATTCCCGCGGTCTTGGCATCCGGCAGCAATCGCCCCAGACGCAGCACCACCCCGCGTTCCCATTCCTTAATGATGTACAGCGAATTCCAGAACCAGATAAGCCCGATGCCGATAATCACCGCGAATCCCAAGAAACCGATTTCCATTGATCCTCCCCAAGTAGCCCGGCCAATCAGCCAGATCGCTGCTAACTGTTCCCCGCCACCGGCGCGTGCGCCGGTTCCACATAAAGTTTCAGCCCTTCGATGCGAAGCACCCGCACGGGCGCGCCTTCCGGAGCAGGCTGCGAAGACACCGCGCCCCACAATTCTCCGTGGATACGAATCATGCCTTCCACTCCTGCACGCAGCGCTGACACCGCAATGCCTTGCTCGCCGATCAGCTCCTCCATTCCCGTCGCGGCTTTCCATTTCCGCGACCGCAATACCAGCCGCATTAGGAATATGGTGATCAATGCGAATGGCAGTGTCACTGCCAACGCAATGCCCAGGCTTACGCCACCGTTTGTCAGTGGAGAGCGAATCAAGAACATGGCTCCAAGCAGCATGGAGACTACGCCGCCAAGACCCAGCACGCCGTGACTGGAATATTTCGCTTCGAGTATAAAAAAAACCACCGCCAGCAAAATCAGAAACAATCCGGCGTAATTGACGGGCAGCAGATGCATCGCGTAAAGCGCCAGAACGGCGCAAATCCCGCCAAAAACTCCCGGTGCGATAACCCCCGGATGCGTGAACTCCGTATACAGGCCCAACACACCGACCAGCAGCAAAATGAAAAACGCGTCCGGTTCGACGATCCGCGCCAGAAATTTCTGCCGCGTCGACAATTCGAAATGGCAATTTCCGGATGCTCCAGCGCGAGTGTAACTTTCGTGCCGTCAAACCGCGTGATCGACTCGCCCATTAAGCTGCCGGAGCAAATCTTCGCGCGAGCTGGCCATCAGATCGATCATTTTGCTGTCGAGCGACTCTTTTTCCGTGAAGGCTTTGGCTTCGGTGATAGCGGTCTCAGCCAACACTGGATTTCGCCCGCGTTGTTCCGTGAAGCTGCGCAGAAAAGCCATCGCATCGTTATTCATTTTCTTGCGAAATGTTTCGTCGATCTGCTGGGCAAATCCGCCGATCATAATCACCGGTGATGCGGCCCCCGCGTGCGTTCCCGGAGCCATCGCCGCAATATCCGCCGAGAGCAAAATGTAAAATCCCGCCGAAGCGCCGCGCGCGCCGGTGGGCCCGACGTATACCGCCACCGGCACTGGCGACGCCAGAATATGCTGAATGATGTCTTTCATCGAGTCGCTCAGGCCGCCCGGTGTATCCATGGTAATCAGCACCAACGCCGCATGGCGTTGCGCGGCGTCCGCCAGTCCCTCATCGATGTAGGCTGCAAGAATCGGTTCAACTTCACCGTTCAGATTCAACGCCAGCACCGTCGAGGAATGCGGTTCCCCAGTCGCTGTTCCCTGGGCCAGCGCAGCGGCGGCCACAAACAACCCAAAAACAATCGCAGCACACACATGGAGCTGCCGATATTTCTTTAGCGCCTGAACTTTGAAATTCGTTCGCGCTTTCATAGTGGACTCCCTTTTGGAGCGCCTTGCGCGGCCTTTCCACCCGGCAAATGTTCCAATAATTGCCTGGCCTCCGAATAATTGGGCGCCAACTTCAGCGCACGCTCCACTTCCGTGCGTGCCAGCGCGGTCTTCTTCTGCTCTAGATACACCCGCGCGAGCGTAGTTCTCACGACCGCCGAATCCCGGGACTGCAGCGAAGCTTGCAACTCTTTCACCGACTCGTCCAATTTCCCTTGGCGTCGCGCAATTTCAGCCAACCCCAGATGCGCCGCGGCATTGCTTTTATCTTCCACTAACGCTGCTCGATATTCCCGCTCGGCGGTATCCAGTCTTCCGGCGGTAAGCTCCTGCCGTGCGCGTCGCAGATGCCCGGCTGGCGTATCGCGCGCCGCGGAAGTCCCGCCGCTCGTCACCCGCGCTTCAGCGGACTCCATTTCAAATCGCAGCGTCTCCGGATCGATCTCGGTCATCACGCGTTCGAAGTGCGTCAGCGAATCGTTTTTTGCATCCAGGCGCGCCACTGTTACGCCTTCCGGACCGAAAGCCTCGGAGGCCGCAATGCGCTCCTGCTCAGCTTCCTCTTTCTTGCCGGCTTTTTCCAACGACGCGATCAACAACGCGCGATCTTCCGGAATATCAGGCTCCCGATGTGACAGCTTCCCGGAACATGGCCGCAGCCGCGTTGTAATCTCCCTGCCGCAGCGCAATGAGCCCCAAGTTGAACGGATAGTCGTCTTCGTCCGGATCCAGAGCCGACGCCCGCTTCAAATCTTCCTGAGCCGCGGGAAATTTACTCTGCCGCTCCCTCGCGATCGCCAGATTGTTGAGCACTTCCGGAAAATCGACCACCGAGCCAGTATTGGTGTGCAGCAAGGCTTGCAACGCCGCAAAAGTTTCCTCGGCCTGATCCGCTTGATTCAATAGCAGCCGGCATACCCCCACAGAAAAAAGCGCTTCCTCGTAGCGTTCGTGGTTCTTGGGCACCCGCGCGAACCACGGCAACGCCGAAGCGCAATCGCGCTTGGTGAAGTAGGCCTCTCCTATCGCATACTGCGGTTCTACCCAGTCCGGTTCCAGTCGCGCCGCCTCGCGCAGTTCTCGCAGGCGTATTTCATCTTCGCTGGCAAGCATTCCGCGGATGTAATGCTCGAAAGCATCCAGCCGAATGTTGCGGTGCATTTGCCAAACTCCGCCGAGATTCAGAGGATACGCACGATCATTGGCGGACAGCAGCCGCCAGGTCAGTTTGTTGTGTAGATCCATCAGCGAATCCAGCGGACCGCTTTCCCGCAAAGGGGTCAGCAAAGAGGCGGGATCCACGCGCATCAACCGGCATTCGATGGTCAGGTTTTTCCCATCCGATTCGAACGTCCCGAATACCACGAAGTCCGCGTCCAACTCTTCTGCCACGTGTAGCATGGTGGCCCGGCTCAGCTTGGCGGTCGCCGGTATTCCGTAGCGTTCCAATTCTCCCAGTCGCCCGGTATGGGAATAGACTTGCTCGCCTGCGGAAGACAGGCCTTGAATCGTAAGCTCTTCCAGTCCCTCGGAAAGCCAATCCAGCCGCGAGGAAGCGCCGGCATTCTGAAACGGAAAAACCAAATAAATTCCGTGCGAACTGGTTGGCGCAATGGCGTTCAGAGCTTTTGGCGAACTTTCGGTATTTTGCGGAGAACAGGAATTCCAGGTCGGAAACAACACGCTCATTGCAAATAAAATCAAAAAAATCTTAATGTATCTGCGTTGCACCATGTACCAGGATTGTAGCAGAGGGCAACCCCTCCAGATGCCGAAGCGTAACCTTCGCACCAACAGCGATCCACAAATAAATTAAAAGGGACGCGAAAAAGAAAACGCGAAAAAAAGAACGGCTGCGTTACTCGTTCTGCAGCGGCTTGGGTGCCAGTATTTCCTGCACCGCCGGGTTGGCCAGCATGGCCGCAAAGTCCGGATCGGTTTTTGCCGCCATCAACTGCTTGTAGCCCTCGTCCTTGGCTTTCCGCAGATAAATGATGCAGCGCTCCGAGTTCCCCGCCTGCGCAAACGACTTTGCCAACATGTAGTAAAATCGGCCCCGGTCGGTGACTGAACGGTCCTGCAGCACCGAGCCGTTTCTGCTTCCCCCGTGCTCAAAGAATTGCGGGTCGATAGTCAGAGCCTGATGGAATGAAACCATGGATTGTTCGTATTTCTTGTCCCCGAAATACGCGTAGCCCAGATTGCTGTACAGCACCGCCATATCCTTGCGCAACGCGATTGCTCTCTGATAGGACTTGATGGCTTTGCCATATTTCTTGCGTTGATACCAGATCGTCCCGATATTGTTTTGCGCGTCAGCATAACCGGGGTCCACCTTGGTAGCCCGCTCGTAATATTTCAAAGCCAGCGTCAAAGCCGCCTGCTGGTGCAGGGCAATTCCCAGTTTGTTCAGGTACACCGGATTTCGAGGATTTTCATCGGTGAGCCGCTTATAAGTTTCGGCGGCCTCGCGATAATCCTTGCGCGCCATATAAATGTCCGCCAGTTGCTCAGTAGTTATTTCCGGACGCACCACGATTGCAGAGGAATCCACCGCGCCCTGCTGCATCGCTGCAGGTGCGTCGAGCGTCACGCCGGGAGGCGCGTCGGACACCGACACCAAACCTTTAGGTGTAAAAGATTGCCCTTCTGAGGAGATAGAAAAACTTAGGAGCAGAATACTGGCTGGAACTGCCACATGAAGCTTCATCATGGGGAGTCTCCCTTATCCGGCTGAGGCTTTGCCTTGTCGGGATCCTTCTTCTTGCCCCCAAAGATACCAAAAATCTTCTGTAAAGCACCCTTTTTCTTTTGCCCGGGTTGTCCGTCAGCCCCATTGGCGTCCGGTGGCGGCACTGTCCCTTGGGCGCCCAATGCCTGGTCCGGCGGAATCGGTTTGCCATCGATGCCCAGGGCCTGTGGCTGCTTGGGCTGACCCACCACCGAAAATCCGCGATAGCCATGATCCGCTGGCCGCCCCGTGCCCTCCGTGCAACTCGCACAGTTGCGTGGGAGCCGAGCCGGTGACATACACCTCGGCGCGCGTTGTTGGACAGCTCGGAGTAGCCAGCTCCGAAGACTCCGGATCGATCATTACCGCTTGAACGCCTTCCGGCATGGGGAAATCTTTTACGTCGTGATAGGCGGGCAAAGCCGTCGCGCGAATCATGAAGTCCGCCCACACCGGCGCGGCGGCCACTCCGCCGGCCAAGCCCAGGTCGCGATTGTCGTCGAAGCCGATCCAGATCACGCACACCAGGTTGGACGTGAACCCGGCAAACCAGCCGTCACGGGACGTTCCCGTCTTTCCCGCTGCGGGCAATGAAAACCCCCGCGCACGGACGGTGGCGCCCGTTCCGCGATTGAGCACGTCTTTCATCACGCTGGTGACCAGGTAAGCCACCCGCGGATCCAGCGCCGTTCGCGTTTGCGGCTCCACTTCTTCAAGCACCTTGCCATCCGCCCCCACCACTCGCTTAAGAAATTCCGGCTCCGCGCGCGTGCCGATATTGGCGAACGTGGTGTACCCGGCGGCCACTTCCACCGGCGTCATTTCATAAGCCCCCAGGGCCACCGCCGGCGTCGGCTGGATGTTGTTGCCCAGCCCCATTTGCCGAGCGATTTGTACCACCCGCCCGTAACCGATGAGCTCAGCAATTTTTACAGTGGCCACGTTCAGCGAATTGGTCAGCGCCTCACGCACCGTAACCCGCCCCATGAATTTTTCGCCGTAATTATTGGGCGTGTAGTCTTTGCCATCGAACGTGAACGTGGTCGGCTCATCATCCAGCGTGGTGCCCGGTGTGACGATGGGCTGGACATTATCCACGGCATTGTCAAAAGCGGCGGCGTACACAAAGGGTTTGAACACCGACCCCGGCTGGCGGTGTGCCAGCGCGTGGTTCAACTGGCTTTGCCCGTAATCGCGTCCGCCGATGACCGCCTTGATCTCTCCGGTGCTCGGGTCCAGCGCTACCAAAGCCACCTGCGCTTGGGGGATGACCTCGCTGAGTCCCTTTTTGGCCTGCGCTTTGCGCCATTTGTCGTACTTCTTCGCCAGCAACTTGTCGACGTTTTTCATTCCCACATCGACAGCCGCGGCAGCCGCGCGCTGCAACGCCGGATCCAGCGTGGTGTACACCCGAAAATTCTGATTCACCAATTCGCTTTCGGAGTATTTGGCCAGCAAATGGTCTTTGACCATGTCCACGAAGTACGGAGCCTCACTCCCAGCCACCGAAGTGCGCACCAATTTGATGGGCTCGCGCTTGGCGTCCTGAATGTCCGCTTCGGTAATGTATTTGTTATCCAGCATCTGCGTAAGCACGCGATCGCGAGCCTGCGCACCGCGTTCGGGATGGCGGTCGGCAACCGAGTAATAATTCGGCGCGCGGATAATGCCCGCCAGATAGGCGCATTCCGCCAGCGACAGCTGGCGCATATCTTTGCCGAAGTACGCCACGCTGGCTTCTGAAAATCCTCGAATGCCGAAGCTCCCGCGATTCCCCAAATAGACTTCATTGGCGTACAGCTCAAAAATCTGCTGCTTGGTGAAGCGCTCTTCCAGTTCCAAGGCCACCATGGCCTCGGCAATCTTGCGGCGGAAGGTGCGCTCGTTAGAAAAGAAGAAAGTCCGCGAGACCTGCATGGTAATCGTGCTGGCGCCCTGATAGTGATTGCTGCTATGCCGCAGGTCGGCCCACGCGGCCCCAAAGATTCGCACAAAATCAAAACCGCCATGTTCAAGGAAGCGTTTGTCTTCGGCCGACATGATCGCGTGCACCAGCGTGGGCGGCAGGTCCTGGTACAAAACCGGCCGCCGCTTCTCGCGTGCGCTGTCGAAAAGGTTGGTGATCAGCTCCGGCTCGATTTCCGCGCTGCCTAAATCTGTGCCGCCCGAAAGCGGCCGGATGCTCTTGATGGACTTACCGGCGAACTGCACACTCAGTGCGTTGGTACCGGAAAAATAGGAATACTTGGAGGGCCGAATATCAACGCTGTTTCCCTGGGTCGTAAACTGCCCCAGGGAGTTGTCGTCTTTCACCGGCCGGTAACCGACTTTGGTGAGATAGGTAACCAACTCCTCGGCAGTCCATACCTGTCCAGTGGCAATATGTTGTGGCGCGGAAAACAATTGCGTGGTGTTTTGCAGCACCCGCCCCGAGAGCCGGGCTTCAATCATCCGGGAATACTTAATGTAGTAGTAGGTGTAGATGCCCGCAGTGGTCAGCACCACAGCGAGCAGAATGGCCAGAATCGTGAGCCCGATAATCGATGTAAAGAAACCCTTTTGAAGGCGGATGCGCAACCGGCGGCTCCAATCCCGAAAGTTCATTGTCTCGCAAGCGCCCCTGGTTACAAAGACGGACTTACGCCGATATATGTTGCCCCGGACAGGCTATCCGGCCCCAGGTCGTTACCGCGGGCCCTGAAACCAGCCAATCCCAGACAGACCATGCTTAAGTGATCGATTTATTCTCGCTGGAAGGTGTGAAGTGCAAATCTACATGGTAGGAAAGCAGATCGACCGGAACGATATAGTCCACCGTGATAATTACCGTGCGATCGTTGGCCACGATCTTTATGTCTTCTTCTTTGGCTGGAATGTCCAGGTCCTGCACCACTTTGAAAATGCTCGCTCGGATTTGCTCTTCGGTCGTGTGGTTCACAATCGCAAATCGAGCCTGTTCCTGAATTTTATCCGCCAGTTGATATTCCGCAATATACGGCGGCAGGAGCTTCACGGCGCAATAGATTCCCAAAATGACAATCACCAGCATGAAGATGGCTTTGAATTTGCCCTCTCCACGCTCATTCCGCCTATTCGAGGCGCGAAGACACCCGAGTGCGCGATCTTTCCCAAATAGGGCTGGAAGGATGATGCTCATAGTTTGAAGCTAACATCCGTGCAACAGAGTGTCTAGAACCCTGAAAAGACTTGTTTCCGAAGCGAAACGCCCCCAGGCCGCTCAAGTCGTCGCGCGGAAAATCTAGTAAGCCCTCGCGAAGATCGCCCGCTCGTTGGCAGGCTTGCCGCACTGCACGCAAACGCCCCTATGAGCGGGTTGCTCGTTGTCCTGGTTCACCGGGATGCACCGCATGGTGGCCCGCGTCTCTTCCTTTATTTTAGCTTCGCACTCCGCGCTGCCGCACCAGTGCGAAAACGCGAACCCGGTTTCCACCGCCTTTTTCAATTCTTCGTAGTCCTTGGCGTCATGGGTGTGCGCTTTGCGAAATGCCAGCGCTTTGTCGTGAATGGACTGTTGAATCTCGACCAGCAAGGTTTCGATCGTCCGCGGCAAGTCCGCCAGCGAGGCGCTGAACTTCCCTTCCCGCCCCGGCCTGTCGCGCCGGGCCAGCACAGCGGATTGCTTGGCGACGTCCTTTGGTCCGAGTTCCACGCGCAACGGCACTCCCCGCATCTCCCAGTCGTTGAATTTCCAACCGGGGCTGGGGCCTTCGCGCTCATCGAGAGTCACTCGGATATTAGCCTTAACCAAATCCTCTTTGAGCTGGCGCGCCACACCCATTACGCTGGATTTCTCTTCATCGGTCTTGGCGATGGGCACGATCACCACTTGATAAGGTGCGAGTTTCGGCGGCAGCACCAGCCCCTGATCGTCGCCGTGAACCATGATGATGGCCCCGATCATGCGGGTGGAAAGCCCCCAGGAAGTGGTCCAGCAATGCTGTAACTGCCCGTGCTGATCCAGATATCTCACTTCAAAAGCCTGGGCAAAATTCTGCCCCAGAAAATGCGACGTGCCCGCCTGCAGCGCTTTGCCGTCGCCCATCATCGCTTCAATGGAATAAGTGTGGTCGGCTCCTGCGAATTTTTCGGCATCGGATTTCTTGCCGGGAATCACCGGAATGGCCGCGTCGTTCACTGCAAAATCGGTATAGATGTCCAGCATCTGCCGGGTCTCAACTTCCGCCTCTTCGCGCGTGGCGTGCGCGGTATGCCCTTCCTGCCAATAAAATTCCAGGGTGCGCAGAAAAAGTTTGGTGCGCAGTTCCCAACGCACCACGCTGTTCCACTGATTCATGAGCACCGGCAAATCGCGATAGGACTGAATCCACTTCGCCCACATGTGCCCGATGATGGTTTCCGAGGTCGGCCGAATCACCAGCGGCTCCGCCAGTTCTTCGCCGCCGCCAATCGTCACCACCGCCAGCTCCGGCGAAAAACCCTCCACGTGATGTTTTTCTTTGTCGATAAAACTGCGCGGTATCAGCATCGGGAAAGCCACATTCTGGTGCCCGGTCGCCTTGAACCGGCGATCCAGCGCTTGCTGAATGTTTTCCCACAAAGCCCAGCCGTACGGCCGCACGATCATGCACCCGCGCACCGGCGCATAATCCGCGAGTTGCGCTTTCAAGACCAGTTGGTTGTACCACTCCGAAAAATCCTCTGCGCGAGTCGGAAGCTTTTCTTCAGCCATGCGGCGGTTGACCTGTTCTCCTGCTCATTTGGGATGCGGAGCGGCGTGCTGCTGGAAAAATTGTGCTGTGTTCGACGATTGCTACGAGAGCGTAGCGAACGCACTGCACACTGTCAACGCACCGCACTCCACTTAGGTTCGCCGGGCCGGTTCAAATTAACCGCACTTGCTAATTCTCAATGATGGTTCTACCATCTGTGTTAGGCCCTGTTCCGAAGCGTCTCGGAGGGCTCCATGGTCGTTCCCAAAGCTGGCAACACCCCCATCGAACGTATTTTCCGCGAAGTCTTCAAGCGGGAAATGACCTTACCAGAACGTCGTATCCTCATGGCTGTACCCAAAAAACCAAACTGACCAGCGCCCCTGTGGTTCGGGATCCGGTCAACGCATGTACCAATAGTCGCGGCTCCCGTCTGTTTTAGCCGCCTGAATTCTTGCCCAGCTTCCACTGTCGCCTCATTACCGGTCACCGCCTGAAACACTTCTCCTTCTAACTCGTTATCATCTGCAACGGGTGTTTCTGCATCGCCTGCGAGGTTGCCCATGGAAAGCTGGATGAACGACTTGCGTTTCGCATTCCGCATGCTGCGCAAGAGCCTGAGCTTTACTTTGATCGCCATTTTGGCCTTGGGGCTGGGAATCGGTGCCAACACCGCCATCTTCAGCGTCTTCAATGGAATAATGTGGCGGCCGCTCCCCGTTAAACACCCCGAAAACCTGGTCGTGGTGGCCCAGAAAGGCATGATCGTCGGCTTTCCGAATCCCTTGTCATACCCCGATTTCCTCGATTATCGCGACGTTAAAACCGCCTTTTCCGATTTACTGGCTTTCGCCCTTAATCCCGTAAACTTGGGCGTCCGGGGCCAACCAGAGCGCGCTTGGTCCGAGATGGTCAGCGGCAATTATTTTTCAATGCTTGGTCTGCAACCCGCGCTCGGGCGGTTGTTTGCTTCGGATGAAGGGTGGATTTCGGGTAAAGACCCCGTCGTGGTGCTCAGCCACAACTTTTGGCAGAAGCGTTTCGCAGGCGACCCGCTCGCCCTCGGCCAAATCGTCACCATCAATCAGCAACGCTTCACCATCATTGGCGTCGCACCCGCCAGTTATCACGGTGCTGACTATTTCGTCGAGCCTGACTTTTATCTGCCGCTCACCACCCTCGGCCTCTTGGAACCCGACAACCAGGACGCGCTGACCCATCGCGGAGCTGGAAATCTTCGCATCTTAGGCCGGCTCCAACCCGGGGTGTCCGTTGCGCAAGCGATGGCCGCGGCTCGGCCGACCGATCAGCGCCTGGATAAAGACTTTCCCGATACCAACAAGGGTCAGCAACTCGTCGTCATACCCGAATTGGATGCTCGCCCCGCACCGGGTCTTGGCGGCTTCATGTCCACGGCCATGGCCATCTTCATGTCGCTCGTTGGCTTGGTCCTTTTGATTGCCTGCGCCGACGTCGCCAACCTGATTCTGGCTCGCGCCAATGGGCGACGAAAAGAACTCGCCACCCGCGCCGCCCTGGGGGCCAGTCGCTGGCGCATGGCTCGCCAACTTCTGACCGAAAGCGTGTTGCTCGGTTTGTTCGGTGGAATCGCCGGTTTGGCAGTCGCCAGATGGGTGGCCATAGGATTGACCTCCATCCAGATTCCCGGCGACATTCCCATCAAACTTTTCGATTTGCAGATGGATTGGAGGATCTTTGGCTTCAGCTTTTTAGCCGCGCTGCTCACCGGCGTAATCGCCGGCTTGTTTCCCGCTTTGCAGGCTTCGGGCGCCGAAATCGCTGAGGCCTTGAAAGCCGGCGGCCGCTCAGGAGGCGCGTCTACCGGCCATCACCGCTTCCGAAACGCTCTCGTCATTTCGCAGGTTGCCGTTTCCCTTCTGCTTCTCGCCTGCACCGGCTTCTTCATCCGCAGCTTCCAGAACTCCGCGCATGTGAACATGGGCTTCCGCCAGGATCACATTTTGATGATGTCTTTCGATCTGGGATTGCAGGGCTACAAGGAAGAGCGCGGGCAGCAGTTCTATAAGCAATTAAGCGAACACGTGAGAACTCTACCGGGTGTCCGCGATGCCGGAATCACCTCCTTCATCCCCATGGGCTACGAAAACTCCTTGGTCAATATATTCCCGGAAGGCCAACCCTCCCACGACCAGTCTTTGCAGGAAACGGCCCTCGATGACACGGCTCAGCCTGCCTATTTCAAGACCGCCGGTGTTTCGGTGATTGCCGGCCGCGAATTCACCGACGGCGACACTGCGGATTCTCCAAAAGTAGCGATGATCAATGACGCGTTCGCCAGGAAGATCTGGCCCGGGCAGAACCCCGTCGGCAAAACATTTCGTATCGCCAACAACGCTCCCCCGGTTCAAGTCGTCGGGGTCACCTCCACCGCAAAATACTTGTTCTTGTACGAAGCCCCGCAGCCGTACGTCTATTTTCCCATGGCTCAACGATACAGACCGAGGGTTACGCTGCTGGTGCACACTCAGGATGATCCACGCAGCCTGATCGCTGCCGTTCGCGAACAGATTCGCAGCTTGGACGCGGGCCTCCCGGTGTACAGCGTCTCCACCATGGAAGATCACGTGAAGTATGGCAAACCGTTGTTGCCGGCCCGCCTGGGCGCCATGCTGGTTGGAGCCTTTGGTCTCCTCGGATTGGTACTCGCGTCGGTGGGCCTTTACGGTGTCGTTTCCTACTCCGTCAGCCAACGCTCCCGCGAGATCGGCATCCGCATGTCCATGGGTGCCCAACCTCGCAACCTACTCGGCATGGTCCTTCGCCAGGGGATGACCATGGCCGGTATCGGCACCCTCATCGGCATCGCCTTGGCCTTCCTCATTTTTAAGGCCCTTGAATCCATTTTGTATGGCGTGCAATCCACCGACCTGCTCACGTTATCGGCGGTCTCCATCTTACTCATGGCCGTCACCTTCATCGCCAGCTACGTCCCCGCCCTGCGCGCCACCCGCGTCGACCCAGTCGTCGCCCTCCGCCAGGACTAGCCAACCAACAAAAGGCTTCAGCGCCCTCCACCCACGTTTTCGTTCTGGCAGGAGGAACGCATCCGCTGAAGATTTTGTGCTCGCATTAAGTACGCTTTATTCGCACGGTTGCCAGCACATCAGCACGGGCTTATCATCCCTGTGCATCAAGAGCATCACAATGCCTGAGGACTCCGATGAAAAAATCTTTATTCGCAACTCTGCTCTTTGTTTCCTCCTTCGCTCTGTTCCCTTCGCCAGCCAACGCTCAGGACTGGGCCCAAGCCCAGATTAAAAAATCTTCGCGCCATCGCGAATGGGTCACCATCAAACACGATGGCCGATCCGTCGAAACCTTCATCGTCTACCCGGAATCGAAAGACAAAAAGCCGGTAGTCCTGATCATTCATGAAATTTTTGGCCTTAGCGATTGGGCCCAGGAACTTGCCGATGAAGTCGCGGCAGCCGGTTACGTCGCCGTCGCTCCAGACTTACTATCCGGCATGGCGCCCAACGGCGGTCGAACCTCCGATTTTTCGGGAGACAAAGTCACTGAGGCAGTCAGTCACCTGAACCCCGACCAGGTCACTGCCGACTTGAACGCCGCTGCGGATTACGGCCTCAAATTAACCGCCTCCAACGGCAAGCTGTATGTCGCGGGTTTCTGCTGGGGAGGAACGCAAACCTTCCGCTTCGCGACCAACCGCGCCGATCTCGCCGCGGCCTTTGTCTTCTACGGCCAGGCGCCCGACAAAGGCGCCATGACCCGAATCAAGGCCCCAATTTACGGCTTCTACGCCGGGAGCGATCAGCGCATCAGTGGAACAATCCCGGACACCGTGGCGCAAATGAAAGCCGCAGGCAAAACCTACGAGCCGGTCACCTACGACGGCGCAGGTCACGGCTTCATGCGCGCAGGCGAAGCCCCGGACGCCAAGGAACCAGACCGCAAAGCCCGCAACGACGCCTGGACCCGCTGGAAGAGCCTGCTGTCCAGCCACTAAGCACGAAAAATTGCTGAACGCCAACCGCGGTCGGTGCGGCGGTAGTACCTTCCTCACGGTCGGTCCGCCTGTATTGAACCGATTTAACTCTTGACATTCAAGCCCCGCAGCGATACCTGTGTAGTTGTCCCCGCCTCTGGCAAGCCGTTGCAAGCCCATTGACCCCGCGTTTTTGCCCGCGTCGTTAGCGGCGACTGCAAAGACGGAAACGAGTTCTTCATGCATCGCAGCTTGACTCTCTCTTTCACCCTCGCCCTTGCCATTCTGAGTCTCTCGATTTTCCTGGCGACGCCACCGCCGGCACCCGCAGCGCAAACCGCTTTCGTCCGCGTCAATCAGCTTGGCTACGAAGTCGGCTCCCAAAATCGCGCCTACCTGATGTCCAGGACCGCCGAGACCGGCGCCACGTTTCGTGTCGTGGGCGCTGGCGGCGAGATCTGCTTTTCTTCCAGCGTGCCCCCCTTCGTCGGGGTTTGGGGCCCCTTTACGGTGTACGCGCTCGATTTCACCGTGCACGAAACCGGCAAGTTTACGATTGAAGTGAACGGCCCGGTATCCGCCTCGTCTCCGAGCTTCCGCATCGACCAGCCCGCAAAAATCTACTCCTCTTCATTAGCCAACGCCCTGTACTTTTACGAGAACGAGCGCGACGGGCAGAATTTCATCCCCACGCCTTTGCGCACCGCTCCCGCCCACCTCAACGACCACCACGCCGCTGTGTACTCCTCCCCCGCATTCGATAGCAACGACTCCATCCTCGGCGCTTTGCAGCCCACTGGCGTCTTGATCGACGCCTCTGGCGGTTGGTGGGACGCTGGCGACTACCTCAAGTTTGTGCAGACCCACAGCTACACCGTCGCGCTCATGCTCATCGGCATCCGGGATTTTCCCGCTCAAATGGGCGCAGCCGCGAACCACTCGAACTTTACCGCCGAGGCCCGCTTCGGCCTAGATTGGCTCCTCAAGATGTGGGATTCCTCATCGCAGACGCTCTACTACCAGGTCGGCATCGGCACCGATTTCAAGAGCAGCCCGGACATCTTGAGCGATCACGATTTGTGGCGCCTGCCGCAGGTGGACGACACCTTGGGAGGCACCGACCCCACGCTGCAATACATCCGGCATCGCCCCGTATTTGTAGCCGGGCCCGCGGGTTCCAAGATCAGTCCCAACTTGGCAGGACGTCTGGCCGCTTCGTTTGCCGGTTGCTTTCAGGTCTACCGTAAATCCAATCCGCAGTTCGCCCAGAAATGCCTGCTCTCCGCGGAACAAATTTTCGATTTGGCGGACACCGCTCCTGCGGGAGCGCTATTGACCACCGCGCCGTTTGACTTTTACGGCGAGGACGAGTGGCGTGACGATCTGGAACTCGGCGCAACTGAGCTTTACTTTGCTCTAGCCACCGCCGATTGTCCGCTGCCCACCACCCTGAAACACACCGATGCCAACTTTTATTTGCGCGCCGCAGCCCACTGGGCCCATGAATACATCGCCGGGCCCAACGACGCCGCCGACACTCTCAACTTATACGACGTGAGCGGGCTCGCCCACTTTGAATTGTTTCGGGCCATCGCCGATGCCGGGCACCCCGCCAAGTTGGAAGTTTCGCAATCCGACTTGGTCAACGACATCCGCAAGCAACTGGACAGCGCGCTGTCCGTCGCCAATGCCGACCCCTTCGGTTTTGGATTTCCCTGGGCCGCTTACGATACCGCCACTCATGGTGCCGGACTTTCCGTCATGGCTCACGAGTACGCCTTGCTGACTCAGTCATCGAAGTTCGACAGTTACTCGCGCCGCTGGTCCGGAAATATCCTGGGCGCCAATGCCTGGGGCAGCTCATTCATCGTCGGCGACGGCGACACTTTTCCCGATTGCATGCAGCATCAGGTTGCCAACATCGTCGGCTCGCTCGATGGCACGCCGCCAATTCTGGCTGGTGCGCTCGTGGAAGGCCCCAATACCTTTGCGGCCACCGGATTTCTGGACGGCATGCGCAAGTGCCCGCCCGACGGAAAAAATCCCTTCAAGCAATTCAACGGTAATGGCTCCATCTACAAAGACGAACAGCAGTCCTACAGCACCGTCGAGCCCGCCATCGATTTAACCACGGCGTCATTCCTGATGTTTGCGTGGCGCACTGCAGGCGCCCCGGCAGTACTGATGCCCACCGCCGACATTTCCCCCGCTCTGGACCAAGCCACAACCTCCGAACCAAATCCCAAATGGCCCCCCCATCGCGGCTCCCATCCCACATCCAACCATGCCCAACCGTCCACTCCCGAATGAGGTCAGTGACTTAGTATTCTTTAGTCACTAATCGGAGGTCGACCAGTGGATGAACACTGACATCTTGGACTCGATTCGCCCGCAGCCCGTCGGTCGAGGTCTATATTTCCAATGTCGAATTGCTTCGACTACTTTTTTGTCAATATCGGCCACACCGGTTAGGCGAGTCAGGATCACGTTTTGACCGTGCCATCCTCCTCAATCTCAAACTTAACCGCGGCCGACTGCAAGTACTTCTCGTTCGCAAGCAGCTTGAACGGCCCTGGCGGGAATGAGCCTTCGACGCGAACCGTCTTACAGGCGGTATGTAGCACGGATCGCATCCCGCAGCTATGCAATCGGGTGAACTCTCTCGAAGCGCCGCGGACCCGCAACGACGGCCATTCGCTGACTAGTGCACAATGAACTATCTACTGCGCCTTGCAAACCAGACCGTTAAAGCCCCTAAAGTAGGAGACAACCGATGACCGCGCCAGACCCCGAAAACAACTCATCACCCACACTTTGCCTGGTTACCGGCGCGAACACCGGAATAGGCTTTGAAATTACCCGCGGCTTGGCGACCGCCGGAGCCCAGGTCGTTCTCGCTTGTCGCGACGAACACAAAGGCCAAGCCGCGATAGACGCGATCTTGCTGGAAATCCCAAACGCCAAGCTGGAATTGCTGTTCATCGATCTATCCAGCCAACACTCCATACGCACCGCCGCGCGTGATTTTCAGCAAAAGCACCCGTCGCTCGACGTGCTCGTCAATAATGCCGGCGTCGGTTTGCCGCAACGCCAGGAAAGCGTCGACGGCATCGAGCTGACTTGGGCCACTAACGTTCTCGGCTACTTCCTGCTCACCAACCTGTTGCTCGATAGTCTCGAAAAAGCTCCCGCTGCCCGCATCGTGAATGTAGCTTCCAAGTACGCCGGCGGACTTGATCTGAACGATGTGGAATTCCAGCATCGCCACTACGACGCCACCGCGGCCTATAAGCAGAGCAAGCAAGCCAACCGCATGCTCACCTGGGCCCGCGCGCGCAGACTCGCAGCCTCACCCACTGCAGGCTCACATTGCAAAGATGCCCACGTGACCGCCAACGCGATGTCCCCCGGCGCGGTCGATACCCGTTTACTGAAAACTTTCGTCCCCGGTATGAAGGGAAAGACCCCCACCGAAGGCGCCGACACCGCTATCTGGCTAGCCACCAGTCCGCAAGTCGCCGGCCTGACCGACCGCTTCTGGTTCGAACGCCACGAAGAGCCCTGCGAATTTCGCAACCTGAATGACGAAGAATCCCTATGGCACCTATGTGAGTCGATGACAAAGCATAAACATAGGGCCTAAGTGACAGACTCTACTCTCGATCAAGCGGCGCATCGCTAATAATTGCAGCCGCTGAGCAGAGATATCGAAACAAGAGCTCAACTGAGTTGAGGTTTAGAGAAAGTACAGTACTTTCGCGAGAGAAAACTATGGCTGTAGTTTACGTTCTGTGGCATGTACACACTGTAAATGATAGAGACAATGAAAAATTAGTAGGTGTGTACCGCTCAGAAAAGGACGCAAAGGCAGCAATCGAGCGGCTCAAAAATAAGCCCGGGTTTAAAGAAAAACAGGATGGTTTTGTAGGGCTACCCACTAATTTAGACAGTCAGGGCCTGTTTTTTTAGGTCAACTGCAAAACTCAAGAAGGCCTCGTGCGGAGTGCGATTTTGAACTCCGCGGTGCGGCCGGTCGTGATTGTACTCCTGGATCCAACGAGCGATCGAGGCCCGCGCTTCCTCCAAGCTGCGATACTCGCCGGTCCAGACTTCTTCTTCCTTCAAGCTGCGATGGAACCGTTCGATGTAGCTGTTGCCTTCCGGGTGATGATAGGCCGTGCGGCGATGGGTGATGCTCAGCCGGTTCAGGGTTTCGATGAACCGGGAAGAAGTGAATTGCGTGCCATTGTCGGTGGTCAGGGTCACGCTGGCCTGCCGGCTGCCTTCGGGAAGTCGTTCGAGCACCGCTTGTTCGACCGCATCGAGTGCTTCTTCGGTTCGGCAACGATGCGAAAGATTCCAACTCACGATCTCCCGTGTGCAACAGTCGATCACGCTCACCAAGTAGGCCCAACCCACTGCAGGGCCCGCCCAAATCTTGGTCATGTCCGACTGCCAGATCTGATTCGGCCCGGCAGCTTCCACGCGGCCCCACTCTTTCTTTCGGCGAGCCCGCAGACGACGTGAGCGCACCAGCAGCCCACGTTCGCGCATGACCCGCAGAACACGTTTGCGATTCAGCGGGAGATTTTCTTTTCTTCGCAGCCACCAGGTCACCCGGCGATACCCATACGCAGGCTTTTCACCGCACGCCACCACGATCTGTTCGTCGTAGGTGCGATCCGCTCGACTGCCTCGCGGCTTCTTCCGGTGACACCGGCTTGGCAGTCGCCTCAAACGGTTCTTTCGGCGGCGGTTATTGCTGAATACAAACCCGGACCATTGGGAAGCTAAGGTTACATAAAGATTATTGAGCGGAAGCGGGTACGCGAATATATCGCTTGGCGGTCAAATGTAAGAAATAGAGCTTAATCATGCCCCGGTATCGAAGACTCTCGTCATTAAGCATGGCCTGGGATACATGATCTGGAATTTATCTAAGGGAGAAGCCTATTATCCCTTAATCAGTGTCAAGACCCGTATGACAGAGTGGGAAGCTCGCGCGGTACAAGGTGTGCTATTTCTCGTCGGCCGCCGGCACTGTCCCGCTTTCTCCTTCACCCTTTGGGGGGGCAGTTGGTCGGCAGACAAATGACACGTACCCGAGGCCCGGGCAATGCCGAGGACGGTTTTGGCAAACCTGGAGAACGTTTATATAAATAACAGTGGTATTTCCATTGAAGTTTTCTGGGAGGTAAAAATCGCTCCCGTCGCCGGGGGCATTGGCGGCGGCGCCATTTCGACTGTTAGCTGTGTTGCCTACTGTGTACAGAATTTTTTAGGATTGATGATGGATCTCGAGACCGTCTTAAATGGATTTGCGGTTCTCATCTTCATTGTGCTGTTGGTAGGCTCTTTTGTTTCCAAAACCATAGTTTGGGGCATACCTAGAAGTGAGCCCCAAAAAATGACTTGGTTCGGGTGCATTTCTATTCGTTATCGGGGTGAACGGTATCTATAAGTTTGGTTTTGAGATTCTGAAACAGCACCATGCCTCTATTAAGGTTCCCGCATGGTTGGATGTGGTTTTGAGGCTTAGCTGGGACATTTGCTTGCTGTCGTTGCTATATATCGCCGCATTCGTGATGATTAATTCCATAAAACGAGTCGTTCGTGCCAGAGAAACGCAGATAAACTCGATTCGCTCACAACATTTGTTATGACGATAATTTTTCTGTATTTGTTTTGGGAAACGATCCCCCGCATGGCGAAGGAAGTTTCGGCTATTTTCCATCTCTTTACTTCCTAGATTCCGTGAATCCGAATATCGAAATTTAATGGCCACTTCATTTATGACGTTATTGCACCGGTTGGCGGCTTTTGGGCCATCTACCGATGCATTCGCTACGAAAGGCATCCCGGCAAGTGTGTCGCTTGTCGTACTCGTTCCGTTTAGATTCTTGTGATACTACTTTGAACGGTGTCGAAAGAGAGTCATTCAAACCGGTGCACGAGACGGGGTATCTGCGACGGGCGAAATGCGGCAATAGAGGCCTCTGCGGTGACTGTAACAGCAGTAATCTGAGCTCCTCGTCGCTCGTGCGCGGAGGGGGTTCTTGACTCCACGTATTTTTGGAGTTGCCGGGCTCGTAGCTATGGGGGCGTGCTGGGCCGTTTGGCATGAGACCTAAATTTCTTAAACCTGTTGCGGATCCTGTCCAGCTGGTACGGCGAAATAGGGCAAAATGTATTTTCATTACCGGAGATCGGTTAAGTGGGGAACATCACCTCAATATTCCGTGGCCATGACCGAGACAAGCTGCGGTTCACAAACTTTGAAGCGCGGTTTTTGCAGCGATTAGAGGCCGTTGTCGAGGCGCTACCGGCGGGAAGCGCGGAACTAGCCATTAGCAAACAACAAGGAGGGAATAAGTTTCCCTTCCCACACTTTCGAATAAACCCATCCAATCCCCGATCAGCGAAAATTGAAGGTTTCTTCGTCGAAGAAGAATGCATCAATTTCACATTGGGCGTGGCGACTTGGGTTGAGCTCTTCGTCTCTTCGACTTCTCAAATGCAGCAAGATAAACAGATCGACCGATTCCTTGAAATCTGCCATCTTTTATTTAGCAATGAGTCGACATAATCCCTGACATATAGCTCGGACTCGAGTGTCATACGTTCTCGGTTCGTGGCCAAAGTAAAAGGACGCGAAGTATTTCTAGGGGGCCGTCAGAGGCTTTTTTGGCGGTTCTATCTCGGTCGTGTCGCGAAACGGTTTCAATACGAGCCCTACCGCTGATAGACGGGACCGTCTTTTCCGCCATCGCCCCTCAAAGCACTTCGCTATCCGCCCTGGATATCGCTACAACAAAAACCCCTGCTGATGGCAAGTCTGTACAATACCCAGTCGGTTATCCGCCCCCACCTTATGCTTCATCCGATACAAATGATTCTTAACCGTTTGCTCCGACAGACAAAAGTGCCCGGCAATTTCCTTGTTGGTTAAACCGCGGGCAATCAGCGGCAGCAATTGCTGTTCGCGCCGCGTCAACCCCAACTGCTGCCGCATCGCAGCAGACGGCAGCGTGGTAGCCTCCCGTTCAAAATACCGAAACAGCGTGGCGCACAGCGACCCCGGACAGAAAGCTCGGCCCGCCTGCACCGCCAGCAGACCCGCAGCCACCTCTTCCCCGGACGCGTCCGCGGCCAGATAACCGCGCACCCCAGCGCGCACATAGAACAAAAATTCGCGCTCTTCCCCGCGCCCCCCAAACATCACCACGTGCACCTCCGGCGCCGTATTACGAACCTTGCGGATTAGCGCCACATCCTCATCCAGCGAACCGCTGACCCCCAGCAGCAGCAAGTCCGGGCGGCTCTGCAGCAGCGACTCCGCGCAGAAAAACTGATTCGGATTCGAAGGGAGTATTTCGACGTTCGACTGCTTGGCGATCGACCGCAACAAAATCTCATGCACCAGCGGATCGCGCGCCACCAATCGGACGCGAATCCTGCGCGACCCTTGCGCAGGTCCAGCTCGCAAGTCCGGCCCGGGGCGCAAAAACTCCCCGCCAGCAGCAACCGACTTTTCAGGCAACGAAGCAACGCTGCCCGGATACACTTTCAATCCACGACGCACACCGGTTTCCATGGGGCTAGCCTCGACTAGGTGAAATATCCAGCGCGCCGTTTCTCGAAAGCAAACAGCCCCCGCTGGCAGGACCCGACCCGGTATTGCAATCGCGAAGCCGCCAATCGCCTCCACCCTCTTTTCCACAGCCCGCCGTAAACGCTACGCAAGACGCCCCTTAACGGACCTCCTCAGTCCAGGTACTACTCCCGATAAGTCTCGATTCGGTACCGCTTTTCAAATTGGGGACCGCTTTGGGCACCCCCCGCAGCGGTTATCCGCTACACTCCACTAGGTTCAATCTTTCTTTCATTCTTGGTACTGACGTACTACCATCTTTTTCAGATGGACTACTTTCAGGCGGGTACGGATCCGCTATGGGTTTTTTTGGCCCTCGAGCGCAAACTCTCTCTTGTTACTAGTATTTTCCTTAGAGAGGTAACCCAGCCATGGCGACCAGCCAGGACGTTCTCATGAAGAAACCCATTAGCGCCCCCACGATGCGTTCTGCCAGCCCCGAGCGTCGCGGTAGCCGCCGTTGCAAGATCACCCAATTGATGCGTATTCGCCCTTCCGATCCCGAGAAGCAGCCCTTCGAAGATTTGCGCGGCACCGTCAGCGTGTCCCGCAGCGGCATCTATTTCCACACCACCGAGCTGGGCTACGAAGTCGGCATGCGCCTGTTTGTCACCATGCCCTATTCCTACAATCCTTCGTCCATGAGCCGCGAGTACCTTGCCGAAGTCGTTCGCAAGGACGCTCTGCCCAACGGCATGACCGGCATCGGCTTCAAAACCTTGCTGGAAATGAGCGAGCAGCCCACCTTCTCCTTTGGCTCCATGGCCCGTAAATAACCGCGCCAAAACCCAAGCAAGCGCGCCACGCAAAAAAATAGCCCCACAAAAAGAAAACAGGGCGTTTCCCCCACCGGGAACGCCCTGCTTTCTTAACCCTGATCGGCTACAAGTGCCCGCTTCGGGTCGGTAAAATCCTCGTCCTGCTTAGCTCAACTTAACTCTGCCCCAGCATCGTCAGCGTGCGATGCCGCAACAACCCCAATTGCCGGTTGATCGGGTGCATACGCCCCAGGAATCCCACCACCGGCGTCCGCCGCGGCAGCAACTTGTTCATCGCGATCGTCAAGCGCACGTCTCGCCGCGCAAATTTCATGCCCGCCTGCAAAGCTTCCACCGCTTCGTCGCGTCGCCCTGCCGTCCGATAAACATCCGCCAGGTTCAAATAAAGCTGCGCCTGATTGCGCTTCATGCGCACCGCCGAGTCGCACAGCCGCTCCGCCTCGCCCCATTTTTTCTCCGAGCGCGCCAGCACAACTCCCAGGTACGACATGTAGTAAGGATTATTTTTGTCCAGGTCCACCGCGCGGCGCATATGCGGCAGCGCCCGCTCCGCGGAATTGTCCCGCAGCAGGTTCAATCCAGTTTTGAATTCGCGAAATGCTTCCGTGTCCATCATCGAATCACCTCGTTGGCGGCCTGCGCCGCGAATAATTGTGGTGCTTTCGACTACGCATTCCATTTCTTTCTACCGGGTGCGAGAAGTTCATCCGTGCAGGCACAACTTGAGTAGCCTTGGCGCGAATAAACATCCAGGAGAGGAGAAACAGGCCGAGTAGCGTTGCGTAATCGATCCCCATTCGAGTCGGTTCCTGAGGGTACGTCGCGCCACCGGGGGAATCTACTGGTCGATAGGTCAGTCTTGGGACAGCCGAACTTTTTTCCTGCTACACGGCCTCAATTTTGGGGATTAATTCCTCATCCCTTCAATCAGCCATCGCTTTTAGTCGAAACGCCGTTTCAAAATGGAGCAAGCCGACGCTGTTCCAGCGTTTCCGCGGCGCCAAACGATCCAAGCAACCCTAAGCGGTCACCTCTTCATGCTTGGCCACCCGCCGATTCATCCGTGCCTCATAAATCGGGAACCGCGCCGCCAATTCCGCCACTTGTTTACTCACCCGCTGCTCCACGGTGGCATCACCCAATTTGCTCAAGCACATCCGCCACCCAGTTCCCCGACCTGCTGCATCTCCGCTTCCCGCAAGTCCGCGCGTCGTTACCGACGGACTGCCCAGGCGTATTCCCGCCGCCTTTCATGGGCGGCAATGGATCAAAAGGAATCGAATTTTTATTCACCGTAATTCCCGCCCGATCCAACGCTTTTTCCGCATCCGTCCCGGTAATCCCGCGCGAATGCACCTCCACCAGAAATAAATGATTGTCCGTGCCTCCGGTAACGATCCGGAATCCCCGCTTGGCGATCGCCTGCAGCCATGGCTTTGGCGTTCAGCACCACCTGTTTCTGATACTCCTTGAACGATGGCTCCATCGCTTCTTTCAAGCATACCGCTTTGGCCGAAATGATGTGCACCAGCGGCCCGCCCTGAGTCCCGGGGAACGTCAATTTATCCAATTCCTTCGCGAAGGCCGTTTTGCACAGCACCAATCCGCCCCGCGGCCCTCGCAACGTTTTATGCGTTGTCGTGGAAACAAAATCCGCGTGCGGCACCGGGCTGGGATGGATCCCCGCCGCCACCAGGCCCGCGATGTGCGCCATATCCACAAAAAATAACGCCCCCACAGCTTTGGCAATTTTGCTCGATGCGCTCGAAATCGATGATGCGCGAATACGCGCTGGCGCCCGCCACAATCATTTTCGGCCTATTTTCCTGCGCCAATTTCTCCAGTTCTTCGTAGTCGATGCGCTCATCCTCCTTCTTCACGCCATAAGGCACAAATTTGTACATGCGCCCGGAAAAATTCAGTGGATGCCCGTGCGTCAAATGCCCGCCGTGCGCCAAATTCATTCCCAACACGGTGTCGCCGGGTTGCAGCGCGGACATGTACACCGACACGTTCGCCGACGTTCCCGAATGCGACTGCACATTGGCGTGCTCGGCCCCGAATAATTCCTTGGCGCGGTCGATCGCCAGTTGCTCCACCTTATCGGCATACTCGCAGCCGCCGTAATAGCGCTTACCCGGATAACCCTCCGCATATTTGTTCGTGAAAATCGAGCCCATGGCTTCCAGCACCGCTTCGGAGACCAGATTTTCAGAAGGGATCAGCTCCAAGCCGGTAGCTTCCCGCGCGCTTCATCGCGCAATAGATCCGCAATTTGCGGATCCACCGCATCAAGCGCCCGATTCATCCGTTCATTTTCATTGGTAGTAAGACTCATGATCACTCCTGAATCCCGAAATACGCCAGCTCCCCGAATTCTATCGGACCGCCCGGCACCGCGCAAATCGGTGCCAACTCTGGAGCGCGACTTATCGCGATTACAACAGTGTTCCGTGCAGAATCAGCAGCGCCACCGAAAAATAAATACATAGCCCAGTCACATCCACCAGCGTCGCCACAAACGGCGCCGAACTCGCCGCCGGATCGAATCCCAATCCCCGCATGATAAACGGCAGCATGCTCCCCGCTAACTTCCGAACATCACCACACCAATCAAGCTGACCCAAACGGTAATCGCCAGCAGCAGGTAATGTGGTCCATAATTCGTCAGATGCAAGTGCTGCCACAGCACAATGCGAAAAAATCCAATCACCCCCAGCATGAATCCCAGCGCAAATCCTGATATCAGTTCCCTGCCAAAGACCCGTATCCAATCCCGCAACTTCAATTCCCGCAAAGCCAGCGCGCGAATAATCAGCGAAGCCGCCTGCGAACCGGAATTTCCCCCGCTGCTGATCACCAGCGGCACGAACAGCGCCAGCACCACCGCTTTGGCAATTTCCCCTTCGAAATACGACATCGCCGTGGCCGTCAGCATCTCCCCCAAAAATAACGCCGAAAGCCACCCGCCCCGCTTGCGAATCATTTCCCACAGGCCCACCTGGGTGTACGGCGCGTCAAGCGCTTCGGAACCGCCCAGCTTTTGAATGTCCTCGGTCGCTTCCGATTGCGCCACGTCCAGCATGTCGTCCACGGTCACGATTCCCAGCATGTTTCCCTGCGCATCCGTCACCGGCAGCGCCACGCGATCATATTTTTCAAACAAACTCAGCGCCGTCTCGCGATCGTCCATGGCATGCAACGAAACCAGCGCGGGATCCGGATAATGTCCGTCACCTTTAGTCTGCGGATCGGCCATCACCAGCGAGCCCAGCCGAATGTCTTCGAGAAGTTTCCCATGGGCATCCAGGATATAGACCACGTTTAAAGTTTCACTCTTCCGGCCAACTCTTGCGGATATGCTCCGAGCGCTTCGTTGGCAGTCATGTCCGGAGAAATGGCCACGTAATGCGGGGTCATGTATCGGCCCACGCTCTGCTCCGGGTAACCCAGCAACTCGCGCGACTCGCTCAACTCTTCCGGCGACAGTTCTTCAAGAAGCTTGCGGGTGACCTCCGCGGGCATCTCCCCAAAAAACCGCGTGCGGTCGTCGGGACGCATGCTGTCCAGCATGCAGTTTGACTTCGTTGGCCGAAAGGCAATGAATCAATTCCTTTTGCTCGCTCGGGCGGCAAGTAGCCAAAAACTTCCGAGGCATGCTCGCGTCCGCACCAATCGAAAAACGATGGCCCGTTCTTTCGGCGGCAACGCCGTTAACATTTCCGCTATATCCGAAACGTGCGTGCGCTCCAGCTTGGTGCGCAATTCTTCCCAGCGCTGCCGCGCGATAAGGTCCGTCCATTCCGAGGGTGAAACGATTACAGGCATTGGCACTCTCATTCTTCCGAGCGTAAGTTCGTCTCAATCAGCGCTGGCTATTACTTGCGGTCTTCCGGCAATCATTGCTGGCGAATTTCCAGCGCCGCCTCAGGTTCGCTCCGCCCGCAAGGATGACTTATTCTCTCTGTTTGTGCGATTCTTCTTCCCCATAGAGGTTCCAGGACAAGATGGTCCCTTGCAGCAAAAAATTCAGAGATCTGACCGAAAAGGAAATTCTGGCCCTGGCCATCGCTTCCGAAGAAGAAGACGGCCGCATCTACGGGGAGTTTGCCGAGGGTTTACGTGACTCGCTATCCCGCCACCGCGCAGATGTTTGAGGAAATGCGCGAAGAAGAAGTGGTCCACCGCGACCGGCTGATGGCCATGTTTCGGCGAGC
Organism: uncultured Acidobacteriota bacterium; assembly: GCA_963732705.1. GTDB lineage: Bacteria > Acidobacteriota > Terriglobia > Acidiferrales > UBA7541 > Acidiferrum. The sequence continues at coordinate 1,624,035 of CAVTAN010000001.1, read as the reverse complement.
GCTTTGGCGACCGCATCCCGCTTGATTCGCCGCGAAAACGTGAAGGGATTTTTGACAGCGCAAGCCTACCTGGCTGACCCGCCCGCTGGGCGTAAACGTGGCCCGACGCCAGGCACGCGTGATGGAAATGGAAGCGGCGCGATTTTATGACAAAGCCGTAGCCCGCATCACCGATGTTCCCATTCGCGAGCTTCTGAATAAGCTTGCCGATGAAGAAAGAAAACACTCCGCCACCGCGGGCGACCTGGAAGAAAAACATCTAACCGAAAACGCGCGCGCGCGAAGAAGACGAATCGCATCGGAAGCTATTCTTGCTGCAGGTCGTGCAGCCCGGGCTTGCCGGACTGATGGACGGCTCGGTTTCCACACTGGCGCCGTTATTTGCCGCGGCCTTCGCTTCCCATAAAAGTGGGAAGCCTTTCTGGTAGGACTCGCCGCGCCCATCGGCGCTGGAATTTCCATGGGTTTCGCGGAATCGCTTTCAGACGACGGCTCGCTCACCGGCCGCGGCTCTCCGTGGATCCGCGGCGGCGCCACCGGCCTAATGACCACTGCCGGGGGCCTCGGGCACACGCTCCCCTTCTTGATTTCCAACTTCCACGTCGCCATGGCGATCGCCATTATCGTCGTGGCCATCGAACTCACTACCATCGCCTACATTCGCCATCGCTACATGGACACGCCATTCCTGCAGGCCGCTTTTCAGGTCATCGTAGGCGGCGTCCTGGTCTTCCTAACCGGCTGGCTCATCGGCAGCTCCTAACAACCCCCGCCGCCGCCCCAGAGATGGAGCGCGACGTATGCAGGAACGAACCACACTGATCTGTTCGCCGCGCTCGATGCCGAAGCCTCAGAAAGATGAACAGAGCGGAGGTATATAATTAGATTGTGGCTAAAGAGGTGTTCCACATCTCGGAAGCAGAAGCCGCCACGACCAACGTTGCGACGCTATTAGCTCACGTGCGGGCGGGCGCGGAAGTCATAATCGAAAATGATACGCGGCCTGTGGCGGTGTTGCGGTCTGCCGAGCCTCGTCCGGGCCGTCTGCTCTCGGAATCCATCGCGCTGGCGGAAGCCCACGGCTCTACCGTGACCCTCGACGGAGACTTTGGACGCGATCTCGAAGAGATCATCAACAGCCATCGTGAACCACTCCACCCCCCGCATCGGACGAATCTTGGACTCCAGCGTGGTCATCGCCGCTGAACGCCGAGGCGATAACGTAACGCAGATGCTCAAGCAAATCTTCGCCCCAACAGGCGATCAGCGTGCGGTGCTCTCTTCGATTGACCTGACGGAGCTTGTGCATGGCATCTACCGCGCACAATCACCGCAGGCACGCAGCCGTCGCGACTCCTTCATTCGAGAGTTGCTGAACGACGTGGAGGTCTATGCCTACACCAAAGAGACGGCGTTGCTGGCAGGCAAGATCGACGGAGAGCAACAGGGCCAAGGAATCACCATCCCATTCGGCGACCTGTTGATCGGAGCAACCGCGCTGGAGGTTGGTTACTCGATGCTGACCGTCAACGTGCGGCACTTCCGATTGATCCCCTCTCTGACGATCGTGCAACTCTAGCTGCAGCCGAAAGCGATTCCAGAGTTGACGTGTATCTCTGCTTCGGCGGTTGCTACCTGCACGACCGCAAATCTGTTACCGTCGGTCATCGTGCGTTGCCCACCCATCTTTTAACTTTAGAATTCCCGCCACGGAACGCAACGAAATGAAACCCGCTCTGTCCGTGGTGTCGCGCGGGCCGATCGCGCGCCGGAAATGTCGCTAACTCTTCCTGGCGAGGCCAGTCCTGGACTTGCACCTTTTATACTTGTAGTTAATATATCACTTTAGTAAAATAATATATGATCGTCGCCGTAAATGGCATGACCGGTACAGGCCGGCTAGCCTCCGTTCCGCTCGGCTCATTAGGCTCTGCCGGTCACGGTACAGGCTTGCTGAGCGCCTGTCCCAACCCGCCATCCAAGCCCATAAACTCCCCTGTCCCGCTCACCGCTCGTCACCCATCTCGAAGCTCTCATATCTGCATGTCATCCTCTTCGCCTCGTTGTTCGTCGCAACCCCCAACCTATCCCGCTGCGGTCTGTAAGGTTACTCATCGTCTATACATTTACGCCCCTTCCAGTCTCTTAGGTCCAAATGCTCCTCTCTTTGGCTCTTTTTGCAGACCCTCCCTCTTTGTTTTCAACAAACTACAGCCTCTTTTCTGCAAAATGGGGGGGTACCCCCAGCCAGCCCAAATGTTGCGCAGGCAGTTTTCAATTTACTCTCAGGTCTTGCATCAATCGACCTCCAACGACGCAAGGGTTTCCTTTGTTTTCAACAAGCTATAGCCTCTTTTCTGCAAATACGGGGGGTGGGGTCTCCCGCAGTTCTGTTTCGTTGCAATGTTCCGTCGCTCGCGTCGGGTGCTACAGTGGCTCCGCCGATTTTCACTTCAAGAAAAGGTGAGGTCCTATGCCCAAGTTGACTTTGGTTTTGGCTCTGGCGCTGATTTCCGTTTCCATCGGTGCCGGGGCTGACTCGAATAAGGCGTTGCTGGGTACCTGGAAACTGCTTTCCGCGACCATTACCACGGAACAAGGCGAGGTTCGCAATTCTTGGGGAGAGCACCCGGTGGGTTTTCTGACCTACTCGGAAAATGGCCGTATGAGCGCGATCCTCACTCTGGGAGACCGCAAGCCGCTTTCAAGTTCCGACTTCATTTCCGCGCCCGCCAACGAACGCGCTGAAGCTTTTGCGGCCATCAGTGCCTACGCCGGAACCTACACCTTTTCGGGTGACAAAGTCGTCCACCACGTCGAGGCCGCGTCCATGCCCAACGATGTAGGAAACAATTTGGAGCGCATGGTGAAGCTGGAAGGCGATCGTTTGGTGCTCACCGTTGCGAAACCCTATTTGCGTGGCGGAATTATGGTCCGGTCACAGGAATTAATTTGGCAGCGGTTGAAGTGAAGCCCGCTTAATCGCTCTGGGCGGGTGCTTGCGTGGCTGGCACCGCGGCAGTGCGGTCGCCGCGGGTGCGCAAGTCATGAATCCAGGTTTGCAGCCGATCCATGTAGATGTACACCACCGGCGTGGTAAACAGCGTCAGCATCTGGCTCAGAATCAGTCCGCCGACGATAGTAATTCCCAACGGCTGCCTCAGTTCAGAGCCCACTCCCCTGCCTAGCGCCAGAGGCAAAGCCCCCAGCAGCGCCGCCATGGTGGTCATCAAAATGGGACGGAAACGCAGCAGGCAAGCCTCGTAGATGGCTTCCACCGGAGTTTTGTGCCCTTCTCTTTCCACTTGCACTGCGAAGTCAATCATCAGAATGGCATTTTTCTTCACAATGCCGATCAGCAGGATAATTCCTATCAACGCAATAATATTCAAATCCGACTTGATGAAACGAATGGCCAGCAGCGCGCCGATTCCCGCCGACGGAATGGTGGAAAGAATCGTAATGGGGTGAATGTAACTTTCGTACAGAATGCCCAGCACGATATACACCGCAGCCAGCGCGGTCAGCACCAGCACCGGCTTCGCTAGACAGCGAATCCTGAAACGCTTGCGCGGTGCCTTGAAACGTCGCGTGCACCGTCGCTGGCACTCCCAACTCGCGTTGCGCGGCTTGAATGTGTTCCACAGCCGGGCCCAGCGAAGCGCCGGGAGCCAGATTGAATGACAAAGTAATCGCCGGAAACACGCCCTGATGGTTGACGGAGAGCGCGGTGTTCGACGGTTCGTAATGCGCGAAAGCGCTCAAAGGAATCAGTTTGCCGGTATTGGACGGAACATAAATAAGCGAAAGCGCCTGCGGCCCTTGCTGCAGGTCCGGAGCTACTTCCAGAACCACGTGGTATTGGTTCAGGCCTTTATAAATATTTGACACTTGGCGCTGCCCGAAGGCGTCGCCCAGGGTGTTATCGATATCCTGAATATTCACGCCCATGCGTGAGGCGGTGTCGCGATCGATCATCAGTGAAGTTTCCAGCCCTTTCATCTGCTGGTCGGTGTTGACGTCGCGCAACTCCGGGATGGATTTCATGCGCTGCATCAGGATCGGAGCCCAATGATTCAAATCGTTGAGGTTGTCGGCCTGCAAGGTGTATTGATACTGGGCGCCACCGAACCGACCGCCAATGCTGAGGTCCTGCACCGCCTGCAAAAAGAACGAAGCGCCGGGAATTTTCGCGGTCTTGCCGCGGATGCGCGCGATCACCTGATCGGCGGTGATTTTACGTTCGTTCAACGGCTTCAATTGCGCGAACATCCGCGCGGTGCTTCCGCCATTTCCGCCGCCGACAAAGGAAGTCACCGTGTCGATGCCGGGATCCTGCAAAACGATGTCGGTAAATTCGCGCATTTTGGTGCCATGGCGGCGAAAGAAAGATCCTGGTCGCCCTGAATCAGGCCGCTGATGCGCCCGGTATCCTGTTGCGGAAAAAATCCCTTAGGGGTCTGAGCAAACAAATAAACGTTGAGGCAAACCGTGCCGATGGTCACCAGCAGAATCAGAAATTGGTGGCGGAGAACCCACTTCAAGGAAAAGTCGTACATGCTCAGCAATTCGTTGAAGGCGTTCTCGGAAAAACGGTACAGCCGATTGTGGCGTCCAGTGTCAGGCTTTAAAAATCGCGCGCACATCATCGGCGTGGTGGTCAGGGATATAAACAACGAAACGGCGATGGCCACGCTGAGGACGACGGCGAATTCCCGGAACAGCCGGCCCACAATGCCGCCCATCATCAAAATCGGAATGAACACCGCGACCAGCGAGGTGCTCATGGAAATGACGGTGAAGCCAATCTCGCTGGCACCTTTCATGGTGGCTTCGTAGGGAGTCATGCCGGCTTCAATGTGCCGCGCGATATTTTCAATCACCACGATGGCGTCATCGACGACGAAGCCGGTGCAAATGGTGAGAGCCATCAAAGACAAATTGTCCAGGCTGTAATGGCACAGATACATCACGCCAAACGTGCCGATCAGCGAGAGTGGCACGGCGACGCTGGGGATGATGGTGGCCCACACATTTCGCAGAAACGCGAACACCACGAAAATCACCAGCATGATGGAGATGATCAGCGAGATTTCCACATCGTGCACCGAAGCGCGGATGGTGATGGTGCGGTCGATGATCACGTTCAGATGCAGCGAAGGAGAAATGGAAGCGCGAAGGAGCGGAAGCACGCGCAGTGATGCGATCGACGGTGTCGATCATGTTGGCGCCGGGTTGCCGGAAAATCGCAAGAATGACGACCGCTTGCCGCCGGAAAGCCCGAGGTTGCGAGTATCTTCGACGGAATCCACTACTTCCGCCACGTCCTGCAAACGGAGCGACGCGCCAGCATGCCCGGCAATTATCAGCGGCTGATACTCATAGGCTTTGAATAGTTGGTCGGTGTCGGAAATATTTACGGTTTGCTTCTGTGTTAGCGACCGCGCCCTTTGGCAAGATCGGAATTCGCGGACTGCAGTGCCTTGCGCACTGTCTCCAGGCTGACGCCGTAGCTGTTGAGCTGCGTGGGATTTACTTCCACGCGAACCGCCGGGCGCGAGCTGCCCCAGACGAACACCTGCCCGACTCCGTTCACCTGCGCGAGCTTTTGGGCCAGGATGGAGTCGGCGGCATCATAAATTTCCGCCGGAGGAATGTTTTCGGAAGTCAGCGCCAGCAAAAGAATGGGCGCATCGGCGGGATTCACCTTGCGATATGTAGGCTGGCCGGGAGATCGGCTGGAAGTTGACTGCGCGCAGCGTTGATCGCCGCTTGCACGTCGCGCGCAGCGGCATTGATGTCGCGGTTCAAATCGAATTGCAGCGTGATGCCGGTATTGCCCAAGCCGCTGGAGGAAGTCATCTGCGTAACGCCGGCGATGCGGCCGAACTGGCGCTCCAGAGGGGTCGCAACGGCGGAGGCCATGGTTTCCGGACTTGCGCCGGGCAACCCGGCGCCAACCGAAATAGTCGGGAAATCCACCTGGGGAAGCGGCGCTACCGGCAAAAACTTAAACGCCACTACACCGGAAAGAAAAATTGCGATGGTGATCAGCGAAGTCGCCACCGGACGGCGAATAAAAGGCGCGGAAAAGTTGGAGGAGAAATTCACAAGCTAATCTCCGGGCACCGGGCTGTGTCTCGGCGAGGGGCCGGGCCCAGCTTCTCGTGGGATTGCCAACGTGAAAATTGAAGCGATGCGCCAGCCAATCGAAGGCGAGATACACAACCGGCGTGGTGTATAGCGTCAGCAACTGGCTCAGGATCAAGCCACCAACAATGGTGATTCCCAGGGGCCGCCGCAGTTCCGCGCCGACGCCAGTTCCGAGCGCCAATGGCAAGCCGGCCAGAAGCGCCGCCATGGTGGTCATCATGATGGGGCGAAAACGCAGCAAACAAGCTTCGTAAATAGCTTCGAGCGGCGGTTTGCCTTCTTTACGCTCGGCCTCCAGCGCGAAGTCAATCATCATGATGGCGTTTTTCTTGACGATGCCGATCAGCAGGATGATTCCTATTAAGCGCGATGACGCTGAATTCCGTGTGGCACAGCATCAGCGCGAGGATGGCGCCGACGCCCGCGGAAGGCAGCGTGGAAAGAATCGTGATGGGATGAATATAGCTTTCGTACAAAACCCCAAGCACGATGTACACGGTGATGAGCGCGGCGAAGAATCAGGATAGGCTCGTTGGCGAGCGAATTCTGAAAGGCAGCAGCAGTGCCCTGGAACAGACCTTGAACGCTGGCAGGCATATTCAGTCCTGCTTGATCTTGTTGATGGCGTTGACGGCGTCGCCAAGGCGCGGCGTTGGGGGCAAGTTGAAACGAAAGCGTGACCACCGGAAATTGGCCCTGATGATTGAGGGTGAGCGGCGTGCTGCCCGGCTCCATGCGCGTGAAAGCGCTAAGCGGAACCTGCGGTCCGGTGGAGGAATGCACGTAAATATTTTTTAGCGCGTCGGGATCCTGCTGGAATTGCGGATCCACTTCCATCACCACGTGATACTGATTCAGTTGGGTGAAGATGGTGGAGACCTGGCGCTGGCCAAAAGCGTCGTACAGCGTGTTGTCGATGTCGGCGGGAAGCACGCCGAGACGCGAGGCGGTGTCGCGATCGATGGTCAACGTGGCGAGCAAGCCTTGATTTTGCTGGTCGCTGGCCACGTCGCGAATTTCCGGAATGGCCTGCAGCTTTTCGATGAAGCGCGGCGTCCAGTAGCGCCAATTCTTTTGCATCCACGTCTTCCAGGCTGTACTGGAATTGCGTGCGGCTGACGCGGTCTTCCACGGTCAGGTCCTGCACCGGCTGCATGAAGAGAGAGACGCCGTCGACTTTGGCGAGCTCTGGCTGCAGGCGGCGAATTACGTCGCTGGCGTTGATGTTGCGCTGCTCGAGCGGTTTTAAATTGATCTGAATGCGCCCGCTGTTCAGGGTGGTGTTGGTGCCGTCGATGCCGATGAAAGAAGACAGGCTTTCCACCGCGGGGTCTTGCAAAATAATGTCAGCCAGGGCCTGCTGACGCCGCGCCATGGCCGGAAACGAAACATCTTGCGGCCCTTCGGAAACGCCCAGGATCACGCCCGTGTCCTGCACCGGGAAAAAGCCCTTTGGGAATATAGATGTACAGCAGTATCGGTGGCGACCAAAGTTGCCGACAGTCACCATTAGAGTGATGGTGCGGATACTGCAACACGATTTTCAGACGTGCGGCCATACGCGGCAATCACGCGTTAAAAGCGTCTTCCGATTTGCGATAGAACCAGCCCTCTTCTTCGCGCTGCGATGGCGCAAAAGTTTCGCGCACATCATGGGGGTCAAGCGTGAGCGAGACGAAAGCGGAAACGAGAATGGTGACGGCCAGGGTGATCGCGAATTCGCGGAAAAGGCGGCCGACGATGTCGCCCATGAACAGCAGCGGAATGAGCACGGCGATCAGCGAAACCGTCAAAGACAAAATCGTGAAACCGATTTGCGCGGAACCTTTCAGCGCGGCTTCCAGCGGCGATTCGCCTTCCTCGATGTAGCGGGTGATGTTTTCGATCATGACGATGGCGTCGTCCACCACGAAGCCGGTGCTGATGGTCAGCGCCATCAGCGAAAGGTTGTTGAGGCTGTAGCCCAGCAGGTACATCACCCCAAAAGTGCCCACGATCGAAAGCGGAACCGCGAAGCTGGGAATGATGGTGGCGCGCACGCTGCGCAGAAAAAGAAAGATGACCATGACGACCAGGCCGATGGTCAGCATCAACTCGAATTGCACGTCGGCCACCGAAGCGCGAATGGTGGTGGTGCGATCGGTGAGCATGTTGACGTTGATGGCGGCCGGCAAGAAGACTTGCAGCTGCGGCAAGAGTTTGTTGATGCGGTCGACGACGGCAATGATGTTGGCGCCCGGCTGGCGCTGAATATTCAGAATGACGGCCGGGTTCTTGTTGGCCCAGGCGGCTTGGCGAACGTTCTCCGCACCGTCCATCACGGTCGCAACGTCGGTAAGGCGTACCGCCGCCACCGTTGCGATAGGCGATGATGATGGGCCGGTAACTGTCGCTGGAGATCAGCTGGTCGTTAGCGCCGATGGTGTAAGCCTGATGTTTGCCGTCGAAGGTGCCTTTGGCCTGATCGACGTTGGCCTGGCTTAAAGCGAGTGCGCAAATCTTCCAGGCTGAGTCCGTAGGACAGCCAGCGCGGTGGGATTGGCTTGCACGCGGACCGCCGGCCGTTGGCCGCCGCTGATGCTCACCAGCCCGACGCCAGTGAGCTGCGAAATTTTCTGCGCGAGAGTAGTGTCCGTAAGGTCTTCCACTTTGGATAACGGCAACGAATCGGAAGTCAGCGCGAGGGTAAGAATCGGCGCATCGGCAGGATTAATTTTGCTGTAGATCGGCGGATTCGGCAGGCCCTGCGGCAACAAATTGGAAGCGCCGTTGATGGCCGCTTGCACTTCCTGCTCGGCGATATCGATGTTCAAATCCAGGCCGAATTGCAGAGTGATGATCGAGCTGCCGAAGGAGCTCGTGGAAGTCATTTGATTCAAGCCGGGAATCTGGCCGAACTGGCGCTCCAGCGGAGCAGTGACCGAGGAAGCCATCACGTCCGGACTGGCGCCGGGATAAAAGGTCTGCACCTGAATGGTGGGGTAATCGACTTGCGGCAGCGCGGAGACGGGCAGTTGCCGGTAGGCTACGAACCCCACGAGCAGAATGCCGACCATCAGCAGCGTGGTCGCCACCGGCCGCAAAATAAACGGCCGCGAAAGATTCATCGAGAACTTCCTCGGGCCGCGCGGGGCACCTTGCGGTTGGGCTGTTTGGCGGCGGAGGATTGCCGTTGCTGTTGGCGATTGTGCCCGCGCCAGAACGGCGCCGCCGAAGCCAGTGCTGGGAGTGACTTTGGCTGCCGTCCTGCAGCTTGTCCTGGCCATCAATCACCACGGTGTCGCCGGCATTCAACCCGGCGCTTATACCAACGTTGTCGTCGGTGGTTTGCGCGATGGTGACATTGTGAATTTTCGCGGTGTTGGTGCTATCCACCACGTAAACGTAGGTGCCCTGCGGGCCGCGCTGTATCGCCGCGGTGGGCACGATGGTCAGATTTTTCTTGGTGTCCACCAGCAAGTGCACGTTGACGAATTGATTGGGAAACAAGCGATTGTCTTGATTGGTGAAGGTGGCCTTCAATTTGTAAGTTCCGGTGGTGGTATCGATTTGATTGTCGATGCTGGCGAGCGACCCGGAAGCAATCTTGGCGGTATTGTCGCGGTCGAAAGCGTCGACGGACAGCTGACCACCGGCGCGCAATTTGGTGACCACCTGCGGCAGTTGATCCTGCGGCAAACTGAAGACCACAGAAATCGGCTGCAACTGGGTAATGACCAGCAAGCCGCCGGGGTCCGCAGCGTGAACCATGTTTCCAGCATCCACCAGGCGCAAACCGATGCGGCCGCTGATGGGCGCGGTAACGTGGGTAAAGGAAAGTTGGAGCTTGGCGCTATCGATCGTTCCCTGATCGGTGGCGATGGCGCCGTCAAACTGCCCGACTTGTGATTGCTGGGTATCGAGCTGCTGCTTGGGAATGACGCCTTCGCCGAAGAGCAGTTTGTAGCGCTCCGCATTGGTCTCCGCGTCTTTGCGCTGGGCCTGATCCTTGGCCAGCGTACCCTGAGCCTGCTCCAGCACTACCTGAAAAGGGCGCGGATCGATCTCGGCAAGCACCTCGCCCTTTTGCACGAATTGACCTTCCTTGAAAGCCACGCTGATGAGTTGGCCGTCGACGCGGCTGTGCACGGTGACGGTGTTGAATGCCGTGACAGTTCCCAGGCCGGTGAAATAAACGGGCAGATCGCCGTGCTGCGCGGTGGCGACCACAACGGGAACGCTGGGCATGCCGCCGGGACCGGCACCTTTCCCTTTAGCGCCGCCGGCTCCCACCGGGCGCCGCGGAATTGGCGTTCTGCGCCTCAGCCTGAGAATGGGAGCTGCGGTAATACCAAATACCAGCCACCAGGACGACCACAATCAAAAGCCAGAGCCACCAACGGCTTTTCACGGGTTCCGAAGTTGATCCCATGCTTCGCGCGGGTGCGGCGGGAGCAGCCGCGGGGATGGCAGAAGTGGACACCGCTGATTTTGGTAGGTCCATAGGATCCAAATGCGCCATTCAATTGCTCCTCGGAATTCAATGTGCGAAAACGCCGCAAACTCGGGACAACCACACTAACGTAATCGCAGGGGGTTACCGCTGGGACGCGCTATCGCAGCGTACCGGAAAAACCATCATCCACGAATAGATAAGACGGCCTTTCGGCCAAAAAGGTTACGACGCCGCGAGTACGGCCGCCGGATCGAATAGCTGGTGTCATTGAAATTAATTTCCTGGGTACACAATGTGCGACAGTCATCGTAGACTAGCGCGCGAAACTGGTGGACTATGCGGCTCTGGAAGGTCGGCCAGCGGAAGTTAACCACGAGGCGGGAGAGAAAATGGCAAGAGGGCTGCTCGTAGGGATTTTGCTGGGATTTATCATCGTAGCATCGGTGGCTATGCTTATTTTGCGACCGGCAGCGCTCCGGTGGCGGTGACCTCTCCGCCCATGCCGTTTGAAAGAAAATTTGCGCACATGGGACTGAACGCTTACCTGGAGAAACTCCCGCACATGGAAGCGCAAGTACCTGAGGACGAGACCAATTTTCTGGCCGGGGCGGAGGTCTATGTTCAGGATTGCGCGGTGTGCCACGGCTTGCCCGGAGAACCAAAAACCGATATTGCGGAAGGCATGGCCCCGGAGCCGCCACAACTTTTCAAAGGCAAGGGCGTGACGGACGACGAGCCGTGGGAAACCTATTGGAAAGTGGAAGGCGGTATCCGCATGACGGGCATGCCGGGATTTAAAGGAAACTGACCGGAGCCACAGATTTGGCAGGTCAGCGTGCTGGTGAAAAACGCGGACAAAATTTCGCCCGCGGTGAAATCGCGTTGTTGACCACTCCGCCGCCGGGCTCCAACCCGGCAATACCCCAGCGCCGGTGCCTTTAACTCCACAACCGTAGTTCCCGAATATTTTGGCGGAAACTAACCGCGCTCCGTTAGCTTCAGCGTCCCGGAACGTTGCGCTTCGGATCGCGTCGAATATCTGTAAGGCGGTCCGCGTTTCGCAGCTCCGGAAATCCCCAGGCCCACAAGGCGGTAACGACCAAAGTTGCCAATGCCGCCTAACACTACGGCCGGCACAGTGCCGAACCAGTGCGCGGTTAATCCTGATTCGAATTGGCCGAATTCGTTGGACGCGCCGATGAAAATCATGTCCACGGCGTTCACTCGCCCACGCATTTCGTCGGGCGTGGCTACCTGAATGAATGTGCCGCGAACGATGACGCTCACCATGTCCGTGGCGCCGACGAAAACCAGCGCAATGAGTGACAGCACGAGGTTGTGGGAGATTCCGAACAAAACCGTGAAGACGCCGAATCCGGCAACGCACCACAGCATGGTTCTGCCCGGCTTTGCGACGCATCGGCCAGTACGCCAGAATTAGCGCCATCGTCGCCGCTCCTAACGCCGGCGCGCTGCGCAGCAGCCCAAGTCCCCACGGACCGGTGCGCAAGTATTTCGCGCGCATAAACCGGAAGTAACGCGACAGCTCCGCCAAGCAACACCGCAAAAAGATCCAGCGAAATCGATCCGAATATTAATTTTTCCCGCCAGATGTACCGGAAGCCTGCGAGCACGAATGCCGACATTCACGGGCTCGCGGTTCGCGGGCTTTGGCGCTGGGTCTTGATTTGCATCGTGGCGAGCACGGCGACGCTGGCGGCGTGGCCGCCGACGCGCGTATACGAAGGCGGGGCCGTGAAAAGCGGCGTAGGCCACACCGCCAACGCGCGGGCCCAAAATTGTCGCGGCCTGGAATACGCTGGAAGCCCACGCGACGGCGCTGGGAAAATGATGCTTCCGGGACAGTTGCGGGAGAATGGCGCGGCTGACTGGACCGTTGAAAGAACGCACCACGCCGATGAGAACCAAGACGCAATAAATGAGGACGACTGACGGGCCGGCGCGAAAGCGCGACCAGCAGCAGCAAGCTGGAGCACACACGTAACCGCAATAACACAACACCAGGATGACTGCGGCGATCGAATCGTCGACCACGTGGCCGGAAACCAGGAAAAGCAAAATCCCGGGAAAAAATTGCGCCAGGCCGACCTAGCCGAGGTCCAGAGCGCGATGGGTGATTTCGTAAATCTGCCAGCCCACGGCGACGGATTGCATTTCCAGGGCGAGGACCATGCAGAAACGCGCGACCTGGAAGAGGCGAAAATTTTGGAAGCCGAATACCGCGACGCCGGCGGACCCTGGGTTCTCTGTCGGGGGCATTACGACTACTGTGCCATAAAGAAAAAAATTTCACGCGCGATTGAGCGGCCGATGGGTTTTCTCGGGAAATGGACTAGGGGAGATTCAGTTGTTGCAGGGCCTGCTCGACGATTTGATCGGGTGGCTGATCGATGTCAATGCTAATGGCCCCCTGGGGCTCCTCCAGAGTTGCGAATTGGCTGGCCAGGAGCTTTTCGCCGGCGAAATGGCCGTGGCGGGCGTGCAAGCGCTGCGCAATCAACGCGTACGTCCCGTGCAAATAAACCATTTTAATTTGCGTAGGCAGTCCTGGACAGCCTTGAGGCCGGCCGCGGATAGCAATTCATCGCGATAGCTTTGTTTGAGCGCGGAGCAAGTGATGACGGCGTTTTTCTTGCGCAGCGATCCAACTGCCGATCTGGTCGCGGATCGCGGCGAGCCAGGGGCGGCGATCCGCATCGGTGAGCGGGATGCCTTGTCTCATTTTTTCTTTGTTGGCGGCGGAGTGGAATTCGTCGGCGTCCTTGAATTGGTAATGGAGACGGGCGGCGAGAAGCATGCCGATGGTGGTTTTTCCAGAGCCTTCGATGCCGATGATTAGTAGGATCATATTGAAAGTTGGTGTGTCAGAAAACCTACGCATGAGCTTTGGTCTGGCCGATGTCTTGATCTTCCGGGTTTTATATTCCCGTGAGGGCGCACTTGCACTATCGTCCGAAGTACGTCCAAAAGAGTACGTCTCTCCGGATTGAGCCTGTGGTAAAAAGACATTATGCCTAACGACTCGCATCAACGAGCAGCGGAATTCCACGAACAAGCCGCGCACGCCCACCGCGCCGCCGCCGTGCACCACGGAAAAGAAGATCATCTCACCGGGCACGAACATTCCAAGCAGGCCATGGAGTTCGCGTTCAAAGCCCACGAAGCCTCCACGGACGCGCATCAAAAATCGCAGAAGGCCGCCAAGAAAACGGAGAAGTAAGGGTTTGGCGGTGCCGGGCCCTGATGCATTACTGGGAAAATCTTTCTCGGCCTGTTAGGCGGCTTGTTCAGCGGCTTTGTCAACCGTAGACAAAGCGCTTTGCGCGGGTTAAGGTGCTCTTGTGGTTGAGCGAGTTATATAACAAAACTACCAAGCATTTTCTCCCCCCTGAGGATGCCCCGAGGATAGGCCAATGGTCCGGCGCGATCGCGCACTTTATTTTATTTTGCCGCTGTCTTTGTTAGCCCCGGCGGCGTCCGCGCAACGGGGTGCTAATGAATCCGCGGTCTCTCCCACTGAAATAATCTACCGGGGCGGGTGTCCAGAGGCTCCGGCCGCCGACGCACCGGTGTCGACATGCATTCCTGGTAGTGAACGCGGCCCATTAAACGCGTCAGAATCAGCGGGCGTCAGCGAAGAAAAACCCGCCATTGCAGCGGGCGCGGCAAAAGTCGACTTGATTGTGCCGGAAGGCTCGGCTTTGCGCATTGCTCTGGACCAACGCACCCGCGTTTCCCACCCGGGCGAAGCGGTACACGGAACGGTGGTTGAAACGATTTATGCTTTCGATCAGCCAGTGATCCCCGCGGGAAGCGTGGCGACCGGCCGGGTTACCAAGGTAAACGCGGTGCCAAAAGTAAAGCGCGCGCTGGCGTACACCAACGGCGACTTATCCCCGGTGCATCCCTACGAAGTTACGTTTGACACCGTGATTCTGCCAGACGGTCGCCGTTTGGCGATCGAGACCACCGTCTCTCCAGGCACTGCCGACGTGGTGCACCTGGTAAGCAGAACGAATGCAAATCAAAAAAGTGGCGGCGGGGCAGTTGGTCGCGCGAAGAGCGAAGTGGCCGACAAAATTCAGGAAGGCAAAAATCAGTTACACAAATCGTGGGAGCAGGTTTCGGCGCCTGGACGGATACAGCGACTGAAGCGCGCGATGGTGGCGCAACTGCCATACCGGCGGCAGTATATCGAGCCGGGCACAAGGTTTAACGCCGATCTTGGGCGCGCCATTGCGTTTGGGCAAATGGAGCGCAGCTCGACAGACTTGTCGGCGCTGGCCAGCGCCATGGCACCCGACACAACGGTGAAAGCGCGACTGGTGGCGGAGGTGAGTTCGGCTACCGCGACGCGGGGCAATCGCGTGGATGCGGTGCTGACGGAACCGCTGTACTCGGCCGCACACAAGTTAATTTTGCCGGCCAACAGCCGCATCGTCGGCGAAGTCGTGCAGTCCAAAGCAGCGCAGAAATTTCACCGCAATGGCGAATTGCGGTTGATTTTCGAGCGCATTGAAATTCCCGAGGAAGCCCAGCGGGCAGCAGACGAAACGGCCCGGCAAAAGGCGGCCGCACAAGGCCGTGCTTCTCAGAACGCAGGTGCAGCAAATTCTCCGGAGCTCTTGCGGCCGGAGTTGGCTCACCGAAATAATGTGCGAGTGACGGGCAATCTCGAAGGAGTAGAAGTGGATCGCCGCGATCATATGACCCTCGACGAGGAGGGCGGCGCGCATACCACCGACAGCAAAACCCGCTACCTTTCGACCGGGGCGGCAATTTTGCTGGCGGCGGCCGCTTCGCATCCGGACGCTGAGCATGGCACGGTGGACAACGCTGGCGATCCCGGCGTTCGAACGGCGGCGGGAGGCTCCGGCTTTCGAATCACCGGGGCGTTGATAAGCCTGGCGGCAAAATCGTCCGGGGTGTCGATGGCCTTCGGGGTTTACGGTGCCTCGGCCTCGGTGTACACAAATTTCCTGTCGCGAGGTCGCGAAGTGGTGTTCCCCAAAGATACTCCACTTGAAATCGGGTTCGGGAGCGCGCACTCGGATAGGAACCAAGCCACTCCCTAAAGGCTGGGAAGGCGCCATGGTTGGGAATCGCGCGATTCTGATATAAAGTAGTGACGTCCCCCCGCCTGACCGCTGTTTTTTTCGTCCCCAATGGTGCGTATTTCCAGGAACGTTGTAAATGGCCCGGATCGAGTGTCAATAACGGGCCTTTGGTGTAACCCGATAGTTCGCACAAACGGGCCTTGCCGGAAGCCAGTGTACGTTCCGCAGCACAGCGCGCGTCGGGCCGAGCTGCGGCCACACGGATGCCTACAGGTTAAATGACGGCAATCAAAAATTCGCTGGTGCGGAAGGGCGGCGGAGGTTTCATCAGCCTTACCGTCCTGATACTTCTGCTGATGGCGCTGCTGGGCGCGGGTTGCGCCACGGTAGACAAAGCGTCCAGTGCCCAAAGTACGCCGCTAGCAATTTCATTGACGTCGCCGGCGCCGGGAGCGACGGTCAGCGGAACTATCAGCGTTTTAGCGAGCGTTTCAGGCGGCACGGCTAGCACCCAGTTTCAGGTGGACGGGAAAAACTCGGGATCTCCGGTTGGGCAAGCGCCATTCCGGTTTTCGCTGGATACCACCACCTTGCCCGACGGCTCGCACACCCTGAGCGCTGTTGCGAGCAACGCGGCGGGACAAACTGCCACCAGCGCGGTGGTTTCCGTGACAGTGAGTAATACTGCTCCGCCGACGCCGCCAAGCATATCCATTGCATCGCCAACGCCGGGCGCGACGGTTTCTGGGCAGGTCACGGTGCTGACTGCGGTTTCCGCGAACACCACGGCGGTGCAGTTCATGGTCGACGGCAGTAACGCGGGGGCCGCGATGAATGCGGCGCCTTTCAGCTACTCGCTGAATACCACGAAACTTTCTAACGGATCGCATATGCTCAGCGCCGTCGCCGGCAATGCGGCGGGGCAAACGGCAACCAGCGCGGTGGTTTCCGTGACGGTCAGCAACACGACTCCGCCCACGCCGCCAAGCATTTCGATTACGTCGCCAGCCTCGGGCGCGACGGTTTCCGGACAGATCACGGTGCTGACTACGGTTTCAGCCAACACCACGACGGTGCAATTCCTGGTTGACGGTAAGAGTGCGGGTGCTCCGGTGAGCACGGCACCCTTCAGTTATTCGCTGAATACCACGAAGCTTTCGAACGGATCGCATGCGCTGAGCGCCGTCGCCAGCAATGCGGCGGGGCAAACGGCAACCAGCGCGGTGGTTTCCGTGACGGTCAGCAACACGACTCCGCCAACGCCGCCAACCATTTCTATTACGTCTCCGGCTTCAGGCGCGACGGTTTCTGGACAGATTACGGTGTTGACTGCGGCGTCCGCGAACACCACGACGGTGCAATTCCTGGTTGACGGTAACAATGCGGGCGCTGCTATTAATGCGGCCCTTTCAGTTATGCACTGAATACAACGAAGCTTTCGAACGGGTCGCATACGCTGAGCGCTGTTGCCAGCAATGCGGCGGGGCAAACGGCAACCAGCGCGGTGGTTTCCGTGACGGTCAGCAATACGACTCCGCCGACGCCGCCAACCATTTCCATTACGTCGCCAGCCTCAGGCGCGACGGTTTCCGGACAGGTCACGGTGCTGACTGCGGTTTCCGCCAACACCGCCGCAGTGCAATTCCTGGTTGACGGTAAAAATGCGGGTGCTCCGGTGAGCGCGGCGCCTTTCAGTTATTCGCTTAACACCACCACCCTTGCGAACGGAAATCACACCGTTGCGGGCATCGCTCGCAATGCTACTGGACAAACCGCGACCAGCTCGTCCATCACTTTCACCGTTAATAACCTCCACCTGCAGATTTCCACGACTTCCCTGCCCGGCGGTCAGGTAGGCACGGCGTATAGCGCGACGCTACAGGCAACGGGAGGCACTGCGCCGTATACCTGGTCTGTGCCCAACGGCCAACTTCCTGGCGGATTGAGCCTTTCGGCTGCAGGGCTCATCACCGGCACGCCAACGGTCAGCGGAAACGCCGCGCTGGCTATCGGAGTTTCGGACAGCGCGGGGCTTACGGCCTCGGCTACGCTGAATTTGGCCATCAGCACTGCGACACCTCCGGGGGCGCCCTTCGCACACGTGGTAATCGTCATGGAAGAAAATACGAATTATGCGGATGTCATCGGGAACTCGGCGGCTCCTTATTTAAATGGCCTGGCCAATCAATACGGCCTGGCAACGCAGTATTTTGCGAATACGCATCCGTCGATCGGAAATTATCTTTCGCTAGTGACCGGTCAGACTCTGACGAATGACGACTCGCAGACGCCGCTGAGTTTTCCGGTTTCGGTGGACAACGTGGTGCGGGAACTGGTGGCTGGGGGAAAGACCTGGAAGGCTTACGCCGAATCGATTCCATCCGCGGGATACATCGGCGGAAATGCCACGGGACCGGACGGCGGGCAATTTTACACCAGGCATGTGCCCATGCCGTATTTGACCGACGTGCAAAACAGCGCGACGCAGCGGCAAAATGTGGTGCCTTTCACGCAATTTGCGAGCGATTTGAGCGGCGATGTTCTGCCGAATTATTCTTTTATCACGCCCAACGGCTGCAATGACGCGCACGATTGCGGGCTGGCGGTGGCGGACAATTGGCTGAAAACGAATATCGATCCGTTGATTTCGAGTGCGACGTTTCAAAAGGATGGCTTGCTGATTATTTTGTTCGATGAGTCGGGCAGCGACAACAGCAACGGCGGAGGCCGGGTGGCCGCGATACTGATCAGCCCATTCTCAAAGCCGGCCTATAAGTCCACGACGTTCTACCAACACCAAAGCGTGGTGCGGCTGATGCTGGAAGGCTTGGGGATCACGACGGTACCGGCGCCAGCGGCAGCAGCGCCCAAGATGTGGGAGTTCTTCACGTTCACGCCACCCACCTAGGCGGTCAATTCTATAAAAGACGCCGTTACAAAAAAAAAGGGGTACTGGTCTGTGAAGACCAGCACCCTTATTCATCCAGACTGCGGTTGATTGAGATGGTCTATGGGTACGGCAGATAACGCCACAGATCGTTGAGATAGCCATTGCCGGTGGTACTGGTCGCGTCGTAGCCTTGTCCGCCGAACATCCAAAGTTCGCCGGTTGCGTCCACCCAGTGAGTTGTGCCGCGCCGTCCGCCCGGAGTCCAAGCTACGTAAGGCTTATACGGCCGCACCAGGTCGCCATAGTTACCATTGGCGTTGCCGGTGTTGGAGCCCTTAACCCAGTTCCAGGTGCCAGGAAGTAAGGGATTGGTATTCGGGGTGTAGACCCACAAGTCATTCAAAAATCCGTTTCCGTTGGTGCCTGTGGAGTCTTGACCCCAACCGCCGAAGAGCCAGAAGTTGCCGGCGAAGTCAGTCCAAGCCGTTGCACCCCAGCGAGAACCAGGGAAGGTGGCAGGATTAGGTCCAGTGAGACCGGCAGTACCCGCCGCACTGGTGGTATTTACAGCCCCAATTTGCGGCTGGGGGCCGTATGTTCCGGTTTGATTGGCCAATTTAGAGCCGGCGACAAAGGTCCATTTATTCGAGACGATGTCGTACTCCCAGAGGTCATTCAATATGCCGTTCAGCGTTCCCGCGGAATCTTCGCCTTCGCCGCCGAATAACCAGAGATGTCCAGATGCGTCGGCCCAGCCAACGGCCGTCTGCCGTCCACCGGGTATGTTGGCAATTGCGGGGGTTCCTTGAGTCCCGTACACGCCGTTCTGGTTGATCGCTGTACCGCCGCCTACGAAAGTCCAGACGCCAGCACTATACTTCCAGAGATCATTCAGGAATCCAAGATTTCCGCTGGCATCGTAGCCTTCTCCTCCGAAGAGCCAGAAGTTTCCTGAGGCGTCGGTCCAATAGACGGGCTCCCATCGAGCGCCAGGGAAGACAGCACCGGAGTAAACGCCCTGTTGATCGACAGAGTTGGAACCACTAACCCAAGTCCACTTTCCGCTACTGATGTTGTATTTCCAGAGGTCGTTCAAGAGCCCTTCGCCGCTGAAGGCATCGATGCCTTCGCCACCGAAGAGATAAAGATTTCCTGCGCCGTCGCTCCAAGTAGCGGAGCCCCAGCGTCCTCCGGGGGTGTTATTGGCTGCAGCAACACCCTTAACGCCATACGTGCCAGGAATATCCTCGAATTCCGCAAGCGTCGAATCACTCACTAATTTCCACTGACAATAATCGGAGCCGGTTGGTATGGGGCACTCCCAGAGATCGTTCAAATTAGCGAAGAGCGTATCAGGCGACGGATTGCCTTGTAGCTCCCAACCGAGACCACCAAACAGCCAGAGATTGCCAGCCGGGTCTGTCCACCCAGCACCGGAATCGCGCGCGCCGGGAGTATTGGTGTAGGGGTTCGGCGTTGTGGCGCCGGGAGCGGTGTAAAGCCCGTATTGAGGAGCTGGGATGGTGCCGGCCGTCTTGGTACCGTCGATAAAAGTCCAATCATCATGGCCGCAATCGACTTGAATATCGGTGACATTGGCGGTAACCACGCCAGTGTACTGAAAAACCCAGCAAGGTTTGTTCTGGGTCGATGGTGGGGTGAACACGGTGGCAGCGAAGTGTCCGTTTAAGGCTACCGGTGTCCCAAAGGTGAAGGTTCCGTTTTGCGTAACGGTGAGATTATCGCCACCATTATCCTGTAACTGAAAACTGTTGTCTGTTAGAGGGGCGTTGGTCCCAGGCATTGTGTGCTTACCGGCTAGTCCAAGAACGGTGCCGCCAACACTGTAGGTAACGGCCGAGCAGGTGACTGCGACGCTAGTGATGTTGCTTGTTGCCGTACCGCTGGCGGTGCCGTTAGTGATCACGCAAGTCTGGGTGGGCCCGGTCGGCTGGGCAGAAATCGTTATGGTGTAGGGAGTGCCCGTGGGAACCTGATTGACGAAGGTAAATGCCCCGTTTGCGGTAATCGGCAACTGTTCACCACCGGTATTTTGCAGCTTCAAGCCCGTGCCAACCACCCCGGTAACTGTGCCGCCGATGGTGTAGCTAAGGACGCAGCTGACGTTAAGAGTGACGTCGCCGGTGGCGGTGCCCGAGGGACTGGCCACCGTGCAAATCTGAGCAGGAGAAGTGGGCTGGGTGAGGACGGTAACCGCGTAAGCGCCGGTGACGGGAGTCTTAAAAGCGGACGCACCGTTGCCAGTCACCGTGAGGCTGTCGCCTCCGTTATCTTGAAGAACCAGACCCGAGCCAGTCAGTCCAGTCACGTTGACGCCAACGGTGGCACTGACTATCGCGGAGCAAGCCACCGTAACACCCGTTACCGGGGCGGAGGCCGTGCCACTGCCGCCAGTGACTACGCAGTTCTGAGCAGGGTTGGTGGGCTGAGTCAAAACGGTCACCGCGAAAGGACCGCCGCTCGCCACAGCGGTGGCAAAAGTAAATGTGCCAGCCCTGTTCATGGTTAAGTTGTCGCCGCCGTTGTCCTGCAGGACCAAGCCGGTTCCAGTGAGACCGGTAACCGAGCCACTGACAGAGTAAGGACCAGTAGTGCCGCCGCCACCTCCTCCTACGGGAGTGTGCACGCCGCTGCAAGCGCCGGCGAGGAATGCGACGGTTGCCAGGCACGCAAGATAAAAGCGAGGCGAGAGGGAGTTCATAGAGATCAATTCTCCTAAGCTGGTGGCTTCAAAAAGAGTCCTGGATGGAAACAATCGCCTGCGGAGAAAACGGGTGAATCCCGAGGCCCCAAGTCAGCGTGGGGCTCTCTTGCGGAGAACCTTCGCTGCTACCATCGGACTTTCAAACCTTAGCCGGGGAGGAAAAGGAAACGTGGTTAATTCCTGATAGTACTTGCACAAGGAGGTAATAGAACCTACGTACAGGTAGGTCTGACTGACTAAGTAGTGCATTTTCAGCGGCCAACTTGCAAGATTCTATAAGCGCTGTTTCACTGTTGGACATCACGGACTATTTTGGGTGGCGTGGTCTCTCTGGACCTGACTTGAGAAAAGCGGCGATTAGTTCGTTCACGCGAGACTGTATTGCGCGAAGTGTGTTTGGTGTGATAGCTAACAATCGCTTCCAGCTAATTTTCTTCGGGGGGACGGACGCTGCGGAAAGAAAAATACAGGAGTATGTCGTAAATAATTTTCAGCGTACCCGCCAGGAAAAAGGGCACGCTGATCAAGGATGGTTTGCCGTAAAGAAATCCCGCTAGAAGCGGACTAATCGCGGCGCCAGTGGTTCTGGCTACTCCAGTGATGCCGCCGGCGGCGGAGCGCTCTTCGGGAGGAACTACCGCCATGGTGTAAGACTGCCTGGCGGGAACATCCATCTGGCTGATGCTGAACCGCGCCAACAGAGCGGCGATGGCCAACGGCAGGCTGGGCATCAGGGGAACAAGTATCAACAGGATGTTCGACGGCAGATGGGTGAACACCATGGTGCGAACCAGGCCGATGCGGGCGGCCAGCCTGGAGGCGAGTAGCGCGGAAATCCCGGCAAACACGTTGGCCCAGAAAAAAATGGCGCCCAAAGTAATAGGCTTGACCCCGAAGCGCAGGTAAAACCAGTAAGCCGCGAAGCTTTGTACCACGAAGCCGCCTGCAAAAGAATCCAAAGCAAACAGGCTGGAAAGTTTAAAGATCACGCTCCGGGATTTGGGAACGCCCAGGAAGTGGCCCTTCGGGCGCTCACCTGATTGTTCGGTGGGCGCCGCAACCTCCACGCGGGTGGAGAGCCGCATGAAAAGAAGAGCAAGTAACAGTCCGATGGCAGCATAGAAGATGACTACGACGCGATAGCTGTTCACGGTGGTGACGGCGTCGCGCTGCAGACTTTGCGCGAGGGTTCCGCCGGCAAGCGCGCCGAGAGCGGTCGCCAGCGATCCCGTCAGGGTGTACCAGGCGAAAACCTCGGTGCGCGAAGTTGCGGGCACAATGTGCGACAGCGAAGCTTGTTCAATGGATAGGAACGGGCCGACCTCGTTGCCGCTGGGACTGATGACGCCGATGGTGCCGGCGATGATCAGGAAGAGCAGATTTTTGGTGGATGCAAAAGCCACACCGGCAGCGGCCATCAGCACGGCGCCGACGATCAGCATGCGACGCCGGCCGATGCGGTCGGCGCGGGTGGTGAGATACAGCGACACCACAATGTCGCCAGCCAGCGTCAGGCTGAAAATCAGCCCAGTCTGCACTTCGGTGAGACCGAGGCTGACCAGATAGAAAACCAGAATGACGGAGAGCGAACCGTACGCGAACAGCCGCACAAAGCGGGTGAGGAACAGCAGCCAACCGTCGGCATTCATGGCGCGAAGAGAGCTGGGGATCAGGTGGGTCGTGGGCATGCTCAGGGTTTGATTGGCTGTGGCGGTCTTACGGACACATGCGCTCTCCAAGGTTACACGAAGTGGCCCGGTCCACGAATCCGTGCAAGCCGAGATCATGGCGTTGGCAATCCCACAGTTAGCGCCGAGGCGTTTTGAGTGCCAGTGGGAATGTGAAAAATTTGCTTGGTAAACTTCGTTCACTTTGGTAAACTATGTTTACTTGAGAACGATAAAATCAAGCACTCTTCGGACGCACTACAAAGAGCAGGCTCGAGCGCACATCCTGCAAGCCGCCAGGGGCATTTTTGTACGCGGCGGCTATGAGAGCTTTTCCATGCGGGCGCTGGCGCAGGCTATTGGGTACTCCCCGGGCGCGACCTATAAACACTTTCAGAGCAAGAAAGAAATTTTCGAGTGCCTGGCGGAGGAGAGTTTCGCTGCTTTACTGAACGCCTCCGAAGGAGTGAAGGAAGTGCGCGGCGAAGATCCGGTGCAGCGATTACGCCGCGGCATGCTGGCCTATATCGAGTTCGGGTTGCAACAGCCGGAGCACTACAGCTTCGCTTTTTTGCTGCAACAGCCGGATCCAAAGCCCCGGCCTAAATCGCAGAAAACCTACGTCGGTTTGCGGCACAGGGTTGAGGGTTGCATAGCGGCTCGAATTTTTCGGAGGGGCGATGCGGAATTGATGGCGCAGTCCCTGTGGGCCGCCGCGCACGGAATCACTTCCCTGCTCATCCAGAAACCGCTGTTCCCGTGGGTCGCCAAACGCAAGCTCATTGCGCAGGTGGTGGACAGCGCCATCCAGGGCTTGATGGATTCGCCGAAATAATCGCCGCACCGGAGAAAATCATGTCCAGGGCATTGGCAGATTCAGTAGCTTCGAAGAACCCGAGCAAGGGCGGCGCAACCGGCGCGAGTTCGTGGCTATGGCTGATTGGCGCGGTGGGGATGCTGTTTTTTGCCGACGGACGAGACACCATCGCGCTGGCTGCCTGGCTGGCTCCAGCTTTGCTGCTGCGATTCGTGCGCACGCAACCAGCGGCGCGGGGACTGGCGATCGCCTATGTAGCGCTGATTCTTACGCGGGGCATCGCGCTGCGCGGCATGATCCCGATTCCCGGGGTTTTCTATTACATTTTTTTGGTCATTTCCAATTTCTCCGCCCTGCTGCCATACATCGCAGATCGCGTGATGGCGCCGCGCCTCAAAGGGTTATGGAGCACCTTGGTTTTTCCCTGCACATTGGTCACGGCCCAATTCATCTACTCGCACGGTCCGGTGGGCAGTTGGGGCTCGATCCCTTACACGCAAAGCAACAATTTGCCGTTGCTCCAACTCCTGTCGGTGACGGGGTTATGGGGCATCACGTTCCTGATTGGATGGTTTGCTTCGACGGTCAACGTTGGATTGCAGCAAGACGCGGATCGCCCGCGCCGATTTTATCCGCTGGCACTCCTTGCCGGAGTTTATATCGTGGTGGTTCTCGCGGGAGGAGCACGGCTTGCGCTCTTCCCACCGAACTCGACCACGGTGCGGGTCGCCTCGCTCTCTCCCGGAAAGCAAGGCCCAAGACTTCCCGATAGCGTGGTCAATGCGGTAACCGGCGGAACCGCGAACGAGGAGCAGATCTCCGCTTTTCGCACGGCCACGAGCAAGGATCAGGATGAACTTCTACGGCGGACCGAGCGGGAAGCAAATGCGGGGGCAAAAATAATCTTCTGGTCAGAAACGGCGACTTACCTCCTCAAGCAGGATGAGCCCGCGTTGCTGGCGCGTGCAAGCGGGCAGGCGGCACGGGATCACGTTTACCTGGGCCTGGCGTTAGGCACCTGGACTCCGGGCACGCCGCATCCGCTGGAAAATAAATTTGTGCTTATCGAACCGTCCGGAAGGATCGCTTGGGAATATTTGAAGGCCAGACCCACTCCCGGACCGGAGCTTTCGGTGTCGGTGAAGTCCGATGGGAGATTGCGTCAGAGCGATACAGAATTTGGCAAGATGGCGGCGGCGATTTGTTACGACACGGATTTTCCAAAATTGATGGCGCAAGCGGGAACCGGGCGAGCCGACATGGTATTAAGCCCGGCCGGCGATTGGAAAGCCATCGATCCGCGACATACCGAAATTGCCAGTTTTCGAGCGATCGAACAGGGATTTAATTTGGTTCGGCAAAGCAATGGGGGTTTGTCAGCAGCGTACGACTACCAGGGTCGCCGGTTGGCATCGATGGACGAATACCAAGCCACAGAGCTGACACTCGTCTCGCAAGTTCCAACGAGCGGAACGAGAACGATCTACTCCAAGCTGGGCGACTGGTTTGCCTATATTTCTATGCTGGCCCTTCTGGCATTGGTGGTGTTGACCTGGCGCAACCGGCGTGTGTGATTGAGTTCTGGACGATCACGTCGACGGAGACGCGAAGAGTTTCTGAGTCTATTTACCATGAAAATAGCGGACGGGCCTGTAAGCCGGATTCTGTGCGGCGTTGCAGCGCGCATGGCGCACTGCAAACCGCGGTAACCATTCCTCTAGGTCCCGGTTCGCACCGGGACTCCAGCAGCCTACCCGAGGGTTTTCAATCCAGGCCGGCTTGCGCCAACGTCGAATGGAGCGCGTCCATTTGCACGGACGGCGCTCAATGAGCCGGGCCAGCTCTCCCCTCCTATTTGGCCTTGCACCACGCGGGGTTTTCCATGCCCTCGTCATTGCTGACGAAGCGGTGGGCTCTTACCCCACCTTTTCACCCTTACCGGCCCAGCGAGCATTGCGAGACGTCTCGCAGGTTTTCCTGCGCGATGCCACCGTGCTGCGCTGGGCAGGCGGTTTGATTTTCTGTGGCACTATCCGTGGCTTCGTCTTTGGAGCGAAGCCCCCTGGCGTTACCAGGCGCGTTGCCCTGTCAAGAGTTCTGGCAAACAAAACATTTGCCACGCCTCAGGACGGTGTCCGGACTTTCCTCCCGCCACTGCGTTTTGCAACGCAGCAGCCAGCGATTACCCGGCCCGCCCGCTGACTTTCAGTATAACTCGACATAATTTTCAGTGAACTAAGACTTAAGACCAACATTCGCAGCCCAACAGTTGATTATGACATTTTGGGCATCTTTCCACGTCGCATCCTTCGACGTGGTATTGACCCTTCACAGTTCCGCAGTCGTGACATGGGTGTCTGCATAATTCAGTAAATCGCTCCACCACCCTCCCTCATCACCGTACCGTAGCCGAGAGTATTGAGTAGCGCCGAAAGTAACAAATGGTTGTCGTTGAGCTTCAATCAGTTCTGCCGGAGTATCCTTAAACATTTCCACTCCGTTACAGCTAACGAAATTCTGCTGAAAATATCTCATTATTCGCGCTTCCGCAGCCCAGTGGGCTTTTTGTATGTGGGCATGAATTTCTTTATCGAAGTGAGTTACGTGAAAGAAATGTGCAAATTCAAACAGTTGTGCGTAGATTTTCTTACACTCATATTTATTCAAGTCGAATTCGTAATGGACGACCTGATTTCTATAATACGTTGCCCGTCGAATGTTTGCCTTTTCCTTCTCGCTAACCGTAATCCCCACCGTCTCCAGACGAATCAGAGAGCGCTCCAGTGAAACCGTATTCCTTGGATGGTCAATATCTTCAAAAATCAATATCGGGTGTACCGTCTTCAATACGTGTTTCAACATGAGTTCGATGGACTGAGTGATGTGCAGCAAGGCAAAGGGCCATTCGTGGATATTCCGGCCCGATTTACGATAGTGCACGAGTGATTGATTTAAAAAATTATATGAATTCTGGATTAGAGATAACTTAGACGAAATAGGGGCTTTGCTCTTGTCCCTTAGATCTTTCAAAGATTTTCTTTCCATCATAAAAAAACAGCTACCGCCATGTAGCTCAATTAACTCAGCTCTGTAAACAGCTTTTCGAATTCTTTTTCTGTGAGGACCGGCACGCCGAGGGATTTGGCTTTGTCGTGCTTGGAGCCGGGATCGGCGCCTACCACCACGTAGCTGGTTTTTTTGCTGACCGAGCCGGAAATGGCGCCTCCGTGCTGCTTGACGATTTCGGCGGCTTCTTCGCGGCTGCGGTTGGCGAGGCTTCCGGTAAACACGAAGGATTTGCCGGCAAATTTATCGCTTTTTACTTCGCGCTTTTCCGTGGTGGGATGCACGCCAGCCTTGTGCAGCTTGGCGATAAGCCGGCGATTGGCGGGCTCGGAGAAAAATTCGGTGATGGCGGCGGCGACCTTGGGGCCGACTTCACTCACCTCTTCCAATTGTTCCTGGGTGGCGGCAGCCAATTCTTCCACGGAAGAAAAATGGCTGGCCAGCAGTTCGCCGGTGCGTTCGCCGACAAAGCTGATACCGAGCGCGTAAATTAAACGGGCCAAGCTGTTTTTCTTACTGGCTGCGATTTCGTCCAGCAAATTTTGCGCGGACTTTTCGGCGAAGCGTTCCAAGGCAATGAGGCTGTCGAGCTTCAACGAATACAAATCGGCTACGTCGCCGACCAAACCTTTCTCGATAAGCTGATCGACGATTTTTTCTCCCAAGCCGTCGATATTCATGGCGTGGCGCCCGGCAAAGTGCAGCAGCGATTCCCTTCTCTTCGCCGGGCAAGCGGCATTGACGCAGCGATACGCCACGGTGTCGGGAGCTTTATGGATTGCGCTGCCGCATTCGGGGCACTGTTCGGGCATGCGGAAGGGGCGGCGATCCGGGCCTTCCTTCACGACTTTGAGAATGTGCGGGATGACTTCGCCGGCGCGCTCCACCAGCACGGTGTCGCCAATCTGCACGCCCAGGCGATCGACTTCATCCATGTTGTGCAGGGTGGAGCGACTGACCGTCACGCCGCCGACCTGCACTGGCTCGAGCATGGCGACGGGAGTAAGCGTTCCGGTGCGACCGACGTTCACCAAAATGTCTTTGACCACCGTGGTTTCCTGACGCGCCGGATATTTGTAAGCGATGGCCCACCGAGGAGCCTTGGCGGTGTAACCCAATTCGTTCTGTATCGGGATGGAATTGACCTTCACCACCACGCCGTCAATTTCGTAGGGCAGCTTTTCGCGCTTGGCTTCCCAGCTGTCGCAGTAGGAAAGAACCTCAGCGATGCCATCGCAAAGTTTCCAGTCCGCGGAAGCGCGAAAATCGCAAATCCTTCAATACCTGCAAGGATTCGAGAAAGCTTCGTGAACGGCGAGCGGCCATCGACGAGCAGATAATAGGAAAAAAACTCCAAACGCCGCGCCGCGGTAATCGAAGCATCGAGCACGCGCACGCCACCGGCAGCGGCGTTTCGCGGGTTGGCAAAAATTTTACCGCCAGAAAGTTCCTGCTGGCGATTGAATTCCGCGAAGGCTTTGCGGGGCATCACAATTTCTCCGCGCACTTCGAAATTTGCCGGCAGCTTGGATTTCTTTAACGCCGCCGGATCGAGGCGCAACGGCACGGACCGGATGGTTTTGACATTGGGCGTGACATCTTCGCCGGTTCGGCCGTCGCCGCGGGTTACGCCGCGGACCAGCGCGCCGCCTTCATAATGCAGCGAGATGCTTAGCCCGTCGAATTTGTGCTCCGCGACGTATTCAATTTTTTCCTGGCCGCTGCTTTCACGCGCACGACGGTCAAATTCCCCGAGCGCCTCGTACGAAAAGGCGTTATCCAGGCTCAACATCGGCCGGGCGTGCTGCATCGTCTGGAAACCCGCTCGAGGAGCGCCACCGACGCGAACGGTGGGCGAATCCGGGGTGACTAAATGCGGATGAGCTGCTTCCAGAGTTTTCAGCTTGTCCATCAAGCGGTCGTAGGCGGCATCGGAAATTTCCGGATCGTCGGCTACGTAGTAGCGATATTCGTGGTGGCGCAGCTTGTCGCGCAGGTCCTCGATTTCGTTCTTTACGGCGGCGCCAGCCCGGGCCATAAATTCCTCGCGTGAAATCTGCTGCGGAAGAAATGCTACGATAGCTTCTCACATTATATAGAATGAATAGGGACCCACACGGGCCACACCAGCGAATGACTACCGGCCTTCGGAATGCACTTTTAATTCACAATCCTAACGCGGGACACGGGGGCGCGCAACGCCGCCGCTCTGCTCGACGAAGCACGCAAAATTTTCTCCGCCAGCGGCATTGAGGCGGAATTAGCGGAGACTAAAGGCCCCGGCGACGCCACGGAAATCGCGCGGCAAGCGACCGCCGATCGCCGCGAACTGGTTATCGCCTGCGGCGGTGACGGCACATTAAATGAAGTGGTCAATGGGCTGGCTGGGCATACGAACGGCCACCGGGTTCCGCTGGCGCTGCTGCCCGCCGGCACCGCGAATATTTTTGCCAAGGAGTTGACCCTTCCCTGGGATATTCCCAGCGCCGCGCGCAGATTGGCCCGCGGCGATGTAGTGGAAATCGCGTTGGGATTAGCCACCCCGCTGCAGCAGCCCGCGAAGCAAAAATATTTCCTAAGTGTGGCGGGCGCCGGGCCGGATGGAATGATCGTGTACTCCATCGACCTGGAACTGAAAGCCCGTTTGGGAATCCTGGCGTACTGGTGGCAAGGGGCCCGCGAGGTTTTTCGTTACAAGTTTCCGCATTTTCGAGTGGTCATTGCCGGAGAAACGGCGGACTCCTCGCTGATCATTGTCGGGCGCACCAAAAATTATGGGGGGCCGTTTAAAATCACTACACTCGCCGATTTGTATGAAGACAAATTCGAGGTCATGACCCTCAGCACCCGCAGTGGATTTCGCTATTTGAGTTATCTGCCGTCGCTGTGGATGGGCAAGCTGCGAGGCACCGATGGAGTTTTTTTCTCCAAGACCGCTTCAGTGGTCTGCGAGCCGCTGGACGAAAATCCGGTACACGCCCAGGTCGATGGCGAGCCGCTGGGACGGCTGCCGGTGGAATTTAGAATTGTTCCGGGAGCGTTGAAAATTTTGGTGCCGGAAGGGGCGTCTGCTACTGCGCCGGTCAGCGATGACGCGAAGAGGGCGTCCGCTTAGCCGCCGCGAAATATAGAATCGAACGATGGATATTGGCACCCACGCGCTGGCTTCATTGGCATTGTCCCGCGCGATTATGCCCCGGGCGCCAAAACTCTTGTGGGCCTGGACGATTCCAGCGGGTGTAATTGCGGACAGCGACGGACTCAGCGCATCGCTTGGCCCGGCAAGCTATCTGGCGTGGCATCGCACCTACCTGCATTCCTTCGCCGCTTCCCTGATCATCGGCTGCGTCCTGGCGGCGGTTTATCGCTTGGCGATCTCTAATGATTTACAACGCCGCTTGCCGGTCCGCAATATCTTCATTGCGGTGTTGCTGGCGCAATGGCTGCATTTGGGAATGGATGCGCTGCAATGGCAAGGTACGGAATTGCTATGGCCGCTGCGCAGGACGCGATTTGCTGCCGACTGGCTGCCCAGTGTGGACCCCTGGATCATCGCGCTTCTCGTCTCCTGTATCGCGCTGCCGGAATTTTTTCGCCTGGTGAGCTCCGAAATCGGAGCAAAAGACCGCAGACCACCGGGGTTTGCGGGAGCCATCATCGGGCTGGCATTGGTGACTCTGTACATCGGGTTGCGCGCGGACTTACATGCGGACGCCGTCGCGCAACTCCAGAATCGTGTGTACGTCGGCGAAGCGCCCCGGCGTGTGGCCGCGCTCTCTGGATTAACGTCAATGGTGACCTGGAGCGGTTTGGCGGATACCGAAAGCGCCATGCATGAAGTAGCAGTGCGTATCGGTTCTCCGCGCGCGGCTCTCGATCCGGGTGTAAATTTATTCAAGCCGGAGCCGAGTCCGCTGCTGCAAACCGCGGAAAACAGCCAGACGGGCAAACTGTTTTTGCGAGTTGCCCGATTTCCAAAAGCTACGGTGCAAACGATGGACGCCGGAGTGGAGATTCAAATTCGCGATCTGACGTATACCGCGGCGGGAGAATCGAATCGTGAGCCGATGGTGGCCATCGATTTCGACCGTGCTGGGAAGTTGCTATCCGAGACGGTTACGTGGGCCGGCGCCGAAACTCCTCGTTAAGAACGATCTTGCACGTTTTTACTGGTGTCGGGCGCCGGTGCCGGCGCATCGCCATAGGGATGTTTGGCACGCAAGATCGCTTGCGAAAGCCCGTAGCTCACAATCACAAAAATCACCGCCGCAATCGCGACGTTCAGCTTGTGCCGGCCCAGAAAAGGCAGAGCATCGTTGCCGTAACGCACCGCTAAATAGCCAACTCCAAAATACCGAACGAGCCGGGCCACGCCGATGGCTGAAGCGAAGCTGATCACCGGCATTTCGAAGACTCCGGCGGCAAATACGAAAAATTTGAATGGCGTGGGAGGCGGCAACAACGCGGCGGCCAACATCCCGCCGAATCCGTTGCGCTCCACCCAGTGGCGGATGGCTCCGCCGTGCCGGCCGGCCTTATTGTGAAATAAAGCTTCGCCGCCTTTTTCCGCGATGTAATACAGCAATATGCATCCCAGGGTCGAACCGACCGTGGCCATCAGGGCGTACAGAGGCATGCGCGCGGGCCGCTGCCTCGACAATTCGATCAGCAAGAGATCGTTGATTATGGGGAAGCTTAGTACCGAGGAATCGAGAAAAGAAATCAGAAAGAGTCCGGGAGCGCCCAAACTTCCGGCAAAAGCGATAATTTTTTGTTTCCACGCGCTGAAACCAACAGCCAACACGTAACCTCCGAGAGAACCGCCAAGAACGCGGGCGATACGCAAAATATTCGCAGTGATTATGAGCTTAACAGAGCGCTTAAGAAGTTAGAGTAAGGTCTCGATGGCCTGAAGAATCACATCGTAAACAAAATGCAGTTCCTCGCGAGTGATCACGTAAGGGGGCAGCACGTAAACGACGTTGCCCAAGGGCCGCAACAGCACACCGCGATCGATGAAATATCGATAGAGCTTGGTGCGCATGCCGGACAGGTATCCGGCATCCTCGGTGCGCAGCTCGATGGCCCCCATGGTTCCGACCTGGCGCACATCTCCAACTTTCGGCAGGGCGCGAAATTGTTCCAGGCGCTCGGAGTGCACCGCGGCGATCATGGCGATGCGTTCGAACACCGGCTCGTCGTCAAAAATTTGCAGGCTGGCATTGGCTGCGGCGCATGCCAGAGCGTTCCCGGTATAAGAGTGCCCGTGATAAAAAGTGTGCAAGCGGTCCTTGCTGCGAAAGGGCTGTTCAACCCGATCGCTGCACACGGTCGCCCCCATCGCTAGAAAGCCGCCAGTGATGCCCTTCGACAAACACATGATGTCGGGAACAATTCCGGCAACTTCGCAGGCAAACATTTTTCCGGTGCGTCCGAACCCGGTCAGCACTTCGTCGGCAATCAGCAAAACATCGTAGCGGGTGCATAGCGAGCGGACTTGTTGCAAGAATTCGACGGGGTGAACAATCATGCCGCCCGCTCCTTGCAGCAAGGGCTCGACAATTACCGCCGCGATGCGCTGGTGATGTTGCTCCAGCAGGGTTTCAAGTTGAAGAACGCAGTCGATTTGGCAAGTCGCGCGAGTCAGCCCCACCGGACAACGATAGCAATATGCCGAATGCACGCGGTGGACCGGATAACGCATGGACTGGAAAGGTTTGGTGAAGGGCGAATCGTCACTGATGGACATGGCGCCGGCGGTATCGCCGTGATATCCGTGGGCCAGCGCAACAATTTCCGATTTTTGGGGGCGGCCCTGATTGCTGAAATGTTGAACGGCCATTTTTAACGCAACTTCCACGCTCGTGGAGCCGTCGTCGGAAAAAAACAGGTGGGTCATTTCCGTGGGGCAACCGCTGGCGAAGCCGAGCTGCCAGTTCTTCGGCAGCCTCGTGAGTAAAGCCGGCCATGATGACGTGCTCCATTTTGCGGGCCTGCTGCGCGATAGCTTCCGCGATGCGCGGATTCGCATGGCCGTGCAGGTTCACCCACCACGATGACACCGCGTCCAAAATGCGTCGCCCATCTTTGGTGTATAGATAAAGGCCCTCGGCCCGCGTTACCACGTCAGAGGCGGGGCATCCACCGCAGCGTTGGTGAAGGGGTGCCAGATGCGCAGCGGCGAACTCATTTGGATTTATTGAGAAAAGGCGGCGCGGTCGAAATTGTTCATGAACACTTGCATCAGCGAAGTGCGATGCAGATTGGGCAGGCGCGGAATTTCTCCGATGACGCGCACGTGGCCGAAGCGCTCGATGGTTTCGCGATTTTCGCGATTTTGATCGCCGATCAACACCACGCCGTGAACGGGAAGCTCCGCGGCATGCAAGGCCGCCAGCGTCAGTAGGGTGTGATTGATGGTTCCGACGCCGCTGCG
This sequence comes from uncultured Acidobacteriota bacterium, assembly GCA_963732705.1. Taxonomy (GTDB): domain Bacteria; phylum Acidobacteriota; class Terriglobia; order Acidiferrales; family UBA7541; genus Acidiferrum. The sequence continues at coordinate 1,590,768 of CAVTAN010000001.1, read as the reverse complement.
AGCGGCAAGAATTACCGGCAACTTGAATTTGGCCATCATATCGAGCATGAACTGTTTGGAATTGATGGGCACCAGAACGCCGCCAGCGCCTTCCACCACCAGCCAGTCGTTGATGAGGCTGGTCGGCAAATTAATGCGCGCAAAATCGATTTCCACGCCAGCCCAACGAGCGGCCAGGTCCGGCGAAACCGGCGGCACAAATTTATAGATTTCATCCAGGGTGCGATCGGTGCCGATGCCCGCGAGGCGCATCACGGTCACGCGGTCGGAGCCTTCTAGCGTACCGGTCTGTATGGGCTTCCAATAAACGGCGTCCAGGGCCGCGCACAATAATGCCGACAGAGTGGTCTTGCCCACGCCGGTGTCCGTGCCGGTAATAAAAAAATGATGCCTCATGCGACTCCCGCGGCTGCCATGGGAACAGAAAGTTGCTGAGTTGCACGCCACGCACTCAGAGTTGTCGCCAGCCGGTCCAAATCGTTAACCGCAATTTTGTGGGTCACTGAAAAACGCAATCGGGCGGTGCCTTCCGGCACGGTAGGCGGCCGAATGGCCCGCACGGCAAAGCCTTCGTGCTGCAGGAAATGAGCCGCGGAAACGGCCGCGCCGTTTTCGCCGACGACGGCAGGAACGATTTGAGTGCTGCTGCTCATGGTTTCCCAGCCCTCGCGCAGTAAAGAATTAGCCAGGGTGGCCGCTCGAGAATTTAATTCTTCGCGTTCGCGTTCCATTCCAATAGCCAAGCGTAACGCAGTGCGGATCTGGGCGGCCATGTACGGTGGCATCGCGGTGCTGAAAATAAAAGTGCGCGCATTGTTGATCAGATGTTCTCGCAATACTGCGCTGCCACAAACAAATGCGCCGGCGCTGGCCAAGGCCTTTCCGCAAGTGTGTACCGCGGCTACAATTCTGCCGGCTTCCAAGGCCTGAGCCGCCAGGCCGCGCCCGCCAGGTCCGTGCACAGCGGTAGCGTGGGCTTCGTCGACGATAACGCCCGCGCCGTAACGCTCTGCCAAAGCTACGATCTGATCCAGAGGCGCGATGTCTCCATCCATGCTGAACACGCTTTCGGTGACGATCAGCCTGCGATAAGAACCAGGTTGCTCCGCCGCTAACGCTTCTTCCAGAGCGTTCAAGTCGCGATGGGCATAAATCACCTTGCGCGCGCCTGACAGTCGAATTCCGTCGATGATACTGGCATGATTCAGCGCATCCGAAAAAATAATGTCTTCCTTGCCAGCCAGGGAAGTCAGCAAACCAATGTTTGCGGCGTAACCGCTGCCGAAATACAGCGCCGCTTCCGAGCCTGCGAAGTCGGCAAACTCTTCTTCGACCGCGCTCCAGATCGCCGCATGACCGGAAAGCAGGCGCGAGCCCGTGCCGCCGAGTCGATCCGCGCCGCATACCGCTTCCACGACAGCTTCCCGCAGCGCCGGATGATTCGCCAATCCCAGATAATCATTGGAGCAAAGATTAATCCCGGCGATCTCGCCCAGTGTTCGACGCTGGCTTCGCGATTCCAAGGACCGCAGATGGCTTCGCAGTTCGGCGTGCAGCTTGTTTTGAAATTCAGATGGCATGCGATTCGAGTGGTTTCATTCCCAAAGTTTGCAGCAGTTGCTCATCTTCGTCCGCGCCTGGATTCGGCGTGGTCAGCAATTTCTCACCCACAAAAATCGAGTTTGCTCCGGCAAGAAAGCACAGCGTTACCGCCTCGGGCGACAATTGTTTTCTGCCCGCGGCCAGTCGCACTCGCGAGGCCGGCATCAGGACGCGCGCGGTGGCGATGGCTCGCACCATTTCCAGCGGATCGAGCGCCGGTTTTCCGGCCAAAGGCGTTCCTGCCACGCGCACCAGCATATTGATCGGCACACTTTCCGGGTGCGGCTGCAGGGTTGCGAGTTGGTGAAGCAAACCGATGCGATCCTGCTCGCTCTCGCCCATGCCTAAAATTCCTCCGCAGCACACCGTAATTCCCGCGCGGCGTACCGCAGCCAAAGTTCGCAGGCGATCGTCGTACACCCGGGTGGTGATGATCGAGCCATAAAACTCCGGAGAGGTATCCAGATTGTGGTTATAAGCGCTCAGTCCAGCAGTCTTGAGTTTGATGGCCTGAGCGTCCGTCAACATTCCCAGTGTGCAACATACTTCCATACCCAATGCGGAAACTCCCCGCACCATTTCCAGAACGTTGTCGAAATCTTTACCCTCGGGAGCTTGCCGCCACGCGGCTCCCATGCAGAAACGGGTCACGCCACGGCCAGCGGCTTCGCGCGCGACGGAAATGACGTGCTGCGGATCGAGCAAGCCCTGGCGCTCCACGGGGGCGTCGTAATGGGCGCTCTGCGGGCAATAGGCGCAGTCTTCGGGACATCCACCGGTCTTAATGGAAATGAGCTGGCAGGTTTGCACCCGATCAGCAGCGAAGAATTGCCGGTGCACGGTTTGCGCGCGATACAGAAGTTCTGGCAACGCGGTGTGATAAATTCCCGCCACCTGGTCACGGGTCCAACTGCTGTGGACCGAGACTGGCTGCGCGGACTGTGGGGGTGCAACGGTGCCTATCGCAGGTGTTGTTGAAGTCAAATTTGAACTCATGATCCCCGTCAGCGTCGACCAGCGAGCTTAAGGCCGGAATTTAGATTGGCATGTTATCATCGCTGGGCAAAAGCGTCTCGCGATTCCCAGATTTGGCAGTGTAGCAGTTCGAAATCAACAACACCCCGAAACCACCTGATACATAACTTACCGGCGAACCGTTAAACGAAAATTGTAAGAGGATCTTTTTTCAAGTCGAAAAGCACGGCGTCGAATTTGGGTCCTTGCCTCGAAGGTGGCAAAAACAATGCTCGCAGGGAAGAGTAGACGGTCCACCACGTAAATTGTGATTTTTCTGTTGCCCACCTGTGATATTGATGTTCTCGATAAACCCCCTGTTGTCTGAGAGGGTAAATGCTTAAGAAGCTTCTGGTGTATACCCTGCCCTTGTATCTCTACGGTCTGGAATTTTTACTGAAGCAAATCGCTTCAGTTCAGTCGGATAGTCTGGCGGGCCCCACCCTCGCAGGCGCGGCACTGAGATTCTTGCTGCCTCTAACGGAACTGAAGAAGCCGGCGATTGACCCCTTTATTTTGGAGCAGTTGAAAGCTGCGGGAGCGAGTGCCTATATAAAACGAGACAAGAGGTTTTCGGACTTTGTATGGGTATGTTTCTTTGCGGCTCTGGGAGCGTGGATACTCTGTATCTATCTAACCTTAAAACCTTTGCGCGAACCGGGTAAAGTATTCAACGAGTCATTCGCCATCGGTTGTATACTATTTCTAATCTCTATCGTATTGGCGGAAATTAAGGAGCGTCTATAATGGCGCCACTGAGTTTCATTATCGCTTTACTCACGGCAGTTGCGGCCTTCGCTTCCAGGCGTATCGTTAAAGGTTTGGTTTCTCACACAGAGCGCAAAACTCCCGAAAGCCTTGAAATTGCTACTGTGGACGGCAGAAAAATCACCATTGATGCGTCGCAATTGACCAGGGAAAAAGTTGCCGAGATTGTTCGTACCGCGCAGCGATCGCCAATGCACGCTTCGCTTTGAAATCCGCCACCTGTAAACGCATTTGATGCCTATCGCGGCTAAACTATTTTGAACTTATATCCGCTAGGGCGGTATACGGGACCTCGCCGTTTGACCGCCGTCGTTGCTAAATGTTATAAATCAACGCTTTGTCGCCAGCCCGCGCAAAGCCTTTCGGCCTTCCTGGAAGGGGTTCCAGGGACATAGGCCGAGCTAAACAGCACAAGCTAACCCTCGGTATTTCAGTCAGCATGCGGATTCAATCGGTGGCGCTTCGCCGATTCGGTGGTGCGCACGTTCTGAAATTGTGCGCCGGAAGTGGTTTACAGGGCTCGCCCCTGAACAATGGGTAATGACGGAGGAATTTTGATGCACACTGCGCTTACAAATCTTTGTTCGTTGTTCAGCAGGCCGCTGCGAATCGGCGCCGGCCTCGCGGCATTTTCGCTATGCACTTCCCTTACGGCGCGCGCGCAAGAAGTTTCGGAGGCCGGAGGAGAAGCGAACCTCAAGCTGCCGGACCTGTCGCAAGTATCGTTCCTGGGAATCGACGGGCACAAAATTTTGATGTTCGGCTTGATCTTCTGCGTTCTCGGGTTAATCTTCGGACTGGCCATATATACCAAACTGAAAAACTTGCCCGTGCATCGCTCGATGCGCGATATTTCCGAGCTGATTTACGAAACTTGCAAAACCTATCTGGTTACTCAGGGCAAATTCATCCTGCTGCTCGAAGTCTTTATCGCCATCGTCATCTTCCTGTACTTCGGCGTGCTGCTGAAGTTCGAGGCAATGCGGGTAGCCATCATTTTGCTCTTTAGCCTGGTGGGCATTGCGGGCAGCTACGGCGTGGCCTGGTTCGGTATCCGCGTAAACACTTTCGCCAATTCGCGCACCGCGTTTGCCAGCCTGCGCGGCAAGCCTTATCCCATCTATCACACGCCGCTGCAGGCGGGCATGAGCATTGGAATGATGCTGATCAGCGTGGAGTTGCTGATCATGCTGTTTATCCTTCTTTTTATCCCTGGCGATTACGCCGGGCCCTGCTTCATCGGTTTTGCGATCGGTGAGTCCCTGGGAGCCGCGGCGCTGCGAATTGCCGGCGGCATTTTCACCAAGATTGCCGACATCGGCTCGGACTTGATGAAAATTGTTTTTAAAATTAAGGAAGACGATGCGCGGAATCCCGGCGTGATTGCGGACTGCACCGGGGATAACGCGGGCGATTCCGTAGGCCCCAGCGCCGACGGTTTTGAAACCTACGGGGTGACCGGCGTCGCGCTGATTACCTTTATCCTGCTGGGCGTTAGCAGCCCAACCGTGCAAGTTCAATTGCTGGTGTGGATCTTCATCATGCGCATCGTGATGCTGATCGCCAGCGCCGCGGCTTATTTCATCAACGGCGCGATTGCCAAAGCCCGCTACGCCAACGTGAACGAGATGAATTACGAAGCGCCGCTCACTTCCCTGGTCTGGATTACTTCGGTGGTGTCCATCGGGTTCACGTATTTGGTTTCTTACCTAATTATTCCATCGCTCCTGGATGACACCACGCAGTGGTGGAAGCTGGCGACCATCATTTCCTGCGGAACTCTGGCGGGCGCGATTATTCCCGAACTGGTGAAGGTGTTCACCTCGACGGAATCCCGGCATGTCCGCGAAGTAGTCAGCTCCGCGCAGGAAGGCGGGGCGTCGCTGGGAATTCTCTCCGGCTTCGTTGCTGGTAATTTTTCCGCCTATTACATCGGCCTGGCCATGGTGGTGCTCATGTCGCTGGGTTACCTGATAAGCGGAATGGGCCTGGCGCACTTCATGATTGCCGCTCCGGTGTTCGCGTTCGGGTTGGTGGCTTTTGGTTTTCTGGGCATGGGGCCAGTAACCATCGCGGTCGATTCCTACGGCCCGGTCACGGACAACGCCCAATCGGTGTACGAGCTTTCCTTAATCGAGCAAGTACCCGGCATCGAGCAGGAACTGAAGCGCGACTACAACATCGACGTGAATTTTGAACGCGCCAAGGAAATGCTGGAAGCCAACGACGGCGCGGGAAACACTTTTAAGGCTACAGCCAAGCCGGTGCTAATCGGTACCGCGGTGGTCGGGGCCACGACCATGATTTTTTCCATCATCATGGCGCTGACCCACGGCCTGACGGAAAACGTAAACAAGCTTTCGCTATTGCACGCCCCGTTTGTGCTGGGACTCATCACCGGCGGCGCCATGATTTACTGGTTCACCGGCGCTTCGACTCAGGCGGTCACCACCGGCGCTTACCGCGCGGTGGAATTCATCAAGGCCAACATTCACCTTGAGGAAGCCAAGGCGGCCAGCATTGAAGACAGCAAAAAGGTGGTTGAAATCTGCACCAAGTACGCGCAGAAAGGCATGCTCAATATTTTTATCGCGGTATTCTTCGCCACGCTCTCTTTCGCGTTCGTCGAGCCGTTCTTTTTCATCGGCTACCTGTTCAGCATCGCCATCTTCGGCTTGTATCAAGCTATTTTCATGGCCAACGCCGGCGGCGCCTGGGACAACGCCAAGAAAATCGTGGAAGTGGAGATGAAGCAAAAAGGCACGCCGCTGCACGATGCCACGGTGGTCGGCGACACCGTCGGCGACCCCTTCAAGGACACTTCTTCGGTGGCCTTGAATCCGGTTATCAAGTTCACGACCCTGTTCGGGCTTCTTGCGGTTGAGTTAGCCGTACAACTTACCGCGTCACAAGGAGAGAATTTGACGCATATCCTGGCCGCCGCGTTTTTTGCGGTTTCCTTCTTCTTCGTGTACCGCTCGTTTTACGGAATGCGCATTCGTCAGGAAGCTTAGACGCGGATTATCAAGGATTGATCTAGCCGCGACACATGCAAAAGGCCATTCGAGTGCATCGAATGGCCTTTTGCTTTTTCAGCGCGAATAATTTGTAAGACCTAGGTGCGGATCAGGCCCGGAAACCGATGAGCGTTGTTATCGAAGCCGGGGAAAACAGTGCCCAGGTCTTTAACGCCGATGTGCTTGGTCAAGGTCTCACCCAGCACGTAGCGAAAATCGGTGGTCACCGCCAGGTCCCGCCCTTCATTCAACTGGTGATCGTCCAGCCCCGGCCACTTCCCGTAGACTTTCCCGCCCTTCACTTCCCCGCCCATCACGAACATGCAATTGGCGTGGCCATGATCCGTGCCGCGGTTGCCGTTTTCCTTGGCGGTGCGCCCAAACTCGCTCATGGTGACCACCACGATGTCTTGCATGCGGTCGCCCATGTCCTGATGAAAAGCCGCGAGCGATTGGCCGAGATCTTTCAGCAAATTGGAAAGCTGGCCTTGCACGCCGCCTTCGTTGACATGGTTGTCCCAGCCTCCGCAGTCGACAAACAAAACCTCCACGCCAACCTTAGCCTTCAAGAGCTGACCAATCTGCTGCATATTCTGGCCCAGCCGGCTGGTCGGGTACTGCGCGCCATTCTCAGGTGGCAGCTTGGAAGTGTCGATCTTGCTGAGCATGTCGATAGCTTCAAATGTTTCCGTGCCGGTTCCGTGCAAAGCATGGTCGACGCTTTGCGAATACATCGCTTCGAATCCGCCTTGCACCACGTTATTCATCGCCGCGCTTTGCGGAATCACCTTGAAGTTTTTTAAATCCGGCAGCGCAATCGCTCCCGCGCCTCCGCGCAGCATGCGCGGCAAATTCGGTCCCATGGCCACGGCGCGAAACGGCGAGGCATTATCTTCCGGGATGGTTTGAATCGCGCGGTCGAGCCACCCGTCGTCGGTAGCTTTTACGCCGGGAGTGCCCGACTCCATAAAGTCCTGAGCATCAAAATGCGAGCGGGTGGGATCCGGAGAGCCGGCGGCATGCACGATGGCCAGCTGATTTCTGTGGAACAGCGGTTCCAGTGGAGCGAGGCTGGGGTGCAAACCGAAGTAGCCGTCCAAGTCGATGGCAGCTTCTCCAACTCCGCCGTGCCGCGGTTGCGGAATCGCGATCGTTGGCCGCAGGCGATAGTAATTCGGCTCGGAGAACGGCACCACGATGTTTAATCCATCCGCTGCGCCACGCTGAAACAGCACTACCAGTTGCTTCTTGTTGGGCATCGGCGTCGCAGCCACCGCACGCTGCAAAAATGCCGGCATGGCGCTTAAACCCACCATGGCCACTCCACCTTGCTTCAAGAAATATCGCCGGGAAAATCTCATTGTGGTGCTCCTTCGAATTCGATTCATCGCGAATACAGTTAAAATAAGATGTACCTATCGCCTCTGAAATTCTGGCGCCCCAAGAACCAGGCCGGTCACTACCCCAAGGTCCACCTTCTTGATTGGATCGTCCAGCTTGGCCTGCAAGACTTGCGGGCTGTCCAACTGCTTTTGCAGCGTCTCGACGGTTGTGGGACCCACCTGACCGCCCAGGAAAACCTGCACCGCCCGTTCCAGCGCGACTTTAGGTTCGGTAGCGTCGGTGCCCAGCAGCGAACCAACGTCGGTGCGCGACCCGCGCACTTTATTGCCCGCCAGCGTCAACGAAAAATTCAGCCGGTTCAGCAAAGCGCCGGTGTTCACCCACGTCGCAGCATTGTCCGCGTAACCCGTGGGAGGCTGGCACTGGTACAGCGGCTCGCCGATTCTCCCCACCCATTGCACCAGCGGCATTGGAGTGTCGACATCGGTACCTAGAGCGCGCACCGCCGAAACCACCACCTCGAAGGGAGTCTTTATTTTTGCGCGGTAAGCTTCGCGGGACCAAAACTCCGGCGAATAAATCATGGTATGCATCACCGCGCGTATGTCGCCGTCGCTCGATTGAAAAGTCTGGGCCATGCGGGCAACCAGCGGGGCCGGGGGATTATCGGAGACGAAGCGGCGCGCCAGTTTTGTGGAAATAAATTTTGCCGTGGCCGGCTGCTTGGCCAGCAGCTCGATGGCTTGTTCGCCATCCTTCATCCCGCCCGCGTGGATTTTTTTGTTGAGCACCACCTTGGGGTCCGGGTCATGCAGTTTTTCATCAAACTTGAATTCAGGATTCTGCCGGGGCTTGTCGATGGTCCAGCCAGTGAAGCAGCGCGCCAGTTCGGTCACGTCTTTTTGCGTGTAGCCGCCCTCCACTCCCAGGGTGTGCAGCTCCATAAGTTCGCGGCCATAATTTTCGTTCAGCCCGCGGGTATTTTTCTTGGCTTGCTGTTGCCCGGCTTGCGGCTGTGGCCGCGGGGGAAATGGGCGGTTAAAGCCGCCACGATTTTGCCTCATGGCCCGCAGGGCAGCTTGACGCTGGGCCGCCCGAGGATCGGCGCTCAGGAAATTATCGAGATAAAAAAGCATTGCCGGGCTTTTTGCCGTGGCGGTCACCAAATCTTTAAATTTTCCCAACGTGTGAGGCTGAATGACGTCCCGCTCGTAGGAAGTGAGATACCACTTGTCCTCGCCCTTGGCGGCGTACACGTTGAAGTGGTTGAACCAGAAATCATCCATGATTTGCTGCAGCTGGCGGTCGCTGTAAATCGCGCGGGTCACTTTCGCCATGGACAGTTCCTCGATGACGCGCTGCGGTTTCTTGCTGTCGTCAGCAATTATCCTGGGTACCGCGTTGGGGTCCGGGCCGCTCAACAAATTTCTTTTTCCGCCGCCCATGGTCGCGGGATTGCCAGTAACTTCCGGATTGGCCGCGGAAGGCTCGGCTTTCATCGATGGCGGCACGCTGGATTTGTCAGCCACGTTCACCTGCTGAGCATTGCTTTGCGCGGATTGTCCCACTGCTGCGGAAGCACTCGGAGGAGCCGTGGTCGTTTCCGCTGCCTGGCCGTTCGCGTCCGCCGGAGCCGGCATGTTTTTGGAATTTGTGCCGCTAGCCCTGGCGGTTTGAGTCGAATTGGCCGCGGCTTCGCGCTTGGCAGCTTGCTTTTCCGCTTGTTTGGGTTGCGGATATTCTTCGATCAGCCGCGCGGTAGACATGCTCAGCGTCGGCAGATTTTCAAGCCTGGCGTTGACGGCTTTATCATCCACGCGTATTGGGCGACAGTTGCTGGTCGATCCATTTCGCCAGCCCCATTTGGCGCACCCGTTCCACATCGCCGGGACGCGGTCCGTAAGCCAGCCGGTTCATGGCATGCAGGATGGCCTCATCGGCATTGAGTTCGGTTATCGGCAAGCCCTTGAGAGCGGGATCCTGTTTTGCTTTTTTGTCTTTGGCAGCGGGAGCGGGGAGCGCGCCTGCCGTCGCAGTCGAAGCCGCAGCTATCGCCGGAACGTCAATTCCCAGCGACAGTGCGCAGGCGATGGACAGCAATGCGGATAACAGGGCTTTCGGGTGTAAGGATATAGCCGCTGTAGCGCGGCCGTTTGCTTCTCTGGGCAGCATAGGCTCTCTGTCATGCCAAGCTTCTTCTGGAGGAAGCTTCGCTATACCAGACTAACCCTACAGGCTTAGAGAAGTTGCAGCCTCGAAGCACCCTGTGTCGAATGTACCGGCACGATGCCTGTGGAGTTCAGCAGCTTCGCAAGCGCCACTGGTCCGCGTTATTGCAAGTCGAAATCAACAGTGCGGTTCGGAGACTTGTTCCCTGCCCCGTCCGCCGCTTGCAACATTAACCTGTAGGCTCCGGGGCTCAAGTCTTTGACATTCACTTTCAGCCCTATCGGCACAACCGGGCTGCCCTTTCGGATGAACTCCTCCGTAGGCACCACCCCGGTAAACACAATTTGTTTATTCGAGGCGCGATCAAAGATGCGGTATCCGATGCCGACCTTGGGCGGATTGGCGGACGTCAGCAGCGGTTCATAAATTTCCGAGTACAAAATCACATTGTCGTCACGACGAAAATGATTTGAACCCGATGGGGTGATCTGCAAACCCTTCACCACCAGGGGCGTTCGATCCTCGAGCAAAGCCGCATCCAGGCTGGTCGGAATGTCCCCGAGGCGTTGAGCGGCATTGGTGAGCGCCACGCTCCCGAGTCCGAAATGGGTGCCATCGTAAGCATCAATCTGCAGCGGGGTTTCAAATTTTCCGAAGGCATCGCCGCCAGCGCTTAAAACCACGGTCAATTTATAAGTACCAGGCGTGGCGTCGAACTGATTCTGATAACGGTATGGAATTTTGGTGAACTCTTTCCACTCATCTTTTTCCAGGTCCAGGTTCACGGTGTCGCTGAAGCGCGCGCCGACGGAGCCGTCCGCGCGATAGGCGATGCCGAGAACATTTATGTTGGCGTGATATTTGCCCTTGTCTTTATTGAACTGCAAAGTGTCGCCTGGAATTTCCATGGCCAGGTTCACGCGCGCGACGTTCGCCGAAGTGTAATAGTAAGGCGCTTGCATCCCACCATGAATTGAGCCGGTCTGCGCCCCGGTGGCCCGGGATTCCAGCTGCTTCTCCACCGGTTTGCCTTCCAGGGTGTTGGCGGATTTCACGTTGCAGTAGCCGCTGCGCGACCGCACGTTGGTGCCCCCGCGACTCAATTTCACCTTCAAGGTGTGACAGGTTCCTTCCGGAGAATCCTTGGGAACGTATCCCAAAACATAAAACTCGCTTTGCTCCTGACCGATGTGCACCAGGCCGCCGAGCAAATCGTTGGTATTGAAAATGGTGAATCCGCCGGTGCCTTCGGCCAGCGCAGCCAGGATTTGCTGGTTCGTCGAAGCAGAAGGCGGGAATTGCGGAACGATGGTGCGCGGCTGGTTGTAAGGCGAATTGTAATTATACGCACCGGGATTGCTAACCCTGCCGCCACCGGTTCCTGGCTTTCCGCCGGTCCCACCGCCCGTACCGCCAGTGCCGCCTTTGCCGCCAGTTCCGCCAGTGCCCCCGGTTCCTCCCTTGCCGCCAGTTCCTCCGGTACCCCCGGTTCCCCCGCTTCCGCCACGCCCACCGCCAGTGCCTCCGCCAGTTCCGCCACCAGTCCCACCACCTGTTCCGCCACCGCCGGGCCGCTGGGGATCGGGCTCAGCCTTGCCGGGAAAAGATGCCAGCACGAATCGCGGGGAATCCGACGCAGGAGGCTCGCTCACACCGCTGGCAGCCTGCTTGTTCAGGCCATCGCCAAACTTCAATTGCGCGCTGCCCCCCGGACCGATCGGGCCACCGGCAACCAACCCACGGGCATCCAGCGAGTAAATGGCTACGTTGGATTTGTTGCAGGCATCGATCGTGGCGGTCAGTTCCGATTCATTTTCGGGAGTCAATGCGAACCCGCCGGAAAATAAGACCACCATTTTTCGTCCGGGAACGCTGCGCAGATTTTTTGCCAGGCTGCGGATCGCCAGCAACATGCTGCGGGCCCCGTAGTCGGCCTCGGCATTGCTGAGCGAGGTCAAACCAGTGGACGCCACCGTGATTGGCTGGGAATCGGCAACATTGGCATTGGGGTTGGTGGAGGAATATTTAACTCCCGCTACCGCGGCCTTCAAAAGGTCTCCATTGGCGGTAAAATTTTGCACAATACGCAGCGCGCCTCCAAAATCGACTACGGCCATCACGTGATCGCCGTTGGCGTTGGCGGTTATAAATTGATTGGCCGCGTTGCGCGCCTGAATTTGATCGGGGGTCTGCATGGTGGAATTATCAAAAAATAAAATCAGGTAACGCTTCTGTCCGCTGGCTTGGATGGCCGGATCGGACCCGGTGGAAAACGTGGAAATCGCTTGCTCCTTGTTGTCTTCGTAAACCTTGAAGTCGTTTTGCGTCAGATCTTTTAGGTAGTTGCCTTTCTTATCCGTCACCACCGCGTCGACCAGCACAAGCCTGGCTTCTTTCTTGATGACCACTCCATTCGGCTGCTCGGGAGCCGGTGCCGCTTGAGGCTTGGCATCCTGAGGCGCCGTCATGGTGGCCGGAGCAGGGGGATTTTCGGGCTGGGATTGGGCCTGGAGCGCGTTCTGCGGCAGCAGCAAAGCACTCGCAAATAAACCCATCCAGATCCATCGCCGCTTCATCGAAATATCCGTAATCTTCATCTTGCACTCGCCTTAATTCGGTATGACCACTGCTCCGTTGCGCGCCGCCATTTGTGATCCTTGGCCATCTCGCACCACCAGACGAACCAGATAGCTGCCTGGTTTTACGTCGTAGCTGGACTTGAACGTAAGACCCGAACGGCTTAACCGGTTATACGTGGTATCCAGCAGCTTCATCTGCACCAATTTTTCTCCGCCGGTAACAAAGTTTCCGTTCTCATCGAAGATGGCGGTCGCAATGGTCAAGTTGTCATGGTTGCGACCTTCGGCTTTCATGAAGTGAATGCCTTTCAAGTCGAAATGCATCAGCACGGAAAGTCTTGCGGACGACGCGTCTTTCTTAAAAAATTGCGTCTGCAGATCGACGGGAACGTCGTGAATCTCTTCCTGAGAAAAAATCGCTTCCCTTATTTCCTGCTTGGCCGATTCCGCGGGGTCCGGAACCGACTTGGGCGCGTAATACCCGTTGCGGGCCTGCAGGGAATACTTTCGTTTGCTGGTTAACTTGACGTGCAAGGCATGGAAGCGTCCGTCCACCTTCAGATTCTGGGGTGAGAACCCCAGCATATAAGAGAGTGCCGGAGCGGCAACGGCTTCCCGCAAACCCTCATCAACGTCATTGCGGTTGTGAAAAAATGTGCCGCCGGTGCCAAACGCCAATTGCTCCATCACTTCGTCTTGCGCCGACTGCGCCAGCACCCGGTAAGAAGTTTTATAGCCCAGTGTGCGTCTTGTATCGTGGGGTGGATCGGCGATATCACCCAGCACGTCGGGGGTATACAGTCCGCGCGCGTCGATGGTGTTAATCACGATGCCCGCACGGTTGGCGCGGTCGATCAAATCCGAGGTTTCTACCCATAACGTGCTGGGTATAAACCCGGGCGACACAAACGCCATAACTCTTTGCCCAGGTTTAGATGCCAACTCCCGCATGACATCTTCCAAATGGCGGTAAGCATACTCAGTTTCCTGATCACCTCGCGATAGCGTTCGGATGGAGACCGATTCCGCCAAGCTTTGCGCCTGACTTGCCTGCGCTTCGTTGCCGGCGAAGCCGCACTGCACCGCATCTTCGGTGGCCACGGCCAGCGCCTGGGCGTCGTGCTTGTTTTCGATCAGGTCCGCCTGGTAGTAAGAAATATCCGGGCAATCGTGGAACCCGCCCAATCCCCTCGTCGGGTGCGGCACGATGGACAGCAATGACTTGCGCAGCGCCTGGTGATCGGCGGTGTAAGGCAACTGAAATTGTCCCGACGACGTGAAAATTCCCACGCGATCGGAAGGCGCCAGGGCCGCAAATAGCCGCGTCGCGGAATCTCTGACAAAGGTGGCGTCCTCGATCGACAAGTGCACATCGTCGAACATCACGGCAACGAATCGCTGCGGAAGCGTTTTGGATTGCGATGCCAATTCGGCGGCTTCGGCAGTATCGGGCTGAGTGGGAGCTTCGCCGCTAGCGGTAACCACCGCTGCTGGTTTCAAGGCCTGGGATTCAGGTGTCTCCACGCTGAACGACGAAATCGCTTGAAGCTTGCGATTATCGAAAAGCTGGAAATCATCGCGTTGCAAATTTGGAACGACTTTGCCTTTCTCGTCGCGCACCACCACGCGCACCAGCACGAGATTTACACGCACCTTGAACGTTGCCGGGCGGTCCTGGCTGGAAAGCTCGGCATTGTCCGCAGGCACTTGTGCCGCAGGCGCTTCGGCGGCAGGTTTCTGGTCGCTGGGCAACTGCTCCCCGGGCGATTGAGCTTTGTCGACTTTGTCGGGTTTAGTTTCAGTTTGTTGCGGTTTTATTTCAGGAGCCGCCGAAGCGTTGCTCGCCGAGGTCGAGTCGGGTGAGCCTTGCGACCAGGCTGGCCGGCACGTCAGGCAACAGAACAGCAGAGAAACCACGACCATCAGAATGTAAGCAACGCGTCTTGCCGAGGGAAGAAGATGCGGCATCTTTGGGCATCCCTGCCCGTCGTATAGCAAGCCCGCAGTGACGTGGAGTGGTCCGGTCCACGGGAATGACTGGTGGTTTGACTATACGCCCCGCCGAATTTTTCTGTCAACGCGCGGGGAGTGCGGGCAACCAGCTGATGTTTGGGATGACTAAAGGTGCTTATCTGCTGCCGGTGGCCGCCTGGCCGAAGGACTGGATGGCCGCGGCTTCGTCGTCCATTACGTCAAAAACGGTGTACAGCTTGGTGACTTGCAGCACGTCTTGAACCTTATTGGTTAGATTCAGCAGCTTCAGCTGCCCCTCTTGCTTACGCACGCTGGAGAAGGCGCTCACTAGAGTGCCCAGCCCGGTGCTGTCGATGTATTGCACATCGGCCAGATTGAAAAGAATTTTTTTGTGCCCTTGCTCCAGCAGGCTCCGAATTAAATCGCGCAACGCGGCGCTTTCTTCCCCGAGGACAATGCGGCCTCTCACGTCCACGATGGTGACGCCGCCTGCTTGTCGAGTGTTGGTGGTCATGTCCATCGAATGCCTCCCGGCAAAATGCGGATGAGTTGCTTCTGAATGCAGTTTAGCGGTGCAAACCGGAGCGAAATTATCTCCGGTTTGGATATTCACCTTAACGTAGATTTTTGTAAGGCGGTGAGAAATCGGCCTTAAAATAGTACCGATTATTTCTCCCTTGAAATCTGCACGACAAGGCCTTCGTCATGTCCAGGTTTCCGCCAACTGCACCACGTTTCGCACTTTTGCTCATGTTGCTGGGCTTTTTCCTTGCGACGCCTTTCGCGGCGTCGGGCCAGGACACGCGAGGTCCGGATGAAGGAGTGCTGCGCGTGGACGTCAATCTTGTGATGTTGGACGCCACGGTAAAAACCAAATCCGGGCGCATCATGGAAAATTTGAAACAAAGCGATTTTGAGCTGCGCGAAGACGGCGCGGAGCAAAAACTGGAAGTGTTCAGCCGCGACGAGTTGCCGCTGAATGTCGCGCTGGTCCTGGATCTCAGCGATTCCATCGGCCCGTTCCTCGGTCCACTGCGGGATGCTGCGAACCTCGCTCTGAGCGCCTTGAAGCCGGAAGACGAGGTGGCCTTGTTTACGTTCTCCACCAATGCCGAACTACGCGTGCCCTTCACCACCGACAAAACCAGGATCGCCGATCAAATCAGTTCTTTCCACGCGGGAGGAGCCACCAACATCAACGACGGTATTTTCGTGGCTGCTAAATATCTTCTCAGCGCGCCACCAAAAGGCCGGCGAGTGATTATCCTCATCAGCGACGACGTGGGCACCGACGCCGGCGGGCAGGGCACGGCGGACATCGTTACCGAATCCATCGCCGCCGACGCCGCCTTATACAATCTCAAAATACCCGGATACAACCCGGCCTCCACACTTTGGGCCGCCGCGATGGTTCCCGGCCTGGTAAACATCCGGAAAGTAATGGACCAGACCGGCGGGGAAATCTTCGACGTAAAAACGTTAGCCGATCTGGACACTTCTTTCCGAGCGTTGATCGAACGGATCAAGACCCGCTACACGCTGGGTTACTACACCCAGGCCAACGGGGCGACAGGTAAGCCGCACAAACTGGATGTACGGCTGAAGCCTTCATTCGGAAAAAAGGGAAAGGATTACGTGGTGCTGTCCAAGAACGGATACTACGTGCACTAAAGTTTCTCGAGCTAGTCACGGCGAATAATTCGATGAAGCGTCACCGTCCGAATCGTTGTGAATCCCATATGTTGGTAAAGCTTGATGGCCCGATGGTTGCCGGTCGCAACGTGTAGCCAGGACACCACGCCATTCGCACGATGGCTGCGTACCAACGCCCAGATGATATCCGTCGCCAGCCCCCGTCCGCGAAAAGAAGGATGCGCGCAGACCCCGCTGATTTCGGAAAATCCGGCAAACCGCAGACGCTCTCCTCCCATGGCAATCAATTCGCCGGTCGCGGACCGCACTCCCAGGTAGGCACCCATCTCGCACGTGCGCTGGCGAAAAAATCCGGGAAACGCCAAAGTGGTGAGCCCCACCATTTCGCCGGCATTTGCTTCCGCGAGTCGAACGACTTGTGCGCTGGCGTCCGGCAGCGAAACTTCTTCCGGCATCACCATCTGCAAGCAATCCAGAGTGTCTTCGCGGAGCAGCCCGGGGACTGGAAGATGTTCCTCACCGATAACCCAGGTCGATTCGCCCGCAACCAGCAGCGACCGAAGCTGGCCCATCGCTGCATGTGTCGGTGCCAACACCGCCGCGAAAGGCACCACTTCAGAATCATAGCGGCAGGCCAGATCGGTCACGGTCCCTAAGTGCCGATGCCCGGAATGCAGAGCGTGCCACACCGGGTTCGCAAAGAGACTCTCGGGAAGATCACTCACTGTCGAAAACTTCGCATGTGACTCAATATACCGCCGGATGACTTTCAATGGCTAAAGACAGCCTGGACTGCTCGCGAGAACATCTTTGTTTTCTTCGCTGCACTGGTTGCGACGCGCATCTAATCCAGATCATTCGCGTCGCCCTAATGGATGTATGGTATGGCACCCCTCAGGTGCCAAAAGTATTCTCGCGTGTGGCGGGAATCTTTTATCATTATTTGGAATATTTGAGGAGCGCAATGGCCAAGCCAAAATACAGATTGCTGGCAGTAGTCCTTCCGGTCTTGATGACCGGTGCTTTCATTCTTCCGGGAATCTCCGCGAAATCCCAGGATCCGCAGCAAGCTCCGGAGCCCGATAACACCAAGAAGAATCTTCCGGCAAACCACAAAGACGCAAATCGCGCGGATCAGCAATCGAACGGCTCGACAGACGTGGAACTCACCAGAAAAATTCGCAAGGCGATAACCGACGACAAATCGTTATCCACCTACGCGCATAACGTGAAGATCATCACTCGCAACGGCATGGTGCAACTGAAAGGGCCGGTCCGCTCGCAGGAAGAAAAAGATGCCGTGGGCTCAAAAGCGACGGAAGCCGCCGGGGCCTCAAACGTGAAGAACGATTTAACCGTGAAGCCGGCGAGCTAGCTAGCGTCGAAAGTCTGCACAAAAAATCCGAAAAGAGGAGATCGCTATTATGGCAAGCAATGAATTCGTTTACGGGATTTGCACCAATAGAAACATTCTTGAATCGGCAGTGGAGTCGCTCAAAAACGAAGGCTTCGCTTCCTCGGACGTCGCTTTTCTGGCTCCGGAGTCGTTGGGCAAGAGCGGTTTAACCACCGAAAAAGGCACCAAGGCACCCGAAGGCGCTGCGACGGGAGCGGGCTCAGGCTTGCTGTTGGGCGGGGCATTAGGCTGGTTCGTAGGCGTCGGCGCTTTAGCGATTCCCGGCATTGGTCCGCTGATCGCTGCAGGCCCGATCCTGGCCGCGCTCGCCGGTGCTGGAGTTGGCAGCGCGGTGGGCGGAGTCGCCGGCGGCCTAGTGGGCATGGGCATCCCGGAATACGAAGCCAAGCGCTACGAAGGCGAAATCAGCAAGGGCGGCACGCTCATCTCGGTTCACTGCGCCTCAAGCGAACAGCGTGATCGAGCCAAGAAAATTCTGTTAGCCGCGGGAGCTGAGGACGTTTCATCTGCATCCGCCACGACCGCCAAGAGCGTCTCCACCGAAGAGCAGAGCCGTTCCGCCAACAAGGGTTTCTAACCAAATCGGGCGGGAGAAATCCCGCCCTTAATCTGTTGCATCTTGGTCGGTTTGATTTTTTCTCGACTGTCCTCTAGCATTTTCCGCGGTATCCCAAGGAATTTTTATGGCCCTCAGTGCGACCGCTCCACGCCTCAGTTGGACCCGTGTGATTCAACGAACCTTGCAAAAAGGCAACTCCGACGACATCCTGGGGCGAGCCGCGCAATTGGCCTACTTTTTTTTCCTCGCGCTGTTTCCGATGCTTATTTTCCTGATCTCCACATTGGGGGTCTTGCCGGGTGTGGGCGCTCACGTCCGCGACGGCATGTTTCAATTCTTGAGCCAGGCTCTTCCGGTTTCGGCTTCCCAGCTAGTGGAAAAGACCATGGGCGAGATCACCACATCGAGCAGCATTGGTAAACTCTCCTTCGGCCTCATTCTATCGTTATGGTCGGCGTCGGCCGGGATGCTGGCCATCATGGATACTCTGAACGCCGAGCACGGAGTCACGGAAGAGCGCTCGTTCTTTCGGCAGCGTGTTACCGCCGTCGGCCTTACCCTTGGCGTCGCGACTTTATTGGTAGCGGCGGCCGCCATCATCCTATTGGGGGAAAGTAAGTCTATTTCGCTTTTATTAGCGGGCGCGTTCAGCATGCTGTGGAGGGTGATGCAATGGCCTGCCGCTTTCGCCTGCGTTTTACTGGGTCTGGCCCTGATTTATTATTTCGCCCCCAACCTCAAGAAGCCACAGTGGCATTGGATCACTCCGGGAGCCGTCGTAGGCTGCGGGCTCTGGCTGCTGGCCTCCATGGCCTTGCGTTTGTACCTGCACTTTTTCAACAGCTACAGCGCCACTTACGGCTCTTTAGGAGCCGTCATCATCCTGCTCTTTTCCTTCTATCTCACTGCAATTGCAATCCTTATCGGCGGCGAAGTAAATGTTGTCATTGAAGAGGTACTAGGCCAAAATAGAGGCACCGGTCAATCAGAAGCTAGCATAATGGGCGGTAGTACCCCGACCCAGGAAGCCCCGGCTGTTTAGGGGAATGTAGCTGGCTCGGTCGAGCGGCAGCACGCTGCGTTTCGGCATTAATACGAATGGCTTACAACCTCGAACGCCGGCAATCTCCCCGCAAACGGTTTGACCACCTTTTGTACGTTGAAATCGAGCCTGGCAATGGCGGCATGGTTCTCAATTTTTCGGAACATGGCTTCGGCTTCCGAGCGGTGAAGCGCGTGCGTGCCAAGGAAGAAGTGAAGTTCGCCTTCAACCTGGCCGATCAACGACGACTGGAGGGCCGCGGCCGCCTGGAATGGACAGACAAAGAGGGTCGCGTTGCCGGTCTGCAGTTCACGGAGATTTCCTCGGAATTTCGCTCCGAGATGCGCAACTGGCTGGCAAAATCGTCCGACGCTAAAGCCTCCAAGGGCCCGGCGGTAGCGCCAGTGTCAGCACCAGGTGCGGCTGAAGAATCGCGTGACGCAGGCTCTCAGGACTCTTTGGAGCCTTCCATCGCCGCTCGCCGTCGCGAAGCCCTTCTCCGGGTGGCGTCCGGGAAGTCGGTTCGTTCCATTGCCTCGGTTCCTACTCCGGCAAGCGCGTCCCCTGCGTTGTCTCAACCTGTTACGCTAGGGGAACCGCCGCAGCCAAACTTCCCGCCGGAAAATTCCTTCGTAGCCGACAGACCGCGCAATGGCAAACCCGCCGATGTGCCTTGGTCTGCCATTCTTCCTCCAGCTATCGGTGCCGAGCGCAAGCCTATGGCTCCGACCATGAAATCTCCCGCAGCGCAAAAGGAATTCGCGGGCGCGACGGCCTTTAAGCTGTCAACCTTCGAGCCCGCGACCGCCGAGCTTCAGGAAGTGGCAGAGGTAGCCGAAGAGGAAGCCGAACCCAGCAGTTCCATGGCCGCATTTGACGATCGTTCTCCCGCTGCCCCTAAGCCGGCCTTTGAAAATCCCATCGCCGCCGTGGAAGCCCGCACCGCCGGGGCGCTGAATGATCATGCCCAGGCGTTACTGCAGCACGTCCAGCATGAAGAACAGCGCATGGTTGTAGCTTTCCGTGAGTCCGCGACCCGGGTGCTGCGTGACGCCGAGCGGCAGTTGTTCCCGATTCGTGAATCCGCGCAGGCTCAGATCAAGAGCCTCGAATCCTCCATCGCCTCCGCGACTTCGGCCGCGAAAGTTCTGGACCAATACCCTGCTCTTCTCGAACGCGCCCACCAGCAAGCTCTCGATCGTTTTCAAACTCAGGTGCAGGAAGTTCTGCACGGCCACGTGATGGAGCTGCGCCGCCGTTCGGACAATGTGTTGCAAGAGGTAAACGCGCGAGTCGCGGGCACCAGCTTGATGCCGCGCCGGATTCGCACCTCTTCCGGAATTATTATTACCGCCGTCATGGTGATGGTTCTCGCTCTGCTTTTCATGTTCCGCCGCGAAGCCGCGGGCGCATTTATCTGGCTGGGTCAGCAAATGGTCGAGCCCGCCGCCCCTTCTGATTCCGGCAAAACTGCGGCCAATGGCGCACCCGAACCCAAAGTAAAGACCGAGCCTTCCACTTCGGCTGAGACTGCCCCTAAAGCCGTTCCTCCCGCCCCGATATCGAAGCCCGCCGATCCCACGCTCGCTCCCCAGCCTGCCGCATCGCCTGCCAAAGACGTGCGCGCGTTATGGGCGGACATCGCAAATGGAGATGTTTCAGCCGAAATCACTCTGGGAAACATGTACTACGCCGGCCATGGCGTGACGAAAAATTGCAGCCAGGCCCATCGTCTGTTTACCGCCGCCGCCAGAAAAGGTAACGAAGAGGGCAAAAGAATGCTGGCGGAGCTCGATAGCGGCGGCTGCCGCTAACTGCGTTTTGATTTACCCTGCTTACCTGTTAAATCGCCGCCCATTTTTTCCGCCCAGCAACTCGACTGCTTGCCGCAGTTGGCGCTCCGTCATACACTCTTCGGCATCCTAACGAGCTTGCGAGGACCAGATTTGTGACCATCCCGGTAACTACAACACCTGCGGCATTTGGCACCGCGACTTCCCGCAGCGAAGATATCGTCGCCAGGCATAAGAAATTCCTCTGGCCCTCGGTCACCAACTATTTTGAGAAACCCCTGGTCGCCGACCGCGGTGCAATGCAGAACATCTGGGACCTGGATGGAAACAAATACCTCGATTTCTTCGGCGGCATCCTGACCGTCTCGGTGGGACACTGCAATCCCAAGATCACCTCGAAAATAAACGCGCAAGTCAATCGCCTGCAACACACTTCCACTCTTTATCCCAACGAGCACATCGTCGCCCTGGCGGAGAAAATAGCCCAAATCACTCCAGGAAATCTGCAGCAGAGCTTTTTCACCAGTTCCGGCAGCGAAGCCAACGAAGCAGCCATCCTGCTGGCGCGCATGACCACCGGCAGTTACGACGTGGTCGCTCTGCGGCATGCTTATTCCGGAGGCTCGTCGCTGACCAAAGCCATGACCGCGCACGCTCCTTACCGTCGAGCAGGCGTAATCAGCGTGGGCATCTCCCATGCCATCAATCCTTATTGCTACCGCTGCCCGCTGCATCTGACTTATCCGGATTGCGGCGTGGCCTGCGCGGGCGACGTCGAAAACCTTATTCAAACCGGCACCAGCGGGCACCTCGCGGCCTTCATCGGCGAACCCATCCAAGGCGTCGGCGGATTTATCACTGCCCCACCGGAGTACTACAAAATCGTTTTCAACATCGTCAAAAAATATGGCGGTTTATTTATCGCCGACGAAGTGCAAACCGGCTGGGGGCGCACTGGCAAGAAGTGGTTCGGCATCGAGCACTGGGAAGTGACCCCGGACATCATCACCAGCGCCAAGGGCATGGGTAACGGCGTGCCCATCGGTTTGACGGTCACCACTCCGGAAATCGCGGCGGGCTACCAAGGCAGCAACATCGCCACCTTCGGCGGCAATCCGGTCACCAGCGTGGCCGCGCGCGCCACCATCGAATTCATCGAAGAAGAAAAGTTGCTGGAAAATGCCGACACCGTCGGAACTTACTTCCGCGGCAAACTGGAAGAGCTGCAATCCAAATATCCGCTCATCGGAGATGTGCGCGGCATGGGCCTGATGCAGGCATTGGAGCTGGTGAAAGATCGCAATACCAAAGAACCGGCGCCGGAAGCCACCACCAAGGTGATGGAACGCGCGCGTCACAACGGCTTGCTCATCGGCAAGGGCGGGCTGTATGGCAACACTTTGCGCCTCGCCCCCATGCTGAACACCACCAAGGGTGACGTTGATGACGCCATCCAACTGCTCGACAGATCGTTCAGCGAAGTACAGGTGAGCTAGTGTGGGCGGGCTGGTATCGCCGAGCGGTGCTCGCTGCTTGGGTGGCGGCCTTCAGCGGCGTTCTGTTCGCTCAAGCACCCGAGTCGGCAAAATCAACGGAGTGGAAATCCGTCTCCTTCGCCATCGTGCGCTTCAACGATGAAGCCCCCAAGTCCTGGAACATCTATCACACCTCCAAGCGCGGGGTCTTGCTCGTAAAACTTTGGAAGCGCTTTCTGCTCGTAAATATTGCCGAGCAGCAAGTATTCGACATCGATCCTCGCACGGTGAAAGCCGACGGCGATAATGTGGAATGGTCCACCTCCGATACCCCTCAGGAACCGCTGGAAATCACCGAATGGAAGGAGCGCAACGTCGGCCCCGTGCAACGCGTGCGCTTTCGGCTGGGTAAGGACGGGCATATCCTCGAGTTACAACTTCCTCTTCGCGCCGATGGCAAAGCCGCTTATTGAACGCTAAGAATCGACCAGCATGGTCAAAGCCGACATCTATAAATTTCTCACCGCACAAAAATTAGGCGTGCTGGCCACCATTTCTCCGGCCGGAGCGCCGCAATGCGCGCTGGTAGGCATAGCGGTCACTCCAGAATTGGAAATCATTTTCGATACCGTAAAGAGTTCACGCAAGTTCGGCAACCTGATCGCTAATCCGCTGTGCTCCTTCGTGGTCGGCTGGGCTGGTGAAACGACGGTGCAATGCGAGGGCCGGGCTTATCAGCTCTCCGGCGCGGAACTCGAAATGTATCAGAGAGTTTATTTCGCAGCTTGGCCCGACGGCCCACTCCGCCTGAACTGGCCAGGCATTACGTACTTCGTCGTTCGGCCAATGTGGGTGCGCTACAGCGACTTCGATCAAACTCCGCCGCTGATTGAAGAATTCGGTTTTGCCGTCTGAGTCTGCTAAGATTCCGGGCTCCGACTGCTGCACTTTCGGCACGAGTCAGAGGCCGCCGGAACACTGAATTACCTGGGGAATCGCATGACGACGAATGACGCAGGCAAACACAAGGTGCTTGGGTTGGGTGGAGTCTTCGTCCGCGCCCGTAATCCGGAGACGCTCGCAGCTTGGTACCGCGAGCATCTGGGATTCGACGTGCATAACTTCGGCAGCTCCTTCGGGGCAATCTTCAATTTCGCCGAGCGCGAGCCCGGGTACCAGCTCTGGAGTGCATTCCCGTCCGCGACGATGTACTTTGGCAACGCTACGCAACCGCAGATGCTCAATTTTCGGGTCGCCAATCTCGACGGCCTGCTGGCCCAACTCCGGGCCGCTGGTGTCACCGTGGACGAGAAGGTCCAGCGTTCGGAATACGGAGCCTTTGGCTGGTGTCAGGATGGCGAGGGGAATCGCATCGAATTGTGGCAGCCGCCGGAGGAATGAGGCGGGCACCGGGAAGTAATCTCTGGTCGGTAATCACAAAGCAAGTTCGAAAGTACTCGCCGCCATTTTGCCGATGTGATTGAGCGCTGGATGTCGGGATGTCCGCGGTCGTGCTCGCTTCAACAACCCCAAATTGCGAGAACATCCTTGAACGTGGAACCTGCCTAGGCGCTCGGGATGACGGATATCTCGAGCTGAGGTGAAAAGCGGCTCACGAGGAACTCCCCGCAGTGCGCGCCCCCAGATCCTGAAGCGACCGAACCTATTAATATTAACTTGCAATTAAGTTACCCGAATAGTAACATAAAGTATATCCCGCAGATGGGACCCCCCAGGTTCCCGGTTGAGCGTTTTCGTCGCTTGGCTGGGCCCCCCCCCACCCCGGTATTTTTTGAAAAGAGTGCGTATACTATTGTTTCGGCGACACTTACCATTTTTGATGAAATGAAAGAGTGCGCAACTTGTTGAAAATAAAGAGGGCTCAAAATTCAAGATGGAAAAGAGTGCGTAAGTCTCTGAAAAATATGGACTTGACTCGTAATTGGGGGGGGGCGGGGGGATGCAGGGCATTCAGAGCTGCTGCGAAACGCGCAGACGACGGAGACTTCAGATCTTACTCGATCCTTACCGCTTGAAGTACCTGCTCTGCCGGTTAGCGGTTTCGACCGCACGTTCGACCCCGATTGGTGATAGCTTTGACGCGCTTCTAAACACGTCAATCTAAAACCTAGCAGGTTCGATGAAATTAAATTCCACGCTTCTGAAAGCGACCGCAGTTGGAGCGTTGGGCGGTTTGCTTTTTGGTTTCGATACCGCGGTGATTGCCGGCACCACGCATTCGCTGACGCTGACGTATGGGTTAAGTCCGCGGCAGTTGGGTTTGACCGTGGCGATGGCGCTGATTGGCACGATCATTGGCGCGATGTCCGCGGGAATCCCGGGGCAACGCTATGGCGGGCGCGAAACCCTGCGGGTGCTGGCGGTGTTTTATGTGTTCTCCGCGCTGGGGTGCGCTTTCGCGGCGAACTGGCCAATGCTGTTGGTGGCGCGGTTCCTTGGCGGACTGGGGATCGGGGGTTCGTCGGTGCTGGGGCCCGTTTATATCGCGGAGTTGGCTCCAGCCAAGATGCGCGGACGGTTGGTGGGATCTGTTTCAGATCAACATCGTGCTGGGGATTTTGCTGGCGTATTTGTCGAACTATCTGATTGGCGGATGGGTCTAGGGGCGGACGAATGGCGTTGGCAGTTCGGAGTGGCGACGGTGCCCGCGATGCTGTTTTTGGTGATGCTGTTTGGGATTCCGCCCAGCTCGCGCTGGCTGGTGACGCAGAAGCGAGTGGAAGAGGCGCGGGAAGTTCTGGTCTCCATGGGCGCGGAGAATCCTGAGAAGGAGTTGCGCGAGATCGTGGAATCCGTGCACCTGGAGCGGGCGCAAACTTCGGAGCCGCTTTTGTACTGGAAATACCGGCTGCCGATTTTTCTGGCGATTACCATTGGGATGTTCAACCAGCTTTCGGGCATCAACGCGATTCTGTATTACCTGAACGATATTTTTGCGGCGGCGGGTTACAGCAAAATTTCCGGGGACTTGCAGGCGGTGGCTATCGGGGCCATGAATTTGGTGGCTACGTTGCTGGGGATGACGCTGATCGATAAGCTGGGGCGGAAAACGCTGCTGCTGATCGGGTCGGTGGGCACGGCGCTTTGCCTGGCGGGAGTTGCGGAGATTTTTTATACGCAGAGCCATCAGAATTATCTGCTGTGGTTGCTGGTGAGCTACATCGCGTTTTTTGCGATTTCCCAGGGCGCGGTGATTTGGGTCTATATCAGCGAAGTATTTCCCAATCGGGTGCGGTCCAAGGGGCAATCGCTGGGAAGCTCTTCGCATTGGGTGATGAACGCGATTATCGCGTACACGTTCCCGCAGCTGGCCAAGTCGTCAGGCGCGTACCCGTTCATGTTTTTTGCAGCGATGATGGTGGTGCAATTTTTGGTGGTGATGTTTTTCTATCCGGAAACCAAGGGTGTCACCCTGGAACAGATGCAGCGGCACCTGGGAATTGAATAGGACACCGGCCGGATAAATATTCGCCCGACTAGAATGTCCCACATCGTCACGGTCTACGCGGTCGATCTTTTTTTGGGTTGTTCGCCGTTTTGTGCCGTCGCGTTTTGTGCCGCCGCGCGTCACACCTTACACACTTGCTAAACCCGGTTTGTTATGGCCCGGTTTGTTATGGCCCGGTTTCGTTATGGCCCGGCTTGTTGCGCCTTGCACAGCATGCGCAGCCTCATTTCTTGACGCCGCCCACCTGCTTCGATAGCGTCATGGTTAAGGGCTTCCACGAGCCTTGCGATCACTCCGCCGGTTAGCAATTTCAGGGGCGGAGAAGCAGTGGCCAATCCAATCATTACGCTGACGACCGATTACGGAACCAACGATCATTTGGTCGGCACGCTGAAGGGCGTGCTGCTTAAGATCAATCCAGAACTGACCATTGTGGACATCACCCATCACGTGAATGCCTATGACCTGCTGGACGGAGCGCTGACGATCGGCGCGGCGTATTCCTACTTCCCTGCCCGCACCATTCATATGGTGGTGGTGGATCCTGGAGTAGGCACGGAGCGGCGGCCGCTGCTGGTCACCGCGCAGAATCAATATTTCGTGGCCCCCGACAATGGCGTGCTGTCGCTGGTTTACGAGCGGGAGCAAGACAACCTGGTGGTCCGCCACGCCAACGCCGAACATTATTTTCTCCAGCCCATCAGCAAGACCTTTCATGGGCGCGACATTTTTGCGCCGGTGGCGGCGTGGTTGTCCAAGGGCTGGCAGACTGCCGCGATGGGCGACGAAATTGAGGACTATCAGCGCTTCGTGCTTCCGCGCGCCAAGGAAGTGAACGGCGGGGCGCAAGGCGTGGTGCTGCGCATCGACACGTTTGGCAATGTGATGACCAATTTTCGCGCGGAGGATCTTGCCGGAGTCCGCACAAAATGGCGGTGGCCTGAACTTGAAGGTGGGCACTCACACGATTTCGCGGCTGGTGGATACGTTTGCGATGGGCGCTGCCGGATGAACCGATCGCGTACATGGGGTCGAGCGGTTATCTGGAGATCGGCATCAACAAAGCGAACGCCGCGCGGAAATTGGCGATCGGTCGCGGGCCGCCGTGATCGTCACGAAGAGCTAGCCATTCCAGTTTCTCTTGCGCTATTCATTTCCTTGTGAAATGTCAGCAACCCACGGAAACTATCGATTCGGATTTCCGGTCGAGTATCCAGATTCTGACTTTCAGCCGTCGGAATATTACTGCCGAGAGCCTTCCAGCGCGGCCATTTGCGAGCGGGTGCGCGGATCGAGCCAGTCGCGCCAGGCATCTCCTAACAAATTAAATGCCAGCACGGCGGTCATCACCGCCAGCGCCGGGAAAACCACCATATGCGGCGCGTCGAAGAGATGGCTGCGCGCATCGTTGAGCATGGAGCCCCAGCTAGGCAGCGGCGCGAGCACGCCCAATCCGAGAAAACTCAGCGTGGATTCCGCGAGAATTGCGCCGGCCATGCCGATGGTGGCCTGAATCAAGATCGGCTGCAGAATATTTGGCAACAAATGGCGCACCAGGATGCGCCGATGTGAGGCACCAAGCGAACGTGCGGCCAGGACGAATTCGAGTTCCTTGACCTTCAACACTTGCGCGCGAGCCAGGCGCGCGTAACCAGCCCAGCCGGTGATGACCAGCGCGAGAATAACTTTGCCGATGCCCGGGCCGAGGAATGCTGCGAAGGCGATGGCCAGCAGAATTCCCGGAAAAGAAAGAAATGCGTTGATGAGCAGGAGGTTTACGAAACGGTCGAACCAGCCGCCGGAGTAACCGGCGAGCATTCCGATGAACAAGCCGATGGAGCCGCAACCGCAAACCACGGAAATCGCGACCAGCAAGAGAAACGCGCGCGCCGAAAATTGTCCGCGAAAGAATGTCGCGGCCCAGTTCGTCGGTGCCCATCCAGTGAGCGTGCGAAGGAGCTTGAAAGCGGATCGGCAGATTTTGCGCGGCGGGATCGGCCGGCGCGATCCATGGAGCGAGCAGCGCGGCGAGGATCAAGATTGCTGCGGCGATAAACCCGACGCGAGCCAGGATGCTTTGACGAAGAAATTGCCGCAGCGAGGCCGGCGACGCTCAAGAGAGCCGCACCCGCGGATCGATGACGCGTGTACAGCAAGTCGGTGAGCAAATTTACCACCACGTAAGATACGGCGATGACCAGGATGCAGCCTTGCAGCAGCGGATAATCGCGCGAAGAAATCGCCTGGACCGTGAGCCGGCCGATGCCCGGCCAGGAAAAAATTGTTTCGGTGACGATCGTGCCGGCCAGCAGCGTTCCGAACTGCAAACCGAGAATGGTGATGATCGGAATGAGCGCGTTGCGAAATGCGTGGCGAAAGAGAACAGCGCCGGTGGACAGGCCTTTGGCGCGCGCGGTTCGCACGTAATCGCTGGACAGTTCTTCCAGCATCGATGCCGCGCACCATGCGCGTAAGAATCGCGGCCAGTGCGGCGCCGAGCGTCGCAGCGGGAAGAATGTAGTAGCTGGGCCGCCGCGGCCGGAGACCGGGAGCAAGTCCGATCTCGATGGAGAAAAGCAAAATCAGCAAAGGGCCGAGAGCGAAATTGGGAATCGCCAGTCCGAACAGAGTGAACAACCCAACAGCGCGATCCGCGCCGGCGCCGCGGCGGTGTGCCGCGAGAACTCCGGCGGGAATGGCGATCGCGGCACAAACCAGCAGTGCGAGAAACGCCAGCTGAAGGTGGCGGGATAGCGTTCAAAAATAATTTGGCGCACTGGCGCCTGAAATTTCAGGGATTGCCCAGTCGCCGTGGGCGAGCTGCTAAAGATAGTGGCCGTATTGCGCGGGCAGCGACAGATCGAGTCCAAGACTGTGGCGCAGCTGCGCGATTTCGCCCGGAGCAGCGCCTTCGCCCAGCATCTGCTCGACCGGATCGCCGGGAACGATGTGAATCATCAGGAAGACCAGCGTCAGGACCAGCCAGAGCGCCGGCAAGAGTCAGCAGAAATCGTTGGAAGAAATAGCGCAGCATCAAGATTTGCAAGGTGAATCGATTGCGCGGCTGAAGCAATTTCAAGAATCAGAGTGGGCAATCCGCGTTTCCTTTTGTCGGAGTCGGAAACGTTGCGCGCTAGGAGCGCTCGCCGCGTCTTCAGCGGCTTCTGTCGGCGGGACGAATACGTTGAATTTTTACGCGCGCCACGCGTTTGCCGTCCATCTCCGACAACCGTGAAGCGCCAGTCGCCATACTCGAAACTCTCGCCGCCTTTGGGAATAAATCCGAGTTGATCGAGGACGAATCCGCCTACGGTCGCATAAGCGGGATCCTCGGGCAGCGAGATGTTGTACTGGGTGTCGAGATCGCGCACGTTCAGAGCGGCGTCGAAAACGACCGCGCCATCCGCCAAAGTCAGCGGCTGTTCGACGACGTCGAATTCGTCGTGAATTTCGCCCACCACTTGTTCGAGAATGTCCTCCAGCGTCACCAAGCCGAGGATGCTTCCGAATTCGTCGACCACCATGGCCATGCCCGACATGCCGGGCGCGAAGCTCCGGCAACAGTTCGCTGGCGGGCTTGGTTTCCGGAACGATCAATACTTCGCGAAGGACGCGGCGCAAATCGAATGCGGGCGGCGCGAGATTCTCGGCGGCGCGGCGTTCGCGATCGAGCAGCACCCACAACATATCCTTAATATGTACAAAGCCGAGAATGTGATCTTCGCGAGCCCCGATAAACGGGGATTCGCGATCGCTGGGTGGTGGCGAATGCGCGCATCACGTCGTCGAGCGAGGATTCGACTGGGAAGAGTGTGCATGTCCGGCCGCGGCACCATGATTTCCCGGACCTGCACCTGGGTAAGTTCGATGGCGCTGACGATGAATTTCTCTTCGCCGGCGGCCAGCAGTCCGCGCTCGCGAGCCTGTTGAATCTGAATTTGCAGCTCTTCGGTGGAATGCGCGACGCCGTGACCTTGCGGGGTGGTGACACCCAGGGCTTGGATAATTCCGTTGGAAACAGCTTCTAAAAGATAGATGGCCCAGCGAAAAGTCTTGAGAAACCAGTGAAACGGCACGGCAATCAGCAACGCTACGCGTTCGGCGCGCGCCAGGCTGATGGTCTTGGGAACAAGCTCGCCGATGACGACGTGCAAGGCACTGAGCAGCGCGAAAGCCAGTCAGAGCCACGGCGTGGGCAATTAAGGCTGAGTTGGCGCCCGGCAGTGCCGGGCCACATCTGCTGAAAAAACTTTGCCAGGCTGGCTTCGCCAAGGCGCCGATCGCCAAGCTGGAAAGGGTGATGCCAAGTTGCACGCCGGAAACCACGCGGCGCAGATCGGCGACCAGAAGTTTCGACCACGCGCGCGCGCATGTTGCCTTTAGCGACCAACTGCCGCACGCGCGACAGGCGCACGGCCACCAGAGAAAACTCCGCGGCGGCAAAAAATCCGTTCAGGGCGATGAGCGCCAGCACGCCAATCAAGCGCACTACAAACATAGACAGACTAATCCCCTGCCGCATTGTAGCAGCAGACAAATGCCGGTGCGCTGGTACGTTGCCTGAGCGAGAAGCCGTCTTCTACACTCGATCGGAGACGCATAATGATAAGGAAGAACTTGCGTAGAGTTCGACGGCGTCTTACTTTCTGATGTTTATAATTCTGCTGATTGCCGCATGGGAGCGGGATCTGGTGGTTTGTGTATCGGCCGCTGCCGCAGGTCGACGGCACCATCGTTGTTAACGGGTTGCATGCGCGACGTGTCCGTCGAGCGGGACCGCTGGGGCATCCCGCATATTCGCGCAAGTTCTGCTGGAAGATATGGTGGAAGCGCAAGGCTATGTGATGGCGCAGGATCGTCTGTGGCAGATGGATCTGCTGCGGCGCGCCGCGCGGGGCAACTTTCCGAGATTTTTGGCGCCGCGCGGTGCCGATCGACAAACAGATTTCGCATTCTGGGCTTCGAGCGGGCCGCGGAGCGCGATGCCGCAGCGCTGACCGGAGAACCGCGCACGGTCGTTGGAGGCTTATGCGCGAGGCGTGAATAAGTTTATCGAGCAACATCAGAATCGATCTGCCGCATCGAATTTTCGTTGTTGCGATACAAACCGCAGCCGTGGACGCCCGCCGACAGCTTTCGCGATTTCCGCGCTACATGTACCAGACGCCTGACGGACACGTGGGAAGACGAAATTAGATCGCGCCAAAGTGACGCAACGGGTCGGCGCAGATCGCGCCAAGGAACTTTTTTCTCCGGAAGCCGCGATGGATCATTTTATTGTTGGCGATCCGAACGATAAAAAAGACGGTTCGCAGCATGCTCATCGGCAGAGCAATGACGACGACGACGATGATGACGATGACATGGAATCGGATGACGTGCTTAAGGCGCATGCGAGTCTGAGATCGGGATATTCAAGCTGACGCGACTGAAATCCCGCCAGATATTAATTCGATGCTGTGGCCCGCAGTGCGCGAATTTCTTGACCGGGACGAATCGCGAACTTCGGCGCGGATTGGGCAGCAACAATTGGGTGGTGAGCGGCGCGCACACTGCTACCGGCAAACCGCTGCTGGCCAACGATACGCATCTGGAATTGAGCTGCCGTCGATCTGGTACGAGATTCATCTGACTGCCCCGGGATGGAATGTGAAGGGCTTTACGTTGCCGGGAGCGCCGCTGGTGGTCATCGGGCACAACGATCACATCGCCTGGGGATTCACGAACAACGGCGCGGATGTGCAGGATTTATATATCGAGACTTTTAACCCGGCGGCGCCGGACGAATATCGAGTGAATGGGCGCCTGGAAAAAAGCGCAAGTTTTTGACGAAGTGATTCACGTGAAGGGTCGAGCCGGATGAACATCTGAAGGTAGTGGCTGACGCGGCATGGCCCGGTGGTGCGACGCGACGGAAATAAAGGTTATGCGCTGCGCTGGACAGCGACTGAGCCGGGCGGCTTGGCGAATACCTATAACTGGCTGGGCAAGGCGCGGAACTGGGAAGAGTTTCGCAATGCGATGAAGACGGTGTGGGGGCCGGCGCAAAACGCGGTGTATGCCGATGTCGCGGGAAATATCGGATATGTGATGGCGGCGCGCGTTCCCATTCGCAAGAAGGGACACGGTGAAGTTCCGGTTCCCGGGCGATACCGACGAATATGAGTGGACGGGATACATTCCGTTCGAGCAATTGCCGCAGGCGCTGAATCCAGAAAGTGGATTGATTGTCACGGCGAATGCGCGGGTGGTCGGGCCCGGATTACAAACCTTATTTGACCGATCGGTGGGAAGAGCCGTACCGCACGGCGAGAATTTTTGATTTGCTGCACGGCCGGCATGATCTGCGGCCGGAAGACATGCTGAGCGTCGAGAACGATACGTACAGTTATCCGCACATGTTTCTGGCGGAGCAATTGTCCGCAGCGGCGCGAAAAGTGTGCAGCCCAAAGATGCGCGGGCGCAGCAATTGATTCAGCGGTTGAAGGATTGGAATGGCATTGCGACGCGGATTCGGTGGAAGTTTCGTTTTTGCAGGCAGTGCGGCGCTCGCTGCTGGAGATGATTCTGGAGCCTTATCTTGGCAACGATACGAGCCTGTACCAGTGGCGAAGCATGGCGTTTTTGCAGAAGATTTTGACCGATCGGCCGGCGAAGTGGCTGCCGCAGTGGTATAAGAATTATGAAGAGTTGCTAGTCGGCGGCTGCGGATCGGGCGGTTGCGAAAGCTGGCGGAGCAAACGAAGAGTCAGCGGCCAGCGGATTGGCGCATGGAAGCAATTTAATTCGCTGCAGATGCTGCATCCCATGGGGCAGGACAGGAGTTTTGAAATTGCTTTTCAGTATGCCGGATAAACCGCAGTCGGGAACGGTGTACAGCGTGCGGGCGGCGCAGGCGCGCACGGACCGTCGGAACGCTTCGTCGCCAATCCGCCAACTGGGATGATTCGATTCATGTTGATCACCACGGGCGAATCCGGGCAGTTGGGAAGCTCGCACTATACCGATCAGTTTTCGTATTGGTTTGAGGGGAAGGCCGATTTTGTCTGCCGTTTAGCGATGCGGCGGAAAATTCGGCAACGCAAGCATACGCTGATTTTGAAGCCGGTGAATTGAGATCGACAAATGCAGGATTGATTTCGGACGAACGTGTTGAGTGGCCGGGCGCGACACGCTCGCACAAAAGCGATTGTGTACTTTCTCTCGCGTGCTTTAGAATGAGTTGGCCGTGGCAGAATTACAAGTGAATATCGCTGCCGTCCAAAGATGCAAAACTGAAAGATAATCGAGTCCAAGCACGTGAATTCACCAGCGCCGAAAAAACCTGAGCCTGCCAAGAAGCCCGATTTTGAGCGATCGCTCGGCGCGGCTGGAAGAAGTGGTGCGGCGCCTGGAGAGTCCGCAACTGTCGCTGGACGACGCCATGAAGCTTTTTGAAGAAGGCGTAGCTCTTTCGCGCGAGTGCCAGAAACAACTGGAAGAAGCCGAAGGGCGCGTGGAAATTCTGCTGAAGAAGGCGGACGGCAAAATGGTGGCCGAGCCGTTCGAACCAGAAGCCGAGAACGAATCTTGAGAATTCGCGCATCGTCCTCGCATGATTTCCAGCGCCTGTCGGCGATGAAGCTTCCCGATTTTTTTGAAGCAAGATCGGCGTGGCGGTAGACGCCGCGCTGGACCGGCTTGCTTCCCGCGGAAACGACCGAGCCGCTGTCGATCCATACGGCCATGCGCTACAGCGTTTTTGCCGGCGGCAAACGGATTCGGCCGATTCTTTGTTTGGAGAGCGGCGCGGATTTTTGACGCGAGACGTGACGCACCGGCGATGCATGCCGGCTTGCGCGATCGAATTCATCCATACCTATTCGCTGATTCACGATGATTTGCCGGCGCTGGATAATGACGATCTGCGCCGCGGAAAACCCACCTGTCACAAACAATTTGGCGAAGCGACGGCGATCCTGGCGGGCGACGGATTGCTGACGCTGGCGTTTCAAATGATTGGGCAGAGTTCCGACGGCGCCGGAGCGACGCTGTCGCGATTCTGCGAGGAAGTCAGCACCGCTGCCGGAACGGTGAATGGGATGGTCGGCGGGCAAGTTGCGGACCTTGAAAGTGAAGGCAGGCGCGTCGGCGGCACAAACGCTCGAATATATTCATCGTTCGAAGACCGCGGCGCTGATTCGCGCTTCGGTGACCGCGGGCGCGATCAGCGCGGGCGCGGGACTGAACGACGTGGCGCGGCTGCGGCGATTTGGCGAAACGATTGGCTGGGCGTTTCAGGTAACCGACGACATTCTGGATGTGGAAGAATCGTCGGCAGCTCTGGGTAAAACCGCGGGAAAAGATATCGCGCAACAGAAGGCCACGTATCCGGCGGTGTATGGGTTGGAACGGTCACACGAAATCGCCGCGAATCTGGCGAAGGAAGCGATTGCAGAACTGGATGCGTTTGGGGAACGGGCCTCGCGGTTACGCGCGCTGGCGGAATTTCTGGTTTATCGCCGCGCTTGAGCAATGATCTCTCCATGAAAATGAAGTCCAACGGCGCACGCGGCTTGATGAACTGCTGGTGGCGCGTGGCCTGGCGGATTCGGCGCACAAAGCGCAAGCGATGATTCTGGCGGGCGAAGTTTTCGTGAATGGCGCGCGGGTGAAGCAAAGCAGGGACTGCGGCTGTCGCGGACGATGCAGTGGTGGAAATTAACAGTCGCGAACAAAAATACGCGAGCCGCGGTGGATTCAAACTGGAAGGCGCGCTGCGGGATTTTCGAGATTGAATGCGAGCGGGACGAATTTGTCTGGACGTGGGATCTTCGACGGGCGGATTCACGGATTGTTTGCTGCAGCACGGCGCGACTCGAGTTTATGCGGTGGATGTTACCGTGGATCAAATCGCCTGGAAACTGCGGCAGGATGCACGGGTGATGCGCGTGAGAAGCAATGCGCGAGAGTTGAAGCTGCGGATGACATTCCGGAAGCGATCGATCTGGTGACCGTGGATGTGTCGTTCATTTCAGCGGGGAAAGTTCTTGCAGCCGGCGTTGCGGTTGCGCAAGTGAAGGCGCCAGATTTTTTATTCTGGTGAAGCCGCAGTTCGAATTGAGGCGCGAGGAGATTGGGCCCGGGCGGAATTGTGTTCGACGCGGCGCTGCATGAAAAAGCAATCTCGATCGTCCGAGTTGCGGCGGCGGCGCGGGATTGGCAGTGTCTGGGCGTGAAACCCAGCCAACTAACGGGAGCGGAAGGTAATCAGGAATATTTTCTGCACGCGCGCAAAAAATCGCTGGAGTAGAATCGCAACACACACATGCCAGCGCCGTCACAGCGTTTAAGAAATATCGGCATTATTTCCCGCCCGCGCCGATCCAATCTCTCCGCAGTGGTGCCCCCTTTGATGAAGTGGCTCGAGGCCCGCGGCATTGCAGGTGCTCTATGACAAGGAAACCGCGGGCGCGCTGTCGAAAACCGTCCGATGGCCGCAGCCGGGAACAAGTTGCAGCGGCGTCGGAACTGTTGCTGGTCCTGGGCGGCGACGGAACGTTGCTGGCGGCAGCGCGGGTGGCGGCGCCGCAGTGGCATTCCCATCCTGCCGATCAACATGGGCAGCCTGGGTTTTCTGACCAGCTTCATGCTGGAGGAACTTTATCCGGCGCTGGAAGATATTCTGGCCGGACGGTGATCATCAGCGAACGGGTGATGCTGCACGCGGAGTTGCATGCGCGGCGAGAAAATCGCTCGACAAGCAGAGCGTGCTGAATGAAGTGGTGATCAATAAAGGCGCGCTGGCCCGCATGATTGAGGTGGAGTTGATGCATCGATAACGATTTTGTTTGCCGCTATCGCGCCGACGGGTTGATCGTGGCTTCGCCGACTGGATCGACCGCCTATTCGCTTTCGGCCGGCGGGCCGATTGTGCATCCCTCGGTGGAGTCGTTCATCATCACGCCCATTTGCCCGCACACGCTTAGCGACCGGCCGGTGGTGGTGAGCGATACGTCGATCATTGAAGTGAAATTGTCGGCGGGAACGGAATCCGTGTTTCTAACGCTGGATGGGCAGAAAGGAATTCCGCTGCAAGCCACCGATCGGGTGCGAATCTCGAGCGGCGCAGCGAAGTTTTGAAACTGATTCAAACGCCGAATAAATCGTATTTTGAAATTCTGCGGAGCAAGTTGAAGTGGGGAGAAGCCTAGAAGCGAACTTTCGCGGATGTCCGAGCGATTCAAGCAAGAACATCGGTAAGGAGCAAATCTCTGTCGGTTTCGCGCCGCCTGATCAGCCGAGATCTTTTTCCGTGCCACCAAGATTTCCGGCGCACGGCACGCGCCATTGTAATTGGACGCCAGCGACATGCCGTAAGCGCCGGCGGCCCAAATCGCCAGCACTTCTCCTGCTCTGACGGGCCCAAGCGGCCAATCACGCAAGAAACAATCCCCGGTTTCGCAGACGGGACCGACGATGTCGACTCGGCGCTGGTTGCGACGCTTGATTCGGAGCCGATCGCGCTGGTACCGCGTAATTGGATGCATCGCGCCGTAGAGTGACGGGCGCATTAAGTCGTTCATGCCGGCGTCCACAATCACGAATGTTTTTGTTGCCGTTGCGCTTGGTATACAGCACTCGCGTGAGCAGAACACCAGCGGGCGCGATGATGGTGCGGCCGGGCTCCAGCAAAAGATGCAAACCCAGAGGGCGAACCAGGCTGTGCGATCATTCGAGCATATTCGGTGCGAGAAGGAATTTTTTCGTTGGTATAGCGGACGCCGAGGCCGCCGCCGAAATCGAGATAACGCAGAGCGATTCCGTTGGCTTTTCAATTCTGTCACATAAGCCGATGACTCGTTTTAGCGCGCTGGCTGAAAGGCTGTGGCGTGACGATTTGGGAGCCGATGTGAGCGCTGATTCCCTGCCAACGCATCCACCTGCGAATTTTGTGCGCCGAGATATAGACGGCGGGCTTCGGTCCAAGCTGAGCGCCAAATTTGTGTTCGTGGAGGCCCGTGGCGATATGCGGATGGCCGCCGGCCAGGACATCGGGATTGACGCGAATAGATACGGCCGGGCGGCGTGCCGCCGCGTTGCACGTGGCGCGCAGACTTCTTGCAGCAAGCACCTCCAACTCGGCTTCCGATTCCACATTGAAAAGCAAGATGCCTGACGGTCCGTTGCGCCGTGCGGCTGCGCATCGGGTATTGCAAGGCCGAGCTCGCATTTCTTCGCGGGTTTTGCCGACGCCGGAAAACACGATGCGGTCGCCGCGGACGCCGATGCGTCGCAGTTGTTCAAGCTCGCCACCGGAAACAATGTCGAAGCCGCTGCCAAGTCTCGGCAAGATGTTTCAGAATGGAAAGATTGCCGTTGGCTTTCATTGCAAAGCACAGCGTGTGAGTGCACCGGATCCCAGGCCGCGATCGAGTTCTTGAAATGCTTCGGTGATGGCTGCCGCGGCTATACAGATAAGCTGGCGTATCGAATTTTGCCGCGGCGTCAGCGAGGGAAACGCCTTCGCAAAAAATCCTCTTCGACTCGTCTGCGCAGATCCGCGCAGCGGATTTCGCGCTTCCATTCGAAATGTGGGGTGAAGGTGGTGGGGTCTACGTGTTTCAGATTGGCGCTGGGGTGCGGCCGTGCTCATCGAACTTTGGCGATCACCAGTGTGCGATCGTCGGACAAGCGGGGCGTTCTGCGTGAACCAATCCACTTCGCGGAGAATCAGATCCGCAAGCTCCGCAGCCTGCAGCTCATGATGCTGTTCGATGAACTTGCGCAGCTTTTCGGTGCCGAAGAATTGGCCCTCGGCGTTGGTACTTTCGGCAATACCGTCAGAATGAAAAACCAAAATGTCGCCGGGCTCCAGCACGCCGTTCCATTCGTCGTAATCTGACTTCCTCAAAAATTCCCAGCGGGAATCCGGTAAGCTCGATTTTTTCGCATCGGCCATCTTTGTAGAGCAAGCGGCTGCGACTGGCCGGCGTTGGCGACGCGCAATTTTGCGTTTGCCTTTTTGCCAGGTGGCGAAACACGCGGTCATGAAGCGGCCTTCGATGCGACGCTCGCCGACAATCTGATTCATCTGCTTGAAGCATGTCGGCGGGCTGCAATTTTTGCGGCGCGAGGCTGCGCATGATGCCGATGGCCACGGCGCCGTACAGAGCGGCAGCGGTGCCTTTGCCGCTGACGTCGCCCAGCGCGATACCAAGTTGCTGCGGGCCGTAGCGCAAAAATTCGTAAAGGTCGCCGCACACTTCGCGCGCGGATAAATATCGCGCGGCCATGTCGAGGCCATAATCTTCGCTGGGAACAGGCTGCAGCAGCGCGCCCTGGATGCGCTTGGCGGCTTGCAAGTCCCGCTCCAGGCGCGCTTCGTCGCGTGCCAGTTTTTCGTACAGGCGGGCATTTTCCAGTGACACCGCGAGATTCGCCGCCAGAATCGACAGCGTCTGAACGTGATCCTCGGTAAAATAATTCAGTTGCGGGCTTTCCAGATCCAGGACGCCGATGACCTGGCCTTTGTGAATCATCGGAATCGCCAGTTCCGATCGGGTTTCAGGATTCACCATCAAATAGCGCGGATCGGCTGGAAACGTCTGGGACACGCACCGGTGCCTTTGAACGTGGCGGCAGCCCCGACGATTCCTTCGCTCACCGCCACGCGCAATTTGCCCTGAACGTGCTGGCCGTGCTTCACGTCGATACGATGGCGAAAAACTTTTTGCTTCTCGTCATAGAGCATCAAGCTGAGAATCTGGTAATCGATGACGCGCTTGATTTGTTCAGCCGCGCGACGGAGCAATTCCTCCACGTCCAGAATGGAGCTGGTCTCGCGGCCGACTTCGTTCAGCAATAAAAGCGTTTCCGCTCTGGGTGCGCTCCTTTTGGTACAGGCGGGCGTTTTCGATCGCCACCGCAAGCCGGCTGGCCAGCAGGGTCAAAATATTTTGCTGATCGGGCGTGAAGTAATCGAGATGGCGGCTCTGAATGTCCAGCACGCCGACGCATTTGCCCTGCAGCATGAGCGGCACGGCCAATTCGGAGCGCACATTGTCTATTGCGCTGATGTAACGATTGTCTTTTGAAGTGTCGCTGACACGGACAGAATAACCGGTGGCGGCCGCGGTCCCCGTGATTCCCTGGCCCAACGGGAACGCGCAAATTTTCCGCGAGCTCCCGCGGATAGCCGATGGAAAAACAATGTTTGAGATAAGCGCCGCCGCCTTCGACCATCAGCACGCCAAAAATTTCGTAATCGATGTGGCGCTTGATGAGCGCAGCGGTGCGAGCCAGCACTTCATCGAGATCCAGAGAAGAGTTAACGCCTTCGCCGATTTCGGCGAGCGTTGCCAACACTTCGGCGGGAAGCGGAGTATCCAGTGTTTTCGGGCGCCACTTCAACCCGTGCCTGTCCAGGATTCATTGCGTATGTATCTATTATAGCAGGCGATAAGGACGCGGCGCTGGCGAGTCGGTGTAGTCCACAATAAGTTACAATTAGCGGCACTAGATCCCGAACTTGGCGTAGCGCTTCCTGCATGATGCTTGACGCCATTGCTGCGTGCCGATACGCGTGGCCCCGGCGTCCACCATTTTCAACAAATCATCCAACGTGCGAACTGCCCCCGGAAGCTTTCACGCCCATTTCGCGCCCGACCTCGCGACGCATTAACGTCACATCCGCGACTGTTGCGCCCGCGGTGCTAAAACCAGTGGACGTCTTCACGAAATCGGCGTGCCCGTCTCTTGCGCCGCCGACAAGCGCGCACTTTCTCTTCTGTCACTTAAGAGCGAAGTCTCTATGATGACTTTGAGGATGGCGCGGCGTTCTGGTGCGCTAGCCGCGACAAGTTTTCAATCTCGCTTCGAACAGCCGGGTCGTCACCGATCTTAGCGCCCGACGTGGATCACCATGTCGATCTCTTGCGCTCCTTGTTCAAGCGCCACACGTGCTTCGTCAAGCTTTGACCGCCGGCAAATTAGCCCCGAGAGGAAAGCCAACCACAACGCACGTTTTGACCGGCGAATCTGCGAAGCGTTTCGGAAACCAGCCGAACAACACCGAATTCACGCAGACTGATGCGAATTCGATATTGAATCGCTTCGCTGCACAATCGCTCGATGTCATTGCGTGTAGCTTCCGCTTTAACAAAGTGTGATCGATGAGTGCGGCGACTCGCTGGGTACTTGTGGGCTGCCCGTTCATTTTTTGGAGCCTTTCCGCTTCCGCTTCTCCGGCTTTGCCGATCGTCAATACTCCGACATCGAGCAAGTTGCGGTAACGCTCGGCATAATCCAGGCCATAGCCCACCACAAATTCGTTGGGGATCCTGAATCCCACATAGTCGGCTTGCACGGCGGTTATGCGTCGGTCCGGTTTATCCAGCAGCGCGGCCACGCGCAGATGTTTGGGCTTGCGCTGCTGAAAAATACTCAGCAGATAATGCATGGTCATGCCGGTGTCGAGAATATCCTCGACGACGATGACGGTTTTCCCTTCGATGCTGGAGTCCAAGTCGCGGGTCAGCCGCACTTGGCCGGAGGAATGCATGTCATCGCCGTAACTGGATACGGCAATGAAATCAAACGAAACTTCGCCCGGTATTTGGCGGGCCAAGTCGGCGAGAAAAAATACCGCGCCCTTCAATACGCCAACCAGATG
Organism: uncultured Acidobacteriota bacterium; assembly: GCA_963732705.1. GTDB lineage: Bacteria > Acidobacteriota > Terriglobia > Acidiferrales > UBA7541 > Acidiferrum. The sequence goes on along the minus strand of CAVTAN010000001.1, from coordinate 1,550,240 downwards.
CAGTGGCTGATCCTGAAAATCCTTGCGAATTTTGTTCGCCAGTTGCTTGATGCGCTTTTTGAATTCGGTCGCGCGGGATAAGTACGCGCATACTTTCGTGGGACTGTTCAGCTTGACGCGGCGCCGCATTGTTCTTGAGTCTTGTAGTCGTGGAAGGCATGATTGAACCGAATCGAGACTCTAGCGCACGGCCTCGCTCAGAGCAAGTCGCTACCCACGCGCGTTTTACGGGCACCCAGTGGCCATTCACGCCAGGTTGGGTGATTTTTGCCAAAACTGTAGAATAGGATGAAGGAAGAATTCGCCAAAAGTGTGACCGATGCAAGAGTCCAAACTGAACCATGGTTGCGAGGCACTCATCAGAGAACTCCTGCCGTATTCCTCGTGCTGTCCTTCACGCCATCGAACTCGCCCAAGAAGATCTGTAGACCTGCTGGTGCAGCGAACTGACGAGGAAGAATTGCACGCGACGCCCTCCGGACTTGCCGTCGGTCGCGTTTCATTTCGCCACATCGCACGCAGCCTGGATCGGTTACTGACGTATGCGGAAGGGCATCAACTTGACGAACAGCAACTTCGAGGCATTGAGAAGTGAGGCCAGCGCGAGGTGTTCGCGGGCCGAAATCTTCGCGAAGTTGTCAGGCAGCCTTAAATCCAGTCTGCAAGCGAATCCTGAAGCTGGAGCGAAAAATCGGTCAACTCTCGAACCAGTCGCGCACCGTCGGAGAGAGAATCTGCCGACCACCGTGGCCGGACTCCTTGTGCATATCGCCGATCATACCCAAAGACATGTGGGGCAGACGATACACCACGACGAAGATTCTGCGTAGCGCAGTCGCGTCCTGACACACGAGTGAGGCCGCATCGCTCGACATTTCGCTACAGCATTCGCGCATTGCCCAGAAGCAACCTCCGAAGATAGAATCGAATCCACTTATTATCCTCCGCCGGCAACCAATACCAGGATGACGTTGCACTGCAGTGTTCCGCACTAGTTGCGGAGCTTGCGATAGAGCGTGGTTTTATCCGTTACCTATGAGAGGCCTCAGAATTTGTGTGGCATAGCCGGATTCACCAGTAAAAATTGGACAGCTCCAGCGGATCGCATTAGAACGGCCACAGTCACGCTGATTCATCGCGGGCCCGATCAGCTCGGCGTATTTGAATCCAAATTATTTTCCCTGGGCGCGACGCGACTCAAAATCATCGACCTGCAAGGCGGGCGACCAGCCGATTGTTTCCGACGATGGCGACACCGGAATCGTCTTTAACGGAGAAATCTACAACCATCTCGAACTCAGACGAGAACTCGAGCAGCGCGGGCATCGATTTCGCATCGCACTCCGACACCGAAACTGTTCTGCACGCCTTTCTGGAATGGGACAAAGAATGCTTCTCCCGCCTGCGGGGAATGTTCGCGATTGCTCTATGGAGCAAATCCGAGAAGCGCATCGTTCTGGCGCGCGACCGCACTGGGTATCAAGCCGCTGTACATCAGCCGGCAGGGCGAGGATCTTTTTTTCGGCTCGGAACTCAAAGCGATTTTCGCTCATCCGGAAATCGAGCGACGCATCAGCCTCGCGGGCCTGGACTGTTACCTCTCGCTGAATTACGTGCCTGCCCGTGGACGCTGGTCGAGGGCATCGAAAAACTTGCCGCCCGGTTATTGGCTGGAATGGCGCGATGGCCAGGTAACGTCGGAGGCGTACTGGCGGTTGCCGTTTGGCACCATCGATACACTGGACGCTCGAATCGCGCCAAGGAAGAACTGGATTCGCTGATGCAAAGTGCGGTCACGCGAACATTTGCTCTCGGATGTTCCGTTGGGCGTGTGGCTCAGCGGCGGAATCGATTCTTCGACGATCCTGCACTACGCCGCGCAAGGCGTCAGCCCGCAGCTGAAAACTTTTTCCATTTCCTTCCAGCGGCCGAAGCTTTGATGAAACGAAATACATCCACGCAGTCGCCAAACAATACGGCACCGACCATCAAGAAATGGATTTGCCGCCCGAAACCAATTTGCGGGACGCGATCGAAGAATTCGCCTACTACTCCGATGAGCCCACCGCCGATGCCGGCGCGCTGCCAGTCTGGTTTCTATCCAAGCTGAGCAAGACGCAGACCACGGTGGCGCTCAGCGGCGAAGGAGCCGATGAACTTTTCGGCGGCTACCTTACGTATCGCGCCAATCATCTGGCGCAGCTGCGCGCGCAGTGCCGGCCATGGCGCGGCGCATCGGCGCTGGCGGCATTCGCGCAAGTGGCCGGTCTCCGACGAAAAAATCGGGCTGCAATACAAAATCCAGCGCTTTCTGGAAGGCTCGCTGCTGGATCCCGGAGCGTGCGCATACCTACTGGAATGGGACGTTTTCGGAGGCGGAAAAACAAGCTCTTGCTGCGGGTACAGCTTCCCGATGCGCTCGGAACGCTTCTCGGCGAATTGCAGCAGTTGCCCGCGACGCAGGATCCGCTGGCCGCGTTTCTTTGGCTGGATCAAAAATATTATCTGGCCGACGACATTCTCACGAAAAGCGACCGCATGAGCATGGCCCATTCCCTGGAAGTCCGTCCGCCTTTTCTCGATCACCGCATCGTGGAATTTGCCGCGTCGTTGCCGGCCGTCCTTGAAAATCCGCGGCTCGCAGCAGAAATTCATTCTGAAGCAACTCATGCGGGATAAGCTTCCGCCAGTCGGTGCTCACCCGCAAGAAAATCGGATTTGATATTCCCGCGCACGACTGGCTTCGCGGGCCCCTGCGCGAGTTGCTGGTGGACACGCTTGCAAACTGGCGCCGCGCAACATGCCGAACTGTTTCGACCGGAGAGCCATCTCGAAATTTGTTCGGCTGCACCTGGAGCGCAAAGCCAATCTCGGCTACCACCTGTGGGGCTTACTGATTTTGTTTCTGTGGATGAATAAATGGCAGATTCAAACCAGTCCGCGCGGCGACGCCAGAAAGTATTGGCCTACGCGAAAACTGGGTCGTCTATCTAATCGTTTTTCTGATCGCGGGCGCCATCTATCTGGGCTGCGTCATTTCTCCGCCTTCCCTGATGGACGATGTCGACGCCGTGCAAGCGCAAATTGCCCGGAACATGCTGACCTCCGGCGATTGGGTGACCGCGCGTCTGGACGGCGTCGGCGTATCTGGAAAAGCTCCCCTTCATTACTGGATCGATTGCCGTTTTTTACAAACTGTTGGGCGTTTCCGATTGGGCTGCGCGGGTGCCTTACGCGCTGGCCGCCATTGCACTGGCAGTGCTTGACTGCCGCGTTTGGCATCTGGGCGTTCGGCAGAAGAGCCGGGCTTTACGCAGGAATGTGCATGGGCACGTGCGCGGGCCTGTTTCTCTTCACGCGCATTCTAATTCCTGACGCGATGCTGACCTTCACGATCGCGCTGGCGATGTGGGCATTTCTGCGAGCTCTGGATCCCGGAGGAAAGCAGTCCGCGATTGTGGGCCGCAATTTTGGCGTCAGCTCTGGGCGTGGGACTGCTGCTGAAGAGCCTGGTAGCGATCGTTTTCCCGGTTTTGCAACGGCGCTCATTTATCTGGCGGTCACGAAGCAACTGTTTTCACGCGAAACCTGGAAACGACTGCACCCGATCAGCGGCACGCTCATCGTTCTGCTGGTCGCGGTGCCGTGGCACGTGCTGGCGACGCTTCGCAATCCACCGTATTTTTCTTTTTCGGTCCACAGCGGGCCGGGACGAATATCACGGCTTCCTGTGGTTTTTCTTCATGAACGAACAAGTGTTGCGATTCCTGAATCTTCGCTATCCGCGCGATTACAACACCGTGCCGCGACTTTATTTTTGGTTGTTTCACCTGCTGTGGCTGTTCCCCTGGAGCGTGTACATCCCGGCAATCTTTAAGTTGTCGTTCAAGCCCGTCGATCGCGCGGGCCAGACCCGCCTGCTGGCGCTGTGCTGGATTGGGTTTTTGCTGGTGTTTTTTACCTTCTCTACCACGCAAGAATATTATTCGATGCCCTGCTATCCGGCGTTCGCGTTGCTGCTCGGTTCCGCCATGGCTGCCGGTGGGCCGTGGATGGTCGCGCGGCAATCAGAGTGCTGGGCGCGGTGGTGGCGGTTCGGCGGCGGCGATCGGCATTGCGCATTTTAATTCTGGTGCGGCAATGTTCCCACGCCGGCGGACATTTCCGTGGCGCTCGGCTACCACCCAGAGGCGTACACGCTTTCGCTTGGGCACATGGAAGACTTGACCATCCGCTCCTTCGCCTACCTGCGCTTCCGTTGGGGATGGCTGTGGTGGCTTTTTTGATCGGGCGGTTGGGAACTTACTGGTGGAAAGGCGAGCGGGCATTCCTGGCTACAGCACTCATGATGGTGGTATTTTTCCAGGCCGCGCGGATTGCCATGGTAGCGTTCGACCCGTTTCTGTCCACGCGGCCGCTTGCCGAAGCCATTCTGCATTCGCCCGAAGGCAAACTCATTTCATCGCGGCCCTTCTACGAATTTTCTTCGGTGTGGTTTTACACTAACCGAGAGGTGTTGATCTTGAACGGCCGCTATAACAATCTGGAATATGGCTCGTATGCGCCGGGAGCGCCGGACATGTTCATCGACGATGCGCGATTGCAAGCGCTATGGCGCGGCCCGGAGCGATATTATCTGGTCGCGGAAGACGGCCAAGTCCCCGGAATCGCGAACCTGGTGGCTCCGGAACAATTGAATCCGGTGGCGCACAGCGGCGGCAAAGTGTTACTGACCAATCATTCTTTGGAATAGTAACGGGGCCAAGCAAAGTGGATAAAATTGTTGGCCCGAACCCGCAATGTTTGCACAGCGCGGCAATAATCGCAATAATAGGGGTCGATTTATAAGGGCGGGCGCGCGGTTGCGGCGCACTTGTCGCAGCGCCCGAGACGCGACTTCCGCGTGCCGCAATCCCTTGAGTTTTCGGAAATGCACGCTTGGCGGCATTACCACTCACTCTTCCCAGCCAGAGAGCGGTACGCCATATCGCGTTACGCCGTACCGCGTTACGCCACATTAGGAGCCATATGAAAATTGCCGTACTCGGTGGAGACGGATATTGCGGTTGGGCCACGGCCCTGTATCTTATCGCAAAAAGGCCATGCCGTGGCCATCGTCGACAATTTTTTGCGCCGCCAGTGGGATCACGAACTTGGCGCGCAAACCCTTACGCCCATCCGACCGCTTTCCGACCGCCTGCGCATCTGGCAGAAATTAACCGGTAAAACCATCGAGCTGTTTGTGGGCGACGTGGCCGATTACGATTTTCTGGAATCCACGATCAAAGCCTTTGAGCCCGACGCGATCGTGCATTTTGCGGAGCAACGCTCCGCGCCGTACTCGATGATCGACCGCAAGCATGCCATTTTCACGCAGGTGAACAACGTGGTGGGCACGATGAATGTGCTGTTCGCCATCCGCGAACTGCGCCCGGAATGCCACCTGATCAAACTCGGCACCATGGGTGAGTACGGCACCCCGAACATCGATATCGAGGAAGGCTACATCACCATCGAGCACAACGGGCGCAAGGATTTGCTGCCTTATCCGAAGCAACCGGGCTCGTTCTACCACCTTGTCCAAAGTTCACGACAGCCACAACATCATGTTCTGCTGCAAAATCTGGGGCATTCGCGCGACGGATCTGAATCAGGGCGTGGTGTATGGCACCATGACCGAAGAAGTGGAGCTGGATGAAGCGCTGATCAATCGCTTCGACTACGATGACGTATTCGGAACGGTGTTGAACCGCTTCTGCGTGCAGGCGGCCATCGGGCAGCCTCTGACGGTTTACGGGAAGGGCGGACAAACGCGCGGGTTCCTCGATATTCGCGACACGGTTCGGTGTATCGAGATTGCCTGTCACAATCCCGCGAAACCCGGCGAATGCCGCGTGTACAACCAGTTCACCGAGCAATTTTCAGTGCTGGAACTGGCGCGCATGGTGGAGGCGGCGGGCAAGAAACTTGAATTTGAACGTGGAAATCGATCACTTGCCGGATCCGCGGGTGGAGTCCGAGAATCACTACTACAATGCGAAACATTCCAAGCTGATTGATCTGGGATTGCAGCCGCACTTGCTGTCCGATTCCCTGCTGGATTCGCTGGTGAACATCGCGATGAAATACCGCGACCGCGTCGATGCTTCGCTGATGATGCCGCAGGTGAATTGGCGGGAACCACGCAACGATCGACGTCTGCAAAAGAGCATGACGGCTCGGGCTTCTCTGGGAGGGGCGGAAAGCACCGGAGTGCGTGCGAGTAAAGCGAAGCTTTAAGGTTCGACAGGGTCAGCGGGATTAGCCGACGCTCGCCTCGTAAATTCATCCAGAGATTCTTTTACTTTTCGGGCAAAGTTAAAGTCGAACGGGAATGGTGCGCCTGCGAGGCTGCCTTCAAATTGGGCGAGGAAGCGCTGGAGAATCGGCTCCGGGCTTCCCAGGAAATCGACCTCGGCGAGTCGTTTCTCTCCGCGTGCAGCGATACCTTCCGTTGATCCGCGGACTGATAGTCACAGCGAATGGCGGAGACGGTGCTTTGCGGTACCGCGTATTGATGGATGGCGAGCAGATGCGATCCGAGGTTCTGCATCGCCGGAATTTTCAAGTGGTTCTCCGCACTGACGGCGAACGTTCCGTTGAAGGTTAAGTCCTGGCGTTGGTGAAGCTGGCGTCGCCAATTTTCAATTTCAGACAACAGACAGAACTCAAAATCCACCGCGGTTTGCAGGTGCGCTTGGCGCGCCGCGTCTTGCAGCGCCAGAGTTTCCGCTCGCGAATAGGTCCAGGGTTTTTCCACGATGACGTGCAATCGGGCTTGAATTGCGCAGCGGATTAGCGGCGGGACGTGACTGCCGGGCGGGACGCAAAGCCAGGCAATCTGCGCGCCGCTGGCTGCGAAGGCTTGGGCGATTCGCGACTCGTAAGCTTCGCTGCTCTCGGTGGAGGCCCGGCGGATGTTTTCCGCCACGCCGACGCGGCGGCCTTCGCGATCGATCATGCCGTGCATTTTGGAGCCCCAGCGGCCTTTACCAACGATCAGGTAAGCCGGGGATTTAACAGCCATGGCCGTCGATTTTCTCGCACACCAAACGCGCGGCTTTCAGGGCGCTGACCACTTTGCCGGAAAAGACATGGATCTCGCCGGGAAGGCCATCCTGCACATACAAGATTCGGCGATCCTGTCCGGGATTGTCTTCCACGACGCGCATGGTGAAGCGTGAGCCGATGTATTTGGCGTTTTTTGTTGCGGGCGCGGCCAGCGCAGCTTCGTCACGCATGGCCGCAAAGCGCGTGTCGGCCGAAGGCGTGAACTCGGGATGGTTCAAAATCCGCGCATACTCTTCAGGAATTTCCGCTTGCGGATCGCTGGTGGTCCAGTGATTGGTGTGTTTGGCGGAACCGAAAAGCGAAAAGCGTGAGCTGCCGTAGGGGTCGAAGGCTGTGAACGGCCCGTCGACGACTACCAAGGCCAGGCCTTGCAGTTCTTTTGGGAGCTCGATCAGAATTTTCTCGGCCACCTGGTATTTGGCGATCTTGAAAATGTTGCGACTGGCGGCCAATGCCGTAAGTGGCCCAAACTACGTAATCAAATTGCGGTCCGCATTTCCTGTAGAAACTCGCGCCGCTCGACTTTGATCTGCAGTGCCGCGAACCGCGAAATCAATCAACGAGCGCAATAAATCCGGATCGTAAATATTTTCATCGACTTCGTAGCAACGGTCGATGAAATGGAAATTGATCCACTCTGGACGGCAGGTCCGCAGAGGTAGATGGTGCGCGCGCATGATGCGTTCGTATTCATCAGGCGCGGTGCGGGAGCCTTGGCGCGGAATGGCGTAATAGTGGCGGCTGTTGCGCACGATTGCGGGGGCGAAAGCGGCGATAAATTCCTGGCGAGCCTCCATCGTTTCGGCGATGGTTTCCGGACTGCGCGGATAGTGATAGCCGGAGTGCACGCGGTACTGGTTGATGGCGGACGCGGCTTGCATGACTCCCAGCGGATCGAAACTGAGTTACCCGGTGTCCGCGCTCAGCCAAGCGGATGGCAATGGTCGAACCGTAGATTCCCGCGCCTGCGACGGCGATCTTGGCGGCCATGTTCAGGATGAGGTGGTCATTACGCTTTGGTTTTGTCTTTCTCCAAGGCCACGTCCATCATTTTTGGGGAGCCAGCCGCGGTCGGGCCAGGGACTAGCATACCGGCCTTCACAAAATAATCCACGCCTCGCCAACGGATGGTTCTACGGACGAAGCTGGCGAGCCAGATAAAAAATGCGGTGAAGTCCCAAACCACGAAGAGCGGCAACTTTTCCCAGAGGCGCTTCTCATGCAGGCCCCACGCGCCAACGAGGATAGTCATCACCACTCGCAGTAAGAAATACGTGCCGAGATAAAAGGCCGCGACTTTCCAGGTGGGATGCACGGCGACAGCCAGCAACGACCAAGCCAAACCCTGGGTGAAGACCAAGCCGGCGTGGCCCCACGGGCGCATGTGGCGCATGACGGTCATCCAGCGCAAACGCTTTACCAGCAGTCCACTGAGGGACTGGTAGTCCGCCACCGTTTCGCACGGCGTAGGGAAGCATCTCAACAGCGACCCCTTGCTGGGCAATCAACCGCCCGGTTAACAGATCATCGGCAGGCCGGCTTTCCAGAGCCTGGAAGCCGCCGAAGCCAGCGATCAAGGTGCGGGTGGTGACGATGGTCTGACCGAAGGCAAACTTAACGCCGTCCAGGAGCCAGGCCACCATGACTCCGGGATAGAAATCGGAAATCATGCCAATCGACTGGAAGGCTTGAGTGGTGGTGGTGTCGTCGACGGAAAGGTACAGGCAGGTCACGCCACCGACCTTGGGATCTTTTAAGGGGGCCACCACGGTTCGAAAATAATCCGGCCGTACGCGCACGTCGCTGTCATTGATGACTAAAAGTTCGTTCTCCGCTTCGTTCACCAGGCGGACCAGTTTGGATACCTTGTCGTTGATGGCGTTGCGGCCAGAGCCGTACAAAATGCGGATTTTGCGATCTGGAAAATCTTGCATCAGTTTTTGCAATACGGGGACGGCAGGATCCAATTGGTCGTGGACGCAGAAAAGCAGCTCATAGTCGGGGTAATCCTGGCGGCAAAAACTGGCGAAATTTTCGTAGGCTTCGGGGTCCAGGCCGCGGACCGGCTTGAGGTTGCTGATGGGGGGAGTGAAATCCGACTTTTGAGCGGAGGTTGGGGGAGCGTTTCCAAAGAACCTGATCGAACTGTAAATCGCGAGCAGGTAATAGATGAAAGGAATAGCCGCCAGGAACAGAACCACGTATTCGAATGCAGGCGAAATTATCGCACCTCTGGTATTTCCATGCGTTCGCAACCCGAGGTCTTCGAAGAAGAACGCCACCCGGTGCGGCTATCCGACCAACAAAAGAATAACAAAAAATTCATCCTCCATGCCGAAACGCTGGTTCGGGCAGCGGATCTGAGTGCAAAACGACCCGGATTGGGCTCCCTTGCGACATTCAAGTAAACTGTAATCAATACTTCCAGCACAGCAAAGGCGACCAGAACCGATGAGCGAGGCCCCCGGCTTCCATTTCAAGACCTACATTTTAATCCTTATGATTGTGGTGTTTGCGCCGCTCGGCAATGTCTTGCTGGGTAAGGGGATGAAGTCTGTGGGACCCGCCACGCTGTGGACTGCCGGCGACTTGTGGGGCGTGTTCCTGCGGATTTGCGGTTCGGGGTATATCTGGCTGGGGGTGGCCTCGTTACTGACTTTTTTTGTCGCGTATATGCTGGTGCTGACCTGGGCCGACTACAGTTATGTGCAGCCGGCGTCGTCGTTTTCCTACGCGATGGTGGCGCTGCTGGGCTACTTTCTTCTGGGGGAAGTTATCTCTCCGCTGCGGTGGGCGGGCATCGCGTTGATTTGCGTTGGGGTATTGATTGTGGGACATACGCCTCCTCGCACCACAGCGGTTAAAGTCTGACGTGGGCGAATTTCTTCTACTAGTGGTTATCGTGGTGGCGGGCACCGGCGGCGAACTGTGCGTCACGCGGGCGATGAAGGAAATTGGGGAAGTCACGGACTTCCGGCCCGCGGCACTGGTGCGCTTTATCCTTCGGGCGCTGAAGGTGGGGTGGATGTGGGTAGGCATCGCGATGATGGCGGTAGCCTTTTTCGCGCTGCTGGCGGCGCTGTCGTTCGAAAATGTGAGCTTCGTGATTCCCGTTACAGCGCTGAGTTACGCGGCGGGAGCGGTGGGAGCGGTGTTATTCCTGCGTGAATGCATCAGGGTGCAGAGATGGGTGGGGGTGCTGATCGTGTGCGCCGGGGTAACTATCGTGTTGTTGAGCAAGCATTAGATCTTGTAACCCTATTCAGGGTGCATCATGTCTGTGCGGCCGTCTTGGCCATCAATCTTAAACTTTCCCTGCGATACTTTTTTCGTGGGCCGCCAGTTGTCCGCGGTTCCCAATGTACGTCAAACGTAACCATGTCATCGGCCGAGGCGCTGGGCAGGATCACTTCCCGGCTCCGGATAATTGAACTTCGGCAGCAGGTGGCTTACCACCCAACCCCATCAAGAGATTGCCGGTAACAGCTCCCTTCCGAGCGGGGGTAAACGTAACTTTGATGATGCAACCGGCTCCGGGATTGAGAGACGATCCGCAATTGTTGGTTTGGGAGAACGCAGATGACGAGGCCGAGATCTTCTGGACGGCTAGGTTTTGATTGGTAGCATTGGCTAGCGTCACGGACTGAACAGTTCTGCTGCCAACGGCTTGAACACCAAAATTGATCTGGGTGGGAAACACTTCTGTCCGGTCGACAGTCCCAATTCCACTCAAGGTGACGATAAGCGGCGAATTTATTTCATTGCCATTCACTGTGAGTTGGGCGGTCTGCGCACCAAGCTGGGACGGGGTAAATATGACAGCAATACTACAACTCTTGCCAGTCATCAGTTCGGTCCCACAATTGTTGGTCTGAGTAAAGTTGGAATTGCCAATGCTTATGCTATCGACCAGCAGGGCCGCCATACTGCCGTTGGTAAGTTTCAAATTTTGTTTCAGACTTGGGGTACCGATCTGATGAAAACCAAAATCGAGTGTGCTGGCAGATATTTGAACCACCGGATCACTTGGGTACCAAAGAATGGATGACTTGCTTTTGAGCGCCGGAGTATCAAAGCTGTACTGAGTGCCAAGCGCCGCGGCAACCTGCACACCGACGCTGGCGGTGGCACCGTTATCGTTGGCGGAGTTTGCCCCGCCAAAGACGGTGTCCGCATAGTTAAAAGTCAGATTGCTGCTACCCTCGGCGAATACAACTTGGAACTTCACGGTAGTGGTCGCATCCAGCGCGCCTTCATACGGTACATTTCGCCATTCCACTACTAATTTGCGGTTTGGCGCGGTACCTACCACTTGCCAAAACACATTATTATCCGCGCCGGTTCCGGATGGATTGAGAAAATCCCAAAAGGGTGCAATGACCGGGAAACTGACCGACGCAGGGATAGGGCTTTTGAATGAGACACCGCCGATAAAGGAGAGGGTACCCATTCCGGATACCGAAACATCCGTGAAGTTACCTCCTCCAACATGCAACGGAAAAGGAGAGGTGATGATGGCTCCAGAGAAAGGACTCAAATTCAAGTTCGTCCCAGTAATCGCCACATATTGATAGCTTGTTGATTTGAAACTGTAATTGAGGGGCTTATAGATTGTGAACGTCAGCGCATTGGAGGTGCCGCCGCCCGGCGCCGGGTTGACGACAGTTATTTGGGCTGTCCCAGCGAAAGTGAGCAGATTGTCAGGCACGCTAACAGCGAGTTGGTTTGCCCCTAGTTGACCTGAAGAGACTGGGGTCTGATTCCACAAGACCTGAGACCCAAAGAAGAAACCGGTTCCGGTGATAAGAAACGACAGGTTCTGCATGCCGGTCGGCGCATTGGTTACCGACAATGAGGTGAGAACCGGTGTAACCGCCTGTCCGGTACCGCTGACGGAAACATTAACAACACTTGGCTGGCCATCGTCCACGATAATGATCTGAGTGGACTCAAAGGAATTGTTTTGAGGAGCAAAAACAACCGAAATAAGGCAGGAACCGCCGGCAAGTAGGGAGGGCGGACAATTATTTGTGATTGGGAAATCGCCAAATTGTGAAATCTGTGAAATACCCAGCGGGCCCGTACCTGTGTTAGTCAGCGTGACCGACTGAGGCGCGCTGCTTTTCCCGAGATCTGTTACCGGAAAGGTAAAGCTCGTCGTGGATACAGTTGCGATGCCCGTACTGATGCCGGTGCCCTGCAAGAAGATTTGTTGCGGACTTCCTGGCGCGTTGTCTTTAATAAGGATGTTGCCGGAAAAAAAACCTGTCTGGGCTGGCGTACACACCACAGAGATCGTACAGGAGGCACTACTCGCGAGCGTCGCGGGCGCGATCGGACAGTTGTTGGTTTGAGAAAAGCCAACACCGGGGTCTCCAATGCTTGAGATTGTTAGCGGAGCTTGTCCGCTGCTGGTCAATGTAAATATTTGCGGTGAGCTTGAGGTGGCAATGATTTGCAGCGGAAACGAGAAAGAGGATAAATCCAGCGAAGCGCCAGATGGTAGACCTGTTCCGCTCATCGTCACTGTCTGCGGGTTGTGAGTCGTGCTAGTAAAAATGCCCAACGTGTCGGTCTGAAAATTAGCGATTGCCGGCGAGAAAGCGATTTTGATGTGGCAGATGGCAGCTGCGGCGAGGGTCTTCCCACAATCGTTGGTTTGCAAAAACGATGGACCCGCTTCAACAAAGTTGATGGCTACCGGGAGACTCCCTTGATTTGTAAGGGTCACCGTTTTCGTCGCGCTCTTTACGCCTTCAGGCTGCGATCCGTATTGCAGGTCGTAGGTCGAGAGAAGCAGTACGTTTTTGGCCTGGTACTCGTAGAATCCAATGTCAATTTTTCCACTAGTCAAACGCGAATTGCCGACGCCGTCTACAGCGGGCAAACCAGGAGCGGAGGCCTTTCCTCTTCCAATCACGGGCGAGCCGGCTTGCAGAAAATAATTGTTACTAAGCAACCCCACAAACCTTGGATCCGTAGACAGATTGCCGACCTGTCCAGTCTGGTCCGGACATCCGGCCGCGTAAGTGGCAGCATTGGTCGCGAAGACATCATTGTTATTGAATGTCGGGGGATTAGCGGTGTCCAAATTGCAAGACATGGCCGAATACATCCCGGTGGCAATAAAGAGATTGTTCTCAATATCCGCAGTACTGTTCATCAACCCAGCTGAAAGTTCTGAAGCTCCAGCCGACCCGCCAAAAGCAAGCGAGTTGTTCGCAACGGTGTTGTTTATGACTCGGCTCGGAGGAATGTTGTCCCAGGCGACGCCCGGCCCACGATTTCCCGCCACTAGATTCTGGATGAGCGTAACGCCACCGGAAGCACTTTGAAGAATACCTATTCCAACATCCATATTTCCTAAAACTGCATTTTGCTGCAGGGTGACATTTCCTGCTCCCAGAAGCTGAATACCACCCGTATTACCTGAGACCAAATTGCCCACAATCTCAGTCCCGGCCACGGACTGCACTGTGATCGCGCCACTTACAAATCCGCTGCAGCCCACAATCAAATTGTCCGAGACGACGTTGTCTTGGATCAGAGGGGCGGCATTGCTACCGATGTAGATTCCGGCAGTACCAGAGCAAGATGTATTTGAAACTACGATGTTATTTAGGATGGTAGGAGATGAATTGACTATCTCAATTCCGCCCGCCGAAAATTGGGATCCACCATTCCGAATAGTGAACCCTTGTAAGACGGCACTCCTAGCCTCTCCACTGGTGAATGTCACTACGGTGGCGGCCCCTGAGCCATCAATGATGGTGGCATTCGGCCCGCTGACACTCATGACCGTAACGTTTTTGCTATTGAAGTTGATATTTTCGGCATACACGCCGAGGGAAACCAGAACCGTGTCGCCTGGCGCGGCGGCGTCAATGGCTTTCTGAATCGACGGTTGGTCGGCGGGGACACGAATGGTAGTCGCCGCCTGAGTCCGAACAGACGTACCGGTCATACCAGCAAGCAGCCAGAGCAAGGCAGTTGCGCAGAAATTGCGACGAGCCATTGGGAAATCCTCCGTTAGGTACACACGCGCGGGAACTGATGGGTAAGAATGTGGTCCACACACTGCCCTAACGGATCAGCATTGTCAATAAAATCATATTATTATGATATATACCGCAGGGAGGGAGGATAACTTATTCACTTCACTGCGTTTAGTGGTAGAGGACTTATCCCTGCCGTACCGATGCGATCGACTATACCGCGTTATCTCTAACGACGCCGGCCTATTGCAAGAACTTTTTGAGCAGACAGGTGCGTCGGCGCAGCAACTGCGTCTGGCTCATCGCTTCACTGCACTTCATCGCTGTCACCCTAACCGGCTCGGCCTGTTTACTTCATCACTCGGTGGAGCCCACCAAACATCTCTGCGGTCACGATCAACCATGATGTGTCATGCGAACTCCCTTTCGGGAGGCGGGTAGCCTAATCAATCAGTCAGCGACTGTTTGCGCTATATCGCGCGCAGGCATCCCCGCACAGGTACCACCGTTCTTCTGTCGCATCTGCCCACGACGACAGAACTCGTTGTAGTCGATCTGATCCCGCAGCAGAATCCACAAACGGATCCCTAGTTTGCGAGCTGCAGCTACACGTGCTTTCCCCAGACCTTTCTGAAACAATTTGCGACGGTAAAAACGCTGCAGCTCCGGATCCTTGCGTACCGCGTGTATCGCCGCCTCACACCACAGAAATCGCAACAGCGGATTCCCTTGTTTCGTCAGCCCGCCCAGCCGCTGACGGCCTCCGCTAGAGTATTCCCTCGGGATGATTCCCACATAACTGGCCAGGGCCTTGCCATCCACGAACCGCGTCGGATCGCCCAGGAACACATCCGTTGCCAAGGCGGTGATGGGCCCGACGCCGGGGTGGGTCATCAACCGCGAAGCGGTGGGACGTTCGTAGGCTTGTTTTTCCACTCGCTGATTTAGTTTTTCAATCTCCATCTCAAACTTCGCGTACAAGGCTTGCAACTCACTCCGCCGATGCGCCGTGTGGGGGGCCAACGACAAAGACGCCAGTTTATTTTGTCCTGCGAGACTCCACAGCGAGGGACCTCGCCGTAGCCCGTTTGCCAAGGCAATAGCCTGGAGCGCATTCTGCACCCGCGTTCGCATCCGTACCCACTGATGACGGTGCAGCAATAAGCCGCGCAGATCCAGAAGCTCCTTCGAAGGCAGCCAGATCGACGGAAAGCGGTTTTCCACCAGCAGCTTCAGAATCAAATCCGCATCTCGCCGATCATGTTTCTGCTTCCGTGGCTCGGCCGCCCGTATGTTTGCTGGATGGCCGACCTGGCATTCGATTCCCAACTCTTCCATCAGGTTCAGAAACCATTGCATCGATCCTGTGGCTTCGATCCCTACTCGCACTGGCCGTGGAAGTTCGCAATAAAACTCCCGCATGTTGTCGCCTTCGTGCGTCAGAGTCAGATTCGCAATCTCCCCCGTTTCGGTGTCGAGCATTGCCAGTGTTTGCTGGCGAGCATGCAAATCACATCCTATAACTCTCATCTCGGCCTCCTTCGGTCCGAGCACTGTTAGGGTGAATACCGAAACAGTTTACTCGAGCCGTCGCAAGGCCGTCGTCGTTATCCCATCAATCAGGAGCTTTTGGGACCTTTGTCGATTCCGGAGGGTAAGGTATGCCCGCTGGGCTAGGAAGAACATGGTCAATATGCACAAAGAGAAAAGTAACGGACCCAGATAGCAAGTGGGGAATTAGGTTGTAGCCGTAGTACGACGCCGATTCGAAGGCATAGAGAAAGCGTAACGATGTCGCAATGAATCAATCAGGAGCTTTTGGGACCTTTGTCGATTCCGGAGGGTAAGGTATGCCCGCTGGGCTAGGAAGAACATGGTCAATATGCACAAAGAGAAAAGTAACGGACCCAGATAGCAAGTGGGGAATTAGGTTGTAGCCGTAGTACGACGCCGATTCGAAGGCATAGAGAAAGCGTAACGATGTCGCAATGAATCAGCCTATTCCCCGGATGGGATTTGAAATTATTCCAGAAGACGTAAATGGTTAGCAGTCCCATCCCGACTGCGCGAACTGCGTCACCTACGGCCATCCTGTTGGGATTTTAGCGTGAACACTTTTCGTCGTGCGCCCGACATCGTCCAGAAATACGAGCACTTTCGACTCGACGCGCGATTAGTCGGGTAGAAGTGGTTTTGAGACCGGCGTGGTTGCCTCTGCGACATCGATGTAACGTTAATGTGAGTCTCGCCGGGCGCAAAATCCTCAGTGCAACCTAGGGATGCTGGGGGCGGACGTCCGTGGGGGCGCCGATCTTGATGGTCACTCCGAAGCGCTTGTAATTGGCGTAACGCACGGTCATGCGGATATGCACGCCACCGGTGCTGAACTGCAACATGTCGTCGGCGCGCGTGTAGGTGGGAAACCAGTAGTGCCCTTCGATATTTTCGCGAAAAGTTTCGAAGCGCGGAAAGACGTTTTCCTGCCCGTGTTTTTTGATGTCCGGCACCGCTTTGCCATCGGTCTTTACAATTTCCAGATCATCGTCATCGACCCAGATGCGACCCTGGAAGTAGCGCTGATTTTTTTCCAGCTTTTTGGGACCGACGTCGAAGACGTAGGTGTTCAGCTGATCGATCGGCTCGCGGCCCACGTACTTGATATCGTATTTCGGCAATTCGTCGGTGGTCAGCACGAAGGGCTGCACGTGCTCCAAATCGTCGAGATCTTGTTGGGACATGGAAATGCGTTGGAGAGTGGAAGCGGGAGCATAGGTGACTTTTTCATAGCGCTTGCCGTCGGGGGTAAAAAGAATGTCGCTGCGCATCTGATATTCGCCGTCGGGCATGTTGTCGGGATCAATGGTTTGAATGACGAAGGTTTGGGTGTAGGTGTAATTGTCCCGTTCTTTCTTGAACTCGGCTTCGCGGGCGGCGAAACGCTGGATGATCTGGTCAACTGGCAGTGCGGGGGGCGCGTTCGAAATGTTGGAGTTGGGGCCTTTGGCCGGGGCTTCTTGCGGGCCACCGGCGGGGGTCGTCGTCGCCGCCGGCTTGTCCTGACCCGAAGATGCGGGGGGAGTGGCCGAGGGCGGGGGAACCGGCAACGGACCGCGCTGCTGGGCGTGCAGTGAAACGGAGAAGATACAGGAGGCCAGGAGAAGGACTGCCAGCCATCGCGCCGCAGCCATTGTTTTCGGCCGCAGCCGCACCGCAAGCACCGGAATCATACGGACTGGCTCCTTGATATTAATCATGAATAAGAATCATGCAATATGATGCGCTTTTCGAGGCTGTCGTAACAGTGGGCGCGACGGTGGTTGAGAAGAAGTTTACGAGAGAGCTCAGGCTTCGATGATCTGATTTTTGACGGCATAGCGAACCAGCTCGCTTACCGAGTGCAACTCCAGCTTCCTCATAATATTGGCGCGATGAGTTTCGGCGGTTTTGACGCTGATATTCAAGGAAACCGCGACCTCTTTGCTGCTTCTTCCTTCGGCGAGCAATTGGACAATTTCTCGTTCTCTGGGGGTCAAGCGGTTGCGCAAGACCGTTCCCGGATCGGGAGCGTGACTGCCAGCGTTAAACCCGTTCAGAACCATATCGGCGGCGCGCGCGGTAAAGTATGAGCGGTGATTGGAAACCGCTTCCACGGCGGCGATCAAGTCGCGGTCGGCATCGGACTTCATGATGTAACCGCGGGCCCCGGAAGCCAGTATTTCACGGACCAATTGATCGGAAAAATGCAGGGTCAAAATAACGATTTCGGTCTTGGGTAAAATCTTAAGGATTTTTCGTGCCGCTTCGAGGCCGTTGAGTTCGGGCATGCTGATGTCCATCACCACGACTTTGGGCTTCAGTTGCTCGGCCATCGACACCGCTTCACGACCGGTGCTGGCCTCGGCGCAGACTTCCCACCCAGGCCTAGAATTCAGTAACTGCTTCAGGCCGCGGCGGACAATGTCGTGATCGTCGGCCACCAGAATCTGCATGGCGTCGCCGCGAGGGCGGACCGGCCTCGGGTCATTTCCAACAGTCGGCTTTTCCACCGTGCCCTCCGCTTTCAGGCCTGCTCCAGGCCACTTCCCACTTCTGTTATAACACCGATGACAACTCTGACCAACCCGGCCAACGATGATAAGCCAAAATCGGGGTGGACCCGATCAGATAGCGGGCGCAGCGGGAACAGCCGAGGCCATCCGCTGCGGAAAAAAGGTTTCCTTTCGCCCAAGAGCGTCGACGGCATTCAAGAGGGTGGCACCCACCTGCGTTTTGGTCACGTAACCCTGCACGCCGATTTTTTTGGCTTCCTCGATGAGCTGGTTACTCTCATGCATGGAAAGAATCAAAACGGGCACGTGCGGCAACGTTTTGCGAATTTCTCGCGCGGCATCAAAGCCACTGAGCAGCGGCATGGTGATATCCAAGATGATTAAATCAGGCTTCAGGGCGATGGCTTTTTCCACGGCTTCCCTGCCGTTTTCCGCTTCGCAGCATACTTCCAGATCGGGCCGCGAGCTCAAAATGGCGCAGACCCCTTTGCGTACAGCTTCATGGTCATCAGCAATCAGGATTTTCAAGAGGGTACCCTTCCAGGTTAAATCGGTAATTGAGAATACCGCATCCGCGGGATTTCAAGCAGTTTACGCGATGGGTGTTGCCCTATTATTGCCGGGAGGGCCTTCCAAAAGTAACCTTCACTGAAGGAACGCGTGGGCGCCGGCTGCCGCGACTTTCCGTGGTTTACAGTGTTAATTCTTACAGTGCTTTGAATTTCATAGCCTGAGTAAAACGTCGGCACCCGCAGCATACTTCAGGAAGAGGACTATTATGCGTACGATCCATTGTGTTCGGACTTTGCTCTTTGCAGCGCTAATGTTCCTTATACCGGGAGCATCATTCGCGCAAATCAGCGTCGGGGTATCGATTGGGATAGCGCCACCGGCGTTGCCGGTGTATGTACAACCGATATGCCCAGGCGACGGCTATATCTGGACGCCAGGTTATTGGGCGTATGGGGATGATGACTATTATTGGGTGCCTGGGACCTGGGTGCAGGCTCCGCGGGTAGGGGTCTTGTGGACGCCTGGCTATTGGGGTTGGGGCGGGGGCGGGTATCTGTGGCACGGTGGTTATTGGGGACCGCACGTGGGGTTCTACGGCGGGGTCAACTATGGATTCGGCTACGTCGGCGTCGGTTATCTCGGTGGACGTTGGGACGGCGGGCATTTCGCGTACAACCGGGCCGTAAATAACGTGAATGTTACGGTCATCCATAACACGTACAACACGCGAATCACGAACAACTACAATACGTCGACGCGGGTCAGCTATAACGGCGGAACCGGCGGGGTGCGGGCGCAAGAAACGGCCCAGGAACGGCGGGCGGCGAGCGAACAACACATTCAGCCGACGAGCGTTCAGACGCAACATCAAGAGGGTGCGCGAGCCAACCCGGCGCAGTTCGCATCGAAAAACCACGGAGCGCCAGCAGTAGCGGCAACTCCGAAGCCCGGCGCGTTTAACGATCGCGGGGTGGTCCACGCTAACGCTGCGGCTGCGGCAAATACTCGCTCCAACACGCGCAGCGCGAATACGACCAACTCGAACGCCGCGCGGGCCAACACGACACGCACGGATCGGCCAGCCAACGCGACGCAGACCAATACGACGCGCAACGGCAATGCGAATCGGCCGAGTAACGCGACGACCAGCAGCTCGTCACGAACTTCCAGCGATCGGCCTGCCAATACGTCGCGAAATAATTCCAGCAACCGACCAGCCAACACGTCCGGGGCCGCCGACCGGCCAAGTACAGCGCAGCATGCGAATACCAGCAGGCCGGCTCAGAACTCGCCCAGGCCGGCACCGGCAAATCATCCTGCGCCACCACAGACGCATTCGGCGCCTCCGCCTCCGCAGCACAACAACGCGCCGCGACCGGAAAATAAGCCACAGGAGCGGCAGAAGCCTTAACCGAAGCCTCAAGATCACGAGAGCAATAAAAGCCCGGCCCGTCGGACGCGCGACGGACCGGGTTTTTTTCGGTACTTTTTGCATTACGAGGAGCGACAAACTCGGAAACTTTTGCTTTCGTTGAGCGCAGTTGACCGCCTCGATTGACCCCTTCCAAGTGGCTCGCTTATACTGATGTGTCGATGTCAGTTGGGTGGGACCTGCCGACCTGAGACGAGAGCCCAGGATTATTTCATTTCAAAATTTCCCGCGGAAAGTGGCAATCCGTGTTGCTAGATTGCTGAGAGGTACTTGGTTATGAGTGACGGCACGACTGAGAAGTCCAACGAACCATTGAGCGAAAACAGTGCCGAGGGCACGGCCGCAACCGCGACGGCGACAGAGCCGGTGGTGGAGAATCCTTGCCGGCGCGAGTTGGATTTGGAGATTCCGGCTGAAGAAGTGTCGAAAGCCATGGAGAAGGTGGCGAAAGATTTCGCGAAGGTGGCGCGGGTGGCGGGGTTTCGTCCGGGGAAGGCGCCCATTACGTTGATACGGCGCAAGTTTGCCGACGATATAAAAGGCGAAGTGCTGCAGTCCTTGGTGCCGCAGCGGGTGGAGAAGGCGGTTACTGAGCAGAATCTGACGCCGATTTCACAGCCGCAAGTGGAGCAACTGGATTTTAACGACGGGCAGGCCATCAAGTTTCGGGCGGTATTTGAAGTTTTGCCGGAATTTGAGGTTGGCAACTACAAGGATTTGCAGCTGGAAATGCCGGCGATGGACGTTGCCGAAGAAGATGTAACGAAAACGCTGGAAGAAATGCGTGAGCGGGCCGCAACGTTTGCACCTGCGGAAGGCCGCCCGGTACAAGACGGCGACTATGTGCAGCTGAAACTCACTGGCACGCCGGAGGGCGAAGGCGAGCCATTGCAAGCCGACAGCGTGCTGTGCCACATCGGAGCGGAAGAGACGATGGCGCCGTTCAACGAAAATTTGCGAGGCGTGAATATCGGCGACCACAAGGATTTTGACGTTCCGTATCCCGCCGATTATCCGGACGCGAAACTGGCCGGCAAGACATTTCACTACTCCGTGGATGTGCTGGGTATCAAGACCAAGAAACTAGCGGAGCTGAATGACGAATTTGCCAAAGACGTCAGCGACGCCAGCGGCCTGGAGGAACTGAACAAGAAAATCCGGGAAGGGCTGGAGCATCAGCGCGATCATAAACACAAAGATCTGCTGCGGGAAAAAGTTTTAAACGAGATCGTCAAGCTGCACGACTTCCCAGTACCGCAATCGTTGGTGGAGCATCAAATGGATGTGCGGCTGGAGCGAGTGGTACGCTCTCTGGCCCAGCAGGGAGTGGATCCTCGAGCGGTAAATATCGATTGGGTTTCGCTGCGGCAGCGCAACGCAGACCGAGCCAAGGATGATGTGAAGGCGGAACTGATTGTGGATCGCATCGCCACGGCTGAAAATATCGATGTCAACGAAGAAGAGGTCGAACACGAACTGGAACACATGGCCGGACACAGCAACGAATCCGCAGAGGCAATTCGCGCTCGTTTGACAAAGCAGGGCACGCTCGATAGGATAAAAGCGAAGTTGCGGAGCGATAAAACTCTCGACTGGCTGGCTCAAAACGCTCGGGTTACTACTACAGCAGCACCCGCGGAAGCGAAATAAAAACAGTCCGTAATTTAGTAATAAAATAGCCTGACGAGACAGTCGACAGGACTTTTTCCGTAGCCTTCACGGCCTCGACGGTCAACCAAACCAATGAAAAACTTTGACGAACCTGATTATCGCGCAACCACGCTTATACCCATGGTGGTTGAACAAACCAGCCGGGGCGAACGTGCCTACGACATTTATTCGCGGCTTCTAAAAGAGCATATTATTTTTATCGGTACGCCGATCGATGATCACGTAGCGAATCTGGCGACGGCCCAGATGCTTTTTCTGCAGGCCGAAGATCCCGAGAAAGACATCCAGATCTACATCAATTCGCCGGGGGGATCCATCACCGCGGGTTTCGCGATTTACGACACGATGCAGTTTGTGAAGCCTGACGTGGTCACCACGTGTGTCGGTCAGGCGGCTTCCATCGCGGCGGTTTTACTGGCTGGGGGAGCGCCGAAAAAGCGTTTCGCGTTGCCGAACGCGAGGATCCTGATTCATCAGCCATGGATGTCGGGATTAGGCGGCCAAGCCACGGACATCGACCTGCACGCCAAGGAAATCCTGCGCATGCGCATGGTCATCAACAAACTTTTAGCGCAGCATAGCGGACAGACGGTCAGCCGCATCGAAAAGGATGTGGAGCGCGACTTCATCATGAACCCGGAGCAAGCGAAAGAATACGGGATGATCGATGAGATTATTTTCAAGCATCGTTGATTTGCGATGTTGCGCAGCTCGCGAATGTACCGAAGCAGGCCGTTCGTAAAAGTTAGCAAACGCGATGTTGTTTCTGTTTTACGCCAGAGGGTAATAGGCCTAGAATGATGTTCAGGGGACTCCGTCGAAGCTCAGCGGAGACGAGGCCTTCACGCCAGTGAAAAAATTCAATCCAGAAGAGCCGCTGCGCTGTTCCTTCTGCCACAAAACCCAGGAACAGGTGGAAAAGCTGATCAGTTCGCCTTCCGACTATCCGCGGGCATACGTATGTAACGAATGCGTAGGGGTATGCCAGACGATTCTTGAAGATGAAAAGCGCGAGCAAGCGACCGCTCCGGCCAAGCGACTTCCCCGCCCTCCAGAGATCAAACAATTTCTCGACGGGTACGTAATCGGACAAGATCGCACGAAGAAAAAACTAGCCGTCGCGGTTTATAACCACTACAAGCGCATTTTTTTGAACAAGCAGCCGGGCGATGTAGAGCTCAGCAAATCCAACATTTTGTTGATTGGTCCCACGGGAACCGGGAAGACTTTGTTGGCGCAAACACTTTCACGCATGCTGGATGTGCCGTTTGCAATTGTGGATGCGACTACGCTCACCGAAGCAGGGTATGTGGGCGAAGACGTGGAAAATATCATTCTGAAGCTGTTGCAGGCCGCTGACGGCGACGTGCAAAAAGCCCAACAAGGCATCATTTACATCGATGAAATCGACAAGATCGCCAAGAAAGACGAAAACCCGTCGATCACCCGGGACGTCAGCGGCGAAGGTGTGCAACAAGCGTTGCTGAAAATCCTGGAAGGCACGGTGGCCAACGTTCCTCCGCAGGGCGGACGCAAGCATCCGCACCAGGAATTTACGCCCGTGGATACCACGAATATTCTTTTTATTTGTGGCGGGGCGTTCGTGGGATTGGAAAAAGTAATCGAGAAACGCGCTGGACGCCGCTCGCTGGGATTTCATACCGACGCTTCCACGGCCGCGCCGCAGCGCCGCAACACCGAGTTGCTGGAGCACGTGCAACCCGGCGACCTCATCCGCTACGGACTCATCCCGGAGTTTGTGGGACGCTTACCGGTTGCCGGAGTGATGAACGACCTGGACAAAGCGGCGCTGGTAAAAATTCTGACGGAACCAAAAAACGCGCTACTAAAACAATATCAGCGGCTCTTCGAGTTTGAAAACGTGCGCTTGCGTTTTACGGATGATGCGCTGGAAACGGTTGCAGAGCTCGCGATGCAGCGCAAAGTCGGGGCACGCGGCCTGCGCATGATTCTCGAAGACCTCATGCTAGAGTTGATGTATCACCTGCCCATGCAGCGCAAAGTGCGCGACTTCGTGGTAACCGCCGAGATGGTTCGCACGCGAGAAATAAACTGGAGCCTGCTGGAAAAGGCTGGTTAGCTCTTCGGCACCAGGTTTGATGGAGTGCCGATTTTAGATTTGAATCGCGCTACTATTCTTCGCGACGTAATTTCAGGGGCCCCATGTTCAATCGGGAAAAACAAGAAATGAAGCGCGTACCCATGATGCCGGTGCGCGACATGGTCATCTTTCCACAGCAGATGACACCGTTCATTGTCGGTCGAGAAGCGAGCGTTCGCGCTCTGGAAGAAGCGCTGACCGGCGACAAGAAAATTTTTCTGTCCACTCAGCATGACGCCTCGGTTGACGATCCCAAGCCGGAGGAAATTTACGCCGTAGGCACGCTAGCGAACATTGTTCAAAGCGTAAAACTCCCAGATGGAAACATAAAGGTCCTGGTAGAAGGTGTGGAGCGCGCTCGCGCCATTTCGATTACGGCTGAAGAAGGCTTTTTCCGGGCCACCGTGCGGCTTCTGAATGCGCGCGTGGAACCCTCGCCGCAAGTCGAACAGACCGTTCAGAAAGTTACCGGTCTGTACGAACAGTTCATCAAGCTATCGCAAAGCCTGAATTACGACACTATGATTGCGGCCGCGCGGGTGGACGACCCGTCGCGGTTGTCGGATACGATTGCCGCGAATCTGCAGCTGCCGGTGGACGAGAAACAGGACTTGCTGGAGACGGTGGATCCGGTGGAGCGCCTGAACCGCATCAGCGACATCCTGGAAATCGAGCTTGAGAAACTGAACGTGGATCGCAACATCAATACGCGCGTGAAGCGGCAGATGGAGCGCGCACAAAAAGAGTATTACCTCAACGAAAAACTGAAGGCCATTCAGAAGGAATTGGGACGCGGCGAAAAAAGCGAAATCGACGAACTGAAAAAGAAGATCGATACCGCCGGAATGTCCAAGGACGTGCACGAGAAGGCCATCCAGGAATTGAAGCGCCTGGAATTGATGCCACCGATGTCCGCGGAATCAACGGTCAGCCGCAATTATCTCGATTGGCTGCTGGCTGTTCCCTGGAAGAAAAAGTCCAAGGAAATTCGGGATATATTGGCGGCCGAAAAAATCCTGAACGAGGAACATTACGGCCTGGAGAAGATCAAGGATCGCATTCTGGAATTTCTAGCTGTTCGGCAACTGGTGAAGAATCCCAAGGGTTCCATCCTGTGTTTTGTCGGGCCTCCGGGCGTGGGCAAAACGTCACTGGCCATGTCAATCGGACATGCTACCGGCCGCAAGTTCGTGCGGGTGTCGCTGGGGGGAGTTCGCGATGAAGCAGAAATTCGCGGCCACCGGCGCACCTACATCGGAGCACTGCCGGGGCAAATCATCCAAATGATGAAGAAAGCCGGTACCGTAAATCCGATTTTCGTGCTCGATGAAGTGGATAAGATGTCGACGGATTTTCGCGGCGACCCGTCCGCAGCGCTGATGGAAGTTCTGGATCCGGAGTTGAATCACGCCTTCACCGACCATTACCTGGATGTGGAATACGATCTTTCGAAGGTAATGTTCGTTTGCACCGCCAACGTGCTGCACACGATTCCGCAACCTTTGCAGGACCGGATGGAAATCCTGCGGATTCCCGGGTACACGGAACAGGAAAAGTTGCAGATCGCCAAACGTTTCCTGGTGAAACGGCAGCGCGAAGCGACGGGATTGCAGGAAAACAATCTTTCGTTCACCGACGAAGGGTTGCTGCACATCATCCGGCACTACACGCAAGAAGCCGGCGTGCGCAATCTGGAACGCGAAATTCAAAATATTTCCCGCAAAATGGCACGCAAGGTGGTAACCGAAGGGCCGAAGGCGGACGTCAAAGCTGAAGTGGTGCCGGCTAACGTCAACGACTACCTGGGCGTGCTGAAGTACCGCGAGTTCTGGCTGGAGAAACACAATGAGATCGGGCTGACCACCGGTCTGGCCTGGACCGAAGTTGGCGGCACGGTGCTGACTACCGAAGCGACTTTGATGGAAGGAAAAGGACGGCTTACGCTTACCGGAAAGCTCGGCGATGTGATGCAGGAGTCGGCGCAGGCAGCGATGAGTTACATTCGCTCGCGCTCCGGAACGTTTGGTTTGGCGAAAGATTTTTATCGCAACCTGGACATCCACGTACATGTTCCGGAAGGTGCGATTCCGAAGGATGGACCTTCGGCGGGCATCACCATTTGCAACTCCATCGTAAGCGCGTTGACGCGCATTCCAGTGCGTCGAGACGTGACCATGACTGGCGAAATTACCTTGCGGGGCAAGGTGCTGCCCATCGGGGGCGTCAAAGAGAAACTGCTGGCTGCGCATCGAATGGGCTTGCGTACGGTACTGCTTCCGAAGGACAATGAGAAAGACCTAGCGGAAATACCGCAGGAGATCCTCTCCGCATTGACGATCCGATTTGTAGAAACCATGGATGAAGTTTTGCAAGTTGCTCTGGAACGGCTGATTGTGCCGATTGAGCATCCCGCGGTTGCGCCTGTCGCTGAACCGTTCGCGGCGGGTGCTGAGAAAGACACAAGTTTGACCAACTAAAGGTACTGCCTGCCGCGTTCGGGGCTGTTGATGTTTGTACGCGGATAAGTGGCACTTGCGGTTGAAGATAGTCTGGTTTGCCTCCCTGGCCGAGTTCCGTGCATTCGCCAGTTTGTGCGCCACCTCGTAAACAATTCCGGATTTCTAGGTCAATTTTGACCAATAAAAGCTAAGGACATATGAAAGAAACAAGCGTTGAAGGAAGCAATCAGATGAGCATCAGCCTTGCCGAGCTCAAAGAAAAAAACATCACCGACCTCGCCAAGATCGCCAAGGACCTCAATATCCCCGGTGCCAGCGGCATGCGCAAGCAGGAGTTGATCTTCCAGATCCTCCGGGCGCAAACCGAAAAGAACGGCTTGATCTTTTCCGAGGGCGTCCTGGAATGCCTTCCAGACGGGTTCGGATTTCTCCGCGCCCCGGAGTACAACTATTTGCCGGGCCCGGACGATATTTACGTGTCGCCTTCGCAGATACGGAAATTTGATCTGCGGACGGGAGACACGGTGTCCGGCCAGGTTCGTCCACCGAAAGATGGCGAGCGCTATTTCGCGTTGATTAAGGTGGAGGCCGTCAACTTTGAGGATCCGGAAGTGGCGCGCAACAAGATTTTTTTCGACAATTTAACGCCGTTGTATCCTCAGGGCCGGCTGAAGATGGAAACCACCAAGGAAAATATGACCGGGCGGGTGCTGGATTTGCTTTGCCCGGTCGGCAAGGGGCAGCGCGGATTGGTTGTCGCGCCACCACGCACCGGAAAAACGATGATGCTGCAGTCGATGGCCAATTCGATCACGGTCAATCATCCGGAAGTGGCACTCATTGTGTTGCTCATTGATGAGCGCCCGGAAGAAGTCACGGATATGCAGCGCACCGTTAAGGGTGAAGTGATCAGCTCGACGTTCGACGAAGCACCGCAGCGGCATATTCAAGTGGCGGAAATGGTTTTGGAAAAGGCCAAGCGGTTAGTGGAACACAAGCGCGATGTGGTGGTTTTACTGGACAGCGTTACGCGCCTGGCGCGCGCCTACAACGCGGTGACGCCGCCTTCGGGGAAGGTGCTCTCGGGCGGTATCGACGCCAACGCCCTGCAACGCCCGCGCCGTTTTTTTGCGGCCGCGCGACACGTGGAAGAAGGCGGATCGCTCACCATTATTGCCACCGCTTTGATCGATACCGGCAGCCGCATGGATGACGTGATCTTTGAAGAGTTCAAAGGCACGGGCAACATGGAAATCAATCTGGACCGGCGGCTATCGGACAAGCGGGTCTTCCCTGCTATCGATATTCAGCGCTCCGGAACGCGTAAGGACGAAATTCTGCTTCCGCCGGACGAACTGAGCCGCATCTGGGTATTGCGCAAGGTGCTTAGCCCGTTGTCCACGGTGGAAGCCATGGAGTTGCTGCTTAGCCGGCTGACGAAAACCAAGTCAAATTCTGAGTTCCTCGGTTCCATGTCGGCACCCACCTAATAGCTCCGCGAATCCCAACTCGCAACTTTATACGCTA
Source organism: uncultured Acidobacteriota bacterium (assembly GCA_963732705.1). Classification (GTDB taxonomy): domain Bacteria; phylum Acidobacteriota; class Terriglobia; order Acidiferrales; family UBA7541; genus Acidiferrum. The sequence continues at coordinate 1,522,362 of CAVTAN010000001.1, read as the reverse complement.
CGCTTGATTCAAGGCCGTATCTGGGGTGCTCCCGGCCATTGCCCCTACGATTTGGTTGCTTTGCTCCGGCTAACACGCAGTTGTTCAAATATTTCCGCGTCTCTCAAGAAGGCCTCGGCTTCGTCGAACTTGTGCTTTTGGACGACCGGAGCGCTGTATCGCCGCATCATCTCGCTGCCGCAGAAACAATAAAAATTAGATGTCTCAGTGACCTCACTGGGCGTGATGACCACAAACTCCAATTTGCACGCTACGTTTTGACAGATCCATTGATCTCCCATTCGTGATGTAGACATTTTCCGATAACCTCGGGTGGCGGTTCTACTTACGGTCGGCTCGCCGAAAATGAGTTGGCCTAACGGCTCGAGTCGTGTCGAGAACGATTGAGCCCGTGTGCGGGTTCAATAATTTTCAGCCCTCGAACGCTTCGGTACCAGGAATTACGCGGACTGCTCGCCATGCCAACCACGGCACCTCACTCCCAGAACCCGACGCTCACGAGTGCGTAACCTCGAGGATAAGGGGCTTCCAGCGGTTGAACCTTGTGTAGGCCCTCCAAAAGGCAGGACTTCGGCGCCTGCGTTTCCGCGTAAAACCGCAGAGAAGCGGGTATAGATGGTAGAACGCCAGTTGCGATTGCCCATAAATGGACGAGTAGTTGGAATTCAGAGCTCCACGCGGTAACGGATATTTATGTAGGGCAACCTACGATGAGCAGCGATGCGTATGACTCCCGCGGCTTTAAGCGCCTGGCTGTCGAGTAGTTTTTAAAACTGCAGTGATGTCCTGGTTGTAATTCCAAGCAATTCAAATTCCTTTTGCGGTTTGTTTTCTTTAGACATTAGCCTGCTGGTGCTCGATGGAGCTTGAACTTCACGAGCCGAAATTCTTTTTTGAGCCTAAACCTCAGGAGGCAACATGAACATGAGCAAGCTAGTAGTCGGCGTTTTTGCAGTGATTTTGTTCGTATTTGCCGCGGCGTCACTTCGCTTCTCCAATTCCGCATCTCCGGCTGCGCAGTTCGCGGCTCAACCGCAGACCTCGCACGTGATGATGGCTGATGGCACGGATCCCGTTCCCCGGCCCTGGAGAGGTCTAGCGGCATAAATATAGCAACGTCGGCGGGAGAGTAAGGGCCCCTCTCCCGTGACATGCTAGGCTGTACTCCGGGAATGTCCCGGGGCCGGTGTAGATGAGATTTTTGGACTACTCGCTTTGGTGGGGCGGCTTGCTATTGGAGACCGCCGTACTGCTGCGCGGATTCAAGACGAAGCTGATGATGTTGTATCCTGTCTTCTACTCCTACGTTTTGTTCGTTCTGCTGCAGTCCCTCGTTCGAATCACTGTTTACCATTACAACGTTCGAATCTACAGCTACGTGTATTGGACTACGGAGTTTCTTGGGGTAGCCATCGGCAGCGGGGTGGTATTCGAAATCTATCGTGTGGGTCTGGCTGCTTATCCCGGTACGGCGCAGATGGCGCGGCGCTTATTGGCAATGGTCTTTTGTCTGGCGTTGGCGAAAGGTATTGCAGACGTTTCGAAGGACCCACGATGGTGGGCGGAAGCTACCACCATCAACGTAGAGCGCGCGATACGCACGGTTCAAACGTTGGCAATCGCCGCGCTGGTGGCCCTGTTCCTGATCTATGCGATTCCATTTGGACGGAATCTAAAGGGGATTGTGCTGGGGTACGGCCTGTTTATTTGCGCAAGTCTGATGTGGTTCACGTTTGCCAATGCCGGCGGAGATCGCTTTCGAAATCTGTGGTCCTACTTGAATCCATTGTCGTACGCTGCGGCATTGGTGCTGTGGAACACTTATCTCTGGGCTCCGGAGGCGGAAACGGAAGCGCTCCCAGTCGCACCCGTGGAAGAGCACTATCAGCTTGCCGCTGCGCGTACCCGGCGGCGGCTGCAGCAAGCCCGCGGCTACCTGGGGAAGGTGATCGGCCAATGATGCCCGCGACGCTTTCCATCGCCTCCACGGCAATGCTGGTGATTTTCCTGATTCGCTTCTGGAAAAACAGCGCGCCAACCGAAACGGCAACGCCCTACCACGCGGTGCTTGACCTCGAGGAATCGGCTTGCTGTCCCGAAGAACTGGTATCAAGGATTTTTTCCCGGGAGGACGCGGATTTTGTAGCGCAACTGAATTCCAAACCGCTTAGGGCTTTCTTCTTGAGCGAACGCAAAATGGTGGCGCGGCAGTGGGTGCGGGACACGGCTGGGTCGGTGCGGCGAATCATGCGCGAACATGTAAGCATCGCACGGAGCAGCCAGGATCTTGAGATTCACACGGAGTTAAAACTTTACCTTGAGTACGGGGCGCTAGAGGCGGCGTGCGCTTTGCTGGCCGTAGCGCTGGAATTGAGCGGGCCTGTGCAGGTGCGGAGATTGTCACTGCAGGTTTACCGCCTGGCGGAGAATCTCAGCGACGCACATTCCGCGTTGAAGGCGGCTGCCGAAGCAAGGCAGGCGGAGCCGGTCTACCGTGGATAGATTTTCGAGTACCTTATGAAGGCTGAATTCACTTTAGTGGCGCTGCAGGAAGCCTACGAAGATGTTCTGCGGCGGACGCTTGCCAAGTTGCCTTGCGACCTGGCCCGGCTGATTTATCTGTCTTCCATGCGCGATTACAACACCGGCAGGTACCACCATGATGGGCTTGCGGATCGGTTTACACCAGCAGTTGCTGCTGAAGCGCTGGAATTAGCGCATCGCGATATCTTTTTGCGAGTGGCGGCGTTGCCCCTCGAGGGTTTGATTCAACAAATGCAGGGGTATCTGGAATCGTCGCGCGAGAAATATATCGAAGTGCTACGGACGTGGTGGCGTCTGGAGCCTTATCGTGTGGCCATTCCGATGAATGTGAATCCCACCGTGGCGGCGTTATTTATTTCCAACGTTAAACTCGCTTTGGCAATTTTGCCGCGGCTTCACGCGACGGATCCGCAGCATCCGTCAGGCGCATCGCTACTCCAGTAACCTGGCCGATAATTTCGGCCTCTGTTCCGTAGCTTAGCCGGCGCACGCTTACGGGCGAGAGCGGGTGCGGCATCAACAAGAGATAGCCGTCCTGCAAATCGCACCACGAACAAGCATAGCCATCGCGCAACTCCACAAAATAAATGGCCCTATCGAATTCCGTGCGCCATCTTTGCGGCTGGACCCGGCGTACTCGAGAATCAATCTGCACAAAGGAACCGGGGCGCAAGAGCGGATAGAGTGTGAAATCCTGAAGCCCAATGTAACCGTACTGACTGTGACGAATGTCCAGGTGTTGAATGAGCGCAATGGGCACCTCGCCCCATAGTTCCACGATGCGGGAGACGAGACTGGTATTGTCGATATCAAAAGAGCGATCGAAACGAACAGGAAACGATACGGTGCGCTCGGCATCGTAAATTTCCAGAGTGGTCAGGTGAGTCTGCGGCAGCGGATCGGCCAGTTGATGCTTATTCAGATTGTGAAGATCGACTCCATAGATGCGCAGGAGATCGGTGAACTTCATGCGGTAAATGGAGCTCAGGCTGTACAGTTTGAAAATACTGGGCACGGAATCCGAATTCTCTACCTGGGTGAGCCAGGCATTGGAAATTTGATATTCCGGATTGCCCTCGGCCTCGGCGATTTTGTGACTGGATTCCGCGACGTCGCGGGTGGTGATGCCCAGGCGGTCGCGAATCTCCCTTAATTGCTCATTGGGAAGGGGAAGCATGTGCCTATCCTAACTCAGGCACGAACTATTTTCTTTGCGGGCCAAGGGGTGTCACTTTTACGATACTTCCATTTTTTGCAAATAACTTCGCGCAGTTCCCTGGATGAGTTTCTTCTGCAACATTGCAAACACCCGCTTCAGAAGCGGCTAAATCGCGTTCAATTCGTGCGGATGGCCATCCACTCTTGCAAATGCAAGCCCAAGACGTTGAGCGGGACCGCGCCGTTTTCCAGCACGGCGTCGTGAAAAGCACGGACATTAAATTGGGATCCCTGACGCTTTTCGGCGGTAGTGCGCAGTTCCCTAATTTTCAGCTGGCCTAACTTATACGCCAGAGCCTGTGCCGGCCAGACGATGTAGCGATCCACTTCCACGGTGATGTCTTGATCGGTTTTGCCGGTGTTATCTTTGAAGAATTGAATGGCCTGCTCGCGTGTCCAGCCCTTCGAATGCATACCGGTATCCACGACCAAGCGCACGGCACGCCACATCTCATAACTGAGCTGGCCAAATTTTGCGTACGGATCTTTGTATAACCCCAATTCTTGGCCCAAGCTTTCGCTGTAAAGGCCCCAGCCCTCGACAAAGGCCGAGTATCCGACGTGCCGGCGAAATTCAGGCTGATTCTCCAGTTCCTGTGCCAGCGATAATTGCAGGTGATGCCCGGGAACCGACTCGTGCAGGGACAACGCTTCCATCTCCCATTTAGGACGCGCGTGCAAATTGTAGGTGTTCACAAAGAAATAGCCGGGACGCCCAACGCTGGGGGCTCCCGGTTGGTAGTACGCAGTGGTCTGCGATGGGGCCTTAAAATCCGGTATGGGAGTTACGCCGTAGGGCAATCGCGGAAGTTTGCCAAACAGGTGGGCCAGTTCCGGATCGATCCTTTTGGCGATGATGCGGTAACCGTTTACCAGGTCTTCGGCGTTTTCATAGTAAAAGCGCGGATCATTGCGGAGAAATTCGGTGAAATCGTGAAAGCTGCCCTTGAAATTCGTGGAGGCGATGACGGAGTCCATCTCTGCTCGAATACGCTTTACTTCCGACAAGCCGATTTCGTGAATCTGCTGGGGAGTCAAATCCGTGGTGGTTTGCCAACGCACGTGAAAGGCGTAAGCTTCGGCACCTTTCGGCAAGGCTGAGGCGGCGATGGAATCGCGGCATGCAGGTAAGTAGGTCGAGACAATGTAATCGTGAAGCCGCTGGAACGCCGGCAATACGGCTGTAGAATAAATTTCACGGGCGCGTTTGGTAAGGCGGTTCCGTTCATTCGCGGGCATGTCGGCTGGAAATTCCTTGAAGGGATCCAACAGGGCGCTAGCCAGCGGGTCGGCGGGTATCAAATCCTGAATCTGCTTGGGCACATCGCGAAGCATCAGTTTTGGCGGGGTGTAACCGAGCTTGAGACCCTCTTGCAACATGGCCCGCTGTTGCCCGACGGAGGCCGGGAGGGCCTCAAGGCGGGCCAAAATATCCTCGTAATCGGACAGCGAGCGATTGGGCATGCTGGAAATCGTTTCGGCTGCGCCCTGCTGTATGCCACTCATCTGGTTTAGAGGCATCCAGTTGTTTTGCGGCACCACGCTACGAAAAGGCAAAGGATCATCGCCGTATTGCAATCCTTCTTCGGAGACGGAAAGTAAGTCCGCGTACAAATCGTAGTTAATCTGTTCCCGCTTGGGCAGCGCCGCGCGTGATATGCCTTTCAGCTGCGCTGCACTCTCGTGGAGATGGGTTTTTCGCTTCTCCAGCCCGGCGGGTGAATCGTCGCTCCAACGTCGATTCTGCCCCGGAAATCCCACACCGGTGGCCATCTCGGGATATTCAACCATCCAGCGCTTCCAGTCTTCTTCCAGATAAGCGCGAAACTTTCTGGTGGCGTCGTTTTCGCTTTTAGATCCGGCGTTTTCCTCGCTGTGGGATTTAACTTGCGCCAGCACCATCATAGGCATGGCGAGCAATCCTGCGCCCAGACTCAGTGCCGCAACCATCAGCATTCTCATGATCAAACGCTCCGCTCTTTTGTCGATTGGCCTTGCCGCTCTTTCACCAGCATCACAATGATGCGCGCGGTTTCCTCGATGCCCATGGCGGTGTTGTCCACGAGCACGGCGTCTTCCGCTCGCGCCAACGGGGACACTTTTCTCTCGCGATCGCGGCGGTCACGCTCGCGCACTTCTTCCACAACTTCGGACAAGGAGATGCGGTCGCCCTTCTCCTGATGCTCTTTCCAGCGCCGCTCGGCGCGTACTTCTGGCGAAGCGTCGAGAAAAATCTTCAATTCGGCAGCAGGAAACACCACTGTTCCGATATCCCTGCCCTCCATGACAATACCGCCGCCTGCACCGGCGCGTTGCTGCTCGGCCACTAACACCTCGCGAACTTCATGAATGGTTGCCAATCGTGAAGCGGCCTGCGCCACTTCTTCCGTGCGAATCTCGTCGGTAACTTCAGCGCCGTCCAGAAAAACGCAATTCTTTGCGCCAGCCGCTTCCTGCTGGGGGCTGGGACGTCGCAATTCAATGTGAGTGTCGCGAACAATCGCCGTCAAAGCCTGCTCATCGGTCAGCGATAAATTCTGCCGGAGAGATTTCAGGGCCACGGCGCGGTACATCGCGCCGCTGTCCATATATAGGTAGTCGAGAATGGCGGCCACGCGGCGGGCCAGGCTACTCTTTCCCGAGCCCGCGGGACCGTCGATGGCAATGGTGAGTTTTTGCATGTATTCGGAAAACAACCTGTCGAGGAAATTTGCGCCGGGCGCGCTGCTCAAAAACCCATTATGTTATAGCCGCAATCCACGTAAATGGTCTCGCCTGTAATTCCGGAGCCGGCTTCCGAAAGCAAAAAGGCGGCGGTGCCGCCAACTTCGGCAGGGTCGACATTGCGTTTCAAAGGCGCGCGTTCGGCGTGCGACTTCAACATTTCTCCCAAGCCAGATATTCCGCGAGCCGCCAAAGTTTTGATAGGGCCGGCAGAAATAGCATTCACTCGAATATTTTTAGAACCCAGGTCACTGGCCAGATATCGAACGCTGGCTTCCAGCGCGGCCTTGGCGACGCCCATCACGTTATATTTAGGCACCACTTTCTCCGCGCCATAGTACGTCAGGGTAACGATCCCGCCGCCTGCGGTCATCAAGGGGGCGGCGGCGCGGGAAACCGCGATCAGCGAGTACACGCTAACATCATGGGCAATTCTGAAACCCTCGCGAGTGGTATTCAGAAAATCGCCGCTCAGTTCCGCGGCCGGGGCAAAGGCCACGCTATGCACTACACCGTGCAAGGTGCCGTAGCGAGCTTTCAAGTCTTCGAACAAGTTGGCGATCTGGTCGTCGTGAGAGACATCGCACATGAATCCGGCGGCGCCGGGAAGTTCCTCAATGAGGCCCTTGGCTTCCTGCTCCAGGCGCTCGTTTTGATAGGTAATGGCCAGGCGCCAGCCGGCTTGCTGCAATTTTTGGGCGATGGCCCAGGCGATGCTTCGCTTGTTGGCCACTCCAAACACCACGGCTGTTTTTTGCGTCTCGCTCATGCTTGCTCATCACCTCGGCACACAGTTTAAAACTTCTCGGGAAACGCTTTCGTTGTGCAACGAATCATATGCGTTGAAAGGCGCGTTCAATCTCTTTAACCGAATAACGCAACACTACCGGCCGACCGTGTGGGCAGCTCATGGGACAGTCGGTTTTGGCCAACTCGCCCAGCAACCATTCCATCTTTGTTTGATCCAGCGGCATGTTCACCTTGATCGCCGCGTGGCACGCCGTGGACGCAGCAATCTTGGCTTGCAGGGTCTCGATGGAGATGGCCGCGTTCTCGCGCTCGATGCCGTCGAGAATTTCGGTCAGCAATTTTTCGGCGTCGCCGGCCACGATGCCTGCCGGCACCGCCTGGATTGCCACGCTGCGCGGGCCCATGGGTTCGACTTCAAAACCGTTGGCCGCCAGTTCCTCGGCAATTTTTTCGAATATTACGATTTGGCGCGGGGACAGCTCAATGACCATAGGCATCAACATCCGCTGAGCTTCGATTTTGCCTGCATGGCGGGCCGATAAATGCTGCTCGAACAATACGCGCTCGTGGGCGACGTGCTGATCCACCAGCCATAAGCCGCCACCGTTCACGGCCACGATGAAACTCGAACTGACTTGTCCGAGCGGCTTTAAGTCCGCGATTTGATCCACGCGCGGTAAGCTGGCTGGCGTTTCGCCATTGGGTCCCGCAAGGTTTCCAGCCCAGTTCGCGGTTCGCGAGCGGTCTCGAGAACCTGGTTCTGGGGTGAAGCCGCCAAGCCCAAAAGCCAGGCGCTGTTCAACTGGCCGCATCGGCGCCGAGGTGAGATCAAAGCCACTGTCCGAGCCAACGCCGGAGCCCATGCCGATTTCTTCCATCGCCGGAATGATGGCTCTGGGAATTCCTGAAACTGTGGCGCCGGTGCCATTCCTCTGCCCGTCCGCCGCAAAATCAGCGCTGGTCGTGGCCATGGAAATTCCGGCGCTGGCACCGGGAATGCGCATGGGCAGAGCTCCACCGCCAGCGGCGGCGGCCGCGAAACTGGCAATGGCGCGGGTTCCCATGAGAGTCTGTCGAATGGTGTCGCGGGTGAAATCGTGAACGAATTGCGGATGGCGAAAACGCACTTCGATTTTGGCGGGATGCACGTTTACATCGACTTCGTCATAGGGCATGTCGAGGAAGAGCAGCGTCGCTGGAAAAACGTCGACGGGAAGGATGTTGCGATAAGCCTCGTGGATGGCGTGGAGGATCAAGCGGTCGCGCACCAATCGGCGGTTCACAAAAACGTAAATTCCATTCCGATTGCTGCGCTGCACTTCCGGCCGCGAGGTAAAACCGCTGACCGTGAGCGAAGATTTTTCTTCTTCCACGTCGAGGGCCGGCTCGGTTATAGCGGAACGGAATGGCGAGATGGCCACGGGGATTTCGGCGAGTTCCTCCAAGGCTTGGCGCCCGAAGAACTGATAGACGCGATCGCCCAGTTTCTCGACCGGAGAGCAATTGATGATTTCCTGGCTTGGGGTGGAGAGCAGGAAATGCTTGCTGGGTTGGCCAACGCGTAGTGGGTCACCAGCGAAGCGATGTGCCCAAGCTCGGTGGTGTCCGACTTCAGGAATTTTCGCCGAGCCGGCACGCTATAAAATAAATCCTCGACGCTGATGGTGGTGCCCGCCGGAAGTCCCGCGGGTTTTACCGCTAATAATTTGCCGCCCGCAAACTGAATACGGGTACCTTCGGGCTCCGCGGCGTCACGAGTCTCCAGCAACAATCGCGATACTGCCGCGATGGTAGGCAGCGCTTCTCCGCGAAATCCTAACGTGGAGATGGACATCAAATCTTCGGCGGAACGCAATTTGCTGGTGGCGTGACGTTCGAAAGCCAGCAAGGCGTCGTCATGGGTCATGCCGTGGCCGTCATCAATTACCCGGATCAACTTTCGCCCGCCAGACTCCGTTTCCACGCGAATGGAATTGGCTCCCGCATCGAGCGAATTCTCCAACAATTCCTTGACCACCGAGGCAGGCCGTTCCACCACCTCGCCCGCGGCGATCTTGTTGGCTACCGCTTCCGCCAATATGCGTATACGAGACATGAATTATTTCAAAGGCTGCCGGTATCAATGCGATGTTGGCTCAAGAACCACCCTCGACAATACCGATTCCCAGCTGCTTGAGTTGCTCCTTGTCCACTTCGCTGGGCGACTCCGCCATCAGATCTACCGCCGCGGTGGTTTTGCCAAAGGCAATAACTTCGCGAATGGATTTTTCTCCGGCCAGCAGCATGACCACGCGGTCGAGTCCGAGAGCGATGCCGCCATGGGGAGGAGTGCCATAGGTCAGCGCGTCGAGAAAAAAGCCGAATCGGCGGCGCAATTGTTCCTCGGATAAACCCAGGGCCTTAAATAGGCGCTCTTGTATGTCCTGGCGATGGATCCGAATGCTACCGGAGCCCAACTCGACTCCATTCAGCACCAGATCGTATCCCCTGGAACGAACTTCCCAAGGCGCGGTTTCGAATTTTTCCAAATCTTCGTCGATGATGCCGGTGAAGGGATGTTGCGCGCTGACCCAGGTTTTGTCGGATTCGCTCCATTCAAAAAGCGGAAAGCCCGTGAGCCACAGAAATTTCCACTGAGATTTGTCGATGACTCCCAAGAGCTTCACCGAGCTGCAGTCGGAATTGACCGGCAACAACGCGGCCGCCTCCGTGCCCTTGATTTGTTCCTTGGACGATACCGCAACATTACAAGTCGCCGGTCTTTGCTCGCACAATGCATCAAGCTATTTCTTGACGTTTTCCGCACCGATTAATTTTTCCACGGTGGAGGTGATGCCCTCGCCGCCAGCTTCACGAAATAAGCGCCGCGAGCGCCAGCGGATTTAGCCTTCTCAGTCAACTCATCCAGTTGCTTACGGGAATATGTGGCCGCCCCGGGAGCTGCAAAGGCAAACACGTTTCCTCAATTTGCAGCTTGGATTTGGCTTCTTCGCGGGAAATATTCGGTGACCTCGTGGAGTTCCATGCCGAAACGCATGTCTGGCTTGTCGCTGCCGTACTTGCGAACGGCGTCTTTGTATTGCATGTGCGGAAAGGGGCGGCAGCTTTTATCCCAGCTACGGCGCAGGCGCGGACCATTACGGTTTCGATCACGCTGAAAATATCTTCCTGGCGGGGGAAGGACATTTCCACGTCCAGTTGGGTGAATTCCGGCTGGCGATCGGCTCGCAAATCCTCGTCGCGAAAACATTTTACGATCTGGAAATAACGATCAATGCCACCGATCATCAGGATTTGTTTGAAAATTTGCGGGGATTGCGGAAGGCGTAAAACTGGCCGTGGTGCACGCGGCTGGGAACCAGATAATCGCGCGCGCCTTCGGGAGTGGAACGTGTCAACATGGGCGTTTCGATTTCGAGGAAGCCCAACTCGTCCATGGTCTTGCGAATTTCGAGAAAGATTTTGTGGCGCAGCGCAAGATTGCGGTGAGGGCGGGGCCGCCGAAGTCCAGATATCGGAAGCGCAGACGGGTTTCTTCCGCGGCGTTGATGTCCTCTTCGATCTGAAAAGGCGGGGTCTTGGCGTGTTCAAAATATGCAGAGTGCGGGCGGAGAAATCTCCATTTCGCCGGTGGCCAACTCAGGATTCGATTTCTGCCGCTGGATGACCTTGCCCTCAACCGCGACTACGAACTCGGAGCGAGCCTGTTCGGCTTTGGCGTGGGCGGCGGGCTGGGTTTCCTTGTTGAATACAACCTGGACAATGCCAGAGCGATCGCGAATATCGAGAAATAATAAATTGCCGAGGTCGCGACGGCGCGCAACCCAGCCCATCATGATTACGTCATGGCCCGCGTCTTTGGCGCGAATTCTCCGCAATAGTGGGTTCGCTTTAAGTTGCCCAAAAAATCCAGCAAGTCTTTTTCTCCTCGACAAATATTATAACTCCCGTTGGTCTATAAAACTTTTATGGCCGGCGCCATTTTGCTCGCGCAGAATATTCAAGCAAATGCTTCTCGGTGTATTTCGCCTGCGAACCGTCCGCCAGGGTTTTCAGGGTCCACTCGCCGGAGGTCACTTCGTCGTCGCCTAAAATCAAGGCGTAACGGGATGCAAGTCGGTCGGCATGACCCGAGGGCCTTGCCAAACTTTTGTTCGGCGGCGGGTAATTCCACGCGAAAGCCGGCGTCGCGCAAATCTTTGGCAGCGCGAATGCGGTAGCAAAAGCCTTCTCGCCGATCCAAGCAATGTAAATGTCGCGGCCTTGGGGAGCCGGAGTTTGCCACTTTCCTGCAATGAAAGAATCAAACGGTCCTCGCCGATGGCGAAGCCGATGCCTTTTGTTGGCGGTCCGCCGAGCAATTCGACCAAGCCGTCGTAGCGGCCACCGCCGCAAACGGCGTTTTGCGAACCGAGGCCCGGCGCGGTAATTTCAAATGTCGTACGCATGTAATAGTCCAGGCCGCGAACCAGGCGCCAATTTTCTCTGTAGATCAACGCCACGCAATTCGAGTTGGCGTTTTACTTCGGCGAAATGTTCGGCGCACGCGGAGCAAAGGTGTGCGGCCATGCGCGGCAAGAGTGGCGATAATTGCCTGCTCGCTTTCCACTTTCGAATCCAGCACGCGAAGTGGATTGGTTTCTATGCGGCGCTGGCTGTCGGGACCCAACTGATCTTTTACTTTTAACAGTTCTGCCCGGAGTACTTCGACGTATTTGGGACGGCACTCGCGGCAACCGATGGAGTTGATGTCCAGTTGAGTCGCCGTGCAGCTCCAAGCTTTTCGAAAAAGTCCATCACCATTTCGATGACTTCGGCATCGATTCCCGGCGCATCGTTGCCACCGAGAACTTCTGCTCCGATCTGATAGAACTGCCGATAGCGGCCTTTTTGCGGTCGTTCACGGCGGAACATCGGGCCAGTGTAATACAAGCTTCACGGGTTGCGGAAGTTGCTGCATGCCGTGCTCAATATAGGCGCGGCAAACGCTGGCGGTGGCCTCAGGTCGCAGTGAAATCGTTTCGCCGCTCTTAAATTGTTCAAATTCTCGTGCTTCCGAAATATTTTTAAATTCTCCCCTTGGCGTAAAGTCATACGACGAGGCTGGTAGAGTTTCCGTCTGTTCAGCGGTTGTAGGGCGTAAAGGAAAGGTGTACATCTCTTTCGAGACGATATCGGTGTCGCCGCCGACGGCGCGAGCGAATAGTTCGGTTGGCTCGAAAATTGGCACGCGAATTTCGCCGAAGCCGAATGTGGCGAAGTACTTCGTGAGCGGTGCGTTCCACGTGGTTCCAGAGCGGAGTCTCCGTGGGCAACAAATCGCGCACACCTTTGATGGCCTGAAATTTTCGAGGTTTTGCCGGCAATTGGGATTGTGTCGGTCGGCGGGCGCGTCACTCACTGGACGGGTTCCTCGTGATAGATATTTTTGTATTCCACGTAACGTCGGCGTAACTCTCGATGGATGCCTGTCGGTGGGCGTCAGTGGCGCTTTACTTTTCCGGGCGAACCCATGACCAGGCTTCCACGGTGGGATTACGGTTCGCTCAGTGATCAGTGTGCCGGCCGCAACGATGCTTCCGCTGCCGATCCTTGCGCCGTTCAAAATGATTGCGCCCATGCCGATCAGGCAGCGCGACTCGATGGTACAGCCATGTAGAGTAACGGAATGGCCGACGGTGACGTCATCGCCAAGATCAGCGGCCATTCATCGCGCATCACGTGCAAAACGAGCGATCCTGAATGTTTGTGCGAGCTCCGATGCGGATATGATGAACGTCGCCGCGGATAATCGTGCCGGGCCAGATGCTGGAATCTTCGCCGATGATTACGTCGCCAATAATTGTGGCGGCGGGTCGATCCAGGCGGATGCGGCAATTTGCGGTCGCTTGCCACGATATGGTCGAATGTCGGGGGTTCGTGCCAAAGGTCTCCGTTATTAGTGCGCTCGAATGACTTCTATATTAATGGCGGAACGTGTTTTGGGAAAAGAAATCCGCTGTTGCAACTGAACGATTCTTACCTTAAAAATCGGCCATCGCTTTTTAAACATCACTCGTGCCGTAAAGCAACAAGTCAACTGCAAGACCCATGTTCATACACCAACGGCGAACCTGGGGCACCCTCCGTGTATCAAAAAACTAAGCCAATCTTCGTTCGCAAAAAGAAGCGCGACGAACGGGCTAATCGATCTGCACCGTAGGGCCGATGCCGATGTGCGCGACTCCGCAAGACGAGCGGTGACTGCCCGAGCAACTGCAAAAAGGCTCTTAGCTCCCGCTCCGCCTTCACCGCGGGATGCAACGGGCCTGCCGGTATCGCCGCCCACGCGAATCCGCGGATCGATTTCGATTTCACCAAGCACGGGCACGCCATATTCCTTGGCGGTTTTTGCGCCATCGCCGTGGCCAAAAATGTCGATAGCTCCGCGCGCAATGGGGGCACGAAAATGTGCTCATGTTTTCGACGACGCCAAGAACTTCGACGTTGACCTGGCGAAACATTTCGATGGCTTTGCGGACGTCGGCGAGGGCCACGGTCGAAGGAGTGGTCACGATCAACGCGCCGGTCACAGCTACAGTCTGGATCAATGTCAGTTGCACGTCGCCGGTTCCTGGCGGCAGGTCGATAAGCAAATAATCCAGCTCGCCCCAGTCCACGCTGCGAAGAAATTGGGTGATGACGCTGTGAAGCATCGGACCGCGCCAGATCATGGGCTTGTCGCCGGGATTCAGCAGCCCCATGGAGATCATTTTGATTCCCTGAGCAACGATGGGGATGATGCGCTTTTCCGGGTAGCCTGAGGCTCCGCGTGAGTGCCCAGCATGATGGGGACGTTGGGGCCATAGACGTCGGCATCCATCAAGCCCACTTTGTGCCCCAGATTTGGCGAGGGCCAGGCGAGATTTACGGCGACGGTGGTCTTCCCTACCCCGCCCTTACCACTGGCAACGGCGACGAGATTTTTTACGCCAGGAATTGGCTGGCGTTCGGGTTGCTGCATCGGACCTGGTGCTGGCGGCATTGTGTTTTGATCCTTTGAAAGGGTACTCGCGATGATGGATGACCCGGTTAATTGCAAAATTGCGCGATGAAATCATATCGCGCGGTTCGCCAGCTAACGCGATCAGACATTCACGCCATGGCACTTCTTGTATTTTTTTCCCGAGCCACAAGGGCAGGGATCGTTGCGTCCCACTTTTGCGGCGGCACGCACGGGCTTTGGCGCTTCCGCCTGCGCCAGGCCCGGTCTGATATTGCAGATCGCGCTGCTGGCGGGATTGCTTGCGCTCGATTTCGCGGGCTACGGAAGGGAGATGCTGGGGAGTGCCATCGCCTGACGCGCTGGACGTAGTAGCACGCGCGGCGGCGCTGGCCATGGCTGTCTGCGCGCCCGGCCTGGGAGGGCGGGGAGGCTCGGGATTCTCCTGCATTTGCGCGGGAGGCTCACCTTGCTGCACCTGAATATGAAACAGATAGCGGACTGTCTCGTTGTCGATGCGGGCCATCATGTCTTCAAACATGGTGAAGGCTTCTTTTTTGAACTCGACCAGCGGATCCTTCTGGCCATAACCGCGCAGGCCAATGCCTTCCTTCAAATGATCGAGGGAAAGAAGATGGTCTTTCCATTGGGAATCGACGACATCGAGGATAATCCGGCGTTCCAGCCAGCGCATCAAATCGGCGCCAAATTGGGTTTCTTTTTCTGCGTAGCGCGCGCTCACAGCTTCCGCGGCCGCTTCCGAGAGAGCGTCATGCGTCAGTGCGCCGGGATCGGCACCCGCGGCTTTGACATCAATTCCAAACTGCGCGTTCATCTCGGCTAAGAATTGCGTGGCGTTCCACTGGTCGGGATGCTGCTCGCGCGGGCAAAAGGTATTCACCAGTTCCCGCGCTACATCTTCCGCGATGCCCAGAACGTAATCGCGCTGGTCTTTGCCCTCCAACGCAGAGCGGCGAATGCCGTAAATGGTCTCGCGCTGCTTGTTCATCACATCGTCGTATTCCAGCAAATGTTTGCGGGCGTCGAAGTTCTGGGCTTCGACGGACTTCTGGGCGTTCTCAATGCGGCGTGAAATCAGCCCGGATTCGATGGGCACGCCTTCCGTCATTCCCAACCGGAACATAAGAGCCTTTACACGCTCTCCGCCGAAAATGCGCATCAAGTCATCTTCAAGCGAAAGGAAAAAGCGCGACGAGCCGGGGTCGCCCTGGCGTCCTGCGCGGCCACGCAATTGATTATCGATGCGGCGAGCTTCATGGCGCTCGGTTCCCAGAATGTGCAGTCCGCCCAAGGCGACAACTTCGTCGTGCTCCGCTTTGCACTGACCGGCAAACTGGTCGTAAACCGGTTTCCACTGGTCCGCGGGGACCTGGAAGATTTTGCCTTCATGCTGAAAAAGGACCATCGGTGCGATGGGCTGCGCTGCTGCACCGTCGGAGGGTGCGTCCGTTGCCGGGATAACCGCGGGGGCCGAGGCGTAAGGCATGGCCAGCTTATTTTTTAGAAAATAATCGCGGGTCATCTGCTCGGGATTACCGCCCAGCAAGATGTCGGTACCGCGGCCAGCCATGTTGGTAGCCACGGTGACGGCGCCTTTGCGGCCGGCCTGCGCGACGATGCGCGATTCGCGCTCATGCTGCTTGGCGTTCAGCACTTCGTGGGGAATTTTCGCGGCCTTCAACAGAGCGGCGATGGTCTCGGATTTTTCGATGGAGATGGTGCCCACCAGCACCGGTTGCCCACGCTCATGAAAGTGCTGGATGCCATTGGCGAAGGAATCGTCTTCCTGCATGATGCCGGTGACCACGGCGGCAAACTTTTCCTTTTCGGTGCGGTAAACGACGTCGGGATATTCCTTGCGAATCAACGTGCGATTGGTCGGAATCATCGACCACATCGAGGTTATAAATTTTGCCGAACTCGGCAGCTTCGGTTTCCGCGGTACCGGTCATGCCGGACAAGTTTTTTGTACATGCGGAAATAATTCTGAAAGGTGATGGTCGCGAGGGTCTGATTTTCGCGCTCGATCTTGACGCCTTCCTTGGCTTCCACGGCCTGGTGCAAACCGTCCGACCAGCGGCGGCCGGGCATCTGGCGCCCGGTGAATTCATCCACGATGATGACTTCGCCGTCTTTGATTACGTAATCGACGTCGTTCTTATACAGCGTGTGGGCGCGCAAGGCCTGGTACACGTGATGCATGATGTCGATGTTCGCCGGGTCGGACATGTTGGCGAGGCCGAGCACGCGTTCGCACTTGGCTGAAGCCCTCTTCGGTGAGCGTGGCGGTGCGATGTTTTTCGTCGATGGTGTAAGTCGATGTCCTGAATCAGCTTGGGAATTATTTTGTCGATCTTGGCGTACTTGTCGGTGGACTCTTCCGAGGGCCCGGAAATAATCAATGGGGTGCGCGCTTCGTCGATCAAGATGGAGTCGACTTCGTCGACGATGGCGAAGTGATGCCCGCGCTGGACGCAGTTGGCGAGGTCGTACTTCATATTGTCGCGGAGATAATCGAAGCCAAATTCGTTGTTGGTGCCGTAGGTGATGTCGGCGCCGTAGGCAGCGCGCCGTTGCTCATCGTCCAGATCGTGCACGATCACGCCGACGCTCAATCCGAGCGCGCGGTATAAAGCGGACTCATCCATTCGGCGTCGCGACGCGCCAGGTAATCGTTGACCGTGACGATGTGAACGCCGCGACCGGCAAGGCGTTCAGACACGCCGGGAAGCGTGGCGACGAGTGTTTTGCCTTCGCCGGTTTTCATTTCGGCGATTTTGCCTTCGTGCAAGAACCGATGCCGCCGATCAGTTGAACGTCGAAATGGCGCATGTTCAAGAAACGCCATCCCAGCTTCGCGGACCAGCGCAAACGCCGGCACTATCGCGGGCTCAAGGGCCTGGCTGCATGAAATCGCGGAATGTGGGCTCGGCGGGGTCGGCATCCTTCAGCGCGTTCCTGTACCTGGCTCTTCAGCTCCGCGAAGCGGAGCTTGAGATCCTCGTCGGAGAGAGCCTTCATCTCGGCTTCAAAGCGTTGATGGAGGCGATGACGGGCTGCAGTTTTTTTACGTCGCGCTCATGCTTGGTGCCGATAAATCGCGCGACAACTCGATCCAGTATCTGGGCTGCTTCCATGTAGTATTCAGCCGTTTCCTGACGGACTTCTGCGTGCGCGCCACTCGTTATAAGAAGTCTATACGGAGGCGCTCCAGCAATTTTATACAATACATCTTATTCTAACTGGTTGGATGCATTCGCGCCAAGAATCGCAACAAGTGACGCCAATCGGGAAGGTATTGCGAAGTGGAAACGAACGGAGAATGACCAGCGATTAGTTTCGCGAACGACTGAATTCTGACAGGTGACTAGAGACTCTGCCAATTCGCCGGGGTGCATCCGACGGTCCAAAAGTCAGGCGCCGGTCCCTCAAAGTCGAAGGAAATGGAGAACTCGTGGGAGTTGGCTCTTTTGCAACTCACGACTCGGCACTCCCTGCTCATCCTGGTTTTAGGATTGGTGAGCATCATCAGTTGGCCGTCGGCCACTTCGATGCCGGCGGTCAGCAATCCTCCGTGGGCATTGACGACGCGGGTGTACGCTTCGTCCTGCAAACTTTCGTTGGTGGCAGTCTCAATGGTTACGATTACCGGTACACGCAGAATAACTCGCTCACTTCGGCGCTGATTGATGGTAATGCTCGGACTATCGGCGCTACTTATATCGTCGAACCAGTGCGCCATTGTTGCCACCCTCTGTGTAGGAGAAATTTCCAGTTGGCTGGTCATGATCTTCACCTTCAATAAGGCCGACTTCTCTAGACGGGGCCGATTCGATGCTCACTGCGGCGGAGGTGTGAGGCCCCCGTGGGCGTGGCCCAGTACTCCTATTACACCGTATACCCGGTCCAAGCTCCATACGGCGGTGGCTGTATATCTGGCTAGGGGTACCAAAATAGACACAAATCCAGCGGAGAAGCCGTTCGATAAAGCAGCGGTTACAGGGTGGGCTTCATGAGGTCATTCACTTCCTGGAAAGGAATTCCCAGGCTTATAAACTTCGCATAATGACCATCTTGCAATAGTTCGATGGCTGCATGACGAGCGGCTCCCAAGGCTGCCCGCATGATCGCGGACCCGACGCTGAGGCGCGCCACGCCAATCCGCTGCAAGTCCGCCACGCTGGGCGTTTCGGGTCCCGCCAGAACGTTCAAGGGACCGGACACTTCGCGCACTAAATCCGTCAATGTAGACGAGTCGGTTACGCCAGGCGCGAACAGGCAGTCCGCGCCCGCTTCACGGTAGGCATTTAACCTCCGCACGGTCGCTGCAAACCTGGCGGCCGGGTCTCCCACTTTTGCCAGGTATACATCCGTCCGGGCGTTGATCACCATACGGAGGCCAGCTCGTTCTGAAGCTTCACGCGCGGCCACGATTCGGGCGACCTGTTGGCCTGGTTCAAACAGCGGCCGCGACGAATCTCCGGTGGCATCCTCGAGATTGAAGCCAATTGCTCCAGCGTCGATTACCGCGCGAATGGTTTCGGCAAGCTCCTGCGGGGAGGTGGCGTAGCCGGCCTCGATGTCCGCCGTGACCGGGACGTCGACGGCCTTGGCGATGCGGGCCACCACGTCCAGCATCAAGGGGCGGGGAACTTTTTGTCCGTCCGGATAGCCAAGGGTCGCCGCGATGCCGGCGCTGGTGGTGGCGAGAGCTCGGGCTCCAGCCTTCACAAAGAGACGGGCGCTCACGGCATCCCAGGCGTTTGGTAAAACTAGAATGGGTGGAGCCTGGTGCATGGAGCGAAAGGCTTGGGCCTTCGCGTTGGTTGAGTCAATCATCGCCTTCTCCCGAAGTTGCTAACGGAGGAACAAGTTCAGGTCCATCATCCGTTGGGGAACTATAGTTTATTGGCGGATTGTGAGGCGAAAATTATCGTCCGTACTGTGGAATGACTTGGCATGCGTTGAACGACGCGAGGAAGTTTGGCAACGTTCGGAAACGCCAGTGAGTCGCACGCGCTACTTTAAATTTTTTGAGACGGAACGGTTTAAGACTGGCGCCAATCGGACGGAGGGGCATTTAAAGACCAAAATTCGGGCTTGGGATGGGTAAATTCGATGCCTACGCGCGTCAGTCCGGCGTGTGGAGCTCCGACATAGGCAACCAGGCCTTCGCACTCATCCCAGTTCCTCTGATTCAGAAGCACAACCTTCTGGCCCATCTCAACTTTAGTGCGAAGCGTCAAGAGCACTCCGTGGGCGCTAGCACTCAGCGTAAAGGTCTCTTCGCGGAAGCCCTGCTGATCTTCCGTATGACCTTTAACAACAAGCGGCACGTCTATGGGAATGCGTTGGCTGCGTCTTTCTGCGATGGCGGCTGGCATATTGCACCTGGCGAACGTCAAACAGATTAGACGATCAAGGATAAGAACCGGTTACAGAATAGGAAGTTGTCTCGCCAAAATCTACTGGTCTGTAGGCCATAAATATACCTGCACCTTCGAGTAGTAAACATTCGCTGTGTGGGCGGGTTCTTTATGAGGATGTTTTAAGTTTTGCAGGATTCATCAGGATTTAAGCTTACGTAAATTGGTAGGAAAGCGGAGGACGGTTATTTCAGGGCAGGAACGGGGTCCACCGCGGCGGATGCAACCGCGGCGTCGTCTTCGATGGCAGGTACGAGGCGAGTCAGCTTCCCCGCCAGCAAGCGGCGGTATTTGGTGCGCTCTTCAAGATTCATATCTACGATTTCAAAAGCCATGTCCTGCGCGCGGTAATCGCGCATCAAAGCAGTGGCATGGAGACTGCGCAGACCCAGTTGTAGCTTCAATTGCACCGTGTGTCCCGGGCGCAAGGTGTCGATTTATCGCCGCCGACCCCACCGGTCAGGCTTGCGGTTTTAATCTCCAATCGGCAGTTTTCTTTCAGGTTGGTGCTGACGGCGGTCAATGATTTCTTGCAGGCGCACGCGGGTATGCCGGCGCTGGCGCACGAATTTGGAATTGGCAGCAACGCTGACGGAGCAAGTGTCAAATCGTCGTTTTCTATTCCACTCTTTGGTAGAAAATCCTGCGCCCACGCCAGATCAAGTTTTTCGAGCGCCTGCAACGCGGCGATACGCAGCTCCTGCGGAATGCAGTCCAGCCAAAGATTTTCTTGCCTGGCGATGCGTTTCAACGCGGAAATCGACTCGGACGCGGGATATACGCCCCAGAGCCTCCACGGCTTTAACGCGCAAGATAATGCCCTGAACCGATCGGCAAGTCTCCGTCAACGATGGTCAAGCAGCCGGGCCAGCGCGTCGCGACTGCAGGTCACGCCAATTTCGTCGATCACCAGAGGCATCACCAGGGGATCTACGTGGTCGAGAATATCCAGCAATATGCGGCAACGGCGCCGGCGCGCGCTGGAGGAAATCTGGCGCACTACCCGGTCTTGCGCATTGCGTGGGAATTCGCCTGATGCGTGCCGGGCAAAAATACCTGCACCGCCTGGGGATCCAGTCTGCTAAGCAAACCGGCCATCTCCACGGCTTCCGGCGACGGGCCCGCCGCGCAAGGTGCCACGCAGATACTGAAGCCTTCTTCGCCGAGATCGCCGGCCAGATTGGCGATATTATCGGCGTCCTCGCGATGACTGCAACGATTGAAGCGGGCGGACAATCTGTTCCATCGCGGCTTGGGGCAGGAGTTTGCAACACTCCTGTCAGCCCGGCCGCAACCTGGCGAGTGCGTAACGCTTCGTCGACAAACTCCGGCACGCGTTCTTCGATACCCATTTTGCTGCGAAGACTGCGGGCGATTCCGGGCCGTTGGTTTCCACTCCAGCGACCAAATCCAGTGCCTGCTCCATCGCGCGGAATACGCGCGACTGGTGGCGGCTTCCTGGCTGAGACGCACGAACGCGGCGCTAACGACGCCTTGCACTTCGGCGTCCTGCTCCACGCTAAGGCGCAGGCCTAAGTGGCGCAAAGCTTCGCTCAGCAGTCGCGGGTCGGCTTTGGAATAAAGTTCAGCGATTTCCGAGAGACCGACGGCAGTTTTCTTGCGGGCATCGGGCTCTTTGCTGTCGGCGCAAGCCGCATAATTCTGCAAAATGCTGACCGCGTCGGCGATATTTCCCTTTTCGATCAAGTCGGTGACATACGACTGCACGTTGCGCGGCGGAATGCACCAGGCTTCCTCGGAGAGCAAAACACTCTGCTTGCCGCTGTCCGGGACGGCGGCCCAGAACTGCCGGTCAAGAATCTCGCGGTGCGATTCCGCCAGAATGCCCGCGTCAGTCATGTTGTTTTCATGCGAGCCCAGAATTTTGCGCAGATTTTCAATTTCCTGATTCATGCGGTCCAGCATTTGCCGAACCGCGTTGACCTTGACTTCGCCGTGATCGAATTGCTCCAGAGCAAAACGAATCGCCAGATGTTCGGCCAATTGCACGAGCATGGTTTCGTTGGGCTTGGCCTGTGCAGTTTGAGCAGCGAGTCCGGCGATGGCCTGCCGTAGCGTCAGCTGTGCGGTGCCTGGCAACTGCGCAACTTGTTGCTGGAACGCGCCGGCACCGGCGACTCCGCCCTGATTCGCAGCGATTCTGCCCGAAACTGGTCAGCGCACCGAGAATCCCAAAATTTCCTCTTCACTGGGCTCACAACTTTTGGCGCCGATGGCTAGGCACAAGTCCTTCCGGCACCGCCGAGCCTGCAGGAATCCAGTAGCCTCCTGCATCGCCGCCTGCGAAGGAGCCAGAGATCAAGTTGGGATCCGTGGGGAAGCTCGAGTCGGAGACCTCCTGTTCCGCGGTACGCCGGCACCGGATCCTCCACGAGCTCCAAGCTTTGCGCTTCCCCCGCGAGTGCCAGTTCCCCGCCCTTGCGCGCCGCTCGGGGCCGAGCCACCGCCTTCGACGTGCGAGCCTTGCGCAGCGGCAATCAATTCGAACAATTTTTTCGGGATCATTGAGCCATTGCTTGAATTGATCTTGATTCGCGTCCCCCAAGGAAGCTGCCGCGAGCTGCGCGGCGACGCTGGTGTCTTTCAGCCGCGCATCGGTAGCGATAAAACAAATTTCGTTGATGCGGATACCGCGGGCTCCGGCGAGCGCGGACTTCAATTGTTGAGCGAGTTCAGCGGGCTTGGCTTTACTGGTGGGAAAGGCATGAGCAAAACGGCTGCAGTTCATCGTAGGTCACTATCGGAAAAAACTGCACGCTGGCCACGCCCGCGGCGGAAAGCAATTGGCGCGAATTGGCGCTCCGCCGGGGAACCTTCCAGAGGAACCCCGTCCAACAGGAGTTGCGATCCAGTGGCGCCCAGCAATAACCCGGAATCCGAACCCATGGGAATGGCAGGCTTGCAACTCGCGCCACGCCACGTTCAACATTTCCAGCGTGCGAGTGTGCTCGTAGCCGTACAGGCGCGCAAACTTCAGCAGATATATTCAGGCTGCGAACGAAGGCGCGGGCCGAAGCTGAGTGTGGATCGCGTTTCATGCTTTTGTGAGGTGGTCCTGGGATAGGACTTCCTAGCTAGTACCCTAAGTTCCAGAACGGTGCCGTGCAATGGTACAGAGGTCCTATGTGCCCAGCCGGTCAAGTAACGGACAGGTCTGGAGCGAGCCTGGTCTTGCAGTTATTCATCGAAATACTTGCCGGGCGCGTCTAGGAGGAAGCGGATTGGGTGAAACAGGTTTCACCGAGCATGGGCTAGTTTTTATTGCTGATGGCGATACGGCCGCGACGGCGGGCACGATTGATGGAGGCTGCCGAGCCTGGGAAAGAGCCCAACTCCAGCAACAACTTTCTGAGGCGGGAGCGTTCTTCCAAATCCATTTCCACGAATTCAAAAGCCATGGCTTGCGGACGCGCACCACGAACAATCGCCTGGGCTTTAATATTTCGTACTCCTGACGAAATTTTCAAATTGACGAGGGATCCCGGGGCCAGGTGACGCTCACCGGAACCGATACCGCCGCCGAGATTCAGTTCGGGGATGGTAAGGCGGAAATTGTCCCGGAGATTCGTGGTGGTCATGATTACGTTACGAGAAAGCTTCAGCCGCGCGTAACGGCGTTGCCGAATAACGGAGGCGTTGGGTTCCGGATCGGAAGGCTCCAGACGCCATATCCTCATGAGTCAATACCGCTGCTGGCGATTTTTTCGACGCCACTCGGCGGGTCGATCAGAAGGAGGGCTTGCGCGGCGGCGATGCGCAGTTCACTCGGATCGCTCCATCGCCAAAGTTGCTTGGCCTCCAGGATTCGCTGCAACTACGGGAGCAGCGGGGATAGCGCGTAACCGACCTAAAGCTTCGGTCAGCTTTAACCCGGGCGAAGCCACTGGCGTGCTCGTCTTCCAGCAGGCGCATCAACCTGGCGACGCACTCGGGGCGTCCGGTCATGCCCATTTCGTCGACCGCCAAAGGGCGAATCATTACATCCAGAAAATCGTAGAGAGCATTGAGCAAGCGCGCGCGCTGCTTCGGCCGGGACCGAAGAAAGCTGGCGAACCACGCGGTCGTGGGCGGTCCGCGGCCATTGCTCCAGCCGCGGGGGCAAGTATTGTTCGACAGCGTCAGGGGCCAACTGGCTGAGCAGGCCGATGACTTCAGCCGCTTCAGCGGCGGGAGCCACCTGCAGGGTCTCAATAAGGCGCTGGGCGGCCTCGTCGCCAAGGCCTCTGGCCATCTCGCCCAGAAGTTCGCAGTCGTCACGAAAACCGCAGTGCCCAAACCGGGTGGTTAAATATTGCAAGGTGGCCTGGGGCATCAAGCCGAGAATCTCGCTCATCCCGTCGGGCAGTTGACCGCCCGCGAAGGGCTTCCTCCACGAATTCGGGCAAACGCTCTTCGGCACCGATGCGCGGCCGCAAACTCACCGTCGAACCCGGGCGCTGTGTTTCAATGCTGTCGAGTGAAGCCAAGGCTTGGTGAATTGCGGCATAAGCTCGCTTCGCGGACGCCTCTTGGCTCAGGCGCACAAAAGTGGCGCCAACCAGCATTTGCAGTTCCGGCTCACGCTCCATCGCGAGTTGGTTCCCGGTGCGCCGGATGGCGTCCATCAACGCGCTGCCATCGCCGCTGCCGTATAGCTCGGCGAGATCGGAAAGGCCCATGGCGGTAGTACGGCGGGCTTCAGGAGCCTCCATCCCGATGCAGGTGGCATATTTCAAGAGCACTTCGTTAACGGTTTTGAGTTCCCCGCGGCGCAACATGTCTTCCAGATACACGCGGATATTGCGGGGCGGCACGCACCAGGCTTCGTCGGAGGTCAGTACCTCCTTCTTGTTTTCCTCCGGAACCTGATCCCAAAATTCCTGGTCGAGGAGTTCGGTGTGGGCCTGTACCGAGAGGCCCGCGCTGGCCATCATTTCTTCCTGGGCGCCCAATATCTTGCGCAACGCTTCTATCTCGGAGTTCATGCGGTCGAGAAGCTGCTTAACCGCGTTTACGCGCAACTCGCCGCGTTCATAGCTATCCAGCGCGAAACGAATGGCTACGTGCTCCGCAAGCTTAAGCAGCATGGGCTTGTCCGGGGCTTCCGTGGGCGCCTGAGCAGCCAACCCAGCTAAAGCCTGCTGCAGGGTGAATTGGGCGCGAACGGGCATAGCGCTGAGCCTGGATTGAAACGTAGGGACGTCCATGCGGGCGTCCGGGCTCTTGCGGGACTTTCCAAGCTGCGAGAAGAGACTCAGTACCGAGCGGATCTCATCTTCGGCCACGGTGTACACGGGTGCCGATGGGTCACTATTGGGAGCTGGATCCATGACGAGTTCTGAGGATCCGCCGGCTGTGCCGCTGCGGAGCAATGCTGAAGCTGCGAGCCACTTCCCAGTTTTCGGAGGAGCTGGTGTGATTCCCGGCATCCCCAAACCTAGGCTTTGAATGCCGGAGCCAGCCGTCAGGGGCGTGCCGGAAGTGCTATCTGGCGACGCATTCGAGCCGCCTCCAGGGGGACCACCTCCCGCAGCCCCGCCAGACGTCTTTACGCCGCCGCCCTCCCAGAGATCAGCGCCGCTGCCGCCGCCCGAGCCCGCTCCATCGCCACCGCCGCCTGGGCCCGACGATCCCGAGCCACTGGCGCCGCCGCGGGAGCTTTCCGCAGCCAGAATCATCTGCAAGAGACGATTGGGGTCATCAAACAAGCCTTGGTACTTTTCGCCCGTAGCGCCGAGCACCTTAGCCGCAAGATTGGCAGCGGTCTTGATTCCCGCGACGGAGCCATCCTCGGCGACGTAGCGGATTTCGTTTACCTTGATTCCGGTTTCACCGGCGAGCGCACCCTTCAATTGCTCCGCAAGGGAGGCCGGCTTGGCATTGCCGCTGGGAAACGCGCGAACGAAGCGGGCGAATTGGGCCTGCGTCAGGGCGGGAGAGAAATGAATGCTGGCGATTCCTGAAGAAATTAGAAGCTGCGCAAAGCTCTTTTCGCCGGCGGCCGCGCCGAGGGGAACTCCGTCGAGGAGGATCTGATTGCCAGACGCACCCAAGAGAAGTCCGCTGCCACCACTTTCGTCGAGCGCGACTCGCAGCTCTTTCCAAGTGGTCTCAAACTGCGCAGCCGTCCGCACATGCCCAAACTCGTATAAGCGGGCGAATTTCAGCAGAATGTTGAGGCTGCGAACGAATGTTCGCGAACCTCCACGCGTGTCGGTGCTCATGCCATTTGGCGAGACATTGCCACTCCAGAGTTATTACTACATTAAATTCTAACGGACCCGTAACACAAGGGCCGCAACCGTTTTTGTAGCCATAAGACTAACAGCCGCCGGGAGCTTTACCCTTGTTCTGGGCATCTATTTTGATTGTGATTGAACACATTGGGTGCTTTATAACACGAATTTCCGACAGGTGACGCGACGGAATTCCTGCAGTAAAGGGCCCGGCCAAAAAAAAATGGGGAGCCCGAAGGCTCCCCGTCTGGTAGTGGCTGAGACGATGGTTTAGAACATGAGTCGCAGCGCGAACTGAATGTTGCGCCGTTCATCTGTGGGAGCACCTGCGACGCCGTAGATGCCGCCCTTTTCGGTCTGGATGAAGTTAGTGGCGAGTGAACTGGCATCAATATTCTCAGTCGTCACGTACTGGTTGTGATGGTTCAGGATGTTGTACATCTCAGCGCGGAACTGTAGCCCCAAACGCTCGGTAATCCTGAAAGTCTTGTAGAAATTCATGTCCACATTCCAATAGTTGGGACCAAAAAACTGGTTTCGCTCGGGGTAGGCTTGTCCGTTGGTGGTGTAAGTGCAGCCGACGTGATCCAAGCCCGTGCACATGGGATTTCCAAGTGAGACCCCTAGTTGACCGGAAGTATCACCGAGGGCTATGTAATTGAACGAGTTCCCTCCGGTGGAGACGGAGGAACCAGAACTGGGAAGCGGACTCGCTGGTACATACAAAGGGCAAGCCGTTGCAGTGGCATTGGTGCAATCATAAATGCTGAACGGGGATCCGGAGCGAATGCTCAGAATCGAACCGATACCCCATCCTCCGATGGCGTTCCTAACGAAGGCGTTGCTGGCATTTTTGTACCAGGGAACTTCCCAGGTGGCCGCCAAACTGGCTCGGTGTTTGATGTCAAAGTCTGAATTGCCATAATTGAGCTTGGGGTTAAAGGCGTCGAGATAACCAAGCTGATAAGCGCCCGAAGTGGTGCCGCCGTTGCCGTCGCTGAAGGTGGAGGACAGGTTATCCAAGGAATGGGAGAAAGTATAGTTGAAGGTCATCCCCAAGCCTTTGTTGGCAAGATTCTGAACCGCGTACTTCACGTTCATGGCATCGTAGTGGCTGTAACCTTGATCGCTGCGGTAGTTCATGTTGCTGTACTGGTAGTTGATGCGGTTAGCGGCTCGCGCATCCCCCAGGAATAGCCCGCCACCACCGGCCGGGTTAACGTTCGCGATGTCGTATAGATGGACACCGTGAGAACCGGCGTAGGTTACCTCAAATACGCCCTTGCCGACTTGGCGGTCAACCGAGAGATTCCAGGTTTCGGCATAAGCCGATGCCAGATTCTGGTTGATGGCGCGTTGGCTCACGGCGGGCAAAGGCTTGGTGCCATTGCCGGCGAGTGGGCCGGCGGGATCCGTGTAGATCGGCAAATTGCCGGGAACGTCAACCAAAGATTGGAGGCTGACAACGGCATAGTTCGGAGGATTCTGGATGGCGTTGAAAGTTACGTTTCCGAAATTCCGTTCGTAGCTCATCGCATAGCCACCGCGGAGAGAAGTCTTGCCATCGCCAAAGATGTCCCAGGCAAATCCAATGCGAGGGCCAAAATTGTGATAATTCGGTTTCCAGAAGACGCCGCCGTCCTTGGCAAGTTTGACGCTGCCATTTCGGATTTGATCGAAAATGGTGGCACCGGAACCCAGAACGAAGTTCGAATCCAGCGACGGATTGGCGTTGTGCTGAACGCCGTAATACTCCCAGCGAACGCCGAGGTTCAACGTGAAGCGCGGCTTGATTTTGAAGGAATCCTGCACGTAAACAGCGCCGTCGTTGTAACGGTAATTGCGGTTGAATGCCGGGGCAGCTACGGGCAAGGTCAAGGTGCAGTCCGGAGTGACGAGCGTGGCTCCGGTGGCGTCTTTGGCGCAAGGGTATTTACCTTGCGGAAATACAGCTCCCTGGAAGTTGAAAATGTTTCCGTTGATCAGGTTAGTTATTCCAGTGTTCAGGTTGGTACCCAGGTTTTCAACGGGGTTTTCGTAGGCGCCGAAGACGCGATTGTCGCGCAATTGGATGAACTGGCCGCCAAACTTGAACTGATGCTTGCCCTTGGTCCAGGAAACGTCGTCATAAATCTGATAAAGATTTTGCGGTCCGCCGAACGGCAGAGCGGCACCGGGTGCGGCTTCGTTGTATCCAGGGAACACCAGCGGGAAGGAGCCGGCTCCAAGGTCCAGCGAAGGAAGGCTGGATGCGGTGTAGAGAGTGGGACTGACTGGCGCAGTGCCCAAAGGTTGGACCGGACCATTCAGCCGATTGAAAGTGACCTTCACGGTGTTCACCAGCGTGGGAGAGAACACGTGAGTTATATTCAGGGTCGTGTTCTGGTCATATTGTTTTTGACCGGTGTTGTAGCCTGCGTAGGGGCTGGAATTCACGACTCCAGCAAAATCAGTTTCCTTGTAGGAGGCGTAGCGTACGAAAAGAGTGGTGCGGTCAGAGATATTAAAGTCGACTCGCGCCACATCCATGATGGTATTTTGGGGATTTCCGCCGCCAGCATCGGCCGGCACGTTGAAAGATACGGTGTCACAAGTCGGGCTGCCCGCGACCGGGGCACATGGGCCAGATGCCAGCGTGCGCACGTTAGAAGCTAAGGTGCCGTAAGCCCCGAAGTAGGCCTGGGCGTCGGGAGCTAATGCCGGCACGGACGCCGGATCGATAATGTTGTAGTCCTGCGGAGAGCTGCTGCGAACCCGGATCCACTCGGCGTCATTGAAAAAGAACAATTTGTTCTTCCTGATGGGCCCGCCCAATGAAAATCCAAAATTGTTGCGGGTAAACACGCCCTTGGGGGTGCCATTCGCATCATTCTGGAATGTATTGGCAGACAGGGCCGAGATGCGGTTGTATTCGTAGGCGGAACCGTGCAACGAGTTGGTTCCGGACTTGGTAATGAGATTGACCACGCCTCCACTTGCGCGACCATACTCAGCGGTAAAATTGTTCGTGAGCACGGTAAATTCCTGAACGGAATCCAACGGTACGGTCTGGCCGACGGTTGCGGTGTAAGAGTCCACGTTTTCCGAGCCGTCAAGGAGAATGTCCGTGGAAGAAGAACGCTGGCCATTGATGGCGTATCCAGCTCCGCGCATGCTGCTACTATCTTCCGCTACGTTTCCGGAGGTGCCTACCAAGGTGTAAGGGTTACGCGTCGGAGAAGTTGGGAGCATATCGATGTCACGTGCCGTGATTGTGTCCGAGAGCGTCTGGTTCTCGGTATTCACGCCGATGACGTCGGAAGAGCCGGTAACTTCGATGGTTTCTGCTTTACCGCCAACAGTTAGCTGGGCGGACACCTCGTTATAGGAGCCCACGGAAACCTCAACGCGACGGACGAACGACTGAAATCCGGCAGAGGAAACCGAAACTTCATACAGATCTGGCTTCAGGCCCGTGACAGTGTAAAGTCCCGAAGAATTCGTATTGGTTTGGCGGGTCAGGCCGGTATTAACAGATTTAACGGTAATATCTGCGGTTGCGATGGAGGCGCCAGTGGCGTCCGTTATGGTGCCAGTGATTTGGCCAGTTTCTGTTTGGGCCCAAACTGAGCCGGCAAACATCAAAAGTAAAGCTAAGGAGCAAAATAGTGCTGCTCTTTTCATAACTAAATATTCCCCCTTAAAGTTCAAGACCAAGAAATCTCTTGGAGCTTCGAATCACCAAAATCCTCCAACTTCACAAGAATTCATTTTTTTTTGCGGGATTGATACGTGCTTACCCCGATTGCCCTGCTCTCATCAATGCAATCACCCATCCAAACGGGCTATAAAATTGACAAGTAGAGGAGGAGCTAACACATTGCTTACAGACAAGTTATATAGAGGCAATCCTAAGAGCTGGACAGCTCACATAACTTTATTCGATTATGTGTAATGGATACACTTTTTGGAATACGGTTGAGGCCAATGTGGAGGCGTTGAGAGGCGTGCACGTAATTAACGGCGGAGATTTATAACGAGGTCCTATGATCTGTCGATATTCTTACTAGTCGATGCCACGCGGAGCGCAGCGTTTTCGGAGAGGTCCCAAAGCAACAAAAAGGGGGCCGAAGCCCCCTTTCGTTGACAGCCTGGATGAAGACGAGCGGCTGAGTTCTAGCTACCAGATCAGGCGTAGTCCCAGCTGCATGGTTCGGCTTCCGCCATTGAATTGGTGCTGATTTAGGAAGCTGCCGGCTCCCGCGTCCACGTTCACATAGGAGGCAGCCAGCGGGTTTGGATTGGTGGTCGAGTCGAGAGTACCGTTGTTCGTAGGCAGGCCAATGCTGAAGTTCCTATGGTTGAACGTGTTGTACGTGTCGGCGCGGAACTGCAGCGAGAAGCGCTCGGTCAGCCTGGTGTTCTTGAAGATCGACATATTCCAGATATTCAAACCAGGGGTGCGCACGGTATTTCTTCCGGCATTAGCCTGGGTTCCTGTCTGAGCCTGGATAAACCGGGCTTTCGGGTCAACAGCAACATATCCGACGAGGTGCGCGTCATCGGATGCGGTGTGGGTGGCATTGCAGTCGAATGCGCCTGAGACGGGATCCGGTGCGACCACGCTAGTGGCCCCACCGGGTCCGGAATTACAGACCGCGTTGACCACGCTGCCAGTTAGACCGACGCCGCCGGGATTGAAGATGGTTCGGTCACCGGCTCCATCGCCATTGGCATTGGAGTCGGCGTCCGATAGCGGCGTAACCGGCTGACCAGACTCCGCCAGGTACGTGCCGCTGTACTCCCATCCGTGCGCCAAAGCGCGAATGTAGCTATGATCGGTGCGAATATTGGGGAGTTGGTAGACCCAGGTAATCGCCAACTTGTGAGGTATGTCCAGAGCGGACAATCCCCGCTCGTTCCCAAAATTATATCCGTCCTGAGCGCGTCGAGGATTGACCACGCTGCTGAAAAGTTCATTGGTAGCGTTGTCGATGTTCTTCGAATACGTATAGTTGGCGCGAACGAACAAGCCGCGGGTGAGCCGGTGGATAAAGTCAGCCGAGACTGCGTGGTAGATGCCGGAGCCGATGGATGGGAAGGTGGTCAGGTTTCCGAAGAATCCGTCCACGGAGTAAGGCTGAGGATTAAAATTGTCAAAATTAGCCAAAGTACTCGCAGGAGCGGTGACAGCGGCCGGAACACTGGCCGGGTCGATATAGGTCGGAAGCGGTGTCAACCCTCCACCAAGATTCTTGAAACGCGGATCGAAAGCCGAGGCCGAATTCAGACGCCGTTGAACGGGTAATTCCAGGCTGCGAGTTCCGACATAGCGAATTTCGAGGCTGGAATCGCGAAAAACTTCATGCTGTATCCCAAGAGTCCAAGTGATGATCTTGGGATCCACGCGATCAGGAATGAGGCTCGAAGTAGCCGCGCGAGCCGCCGCCTGGGTGGTGGGCGGAACGTTCACATTCAGAAGCCCCCCGCCCTGCAAAAAGCCCTGGCCGGAGTCGGTCTTGGAAGGATCCCACGTTGCGCACCAGGCTGGGGCGCCAGGCAACGCGCAGGTGACTGCGGGTTTCTGCTCGGTCTGCAACTCTGGCGGAAGACTGTTCACAGCGAAGTTGTTGGGGATTACATCGTAAGCGATGCCCGCTCCCCCGCGGATGGCCCACTTGCCGCGACCGGTCGGGTCATAAGCAAAACCGAGGCGCGGAGCGAAGTTATTAACGTCCGGTTTTGGAGCGCGGAAAAATAAACCCAAAGCGGGATCGTCAGCGATGGCATTGATCGCTTGCAAGTTGTCAGCGCGAGGCACGCCACTGTATTCGTAGCGCAGACCGGCGTTTATAGTCAGCCGCGAGGTGGCTTTCCAGTCGTCCTGAAGGAATACGTAAAACGCGTTGTAGTTTTCCGCCACGTTTCCGGAACCGGCACCGCGCAAGGCCTTGTTGGGAGTACCGTTAGGAACGAAATCATTCACCAATTGGCTAAGAGTGGTGTAGTCCCACTCACCGCGAACGCGGGGAATTCCGTCGGTGGGGGCAATGTATTTTTTGGCTTCGACCCCTAACTTAAAGCTGTGGGCACCGCGGATGTAGTTGATCGTGTCGGCGAGCTGATAAACATTTTGAGTGTAGGTTTGAGGAGCATTTTGCTCGGGGCCGATATTGGCAGACGAAAGGTCATCAATGATCACGTTCGGGAAATTCTCGAAACCGGCAGGTGCCACAAGCTCTGGCCCAGCGGAGCGGGAGTATGAAAGGCGGGCATTATTGATGACCCGACTGGAAAGCGTCCAGGCATCGGAAACGATGGCTTTGCGACCGTCCGCAGCGTTGGTGCCCAAGAACTGCGGGGCTGGCAGCGACGGATTGAAATCGGGCGCCCGGAAGCGATCGTACAAAAATCTCGTGCTGAGAACATGTTTGCCTAAATTGACGTCGGAATTAATGATGAAGTCATCTTCGTTGGAGAAGGCGGGAGCGGTGGTGGTGAGATGGCCAACCGGGATGGCATTTCCGTTTACGTTCACTGTGCCTGCGTCATTCGCTGGCGCGGTTGGAAATTGCTTCAAAATCGCACGCACCGCATCGTTGGCTGCCAGGGTGTTAAGTTCCTGTAAACCGGCAGAGGTTGGGATGGTTACCTGCGGACTGGAAGCCGCCAAGCCCTCATTCTGAAATTCGTAAGCTCCATAAATGAACCAGCGGTTGTGCAAGACCGGGCCGCCGGCGCTAGCGCCCGCGCGGTCGTAATCGAAGCGATCTTTTAAGCCGCGTTCTTTTTGTTGATTATCGAAGGCGTCGTAATTGCGGTTGCGGTTATATTCCCAGCCGGTGCCGTGCCAGCTGTTGGTGCCGGATTTGGTAACCACATTGAATATGCCGCCAGCGGAGTGGCCATATTCGGCGCTGAATTGATTGGTGAGCAAGGTAAATTCCGCGACAGATTCCTGGATGACCGGCTGCGTCGGGCCATTAGTGTCCAGCTTATTGTCCTCAACGCCATCGATATTAAAGCTGTTGAAGCGCGGACGAGTGCCGCCGATCGAGCCCCCGGAGCCCAACACGCCGCCCTGTTGCGTAGTTGTGCCAGGAACAAAAACGGCAAATTCCTTAACGTCGCCGCCTAAAGTGTTGAGCGGTAAATCCTGGGTGACTAGGCCGCTGAAGGTGGCGTCCAGCGTAGAGGAATCGGTCTTCACCAGATCAGCCCCGGACTGTACTTCCACGGTGGAAGAAACTTCGCCCAGTTCCACACGCACTTTGGTGTCGGTGGTCTGATTAGACTCGACGGCCACGCCACTTTGAACGGACTTCTTGAAGCCTTCCTTCTCGACCGTCACGGAATACGTTCCAACCAACAGGTTCGGAAAAACGTAGGTGCCAGCGCTGGATGAAGTAGCGGTCACGGCAGTATTGGTAGCTTCGTTGGTGACGGTTACGCGTGCGTCCTGGATAGTAGCTTCGCTGGAATCGGTGACCGTGACGCGCAACGAGCCGTCAAGACGCTGCGCTTGTAGAGCCTGGTTAAGGAAAAAGCTGATGACCAGGAAAAGCGAAATTCGGATGAGTCTGCGCATGAAGTCTCTCCCCCGTCAAAGAATGGTTCCGTGTTTACAACTGAGCGGATTTCGCGGAACAGTAGTGTTGAGGAGGTTGCAGATGACGCGCCAACGTATCGGTCTATTGAATCAATTCTCGCTAAGGTGAAGATTAACGCTAGAAACAGTTTGTTATGTGCGGTTTGAAATAACCGTCGGGCAAGTTATTGAGATAAACCAGTCGGTCGTTGATAAATCGTTTCTTTCAGGGTGAGATTATTTATACAGGTTTTTCGAAGGGCCTTCGGGTTTACGTATTTGGCTAGTCGAGAGTGGGCCGACGTGGCAATTACCTTGGTGGCTGGCTGGTGATTCGAGTCATTGGCTCACTGAAGCGATTTAGACCTTGAGGGTGTCGAAGAAGGCGACTGCGGCTTGCTCGGCCCAAAACCGGTCGGGACCGGGTTTGTTGGAGACGAAGGCGCAGTGGCCGCCGTGGTCTGGGGCGACCAATTGGATAGCGGGATTCTTTTTTGGGCCGGCAGCCAGAATCGAGGAGTAGGGCACGAAGGGATCGTCCTTGGCGGTGATCAGCAGCGTGGGGACCCGCAATTTATCTAAAATGCGACTCGCGGAGGCGGCTTGGTAATACTCCTGAGCATCGCGAAAACCAAAATTCGGTGCGGTGATGGCGTCGTCGAATTGCCTGACAGTGCGAATCGGCCCGAAGCCTCCCAAAGGGTAGCGATCAGGCATCGCTAGCGCCTTGCGGCGATAACGTTCCATGAGGCCGGTGACAAAGTGGCGCTGGTAAAAATAATTGTCAGGACGCTCCAGCGCATCGGCACAAGCGGCGAGATCCAGCGCTGGGCAAACTGCGCAGATGCCTCTGAGGGCTGCGGGAAATGCATGGCCGTATTCACCGCCCATCTTCAGAACCAGGTTGCCGCCCATGGAATAGCCGACGAAGAATATTTGTTGAAGGCCGTCGCTATTGAAAAGCTCTTCGCAAACCGCGCGATAGTCGGAACTCATTCCGGAATTGTAGAGCGTGGGGGTCAGCGCTTCGCTGCCGCCGCAGTTGCGTTGGTTGAGGCGAATGGCGTGGTACCCACGGAGAAAGGCAGCTTCCGCGATGCCGCGCGCATAATTCGAATCGCTTGAACCCTCCAGGCCATGAACGATTACGACCACCGGGGCCTCGGAGCGCCTGCCAGGCTGCCAGTGACAATGCGCAAGTAACCGCGATTCCGGGTCGACCTTGAACAAGCGGTCAACGGGCGGCGAAAGCGAAAACGTTCTGCGCCAAAATACTGGCGCCATGGTCATGGCGTGGGCGCCACGCAGCAAGGGATGCGGCACAAATTTTGGAAGAAAGGACGGCCTACCGCTTTCCAACTTCGGCTGGGTCATAGGTTTCGAATGGTTACAGTAACACGCGCGAGCATGGCGCTTTTGTAATGGGTATGCAGCGGAAACGATTGGTACGCGGCTTGACCGTGGGGGGAGCTACCCCTACAATGATTCATTCCAGTGAGCCATTTTTTCGATTTGCTGAATGATTAGATAGCCCAGCGGCCGACTGCTGGGCTGCGTTGTTTTTAGAGGACTTTTTCGTGATTTTAAAGACGGCTCGCGGCACATCGTTTAGGCGCACGGCGTGTAAGCCGAAAATTCGCAACAGCGAGGGTTGTGCATGAAGGATGGTCCGATTCCCGAGGGTTTTACGTTCGACGATGTACTGCTGCTGCCGGGCAAGTCCTCGGTGCTGCCCACGGAAGTAGATACGCAAACTCATTTCACGCGCAAACTGGCGTTGAACATTCCGTTGGCGTCGGCAGCCATGGATACGGTGACCGAATCCCGGTTGGCAATTGCCATCGCGCGGCAGGGCGGCATCGGACTGGTCCATCGCAACATGTCGATCGAGCGGCAGAGCGAAGAAGTCGATCGGGTGAAACGATCCGAGAGTGGAATGATCGTGGATCCAGTTACCATTTCTCCCGATATCACGTTGCGGCAAGCCTTGGAAATCATGACCAAATATCGAATTAGCGGCCTACCGGTCACTCGGGGGGCGCGCCTGGCTGGGATTCTGACTAATCGCGATTTGCGGTTTGAAAAGGATCACACCCAACTGGTCAGCGCGGTGATGACCAAGGAAAATTTGGTTACGGTTCCGGTGGGAACCACGCTGGATGAAGCGGAACGCATACTGCAAAAGCATCGCATCGAAAAGCTGCTGGTGGTCGATTCGGATTACAACCTCAAGGGATTGATTACCGTAAAGGACATACAGAAAAAACTCGCCTACCCGCGAGCCGCCAAGGATGAACAGGGTCGCCTACGGGCGGGCGCCGCAGTGGGCGCTACTGGAGATTTTTTGGATCGCGCAGTGGAGATGTCCAAGGCTAAAGCCGACGTGCTGGCCATTGATACGGCTCATGGGCACTCCGCGCGGGTAATGGAAGCCATCAAGGCGATTCGCAAGCGTCTGCCCGAAATGCAGTTGATCGCCGGAAACGTGGCCACCTTCGAAGGCGCAAAAGATTTAATTTCTCTGGGAATCGACGGGCTGAAAGTAGGGATTGGCCCGGGCTCGATTTGCACCACGCGAGTGGTCACCGGGGCCGGCGTTCCGCAAATTACCGCCATCATGGAAGCCGCGCGCGCCGCGGCGGGTACGGATGTGCCGATCATCGCTGACGGCGGGATCAAGTTTTCCGGCGATATCAGCAAAGCGATCGTCGCCGGAGCTTCCTGCGTAATGATTGGCGGGTTGTTTGCTGGAACCGAGGAGGCTCCGGGAGAGACCATCCTTTATCAGGGGCGGACATTCAAATCTTATAGAGGCATGGGCTCCACCGCCGCGATGGAAGATGGATCCGCGGATCGTTATGGACAAGAAAGTGTGGAGCGCGGAAAGTCGGTGCCCGAGGGCGTCGAAGGCCGAGTCCCGTATAAAGGATCGCTGGCTGCCCTCACCGATCAATTGGTGGGTGGACTGAAAAGCGGCATGGGTTACGCCGGGGCCGCCACGCTCGACGAACTAACCGCGAAAGGTCAGTTTATCCGCATCACCAGCGCCGGTTTGCGCGAAAGTCATGTTCACGACGTAATCATCACGCGCGAAGCTCCGAATTACCGGATGGAATAGCCCGCAGTAAATAGATAATAAAGCAGCATGATTTTGCGTGAGCACTTCCGTGGCTGACTCCCAACCGTGGCGCAATCCGCGCCCTGCTCCGCAACTGTCCGAAATTCAAGAGCGGGTAAAGACTCCAAGCGCGGTGAATTGGCTGATGGCCTGGCTGCCGGCGCTGTGCTGGGCCGCGGTGATTTTTTCCTTATCGACAGATGCATTTTCCGCGGAGCATACCGGCAGAATTCTGCGGCCGATTCTGCTGTGGTTCATGCCACACCTGACGCACCACGGCTTCGCCAGAATCCACTTCTTTGTGCGCAAGTCGGCGCACTTCACGGAATATTTCGTGTTTTGCCTGTTGCTGTATCGCGGCTTTCGAGGCGGGCGGCATGGCTGGCGCTGGACCTGGGGGTTGGCCGCCCTGTCGATTGCCGCGGGATACGCAGCGCTCGACGAAGTCCACCAGGCATTCGTAGCCAGCCGCACAGCCTCGCCTTATGATTCCCTGCTCGATTCGATAGGGGCGGCCTTCGCGATGCTCATGCTGTTTCTCTGGTATCGCGCCAGAACTCGAGCGGGTAACACGCACTGAAGGATTCTTCAAGCGACGACCGTTCGGAACTTCATAGGAAAGCGCTC
The DNA here is from genome assembly GCA_963732705.1 of uncultured Acidobacteriota bacterium. GTDB lineage: Bacteria > Acidobacteriota > Terriglobia > Acidiferrales > UBA7541 > Acidiferrum. The sequence continues at coordinate 1,485,149 of CAVTAN010000001.1, read as the reverse complement.
CACAATAAAACTGCGCCAATTAAAAAAGGCCTGCACAACAGCGCAGGCCCCTAAGCAAAACTTCAGTTCAATACTGAATCTAGTTCTTCTCGTCCAGAGCTTCTTCTTTCTTGGGCCGTTCTTTCTTTTCTTTTTTCTTGAATTCGTAGCCCACCAGTTCGAGTATGGCCACTTTGGCGTTGTCGCCCACGCGGTTGCCGGCGTGAATAATGCGGGTGTAGCCGCCAGCGCGGTCGGAAAATTTCGGCGCGATTTCACTGAACAATTTCTGAGTGATCGCGGGCAACATGATGTAGGAGGCGGCTTGGCGGCGCGACTGCAAAGTGTCGCGTTTGCCGAGAGTGATTATTTTTTCCGCCACGGGACGCGCGGCTTTGGCGCGCGTCAGCGTGGTGGTGATGCGTCCATGCTCGAACAAATTCGTGACCAGCGCGCGCAAGGTGGCGCGCCGGTGAGACGGGTTCCGTCCGAGCTTCGATCCTGACTTGAGATGTCGCATGATTTACCGAGTCTCGCGCCGCAACTACAGGCCGAGATTTTCCTCCGAAGGGGCCATAGTGGTCTGGCTAGGAAGTGGAGGCCAGATGATGCGTCCGTGCTCGTCGAACTTCATGCCCAGCGCGAGGCCCATCTTCACCAGTATATCTTTGATCTCGTTGAGCGATTTGCGGCCGAAGTTTTTGGTCTTCAGCATTTCGTTCTCGCTCTTCTGCACCAGCTCGCGAATGGTCTGGATGTTGGCATTCTTCAGGCAATTGTAAGAACGCACCGAAAGCTCCAACTCTTCGACGGAACGGTCCAGATGCTCCAGGCGCGGATCGTGCGCGGTATCCGGCAAGGGCTCGATGCTGTCCACCGGCTCTTCAAAGTTGATGAAAATGCTCATGTGATCCTTCACCAACTTGGCGGCCAGCCCGATGGAATCCTGCGGGGTGATGGCTCCGTTGGTCCACACTTCGATCATCAATTTTTCGTAGTCGGTCATTTGCCCGAGACGCGCGGCTTCCACGGAATAGTTGACCTTGCGCACCGGCGAATGGACGCTGTCCACCGGGATGTACCCGATCGGGAGGTCCTCGTCGTAGTTGCGATCGGCAGCCACGTAACCGCGGCCATTTTTCACGCGCATTTCGATCTGCAAGCGGCCGCCTTCGCTGACCGTGGCGATGTAAACGCTCTTGTCCAGTACCGCAAAATCCGCATCTTCTTCAATTTGCGCGGAAGTCACCGGGCCGGGGTGTTCGAAATTCAGGAAAATCGTCTTGGGCAGGTCGGTGTTCAGCTTGATGGGCACCTGCTTCAAGTTCAGGATGATATCGGTGGCGTCTTCCACCACGCCGGCAATCGAAGAAAATTCGTGCAGCACGCCCTCGATCTTTACCGCGGTGATGGCCGCGCCTTCAATGGAACTCAACAGCGCGCGACGCAGCGCGTTCCCTACGGTGGTGCCCCAACCGCGCTCAAACGGCTGCGCGGAGAAGCGCCCGTACTTTTCAGTCAGCGATTCCAGTTCAGAGGCGAGACGCTTCGGTTTCTGAAAGCCCTTCCACATCGTGTTCCTTCCTTCCGGGGCTGAAGAGGCCCCAATGCCAATATGGTTAGATGACGCAGTGTAACAAAACGTCACTGAAGCTGGAGCCGGGCCAAACGCAGCCCGGCTGCAGGTTTACTTCGAGTAAAGCTCGACGATCAGCTGTTCGGTGAACGGCGGGGTCTGCACGTCTTCGCGCTTCGGCAGGGCCACGACTTTGGCTTTGAACTGCTCGCGATCCTGCTCGAGCCAGGGAACCGCGCTCTGGCTCTGGGCCACGTTGCGGGCTTCCAGGATCATGGCGTTATCGCGCATGCGTTCCTTGATGGCAATCTCATCGCCCACGCTCACGAGATAAGAAGGGATGTTGACCTTCTTGCCGGAGATGCGGACGTGACCATGCAGCACCAATTGGCGCGCCTGCGCGCGCGAGGATGCCAGACCGGCACGCCATAGCACGTTATCCAAGCGGCGCTCCAGCATGATGATGAGGTTTTCGCCCGACGGCCCCTTCATGCGCGTGGCCCGCTCGAAATACAGGCGGAACTGGCGCTCCAGGAGTCCGTAAGTGCGCTTCATCTTCTGCTTTTCACGCAACTGCAAGCCGTAACCGGCAACCTTGGGGCGCCGTGACTGGCCATGCTGTCCCGGAACGAAGTTGCGCTTTTCGATGGCGCACTTCTCGGTGAAGCAACGCAGGCCTTTCAAAAATAGTTTCTGCCCTTCCCGGCGGCACAGGCGGCAGACTGCTTCTCTATGTCTTGCCAACTTCTATCTCCCTTCCCAAAAACTTCTTTGCGGGCCAGACATTTTTGGCTGGCCGGAACTTTTAAAACGGATTCTCATACGCGGCGCCGCTTAGGAGGGCGGCAACCGTTGTGAGGAATCGGGGTGATGTCACGAATCAAAACAATGTGCAGACCGGCAGCAGCCAGGGCGCGCACCGCGGATTCGCGGCCGGAGCCCGGGCCCTGAACGCGAACTTCCACGCTCTTCATTCCGTATTGGTCACGAGCCACTCCGGCGGCAGCCAGGGAAGCCTGCTGCGCGGCGTAAGGCGTGCCTTTGCGCGAACCTTTAAAGCCGATGGCTCCGGCGGAGGACCAGCACACCACCCGGCCATCCTGATCGGCAATGGTGATTTGCGTGTTGTTGAAGGACGCAGCCACATGCACGACGCCATGCGGAATAATCCGGCGCTCGCGCTTTTTCTTGAATTCCTTCTTGCGCTTGGTTGCCGCCGCCGGTTTTCCACCGGGGGTGACGTCCGGGGTTGCGTTTTTCTGCTGCTTTTCTGCCACGTGTTACTCCGTTTCTTTTGACTGGAAGTCTTAAATCCCGGCAACAGCTCAGGCTTAACCCTTCTTGCCGGTCACTTTCTTCTTGGCCGCCACAGCGCCGCGACGCGGACCCTTGCGGGTACGAGCATTGGTGTGGGTACGCTGACCACGCACCGGCAGATTGCGCCGGTGACGAACTCCCCGGTACGCTTGAATTTCAATCAAGCGGCGGATATTCATCTGGATCTCTTTGCGGAGATCCCCTTCCACACGCCCTTCTTTTTCAATTTCCTGGCGCAGACGGTTGGTTTCTTCCTCGGTGAGGTCGCGAATTTTCTTGTCGTGATCGACGCCCGCCGAAGCCGCCAACTTGCGAGCGCGCTCCTGCCCGATGCCATAGATGGCGGTCAGCCCAACCCACAGGCGCTTTTGCGGCGGAAGATCGATACCTGCGATACGTGCCATATATTCTGCTCCTTAGCCCTGGCGCTGCTTGTGTTTCGGATTCTGACAGATCACGCGCACCACTCCACGGCGGTGAATGACCTTGCACTTGTCACAAATTTTTTTAACCGATGCTCGTACTTTCATTTTTCCTGTTCTTTCTACCGCGCTTACTTGTAACGGTACACAATGCGGCCGCGGGTCAAATCGTAAGGCGAAAGCTCCACGGCCACTTTATCTCCCGCAAGTATGCGGATGAAATTCTTGCGCATCTTCCCGGAAACGTGCGCCAACACCTGATGCTTGTTTTCCAGTTCCACGCGAAACATCGCGTTTGGCAATGGCTCCTTCACGGTGGCCATCACTTCAATAGCGTCTTCCTTGGTATTTCCGGAATCGCCTTTTTTCTTGTCGTCCTGTACCGGTTTCGCCATACGCTCCTGTAACTGTGCTCCTAAAACATGCTTCGACGGCTAATCTCTTGCTGCAGCGCTACCACGACGGGCCGGTCATTTCTTTCGGGCGCGTCAGAATCCAAGGACCCTCGGCGGTGATCGCCACGGTGTGCTCGAAATGTGCCGAGGGGCTGCCATCCGCGGTTTCCGCCAGCCACTCGCCGCGCATGCGAACTTCCGGTCCACCGGCATTCACCATCGGTTCGACGGCGATAACCATTCCTTCTTGCAGACGAGCACCGCGGCCGGCGTCCCCGTAATTCGGCAAGTTGGGTTCGTCATGCATCTTGGTGCCGATGCCATGCCCGACAAATTCCCGCACCACCGAGTAACCGTTCTGCTCCACCCAACTCTGCACCGCGTGTCCCACGTCTCCGAGGCGATTGCCTGCGCGCATCTGGTCGATGGCGCGGTCCAGCGATTCTCGGGTGACATCCAGCAATTTCTGGAGCGCGGGGCTGATCTCGCCCACCGCCACAGTGACAGCCGAATCCGCGTAATACCCGTCCACTTCCATCCCAAAGTCGATTGAAACGATGTCGCCTTCCTGCAACTTGCGCTTGGGCGACGGGATACCGTGAACAATTTCGCCATTCACCGAAGTGCACAGCGAACACGGATAGCCTTTGTAGCCCTTGAACGCCGGCTTGCCTGGCTTCCCGGCCAATTTCTGCTCCGCGAGCTTCTCCAAGTCCATGGTCGTAACGCCCGGCTTCACCGCCGCGCGCAAGGCCGCCAAAACTTCGTGGACAATCAGTCCGGCGCGATGCATTTTTTCCAGCTCTTCCGCGCTGCGTAGATGAATAGCCATCTCGTTTCTATTGCCTTGTGTGACCACACTGCCAATTTGATGCTGCAGTACTCGTTACAAAAATCAGGCATCTACTGCGCTTTGCGAACGATGTCCAATACCCGCCGCGACACTTGCTCCACCGTCTGGGCCGCATCCACATCTTCCAGCCGGCCCAGCCTGCGATAATAGGCGGCCAGTGGCGCGGTCATCTTGGCGTAAGCCTCCAGCCGCGGACTCACGATTTCTTCGCGGTCATCGGGGCGCTGCGCCAGTTCTCCCCCGTCCGCGTCGCAGACGCCTTCTTTTTTCGGAGGGCGATCGTAAATATTGTAAATCTCGCCACCCATCTTACACATCCGCCGGCCGGTGATTCTGCGCATCAGCAGCGCCGGGTCGATTACAAAGTGCACCACCACCGGCTGCTTGAACCCGTGCTGCCGCAGCAGTTCACCCAGCCATTGGGCCTGGGCTACCGTCCTCGGAAATCCGTCGAACACAAAACCAAACGAACAATCCGGCCGTTCGATGCGCTCCGCCACCATTTTCAAGATGATGGAGTCGGGAACCAATTCCCCGCGGGCCATCAAGGGCTTGGCTTGCTCGCCCAACTTGTTGCCCAGCGCGATATTCTCGCGCAGCATGTCGCCGGTCGAGAGGTGCGGCACACCGTACTGCTTGGCCAGCTCTTGCGCCTGAGTACCTTTTCCGGCGCCGGGTGGTCCGAGAAAGATCACCGCGCGATGCAGCCGACCGAGCCGGGAGTCCGGCATCGCTCCGCGTTTCTCCATTACCTTCGGCCACGCAACCGGCCCTTTCGAGCAAACCCTTCGTAATTGCGCATCACCAATTGGGCTTCGAGTTGTTGAACGGTATCCATCGCGACGCCGACCACGATCAACAGTGAAGTACCGCCAAAGTAAAACTGCACGCCCAGGCCCTTCAGAAACCACACCGGGAAGTGCCGGTCAAACCATCCACCGATGCCCCAACCGAGGTGGTCGAGGTGGATACCGGCAATCATCCACTCCGGAAGTAAACACACCAGCGCAAGATAGATCGCGCCGATAAACGTCAAGCGCTTCAAGATGCGGCTCACGTGCTCGGAAGTGGTGCGGCCCGGCCGGATGCCCGGGATGAAGCCACCGTTCTTGCGCATGTTGTCGGCAAGTTCCGTGGGGTTGAAAACGATGCCTACGTAAAAGAAGGCAAACACCAGGATCAAAGTGATGTAGATCAAGGTGTACAAGGGCTCGCCCCACTTCAGGCGGTCCGCAATGGTGCGCAGGAAAATGTATCGCGCGCCAAAGATCAGCGCAATCGTGGCGGGAAAGGCCAGCAAAGAACTGGCAAAAATCGGCGGAATCACGCCGCCAGAGTTGACGCGCAACGGCAGGTACGTGGATTGCCCGCCCATAACCTTGCGGCCTACCACGCGCTTGGCGTATTGCACCGGAATGCGGCGCTGGCCGCCTTCGACGTAAACAATGAAAGCCACCACGGCAATCATCAGGGCGATGAGCAAAATCAAGACCAGCGGAGTTACCGCGCCCCACTGCCCGGATTTGGCCAGTTCGTACAAGTTGATGACGGCGCGAGGCAGACCGACGACGATACCGACGAAAATGATCAGGGACATCCCGTTACCGATGCCGCGCTCGGTGATCTGTTCGCCGAGCCACATGATGAAAGCCGAACCGGTAGTCAACGCCAGTACGGTCATGATCGTAAAACCGAAACCCGGGTGATAAACCAGCGACTGGCCGTTAATCCCCTGCCCCTGCAAGGTGCCGGCAATTGACAAACCCTGGACGATGCTCAACACGATCGTCAGGTAGCGGGTGTACTGGGTAATCTTGCGGCGCCCTAACTCGCCTTCTTTCGAAAGCCTTTCGAGATAAGGGAAGACCACGGTCATCAACTGTAAAATAATCGATGAGGTGATGTACGGCATGATGCCCAGCGCGAAAATGGTCATGCGCCGGAAGTTGCCGCCGCTGAATAAGTCGAAGATGCCCAGAACCGAGCCGGCTGCCTGATTGAAGAGCTGGTCGAGAATCGCCGTATTGATGCCCGGGATGGGAATGTGCGCGCCGATGCGATAAACGGCCAAGAGCGCCAGGGTGAACAAGACACGCTTCCGCAAGTCTTCAATGCGGAACATGTTTTTCACGGCTTCGATGAATCTATTCATGCTCTTCTTAGTTCGTCCCTTTTATCGTCAACAAAATGTTGCTGTTCAAGCCGTGGCCAGAATCTCAAACGTGGCTCCAGCGGCAGCAATCTTTTCCTTGGCGGAAGCGCTGAAAGCGTGCGCGTGAATGGCGATCTTGGCGGTCAATTCTCCGTCGCCGAGCACCTTGATGCGGTCTTTGGCGCGACGAATGAATCCGTGCGCGCGCAACAGGTCCGGCGTCACCGTTTCTCCAGCCGGAAAGACGTTTAACTCTTCCAGGTTCACCACCGAATAGGAAACCGAAAACGGGTTGTGAAAACCGCGCTTGGGCATGCGGCGATGCAGCGGCATTTGTCCGCCCTCAAATCCGCGACGGCGTGAATAGCCGCGGCGAGACTTTTGCCCCTTGTTGCCAGCTCCGGCGGTCTTGCCCAGCTTCGATCCCATGCCGCGGCCGACGCGTACTTTCTTCTTACGGGAGCCGGCTGGCGGCTGCAGATTCGACAGATTATAGGTTTTGCGTCCCGCTGGAGTAGCCGGTTTGTGATGCCCGCGCGGGCTACCTGCTTTGCGGCCTCGCGGGCCGCCGGCCGGGCGGTGCGCCCCTGTTTTTTTTCTAGGCATTGAGTTAATCCACCACTTCCACGAGATGTCGAACCTTATGAATCATGCCCCGGGTTTCCGGGGTGTCTTGACGTTCCACCACATGATGCATGCGGCGCAAGCCCAGACCCTTGATGGTCGCGCGCATATCGTCGGTGCAGGAAATGGCGCTGACTACCCACTTCACTTTAATGGTGCCGCCGGATTTGGCATCCGGATGTTCGGTAATCACAAACTGCTTGCCGAAATGATGCCCGCCGGACTTCTTCACCGGCTTGCCGTGCCGAACTTTCACACCTGCTACTTTTTCGCTCATTAGACCGTCTCAACCGTTTCGCGAGGCTGCCTTCCGCGAATCTCGTCAATTGTTTTGGAACGGGTTTCCGCGACATGCGCGGCATCTTTGAGGCTAAGTAATGCGGCAAAGGTCGCTTTTACAACGTTATGAGGATTAGATGTGCCAAGCGACTTGGTGAGTACATTGTGGATGCCCGCCACCTGCATCACTTTGCGCACCGGGCCCCCGGCAATAACGCCGGTACCTTCGGAAGCAGGCTTCAGCAATACCTGCGCGGAACCGTAGTGCCCAATCACCACGTGAGGGATGGAAGTCCCTTTGAGGTTCAGCTTGATCAGGTTTTTCTTGGCTTGCTCAATGGCCTTCTTGATGGCCATGGGCACTTCACGAGCCTTGCCCATGCCAAATCCGGCATGGCCATGGCTGTCGCCCACTACCACGAGCGCAGAAAAGCTGAGATTCTTGCCGCCTTTTACTACCTTGGTAACGCGGTTGATGGCGATCACGTCATCTTTCAAGTCGGAAAGATTGACCTCCAGAAGCCGCCGAACCGCTAAACTGTCTCGCAAGATTTGCTTCGACATAGGCTTAAAACTGTAACCCCGCTTCCCGCGCCGCGTCTGCGAGCGCCTTCACGCGGCCGTGATACTTGTAACCGCCGCGGTCGAACACTACTTTTTCCACTCCCGCGGCTTTGGCGCGTTCGGCCACTGCTTTGCCGATCACTTTTGCCGCGGCAATATTTCCACCGCCCTTGAGGTTCTTCTTCGTCTCGCCGTCGACGGAACTGGCAGACACTAACGTCTTGCCGGAATGGTCGTCGATGACCTGTGCGTAGATGTGCCCGAGCGAACGGTACACGCACAGGCGCGGACGTTCGGTGGTGCCGGAAACCTTGGTGCGCACGCGATCATGAACCCGTTTGCGGTGCAGATCTCGTGATAACTTGCGTACTCTAGCCGATGCCACTGTTTCTTCTCCTTGGCGCCTAGCGCCCGGACAAATTCAAAAATTTTACGAACCGCCAGCCTTGGCTCCAGCCTTGCCAGCTTTCTTTTTCAAGCGCTCGCCGGTAATGCGGATGCCCTTTTGCTTGTAGGGGTCTGGCGGACGCAACGAACGCATATCAGCGGCAACTTGGCCGACCTGACCTTTGTCCGCGCCGCTGATAACGATATGGGTCTGCTTTTCCACGGTGACCACAATCCCTTCCGGGATCGGGAACTCAATGGGATGCGATTTGCCTAGCGCAAAGTTTACGATCTTGCCTTTAAGCTCCGCGCGATAACCGACGCCCACGATGTCGAGGTCTTTTTTAAATCCCAGGGTCACGCCGTGAACGGCATTGGCCACCAGCGCGCGAGCCAGACCGTGCAAGGCGCGGTGATCTTCGGTTTCACGCAGCGCGGTCAATACGCCATCTTTCTGCTCGAACGAAATGCCGCGCGGGATGGGGAAAGACAGCTTGCCCTTGGGTCCCTGCACATCGATGTGACTGCCCTGCATAGCGACTTTGACGCCGGAGGGCAACGGAATTGGTTTACGCCCGATACGTGACATCTATTCTTTTCCTTTTACTGAGCAGCGAATATTTTCAAACTACGATCAAGTGCCTAGCTCTTACGCTTACCAGACTTCGCACAGAATTTCGCCGCCCACTTTGGCTTTGCGAGCTGCGCGGCCGCTCATCAAGCCCTTGGGGGTGGTCATGATACTGATGCCCAGCCCGCCAACTACGGGTCGAATGTCCGTCGTGCCCAGGTAACGGCGAGCGCCCGGACGCGAAATGCGCTTGAGGCCGGTGATCACGCTGCGGCGGTCGGCGGTGTACTTCAGGAAAACCCGCAGCATTTTGCGAGTCTTGTTTTCATCCACCATCTTGAAAGTGGAGATGTACCCTTCATCTTTCAGAATGCGCGCAATCTCGGACTTCAGTTTCGAGGCCGGCACGTCCACCCGTTGATGCTTAGCGGCGGCCGCGTTGCGGATGCACGTCAGAAAATCGGCTATCGGATCCGTCTGCATAATTCTCCTGAATACCCCTTCTACCAGCTGGCTTTCGTGACGCCGGGAATTTCACCCTTCAACGCCATACCACGAAAACAAATTCGGCACATCTGAAACTTGCGAATGTAGGCGCGCGCGCGGCCGCACACGCGGCAGCGATTGCGCACGCGGACTTTAAACTTAGGCTTCTTCAAACTCTTTGCGATTTTTGCGGTGCGAGCCATTTATTGCGCTCCTCCTGGAACGCGCAGCGGGAAGCCAAGCCCCTTGAGGAGCTCGCGCCCTTCTTCATCGTTCTTGGCGGTGGTGGTCAGGGTCACGTTCATGCCCTTAATCTTGTCCACGCGGGTGTAGTCGATTTCTGGGAAAACCAGCTGATCTTTGAGACCCAGGGTATAGTTTCCGCGGCCATCAAAGGCGTTGAAAGGCAAACCGCGGAAGTCGCGCACGCGCGGCAGCACCACGTTGCACAAGCGATCGAGAAATTCGTACATCTTGTCCCCGCGCAAAGTAACCGCGCAGCCAATGGGCATGCCTTTGCGAATCTTGAAGTTGGCAATGGACTTCTTGGCCTTGGTGATCATGGCTTTTTGCCCGGTGATCTGCCCCAGTTCCTGCGCCGCGGTATCCAGCAATTTAGCGTTCTGGCTGGCTTCGCCCAGACCGATATTCACGGTGATTTTCTGCAGCTTGGGAACGGCCATATTGTTCTTCCAGCCGAACTGCTTCATCAGCGCCGGCACCGTTTCGTTGCGATATTTTTCCTGCAATCGACTCTTCATTGCTGTCCTTCGCCTCGCGTCAAATTCAGATCCCTGCTGGTTCTTACTTATCCAGCGCGGTGTTGCAGCGCCGGCAGCTACGCACTTTCGTGCCGTCCGGCAATATCGTATGCCCGATACGGGTGTGCTTGCCGCAACTGGCGCAAACCACCATGACGTTGGAGACGTTAATCGAGGCTTCCTTTTCCACGATGCCGCCCTTGATATTCTTCTGCGGATTGGGGCGGGTGTGGCGCTTCATGATGGCCACGTGCTCAACCACCACGCGGTTCTTCTTGGCGTCGATGGACAACACTCGCCCGCTCTTACCGGAGTCCTTACCCGCGATTACTTTTACGTTGTCGCCCTTGCGAATGGCGATGGAGTGCCGCTCGGTTCTATCGTGTCTCAAAGTCATGAGCTACCAAACCTCCGGAGCCAAAGATACGATCTTGGTGTATTGCCGTTCGCGCAATTCGCGCGCGACTGGCCCGAAGACGCGCGTGCCGACGGGCTCCCCGGCATCGTTAATCAACACCGCGGCGTTGTCGTCGAAGCGGATGTAAGTGCCATCCTTGCGCCGCGCTTCCTTCCGCATTCGCACCACCACGGCTTTTACCACCGTGCCTTGCTTTACGGCGCTTTCCGGCGTGGCTTCTTTGACCGAAGCGGTAATTACGTCCCCAAGTCCGGCTTTCAATCCCGCATCGCCGCCCAGCGGCAAAATGCACATCAGCTTTCGCGCGCCGGAGTTGTCGGCGACGGTCAGCCAGGTTCGCATCATGATGCTCATTGGGCTGCTCCCCGAGGGGTCAAGTCGACGGAGGTATTGCGCGTCAAGATTTCCTTAAGCCGCCAACGCTTCAACTTGGACAGCGGGCGGGAAGCCACGATGCGCACGGTGTCGCCAGTTTTGGCCTGCCGCGTTTCATCATGGGCGTAAAACTTCTTGGAGATGCGCACCACCCGGCGATACTTGGGATGCTGCACCAACCGCTGCACCTCCACCACGATGGTTTTTTCCATCTTGGCGCTGGTGACTTTGCCGGTCAGAATCGTTCGTTCGCCACGCTTGGCGTGCTCGGCCGATGGGGCCGTTTGTGTTTCAGTGGTCATTACGCCTTCCCTGCCTTTTTCTTCTTGCTGCTGCTCTTGCTAGCTTGGGTTGCGGCCGGTTTGGCTGCGGCCTTCTTGCTGGCCGGTGCTTTCGCAGTCACCGGCTTTTCAGACTTTTCGGATTTCTCCACGGGCGGCTTCTCGGTTGGAATGTGGGCGCCCGTACTGGCGTTTAATTCCTGCGCCCGCAAGTGCGTTTTCACGCGAGCCAAATCTTTGCGGGAGTCACGCAAGCGCTTTAGCGCTTCCGCTTGCCCGGTGGAAAGCTGAAAACGCAGCCGGAAAATCTGCTCCGTCAATTCCCGTTCCTGCAAGTGTAATTCGTCGCTGCTCGATTCGCGGATTTTTTCGATGCGCTTGGCCATGCTACATCCCCCCCGCGCGGGTCACGAACTTGGTAGGGATCGGCAGCTTGTGGGCCGCCAGGGTCATGGCTTCCTTGGCGGTTACTTCGTCTACTCCCGCCATCTCGAACATGATGCGCCCAGGCTTGACCACCGCTACCCACTTTTCGGGTGCGCCTTTGCCTTTGCCCATGCGGGTTTCCGCGGGCTTCTTGGTAAAGGGCTTGTCCGGGAAAATGCGGATCCACAATTTTCCGCCGCGCTTGATAAATCGCGAAATGGCTACGCGCGAAGCTTCAATCTGGCGGTCGGTGATCCAGGCACATTCCAGCGCTTTCAAACCGTATTCACCAAAAGCCAAATCGCTGCCGCGCCAGGCCTTGCCAGTGCGCCGGCCGCGCATTTGCTTCCGATACTTCACCTTCTTGGGCATCAACATCGTTATGGTCTCGCTTCCCTAAATTCGACTCGTGCTCTGTCTTTGGCCGCCAACTACTACGCTGCGGCCACGGCGTCGCGCTCTTTTTGAATCTTGGAAGCGCGCTTTGGTACGTTTTCGCCCTGATAAACCCAGCACTTCACGCCAATCACGCCGTAGGTGGTATTGGCGCGGGCCATCCCGAAATCGATGTCTGCGCGCAAGGTCTGCAACGGCAAGCGCCCTTGCAAGTACCATTCTTTGCGGGCGATTTCCGCGCCGTTCAAGCGTCCAGCCACGCGCACCTTGATACCCTTACAGCCAAAGCGCAATGCGGAGTCCACCGCTTTACGCATCGCGCGGCGGAAAGCCACGCGCTTTTCCAGTTGCAACGCAATCGATTCCGCCACCAACTGCGCGTCCAGTTCCGGACGGTGTACTTCCTGAATGTCGATGTGCACTTCCCGCTTGGTGCGCTTCTGCACGTCCTGCTTCAGCTTGTCGATTTCCGCGCCCTTTGCGTCCGATGATGATTCCCGGACGCGCGGTGTAAATGCGCACCACCAGTTTGTTGGCGGCGCGCTCGATATCGATGGAGCTGATGCCCGCGCTCTTCAACTTCTCTTTCAGTTCGGCGCGCAGCTTCACGTCTTCATGGAGCAATTCGGCGTAGTCGCGATCGGCATACCAGCGCGACTTCCACGGTTTGTTGTAGCCCAGCCGGAATCCGTACGGGTGTGTCTTCTGTCCCATTCTTATCCTCGTCGCTCAGTACCGCCAAAACTCGTTCTCTCATCATGCTGGTCTTACTTCTTGCCCTTCTTCGGTTGCGCGCCTTGCTTGCCGGTTAATGCCTTGCGAACGCGGCGTGCCGTGCCGCGCACACCCTTTTGCGCTTCCGCTTCCGCTTCGATGGCCGCCACGCGTTGGGCCGCCGCGCACGTGATGCTCGGCCACTCCGACCCACAAATGCGCGGTACGCTTCTGGTAGCGAAACGCCCGGCCCATCGGCGCGGGACGCAAACGCTTCCAGCGAGTGCCTTCGTTCACGTAGCAGTTGTTTACGTACAGTTCGTCGACATCCAGCGGCGCGCCGGCATCTTCAGCCTTGCGTTCGGCATTGGCGATGGCGCTGCGCAACACCTTTTCGATGTGCTTGGCCGAGCGCTTTTGCGTGAAGCGCAAAGTGTGCAACGCGTCCTGCGCTTTCTGCCCGCGAATCAAGTCCATCACCAGCCGAGCTTTTTGCGGCGACATGCGCACATGCTTGGCCAGCGCGTGAGCTTCAATATTTGCCTGGGTCTGTTGTAGTTCAGCCATGTCTTAAGACCTCGGCGCTCGGTGCTCCTGCGCCGCCTCCCGCAGGTGCCGGTCCCGCGGCGCGTTCCATCGCAGCCTTCACGCCATGACCTTTAAAAGTGCGCGTAGGAGAAAATTCGCCCAGCTTGTGTCCAATCATCTGCTCGGTCACGTACACCGGAATGAATTTCTTTCCGTTATGCACGGCGATGGTGTGGCCAATCATGTCCGGCACGATGGTGGAGCGCCGCGACCAGGTCTTGATTACTTTTTTTTCATTGCGCGTGTTCAGTCCTTCGACCTTTTCGCGCAGATGGCCGTCCACGAACGGACCCTTTTTTAATGAGCGTCCCATCGATCCCCTACTCCTCCACTCGACGCAAGCGGCTCCACTGAGCGCGCCGCATTTTCTTGAATCCTCGTACCGGTCCCGGAACCCGATGCGACCTCGGACAAAACGGGCAAACGAAACGAGTGCCCTGCGCGTTCGGAATGCGCTCCACGATCACGCCCCAGCCGGGCTTGCACAGCTTGTACAGCACCGGCTCCGGCGGAACCATCACGGGCTTTACCGGTTTCAGATTTGCCCGCAACGGCTTGGCCACCACTTTCAGCTGCGTTTTCTTTGCTGCGCTCTTCGACTGAGTTCGTTTCGCGGTAGCCCTGGTGCCGCGGGCCGCCGCCGCCCTGCTCCTGGATGACCGTGTCCTTGTTGCTCGCATCACTTCTGCTCTCGCCAGGCCGCTTTGCGACCGCTGCCCGGATTCTCCCTCAGTACTTTGCTACCACCGATGAAAACTCGTTTGGCTACTTGCGGCGCTGGACGATGTTTCTGTCGGTGCGCTTGTTGTTGCGGGTCTTCTTGCCTAACGTCGGGAAGGCCCAGGGCGTCTGCGGATGATTTCCCTTTACGCGGCCTTCACCGCCGCCGTGCGGATGATCGACGGGATTCATCGCCACACCGCGAACAGTCGGGCGAATACCCCGCCAGCGGGTGCGGCCAGCCTTACCAAAAGTCTCGTTTTCGTGATCCAGGTTGCCGACCTGACCAACGGTGGCCATGCACTCCATCGAGAACTTGCGCACTTCGCCGGAAGGCAGCTTGACCAACGCAACGTCGTTTTCTTTGCTCAGCAATTGCGCCGAGCCGCCCGCGGAACGAACCACTTGGCCGCCGCGACCGGGATAAAGTTCCAGGTTGTGCACCATGGTGCCCGGAGGGATGTGCTTGAACTGCAGCGCGTTCCCGGGAAGGATGTCCGCACCTTCGCCGGTGGAAACCGTGGCGCCCACTTCGAGCCCTACGGGATGCAAAATGTAGCGCTTTTCGCCGTCAGCGTAGTGCAACAGAGCCAGGTTGGAGCTGCGATTCGGGATCGTACTCAATCGCGGCTACCGTGGCGGGCACGCCCAGCTTGTCGCGGCGAAAATCCACCTGACGGTATTGCTTCTTGTGGCCGCCGCCGCGGTGCCACACCACGATTTCTCCGTGGTTGTTGCGGCCGCCCGAGCGCTTCTTGGGCTCCAGCAGCGCCTTTTCCGGCTCCTGCTTGGTGATATGGCTCTTGTCAACGACGGTAAGAAATCGTCGTGACGCCGTATATGGATTAAAACTTTTCAGTCCCATCGCTGCCTCTAACCTTTGCGTGCGCTAACGTTGCCTGGCCCCAACTGCAAATTCGTAAAAGCAATTGCCGGACTACAAGTTCTCCGCGTACTCAATCATCTTTTCGCCTTCGGCGAGCTTCACGTACGCTTTCTTCCAGTCGCGGCGATACCCTTCACTTTGTCCGCGGCGGCGCATCTTGCCGAAATAATTTGCGGTGCGCACGTCGCTGACCTTGACGCTAAAAATCTGCTGCACGGCTTCCTTGATCTGCGTTTTGGTGGCCTTGGCGGAGACTTCAAACACCACGGTGCGCTGAGTCTCTTTTACGCCCAAACCTTTTTCGGTGATGATCGGCCTGCGAATGATTTGATAATGCGGCGTGGACATGATTATTCCTTGCCCTCTTTCTTGGCGGCCTTGGCGGGCTTCTTGTCTGTGGCCTTGACCTTTTTCGCCGCGGCTGGCTTGGCGGATGCCTTCGGTTTGGCGACCGCTCGCGGTGCCGGAGCGATGGTCTCCACGTCCGGAGTCGCTGCCGGAGTTTTTTCCGGGTCCAGCGAATGGCTGAGCCGGGCCACCGCTTCCTTCGACAGCACCAGCAGGTCATGCTTGAGCAAATCGTAGGGCTGCAGTCCATTGGGAGCCACCAGCGTGACGCCTGCAATATTGCGGCTGGCGCGTTCCAGATTGCTGTTTTCGCCGTGGGCCACGATGAGCGCGGACTTTTTGTGATTCAACTTCCCCAGCACGCCCAGGAATCCCTTGGTCTTGTGGTTCTCCAACTCCCAGTCTTCCACCACCGTCAAACGCTGCTCCGTCACCTTGGCCGAAAGCGCCGAACGCAATGCGCCCAAGAGCATCTTCTTCGGCAAGGCGTAGCTGTAGTCTCGCGGACGAGGACCATGCACCGTGCCGCCATGACGCCAAAGAGGTGAACGAATCGAGCCTACGCGCGCGCGCCCAGTACCCTTCTGCTTCCAAAGCTTGCGGCCCGCGCCGCTGACTTCGCTCTTGTCCTTGGTCTTGTGCGTACCCCTGCGCAGACCGCGCAAGTACCAGCGCGAGGCTTCGTGCAGAAGGTGCTTGTTGACCTTGACGCCAAAGACCGCGTCCAAAAGATCGACTTGGCCGACCTTGTTGCCCTGTAAATTGACTACGTCCACCACCGGCATAATTTCGTTTCCTTATTCCTTTTGTACTTACTTACCTTTGCGAACCTTGCGAATAAAAATGTATGTACCGCTTGGACCCGGCACGGAACCTTTCACCAGCAACAGATTTTCGTCGTTGTCGACCTTCACGACTTTCAAATTCTTGGCAGTGACTCGTGCATTGCCCCATGTGTCCCGGAAAATGCTGGTTCTTCCACACGCGGGACGGAAACGAGCTGCCGCCGATGCCGCCCGGCGCGCGGTGAAACATCGAGCCGTGGGTGGCATCGCCGCCGCGGTAGTGCCAGCGCTTGACGCCGCCTGCAAAGCCTTTGCCCTTGCTGACGCCGCTGACATCCACCAATTCGCCGGCTTTGAAATTTTCCACCAGCACGCGGTCGCCGACTTTGGTTTCGTCTTTCGATTCGTCCAGGCGAATTTCCTGCAGCACTTTCATCGGCGCGGCGCCGGCTTTTTTGAAGTGCCCGGTCATGGCCTTATTGACGCGCTGCGGCTTGACGAATTCCACCAAGCCCAGTTGCGCGGCCTCGTAACCGTCAATCGCCGCGGTGCGGCGCTGCACTACCACGCAAGGGCCGGCTTGCAGAACCGTGCACCCTACCAGCGTGCCGTCGGCCTGAAACACCTGCGTCATGCCCAGCTTGATTCCGATAATCCCGTTGACTGCCATGCCTTCTCTCTCTTCCGCACTAAAAAACGTGAATTAAAGATCGTTACTTCGCGGTATGTCCGAACGCCTTGATTTCCACGTCCACTCCAGGCGGCAGATCCAGCTTCATCAGCGCATCCACGGTATCCGGGGTGGGTTCAAGAATGTCGATCAGCCGCTTGTGGGTGCGCATTTCAAACTGTTCGCGCGATTTTTTGTCCACGTGGGGCGAGCGCAGCACCGTCCAGCGGTTAATGGTTGTAGGCAACGGAATCGGTCCGGCCACGTCGGCTCCGGTACGTTTCGCGGTATCCACAATTTCCTTGGTGGACTGGTCTAAAATTCTGTGATCGTACGCCTTCAGGCGTATACGGATTTTGTCGCCTTGTCTCATGATTATTCGATGATCTCCGTGACCGCGCCTGCGCCCACGGTGTGGCCGCCTTCGCGAATCGCGAAGCGCAAACCCTTTTCGAGAGCTACTGGGGTAATCAGTGTCACTTCGCAGCTGACGTTGTCGCCCGGCATCACCATCTCGACGCCTGTCGGCAGCTTCACGTCGCCAGTCACGTCCGTGGTGCGGAAGTAAAACTGCGGACGATAGCCGGTGAAGAACGGCGTGTGCCGCCCGCCTTCTTCCTTGGTCAATACGTACGCTTCCGCCTTGAACTTGGTGTGCGGAGTGATCGAGCCGGGCTTGCAAACCACCTGCCCGCGCTCCACATCTTCTTTTTCCGTGCCGCGCAGCAACAGCCCCACGTTGTCGCCCGCCAAGCCTTCATCCAGCAACTTGCGGAACATTTCCACGCCGGTAACGACTTTCTTCTGCGTCGGACGGAAACCCACAATCTCGATTTCTTCGCCAACCTTCACCTTGCCGCGCTCCACTCGCCCGGTAACCACCGTGCCGCGTCCGGAAATCGAAAAAATGTCTTCAATGGGCATGGCGAACGGCTTATCGATGTCCCGCACCGGTTGCGGCACGTTCTTGTCCACCGCTTCCATCAACTCATCGATCGCTTTTTCGTACTTGGCATCGCCGTTCAACGCTTGCAACGCCGAGCCGCGCACGATCGCAATGCTGTCGCCAGGAAACTGGTAGCTCTTCAGCAATTCGCGAACTTCCAGTTCCACCAGCTCCAGCAATTCCGGATCGTCCACCATGTCGCACTTGTTCAAAAACACCACAATGGCCGGCACGCCCACCTGGCGCGCCAGCAAAATGTGCTCGCGCGTTTGCGGCATCGGACCATCCGTCGCCGCCACCACCAATATCGCGCCATCCATCTGCGCCGCGCCGGTGATCATGTTCTTGATGTAGTCCGCATGTCCCGGGCAATCCATGTGCGCGTAATGGCGGTTCTGCGTTTCGTATTCCACGTGCGAAACCGCAATGGTAATACCGCGCTCGCGCTCTTCCGGAGCGTTATCGATGGTGTCAAACGCCCGGAACTGCACCTTGGGGTTATGCTTCGACAACACCTTGGTGATCGCCGCCGTCAACGTGGTTTTGCCATGGTCAATGTGACCTATGGTCCCAATGTTCACATGCGGCTTATTGCGTTCGAATTTCTCCTTCGCCATCGCTTGCTCTGCTCCTCAAATCGAATTCGTTTACGTTCTAAACTGCAAACCTGCTTTACTGCGAACTACCGAAACTTACGATCTGGTGTCTCGACCCTTGTTCTTTTCGATGATTTCCTGGGAAATCGAGTTAGGCGCTTCCGCGTAGTGCGAAAAGTGCATGGTGAAATTGGCACGTCCCTGGGTGCGGCTGCGCAAGTCCGTGGCGTAACCAAACATCTGCGCCAAGGGCACTTCCGCGCGAATGACGTTGCTGCCCGCGCGATTCTCCGAACCCTGAATCGCGGAACGCCGCGCGTTCAAATCGCCGTACACCGCAGCCATATATTCTTCGGGAACCACAACTTCCACCCGCATGATGGGCTCCAAAAGCACTGGCGACGCTTTATGGCAGGCTTCCTTGAAGGCCATGGAGCCAGCAATTTTGAAAGCCATTTCCGAGCTGTCCACATCGTGATAGCTGCCGTCCACTAGAACAGCCGCAACGTCGACCATAGTGAAACCCGCGAGAATACCGTTGTCCAACGCTTCGCGAATGCCCGATTCAATGGGAGCGATAAATTCACGTGGGACCGAGCCGCCGATAATCTTGTCGATAAACAGGAAACGATGTTCCTTGTCAAACTTCCACTTACCCGCCGGGCCGCCCACAACTTCCTTGGCCAGCGCGTCCAATTCGTCGGTGGACATTTCTTTCATGTTCTCGCGGCTGGAACTCGGAATCGGATGCAACTCGATCTTGCAATGGCCGTACTGCCCGCGGCCACCGGTCTGCTTGATATATTTGCCTTCCGCGGTAGCCTTCTTGCGAATCGTTTCGCGATAGGCCACCTGCGGCCGGCCGACATTGGCTTGCACATTGTATTCGCGCAGCATGCGGTCGACGATGATTTCCAGATGCAATTCGCCCATCCCGGAAATCAAGGTTTGGCCGGTATCGGGCTCAGTGGACACGCGAAAAGTCGGGTCTTCCTGCGCCAAGCGCTGCATGGCCACGCCCAGCTTGTCCTGGTCGGCCTTGGTCTTGGGCTCGATGGCCACGGAGATAACCGGCGCCGGGAAGTCAATGTTTTCGAGCACTACCGGCTTATCTTCATCGCATAAAGTGTCGCCGGTGTTCACGCTCTTCAAGCCTACGCAGGCACAAATGTCTCCAGCGTAAACAGTGTCGATTTCTTCGCGCTTGTTGGCATGCATTTGCAGCAAACGGCTGATGCGCTCGCGCGTCGCTTTGCCGGAGTTGTACACGTAGCTGCCGGATTTCAAAACGCCGGAATACACGCGGATGTAGGTGACGTGCCCGACGAACGGATCGGACATAATTTTGAAAGCCAGCGCGGAAAAGGGCGCATCGTCGGAGGCGCGGCGGAGTTCCACCTCTTCGGTGTTTGGATTGGTGCCTTCGAGCGGCGGCACATCCACTGGTGACGGCAGGAAGTCGATGACCGCGTCGAGCAGCGGTTGTATGCCTTTGTTCTTGAAAGCTGAACCCGCCAAGACCGGCACGATTTTCAATGCCAGAGTGGATTTGCGAATGGATTTGCGCATTTCCTCAACGGACAAAGTGCCTTCATTCAAATATTTGTCGATTACTTCGTCGTCGTGTTCCGCAACGTATTCGACAACTTTATTGCGATGTTCTTCGTAAAAAGCCTTGTCGATGGCGGAACCTTTCAGCGCCGCGGCCACATCCGCACGGGAATCAACGAAATCCTTGTCCCACAACTTTTCAACCGGGAATTCTTCGAATTTCGCTCCCAGCGTTTCTTCCAGCCACACAATGACCTTCTGTTCCAGAAAATCGATGATGCCGATGAAATTATCTTCGCGGCCCAGGGGAAATTGCAGGGGAACCGGATGCGCTCCCAGGCGCGCGCGAATAGTGCGCACCACGTGATCAAAATCCGCACCCATGCGGTCCATTTTGTTGACAAAACAGATGCGCGGAACGCGGTATTTATCGGCTTGGCGCCACACGGTTTCCGACTGCGGCTGCACTCCGGCTACGGAGTCAAATACACAAACCGCACCGTCCAGCACGCGCAAAGAGCGTTCTACTTCCACGGTGAAATCCACGTGACCTGGTGTGTCAATGATATTGACGCGATATTTCTTCTCGTTGCGGGTCCACGAAGCGGTTGTCGCGGCGCTGGTAATGGTGATACCGCGCTCACGTTCCTGCTCCATCCAGTCCATGGTGGCGGTGCCTTCATCCACGGAACCGATCTTGTAGGTCACGCCGGTATAGAAAAGGATGCGCTCCGTCGAGGTGGTCTTCCCCGCGTCGATGTGCGCCATGATTCCGATGTTGCGCGTGTCTTCGAGTTTGAATGCCCGGCCCATTTTTCCTTGTTCAGACCCCTGCCTTGCGGATACCTGTTTGCCAGATTCCGTTTTCGCCGTGCTCAGCTTCGTCGCTTCTTGCAACAACAATTCGTTTTCCACTACTCACCGCCCGCCGTCAATTTACCGGCGCCCTGCCAAATGCTACCAACGGTAATGCGCGAAGGCCTTGTTGGCTTCCGCCATGCGATGCACATCTTCCTTTTTCTTCATCGCGCCGCCGCGGGCGTTGGAGGCGTCGATCAGCTCATCGGCCAATTTGTCCACCATGGTCTTGCCGGCGCGCTCGCGCGAGTACTGCAGCAGCCAGCGAATCGCCAGGGATTGCCGCCGGAAGGGATTTACTTCCACCGGAACCTGGTAGTTCGCGCCGCCCACCCGGCGAGTTTTCACTTCCAGCAAGGGCTTAACGTTTTCCACGGCCTTATTGAAAATCTTCAACGCATCGTCGTTGGTTTTCTTGGCCACCTGATCCATGGCGCCGTAAAAGGCGCGCTGCGCGGTGGATTTCTTGCCTTCCCACATCATGGAACAAATAAATTTGTCCACGAGCGCGCTGTCATAAACCGGGTCGGTAGCTTGCGGCCGACGAATGACTAATCCTTTGCGTGGCATTGCTCTTATAGCTCCTTCGAAAAATTACCGGTCCTACTCCCCAAAACTTCCTAGCTGCGCTTGCAATTTGTGGCCAGTGTCTTCGGCATCGATTACTTGGTCTGTCCGGCCTTGGGGCGCTTGGCGCCATATTTCGACCGACCCTGCTTGCGATTTTCCACTCCAGCGGCGTCCAGGGTGCCGCGCACAATGTGATAACGCACTCCCGGGAGATCCTTCACACGTCCGCCCCGTACCAGCACGATGGAGTGCTCCTGCAAGTTGTGTCCCACGCCTGGGATATAAGTGGTGACTTCAATGGAGTTGGTCAGTCGCACGCGCGCTACCTTGCGCAACGCGGAGTTCGGTTTTTTTGGTGTCTGCGTATAGACGCGAATGCACACCCCGCGCTTTTCCGGGCAGCCCATCAACGCAGGCGATTTCGTCTTTACCAGGACCTGCTCGCGGCCCATACGTACTAATTGCGAAAACGTCGGCACAGTTATTTCCCTCAATAGCGCGCACAAATTTCCGCGGCTCTCGCAAGGCGCGCGCACAGAAATACGCGAAAGCGCAGTCCAATTGCTGAAAGGTCTACTGCGAATCCGGAGATACCAGCAAGAAACTCCGTGCGCACTCCAAGAGGCGGAACTTCGCTCCTGGCTTCGATTCGGAGAGGCTTACTCGGCTTTGCGGGACTGGCGTCCCATTCCGGCCGCTCTTCAATCCCATTCCGTCCTGCAATGTTCCGGAATTGAAGAAATCCTTCCAACTACGACCGCTCGTAAGCAGTCGTCCCCATCGGGAGAAACGCACCCCGACAAACCAACGAAGTATAAGGAAGAAAACGTGCTCTGTCAAATCATCTTCGAAACAGTGCGGTGGAAAATCCGAAAAATTCGTCCGTCTGGCCCTAATCTTGCCAAGACGTGAAATCGAAGCTCTCGCCGGACGTCCGCGAGCCATCCGGCAATTGCGCCCTAAACCCTTTCAAACATGATATTTAGCCGTAACTTCAAATTAAGTTATCGGTCGACGTCACTCGCTGGGATGCGGTTCTGCTTTAGAATCCTTATCCTTCGGATCGGCACCAAGATCGCCAAACGGCCATAGCCCAAACGCCATCAAAAATTCGTACTGGTGCTGTTCACGCAGCATCGTTGCCGTCTTCTTCGCCGACCAAGGCTTCGCGAATCGTTCCGCGCGGTCCGCAATCCAGTACGCAGTCATCCCCATCAATGTGGAATCCTGCGCCAGCACGTCGGGCTGCACCGCCTCCAGCGCATCCGCCGCCGAATGGTGGGTATATTTATATTCCGGCGAATCCTGATTCATATTGATTCCCGGCAAACCGGCCATAATGAACGGTCCGGTGTCGGTTCCGAATTCGATTTTATCGTTAACTTTAATCGCCCGGATACTCGCGACTGAATCAGCAAACTTTTTCATGCTTGCTACGAGATCGTCTCGCCCGCCCAACTGAAATTCCTTCACCGACCCTGGCCCTTCATCGAGAATCAGGTCACCCAAGTGATTAGCCATCTCCGATTGGTGCTGTTTTACGTAAGCGAACGATCCCAACAATCCCTGCTCTTCGCCGTTGAACAAAACAAAACGAATGGTGCGTCGCGGCCGCTGCCCAGAACGCAATATCGCTTCCGCCGCGCCGAGCACACACGCCGAACCCACTCCGTTATCTGTAGCCCCCTCCGACAAATCCCAGGAATCCAGATGCGCGCCCACCACTAGGATCTCTTCGGGATGTTCTCGGCCACGAATCTCCCCGACGGCATTCGCGGATTCCACAGGGCCACTGCTGAAGGTGTTCTGAACATTGAGACGCGCGCGAACTTTCTTGCCGCTGGCTAGCAAACGCTCAAGCTGGCCTTGATCTTCCAAGGTGAGAGAGAGGACCGGAATCGTAAAATCAGCTTCAAAGCCCAAAATGCCGGTGTGTGTAAGGTTCATTCCTTCGCTCTTGAAGCCGCCCTGGCCGCCAAAAATCCCGACTGCACCGTTTTTAGCCGTCAACTTCACGAAATCGCCGAATTGCGAAAAAATCGCCATTCCGTCTTTCTTGGCTTCCCCCTGGGTCACCATCAGGATGATTTTTCCCGTGAATCGCGAGGGATTTTTCATTTCCGCGTCCAGATCAAAAACATTAGCGCTAACCACTTCGGCTTCCGCGCCGCCGGCGGCCGTAGAACCCGTCCACCCCATGGCATCGAGGCTCAGCCGTCGATGGATAGGGTCGATAATCTCTCCTTCGGCCTTCCCGCGAGTCCATCCGCGCCAAATCTGAAATTTTTCGGCATGCACATTCTCGAGACCGATGGCGCGCATTTTCGCGAGCCCCCAATCGACGGCCTTCTGAGATTGCGGCGAACCGGTGATGCGAGCGCCCACGTCATCGCTCAACTGGGTCAGGTATTCGAACGCGTGAGACTCAACCAGCCCCTCGCCGGCAATCTTTACCAGCGCCGCGCGCGTGGTTTCGTCGCTCGCTTCCTTCGCTTTTTCCCTGGCCCCGGATGAAGCGACAGGCAAACACGCATAACTTGCTACAACCACGGCAATGATTCCCAATGCACGTCGCATTTATGACTCCCCCGATTCGCTTCATAGCCAGTCTATCCCATCGGCCCCTCGGAGCCTTTGAAGCGCAACATTCAAGCGCCCGCAGCGTCGTAGGGTTCTAGCTGGATTCATGAAATCCGAGGGTTGCGCGGAATGCTGCGATGACAATGCCGCTGCACCTTCTCCTTTACCTGCTGTCCCCGGAACACCTAAACTGCGAGGTGTGCGGGTCACTTCATCAAGGATTTATTTTTCACCTATCTTGGCGACGCTTGCGCTTTCCACGGTCACCGCTATATTTGCAGTTGCGGCGGCCCAGCAGACCCGCCGGCCTGAGACTGCAACAGATGCGAACCAAAATACCCGCGATGCTCAGGAGAACGACGCTGGCGCCGCCGGGTCTAAAAGCCAAACCCCGGCGCAGATCGAGCTTCTCGAAACCCACATTCGCTTTAACGTCGACGGATCCTCCCGCAAAGAAGTTCACGCAATCGTGCGTATTAACACCGAACTGGGCACCCGGCAATTTGCACGGCTCAATTTCGATTACAACCGGGCCTTCGAAACCCTGGAAATTCCACTGGCGCGCATCACCCACTCCGGTGGCGGAACGGCGGAAACTCTGCCGGGCGCGATCACCGATCAGCCAAATCCTGCCGTCGCTGATGCGGCCGCCTACCAGGATGTGCGCCGCAAGACGGTTCGCATACTCGGCCTACAACCAGCGGACAAACTTGAATATCGCGTGATCACCACGGCTACCCATCCGCCGCTGGCCCCAAATTTCTATTTCTTCCACACCTTCGCGAAAGACGCCATCGTCACCCTAGAGCAATTCGAACTCGATCTGCCGGCCGCACGTGACGTTCAAATCCGCGTTAATCCCGCGACTCCAGGCCAGGAACAAAAATACGGAGAAGGGTCGGAAGTCCGCGTGATTCGCCGTTGGGAATATCGCTGGGGGGCCACGGAGGGTACGGGTTCGGACGGGGCAAAATCGAACGGCTCAGCGGAGCCAGACGTAGCCCTCTCCACGTTTACGTCCTGGAATCAGCTTTCCGCGCGCCTCGCTCAGAAATTTGACCCCACCGAAAATATCGCGGCGGAAATCATGGGTAAGTCCGCGGAGTTGACCAGCACGGGCAAAACCGGGAATGAACAACTTCAGGCGCTTTACGATTTTGTCTCGCAAAAAATTGCCACCGTGGACGTGCCGTTGGAAGCGACTGGCTTCCGGGTGCGCCCGGCTACAGAAATTCTCTCCAGTGGCTACGCCACCGCCGAAGATAAAATGGTTTTGCTGGCAGCGCTGATCCGCGCGGCAAAGATGCCGGCCATTGTAGCGCTAGCGGGCGCTCCGGATTCCGCCGAAGCTCTGCTTCCCCGTCCATCCATGTTTACGCACTTCCTGATCTGGGCAGGACAGCCCGGCCCTGGATGGTGGCTGGATCCTGGTGTCGAAGTGGCGCCTTTTGCCATGATCGCCGTCAATTTTCGCGGTAAGCACGCATTTCTGTTGCTGCCCGATGATAGAGAAAATTCCGAACGTTCGCGGTGGCTCGTGGTGCCGGACGTTTTACCGTTCGCGGCTTCGCAACACGTGAGTGTCGATGCCACGCTGGCCCTGGACGGGAAGCTAAACGCGAAAGTACATTACGCCTTGCGCGGGGACAACGAATTGCTCTTGCGCGTGGCCTTCCATCAAACCGACAAGGAAAAGTGGAAGGATCTGGCCCAACTGCTTTCCATCTCCGACGGGTTCCGCGGCAAAGTCGTCAATGTCAGCGCCTCCGATCCCTCCGAAACGCGCCAACCCTTTACTGTCGATTATGAAATTGTTACTTCCAAGTTTGTCGATTGGTCGAAAAAACCCGTGCGCATTCCGGCTTTACTTCCGCAAGTTGGCCTACCGGAGGGGCCAGCCAAACCGGAGCGGAACAATTCCTCAATCTCGGCAGTCGATCTGGGAACGCCCCTCGACGTGGATACGCGGGCTACGCTGCGCTTACCGCCGGGAACGTCGGCGCACGCGCCCACGGGAACTTCGGTAGAACGCGATTACGCCACATTCTCGTCGCAGTATGAAGTTCATGATTTAACTTTGACGGCTTCACGGCAGGTGCGCTTCTTGTTGAGGGAAGTTCCGGCGCCGCGAGTCGCCGACTACAAAGCCTTCATGCACGCGGTGCAGAACGACGAAGGCCAGGATTTTACTCTGGAGCGTGCTGATAATGGTGAAGAACCGAATAAACCCGCCGTTAAGAAAACATCCGCCGCAATAAAACCCTAAACTCCGGCAGCATTTTCAGGCAGTCTTCCCAGCAATTTATTTAACCTGCAGGATTTCTCTCTCTTTGGCCGCTGACAAATCTTCCATCTTTTTCGTTTCCGCGTGAGACAATTTCTCGAGTTCGTCCAGACCGCGTTTCTTCTCGTCTTCGCTGATCTTCTTGTCTTTTTCCAGTTTCTCCACCGCTTCTTTCAAATCGCGGCGAACGTTCCTGAGCGCAGTTCGGTGATTCTCCAAAACTTTGTGCAACTGTTTGACCATGTCTTTGCGACGCTCTTCCGTCAGCGCCGGTATCGGCACGCGGACGACTTTTCCGTCGTTGGTCGGATTCAGCCCCAGCTCCGCGGTGCGAATGGCTTTGTCGATCAGCGCCACAGCGCTGGTATCCCACGGCGCAATCACGATCATGCTGGGCTCCGGCACAGTAAGCGCGCCAAGCTGATTCACGGGCATCGGCGACCCGTGATAGTCGACCCGTACGCTATCCAGCAGCGAAGAGTTTGCGCGACCAGTGCGCAGCGTACCCAAGTCCTTGCGGAAGTCCTCCACGGCTTTCTCCATGCGGGTCCTCGCCGCGGCCATCGCTTCCTTTGTTGATCCAATCGTGCTCATGAGCACCCTCGTGTGTTATGCCAGGATGAAACGACTTGATTATATTTGCTGCATCACGATGCTGTTCGCCAACGCCGGATAAACGCGGCATTCCTTGATGCGACGGTGTTACGCGGGAATAACCGTCGAGCCTACGCGCTCGCCCAACAGCACGCGCTGGATATTTCCGTGCCGATTCATATTAAACACCACAATGGGCATTTCATTGTCCATGCACAGCGAAATCGCCGTGCCGTCCATCACCTTTAAATTCTTGTGCAATACATCGCGATACGTAACTTCGGAATACAGCTTGGCGTCCTTAACCAATTCCGGATCAGCATCGTAAATTCCGTCCACGCGAGTCGCTTTCAGAATTACGTCAGCCTTGATTTCCATAGCCCGCAGCGCCGCAGCGGTATCCGTCGAAAAATACGGATTTCCGATGCCGGCTGCAAAAATCACCGTACGGCCTTTTTCCAGATGGCGGATGGCGCGACGTCGAATGAATGGCTCCGAAACCTGGTGCATTTCAATCGCGCTTTGCACCCTGGTGTGCACGCCTTCTTTTTCCAAGGCATCCTGCAGGGCCAAGGCATTGATCACTGTCGCCAACATGCCCATAAAGTCGCCCGTTGCGCGATCAATTTCGAATCCCTTTTGCCGGGCTCCGCGAAAGATATTCCCGCCACCCACCATAATGGCCACTTCCACGCCCAGCGCATGAACATCCTTCAACTCTCTGGCGATCGCCTGGATGGTCTCCCCGTGGATGCCGAACCCTTGGGGGCCTTGAAATGACTCGCCGGACAATTTCAACATCACACGCTTATAGATGGGTTCGGTGCGATTTTTCTTGGGAGCCAATGGGCGTTTGGCTGTCGCGGATACCTGCGCGGATACTTTGGGCTTGGCGCTCTTTGCTGGCATGTAGCTCCGTAACGGACGATAAATCTTCGGAATTGTAACAAACAATTCTAGCTGCCGCACGACATGCGAACCAAAAATAAAAGCGCCCCAGTTTCCCGGGGCGCCTCATTACATCGTTGTAGTTTTTCGTCCTACGCAGGATCGTTTGCGGAAGTGTTTTCGGCGCTGGCCGAGCCCGTGCTGCTCACTTCGCCAACCTTAAAGCGGACGAAACGCCGAATGCCCATGTTTTCGCCCAATTTCGCCACAGCTTGGGTAATCATTTCCCCGATAGTAACACTCTCGTCTTTGATGTAATGCTGTTCATACAAGCAATTTTCTTCATAAAACTTTTCCATTTTGCCATTCACGATCTTTTCAATCACCGGCTCCGGCTTGCCGGTAGCCTTGGCTTGAGCGCTGTAAATTTCGCGCTCTTTCTCGAGCATCTCCGGGGTGACCTCTTCGCGCCGGACGTAGCGAGGATCGAGGGCCGCGATATGCATAGCGATATCGTGGCAGAGTTGTTGGAATTCATCGGTACGCGCCACGAAGTCGGATTCGCAATTGATCTCCACCAGCACGCCGATCTTGCCTCCGGCGTGGATGTAGCTGCCTACCAGTCCTTCGCTGGCTTCGCGCTGGGCCTTTTTTGCCGCCGCAGCTTGTCCCTTTTTGCGCAAGACGCTGATGGCTTTCTCGATGTCGCCTTCGGCCTCAATCAGCGCGGAGCGGCAATCCGCGAATCCCGCGTTGGTCCTCTCGCGCAATTCTTTCACGAGTTGCGCGGGAATATTGATCGGTGTCGGTTGTGTGCTCATTGGTTTCTCTTCCCGTTCGGTAGTTTGATGACCCAGACCGTCGCGAAGGTATGCCCATACCCACTCGCGCGAGTTCTGAAAGGATGCTGTATTACCCACAACTGTCGGTGTTAACGGCGTGCTTCTTCGTCAGGGGGCACTGTAGCTTCCGCTGCTTCAGCGGGTACATCCGCGGGCACATCCACCGGCGTCTCCGCAACGCCTTCCACGAAGTCGCCTTCCTGTTTTTCGTATTGCTCGTAAGCGCTGGTGTCCACATACTCCACACCATCCGCCAGAGCCTGGTCCGCAGAGGCCTTTTGCTCGGCGACCTGCGACTGCTGATAAGCGTTGTGGCCTTCCAGCACGGATTCGGAAATCTTGGAGGTGAACAAACGAATGGCGCGCAAGGCGTCGTCATTCCCCGGAATAATCCAGTCGACCACGTCCGGATCGCAATTGGTGTCGACCACCGAGACCACCGGAACGCCCATGCGGCGCGCTTCTTTGACGGCGATTTCTTCAGCATTGGAATCGATCACGAACATGGCATCGGGCAGGTGCGCCATGTTCTCAATGCCTTCGAGATTTTGAAACAGGTGCTTCATTTCCCGCTCGAGTCGCGCTTTTTCTTTCTTGGACAGCTCCAGCATCCGGCCGTCTTCGCTCATGGCCTTCAGCAACTTCAGGCGCTTGATGGATTTCTGCAGCGTCGACCAGTTGGTGAGAGTCCCACCGAGCCAGCGGTGGTTCACGAAGAAGGCCCCGCAGCGCTTGGCTTCTTCAGCGACCGCTTCCTGGGCCTGTCGTTTGGTGCCTACAAACAAAACTGTTCTGCCCTGCGCAGAAAGTTCACCCACGAAGCGGCTGGCTTCGCGGAACATTTTCAGGGTCTTTTGAAGATCGATAATATGAATGCCATTGCGTTCGCCGAAAATGTACTCCTTCATTTTCGGATTCCAGCGGCGGGTCTGGTGGCCGAAGTGAACTCCAGCCTCCAGCAACTCTTTCATCGTAATTTCTACTGCCAAGTTTCCTCCTTTAAGGATTGCTGTTTGCGCTCGCGTGCCCGACCGGCGCCCGCGAAAGAACAGCCTTTTTGCCAGCCCCTAGCTGGCCGTGATCTCGGCGGTTTGCTTGCGCTAAACCGCCGGAACTAGCTGCTGGACATACTGCATTGCCCAGCTAAATCGTTTAACCAAACGCCACCTGCCGCACCCAAAGCACTGCGCTTAGCGTTTGGTGAACTGGAAGCGCTTGCGGGCGCCCTTCTGTCCATACTTCTTGCGTTCCTTCATGCGTGAATCGCGCGTCAAGAAACCATTCTTCCGCAACGCCGGCCGCAATTCCGGGTTGAACACCGAGATGGCGCGCGCCAGGCCCATGCGCACCGCACCAGCCTGTCCGCCGACCCCGCCGCCTTTGGCGGTGATGACCACGTCTACCTGGTCATGCAGATTCGTGAATTTGAGCGGTTCCACGGCATCGTGCTTCCAGGCAAAGTTCGGAAAATATTCTTCCACGGTTCTGCCGTTTACTGTGAGTTTGCCAGAGCCGGCACGGAGAAATACGCGCGCCACAGACTCCTTGCGACGTCCGGTTCCAAGAATCCAAGTCTGCTTGCCCATAAGGGGCGTACCAGTAGAACTCAACGTTCCTCCTAAGCTAAAAAAGCCACGCGGGAAATTCACTTCCGGGCAGCGGCCCGGCTAACTCCCAGTGAAGCTATTCCACGGACAGGTTTCCGCGGACACCTAGTTGCGTGTCGCGAAAGTTCCCCGAAAAACTCTGGAGACTGGAATACTGCAGGTTGTCACACCCACCAGAACAACAATCCCCGAACCGAGCTTACTGCTTTCAGATGGCAACGACCGGAACTAACTCGCCATCTTTTGCGGCTTCTGCCCAGCATGCCGCGCCAGACCTGCCGCATCGCGATACACGCGCAGTTTCTTCGCGCGCCGCGCTCGCAACTTATTCTTCGGCAACATCCCCAGCACTGCTTCCCGAACCATCCAGTCCGCTTTAGCCACTCGCAAACGCTTGGCTGGCACTTCTTTCAAGCCTCCCGGATAACCGCTGTGGGAGTAATAAACCTTCTGCTCCACTTTGTTACCGGTCAAGCGGATCTTGTCCGCGTTGATGACCACGACGTGATCACCCGAATCCAGGTATGGCGTGAAACTAGGATTGTCTTTCCCGATAAGAATGCGAGCCACCTGAGTGGCCAGGCGCCCGAGCACCATGTCCGTAGCATCAATCACAAACCAATTAGCGCCTACTTTGAGGGCTTCCGCTTCCTCGCCCTTGGCAACATACGTCCTCATCGAAACGGTCACACCTTTCCCTGTAGAGACAAACTAAATCTTAGAGGATGACCCAGGTAATGTCAAAGGAATCTCTCTTCAAGCTCGCGCCTCCGGGCGATGTAGACTCTTAGCGTTTGAAGACCAGGTTCATGCCTGGTGACCCACCGCAATGGAGGAACAACGTGGAAGTCGTAGCAGGTATCGATTTGGGCGGAACGGCGGTTAACTATACTTTTCTCGATCGCGATGAGAAATTTCTGATCGACGGCTTGTGCGAGCATCCCGCACTCGCCAAACAAGGCCCTGAAGTGTGTCTGCGTCAAATCGAAGATGGACTGAAGATGGCCGCTGACCGCGCCAATATTCAGGTGTCCGAAATCGTCGCCGTCGGGCTCGATACTCCCGGGCCGGCCAGCGCCGCTGGGAAACTAAGCGCGCGCGGCTCCACGAACTTTGTTCATGCCGACTGGGCAGAGTTCGACATTCGCGAAGGGCTGGCCGTACGTCTCGGGAAACCAGTGAGCTATTTGAATGACGGCAACGCCGGCGCTCTATGGGGACACTTCTCCATTTTTGGCGCTACCGGACGGGAAACTTCCATCACTGTAGTGATTGGCACGGGGCTCGGCGGCGGCGTGATTCTCGACGGGAACGTCATCAAAGGTCGCAAAGGGTTTGGCGGCGAGTTGGGTCACGTATTGATTCCCTACCAGTCCATCTCCGACATTCAAGGGTTGCATCCCAAGTGCAATTGCGGCCGCGTCGGCTGCCTCGAATCCTGCTGCTCTCTCACGGCCATCGAACGCGATTTCCTTCCTTTCTTTCTGCTGAAATATCCCGGGCACGAACTTGAAAAACTCGGCAATCTCAACCGCGCTTCGAAAATGGTTCGCGGGCTCGCCGACAAGGGCGACGCGATGTGCAAGGAAATTTTTGCCGTGCAGGCCTACGCGTTGGGACTTTTCTTCGACGAAATGATCAACACTTTCGATCCCGACGCGTTGATCGTCGGCGGCGGCGCTCTGGAAACTTCACAGGAATTCCAAAAGTGGTTTCTCGAAAGAATTCGTGCCGGCATGCCCAATCAGCGAGAAGAGCAAGCAGACATCCCCATCTACGTTATGCCCAACGGTGACACCGCCGGAGCCCGAGGCGCGGCCATAGAGGCGTTGAAGCTCGCGAGGCTGGGCGGCCTCGCATAACCGTCGCTAAAGCAGCCGAGAGTCACAGATTCTTTGACCTGGCGCTACGGCTTTGCTCCTAACGTCGGAATGAATTGCGGAGCTTTCCGGTGTTTACTGCCCTGCTCGTACGCATACGCCAGCCTTATCAAAACGGGCTCGCTCCACGCGCGTCCAAAAAATGAAATTCCTACAGGCAAACCAAACACATCTCCGGCCGGCACATTGATGTTCGGATACCCCGCTACCGCCGCGGCACTCGAACTCCCGCCGCTAAAATGATCCCCGGACACCGGGTCGGTCAGCCACGCCGGCCCGCCCGTCGGACCCACCAAGGCGTCGAGCTTGTGTTTATCCATTACCGCGTCAATGCCTTCAACGCGAGCCAGTTGATGATTTTTCTTCAGCGCATCCAGATACTCCTGGCTGGTTAGCGGCCCTTTCAATTGCGCCTTCAAAAACAACTCCTGCCCAAAGTAAGGCATCTCCTGCTCGCGGTGCTTTTCGTTAAACTCGATAATCTCCTGCAGCGTGTGCACCGGCGCCCGGGGCCCCAGGCGCGCCAGATAGGCGTTCAGGTCGGCTTTTAACTCATACATAAAAACCGTTGATTCCGAGTCATCGAACTTGCCGCGAGTTTCAATTTCCGCGGGATCCACTAAAACGGCGCCCTGAGATTTCAATTGTTCGAGTGCCGCGCCCATCAGCGCATCGACAGCGCCACTAAACCCAAAAGTTCCCCGCACCACTCCAATACGCGCACCGCGCAAACCATCCGCAACCAGAAACTGCGTGTAGTCCGCATACGACTTCCCGCGGCTTTCGGCAGTCGCTTTGTCTTCGTCATCGACGCCGGTGAGCGCCCCAAGGAGAATGGCCGCATCACGTACCGTTCGGCAAAGCGGACCCGCAGTGTCCTGACTGTGCGAAATGGGAATAATTCCGGTGCGGCTTACCAAACCGACCGTGGGCTTTAAGCCCACGACCCCGTTCGCCGATGCGGGACAAACGATCGACCCGTCCGTTTCCGTTCCGATGGCGATGGCGCATAAATTAGCCGACACCCCCGCACCGGAGCCGGAACTCGATCCGCAAGGGTTGCGGTCCAGCACATACGGGTTTTTTGTTTGTCCGCCGCGCCCGCTCCAGCCGCTGGTCGACTGGTTCGAACGAATGTTGGCCCATTCACTCAAGTTCGTTTTGCCCAAAATCACAGCGCCAGCTTCGCGCAATTTCTGAGCTACGGCCGAGTCACGTGGGGGCTTCGAGCCCACAAGCGCCAGCGATCCCGCCGTGGTCATCATGCGGTCAGCAGTATCAATGTTGTCTTTAATCAAAACTGGAATGCCATGCAACGGCCCGCGCACATGCTTCTGTTTGCGCTCTTTGTCCAGCTCCTTCGCGATGCTGATGGCGTCCGGATTAATTTCAATAATGCTGTTAAGCGCAGGGCCGTGCTTATCTAGCGCGTCAATGCGTGCCAGGTATTTTTCCGTGATGGAACGCGCAGTGAAACGCCCAGAAGCCATGCCTTCCTGCAATTGCGTAACGGTCATTTCCTCGAGTTCGAAGGCCAACGCGGGACTTCTTGCTGCAGAGGACGCCGCCTTATCTCGATCAGCAAGTGGCTTGCCGGTCGAGCCACCGAAGGCCACTCGCGGCGAGACCGCCGCTGCCGACGCCCCAACCAGCAAGGTGGTTTGGATAAATTTCCGACGCGCTGGAAGCTCCGGGTCGGCGGCAACGTCGCCACGATCCTTTCCTTCTGCCGCGGCCTTCTCGACCGGCGACTGCACCCCAACCAACCGCGCTCCGTACTTCATTCAAACCTCGCTTTGCCTTTCGCTTGGGCGGACCATATTACGTCAAGTTCAGCCCACGCGCAGCCGGTCGCTCCGATTAAAAATGCCCAATCGGCGTTAGTTCTACGCTGCGTTGAAAGCCCGGCCTCGCACGTGTCGAAACGCCCGTTATCCAAACAGGCACCACAGCAAATCGATTTTTTGACACCGTTCGCACTCCGTTAAAATAGGCACAAGCGAAGTCCTTGGGTAGGTGTGCCGTGAAAAACTGTAACGACAGCCGAAAGACGACGGAGTTCAATTGCACGATGGCCTGGGATCGCTCCCGCCAGCGCTTGCACGCAGGTGCCATTCTACTGGCCGCCTGCGCCTTTGCTGCCAGCGCTCCAGTTTGGGCCCAGGACGTGGCCGAAGCTGCCCGTCAGGAACAGGCGCGCAAGGACAGGCAAGCCAATGGCCTGAAGCATGTCTACACGGAAGAAGACCTCAAGCATGCCAAGATACTTACCCGCGAAGACCGCGAACTGCTTGACGCCAAGAAACGCGAGCAACCCGCGCCAGGGACGATTGCTGTGCCGGATATCGACGCTCAGGCCCTTGACCAACTGCCGCTTGGCGATGTCGCGCGTATGTACCGCGCCATGAAGGAATTAAATCCTCAGACGGGCCAGTCTGCCGAGTATCACTTACCCTTTTCTAGCGCTCCGAGCTTGGCTTCTCCGAAGGCAGTGAGCGAATTTGTGGATTCCAGACCAAACGCGATTCAAACGACTGGACATGCCGCTCCCGTGGCGCCTGTGTTCTCGAATTCACAGCCCGGGGCCTCGTACACATCTACCTCAATAAGGAACGCCCAACCCCACATCTCATTCGAAATGCCCAGGCCCCGCGCCGTGCACGCTGCCGCGCTCAGGACCCCGGAAGCTTCGATTTTTCCGAACACAGTAGCGCCTATCACCACAGCAGCCGCTCGGGTCTTCGTGGTACCGACACCGCGGGACGCCCAGCCGTCAATGCGCCACGAACCGGTGGCCCCACTGTTTCCTAACGCGGAAGCTCCCAAGACCATTATCGTGAAGCGGGGCGACTCCTTCTGGAAGCTCGCGGAAGTAAACCTTGGGGACGGACGCCGCTGGCACGAACTCGCCGTTGTGAATCCGGCGATTGTCAATCCGCACCACATCGTGCCCGGAACGGCCATCAACCTGGGCGGCACAGCGCCATCCAAGCCGACTGCTCCGTCGGCTCCGAACGATTCGAACATCACCGTGGTTAAGGGCGACAGTTTGTGGAAGATTGCTAAGGCTCAATTGGGCGCTGGCGGCTTCTGGGGCTGCATTGCTAAAGCGAACCCTCGGATTATTGACGCCAACCGCATCTACGCCGGAGAAGTTTTGAACTTGCCGGGCAGTTGCGAAAATTCATCTTCGAAATAATTTTTGGCACAGTAGTGACGGCACTGCCGGCATAAGTTCGATTCCATCCCCTTTCCCGGGCCTTCCTTCCCGCAGACCCATACAATTTTTTTAGGTACATTCAGCTACAATAACGGCACGGTTAGCGTCGCGAGGCACCAGTGATCCATCGTCACATTTTCCACAATGACCGCCTTATACCCGTCGAGAAGGATCGCCTGTCCTTCGGTCAGGCGGGACTCATCTGTGGCTGGGGCCTTTTTACCACTCTGCGTATCTGCCGCGGAGAAGCCTTCGCCTATGAACGCCACTGGCGCCGCCTCGAGAAGCACGCTTCCCTTATTCGGCTTCCAATGCCCTATTCGCCCGCTAAAGTGCGCATGCACCTGCAGGAAGTCTTCCACGCAAATAACGTCACGGAAGGTTGCGCGAGAATTTATCTCGTCTATAACTCCGTAGGCTTCTGGCAAAGCGATGAAGCTCGGCCGCAAGTAGATCTTCTGCTTTGCACCGCAGGACTCCCTAACTATTCGTCGACGGCGCGCTTGGCCCTAAGGCCCCACGGTCGGCACGCAGCGTCGGCGCTGTCCGGGGTCAAGAGCATCTCCTGGCTAAACAATGCGTGGGCGGTTGCCGAAGCCTCCCAAGAGGGCTTCGACGAAGCGGTGCTCCTCAACGAACGTGGCGAGGTTTCGGAATGTACCTCCGCCAACATTTTTGCCGTAAAAAAAGGCAAACTCCTCACCCCGCCTTTAACGGCCGGATGTCTTGAGGGCGTAACACGCGGAATCTTGATGGAAATCGCTCCAGAAGCCGGACTGTCCGTCACCGAGCAAACCCTTCAAGCCGAAGATCTTTATTATGCCGATGAAGTTTTTATTACATCAACGAACCGGAATGTGATCGGCGTCAGCGAGATAGCCGGGCACGGCATCGCCCTTTCCCCCGGGCCAGTGACCCGCCGTCTCGGAGAACTCTTCGCAACCCATATAGACGACTATGTGCGCGGAGAATGTCCACAGCCGCACGTTGATTTCCGGACTTTTTGAATGCCAGGCTTCCGACGCTGCAGGATTTAACTCGAACTTTTCCCTGCGCTTTCTCGTTACTCTCCGTGACGTACTTTGCTCCGACACTATTTTAGCGAGCATCCGTCTGACTAATATCGCCCGGCCCCTAGCGTTTCGGAGGATTAACCATGCTTGATTCCCTCAGCTCGGATCTCCGCTTTGGACTCCGCACGCTTTGGAAAAGCCGAGCGTTCTCCGCCATCGCCATGCTCACATTGGCGCTCGGCGTGGGCGCTGCTTCAGCCATCTTTAGCGTGATCGATAATATTCTGCTCGAACCCTTCCCTTACACGGACTCCAACCGGTTGATGTCCTTGGAGATCCACGATACGGATGATAGCCGCCCCAATGGTCGCGGCTCTTTTTCCGGCGCCGAATTTCTGGATTACTCGACGCAGAACCACGTTTTCGAGAACGTCATCGCTATGAATGGGGAAGATGAGTTGTACACTTCCGGCGAAGGCACCGAGCGTTTCCAGGGCGAACTCATCACGCCCGGCACGTTCGAATTTTTGGGTATCAAGCCCTTGCTCGGCCGCCCCGCCGTGCCTGCCGACTACGAACCTGGTGCACCGCCGGTGTTCCTGATGCGCTATAAGATTTGGGTCACCCGCTTCAGCTCCGACCCCTCTATCCTCAATAAGACATTCAACCTGAACGGCGTTTCGCGCACCCTCGTCGGGATCATGCCGCCGAGGTTCGCCTGGGGCGACGCCGACCTATGGATCCCCCAAACTCCTCTCCGCGAAGACTTGCACTCCTCCGGCTTTCCGCGCTCTTGGTTCATGCTGGGCCGCCTCAAGGCTGGTGCCAACGTACAGCAAGCTACTGCCGACTTCTCGGTGCTCGCCAAACAGCAAGCCGTCTTGCATCCCACGGAGTACCCCAAGCATTTTTCCGTTAAAATTCGATCGTTGGCCGATGGCGTCGTTGGTCAATTCCGCGCCACTCTCTTCATCGTGTTGGCTGCGGTCGGGCTGCTCTTGCTGATCGGCTGTGGAAACGTCGCCAATCTCCTGTTAGCGCGGGCCACTACCCGCGAAAAGGAATTCGCCGTGCGCGCCGCGTTGGGCGCTGGGCGCCGCAGGCTTATTCAGCAGTTGCTCGTCGAAAGTATGCTCTTGGCGTTGGGAGGCGCGTTTCTCGGTGCGCTTTTGGCTTGGGCCGGTCTCAAAGGCCTCATCGCTATCATTCCCCCGAATATCATTCCCGCCGAAAGCGTTATTCGCATGAACGGCCCTGTGCTGCTCTTCGCGCTCGCGATAGCAATGATTACCGCCATACTATTCGGCCTCGTTCCCGCCCTGCAGGCCTCCCGCCGCGACCTTAATGACTCCCTTCGCGATAGCAGCAAGGGCAGCAGCGGCGGCACCAGTCACGCCAACCTTCGCAACGCCGTAGTTGTTTTCGAGGTGGCCCTCTCGCTGACCCTGCTGGTCGGCGCCGGGCTCTTGATGCGCAGCCTTGCCGCGCTCCACGAAGTTAACCTCGGCTTGTTGCCCGATCATATTTTGGTAGCGCGATTGCCGCTGCCTACGGATCGCTACAAAACCGCCGACCAGGTGGCCGGATTCTTTCGCCCGCTGCTACAACGACTGAACGCCTTGCCCGGGGTGGTCTCCGCGACCGAGACCAGCACCCTGCCGCCGTACGGCGGCATTCCCACGGATATCGAAATTTCCGGGAAAACTCATGAGGACAGATGGACTTCCATCCTGCAACTCTGCAGCGAGCAGTATTTCCCCGTCTTGCGTATACAGTTCCTGCAGGGCCGCAGCTTCACCCCGGCCGAGGTGAATAACGCTAGAAAGCTGGCCGTCATCAATCAGACTTTTCAGCGCAGATATTTTGGCGCTGAAGACCCGCTGGGAAAGCGCATCCACCTTTTGCGGTTGGAGAAAACTCCTGAAGGTTTTCCCGACGGGCAGCCCGATGCCTGGTACGAAGTAATCGGCATCGTCGCGGACGTCAAGAATCAAGGCCTGCAGGATCCCGTGAACCCGGAGACCTGGGTGCCGTATACCGTTACCGGCTCCGCCGAGCGCGGTGTTCTGGTGCGCACCGCCAACGATCCCATGCTGATGATGAATTCCGTGCGTCAGGAAATTTGGGGTACCGACCGCAACGTGGCTATGACCTTCACGGGCACGCTCGAAAGCTTCATCAATTCCTTTTCGTACGCCCAACCCCGCTTCGGTTTCTTGCTGATTACGGTTTTCGCCGTGGTCGGCTTGCTTCTGGTCTCGGTCGGAGTTTACAGCGTCATCGCCTACACCACCGCGCGGCGTACCCGCGAAATCGGGATTCGCATGGCGTTAGGCGCCGAGGGCGGCGATGTGCAAAGGCTGGTCATCGGCACTGGATTGCGACTTGTGGCCCTGGGCATCGTCATCGGACTGGTCAGCAGCCTGATACTCGCCCGCTTGATCGCCAGCCAACTCTGGGGCGTATCGGCACATGACCCGCTCACACTAGTAGCCGTCCCGACTCTGTTACTGATTATCGGCGTGCTCGCCTGCTGGATCCCCGCCCGTCGCGCCACGACAGTCAGCCCTATGAGTGCGCTGCGCTACGAATGACCTGCCAATAAATGACGATGCCGGAGAATGGTTGGCGGTGCTTTAGGCTGGTCGAAAATAGCAGGAACTTGAGGCGAAGCTTCCGGGATGGGCGAAATATTTAATCGCCTGAGCACCTATCGAGCTGGCGAACGTTTCTTGGGGGAACTTTTTCGCTTGGCGCTTGACCGCGCACCCTTAGAGGCTCTCTTTGCAACAGCCTCCTTGCCTGCCCTCTTGCGGGAGGCAACAACCACACGGCTTCGGATTTTCTTTTTAAGTTTTTTGGACGGCGGACGAGTTCCACGCTTCGTTGCCGTGATTGCTGTTCGCAGGGCGCGCTCAGAACTGCTAGCCACCGACGTTGCCGACTCTCGAATGGTTTTCTGAGCAGCACTGGCCTTGGCTACCAGGCTACCGAGAGTGGACCCAATGCTCTCTGCCACACTTGTCAGTAACCCGTCCTTGGAAGCCGCTTTACTGTCGTTATCTGTCATTTGTGCTCCTTAGCACTTTGATTTCAGGTTACGAAAACTAACTGCCCAGAGAGTCCAGCACGGCCCGGCGAGGGACCAGCAAATTTTCGAACCTAGACTGCTTGTCGAGTCCAAGGTTCACTCCTTTGACGATGCAGTGCCTGGAAGGTGCGCTAATGTGCTTCGCACAGTACGGGGTATCGTCCTCAGTAACTATCAGGTGAATGATGTAGGGGACGGACAGTGGAAATGGGGTTACAGCGCCGACTGGCGATGCGCGAGCAAAAAAAAAGGCCGCGGATCCTGCTCCGCGGCCCTACCCTTCGTCACTCTTTAAGAATGTGAGGCGTAGTCTGTCCCACCGTTCGCTTTTTGCCAATTATGTTCTTGCGGAGTCGGCACACTCGAAAACGGGGTAGTCGGTTTGACACTTGAAGCTTTTTTGTAGTGCTCGGTGAAACCGGGCACTAACTCTTCGATGAACTCGCTCAATCGGGTGCTAGCAACCCCGATAGCGGCATTTTTCAAATTTTCCCAGGTCTCCGATGACGGTCCTCGGGATCTTCCCGAATAAGCGGCGTACGAATCCGGAGTTGCTTCGCGGGTTGACGAGGCTGTCGGCTGCGAGCTTTCGCGACTCGTGTATGAACTCCAGCGGTCGTTCAACGCCTTACGCCCGGACCTTACGCCTGAAGTAATTGTCGAGCTGCTCGGAAGCAAGGCCGCGACCAGCGCCCCGCCGACCAAAGCCGCGCCCAACATCATTCCCGGGTGCTCTTCAAACTGGGTCTTCCAATCGAAGGCACCCTTAACTTTTTCTTCCAACTCGCTAAAATTGTCTCCCAGCTGATCGCGCTGACGCTGGATATGCCGCTCTATTTGATCTGGTCTTTCGCCCATTGCACATTCTCCTTCAAGCTTTCGATTGTTCGTTCCGGAGCGTTCACAGTCTTCAGCTTCTTGGTGGCGGAACTAATCAATACCAGCGCTACGATAGTTAGAAGTCCACCCACCACCAGCCCTGCCAACCAAGTCGGCATCACCACCGCGAGACCCAACACTGCCGTATACAACAAGAATCCGAATCCATAAAGCCCCAGCACCCCGCCGATGACCCACATCTTCACCGGCGCGGCGGCTTTGGAGGCTTCTTGCTTGATTTCCGCCTTAGCCAGGCGAAATTCCGAACGAATTATTTCCTGAATGTTTCCGATAATATCTTGAAGCACTTCAGGAACGGTTCTGCCCTGCTGTGGAACTGCCATGATCTCTCCCTTTTTGCTGGCTGCGGCTATCTAGTCGCTGCTACGCATTACGCGAGCCAGGAGAAAACCGACGACCGTAGCCGCTGCCAAGGAGGGTCCGGGGTAACGCTTCACCAGATCGGTAACATCGGCCGCCATTTCGCTAAAGTCATGTTCTCGTACGTAGTCAGCAGCCCCTTGTAGCCGGTCCGCCGTGGCATGGGCAGCGCTCGCGACATTATCCGCCGTGCTGTGCGCTGCGCTTGCCACGCGGTCTGATTGGGCGTGAAGCGCGGAGGCCGTCTGGCCCAGCTTGGCTGCGGCAGGTTCGCGGGAAGCGTCAATCTTATCCGCGGTCTTACGTCCGAAATCCGTGACCCGGTCGCGTACGTCCGCAGCTTTGTCGGAGATCTGCTCTTTCAATCTTGCGGCTGTACCTGCAGCGCTACTGGCGGCATCGCCAAATTTTTGACCTGCATCCTGCTGGTAATTGTCTTCCATGATTTCTCCTTTTTGGCTCAAGCTGCGGCATTGCCGATCGGTGACGCCTGAGGCCATTCATCCGACGGCGTGCGAATGGTATTCTCCGCTGGCGTATCACGGTATCCAGTAAATTGCGTAGATTTCCCCGCTTCGCGCCGTACAGACGTTGTGTCAAAGCTAGTTAGAAACGAGTTCACACCTCCGTCATAACCTCGTCAGGGGAAAAATGCCGCATTTGTCAGCAACGGGCCGATAGTACGGGCCCTTGGGTGCATTCTGAAAGCGCCCAGAGACTGGCTAGCTCGCTTGCGGAGCCGTGCCAGCGTTACAACATCGCGGATCCGGAAGTGGGCCACCGAAGTTTTCCCATCGATTACGTGCGTGTTGCGCGCGACATTCGGCAGGACGCTATAGTAAATCGTTGTGAATCCTGTACCCTGAATTTAGGTACCCACCTTGGCGCGCACCTCTTCTGCTAAAGATATCTCGCACCTCTTGACCCTCGTCGCTTCGGTGGTGGTCATTGCGACATTATATTTTGCCCGGGCCATGCTCGTCCCTTTATCTCTCGCAGTGCTATTCACCTTCGTGCTCACCCCGGTCGTTAGCGCTCTCGAGCGCATTCGCGTTCCGCGATTCTTGGCGATCTTTCTCGTGGTGGTATTCACCGTCGCTTCTTGCGGGTTAATTGGCTGGACAGTTGCGAACCAATTAATCGATGTAACCAACCAACTCCCAAGTTACAAGACCAATATCAAATCGAAAATCGACGCTATCCATAGTCCAAAATCCGGCAGGCTCGATAAAGCTGCGGATGCCATGAAAGAAATTGGAAAGGAGATTACCGATAGTCCGCCGGCCCCTGCGGACATTACCGCCCCTAAGCCGGCGACGGGGAGAAAGTCTATAGCAGAAGCGGCCAAACCCGTCCCGGTCCAGGTATTTCAGCCGGCCACCGATCCGTTCGAGTCTCTCAATAGCATCGTGACTCCGTTCGGCAGCGCTGTAATCATTCTGGTGCTGACTGTCTTCATGCTTGGGGGCCGCGAGGACTTGCGAAATCGCCTGATCGGTTTGGTCGGCCGCGGTCATTTGAACGTCATAACCCAAGCGCTTCAGGATGCTGGCGCGCGAGTCAGTCGTTACTTGCTTCTACAGCTGGTGGTCAACTCCGGCTTTGGCGCGATTGTCGGCGTTGGCCTTTATTTTATCGGCATTCCAAATTCCCTCTTGTGGGGCGTAGTTGCCGCGCTGTTGCGCTTTCTGCCTTATATCGGCGCCCCCCTTGCGGCCATCTTGCCTATTTTGTTATCTCTCGCAATTTTTTCAAATTGGACCCGGCCTCTGGAAACTGTCGGACTTTTTCTCGTAACCGAATTGCTGGTAGGAAATGTACTTGAGCCCCTGCTATATGGGGCTCATACGGGAATTTCTTCTTTTGCAATTTTGTTCGCGGCCATTTTTTGGACCCTCATCTGGGGACCGATTGGGCTACTGCTGTCCACACCCCTCACCGTATGTTTGGTGGTGCTCGGCAGGCACGTGCCCTCTCTGAACTTCCTGAACATCTTGTTGGGCGATCAACCGGTGTTGTCTCCCGAGGCCCACTATTACCAGCGACTACTGGCCACCGATCAGACTGAGGCTAAACACGTTCTCGAGGAATATCTAAAGGCCAATTCTCTTGAAGAACTTTACGACTCCGTGGTCATCCCCGCTTTGGCCCTGGCCGAACAAGACCGCCATCATGACGATCTGGACGCCATAACCGAACAGTTCATTTGCCAGAGCACTAAAGAATTGCTCGAGGAACTGGGAGAGAAAAATAAAGAGGAAATTGTCGAGGCTGTCGCCGAAGTGCCGCCAGATTCAGAGGCGCTGGCTGCG
Organism: uncultured Acidobacteriota bacterium; assembly: GCA_963732705.1. Classification (GTDB taxonomy): domain Bacteria; phylum Acidobacteriota; class Terriglobia; order Acidiferrales; family UBA7541; genus Acidiferrum. The sequence continues at coordinate 1,442,084 of CAVTAN010000001.1, read as the reverse complement.
CCTTCTAACGGGAGCGCTGATTCCGGCCCGGTGACTCGGGTGGTGTGCCTCCCCGCGCGCGACGAAGCGGACGAAATCGTGGGCATCATGCTGTCGCAACTTTTGGAGCGGGCTGGTTACTCGGCGCAAACCATTTCCATCGGAACAACTGCGGAAATGATCGCGCAGCTAAAAGATTCTGACGCTGACATCGTTTGCATTTCCGCCTTGCCGCCTTTCGCACTACTGCATGCCCGAGATCTGTATAAAAAAGTGCGTTACGCGGCTCCGCGTGCCAAAGTAATTGTGGGATTGTGGAAGTTTTCCGGCGACCCGCTTAAAGCTGCGACTAGACTTAACATCGATGGTAGTGATAAACTTTCGATTACACTAGCTCAGGCGGTCCTCCAAGCCAGTGTTTACCGACAGATTGAAGTCGTACCGCAATCCGCGAGCCTGAGTTCTACGGATTCAAAGTAAATCAGGTACTACGAACACCCGATGTTCCGGCGGTATTCTGCTAAGTACATTCTTTTCATGATTCATTCAACAAAACTAGACGGTCAGTTTGCGACTGGAAGCACCGATTTGGTGTGTTTTTCCCACCTGCGTTGGAATTTCGTATATCAACGACCCCAACATCTTCTGAGCCGGTTCGCCGCGCAAAGCCGGGTTTTTTATATTGAGGAGCCCGTTTTCATCGATGGCAAGTCCCACATGGCCCATTCGCGCGGCAATTCGGGCGTGGATGTTGTAGTGCCTCACATATCCCACGCCGAAAATAGCAGGGAAATTCTGCCCATATTGCTGGATGCCTTTTTCCTTGAGCATCAGATTCACACCTACGCGCTCTGGTATTACACCCCCATGCATCTTTCCTGGACGCGCCATCTTAAACCGGTCGCGGTTGTTTACGACTGCATGGACGAGCTGTCCGCGTTCAAGGGCGCACCTCTCGAATTGAAAGATCGTGAATTGGAATTGTTGCAGTGGGCCGATCTAGTTTTTACCGGCGGCCAAGGTTTGTATGAAGCGAAACGGCACCAGCACCGCTGCATGTATCCTTTTCCTTCAAGTATCGACGCCCCGCATTTCGCCCGCGCCCGTACGGTGACCACCGAGCCTGTGGATCAAGCATCCATCCCGGGCGTACGATTGGGATTCTTTGGGGTCATCGATGAGCGCATGGATCTGGATCTCATTGCAGGGGTGGCTGCCGCGCGTCCCGACTGGCACCTAGTGATGATCGGCCCCGTGGTTAAAATCGACCCGGTCACACTCCCGCAATCGCCGAACGTTCATTATCTGGGCATGAAGTCGCTACGATGAACTACCTTCTTACATGGCTGGTTGGGATGTTGCCATGCTGCCGTTCGCGCGAAACGACTCGACACGTTTCATCAGTCCCACGAAGACTCCTGAATATCTGGCGGCCGGTTTGCCCGTGGTCTCCACTTCGATCCGCGACGTCATCCGGCCCTACGCGAATGCCGGCGTCGTACACATTGGCGACACTCCGGAAGCATTTATCGCTGCTGCAGAGAAGGCTCTTGCTGAAGATTCTGCTCATCGCTTGAGGCGTGTGGACGCCCTGTTGTCTCAAACTTCCTGGTCCCGCACCTGGGGCCGCATGGCGGAGTTACTGGAAGATGTTATTCACCGCCGGAACCAAGCCCAATACCCGCCGGGCTGCCGGCAAGCAACTGGCCGCCGCTGCAGCCGCCAGTGGACGCGCCTGAAGTAGCTCTCGAACATCTCGGGAGTTCACGCAAAAAAGTCAATTTTAAAAAATATACAGGAGTGCATACATGTTTGATTATTTAGTTGTCGGTGCGGGTTTCGCCGGAAGTGTCCTTGCCGAGCGTCTCGCCGCCGGCGGCAACAAAAAAGTGTTGATTTGCGATAAGCGCAATCACATTGGTGGCAATGCTTACGACCAGTACAACGAAGACGGCATCCTGGTCCACAAATACGGGCCGCACATCTTCCACACCAACTCGACGGAGGTGTTCGAATATTTATCGCGTTTCACCGAGTGGCGTCCCTACGAGCATCGTGTGCGCGCCAATGTTGACGGCATGATCGTGCCGATTCCCATTAATTTAGACACAGTCAATCGTCTGTACGGCATGAGTCTCAATTCGGCGGGATTGACCGATTTTTTTGCTTCGTTGGCGGAGCCCACGGGAAAAATCCACACCTCGGAAGATGTGGTCGTTAGCAAGATTGGCCGCGAACTCTACGAGAAATTCTTTCGTGGGTATACCCGCAAACAGTGGGGACTCGATCCGTCCGAATTGGACGCTTCGGTGATCGGCCGCGTACCGGTTCAGCACCAACCGCGATGATCGCTACTTCACGTGACATGTACCAGGTCATGCCCCTGCACGGCTACACTCGCATGTTTGAACGCATACTCGATCACCCCAACATCAAAATCCTTCTGAACACGGACTTCCGCGAAGTCGTTAATGACATTCCCTTCCGCGAAATGATTTACACCGGCCCCGTAGACGAATTTTTCGACTACAAACTAGGCAAGCTTCCGTACCGGTCGCTTGGAGTTCAAGCATGAAACCGTCGACCGCGAATTTTACCAGGAAGCTCCGGTAGTCAATTTTCCTAATCATCAGGCCTACACGCGCATTACTGAATTTAAATATCTGACCGGACAGACCCATCCGAAGACCAGCATCGTGTTCGAATTTCCGCGTGCGGAAGGCGATCCGTATTATCCCGTTCCGCGCAAACAAAATGCCGAGCTATACGCCAAGTATAAGGAACTGGCGGACGCCACCGCCGGCGTTCATTTCGTAGGGCGACTGGCCACTTACAAGTACTACAACATGGATCAGGTGACCGCTCAGTCGCTCACCACTTACGCAAAAATCGCTGGCACCCGTCGTCTCGAAGCCACCGTATCCATTTCCAAACCGCGTCACGTGGAGACTCCTCTAACTTTCACCGCAGGGGTGGCCGTCTGCGCCCGCGAAGGCGGTCATGTCTCTTGAGCTGTGGGGCGGCCCGGAATGCACGGTTAACCGCGTAGGAAATCGCTACTTCGATCAGATACAGCGTACTGGACATCAACAACGGTTACAGGATCTCGATCTCATCGCCGATCTCGGCATCAAGACCTTGCGTTATCCGGTGTTATGGGAGCGCACGGAGCGCGACGGTCAACTCAACTGGGGATGGCCCGATGAGCGTCTGGGTCGTTTGCAGGAACTCAGCATAAGCCCTATTGTCGGGCTGCTTCACCACGGCAGCGGTCCGTCCCATACCAGCCTCATTGATCCGGAATTCCCGCAAAAATTCGCCGCTTACGCTGGGGCAGTCGCGCAACGCTACCCGTGGGTGCGCGACTACACGCCTGTCAATGAACCGCTGACTACCGCCCGCTTCAGTGCCCTTTATGGGCACTGGTACCCGCACGGGAAATCCGATCAAGGTTTTGTCTGCGCCCTTTTGCAACAGTGCCGCGCCACGGTTCTAGCCATACGAGCTGTTCGCGAAGTAAATCCTGCGGCGCGCTTGATTCAAACGGAAGACTTGGGCAAAACCTTCAGCACCGCAAAACTCGCTTATCAAGCCCACTTCGACAACGAGCGTCGCTGGTTGACCTTGGACCTGCTGTGCGGCCGCGTGGGCCCGCGCCACTCCATGTGGGACTATTTTCTTGATTCCGGTATAGCGGAAGACGAACTTTATTGGTTCGTCGAGAATCCTTGCCCGCCAGACATTTTGGGAGTGAACCACTACTTAACGAGCGATCGTTATCTTGACGAACGTATTGAGATGTATCCCGCCAATTCCTACGGCCGGAACCGCCGGCACCGTTATGCCGATGTGGAGGCCGTCCGCGTGGCCATTGACGCCGATCTGGGACCGGAAGCCCGCATAGCTGAAATTTGGCGTCGATATCACCTGCCCATCGCAGTCACCGAAGCACACATTGGTTGCTCGTCTGACGAACAAGTGCGCTGGTTCCTGGAGGTGTGGAATGCCGCGCAGTCGCAAATCGCGCAGGGGGTGGATATCCGGGCGGTTACGGCTTGGGCGCTTCTGGGATCGTTTGATTGGAATTGCCTGCTGGTTCGCAACGATAATGTATATGAGAGTGGAGTTTTTGACATTCGCCATGGCGGCCCAAAACCCACACACCTGTCGGACGCACTGAGAGAGCTAGCCGATGGTAAACACCCAAAGCAGGCGTGGGCCCTCGAGCCGGGCTGGTGGCAGAGGCCGGATCGTATTATTTATGATCCACGACAATTCATGCCGAGGGAATTTTTCGAGCACCCTGTGGGAAACCCAAATCACACCGCTGTCTAACCGTCCGCACAAGCGCTCGGCCACTAAAACGCCATGAATCTCGACGACGCCAATATCCCGAGACCCGAATATCCGCGCCCGCAATTTGTCCGCCCGGAATGGCTCAATCTGAACGGCGTGTGGGAATTTGCGTTTGACGATCAAGACCTCGGTGTTGGAATGGGTTGGCCCCTGGGCTTACCTCTGGAACGCCGTATCATCGTTCCTTTTCCATACCAAAGCGAGTTGTCAGGCGTTAACGACAAATCCGTTCATGAAATCATCTGGTACGCGCGCGACTTTGAAGTTCCCTCCAGATGGAAGGGTATGAACGTATTGCTGCACTTTGGCGCGGTGGATTACCAATGCACGGTGTGGGTCAACGGTCAGGAGGTAGGCCATAATCGAGGCGGCCATACACCATTTCAGTTCAATATCGGGCCCTATCTCAACCTCGAGAAGAATCGTTTAACGTTGCGGGTTCTCGATTCGCAAAGTCCCGCGCAACCGCGCGGCAAACAATCCATCAGCGCATTGCCTCACGACATTGACTACTACTGCACCTCAGGCATCTGGCAAACAGTCTGGCTCGAGCCTGTACCCGCAATCCGTATAGACAATCTCAAGATCGCCGCTTTTATAGATGAAGGCGTCTTAGACCTAACCATCTATCTTCACGCCCCCTCCGCGACCTGGCGCCTCGAAGCCGACGTAATCGATGGCGACTTACTGGTTGCTCAGGCACGAAAAGAAATCTCCTCGGCGACCATAAATATGCGCCTGAAAATCCCGGACGCCAAGTTATGGTCTCCGGAGGCCCCCCATCTGTATCAACTAACGCTGCGCCTGTTCCACGAGCATGAACTACTCGATGAAGTGGGGTCCTATGCCGGACTTCGCCAAATCGAATTGCGCGGGGGACGCTGTTTCATCAACGGGCAGTCGACATATCTGAAAATGATCCTGGACCAAGGATATTGGCCGGAAAGTTATCTAGCGGCTCCCTCCGATGCCGCCCTTCGCGAAGACGTCGAGTGGGTAAAAAAGTTCGGCTTCAACGGGGCAAGAAAACATCAGAAAATTGAAGACCCTCGCTGGCTTTACTGGTGTGACCGCCTGGGACTTCTCGTGTGGGGCGAAATGCCCAATGCCCGGGAGTGGTCCACCCAGGCTGAAGAGCGGCTGGCAGCCGAGTGGAAGCGCGCCGTTGAGCGAGATTTCAATCATCCCTGCATCATCACGTGGGTCCCCATCAACGAAAGCATGGGCCTCCCCGGACTCAAGGAAAGCCATCCCGCGCAATACGCCTTCGTCGAACGGATGGTAGGCATTACCCGCCAGGCAGATCCATATCGTCCGGTCATTGACAACGACGGCTGGGAACATTCCGACATCACCGACATCTGCGCCATCCACGACTACACCGCCACCGCCACGCTGCTCAAGCAGCGCTATCACGAAACGCGGCTCGGCGGGCCTTTGCCTGCTCATATGTGGATCGACAATAAGCCGCTATTCGTGCTCGGCTCGCGTTACCGCGGACAACCAGTGATGCTTTCCGAAGTGGGTGGGTTCTTGCAAGTGCCTCAGGATCTGCCCACCGAAAAACGCGACATGTTGTTCGATTTTTACGGCAGCTGCCAGTCCAACGAAGAACTGCTGGTGAAGTACCGCGACCTTATGGAAGGCATTGCCGATCTCGGTTTCGTCGCTGGTTTCTGCTACACGCAGCTCACCGATATCGAGCAGGAAACCAATGGCCTGCTCACTTATGATCGACGCCCAAAGGTCGATCCCGCGAAAGTCGCCCGCATTCACGAGCGGCTCTTCGGCGCCGGCGCTGCTCCGCTACCCGAGCACGGCCACGACGCATCAAAGGAGGATGCCATCCCTGCTCCACAAAACGCCTTCGAGAAATAATAGGGCTCGTTGCAGTGTTCCGGTACTCGGTGTTCGCAACCGGCAATTGCCATGAGCTTCGCACAACAGTTGCTTGAGCTTGTGATCCTCGCCCTTCCAGTAGCTTCGGTGGCCTGGACCATCACCCACGAAGAAATTTTTAGCGAAGCACGTAACTATTGCGTGCGCAACAGCAAAGCCTGCAGGACGATCTATGAGCGGAAGTTCTTTTATTTGTTTACCTGCGAATATTGCTTCAGCCACTACGTGGTAGCCGCGTTCCTCTTCATCACGCGCTTCAAACTTCTCTTCATTGACTGGCGTGGCTATTTGATTGCCGGTTTCGCGCTCGTATGGGTGGCCAATATTTATATGAGCATCTTCGGCAGGCTGCGTCTCGATATCAAGCGCGAACGGGTAGAAATCTCCGCCGTCGAAAAAGAGATCAATCCTAACAATCAGCCTGAAAAATAATTTCTCCTAAGCGTGCGCGACCGCCAGCACAAAGTTCCGCGAGCCGCATAAATTCGCTTCATCGTTGATAATTTCCACCTGGATGTTGTAAATGCGCAGCGCGTCGCGCAGCGCTTCCGCACTCGCAGGCGGGTGCCTTTTCACCACCAGGGCCAGTCCGCTGGATACCGCGGGTAGATTTTCGACCGCCTCGACTCGATCCACACTCCAGTTGATTGCTTTGAAAATCGTCAGAAAGTCCTCGGCATACTTGAGCGCCTCGAGCGCATCCGGGGACGCAGTTACATAGCAAACTCCGACAGGTTCGTCCGGAAAAATGAGCAACACTTGAATCAGCACGGCTTTCTGGTGCGTACTCAGCGTCCTACCGGGTCGGCTCGTTGCACTTCCCTGCTCAGGATTTCCGTCCACTTCCGACATTTCCGCCTCCATAAAAGCCATTTTATAAATGGTGCGGTCTTCAAGTTGGCCGTTCCAAAGCCAGCTTGGTAAGCCCCGAGAACAAACAGATAATCCCTGTTTGCTTTTATAATGTCACGCTACCATGAGTGGTAGCTCTTTGGAGGATTGAAATGGCCGCGTCCGTGTGGAAGGGCAGCATCTCGTTTGGTCTCGTCTCGGTACCCATTAAATTATTCGCTGCGGCTCGCTACTCGCATATCAGCTTTCATGAAGTTCATCGCGAGTGTGGTCATCGCGTACATCAGCAGCTGTACTGCCCCCATGACGAAAGAGTTGTTACCCGCGACGAAATTGTCATGGGCTACGAAACCGAAGACGAAAAAATGATTATCGTCGATCGCGGAGAATTGAAAAAGCTTCAACCCGGCTCTTCTTCGTCCATGGAAATCCTGCAGTTCGTAAAACTCAGCGACGTCGATCCCATCTATTTTGAGACCTCGTACTTCACGGTCCCCGAAGAGGGGGGCCGCCGCGGCTACACCCTGCTTCTTGAAACCATGGAAAATCTTAAAATGGCTGCAATTGCTCAAGTCACTATGCATCAGCGCGAACGCACCGTCATCCTGCGCCCCTACAATGGCGGTCTTACGCTCCACACTCTCTTCTATCCAAACGAAATTCACGATGTGGCCGGGTATGGCAAAAATGCCGCCGAGGGCCTCAAAAAAACAGAGGTGTCCCTCGCTGAACAATTCGCCAAGGGCTTAGTCGCGGCCTTCCGTCCCGAGCAATATCACGATGAATACCAACAGCGCGTTAGGAAGCTCATTGAGAGCAAGGAGAAGGGCACTGCGGCTCCAAAACCGGAAAAGACACCGCGACTCGCGCCGGTGGTCGACCTCATGACGGCCTTGAAGCAGAGCATCGCCAACAAATCCGGCCGCACCAAAACAAGCAAAACCGAAGCTCGCAAGCCTCAGCGCGCGAGAAAGTCCGCCTGAGTACCGGACTCGGCGATTCGTAAGATTCTAGAAACGACCAGGCGTTCTGGCACGATCGTAGACGGAGTTGTAGCGGACTTCGAAGGGTGGGGCCTCCGTGCGGGTTCATCGCCCCTCCCGCTCATCGACCACCTATGCCAGGTCTTGCCGATTCACGTGCATGCTACAATTCCAGCCTTGGAGCCAGCCGCCTATGCCTGATTCCGTTGCCCTACCCGGGGAACCAGTTTTGGAAGTCGTCTCGCCCGATGGGGCCCGACGGTTCGCGCGCATTGCCCAAACACCCTTCCATATTGGACGTGGGGCGGAAACCGGCAACCACTTGCAGCTCTCCGATCGCCGCATCTCGAGAAATTGCGCCGCCATTGTTACCGAAGCGAATCGCTACTATCTGGAGGATCGCGGCCAGCGTCGGGGCCTCTTCGTGAACGGCGAAAAAGTCGAAAGCCGCGAGCTACAGAACGGCGATGTCGTCACCTTTGGTCTCGAAGATTCTTACGAAATAATTTTCCGCAATTCGACGGGGGCCGACGACGCGTCCATCCCCCAGCTTCTCACCCGCATCGAGCACATCACCTCGTCCGAACAGACCGGGACCGGCGGTTTACGCAAATTAAATCTGTTGCTGGAAGCCACCACTCTGCTGCATTCGCAGTTTCCGCTCGATTCCGTGCTGGGCACCATGGTAGATCATGCCGTATCCGTCACCGACGCGGACCGCGGACTGCTCCTGGAGGGAGACAAGCCGACCAATCTGAAAGTTCGCCTCGCGCGCCGCAGCGGTGGCTTGCGCTTGCCTCCTGAAAGCCTCTCCCCCAGCCAAACCGCCATTCAGCTGGCCATCAAGCAGCACTCCCCGGTCATCACCGAAGATTTGGCGCAAGCCGATATGGATTTGCAGGCTGCGCAAAGCATCGTGGCGCAGCGGCTCCGCGCCGTGGTGGTCATTCCTCTGTACGCCATGTCCCGCGCCAACACCCAGGAATCCATGATCAACATCAAGCGCGGAGATTTTCTCGGCGTCCTGTATATGGATTCGCGCCGTCCCGCAGCCTTTTCAAAACTGGACCGCCAGATTCTCGACGCTTTGGCCGCCGACGCCGCCAGCATTCTCGACAATGCCCGGCTCGTCGAGCGCGAACGCGAACGCCAGCGCATGGAGCAGGAAATCAACATTGCGCGCGATATTCAGCAAGCGCTCTTGCCCAAAGATTTCCGCGAGTTCCCGCATCTGGCCGTCTCCGGCGTCAATTTTCCGTGCTTGTCCGTGGGTGGCGACTACTTCGACGTTTTCCCGCTCGGCGACAAACGCACCGCTTTCCTGCTCGCCGACGTCTCCGGCAAAGGTTTGGGCGCGGCGCTGCTCACCACTATGTTGCAAGGCGCGCTTTCCGGCATGACTTTGGGCACCGATCCCGCGAGGGTCTTCAATCACGTCAATAAATTTCTCTGTGGCCACTCGGAAGTCGGCCGCTACGCCACGATGTTTTTTGGCATCCTCGACCAAGACGGCCATATGGAATACATCAACGCCGGACATCCATCGCCGTTCCTGGTGCGCCATGGGATTGCTGAAGAACCCTTCACCGAAGGCTCTTTTCCAGTGGGCCTGGTGCAAGAAGCCGAATACACCAGCGCCAGCGTGCAGCTCGAACCCGGCGACACTTTGGTGCTGTTCAGTGACGGTGTCACCGAAGCCATGGATCCCGCCGAAGAACTGTATGGCGTCCCTCGTCTGCGCGAAGTGCTCACCGGCCAATCCGAATGCGCCCTCGAAAAATTGCAAAAGGCGATTCTCGAATCGGTTGAGAATTTCGCTAAAGGGGCACACCAGGCCGACGACCTTACTCTATTGATCGTGCGCTTCCGTTCTAGCCCAGCGGCGGCCCTCACCGAGACCGACATCTCCTCTTCGTCCTCCGCGCGCCACGCTGTTGTCGCTCCCACCGTCGGGCCTGCCGCGGATTCGGGTTCCGCCGCTTCCCCTGCAATTCCAGTTGCGGCTACCGCACACGCCTCGGCCGCGCCAGCCTCTGGAACGGCCAAGCCAATCCTTACCGGCGAGACCATTGGACCGGCGCCATCGAAGTGAAGCACCCAACCTCATAATCTCTTCTTCGTTAGTTCTTCTATCCGCCTGCGTACGCACTTTCGTGTATCGCAATTTCTTTTCTCGCGACGCACCGTAGAGACTGAGTGTTGCCGTCACGCTTATAACGGAGGGGAGAAAATATGGACCACATCGATATCCCGGAAAATCAGGTTGTCTCGCTTGAAGCCATTGCTCCTGGAGTCAGAGGTCTGCGCATCACTTTTGTCAACGTTTTCGGCATTACCAATCCAGATGGCTCCTGGACGTTAATTGACGCCGCGCTTCCGTTCTCGGAGACCTACATTCGCAGTTGGGCGGAAAAGCAATTCGCTGCTCCACCGCGGGCCATTGTTCTCAGCCACGGCCATTTCGATCACGTCGGCGTGGCAAAAGCTTTGGCCGATCACTGGAACGTGCCCATCTACGCACACCCGTTGGAACGCTCTTACCTCACCGGCCAAAAGGAATATGCGCCGCCAAACGCCGGAGCGGGAGGCGGCTTGATGCCCCTTCTTTCGCCTTTGCTCCCGCGCGGCCCAATTGACCTTGGCGAGCGCCTGCGCGATTTCCCGCCGACTGGCCAAGGGACCCAAAGTAACGCCATGTCATTACCCGAATTGCCTGGCTGGCAGATTCTGCACACCCCGGGGCACACGCCTGGACACGTTTCGTTCTTTCGTGAGGTAGATCGCATCCTGCTTCCTGCCGACGCCTTCTGCACCACCAAGCCGGAGTCGTTCTTTGAATTCGCCATAGCGCAGAAGAGCGAACTCCACGGCCCGCCTTCCTATTTCACCCCGGACTGGGACAGCGCCCGAGCTTCGGTTCAGCGTCTGGCCACTCTGAATCCCGCGACCATCGCGCCGGGCCACGGCCAGCCCATCTCCGGCGCAAATGTCGCGGCGGAATTGCGTGAACTAGCCGCTCGATTTGATGAAGTTGCGATCCCGGACAATCGCAGCAAGTCCGCCGGGAAATCACACTAGTCAGCCGTGCGCTGCATCCATCATTTATCAATCGCGCAGAAACAAAAAATTCCCACCTGCGATTCGTATGGTGGGATTTTTTTGGGGTCAAATCGACACATCAGTAGCAGTGCGGAAGATTGGGACTTAATCGATGGTTAGGCCTGCGCGCTGTGAACGCTTTTCGGCGTGCGCTCGAGCGCCGCTCGATCCCACTTGCCCAAAGTCGCTCCAGCCACATACGTGCTCTCGCAGAAATCCAGTAGCGCCTGCTCTGGCGAACTCGACGATCGCATGTCCTCATACATCAGGAAAAATTCGCTCTTCTCCTTGCTGTAAAAAGCGTTTTCTGGTTGCACGGGCTGGTCCTTATATCCCTGAGGTTCCGGAGCCGCATAGGCATAGAACGCCGCATCCTTGATCACTTCGCCGTCGCCAGGCCAGAATCCGTGGCTGATCACCTCGTGCGAATACGCTTCTTTGGTGATCGAATCGGCACCTTCGCGTTCCGGGGCGGCCCTTCCTGAAAAGCGTGTCACCGCCAAATCAAAACTCCCCCAGAAAAAATGTACCGGGCTGACTTTCCCCACAAATCGCGAACGAAATTCTCGGAACACCACATCGGTGCTCACCAAAATTTGCCAGAAGCGGTGTGCATATTCGGCTTCGTACGACGAGTGCGTCTCATCCAGATTGAAGCGCACCGGTCTCGGAACCTCGACCGGCATAGTCCACACTTTCGCATCGATTTTCAACGAATGCAGTGCCGCCATCAACTCAAAATAAAATTCCGCCACCGTGCGTGGTACCAGGCGGAAAGAGCGCACTTCGCCCAGACTGGTGTTGATTTCCAGCGTATGCGCGATGAAATCAAAGTTAATCTCAAAAACCCCCTTGGGATAAGGGATCGGCGAGGTCGTCAACCCGCGTGAGGTGACATACAGGGCAATTCCCCAGAAATGATTGATGGGCGGACTCAATGCCAGCCGGATTTTACCCACCACCTGGGTCCACATATGTAGCGTGGCGTAAGTTTCTTTCCACTCTGCAAGCGGCAGTGCGGGCCAGCGTTCAGATATTTTCATCGGGATACTCCGGATCTGCGACTCAAGAGAGGCCATCATCCAACATTTGCGGCCAAAAGCGCTACCAGTGCTTCGGGTGTTTTCCTTTCTCGCCAATTTCCGTTCATTTCCACGGCATGCGAGGCCATTCACTAATCTTAATTTTTGGCCCATGTACCTTTGCTGGCCTGTCGTCCAGTAGTTAAGTCCCAACGCCCACCCCATACTTCTGTCAACAGGGGGGAAACATTTTGCGCCGTCAAATCCCATCACTGCTTTTTGCCATCATGCCACTCTGGATCACCGGATGTGCTGCTACCAACGCCACCAATAACCCAGATCGCAACAAAAAGCATTCCGGTGTACGAGTGACGGTAGCGCCCTCCAGCGTCACCGTGCGCGGTGGGTCGGCGCAGCAATTTGTGGCCACCGTGACTGGCACCGCGAACTCTACAGTCACGTGGTCGGTGAACGGTGTAGCTGGTGGGACCTCCCTTACCGGAACGATCAGCTCCTCGGGCCTCTACGTTGCACCCAAGCCGCTGCCGAATCCAGCGAACGCAACGGTCACGGCCACGAGTACCGCGAGTTCAGCGGCACTGAACAGCGCAGCCGTCTCCTTACTGAATGCCACTCCCATCCTCAACAATATTTCGCCCTCATCCGCGAATGCCGGCAGCTTCACTCTCGCCGTCACCGGGAGCAATTTTGTCAGCGGTGCGCAAGTCAACTTGGCTGGCACTCCACTGACCACCACGTTTGTCAGCGCCACACAACTCACGGCTTCCGTATCTCAAAACGCCGCCGGTAGTTACGCCATCACGGTAACCAATCCCAATCCCGGCTCCAGCACTTCTTCGCCGGTCAGCCTTACCGTAAATGGGAGCGTCCAAGCCAGCGCCTGCAGCAGCATTGGCGTCGGCATGGGCGCCAGTCTGAACGGGTTTGTTCCCTTCCCCGCCAGCAATGCCTGGAACGAAAATATTTCTGCCTCTGCTGTCGATCCGAATTCGAGCGCCCTTATCAACTTCATTGGCCCAACCGTCGGCATGCACGCCGACTTCGGCTCCGGCCTTTACAACGGCAATTCCATAGGCATCCCATACGCAGTCGTGGGCACGCAGCAAACCCCGGTGAATGTAATCTTTAACGCGTATGGCGACGAAAGTGATCCCGGGCCCATGCCCATCGCCGCGAATGCGCAAATCGAAGGCTACCCCAATCCAGGCAATGGCGACCGCCATGTCCTGGTCCTCGACAACAGTAATTGCTGGCTCTACGAACTCTATGGCGCGAGCGTAAATGGCGACGGGACGTGGAATGCGGCTTCCGCAGCGGTCTGGGATTTACAGATTTACAATCAGCGGCCGCTCACCTGGACTTCCGCGGACGCCGCCGGACTGCCGATTTTCCCCGGCCTGGCCCGCTATGACGAAGTGGCCGCCGGCGCCATCCATCATGCTTTGCGGTTCACGCTGCAACACAGCCGCGCTGCCTTCGTAACCCCCGCCACGCATTGGGCCGCGAACTCCTCGAGCGCCGGTGCCGCGCCGATGGGAATGCGTCTGCGTCTGAAGTCCACCTTCAACATTTCGACCTATTCGGCTGCCAACCAGGTGATCCTCGAGGCGCTACAGCAATACGGAATGATCATGGCCGACAACGGTTCCTCGCTGTATTTGAGCGGCGCGCCCGACGACCGCTGGGACAACAACGACCTTCACGCTCTCGGCGGCGTCAAAGCCTCCGATTTCGAAGTGGTCAATATGGACACCATCTACACAGCCGCCAATGTCCCGCAAGGCCAGGCTCCCGGCATTCAAAGCTTCACCGCCAGCCCAGCGGGCGCGGTTCACGCCGGAACCGCTGTCACGCTAACTTGGTCCGCCACCAACGCCTCCTACGTCATCGTCTCGCCGCAAGCAGGCGCGGTCCGCGGCAACAACGTTAATGTCACGCCCACCGCCACCACCACGTACACGATCTTCGCCACTAACGAATTCGGGCGCACTACCGCCACAATCACGGTCACTGTGCAGTAGGTGCGGCGACTCCCTCACACTCATGCAACTGTGTCTCGCTCACATTAGCTAGAACTTACCGTCCCCAAGATGCGTATCTATTTGTGGATGACCACTACAAAAGCCATCTGCGTAGCCCTGTGCGCCATTCTGACGATGTTCCTCCTGGCCTGGCTCGCGATGGAAGCGAGTTTGCACCCGGACCGCCGCCCAATACTCCCCGCCGACGAATCCCGCGTGCAAAATCTCGCCCTGGAATCTCAAGCGGTGTTGGAAAATGTCCAGATCACTGCTGCCGACGGCGCAATTCTTCGCGCCTGGAATCTTCATCCGCAAAAAAATAATGGCAACGCGGTAATTCTCTACCACGGCGTGACCGACAATCGCCTGGCTATGACTGGCAACGCGGAAATCTTCCTGCGCCACGGATATGACGTGGTCATGCCCGATGCTCGCGCCCACGGAACCAGCGGCGGCGACCTTGCCACTTTCGGGTTGCTAGAGTCCAACGACGCTCATCGCTGGCTCGATTGGCTCGAAAGCCACGACCACCCCACGTGTATTTATGGCTTCGCGGAATCCATGGGTGCAGCCGGCTTGTTGCAGTCTTTACCATCCGAAACGCGATTCTGCGCGGTCGCCGCCGAATCCCCGTTCTCAAGCTTTCGCGAAGTGGCTCACGACCGATTTGGTCAGTTCTTCCACACCGGCCCGTGGCTGGGCCGCACGTTATTGCGCCCGGTGGTGGATTTTTCTTTTCTGTATGCCAAGTGGAAATACAAATTGGATTTCGAGCCAGATCTCCGCGGAAAACACCGTAGCCAATACGAACGTGCCAGTTCTCCTCATTCACGGGCAGGCAGATAGAAACATTCCCATTCGCCATTCGCGAACCATCGCCGCACATAATTATCTCGTTGTGTTGTGGGAAGTTCCCAAAGCGGATCACTGCGGAGCTCTCGGAGTTGCCCCAGAAGAATTCGAGCGCCGCGTGATCGTTTGGTTCTCGGAGCACTCGAGCAGAAGCGCTGCCGCTTCCGTATCTTTATAGCTCGCGCAGGGCTGTGGCCACTGGTACGCGGGCAGCGCGTACGGCGGGCAAAAGACCTCCAATAAAACCCATGACCAGGGCGAAGATCACACCCTTTACGAGCAGCTCTGGCGTGATTTTGAAGCCGAAGGCGAGATGCGAAAAGGTCTGCATGTTCATCGCGCCCGTGGTGTAACCATTTAAGGGCAGTACCACCAAGCAGCCTACCAGTCCGCCCACAAAAGCAATCAACAACGCTTCCACCACAAAAGAGAAGACCACCGCTGGGCCGCCAAAACCGAGAGCCCGCATCGTGGCAATTTCCCGGCCGCGCTCGGAGACGGCGGAATACATGGTGTTCAGTGCTCCGAAAACCGCACCGATCGCCATGATGCCGGCAACGAGCCCGCCAAGGACAGTAATCAGCGTGGTCAAGCGCGTGGATTGTTTGGAGTAGTAATCAATCTCCCGAATCACATCCACATTCATGCGCGGATCGGACACCACTGCGTCCTTAAATTGTTGGAAGGCCTCCGGCGAAGCCAGATGCACGGTGACCGATTGGAAAAAAGTATCGGGACGGTTGTAGGCTGGGCCGATCAGATGGCTGTCGCCCCAGATTTCTGAATCGAAAGAACTTCCTCCAGCGTCGAATATGCCCACGACTTTAAAGCGAACGTTGCCGAGGCTGATGGTATTGCCGAGGGTGAGGCCGGCGTAAGAAATATTGGCGTTTTTCCCGACTACGACTTCGCTCAAACCAGCTTGAAACATGCGGCCTTGAACGATTTTAACTTTGCTGCGAATATCCATGACATTCTTGGACACGCCACGAACCTGGACGTTAGCATCTGTGCCCGTGGAGAGTAGCGGGATAGGGGCCACCAGCACGACCTCCGGACTTACCAGCGGTCCGTCGGCCGAGCGCGCGATTCCGGGGGCATCCTGCAGAATTTTGACCGTGTCGATACCGACGCCCCCGGTCATTTCCGAAGTGGCGCCCGCG
Organism: uncultured Acidobacteriota bacterium; assembly: GCA_963732705.1. Classification (GTDB taxonomy): domain Bacteria; phylum Acidobacteriota; class Terriglobia; order Acidiferrales; family UBA7541; genus Acidiferrum. The sequence continues at coordinate 1,425,837 of CAVTAN010000001.1, read as the reverse complement.
CGCATGATCATGGCGTTGTCATAAGAGCCGGATGAAACTAGGGTGGCCTTAAACCCTCGAGCCAACGACAGCATGGCGACGAAGACACCCACGGTGCCGGCGATTCCCAGAACCGCAACGATGGCCGAGGTCCAACGAGCTCGTACGCTGCGCAAATTGTAGACAATCGGAATGGCCACGTCAGACCCTCCTCAATGCGTCGACCACACGCAGACGCATTGCTCCGATTCCAGGCAGAAGCCCGCTAGCCACGCCGACTCCAACTGCGAAAAGCAAACCCAGCGCTAGCACGCTGGTGGAAAGCAATAGCGGCGGAAGTAAGCCCTGCAATCCAGCGCCAACCGCCGGTATCGCCAAAATGGCCAGGCCCAGGCCAATGAGCCCACCGATGAGAGCGATAACCAGCGCTTCAGCCAAAACAAAGAAGAGCACGTAACGATCGGGATAGCCGATAGCTTTCAGTACGGCCAACTCCCCGACACGTTCACGAACGGAAATGGCCATGGTGTTCCCCGTGACCAGCAGGAGAGTGAAGAAAACCACCCCGCCGATGGTCAGGATTAATAATTCGATGTTCCCAAGCTGCTTCGCAAATCCGGCCGCGAACGCGGATTCGGTCTCGGTTTTAGTTTCCGTGGAAGAGTTGGCAAAGGCGCCGTCGATGCCCGACGCCACGTGCACCGCATCGTCAGGGGAGTCCAACTTCACCACATACCACCCAGGCATTCCCTTGATGACCGCGGGAATGTTTTCATCAAAGTATTTCCATTGCAGCCAGAACTGGCTTTCGTCACCGCCCGGATGATCGTTGTGATAGATGCCATCAAGATTGAATTCCCAGACCTTGGTGGGACCGTAAAGTGAATTTTTGATGGGGATGCGGTCTCCGACCTTCCAGCCAAAACGTTTGGCCAGCGTTGCTCCCGCAACCGCTCCCTGGCGGTCCTTCAAAAAATTATTCCACTGGTCGTCGGGCACGCGCATTTCGGTCATGACCTGGCGCTGATTTTCCGGATCGATTACGAATTGCGGGAAAAAGTTTTTTTCGTCCTGGTAGACGCCGCCAAACCAATTATTGTGCGTTACGTATTTAACGCCCTTGATTTGTAACATTTTGTCGCGGTATGCCAGCGGAATGGTGTTGATAAGGCCCGCGCGGTTGATAACCACAAGACGATCGGCCCCGGCGAGCTCCGTGCCGCGACTAAACGCACTCTTCACCACGGCCAGGAACGTGAAAAGGAATAGCGCCACGGCGAAGGATCCAACTGTCAGAATCAATCGAACCTTCTTGCGAAAAAGGTTGGCGAAAATAAACCGGCTGAACCTCATGCCGCACCTCCAACCAGCACGCCCTTGCGCTCACCCTCCACCAGCACACCCTTTTCCAGATGCAGCGTGGTGTGCGCCCGCGCCGCCACAAGCGGATCATGTGTCACCATCAAAACCGTCTTGCGATACTTTCCTACCAGTTCTTCGATAAGGGCCATGATCTCGTCGGCGCTCTTGCGGTCCAGATCTCCGGTCGGTTCGTCGCATAGCAAAAACGTCGGGTCGGAAACTATGGCGCGTGCAATCGTGACGCGCTGCTCCTGTCCGCCGGACAGTTGCCGTGGAAAATGATTCATGCGGTCTGAGAGGCCGACCACTCCCAATGCCGTCTCCACGTGCTTGCGTCGCTCAGACTTCGATAACTTGGTCAACAGCAGTGGCAACTCCACATTTTGAAACGCGGTCAGCACCGGAATCAGGTTGTACATTTGAAAAATGAATCCCACGTGTCGTGCCCGCCAGTGCGTCAACTTGCTCGCCGACATGCTGGTCACTTCGTCGCCCGCCACGGTAATGCTGCCGGCTGACGGCACATCCAACCCCCCCAATAAGTTCAGCAGCGTGGTTTTGCCCGAGCCGCTGGGGCCCATGAACGCCACAAAATCAGCCTGGTCGACGTCCAGATTCAATCCCTGTAACACCTGAATCGCCTCGCCGCCGCGCTTGTATGTCTTGTTCAAACCGCGAACACGAATCAGCGACGGGGAATCGGATCGTCCATCTACGCGAATCATAATCAGCTCCTAGCGTTTAGTTTCAATTTTGTCGCCATCTCGCAGGGCCGCCGAGCTGTTAACCACCAGCATATCTCCAGGCTCAAGGCCGGCCATCACCGCCACATCGCTGCCGCGATCGCTGCCCACGCGTATTGCCCGCCGTTCCGCTTTTCCGTCTCGCGCCAAAAACACGAACGAGCTTCCACCTTCGTTGCGTACCGCAGACTTCGGAATAAACGTTTTCGGCTGGGGCCCCTGCGCCGCCGGCTTTTCTTCCGCCAAAAACGCCACCTTCACGCCCATATCTGGAAGAATCCTGGGATCCAACTTCAAGAACGATATGCGCACCTTAACAGTCGCCTTCTGACGGTCCGCCGTCGGAATCACCGTGCGCACTTTAGCTGGTATTTGCCAGTCCGGATATGCATCCAGCGTCGCGGTCACCGGTTGATTCGGCTCCACACGCGCGATATACGATTCGTTGACGTCCACTTCGATCTCGTTCGAATTCATATCCACGATTGTCGCGATACCAGTGCGCGTGAATCCTCCGCCTGCGGAAATCGGGGAAACCATTTCACCCACTTGCGCGTCTTTCGATACCACAATTCCGTCGAACGGGGCGCGTATCACGGTATTATCCACCGCCTGCTGCGCCTCGCTGATGCGCGCGTCCGCGCCCAACACCTGCTGCTTTGCCAAGGTAATCCTGGCGTTCAGGCTTTCCACTGCCGTCGACGCGTTATCCAGCGCTTCTTGCGTCTGCACGCCCGCTTTCTGCAGTTGCTCCGCTCGCCCCAGTTGGATTTTTGAGTTCTTCAGCTGCACAACGTAATCCGCAATCGCCGCCTGCGCCGATTCGCGATCTGCTTTTGCGGATTCCAATACACGCTTCACGTCCGAATCGTCCAGCGTCGCCAACAACTGCCCTTGCTTTACATGCGTGCCTTCATCGAACAAAACTGCGGTGACCCGTCCGGTGATTTTCGCGGCGATGGTGGCCCGCCGCCGCGGCGTCACGTATCCGCTGGCGTTAAGCAATGACTGGCGCTCGCCGGCATCTGCCTTCCCCGCGGTCATAACCTCTACCACTGGCCTTTGATTGCGAAACGCATACGCCGCAGCGGCAATCCCTGCCAAAACCACTAGTATCAGCAGTGCCAGCCCGATTCGTTTACCTGCGCCACCACCGCTTTTGCGGGAGGTGTCTGTGATGCGCAAACTGCTTAAATCATGCTTTATGGCTTGCGGTGGGGTCGCCATGAGCGGCCGCTACTCCTTTGCCCTACTCAACGCTTCTCAGTGTACATACGCACCGGTTGACAAAATGTTACCGGGCGAGAGCACGGACGCAGTCCCGCTGGGCTCTGTGCCGCATATTGTAGCGTGGTCGCCCGGATTTAGGTATCCGGGGTCTTTCTCTAGGAAAATTCGGGCTGAAACATAAATGTCAGCTTGACAGCCGTATACACATCGTTCTATTAAAGACTGAAGCGCGTTAACAGTATTCAAGGACTCAATGACGCGCTTCTTGCCCTTGTCCGCAAGCCGCATCTGCTAGAGGTCGATCAGTGCAGCCTTCCCGCCGTGACTTTCTTAAGCTGACAACCATTGGTGGCGTTGCAGCAGCCGTTTTTGGTTTCGACCTGCAGCCCGCTTACGCTCAACTTCGCACCCTGAAAATTGCGCGCGCCAACGAGACTCGCTCCACTTGTCCTTACTGCTCGGTAAGTTGCGGGGTCATCATCTACACCATCGGCGATCGTGCCAAGAATGTCACACCTCAAGTCGTCCACGTCGAAGGCGACCCCGATCACCCCATCAATCGCGGCACTCTGTGCCCCAAGGGCGCTTCCCTGCAGCAAGACATCTTGAACGAGCGCCGCATCGTAAAGCCGCAAGTCCGACGCCCCGGCTCCGATCATTGGGAAGATATTTCCTGGGACACCGCGTTGAACGAAATCGCAGCTAAGGTCAAAAAGACTCGCGACGATAATTTTATCGAAAAGGACGCCAACGGAAAGACCGTCAATCGCTGCGAGTCCATTGCCTGGACCGGCGGTTGTACCGATACCAACGAATTCAACTATCTCGTCGTGAAAACCATGCGCGCCCTGGGGGTCGTGCACCTGGAAAATCAGGCCCGCGTTTGACACGGCCCCACGGTCTCAAGTTTGGGACCAACGTTTGGCCGGGGCGCCATGACCAATGGCTGGGTGGATATCAAGAACACCGACATGATGCTGATCATGGGCGGCAACCCAGCGGAAAACCATCCATGCGGCTTCAAATGGGCCATCGAAGCCAAGCGCAATCGCAACGCTAAAATGATCGTGATCGACCCGCGCTTCACGCGTACCGCCTCGGTTGCTGATCTTTTTACCCAAATTCGCGCCGGCACTGACATTGCTCTCCTCGGCGGTCTCGTTCACTACGCCATCGAAAACAATCGCATTGCCAAGGATTACCTCGTTAATTACACCAACGCTTCCTTCATCGTGAAGGACGGCTTCAAGTTGCCCGAAGACGATGGCCTGTTCTCCGGTTTCGACGCCGCAAAGCAAAGTTACGATCGCTCCACCTGGAATTACTCCGGGACCGGCGGTGCTCCCGTCCATAACGCAGGCATGCAGACCGGCCAAGGCGGCATTTCTCCCCCATTGCCTCCCATGCCGGAGAAAATTGACTTCGACATCACGCTTCAAAATCCGCGCTGCGTTTACCAACTGCTGAGCAAACACTATTCCCGTTACACCCCGGAAATGGTGGAGCGCATCACCGGAATCCCCCGCGACCAATTTTTGAAGATCGCCGATCTCTTCACCTCTGTGCGCAAAGACGGCGACATGAAGAAAGCGGCCACGATCATCTACGCCGTCGGCTGGACCCATCATTCCTTTGGAACCCAGATCATCCGAACCGCCGCCATCTTGCAGCTCATCCTGGGTAACGTGGGACGGGCCGGCGGTGGCGTGAACGCCCTGCGCGGGCATTCCAACATTCAGGGCGCCACCGACATGGCCGGTATCTTCGACAATTTGCCGGGATACTTAAAGGTTCCGACGCCCGCCGACGACAATTTTGACGCCTGGATGAAGCGCATTACGCCGCAAGCGGCCAAACCTGCGCCTTGGCAATCCTTTAACTATTGGAGCAATACTCCGAAGTTTTGCGTCAGCCTGATGAAGGCTTTTTACGGCGACGCCGCCTCCAAGCAAACCGATTGGGCCTTCAACTACCTGCCCAAAGTCGATCGCAATTTTTCCTGGGTCCAACTGTGGGACAACATGTACAACGGCATCGTCAAAGGCCTGTTTGCTTTTGGCATGAACGGCGTCGCCATCGGCCCCGACTCCAAGAAAAATATCGACGCGCTGAAAAAAGCGGATTGGCTGGTCGTCGGCGAGATCTATCAGGATGAAACCAGTGAATTCTGGAAATCGCCAGGCATCACTGCCGACGAAATGAAGCAGATCCAAACCACCGTCTATCGCTTGCCATGCGCGGGCTTCGCGGAAAAGGACGGAACCTTCACCAATTCCGCTCGCTGGCTGCAGTGGAAAAATGCTGCTCTGCCCATGCCCGGCGATTGCAAGCTGGACCAGGCCATCGTGGCCCAGATCTTCCTGCGCGTTCGCGCCCTGTATGCCAAGGACGCGGGTAAATTCCCGGACCCCATTCTCAAACTGGCGTGGAGTTACACCGATCCATCCAGTCCGTCCCTGACCGATGTTTTGAAGGAAATTAACGGCAAGGCATTGGCCGATCTCGAAGACCCGATCACCAAGCAACAGATCAAAGCGGGCCAGCAGCTCCCCGGCTTCGCCTGGCTCAAAGACGACGGCACCACCATGTGTGGTAACTGGATTTATTCCGGCTCCTTTACCGAAGCCGGCAATCTGACCGCGCGCCGCGATGCCGCCGATCCTTCAGGCATGGGTGTGCACCAGAATTGGGCCTTCTCTTGGCCCGCCAACCGCCGTGTGCTGTACAACCGCGCCTCCTGCGACTCCGACGGCAAGCCCTTCGATCCCACGCGCAAGCAGGTGTGGTGGAATGAAGCCACCCAAAAATGGGCCGGCAACGATGTGCCCGATTTCAAACCGGATTCCAAGCCCTCTGACCACATGGGTCCGTTCATCATGAACGCCGAGGGCGTTGGCCGCATCTTCGGGCCGCTCTCCGCTTTTGCCGACGGGCCATTCCCGGAATTTTACGAACCAGTGGAGAGCCCCATCGATAACTTGCTGCACCCGCAGCAAACTCACAACCCGGTCGTGAAACGCTTCAAAACTCCCGACGATAAATATGGTACGCCCAAAGACGGCTACAACGTGGTTTGCACCACCTACCGCTTGACCGAGCACTATCATTATTGGACCAAGAACAATCCCATGAATGTGCAACTGGTCCCTGAGCCTTTCGTGGAAATTTCCGCGGAGATGGCTGATGAAATGGGATTGCATGGCGGCGAGAAATTGAAAGTCTCCAGCGTCCGCGGGGAATATGTAGCTAAAGCCATGGTCACTCGTCGCATCAAACCCATGACGATCGATGGGAAAAAGATCTATCAAATCGGTATCCCCATTCATTGGGGATATCGCGGCATCGCCGAAGACGAAGGTAAGACCGCACGGATGTTAACTAACTCCTTGTCGCCCACCGTGATCGATCCCAACGCCTTCACGCCAGAATTCAAAGGCTTCATGGTAAAGGTCGAAAGGGCTTGAAGATTAAATGAGCCAAGCCACCCTGCGCATTCAGAAAATCTCAGCACATTCGGGTAGTGTTCCCGGCGAAGGCACGCAGCGCCAGGACACCGTCTGCAAGCTTATCGACACCACCACCTGCATCGGCTGCAAGGCGTGCGAAGTCGCCTGCATGGAATGGAACGATCTGCCCTTCGGGGAAACCATATTCGGCAATACCTACCAGACCATGCCGGAAACCCGTTGGAATTATTGGAACCTGATTTTATTTAACGAACACGAGCGCGAAGACGGCTCGCTCATGTGGCTTATGCGCAAGAATCAGTGCATGCATTGCGCGGACCCCGGTTGCCTGGAGGCCTGCCCTTCCGACGGCGCAATCATCCAGTACACCAACGGAATCGTCGATTTTCAACAGGACAAGTGCATCGGTTGTGGCTACTGCATCACCGGCTGCCCCTTCAACATTCCCAAGTTCAATAAAGAAACCAAGCGCGTCTACAAATGCACCTTATGCACCGACCGTGTCAGTGAAGGCCTTGAGCCCGCATGCATCAAATCCTGTCCCACTGGCTGCTTGCACTTTGGTACTAAGGACGACATGCGCGAACTCGCTAACGCGCGTGCTAAACAGTTGCAGGAGCATTCCAATTTCCCGCACGCAGGCGTTTACGATCCCGCGGGCGTCGGAGGCACTGGCGTCATGTACATCCTGCATGACATGACCAACACCGAAGCCTATGGGGGCTTACCTTCCGATCCGCACATCCCGTGGTCCGTAAAACTCTGGAAGCATCCGCTGAAGTGGCTGGGCAATTTGGCGATGGTCGGAGGCCTGATCGGGCTTTTTATCCACTACGTGCGCTTTGGACCCAAGGACGATCCGGACAATCCCGAAGAAAATCAAAGTGAGCCGCCGGTGGATTCGCCTGCTGGACTGCCCCCGGAACCAGGCGCGAGGGAAGGATTGCAATGAACAATCGGGCGGACGCGCAAACTGACGAAATTCTGCCCAACGGGCACATCGTGCGCTATTCATTCCGAGAGCGCTTGATGCACTGGATCAACGGCTTCGCCTATTTGTACTTGATGCTCACCGGCTTGGCCATCTGGTCACCGTGGCTGCTGTGGATCGCTGTAGTTCTCGGGGGATTACAGATTTCCCGCATGCTGCATCCGTGGGTCGGCTTGCTTTTCGCGCTGAGCCTCACCTGGATGTTCATTACCTGGGCGGCGCAGATGGTCACTACCGACGCGGACAAGGCGTGGTGGAACTCTATGGACCGCTACGTGCGTAACGAGGATGAAGAAATGCCGCCGGCGGGCCGCTACAACATGGGCCAGAAATTACTGTTCTGGGGCTTCGTGTTTTGCGGTGTATTGCTGCTGTTATCCGGGCTGGTGCTGTGGCTTCCCGAATACATACCCTGGAACGCACGCGTGCTGCGCTACGCCGCGGTTCTGATTCACCCCGCTGCGGCGCTGCTGACCATCGGCCTCTTCATGATTCACATATATATGAGTGTCTTCGCCGAACGCGGAGCCTTCAATTCCATGATTCGCGGCGACGTTTCCCAAGCTTTTGCCAAGCGCTATCATCGCTTGTGGTGGGAGCGGGTGGCCGGTTCCCTCAGCCGCCGGTAATGGCGGCGAAGAATATTGCCAGCGACTACGAGGGACGCATACGCCGCGCGGAGCGACTAGAGGTCGCTTTCCCCTTTGCACAAGAGGTTCTCGCCTTTTATAAACGCATCGCGGAATTTCAAAAAATTGTCCGGGCTCATGTCTCGTCCGGCAACAAATCCACAAGCGAAGAACGAGCCAACGGGAAAGATTTCCCGGCGCCCCCGGGTGAATTACACATTGCTACTGTGCTGCCGCTTTTCCCGAACTTTCTTAAGTTGGTTGTTGAACATGGCCCAAGTGCTCTGGCCGTATCGGCGCAGCGGCTTTCAAATGCCGCACCGGAACCCTGGACAACGCTGCTTCAGGATTACTGGAATACCCGAGGCCGCGACGAAAATCCCAATGCCGCCTTTGAACAATTCCTGCCGCGCGCCTTCCTCCAGCCCTATGCCGAAGATCTCGCTACGGAAATAACCACCCGCAGTGTCGGATCTGCCGACGGCCACTCTGTAAATCTAAGCGCCGTCACGGAAGGTTCCGGCGCCCCTGCTGGCGACCAAATTTCAGGTGCGCCATCCTTGTGTCCGCTATGCGGAGCGCGGCCGTTGTTGGGAGTGTTGCGTCAGGAAGGCGATGGCGGCAAACGATTTTTGCTTTGCTCTTTTTGCTTACAAGAGTGGCAGTTCAGGCGCATCTTCTGCCCCACATGCGGTGAAGAAACGGAAGCCAAGCTGCCGGTGTATGTTGCGGAGCAGTTTCCGTACATCCGTGTCGAAGCCTGTGACACTTGCAAATTCTATATCCGCACCATCGATCTAACCAAGGATGGCAACGCCGTGCCGCTGGTCGATGATCTTGCCGCCATACCTCTTTCACTGTGGGCGGAAGAACACAGCTACTCCAGAGCCCATCCGAACCTTTTCGGCACTTGATTAGCCGCCGCTGGTTCGGTGGGTAGCCTTTACTCGACCTTCGCGCCCTCGCATGCCTAATTCTGGACGCTAACGCCCTTCCAGAAAGCGATGCGGCCCTTGATCTCAGCGGCCGCAGCTTTGGGGTCCGGGTAATACCACGCGGCATTTTCGTTTTTCATGCCGTCCACTTCCACATGGTAGTAATGCGCGGTGCCCTTCCAGGGACATTCGGACGTGTGGCTGCTGGGCTTCAGAAATTGCTGCTCCACCTCAGCTGCGGGGAAGTACTGATTGCCCTCCACGATCACGGTTGAATTGCTGTCGGCGATTTTCTTCCCTGCCCATGTGGCCTTGGCCATGACTTACTCCTGTACGTTGCACGAATCCCACGGTGACGATTTGCGGTGACGATTGGATGATCGCAGGTGTCTTTCGGTTTCACTCCGTTTTGGCATTCCGTGACAGACTCTGTGGGATCGAAGCGATACATCACCGCGGGCGCATTCAATCTTCGCGCAATGTCGTTTCCCCTTGGTTTTGGGTCATTCTGTGCCGGCAGTCCGATTTGCTACAATCGGGCGCGCTACAGGCGGAACAGTCAGAAAAGCCCGCCCGAGGAGACCGTAGGTGAGTGAACAAAATTTTGCCAATCACACGAAATTGGTGCCAGGCTTCCATTACTTTGTCCTGCCCGTGCTTATCTTAAACGTAGTTTGGTCCGTGCTCCGCTGGAAGCATGCAATGCTCAACGTGGATGGAGCCATCTGGGTTTTGACGTCCGTCGCCCTTCTTTTGGGCATGTTATTTGCCCGGCTTTTCGCTGTGTCGGTCCAAGACCGCGTAATCCGACTGGAAGAGCGCTTGCGTTACGAGAAACTGCTGCCAGCGGATTTGCTGGCACGCGTCGGAGAATTTACACCTGCGCAGCTCGTAAGTTTGCGTTTCGCCAGCGATGCCGAACTACCTACCCTGGCACGCAAAGTGTTAGACGAAAAGCTGCAAGACCGCAAGGCGATCAAGCAAATGGTCAAAACCTGGCGCCCCGATCATTTCCGTGCCTGATGGTCATCGGCCTCGCTTCCGACGCGTTGCATCCCCATTGGCAGCTCAAAACGTGGAAACTGCGGTTGTCCAGCGCTGCGACTATAAAATACTCCTAACTACGCCGCCGTCCGCTCGGACCGCCGCCCCGTTGATGGTCGCCGATTGCGCGCTGGCCACGAATGCCACCACGGCAGCGACTTCTTCAGGCGTTTCGAAGCGCTTCAACAGCGAACTCGGCCGCACGCCTTCAAAAAACTTTTTCTCGAATTCTGATCTAAAAATACCCTGCTGCTTGGCCAAATCCTCCACGAAGGTTCCCACACCTTCCGAATTGGTGGGCCCCACCAGGACGGAATTCACCGTGACAGAGCTGCCCGCAACCGATTCCGCGATTCCCCGCGCGATTGCAATCTGTGCAGTCTTGGTCATCCCGTAGTGAATCATCTCGGCAGGAATCTGCTGGCCGGACTCACTGGATATAAAAATAATGCGTCCCCAGTTGTTGCGCATCATCCCTGGCAGATAATGGCGGCTCAAGCGCACTCCACTCATGACGTTCGTCTCGAAAAAACGCAGCCAGTCGGCGTCGGGAATCTCCGCGAACGGTTTGGGCTCAAAGATTCCCAGATTGTTAACCAGCACGTCGGCATCGGCGACTTCTTTCGTAAATGCCTGCACACCCTCAGCAGACGACAAATCAGCAGCCACTCCGCGGACATCCGTCTTAGCAAATTGTCCGCGAATCTTTTCCACCGCCGCATCCACCCGTGCCTGAGTCCGCCCATTAACAATCACTTGAGCGCCTTCCGCCGCCAATGTGCTGGCAATGGCAAAGCCGATCCCCGCGGTCGATCCGGTCACTACCGCAACTTTCCCATTTAGACCCAAGTCCATGTTGTCTCCAAACGTGTCTGAAGCCTGATTTATCGCAAAGAATGTGTACGCCCTGAAGGCCAGCATAGCTGACATTTCAGCGTGGGCCTGGTGTAATCAGCTATCGCGCGGCCGCGGAAGCAGCCGCGCCTTCGATTTCGGCGATTTCCTGCTTGCTCAACTTTAATTCCCCCGCAGTCAGCACCCCTTCGGCTTGTTTTGCATTGCGAGCGCCAATAATCACTCCGCTAATCGCTGGAAGCCGCAACGTCCATGCAATCGCAACTTCGCCCGGCGAACGACCGTGCCGCTTTCCGACTTGTCGCAACCGCTCGACCAACTCCAGGTTCTTCGATAGCCGCGGTTCTTTGAATTCCGCACCGCGGCTCCGAAAATCATCCTCAGGCAGCGCCGCGGCCCGCTCCCGAGTCATCGCTCCCGTCAGCAGCCCGGAGGCCATCGGCGAATATGAAATAACTCCAATCCCCTGTTTCTCGCAATAGGGAAGGATCTCGGCTTCAATCTGCCGGCGAATCAGCGAGTAAGGAGGTTGCAGCGAAGTGACCGGAGCAATTTTTTCCGCGCGCTTCAATTGCTCGACATTGAAGTTGGACACGCCAATCCAGCGAACCTTTCCTTCTTTTTGCAGCGATGCCATCGCCTGCCACGCTTCTTCCAGGCCCAAACCATTGTCGGGTGGCGGCCAATGCATCTGGTACAAGTCGATGTGGCTCACCTGCAAGCGACGGAGGCTAGCCTCGCACTCCCTGCGAATCGAATCCGCTCCATGTTCCGGATGTACTTTGCGCTGGGCGTCCCAGACGAGCGAGCATTTCGTGAAAATGTACGGGCGCGGGGCACTCAATACTTTCAGCGCCCGAGCGACAACTTCTTCCGAATGACCAGTGCCATAGACGGCCGCCGTATCAATCCAGTTGACACCCAACTCGACCGCCCGCTTGATGGCCGCCAGCGAGTCGCTGTCTTCCTGCTGTCCCCAGCCAAATTCCCAGCCGCTCCCACCGATGGCCCAGGCTCCAAACCCGACGGGCGTAATGTTTAAATCGGAATTTCCCAGTCTGTGTGTAGGCACGCCAAGCTCCGCAACGCTAGTAATTTCTGCTTATCTTGTTGGATGACTGCGCGATAGAAAGGTTAGAGCCAGGTTGGCTAAAAAAAAGAGCGACGGAGAATTTGTCTCCGCCGCTCCGTTAAACCCGGAACAAAAAAGCTTAAATGGTCTTAGCAGTCGCCGGAACGTTGGAGCGAGCGAAAGAGTTCGCGCCATCTTTCTCGGCGGTGGTCTTGTCGATCTCGATGGAACCCTTAAAGTAGGCCCCGTCTTCGATCATGATACGCGCGGTGGTCAGGTCCCCGTTTACGGACCCGTCCTTTTTGATCTCGATGCGATCCTTCGCGCGCAGATTACCCTTAACCGTCCCGTACACCACGACTTCACGGGCGATGATGTCTGCCGTAACTTTGGCGCTGGCGCCGACAGTAAGTTTCCGCTCATCCAGGGTAATCAGCCCTTCGACTGTCCCATCGATCAGCAGATCTTCGTTGCCGGAAATTTCACCTTTCACGTGCAGGCTGTTCCCGAGGCGCGCTCCCGCTCCTCCGGATGACGCCCCCAACGGACGCATTGCATCAGTACTCATGGTGGTTGTTCCCTCCCAAGACGCCGGAGCAGGCCTCGGCGGCTCATTCGAATTGAAATTTCGTGCCTCCGGTTGCGCGGCCTGCGGCGTATCCGGTTTCTTATTACTCCACATCGGACCTCCCAAGGGCGCCGCCCAACGACAAGACGTCCAGCCGGGGTACAACAAACTGTATTCCCTGGGTTGCGCACATGCAAATAAAGCGTGGCCCGTGTGTGCGTTTCGGTTACTGGGCTTGAGGACAGGGGCCGCCACCATAACACAAAACGCGAATGGGTAATCCATGGAAGATTGTAAACATTTGACAAAAATACTGCTCGCCCCCAACCGGTAACCCAAAGGCATTAGCGTGCCGGGTAAAAATTAGAAGGTAGGTTTATCGGGAACAGGCTGGGTCGCAAGAAAATCGCTTTGAAATCGCACCGCGTAGGAATCCAGCAGTTCTTGAACGCGCGAGGATTGCGTCGCGCGCAAAATCAGACCAGCATGATGATACTTGGAGATGCGGTATACCACCTCCGGATCGTTATAACTGGAGGTGTCAGGGTTTTCCTGCCGTGCCAACGACAAGATGACCGCGGCGTAGTCGCGACGTCGCGCCGGAACCTCATAAGGAACCCGGCCCCCTCCTACTTCCAATCGGGCCCATTCCCGCCACAGATTGATACCCGTCGCCGCCTCGACGACCTCAGTGATATAAGCACCCCCGACCCTCGCCGCCACTTCGATGAAGTAGAATCTGCCATCTGCGTCGGCTTTAAGGAATTCGGCGTGCGTCACGCCCCGAACAAAGCCCAGTTCATGCAGCACTTGACGGTTGAGAGCCAGGAGTTCGGCGGTATCAGGCGTATCAGGCGGCAAACTGCTGGTGGTGAAACACTCCGCCTTGATGGGAGGTGGTGAAAGGCGGCGTGCCGTACGGTGCGCTTCGGCGAAAACCACTTCTCGTTCTGAGGCGATGCTGTCTACGTGGTAGACGGTGCCGGGGATAAATTGTTCCAGCAGATAGAAAGATTGTTGATCGCCCAACCTGCTCCAGCAGCGGCCACAGTTCGTCCGGTGAATGGATCTTTTTCATGCCGATGCCGGATGCCTGCGAACGAGGTTTCAAAAGCCAAGGTCCCGGGACGCGAGCCATGTATTCTCGCAAATTGTCGTAGTTCAACACGTGGACGAATTCAGGGACGCGGATACCCGCTTCCTTGGCTCGCGCGCGCATGGAGAGTTTATCGCGGAAATAGCGAACGGTGGTGAGACCCATGCCGGGGATGCTCAGATGTTCGCGCAGGGCGGAGACGTTTTCCATGTCGAATTCATCGAGCGCCACGATGCGGTCGATGGGCTGGGACCGGGCCATGTAGCTGACGGAGTAAATCAGGCCCTGGAGCGGAAGATCTTCGGGCATGGTAAAAATTTCATCGAGTGCATCGCGCGGCCAATCGGCTCCTTGAGCTTTTCCACGGTGAGAAGATGACGCGGCAGCCCAGGGCTTTGCGGTGCGGATGAACTCCTGCCCTTTTTCGTAGGAGGTTACGCAGAGGATGGTCAGCGGTCTCTCGTCGGGCATAGCTGTCCGGTACCTCAGCTGAAATATGTCACAACCCGCCGCCACCGCGTTCGAGTTGATTATGCGGCGCTCAATGCATACCCGATGCTGCGGACTATACGCCGCTAGATTTCCACGGGGAACAGAAATTGCAAAACTGGCCCGACCCGTTGCGCCCACGCCGCTTCGTTGTGCTCAGCGCCTTCGACGCGCTGGTAATGAAGGTCGCTGCCAGGCTGCCAGCCTTTTTCGAGCAACACATCGCGAAATGCTTCGACGTCGTGGAGGATTTGCGGTCCCTCGCGGGTGCCGATGTCGAGCCAGATTGTGGGCGCGGCACAGACACACGCATGGCCGCGGCGAAACGATGCATGGACGCGCTGATTCCACCATACGGACGGCGAAAGCGCAGCGAGGCGCCCGAACACATGGGGAAATTTTAAGCCGACGTAAAGCGAGACAAGGCCGCCGAGCGAAGATCCGCCCAAGCCGGTGTTGGCGACGTCGCCGAGAGTACGATATTCGTAGTCAATGAAGGGCTTCACTCCTCGATCAGAAATTTGGCGTAGCGGTCGGCGCGGCCTCCGCCCAAGTTTTGGGACGCCGCGTAGGCGTGTATTCGCGGATGCGATGTTTGCCGGTGTTGTAAATGCCGACGATGATCAGGGGAGCCACCGCGCCGCTACCGATCAGGTGATCGGCGATGTTTGGCCAACACCCCAATCCTGGCCCGGAACAAAAGAGGTAGAAGCGATCAAAAAGATTTTGCCCGTCGTGAAGATACAAGACCGGGAAACGGCGCTCGGGCTGTTCGTCGTAACCGGGCGGAAAATAAACGACGAGGTCGCGTTCGTTTTTTAGGATTTGAGAGGGGAAATTTTCGTGCTTTGCGCAAGTTCATGGAGCGATGGTGACCAGCAGATCTTTGGCTTCCACGTTTTGCCCGTGACGTAACCGAGCAGCTTGCTGACGCGGCCGGATATTGGCGCGTAAATGTTGGACTGCATCTTCATGGCTTCGAGCGTCAGTAATTTAGCGCCGCGCTCGACTGCCTGATTGGCCTGCACAGCGATGCTGCTGATGACCCCAGCGGTTGGCGCGGCAACCTGTCCGGGATCGGCGGGATCGGCCTTGGGATGCGTGCGCTCTACAACGCGCAAGGCCCGATCGCGCACGTTGACTTCGCGCGGCTGTCCGTTGAGTTCGAAAAACAGCGTGCGCGTGCCGTCGGGATGGGGCTCGCTGGCGGTGAGGAATTTGATGATGAGCGACTTGCCCGATTCGATTTCGACGGTGATTTCTTCGCCCGGACTGCAGCCCGTAAAAAAAGGCATGCGTCGGCAAAACGCTGACGTCGCCATAGGTCTGGCGAAATTTGTCGTACTTAGTGAACACTTCGGGATAGAGCAAGTAACTCAGCAAGATCGTCGCGGCCGACGGTGTGATTGACTTTTTTCTCGAGCGCTTTTTGCTCTTTCTGCAAGTCGACCGGTGCCAGACTCGCGCTCGGTCGGCCTTTGATCGGAGCTTGCCCGCGCAAAATAATTTTTTGCAATTTTTTGGGCCAGCCGCCGGGAGGAACACCGAGGACTCCGGAAAACATTTCGACGACGGAATTGGGCAAGCGAGATGTCGTGCTTTTCGTCGAGCGCCAGAATATCGCCGGGCGCATTTCATTGGCCATGAGGAAAAGCGCCATGTCGCCGACGACTTTGCTGGATGGCGTGACTTTCACGATGTCGCCGAAAAGCTGATTGACCTCGGCGTACATTTTTTCCGACTTCGCGCCAGCGGTGGCCGAGGCCCATGGCGGTGGCTTGCTCGCGCAGATTGGTGTACTGGCCGCCGGGAATTTCGTGTTGATAGAGGCGCGCGGAGCCGGACTTCGGTCCGGAGTCGAAAGGCGCGTAAAAAGTGCGGACGGTTTCCCAATAGTCGGAGCATTCGATTGAGCGTTTCGATGTCGAGCTGCGTATCGCGCGGAGTGTGGCGCAGCGCTTCGACGATGGCGTTGAGATTGGGCTGGCTGGTGCCGCCGCTCATCGACGCGATCGCGGCGTCGGCGACGTCCACGCCGGCGTCGGCGGCCTTCAGAATGCTGGCGGCGTTCAGGCCGCTGGTGTCGTGGGTATGGAAGTGGATCGGGATGGCGATTTCTTGTCGCAGCGTTTTGACCAGTTCGAAGGCGGCGTAGGGCTTGCACAAGCCGGCCATGTCCTTGATGGCGAGAAAATGCGCGCCCAGCTTTTCGAGCTGCTGGGCCATCGTCGACGTAATACTTCAGCGAATATTTCGGGCGGGCGTCGTCGAGAATGTCGCCGGTGTAGCAGATGGCCGGCTTCGCAGACCGCGCCGGTTTCGAGCACGGCGTCGATGGCCACGCGCATGTTGTCGATGGAATTGAGCGAATCGAAGATGCGGAAAATGTCGATGCCCTGTGCGTGCGATTCGCGAACGAATTCGATGATGACGTTGTCGGGATAGGAGGCGTAGCCGACGGCGTTGGCGCCGCGCAGAAGCATCTGGAAGCAAATGTTGGGAACGCAGCGCGCGAAGTTCGCGGAGACGCTGCCACGGATCTTCGTGGAGAAAACGCAGTGAGGTGTCGAAAGTGGCGCCGCCCCACATTTCCAGGCTGAAAAGATTGGGCAGAGCGCGCGCGACAGCGGGGGCGGTGGCGAGAAGATCGTAAGTGCGGACGCGCGTGGCCATCAGCGACTGATGCGCGTCGCGAAAAGTCGTGTCGGTGATGAGCAGGCGCTTTTCTTTTTTGGCCCAGGCGGCGAACTTCTTCGGCGCCGAGTTTTTGCAGCAGTTGGCGCGTGCCGGCGGCGTATCGATGGCCGGAGTTGCGGGGATCAGCGGGATCGCGATGCGAATTCGGCGGGCTTGCTTCCCTTTGACTTCGGGATTGCCGTTGAGGATGACGTCGCCGAGATAGGAAAGCAGTTTGGTGGCGCGATCGCCGCGCGTGCGAAAGCGGAAAAGTTCCGGGGAATCGTCGAGAAACGACGTGGTGACTTCGCCGGCGCGAAATTTCGGATGGTTGACGACATTTTCGACGAAGGGAATGTTGGTTTTTACGCCGCGAATGCGAAATTCGCGCAGCGCGCGGTCCATGCGCTGGCAGGCTTCGGGAAGATTCGCGCCCCAGGCGGTCACTTTGACCAGCAGTGAATCGTAATACGCGGCCAGGACGGCGCCTGCGTACGCGGTGCCGCCGTCGAGACGGATGCCGAATCCCGCGGGCGAACGATAGGTCGAAATTTTTCCGTAGTCCGGCGCGAAATTATTTGCCGGATCTTCGGTGGTGACGCGGCACTGCAGCGCGGCACCGTACAGCGGAACTTTGTCCTGCTGGGAGCGACAGCGGCGCTTCGTGCAGACGGTGGCCCTGCGCCACGAGAATTTGCGAGCGCACGAGGTCAATGCCCGTGACCATCTCGGTGACGGTGTGTTCGACCTGGATGCGCGGATTTACTTCGATGAAATAAAACTTTTCGGCGTCCACGTCGTAGAGAAATTCGACAGTGCCGGCGTTGCGTATAGTTGGCCTTGCGCGCGAGTTGCACGGCCGCTTCGCAAAGTTGCGTGCGAATTTTTGCGGGCAGATTCGCAGCGGGCGCCACCTCCACTACCTTCTGGTGGCGGCGCTGCACGGAACAATCGCGTTCATACAGGTGCAGTAAGTTGCCGTGTTCGTCGCCGAGAATCTGCACTTCCAGTGCCGCGCGCGCGCCAAATATTTTTCCAGGAACACTGCGCCGTCGCCGAAAGCGGACGCGCTTCGCCCTGCGCTTCTTCCAGCAGTCGGTCGAGCTGCGCCGCATCGCTGCACCACGCGCATGCCGCGGCCGCCACCGCCCATGGCGGCTTTGACGATCACGGGATAGCCGATTTCGGCGCTGCTTTTTGCGCCGTCGCGGCGGATTTTGACCGGCTCCGCAGTGCCGGGCAGCACCGGAACGCCCGCCGATGCGGCGAGACGTCGCGCGGCAGTCTTGTCGCCGAGCAATTCCAGCAGTTCCGGAGTTGGGCCAACAAATTTGATGCCGGCTTTTTCGCAGGCGCGGGCGAACGCGGGATTTTCCGAGAGGAATCCGTAGCCAGGATGAATGGCGTCGACTTCTTTCTCTTTCGCGAGCGCGACGATGCCGGGAATATCGAGATAGGCCTCGACCGGGCCTTTGCCGGCGCCGATCTGATAGGCCTCGTCGGCCTTGAAGCGGTGAAGCGCGAGGCGATCTTCTTGCGAATAGATGGCCACGGTGCGCAAGCCGAGTTCGTTGGCGGCGCGAAAGATACGGATGGCGATCTCGCTGCGATTGGCGGCGAGAAGTTTGCGAATGGGTTGGTGCTTTTCATTCACGGAACACGCGGAAGCATGGGCGAAATTCTACATTGTTTCGTGACACGGAGCGCGAGGCGCAGCGATGTTTTGACTTGTGGAATGAACGGAAATTTGATTTGTGGCTATCGCGCCAACAATGCCCCGGGCTGAAGCACGAGGAGTTACGCTTCAACGGCGGCGATTGAAAAGAAATGGTGAGTTAGCGTTGACCCGGTAGCGGCGGCGATCGGAGCCGGCCGCGGGCGCTGATTTCAACTGCTCGAGCTCGGTTTGAACTTTGGCTCCACGCTTTCGGATCGCGCTTGGTGGCATACGGCGCGTTCAGATCGCCATAAGAACGTCAATAGATTCAGCACGCAGTTCAGGAGAGGCCCCGCAAATTTGTCTTCGGCTAGTTTGTCGAGCAGTTTGGCGTAGGTGTCGTCGTTCATACGGTACTTGCCAGGACCGGTGGTTTCTCCGGTGTCGAAATTGTCATTAACAATTCGAGGCTGGCCTCTGCCGACCTGCACCGAGCAGTTTGCGGTAACGATCCAGCGTGGCGTTGAAACTGGCCTCGAACATCTTCTCTGTTTGCCGGCGTTGGCGCGCGGAATTGCAGGACTCTGAGCGGACCGATCTTCGGCAATAACTTGGTCAGGAAGGCCAGAATTTCTCGCCGAAGGTCGGCTGCTGATATTTCTTGCCCCATTCTTTTTCGTAGCTGGAGCGGGACAAGTTATAGAGAAATTTTTTCTTGGTCATGCCGGGGAAATCTTTCTGATGTCGTTCTGTTTCAAACTCCAGGCGATGCGAGTGGCCTTGGGCAACTGCTGGCTGACGGCATGGCGGTAGGAATTGAGCGCTTCGTCTTCATTGGGCACCACAGTCTTTAGTGTCGAGGCCGTAGGTTTCCTGAAAGGCCTGCTCCAACAGCGGCACGGCCACTTGAAAGCCGATGAAATCGTGGTAGCTGTCGGGAGCGTAGCGATTCTGCGCGACTTCGATGACATCAAACCCAAATTCGGTTTTGACGTGGGCCAGCGGGTCCTGTTCGTAGGTGACCGACATTGCCAAACTTTGTTTTGCAGCTTGGGATAAAGGATCGGCACGGCGTGGTTGGTGCCGATGCGGTGGCCGTCGTTGTCCGCAGCGTAATGGGCGAGGGCGCCCAAGGGCGAAGGCGTAATCGTTCAAGTCTTTGGAATCGCGAGCAAGGCCAGGATAAAATCGCCGCTGCGCACGTAATGGGTCAGGTCGCTGAAGAAATGAGTGCCGTGCGGGTAGTAACCCATGTCCTGAATGATGGCGCCGCCGTAGGCGTAACCGTGGGCTTCTGCGAAGATCGTCAGCGGTGGCTTTCGGAAAGCGCTTCAGGAGCAGCGGCTTGATATTGGTGTCCCAAGCCGTGTCGATGATGGCTTCGTGGGCTAGCACTGCGTAGGCCGCGCAACGAAGTGGCAGCGACAAGCGCGATCAGAGTTGCCAGGCCTATGACGCACAGCATCGCCCCTCGTGATTTTGTATGTCGAAGATTGCTCAAGTCGGCGTCCTCTTGGTGAAAATCCGAGCCTATTCTAGCCCACCCAAGCTCCCGAGGGGTTGGCAGACGCTCCCTAGTACCATTATGTTCTGAAACCGGCAAGAGGTCGGAAGTTGCACAACAGAGCGGTCGCGACGTGCAACGATGAGCGGAAACAGTGGGATGCTAAGAGTTAGGCAGCATGCGCCGAAACTGCCAAGAGTTACGTTGGGCCTTTAATGAGGAGCTGAGCCTAATACTTTCTGAGAACCCCGATGACCCGGCCTTGAATCTTCACTTCGTTGGCCGCTACGATAATCGGGCCCATTTCGGAGTTGGCGGGCTGCAGTCGAATCTTCCCGGGTCCTTCACGGTAGAAGCGTTTGAACGTGGCCTCTTCCTCCCTTATCAGCGCGACGACAATGTCGCCGGCGTTCGCCACTTGGGTTTGTTCGCACACCACGAAATCGCCGTCCATGATGTGGTCCTCAATCATGGACGTCCCTTTGACCTGCAGAACGAAAGAATTGCCTCCGCGCGCAAAATCACCAAGCGACAACGTCTCACGCTCCTCAACCGCCTCCAGCGGCCGGCCGGCGGCAATACGGCCAACGAGTGGCAGTTCCTGAATCTTGCGCTCCATCACCTGATCTTTGACCGACTTGGGAAGCTGAACAATTTCGATGGACCGACTCTGATTGTAACCGCGGCGAATGAAGCCCTTTTTCTCCAACGTAGTCATGTGCTTATGCACCGTCGCAAGGGAAGTGAGCTTCAACCCTTTACCGATTTCCTCGAAACTCGGGGCATACCCATGTTTCGTTTCAAACGCCACCAGATAATCCAGGACTTCCTTTTGCCGCTTGGTGAGGGCCACGGAACCTCCAATTCGAACGCCTGCGATTGAATACTTTTGGGGACAGGCTATCGGTGGAATTACCTTAGGCGAAAAGAAAGCGAACGTCAAGCGAAATGCAAGCAATTCGGGAGCGGCGTGTTTAAATGGCCAAGACGCACGTTCTGCAGCGCAGCCCTTATAGCGAACTCTAGCAAACAGAGCTAAGAAACACTAAAGCCTGTAGTCGACATTTAAGACTCCCAAACGCAAAGACAGAATTAACGGTAGCGCCTGTCTAACTCTCTGGCCGGAGGTAGGTTGCGGGCAGGAACCGAGCGTCACGTACTCCGCTGTGGTATTCTTTTTGCGTCACCCTTTTGCGTTACTCATCGCTTGTACGTGCTCGCACGTCAGGCTAACACGCGCGCCGAAGTGCTACGAAAGCTTACCGAATATGTCCACAGTCATTACGCTGCCACCAACCAAAAGCAGGCGCGAAGTTATCGACAGGCCGTGATCCGCTTTGCCGGAGACTCCGGCGACGGCATGCAAATTACCGGCAGCCAGTTCACCAATACGGTCGCGCTGTACGGCAACG
The DNA here is from genome assembly GCA_963732705.1 of uncultured Acidobacteriota bacterium. Classification (GTDB taxonomy): domain Bacteria; phylum Acidobacteriota; class Terriglobia; order Acidiferrales; family UBA7541; genus Acidiferrum. The sequence continues at coordinate 1,404,128 of CAVTAN010000001.1, read as the reverse complement.
ATATCCGCACGTTTCCCGGATTACCCTGCGGAAATTCGCGCCCCTGCGGGAACGTTGCCAGGCGTAAGTGGATTTCAACTGCATTTTTCCTCCGATGACGTTTCTACGCCGGGCGATGCTGTCGATGTGCTGATCGCCATGAATCCCGCAGCGCTGAAGGTCAACGTCGCAGACCTGAAGGCCAACGGAATTCTGATCGTCAACAGCGACAGTTTCACGGAGAACGATCTGCGCAAGGCGCAGATGACCGTCAATCCGCTGGAAGACCATTCGCTCGACAAGTTACCGGCTGTTTCCCGTGGAACTGGAGCGGCTGACGCGCGCGCGCTGGAACATCTTGGGCCTCGACGCCAAGTCCATGGATCGCTGCAAAAACTTTTTTGCGCTGGGCATGTGCTACTGGCTTTACAACCGCTCGATGGATTCGACGGTCCGCTGGATTGAAGACAAATTCAAGAACAAACCGCTGCTGATGGAAGCGAACAAGCTGGCGATGAAAGCGGGCTACTCGTATTGCGAAGCCACGGAAGCGTTTCAGATCAGCTATGAAATTCCGCCGGCGCAACTGATCGCCCGGGCTGTACCGCAACTTGAGCGGAAACCAAGCGCTGGCGTTGGGTTTTGTCACCGCGTCGCAAAAATCCGGGCTGCGCTTGTTTCAGGGCAGCTATCCGATTACGCCGGCGTCGGATATTTTGCACGAACTTTCGCAGTACAAAGATTTCGGCGTCATGACTTTTCAGGCGGAAGACGAAATCGCCGCGATTACGTCCGCCATTGGCGCAGCTTATGCCGGCGCGCTGGCCATCACGACGACTTCCGGACCGGGCATGGCGCTGAAAACCGAAGCGATGGGCTTGGCGGTGGCGATCGAATTGCCGCTGGTAATTTGCGATGTCCAGCGCGGCGGACCTTCGACCGGGCTGCCGACAAAAACCGAACAAGCCGATTTGCTGCAGGCGCTGTTCGGACGAAATTCCGAAGCGCCGATTCCGGTAATTGCTGCCGCGACGCCCAGCGATTGTTTCTGGGTCGCGATGGAAGCCTGCCGCATCGCCGTGAAATACATGGTTCCGGTGATTCTGTTGTCGGATGGTTATCTGGCTAACGGCGCGGAACCCTGGCGCATTCCCGAACGTCGACGAAATTCCCGACTTCAAGGTGCAGTTCGCGAAGAATCCGCCGAAGGATTTCTGCCGTACAAGCGCGATCCGGACACGCTGGCGCGGCCGTGGGCCGTGCCGGGAACGACGGGTCTGGAGCACCGCATCGGCGGATTGGAAAAGCAGGACGTCACCGGCAACATCAACTACGAGCCGCTGAACCACGAAAACATGGTGCGCATTCGTGCGGCGAAAGTAGCGGGTATCGCGCAGGATATTCCGGACATTGTTCCGGCCGGGCGATCCTGACGGCGATTTGCTGATCGTGGCGTGGGGTTCGACGCACGGCGCGATTACCGCGGCGGTGCGCGCGCAGCGCGAGAAAGGCCACAAAATTGGGCACGTTCATCTGCGGCACTTGAATCCGCTTAGCGCCCAATCTGGGCGAAGTGATAAAGCGATACAAGCAAGTCCTGGTGCCGGAACTGAACATGGGCCAACTTCTCTGGGTGCTGCGCGCGAAATATCTGGTGGACGCCGTAGGACTCAACAAAATTCAGGGCGCCCGTTCAAGCAGAGCGAGTTGGAGCAAAAGATTGAAGAAATGTTGGGCGGCCAGGAGAATCGCACATGAGCACAACCACACTGCCGCCCATAGTGCCCTTGACCAAGAAGGATTTTCAAACCGATCAGGAAGTCCGCTGGTGTCCGGGCTGCGGCGACTACGCCATTCTTTCCGCGGTGCAATCGGTGTTTCCCGAGCTAGGCATCGCCCGCGAGAATTTTGTAGTGGTCAGTGGGATCGGCTGCTCCAGCCGCTTTCCGTATTACATGAACACGTTTGGCTTTCACACCATTCATGGACGCGCGCCGGCAGTGGCTACCGGAATCAAGGCACTCCGCCCGGACCTGGAAGTGTGGCTGGCAACTGGTGATGGCGATGCCCTTTCCATCGGCGGCAATCACACCATCCATATGCTGCGCCGCAATGTCGGAATCAAAGTGCTGCTCTTCAACAACCGCATCTATGGACTGACCAAGGGACAGTATTCGCCGACTTCGGAATTAAACAAAAAGAGCAAATCGACTCCATTCGGCTCGGTAGACCGCCCGTTCAATCCCCTGTCGCTTGCCATCGGCGCCGAAGCTACCTTCGTGGCGCGCTCCGTCGATGTGTTCCAGAGCCACTTGAAAGATACCCTGAAGCATGCCGCTGGACACAAAGGCTCGGCCTTCGTGGAGATCTTGCAGAACTGCAATATTTTCAACGATGGCGCGTGGTTTTCATTGACCGACCGCGACGCACGCAGTGAGCATGTCATCCAACTGGAACACGGCAAGCCGCTGATCTTCGGAAAGAACCGAGACAAGGGCATCCGCATGAGCGGGCTGGACATGGAAGTTGTGCCGCTGAGCAACGGCATTTCCGAAGCGGATTTGCTGGTGCATGACGCGCATCACCTGGACGCCGCCTACGCCTTTCAGCTTTCGCAGATGGAGAAGCGCCCGGGATTCCCTACTCCCATTGGCGTTTTGCGAGCATGGGAAGACGTGCCTCGCTACGAAGACGTAATGAACCAGCAAATCAACGACGTGATCACCAAGCGCGGCGCTGGCGACCTGTCCAAGCTGCTACGCGCTGGGGACACTTGGGAAGTGAAATAGCAATCCTCACTCAAATCGGGGGGCTTCCCTGATACTGCCGATGAACCTCTGTATCGAAACAATTCTACTAACTTATGCGTTTGTGTTACATCTAACGGGTTAGTTCAGCGTTCCAAACAGCCCGGCCCATGGATGATTTTTCTCAATTCGCTCCATTTTTCCCTCTCGGTGACGTTGATCCGTACGCATACCACCTGTCAACCGACACTCTGGAGCGATCCGAAAGCCCTAGTCTTGGTCTGCTATACGAAGTAAGCCGCGAACTAACCTCCATCCTCGATCGCGAAGAACTGCTGCGGCGCATCGCGCAGCACGTGAAGCGCATCGTGAATTACCACGTATTCACCGTAATGCTCTGGAATGAGACCAGCCAGCTGCTGGAAAGCGTTTTTGCCATGCATTACGACGACGCTATTCCGGCGCGTTTGAGATTGCGCTTGAATCAAGGAATCACCGGCGCAGCTGCCGGAGAGCGCCGCTCCGTGCGTATAGACGATGTGCGGCTGGATTCGCGCTATGTGCAGTTCGACACCGACGTGGAGGTTCGCGCCGAGCTGGTAGTGCCTCTGTTGCTGCAGGACCGCTTGATCGGGGTGATGGATTTGGAGAGCACCGTTCCGCAGGCGTTTACCTCGGTACATGAACGGATGCTCGACACCTTGGGCTCCTACGTCGCCATCGCGCTGGAGAACGCTCGTCTTTATCAACAGGCGCGAGAAAATGAGACCCGGCTGCAGAACGACCTGAACACCGCACGCGAAATTCAGCGACAGCTTTTGCCCAAAGGTGCGCGCGAAGTTGCCGGACTCGATTTGGCCGCAGCCTATGCCCCGGCCAGAGAATTGGGCGGAGATTTCTATGATTTTCAAGCTTTCGGCGAAGGACGCTTAGCCTTCGCTCTAGGCGACGTTTCTGGAAAAGGAACCGCGGCTGCCCTATATGGATCTCTAGCCATCGGTACGCTGCGCGAAGTGGTGACGGACCGCACCATCGGCCCGGCCAAGATGCTCTGCCTGCTGAACCGCCGTCTTTTCGGCGCCCGCCTGGAGTCCAAATTCATTGCCCTGCTGTTCGGAATTTATGACGCGCCTTCGCGCCGTCTCACGTTGGCAAATGGCGGAGAACCCTACCCACTGTTGGTACGCGGCGGCTTAACGACCGAGGTCCAGGTTTCGGGAGTGCCCCTGGGATTGTTCGCGGAGATGGAATACGAGGAAATCACCATGGAGCTTTTACCGGGCGACGTGGTGGTTTGCGCTTCCGACGGCATTTTAGAATCGGAAGATAGCGATCGGCAGGAGTTTGGCGCTGAGCGACTGCACGCCCTGCTTGGTGGAATTATCCATAACGATACCGCTTTAACCATCGCGGACAGAATTCTCAGCGCCACCGATGAATACAGTGGTGCGGAATCCACTCCTCACGACGACCGCACGCTGATCGTCCTGCGGGCCACCGACGACAGTTCGTCGGACTTCAATAAGCTTCCCATCATTTATTGAGTATCAACGCGTCGCTGTTTTTGACCAATTTTTTACTGCAAGTCTAGTTGGTGTCGCCCGCTCCATGCGTGGCTGCGCATTTGCGGCACAGGGTGCCGGGCTTGCTGTTGTCCACGTGATGGCTTACCGGCGGAACGGTACGCGAGTATGCGTACATGGCCTTCAGGTCTTCGTCAGTCTGGCCGCTGTAGAATTGCCAGGGCATAAACGTATTCAGCTGGCGAGTACCGACGAAACCGGTCCGCAATACTTTCACAAACATCTCTTCCGAATAGTTACCAATCCCCGTTGTTGGGTCTGGCGTGATATTGGCGCTGGCGATTTTGCCGGATGGCAATTCGAAAATTTCCCCACCGGCAAACTGCATCCCACGGATGGGCTCCCCGCGCTTCGACGGAGTGTGACAAGCCGAACACACCGCCAGGGTTACGAGATATTTTCCTTGCGCCACGGGCGTGGAGAGGTCTGCTAGCACCGGCGCGGTGATGGGCTCCGGCACCCCGTTTACCAGATACTTCAAAGGAAAGTTGACCACGCTTCGGGGCAGAGGATTGTGCACCGGCGGCAGAGATCGCAGATACACAATCACGGACGCTAAATCCTCGTCCGACATGCTGCGGAAATGGGAATAGGGCATGAACGGAAAAAGCGTGTGGCCATCATGGCTGATGCCTTCGCGGATGGCACGCGCCAACTGATCGTCGGACCACTTCCCTGTTCCGGTTTCCGCATCCGGAGTGAGATTTGGTGCCACCAGGGTGCCGGGAAATCCCGGCAGCGGAAAAATCTGCCCCGCACCCATCTTGGCTCGGACAATTTCCGGCCCGGCCGACCCAGCCACGGTTGGCGTATGACAATCGGTGCATCCGGCCACGTGTTCTGCAAGATACGCTCCGCGTTTCTGGCGCTCCGCTGTAACTTCGAATTTTCGGTCCGTAAGAGCGCGCGACCTCGGGCCGATAAACGGGCGCCATCCCACGGTGGCGCTGATGCCGATCGCGGCCACCAGCAGGAGGATAAACACAGCGATGCCTAAGCCCTTTACGAATCTCTGCATGTGAATTGGGAACTCCTCGCGGTAAACCAGCGAAGTTTACCGGCTATGTATTGGAATCGCAACGCCTCAGGGCGCTGTGGCCGCAGTTGTCGCCGTGGCTTGTAATAACTGCGGATTTTTCAGTATCGGTAACCACTTTTCTCGCAACGCTGAAAATTCCGCCCAATCTCGTTTTGCTATGGGCTCAGACGGCGGCAAGCCCAGCTTTTCAAAATTCTTATATTGCCCTTTTTGTAAAATGCGAAAATCCAAATGGGGGCCAGTGGAGAGTCCGGTGCTCCCGACCACGCCAATAATTTTGCCTATTGCCACAAGCTCACCCTTCCGCACGTAGAGGCGCGCCAGATGCAGGTACATGGTTTCGTAACCATTGGCGTGCTGGATGTCCACCATGTTGCCTTCGCCGCCTTTGCGTCCGGCGAAGATAACTCGGCCTCCTCCAATGGACTGAACGGGCGTCCCGGTCGGCGCGCCGTAGTCGGTCCCCAGATGGGCGCGGTACGTTTTTAGGATCGGATGGAATCGCGCCTTGCTGAAATGCGACGTGACCGGCGCGGCAAATTTCAGCGGCGATCTAAGAAATTCTTTTTGTAACGACTCGCCATCCACTGTGTAATAAGCGGCGTGTCCAAAAAAATCGTGATAAAGCAAAGCCTGATATTTCTTTGCGCCATTGTTATACTCAGCGGCCACAACTTTCCCATAACTTGCCGTTTGACCACTGGCGTATTTCTTTTTCTCCAGCACCACGCGGAAAGTATCGCCCTTGCGCGTATCGGTATAAAAATCCAGGTCGTATCCAAAAATTTGGGCCAGTCGCATCGTCAATTCGGCGGATTCCCCAATCTGCTGCACGGCATTGAAGAGTGAATCTTCGATTCGCCCGGACACCGCCGAAATTTCCGTCGTACTGGGAATGCTACCGATTTCCGCGAAAAAAGCTCCGCCCTCCCGCGGGATAATTTTTAGCATCCGATCGCTATCGATTTTGTAATCGACTTCCCGGAGGGCACCTTGCGACGAACGCGATATCATGATCCCATTGCCAGCGCGAACTTGGCGCAGATTAAAAGCCTTTTGCGCAGCAGCCGAAGCATTAACAGCTTCCGCGTTCGTCAGGCCCAGCTTCTTCAGCGAAACCACGAAATTTCCGGCGGTAAGCTTTTGTTCGGCAGGAACTTCAAGATCGTGACGCTCTACGGGGATTCGGTTCTGCGCCAGCTCCGCTTCCCGTTGGCGTTCGGATGCGAGCTCCGCCTCATGTCGTAGGCGCACGACGTAAAAACTGCACGCCCCTGCGACCGCAGCAACCAATAACAACACGATCAGCAGGCGTCGGCTTACCATATCGCTTTAGACGCGCTTCCGAGTGGGATGTTTTGGATTTCGGACCAACCGCTGGATAGGTACACGGCCCGCAGCTTAACGCAAACAGATGAACAAGCTCAACGAACTTTACGACAAAACTCGTTGAGCCCAATTAATACCTAAATCATTTCTAAGGGATTGCGCAACGTACTCTTTATTGACCGGACTTCAACCCCGCAACCGTGGACGCCGTAACGGCGCCGAAATAGTTCTGTTCGCGCAGGCGCCGATAGATGTTGCCCGCCACGGTCGCCGCTGTGGGACCCTTCACCTTACGAGTATTTCCACGCAACAGCACCGCCAGTGCGATTTTCGGGTGTGCGCCATCCGCGTAAGTTACAAACCATCCGATGCGCGAAGGATTGATGTGATCGTCGCAGGTACCGGTTTTGCCTAGAGGGGTTTCATCCCCCCCATGATCGAAGCTGGATTTCCCGGTCCCATACAGGACCGCAGCCAGCATGCCCTCGCGAAGTTCCGGCAAGATCTGCGCGATGTTGAGTTCGCGCTTTACTCGAGGAGCAAAAGCCAGTTGTTCATCGGCGCTGCGTGGATACTGCAAGTAATAGAGCGTTCCGCCATTGGCAAATGCTGCCGCCAGAGAAACCAGCTGAAATGGCGTCATCTGAATGCCTTCGCCGAAGCTCGACATACGCGCGACTCCGCCGTGCGCCGGCGGTTCCATCGGGAACGCTCCGGGGTGCTCTTCTGGCAGGTTGTAACCGGAAAGTTCGCCCAATCCTAACAGCCGCGCGTATTTGGAGACGGTGTCAAAGCCCATACGCAGGCCCAGTTGCTCAAAAAATTCATTGTTGGAGTGCGCCATCGCTTCCGTCAAATTCATGTATTTGCGGCGCCCCACTTTCAACATGGTGTCGCGGTTAATGACGTTTTCTTCTAGCGCCGCCAGCGCGATTGTGGGCTTAATCGTGGAGCAAGGAATGTAACCTTCTCCGAAAGCAATTTTTTGATTCACAACCGTAAGGATTCGGCCAGTATTGGGATCCACGGCCACCACTGAACCGTTATAACGTCCTAATCCTTCTACAGCAGCTTGACGAACAACCGGATCGTCAAAAGTGGTGACATCCGCGCTGGAGGAATCCGCAAAAGTCGGTACGCCGCCTGCGTGATAGCGGGCTGGCGCCTTGCGTGTTCGTGTCGCAGGTTTTAACGCTCTTGGAGCTGCGGGCGCTGGAAAAGCGCAAAGCGCTGCGAGCACAGTTGCAACCGTTGCTTTTGCTAATTCCCTCACTACGTCACCTCAACTAATCTTCTGTTGCGGGGTTGCGGGCGTTGATTCTCATCTAAGCCATCGCATCGGTCAACTACCAATCGCGGGAGCATTTCCAGGGCCATCGATCCTCGTATCTCTATCAGATACATCAGATGCGGCTTGCGACCCACATGTCGGCTCGGTAAGACTCTCCGCCCCGACATAGCTCTCAACTTGAGACGATACTAGGGTGAATCGCTCCGTGCTGCAATAGCCTGCAGGGGTTAGTACCAGCGTATGTGCTTTGCTTTGTACAGGCTGCCCCGAAGGTCAGGTCCCGGCCTTGCGGCCGGAAAGGATTGCCGTGCGGGCGTGAAAAAAAAGCCTACCCGATTCATCGCGAAAGGGACGCGTTCCGCTTAAATCGCGCTCTAAATCGTCTTCCAGCAGGCGTCGAATTTCATCAGCCCTATCCAGCGGCACTTTGGTGGTCGATAGCCATCGATCCACTTCAGGCTGCAAATCTTTCGCAGTCACTACCATTTCAATTTCCATTCCAGCATTGCTGAAGTGACGCAGTAATTCACTAAGGGGCAACGCCCGCACATGCGATGGATCTCGCAGAATTTCCCACCGGTCTTGGTAAGCGGCGCGCTGCGGATGTTCACTCGCGAAAATGTCTTCCACCATAATATTGCCGCCGCCTCGGCAGACGCGCGCCATTTCGCGTACCGCCTTGGCCGGGTCTTGCACGTGATGCAAAGCTAGGCGGCAAACTACCAGGTCGATCTGATCGTCCTCAAACGGAAGGTTCTGAGCGTCGCCCGCCCGAAACGAAATATTCTTGACGCCGTGCAGTTCGGTTCGTTCTCTTGCGATGGCCAGCATAGCTTCCGTCAAGTCCAGGCCCACAACCTCGCGAGCATGCTTTGCAAACGCCTCGGCGATATAGCCTGGCCCGCAGGCGATGTCCAGTACACGTTCCGTGCCGGTCAAATGGGCGGCGGCCACCAACCGCTCGATGCGTTGTTCGTCGGAAATCCAGGGATTCGACGCGAAAGCCAGCGCCTGCGTCGTAAACGACTCGCGAACGATTTCATTGTGCGAGGCCATGCTCAACAGCTTACCAGCATGTCCAAAAAAAATGCCCTCCCGTTAAGGCTGAGAGGGCACGGTCAGTTCATACGCAGCGTATTGCGCGCTCCTATCGTGTGGGCCGGCCTCGGGAAGCGTCCGCACCCGCGGCAGCCGCCACCGCTTTAACCGGTGGCTTATCCGGCTGGGCGTTTTTATCCTGCGGCGCATTTTTGTCCGCTGCCGCATTTGGAGTGTGGCCATTCGCCGCGCCACTCGCGCCGTTGGAAGCCGCGCCGGGAATCGGTATCTCCATCTTCTTGCGCAGCGCCAGCTCCAGTTTGTCTCGGACATCCTTATTTTCCTTCAAGAACGTGCGAGCGTTCTCGCGGCCCTGTCCCATGCGCTCGGTGCCAAAACTGATCCACGTTCCACTTTTTTCCAAGATGCCGCGGTCCACGCCCAGATCGATCAAATCCCCTTCGCGCGATATTCCCTCGCCGTAAACGATGTCAAATTCCGCCTCACGAAATGGCGCGGCCACCTTATTCTTGACGATCTTCGCGCGCGTACGCGACCCCACCACCTTGTCGCCATCCTTAATGGCTTGTATACGCCGAATATCCACGCGCATGGAAGCGTAGAACTTCAAAGCGCGACCGCCGGTAGTAGTTTCGGGGTTGCCGAACATCACCCCAATTTTTTCGCGAATCTGGTTAATGAAAATCAGACAGGTGCGCGATTTGGAGACTATAGCCGTCAGCTTGCGCAAGGCCTGAGACATCAGCCGCGCTTGCAAACCCATCTGCGGATCGCCCATTTCCCCTTCCAACTCTGCCTTGGGCACCAACGCGGCCACGGAGTCCACCACCACCACGTCGACACCGCCAGAACGTATCAGGGCCTCGGCAATCTCCAACGCTTGTTCGCCGTTGTCGGGCTGCGACACCAACAAATTGTCCACATCCACGCCCAGCTTCCGCGCATACACGGGGTCCAGCGCGTGCTCCGCATCGATGAACGCCGCCTGCCCGCCAAGCTTCTGCGCTTCGGCGATGACGTGTAGAGTCATCGTCGTTTTGCCGCCAGATTCCGGCCCATATATTTCAATCACCCGTCCGCGTGGAAAGCCCCCAACACCCAGCGCGGCATCGATCGACAAGCAGCCGCTGGGAATCACGCTAACCGGCACCAATACATCCCGGCTGCCCAGCCGCATGATGGAGCCTTTGCCATACGACTTCTCGATCTGCAATATCGCCGCTTCCAGCAATTTGGATCTATCGTCTGCCATGCTGCACCTCAGTGGAGGAAAGTAGATTTTCTAGCGAATGATTCCCAGTGCGGCTCAAAGGAAACTGATATTACCATGTAGTTATATAAATTAAAAGTACTTATTCTATCTTCTGGTCGCGCAAATCTTCTACGACTTGGTCGATCCTAAAATCGGAAACTTAGCCGCGACCAGTTTGCGATTCCACTCCTGTTCGAGTCTCTCACGGCGATTGGTCCGGCTGTACACGTCAAAGGGTGCAAAAAAAGCGACCTGTTGAAAAACTCTGAGGGGAAAATAACATCAGGGCGAAGAAAAAGCAAATACTATTTTGGGTTCCCGCCGCGCCCCTCATTCCCCTCCCCGTACTTATAAAATCCTCGCCTGCTTTTTCGCCCCAGCCACCCCGCCGACACATACTTCTTCAGCAGCGGGCAGGCTCGGTATTTCGGATCTCCCAGCCCTTCCTGCAATACCTGCAAAATATCCACGCACACGTCCAAGCCGATAAAGTCCGCCAGTTCCAGCGGCCCCATGGGATGATTCATCCCCGTCTTCATCACCGCGTCCACAGCTTCCGGCGTGGCAACGCCTTCCATGACGCAATAAGCCGCTTCATTGATCAGCGGCATCAACACCCGGTTGGACACAAATCCCGGCGCATCGTTGACGGCCACCGGTTTCTTCCCCAATTTTTCGGCCAGTTGCATGGTGGTTGAAAAAGTCGTCTCGCTGGTCTGCAACGCCCGGATCACTTCCACCAGCACCATCAGCGGCACGGGATTCATGAAATGCATGCCCACAAAGCGTTCCGGGCGTTTGGTCAGCGCCGCCAGCGTGGTCATCGAGATGGAAGAGGTGTTGCTGGCGATGATCACGTCGTCGCGCAAGAGCCGGTCGGCGTCCCCCAGCACCGCTCGTTTGATTTCCATTTTCTCCGGAACCGCTTCCACCAGGAAATCCGCCGCCGCAATGTTGGCAATATCGGTCACCGGCAGCAGCCGTTCCAGGGTGGCGGTGCGCTCTTCCTCAGTTAGTTTGCCTTTCTTGACTTCGCGCGAGAGATTTTGCGCGATGGTCTCCATGCCGCGATCTACGAAGCGCTGCTCCACGTCCCGAAGAATCACCTTGTAGCCGGAGCGCGCAAACACGTGCGCGATACCGTTTCCCATGGTGCCGGCACCGAGAACTGCAACGGTCCTTGATGTTGTCTGCGCCCATGCGCTAAGCCGGCGGCGCGCCTTGTGTGACTTCGCGCACGATTTCCCGGGCGCGCGCCTCGTTTCCTGCGGCAACATAAATCACCGTGCCGCCTGCTTCCGCGGCAAGCCGCGCGACGAGATTATTTTCGCTTAGTGCGCTGCGTCAGAAATTCCGCCATCTTTTCATCAGCTCCCCTGCCACACGGCTAAATTCGCGGGAGCATCGTTGTCCGGCGAAGCTAAACTGGACGGGTCGACCACTTCGGGTTGCGAGGGGATCTCCAGATTCTCCGGTTCGCTGTTGAGTAGGCTTTCGAGAAGTTCTTTGGCTGCGGGATAGTCCGTCGATAACACCGTAACCTCGAATCCAAACCGCGGCTTCCAGTCGATCGGTAAAGGATCGGCAGTTGGCGCGACACTATCGTCGCCCAGATCTTTGTCGTTGTAAGCGATTCCGCTGGACTCCAGTTTATCCAGCAGATTAACGTGCACGGAGGGATTTTCGCCCGCCCACAGAATTACGAAAGAACCTTCATCGGAAAATTCAGGCATGCATTCCTCACTGAAAGCGGTCAGTATGTCGCGGGTTCATGACCGGCCGGTATCGCCGGTCGCCAAGGGAGTTTACTATAGCAGCCCACTGCGGCGCCGTCACGGCCGGAAGCTCTAAATACAACAAAGCAAAGCGCCTCTCCCGATCATGCGTCTTTTGCGTACCCCACCGCGTATACCTCTATACAATGAGCGCCACGTTCTTATTTCTGACCGCTGGGCAGCAAAGCAGTGGCACCGTTATTTTCAGCGCCATGGACGCCGGCGCCGCGGCCTTGGCGAACTGCAAATTCTCCTCCGTGATGAACGATGAAAACAAGGAACTGGCCCGCGGTCTGCAGCGTCGCGATCCCCAACTGTTGGACCAGCTCATCGCGCAATATCAATTCCGTTTGTTTCGCTATCTGGTGTACATCACCGGCGACCGCACCCGCGCGGAAGATTTTTTTCAGGAAACCTGGATCCGCGTCCTGGAGCGCGGTCATCAGTACGACGGCAAATCCCGCTTCGAGGGCTGGCTCTTCACCATCGCCCGCAACCTGGTGATCGACTGGCAACGGCAGCGCAAATTGCAAAGCCTCGATGCCCTTACCGACCCCGAGCAAGCCCACCCGATGCAGTTGCCCGATACCCAGGCTGCCTCGGCGCTGCAGTCCCTATTGAGTTCAGAGCAGGACGCCCAGGTGCAAGGCGCTATCGACCAGATTCCCGCCGTTTATCGCGAAGTTTTGTTGCTGCGCTTTCAGGAAGAGATGCAGCTCGACGAAATCGCCGCGGTTTTAGATGCCCCGGCGTCTACCGTGAAGTCGCGGTTATATCGCGGGCTTGCGTTTTTGCGCAGCGCACTGCAACCGGGAGTGTCATGACCGAAAATATTCACCGACGAGCGCAACAGTTGATCGCCCAGGAGCGCATCGAAAGTATTTCTGATTCCGACAGCGCTTGGCTCGCCATCCATGTGCACGAATGCGTCGAGTGCGCAAATCTGGCGCAAGCCACTTCCGCTGCTCTGCGCGCCTTACGCACCATGCCCATCGCCTTGCCCGCCGGACTGGCCGAACGCACGCAATTCCGTGTGAGTTTGCGCGCTCGCCAGTTGCGCACTCGCGAACCGCAGCGCCGCGCTCTGTGGATCGCCGCGGTTGTTTCCTGGGCCGGTGGCGTAGCCAGCGCCCCGCTGGTATGGCGCCTGTTTGCCTGGCTCGGTGAATATTTCCATGCCCCGAAAATTGTTTGGGAATCCGCCTTCGCCATGTGGTGGATTGTGCCCGCCCTGGTGGCCTCGGTGGTGCTGCTTTCCCAACACGAGAGACACCGCGGCGAAGCCTACTGGCTACAGGGTCATCAGTAGCGTTTCAGCGTTCAGTTTTGTAAGGAAGTTGTGCCAACAGATTAGAGGACCCTTATGGCCGATATGCAAAGCAGTAGTTCCTTCAGCGAAAGAATGCGCCGCATCCGCTTCCGCCGCGCTAAGGAAACCACCCGGTTTCGCGACGAGTTGCGCATCATTCCCAAATGGATTTTTGCGTTAATCATCGTCCTTTTTATTGCCGCCCAGGCCGGCGGGCTGATCGGCAATTTTGGCTTTCACGCCATGAGCAGCCCGGAAGGTACTCTCTGGCCCTATCCCTCCAACGCTTTACTTTCCGGCCTGTGCGTGGCCGGCATCATTCTGGCCGCCAGTATTCCCATATCCATCTTTCTTCTGCTGTCGGGTTACGTGTATCGCGACGCCAAGCGGCGAGAAATGAATGCCGCGCTGTGGACCATTCTGGTATTCATCTTGTCCCCTGGCACCGGATGGCTGGGGTTCATCGTTTATTTTCTGATGCGCGAACCGCTGCCCTATCACTGCCCGCAGTGCGCTGCCACGGTCGGCGCGCGATTCAATTACTGCCCCAACTGCCAATGCAACTTGCGGCCCAGCTGTCCGCAATGTAAACGCGAAGTGGGTGAGCTGGATAAATTTTGTCCCTACTGCGCGTTCGAATTGAAACCACCTATATCGTCGAGCGCTCTGCCGTCGGCCCCAGGCCATCTCGCGCCACCCCCAGACAATCATGGCGCTTAACCGGTAGGTGCTTAGCTCAAATTGCTAAAATCCGCGCTCTGCTTGCGTTTTCCAAGGTTCAGTACGCACAAGCGTGCTGAGTAGGCTACCTGTCCTATTAAAGTTTTACTTCACATGTCAGCGCGTCGACATTTGATAACGACTCAATTATCTAACGTCTAAGCTATCATTTCCAAGGCCAAAGCCACCGCGTTCCCGCCGCCGAGACACAGCGCGGCGATTCCCCGCTTCAGGTTTCGACGCTGCATTTCATACAAAAGCGTGACCAGAATGCGGGCTCCGGAAGCGCCAATCGGATGACCGAGAGCTACCGCGCCGCCATTCACATTTACTTTCTGGGGATTAAGTCGCAGTTGCCGCGTAACGGCAATGGCTGCCACCGCGAACGCTTCATTCAATTCAATTAGATCTACATCTTTGTCGCGGTCCCAGCCAGTTTTACGCAAAAGCTTCTCAACCGCTTCTACCGGCGCCATCATTACCCACTTGGGTTCCACACCGCTGACCGCCTGGGCCACGATGCGCGCCATGGGCTTCTTTCCCAAGGCCTGCGCACGGCGTTCGCTGGTCACAATCACTGCGGCAGCCCCATCGTTGGTGCCGGGGGCGTTCCCGGCGGTGACCGTTCCATCCTTCTTGAATGCCGGCTTCAGCTTGGCCAGAGCTTCCAGCGAAGTCTCTTCTCGCGGCGACTCATCATATTTGATAGTGACCGCCGCGCCTTTTTTCTGCGCCACTTCGAGAGGCAAGATCTGCGCTTCGAAAAAACACGATTTCCGGGCGGCGACCGCCCTCTGGTGGCTCTCCAATGCAAAGCGGTCCTGCTCTTCGCGGCTGATCGCGTACTTTTCGGCCACCAGTTCCCCGGTCATCCCCATGTGAAAATCTTCGTGCGCGTCCCATAAGCCATCGTGAATCATGGAATCTACTAACTTGCCGTCGCCGATGCGGTAGCCAGTGCGCGCCTGAGGCAACAGGTAAGGGCAGTTGGACATGGACTCCATGCCGCCAGCCACCAGTATTTCCGATTCGCCCAATTGCACCGACTGAGCAGCCAGCGCCACGGCTTTCAACCCCGAGCCGCAAACTTTATTAATCGTGAGCGCCGCAACGCGCGGATCGCACCCGCCCCGTAGTGCCGCCTGACGCGCTGGATTCTGGCCCAAGCCTGCTTGCACCACGTTGCCCAGAATGGCTTCGTCAATTTGTTTGGCGTCCAGGCCGGCGCGGCGCGCCGCTTCCGCAACCACCTTGGCACCCAGTTCCACAGCCGAAAAGCTCGATAACCCGCCCTGGAATTTGCCCACGGGTGTACGAACGGCGCTCAGAATTACAGGTGTCTCCATCTAATCTTCTCCATGCGAAACGACAACCTTGAGGCACTCCGCTACCAGACCTACGCAGTTTAGCCCTGTTCGTCGGCGCTCGGTCCGTACAACGCCGGAACCGGGACGTCCAGTGCGCGCAAATACGTGGTCAGTTGCGCGCGGTGATGAATCATGTGGTTAAAACACATTATGCGCAGCACGTTGTACTTGGGCAGCGCGAAGATTACGTTGCCTTTCCACTTCAGCGTCCAGATTTCCCGCAGTTGTTCGTCGGTAATTCCGGCAATCGCGGCGCGTGCCTTTTTGCTTTGCGCGTCAAACATCGGCAACAAACCGGAAACGTTGTCGACTTTGTCCCGCGGGCTACCTTCTATTTCAAATTCAGCAGTCTGGATAGTGGCGACTGTGAAGTTTGGCAGCGTGGCGATGTGCGAGGCCATCCAACCGAGGGTTCCCGATTTCGGATGAGGTTTCCAGTCCCACTTTTCGCCGGGCACGCGCTCCAGAGTCTTGCGGGTGTTGGCCATTTCCTGATCGAATTCCGTGAGTAACAGCTCACTGATGGGCATATCTTGCTCCTGGGACGTGTAGTATTTTATGGACGCCGGCAAAAAGATTGTACTGAAGGGGCACGCGGCAAGCAATTTTCATAGGCACCTTGCGTTTTCGGAGCGCGAGCCGGAGAATCGCGGCATGGCTCACCGGTTCAGCGACTCGTATCTCAAAGATTCCATCGATTTGTTCCGCCATTACAAACGACTGGCGGAGAACGCCATGAAGCAGTGTCCAGACGACAAGTTAAGTGCGGAGCTTGACGCGGACTCAAATTCGATCTCCATCATCGTCAAGCATATGGCCGGAAATATGCGCTCACGCTGGACAAATTTCCTGACCACCGATGGCGAAAAACCGGATCGTCAGCGAGATACCGAGTTTGAAGCCGCGCCCGCTACACGCGCGGAAATAGCAGCGCTGTGGGAGGCGGGCTGGAGGCATCTCTTCAACGCTCTCGACGACCTTACCGAAGCGGATCTCGGCAAAACCGTCACAATCCGCGCCGAGCCGCACTCGGTGATGCAAGCCGTCAACCGCCAGATAGCGCATTACTCCTATCACGTGGGCCAGATTGTTTATCTCGCGCGATATTTTGCCGGAGATGAATGGCACACATTGACGATTCCCAAAAACAAATCCGGTGACTTCAACGCCCAAGTGGCTGCAAGGGAGACCTCGCAACGTTGACTCGAGAAGCGCTCACGGCTCCTGCCAGCAAAAGCTTATCTTCGCTTCCTCTTCGCCTAGGGTTCCAGTAAGCTATGAAAGACATGCCCACACTTTTCGAAATGGGTTTACCCGCGGTTGCCGGCCCCCAATTGAATCTGAACGAGGCGCAGAAACGCGCCATCACCCACGGCCAAGGTCCGCTGCTGGTCATCGCTGGAGCAGGCACTGGGAAAACGCGCGTAATTACCGAGCGCATACGCCATTTGCTGGAGAGCGATTCGAGCCTATCGGGAGAAAACATCCTTGGCCTGACCTTCACAAAAAAAGCCGCGGGCGAAATGAAAGCGCGGGTGGTGAAAGCGGTTGGCGAGCGCGGAAAAGACGTAACTCTGGCAACTTTTCACGCCTTCTGCGAGGCTCTGGTGGTAGAGCTCGATCCCGAGCGAGTGATTCTTGATAAATGCGATCACTGGATTTTGCTGCGCCGCAACCTGGCTCGACTGAAGCTGGAAAAATATCGGCGTCTGGCGGACCCAGGTCAGTTCTTGAACGATTTTGTGGATTTCTTCAGCCGCTGCCAGGACGAATTGGTTTCCTGCGAAGACTTCCAGCGCTACGCGGATGGACTCGCGAGCAAACTGGAATCCGAGCGCGCGGAACTGGACGATGATAGCTACCGCGAACGCGTCGACCAAGCGGCATTGCAGCAGGAAATCGCGCGGGCTTATGGCGCCAGCGAAGCTCTGCTTCGCGAGAAAAAACGTGTGTCCTTTGGTTCGCTGATAACCGGAGCCGTGGAGTTGTTGCGGCAGGACGCAGCGCTCGCGCGAAAAGCTGCAGCAGCGCTACCGGTACATCCTGGTGGACGAATTCCAGGACACCAACATCGCCCAGATTGAGCTGCTGAATCTGCTTTGCGCCGAGCCGCGCAATATTTTTGTAGTCGGAGATAACGATCAGGCGATTTACCGTTTCCGTGGCGCTTCCTTCGCCAGCTTTGCCATTTTTGAAAAGCGCTTCGCCAGGTTGAAGGACGAAGACGACCCGAGCCGATACCGCGTCACTCTGACCGAAAATTATCGATCCACGCCGAATATCTTGCGGGTGGCCACGCACGTCATTGGGCAGAATGAACGCAGCGATCGCTTTCCTCCCAAGATGTTGACCACCAGCAATCCCGAAGGCGAAAAGATTCGCATCGCGGAACTTGCCAACGCCGAAGACGAGTCTCGCTGGATTACCTCCGAGCTGCAGCGGCTGCGCCGTGCCGGACATCGCTGGAAAGATTTCGCGGTGCTGTATCGCCAGCACGCCCATCGCGATGAACTGGTGAGCGAACTTTCGCGCGCGCGCATTCCTTTCGTCATCACCAGATTATCGATCCTGGAACATCCTTTGGTGCGCGATGTGCTGGCCTACCTGCGGCTCATCGCCACTCCCTACGACGACATAGCCTGCGCGCGGGTGCTGGCGGCCCCGGCGTGGAACCTGGAAGCGCGCGACCTGCTGCGCTTGACCGAACGGGCCCGCAAAAATCACGGTGCGGCCCTGATCGATATCTTGCAGGCTCCGCAAACCGAACTGGCTTTCGATTCCTCGCAGCAGTCACTGCGAGCCTTGCTGGCGTTCGTGGTCTCGCAACGAAAAACGATCAACCGTCGCAGCGCTCGAGAGATTTTGCGCCAGGTGGTTTCCTGGCTGGAAGTTCACCAACGCGCGGCCTTGCAGGACCGCAAGTACGTTACGCGGCTGGCCGAGTTCGTTGTGGAATGGGAACCCAAAAGCGACACCAAGGGCCTGGCGGAATTTCTGGAATACCTGGATTACTTCGAGCAGGCCGGCGGCACGGTCAGCCTGGAAGACGACGTGCCTGGGGACGCTGTGCAGTTGATGACCGTTCACGGAGCCAAGGGGCTGGAATTTGCGCACGTGTTTTTGCTGCGCCTAAACAACAAATGCTTTCCGGCGTCGGAGCGTTCGCGGGTTTTTGAATTCCCCGCCGAGCTGATGAAAGAAGGCGCTCCCGCCGAACAATTCCATATTCAGGAAGAGCGTCGCTTATTTTACGTGGCGCTGACCCGGGCCCGCGAACGGCTGACCATCACCACCCTTACGGACAAAAAAGGCAAAGTGCCTACCTTCGTGGAAGACCTGGTCATGGACCCGCTGGTGCAGCGCCGCAACGTCGTGCAGCTTGCTCCAAAGTTACCGCCGCGAGAAACGGACCAAGCCGCGAATAATTCCGGAACGGTTTTATCGCTCTTCCCCACTCCCATCGATCCGCCACGTATTTTTTCGCGTATTGCCCAGTGGGCTGAGACCCTGCATCCGCCTGCTCCAGAGCTCGCTGAAACTGAGCGCCTCGGCCCTCGACAATTACCGCCGCTGCCCGCAGCAATATTTATTTGGACGCCTGTGGTCGCTGCCGGAAGGCCCGCGCGGCACCATGACCTTCGGCCGCGTGGTGCATGACACCATCCGCCGAACCCTGTCGGAATTGCGCAAGGGCAACAAGCTGCCGTTCGAAGAGGTCCAGCAGATTTTTGAAACGGAGTGGAAATCCGCGGGCTTCGAAGACGATTACCAGGAAGAGGAATACAAAAAAGATGGCATCGAGCAGCTGAAGGTGTTTCACGCCGCCATGCTGGAGAGCCTACCGGAAATTCTCGAACAGGAAAAGCCGTTCGAATTGCCGATGGCTAATAACATCATCATCACCGGTAGGATCGACCAAGTGAACGCGCTGGGACGCAACGATGTGGAAATCGTGGACTACAAGACCGGCAGACCAAAGAAAGAGATCGATGCCCGCCGCGATTTGCAACTGAGCATTTACGCTATTGCGGCGCGGGAGATTTTCGAATGGAACCCTGCGCGGCTGGTATTTCATTACCTGCAAAATAACCAGGTGCAGGCGACCACCCGCGACACCAAGCAACTGGAAGATGCGCAGAAAATAATTCAGGAAGTAGCCGCAGACATTCGTGCCGCGCAGTTTCCGCCGCGTCCGGGATTCATCTGCCGCAATTGCGCATACCGGCCGATTTGCCCCGCTCACGAGGAAGCGTTGTGCGGGTCATTGCCTTCCTAGCGGTTGCTCCGAATTTGGCGGGGCTGCATTCAGGCAAAAAGAAAGGGCGCTGCGAGATCGCGCGCCCATTCTCTTCAGTAAATTTGTAGAAAGTTACTTGCCTTTTTTGGGGCTTTTCTTCGCTGATCCGGACTTTTTCTTCGTCGCCATCCATTGCCTCCGTGTTTCTTTGGTGACCGTAAAATTCCCGGCCCGATATAGTTGTCTCACAAATGCGCCGTGCACACTAGCAACAAAAAAGAATTTTGCGAAATATTTTCGCACACGGCAAGCGCCCACGTGTGGATTGAAGGGAGAGCTACGGTCAAACGCTGAATAAATCAGTGCGGCGCGGCGCCGGAATAGTATCCCTCGCGGGCATCCACGGTCAGCCCTTCACGCTTCACACGCACTTCGATGGAATGATAGTCGGTCGCTCGGTTGGTGTCGGTGGGCGAATAAGCCAACGTGTATTGATTGCGCGCTTCTTCAGTCACACGCGAATATAGCTCTTCCATGGTGCTGCGCTTCGCGGCGAAATAAACATCACCGCCGGTGTCATGGGCGTAATCCACCAGGCGGCTGAAACGGCGTTCGAAATAAGCGCTGCTGACTGCCACGCTGTAAACGGAGACGCCGTAGCGCAGCAGTTCCTTGACGGTTGAGGAATAATTATGGGTATTGCTGCGCTGGCCGTTCTGGCCATCGGAGATCAGGAAAATAATCTTGCGGCGTTCGCGGCCGCGATCTTTCAACACCTGGGCCGCGCTGTAGACAGCATCGTCCAGTGCTTTGGTGGACTGGCCCTTGATGTTGTTCAGTCCGGCGGTAATTTGCGGAGCGTCGCTGGTGGCGGAGTGTCCGTTGATGGTCGGCCCATTGTTCATGGCCGCGGAAGGCGGCGCCACGGAAGGTTCAGTATCGAGCGCGGTGCGTTTTAACTCGGTAAGCAGTTTGTCCTGGTCCTTTGAAAATCCCTTTCCTTCGTGGAAAAACTGATCGAAGCGGCAGATATAGGCTTCATCCGCGGTGCTCATTCCCGCAAGGATGGCCTTCAGGCTGGCGGCAACTTCCTCGGCATCTTTCACCTTGAGGTCGTTGTCGATCAATACCACCATCGAGAGCGGAAACGCTTCATTGCTGAAGTAAGCGATGCGTTGCTCGACTTTGTCCTCGAAGATACGAAACTCGTCTTTACTCAAATCGGCGATCAGGCGCCCAGAACTGTCTTTCACGGTGACCGGGACGATTACCTGGTTCACGGAAAATACAATTCTGCCCTGCCCAGAAGTGGGAGCATCGGTCGGAGGAGGAGGCTGCTGCTGTTGCGCGTCAGGAGTCGGCGCAGGGGTGTCAGGTTTGGAAGCTTGCGCATACAAAGCGGCAGACGGGACAAATACGCTTGCGAGAAAAATCAGAATGGGGGCGAGAATAGTGGTTTTTCGTGGACTTTTCATAAGCCTCAAGCCAAACTTTCTCCCGGTGGTTAGCCGCTAGGTGCTGGGGCTGACACATC
Organism: uncultured Acidobacteriota bacterium; assembly: GCA_963732705.1. Lineage (GTDB taxonomy): Bacteria > Acidobacteriota > Terriglobia > Acidiferrales > UBA7541 > Acidiferrum. Next base: position 1,382,907 of record CAVTAN010000001.1, on the reverse strand, counting down.
CATCCCACCTATTAACGGCATCGAAGATGCATGTTGGCCGCCAGAGGCGAGCAGCAGCGAATCTTGCAAAGGAAAGTATACATGCGTTCTTTGAGTAATTTGGTTCGAGCAGGGTTGATTTGGTGTGCTGTTGCGGCCTTAGCGGTTCCAGCGATTCCCCAGGAACCCGCCGGGCAAGGGCCGGTGATCCGGTCGCAAGTAAACCTGGTGAACGTTTTTGCCACGGTCCGCGACAAGAACAAGCGCATCGTTGGTGACCTTAAGAAGGAAGATTTCAAACTGGTGGAGGATAACCAGGATCAGAAGATCTCATTTTTTTCCAAGGAAGTAAGTTTGCCGATTACCCTGGCGTTATTGCTGGACACCTCCGGCAGCGAGCAGGATATGTTGGGCGCCATTCAGAGCGCGGGCAGCGCGTTTCTGGATCGCGTGTTGCGCAAGGGCGACGAGGCGCTGGTGATGTCCTTCGACACCGACGTAGATATGTTGTGCGACTTTACGGACGACCGCGCGTTGCTGGATCGCGCGGTGCGGCGAGCGCGCATTAATACTCCTGGCGGAGGGATGATTGCGGGAAATCCTGGCCCCATCGGGAACCAGCAGATGACCGGGACGGCGCTATACGACGCCATTTACTTGGCCAGCGGCGAAAAATTGAACACCGAAGCGGGGCGCAAGGCCATTGTGATTGTGACCGACGCTCAGGATGAGGGCAGCAAAGTGCGCATAGAAGAAGCCATTGAATCGGCGCAGCGCACCGATTCCGTGATTCACGTTTTGCTGGTGGCGGACCGACGCTTCGGGGGAGGCAACGGCGGGGTAGCTAAGCGGCTCGCTGACGAAACCGGGGGACGAACCATCACGGTGAATTCTGAAAAGAAATTGAAGGAAGCTTTTGACGAAATTTCCGACGAACTACGCAGCCAATATACTTTGGGCTACTATCCCAGCAATGCCGCGCGCGATGGCAAATTCCGTAAGATTAAGGTGGAAACCACCAACCATGACCTGAAAGTGTTGGCTCGCAAGGGCTACTACGCTCCCAGGGGAGAAGCGGCCTACCGCGAAGAACCGGCGGGAGGCGCACCGGACGCCGGCCGGCCGCCATTGGCGTTGGCCTTAGCAAAGTAACCGCGGCGTGCCCGCACCTGATAGCCCTTGTGTTCCGGGGTCTCAATCCGAATCTTGTGGTACCGGCCATCCAGGACGTAGTTGGTGGGACTGTAAGCGATAGAGTATTGATTGCGCAGCTCGTCGCCGATATCCTGAAATGATTGATCTAAATCGTCCACGTGGTATGGGAAGAACGCGCGTCCGCCCGTGTCGTTCGCCAAATCCTGCAAAATCTGGTCGCCTTCGGTCAGGTGATTCTTGCGATTGGCCAGCTTATTGGGATCGGTTTGCGACAATGCAATCCACTGGGTGCTGGTGCTGATGGTGTAGATCACCACGCTGGTACGCTGGGCCATTTCAATGGCTTCGGCGCGGGTATGAGTGGACAAGTTGTCGTCACCATCACTTATTACGATCATGACTCGGCGCACCACGTCGGGTTGGTCTCCCGGCGGCCGCGGCGGATGGCTCAATTCGTTAAAGCACGCTGAATAGATGGCGTCGTAGATGGCGGTACCGCCACCCGCGCGGGTTTTGAAGATTTCATCGCGCAACGAGCCGGTGTCGCCGGTGAAACCCTGCAGCACCTGTGGCTCGTCGTCGAAAGTCATGACGAAAGCTTCGTCTTTGTTGTGGCGCAAAACGCTGAAAAGGAAATTGGTGGAGGCTTCCTGCTCGAATTTCAGGCGGTCACGAATGCTATTGGAAGTGTCCAGCAGCATGCCAATGCGTAAGGGGAGGTCGGTTTGTTTGCTGAAATAGCGTATCTCCTGAGGGGCCTTGTCGTCGTAAATTTTGAAGTCGTTTTTTTCCAGCGTGGGGACGAGTTTGTTGCGGCGATCGAGAACCGTGAAGAGAATGTCCACCAAGTTAACGCGAATGGGGATCACAGTGGGATTCTGGCCCGGAGGCGGCGACTGCGACGGATCAGCGGGCGATTGCGGTTGGGGCGCCGGAACCGCATCGGGAGACTGCTGGCCGCGGTCGCGAACCGGCAGGATCAGAGTAGCAAGCGTCAGTAGGACAGAACTCAGAAACGGTTTGCGTGGCATCGGCCAAGATTATAGGTATCCAGCGAGTGCAGCGTCAATTTTTCCTGCCTGGCCCCCTGCGGCGGCCGCCAACGTATATAAGTAAGTTTGAAGCTCCACCGGGAGCGGGGCGCGAAGCTCCAAGCGTTCACCAGTGCGGGGATGAGAAAAAACGATCTTGGCGGCATGCAGGAAATTGCGGCCCAGAGCAGGAAGAGTAGTGTCGCCTACGTGGAGCTGCGAAGCCGCGCCATAGAGAGTGTCGCCCACTACGGGATGCTTTAGCGCGGAAAAATGCACACGGATCTGATGCGTACGCCCAGTATGCAATTGAACTTCGAGCAGGGTGGTGGCGTTGATAGGCAGCAAGGTGCGCCAGTCGGTGCGGGCTTCGCGGGAGTTGGCGATTTTCGCGCCGTGCGAGAATTTTTGTTCGGCGGCCATGCGCACGCGGCGCACTGGATCGCGACCGATGGGCAATTCGATGCGCCCACTAAGATGCTCAAAGTTACCTTGCACCAAGGCGATATATGTTTTATTGACCGTACGCTGGCGAAAGGCTTCGCCCAGCCGCGCATGAGCGTAATCAGTTTTTGCGACAAGGATGACGCCGGAAGTTTCCTTATCGAGCCGATGGACGATACCGGGACGCAGCGCGTCGCCGCCTTGCGAAAGCGCCTGGCCCCGGCCAAGCAGCGCGTTGACCATGGTGCCGGTGGGGTTGCCGGCGCCCGCGTGCACGGTCATGCCCGCGGGCTTGTTGACGGCGATGATGTCGGGGTCTTCATACAAAACATCGAGCGGAATCGATTCGGCGTGAGCGCGCATCGGAGGTCGATGTTTGGGGATTACCGCTATTTTTTCTCCTCCCTGCAGGCGATGAGAACCTTTGGATGGCTTGCCGTCGACCCGCACAAGGCCGTCGTCGATCAATTCTTTAACTCGGGTGCGGCTTAACTCCGGGCAACGCGCAGTGACAACGCGGTCGAGGCGGTCGCCGGCGTCGGAGGGTGCCACGTCAAAGTTGATGAGCGAGGAATCTTCCCGAGAAAGCTCATCCAGCGATGTTTCGTCCAGGGCAGGTCGGTCGAAAGAGCTTGGTTCCGGTTGGAGTTCGCCTGCTTGCGAATACGGGACGACCGAAGACCTATCTGTCGTTGGTGTTTCGTTTGGCGTTCGGTTCTTCGCGTTTTTCTTTAGCGGTTTCATCGACTAAAAACTCAGCGGCGTTTTCGAGAAGGCGCGCGGTCGCCGGCTCTTTCCGCGTCGCTCGAGGCGACTTTAGCGCTTTTGGCGGCAAATAGTGTATCGAGGATGACCAACGCTGCGCCTACGGTGATCGCGGAATCAGCTACGTTGAACGCTGGCCAGCGGTAGGAGCCGATCCACACTTCCAAAAAATCAGTGACGGCGCCGTGCAAAATGCGGTCCGTGACATTTCCGGTCGCGCCCGCGATGAGCAAAGCAAAACCCGCGAAGGCCATTGGGCCGCCGGCTTTGCCACTGACCAGGAACCAGGTAAGAACCAGCACCACGACAATGGAGCCTGCGATCAGCATGGATTTCATCCATGGCGGTGAAGAGTCGGCGAAAAAACTAAAGGCGATGCCGGGATTGGAGCTGTGCACCAAATAAATCAAATTGTGCACAACCTCATGACGCCAGCCTTCGATAGTGCGTAGCTCAAACCACGCTTTGGTAGCGCGATCGAGAAGGACGACGACAAAGGTCAGCCAAAGCCAGCGGAGCCGCGCAGGAACGGAGCCGAAAATGGCCACTACAGGACTGCTCGCAAGCCGAGTGGGGAGTCTGGAGTGCTCCTCAGCGACGCCGCCTCGGTTGCGTAGCTGCAGCGGTATCGAGTCGCGGCTTTGTCGGCGGAAGTCAAAGTCAATTTCTAAGCTGCAGTCTCGATTTCCAGCAGAGCTGCGGAACAGCGTTCGCAAACCGCGGGATAGCGGGTGTCTTCGCCGACGTGCGTGGAATAGTTCCAGCAGCGCTCGCATTTCTTGCCGTCGGCTCGTTCGATCTTGATAGACAGACCTTGAATGGCTTCGCTGGGGACAGCGCCCTCCGGAGCGGCGTCTTCCACTTGTACTTGTGAAACGATGAACAGCGCCGGCAAAACTTCAACGCGTTCCAGAAGCAATTTCTGCAGAAGAAAGGCTTCCGCACGAGCATTGAGCCGCACTTTGGCTTCAAGGCCTCCACCGATAGTTTTGGCCGCCCGAGCTTGTTCGAGGGCGATCAACACGGCGGAGCGCACCTGCGCGAGTCGGGTCCACTCTTCGGCGGCTTCCGGAGTGATACCGCTGACCAGGGATTCCGCGACCGCGAACTCCGCCTGGTGAACACTGCCCAAATCCTCCGTAGCTCTGGGCAGCATTTTCCAAATCTCCTCCGTAGTGAATGCCAGGATGGGAGCTAACAAGCGAACGAGGGAGCTGGTAATTTTCCAAACCGCGGTTTGCGCGGAACGGCGCGAGGCGCTGCGAGGCGCCTTGGTGTACAGCCGATCTTTCAACACATCAAAATAAAACGAACTGAGATCCACGACGCAATAGTCGTGAATGGCGTGATATACGCGATGAAAATCGTAGCCGGCGTACCAGTCTCGGCACTTACGGGAGAGTTCGGCGGTGCGGTCCAGCATCCAGCGGTCGATTTCTTCAAGCTGTTCGTTGGGGATAGCTTGCGATGGTTCGAAATCGTTCAGGTTGCCAAGCGCGAAGCGAAAGGTATTGCGGATTTTGCGGTAGGCTTCGCTAAGCTGGGTCATCACCCGCTCGCTCATTTTTACGTCGGCCTGATATTCCTGCGAGGCCACCCACAGGCGCAGCAAGTCGGCGCCCCATTTTTCGCAGATTTCGGCCGGTTCCACCACGTTGCCCAGCGATTTCGACATTGGGCGACCCTGCTCATCAAGGGTCCAACCGTGAGTGACCACGCCGCGAAACGGCGCAGCGTTGCGGATGCCAATGGCCACCAGCAGCGAACTTTGGAACCAACCGCGGTACTGATCGGGGCCTTCGAGATAAATATCCGCAGGCCATTCCGCGCCGTGCAAAACAGCGAGGTTGGAAGAGCCGGAGTCGAACCAAACGTCGAGAATGTCGTTTTCTTTGCGCCATTTTGTGGAGCCGCACGAACACTTGGTGCCTACGGGCAACAGCTCTTCCGGGGCATGCTGATACCAGGCGTCCGCGCCTTCTTTTTTGAACCATTCGACTACGTTGCGCAGCGCGGCAAAGTCTTCGAGACGAGTGCCGCAGGCGTCACAATAAAACACGATGATGGGCACGCCCCAGAAGCGCTGGCGCGACACGCACCAGTCCGGGCGCTTCTCGATCATTTCGAACATGCGTTCTTCGCCCCAGCTGGGAATCCACTTCACAGCCTGAAGTTCGTCGAGGGCTTCCTGGCGGAGGGATTTTTTGTTGGCGCCGGCCGCCTGGTCCATTTTTATGAACCATTGCTCGGTTGCGCGGAAGATTACCGGGTTGTGGCAGCGCCAGCAGTGCGGATAGGTGTGCTTGTATTCGTGATGGCCCAGCAACGCGCCACGATCCTGGAGGAGTTTCACGATGATGGGATTAGCTTCAAAAACGTTTTTGCCTTTGTACTCGGGAAGCCCTTCCAGATATACGCCGCGATCGTCAAGCGGAGCGTAGGTTTCCAGCCCATATTTTTGTCCGGTATAAAAGTCGTCAGCGCCGTGACCTGGAGCGGTGTGCACGATGCCGCTACCTTGATCGAGGGTGACGTAATCGGCGAGAACGCCAGGAACTTGCAGGGGTAAGAAGGGATGTTGAAATTTGCAGCCCTCGAATACACGGCCTTTGAAGGTTTCACGAATGCGGGCTTCTTTGATGTCACATTCCGACTGCAGCGCCGGGACGCGGTCGACGGCGAGCAGCAGCGCGCCCTTCTCAGTGTCCACCACGGCATATTCGTTGTCGGGATGAAAAGCCAGCGCGCGGTTATGAGGAAGCGTCCAAGGTGTAGTGGTCCAGATCACCGCGCTGACGTCGTTACCGGGCTTCTGGCCATCGGCAAAAGCGAATTTCACCCACACCGATTGGCTAGTGTGATCTTCATACTCAACTTCCGCTTCGGCCAGCGCGGTACTGTCATGAAGGCACCAGTACACTGGCTTGCGGCCGCGGTAGACGTAGCCCTTTTCCATGAAGTCGAGGAAGGCGCCGGCGATAGTGGCTTCGTAGCCGTAGTTCATCGTCAGATATGGATCGTTCCAACGGCCAAAAACGCCGAGGCGCTTGAAATCTTTCTTGTGCTGCTCGACGTAGCGGGTGGCAAACTCGCGGCAGAGTTTGCGAAAGTCGGCCGCCGGGACCTTTCCTTTACCGCCCAATTCTTTTTCCACCTGCGTTTCAATGGGTAAGCCGTGGCAATCCCAGCCTGGGACGTAAGGAGCGTAATGTCCGCCCATGCTTTCGGACTTCACAATCATGTCCTTGAGGATTTTGTTGAGGCCGGTGCCCAAGTGAATGGTGCCAGTGGGGTAGGGAGGACCGTCGTGCAGTACGAACAGTGGTTTTCCTTGACGCGTCTCAAGAATTTTCTCATAAAGATGATTTTCTTCCCACGCGATGAGCTGTTTGGGTTCGTTCAGCGGTAAACTGGCCTTCATGGGGAAATCGGTCTTGGGTAGATTCAGTGTTTTCTTGAGTTCGATTGGTTCAGGCATGAGCTGAGAAGTAAGAAGTCCCCTTTTAATCGCCGCGCAATAACCAGGCACCGAGTAAGGCCCGATTCCAAAGCGGCGCAATTCTGTTTTCCTCCCGCATTGTGCACCGCAACAATGGAGCTCAGCGAAGCACTGCGGGAATCATCGGAAAGTTGGTTAAAGCCGTATGTTACAATGAATAGCAGCCGATGTCAGCCGCGTGACTCGCGCAACCTTTCTCAGCCATCGCGAATCATACCGGACTGGGCACGCTGAATCGGAAATAGCTGCGTCTAAACCCGGGGGATGACGGTGCCAGATAAAATAATCAGTCTTTCGCCGCCTCGGCCCACGGGGCCCAATGACACCAGCGCAACTTCCTCGTTAAATATGTCCGCAACCGGGCCCGCACCGCGCTTCGGAACGCCACGTCAGTTTGTAACTGAAGGATTCTGGTCCAACCTCAAGCAATTCTTGACTGAACGCCCCGTAAAAATCCGCGGCGACCTTCAATCCCCGCTGATGCCCGAGAGCTACGGGGAAGGATTTGGCGATAACCTGAAGTCATTTTTTAAGTCCGGGCCTGTTCCTAAAGGTCCGGCGGACGGGCGTCTGGAAGTAGCCTGGGGCGCGGGCTTCGGGGGATTCGGCGATCGCATCAAGGAACTATTTTTTCCGGCCAAGCAGGCTCCCGCGCAGTGGACCAGCAAACCTGTCAAGGTCAAGGAGATTTGGTCCAAGGACGAAAATTTTGGCTGGACCCAGATTATTTCCATCGGTCTGCATGTGGGCATCATTGCGTTGTTGGTTATTCCGTTGTTCACCCATGTGCTCCCCAGCTCCACGGAAGCCAAAAACAAGATGGACATGACGCCGCTGGATATTTCCCCGTACATTTCCAAATTACCGGCGGGAACCAAGAAAGCTGGAGGCGGCGGTGGAGGTGGAGAGCGCGCAATTACGCCTCCCACGAAAGGCCGAGCGCCCAAATTCGCATATACGCAATTCACCCCTCCGCAGGCGACGATTAAGAATCCTGCGCCCAGGCTGCCCATGGATCCGACGTTGCTTGGTCCTCCAGACTTGAAAGTGGCGAATCCCCCACTGACGAATATGGGCGACCCGCTGGCAGCGGCCGTGAATAATTCCGGAGGACCGGGCGGCGGTGCGGGCATCGGAACCGGTAACGGCACCGGCATTGGTAGCGGCGGCGGCGCGGGTCTCGGGCCCGGCGAAACGGCCGGCACCGGTGGCGGCGCTTTTCGCGCAGGTGTAAACGGTGTTGGCTCGCCGCAGTGCATTTATTGCCCGCAGCCGGAATATTCCGATGAGGCGCGCAAAGCAAAATATCAAGGTACGGTTTTGCTGGACGTAACCGTAACTGCGGACGGCCGAGTCATTAATCCCGTAGTGATCAAGGGCCCTGGACTAGGCCTGGAAGAAAAGGCGCTGGCGCAAGTGCGCAATTGGAAAATGCGAGCAGCGCTGGGACCGGGCGGCAAAGCCGTAAATTGCCGCGTACAGATCGAAGTTACGTTCCACCTTTACTAGATAGCTGTTCTCCGCAGCCTACGCTTCGCCTTCTCCCTTCTGCCGTTCCTCCTGTATCTTTCTAGGGCAACGTCCTGCAGGTGCGCAACTTCAAAGATGTTCTCCGCGCCGTGGTGGCTTCAATCTGTTACGATTTGCGCATGATGAAGATGAAATGGAGAAATAGCGTAATCGCGGCGACAATTTTCGGACTCAGTTTTGCGGGCACGTCTCTTGCGCAATCGGCCGCGAACACTGGAGCCTTGCAGCTTAGCGCGCGAATCACTCCCACCGCGGCGCGACCGGAACCGGTACGGCAATTCACCTTTTACATTTTGAGCAAGAGCTACGCCGATGTTTCCCAGGAAGTAGAAGCCGAGGACGTGGTGCCGCCGCGCGACCAATTTATTGATGAATCTGAAAGTTTCACCGGAGCTGAAAGAATGGCTAAAGGGCCACGACATTCTTGATTTGACCATGCCGGAGCTGGATAAGGCGCTCACCGCGGACGACGTTTTACAGGTGCCGGAATTTTTGCTGGCGTACCAGCGTTCGAACAGCGGGGGCGTAACCAACGGAATCCCAAGCCAAAATATAATGATGCCGACAAAACCGATCATCCAGAGAAATACGAAAAGCAAAAGCAGGAATATTACACCGCGTTGCGCAAGTTTATTCGCGCGCGGCCGGAAACCATGAGCGGAATGGAACTGGAACTAGACGGCGTTAATCCGCAGACGGAAATGGGCCAAAATTGAGAGCGAGCACAAGAAACACATCCAGCACCTGGCGCCCGACGTGGCGCAGACGAAATATCTGGTAGCGAAAGCGGATACGGATCTGGATGGGCACGCAGGCGTTTCGGGATTGGCGCCTGGAAGTTACTGGATCAGCTCTCTGAACCTGGACGCCGATGCCGGAGACACGCGGGTGCGCTGGGATGTGCCAGTGGCGATTCAACCGGGACGAGACCACGCGCATCGAATTGACCAATCTAAACGCCACTGACGCACGCGCTGCCTCCAGCACCCTGAACCTAACTCCGACGCGAACTATGGGCACCCTGCCGCGCTGGATTCTCTTTAACATTTTCGTATTGGTGGCGGTGGCTCTGGACCTGGGTGTATTTCACCGCCGCCCGCACAAAATCAGATTGCGAGAAGCGGCCGCTATGGAGCGGCGTGTTGGTGACGCTTCGGTACTGTTTGGGGTGGGAGTGTTTTGGTTTCTGGGGCGCCAGCCTGCGCTGGAATTCTTCACCGGCTATCTGATCGAAAAAGCTCTAAGCATCGACAACCTGTTTTTGTTTCTGGTGATTTTCCGCGCGTTTCACGTGGACGAGCGGGTGCAGCACCGCTTGCTGGCTTGGGGCGTGCTCGGTGCGCTGATCATGCGCGGGACCATGATCGCGCTGGGCGCGGCGCTGATGGAGCGCTTCGCGTGGATCATGTACGTTTTTGGCGCGTTCCTGGTGTACGCCGGAATCCACATGCTGGTGTCGCGCGAGCGAGGAAACGCATCCCGAAGAAGAACAAGATTTTTCAAGTTCGCCAGCAGGCATCTTCGAGTGACGCGGCAATATCACGGGGAGAACATTTTTTTGTGACGCTGACATGGCAATTGTTTGCCACGCCGCTGTTTTTGGTGTTCTGGTGGTGGAGATCACCGATATTACGCTGGCGGTTGATTCCATTCCGGCGATTTTTGGCATTACGCACGACGCATTCATCGTGTACACCTCCAACGTCTTTGCGATTCTGGGTTTGCGCGCGCTGTATTTTTTGCTGGCTGGAGCGCTAGGACGGTTGCGCTATTTGACGGTGGGCCTTTCGTTTGTGTTGGTGTTCATTGGAGGAAAGATGATTGCCGACCCGTGGGTGCATGTTCCGGTGACTATATCGCTGGGGACGGTTGCCGGCATTTTGCTGATCGCGTTGGTAGTTTCGTTGATGTCGCCGCCCGTTGCCGGAGCCTCGCCGAGGACAGCGGACGACGATGTGGCTACGAAATTGGCGGGCAAGTCGTGACGACGATTCACGCCGAACAAGATGTCTAATACCTATTCATCGTGCGATCGAGGAACTCTCTGCCGGCCGATTCATCATGCGGATGGCGGCGGCCGCGTGAAATTTATCGTCGAGGGCGAGCTCTCGCGGACGCCGCGCCAGGTGTGGTGCGAAGATTCGAACTGTCGATGCTGATTGGCGAGCGCCGACTCCGTGATACTGTCGGTATCGCGGTACAGCGGGAAACGTTTGCACGGATTCACGATGCGAATGGCTGATGCCAGACGCTGGCGCGTAGTGCCGCCGGATCAGGATGCCGAGGAATTTGAACTGCATTTCGCGGGCAGTGTGCGATTGGACGTTTTCACCACGCAATGATCCGACCGGGCGGAGCTATCGCGCGGTATCTGGCGAAATTTGGCGAAGGAATTCAACAAGTGGAGTATTAGCTGCCTGGATGTGGAGCGCGGAACCATCGCATTCTGCAGCGACCGATTTCCAGATTTCAGCGATCTATCCGACGAGCCCGCCCCGGTGCCGGAGGCACGACGATTAATTTCTTTCTGGTGCCGGGAACGCATGATGACAAAGGCGCGCCAGGGAAAATTCTGATCGAACTTTACCAGACTCCCAAGAAACTGACTTTGGCCGGCGGCATGTTTTTCTGGCCTGTACAAGACTCAGAAGTAACGATTAGTTCGTTTGCGAATCTTTAGCGACCTATTCCCCACTCTGTTGAATTAGTTTGGCAACCAAGCCGGTCCAGCCAGTTTGATGACCGGCGCCGAGGCCAGCACCGTTGTCGCCGTGAAAATACTCGTAAAACAGAACCAGATCACGCCACTGCGGATCACTCTGAAATAATTCCGTGTCGCCGTAAACCGCACGGCGGCCTTGGTCATCTCGCAGAAAGATGCGCGTAAGCCGGCGGGAGATTTCGGCGGCGACCTCCCACAGATCGACTTCATTCTTTGAGCGCGTGGGGCATTCAATTTTAAAATCTTCGCCATAGTAGTGATGATATTTCTGCAGCGATTCAACCAGAAGGTAATTCACAGGAAACCAGACAGGACCGCGCCAATTGGAATTCCCTCCAAAAAGGCCGGTTACAGATTCGGCGGGTTCGTACTTCACAGTGTTCACGACGCCGTCGAATCGCAATTCGTAAGGGTGGTCTTTATGAAAGCGCGAAAGAGCGCGCACGCCAAATGAGGATAGGAACTCTGATTCATCCAACATGCGCGACAAGACGCGGGGCAACTTCTTTTTGCTGACGAGTGAAAGCAGTAGCCGCACCCCGCGGGCGGAACTCTGTGACATATCGATGTGATCGGGTACGTCCGGATGATTGTCGATGAACCATTGCATCCGGCGTTTGAAGCCAGGCAGACGATCAATGGCTTCAGGTTCCAAGGTTTCGACGGCGAACAACGGAATCAAGCCGACCATGGAGCGGATTTTCAGGAAATAGTCCTGCCCATTTTCGGAGGTGCAATACGTCGTAGTAGAAACCGTCTTCGTCGTCCCACAAGGAGAGGCCGCGCGGAACCGAAATTGTTCATGGCGTGCGCGATATACACGAAATGCTCGAAAAATTTGCTGGCAATGTCTTCGTAGGCGGGGTCTTCCTTGGCGAGCTCCAGTGCGATGGCCAGCATGTTGAGGCAATACATGCCCATCCAACTGGTGCCGTCGGATTGCTCTGAGATGGCCGCCGGTGGGGAGCGGTGCAGAACGATCGAAAACTCCGATGTTGTCCAGACCCAGAAAGCCGCCCTGAAAAATGTTGGAGCCCTCGGGATCTTTCCGATTAACCCACCAGGTGAAATTCAGTAACAGCTTGTGAAACACTTTTTCGAGGAAGCCGCGATCGGCCACACCGCGCACGCGTCGCTCAATTTTGTAAACACGCCAGGCGGCCCAGGCATGCACCGGGGGATTCACGTCCCCGAAAGCCCACTCGTAGGCGGGCAACTGGCCGTTGGGATTCATGTACCACTCGCGCAGGAGCAAGACTAATTGGTCTTTGGCGAAATCGGGATCGACAAGGGCCAGCGAAACGCAGTGAAACGCCAAATCCCACGCGGCGTACCAGGGATATTCCCATTTGTCGGGCATGGAAATGATGTCGTCGTTGTACAGGTGAGTCCAATCCTTATTTCTTCCCTGCCGCGGCCCGGTGGAGGAGGGGGCCCGGCGGGATCGCCGGTGAGCCAAGCCAGCACGTCGTAATGGTAAAACTGCTTGGACCACAGCATGCCGGAAAGCGCCTGGCGCATCACCGCGCGGGCATCCTCAGAAATTCCTTGGGGTATGCGCGAGGCATAAAAGTCGTCGGCTTCTTTTTGGCGTAGTTCAAAAAGATGGTCGAAACCGGTCGCAGAAATCGTCGGTGCCAGGACGTTCTCGCCGCATCTTGGCTGCGCCGGCGAAGTGATGGTGCCGCTGGCGGATGAAGTACTGTCCAGTCCGCCCAATGGTTCCAGGTCCGTCAAGCGCAATTTGATGGTGGAGCTTTCGCCGGGCGCAAGCATCAGCTGATAATAGGCGGCCATCTTGGTCCCGACTTGTTCGGGATTCACGGCGGCGTGATTGTTGCGGATCAGGTACTCGTGGAAGGCGTCTTTCACATAAGGGGGTGCGATTCTGGGCGTTGAAGAGGCGTGAGAAATTCGTTTCATTTTCAGTGAAGAGCAATTCCGGCTGGCCCTGGCACAAGAGCCAGCGCTTACCGTATTGCCAATGCTCGACTTCGACGCAATGAAAGTTGGGGAGCCCGGCAGCTTTACGCATTGATTGGGCGGCGCGCATCGCGGCCCCAGGACCACGTGTTGCGAAACCACAGCGAGGGCAACAGATGCAGCGCGGCGGCGTCGGGACCGCGATTGATGGCGGTGATTTTGATGAGAATGTCTTCGACGTCGGCTTTGGCATACTCGACGAAAATATCGAAATAGCGATTCTCGGCGAACGACGCCAGTGTCCATAAGCTCAAATTCGGCATCCGCACGTCCACGGCGGGCATTTTCGGCAACCAATTGCCCCATAGGGAAATTCGACCTGCGGATACTTGTACAGCATGCGCATGTAGGTGTGCGTGGGAGTGGAATCGAGGTAGAAATAATATTCCTTTACGTCTTCGCCATGATTGCCTTGTGTCCGGTGAGGCCGAAGAGACGTTCCTTCAAAATAGGATCGCGACCGTTCCACATTGCGAGTCCGAAGCAAATCATTTGGTGGCGATCGGAAATGCCGCGATGCCGTCTTCTCCCCAACGATAAGCGCGCGACCTGGCGTGGTCGTGCGGGAAATATTCCCAGGCAGTGCCGCCGGGGCTGTAGTCTTCACGAACGGTTCCCCACTGGCGTTCGGAGAGATAGGGACCCCAGCGCTTCCAATATTTTTTCCGTGTGCGGGTATCTTCGAGGCGTTGGTCTTCCGTGGTCTGGAGTCTGGGCATGGGAACTTAGTCCTGGGCGGGGGTCGCTATGTGTTCAAGAATATGTTCGCATCAAAACGAGACCTGGCGACCGTTAGACTCCGGGCTGGTGTTCGTTCCAGCACGCCTCGTCGGCGATGGCCGTCTTTTTGAACATTGCACTATCGTTTGATTGTGCCCGCCGATGTGCATCCGCGCCGCTGAAAAAACTAGAGAAACGCCCGCGGCATCCAATGCGGGATCAAGTTTACAAAATAAATTTTGAGAAAGAACCTGGATCTAATCGGCGCCCGGGGCAGGTGCGGGCTTGGGCGTAGCGCTGGCCGGCGTATCCACCGCGAAAGTCTTCCAACCGCGGCGCGATAAACTCCAGTAAATGAAATAGCCGGATGCCGCAGCGCACGCCAGCAACACAAATCCTGGCAGCCACTCCTGAAAACAAGTTTGCCGATGGCGAACATGGCGCAATAAACAAACGCGCAGCCCATCAGCCAGTCGAAGGTGTTAGCGCCGAGGTCGCGCACCGGATCGATGTCCGGAGCGAGCGCCGCGATGCGCTTCCAGCCGTGCACGGTGGGTTGCACGCGGCGATAAAATTTTAGCAGGCGTTCGTCAGACTCCGGCTTAGTAAGCAATGTGGTGAGCAGCCAGACGACGGTCGTCGAGATGGTGGTAATTAAAGCGGCTTTGGCGAACACCACGGAATCGTTGCCAGTGAAATGCACGCGTTGCAACGAGATGGAAACGACGAAAGCGGCGACCATAGCGGAAATTTCGCTCCACGCGTTGATGCGCCACCAATACCAGCGCAGCAGCAGTACGCTGCCGGTACCCGCTCCCATACCCAACAGTAATTGCCACGCGGATTGAATGGAAGTGATGTTGGCGGCGGCGTACCCGCTGAGGATAACCAGCAGGACGATAAAAAGCTTGCTGACGAAAACGTAGTGTTTGTCGGTGGCTTTGCGCACCAGGAAGCGGCGGTACAGATCGTTGATCAGGTACGAAGTGCCCCAGTTGAGCTGCGTGCCTACCGTGGACATGAAAGCGGCGAGGAAAGCGGCAACCATCAGGCCGCGCAGTGCGGGCGGAAGAAAATCGCGCAGGACCATGACGTAACCTTTTTCCGGCTCGGCGGCGAATTCCATGCTGGGACGCAGGCCGCCGTGCGGAGAATACACCGCGACAGCTACAAGTCCGGTGAGAATCCAGGGCCAGGAGCGCATGGCATAGTGCGCGATGTTGAACCACAAGGTGGCGCCGAGAGAATTTTTTTCATCCTTCGCGCTGAACATGCGTTGCGCAACATAGCCGCCACCACCAGGCTCGGCGCCCGGATACCAACTGGCCCACCACTGCACTGCGAGATACAGACAAAAGGTAATTACCGGCAGCGTCCACAAGGCGTCGGTGGTCCATCCCAGATGAAAGGACGGGAAGAACGAAAGAATGGAGCCAGTGGTTTGACCGCTCGGCTTGACGCATAGCGTCGACGTGCGAAAGCTGAATTTTCAGCATGGTCATGCCGCCGATTTTAGCCACGGCGATCCAGGCGAGCACGACGATCATGGTCATCTTTAAAATGAATTGGAACAGGTCAGTGACCAGCACGCCCCAAAGGCCGCCGATGAACGTATAAATTCCAGTGAAGGGAACGAGAATCAGCACGCAAATCAGCAAAGCGGTGTGCGCCGGAGCGCCCAGTGTGTAATGAAACAATTCGTGGCCGCCAATTCCGATTTGCAGCACGCGGCCGGCCGCAATGGCGTCGCCCAGCAAGCACGGTGGTGATGCTGATCATGGCTTTGATGACCCAGCCGAGAATCAGGCAGTTCATCAGGGCGCCGAGATAAATAGCGCGGAAACCGCGCAGAAAGGCCGCGGCTTTGCCCTCATAGCGAAGCTCGACAAATTCCACGTCGGTGAGAATCTCAGCGCGACGCCAATAACGCGCAAAGAAAAAAACAGTCATCATGCCGCAGAGGCATTGCGACCACCACAGCCAGTTGCCTGAGATGCCGTTTTTGGCCACGAGGCCAGCGACCAGCAGCGGAGTGTCGGCGGCAAACGTAGTGGCCACCATGGATGTGCCGGCCAGCCACCACGAAACGTTGCGCCCGGAGACGAAAAATTCCTCAGTGCTTCCCGAGGAGCGTCGGCGATAGTACAAGCTGATCAACAGATTGAGCAGCAGGTATGCGGCAATGACAATCCAGTCAGTAGCGGTGAGGGCCATCTTTGGTTCGTCGTCCCCTAGTTACTGTGTTGCGAAAGAAAGAACCGTTGCCAGTCTCAGCAAACAGAAACTCGGATATCAGAGAGTTAAATCGTTTTAGCTCCGGGCGTATCCCCAAATTTCAGCTGAGATGTTGTAGTCTATCGAGGCTGCGAAGCAGAGGATGGCTCAGAAAAGTTGAAATGGCAAGTACGCTGATGGCGAAGACGTTGCGTCGGACGCCGAATCCGCTAGTTTGACCGGGTGATTGAAAACAAATGCTGGTAGTTCTGAAATCCGACTACGACGAGACCAGCCGCGAAGCCGCGCGCATAGTGGCCAACGCTGTGCGGCAAAATCCAGGAACGAAGCTGGGTTTGGCGACCGGCAGTACCATGCTGGGCGTCTACCGCGAGTTGGTGCGATTGCATAGCGAAGAAGGCCTGGATTTCTCTCGGGTGATTACTTTCAATCTGGACGAATATCTGGGGATTTCGCCCGAGCATCCACATAGCTTTCATTATTTCATGCTGGAGAATTTCTTCTCGGAGTGAATGTCGATCCGCGCAACGTGCATATTCCCGACGGGACCATAACCGGCGATTACGAAAAATACTGCGCTTCGTACGAGAGAGACATTCAGCTTGCTGGGGGCATCGATTTACAGCTTCTGGGCATTGGGCGGAACGGGCACATCGGTTTCAATGAGCCGACTTCGAGTTTTGCTTCGCGAACGCGTCTGAAAGTTTTAGGTAAGGCCACGGTGGAAGATAACCGCAAATTTTTTGGCGCTTCGGAAACGGTGCCGCGTTGCGCCATCACGATGGGCATCGGGACGATTCTTGCTACCAAGCGCGTGTTGATGCTTGCCGACCGGTGCGGCGAAAGCCCACGCGGTGGCCAACGCTATCGAAGGTCCCATCACGGCGTCGGTTACCGCTTCCGCGCTGCAACTGCATCCTGATGCTACGGCCATCCTAGACGAGCAGGCCGCTGCGGAGTTGAAACAAAAAGAATATTATCGCGATGTCATGGAGATGACGGCGAGTTTTCACCCCCGGGAGGCTGTCTTAGCCGCTGTGCGGTTTTCGGCCGGCGTCATCTTTCTAAGTGGTCCAAAGTATTAGCCTATGAATGCAGGTTGGGAGCCGAACCATGAAAATTACGACAAATGCCGCGCGCGGCTGCCGTCGAGGGCCGCAAGACTGGTTCACCGGAACGGTGTGGGTCGATGAAGTGGTGTCCAGCGGCGCGCCCGCGCATTTTAAAGTGAATCGCGTATCGTTCGAACCGCGCGCGCGAACCGCCTGGCACACGCATCCGATGGGGCAAGCCTTGCATGTGTTGACCGGAGTGGGAGTGGTGCAACTGGCCGGGAAGGCGCCGGAACGGATTGGGCCAGGCGATTCAGTGTGGATTGAAGCGGGCGAAAAGCATTGGCACGGCGCTGAAGCCAACCACACCATGGTGCATCTCGCCATTCAGGAAGCTGACGATAAGGGCGCCGAGGTGGTTTGGCTGGAACATGTAACTGACGACGAGTACTCCGCTCATTCGCGCGAGTGAGGTCTAAGTCAGTCAACGAATAAAGATTGGAAAACGTGCCCGACTTGCGAGCAAAAATGCTCGCTCCGGCGGAAAAAATTAAACTGGAACCGGAATAGGCACAAGGGTAACAGGCAAAGTGATGACAAACTTTGACCCATTGCCCGGCGAGCTCTCGCAGGCGATGGAGCCACCCAAAACCTGGACGATGGCACTGGCAATTGCTAGTCCTAACCCGCCGCTTTGGTGGGCACCGCCATTGCTGGAAGTGCCTGCGCGGTAAAACCTCTCAAAGATGAACGGTAAGTCTTTGGCAGTAATCCCTATGCCCTGATCATCGAAGTGCACCAGAATATTGCCATCATTCTGCTCCAGGCGAATCCTGATAGACGTGCTGCTGGGCGAATACTTGATGGCATTGTCCAGGAAGATCAAAAACAGTTGGCGCAAAAACGCTTCATCGCCCTGGTATGGAACGTCGGACTTTAATTCCGGGAGCAAAGCAATGTTCTTGGCGTCCGCACGCGATTTCACCAAGGCGCAGGCTTCTTCCAATACCTCGTCCAGATATAGTGGCTCGCGCGTCAGGCGCAACTGTCCGGCGTCCGCCACCGAAAGCGTGAACAATCCTTCCACGATATGGGTCAGCTTCTTGAACTCTTCGTCGAAGCCTTGAAGAGTCTTGCAATATTCGTCCGCGCTGCGCGGCTTGGAAAGCAACAACTGTGTCTCGCCATGCAATACAGAAAGCGGGGTGCGCAATTCGTGCGAGGCATCGGTTACAAATTGGCGCAACGGACGCACAGAGGAATCTACGCGTTCCAGAAGTTGATTGATCGTGCCGGCCAGCAGGCTAAGCTCATCGCGGCGCGGAGAAACCGGGAGAGGAGTCCAAAAACCGTCGCGACTGGTCACGCGCCTGGCCATCAATGCGGCATGGTGAGTAAGGGCGGTAATGGGCGCCAGACTCTTGCCCACATAAAAGGTGGAGATCGCAGCGGTTAGTAGCAGGCTGAGGGGAAATATCAGAAGCGCTACGCTGCCGAAATTTTCCAGGGTGCCACCGTATCGCGAAGTGCGAATGGCTACGGCCAGCACCCTGGGCTGATTATCTTGGCGAAATGGAATGAGCGCGATTCGCAAATGGTGGCCTTTGGAAAGACTTCCACTTCCAAAGATGGCCTGGTTCGTTCGCGGGCTGATGGATTTGAACCAGAGCGGTTCCGAAAGATTTCTGGAGCGTTGCAGGACGACGCCGTCGGGCTGCAACACTTCGAAATACTCATCGGGGATATTGAGATTGTTTACATCCTCCGCATTGGGTTCGGAAATTAAGTCCGCGATGATGGGTCCAGCCGTCTCTTGGAGTTGTCTGTTGAGCTGCGCGTTAACTTCGCGATCCAAAAGGGCCCAGAAGGCGAGATAGGAAACCGCCAACAAGCCGGCCACAACGGAACAGAACAAAATAATCATGCGGAAACGAAGTGTTTCCGCTTTCATCATTCCGGCATCCCCAAACGATAGCCTACGCCCCGAACGGTGTGGATCAGTTTGGGAGCTCCGATTACATCGATTTTCTGTCGCAGGCGATTGATATACACCTCGACAAGATTTGTTTCACTGTCGAAATGATAATCCCAAACATGCTCAACTATGGCTGTGCGGGTGACCAGCTCCGGCGCGTGCAGAAGAAAAAGCTCCAGAAGAGCGAACTCCTTGGAAGTTAGCGGAATGATTTCCTTGCCACGGGTGGCGCGGCGGCGGTGACGGTCCAGTTCCAGATCGGCATATTTCAAGCGCGCGTTTCCTTTGTGAAAACCGCGGCGAACTAATGCACGAACCCGGGCGAGGAGTTCCGCCAGAACGAACGGCTTGGTGAGATAGTCATCCGCACCAGCGTCCAAGCCTTCGACGCGTTGTTCGACAAGCGTGCGGGCGGTAAGCATCATGATGGGCGCTTCCACCCCGCGCTGGCGCAATTCACGACACACTTCAATGCCGCTGAGGCCGGGCAGCCGCACGTCCAGAAGAATGGCGTCGTAGGCGACGTCTTTGCCAAGTTCCAGGGCGCGTTCGCCGGTGTCGGCCACGTCCACAGCGTAGGCGTTTTCGCGCAGTGTGCGCGCAATGAAACTGGCAACTTTTCGTTCGTCTTCGACTAATAAAATGCGCATGACGACTCGCTGAGAATCATTATATAGATATACGTTATAGACGTGGGCAAACGCCGATGGCGGTGGGCTTACCGTAAATGCAGACCGGGTGAAATACGAGCCGGAATGGGTAAAGCAGCTGGCTCGGCGGCGTCCCTGGTGTGCAAGTAATAATTGATTGCCGGCGTAAACACGAGGGACAGCACCATGGAGCTTAAAATCCCACCCACCACGGCAATAGCCAAAGGCTGCAACATCTGCGAGCCGGCACCTATGGCGAAGGCCAGTGGCAGCATGCCGGCCACCGTGGCCAGGGCGGTCATCACGATGGGACGGAGGCGGCGACGTCCAGACTGAAGCATGGCATCCCGCGGTGAGAATCCTAATTCACGAAAGTGATGCTCGGCGTCCAACAGCAGAATTCCGTTCTTGGCCACGATGCCGATGACCATAATCATGCCCATGAAGGACGCGACGTTGAAGGTAGTGCGGGTAATCAACAGCGCCAAAAATCCTCCAAAAGTGGAAAGTAGCGCGGAAGCCAGAATCGCTACGGGCGCAGAAAAGGTTCGAAACTCAAAAAGCAAAACGACGAATACCAGGAGCAGTGCCAAGAAAAAAACCAGTGACAAGTCACGAAATGATTTTTGCTGCTCTGCGTAGGTGCCGCCATACTCGACGCGTATGGAATTCGGCAAATGCAGACCTTCCACGGTCTTCTGGACGGACGCTATGCCTGAGCCCAGGCCAATTCCCTCAAAGCGCCCGGTCACTTCCACGAGCCGCTGCAAATTTTCGCGCCGAATCTCCGTTTGCCCAGCTTCTTCTTTAACGGTAGCCAGGGAACCAAGAGTCGCGGTGTGTCCCGCCGAACTGGCCACCAGAGTATTGCTCAGGTGTTCCAGCGAAGCTCGGTTGGCTTCGGGAAAACGCACTCGGAGAGTGTAGGGGCGATCGTTCAGAATTACGGGAAGAGCGGCCGGCTCGCCTTCCAGTATGGCAGAGGCGTCCATGGCCACTTCTTCGGGGGTGAAACCGGCACGAGCTGCCACGCTGGGGTTCACCTGGTAGGTTACCGCCGGTCCGCTGACGGTGTTGTCGATTCCGTTCAGCACGTCCACCACGCCGCTGATTTTGGCGATGGCATCCGCAACTTTGGGCGCAGTTTCTTCAAGCAATTTGGCATCTTCAGAGAATAATTTGATGACTACGGGCTCGGGCTGACTGGTCAAATCGCCAATCATGTCCTGCAGTACCTGCACAAATTCCACTTTAGCTTCGGGTTCGGTCTCTTCCACTTGCCCGCGAACATCCGAAATGATTTCTTCGATGTCGCGTTTGCGATCACGTTTGAGCCTGACGGTAAAATCTCCGCGGTTGGCTTCAGTTACCGCGGCGAGGCCCAACTGCAAACCGGTTCTTCTCGAGGTGTTTTCCACCTCGGGGATGGAGCGAAGAATTTTTTCGATGCGCAGTAAGATGCGATCGGATTCCTCGAGGGAACTCCCAGGAGGGGTGTAGTAGTCGAGGATGAATCCGCCTTCGTCCATCTCCGGTAGAAGGCCGGTCTCGAGCAACTTGTAGCAGACCGCCGATAGCGCGACGATGGCCACGGAGCTGACGATGAGAAGCATTGGGCGGCGTAACACCGTTTCCATGGCCCGTGAATATACATTTACGATACGGCCAAAAAAACCAGACAGGTGGGCTTCTTCGGCGGCCAGAAGGGCCGCGGTGTTGTCCGCAGCTGTTTCCGGCCCGCCTGCGGCGACTGGCGGGAGGGCCACGGAATCCTTGCGGCGAACCAAATATTGGCTCAGCGTGGGAGTCCAGGTGAGGGCCAGAAGCAGCGAAGTGAAAAGAGAGACGGTCATGGTTACAGCAAGAGCGCGGAAGAAACTTCCGGTGACGCCGGTGATGGAAATCAGGGGGAGGAACACGACGATTGGCGTGATAGTTGAGCCGATGAGGGGGATCGTCAACTCATGCAGCGCGCTGTTAATAGCTTGGAATCGGCCTTGCCCAGCGTCGCGATGCAAAACAATGTTTTCAAGCACCACAATGGCATCGTCGATCACCAAGCCGACAGCGGCGGCGAGCCCCCCAAGAGTCATCAAGTTAAAACTTTGCCCGGTGATTTTAAGAACGATAAAGGTAATCAGAATCGTTGCAGGAATTACTAACCCGGCGACGAGAGAGGTTCCCCAGTCGCGGAGGAACAAAACGAGAATGATGGAAGAAAGCAGCAACCCGAGGAGAACGGCGTCACGCACGCTGGCGATCGAATCGTGCACGATGGTGGACTGATCGTAGAACGGTTCGAGTCGGACTCCCGGTGGGAGCGAACGCGAGAGCTCCGTAATCTGTTGGTGTACTTCGTTGGCGACGTCCAGAGTGTTGCTGTCCGGCTGGCGGTTCACGCTGAGCAGCACGGCCGGCTTTCCGTTAGCGGTCACGATGGTGTACACCGGCGCAACGGAAGGCGAGATCGCGGCGATATCCCCGATGCGGATAGGTACTCCTGAAGCTGAATTCTTCACCACGATCTGGCCAATTTCTTCGGGAGTGCGCACCTGGCCGCTGATCAACCCGAGCACCAGTTGGTGGTTGTATTCAAGCAACCCGGGAGAATCAACGAGGTTGGTCCGCCGCAGGGTTTCAAGAATTTCGGGAACGGTCACCCCGACAGTAATCAGGCGCGCAGGATCGGGCATGATTTGGAATTCCGGCACCCGACCGCCCTGTACCAGCACCGAAGCGACGCCGTCGAGGCGGTTGATGCGCGGCTTCAAATCATAGGTGGCGATTTCCCAAAGCTTATTGGGGGGTACGCTGTCGGAGGTAAGGCTGTAACCAATGATCGGGAAGGTGGCAAAGGTCAGGCGATGCGTTTCGACTTTAGCGGTGGCCGGCAACTCAGACTGCAGTCGCGCCACAACCGCATCAACGCGCTGCAGTGTGAGCACCATGTCGGAGTTCCAGTCGAAAAATAAATCCACTTCCGCCGAGCCGCGGCTGGTGATGGACTGGACTTTGGTCAGTCCGGGGACGCTGTTCACTGCTTCTTCGATCGGGCGGGTGATGATGACCAGCATCTGGTCGATGGGCATAACCCCGTTGTCAATGCCTACAACAATGCGGGGGAAATCCGTGTTGGGAAAAACCGAAACGGGAATAGTGAAAGCGAAGTACAGGCCAACGAGAGCAAGGCTGGCGATCAGAAATAAGATTGGCCGGGAGAGCCGTCGAAACCACGGCGCGTCCGCCGGGCTTGCCGCTCGTTGGCCGCGCGGCGAAGATGTGCGGGGATCCATGCGCGGCTACTCCTTTTCCTTGCCGTCGTTTTTAGGCGCAGCGCCTTTTTTTGGGTCCTTGTCCGCGTCGGCGTCATCGGTTTTGTCAGACGCCGCGCCTTCTTTCCCTGGAGCTTCCGGTTTTGCAACTGTGATCTTTGTGCCGTCGGGCACGGCGTAGCCACCGGAGGTTATGACCGGGTCGCCCTCTTTGATGCCGCTGACAATTTCCGCTTCATCGGCGCTGCGAATGCCCAGGCGAACTGTTTTCAGGTGAGCTTTGTTATCCGTTCCAGCCAGTAAAACGTAATCGGCGCCACCTTCGGGATTTTTGAACACCGCAGCCGCCGGCACGACTAGTGCGTCCTTATCGGTCTTCACGGTCATGGCCAGCTGGACGGTGATTCCCGGGCGCAGCGCCGGATTTGGTTTGCGAGATTCCACCCATACTTCAATGGTGGTGCTGCCTGGATCGAGAGCCGGGCTCACCAGAGTGACCTTTCCTTCGACGGGCTCATCCATGCCGGGAACTTTTATCTCTGCGGCGTTGCCGACTCGGAGAAGCGCGGCGGCGGATTGCGGAATGTGTCCTTTGGCGATCAGTCTGGATAGATCCATTACCGTTAACAGAGGCTGATTCGCGGTTGCCAGATCTCCGACGAACAGCGGGCGATCGGTCACCACGCCGTCGATGGGACTTCGGATTTTCGAGTAACTCAGCTGCGCCGCAGCCGCGAGAAATTTCCCCTGCGCCGAAAGTTTCTGGCCCTCGGCACCCTTGAGTGCTTGCTGCTTACCCATGCGCTGCAGGTCAGCCAGCTGCCGTTGGGCTTGTTCGTTAGCGCTGCGCGCGGCCACCAAAGCGACCTCGGCGGAGTCCAACTCGCGCCGGGGGACCGCACCCTGTTGAAAAAGCTCTTTCCTGCTGGAGTAAATTTTCTCCTGAGCTTCGAAGGCGGACTTCGCCGAGGCGGCATCCAACTCGGCTTTCTGTATCTGTTGCGGGATACTGGAGCCAACCGTCGTGGTGTAAGCAGCTTCAGCCTGTTCGAAATCTCCGCGGCTCGATTCCGCGGCCGCGGAGAGGTCGGCATTTTCAAGCACCGCGAGCAACTGGCCCTTCTTCACCTTGGCGCCGCGTTGCACGAGAAACTGCTTGATGGTGGAAGTAATTTTGGGAGCCACGGAGGCTTGTCGTATGGGGAATACCACGGCATCTGCCGTAACCGTCTGGGAAATATCTTTTTTCTCCGCGGGTGTCGCCTGTACGCTGACTTCAGGCTCTTTTTCCTTTTCCGCTTTGGAGCATCCCGCCAGCAGCACACTTAACAAGGCGCTCCCGGCCATCAGGAGAGCAGCGGATTGCCAACGGACGCTACAGACTATTTTCATTTTCATGGAGTCGTCGGTACACCAGTTAGAGTTTGCAAACTTGCCAAAGCCACGCGGTAGCGGAGCGCGCCGTCTTGATAAGCAGAGTTGGCGCTAGCAAAAGTCGACTGTGCGTCGACCACCTCGAGTACGGTGGCTTCGCCATTTTTGTAGCGCAGGGTAGTGAGGCGCAGACTTTCTTCGGCTAATTCGCCGGAGCGGCGCAGCCCGTCCAACTCGCTTAGCGCGGTACTGGCCTCGGCGTAAAGAGATTGAATTTCCGCAATCAATTTGCGCTGCGCAAACGACAATTCCCGCTTGGCCTGATCTCGCCGCAATTCCGCCTGCCGCACTTTGCTTTGTGTGGAGCCCCAATTCCAGATGGGAATATTCAGGGTGACAACCGCCGAGTAGCCGAGATTGGGGAATTTCTGCTGCCCGGTGGGCGTGGTGACGGCGGTGTTCACACCAAAGTTTGCGGCGTCAATACCGTAAAAATAATCAAAGCCGATGGAAGGAAGATAGCCCGCACGGGCGCCGAGCACGTCGTAGCGCGATTGACGGACGACTTCCAAGGCGGCGCGCAAGTCGGGATTGTCTTTGGTGCCGCGAATCTGAATGTCTTCAATGGTTGGCAGGGGTGCGTCGGCGTGCAAATCGTCAGCGACTACGAAGTTTTCGTTAAAATTGGGGAAAATCAAAACTGCCAGGTCCAGCCTGGCATTCAGCAATCCCAGTTGCGCTTCTTGCAGTTGTCGGCGGCGATCCTGCATTTGCAATTCCGCTTTGATGACGTCGGAGTGGGCTACTTCGCCGCCATTTTCCAGACTTTGCGTGAGCTTGAAAAATTGGTCGCCCTCTCCGGCGGCCCTTTTCGCGGTTTCGAGTTTGTGTTCCGCGGCACCTACCTTGAAATAATTCTGGGCCACGGTGACGACGAGCCCGCGCATAGCTACTTCCACCTGAGCCCGCGCTACCGCAGTTGCGGCTCTAGATTTGCCCCAATTTGCGAGTACTGCGGCATCGATCGACTCGTGAACGTCGGCCTGACTGAGGTATTCGTGCGGCGCGTTGTTGGCGATGAATACCACGGGTGGAGCGCCGGTGACAGCGGCTGCCGCCGCGGCATTGCTCTGAGTGTAGATAGCGGAGTTGTTGTAGTTCACCGATGGCAGTAACAGATCGCGCGCTTGCGCCCGATCTTCGCGTAAGGATTTGTAATTGGTGACCACGGCCTGAAATTGCGTGCTGTTTTTCTTGGCCAGGTCCAGAGCGGCCTGGAAAGTTAAGCGCAGGGGTTCCCCGCCACTCGGTGTTGGAGCGCCTTCCGGCAGGGACTGCGCAACGGCAGGCGCTCCGGGCAAGGACTGCTTCTCATGTTGTTGTTGCGCTGGAGTCCGCTGCGCGGGGGCCGCCGGGGTGGAGGGTTGCTGCACCCGCTGCTCTGGGGCAGGGGCGGTCGGCGGCGTCGTTTTTGCGGGCGGCAGTGCTTGAGCGTGCGCGGAGACGCTGCAAACGATTAGGCCCAGTGCCGCCCCGGATAATTTTCCGCTTTTTGCACAAAAAAAATTCATAAACTCCGCCCGACGATAACCTGACTACGATAGCGCGATTTTGTTAATCGTTTTGCTCTTGGCTTGGCATCTATCGTGCCCAACGAAACAACGTTTTCAAGATTAAAATAATACTTCTTGAAGCGCTTAATCCTTGATTAAGTTTTTTTTAGGTCGTGCGCACATGCCCGATTGGCAGTGACAACGCTGGTGGTCGACACCTAGCAACATCTGGGTTCAAACGATCGAGGAGTTCTCGTTGGGCACAGGACCGCTTCGAAAAAAACTCCTTCCCTTGCGCTCCGGTCCCAGTGCAAAAACAAACATCAACGCCAAAATAGTGCAGCCTTCAAAAATCGTAAGCGCCCACTGATAACCCACGCGGTCTCGCAAGGCATATTCCACCGTGTTGGTTGGCGAACCGAAAAGCACTCCCAGTTGATAAATGAAGCCAGGGAACAGACTGCGGACCGCGTCAGGAGATAGCTCGTTCAAATGCGCGGGAATGACGCCCCACGCGCCTTGTACGCCGACCTGCATCAAGAATGCGCCGGCAGCCAGAACGGTTAGGGAGTGGCCGAAAGCCCAAAGGGGGATGACCAGGGCGCAAATACTGAGCGATCCGATGATACTGAGTCGCCGTCCCAAGCGCTCCGAAATCGAACCAACCGAAATGGTGCCCAGCAGAGCGCCGACGTTATAGAACATGGCCAGGTACGCCACTACGTTGGGCGAGACATGATGCGCGGTTTTCAAAAAGTCCGGGTAGAGATCCTGGGTTCCGTGCGAAAGGCAAATCATCAGCGTGAGGGTCAGGACCAGGTACGCAAAGCTTCCGCGGTGTTCCCACAGCACGCGAATTAGGCCGCGCATACTGGGAACCTGATGCTGCTTCCAGGCTTCGGATTCTGAGGATTTCCAGGCGACAAACAGAGTGATCACCGCGGGGAGCAATCCCGCCCAAAACATGGCGCGCCAGCCCCACGCTGGGAGAATCAAGCGAGCCGCCATGGCCGCGAGCAGGTAGCCAAGCGGATATCCGCCTTGCAACAGTCCGGAAAGCAAGCCGCGCCACCGGCTTGGGGCGCTCTCAAGAGTCAGCGATGCTCCGACGCCCCAGAAACCGCCCATACCGATGCCGTATAACAAGCGCAACACGATGAAGATGGGATAGCTGGGAGCCAGACCACTCAGGACTTCGATCAGCGAGAAGTAGGCTACAACAGCCATCAGCGGTTTTCGCCGGCCATAGCGGTCCGCCAGCATTCCAAACAGCAGCGCCCCCACGGGTCGCATCGCGAGCGTAGCGCCGATACTCAGAATGATCGATGGCTTACCGACCCGAAAATGGGAGGACAGGATATCGATCATGAAAACCACAACGAAGAAATCAAAGGCATCCAGGGTCCAGCCCAGGATTCCAGCTGCGATGGCGTAGCTGCGGCCCTTCTGCGGCGGATGATAGCTGCGCTGATCGCGGACTTCCGTGAGCATAATTTCCTTAAACTGCGTGGGCCGTAAGCTGCGAAGAAAAAATTTTCTTACCATGTTCGATCCGAACGCTTTTTTGTCAGTGCTATCCGGGCAAAGCGTCGCCCCGGGTCTCACGCGCAAAGGGGATAATTAAAAGTCCCAGAGCGAAGGCGACCGCAGTAAGGGCCACTGGCTTGCCGATCGTTCCAGCGTGCCGAACCATAGCACCGATCAAAAAGTTCACACCCGCGCCAATAAAACGGCCGAAGGAAGTGGCAAAAGAAAAAGCGGTGGCGCGAACGGAAGTTTCATATTGCTCGGGGAGCCAGAGACTGAACAGGGCAAAGTTCCCGCCAAAGAAACCAAGAAAAAACAACGAGGCGATGAAAGTTCGCAGGCCATTTTCCAGATAGAAAGCCCAGCCAAAACTGGCAACAATGCACACACACATTCCCGCGAAGTAAATGGCCAGGGCTTTCTTCCGTCCGAGACGCTCCGCCAAAGCGGGTGCCGCCAAGCATCCGAGAATAGTGCCGATAGAAAGGATGACAGTTCCGACCGAAGCGGTTTTGGAGGCCTGTGCCAGGGACATGCCGGCCTTTTTCGCCAGGGTTATGATCGCGGTTGGCTCGTAAACAGAACCGGCCCATAATCCAATGATAGCGACGGTGAGGAGAGCGGAATTCACCACGGTTCGCCTGCGATACCTGACGCTAAAAATCTCCGCCCACGGGCGCCGCTGACCGGCGCTATTTTTTTTCTTCCAATGCTGCGGTTCCTTGACGCGCGCGGTGATCAAAAACGCGACGATTACCGGCGACAGTCCGCACAGAAACATAGCTCGCCACCCGAAGCGGGCCCCGACCGTATAATTCAGCGCAGCTGCCAGGAAGAAACCAAAGTAATATCCCGTTTGCAAGTATCCGGCGCCCATTTTGCGGCGCTCTTCAGGCCAGGACTCCGCGACGTACGTACCTGCCAGCGCCCACTCACCGCCAATACCAATGCCGGCAAGCAAACGAAAAAGTCCGAGCTGATAGATGTTGGTGGCCAGCGCCGCGGCTCCGGTAAAAATCGCATACGCCAGAACGGTGGCGGCCAAGACCCGGGTTCGCCCGAACCGGTCGGCGATGGGACCCCAAATAAATGAGAGTCCCCAGCCGACGAGGAATATCGCAAAGAGCAGTGACCCCACCAATCCGACGTTCTCAGGGGTCCTGGCGATACCGGATTTGGGAAGGAGCTCCAGGAGCGCAGGACTCAAGACCAAGGCGTAAATAAATGAGTCCATCCCGTCCAGCGTCCATCCTGCCCACGCCGCCCAGAAGCCGGTGATTTGTTCTGAATTCAGCTTGGCATTGGGCATGAGTTGATTCGGGCGATCAGAAAATCCGCTTGACTTTGCAAACCGGGCGGGATTATCTCACAAGCGGATTGACGCCATCGGCAATGATTTGCCCACCGGGTGGCGCATATCCAAAGTTGCGCCATAGCTATTCTGGAGGCCTCCTTTGACCTGGACGCAGGTATACGACCCTATGGGCCTCTGGTGGTTATCTACCCTGATAGCCGCTCTGCCGATTGCCATTTTGTTGACCTTACTTGCTGGTTTCAAGGTACAGCCTCATCTGTGTGCCATGGCGGGAGCGGGCGCGGCCATCCTGTATCGCTATTGCTATTTTTGGTATGCCCACAAGATTAGCGGTGACCAGCTTTCTCTACGGCGGAGCTTTCGGCTTTCTAAAGATCGTGTGGATCGTGATCGCTGCGGTTTTTCTCTACGATATTTCAGTCGACACCGGTCAATTTGAAATCATGAAATTGTCCATCGCCGCCATCACCCCGATCGCCGCTTGCAGGTGTTGCTGGTGGCCTTTTCTTTTGGGGCTTTTTTAGAAGGCGCGGCGGGTTTTGGGGCGCCGGTGGCCATCGCCGGCGCGTTCATGATCGGCTTGGGATTCAAGCCTTTTCAGGCGGCGGTGCTGAATTTGATCGCCAATACCGCGCCCGTAGCTTGGGGAGCCATTGGCACGCCGGTGCATGTATTGGCGGCGGTGACTTCCCTCCCGGAGTCCGACCTCAGCGCGATGGTGGGAAGAATTCTGCCGATTGACGGCGGTCATTGTGCCCTTCTGGCTGGTGCGGACGTTTGTGAGTTGGGCCGAAACATTTGAGGTGTTTCCGGCAATTCTAGTGGTCGGGACTGTCGTTCGCCGGAGTCGCAATATTTTTGGTCCAACCATGTGGACAGCAACCTGGTGGATATAGCAGCAGGCGCGGCATC
Source organism: uncultured Acidobacteriota bacterium (assembly GCA_963732705.1). Taxonomy (GTDB): domain Bacteria; phylum Acidobacteriota; class Terriglobia; order Acidiferrales; family UBA7541; genus Acidiferrum. Next base: position 1,353,214 of record CAVTAN010000001.1, on the reverse strand, counting down.
GATTGTGGCGACGCTGTTGTTCCTGAGGGTGTGGAACCCAAACGCATTTGTCGATTCGAAGAAGAACGGGCAGAAGACACCGCGAAATTGAAGCGCGGGGACGTGGCGGTGGTTCATACGCCGGCGCAAATGGCGAAGAGCGTGGATGCCTTTCGCGCTACTGTCACTGTTTGTTTTGCTCTGGGGATTACCGAGATCAAAACCGCGATGGGCAAAGCCACGACACCGGCGTACAAGACCGGTGGGTGGGCAGTTCCGTATCTTCATCAGGCGGTGTTTCGGGCGCAACCGGTGGTCAGCAAGCCGACAGCGGAAAATGCCAAGTTCGATTTTAATTGGCTGTCGGCGACGGGCACCGGTTGCTTCCTTGCCGCGATTGTTCGCTGGATTATTGCTGGGATTAAAACCCGGACGCATCTTTCAAATTTTGGGACGCACACTTCATCGATTGCGATTCGCGATTATTGCCATGGTGCTGCATGCTGGGGCTGGGATATGTCACGCGATATTCTGGAATGGATGCCGTGTTAGGGCTGGCTTTCACGCGAACAGGCTGGTTGTTCCCCTTTTTCAGCGCATATATCGGGTGGCTGGGAGTGGCGCTGACGGGCAGCGACACGGCGTCCAATGCGTTGTTTGGCGGGTTGCAGCGCATCACCGCCCAGCAGCTGAATTTGAGTCCGATCTTGATGTGCGCCACGAACAGCGCCGGCGGCGTAATGGGCAAAATGATCGATGCGCAGTCAATCTCTCATTGCGACGGCGGCCACGAATCAAGTCGGCAACGAAGGATCAATTTTTCGGTTTTTGTTTTGGCATTCCGTGGCGCTGGCAGCCATCGTCGGCGTCATCGTGATGCTGTACGCCTATATCTTTCCGCAATTCATACCGCACGGATTGACTTTCGTGCGCTGATGTTTCGCAAGGCATGTAGCGTGACCGCGGTGAACTCGTTTAGATCACCAGGAAGCTAACCCGACTGCGCCATCCAGTCCTTAGGGCATTCGCACGTAGGATGAATCCAGTGCCGACACGCTTGGGCAGCCGAGCAGGATCAACGTGCGCTTTACGTCCTCACGCAAAATTTCAATGGCGCGCGTAACGCCCGCTTCGCCAGCCGCCGCAAGTCCGTAAGCGTAAGCTCGTCCGCAAAGTACGGCGCGAGCCCCCAGACATATAGCTTTCACGATGTCGGTGCCGCGGCGGACGCCTCCATCCATCAACACCTCGGTGCGGCCATTCACGGCCGCAACTACCTCTGGCAGCGCGCGCAGCGTAGGCGAAACGCAATCGAGCTGGCGGCCGCCGTGATTGGAAACCACGATGGCTGCGGCGCCTTCATCCACCGCGCGGCGGCCATCCTCCCCGGTCAGACGCCTTTAACGACGATGGGCCCGTTCCAGTGCTGCCTGATCCACGTCAAGTCTTCCCAAGTGACTGTGGAGGCTGCCAATGCCTGGGCGATGTCAGTCAGTGGCATGGGGCCCTTGCCTGGCAACACTACGTTGTATAGCGGAGGAACTCCGCCATCACGCATGAAGGAAAGCAGCCAGCCCGGATGGGTCAAAAATTGTTCGGCGAAGGGAATCTTTTGAAACAGGCCCGGGTTGAGCAGTTCTTTCATCCCGTTACGTGGATCGCGCTCGCGAACGCCGCTGACGGGAGTATCGATGGTAATGACTAGAGCAGTAAAACCAGCGCGGCGCGCGCGGTCGATTGAACCTTCCGCGGCAGCGCGCCCACCCATGAGATAGAGTTGGTACCAGACTGGACCCTCGGTCGCGGCGCGAACATCTTCCAATTTGTGCCCAGAAATGGTCGAGAGCGTATAACCTGTGCCGGCCTTGCCTGCGGCGCGCGCTGCGGACACTTCACCGCCGGGATGCATCAGCCGGCTGTATCCCACCGGAGCCAGCATGGCGGGCAGAGAAAGCTCGTGATCCAGAACGCTGGTTCGCAAATCGCAATTTGCGAAGGACACTGCGTGGCGGGGGCGAAAGGTTACGTCGTCAAAGATGCGGCAATTTTCCCGCAGCGTGACTTCCCCTTCGGCGCCGCCATCCAGATAATCGAAGACCACGGCCGGAAGCCGGTTCTTGGCGATGCGTCGAAGGTCTCCAATATTGATGACGTGCGCTGAGTCTAAGGAAGGCATTCAGATCCGCTCCATACCAGCATTGCGGACCAATTAAGCCATATTTTTGTCATGGATGCGATACGGCACGGTGCCCACGGGGCGAGATGCGTCAAGACGCGCTGGGTGGCGCGGGTTTGCTGAATTCGTAGCCTGATATTTTTCTGGTGCCCACGCACGTGTGCAGCGATTCAATCTGCTTGCTTAAGCTTGTCCAAATAGGCGTTGTAGGCCGCCTTTACAGCTGCCGTGTCTGGGGCCGCATTCGGGTGCGTGACCAGCGGGGTGATAAAATGATCCATGGATTTATCTATTTCGTCGAAAAGGGGATGATTGGTCTTGCCCAAGGCGGTCTCGCCGCCGTAGTCCTCCGCCTTATCCCAGGTTCGTTCCAAAATGCGCCCCAACTTTGCGGCTAATACGTTGTCGCCTTTTTGAGACGCCGCAAACGTCAATTGTGCTAAAGCCCGATACGGACCCATCTTGGAATCATCCACGCCTGCGGTCTGCGGAAAGTGTTTTTCCTGCGCTAGAGAGTTAAGGGAAGGGCGGCTAGCAAAAAGGAGGGCTATAAAAACCGCGAACAACGCGAACCGTGTTTTTCTGAGTGGGGGCGTCATGTCAATTCCTTCGCTCGAAGATGGGGCCCAGTACAGAAATAGTACAATTACACCTTAATTGTTTCGGTAAGTATTTCTGGCATGAACAACAAAGAGTCATTGATCAGCACGTCGCAGGGAGTTAAGACGCGCAGATAATTCCTAATTTAGTCTTAATTTTCGTTCATTTTCGCGGTCTTTAGTGGGCAACTCGGCACCTACCTGTTAGCCTTCCTTCGTTATGGACCATGGTGAAAAAAATAATAGCTGGTTGGGCGAAGCGCTCTAATCGGCCCGAAACGAGGATCGGAAAAATGCATCGCTCAAACCGCAACTGGCTGTGGATTATGATGGTCGCCGCGTCGGCGCTCGGCTCAAGCGCGCTCGGCGCCGCCCAGCAGTCGACCAATTTAAAGGTATTAAAAAAGTTGCCGCTGGAAGGTGGGGCTCGGTGGGACTATGTCACCGTAGACCCTGACGGTCATCGCGTATACATCGCGCGAACGGATCACGTGACGGTGATGGATAGCGAATCAGGGGCGGTGGTGGGAGACATTTTGGACACGCCCGGGGTGCATGGTGTCGCGGTGGCCCCGGATTTAGGTGTGGGATTCATCAGCGAGGGGAAAGCAGCGAAGGTCGCGGTCTTCGATTTAAAGACCATGAAGGTGCAGTCCACCATCGCCACCGGGGAGAATCCGGACTCAATTTTGTATCACCCGGGCAGTCACCTGGTGTTCGTGCAAAACGGAAAGAGTAAATCGACGTCTGTTATTGACGCGAGCAGCAAGCAAGTGGTGGCCACGATTCCGCTGAATGCCAAGCCTGAATTTTTTGCCTACGATGAAGACGGCAGTGTTTTTATTAACCTGGAAGATACGCATTCCATCGCCGTAATCGATATCGCGAGCAAGAAGCTTAAGGCGACGTGGCCCATGGCCGGCTGCGAAGGCCCTTCCGGGCTGGCGATCGACAATAAGACCCACACGTTATTTTCCAGCTGCGACGGAAAGCTGATGGTGGTGGACAGCAAAACCGGAAAAGTTCGCCAGAGTGTGGCGATCGGCGACGATTGTGACGGCGTGTTCTTCGATCCGGGCACCGGCAACTTGTTCGCCTCCGCCGGCGACGGAAAACTCTCCATCATTCACGTCGACGCCTCGGGCAAGTACGCGGTGGTGCAAAATATCGATACTCCTCCGGGAACAAAGACGATGGGCCTGGACACTGTAAACCACAAGGCTTATCTTCCGTCCGCGAAATTTGGGGGCAACCCAACCGCCCATCCTCGGCCCGCCGTCGTCGAGGGCTCCATGCAGGTGCTAGTAGTCGGCGAATAAAGAGGTCGAAGCACAGCGGAGAGTGGCAGGTCCAATAATTTGGAATGTTTCGTCGCGTTATGCTTTGGTGTGTGAATAGAAGATGGCGACGCACTGAAGACCGGGATGCTTGAACCCAACACTGAGCGTGAATGCCTGGATGTCGCCTGTGCTTGCTGGACTTACAAAACCAAAAAGGGAGCCGTGGGGGTTACTCGCGGCTCCCTTACAGCTTGATCTATTTCGTTTAGTGGCCGGAATTGCCCGGTCCAGAGGTTTGCATGTTCATCGATTGGATGAACTTCACGGCTTGGTTCATATCCAGGCAACCGGCGCCCATCGAACCATCCGTTACGCAAGCGTTGGCGTGTTTCAAGGCGCGGGCGTAGTCCGCTTCCTCGAGTTGACCGTCAAGTTGTCCTTGGAGGCGTCAATCAGTAAATCTACACCACCGGACACGATGGCCGCGCTGAAGGAAGTGCCCCACGCTGCCGCGTAATGATTCCCTGGGTAAGTAGTGATCAGCCCTTCGCCGGGGGCGGCAATGGTCACGAGGTCCGCACCATAGTTGCTGAACCCCGAGGTCTGATTCTGTTGGTTCACCGAACCCACGCCGATCACGTTGCCGAAAGCCGCCGGGTACACCAGCGCATTGCGTGATTCGTTGCCCGCGGAAGCCACGCAGACAGCGCCTTTCCGGGTAGCGTAGTTGATGGCCTTCATCAGGGCATCGGAGATCTGTGGCAAACCGAAGCTCATATTGATGACCGCAGCTCCGTGGTCCGCAGCGTAGTAAACCGCAGCAATGATGTTGGCTTCGTCGGCAGTGCCGTCGGCCGCGAAGGCCTTCAAAGGCATGATCGGAGCGGTAGGTGCTACCAGGTGAATCAGGCCAGCCACCATGGTGCCGTGTCCAAAGTCGTTGGGGATGGTCGTTCCAGCCAGAGAGTTTGCCGTCGCTGAATCCAAGAGCGCGGTGGTTGAGGCGGTCAAGGGTACAGTCTGGTACGCAAACAAGATATGCGCAGTCGATTGAAACAGGATGTGCGCGGTGGACTGGTTAACGTCTCCCATTTCCGACGCCGATCCCGCAACGTTTTGCGTGAAGTCAAATCCGGGAACCAGGACGGGGGCCAGAACGCTGTTGGTCGGATCGATACCAGTGTCAATGACGGCAACGATTCCCTGTCCGGTGCCGGATGCCAGAGCGGTGACCGCGTTGGTGGAATACACGGCGGGTTGTACAACGTAACCCAACCAGGCCGTCGGGCCATATAGCTTGGCCAGCGGGCCTGTCGCATAAGCGGTAGCTGGAAGGTTGGCGGAATTGTACGCCGGAGGAAGCTGATTTTCCGGGACATTAAACTTGTTGCTTTGCTGCAGGTGTTTAACGTTGGGGTCACCCTGGGTCGCCTGCGCCAGATAGTCGGGACTCAGCGCAGAAGACACTTGCACCAAATAGGTGTCCGGGGCGTGCAAGGTGCTCACCATGGTCAGCCCATACGTCTGGCACGCAGCCTGAGCTTGAGCCAGGTTGGGTGACTGAAGGATGTAATTGCTGACGTTCTGGGCTGAGCCCTTTGAGGGACATACGCCAAGCGCTAATCCCGCGAGGACCAGCAGCCTTAAGATTCTGTTCATCGAGATCTCCAAGTTTTTACCGTTGGGCCAACTGTGCGGAAAGCGAGGTCACTGCGGCCCTTCGTGATGAACCCAATGTACGTACTGGGACTGTACTGGCCCATAGGACATCCGCTACATTTAGCGGCCCCCAGGTACCAGCACAGGAATGGTACTCAGGTGCAGGTCGGCGGAGGGGTTCGAGCCAATCTTTAGGCGACAGAAAATGGGAGGAGGTGTAGTTCTCTCCAGCAGAACTTGGATTAACCGCTATATCAATTGATGTTAGAGAAGACGAATGCAAATCTCTATAGTTTTGAATCCCAAACGTGGCTTGGGTCGTCGCCTCGTTGGCTTTCTCGAATTCCTCATATCGAGCCCTTGTTTAAACCCTCCCAAACGAGGGCAGTACCGAAGCGAAGGCCACCGTGACTATTCGGCATGCCGCGATGGGACCTATAGGACCCTTAAGGTTTCCAATAGTAATTGCGGTGCGGTATCCCCCCAGACGCGGCAGCTCGGTCCAAGGGTTAGCTCCTAAGAGTAACTAGAGGATTAGTCACCGAGGGTTTCGTAGCCTTCTGATAAGGGCCATCATGAGAATGCACTTGCGAGATGCAGCGCAGTGCGCTTTCTCATGTCCACTCGTATGTCCACAGACCTGGTAGCGACGATCGAGCCTGTGGCCCTCGACGTTCAAAGGCATGAGCCTTCGACTCCGTCTGCAACAAGTGCGCTCTTGACCGTTGAGGATTTATCCGTCGAGGGTCCGGGAGACAAGGGCAACAACTATTCGATTCTCAATAATGTTTCCTTCGAAGTTCAGCGCGGTCAAACAGTCGGCATTCTTGGCGAATCCGGATGCGGGAAATCCACGCTCGCGCGGGCGCTTATGGGAATTTTGCCCCGTGGGCTCTTCGTCAGGGGTGGCCGCATCACCTTAGGCACGGACGAGATGACTGGAGCGAGCGAAAATTTTCTTCGTAACCTTCGCGGCAACCACATTTCGCTGATCCATCAGGAGGCCGAGGGAGCGTTGCACCCTCTGATGCGCGTTAACGATCAGATCGCCGAAATCTTTCGTGCGCATCGTGCGTGGAGTCGCCGAAAGTGCTTATCCGAAGCGCGAAGCACACTGGCCAAAATATTTGGAGCGCGGGCGGAGAGCATTGGCCGTTCTTTTCCGCATGAACTTAGCGGAGGTCAACGGCAACGGGTGTTGATCGCCCAAGCTATCGCATGTCACCCGCAAATTGTGATCGCCGACGAGCCCACTGCGTCTCTAGACGCCAGCACGCAATCAGAAATACTTGCCCTTCTTCGCAAGCTTAAGCAGCAGGAAGATATGTCACTGATTCTAATCACGCACAACCCCGCAATTCTAATGCATCTCGCGGATCAGATCGTAGTGATGTATGCCGGAAGAATCGTCGAGTTCGGCATCGCTGAAAAAGTCTTTTCGAACCCACTGCATCCTTATACAAGGGCATTGTTGCGCTTAGGTGCGCGAGAACTTGAGGCTCATGGCGAAGCGAAATCTCGGCTCGCAACCATACCCGGCCAGGCTTTGGTCACGACCTCTGGAGGTCGGCAACTTGATCGCGCTTGCGACTTTGAACCTCGATGCGAACAGCGGATGGCAGTGTGCCGTAGCACCGCTCCGCATCTTGACGCGGTGAATCCTGACCAACGAGTCAGGTGCTTGCTTTATGGCGGGTGAGTTGGCTTCCAGGGCGGTTACGGAGCCGATCCTCCAAGCCCGAAATCTAACGAAAATCTATTCTAGCTGTGGCTTGTTTTCCCGTCGCGCGCCCGTGCGGGCTCTCGATGGTGTGAACCTAGATATTTTTGCCGGGCGGACTGTAGCCCTCGTGGGTGAGACCGGATCGGGCAAATCCACGTTGGCGCGCTGCCTGGCACGACTGGACGAACCCACATCGGGACAGATTATTTTCGAGCACGCGGATTTTCGCGCGCTGCGCGGCAGAAAGCTACGCATGGCGCGACGACATATACAGATGATTTTCCAAGAGGCCATGTCGGCGATGAACCCGCGATTTTCGGCTTTGGAAATCGTGGCGGAGCCGATGGAGTTGTCCGGCGAGATCAGTAAGCAGGAGATAGCAACGCGGGCGTTGGCGTTGATGGAATCTGTTGGGCTTAGGCGAACTGCGGCGGAGTATCGCATGCATCAATTTAGTGGAGGGCAAAAACAAAGACTCGCTTTGGCGCGGGCGCTGGCTGCGGGTCCCAAGATTATTATCCTGGATGAAGCAGTTTCCGGGCTAGATCTGTCCATTCAAGGACAGATGATTAATTTCCTGTTGGACTTGCAAGAAACACGCGACGTGGCTTACCTGTTCGTGACTCACGATCTGCGGTTGGCGGGAGTTATCGCCGACGAGATAGCGGTGATGAAGAATGGTGCCATTGTGGAATGCGGCAGTCCGCTGCACTTATTCGAAAGTCCGCAACATCCGTACACGCAAGCTCTGATAGCCAGCATGCAAGCAGACGTCGGCGTGATCCACGAAGCGGAAGTGCTGACGTGAGTTACCTGCTCCGGCGATTGCTGCACCTGGTCTTCCTCCTCGCGGGAGTCTCGGTCCTGTCGTTTCTGTTTATATCTTTTGCTCCCGGTAACTTTTTGGATGAAATGCGTCTGAACCCACAGGTCTCTCCTGAATCAATTATCGCGTTACGCAGCCAGTACGGCTTAGACCGGTCGATATCCGATCGATATTTTTACTGGCTTCGCGCCGTGTTTCATGGCGATCTTGGCTATTCGTTCGCTTACGGCCAGCCCGCCACAACGCTTTTGTTGCCACGTGCGCGCAATACCTTGCTGCTCGCCGTCTCCGCCACGTCGTTGGCGTGGTTGGTAGCGCTGCCTCTCGGTATCTGGGGCGCACTGCATCGCCATCAATTTTTCGACCGTATTATTTCGCTTTGCACGACGACGCTTCTAGGAATTCCCGATTTACTACTGGTATTACTCACTCTGCTTTTCGTGGCGCACACCGCCATAGTGCCCGCCGGAGGCATGACGTCGCTGGACTTTGAATCGTTCACCAGATGGCACAAAGTACGAGATCTTGCTGCGCATCTTCTTCTGCCGCTGACGGCCCTGGTGATGGGGAGCCTGCCGACTTTGGTGCGCCACATTCGCGACTCGATGACCAAAGCCCTAGGAGAACCCTTTTTGCAAGCCGGCATCGGACACGGCATTACCCGTAGCCGTTTGGTGTTTCGGTTTGCACTTCCGACCGCGGCCAATCCCCTGATCTCGCTCTTCGGTTTTTCCGTCGGAGCCCTACTGAGCAGTTCGCTGCTCACTGAAGTTGTCTTGGGTTGGCCCGGGCTGGGTCCTTTACTGACGGAGGCCATTCTTGCACGCGATTTGTACTTGGTGATCGGAGCGGTATTGCTTTCCAGTTTGTTTTTGGTTGGCGGCACGTTGGTAACCGACATCCTTTTGTATTGGAACGATCCGCGAATTCGGGCGTACAAATGACGAGCGGTGCCGGCAGCGAATCGGGCAAAAAATCGCGGAACAGAATGACTTCGCTCGTGATCCTGATGATCGCGCTGCATTCTATCGTGATTTTCGCGGGCTTCGTTGCACCGTATGACGGGAGCTCCCAAAATCGCGACCTTCCGTACGCTCCGCCGACGCACCTACACTTCGTGGACTCCAGCAACCACTTCTCGGTCCGGCCATTCGTGCATCCTTGGAGAGCGCGCGAAGACTCATTCGGACAGTACGAAGAAGATCTGAGCCGCTCGTGTCCCGTGCAGTTCTTTATGCGCGGCATAACGTATCGATTGGGTGGTCTTATTGACACGAATATTCATCTTTTCAGTGTCCCTACTCCGCATCAACTGTTTCTGCTTGGCACCGATGGCTTCGGCCGCGACGTTTTCTCTCGCACGTTGTACGGCGGCCAGATTTCCCTTTTAGCGGGACTGAGCGCGACCGGGATCACTCTGGTGACTGGCTCGATGATGGGCGCCTTCGCAGGATTCTACGGCGGGTGGCTTGACAACGTGCTGATGCGCGCGGCGGATTTATTTCTGGCGCTGCCATGGCTCTATCTTCTTTTTGCGGTGCGCGCCTTCCTGCCGCTACGTATGGAGCCGGAGCAAGCATTTCTTGTGCTGGTATCTGTAATCGGCCTGGTCGGATGGGCGAAGCCCGCCCGACTAGTTCGCGGAATTTTTCTGAGCGCGCGAGAGCGCAACTATGTTCACGCGGCGCGTGGATTTGGAGCTCAAGACGGTTACATCGTTCGCCGCCACATCCTGCCGGAAGCTTCCGGAGTGATTTTTACGCAAGCGGTACTGCTGATCCCCCAGTACGTTATGGCGGAAATCGCGCTCTCCTTCCTCGGATTAGGCGTTGGCGAACCGCTGCCCTCGTGGGGCAACATGCTGAATGCGTTGATGTTAATCAACGTCTTGCAGTCGTACTGGTGGATGATTGCCCCAGGTTTGGCAGCCATTCCGTTTTTTCTGAGTTATCAACTGCTCGCCAAAATTTTAGATCGGCGAGTTGTTACTGCTTGATGAGCGGGAGCACTGTAGTTGTGAAAACCAAATCCGTAGCATATTTTTCGTCTTTTCTGTTCGCGGCGTCATTCCTTGTAATGCCAACTACGCGTGCAGACGCACCTGAGTCGAAACTTGACACCGATTTCATGCGCACGCAGTCGGAGGCAGGCACGAGCGGAGGGCGCCTAGTAGTCTCGTTAACCGCCGAGCCGCGAACGTTTAATCCCGTTACCGCTGCTGACGATGCCTCAAAAACGGTAATCAACGGAATGATGGCGGATTTGATCCACATTAGCCGCTTTTCGCAGTTGCCGGAAGCGGCGCTGGCAAAATCCTGGCGCATTTCGTCTGACGGCCGAAAGTACACGGTGACGCTACGCCACGGGCTGCAATTTTCGGACGGATGGCCCTTAACCGCGGACGACGTTGTCTTTAGCTTTCAGGCGTATTTGGATGAACGCGCTCATGCACCGCAGCGCGATCTGCTGATCATTGATGACAAGCCCATAACGGTCAGGAAAATCGACGCGGAAACCGTGGTCTTTGAATTGAGCAAACCGTATGGACCAGGCGTTCGGCTCTTTGATGGGTTCGCCATTTTACCGAAACATCTGCTGGAAGCCGCCTATCGGAAGGGCACTTTGGCGCAGGCTTGGACCACTGCAGCCGATCCCGGTGTCATCGCGGGCAGCGGACCTTTCCGCTTGAAACAATACGTTCCTGGCCAAAAACTGGTGCTGGAGCGCAACCCATTTTATTGGAAGGTGGATCAAAAAAACAATCGCCTACCGTATCTTGAACAACTCATTTTTGTTTTCATTGCCAATCAGGACGCTGCGTCTCTGCGATTCCAGTCCGGGGAGATCGATCTGATCAGCCACCTGACGCCACAGAATTTCTCTTCACTACAGAGCCAAGCTTCTCAAAAGGGTTTTCGCTTGTTGGATGCCGGCGCCAGCCTGGAATGGAATTTTCTTTTCTTCAATTTGAACGAACCAGCGAAAAGCACGCCGGAGGTCCTGCAGCGGCAACGGTGGTTCAACTCAACGGCTTTTCGGCAAGCAGTCTCCGATGTCGTGGACAGGCCCGGGATGGCGCGTTTGATTTATCAAGGAAAAGCGACGCCCATCTGGGGTCCGGTGACACCGGGAAACAAAGTATGGATGGATAATGCCCTGCCGAGGCCGGAGCGCTCCCTGGATCGCGCTAGACAAATCCTTCGCCAGGTTGGTTTTTCCTGGTCTCCGAACGGCACCCTTCTCGATCCAGAACGTCATGAGGTTCAGTTTTCTATTGTCGGGGCTTCATCGAATGTGCAACGCATGGGCATGGCAACCATGATCCAGGAGGATCTTAAGCAGATTGGGATGCGCGTAACCATCGTGCCGCTGGAATTTCGCGCGCTGTTGAGCCGGGTTCTCGATACTCACGACTATGAAGCTTGCATTCTTGGGCTCGGCAGCGGAGACACCGATCCCAATGCGGACAGCAACGTGTGGCTGTCAAACGGAGAAACGCATCTATGGGATCTTCATCGTCCCAAACCGGCGACTCCGTGGGAAGCGGAGATTGATTCGCTGATGGGGCAGCAACTAACGGAGGTGACCTTGGAAAAGCGAAAGAAGGAGTTTGATCGCGTGCAAGAGTTGTTGGCCACTAACCATCCCCTCATCTTTTTGGTCAGCCCCCATGTACTAGTCGGTGTTAAGGACCACCTGGGAAATTTTCGTCCGGCCGTGATGGATCCTGTAGACCTTTGGAATGTCGAGGAACTTTACTGGAAAGCTAAATAATCAGGTGGTTCAATACCCTATTTGGCAACTTTAGTGAGACATATATTGCAGCTCAGCGGTTTGGGTGGAATTCTAACTTTATATGGCTGTCTCCGATGTCGCCACAACCCTACCTGGGTTGATCGATGAACTTCTCACCGCCGATGCCTCTGGTTCGGTCGCGCATCTTTTTTCTCAAAACGTTGAGCTGCGCCAACGGGACACCCTGCTGCAAATCGCAGACGCCATCAACCAGATAGCTCGTGAAGATTTATCCAAGGCTGAACGGCTTTCAGCTGCAGGGGCGCAATTGGCCGATCTACTTCAGGACGATTATTGCCGGGCGCGAATCGGAAGAGCATCGGGGAATATCCAGGTGCTGCGCGGTAAATATAACGAGGCGTTGGAAGTTTTCAAACGCGCCCTCGACCTCTTTAGAGAACTTGAGGATGAACTGGAAGAGGCCGCCACTCTCAGTGCGTCGCTTCAACCGTTAATCTACCAAGGCCGCTACTCGGAAGCGTTCGAACGAGCGCAAAGGGCTCACTCCATTGCGCTCTCACACAAGAACGAACTGATGCTGGGGCGCCTGGAGATCAACCTGGGAAATATCTTTCATCGTCAGGACCGCTTCACGGAAGCGGTGGAGCATTACAAGCGCGCTTTGGTCGCCCTGGAGAAACTTCAACAGTATCGCGACTGCGCTGTAGCCTGGGGCAATCTCGCGGTTTGCTATATCTCTTTGAACGACTTTCGTGCGGCGGAGTCCGCGTACGAGATGGCTCGGACCATCTCTCAGCAACAAAACATGCCGGTGATCAGCGCGCAGGCCGACTATAACATCGCGTATCTCCATTACAACCGCGGCGAACACAATGTGGCTATCCGTCTTTATCAACAAACGCGACTGTACTGCGAGAGTGTTGGAGACAAATATCATGCTGCGCTGTGTGATTTAGATCAGGCGGAAATGTACCTGGAGTTGCATCTGAACCGCGAGGGAGCAGAGTTGGCCCAGCAAGCCTTGGTTAGTTTCGAACAGGCCAGCATGGGCTATGAAGCCGCCAAGGCGCGCGTGTTCCTGGGGGTGGCAGCCTATCAGGACCGCAAAAACTTTCGGGCCCTGGAGTTTTTTGCCGACGCCCAGCAACGCATGAAGAAGGAACAGAATGATGCGTGGGTGGCAATTATCTATTTTTATCAGGCGCTGATCTTCAAGCAAGAGGGGCGTCTTTACGAGGCCCTGCGAGATTGCAAAGCCGCGCAGAGTTTTTATGCGGATTTTCCCGACTCTGGGAAAGCCGTGCTGATTCAGTGTTTTCGCGCCGACCTCCATTTAGATCTAGGCGAACTTGAAGAAGCCGACAGATGGGCGCGCCAAGCGGCCATTTCCGCCGAGATTCTGGAATCAGCTACTCTGCAGACGCATGCGTACTGGATTTTGGGCAGAGTGAACGAAGCCCGCACCACGGCGAGCGAATCCTACGTTCTTTACCAAACCGCTCTTAGTTTCCTGGAGGCGGTACCCAGTCGGCTCCGCGCTGAGGAATTGAAGATCCCTTTCGGCAAGAATCGGCTGGAATTATACGAGGCGTTGGTGAGTCTGGCTCCGTTATCAGGCGAAGAAGCAGCCGATCCGGAAGCGGTTTTCGAACTGATTGAGAAGGCTAAGTCCAGAGACCTTGCGGAGCAGATTTCCTTCCGTTCGAACGCAGTCCCGGCGTCCGCTAAAGGGCGCAGCGCATTAGCCGAACAGGTGAAGAGTCTGCGCGAAGAACTGAACTGGTACTATCGCCAGATAAATACCGATTTGCAAAGCGCCGACAAATCCGCCGGTCAATCGCTCGAATTGCGCCGGTCGATTCGCTCCCGTGAAAGCGCCCTGGTTAGGACCCTGGATGACTTGCATGTCACCGACGAAGAGTTTCATGCCATCCAAACCGCCAGCATTATTCCGCTGCAGCGCATTCGGGCAGCGCTAGAGCCAGACGAGGTCATCGTCGAATATTATCAAGCCCGCGGGTTTATTTACGCGTGCGTATTGCGGCGAGGGAGCATGCACATCGCGGCGCTGACGACCGTTGAGCGGGTGCGCAACTTTCTGCTCACGCTCGAGGAGCAATGGTCCAAGTGCCGCTTAGGCGACAAGTACATTCGAAAGTTTTATGCGGTGCTCTCCGATGCTACAAATCGCGCACTCGCTGAGCTGTACGCCGACCTGGTGGCTCCCGTTGCCAAGTTCTTAGCGGCCGACCGGCTGATCATTATTCCCGACGGCTTGCTGAACTATTTGCCGTTCCACGCGTTTTTCGACGGTTCACAATACCTGGGAGAAAAACATGTAATTTCTTACGCCGGCAGCGCGAGCCTCTATTGCCTGTCTCTGGGTAAGGAGAGTACGGTCTACGATCACGACTTGATCCTGACTTCGAATTCTCAAGCTGCGGAAAATCTCGGCGACCTCGCCGGCCGGTTGGGATATCCACACTGGCCCATGTACGTGTTCCGGGGCATTCTGAGGACTTCGCAAAAACGCTCGAAATGGAGGGCCCCAGGAGCCGCTTCATTCATATCGACACCGCGCTGCGGCGTCGCGAGGATAATTCCCTGTTGTCCAATTTTTTCATAAGCGGAAGCCAGCTTTCTATTCTCGACGTTTACAATTTGCGTCTGCCTTGTTCGGTGCTGGGTTTAACCGGCACCGGCACCGGATTGCGAGCATCCGGAAATGGCGCGGAGATAAACTTAATGACCCGCGGTTTCGAATACGCCGGGGCCCGAACGGTGTTATTGCCGCTTTGGAATGTCGAGGGCCAGTCAACGATTCAGTTTGCGGAAGCGTTTTATCGCATAGCTGACTCGGAACCAGACAAGGCACTGGCTTTTCAAAAGGCAGTCGGCGAGATCCGCGTGCAATTTCCGCTGCCCTATTACTGGGCTGGCTTCGTCATGAGAGGCCAGACGGGGCGTCACGATACGAACCCACGTCTGAGCATGGCGGAGAACATTTGACATCCAATGCGCGAACCACACGGCTGGTGGGATTCAACCAGCACGGGATTTTTTGCGGTCAACTCAGCTTTTCGTACTTTGCACATATTTTCGCATCACTAGGGGCGAATACGTGGACCACATTCTTGCGGATCCGGTGACAGCACAAAAAACGCTGGCAGCGACGCTCGGTAGCAGCACCCGCTTGAACTTGTTGAACCTTGAAGACCAGTTACGAAGAATACGTTCTGGAACAATTTTTGCCTTGAACCAGATGCTGGACCTGAAAGATCTCGATACCGGCATGCATTCGACGCGCCTCGCAGAGTGGGCCGTGCGCGTAGGCGAGCAGCTGGGCATGAGCGGGGCGGACTTGGGAGACCTTGAAACGGGCGCGATTCTTCACGACATCGGCAAGGTTGGGGTGCCCGACGCGGTGCTGAACAAGCCCGGAAAGTTAGACACCGAGGAACGGAAACAGGTGGAACGCCATTCCGAGTTTGGTTGGACGATTCTGCGCAACATTCCAACCTTTGAGCGCACCAGCTTGCTGGTTTTGCATCATCACGAACGCATCGATGGCAAAGGTTATCCCGCCGGGCTGGGGGGAGAAGATATCCCGATTGGCGCGCGCATCGTTTGCATCATCGATTCGTTCGACGCCATGACCTCGGACCGCAGCTATCGGAAAGGCCTGCCGGTTATTGAGGCGGTTCGCCGATTGCGGGCGGACGCTGGAACGCAGTTTGATGGCGAAGTCGTAGAACTGTTTGTCGGCGTAGTTTCGGTTAGCTTCCCGGAGATTCAACTTTGAAACTTTTTGCAGCCCGAATTATTCCTGCGCCGCTCCCGCCGGGGTTCGTATAATTCCTAGCTACGAACGCCATAGCATGAGAACCCCAACAAGGCGGAATGCGATTTTTTGAGCGTGTCGACAACAATACGCAAGGCGGTGGCGGCAGACATTCCGAAGCTCCGTCAATTAATCGACCTTTCTGTTCGTAAACTTCAAACTGGCGATTACTCGCAAGCTCAGATTGACAACGCCTTGAAAACCGTATTTGGAGTGGATAGCCAGCTTATAGCGGACGGCACTTATTTTGTTGTGGAAGCCGAGAAGACCGGCGGAGTTGAATCGGATTTCGTAGAATCAGGCGCGACGAACATTTTGGCTGGTTGTGGGGGTTGGAGCAAGCGAAGAACTTTGTATGGCGGAGATCAATGGACCAGCCGCCATGACACTTTGCTGGACCCGGAACAGGACGCAGCTAAAATTCGCGCCTTTTTCATTCACCCACTTTGGGCACGCCGCGGGCTTGCCACCCTTCTTCTTAACGCCTGCGAAGCTGCCTCGCAAACGGCAGGGTTCACTCGTTGGGAGATGGGCGCGACTTTGACGGGTGTCAAATTCTTCAGCGCCCGCGGGTATGTACCGCTGGAAACCATTCGCGTGGCTATCGGAAACGGTGAGACGCTGCCGGTCGTGCATATGGAAAAGCACACTTAAAGTGAGCCGCAACGGTCGAGATGTGCGCCGCGACTAATCGCGGTACCAGCGAAAACCGTGCCGTTGCTCGTCGGCGGCTTTGCGCAACAGTTCCAAAGTTTTCTTACGATTGAAATATCCGCAGGCGCTAATCAACCCGTTCAACAAGCTCATCGGAGCGGCATACGACGCACCATAGGACGGGGTCTCCACGGAAGCAATCAGGCACTCATGAGAAAAAAGAGCAATCGGCGAGACCAGGGTATCCGCGATGCCGACACAATAGGCGCCGTTGGCGCGGGCTTGCTGCAAGGCCTCCACGGTTTGCCGCAAGCCGCGCCGGAAACTCAGCGCGATAACGACATCCTCTTTGCCAGCGCAACGTGTCAGATGGGCCGCTTCTCCCGAAGAGGTGGCGGGCACGGATGGCAACCCCAGCAGAATTAAATGATAGTGCAAATAACCCACGAGATTCGTGGCCAGGTCGCCGCCTAATAGAAGAATGCGCCGGGCCTGATGGAGCCGTTTGGCAATTGAGGCGATGCGTTCGCTCTCCAGCACGTTACGGAGCTTTTGCAGATTTTGCACATCGCTATCCACCGCTTCCTGGATATGTGCGGCCAGGTTCGAGCCTTTGGTCTTGCTGGTTTGCATCATATCCAGCGAAGTGGCCTGCGATACCGATAACTCGTGCAGGTAATGTTGAAACTCGCGATAGCTGCCAAAACCCATTTTTAAAATAATTCGCAACGCGGTGGTTCCGTCGACCTTCAACCTGCGGGCCAATTCGCGCACGCTCAACAACACAAAGCCGCGAGGGTTCTCAAATACCGGGCGAAAGAGTTCCTGACGTTTGCGCGTCAATAACGCGAAGGTTTTCTCCAGGTTCGGAGTGCGAGTGCCAATGCGCAATCCGCCGGTAGACCGCTTGGTAGTGGCTTTCATGGCGAAGGTCACCACTATCTCACGATGGCAGAGGGTGTCAATCGGTTGTCGACACGCGCCTCTAGCATTCAAGGAATGGATTCGCAGCATTTGTTGTTTTTGCCGTCAAGCTGTTTAGGTGCCGATAAAAAGCTTGACACCATGTTTTTGCGGACCTAAAGTTACCCGCAATATTGGCGACACGCAGATTTGCAACAAATGCTGCATTTCTGCGAGTGGGGGTGAACTTATGAATCGTTCGAGCTCGCGTAACAGTCTGCAAATATTTTCGCGCTGCTGCCACACAAGCCGAGTGGTAAGAGTGATGCTGCAGTTTCTAATTGCCACGATCCTCGTTGCCGGTGCTTCGGGACAAACCACTTCAACTATTCAAGGGACGGTGACTGATAAGCAGGGGCTGGCCGTCAACGGAGCCGAACTGCGCCTCTTGAGCACAGCACTGGCTACCAACCGTGAGGCTAAATCCGACGAATCAGGAAACTATCAATTTGCAGCGGTTCCTCCAGGTACTTACACGCTGAACGTGTCGCATCCGGGGTTCAGCACCCGGGTGTTCAGCGACCTGGACATCACCCTGAACCGCACTTTGAACTTCAATGTAACGCTGGAGCTGGGCAAGCTGGAAGAAACCGTCAATGTGTCCGCGGACCTGCCGCTGCTGGAAACGTCTTCATCCACGCAAGGGGCAACAATCCTGCCGACGGAAATTGAAAACATGCCCATTAACGGGCGCAATTATCTGGATTTGCTGCAATTGGTTCCGGGAGTGACCATCAACCGCCAAGCCGATACGGCCAGCGACACGGCCACTCCCGTACTGGGAGAACGTGCCAATAACACGGGGTTTTTGATCGATGGCTTACCCAACCAAAATGAGCTTGGAGGCGGGGCCGCCGCGCAGTTCAATCAGGACACGATTTCGGAATTTCAAGTAAACACCACGGGGTATAAGGCGGAATTTGGACACGCTTCGGGCGGGGTGGTCAACGTGATCACCAAATCCGGCAGCAACAAAGTTCATGGGTTGGCTTCGGCGTACCACCGAAACAGCGTGCTGGACAGCTCGGATATCAACGGGCAGGACGCGCCTTACGTTTTACGCTGGGATTACGATGTGGCATTGGGAGGGCCGATTATCCCGGACAAGTTTTTCTGGTTCGTATCCGGCGAAGGCATCCATGAAAACCGGCAGCTCAATTTCACGAATCCACATGGAACCCCGCAATTTATTTTGGACCGCGAACTCAGCTTCAATGAGCCGACCACGGATCGTGAGGTGCGCTTTTTCGGCAAGCTCGATCAGGTGTTTCACAACCACCACCTGACCGAAGAGGTCAACTACACGAATGTGCACGTCAATAGCACCAATCCGCTTTCGCTCTCGACCAGTCTTCCTTCCACGCGTACAAATTTGGGCGATCGGAACTTATTGTTGGGCTTCAGCGACACGTCCACGCTGGGCGATTCGGCAAACCCATTCATTCTCAGCTTGCGAGGGCAATACCGGCGGGAGCCAAGCAGGACCGGACCAGCGCATCCGGATGCAGGACCGGCCACGACCTTCAATGTATTCAGCAGCTACACCACCGGGGGAATTTTTGGAGACGTGGCCACGCCCCAGTACGGAGCAACGTTCACCGACGCGACGCTGGACCAGCAGTATGGAATTTTTGGGGCCAGCTTAGCCAAGACTTTTGGGCGTCACACTCTGAAGCTGGGGTGGGACTTTGAGCGCACGGTGGTCGACGGGGTGGAAGGCAATGCGCAACAGGATCAATTGTTTGCCACCGAGGCGGACTACAATCAGTTCGGGCCGGTCAACGCAGGATTCTTCCTGTTGCTCAATGTTGGCGGGCTGACACCACAGGCCAACCAGATTCACCTACGCAACAATTACAACGGTTTGTATTTGCAGGACGACTGGAAGGTCACGAGTAAGCTGACCATCAATGCCGGGGTGCGTTGGGATTACGATTCGGCGTTCAAAAAAACGGATAACATCGCACCACGTTTAGGATTTGCGTGGTCCCTGGACCCGAAGACGGTAGTGCGCGGGAGCTGGGGACTTTTTTACGACCACTTCCGGCTGGGTATCGCGCGGGATATTCCCGGTTTTGGCGGCGCCGATATTCGCGAGACGCAGCCGCTGTCGTTTCCGAGATTGTTTTACGGAGTGCCAACAATCGCCCCGGCGTTATTTGGGGTGTGCCTGTCGCCCACGCAAACGGATGCACAGTTAGCGGCCTCCGGGGCGACGTGCCCCTATACGGCCTCGCCAATTTACGGTGTAGATCATCTCAACAATATTGTGGCTCCCGGTCACGCGCCTATTCCGGCCAACTCGGTGGTAAATGCCAGTAACGTTCAGCAGCTTTCGGGACTCACTCCGGACGCTTATCTGGCGGCTGCCGATAATGCGATAGGCGAGCCAGCGGGATTTCTGAGCTTTCAATCTTTCGGTGCACTTTCGTTTTTCGTGAACCAGCCTTCGGCGTTCCCGGTCACCATCGATCCAAGCTTCTCGACGCCTTATACCCGCAGCCTGACGTTCGGGGTGCAGCGAGAGGTGGCCAATAATTGGGTGGTCTCAGCGGACTACTACCACAAAGGGATCGAGAATATTCTTGGAACGCGGCAAACAAATTTGGCGTTCGAATCTCGAATCAATAACGATTCGAGCGTGCAATTCACGAATGGGTACGGGCCTTGGTATTCGGGCACGTACGACGCCGGAATTTTTTCTTTTGAAAAGCGCATGAGCCACCATTTCCTGTTAGGTGGGAGTTACGCGTACGTTTCGGAACACGATGATGCGGGCTGTTCGGAAGTGGGAACAAGTTCGGAGTCCGCAGGAAATTGTTACCCGACGGATAGCTTCCGTGGAATTCCTCCGGTGGTGACTGATCCGGGATCGGCGACGTGTCCCGGAGGCACAAATGCGTCCGCCGCTTTTTTTGCGTGCAATGGCAACTACGTTCCCAAGGCCGGGGTCTATTACAACGGGGCCTCGTTGGATAGCGGTCCATCGGATTTCGCGCTGCGCCACACTTTCGAACTGCACGGTATTGTGCAATTGCCGTGGAAAATAGAATTGAGCAGCCTGTTCCGGGCCCAAAGTGGGTTTCACTGGACCGAAGACGCCGCCCAGCCCGTGGATCAGGACGGGAACGGCAACTTTAATTTCCGCGACCTAAAAACCGGCCGTAACGCCTTCACCGCGCCTCCGTTCGTGAATATGGACTTGCGGATAGCGAAAAGCTTCGTGGTCCGCGAACGATTCCACGTTCAAGCTATGTTTGAGTTTTTCAATCTATTCAACAACGCCAATCCGGCAGCCATCCAATATCAGCAAAGCGAGGCCAGCACGTTTGGAACGGTTTCACAAAGATTGCCGGGACGCGAAGGGCAAGCCGGGCTGCGCATCGAATTCTGATTCCGGACCCGTCGACGACCAGATCGTGACCAGGCAGGGTGTTTCCGACACGCGCTTTCTTAACGGTCCGGATGCCTAGACGACGGAATTTCTATGAATATTGAAAGCATCCTGCTGCGCCAAATCCAGGTAAGACTAAAGGCGCCATTTGAAACCAGCTTTGGCAAGACCTGGGAAAGGCGAGTGGTACTGGTCGAAGTGGTTTCCGAGGGTCTCTCCGGCTGGGGAGAAGTGACCGCCGGCGAGGGCCCTTTCTACAATGCGGAGACCAGCGATACCTCGTGGGTGATCCTTTCTAAATTTATCGTCCCCCTGGTGTCCGCCGCGAAAATCAAAAGCCCTGGCGACATCCCAGGGATTCTGAGCGGCCTTCGCGGGCATTGCATGGCCAAAGCGGCAGTAGAAAACGCGTTGTGGGATATCGAGTCACAACGGCAAAATGTGTCCATGGCTAAGTTTTTAGGCGGCACACGAACAGAAATCAATTGCGGTGTTTCGATCGGGATTCAGGATTCGCCGAGCGCGCTGGTCAATGTGGTGGAGCGAGAGGTTGCGGCCGGCTACCAGCGCATCAAAATAAAGATAAAGCCGCAAAAGGATCTGGATTATATTGCCGCGGTTCGGGCGCGCTTCCCGGACATCCAACTGAGTGTGGACGCGAATTCAGCCTATCGGCTGGAAGATATCGAGCACTTGAAGAAATTTGACGACTATTCCCTGTTGATGATGGAGCAGCCTCTGTCTTGGGATGATATTTACGACCATTCTATCTTGCAGCCACAACTGCGCACTGCCATCTGTCTGGATGAATCCATTTACAACTCTCGTCACGCGCGGGCGGCGATTGCCATGGGCGCCTGCCGGATCATCAACATAAAACTAGGAAGAGTGGGTGGTCACAGCGAGGCGCGCTGCGTGGAAGAAGTATGCCGCAAGCGAAATGTACCAGTATGGTGCGGAGGCATGCTGGAGACAGGGATCGGCCGCGCGCATAACATCGCGATGTCTTCGCTGGCAGGATTCGTGCTTCCCGGTGACGTCTCCGCCAGCCAGCGTTATTGGGATGAAGACATCATCGAACCCGAGGTTGGGGTTTCCAAGACAGGAACGATTATGGTTCCCACCACGCCCGGACTGGGGTACGCAGTGCGCACCAAGCGCATCGAGCAGCTAACTATTTGCAAAGAGATTTTTCGCGCCAACGATGTCCGGGTTTCTGTCGCGTAAAGCCCAGCTGGCGACGCTTTCACGGGTCCATACCAAGAACTCGACGTGCAGCGCGGCGTTCAGCTGCGCCCAGGAGAATCTGATGATGCCTCAAGAAATGTCGCACTTCTTCAAGCGCTCTCTCGCAGTCGCGGCGAGTGCCTGGCTCTTGTGCGCCCCAATCTTCGCGCAAGGACCGGCGCTGAAGCCGCCCCCGGCGGCAAAACACCCCGCCGCCACGACACCCAGCCCGGCGAGTACGACGCCGGGCACGATTTCGCCAGCGGCCCTAACGGTGGAGGACCTGTCGGCTTTTATGGACGGCTTCATGCCGCAGCAAATCGAGCAAGCCGACATCGCGGGGGCGGTCGTTGCGGTGGTGAAAGACGGAAAACTTTTGTTCTTGCGTGGCTACGGTTATTCGGACTACGAAAAAAAGGTGCCCGTCTCCCCGGAGAATACGCTCTTCAGGCCGGGCTCGGTCTCCAAGCTTTTTACCTGGACCTCGGTGATGCAACTGGTTGAGCAGGGCAAACTACAGCTCGATCGCGACGTCAACGACTACTTGGACTTCAAAGTTCCGGCCAGTTTTGGGAAGCCCACGACGCTACGCGACATCATGACCCACCGCTCCGGCCTGGAAGAAACCGTAAAACAGCTTTTCGTGAGCTCCGAGAAAGAGCTGACTCCCATAGCGCAGTACCTGCCGACCCATCTACCCAAGCAGATTTTTCCGCCGGGCACTATTCCAGCGTATTCAAACTACGCCACGACCATAGCTGCGTACATCGTGCAACGCGTTTCCGGTCAACCCTTCGAAGACTATGTTGAACAACACGTTTTTCAACCTTTGGATATGACCCACGCCACGTTTCGACAACCCCTACCCGAAAACTTAAAGCCCTTAATGTCCAACGGGTACAACCGTGCTTCTCAGGGAGCTAAGCCATTCGAATGGGTGGAAGTCGCGCCCGCCGGTTCGGTATCAGCATCCGCGGAAGCAATGTCGCACTTCATGATCGCGCATTTGCAGAATGGGCGTTATGGCGATGCACAGATTTTGAAGCCCGAAACGGCGATAGAAATGCACACGCGCCAACCGGGCTGGCCTGCGACCATGAACGCCCAAGCGCTGGGGTTCTACGAAGAATCACGCAACGGACACCACATTATCGGGCATGCCGGCGATACGGAGTGCTTTCACAGCGATTTGCACTTGATGCTGGACGACAATGTGGGATTCTTCGTTTCCTACAATAGCGCGGGTCGCGATGATGTCAGCCCACGCACGGTGCTGTTCCAGAAATTTCTGGATCGCTATTTCCCAGGACCGGCACTTAATGAACCGACACTCTCCACGGCCGCCGAAGATGCCCAAAAGGTCGCGGGCTTGTACAACGTCAGCCGGCGGCTCGAAACCAATTTACTGGCCGTGCTGACCGTTCTTGGAGAAGCCAAAGTCGTTGTCGATAAAAAGGACAACACCATTTTTGTGGACGACGGCTTCAAGAACGCTAACGGGGCGCCAAAACATTTTCGCGAAGTCGGGCCCATGCTGTTTCGGGATGTCGATGGGCAAGACAAGGTGGCGTTTGTGAAGGATGCCAACGGCCACCTAATCCTTTATATCGATTACCCATTCATGGTATTTCAGAAGATAGAGAACACGTTGGATAAGAGCATGGTCAATTACGTGATCCTCGGCTTCAGCCTGGGCGTAATTGTGTTGACGTTGCTCCTTTGGCCAGTATCTGCATCGTTGCGGAAGCATTATGACAAGCCCCTCACTCTCGATGCGCCGGCCAGGCGCATGCGTATATTTTTGCGCGTTATTTGCGCTCTGGATGTGCTTTTCATCGTCGGATTTCTGGTGGCTTTCACCAAGATCGAAAAGCTCGGGGCGGTCGGCGACGCCGGAATGCACCTAATACAAATCATCGGAGTTCTGGGGGCGATTGGTGCGCTTTTTGCCATCCTCGCCGCCGGGGTTGGCTGGGGAGACCGCGGGCAATGGGTGTGGTACCGCATATGGAATGTGCTCCTAGGTTTCGCTTGCCTGGGATTTTTCTGGTTTGCCTGGCATTGGCACATGCTCAACTTTGACCTGCATTATTGAGTTCGGGCGGCACTTATTTTTCATTGGGATCCGAACGCCGAGTCGGAATCTTTGAGGATAAGAGCATTCCCCTGCTTTGTCTGTACAAGAGTGCTCGGACTGACCTACACCCCCCGCAAATGGAGAGCGCATGCGCACTAGTGCTTTAATCTTAATTCTGATTTTGAGTGGAGTGCCCCAGGCTCGGAGCCAGGACCCGCCGCAAGCCGCTGGACAACCGCTTTTCGACTTTCAGGAAGTGATGATTCCGGTGCGCGATGGCGTGCACCTGCAAACCGTCATTCTGGCTCCCAAGACTATGAGCCGCCCTCTACCGATCCTGTTTAGGCGGACCCCCTATGGAGTGCCCGAAAAAGCATACGAACAAATGCCCCCGCCGCTGAAAGAACTCGAACAGGATGGATACATTATCGTCATTCAGAATCTGCGTGGTCGCTTCAAGTCGGAAGGTTTCTTCAAACTCTCTTCGGAAGTAGACTTAAGCGATCCGAAAGCCACCAATGAGACCACGGATGCCTACGACTCCATCGAGTGGCTGGTTAAAAACGTGGCCAACAACAACGGCAAGGTGGGAATGTTCGGAGTCTCTTACGACGGACTGACCACCGCTCTCACTCTTTTGCATCCGCATCCGGCGCTTAAAGCGATCAGCGAACAAGCCTCCCCGGTGGACCAGTGGATGAACGACGATGACCATCGATATGGCGCTCTACGAGAGAGTTATTCTTTCGAATATGCGGTGCTGGAACAGGCCGACAAGAACAAGAACACCAATTTCGAATTCGAAACTTACGATACCTTCCAGTGGTATCTTGCGCTCGGACCGCTCACCAACATCAATGAAAAATATCTTCATGGCAAAATTCCCTATTGGAACGACACTGTCGAGCACCCCGATTACGACGAGTTCTGGAAGAAAGAGGCGTGGGTGCGGCAACTGCACTCGTCAACGGTTCCGAACCTCAACGTAGCGGGCTTCTGGGATCAGGAAGATCCGTGGGGCCCGTGGCAGATTTTTCGCCATGCCGCGGAGCACGACCCGGAGCACACGAATTTTGTGGTGGCGGGCCCCTGGTTCCATGGGCAATGGCAGACAGCCAAAGCTGATTCCATCGGCATCATTCCGTTTGGAGGCCACGAAACAGCTCGGGAATTCCGGGAAAATATTGAGGCCCCGTTCTTCCGCTACTATCTGCACGGAGCGGGAGAAAAGCCTAACTGGCAGGCCACCACGTTCCAGAGCGGTTCGAACAACTGGCATACGTACGCGGCGTGGCCCCCGCCAGAAGCAAAAGCCAAAAAACTTTATTTGCACGCCGACGGCACTCTTTCTTTCGAAACGCCTGAAAATTCAAAAGCGGAAAAACCGTTCCGAGAGTACATTTCCGATCCCGCCAATCCTGTTCCGTATCGCACGCGTCCAATCTCTCCGACATATCCAGCTGGCGATTGGCGAACGTGGGAGGCAGCCGATCAAAGATTTGCGGATGATCGCCCAGACGTGTTGACCTACACGAGTGCGCCGCTGGACCACGACCTCGTGATCACCGGACCAGTTTCCGCGCAACTATTCGCGGCCACCTCCGGCTCCGATGCGGACTTTGTGGTGAAGCTCATCGATGTGTTTCCGCAAGATGCGCAGAAACCAGGGTGGAAGCTTGAAGAAGGGCCGAAGCCGGCTCAATACGCCCAATCGCTGAACGGCTACGAACTGCCGGTAGCGATGGAAGTGCGCCGCGGGCGGTACCTTAAAAGTTTTGAACACCCGCAGGCGCTAACGCCGAATCAACCCGTGTCCTGGAACGTGCCACTGCGCGACCGCGACCACGTCTTCTTAAAGGGGCATCGCATTATGGTGCAGGTGCAATCCACGTGGTTCCCGCTGATCGACCGAAATCCTCAGAAATTCGTTCCGAGCATTTATAAGGCGAAGCCAAGCGATTTCGTTTCGGCCACACAGCGAATTTATTCGACGCCGGAGATGCCTTCGTATATCGATCTCCCGGTCATGCCGTAACACTCCAACTCGGGTGATCCAATTGACGCATAAGCGCTGACATAGAATTCTGGCAGCGGAGGGCAAGTGGTAGAATTGCAAAAATCGCGGGCCCAGACAGCAACGTACGTATTGCTCGTTTTCACGTTCAGTTCCCTCTTCTACTATTTGATGATTCGGGCACACACGCTCAGCGCCGGCGCTGGCCTGTTCGTTTTCGGGATCATGTGGTGCCCGGCGCTGGCGGCGATGGCCACGCTGAAACTCAATCATCGCGATCTCGGCGAACTGGGCTGGACATGGCCACTGACGAAATACGCTGTGCAAAGCTGGTACATCCCGTTGCTCTACGCAACGGTCGCGTATGTGCTGGTATGGGCCACCGGGCTGGGCGGCTTCCCCAATCGCGATTTCATGGACCATATTGTTCCGCTCATCGGTTTACGAGTCTCTCCCGCGGCATCGACGCTGGTCTACGTATTAGTCGCGGGAACCCTTGGAGTAGTGAAGAGTATGGTGTCCGCGCTCGGTGAAGAAATTGGGTGGCGGGGATTTTTCGTGCCACAACTCTTCAAAAGCTTAGGATTCACGGGGACAGCATTCATCAGTGGAGCGGTGTGGGCCTGTTGGCATTATCCATTACTGATCTGGGGCGACTACAACAGCGGGACCCCGTCGTGGTTCGGCTTAACATGCTTCACAGTAATGGTGATCTCTATTTCATTTGTGTTTGCGTGGCTCCGACTAAAGTCTGGGAGCTTGTGGACCGGGGCGATTCTCCATGCCAGCCATAATCTTTACATCCAGGCAATTTTTACTCCGCTAACGCGCAACACCGGTAAGACGGCGTGGTACATCGATGAATTCGGGGCGATTCTGCCACTCGTGGCCTTGGCGTTTGCGGTTTATTTTTGGAGCAGACGACACGAACTGAAACCGGCCGCATCCCCAACAACGGACACCGCCGTCTTTAGCTAAACGTAGGGTTTTGCCGTTAGATTAACCATAGGAGTCGATAAACGACAGCCCGAGAACAAAGCGGCCGCCTCAGGTTCCTGTAGGCAAGCCGTCACATCACACATCTCATGCTACCGACTCTTGTTCGGTGGCCCGGTCGGCTTCAGCCAATTCGCAGCCTTGGCAGGCCGCGAACCAAATTTAGCTCGCGGCAGTTGCATTTTCCGCCAAGCGTTCTAGGTTCGATAGCACCGAGAGAACTGGGCAGAGGCGGTGCCATCCTGCGTCTTGCCTCGGAACGGCAATTTGACGGTATCATCCTAAGAATCAATGAGCCTCCCTCCGTTCTCGCTCGCGCCTTGTTTTGCCCTGTCGCCGTACACCAAGCTCCATGTTGCTGCCTATTTGGCGGTGCCCTCGAAGCTGGGTTCGGTGCTACGACGCTTGCTTCGACCCCTTGACGTGGTATGCGCCGGAAGGTCGCCGAAGGGTCGGTTGCCCTTTGGTGACAGTCGTTACGCTTCAGAATCCCTCGTCGGACCGGGCCCGGCCAGCAAAAGCGAAAGTCGATGAGAACTCAGGTGGGCATTGTCGGGGCCGGACCTGCGGGTTTGTTGCTTTCGCATATCCTCTATTTAAGTGGTATCGAATCCGTCGTGCTGGAGGTCCGAAGCCGTGCTTATGTGGAGCAACGCGTGCGTGCCGGCGTCCTCGAGCAAGGCACCGCAGATTTATTGACCGAGATTGGCGTCGGCGACCGCATGAAGCAGCAGGGGTTACTTCATCGGGGTATTGAGTTGCAGTTCGCCGGGCAACGGCATCGCATTGATTTTCAAGAACTCACGGGCGGAAAGTCCGTCATCGTGTACGCGCAGCACGAGGTTTTGAAGGATTTGATCAAAGCTCGCCTGGGCACTGATGCCCAGCTGTTTTTTGAAGCTGCAGATGTCAGCATCCACAACTTGACGTCCGGCCAGCCCACCGTTCGCTTCTACCGTGACGGGCAACTGCAAGAGTTTACTTGCGACTTCATAGCCGGTTGCGACGGTTTTTATGGCACCTGCCGCCCGTCCATTCCAGACGGTATGCTGCAAATTTATGAACGCACCTATCCGTTTGGCTGGCTGGGCATACTGGCCGAAGCTGCGCCTTCTTCGCAAGAGCTGATTTATGCCCACCACGAACGCGGCTTTGCTCTGTTAAGCATGCGCTCGCCTAAAATCTCTCGACTGTATCTTCAATGTGCTCCGGACGAGGACCTAGCCGAGTGGTCGAACGAAAAGATTTGGAACGAGCTGCATCAACGCCTTGAACTGGGCGATGGCTGGAAACTCCAGGAAGGTCCGGTCATTCAGAAGGGTATTACCGGGATGCGCAGCTTCGTGGTCGAGCCCATGCAGTACGGCAAACTTTTCCTAGCAGGCGATTCAGCCCACATTGTGCCGCCCACGGGGGCGAAAGGACTCAATCTCGCGGCCGCCGACGTGCGCGTTCTGGCCCGAGCCCTTACGCAGTTTTACCAATCGGGCGAGACCAAGTATCTGGAACAATATTCCCAGACTTGCCTGCGTCGCGTCTGGAAAGTGCAGCGGTTTTCCTGGTGGATGACTTCCATGCTGCACCGTTTTGCAAATGACAATCCCTTTGACCAGCGCCGGCAAATCGCCGAGCTCGACTACGTCACCAGTTCCCGCGCAGGCGCGCAAGCCCTGGCCGAAAATTACGTGGGCTTGCCATACGACTAAAACGGCCGCCAGGCTTTCATATGCTGAAAAGAGCAATTTAGTTAAGAGCGTAATCATGCTCGGGTCGAAGCGCTATTAAACGGGATTAGTGGTGATCTTCTTTTTCGCCTGGGGCAACGCGTGCCGATGCGTTTGCTGGCTACCTCGATTGGCTTGTTTACTGTAATAGGAGAAATTGTCGAGCAGCGGTCGCTCCGGTAAGTGCCGGAGCCGTCGCCGTTCAGTACGGCTTGGCCGCGCGGGTGTGGACTGCGGCTGGGTGGGCATTGCTAATGCTAGTGGCTGCTTTGTTCGTTACAGAAACCGTGCCATCCAGGCCGCAGGTGGGCGCCCGCCCAGAATGACGGGGGCCCTAAAAATCAAAAAATACCGTCTCATTGCTGCCTTGCAGCACTATGTCCCATTCTAGCGAGCCGGGTCGTCCGTTCGCCTTTTTCGCCACTAGCGTCGCTCGTCGCTCTGGGGGCACGAGACTCAGGGCAAAGTCCTGACTATTGGCGGCTTCGTCGGGAAAATACATGCGGGTAATGAGGCGGCGCAGCAAGCCGCGAGTCAGAACAGATATAAGGATATGGGGCGCCTGCGGCTGGTCGTTCGGACCGGGGACTGGCCCTGGCTTTATGGTGGTGAAGCGGAACCGTCCGACGTCATCCGTCGGGATTCGGCCGTAGCCCGTGAAACCGGATACCACTGCTTTGTCTTGCGTGTCGTCTGGATGAGCGTACTTTCCTTCGGCGTTGGCTTGCCAAATTTCTACCAAACCATCGGGAACCGGTTGACTGTCGCCATCGAGAATGCGGCCATAAATTTCGATAGGCTCTCCGGCGACTCCTGGGCCAGCGAGTTCGGCGCGATACAAACGCTCCAGACCAATGCCGAAAAACGGTCCAACGGTTTGCCAAGTGGTGGCGTAGAGGCTCATCGCGTGGCTCCGTGCGAGTGCGTCGCGACGGGAGTGGCTTCCCTACCACTGAGTACGATGTCGAACTTGTAGCCGAGCGCTGTTACCGGAACGGTGGTCTCCCAATCGAAGGCGGAGATCAGGCGATTGCGGGCTTGTTCATCCGCGGTGCAATTGAAAATCGGATCGTAAGGCAACAGGGGGTCGCCCGGAAAATACATTTGCGTAACAAGGCGCGTGGCGAATGCAGGACCGAACACCGAGAAGTGGATGTGCGCCGGGCGCCAGGCGTTGTGATGGTTGCCCCACGGATAGCCTCCGGGCTTGATGGTTACGAACCTGTACCGCCCTTCGGCATCCGTCAGGGCATGTCCGCAGCCAGTGAAGTTCGGGTCGAGTGGCGCGTCATGTTGGTCACGTTTATGAAGGTAGCGGCCCGCGGAGTTGGCCTGCCAGATCTCGATCAGGGTATGCGCCAGCGCCTTGCCTTCTTCATCCAGCACCCTCCCGCTGACCACAATGCGTTCTCCAATCGGTGCGACAGCATGCTGTCGGGTGAGATCGCTGGCTTTCAAGTCGACACTTTCAGGTCCGAAACTGGGCCCAGTCGTTTCCGAGAGAGTTTGCGGCAAGTGTACCAGTGGCCGGGAAGGTGACCGTTTCAACGAGGAAACATACGGCGGGTGGCAATGTGTCGGCTGGGTGCCAGGATGGTAGCGCCGATAACCTGCGGGAAGAACCATGAAACGCTCCTCAGTTATTGTTGCACCGATGACCACGGTTCCCTACGTCCCGAGCATAACCCCGGCCAACTATGTTGGGCATCGTGAAGCGGGAAAAGGAATGGCTGAGAGGCCTGGATAAAAACCCACGCTGATAGGAGTAATGTCAGCTCCCGGTTTTCGGGCGTCGTAATCGTGTTTTTATTTCTACCCTTCAGGGAATACCTCAGTCGAAAACAAAGAACTCTTGCCGTCAGCGGAATTTCAATTCGTTCACTGCGTGTCTGCAAATCACAGTGAACTGTATTTTGGCGCTGCAGCTAACGCCATTGAGGCTCGTAGCAAGAAAATAGTGACAGAAAGTAATTGCAAAATATTGCAGATTCTCAAAGGTTCGCGGACCTGTAAAAGAATCTGTTCAACTTCGGCCGGTTGGAGACCGTTAAGAGCGCAACAAAAGCGCCGTTCAGACTCGCAATGAAGCGGGAGGGCCGTGGCGTACATCCAGATGCCCATTTTAAACGATTTTAGGTCCCCGTCTAAACGCACAGTCGAAGGGGCGCACCGCACCGCGTCTCATCCGACTTCTCTGGCTACGTCTTCAGACCGACTCGCGAAAATGCTTCGCGGCCGACTTGGGCACTCTTGCGCTTCTCCAGAAACTCCGGAGGGGCGCCGACTGGGGACGTGGTGCGCGGAAAAGAACTGGAAGTATTTGCGCTGGAGATTAGGGAATGAGCATCGAACCGCGAATGGCGGAAGTCCGAAAAAATGTTTTGAAACGATTTTCTCATCAGCTGCCTGTAATTAAGGCCCTGCAACCGTGAATCCGGCCTGGCCACTTCCAGCGCCCGCCACAAGCCCTTCCCGGCAATTCCCACTTCTAAGAACTCTAGGGACTCAAACACTCCCAGCCCTCCCGGCTGGGCAGACTGTCTTAATTTCAGTCGACTAACCTTCTCACCGACCCAACCTGCCGCTTCTTTAAGCGCACGTGCAGCTCCCAGGCTATCTGCAAGCTTTCGCAGTACGTCCACCGCGTGCTGTGCGCCACCTAAGTGATCGGATAGGTAAGTTGCTAGGGGCTCTTCCACAATAATCCTCGGCGGCCGACAACTTGGTGCGATACCCGACCAGCGTTCCGCAGTTTCCTTGCCGTTACATTCTGCTGATTTTTATATACCGCACCACATCAGGCGCACTTACCACCGCGACATACAATGCCGCCAACCCTAAAGCCCACATCGCAAGTCGTCTCACGGTTCCCTCCCGGACTAAAATTGCAATCTCTAACAGTACCGGGAACCGCACTAAGCCCGTCGTCCGACTGGTCAATCCCGGATATCCTGTAGTAAGTACGCCTCATGTAAGCTAGTAACCGTTTTCGGCAACTTGGAGACCTTTTAACTTAGTGTAAATGGCACTTGCAAGAGCGCGCAGAACAAGCAGGTGGTTTTTAACTCCTTGTCCTGCAGCGCTTGCCCGATTCAAACAACTTGACGACCTCAGGCTCAGGTGAAGTTATCCGCTGTTCTATTTCATTCTCCGCCGCTGGTTGTCTTGTACACCGAGGAGTTGGTCGAGACGTACAAAATGTCGGGTGAATCCTGGTCCAGTGCAATACCGAAGACGTTCAAGTCACCCAGTCCGGTGTTGATGGCCGTCCAAGACTCAGCGCCGTCCAAACTTTTGAAGACGCCTGCGCCTTCGAACGCCACATACAACACATTGTCCCGCCGAGGATCGACCTGAACGGAGCCAGTGCGTGCGGTCTGAAATGCGTCCGGCAAGCCAGCGCTCTTGGAGACGAAAGACGCGCCCCAATCGACACTCTTGAGCACGCCGCTAAAATTGCTCGAGTAAACAATACTGGAATGCATTGGGTCGACGGTCACGCTCAAGGATGGCGTGGCATCCACGTTGATCCAGCTCGCTCCAGCGTCAGTAGATCGCCAGATTCCACTGTTACCGGCAAAGAAAACGGTTTGGTGATCATGGGGGTCAACCGTTATTCCTCGTCCGCTGAGGGACAGAAACACGCCCGGAAGGCTTCCCGGAGCACGATCGATTCGAGTGAAGGTCTCGCCAAAATCAGTGCTTTTCCATATGCCGTCGCCGCTGCGGAATGTGGAGAGATAAACCGAGTGATCCACGGGATCCACAACTACGCCGGCGACATAAATAGTGCTGGATCCGAAAAGCCGACGGTCCCAATGCCGCCCGTGATCGCTAGATCGATAGAGCCCTCCTCCAGTGCCCGAGCCCGAATAAACCCGCCATGGCTCCTGCGGATCGAACGCGATACTCCGAGGCGCTCGGGAGGTGAGGCCTTTCGCGCCGCCATCGTCCCAACTACGACCGCCGTCGTGAGTGACGAGCAAGCCCCCGTCATTGGTGGAGAAAAACACATGCTCGTGGTTCCCCGGGTCGATTCCCAAGGCGTGCCCGTTTTGGCAGCGACAAGTTCGGAGTTGTCCCCAGGCCACTCGCCGCCAGTTCGAGGCTCGACCATCGTGTGCGTCAGATTCTCTGGTGTGCACTGAACGCTGGAAAACTCCGTCGAAGTTGGTTCCCGCATAAACCGAACCGTCGTGTCCGACACTGAGCACAAGACCCAGGCCATCAGAAATTCCCGTGTTGGTCCATGTAGCGCCGTCGTCTTTACTTACGGAAACTCCCTGAGTCGCCGTTCCGGCATACAGGCGGTTTCCGGTTTTCGCCAGCGCCAACACCACGCCGACGACCGGGGATCCAGTGCGTACGAAAGAAGCACCGGCGTCGGTACTCTTAAAGACGCCGTTACCGTTGGAACCGGCATAGACGACATTGCTGTTGGCGGGATCCACATAGATGACCCAGACTGTTGTATCTACGTTGAGCGGATTCCACGTTGCACCGCCGTCGCTACTTTTGAAAGCACCGGTTCCTGCTGTTCCCGCATAAACCACGCTGGTATTATTTGGGTCGATGGCCAGCGAGAAAACAAATGGGTTGTCAATGCCGTTCGCGGACGAAACCCAGGTGTCACCACCATCGATCGTCTTCTGTAGGTCGCCGTTGAAGCCGGCGTACAAGATATTTGGGTTAGTAGGATCGATAACGAGAGATAGAGGCAACTGGTCGTTCCCGGTCACGACCCAGGTAGCTCCACCATCGGTCGATTTATAAATACCAGCCCCGGTCCCGGCATATAGGAGATTGGGATCGTTCTGCGCCATTGCCAACGACGCCACCACGAGTGAATCCAGGCCCGTGTTGGCCGCCGCGAAAGTATTTCCATTATCGGTACTCTTAAGGATTCCTCCGCCCAAACTGGCGATATACACCGTCCCGGACGCGGTGTCGATGGCGATGGACGCTTCGACTGCGGGCGGTGCGGGACCAACGGATCTCCAACCTCCAGTGCTCCGGGTACGCCAGCCGCCATCGGTTATTGTCGATTGGGCATTCGAATCCATCGGCACAGTCAGGAAAAGTGCAAAAAGTAACGCAAGATAAATGGTGATGACTCGATTGGCCGGTAACCTACGTGGTGTCATTTCTTTCATGGCATTGCTCTCCTTAAACCTTTCCGTCTCGGGACTGAAGGACTTTCAAAGGCCACAGCTACATCCCATGCAGGCGGTTCAAGCCTTTTGGGTAGCTCGGTTGGGCGGACTATGAGAGCGGAGCAGTCAGAAGGTCAATGCACCGCGAAACATCTCTGGGTAACTGTGTAACTGATAGACAGCGTTGGGAATGAGGAGCCTGATTTAGGGGCCTGTGTATTGATAACGACGAACAGCAGTGCTACATTGCGGCAACCAAGCCACTATGACTGACAGCCCGAAAATCTCTAGCGCATATAGGTTCGGGCCCTACCATGCCGACACCGTGGGTTTGGAATTGCGCAAGAGCGGCATCCGCATCCGGCTGCAACCTAAGCCGTTTCAAGTTCTCAAGCTGCTGCTGGCGAGGCCAGGCCAATCGGTCAGTCGCGACGAGCTTAAGAAGCTACTGTGGGCTCCCGACACGTTCGTCGATTTCGACCATGGGTTGAATACCGCAGTGAATAAAATTCGCGAAGCTCTGAGTGATTCGGCGGATGAGCCGCGATATATCGAAACACTACCTAACGGTTACCGCTTCATCGGAAATATCAGCGAGGAGGTGGAACGACCGCCGTCCTTGCCAGCGAGCGTGGCAGGGTCGCCAGGCGCGACGCGCCCGCTCCCAACGACGCCTTCGGTAACATTGCCCCCTGCCACGGTCCCAACCGAACCGCCGGTCTTCGCAATTCAATTTGTGCCGAGTAGAGGACCTTGGAGGAGAGCCTATTTCGCGCCGGCTCTCGGGCTGGCCTGCTTGGTTACGCTCCTCTTTTTCTTGTTCCAGGTGCCCAAAAAGGTGTTCGGGACCTCCACGGCGAAAATCCATTCGGTGGCTGTTCTGCCTTTAAAAAACCTCTCCGGAGACCCATCGCAGGAGTATTTCAGCGACAGCATGACCGATGAACTAATCACCCAGCTGGCGAAAATCTCGAGCCTCAAAGTGCCCTCCGGAGCTTCGGTAATTCGTTACAAGAGCACGACGGCCTCGGCCTCCGAAATCAGCCGGGACTTAAAAGTAGACGCCTTCGTGCAAGGTAGCGTAGTTCGAACCGGCGATAAAATCCGCGTCACTGCGCAACTTATCGATGCCCGAACGGATCGGCACATCTGGGCGGAGGACTACCAGGGCGATATGCGCGATGTACTCGTGCTGCAAAACGAAATTGCTACAGCGATAGCGCAAAGCGTAGAGGCCAAAGTGACCTTGGTCGATTCCTCGACGCTATCGGTCCCTCGTCAAGTCGACCCCCGCGCTTACGATGCGTATATTCGGGGCCGCCTGTACTGGCTTAGGAGCAATACCGCGGACGAACGCCCGGAGGATGTCGAGAAAAGCGGAGATTTATTTCAGTTGTCCATCCGGTACGATCCGAGTTTTGCTCGTGCCTACAGTGGTCTTGCAGATTATTACGGTGCAAAGGCCGCCTCTGGGTTGATGCCGGCGGACGAGGGATGGCGCAAGTCGGAGGCGGCCTCTCGAGAGGCACTGGCCCTCGATGACCGGCTTGCGGACGCGCATTGTTCGTTGGCGTCCAAAATGATTTTCTACGACTGGAATTGGACCGGCGCGGAGCTGGAGATTCGGCGTGGTTTAGAGTTGGACGCAAACTATGCATTACTCCACACTTTGTACGCCCATCTGCTCTCGTACACGGGACGCTTCGATCAAGGCATAGCGGAAGCCCGGCAAGCTGAAGAGCTCGATCCCCTGGCCCAACGATTCGTTGTTCAGCGCATCCTTCGATTTAGTCGCCGCTTCGACTTGTTTCTCGCCGAAGTGGATAGAGTCTTCGCGAAGGATCCTGCCCGCGTTCACAAAGAAAGGGCCTTCGTTTACAAAGCCAAAAAACAGCTCGCGGAAGAAGTGAAGGAGACGGACCAAGAGCTTCGCCTGGAAGGGTGTGTTCCGTGCGCAGAACGGCTGGCATCGGCTTATGCACACTGGGGTTATGCAGGTTGGCTGCAGCAGAGATTGAACGAACTGAACCAGACTTCGCGGGACGGAAATGCCAGACCGTTCGAGCATGCCGAACTCTACGCGGCGATGGGTAACACAGGTATGGCTATGCAGTACCTTGAACTGGGCTACCGTGAACATACCTTGCAGCTGGTCAGGCTACAGGTAAATCCCGCTTATGACGATATGCGCGGCGACCCACGATTTCAGGGCCTGATTCGCCGTATTGGGTTGCCGCGAAATTAACAATCCCTGTGAGCGATCGCTCCGGGGCCTGAAGCGATGTTTTTCGCTCGTCAATTTAACCTGTATTTATTAAGCTTCTGGCTAACATACCCGACCCTAATAGGGCTAGGAATTGCGCCTAGTGTCTCCCCAACAACCATTTCTCGCCCATTGGAAATTACTTCGCTTTCTGTTTCTGTTGCTGTCTGCTGCAACTGCCAAAGCCCAGTTGAGCAACGGCACCCTATCTGGCACCGTCATCGATACCCAGCGCGCGCCTATCCAAAACGCGAGAGTCAGCATCACAAACACTGCTACCCAAGAAAAGTTGACCACCATCACTGGAGCAGACGGGTCATTTCACAAAACTGCCCTTTCCGCAGGGACGTACACGGTCCTGATTGCCAAAACTGGTTTCAAAAAACTTCTCGTCCAAAATGCGTTGGTGAATGCAGGCTCGGATTTAGGCCTCGGCGAACTGCAATTAGGTATTGGCGAGATTTCGACTACCGTAACGGTGCAGTCTTTTGCAGGCCTGGTGGAACGCACTTCACCTCAAGTTTCGCGAGCCTTCGGAGGGAAAGCCCTCACCTCGCTTCCTGGTATTTTAGAGAACAATGGGCTGGACAATCTAGCACTGCTGGTTCCGGGAGTTGCGGACGTACGCGATGTGGGATTTGCCAGCGCCAATGGCGCTCAATTTTCTGTGAACGGTCTCCGCGGGAGAAGCAACGACCAGCAGATCGACGGGCAGAACAATAACGACAACTACGGCGCAGGACCCGGCATCGCACTCGCCGATGCGGAGTTTGTCACCCAATACGAACTTACCACCGGCAACTTCAACGCGGAATTCGGCCGCAATTCCGGATCGGTGGTCAACATTGTGACCAAGTCCGGTACGAATGAGATGCACGGTTCCTTTTACGCCACCGAATCGAACTGGCGGTTTAATTCCTTGTCAGCAAATCAAAAGAGTTTTGAAGGTCTGACCGCCGTACCCGCTCTCAATGACGCTTTCCTGGGCGGAACTATTGGGGGCCCCATCGCCAGGGATAAATTATTTTTCTTCGCGGGAGTGAACTCGGAAATTCTGAATCAAACCGAAGTGTTTGCGGTCGGCCAGCTGACGCCAACGCCTGCCGGTCTGGCGACGCTCAGCGGATGCTTCCCTGGCAGTGCATCCGTGCAGGCCTTGCGTTCGTACGGCCCTTACTCGGTGAGCGCGGGAAATCCTACGCCTTCAAGTGTCCTGACGCCAATAAATATCCCAGGTTGCGGTCCAGTAGCCACCGCCGGAATTCGTCGCTCGTTGCCGGCGGATTCCCGGCAGAACGATTCGGTGATCAAGCTCGATTATCAAACCCCAAAAAATCATTTCTCTGGCAGGTATCTCTACGCTCGAAAGCTATTTTCGAATAGCGACGGAGCCGCGGCGTCGGGATATGCCGCAGACGAATTCCAGTTGTCCCAAGGCTATAATTTCAGCTGGACGCGTTTCCTCGGGGTGAGCGCTGCGAATGAATTTCGCGCGTCTTATGGAAGAATTGATTTTCAGGATGGAGGCAATTCACTTGGCAACACGGTTCCGAGAGCCAGACAGCTGGCCGAGGGGCTGGTGCTTGTCATGTTCTCGGATCCATCGCTTCTCAGCTTTGGCGTGCCCACCGATTTGCCGCTAGGTCGAATCGCCAATACTTATCAAGTTCATGATAACTTCACGCGCATCGTGGGACGACATTCCATAAAATTGGGCGTTGACGTTACCCACGTGCGTGCCCCGATTACCTCGCTCATCAATTACAATGGTTTGTTTGAATTCGCGGATTTGGCGGCCTTCGCGGCAAATGCCCCGAATCTCATTCGCATTGCTTCTGGAAATCCTTATCTGGACTTTCGCGAGACGGACGTTTATCCGTACGCAGCCGACGAACTAAAGCTGGCCAAGAACTTGGTCCTCACCGTTGGGCTAACCTGGTCTTACTTCGGGCAACCGGCGAATGTGCTGCACAAAATCACCACGCGTTCTCAGACCGGCAACGATCCGTTATGGAATCCAGACCTCCCGTTGAACATCACCACGTCTCCGGAGATACCTGCTGCGACGAATGGCTGGGCTCCGGGCATCGGATTTGCATGGTCTCCCCATACTGAATTTTTGCATCTAGGCAGCGGCACGGTGTTTCGCGGTGGTTACCGGGTGACTTACGATCCCGCAGCCTACATCACTTACGCAAAGGCAGCTAACGACGCCCCGAATGTCATTTCCACTACGCTGACGGGAGCAGACGCGGGGCTAAATCCATTGCCGGCGGTCCCTACCGGCGACCATGTGAGAACGCTGTTGGGGCCTCACTTGCAAACTGGGATCTTCGACCCTCGAGCTTTCGGACAAACTATTGTGTCGCCGGATTTTGGGCCGGACCGCGTGCAAGGGTGGTCACTGGGCGCGCAACACGAAATCTCTCGCAAAGCCGCACTGGAAATTCGCTATGTCGGAAATCACGCCACGGGACTATTCCAGGATCTCAATGGCAATCCCTACATTCTCGGCTTGGCGAATACCTATCCAGGTTTGGTCCCCGCCGGTTGGAAGCCCTGTCCTGTTTCGCAGGCTGCCATTCCTGAATTGGTAGGGCGCGTGAGCTGCACCAGCGGAGCGCTGGTGCAGGAGCGCGCCAACACGGGCTACTCAGACTACAACGGATTGCAAATCGAGTTGCGGTCGACGTCTCTCTGGAACCAACTTACTTTGCAGAGCTCCTATACATTCAGCAAAACGACCGACAACACCACCGAGATCGGAGCGACCGGCGCCGCCGGCAATACTTCGCACCTATCGCAGAGTCAGGTCGACTTCACGGGTCAGGAACACGGTCTATCCGGACTGGATTTCCCACACAAATTCGTTCTTTCGCTGGTGGAGGAAATACCGTTTTTTAAATATCGTGGAGGCTTGGTCGGAAACACTTTAGGCGGCTGGCGCACCTCTGGCACGTACATTCTGTCTTCCGGCCAGCCTTATACCGCGGTGCAATTCTCCCTTAGCTGTAGCGCCGGCGGCGACATTTGTGCGGCCTCACCCAGCGATAGCAATCCTTACGACCCCGCATTCAACGGCCAGTACGCCTTACCAGACGGCTCGCTTCGGCCATTCTTGGGCTCCAACAGCGCGCCGGTACAATCCGTCGGAATTTTTGCCAAAGATATTTGTTCGATCGATAGTTCCGGGACTCTCTGTGGCAACCCCGCCATCTCTCCGACCACACTGATCAGCCTCAACGACTTCAACAGGGGTTTTACGGGCACCAAATTGGATCCCTCTGGTCGCGTAATTCCTGACGCCACACATCCTGCCGGAGTCGTCGCGAAGGACCAGGTGCGCTTCATCGCCAATACAATGACTGCCGTCGCCATCTTCGGAAGCCCGTTCGGAAACGTAGGCCGCAACACGCTACGCGACGGCCATACTAATCTATTCAATTTCTCCCTCTTTAAAGTTACAAAGCTTTCAGAGAGCTTGACCCTGCAGATTCATACCGACTTTCTGAATGCCCTCAATCATCCGAACTATTCTTCGGTTGATCCCTTTATCGACGATGCCGGACGTGCTTCCGAATCTACCGGATTTGCCAGCCCTAAACTTTTTGGATTTTCGCATCGAACGATTTCGTTCGGTGCAAAGCTGTATTTCTAATGCACCTCAAACCATGGATCGAACCATCTGGAATGCCAGCATGAGTCGGTTCATGAGAAATGAGGCGGCTCCCAAGCAAAAAAATTCAGAAGCCGCCCCCGTGTCAGTTGTCGTCGTCGTCGTCGTCGCGCTCCGGCAGGTGTGCCGGTTTACGAACTTCAATTTCGGTAAGCACTCGGCCCGATGTGGGGTTTGCAAAACGCAGGATACGCCCAACACTACCTGCTGCCGCTCCGAGATCGCTGACATAGATATCATCGTGGCAATCGAGGGCAATGCTGGTAGGCACGTTCAACCCGGTCACAATTTCTTCGGCGGTACCGTTGGAAATCCGGATGATCCGGCCCTGACCAATGTTCGGAAAACCCGCGGCGCTGGAAAACTCCAGAATGTACAGCCTTCCGTGGCTGTCCGGCTGCACGTCAAGAATGGTTGTGAAGCCTCCCCAGTAGTCGATGACGAAACCCTTGTGAGTCACCTGGTACAGTTTCGACGATCCTACGACAACCGGGAACGTTCCGAGATTGCCGATAAAAAAACGACCATCCATATTTGCGAGAGCCGTAGGAACTATGTGCCCTAGCGGCGCGGACAGATCGGCGAGTTGTTCGATTCGTGGTTCGTCCCCTGGGGTCGGCCTGATTCGAAGCAATCTGCCGTGGTTAGGTTCGACCACCACCAAATCCCCGTGAAAAGCTCTCATACTGTAGGGCGTACCGTCCGGTTCAAAGTCCGCCGGATTGGGATGAGTTACGGGGTGCTCATGGAAAAAGTGGCTTAAATTCGCTACGATCTCAGCGCTGTGCCGCTTTACGTTGATGCGTACCACAGAGTTTGGAAAGTTTGGATTGCCGTGCGAGCATCCACCGCCAGAGATTAGCGCATAGAGTTCGCCGTCAACGAAAGCGATATCCGCTGTTCCAGCCGTATCTCCGGTCGGCAAACTGCTCATGCCCGACGGAAGTCCGTCGACAACTGTCGTTCTCCCACCATTCGACTCGATCCTTGAGACCCGCGCCGTCAGGCCGCCATGGTACGGACCGACTGGTGCCGGCACGTTCTCACATCCCGGGGGTACCGCCTGAGTCCCGCCGAGTCCGGCCTCCGCGACATACAACAAACCGTCTGGCCCAAATGTCAGCCCACGAGGACCTTCCAGCCCCGCGGCAACCACTGTTCCACCGGGGGGAACCGGAGGGCCTTGGGCTGCCGCCAACGATGCCCCTGCCAGATAGCAAATTGCCAACGAGCACGTCTTAATTCCTGCCGATATGCGACTGCCGGTATGTATGAAGTTCATTTCTCTCTCCTATATGGACGGCGAGGACGTCCATGTGATGAACGGCGCACGCTCTCGCACTTATTAGGTCAGCTGTGAAAATGAAGCAATGGACGGCGGGTAAATTCCTGGTCCATTTCCTCCTCATCGAATAATCGCTTGAAGAAAAAAGAGTTAGGCCATGTCAGCTTAGGCGTTGGCGAAAGTGGCGAATTCCAAGGGTATTGATTTGTGAATCAGACGCTCTATCAACCCGGGCAGTCTCTAAATTATCGAGGCACTTTAACTAATCTGCCGTTCTAGGCGCCCGGGCTGTCAGGAAGCTGGATTTTCGGCCCATCGCCCAGCCGAGACTCGTTCATACGTATCTCGCGATACAGATGCAGGTTAGACGACATGACCACCCCGGGGCTTAGGCGAACCGCCGGAGGAAAATCTATCTTGGAGACCAACTTGTCGGCCATTACGCGAACAGCGATTTGGCCCTGACGGTGCGGTTGCTGATAAATGGTGGCAGCGATCGTGCCTTTTTTGAAGTACGGCGCCATCTCAATGAACAGGTCCGTTGTAATCAATTTCACTTTTCCGCGAAGATTTCGCGCGCCCAAGGCTCTGCAGACTGGCATGCAGTTTACGGTATTGACGTAGATGCCTGCGAGGCCGGGAATGCGGCGCAACAGGTCGAAGGTCTTTTGGAAGCTTTCATCCTCGTCTTCGTGACCCTCGATAACCGCGGCGATCTTGCCCCCTGCACAATGTCTCGGAAAAGTCTGCGAAAACCCTTCCGCTTTTCTCCGATGATCTTCGGCCATCAACATTCCGGCGAGCACTGCGACCTTTGAACCGGGCGCGACAAACTTGCCCATTAACTCACCGGCTAAACAACCATTCAAGTAGGGATCGACATAAACTACGCTGGAACGGCGACTTTCCGGCGCATCCGTGGAAACGCAAACCACGTGAATGCCTTTCGCTTCCGCCTCATCGATCAGGGGTTTCAGGCTCTTGGGGTTGCCAGCGGTCAGAATGATCCCATCGACCCCGCTGGCCATAAGTTCTTTGAACGCTTCGCTGTCTCCCTCGCCGAGGTTCTGCACCGGCCGGTTGATGAATTCGATGCCTAACTGGGAAACACGCGCGGCTTCTTCCAGTACTCCGCTCCACAGCTGGTCATAGAAAAAGTGGATTTCACGCGGGATGCAAACACCGATCTTGGCGCTGGCCCGGGCCACGGAAAGGGCGCGGGCCGCCAAGTTCGGGGTGTACCCAATCTGGCGGGCGACTTCCAGGATTCGTTGCCTCGTCGCCTCATTAATGCCATCGCGGCCGTGCAGGGCACGGTCCACGGTCCCGATGGAAACCCGTGCAATATCCGCGATCAGGTGAATGCCACGTCTCGGTTTAGCCATAATTGAACTGGGTCATTTTATGCCAGATGAGGCGGGCACGATATACAAAGGGATGATCGCACAAGCCGGAGGCCTCATAACACCTTGCACTCATCGGGGGGAACCATTCGAGAGCTACGATTCGGATTTTGCATCCTTGAAATGCCTTCTACACATGGTAGTATATACAGTCGTTAACGTACACGTAGAAGCCTAGGCCGCTCTCTTGTTGAGACGCTCGTCGAGGACCGTCTTTTAGAACGACGCCCTAGGCTTCACGTTACTTGCAGGCGGCAGTCGTCGAGGAGAACCATGAGTACTGAGGGGCTTTACCAACCAAAGCCGCAGCATAAGTTTTCATTTGGGCTGTGGACCCTTGCCAATCGCGGACGAGATCCGTTCGGTGATTTCGTTCGTCCGGTGATGTCGCCTGAAGAGGTGGTCGGCACCCTGTCGGAAATAGGCGCCTGGGGCGTGAACCTCCACGACAATGACCTGGTGCCCATGGATGCCAGCCCGTCGGAACGCGATACGATCGTGCGCAACTTTCAGCAGGCATGTCGCGAAGGCGGGATTGTCGTCCCCATGGCTACGGTGTCCTTATTTTTTCATCCTGTTTTCCGGGATGGCGCTTTCACGGCGAACGACCCAGAGGTGCGCGCTTACGCGATACAAAAAACGATGAGAGCCATGGATCTGGGGGCGGAACTCGGAGCGAAAATCTTCGTTCTGTGGGGTGGACGCGAAGGCGTGGAGACCGACGCGTGCCGGCGCCCGGATGAAGCCATAAAAAGATTACGCGAAGCGGTCAATTACTTGTGCGAGTACAACATCGACAAGGGATACGGCATGCGCCTTGCGCTCGAGGCCAAGCCTAACGAGCCGCGTGGGGATTTATATATGGCCACTACCGGCCACTATTTGGCCTTCATCGCTACGCTCGATCATCCAGAATTGGTAGGTGTCAATCCCGAGATGGCTCATGAACAAATGGCCGGCCTGAATTTTGTGCATGGTGTGGCTCAGGCTTGGGAAGCTGGGAAGCTGTTTCATATTGATCTCAATGATCAGATGCCCGGTAGATTCGACCAGGACCTGCGTTTTGGTTCCGCAAATCTCAAGGCAACTTTCTGGCTGGTGAAATTTTTGGAAGATGTGGGATACGACGGCCCGAGACATTTTGATGCTCATGCCTATCGCACGGAAGACTGCGCGGGGGTCAAGGATTTTGCGCGCGGATGTATGCGCACTTATTTAATCATGAAGGAAAAGGG
Organism: uncultured Acidobacteriota bacterium; assembly: GCA_963732705.1. GTDB lineage: Bacteria > Acidobacteriota > Terriglobia > Acidiferrales > UBA7541 > Acidiferrum. The sequence continues at coordinate 1,309,311 of CAVTAN010000001.1, read as the reverse complement.
ACAGCGCTGGAATGCCGATAAGGAAATCCAAGCGATTTTGCACGAGCTATCGCGGGATGGGAAGTTGCTGCCATCCACGGTCAAGTATTCGAGGAGTGGTTCTGAGGCTCTGCTAGGCCATTCCTTCGACAAGGATGCCATACTGCGCAAAAAGTTGCCTTACGAGAAGCTCGATCAAATGACGGTAGATATTCTTACCGGCGTTAGATAATCGAGTTCGGGATCGCATTTTCGCCACTTTTCAGGCGGGCGGGGCGAAGAACGGAGGGACTATTCCTACTCTGGGAATTGACGTCGGCACCGGTGGCACGCGGGCGGTCATCGTCGACGGACAAGGCAGAATTCTTTCCTCAGCAAGCGAGGAGCACACCCTTGCAATTCCCCGCCCAGGCTGGGCAGAGCAGCACCCGAAGGACTGGTGGCGCGCGACCGGGGTTGCGGTGCGTGCCGCGATGCAGACAGCTGGAGTGGCTGGCGATTCCATTTCCTGTGTTGGTTTTTCCGGCCAGATGCACGGAGCAGTTTTGCTCGATGTAACCGGAGAAGTAATACGCCCAGCTCTGATTTGGTGTGATCAGCGAACCGAACCGCAATGCGACGAACTTCGGCGCTTGTTCGGGCAAAAGCGCCTGATTGAACTGACCTGCAATCCACCGCTTACAAATTTTACGCTCACAAAGTTATTGTGGGTGCGGCAAAACGAACCGAAAAACTGGGATCGTGCGCGTAGATTTTTGTTGCCGAAAGATTATGTTCGCTACCGTTTGACTGGGGAATTTGCCTGCGATGTGGCGGACGCGTCGGGAACCCTGCTGCTGGATGTCGCGAAGCGAACCTGGGCAGATGAAGTGGTCCGGAAAACCGGCCTTGATCCGAAGATGTTGCCGAAGTTGTATGAATCGCAGGATGTTTGCGCCGTGGTTTCAGCGGTTGGCGCACAGGAAACGGGGCTAGCCGCTGGAACACCAGTCGTCGCAGGGGCCGGGGACCAGGCGGCCGGGGCCATCGGGATAGGGATTACCCGGCCGGGGACGGTCAGCGCCACCATCGGAACTTCCGGGGTAGTGTTCGCCGCCACCGATCGCCCGGCCCTCGATCCCGCTGGCCGTCTGCACACGTTCTGTCACGCGATTCCCGATCGCTGGCATGTTATGGGCGTGACCCAAGCCGCGGGTTTATCGCTGCGATGGTTCCGTGATCAATTATTTTGCGCGTCAAAAGCAAATGGCGATTCCTACGAGCGCATGACCGAAACGGCCGCCAGCGTTCCCGGCGGAGCGGACGGAGCCTTCTGGGTTCCGTACTTGATGGGAGAGCGCACTCCGCACCTGGACCCCAATGCCAGGGCGGCATTCGTGGGTCTGACTGCGTCGCACACACGTGCACACTTAATTCGCGCAGTTCTGGAAGGCGTGGCATTCAGTTTGAAGGACACGTTCACGATTCTTGAGGAAATTGGCGTGCCCGTGCGAAAAATTCGCCTGGGAGGAGGCGGGTCGCGCTCTGCACTTTGGCGCCAGATTCAAGCCGATGCCTATGGTAGCCCCGTGGAGCTATTGGCGGCCGAAGAAGGCGCCGCATTCGGTGCGGCGATTCTGGCGGGCGTAGGAGCAAAAGTTTGGGCGAGTGTGGACCAAGCCTGCGATACGGTAGTGCGAATTGCCGCGCGCGTGGAACCCGATGAGGAAAATAGCGCTGTGATGCAGCGCAACTATCAAGTGTATTCGCAGATATATCCCGCCCTGCGTCACGCGCTCAACGGTCGCAGCGCCGGAACCGCCCCCTAAAGCGCAATGCGCCGGTACAGGACTTCGATGCAATCCGTATCCCCGCGAAAATGCAATGCTCATTCTTTGCCGCTGACAATACTTTTAAGCGTCCTTCGCGCCGAGTTGCTTTTCGCTGGTCTCCTTTTGTTCCCTTCTGACGGTTACAGTGGGCCAACCGCAGCATGTCGAAACAAACGACAACGCAGGGAACTTCGGGACTGTCCGTGGCAGACAGGCAGCGGTATGTCGATAAGGACGACTATCCAGGTGTGCAGCGTGCAGTAGCAAATCTCCGGGCCGACATCAATCGGGTGACGGACCGTAACCCAGCGGTCAGAAAACCGCGATGCTCTCGGCTGCAATACGATTGTTATTGGCACCATGGAAAAACTGAGCTGATTGATCAATTGGTCCGTGAAGGAAAACTGAATGTGAGCAGGATCGAGGGCTAATGGGATGCTTTTTCGGTATGCGTTTCCCGGTGTGGCTCGAGCGCTCGACATCCTGAAACCGTTTCTTACCAGTCCCCGATGTAGGCAGTCCTTCGGGGGTCCACCATCTGGCAGCGGGCTTGAACTGCCGAGCTAGTGTTTGTCGCTGGCTTCCCTCACGCGAAGTACGCGGTCGCCGTCCACTTCTTTCAACGTCTGGACTATGCCCGACGGCCAGTGAATCTCAACCGACTTCGCTTGCCTGTCGGCGCCCAGGCCAAAATGTACCGGGCCATCACTGGAAGATGCATAGCCAACGCTGGTGGTCATGTGGTTGTACTGGGCGCCCGCTGAAGTTATGATTTTGATGCGCGTTCCGATTCCATCGCGATTGCTCTTCGTTCCTTCCAGCGCGATATCCAGCCAGTGCCCCGCATGAGGAGAACGGTTCATCCAGATCTCCGCATTTCTGCCGAGCGCGGTTACCACAACGTCGATCCTACCATCGCCATCGAGGTCGCCAAACGCACACCCGCGATGCCGCGCTGCAGGTGAAGCCGTAAATCCGGCCTCGGCTGTCAAAGCTTGCCACTTGCCGCTGGCTCCGGGATTGTGGAAAACCGTGTTGTATTGATCCACCGCGAAGGAGGCTTCCGAGATCGACTCCACATGGCCGCGCGATACAAATAAATCTTTCCAGCCGTCGTTATCGAAGTCGAAGAATCCGGCCCCATATCCGGACATGGATCTGGACAGTTGCCTCATTCCCGTGGAAAAGGTCGCCTCTTCGAAGGCTTTTCCGCTTTTATTCAGGAATAGCGGAAAAGTCTGGCCGTCAAGCGCAACGAAAGCAATGTCCGGGTAGCCATCGTTGTTGTAGTCTCGAAAATCCAGGCCCATCCCCGATACGAACCTACCGTCCTCCACCAGAGCCACACCTTCCTGGAAGGCAACCTCATCAAAGCTGTGCCCGTTATTGTGAAACAGGTAGTTGTAAGAAGTGTCGTTGGTGATAAAAAGATCTGGTCGGCCATCAAGATCGTAGTCCGCGACGCCTACACCCATCCCCTTCCCGACTTTAGCCCGCAAGCCCCACTGCTCGGAAACGTCCTGAAACGTGCCATCACCGCGATTCAGAAAAATCTGGTTGGGCTGGCCCTTGTAGCGGTCAGGACTGCAGTAATCGTGAGCCCCAGCGAAGGCGCACAAGGGTTCGGTTTTTATGTCCCACTGCAAATAATTAATGACGACTAGATCGAGCAGGCCGTCGTTGTTTACGTCTACCCACGCCGCTGCGGATGTCCACAAAGGTCCGTACTGGGGATCTATCGGATGATTCAGGCCAGCTTTGACGGTGACATCGGTGAATGTTCCATCGCCGTTGTTGCGATACAGGGTGTTGCCGTGAACCCCACCGACAAACAAATCCGCATAGCCATCGTTGTTGTAGTCACCAACTGCGACGCACATGTCGTATCCGCTGCCCGTCAATCCGGCCTCTTTGGTGACGTCAGTGAACACACCGTTGCCGTCATTTCGGTATAGATGGTTGGAGAATTTAGGACCATCTTTTTTTAGCGTTTCGATGTTGGCGCCGTTGGCAAAGAAGATGTCCGGGCGACCATCGTTGTTGAAGTCGAAGACCGCGACGCCTCCGGCCATCGTGGCGGGAGCGTGAGGGAATTTTGGGGTCTCGTCAGACTCAACTCGAAACGGAAGGGTTTCCAGGGAAAATTGGATGGGCGTCAGTCTCGCTACGGAAGCGGGCTTTTCCTGCCCCATAACAGAGAATTGCGCCTGAGTCCCAATCGACGGCGAAATAACAAAAAGCACCGCAAGAACGATCCGTGAGCTGCGCCCAGTCAAATCAGAGGCTCGAAACACCGACCGAATTGTACACGACAAAAGTGCTCGAAGATGGAATATCTGCTTTCGGTAACGTTCACGTCTAGCTTCTTGTACAATGTTGTCCTCGCGCTCATGAAACCGTTGCTCAGACTGCGCCAACGCTCGGTGTTCAATATTTTGCCTGGCTGTACGCTCCTCCTCATGCTCGCGGTTTCGCAGACTGCTTCGCCGCCGCCCCGCGTTCAGTGCACCTCCACCCAAAATTATCAGCGCACTCTCGGCCTGTATATTACTTCGTTGCGAGAAAAACTTGACGCGGGGTCGAAATTTCTGCTTCAGGCAGACTTTGATGAGTCAAAGGTGATGGCAAACATCAGCAGGCCCGATTCACCGATCTCAATTACGCCTGAGCGTCAAGTGGCGCTGACGTTTGACGATTTGCCGGCGATGGGGCCGCTGCCGAACGGCACGACCCGTCTGGAAATCGCAAAAAACATCATCAGCGCCTTACGGGCAGCGCATGCTCCTTTAGTCTACGGATTCGTGAATGCACGAATTTTGCAGGACGAACCGGCTAGCCTGGGAGTCCTGCGGGAGTGGCGCGCCGCCGGCTTCCCTTTGGCGAATCACACCTTCTCGCATATGGACCTCCATACCAATTCTGTAGAAGATTTCGAGCGAGACATTTTAGCCAACGAATCGATGCTCGCGGCCTGGATGCACGATGAGGATTGGCATTGGCTGAGGTATCCATTCCTTCGCGAAGGAGACACTCCGGAAAAGCATCGCGCGGTGCTGGCTTTTCTGGAGGGGCGCGGTTACAAAATCGCGGAAGTGACCATCAGTTTTGGCGATTATGCGTACAACGCCCCGTATGCCCGATGCCTGGCGCACAAGGATCCATTGGGAATCGAGGAACTCAAAAAAGAATATTTACGGGGCGCAGCCGACTCGCTGGAGTACAGCAGTGTGCTGGCGAAGGCGGTATTTGGCCGCGAGATCAAGCATGTGATGCTGCTGCACATCGGGAGCTTTGAAACCGTGATGCTTCCGCATTTACTCGAGTTATTGAGGGACCGAGGATATCGATTGATTACCTTGCCCGAAGCTCACGGGGATCCAGCCTACGCGATGCATCCTGACTTAGACGGCAAGTGGGAAGGCTCCTTTCTGGATCAATTTGTGAGCGCACGGCACCTTTCCGTTCCCGCGGATTTAACCAGCAAGCACCTGGCGGATCTAGAGGCGGTTTGCCGCTAAGGAATTATGTTTCCCCGACCGACCGATTGCGAGCTGCTGCTTGCTTCATGCCACGACGCGGAACTTGCGATGACAACGACGCTCAAGATCGCGATGTCCTAAGCCAGGTTGGCGTGAATTGGCTAATCCTGTTCGGAGGTGTCAACGACATCGGGACATGCAAGGAACTTTGCGATATGAATGCAACTATCTAAGACGTTATCGGTGGCTATCGGCAAATTGCTCTCCATCGCCGCCCTTGAGTGAGTACGAGTGACCACGCATCGATGAAACTTCTATCAGTCACTATTGCGCTGTTCATAGTGTTGCTTGTGCGGCCTGCTCACGGGCAGTCTCCTTCTCGTGAGCCATCGCCTGCGGATGCGATTGCATTGCAAAATGCCGGAAAGCTCGGGGCGGCCGAAGAAGCCTGGCGCGTCATCACCCGCAACAATCCTCGCGACGCCGGCGCATTCGCCAGTTTGGGCGTGGTGCTCTCCAGCGAACAGAAATATCCGGAGGCAGCCGCGGCTTATCGCGAAGCACTTGCGCTGCAACCGCATCTTGCGGGCGTGCAACTGAACTGGGGATTGGCAGAATTCAAGCAGGGGCACTTCGACGCTGCAATTCCGCCGCTGACGGCCGCGATGGCCGAGGACCCGCAGGGCATGCAGGCGCCGGCGCTGCTCGGGCTGAGTTATTTTGGAGCCAAGCGGTTCGCGCAAGCGGCCGAATACCTGCAGCGAGCTGTAACTCTCGACCCCAGCAACAAGCAGCTTCATCAGTCGCTGGCCCAAAGCTGTCTTCTGGCGAAAAACTATCAATGTGCGCTAGGGGAATTCCGCAAGCTTGGGGAAATGGATCCAGACTCTTCGTCCATCCACATGCTTACTGGCGAAGCTCTGGATGGCGAAGATAGAACCGCGGAAGCCATCACCGAGTTCCAGAAAGCCGTGAGTCTGTCACCGCGCGAACCGAATCTGAATTTTGCGCTCGGATATCTGTACTGGAAGTCGCAGCGCTATGAGGAAGCCGTTGTAACCTTCCAAGCAGAATTGCAGGTGGTTCCCGAAAATGCCCAGGCCATGGTGTACCTGGGCGATATCGCCATGAAGAACGGCGACTACGAAAAAGCTCTTGCTCTGCTCGACAAAGCCACGACACTCCAGGCTGACAACCGGCTCGCCTATTTGGATTTGGCCCGTATCTACGCGGACCTGAAAAGCTATGAACAAGCTCAGACGGCGTTGCGCCAGGCGATTCGCCTGGATCCCTCAGAACCCGACGCGCATTTTCGTCTTGGCCGCCTCTTTCAGCAATTAGGAAAAAGTCCCGAGGCCGAAAAGGAGTTCGCGACGGCCCGCGAACTGAAGCAAAAAAAAGATCGCGAATCGGGAACTCCAACTCCCCAATCCAAGAGTCCAGAAAATTAAGCGCTATTCTGGCAGGTGCGCCTCGCCGGTAATCGTAAATGGCGAATCCACGGCCGGCACTCCGGTACCCGGCTGCCCACCGCCGATCGAGAGAGTGTAGGAGCCCTCCGCGATCACCCGCTCCCCGGATTCGCTTACATGGCTGAGACTGCGTGCATCGATCGTGAGATGCACACTCTGCGTGCCACCCGCGGGAATGTGCACTCGCTGAAAACCACAGAGCGCCCGAATAGGAGCACCCGGGACCTTTGGATACGTTAAATAAACTTGCACCACTTCATCACCGTCGCGCTGGCCAATATTTTTCACCTCAGCGTCCACCGTGAGCGGCTGACCTGCTACCAATTTGGAAGTGGAAAGTACCACCTTGCGGTATTCGTATTGCGAATAGCTCAGACCGTAGCCAAACGCATACAGGGCTGCACCCTTGAAATAGCGATAGGTGCGGTTGGCCATAGAATAATCTTCAAAGGGAGGAAGATCGTTCACGCTGCTGTAAAAGGTCACCGGCAACCGCCCGGCCGGATTGTTAATCCCCGCTAACGTTTGAGCGACCGCCGTCCCGCCTTCTTCTCCCGGATACCAACCTTCTAAAATGGCATTGGCGTGCTGCTTGGCCCAGTTGACGCTCAGAGCGCTGCCATTCAAGAGCACCACCACCAGCGGCTTGCCGGTCTGACCCATGGCAGCCAGCAGATCATCTTCCGGCTTTGGCAAGTCCAACGCAGTACGGTCTCCACCTTTAAATCCTTCTTCGCTGACAGCCATTTCCTCGCCTTCCAGTTCACTGGTTAAACCGACGACCGCCACTACTACATCGGCAGCGGCAGCGGCAGCGATGGCTTGCGGTGAAGGCCGAGGATCGAACTTGGACCACACCAATTCACCAGGCGCGTTTGATCCGGCCTTCGGCGCGTAATCCACCCGCAACGCGTATTGCTTGCCCGCTTCAAATCGGGCGTGACCTAACTTGGGGTCGCGGCCGTTTCCTCCGTAGGCCATAGTGAACACTTTGCCGTCCAGCCATACGCGAAGAAACCCAGCTCCACGAAAGCCAAAAGAATACTCTCCGCCCTCTGACGGAGTGAACGTCGTCTCCCACCTCACTGCAAAGGATGTGTCATTGGCAACTTCTGGCGGAACAGAAGCAGTTATACCAATGTCCGGCTCTTTGCGGCTTGCGGTTGGGGTCTGGTTCGCGGCACTGCTGATGAAAGCGAGCATGTCTTTCACTGAATAATAATCGGCGCGGACCCCCGCTTGCCCGTCGATGGTGAACAAGTTGTCTGGCACTCGGGAAGCCACTTTGCTCAAGAATGGCGTGCCGGGAACATAATTTATTTGGGCTTTGGGAAACTGTGCTTTCAGCCCCTCCAGAACAGAAACCGTATGCGTCGGCGTACCGTTGTAATTGCCCAGCAAGACGGCGGTTTGTTCGGCGAGCGGGCCGACCACCAGGATTTTGGTGCCGTCGGTTTTCAGCGGCAGAGCTCCATCGTTTTTCAGCAGCACCATGGATTCATTCGCCAGTTTGCGAGCCATCGCGCGATGCGCCGCTCCGTCGAGAAGGCCTTCATCGATTTTTGTGTAGGGAACCATTTCTGGAGGATCAAACATGCCGAGTTGTACCCGCGCAGTGAAAAGGCGCTTCAGCGCCACATTGATGTCCGCTTCACTCAGATAGCCCTGTTTCACCGCGTCGATATAGGGAGCGTAATCGTGGTCATCGGTGACTTTTGCGGTGAAGTCGATACATTCGTTGTCCATGCCAGTCTTGAGGCTGATCGCCGACGCTTCAGCTTGCGACGCTTTATAGTGATGGCCGTTCAAGATATTGCGCACCGCTTCGCAATCCGAGACCACATAGCCTTTAAACCTCCACTTATCCCGCAGTTGATCCACCAGCAAGAAATCGTTCGCGCAAGCCGGCTGACCATTGATGCTGTTGTACGCGCACATCACCGAGGCCGCCTTCCCTTCCGTAACCGTGGCGCGAAACGCGGGTAGATAGGTGTCGAGTTCGTCGTGCTTGCTTACTTTGACGTCGGCGGCGTGGCGCGTGCTTTCCGGGCCACTGTGTACGGCGTAGTGTTTTGGAGTGGAGATAGTGCGATAGTAGCGCGGGTCATCGCCTTGCATGCCTTGGACGAAGGCCACGCCCATCCGAGCGGTCAGGAACGGATCCTCGCCGTAGGTTTCCTGGCCCCGGCCCCAGCGCGGGTCGCGAAAAATGTTGATGTTGGGAGCCCAAAAATCGAGTCCCTCAAATATGTTGCTGTGACCGGCGCGGACATCCTGAACGTGCTTGATGCGCCCTTCGGTGCTGATGGCCACGGCCATCTCGTGAATCCCGGGAACGTCGAAAGTCGCGGCTAATCCGACGGGCTCGGGAAACTCCGTGGTTCCATCCACGGCGACGCCGTGAAGCGACTCACTCCACCAGTCGTACGCCGGAATGTTCAAGCGCGGAATCGCACGGGCCTGGTTCACCAATTGCGAAGCTTTCTCTTCCAAGGTCATGCGCGAGATCAAATCCTCAACGCGCTTTTCAACCGGCAGAGCCGGATTCAAAAAAGCCGAATCCATTTTGGGGTCCTTCTTGTTGTCTTGGGCCCCGGCGCGCTGGTTTGCAAAGAACAAAGTCACGACTATAGCGATCAGTATTCGCACGCATCCCGTGCAGCGGTTCGTATGCATCGTGTCTCCTGAGAATTAAGAAGCAAACCAGCCGCAAGCGGAGGACCCACTAACTTCGGGCCCCCCACTCGACTGTCCATCTACAAAATTCCTACGAAGAAGCTGGTGGCTGCCGCAGCCGGGCTATGCTAGCATACCGGCAAACGTTAGCGTACACGAAAAGCAGTTCTGCGCCTCCCATGCACTCACGCGCCCGGTCCCGTCAAGGTCGGCGGTCACATACCCCGGAAGCCTGCCTGCGAGGCCGAGCGTCTTCGGCGCGGTGCAGAGCTGGTCTGACGGCGGACGCGAGTTGCCATACCCGGTGGCTCGTCCGCCCTAACTATCCTGGAAGTCTTGTCGGTTTCGATTTGGCCTTCTTGACGGTGACCGCTTACGGGCATACTCTCGCTTTCGTTCCGCGGGTTTCCATGAACGACTATCGCTCACTCTTGCTGCGATCGCTCTTCTCCTTCTCCGCCGCCGTTTGTATATTTTCCGTTCCCGGCCGCTGCCAAGATTCCGGGGATCAGGGCACCATGGTGCAGGGCGATCGAGCGCAAATTTCCGTAACGGTGCGCGACTCCGTCCGGAGGGGTAGTCGCTACCCCAGTAACGGTCAAGCTTCTTAAGAACGGAATGCCCAGCGATCAATCATTGACCTCTCACGGTCGGGCATTTTTTATTCCACGGGGCTTTGGCGAGTTTACCGTGACTGTCGAGGCTACCGGTTATAAATCCGCCCAAAAAGATGTCTCCATTAGGATCGCGGGAAAATTTGAAATCGAGATTTACCTGCAGCGCGAACTGGCCCCCAACGAAATCACAGTAGTTCCGCCGAAACCGGTCCTCGCGCCCAAAGCCCAAGAGGCTTTTGCCAAAGGCAGTCAGGCCCTTCGGGAAGGTAAGCTCGAGGAGGCCAAGAAGTACATCGACAAAGCTGTCCAACTTGCGCCAGGCAATCCCGACGTTTTGTATGTTCAGGGCATGCTGTTCATGCAGCAACATAACTGGGAAGCGGCGCAGTTGGTTTTGGAGAAATCTGACCAACTCGCCCCCAAGCAGGCTCGCGTTCTGGCCGCTTTGGGAATGACACTTTGTAACCAGAAGAAATACGGACCGGCTATTCCTCTGCTCGAGAAATCACGGGAATTAGAACCGGCTTCTGGTTGGGAAACGAGCTTTGCTCTCGCAAAAGCCTATTATTATCACGAGCAGTACGAAGAGGCACTGAAGATGGTTGAATCCGCTCGCGTTAGCGCCCACGCTTCGAATTCACAGGTTGAATTGCTTCTGGCGCAATGCCTCACCGCGGTGGGCCGTTATGGCGATTCGGCGGAAGTCCTGCGCGGAGTACTGAAGACCCACATAAACGATGCGGATACGGCGACCGCAAAGCGCTGGTTGGACGGAATGGCCGCGGACGGGAAAATAAACTGATATCGACAATTGCGACGACTGCCCAACAAGAGTAGCAAGTCCGGCGTGGACGATGTCTTTTTGATTCAAGAAGAGAATAGATACGACGGGGCTTAAGGACTCGTCAGCTGGGGATCTGAGCTCCTCGGTGCTCATCGCCCAACCCCGGCACGTCACTGAACAGGCTCCCGGCTTTTGTGATGAAACAACCGAGCTTGGGGCCAGCGCGGGCCATCCGCAGACCACTCATCAGGTCAGTCGCAAATCATTCGTAGGGTCGAAAAAGCAGACCCACGAAAGAAATGGCGCGGCGGATGTTCTCGCCGCGCCACCCCTGGTGTGTGTCGAGCTAGAAGCCTAGAAATACAGCTTCAAAGCCAGTTGGATGGTGCGAGGATCATAGGCACTCGTGACTTGACCAAAGTTGCTGGCACCGAAGTTGGTGCTGATTCCGTTGTTTATGGAATCTCCTATGAATTGGGTGTGGTTCCAAACGTTGAAGAACTCCGCTCGAAACTGCAGGCTGCTGCCACGTGATTCGCTGAGCAGGAAGTTCTTGAACAAGGACAGGTTCCAGTTATCCCGGCCCGGACCCCGCACAGAATCGCGTCGGACGTTGCCGAAGCAGTCTGCACCCGTGAGGCAGGCTGGCGCGGAGTAGACCGAGGTATCAAACCATTTATTGACAGTGTGTGGGTCATGCGGGGTGCCGGTTTGATCCGGGCGGTTGGTGCAATTGGGAAGAATGCTGCAGGCGTTGTTACCGTTCAAGCCGAGATTTATCGGCGCCCCGGACTCGGCCATAACGATCCCAGAAATTTCCCATCCGCCGAGCGCTGTCTTCATAAATTTACTGTCGCTGTGTCTGAATAGCGGCAATTGATAGACGAAGTTAGCGAAGAAGTTGTGCAAACGGTCGAACGCGGATGGTCCGAAATCGTATTTCCAACCCTGGTAGGAATTGGAAACGGTCCCAAGGTCTCCGGCGCTGTTGTTGTTGCTGCCGGCATCGTTCGGCCTTCGACAAGGTGTAACCCAACTGATAAGTTAGGTCGCTGTGGGACACCTGACCACGCAGGGAAATCTGTAGGGAATTGTAGTCTCCGTTAGCTTCATTACGCGCCAAGCGGATCTCGTGGTAGCCGAGGTAAGGAACGGCCGAGTTGAAGGGTGTGGCCGCGGTATTTTTCACATAACCTGGCAGCAGGCTTTCGGATGGGAGGTTGAGTTCCTGGTAGTAGTTCTGATGGCGGTTCTGGGTTCCCACATAGGCTACCGAGAGAACCGAGGTGCCTATGGATTGCTGAACACCCAGGCTGAACTGTGTGCTTCGCGGAGCTTTATAATTGCCGAAGTCCATTCCGGTGATGTTGTTGACTGGGATGGATCCACTAGCAGTACCCCCCGTTGCGGTGTTCTGGGCTGGATTGTTGAACACCACGTTATTGAAGTTGACGCTGGCGGCCAGCGGAACGGTCCCGGCATTGTTGTAGACGTCGTTGCCCTGGATGCGTTCATACATGATGCCGTATCCGCCACGGACAACCGTCTTGCCTTTGCCGGTCAAGTCGTAAGCGAATCCGACGCGCGGCCCGAAATTACGCCACGAGTCACGGACACAACCTTTCGGAACGCCGGAACCGCATCGGGCGATACCGTTAGTATAAAATGTCGCGCCCAGAGCTGGTATTGGTAAAGAGTCCCGGGCTGTTCGGCGAAATGGTATTGCCTGAAGGGTCGTTGGGATCCAAGACAGCAGTGTTCGCCGCGCTATACAGATTCGGATAGAAATTGGCCATGTTGTTGCTTTCTTCGTAAGTATGCGGAATGCCATCCCACCGCAGGCCAAGATTTAATGTCAAGCGGCTAGTGAAGCGCCAGTTGTCCTGGAAATAGAGTGCCCAAGACTGGTTGTCCCAATGACCCGCGGATTTGACGGCATCCTGAGTGTAATTCTGAGCCAAGCCCAAGAGGTAGTCGGCGAAATCGTTGCCGCTGTACTGACCATTGAAATTGTAGTTACCCTGGGTGGTCTTGAACCAGTCCTGGACTTTCTTGTAAAGCGCCCAACTGCCGCCGAACCTGAACTGGTGACGACCATGTGTCCAGGAAACGTCGTCACGAATCTGGTAGTCGTCAGCCTTGTTGACCCACGGCGTCCAGTTCGAAGTGTAGTCGGCGCCGGTGCTACCGTTGAGGTTCACCGAGGGGATTCGATTATCGGCATTCACCGCGTTGGCAAAAAATCCCACCGGCGTGAATGGGGAGTTGACCAAGCCCTGTGGAATGATGCCGATGCGATTGCCGTTATAGTTAAACGCTACTTCGTTCACCACATTCGGACTAATGGTGTAGGCCGTGTGGATGACGGCAGCATACGAGGGGTTGGCGAAAGTATTACCGATAGATGGCACGTTGTCGCTGCTCCACATCGTCTTCGCCTGGTTGTTGGCGATTTGCTCCGCCAGATAATGGCCGTAAATCACGAACTTATCCGTGAAGTTATGATCGATGCGGACAATCTCTTCCTTCACGTTCGTGGGCACCGCAACCGGGAGCTGAAAGGTAGGTACCCCGTTAATCACCGTTGTCGGGGCCGGGAAAATGCCTCCATATTTGCCGCCGGCGGTTAAAAGTGACTGCGAATTGGGATCCAGCATGCAGGAGGGAATGGTATTGCCAGGAAATGGTTGACCCTGCACGATGCCTGGCGGGGAGGACCCCACCCGGGCAATTCCTGGCCAGCACTGTGGGGGAAACCAAAGTCGTACTGGGTACAGTGATCGCGGTCGCTCCGAAATTGCCCCCATATTCAGACGTCGGGGGGACCTGCTGGCTGAGCGGTGATCCACCAAAAATGAACTTGCGCCACTCCATGTTGTAGAAAAAGAACGTCCTCTTCCTACTGGAATTGTAGAACTTCCCGAAGGTCACTGGGCCGCCGATATTAAATCCGAAAATGTTGTAGCGCAGTTCGCCAACTGGCTGCGGGGCGGGGTTAAAGTAATTGCGCGCATCCAGGGCATCGTTGCGGAAAAACTCCCACGCGGAAGCATGCAAATTCGAGGTGCCGGACTTGATCGCCGAGCTAATGGTGCCACCGGAAGAGAGTCCATATTCCGCGCCGTAATTGGAAGTGAGGGTTTGGGTTTCCGAGATGGCGTCAATCGATGGCAACACGCTGGAGCTGCCGGCGCCACCGCGGTCTGAATTCTCTCCGCCGTCCAGAAGATACAAGTTATGGCCGGCACGGTTCCCGTTGAAGCTAATGTTCGAGATGCCCCGCCCGTCGGGACGGGCAACTGGGAATCCGGGTTCAGGCTGGAAGCGCCAGGCGTCAGGGCAACATAGCTGTAAATTGTCCGGCCATTGGTCGCTAATTCCTCGATCTGAGTGCCCGTGACCAAGGAGCTCTGTTCGCTGCTGTCGGTTTGCACCGCCACGGCGTTAGCCTCCACAGAAACGGTTTCCACTGCGGCGCCGACTGTCATCTGGAAATCGACGCGCTTACGGTCGTTGACGTTTAAGGATACGGCTTGGGTTTCCTGAGCTTTAAATCCAGAAGCCTCGGCCTTGATGTTGTACTGGCCGATAACCACGTTGGGGACGACGTATTGACCGTCATCATTGGTCGCCAGCGTTCGTGTCGCCCCGGTTTGGACGTTCGTAATCGTAATTTTGACATTTGGCATGACAGCGGCGCTCGGATCGGTCACCGTGCCGACGACCGTCGCTTCGGCGCTTTGCCCATAAGCCATAAGAGGCAAAGCCAACAGGGCCAGCAGCGTAATGCCCAGGCGATGAAGCTTACATCCCGCAAAAATGTTACTGAATGGCAGACGATACCGCATAAACACCCCCAAGCTTAGTTTTCAGAGACCCTTCGAAGAGATAAGCCACCGACCCCGATGTTCACCGTTAACGGTAACGGTTAGGGCTCTTGTATTCGTTATATGAATGCTTGTCAAGCTTTTTTTCCATCCTAAGTAGAATTCTTAATGTCCGGTGGGCCATTTTCCACGCCAAGTGGCCGGCTGGCTGACGAGAATGCCCTATAAGGGCCCTTCTATTGCATGGTTGGGTGCTTATTGAATTAAATTTTCAATTCCGAGCGAAACTCATACGTGGAAAAAAAGCCCATGCCAGCGGAGCACCTGACACTCCGCCGACAGAACTATTCTTCGAGCGGTAACCTTAACGGGCTGTCAGGCTATATTCGTGAGGGACTGGACTTGGCGGTGGAAAAGTCTGGGCGCCCTTCGGGGCCGCCCGGTGTCGCAATCTGGAAAAGCTGTCCTTTGGAGGCATCGACGTTTTCCCTGACCTGATCGACTTGACCAGTACGGTCTGTGGGACCCCACGGCCGAGGACTGTAACAGCTCCGTTTCAAGGCGCCACTATCGAAATGGCCTTCCCAAAGTACTGTAGCGTCTTGTCCGGATTGCTCTCTACCGCGGTCGAGGCGCCATGCCCCGGGGAGACCCAAACGATGTTGATTTGCATGTCCGCTGGCATTTCCGGGTACTCGCCCTTGCGATCACCGATCTCCAGGGTTTTTGTCGACTCAACCCAGCGCAATGGAATGACGGCGTGCGCGCCATTCTCGTAGTCGTAGCCGTCTCCGGAATCCAGATACAGATCGAACGTGCCATCTGCGCCTTTGTAAATCCGCAGCTCGATGGGTCCTTTGGGCTTCTCACTCGTGTACTCAATATCCGGACCCAGGGGAATGATTGAACCTGCCCGTACGTAGAGAGGAATGCGATCGAGGGCCGCATCCGCAACAATTTCACGGCCTCCCTTCTGAGCGGTTCCCGTCCAGAAGTCATACCACGCCGGAGAGTCAGGCAAATATAGAGCTCTTCGGGTAGCATCCGGCTGCAGCACTGGGTTGACCAGAATCGCGGGTCCAAACATGAATTGATCACCGATGTCGCGGGTATTCGGATCGGTTCGCCAGTCCATCACCAGCGGCCGCTGGATGGTGTAGTCCGCACTGGTCACTCGCCAGGCGAGGGAGTAGATATAAGGCAGCATGCGATATCGAAGCTTGTCATAGGTGACCAGGATGGGCCGCACTTTGTCGAATGCCCAAATCTCATTTTGCGGCCGATGTCCGTGGGTGCGGAAAATCGGACAGAAGACACCGTATTCAAACCATCGCGCGTATAGTTCCTGGAATTTTGGATCAGCAAGCGGATTTTCGTGCGGTGGGTAATAGCCTCCGATGTCGGTAGTCCAATACGGATAGCCGGAGAGCGCAAAGTTCAGCCCCGCGGCCACTTGGCGGCGAAGGCCCCAATAAGAGCCGTAGACGTCTCCCGACCAAACCGTCGCTCCAACGCGTTGTTGTCCCAGGAATGCGGAGCGCGTCAGGAGAAAAACCCTCTTTCGTGGTCGTTGTCGCTCTCCAGTGCTGCTGGATCCCAAGAGTGTGAGTGAACGGATATACGTTGGTGTACTCCGCTCCATTGCCGATCGCGATCTGCTTGTTGCTGAGAATCGCGTCGCCCGAGTGCGGCCAGTACTCTTCAGGTTCCGCGCTATCGAGCCAGAAAGCATCCCAGCCCTGCGAGAACAAGGGGCTAACCAGGTTGTTCCAATAAAAGTCCCGTGCCAGCGGATTCGTCGAATCGTATACGTGAGCGTTCGGCACGTCGAAATGTTTGCTGGTGAGTTCTTGATAATTCTGGGCCTTGGTATCGAAAAGACCCCATACCGACAACATCGCGTGGACGTGCTCATCGTGCAGCTGTCTTAGTTCTCCAGGGATGTCGGTGAAGTTGGAATTAAACACCGGATCGCCCTCTGTTTTCCACCAGAACCAGTCCTGCACGATAGCGTCCAAGGGAATGTGCTCTTCACGGTAACGGTGCGCGATGCCTAGTATTTCTTCTTGGGAATTGTAGCGGTCCTTCGACTGGAAGAAACCATACGCCCATTGCGGCAGCATCGGCGTATGCCCGGTCAAATTTCGATATTCATGGATTAACCGGTCCATTTCCGGACCGTACAATAAATAAATAGTCCACTGACTTCCCGGCCAGCGAACGCATATTCAATTCCAGCGGGAAACCGGTTGTCCACGTAGCACAACGACGCGGTATTCCAAAGTATCGCGTAGCCTTTACTTGACAGCAGCAACGGGATAGCCACATCGGTATTGTTCTGCCCGAGCTCGATCGTGGCTCCCCGGTAATTGAACAAGCCACTCTGATGTTGTCCCAGACCATAGAATCCCTCTGAAAAATCCGGCCAAAATCTATCTTGAAGTGGAGTGTTTTCTCGCCATTCAACTCCACGGGTTCATAGGTGCGAGGAAGGTTGTCTTGCTCTCGCAAAATCGGCCTCGCCTGTTAAGGGGCCGTATTTCACGCTTCCCCATTTCAACGAAAACTCAACCTTCATCGCCTCGGTAGTCAGAGTGACCGCTTCGGCTGTTTGCGATATGTGAAACTCAGCGCCCGGACACGACTCTGTCTTGTCCAGCAGCCATGGCGGTTCGGGCGAATCGCGTTTCATCGGCCGAGGGCTCGCGACGAAATGCACCACCGTGGAGCGGCAAACGGAAATATGCACTTGCTCGGTTCCCACCGAGAAGGTCATGCCGTCCGCGGCTTCCGCATACTTCACGGGAGGCAGTGCCGCCGTTCCCCAAAGCTGGGCTCGTGACCTCTGATTGGACAACCCAGCAAGCAGCAGATCGCGACCCAAGCCAGCATCTGAAACCATTAACTCCGGAATCACGATTCTCGCCACGTTTTCATCGTGCGAACGACCTTTTCCATTATCATCGCGGTGCCTCTCTCCAGAACTAGCTATGCCGTCCTTCGTTAGGCCTGTTGGCTTCGCTTCCCCTGCTCAACACTCGCTCTCGTTCTGTCTCTTGCGAGTCACATCACTTCGCACTCCCGCTTTGCACTCGGTCGGGGCTTGTTACTTGCAAGAGCTTTTCTTTTGTGCGGATCTGGATCAACAAAAAGAAGGCTCTTCGATGCTTCTTTTTTGTAAGCATAAACACGATGCAAGCGTGCGGTTCGAGCGTGGCGTTGACGCGGCTTGCCCCCGACCAATTTTTTCCAGTCCAGGCATTCTCGATGTCGTACTGACCTGCGGGCACGAAATCCGATAACGGGCGATCGAAACTGACGCTTTTTTCGCCAAGGTTGAATGCGCTATGGCGCGCTGGTCACTAGGCAAGTCGGCGGTCCAGACCACCAGATCACTTTCGTGCAACACTTGCCGCGATCCTTTAGCGGTCTGATCAATCTTCAAAATATCGGCATTGCCCAGCAGGCGCAGAGTATCTTTGTCGAGCAGCGTGAGGTTCGCACCTACAATCAGCGGACTACGAGCCAGAGCCCACAGGCTTAGTTGGGTCTGTTGCTCTGCTGCGGTAAAACGCGTATGGCGCGGTCCCGGGCCCACGTCGGGGTAGGGACGCAACTCTCCGATCGGTAGCATGTCCAAGTCCGGCCAATTACCTGGCTTGGTATATTGCGCCCACAGTGCCGCGTTATCGAACTGGCTCTTGATACCAATTGGGAAGTCCGAGTTACCGATCCACAAGTCCCAGATGTCATTCGAAACGCGCCACATCTGGGCCAGGTTACCAACCTCGGTGTGATGCTCGATAGCCGTCGGTCCTGGCGAAAGACTCAGGACCATGTTCGCGGCCGGACCGCTCGATCGCCAGTTTGATCTGCCGAATTTCAGTGGGCTTGAAAGGATGATCCGCGATGCAGTCCACCTTCAGAAAATCTACTCCCCACTCCGCGTATTGACGAAGCAGGGAGTCATACCACGCCTGGCCGGCCACAGTGTCCTGGATTCCCCAGGTTGTGGGGTCCCAAGGGCACGCGTCGCCCTGGTCGGCGGCATCCTGAGCCTTGAATGCCGATCCCTCGATTGGCAGATTGCGCGCCACACTTTCACGAGGAATGCCCCGAACGATATGCACGCCGAATTTGAGTCCCTTGGCATGGACCGACTTAGCGAGTTCCCGAAAACCAGCGTTCTCCCCGTTCCGCAGCGCGGAGGGAAAGCGCACGGTCACAGGAATAAACCGGCCGTTCTCGTCGACTGCATACTTCAGCAACTCAGGCTTGGGCCGGTCCTCCGGATTGACCATGTACCACCCCTCGTCGATGACTGCGTAGGCATAACCGAAGCGTTTGAGTTTCGTAGCCAGGACCTCAACATTTTCGCGAAACTGCTGTTCGTTGATGCGCAACCCATAGGAATCCCAACTGTTCCATCCCATCGGAGGGGTTGCCGCGACGGACGCGCTTTTGTCGCCAGTCTTTTGCGGCGCCGCTTTGGCCTGCGGGGAAAGAAGATTGCAGACAAGCAGTAAGATCACATAGCGGAACGAAGAATCGCGCGGTATCACCTGTCCTCCTTCTAACAACACCGACTGCCTTGGGCCATCAAAACGTCAAACGCAGCACGTAGGCAAACCCGGAAGGTGGCTGCCCGGGCAGTTGCACGTGCATTCCGTCGGAGCGTTGCTGGAACTTCGGCTTTGTATCGCTGCCTAATAGCGACACGCTTTGGACAGATTGGCTTCCCAATGTGGCCGCAAGCGAGCGAATCACTGCCTCTCCGTTGGCCGGCCACGCGAGTCCGATTGCGTAGAGCGCGCCGGCTGTGACGGTAAAGCGAAAATCTTCCGACGTGTAGTCGGCGGTCTCCGTGTCATGGAACGAGCCAGCCGCCACCTTTGTCGGTCCCTCCCCGTAAGTCCTCCAAGGGTGAGTGCCATAAATAGAGTCTCCATTGACGTTCAGCCAGGATCCCACCTCCAGCAGGACCCGCTGTTCTTCCTCGGGAATGGTTCCGTCCGAACGTGGACCGATGTTCAGCAGTAGATTTCCGTTTTTGCTGACAATATCAGCCAACTGGCGAACCACAAATTCCGGCGACTTATAGGTGTCGTCTTTAATGTAGCCCCAGGATTTGTTGCTAACGGATGTATCGGTTTGCCAATGTAGCGTGCTCGGGGCCTCGAGTTGTCCGCGCTCCACATCCAGGACGCCGGCATGGTCCTGCATGGCGTAGTCCTTGTAGTTGATAACCCCGGCTTGGCGTCCATACTCCAGCGAGCGGTTGTAATAAAACGCTGCGAATCGTGTTAAATTCGGCGCGGATCGACGCCTGGCCGATCCACCAGTCGAAGTACACGAGGTCGGGATGGTATTTGTCGACGAGTTCGGCGTCCCGAGCAAGCCAATCGTCGGCCCACGCGGACGAAACATAGGTGAAGTCCTTGCCGACAGGAGTGCCCCACTGGTACACGCCAGGTTGGGCCGGACCGTAGAAAGCGGCATATTGCGGGTCGTTGACGTCCGAGAAAATCTTTCGGCCCGCGCCCATGAAGAAATCGTGTTCCACGCGATGCGACGAGATCCCAAAACGCAGACCAAGAGCCCTTACCGCAGTGGCCAACTCGCCAACTACATCGCGATGGGGTCCCATCTTTACGGCCGTCCAATCGCTAAGTCCGCTGTCGTACATCGCAAAACCATCGTGATGTTCTGCCACCGGAACGACGTACTTTGCTCCAGCATTTTTGAACAGCTGGGCCCATTCAGAAGCATTGAAGAGTTCCGCGCGGAACATCGGGATGAAGTCCTTATAGCCGAACTTGTCTAGTGGTCCGTAAGTAGCAATGTGGTGTTTGTAGGCCTCAAATCCAGGCTCGTACATGTTCCGCGCGTACCATTCGTTGCTAAAGGCTGGAACCGAATAAACTCCCCAGTGAATGAAAATGCCGAACTTGGCGTCCCCGTACCACTCGGGAGCTTCATATTTCTGTAGTGACTCCCAGTTGGGGCGAAATGGTCCCTGATAATCGACAGCGTCGACTTCCTTCAGAAGAGCTGCCCGTTGCGAGTCGTACTTACTGCTGGCCTTTTGCCAGATCTGATCTATCCGTGCTGGCTCGTCCGAAGCGGTAGGAGCCGTAGGGATTTGCGCCCACAGAGCGGTGGACACGGAAAAAACCATGACGATGCAGCCGCAACAACGAATCAACAACTTTGCGAATATTGGTAGCGCCCTCATGATCTTCTCGCGGTCAGCCTAGGTTCGATCCAGGATCGGCGCCGCAAGGAACTGTGCTGGAATCGCTTGTTGCAACGCCCGCATTGCCTTCGTCGACGTCGTGGTACACCGAGTATCCCTCGTGCACGATGCTCGATAAGGGTACAAAGGTCACCGCGCGGTCTTGTGACCGTCCGCGGAACGTCAATTTCCCGCCCGTCGGCTCCAGCCAACTGTCTGGATTATCAAGCTTGCCCTTGAATTGCAGTGTAGGTACCGGCTCTTGTTTTTCTTGCGCGGTGAACTCCCGGTACCACTTGGCGCGCGGTTGTTCTTCGAATCGCGCTGCTAACACGAACGGGCCGTACATCGCCGCCTGGAGACTTTTCTTGTCGGGCATTGGCGCTGCATGAAGGGACATCGGAAGGTTGAGCTCAATTCGATCTCCGCTCTGCCAGGGCCCCCGCAGCACAAGGTAGCTGCCGGGATCGGCGAAGGCTGGCAATGAACGTCCGTTGACCTTGACGCTGCCGCTTTTAGCCCAGTAAGGAATGCGAAATTTTAAATCGATCTCGACCGGTCGTGAAGCCCAGATCGCCACCCTGGTTCCCTGCTCTTCTTGCAAAGAACTCTCCTGCGTAAGACGAAGGCCTTTCTCCGGCCACTCCACGACCGAAGAAATGTACATATTGATGAAGATAGAATCCTGGTCATGGAAATAGACCGTGTCGGTCAGCTTGGCAAACTCTTCCGCGCCCGTACCGTTGCAGCACCAAAAAGATTCGAACGGTTTGGCGTAGATTTTGGAGTAACCGTTTCCATGCGCCAGGTAGTAGACGGTTGTACCGGTTTCGGGATCGATCGTACCCATGCGGTGATTGAAGAGCACACGTTCGTAGTAATCCATGTACTGCGCTCGCGGAGACTGTGAAAATAGGTGTCGGGTCAGTTTCATCATGTTGTATACGCAGCAATCTTCAGCCGTCTGCGAGCTGAGCTGCGTCGAAAGCACACCGGGTTCCGATCTCCAAAGCTCGAAATTGCTGGTGCCGCCGGTGCAAAATGAGCGTTCGCTGGTGACTTCGTTCCAGAAGTAATCCGCGATGTTCCGGTAGCGCTGATCTCCGGTGAGCTCGTACAATCGAGCGGCGGCGATCACCTGTGGAACGTGCGTATTTACGTGCAGACCCTTTAGTTCGTCGCGGTACCCCGCAAGCGGATCGAAAAACCACTTCTTGTCGAAACGTCGGGCCAAATTCAGATACTCGTGATTTCCCGTCACTCCGTAAAGATTGGCCAGCACTTCACCCATGCCGCCGTACTCCACTAGAAGCACACGCTGCATTTGTTGGTCGCTCAATGGGTCGGACCAAGAGCGCACCCAAGCTGCCATCTTCTCGACTGTGTTCAAAGCTTGCTGGTTGCCCGCCAGCGTGTACATGGCGAGATGGCCGGCCATCACCTTGTGCATGGTGTAGAACGGAGCCCAAACGTTGACTCCATCGCGCAAACGATCAAATAGCTCCTGAGGAAACGCGCTGAGATAGCCATTTTTGTATTGCCCCTGACACTTCGCCAGTTCGGCAACCACGTAATCGCCGCTGTGCTTGAGCTCTTCATCTCCCGCACCGGCGAAGGCTAACGCGCAAGCCGAAAGGTAATGGCCACCGGCGAAATGCCCTCGCAGTTCGCAATCAGGCTTTTCCCAATCGCCCAGCGGCTCGGCAGAGGATCGCAAACCGGCATTCAGGCGGAAGGTATGGAGCAACCGGTCGGTAGGTAGCGACTTCAGATACCGCCGGTTAGCTTCGGCCGCAGCATTGAAGGGCCCTGGC
The DNA here is from genome assembly GCA_963732705.1 of uncultured Acidobacteriota bacterium. Classification (GTDB taxonomy): domain Bacteria; phylum Acidobacteriota; class Terriglobia; order Acidiferrales; family UBA7541; genus Acidiferrum. Next base: position 1,286,617 of record CAVTAN010000001.1, on the reverse strand, counting down.
TGGAGCCGCACATCCTTCATGGGGAATGGGATCGCTAGAGGCACCGTGACTTGGTGGTTTTCCCCTTGGGTTGAAACAGTGGAATTGCCACCATGGCTTCCGGGATCGGACGCCAATGCCGGGAAAGCAAGCATCGCGTGGGCACCGGCAACTGCCCCGGAAGCCACAAACTCGCGCCGGCCAATGGTCTTCATCCGCACCTCCCATGAGAAATGCTTCTCGTCCGCAATCGCGAGCAAACGCTTACTCCCATTTCAGACACGCACCGTGTTTGCCGACTACCAGCCCCTTTATGTGATGTCTCTAGAAAAGTCTGGGTGCAAAGTCTTTGAGATCACGGCGCCAAGTCTGCCACTCATGATCTGTACCGGGTGACTCGTAAAATACATGCTGAATCTTAGCTTCGTCCAGCGCAGTATGCAGTCTTCGAATTCCCGAGCGCATCCTCTCGGGCTCAAGCGTTCCAACCCCGAGCCATAGCAAATGTACTTTCCTGCTAAACGCGGCGGGATCGGAGAACACACCGTTGTAATCGGTGTGGGTATTTAGTTTCCGGTCTCCCAGAACCAGCATCCCGCCCGCTCCGCTGAATCCGCCGATGTAGGAAAACAAATCCAGATGATTCAGGGTGATCTGAAACGCCTGCATACCGCCCATCGAGAGACCTGCCATCGCCCGGTGATCGCGGTCGGCAATTGTTCGAAAGGTTGAATCCATGAAAGGAATCAAAGCCTGCGTCACGTCGTCTTCAAAAACCGCAGCCATATCCTGCATGGCTTTTAACATTTCGGGCGAACCGAAAGGCTTGCCGGTCAGATCGGGCGCACGCTGGCCGGCACGCTGGGCGTATCCATAGGCCATCGCCACCAGCATTGGTTTGCAGCTTCCGGCCGCGATTAGGTTGTCGAGAATAAAGTCCGCGTGCCCCTGGCGCACCCAACCTGTTTCATCTTCACCACCGCCATGCTGGAGATACAGCACAGGATAATGGGTATTTATTTGCGTGTCATAACCCGGCGGCAAATAAACTAGCGCGTGGCGCCACGTTCCAGTCACCTTGGAGGTGTACCAGACCTCTCGAACCTGCCCGTGGGCAACATCTTGAATCGCGTAGTAAGTAGAACCCGGTTCAGGTATTTCCACCGCGCTCACGTATTTGCCACCGCCGAAAAACGCCTGACTGTGGTGTCAGCCGCTTCTCCGCCGTCGATGATCAGGGTGTAGTAGTGAAGGCCGGGAACCAGAGGCGGTGTCGTAGCCATCCAGAATCCATGGGCCTGCTTCTCCATATCGACTTTTGGTCCGCTCCAGAAATTCAACTTGACCTTGGTGGCGTCAGGAGCTTTTATACGAATTTGCACTCTTCCTGCGTTGTCAACTCGCGGATATTCCGCCCCCCAGACATTGGTCCGCGCAGGATGAAAATCGCTGGGCTCTTGCGCCCCGGCAGGTAGCGCAATTAGGAAAAATAATACAAAGGTAACGGCCAAAATAGCCTTCATCGGCTCTCCTGGTAAACGTTTACGCGCTGAGTTCCGGAAATAGCTTGGTCCTTCAAGCGCCCTGACTAAAACGTGCCCTACTGGACCGAAAACACCGTCACGGATTTTGGTTCGAGCGTCAGGGTCAGCTTTCCACCGTGTACCCTTGCCGAAATCGGCCGAGGCACGACCGTGTTGGGTACTTCGAAAGTGTTGACGCTGTCCACCTCCGGAGCAGTGAGTGTTTCCCCAGTAGCGGATTGGGCGTTGAGTCCATTTACGTTTAACTCGATCTCCAGCGCTTGATTAGGATCGACATTCGTAACCTCTACCCACAGCTTCCCATCTTGGCTTTTTGCCGCCATCGCATCGACACGGGGCAACGCGAAGTTGCCATGCTTGTAACTGCCGGCATCAAAGGTGACCGGAACGAAGGTGGCATCCTGGAATGGCACGTACATTTTGTAAACGTAGTACGTCGGCGTCAGAACCATCTTGGCGTGGTCGGTCAGTATCAGCGCCTGCAGCACGTTGATCATCTGCGCGATGTTGGCGCCTCTCACACGGTCCGCGTGACGAGCAAAAATATTGATATTCAGCGCCGCCAGTAAAGCGTCGCGTAAGCTGTTCTGCTGCACCAGAAAACCTGGATTGCTGCCCGGCAAGGGCGCATACCAACCACCCCATTCATCCACCAGCAGTGCTACTTTCTTCTCTGGATCATACCTGTCCATGATCGCTGAGTGCTTCTTGATCAGGTCATCCATTGCCAGCGTACTATCGAGAATTTGCGCATACTCGTTTTCTCCGAATCCGACGGACTTGAAAGTTGGCGGCCATTTTACGACCGTGTAGCTGTGCAGGGAAAGCCCGTTCAAATCCCAGCTCCAGGTATGGTGCTGGTAAGCCTTCATCACTGTTTCCGTCCATTCGATCCAACGCTGTTCGTTGCCACCCGGACCGACGGCGATCTTCCGCATTTGATCTTTCTCGATCTGCGCCGGATTGTAGTTGCGAACAAACCGGCTGAAGATCTTCATGCGGTCCAGGTAGTATTCCGGCGTCATATTCCCGCCGCAATCCCAGCTTTCATTACCGAGCCCGAGCATGGCAACTTTGTACGACGCAGGGTGCCCATTGGCGGCGCGTTCTTCCGCGAGCGTGGTAGCCTGCGCGGCGGTCATGTACTCAAGCCAATCAGCCGCTTCTTGGGGGGAACCCGACCCAAGGTTGACCGAGACGTAAGCCTCGCTGCCAATCTGCTGAATGAAGTCCATGAATTCGTGCGTGCCAAAAGTGTTCGGCTCGATCACCCCTCCCCAGTTGGGGTTCAACCTCACGCCTCGGTGCGGCCCAATTCCGTCGCGCCAGTGGTATTCGTCGGCAAAACAACCCCCCGGCCAGCGTACGTTCGGCACATGAAGCACTTTCAACGCGGCAACCACATCGTTGCGAATACCGCGGGTATTCGGAATTGTAGGATCAGAACCGACCCATATTCCGTCATAAATCCCATGCCCGAGATGTTCGGCGAATTGCCCAAATAGATTGCGGTCGATCTTCGCGCCAAGTTTAGAGACGTCGACCGATAACTCGACTTTTTGCGCCGCTACTTTCGGTGTGCCCATAGCTATAAAGCTCACGGGGACAACAACCAATAATGCACGCCTAAGGAGTATTGCTGTGAGTTGATACACTCGAACGGAAGTGAAGGCCATTATTTTTTCTTCTCCCCAGACATAAATGGCACCCGGCTCTATTGACGCTTCCTGGTAGTTCAGCGGTCTAGAAGCAGGTGTACCTGGCTTAGAATTCGCGTCTCATCGAGTTGTGGTTTAGGTCCAGCGCTCTCCTGACTGACAAAACCACTCAATTGCAGCCTCCCTGAAAACACAGGTTCCGGCTGAAGTACGGGATGACATGATTTTGGAACCGGTCGGCGACCTTGCTGGTGTGGGTGCCTTGGTACACTTCGAAGTCGTTCGCGATTCCATACTGGTCAAGGACGTCATGCAATTTGACGGTGTCGGCTCGTAAACTATCCAGGTCGCCCACATCCATAGCGATTGCGCGGTATTGGCGCATGTTTCCAATGTACTGATCCAGGAAAGCCAGCGGCGCATTGGCCGCCCATTTTGCCAAAACCTCGGTCTGAACCGCGCCGTCTTTCATGGGCAGGTCCAGATAGAGCGGCGGGTTCTTGGGATTCGGCGACCAGGCGGCCGCGGTTGCGAGTTGGGCGCGTTGAAAGAAGGACAGCTTGGCGGAATCCTCGGCTGTCTTGACACCTTCCAGCGTTTTTTGCTCTTCCGGTTTCAACGAACTCGCCAGCCTCGGCGACAAACAGCACGGGCTCATGATGTACAAACTTCCGAACACATCGGAATGCTTCAAGCCGATGCGGGTCGCGCCATAGCCTCCCATGGAGTGGCCTGCCAGGCCGCGACTTACTCGGTTTGCAATTGTTCGGTAATGTCCATCGATATAAGTCACCAGATCGCGAGCAATAAACTGCTCAAAGTCTCCGGTGGTAGCCGAGCTCGAATACATGGAGCCGTTATGTACGGTCTTTGAATCGGGAATCACTACGATCATCTCTTTGGCCCCCTGCGCGAAAGCTCCTTCAATGGTCTGCGGGACATGAATTTCGTGCGTCCATTGCTCAGCACCGATGGAATAACCGTGAAGCGCATATAGAACGGGATAGCGTCGAGATTTTTCTTTGGCGTAGGACGGAGGCAAGAACACGAACACGTCCCGGTCCACCCCGTCGCCCTCCAGATTATTTTCCAACGCCGTTCCGTGCACCTTGATGTGTTCCGCGAAGACGGGCGCGGCCCCCGGTACAAGCGGTGGTAGATCGGTTCGGACTTGCGCCACAAACGGGGGACAGCAAGCATTCGTGACTGCGAGCGTCACCATGCCGACAAGTTGTGCGGTCCTCATCGCGATCCTCCTCGCCAGGAACGGCGGTTCAGCTTTTCAACGTCGATGCCTCCGCAGCAGGATCGTCCAATCGTGGCGAGGTTGTCGGCCTCGGGTGCGGCGATACTGGCCATGAATCAAACGGCTTGCTTGGATGGTTTTGCACGCGCGCAAAATACCAATCCGCAGAGTAGTAGCACCGCTCCCCACCACACGTTCGCGTGCACGTGGTAGAGCACAACTTTTGTCTCGGGCGGGTGCGACAACTCATATAGCCCCGCCGAAAGTATCAATACTCCGTTCACCAGCAGCGAAATTCCAATGAAAAACCAGATCGAAATTGAATTATCTGTCTTCATTCGAGTTCACCAGAAAATTACGTTGAAGATAACGAACACGATCGAAACCGCCACCGCCCAGAATGCCGGACGTTGCCACAGTGACAACTGGCCTTCCGACGGAATCTCAGTCACCCCCATCACCAGGCCCTTCAATTCACTATCTGGTTTCGGCTTAGTCACCATGCTGACCGCCACCGTGACAATTACGCACACCAGCCACGACCACAACGCTCGGTACATGTTTTCCGCCATGTCTTTGGCGTGGCTGGAAAGCGCGACATAAGATAATGCGGAGGGGTCGACTTTCACCCACGCCCACATGCCGATCGACGACACCGTGCCCGCCAGCAAACCCCAGAAACCGCCCGCCGGGGTGGCGCGTTTCCACAACATGCCCAGAATTACCGTGCCGAACAGCGGCGCGATAAAGAAACTGAATAACGCTTGCACGTAGTCCATGATGCTGAGGAACTGCATCACCAGGTATGCGGTGGCGATGCTGATCAATACTCCGACGACCGTGGACCATCGCCCCATGCTCACATAATGTTTGTCGCGTGGCATTCTTCTTGATCAGCGCCCCATAAATATCGTAGGTCCACACCGTGGAAAAGGCGCTGACGTTTCCCGCCATGCCGGACATAAAACCCGCTATCAACGCTGTGATTCCCAGTCCCAACAAGCCTGGTCCGCAGTAACGCGCCAGCATCAGCGGTAAAACTTCGTTGTAACTGTGCCCGCCGGTGGCCACAGCAACGGACTCCCCGGTCAACTTTACGGGAAGCACCGCCAGCGCCAGCAACCCCGGCAAGATCACGATAAACGGCACAAACATCTTGAAGGCCGCCCCGATGATCGGAGCCATTTTCGCCGATCGCAAATCTTTGGCCGCCAGCACCCTCTGCACGACCAAGAAATCCGTCGTCCAGTATCCAAAAGAAATGATGAAACCGAGCCCAAAAACAATTCCCGTCCAGTGAATCCCCATCGGGTTATCACTGAAGGAACCCAGCGTGGACCACAAGTGCGTGTATTCCGCGGAAGCGTTGGCCGTCACTTGCGCTTGCAGGTTTCGCCACCCTCCCGCTTCCACCAGCCCGAGAATCGGAATCAGCAACGCCCCTGCCCATATCAGGATGAATTGCAGTACCTCATTAAAGATGGCCGAGCGCAGGCCGCCGAGCGTGACGTATACCGCCACCGTGAGCGAGGACACCCAAATACTGAAATTGATATCCCAGCCAAGCACCACTTTCATCACCAGCGCCATGGAATACATATTGATGCCGCTCATGAACACGGTCATCAGCGCAAAGGAAATCGCCGACAACGCCCGCGAAGCTTCCCCAAAACGCAGCTTCAAATAGCCGGGCACTGAATGTGTCTTGGAGATGTAATAAAACGGCATCATCACGATGCCTAGAAAAAGCATCGCGGGAATTGCCCCGATCCAATACCAATGTGCCGCCAGAATTCCATACTGGTAAGCTGCCGCCGCCCAACCCATCAGCTCCAGCGCGCCCAGATTTGCCGACAGAAAACTCAAGCCCGCGATCCACGCGGTCATTTCGCGGCCCGCCAGAAAAAAGTCCTCCGCGGTATTCGAGCGGCTCTTCAGATAAAACCCGATGGCCAGCACCAGAACGAAATAGAACACCACGATGACCAAATCGATCGGCGAAAGTCTTACCAACCGTGGTGCCATGAGCAGCGCCGCCAGAACAACCCTCATCGGTTTCTCCTTGGGCTACAGAGCTTTTGACAAGTGATAGTAAAGATCATTCCATTTAAGTTCATTTGAGAAGGTTCGCACGTCAGTGTCGCCGTCGATGCGCATGCATTCCAGCCCCGCGATGTCCGCAAAATCCTGAACATGTTCCAGAGTTAACGCTTTGCTTAGCGCGGTGTGATGAGACCCGCCCGCCAGGATCCAGGTAGTTGCCGCAATTTTAAAATTAGGCTCGGCGCGCCACACCGCTCGCGCAACTGGAAGTTTGGGAAACGGCTGCTCCGGCTCAAGTATATGGACCTGATTCACAATGAGCCGAAAGCGATTCCCCATATCCACCACGGAAGCATTGACCGCCGGCCCGCTGGACGCTGTAAACACCAGCCGCACCGGATCGGCTTTCCCACCGATCGAAAGCGGATGAATCTCCGCTGTCGGCTTGTCTTTCGCTATGGACGGGCACACCTCCAGCATGTGTGCGCCCAGGACCTGACCGCCATTTTTCAAATGGTAGGTGTAGTCCTCCATGAACGATGTTCCGCCGTCGAGCCCATGACTCATTACCTTCAGGGCCCGCACCAGCGCTGCTGCTTTCCAATCTCCTTCGGCCCCAAATCCGTAGCCGTCGGCCATCAACCGCTGCACTGCAATGCCGGGTAACTGCGCAAGGCCATGAAGGTCTTCGAACGTATTGGTGAACGCGTAAGAATTGCGCTCCGCGAGAAACCGCCGCAGACCCAACTCGATGCGGGCGGCTTCGCGGAGCGCTGCTCGCCGCGCCCCCCCGCGACGCAGGGTTTCGGCAACGTCGTAGGCCTCGTCATACTCCCCAGTTAGCTTGTCAATCTCGGCGTCACTCACGCCGCTGACGCTGTGTGCCAGATCTCCAGTGCCGTAGCCGTTGACGGTATATCCCAAGCGAATCTGCGCTTCAACCTTATCGCCTTCTGTTACCGCCACGTTGCGCATGTTATCGCCGAAACGTGAGATTTTAAGCCGCTGAGCGTCATGCCACGCGCAAGCCGCCCGCGTCCAGGTCCCGATTTGATCGTGAACAGCTTTGTCTTTCCAGTAGCCGACAATGACTTTGCGCTGCAGCCTCATGCGAGCGCCGATGTATCCAAATTCGCGATCGCCATGCGCCGATTGGTTCAAATTCATGAAATCCATGTCGATGGTGGACCACGGCAGTTCCTCGTTAAATTGCGTATGCAAATGCATTAGAGGTTTGGCCAACTGGCGAAGACCAGCAATCCACATGCGAGCCGGCGAAAAAGTATGCATCCAGGTGATCAACCCAATGCAGTTGGCACTGGCGTTGGCTTCCAGGCACAGCTGGTGGACAGCATCGCTGCCGGTCATAACCGTCTTGGGTTTCACTTTAACGGGAATGGCAGAGCTGCCAGATAGTTCCTGTGCAATAGCGGTGCTGTGGTCTTTGACGGTTTCAAGGGTCTCCGGCCCATATAAGTGCTGGCTACCAGTCACAAACCACACTTCCAGGTTGGAGAAATCGATCAAGCGCGACCTCTACTTTTTCTTTTTACCTGCGCCGTTGCTAATATCGTCTCTGTAGTCGTAAACAATCTCGGAGTAAGGATTAAATAAGGCAGCACAGGATACTCCAGTCGAGAAAACGATTACAGTATGAATTTGCAGTCTCTAAAACCCTTCAACAACTATAAATCGCACTTTCTAGCAAACGATTGCCCGAATTACCACGACCGAAACATCGGGGACTGTAGCGCAACTCCGTCTTCCTCAGTGGACGGATAGATCTGGAGCCTGCGCCAAAGCGATGAGCTCCGGAAAGATGCCGCCTAATTGCGGATCGCTCGGTTTGCCAAAAGAGAAGTACAGCCTTCGATAAATGGCATAGAGCGAGTCGTACGTCCTTTGATTTTCCGGTCTGGGCGTGAATATTATGTGCGCGGGACAAATTTGGTCTTGAGCTTCTTCCAAAGATTTGAAGGTGCCAGCCGCAAGAAATGCAAAGACTGCAGAACCGAGGCTGGTCACGCCGCCCGCTAGGTACTAGCACCGGTCTTCCGAGCACGTCCGCATAGATTTGATTAAGAACCGCATTTTTTTGCGAGATCCCACCCGCATTGATCACGCGCTTGATGTTCACGCCGTGCTCCGCCATGCGGTCGAGAATAATTCGCGTATGTAATGCTGTGCCTTCTATCGCGGCAAATAGTTCATCTTGAGCGGTGCTTTGCAGATTCCAACCCAGCGTCATCCCCCGCAGATTCGGATTCACAAGCACGGTACGGTCCCCATTATCCCAAGTCATGCGCAACAGTCCGGTCTGCCCAGGCCTATAACTTTCCAGCCCCATGCTCAACCTGGCCACGTCCGTTCCGGCGCGCGTCGCGATCGCGCTGAAGATGTCTCCCACAGCTGAGAGACCGGCTTCGATTCCAGTGTGGCCAGGATGCACGCTTCCGTGCACCACCCCACAAACGCCAGGAACCAGATTGACGGAAGGCGTGATGCCGATGATGCACGTCGATGTGCCGATCACGTTCACTATGTCTTCCGAGCGACAACCCGCCCCGATGGCGTCCCAGTGCGCGTCGAATGCTCCTACCGGGATAGGTATACCTTCCTTAAATCCCATGTTTTCGGCCCAATAAGCACAAAGACCGCCCTGAATCCGATCGGATGTTAGGTATTCTCCTTGTAGCTTTTCTCTCACTCCCGCAAATAACGGATCGATGGAAACCAGGAATTGCTCGGAAGGCAGTCCCCCTAATTCGGCATTCCACATCCACTTGTGCCCCATCGCACAAATGCTGCGCTTCACTTTGCGCGCTTCGGTAATCCCGCAAAGCGTGGCTGAGACCATATCGCAATGTTCAAAAGCGGACTCGAATTGCGCGCGCTTCTCCGGATTGTGGCGCAGCCAGTGCAGCAACTTCGAAAAACCCCACTCTGAGGAATACACTCCTCCACACCACTCAATGGCCTGTAGCTGTTCCCGGTGGGCTGCCGCGGTAATTTCTGCCGCTTCCTTTTTTGCGCGGTGATCGCACCAAAGATAGTATTCGTCAAGCGGTTCGAGGTTTTTTCCTACGGGGATGACCGAGGAGCCGGTGGTGTCGATAGCTATGGCTTCAACTTGATCGCCGGAAATTTTTGCCAGTGCGACCGACTCTCGGGTAGCAGCCACCAACGCGCTCATATGATCACGGTGGGACTGTGTCGCGTACTCCGGGTCTTCCCTTCTGCGGTGTAGTGGATATTCCGAAACAGATGTGGCTAGAACTCCGCGTTCGACTGTCAACAATCGATACGCGAACGCTGAGCGTTCCGAAATCGACGCCCGCTACCAGCGCCATGCTGCGCGGAACCCTTGCCCCGCAGTTGCAGGAAGATATTTTCGATCCAACGCCAAATGTCGTGGCCGGTTCATTCTTGACTCCGCGGCGGCTGGCCGTAATAGGCATTCTTGCCGTGCTTTCTCAAGAAATGGCGATCGTGAAGCGTCTTGCCGATGCAACCAGCATTCGAATTAATCTGCATTGTGAAATACGCCATGCGGGCCACTCCTTCAAGCATCCAGGCAGTTTCGGAGGCTTTGCGCGCATCGAGTCCCCAGGCAAATGGTCCGTGATTGGCCACCAACACTGCGGGAACGCTCAATGGATCAATTTTTGCGAACGTCCGGACAATCGCAATTCCGGTGTTCGATTCATAGTCTCCGGAGATTTCTTCTTCGCTCATCTCATCGGTTACTGGAACCGGGCCGTGAAAATGATCCGCGTGTGTGGTGCCCAGGCAAGGAATCTGCCTTCGAGCCTGAGCCCACGCGGTGGCGTATTCAGAATGCGTGTGCGCTATTCCGCCGATCATCGGAAACGCCCGGTACAACGCGGCGTGCGTAGGAAGATCCGAAGACGGGAGGAGGGTTCCCTCCACCACAGTGCCCCGCAGATCGGTGACCACCATGTCAGCCGCCTTTAAATCTTCATAGGAAACGCCGCTGGGCTTGATCACGATCAGCCCTTGTTCGCGATCGATGCCGCTGGCATTTCCGAAAGTCGCCAGCACCAATCCTTTTCTCACCAGGTCCAGGTTGGCTTCGACAACTTGCTCGCGCAAAGTAGCCAGTAACATTCACCCTCTGCCATTCACAGTGATAATTATTTCTCGGCGCTCAACCGCCGCAGCCGCGCAACCGAACAGCGTCGCACAACTTACTTGCGCGCTGAGAAACGAAATACCGTGCTGGATCGATACGTTTGCCCCGCTTTTAATTCAGTTGACGGAAAATTCTTGTGATTTGGAGAATCTGGAAAGTGCTGGGTCTCCAGGCAGAATCCGGTGCGACGGTCATATACCTTACCGCCTTTGCCATGAGCCGAACCATCCAAAAAATTCCCGCTATAAAACTGCACGCCCGGCTTTGTGGTCAGCACTTCCAAAAGTCGCCCGCTGCTGGGATCCCAAACCGCTGCTGCAATTCGCAAATCACCGTGATTGTTCGGTTCCAGAACCCAGTTGTGATCATAACCTTTGCCAAATTTAAGCTGCTCATCGTCCCGATTTATTCGTGCGCCAATCGCGGTCGACCGCTCGAAGTCAAACGGCGTGCCCTTCACTGGGCGTAATTCCCCGGTGGGGATTAAAGTTGAATCCACGGGGGTAAATTCGGAAGCGTGCAGGACTAACTCATGGTTTAGAATTTCCTGGGTCATGTCGCCAGACAAATTGAAATAGCTGTGATTGGTGAGGTTCACTACAGTGTCTTTGTCGCTGGTGGCAACATAGTCGATTTGCAGCTCAGTTTTATCCGCCGGCAGAGTGTAGGTAACTTGGACCTTCAGGGTGCCGGGGAACCTCTCTTCGCCATCCGGGCTGATATAGGAAAACTCCAGAATCTCGGCGCCCCCAATAGAGCGATCCGCTGCCACCCATAGCCGTTTGTTGAACCCCGGACTGCCTCCATGAAGACTGTTTGGTCCATCATTTTTCGGTATATGGAAGGTCGTTCCATTCAGGGTAAATTGCCCTTGTGCAATTCGATTTCCGAACCTGCCTATTGTGGCCCCGAAAAAAGATTTATCTCTCTCGTAACCCCCGATGTCATCGTAGCCGAGTACGATGTCCGACGATTTTCCAGCACGGTCGGGAACTTTTAGCGACACAAGCGCCGCCCCATAATTTATAACCACGGCTTCCACGCCTTTGTTGTTGCTCAGCACATAGCGGGACACCGCGCCGCCATCTGTAGTCTTTCCGAAGGCCGAGATTTTCACATGGCGCTCCGCAGCCGTGGCATCAAGCCCCAACCCCAGACCAAGAATTCCCAACGCGATGGCGTGATATCCGTGCATACATTCCCTTCGACCGCCAATACAGACTTATTTTGAGTAAACGTTTACCACCACTCTCTCTTCCTAGCAAGATAGATTTACTGTCCTTCTGAAAACCCCCTCATCGGCGGATCTGACGCCATAAAAAATATGTCTGCACTGTGGCACCGGCATGGCTTCTGTCTTCCATCCGGGTCGATACTCCCACCAATGCGTTTGCGATCCTAGCGGTATACTACCCCCGCTAAACTTTACCGATGGACAAGAGGATTCGTGGATATTCGCGACGTCGCGAAAAGAGCCAGGGTATCAACCGCAACCGTTTCACGCACCGTGAATCAGGTAATGACCGTTGATGCTCAACTGGCGAAGCGTGTGTGGAAGGCTATCGCAGAGCTTGGCTACTATCCCAATCGCCAGGCCCGCGCCCTAGTCTCCGGCAGAAGCCGTGTCTTTGGGCTCATAGTTTCGGAGATCACCAACCCTTTCTTTCCGGAGATTGTTCAAACTTTTGAAACCCTGGCGGTAGAAAAAAATTACGATATTTTGTTGACCTCCACCATTCACGATCCCAGGCGGATGGAGTTAGCTGTTCGTAGAATGATCGAAGGGCGGGTGGATGGCGTGGCAATTTTGACCTTCGGCATGGAAGACGAGTTGCTAAACCATCTTCGTTTTCGGAATCTGCCGCTGGTGTTTGTGGACGTCGGACCGAAAGCTTCTCGCGTCAGCAATATCCGTGTAGATTACGTGCACGGAATTCGTCAGGCCGTGCAGCACCTTGCGGCCATGAAGCATCAGCAAATTGGCTTTGTGAGCGGACCGCTCAAGCTGAAATCCGCGGTGGCTCGAAGAGATGCTTTCGAAGGTTCCATGCGCGAGATCGGTTTGCAGGTCAGGCCAGAATTTATCGTCCAGGGTGATCATCGCTTGGAGGGCGGGAAACTGGCGCTGCAAAAGTTATACGAACTTAGTGAACAGCCTACAGCGTTGCTTTGCTCGAATGATATGACTGCAATAGGTGTAATGAGGCAAGCATTCGAATTCGGCATCAGCATTCCCCGGCAACTTTCCGTGATCGGTTTTGACGACACTCGCCTCGCGGACTTCATGACTCCACCGCTGACCACAATCCAAATGTCGCAAACCGAGTTGGCCAGGCTGGCTTTTGAGGCTCTCTACAAAGAAGTGCAAAGAAAAACTCCTTCGCCAAATGGAACCGAATTTACACTCAGAACCCAATTGATCCTGCGGAGTTCCACGTCTTTCCCGCCTGCCGTTCCCAGAATATCGCGCTCCACCGTCCGTAATGATGTGATGCGGAACCGACGCCGAACCTGAGTTCTACAGTTTCATCGCTGATAGTTCACACCTGACGGTTCAATTTTAATCGAGTCGGGCCCCTGAAATGTTCACGCTGTCGTCGGGGCCGGGAAGATTGGTAGGAAACGGGCAAAAAGATGAAAAACAGTTACTAATTCGGTTTCTAGTTTTTAGCGCCCGCCATAAGTTCCCGATATTGAACAAATAAGAAGCTTGGGAGGCCTGGATAAAAACCCACGTTGATAGGATTGACATGCGTGGCGACCAGGATTACGGGCACCCCGGACTCATCGAGGACGGCCTCGACGGGATGCTGGTGCCTCCAGCGGATGCCGGCGCTCTGGCGGGCAGCTATAGGAAGGCTGATGGATGACGTCAAGGTTCGAGTGCGGATCGTTCAGGCGGGCAGGCGCAAAATAATGGAGCGGTATGAACTGGCGAAGAATACGACCTTGCTCGCCGAAGTACTCGAGCGCCGAGTGCCAAAGGATCAGCTCGTTTCGGCGGTGAACGCTATGAAAGGGGTCGCTAACAGTCTACTGAAGCAGCGACTTTTCCCCTGGGGCGAATCTGCCTACGTGCTACTCTTGCACCTCCGCCGCGATGCGCCGACGAATTCGTTTTTGATACTGAAACCTTGGCGCAATGCGGTTGCTTCTGCTACTTCATTGGGGAAGTTTCTTGCCCACGAAGTATTTCGAGGATGCCTCATCAATCAATTTTGCGAGCAGCGCGAAGTATGGAATGGGAATGCTGAACACAACGTTCAAATATTGGCTGCAGAAGTATGGGCTCGTCCACTTCCGGATGTTTAGTCCCCCGGGCCGGAAGCTGTTGTTTGATTCCTACGTCGCGACACCGGAGCGCACCAAAGTAATAGATCGCAGCAGTTCCCGCGTGAAACACGAAGTTTAGCAAGCAGGCTTCCGGGAGCTCGCCCTCGACCCATGTACCAACGCGCAACGCCAAGAACGCCGAGCTACCCTTGTAGGATGCACGCACCAATCGTGCTGGTCTTTGTAACGCTCCTCATCGCGTTGGCATGGAAGGCGACGCTCAGTTCGCCTTACGGCTATGACGAAGCGGACTACATGCATGTCACTCGCCTTGGGCTGCTGGCCAATTACACTGACAATCCCACCATGCCCATCGGCGAATTTTTTCGCAATGGATTGAGCCGGGGCCGGGACCCGCGGCAGAGTTCTCAGCTATCAGAATTAATCCGCGATACGAACGACGTGATTTTTTACCGGCACTGGAATGGCCCGCTCTATTTCTATTGGTTGATGCTTACGGCGCACTTTCATCTCGGGGAGCGCCAAATGCGATTGTTGACTCTGGTGTTTCCGATTTGCAGCCTGATGGTGATTTACGTCGGCTGCCTCTGGATTCTTGGCGGCAGGCAGGGCACGCTGGCCGCAGTTCTTTCTTCGGCGCTTTTTGTCTGCAGTGTGCCGGCGGTTCACAGCACCGAGTTGGCGCCCCACCAAGCTTTTGTGTGCTGCTATTTGCTGTGCCTGATGTTGCTGTCGCGAACCATGACGACCGGCAAGCGGCGGTATTTTTATTTTGCGGTGTTGGCGGCGGCACTGAGCTGCTCTTTGCTGGAGGTAGGATTCGTTACGGTTGCCACCGTCATCGTTTGCGGATACCTGGAACGCAACAGCCTGCAAATGGATGTGTCATTCGTTCTACGCGCGCTGCTGACGTTCTTTGGAACGGTGCTGGCCGTTTGGCCCGGCGCCCTGGTCAAGCTTTCCTTTGTGAAAGGCTACGCGTTCATGGCTTATATTTCCGTATTTCGCAAAGCACCCTGGGGGCAGGAAGGGTTTCTTCAAACCTGGCAGAAACGCCTCTTCAGCTCGCCCGTCGAGTGGCTGATCATCGTCGGGTGCATCGTGATCTGGATATTTCTGCGGGAGCGGTTTTCAGGCGATAGCCGCATGTTGTATCCCTTCATGATTTTTGGAGGGCTGATGCTCGCGGCCACCCTGCGCGTTACTACCGGGGCTCCGCGTTATGCGCTGGTTTTTGAGCCGTGTTTTGATGTGCTGGCTGGCTGTCAACTGGCCGGCTATCTAGTAAGATTCGCGCCGCCATCCAGGACGTTGGTTGCGGCCGCCGCAGTATGCTGTACGCTGTTTGCAGAGATTTGGCTAAATCTCGAGCGGCACCCGGTGATAGCGGATCCGCGCCTCTCGTCGTTGCTTACGTTTGTGCGTGAGAATCAGCTGGAAAGCGGCCGGCTGCTGGTGCCGCAGGTAGATCTGCCCACGCTGCACTACTATTTCCCGAAGACGAAGCTGCAGGGTTATACCGAGGCGAGGCCGGAATTTTCTTCGTTGCGCGATGGCAGCGAAGAAGGAGTGATCTATCCGGGCTACCCTATTCAGTACGAAGCGCCTTCGGCTAGCAGACCCAATCGAGCTCCATAGATGCATGAACAAAAGGCCTACCCTATGTTGCGCAACTCTCCAAACCCCATCAAGGCGCCTTCGAGCTCAAGGGCGCTAAGCGTGTGGTTAGCGCTGTCGATGGTTTCGCTGCTCGTAAATTTTACGATGCAATGGCGTGGCCAGCGCCCGGTGAATTTCGTGTCTGAAGCGGCGCACATATCCTGGGCCCTGCCAAGGATGTCTGTGCTTTTGGCGGGCGTCGGATTGGAGCTAGCGCTTAAGAAGCCGGCGATATCGCCTAAGGAAACCCCCAACATTGCCTGAACATCCGCAAGGTCGCGCTGAGCGTGGGCAAATCGGGGCGTTCTCCATCACGGATTTGGTTTCAGTTCTGGTGATTGTGGCAGCCTGCGGCATTTTTAGTTATCTGCGTTGGGCAAAAATGGACACCCTTGTCTGGGGAGACACCGCGCGGTGGTTGTTCGAGGCGCAACGGGTGGCCGCTGGGCAGCTGCCTTACGTAGATTTCTCGTGGATTTACCCGCCGTTCTCAGTGCTCACGCTGGGTTGGATGATGAGGTGGCTCGGCGTCAGTTTTTGGGTTGCGCAGGTCTACGTCGACATGGTGTCGATGGGTTTGGTTCTCGCGGTTTATTTTTTGGTCCGCAGGGTATTCCCGCGGTTTCTGGTGCTGCCCGTTATGTTCTGTTTCTTGGCCGTGTGCGGCACGAGCTTGATGTTTTTCAATTTGTTCTCGTTGCTTACCTATGTGCCTGCGTTGCAGACAGCGGTGTGCGGATTTCTGCTGTTTTTGCTGGGAGTGCTGCGCTATGTGGGCGCAGGAGAGATGACTCCGGGCACCTGGGTAATGGTTACTGTGGGGGCCTTCGTAGCGGCTTACAGCAAACCGGAAACGTTCCTGGCCACGTACAGCACCTTGCTGCTGCTGGCGATCGTCGATCGCAATTATTGGTTTAGTGGCAAAGAGCTTAGGGAGTGGTTGAAGCGTTACCCGCTGCTAGGCCTGGCGTGCGTAGCGCCGGCGCTGGTGGCTTTTGTGTGGACGGGCACCCTAACCGGCTTCGCCAACATGATGGCGGGGCTCGGAGGCTATGGGCTGGCGAGTAGGACCTGTCCGTGGTGGCCGACGGGTCTGGGACTGTTTGGCGCCGCTGCGGCGTTGGGCGAAGCAGCGTTTCTTTTAGCAGCGATATCACTGACCCGCCGACAATATTTCCGCGCGCGATTGGCACGCGCTTATCACTACGGGCTCGCAGGCGGCTTGGCCGGCGGAACGATCTTCGCGACCTATGTTTTTTACAACAATCTCGAACTGTTGACCGGAAGCCGATCCATCGGCCAAAAAATATGGTACTCGGGCCAAAGTACGTTCTGGACCAGCGCAGTTCTACTGCCGGTGATGTGGTCCAGCGTGGTGTTCTGGATTTATTTGATTTGCCGTTCGTTCTTTTTACGCCAACAAAAGGTTACTGCAGATCGTTTCATCCTGCTCATTCTGCTCACCGGCCCGGTGGTGATGTCGGCGAGGGGCTGGTTCAACTGGTTGCTGGAAAGCCGCACCGAGGTGCCGGGTGTGTGCTATCCGTTTTTTCTGATACTGGGTCCGTATCTGCTGTGGCGGGCGCTTGCGTGGGAAGATTCGGGCCAGGAGATGCGCGCTGGAATGCGCTCAGCGGTTGGTTGCGCAATAGTTGGTCTACTGGTGGTGTATGGGTCGCTGCGTTTGATTGCCGCATACCCATACCTGCTGTCCAGCAAACCTTATCACGCGATGTCCACGCTGGCGGGGCAAGTGCGCCTGACGAATTACCAGACCGATGCGGAAATTTATCGATTCGTCCTGGAGAATAGTTCGCCAGGCGACACGGTGCTCGATTTGCCGTACGGCGGAGGGATTAATTTTGCGGCGCACCGGCTCAGCCCGATTTTTCAAATGCAATTCCGGCAACTCAGTGTGCCGGACAATCTGCTTGAGAATGATCTGGAGAATATTCGCCGGCAGCCGCCTAAAGTGGTGATCGCGGATAACGCGCCGAATTATGGAGCGATTTACGGATGGAATGCCAATTCCTGTGTATTTCCTCGCCTCGTGTGGGAGCCCCCAGTGATCGCTCAAAGCGATCGGGTTGCTCCGGTGATTGCGTACATCCAGCAGAATTATCGTGTGGCTAAAATGGTGGGACGGAAGCTACTGCTGGTGCCGAGGTAGTTCTCAAGAGAACTCGAGCTTAGATCATCACGACTTTTCCCGGCAAGGAACGAAATCGGACAGTCACGCCTTTTTCCATATCGCAAGGGCCGAACGGCCGAAGCGGTGAAAAGTCAGGCGATCGGTTACGCGAGAAATCGGAACGAGACTGTCGTCCCAGAACAGAATCTGTCTCAAAGTGGGCATTTGCTTGACAAAAAGTTTGCTGCCGATAGACGCCAGTAAGCCCGCCGAGTCCAAGTAGATCAGCCGTTCCAGTTCACAATTTTCGGGCGCACACGCGGAAAGAGTCGCTCGCGTGTAGCGCCGCACATGCCCGATGGCGCCATCGAAGTGGGTATACAGCCATGGATATGCGGGAGCGAGAACGATGAGGCGGCCGCCGCTGCGCAGCAGACTGGAAGCGCGCGACAATTCCTGATGATCGTTTTCGATATGTTCCAGCACGTCGATGTACATAACCGTGTCAAATTTCCGGCGGGGATCCAGCGCCACGGTCGTGCCCGTTTCTACCCGGCAGCCGGTCAATCCCGGCTCCGCGGCAAATTTTTTATGCATCTCGGAAGCCAGCTCAGGGTCCGGCTCGAGACAGGTCCACGAGGAAACGCTAGTGGACTGCCAAAGAAACCTGGTGTTGACGCCTATCCCGGCTCCGACTTCCAGGACATCACCAGCCAAATACTCGCGAATTTCCGAAGACCAATACGCTTTCCAGTTTTTCGCGTGAGCAAAGAGGTTCAGTTCTGTACCGACGTAGCTGGAACCCGTCATCGTGAAAATAAGGTGTTTTCGCGGGAGACGAAGTACGCGTAATCACGGATGGGCAAGAAACCCAGATGGTTGCGATTCATCATGATGGAGAAGACCAACATAATCGAGGCCACCAGAGCTTGGCTGACCAGAATGAGGAGCAGTCCCATCGTAGAAGTAGCCCATCCGGGAATCCCTAAGTTGGTGAGGAGACGCACACCGACGACTACTCCCATCAGAAGCAGGAGTGCAAAAGTCACTGCCATGTTGGCACCCAGCAACCGGGTACCCACCACTTCCTGGTTGGCGAACAGAGCAGAGACCCCGTGGACGATCAAGGCGGTAAAATCCATACGCGATTGACCACTAATGCGAACGGCGCGTTCCGAGCGCACCCGAAGGTAAGGAAGGCGCGATTTTATAAATGTTGCGGCATAGTGATTCCACAGCTCCGGGAACACCACGAGACTCTGGATATGGGGCCAGGGCAGAACGCTGAAGTTGCCGAAACGGATGTCGCGGCCGGCGAGAAACTGATGCAGGATGCGATAAACATGATAAGAAATTCGGAAGACGCGATTCTCCAGACGTTTCCCGCGCTCGGCAAATACCGCGGTGGGGAGCTGCGTTGCACTCATGGCGTCGATCAACTTTGGTATGTCTTCAGGCCGGTCTTCTCCATCGGCATCCATCACCACCACCGCGTCGGCTTGACAATGCTCCTGAATGTAGGCCAACGCAACAGCAATGGCCCGCTGGTGCCCAAGGTTACGGCGCAGCTTCAAGATTGAAATTTTCTCGATGGCTTGCGGATGAAAGGGGACGCTTTCGGGGGCAAGAGATGCGGTCGACCCATCATCGATGAGAAGCAGACTCACCTGGAAAGATCGCCGCGAGCCGAAAACCGCATCGATCCTCCGGCAAAGCTGCATTGCCGAATCCCAGTCCTCATAAACTGGCATCGTAATGATGATTTTCATGTAGATAAATGGTGTGTCAGGTTACGCGATTCGCGAGGCCGCAGGCAACTTGAGATTCACTTACGCGAACGATCACGGTACGGCCAGCACTTGGAGTTCTCCGGTAATGCTCTTCCACCAACTGTGTCGCTCGACCCGATAGTACAGCGTGCGGCCGGGGACCGCGGGAATCGTGATGGTGCAGCCTGACCCGCAAGTAACGTAGGAAGAAGATTCCGAGGCGTACCGAAACGGGCTTGCCGCGGTTGCGGATGACGACGCAAAGCATGCTTCCTCGCGCGAACTGCAATAGAAGTCCGTAGGGTTGCCGTTTTCGGCGTAGCCGAACTCGATACGCACGGAATCTCCCGAGCCGCTCTCCACTTGTACCTGAACCCTCGTCTTCGCATGCTCCTCCGGAAAAGGTGGGAGTTTTAGCCAAAACATGTCGCTGCGTTGGCCTTCGAGCCAATATGCGGGAAGCAAAATCCATTTACCGTCGGGAGTGGGCTTGGCGTTGGTGAAGTTGTATTGGCGGCCGGGAGCCATAAAGGCAGAGGTTAAACGGCGTGAGCTTGCTCCGGAATTGTCGTTTGTGGTGGTGTTGAACTGGGTAGCCCAGAAGCCATGCGGATAATTATTGCTGATACAGGGCGCGTTGTAAGCGTAAGAGTTGGTGAGGCAGGGCTGCGTTGTAGAGTCGAAAGGAACACTGACAAACATTTCCCCGGTACTTGACCCGCTGACACATTCGCCGCGAGAAAGCGCATAACAGAAATGCCAGGGCGTGGCATCGCCGAAAGCGTCGGCGGATTTTGGACCGCTGGCATCGGCAAGCATGTGGTAACCGGCCCATGCGACAAATCCTGCGATTTTAGGGTCGGGCTTTTGATTGGCCGCAAAAGTAACGCGATATGTAGAACGGTAGCCGCTCACGGCACTTACGGTGTTGCCGAATAAACTTTCGGGCGTCTCCGCGGGATTCCCACTTCCGGGATTGTAATGGCGAATATCCAGAGCCCAATCCATTTCCGATGCCGGAGCTAAAGAGCTTTGCTGGCGCTTTGATGGATAACTCTGCAGATAGACGTCGGGTAATTGTGTGGAACCAAATGTCGGATTGGCGCTGACTTTGGCGGTTGGCTCGCCGCCAATCTGCTGCGGCATTGGCTGGTTAGCGCGAACGAGGTACTCGCTCAGGCTGGCCCCGGAAACATAGCTATAGCCTGCGGACCCTTGACCAAAATCCGAGTGAGCTCCGGTCAGCTTGCGATTTTCCGCGCGATAGACGCGCGAGGTGTCGGTGGCATCGAGCCAGTAATTCGATCCGGGGCATGATTGATAAGGCAGAGCTCGCATGGTCCAGCCATGCTCATGATTCCACTCCGAGGCGCGGTACGACCCACACGTGAAGTTGGATTTTGGGGTCACGGTTTCATTGCTATATCGGAAAACAAGCAAGTCGATGTCCGTGGGCGAGTTGCGGGTCACTTTCACCACCAACATCTTTTCACCGTAGGACGCAAAACCCAGTTTGCTATCGCCTACTTCATCGCCTTCGCCGATGGGTTTGATCAAAGAATAGCTGGGTGCGGAATTCCACGGACACGGATAGGCACCCGATTCCGCAGGCGTCGCATGCGCCGAACAAAAATCACCTGGGACTTTGAATCGCAAACAACGGGCAACTCCTCCCTGGGCTACGGGCTTGGCGCCAAGCTCTTGCCATTGCCGGCTCAGGCCTTCTGGACAACCGAAGCCGTCGGTATATGCCACGGAAGTGTTCCCGGTATATCCGTCGCCGCGGTCGATCATGGTGGGGGTGGCCTCCCACGGTCCGGACAACGGTCCGGGCAGTTGACCAACTGACCCGTTGAGACTAATCGCGTTGAATCGTCCGTCGCCAAAATTGAGGCAGGCATGGATTCCGCCGTATCCCACAGGAAACGCGTCGAAAGTGTAGCCAGCCCACTTGAGCGCGGCGGGCGTGGACGCGATGTCCCACATAGTCACATAACCTGGCGAATCCTGGCCGCCTCCGATTACGCCGCCACACATGACCATGTAATTGCCGCGAATGGCGGAGCCCGTTGCGGGAGGCGCGGGAGGGACGGAGAATAATTCTTTGTTGATGGGCTTGTTGCAGGCGTGATTCCCCGCGCATCTGGAAATTTGCGTGGACATGTCTTTGGCGCTTCCAGAAAAAATATCGGTAAAGGCCAACTGTTCCGGAGTTCCCGGCGCTACCGTTCCCGACGTGAATCCCGGAGTAAGGGAGCGAAAATCACCTTGATAAACCACCTGATAGACAGTTTGCCCAGGATAATTTACGAACCAGGTTCTGCCGTTGCTCGGGTGCCAGCCGATCCAGCCGCGATAATCATGGGCAACCGGCAGGTAATTGCGTGCGATCAACCGAGTTTCTCCGGTTGCGGGGATGAAAATATAGATCGGGGTATGTGCTTCGGATAACTTCGTTCCGTTAGCCACGCACAAGTAGCCCCTTACCGGAGAGATGGGCTTGCCGTTGGCGTCCACATGTATGGTCACGTAATTAGCATTGCAGATGTCGCCTGAACCATCCAAGCCGCTGTCAAAATTAGCGCTGTACACAAAATCGTATGATGCGGATAAGGACACTGCCCCGGTGTTAGTGGCCTTTTTGATCATCAGCGCGAAGTTCGCGGACGCCCACGCAGCGCCCCGAGTGGTAAGGCTCTCCACCAGGTGAATATGCTGTGCATCGCCCATGGAAGCCACGGTACAAAGATTGCTCGCGCATGTAGGAGCAGATCCGCCGATATAGATTTTTGTGCCCGGACGCCAGGTCACATCGAAATTGGAAACGGACTGGCCTGAGGATTCCAGGCTGACCAGACCGGCAAATGCGGTGATTGCACCCCCGCCGCGGGCTCCGACATCGCTGTGAAGTGGCGGCGCGCCCCACGACGCCCACTGAGATTTTGGGAAGTTCGGCGAGGCCAAGAGTTCTGCATCCGTGTACGTTGCGCTCACTGCATTGCTCGCGAAGCTTAAGCTCGTGGCGGTCGGAGTGGCTGTGATTTTATGGCATCCATTCAGACCATTTCCGCCTTGAGCATTTTTGATGGAATTGCGAACACCGTTGATGCAAATCTCGCTGGAGGTGCTCAGTCCGTGCGCTGATGCGAAGTTCACAGTGGCGGTATGTTTCGCGACCACGATGTTCGTCAGCTTCGAAGAGGGCGCTTCGTTCCAGGGACGCTGCAGGCTCCAAGAGCGCGGCGCGGTTCCGGCAAACCCGACGGTTCGCGGGAGGACAATAGTTTGCGAACTGGTGAAGCAGGTCTGATTGTCGGTGGACCAACAAACGGTTACGGTGCGATTGGCCGGCGAGGCATCTGTGGCGCTACCCCAGAGCCTCACTAGGAAATCGAGATACGAAATGTGCGGGTCCCACGAACCATTCGTGGCGTAATTGGTCGCCGTGCTAGGGATGGCCGCAATCAGAGCCAGGGCGTCGGCACTCCTGCAGGCTTTGGCGGTGTCGCAGGTTGCCAGTCTTGCGGTGCCGCCGGACAGCGCATTATTCGGGCTAGCCCAACGGCCGCTGTTGCTCAACGCGTAGGTAAAAGCGTTGGCCGCCGCGTAAAACCCAAGGTCCGTCGGGTCCGTCATGCGGTGCAGTTGTGTTCCCCAGGTCGGATCAATGTAGGTCGCCGCTCGATTGGTCCAGTCGATACTGGGAACCGCGACATTGCCAAAGGCACCTTCCTCAAAAGGCATCCGTTCCGGAGCGGCATCTCCCAGAGGTGGATTCAAAGTTTGGAAGGTGGCGGTGGCTTCGGCATCCGAGCCGCAGGTGACGCCCACCCAGTGCCGGGTGTTGGCTTGCAAAGCGCGCGAGTAAAAATGGCCGTCCGCCGCTTTTGTGGCCGTGCGAGTTCCGGCAACGAAAACATGGTCAGGGGCATTAATCGGCGGCGAAACCCTCGTGGCATCTGTGCCGTTGAGGATGGAGCCGGTGCGCGCATCGGAATTCGCTCCAGCGAATAAACGCGGGTTTACATCGTTCACTAAATTTTCGAAAGTGGAGCCTTCGCTCAAGCGATAGGTGCAGGAGCCGCTTTGATCGGTGTGCACGCGAATGATGGCCTGGGTGGCGGTGACATCCTGGGTCCGCACTTGCACGGTGGTATTGCCAGAACCTCCGCTAGAGAACGCCAGCAGTGCAAACGCGGTCAACGCGGGCTTGATGTTGCGCAGTTTCATTTCCGGTGGCTACGCCGCTTTCTGGTACCTGCGTGCAAACTGCCAAATACCGCGCAGGTAGGTTCGGTGCAAAAGTAGCAGCGTCAGGCTATACGCAACTCCACCAACGATAATCTCCGCAGCCAGTTGTGCGTACGCAGAGGGGCTCAAAAGAAAAATAATGCCAAGAGAACGGACCATGGGGCGTCTCCTCCCGGCAGACCGGACTCAGGCTTCGTTTATGCCTGGCTGGCAGCAGCCGGTGATGGCTTCATCGGTAATTCCGCCTGCACCACATCAAAACTGACAGATATTTCAGCCGTGGGTCGCAGGGTAGCGGCCACACTACAAAATTTCAAGTCTGATAGCGCGATTGCTTGCTCCACCGCGCTGCGCGAGAGTTCATAGCTGATGAAGCTAAATCTTCTTGAAACTGCGGGAGATGTCGTCTCGTCGCTGTCCTTTTACATCGATTCGATCATCGATTACCTGTTCACGCGTTTTCCGAAGAATGTCTACGACATCCGATGCCATGCAACTCGCCACGGCAATGTACTAAGGAGCTCAATGGGCCTGGCTGCGCTCCTTCGTCGCCGTTCGCCTCAATCGCTTGCGCATGTCCGCTCGGGCTGATACCAACGAAGAAGCCATTCAGTTGCTTTTAGCTCTGCCATAGGTCCTCACTTAAGTCATTGGATCGAACGCGCAAGTCGATCGGCCCGATCG
The DNA here is from genome assembly GCA_963732705.1 of uncultured Acidobacteriota bacterium. Lineage (GTDB taxonomy): Bacteria > Acidobacteriota > Terriglobia > Acidiferrales > UBA7541 > Acidiferrum. The sequence goes on along the minus strand of CAVTAN010000001.1, from coordinate 1,262,206 downwards.
GGAAATGTCTTTGTACCACATCCGTGCTCTCTGAGCATCGTCGCGACAATGATCCCGTGGACCGGTGTGCAGTGACGTGAGCGAAAGTCCGACGAAACAGAACTTATAGCCCTTACCACCGTGGCCGGACCGTCGAGTTGCACGTCATGCCCGCTGTCTTTTGCAAGAATCTGCCTGCGGCGTCTAGACAACTTCACCAAGTTCCTTTGTAGCTGTAAAATAGAATATTGCAAGGGAAGCGCACGCGTGAACTACAGCGGAGGGTCTGCGATTTGTTGCCAGGCCTTCGCGGCCTGACTGTCGCAGACGGCTGAATTCGTTTGTAGAGTGACTAGCGTGGTTTTTTCGGGCGAAGCTGGGCGCGGGCATTTTTTCATCTCCGCCAACACTTGGCCTAGGTCCGCATCTAGTTGAGGAAAAGTACGATTGATTTTTTGTGCTTCCTGCCACTGGCCAATGGCTTTATCGATCTCAAACTGGTTAACAAACAGGCGACCAAGAAACAAACGCGCCTGTACGTCCGATGGATTCGCTCTGATGGCGGCCTCCAGCACGGCTACCGAACTCCATCGATTGGGAAACACATAGCGAGTGACACCTTTGGCAGCAGCATGCCAGTCTTCGTTCGCCTTCTGGCCCAGTTGTGCGCGAACGAAGGCCCGGTAATAAATAATGAGTGGGTGAAACGCCGCAGGGATGGCGCCGGGATCAACTTCATTTTCCGGAGCAGGCAGATAGCCGTAACTAAGCAGACGCAGCGCATCGTGAACAGATCCCAGGCTTAGGTATTCGTCGACGAGATCCAGAACACGCTCGCCGTCAATGGAGAGGTGCACCCACAGATCCGGATCCTCACCGCCAAGTAAGACCCGCTCGAATCGCAGCATGTTGTCCGCAGGATCAGTAGCGTAGAGCGAATTCAAAAGATGCTGCGCTTCGCGCTGATGTCCGGTCCGGCGCAGCAACGCGACTGTAAGTGCACCGATTCTGACGGGGCTCGAGTGCTGATCGAAACGCCCCTTGAGTATTTCAACCGCGGTCGCTTCGTCTTTAGCGCGAGCAGCGAGCAATGCAAGTTGCAACGCTGCCGCAGTGCCCCAAGCATTCGACGAGGGCACCTTTTGAAGTGTTTGCCGCGCCACGTCACAGCCGACCATGGCCTGCGCCAATCCCAGGCCATACAGCGAAGCTACATCGGAAGGATCGGCGACCACCGCAGCCGAGAGCAGTGTGGTAGCCTCTGCAAAGCGCTGCAAATTCAGGGCAAGATTTCCTGTTGCACTGACGAAGGCCATATTCGATGGAAACTTCTTTCGACCTGTCGCGTAAATTGACCATGCCGTATTCCAACGCTGTTGGCGTTCATAAAAGTCGCCACATCCGAGCAGGGTGGATTCTGCGGCCTGAATTGCACCTTCCGCGGAGCAAGCGTTGGAAATGGTGTTTCGAGTATCTTTGTCTGGCGCCTCAGCCTGATAGTTACCTTCCACATGTCGCAGCAGGGTCTTTCCAGCAGAGTCAGTAAGCAGAATTGTGTAAGAAGAGCTCGCCGAATTCTGAAGAAACTTTGAAAAAGTCGCCCGTGGATCCAAGTCCAAATTTAATCCGAATCTCACTTTGCCCTGGCTTATGACTTGCAACTTCGCGTTACGGATCACGTGCGTAGCGCTCAATTCGATTTTCAGAATAGAACTCGCGGCCGCCCGAGAGTTGCGCTCGAGATGAAGAATCACGTCGGGTGTGACACGAGTGACGCCCCCGAGATCCTGTACGGGAATCCAGAATTCCGAAAACTGTACAGTTTGGCCGGGGGTCAGAAATTCGAAAGTGGTCTGATTCTGAAAAAGACCGCCCTGCATTTCGAGGTAGGAGGAAAAATTATCCGTTAACTGACTTTCTACCCACGCATCCTGTTTCGATCCCCAAAGCCAGAGTTTCTTCCCCACGACTACACGCGGATCGGCGTAGTGCGTGATTCCGCTGCGAAAGGTTGGTTTAAAAATGCCGAAGAAAGGCTCATGCGATGCGTAAGCGAACCACGCACCGGCGTCCTTGTGGTTGGCAACGACTGACCCGTCTTCGCCTTCAATCCTGGGTGGCCAGGCGATGATTTGTGCCGGCGTTGTGTGGGTAGTGACTAGGCGGGCTGGCAAAATTAACTGTGCGTCCGGGTCGTCAAACGCGACAGCAGCGTTGGCCCACCAATAGTACGGCCAGCGGACCGCGCTGCGATTGTAGAGAGTTACACGCTCTTCGAGGGCTGTGCTTCCCGGGTGGAGAATAAACTGGACGCGCCATTGCATACCGCTAACACGGTCGATATCTTCGACGGTGACTTGGCCCGAGCCGTCTGACATCTCTCGCACGGCAAAGTCGACCGGCGAAATGGTATCCCGCGAGTGCCCGATTGGAAAGTTGGATTCAATGCCGAGCGCGGTCCATGCGCCACGTAGCCCGATGTCGGCCGGTTTGATGACCGGATTGGTGTAAAACATCTCCCGTCCGTTGCGTTTGTCACGGCAACTGTAGAGATGGCCGCCTAAGTCCGGCAGGATGCGGCAAAAGAGATATTCATTTTCAAGATTAAGTGTTCGCCACACTCGATCCTGACGGTCTTTGGTAACGCTGTTGAGCAGGGGGTAGGGATAATTCGCAACCTCAGACGTGAGAATCGCAAATTGCGGAAGCGGCGAAGCCTCGCCTACTCGATAGGTCGACAGCGAAAAGTAATCCTGCCAAGCATGCACATGGGAAGGACGTGTATGAACAGCGCGGACTTGAGCGGTTGGGGCTTGAGAAGACTTACCCTGGGCGCGATCCGCGAAAGCACCAAGGGCGAAAATTACGAGGCCCAAAGCGGCGGCTGGATGCCAGAAACACTTCATGGCCTGAGTATACTAATACGACGGGAAGGTGGTCGTGAGGATCGGATGTGAATTGTGGGCATGGGTGGACTGGAACCAATCTCGCGCCTTATCAGTCTGGCCCGATTAAAACATGTGGCCGTGCCTCGGCCCGTTCGCATGATCCTCTGCCAGCTGTGTTGTGCATCGTCGTGGAAGCCGTCGCTCGCGCGTTTCTCGGATATTCAGCCAGATTGAGTCGCGTATCTCCTCCGAACACGATCGACATTAGCCATTCGACATGGTCTTGGCCCGCAAGTTTTGATTGTAGAAATGCACTTATGCTCAAAGGTATCGATTTCCGCTGCTTCTGCGACGCGCAATATTGCGGCGCGATTGCATCGCCAATTTATCAAGGATGGCCGGCGCGTTGCCAGGCAATTGGTGCGTGATTTGCCGAGTCAAAAATTCGTTGTGGAGATCCCAAGCGGCTTGTTTGCAACAATCCAGAGGCGAGACAGTAACAGCCCCGTGATCGTTCCAGCGGCGCCGCCCCCTCGCCTAGGAACAGGCTGCCCGGTGTGGTGGCTCCATTTGGTCGCACGAATTGGCACAGTCGGGAACGGGTTGTATCTCGGCTAGATAAACTATCCAAGACTTTGGGGCTCGAATCGGGAGCGGGCAAACCTCTGGTCATTTGCATACATGCTTGCTTGGGCATTCGATGGCGACTGAGCCCTGTGTCTCGGGTGCCCGTTTGAGATTGGCATTTCGGCGCCGTCCTAGCTCTGGTGCTCCAAGTCGGTACGGTCCTACCGTTCGGCGGCGGCCAACTTCTTGGTCTCGGCCGAGTCGGGCAGCGATGGATACTCGATTTCATACACTGGTAGATCTTGTACTCAAAGAGGCATCCAAGCCTCATATCCTTGATGTTCCACGAGCCTGAGCACGGGGGCGGAAGGCCCAGCACAGGCCCTATGAGCCCCATATGACTTTGCGGTGCCCTCGGCGTCGGCAACAACGCCATGTCCAGCTGCTGATAGGCATTATGTAGAGTACTCACCGGAGGTGATGAAGACTCAGTCCCAAACAGCCTCCTCAATCGGGATAAGATCGGGCGGTTTGGGCTCGGCTGCGCGCTGCGCCTTCACCTGATCGCGAGCTGCGATCAGATTCAGGGCCGTGGTGTAAGCGACCACACAGTACGGAAATAATTCGTAAGCGACACTGGCAAAGAAGGAACCTACAAGATAGGCAGCCAGAGTTGCCTCCAGTGCGACAGAGAGCAGACGAGCTTGCTTACCAGCGTCCCGGCGTTTGCGAACCGCTCTCAGGTTCGCTAAAGCGCTCCCGAAAATAAGTACGTAGAAGATCAATGCGGGAATGCCGCCTTCGGAGCTGATCTGGGTAAAGGAGTTGTGGGTCAGTCGCCAAACTCCGGAGACGATCTCGAAATTACCGGCTCCGATGCCCAACAAGGGATGCTCGGCTGTCACGCGAAGACTTTCCAGAAGAAGCTGGTGACGTTGTTCAGCGGACTCGGAAGCTTCGTTTGGTCTGCCGCCGGACGCCGCATCGATGTTGGTCTTCTCCAATCGTTGCTCGAGCGACTTGCCAGCCACCATCCAACTAAGGACCAGCACAAGCGGGACGAGCAGGAGCAGGTGAAAACCACGGCCTCCGATGCCCAGCCTCCAGAGATAAACCAAAGCAGCAACCACGAGAGCTAGCGCACCCGCGCGCGAAGCGGTCAGAAGCACTGCGAAGGTCATAATCAACATAACCGCAGTCCAAATAATTTTTTTCCACTGAATTCGGGTGGTCAACGCGAGCGCCAGGCAGATCGGAAGAGTCAGGTCGATGATGAGGGCAAGATCGTTGGAGTTTCCGAATATGCCGGCCACAGCGCCCTGGAGGCGCCCATTAGGCCGGTTCCCAATAAAGATACTGGCGGCGGCCACTGCCGCAACGCAAACCGCTTGCACCAATAGAACCACACGCAGCCTCTTTATCGAGCGCACAGTGCCGTACATGACCAGCACCAGCGGGAGCACCCGGGAGAAGCCCATAACATAGTTAAAAGCGCCGGTCTTCCAGACCGGGGAGAATGGCGCGCTCACCCAGAACTGAGCCAGAAGCAAAATGACGAATAGAATTTCCCTGGGAAGATGCCAGCGGACCTGGTGGAAAGAGAAAATCAGGGCTACCAGCGTGAGAATGCCGACAACTCTGGCGGGGTGAATAACCTTTAGCCCGGGCAGCCAGTCTTCAGGACGGATGAAATACACCACCAAGAACACAAGCAACCCAACAAAAACCAAGCCCATCGGCTCTCGCCGGATCCTGGGCTTGAGGATTGGTCCAGCTTGCTGTTCAGCGATCTGCTCCAAACCTCAATCCCTCACGTAGGAGTACATGTAATGGCGCGTGTCAGGAGGCCGGGGCTCCGCGTTCGCGGGGACGCATGCGTTTTCACTCATAGTACACAGGTTCAGCGAGCGGCTCAAACCTGCCCCGAAGTTGCGCGAATAGCGCGATAAAGATAAAGGCGGGAATCGACGTTCGTGTTTGATTGAGGATGATATTTATCGCTTGTACCCAATCGAATATGAGGAACCGATCCCGCAGCCAGCGGGTAAGCAACGTTGAAGGCGGCGACAACGTAGCCGGCGAAGCGCGCTATGTAGTTAGCGGACGGAACCGGCATCTCAGAACGAACCGCGCGTAACTTCGACACGGCCCTAGCGGCGCTCGCGCTGGCGCGATCGGGCGATAGCGTTAATGCAAGCCCATCAAACCAGCGGCGAGCGCGGTAAACCACTTCTGCGACCGTCAGGGGGCTGAGCCGCCAAAGGGGCTCACGTCACACGGACTCGCTTGTTCATGGGCAGCCGATGAGGCTTGGCCCAGAATCGCCGAAGGCGCGGCGAAAGGAATGCTTAGGGATGTCGCCTTGCCGACGGATGCTTTCGGACAAGAACCTAGGGCCGTTCAATTAAGCTTCAGGGAAGAACCTAGTCCGGCTACAATAAAGGGGGCTGTTGCCTGAAAGTACTTCTCCTTGCAACCCAGATAGCCTAAGAAACCTTAACTGCGGGCCTAACTGTGATGCTTTGCAGTATTGGCTGGGAGGCCTGGACTCGAACCAGGATAGCCAGAGTCAGAGTCTGGAGTCCTACCAATTGGACGACCTCCCAGCCGGGAGGAACAAAAAGGAATCGCGGCACGTCCGGTTCTCCCGGCAGCCACGATTCACCCTTCCTAATTTAGTCGCGTTTCAGCGAAGCGTCAACCAACTGCGGCGTAATTTGGATAGTTTCTTTACGCCTACAACGCGTACGGGCCCGGCTCTGGCGATAGGCAGACTCCTCATTAGAAGCCATTTATGATCTACGATTCATGCTGAGGCGTCTGGGCTGACGGCTTTTCTGGTGACAATGGGCTTCATCTGTCCGCTGTCCACGGCGTATTCCACGTTACCCCATACAATATGATTTGACGCGAAGCTTGCCAGCCATACAGCAAAATAAATCGCGTCCCATACAGGAACCAGCCACAACCGGCGACGCAACACGTCGTCGCCTACCACCATGACGCCGACAATCCAAGCCATCGCCAGTCGCAATGCTACGTAAGCGAGCAGGTATGCCGTCCCAACCAGTAGAGAGGGTGCCACCACCGCCGCGAGAATGGCCCACGGCAGCCCTTGCGTAAACAACAGTGCGATATACGAAACTGGCCTGCACAAGCGAACGGTGCGCGCCCAACGCAACTGATGTTGCCAGAAAGTGCGAAGCGTTTGCGCCGGGTACATCGTCCACACCACTTCATGCGATAGCCTTACTTGTCCCCCGGCATAGGCTACCCGGCGCCCGATTTCATAATCGTCGGCGAGAAATGCGGCTATGGACTCGAAGCCGCCAATCTTGCGCACCCATGCCTTGGTTGTCACCACAGACGCTCCCAGCGCGAATTTCACGCCCTCCGTCCACGCCGCCATCAGCACGCCCGCGAAAAAACCACCCGCAGCGCCAATGGCTTCTATTTCCGCTAACATATTTTTTTGAGCAATACCGCGATAAAAAGAAGTTACCGCCCCGACCGTGGAATCCTTCAGCGGCGCAACTGCCCGGCGCAAATATTGCGCGCTGACTCGGACGTCGCCATCGCTCAGGGCCAGAAGTTCGTACTGAGCTTCCCGCGCCAGCCGAGCGAGACTATTGACCTTCTTATTCGCGCCAAAATATTCCGCGCCTACCAGCAGCTTGATGTGACACCGGGGATTGTCGGCGATCAAGCGTTGCACCACCGGTGCGGCAGCATCGTTTGCATCGTTGACGGCGAAGAGTATCTCGTACTGGGGATAATCCTGTTGGCAGAAACTGGAGTAGTTCTGGTAGGAAGCGAAATCCACTCCGTGCAAGGGCTTCAAAATGCTAACCGGGGGGGCAAAGTCCTGTAATTGTGAATTGCCCTGGCTGGCCGCGCTGTGAAAGCGCCACGCCGCCACGCAGGCCAGCAAATAATAAATCAAGGGAAAAATCGCTACTATCAGAATCGCCAGGTTCCACCACCCACTGTGCGGATGCATCATTGGCGATCGTTCTTCACGTGCCTTAACCGGCGGCCACGATGGCCACGCCGACGCACACCAGGATCACACCTGCCCAACGCACTCCGTTGACGTCTTCGTTCAGGATGTATTTCGCACCCAGGGTTCCCACCACGTAACTCAGTGCCGAGGCGGGAATGACCAGGCTGATGGGCTCCCAGGAGAGCAGCAACATCAACAGGTAAAACGACAGCGCCATCAGCGGCACGCCGACCCAGAACCACCCAGTGCGAAATGCGCGCCCCAGGAAGCTGGCCACATGCGTGATCCGCAGGTGCTCGGGAGCGCCAGCCTTTTTCATTCCGTGGGTCACGGCCAGTTCACCAGCGGAGCCGGAAAGGACAAAAATGCCCAGTGCTACCGCGCTGCGAATCATTGCGCCACTTCCATCACGGAACTCGTGCGCGGCTTGGTCTGACCCACAAGAAATACGCCAACGCAAATCAGCGCCACGCCCATCCAACGTCGCGGCGAAACCGATTCACCCAGCGCCACCATGCCCACCAAAGTGACCGCCGCGTAACCCATCGCCGAAGCGGGCATCACGTAGCTATAGTCCGCCCAACTCAGCACCGTCATGTTGGCAATCATGAAGCCCATGAGAAACAGGATGGCCATCCAGATGGTTTCGCTGGTCATGGCTGCGCGAAAGGCCTGTAACAGCCCGGCCTGCGTCAGCCCTACGGGGCCCACCTGTGACATTCCCCGTTTGAGCAACGAATCGCCGGTGGTCGCGCACACCACCATGGCGAAGACCATGATGAGCGTCTTCACACGGAGCTTTCGCTCATTGGACATTTTTTATTGGTTAATCGTTGCCGGAAGCCGCTTGGGTCACGGTGACCATGGGCTTTTCCGCAGCGCCACTTTCGCGCGCCCACTTCAAACGTTCCGCTCGCAACGCCAGGAATTCCGTTGCTTCGTGATACAAGCGCTTGCGCTCATTGCTATCCCACAGCGCTTCCTTCACGATGCGCCACACAACTTTGGGCCGGAAATAATATTCATCGTAAAAGCGGTTTACTCCGGACATCATTTCGGCCTTGGAGAGATGCGGGTACTCGATATGCGGCAATTGATGGCCGCCGATGTCCGCCAGTGCTTCAATTTTCAGAAAGCCTTCCTTGGCCATCGATTCGTGCAATTCGGTCCCGGGCATGGCGTGCGCCAGAGAAACCTGAATGGTTTCGGGGTCGAGCTCTTTGGCGAAGTCTATGGTCTTCTGAATGGTTTCGCGGGTCTCGCCCGGCAAGCCGATAATGAAGTCGCCGTGAACACGAATTCCCACCTTGCGGCAATTCTTCATAAAGGTGCGCGCCATTTCCACCGTGGCGCCCTTCTTGATGTTCTTCAGGATTTGCGGGTCTCCGGATTCGAAGCCCACGATAAACAACCTGGCGCCGGCATCGGCCATGGCTTTCAGGGTGTCGTAATCGCTATGCACCCGGGCCGTCGAAGACCACTGGAATTTCAGGGGTTTGAACTTGGTGCAAAGATCCAGCACCCGGTCCTTGCGAATGTTGAAGGTGTCGTCGTCGAAGAAAATTTCCTTCATCTGCGGAAAATTCTCGATGCACTGCTTCACTTCGCGCGCCACGTTTTCCGTCGAGCGCGTACGCCACGCGTGACCGGAAATCGTCTGCGGCCACATGCAGAAAGTGCACAGCGCCGGGCAACCGCGCGTGGTGTAAAACGACACGTAGGGATTCAGCAAGAACGGCACGTTGTAACGTTCGATTTCCAGGTCGCGCTTGTAAACGTCGGTCGCGAACGGCAGGGCGTCCAGTTCCGCGGTGTGCAGTTGTGCGCGCGGCGCGTTGTGCACCACTCGCCCATCCTTGCGAAAGCTGACCCCCATGATTTCACCGAGGGGCTTGCCGTGGGCGTATTCCACAACGGAATGATCGAACTCTCCGCGAGTCACAAAGTCGATGTCTTCGCTGGCCATCAACGTCTCATCGGGCTTGATATGCCCGTGCGGCCCAACGAAAGCAATCTTCATGCTGGGGTTGGATTCCTTAATTTTGCGGATGAGTTTGACGTCACTGTCGAAGCCCACCGTGGAGGTAAACAAAATCAAAAACTCATAGTCCTTGCAAATCTCCACAGTTTGTTGCCAATTGACCTTGTGGGGCGAGGCGTCCAGCAACCGGCTGCCCGGAATCATTCCGGCGGGATAAGTAAGCCACACCGGATACCAGTAGGATTCGATCTCGCGGGTTGCGGGCCAACGCGAGCTTGCGCCACCATCAAAATTTTCAAAACTCGGCGGATTCAACAACAACGTCTTCATGACATCTGGCATTCTTCACCCTCAGCTGCAGCTATTTTAGCTAGCCAGCAAACTTCATCCCCAACGCCTGACCGGGCAGACCGGTCGCGGCGCGATTCCAAGAACGTAACAACCAGTTTAACCGAATTGGCGGGCTACTCCCCAATCCTTTCTGCCATGCATTACTTTTCCGCATTGAGCGGCTAAATCCTGCATCCAGTGGGGGATGCGGCGATTCATTCGCGGCGTGCGGCTCCAATGTTTGCGGACTGGAAATTATTCTTTCCGCGAATTCACAAGCGAAAGAGCGGCCAGCAGGCGCTCCCAAATTTGCTCGACCCAGGCAAGATGCTCGGGCTTCATCATGACGGAACGGAGACACGTCATGGTTTCCCGGTCGCGCGTCATGCTGGGGGCGACATCTGAGAACAAACCTGTCGGCAGTTCCACCACCGCCAGGTGCAAGTCTCGCTCCGCTGCGGCCTGGAAGACACGGCGAGAGAGGATGGATGCCTGACTGACACTTTCGGCCCTCAAAGCGAAGATCACCACATCGAGTACTGGACTGAACGGTACGAGGAACCGCTCGTCCGCTGCCAAGCGGGCAGCAAAGGCCACCGCCGCTTGGCGACTTTTCTGTAGGTTCCTCGCGAATTCCCCACCCTTTTCCAGCGGCAGCAATTTTTGCGTGGCCCAGAGCGCCGCCGCAGCCGCCCCCGGTCGTGAACATTCCAGGCTGATTTCACCCAGGTGCAATTCATCTGACGTGAAATACGTGTAGGGCGAGCTGTGCTTGTACCAGCGGCCTACCGCGGGATCTCTAAATAAGATGCAACCGCACCCATAAGGCTGCATTCCGTGCTTGTGCGGATCAATCACTATGGAATCCGCCTGGCCGGCGACGGCCATTGCTGCGTAAGTTTCCGCTTCCAGATTGTCCACCAATGCGAAGTACCCACCGTAGGCAGCGTCCACGTGAATGCGGAATTCATATTTCGAACGCAGCTTTAAGATTTCGGGCAGGGGATCGACCGCACCAGTTGCGGTGGTGCCAAGCGTCGCAACGACCGTACCCACGTCCCCCCTCACGAGTCGCTTCTCCAGCCCTCGCGCGTCCATTCGCCCGCGACCATCGCAGGCCACCGTTTCGAACGGCAAGCGCAAGACTTTGCTGATGCGCTCATGGGTGTAGTGAGCCTGCTCGCTGGCCAAAATTGTTTTTCCGGGCGCCAACTGCCCTGCCATCCACAGGGCTTCCAGATTGGCCATGGTGCCGCCGCCGCACAGATGGCCGAGATAGGTCGTCCAGCCAAACATTCCGGCGATTTCCGCCACCGCTTCCTTTTCCATCGCGGAAGTGGCGCGCCCGCCATCGAGAGCGTGATTGTTAGGGTTGATGGTCATCGCCAGCGTGTACGCCAGTTGTGCTATCGGGTGTGGCGGCTTCAACATTTGCCCCGCGTAGAGAGGATGAAAGTAAGGGTAGTTGTCCTGCAGTCGTTCCGCGGTGGAGGTCAGAACCTCGACAAGTCGAGAGGCCCCCAGTCTCTCGAGTTCGAACGCAGGCAAGCTCGCGAACCCCGCGCTCAATGTTTGAAGTGCATTTCGTAGCAGGTCGATGTGTTCGCGACGTGTCAGATGGAAATCGACAGTAGCGGACAACACTGAGGTAGGGCGGACCCCGGGCGACTCAGCGCTCGTCATAGCCGTTTATTGCCACACTTTATCGAGCTGGCCGGCGGCCCGCAGCAATTCCAGTTGCGCGTGCTGCCGCTGAAAATTCGCATCCAGATACGCCATCCAGCGCTCGTTCTCGATGAGACGCGCTCTCTCCACTTCGCGCAAATTCAATTTGCCTTCCTGATACTGCGACTGGAATACGGCCACGTCCTGCTGCGCCAATTGCAGCTCCAGTCGGGCGACTTCCTTGGCCGCGTCTTTTTCCCGCACACTACGCGTCTTCTGGCGCACTTCCGCGCTTACTTCTGTTTTACGATTGCTCAAAATGGCTTTGGAGGCTTCCAGGTTCACTTCGGCAAGACCGATGTTCGCCTTTGTACGCGCGCTGAAAATTGGTACATTCACGTTTACGCCGCCATTAAAATTGTTTCGCTGAAATGTTCTGAAGAACTGTTCGTAGTTGTTGAATTTGCCCAGTACGCTATACACGCCGACCAGCTCCAGAGTGGGAAAATAGCCGCGTTTCTCGCCTTTCAAACGAAATTCCTTGGCACGCACATCGGCCTCTGCGAGTCGCAGGCCGGTGTTGTTTTCCATGGCCATGGCTACAAGGTTGGCGCCTTCCTGCTCCGCTCCGCCGGGCAACTCTTCAGGTGAAATTTCAACCATTCGATCGGGTGCGAATCCCAGCTGCGCTCGCAGAAAAACTTCCAGTTCGTCCTGCCGCCCCTCCAACTGCAAAATCCGCTGCACCACTTGCGCTTTGGTCAGGTGCGCGCGGGTAACTTCGATCGGCAATTCGAATCCTTCACTCTCTCTACCGGTAGTCACTTGCAAAATCTTGTCTGCGCTTTCTTGCTCCGCCCGCAAAAGCTCCAGGGAATGTCGCACTTTCCCGAGTTCCAGATAGCCCATAGCAGTGCGAACAATCACGCTGTTGCGCACATCATCCAGCACGATTTTCTGCGCCTTGGCCTGCTCCTGGAGTTCCCTAGCCTGCCCGCGCAGCGGCTCATTCAGCACTTGCTGCGTGTACGTCACATCGAAAATTGCCGGAGCGCGGCCGCCGGGAGTCTCCGGAATTCCGTACGTGTATCCCGCACCCGACCCGGCATACAGATTGGGAAGAAATTCCGCCTTGGTGACCAGCGCCGAACGATCTGAAAGCCGCGATTGAATTCTGGCTAGTTGCAGGTCGGCACTGTTTTGCAGAGCCAGCTCGATGGCCCGCTTCAGCGTTAAAACCGGGTTGTCTTGCGCGCCAGCGGAAGTAGCATCCGTTCCGCTGGCTGCCGACGCGACCCCTTGCCGGTCGACGTCCGCGTGGAAACTCCCGGCGCCGGCATTGTCCATCGCATCCTGCGCGAGCGCGAAGCAGACGAAAAAAAGACTCACCGCCAGAAATGTGGCACCTCGCCCCATTTGCCGCCCGCACTGCCGCACATAACTTACTGCTTCCACGTTCGCACCTCATCGCCGCTCAGGTTTCGAGGGCTGGCAACTACCGCCTGGATCTTTTAAAGCTCACTCATAACGCAAGGACTCAATCGGTTGTAGCCGGGCCGCCTGGTTAGCCGGCAAATACCCAAAAAATAATCCCGTTGAACAGGACACCACGAATGCCACAATCACGCTTAAACCAGAAATTGGCACCCGCAAATTTCCCGGCAGCAGCGGCTGTATACTCACCGGGATCGCCAGCCCAATCAAAATTCCCAGCACCGCCCCGCCTCCGCTGATCAAAAACGCTTCAATTAAGAATTGATACAGAATCTCTTTGCGCGCCGCACCAATGGCCTTGCGAATTCCGATTTCCCGGGTGCGCTCTCGCACGGTCACCAGCATGATGTTCATGATCCCGATGCCGCTGATCAGCAGCGCAATCGCCGCAATCACTAGCAGGACAATTGTCAGCGCCAGCGAGATCGTGCGTGCCGCGCCCAATATTGCCACGAGTGTCTGCACATCGTATTCCGCGTCCAGCGGATGGCGGCTCTTCAACAGTCGGGTCATTCCGCGCTCCACTCCGGCCACGGCGTCGGGACTCACGGCCTGCGCGTACAAAACCCGCAACACGCTCTCACCCGTGTAGTACTTCATCAAACCCAGCGGAATGATCACCGACTCCTTCTGTATTTCCGACAGCCCAAACGTGGCCACCCGTTCGCGAAAAACTCCAATCACCGTAAACGTCAATTCCCCCATTCGAATCGGGCGTCCTATCGGATTTTCCAGCCCAAAAACTCTTTCGGAAAGCTCCTTGGTAATCAGGCAAACCTTGGCACGCGATTCCATGTCTTCAGCATCGAAATAACGCCCGCGATAAATTACCAGCCGCCGGATGGTCTGGAAACCCTCGGTGACGCCGATGAGGTTCACCGGCCGCTCTACTCCACTGACGACCACCGACATTGGCAACTCGCGAGTGCCCGCGACTTCCAACACCCCGGGCTCTGCACGCATAGCCTTTAAGTCGTCGATGGTGATTTCGTGGCTTAGCGGCTGTTCCTTTCCGGTGGCGTGTACCATTTCCGCCCACACCAGGTTGGAGCCTACGCCTTCAATCTGGGAGATCACGAATTTTTTGCTGGTCAACGCTACCGTAACTACCAGTACGATCGAGGCGCTTCCGATGATTACGCCCAAGGAGGTCAGAGCCGCGCGCAGTTTGTTCGATCGTAACGCGTCAATGGCTACCGACACGGTTTCGCGGATGTGCATTCGTTAACTTTTCCCTAGCCGCTTTAGCGCTTCTTGAGTCGGCTTATATTTTGGATCGAGCCGCGAGCTCGATTGATATTCCCGCAAGGCTGCATCACGATCGTTTTGACTTTCAAACAGCCTTCCCATCCAATCATGCACCGCTGCGGGTCGCGGATATCCGGTGCGGGCAGGCGCCGTTTTCAGGTAGTCGCGCAACAACACTTCTGCTTCGTCGGGTTTTTCTTTTTTCAAGATCAGCGCCGCTGCCTGGTAAAATTTGATGCGTATGTCGCCTGGCGCGGCTCGCCGCCCAGCGTCGACGACCATCCCTAGGCGCTCCGGCTGATTCCGTCGCGCCGCGTAATCGCCAATGTCAAAAATCAACTCCGGCGATTTGGCGGTATCCAGGGCCTTATCAAACTCCGCATCAGCGACCGCAAAATCTTTCTTCTGCCGCTGGCAATTCCCTGCTGCATAATGACCCTCGGCGGCATCCATTTTTTTTAGCTGCTCTATTTTCGGCTGCGCTTTCTCTTCACCCCCGCCGGCAATCCCCGGCGCGGCGCAGTCATATTCCACCAAAGCCTGGGCCGCGGAAAAATTCTTCTCGTCCAAACGTACTGCGGTCTCAAATTCCTGCTGGGCTTTTTTGGCGAGCGATAAGGCCGATAGCCAAGAACTTTTCGAGGCTTTCTCCCCGTAAGATCTGCCCAACCATTCGTGGTACGTCGAATTATCCCGGTCCAGCTCTACCGCCTTCTCCGAGCTTGCTATGGCCGCGTCGTATTGGCGCAATTCAAAGTGGCTTTTAGCTAGCAGCAGATGGATTTCTCCGTCACGAGGATTCTTGGCCGCCGCTTCCTGAAGGAGGTGCACTGCCTTGTCGTAATCACTCGCGTCATAAGCCCGCCGTCCGGCGGCCAAATCGCTGTTTTCCGCCGCCGCGTGCAACGAAAGGCCCACACACAGAACCACTGCAGCGATCACTGCGGCGCCCCTTCGCCTATTGCCCATCACGATGACCCCGCACATACGCAGCGTCGGTGTTGGTAATCTTCACCGCCATCTTGTCGTGCAGAACGGCATCGCCCGGCAAGGCGACCATTTCGTTCTCATTCAGCCCGCTGACCACCTCGAAGCTCGTCGAATCCGCGATACCTACTTGAATTTCGCGACGCTCCAACCGCGGTTTCCCAAATTCATTCTTGCTCACGACAAACACATAGCGATGCCCGCTCTCGGAATCCACGGCCGCCCGCGGCACGGTGAGCACATTCGTTCTCTCGTTGGAATGAATGCTGACGTTCACATTGATATTCGGCAACAACTCGATTTTTTTATTGTCCACCGCGCACAATAACTCGCCCACGCTGCGCGTCCCCCGCGGCTTTACTTCCTTGGGAATCACTTCGGTCTTGCCCATCCAAGTGCGATTCGGCAAGGCATCCCATGTGATCTTGACCGGCTCATTTTGCTGCAGCGAACCAAGCTCCGGCTCGTCGATAAACGCGCGCACGCGCACTTGACGCAAGTCCGCCATCTCCGCCAACAAATCGCCAGTCTTAACGTAATCTCCGGTTTTCACCGGCAGCGAGTACAACGTACCGTCGCTAGGCGCCGTGATATGGGCGCTAGCCACCTTAACGCGCAGGGAGGCAATCTCGCCTTGCGTCTGCTGCACCAGCAGAGACGATCGTCCCGCATCCAATTTCACGCCGCGTTCAAACTCCTGTTTTGCGGCCGACAAGCGTTTCACTTCGCTATTGGCGTTGCTCAGTGCCAAGTCGTTGGTTGCCAACTCCTCACGTGTCGCGGCCTGTTTGGCAATCAGCCGCTCCAGAGCTTCATGGTTTTTCTGCAAACGGTCGCGCTCGCCCTGTATCCTCGCCAATTCGCCCGCAACACGAGCAGCCTCATCGCTCTTTCCGCCTCCCTGAGCGGCGCGTAGTTCATCTTGGGCCCGCAGCAGTCGCCCCTCGGCGTCCGCTAGTTGCGCGCTGGCGTCCTTCACATTCAGTTCGATCAGCAATTGTCCCTTACTGATCGCTTGCCCTTCCACTCCCTCCACCTTTTCCACGAAAGTATCCAGCGGCGCGCGCACGATGAACGGGGCAATGGGTTCCACTTTGCCGTTGCTGGATATCGACGAAACCAGGTTGTCGCGCACCGGCATAACGGCGGCGATCTTGGCCACCGGTTCGCGCCCGCTCAGGCGCACCAATACGTACGCGATCACCCCCGCTAGCACTAAAAAGAACAGTATCCTGTTGCGCAGCTTACGCTGATCCATTTTTCCTGTTCATCGCCTTGCCCCGGTTCTTTGTTGGTTTCCCCGCGAGGCCCACTGCCTTGGGCTCCGAGGCCTACGGACCGCGCCCCGCCTGGACACCCGTTCTAGGTTGTGCATGGACGTCCGTCGGATTGCCCTCATTCTAGCAAGCAGGCTAAGCCTTTCCTCAAGAAACCTTCTTACCGCGGGCTATTGCTCCGCTCGCTCACAAGCCCAATTGAGAGCCAGCGCATTAGATGCACGGAGGAGCGTCTCGGCTGTAGCCCTCTCAAAGGCGCTAACCAAAACCGCGACAATCGGGATATTTGGAATGGGGCTGTGCCTGCCGTGTTTCTGTTCGGCGCTCCGCGGCCCGCCCGTCAAGTTCCCGGTCCCGTAGTACACTTTTCATTCGCGAATATCCGAAGCACTCGAGGATCAATGATTGAAGCTCGTGGTTTGTGTAAGCGCTTTCAAGATAAGAAGCGCGGACCAATCACCGCCGTTGAAAACGTCAGCTTCACGTGCCAGCCTGGCAGCATTTACGGTTTGCTGGGCGCCAACGGCGCCGGTAAAACCACTACCCTTCGCATGCTGGCCACCATTCTTGAACCGAGCGAAGGCACCGCGCTGGTCTACGGCCACGATATCGTCGAACATCCTGAAAGAGTCCGCGCCAGCGTCGGATTTCTCTCCACCGCCACGGCGCTTTATCCCCGCCTCACGGCTCAAGAGATGGTGGAGTACTTTGGGCGACTCAATGGCCTCGATGAAGCAACCCTCAAAAAACGTATCGACGACATCTTCAAGCGCCTGGATATGGATTCGTTTCGCGATCGCCGCTGCGACAAACTGTCCACTGGCATGAAACAGAAAACTTCCATCGCGCGAACCTTGGTGCATGAACCGCCGGTGATGATTTTTGATGAACCCACCTTGGGCCTGGACATCATGGCGGCCCGCACCATCGTCGCGTTCATCGCCGAATGCCGTAAGTCCGCCAAAACCGTAATTCTGTCCACGCACGTCATGCGCGAAGTCGAAAAGCTTTGCGATGTAATTGGCGTCATTCATAACGGAACGCTACTGGCCGAGGGCACCCCGGAACAACTGCGCGATAAATATCAGGAAAACGACATGGAGGAAGTTTTTGTAAAAATCGTGACTCCGCACGTAGCCTCAGAGGTTTCCTGATCATGGCCTGGCGAAACATCGGTATCGTGTACCGCAAGGAACTGCGCGAGGCGTTGCGGGATCGCCGCACGCTACTTTCCACCATTCTGGTGCCTATCGTACTTTTTCCTGTGTTGACGATTGGCGTTGGTTACGCCGTCTCCAGCCTGATGGAACAAGCCAGCCGGGCTCCCGCGAAAATCATGGTCTTGGGCGGCCAAGATTCGCCAACGATTGTGGAAGGTTTGCGAAAAACCAAAAATTTAATCGTGATACCGGCTTCCTCGAACTACATCGACCTGATTTCCAACAAAAAGATTCGCGCCGCGGTGGAGATTCCGCCCGGGCTGCAAGGCACCGCGGGCGAGTCTTTTCCTTCAGTAACCATTGATATCTATTCCGGTGATCTGAAATCCATTTCCGCAGCCAATCGTATTGAGAGATTCTTCACTGAATATCGCGACAATATTGCGCGCGAACGGCTAGCCGCTGAAAAACTTCCCGCTGGACTGCTAAAGCCCTTCGACATCAAACAGCAAAACGTGGTGTCTCCGGAAAAGGTGGCTGGCGAGACATTCGGCGGGATTATTCCCTACCTGGTCATCATCATGTGCCTCACCGGCGCGATGTATCCGGCGATGGACCTTACTGCTGGCGAGAAAGAACGCGCCACCATGGAGACTATTCTCTCCAGTCCCATCTCCCGCACCCATCTGGTGCTGGGGAAATTTTTCTTGGTGCTGACGGCCTCGCTGGTTACTGCGGCTCTCTCCGTAACTTCCATGGGCGTGTCCGCCTGGGTATTTCAGCGCCTGCAGGCCCAGTCTTCGGAGTCGGGCGTCCAAATCTCCATGAGTCTGAGCGCAGTTCTATCCGTATTCCTGGTAGCGCTGCCGCTGGCGGTGTTGTTCTCCGCTGCGCTGATCACCATCGCGCTCTTTGCGAAAAGCTACAAAGAAGCGCAGAGCTACATTTCACCGCTGATGGTCATCGTGGTTGTGCCGGCTGTGGCCGCAATGCTGCCCGGAGCCGAGCTCACCCCGAAACTTTCCGTCATACCCATTCTGAACGTGAGCTTGCTGTGCAAGGAACTCATCACCGGCACCTATCACTGGAATTCCATCGGTCTCATTTTCGCATCTACCTGCGTGTACGCCGCGGCAGCAATTTTTGTAGCGGTAAAAATGTTTCAGCGCGAATCCGTACTTTTTCGCTCTTGATCTATATTCCGGGTGTAGTCATGCCGGGGCAGATACAATGATGAGTTTCGCAAGCGACTGTAGGCGGGGCCAGAGGTATTCCCAGTCGCGAAATGGTTTCGTTGAAAAAGCTGCTCGAAGTTACGTGAATTCGTTGTTGCGTTTACTCAGCCAACGCGGAGTTTCGATTCGTGGTTCTCTCTATCCGGAGTCTTCCTCGCAACAGCAACCTCAATATACTCGCAGTGCTCGTTGCCAGTGCTTCGCCGGGCTATAAGAGCACTCCCGAGTCGTCCCTAATCACGGGGCTTCAGCCACTCCTAGCTCCGGTGACCTCCGCCTCTCGCACCGGATCGTTCCTGGCCTCCCACTCGTGGCTCAGTTGACACACCGTTTCGCGCATCCGCATCGCCAGCGCTGCAATAGTTTCCACGCGCTCCTGCCCGCCATACGGCAGCCGCCCGTCGTTTTTCCGGGTTATTTCGGCAAGCAACAGTTCCGCGTTTCCCAAAATTCCCGTCAGTGGATTGTTGAGCTCATGGCGCAGAACTTCCGCGAAATCCTTCGACCAATGCTCGATGCCAGGCGCCAAATCCGCCGTACGCTGAGTTTGCGAAAGTCGGCGCTCCAGGAGCTCCAACGCCAGGGTCACACATCCGGCAGATTCGGAAACGTAGTCCACCGTTCCCGAAGCGATTAAGGCCGTTAACCGCGGGCCGTGGTCCGCTCGGCCGATGACCACGACAGGGGCATGCCCGCTTAAGGCTTCAATGAATCCGTCCAACTCCGCCATCTCGTAAGTGGGCTGCTGCTCTCGACCTTCTTCGGCCAAAAGAATTACGCTGGGCGCCGTTTCCTCCACAATCTGCAATGCGGCGAGGGCGCTAGTCACCGCCGACACGCGCACCTCCGGGTGGCGGTTTTTAAGGCCCGAGCGTGCCGCGGCACAGAGAAACCCATCGCCGCTCACCAACAGAACCGTCTGTCCCCCGTGCGACCCCACTTTATTGGTGCCTCATCCTTCATACCTCATGGGTTCTTGCTAGCATTCATCGCCCTGGTGTTACGAATAGAGCTGCGATCCAGTAGCGCATGAACCTTTTCTTTCAATTCTTCCACCCGGAAAGGTTTCGCCACGTGCGGCAAGGCGTGAACTTTCAGGAACTGATGCGTGTGCTGCGAAACCACGTCACCTGTGACAAATAGAAAGCGCCGGCTCAAGACATTGCCGTCTCGCACCAACGCCTTATAGAAATGTTGGCCGTCCAGCCCTGGCATTTTCATGTCGCAAATCACCAGATCATAGGTCGCGCGGGCGGCCTGTTGGAGTGCTTCGTGGCCGTCTAGCAGGACATCCACAAAAAAGCCTTCGTCCTTGAGAACGTCGGCGATCAGACGCGCCACGGTCGGCTCATCTTCGACTACCAGTATGCGATTGCTCCGAGCGTCGGGCAGTGGGGCAGTACCTGAAGCTAGACCCGCGGCGAGCAGTTCCCCCCCGGGAATTAAAAGCCCGCCGGTATAAAAGCGCAACAACCTCGACGTTTCGGATATGGGCTTATCTTTGATCGTTTCACTGGACCTCAAAGTCGTGGTCACGTTGGAAATACTCGCGGCCGTCAGGTCGGCGGTGGCCATGATTAGTTCCCTGCGCTGGTTACCGAGCGGCTTCTCCGTCCGAGAAATGTGATCAGCAGCGCACAATGCTATGGAAAAGATGGCTCCGCCATTGGGCGAATTGGATACGTTTACGTGCCCTCCATGCTCCCGCACGATGTCGGATACTATGGCTAACCCCAGCCCAGTTCCGCTGCCTGCCGGCTTGGTGGTAAAAAACGGATCGAATATTCGTCCCAGGTTTTCCGCGGGGATTCCTGGGCCGTCGTCCGCAACTTCTAGCAGCACCCGTTGCTTCCCGATCTGCTTGGTACGCATGCGTATTGTTCCGCCGCGGCCTGTCTGCTCCAGTGCTTGCCTCGCATTTCCCATCAAGTTCAGCAACAGCTGTTGCAGCCGCCCGGCATCCCCGTGCACTGAGGGGAAACTCTCATCGAGGTCCATTTCCACTCGAATATTTTCGTGAGTTAACTTTCCGTGCTGCAATTCAATGGCTTCCAACACTAACTGATTGATCGCCACGCTGCGCAATTGTGGTTTGCTTTCATGCGCATTCACCAGCAGCTGGCGCAAGATGGCGGTGGCGCGTTCGGCCTCTTCAAAGATGTTTCGAATTTGTCGAATTTCTTCGGTATTTCCGGCTTCAGGCAAGCTCTGCAGCAGCCTCTGTGAGTGGCCCAGAATGCTGGTTAATGGATTGTTGAGTTCGTGTGCTATCCCAATGATCAGTTGGCCGAGCGCGGCCAACTTTCCAGTACGCAGCAGCTGCGACTGCGAACCTCGCCGGTCCGTCAAATCGCGATAAATTTCCACCCTGCCAAGCCGCCGTCCATGGCCGTCGAGAATCGGGCGAGACTTGCGTTGCACAACCCTGACGCTTGGCCGTACTAATTCCAACTCCTCGCGAATGCCGCCGTCGATACCGCGCGCCAGGTTGCGCCAGCGCTGCGCGAAATTCCAAGGCTCCTCGACGTGCTCCGACAAGTTGAAAATAAGCTTCTCGAGTGTTGATAATTCCGTACGATCGCGGTCCTGCAGGCCGGTCATACTGAGGAAGCGGGAATTCAACGCCCGGACATTGTCTAGAGCGTCGAACAATACGACGCCCTCGTCTAGCCATTCAAGCACGCTTGCTAGCTCCGTTGCCGCCCGGTTGTCGCCTTCTGAAGCAACTGGATCCCGCCAGGTTTCGAGCACCACCGCCGCGTAAGCCCCACCAGCCGGCAAGGGAGCCTTCAGTCGCACCTTCACCCCGTTGTTCAAAATCGCTTCGGTCAAGGGAGCCTTCAGTCGCACCTTCACCCCGTTGTTCAAAATCGCTTCGGTCAGAGGTTGCGGATCTTTCCGACGCTCGACACCATGCGTTACTGGGAGGGTCGTTTGATGGTTGGCGTGCCGCTCAGCAGAATTCCTGAAAGCTCCCTCCCACCAATCTTTGACCCCCGCCCGTTCAGCGGGCTGAAATAAATCCATCAAGGTTTGACCTGCGCAACTATATTCCGACGCACTCCCCGCATCCTCCCGCAGCAGAAGCTGCGCTCGGGTACTCAGCATCGCTATGCGACCGCTCTCATCGAGCAGCACGGTAGCCTCGCGACTGTTATCCAGCAGCGCTTTTCTCCCGGCGCTGCTTCGCGCTTCGAGTTGATTTGTTTTCCATTTTCCCAGAACCGCAGCGGCCAGCGCGCCGCGTAACTTCAGGCGGTCGATCCTCGTTTGCGGAGCCGCCTCTCGCGCGAATCCGGCCACCAGCACGCCATGCAGTGTTCCCTCCGATTCCAAAGGAATAGCCACGATAATCATCGCGCCTTCGGCCACGCTACTACGGGAGACCCCTTCGTCCGGGAGATTACTGGCCAGGCGCCTGGTCTCCACCGCCTGACGCCATATCTTCGAGGCTGCGGAGCACTCCACAGCCCTGGTCCAAACGGAATCTCCACTCTTCCAACCAAAATCTATTTGCTGTGTTTCGCCGGGCACGTTCGGTTTACCGGGCAGCACTCCGATAACTGCGAACCGTGCGCCGAGACCCCCGCCAGCTTGCGAGTCGGTGGTGCAGCTATCGACCAGGTCCCATAGGGCTTTCTCCGGCTGGTTGGTTGCAGCAAATCCCTCCAGCGTCCGTGTCACTACCGCAAGGTCGGTTTGCTGATCCGCGGAGTGCCGCTGCTCTTCTTCGATCTCGATAGCCAAAGCCAACTGCGAGGCTGCGGATTCAAATAGGTCTCTGGGAATATCGCCATGCTTGCTACGGCTGCCCGCCAACATAACTCCCTGCAGACGGCCTCGGTGCTCGACAGGCACCCACACCGCGCGCCGCATATCCAACAACGGGCCAATCATTGGCAAAGCGCCGTGCTCCAGCTCCTGTTCCACGCTCTGCCTGGTGCACAGCAACATCGGTGGCAGGGGCGCCCGGGGCGTTAACCGCCGCCATTCCACCGGAACACACTCGCTTTCCCGATCCCAAACGTAACCGCGAAAGCTTTGAGCCTCACGGCCCTCGCTGTAGTCCGTCTCCTCTAATTTAAGCCAGATGCCGACACGATCCGCGCGCCCGTCCGCAGCTAGCGCGTGCACCGTTTTTTGCAAAAGTTCCTGGCGACATAGCCCTTCGTTCGCCGCGCGCGTTATTTTCACTAGGGACGGAAGGGCCGATTTGTTGTTCCACATATTCTTGCCGCCTCTAGCTGGGGCTGCCACTTTGACCCTGCCGGTTGAATGTCCAGTGTGTAAACACGTTCGCCACAAACAAGAAATGCTGCTGTTAAGGCTCTTGCACTGGCAGGCCCAACCGGGAGAATTTGTTGGGCGGCTGAAAACTCAAGGACTTAAGCTCACATGCTCACAGGAAGATTGCCACGCCATCCCATGTCGATACTTTGGCACCCCTCCATTCCCACAATGAAACGGAGGGCTCGCGATACAGACGCGCTTAGCCAGGCTTTCTCTTGCGCTGAACGGGCAGATAAAGGGAGTTGTTAACGGGCAGGATGTAAGGGGTGAATGTGTGGAAAATTACTACAAGGTGCCTAAATGCCTCTAGCGGGAATGGACGGCAGGAATTGAACACCTCAACACCAACGGGTTGACTGACAGATCGTGGCAGCCAGTTTCAGAACGCGGTCCAGGTCCCGAAGGTTTCGGGTTTGCGTGCACGAATCAAGAAATCGCAAGGAAACCCACTACCCGCTAATCCTCGGCGTGCTTCATGTTGTACTGTTTTAATTTGCGATACAGGGTGGTTTTTCCAATTCCTAGCATGCGGGCCGCGGCCAGCTTGTCGCCGGCGGTTTCGCGCAAAGTTTTCAAGATCGCGCGCCGCTCCAATTCCTCCAAAGGTAAAATCTCATTTCGTCCGGCACCCGGTCGCTGGTCGGCGTAATGCAGATTGCTCGGTAAGTCCGCCTTTCCACCATCGGCCCTGACCCAAAGCCACCGCGCGTTCGATAGCATTCTCCAGTTCCCGACATTGCCCGGCCAGTCATAGGTAATCAGTCGGCTCATGGCGTCATCGGAAATGGTTTTCGTGGTCTCCATGCATGCCAGAAAATTTTTCCAGGAAAGAAGTCACCAGTAGCGGGAATATCGCTCTTACGGTCTCGCAATGCGGCAACTTCATCTGCACGACATTTAATCGAAAATAGAAATCCTGGCGGAAAGCGCCGGTTCGAATCGCGGCTTCCAGATCGCGGTTTGTGGCGGCAATGATGCGAACATTGATATGTCGCCGCTCCGTCGAACCTACCGGCTTCACCTCCCGCTCCTGCAAGGCCCTCAACAATTTGGCCTGCAGGTCCACGGGCATATCTCCGATTTCATCCAGAAACAGCGTCCCGCCTTGCGCAGCCTCCAGCAATCCGGTTTTCGCTTGCACCGCTCCCGTAAAAGCTCCCTTTACATAGCCAAACAACTCGGATTCAATCAGCGTGGGCACCAGCGAAGAACAGTCCACAGGAGCGAAGGTGCGGTCTTTCCTGGGCCCGGAGAAATGGATGCTGCGCGCCACCATCTCTTTGCCCGTCCCGCTTTCGCCTAGAATCAACACCGGATATTCGTGCTGCCCGACTTTCTCAATCATTTTGTATACGCGCTGCATCTTGCTGGAAACGCCGATCAATCCGCCGAATCCCGGCTCTGGTTCGAATTGTTCGCGCAACAGACGATTTTCCTGTTGCAACTCAACGGCCTGGGCCACGCGTTGCAGGCGGGAGCGCAATTCTTCCATGCGAAATGGCTTGGTGACGTAATCCAACGGCCCCCAACCGCGTGGCCGTCACCGCCGAATCGATCGTGCCGTATTGCGTCAACACGATCACCGCCACCTCGCGGTGCTCGTCATGCACTTCTTGCAACAAATCCAGTCCGCTCGACTCGGAAAGCTTCAGATCGGTCATCAAAATGTCGACCGCGGAATTTTCGAGGATATTCAGAGCCTCTTCCGCAGTGGCTACGGTGGTTACCTTCATTCCACTCTGGGAGGCCACATCGGCGCACAACTGCCGCACATACTGCTCGTCGTCCACGACCAGCAAATTCATGGGTAGGGTTGCTGGCGAACATCCGCTGTTCGTCCATCATTGTTGCCGTCCTGTTTTTCCGCCATACCCTTCCTCTTGCAACTAATGCCATTCAGGAAATCGGCTCATCTATTCACGAACCAATACATTATCTACATTATTATCTTTTTGCTTCCCATTTCAGGAATATTCGACTGGATTGGTTACCTTTGCAACGTTTTTCGCAAGTTCCCCTTTTCAACCTTTCCCAAATGGGACCAGAGGCTCCGTTGTGGGAATTTTCCACGACAACGAGGTATGACACGAACTTTTTCGAATTGGGTCTCGGCCTAAACTTTGGGGAATTTTAAACTCACGCGGAATGCTTCGACGAGACGTATCGCACTGGGCTAGTGAGTGCCCCCGGACAAAAATAAAACGGGCTCAACCCTGTCTGCAGGATGGCCCGTTTGATTTGCGTTCGAGGTGCCCGTTACGAAGTCTGTTTCTCCGGTGCTTGCCTAGCACTTGTTTATCGTCGTCCTAGTAATTAGCGCCTTCCGGTACGAAGATGAAGTCTACGCGGCGGTTTTCTTTCTCCGCGCCCTTCTCCTTCGAGGCCGTGCCAGTGCGTGTCGTTATCCGCGAAGCGTCGATGTCTTTCTCTCCGAGATATTTCTGGGCGAGATCGGCACGCGTGTGGCCAACTTGGCGGCTCGGCTTCGTGCGAATCCGCGTAACCGGTAATCACCAGCTTGGCGTTCGGATCGTTCTTCAAGCGCAACGCAACGTCGTCCAGCACGCGCTTGCAGACGTTGTCCACACGCGAACTGCCTGGCTTGCCGTAGCTGCAATCGCCGACTTTGGTCGCTTGCGGCGGCGGCGGCGGTTGCTGCACATCAACGTTTGTTGTGGCATCCGCTGTTCCACCCTTGCCATCGCTGACCGAGCACTTCACGGTGTAACTACCGGCCTGAAGCCCAGTGGAATCAAACTGCGGCTTCGCGGCCAGTTGCCAGTCACTTGGCCACCGGAAGCGCTATAGCTGTAGGTCAATTGTCGCCGTCCGGATCGCTGGCCATGGCAATGATCGCGGTGCGTTCGCCAGGCTGAATCGGGCTGCGTTCCGTAGAGCAGGAGATGGTAGGAGGCCGGTTGGGCTTCGGTTCCACGCGAATATCCGTTGCGCAGGTAGCGGTGCCGCCTCTGCCATCGTCAACTTTGGCATTCATGGTGTAGCTGCCCGCGCTGAGCCCTGTGGATGTCCAGCGTCCTTCTGGACCAGTGCCCTCCACGGATCCGCCCGTCGCGCTATAGCTATAGGTCAGCGTGTCCTTATCCTCGTCGCTAGCGGTCACGTGAACGGCAACGCTGTCACCCGATCCAGCAATGACCGAGGTAGGATTTGCCGGCGGAAGCCAACTGGTGGGTGATTCGGAGGTGGTGGTGGGTTTGGTATTCCGAAGCGGACTGCTAATCCGGTTGCCGCACGGAAATTATTTTGCCGCGCGAGGAAGCGCCAAGCGCCGGTCCGTTAAAATTTGTCAACAAATAATCCAGTTGTGTGTCTCCACGCCAGGTGCTTCGCGAGCACAATGTCCACGCCACCACCGGCGGCCAAACCGAAAGCACATTGCGCCCCCGTCCGGTGTCTCGACGTCAGCATGCGCGGCACCGATCATAAATTCGCTGAATGGAACGAAATGGTCGAACTTGCGCATGTTGAGCCGGGGACCGCCCATGAACAGTATTCTGTGAACCCCTTCCACTTGCGTCATCGCTTCCGGCAGAGGAAGCAAATCGCGACGGAATGTCGTGCCGCCCACTTCCACGTTCAAACCCAACCAACGATTCGCATTGACGGTGAAAGATCGCCGTCGCCCCGTGGCTGTTGAAATTGTCGAAGGGATTTCCAGGCATGAAATTGATGTATTCATACATGACTCGCAATCTCATAGCGAGGTACTAGGCGGCCGGGCGCTTCATCTGTAGTGGCGGCGCCGGGCCAGGAAATGGTAGTCGCGCGGGCGTTTCAGGCAGGCAAAAAAACTCGCGCTGGCGCAACGTTAACGGCTGATGATGTCCGCTGGCGTTTTGGCGGGCGTGGTTCGGCTGTTCAGCGGCCGTCGCCGTCTCGTCCCGCCTGCATTTTCTGTTGCGCAAAACTTGGCAGCGCGATTAGCGCGCCGAACACAACAGTCACACACCACTTGGACATCATGTTCCTCCCCTAAATTTCGTTCCTAGATGAATCATATTATAATGCCAGCGTAATTTATGAGATGACTCCACTTAGAAGATCAAGCTACGACACAGTCCCCGGTGAAATAGTACGAAGTCTTCCCAGCTAAGCGCGCCAAATTCGATATCTTAGTTGCAGGGAGCCGTCACGACGCGCGACGAACCAAGTTCACCAATCGTAGACTAGTACCCCCAGTCTGCAAGAGTATTGCTGTGCCAGCACGTCGGGTCGTATACCGGCTCGAGTGTAGATCGATGGCGGTTTTTCCTGTATGTCACCAGATTGCCAAGGACTGGTTCAAGAGCGTCTAAGCCCAATGGAACACCTCGATATCCCCGCCCGCGGCTACGCTTGAGCAGCGTATCCCAGCCATTCTGGATGGGTGGCCGTTGAGTCGAAAATCGGAGTGGTCTTAAAGGGTTCGAATTTGCCATCGGCCGCCACCGTTTCCGTCTTCTTCAGGATTCTCTCGATGTCCGCCTTACTCAATGAACTATATGTTTTCGCTGCTTCAAAAGCCTGATCCAGGATGGCCATACTGTCGATCCCGGTGATTACCACCGAAGTGGGTTGGCTTAGCGCATATTGCAAGCACTCCAGAGCGGTCACACCTTTGCTTTTAAAATGTTACCGCTGCCCATGGGCTTCATACCCAGTACGCCCATCTGCTTCTTCACCAGCACCGGCACCACCTCTTTTCCGAAGCTTCGAAAGTGCGCGTCCATGACGTTTACGGGCATTTGCGCGGTATCGAAATTGAATCCGTGCTTGTCGGCCATCTCCAACATGCTCAGATGCACGCTTGGATCCTTATGACCAGTGAAATCCCATGAATCGAATCTTGCCTGCCTTCTTGGCCTCCTGCATGGCCTCCACCGCGCCCCCCTCGGCAAAAAACCGGTCCGGATCTTCCAGGCGTATGTTTTCGTGAAACTGCCACAAATCCACGTGGTCGACTTCCAAGCGCTGCAGCGATTCATCCAATTGTTTAAGGCCGAGCCTTTCGTGCGGCCATCAAACTTAGTCATTACGAAAACCTTGTCGCGATAGCCGTTCTTCAGCGCCTTGCCCACGCGCTTCTCACTTACACCCTGGTTATAATCCCAGGAATTATCGGAAAAATTGATGCCCCGATCGATGGCGGAGTGAAAAATCTTGATCGCGTCCGGTTCTTCAAGATGCGAAAGCCCCAGATGAAATCCCCCCAGGCCAATTGCGGAAACCTTCACGCCAGTCTTTCCAAGAGTCCGATACGGCATCTCACCGCTGTCCTGGGACTCGGTCCCGCTTGCTCTAGGCACTTTCGCCGCAACTGACATAGCCGCCAGCCCGCCGATAAATTCGCGTCGCTTCATATTTTCCAGGGTCATCTGTTCTCCGCCTTGAGCACTCATCATCACGCCTCGATTTGCGATTCGCCCAGGTCTAACTCCGGGCACCACGCGTGTTAGAAAAGGTAGAGTACACCGCTCGCGCTGCCCATCCGGTAATCACCGGACGGCCGCTCATTTCTTTATGAAGTTCTTGAATTTGAAGATGGTTTTGAAAAATGCTAATTCCGTCAGCGTTCGTTTCCAGAATAGGGCCGAAAACGCACGAAGAGCAGACCGCCCACGGGACGCTGCCCGTAAATACTTTGCAGCGCGTCCGGGACGCCATAAATGGTGAATTGCGCTCCCAAAGCGGATGCCACGTGCGGAATTACATCCACATCTCGCGAATAGCCAAATGTGTAGGCCTGGATCCGTCCAATCCGTCGTTCTTCGAAACCCGCGGGCACCGCATGCTCTCCCACGAGTAGTTCATTCGAACGGTCGGCGTTTTCAATTCTGGTCCAGGTGTAATTGCGGGTCGCGAATCGCAACGTGGATTCCAGCAGGTAACTGTTAAATTTGGTCCCGTCGCTCAGCGACCGCGTGCGCCCCCACAGCGCTATGGTGGCCCAGTTTCCAGAACCGGCTTTCCCATTTCTCAGCGGACGGTTGTACATGACCGACGCGGTCATGCGTTCCTGATCCTCCGTGGAAAACAGCGCCTCCGGGCTGATAAGACGCCCGTAAGAGTACTGGCCACTCCAGTTTTTTCCCGGCTGGAGCGTCAAGCGCGTAGACCATGAATCGATTTTTCCTGAATCCACATTCCAACGAAATTCATCCGGCTCGCGTCCGTGGAATCCCGAAGCTTCGAGCCGCACGATGCGGTGTGTAAATCCCACCGTCACGACATCGTTGGCTATATGCGTGGAGTCCTCTTGGTGGTGTCCCAGCGTGCCCACGGGATTCTCGATCGCGGACGCGCGATGGGGATACGCGGTGGGACCGATCGCAGGATCTCCCATGGGTGCGAAGTACAACGACACCAGACTCTTATCTCCAATTTTGACGTCGTACAGTGCCGCCAACTCCATGAAAAAGTCGTGCGGATGCTGCCCATCGACTATGGGAAGCCCGAATGCCGTTTCCCCCTGCTGAAAAAGCAGCGGATACCGCCGGCCGGTTACCGTTGCGGGCTCCAGGCTGAGCATCAAGCGGGCGGTAAAGGTCCCCGGGCCAGCCTTTCGCTGCGCCATAGCCATAAACCAGTTGGTGGAAAAAAACCGGTCTGCGCCGCGCGATCCGGATTGCTGCAGATCGCTGACGAATACGTTGGCGTGAAACATCAGCTCCCACTGGCCGCGCATGGCCATCAACATTGGCGTGGGCGTGGAGTTGGGCTCCGCGCTGGTTCCCGAACTGCTGTGATGCTCAATTTCTTGAATAAAATTTTGGGGATGCATGTGCATTAGCGGACCATTCGTATTCATCGGGTCTTGCTGGCTGCCTACTGCGGAATTCTGCATCGAAGCGTTTTTCTTCGCACCGCGCCCCATGTCCATGCCCTGCATCGCCGAAGAGTCCTGTGGAGCCGACGGTGAAGTCTGAGCCTTCATACAGCTCGGATTCCAAAGAACCGCGCCGAGCCCAACCACCGTCAGCAGACATCGAATCGCCTTCATAATTGTCCTTCGTTTTTCTAATCGTCTTTGCGGTTTTGCAGATCGAGGTCAGGTGGAAATGCCTCGGCTCATTGCCCGGTTCCGTGCGACGCGCTGTTCGAGAAGAATCCGCATGGCACAGAATTCTTAAACTCGAGGATAAGTGCTGGAAGCGCTAAATCTTCAGACTGGTAGCGAGGGGGTGATAAGCGGACTTTTGCAGTGGCGTGTTTCGAAATCCAAAAATTCCTTCTTGAATGGGTGAGACCGCACGACGAAAAGCCTCTCGCGTGGGTTGCTCGCTACCCTCAGTGTCGTTTAATCGCTGCGTCTTAAACGATCGAAGGACAGTAAATGGGCTCGTACTAAGAATTTGTGCCCCGCAAGTGTTGTAAGCGCTATAAATATCTCCGAAGGTTATCGGCCGCTCAATTCCTGTCGTTCGCGCCCTTGCAGCGCTTCCCTGCTGCTC
Organism: uncultured Acidobacteriota bacterium; assembly: GCA_963732705.1. Lineage (GTDB taxonomy): Bacteria > Acidobacteriota > Terriglobia > Acidiferrales > UBA7541 > Acidiferrum. The sequence goes on along the minus strand of CAVTAN010000001.1, from coordinate 1,231,651 downwards.
GCCGCACCTCTCGCACCGTGCATGCCGCGTAGAGACCCGTACGCCGTGGGCCTCACCCGCGACGCTATGCTGCTTCCCGCAAGATTCTTCCGCAGCGACCGCCCGGCAACGCCCGCAAATAACGGGAAGTCCGAGCGCCGCCAGCAGCAGCGTAGCCAGGAAGCTTCCAATAATCCTTTGCGCCTTCATCCCGTTACTATACTCCCGGCGTCGTCGGTTGGATGCGCGAACTCGGCGATATCAGATCCTTCATGTAATCTCGCTTTCGCGAGAACAGCACCCAGTGTGAAATTCGAAAACCACGATTTGTTGGAACTGCCAAGCTCTCGTACCATTCTCAACCATGCCGCTCATTACCTCGCTCGATCTTCACTGGACGGGCCGCCCCCATGCGTTGGCCGCGGTACTGCTGGACTCCGGAGGCCACCACGCCATCCTCGATCCCGGGCCAGTCTCGACACTCGAGTCTCTCAGCGCACACCTGACTTCGCGAGGGTTGTCCGTCGCCGATCTCGACGCGATCCTCCTGACTCACATTCACCTCGACCACGCCGGCGCGACCGGTTCCCTGGTGCGCGAGAACCCGAACCTGCGCGTCTACGTTCACGCTAAGGGCGCGCCGCACCTGGTGGATCCCGCCAAACTGCTCGCGAGCGCCGGTCGGCTGTGGGCAAACGATCTGACGCGGCTTTTCGGAGAGACGTTGCCGGTACCTGCTCAAAATCTTCGCATCCTGGAAGGCGGAGAGTCGCTGAGCCTCGCTCAGCAAAGGATTGAGGTGCTCTACACTCCCGGCCATGCCGCTCATCACGTCACTTATTTCGATCCTGCCGAGAGCATTGCATTCGTCGGCGACACGGCCGGAATTCGCATCGCCAATGGCCCCTACGTGATGCCCGCCACCCCCCCGCCCGACATTGACCTGGCCGTCTGGGAAGGATCCTTTCAAGCCATTCTAAGTCTTCGTCCGGAGAGACTTTTTCTCACGCACTTCGGTTTCGCTGAGAATCCACCTGAGCATCTAGCTAAGTTTCGCGCGCGCCTTCATCTGTGGGCCAACATTACGGAAAAAATCTTGCAGTCCGCCCCGGACGATGCCACAGCGCTCGCATCTTTCGTGGCGCAAACACAAACCGAAATGAGCGAATATCTCCCAGCCGACGAAGCTGAACAACACGCCTTCACCGCTGGGCTCCCCTTGTCTTTCCTGGGGCTGGCGCGTCACATCCGCAAACGCCAGGAAGCGCGCCGAATCCCCGGGCTCTCTTGAAACGCTGAATTCTTTAACGATGGGCGCGCGGACTGCTTGCCGGCCAAGTATGGCAGATCATGAAGTATTAGATTTTAGTTCGGAAGAAATTCAGACACGATTAGGCAGTCGTCTCTTTGGATGACTCTGCCTGAACAGGTGGTTCGTCCCCAGGATCTACCTGAGGCCTGTGCAGGTTCGTCGAGTCTGCCGCTTCCGGTTCGTCCGAACTCTCGACTGAGTCTTTATCTGAGTCCGGCATAGGAACGGCAGTTGCTGAGTCAGGCAGCGTGCTGTTTTCGCTAGACGGAGCGGCCGCTGCGCTCGCTTCAGCACTCCCAGCTTCAGTTTCCGAACTCGCTTCCATCCTGGCCGTTAACGCCTCGACCAGCAGATCCACCAATTTTTTCGCGCCCGCTCCGTCACTGTCTTTGTCCGGGTTATATTGCGCGATATCCAGTCCCAGCAAATTGGGGTTTTTTACAAACTCGATCATCGCAGCGCGCACATCCTCGAATCCCAACCCACCGCTGCCTGGAACATTCACACCCGGAAATTCCTCCTGCATGATCACATCGGTATCGAGGTGCAAAATGACCTGCCGCGCGTCCGCATGCATCTGCGTCAGTGTCGCGCGCGCCGCCTGCTCTGGGCCTTTGGCTTGCACGTCTACAGCACTAACGCGCCGCATCGGCGATTTATCCAGAAACTCCTGTTCCGGCGCATCTACGCGTTCCAGTCCGAATAACGTCACGTCCGGCTCTCGTACCAGCGGCGGTTCGCCCCAGAAGCGCACCAACTCCGCGGCGCCTTTGCCAATAACGTGCGCCACCACCATTCCATCAATTCGCCCCGAAGGCGTAGTTGCAGGAGTATTCAAATCTGCGTCGCGGTCAAACCACAATAAACTGATTCGTTTGTAATAGCGCCGCGCCCCGGTCAGCAATCCAATCGCCTGTGCGCAATCACCGCTCAGAACCAGCACCAACGCGCCGCTTTTCACCGCAAGTTCCGCGCGTACCTTCAAATCATTCAAACCGGCAACGATCTCTTTCAGGTTCCGGGCCCGGCGGTTTTCGTTATCCTCCGCGAAATGCCGAACGGCGCAATCGCCATGATCGACAACTTCATAGCCAATCTTCTGTAGTCGCTCCACCAAACCTGCGGCGCGCAAAGCCGCCGGAGCTTTTTCGCTGCCGGCTAAAAACGCCGCGGCACTCGACGGCGCGCCTATCAACGCAATCTTCTTCGGCTGCCGCGTGATTTTCGCCGCCAAGGTTGCTCCTTGCCGTTTCCCGGCTTCGTTAAATTACGCTGCTGTATCTGTAACCAGCGCCCGCATCGCGCCCTTGACTGCTATCGGCCCCATGTTACCGGCGCGGCGCCGCCGCGATCGTCGCCAACTCCGGCGGCAAGGTGAAGCGCACGTCTTCACGAATCAGATCGAGGTCCCGCTGGTCGGTAAACCCAAATTCCGCGAGCCTCTGGCTGACTTGTTCCACCAGCACTTCCGGCGCGGACGCCCCGGCCGTCAATCCCACGCGTGCCACACCTTCGAGCCAGCCCACATCAATATCCGCCGCGGAGTCGATCAGTTGCGCACGCACTCCGCTGCGCTGCGCCACTTCGACCAAACGGTTGGAATTCGAGCTGTTTGGCGAGCCCACTACCAGAATTAGGTCCACATCTTTGGCAACTTGCTCAACCGCTTCCTGACGATTTTGTGTGGCATAGCAAATGTCGTCGCTCGCCGGCCCTTTGATGGCCGGGAATTTCTGCCGGAGGCGGGCTACAATTTCCTGTGTGTCGTATAGGCTCAGAGTTGTCTGGGTGAGAAAGGACAGCTTGTCCGGTTCGGCTACTTCCAGTAAATCGACGGCAGCCACGGAATCCACCACAATGGTGCGGTCCGGCGCCTCGCCTGAGGTGCCCACGATCTCCTGGTGATCGCGATGCCCGATCAAGATGATTGTGCGCTTCTCGCGCGCGAACTTCAGCGCCTCCAGGTGAACCTTAGTGACCAGCGGGCAAGTGGCGTCAATGACTTTAAGCGAGCGCGCCTTGGCTTCGTCGCGCACCGTCGGAGGCACTCCATGCGCGCTGAATACCAGTACAGCGCCATGAGGTACCGCGTCGATGGACTCCACAAAAATCGCCCCTCGCCTACGCAACTGCTCTACCACGTAGGTGTTATGGACAATCTCGTGGTGCACATACACAGGGGCTCCGTAGGCCTCCAGCGCCAGTTCCACGATATCCACTGCGCGCACTACCCCAGCGCAAAATCCTCGAGGACGTACTCGCAACAATACTTTTCCGTTCGCCGAAGTCTCCATTGCCATCCTAACTTTATAATTCCGAAGACTCTATCATACCTCAGCCGCTGCCCCACCCGCATCCGTGGCGTTTCCGGCAGACTCCGGGGGGTTTAAAGCAGCAACCGTCACTTTGCGGAACCCCTGCAACTAATACCCCGGCTTGGGGTTAAATCATCGGTATACGTTTGGATTCTGGGAGGATCAGAAATGTGGTATCCGAGGTTGAATAAAATGCGAACTTCGCCGCTATTGCTCGCTGGAGTCTTGGCTTCTGGCCTGCTTCTAGCGGGTTGCGATGAGCATGTGGACGTAGTTCGCGACCATAGCGTGGCAATTCCAAAACATGCCACTTGGGCTTGGAGGCCAGCGCCGCCTCCGGAAAAAAATCCTGATAAAAATCGAGTCATCTCCCGCGACATCAACGACAACGGCCGACCAGAGACCGTCTCTCGTGAGAATGGCGGCGGTCGTCTTGACAACGAAACCATGCGCCTGGCGGTTCGAACCGATATTGAGCAGAACCTGTCCTCCAAAGGCTTTAAGCAAGTTGACGACCCCGCGGCCGCTGAATTTTTGGTGGACTACCACGTGGGAATCCGCCGCCACACCGTAACTGTTGAGCGCGGCTATGGCGGGGGATATCCTGGCTTGGTATGCGGTCCGTTCGGTTGCTGGACTACCTACCGCTGGGGCTACTGGGGCGGACCCGGATACGCTTACGAAAACGTTCACTATCGCGAGGGCACTATCGTCTTCGACTTTGTAAAACAAGGTTCGAACAGAGTGGCCTTCCGCGCCGTGGGACAGCGACAGTTGAATCGCGAATCGTTCTCCACCGACCACATTCGTGACGCCGTAAATCGGTTGTTGCGCGACCTGAAGCCGAACAAAGGTTAACCGGCCGGCGATTCACCACATGCGCACATGCACGACGCTGGGCGGCTCAACCCGCCCAGGTTTTTTTAGTCCTGCCTGGAAGTCTGCTCTTCACTGGCTTAAGGTGCCGCTTCCCGCGAACTTCTGTTATCTTTCCTCACTGCATGGCCACTGCGGCAAACGTCCAGGCGCAAAAAAGCCCGCCGGTCTCTCTCGCGATTCCCTTTCTGATCGCCGGGGTTTATGTTTTGGCCCATCTCGCCACCGCCACTCGCTACGGCTACTTCCGCGACGCCTTGTACTACCTCGCATGCTCGCACCACCTGGATTGGGGCTACGTCGATCAGCCGCCCCTGATCGCACTGTTAGCATGGATAGCCCGCCACACCTTCGGTGATTCGCTGCCCGCGCTCCTTCTCTGGCCGGCCTTGGCTGGCGCGGCGCGCATCGTCCTGACCGCCGCCTTGGCGCGCGAGCTCGGAGCCCAGAAGTTCGATGTGGCGCTGGCTGCTCTGCTCGCCGCATGTCCCGGTATCTGGTACGCCATCGATCACCAATTCGCCATGAACGCCTTCGAGCCCCTCTTCTGGACTGGTTGCGCCTTCGCCATCGTGCGCATGATCAAGAACGAAAATCTCCGTTGGTGGCTGGCATTCGGCGTCATCGCCGGCATTGGGCTGGAAAATAAGTACTCCATAGCGGCTTTCGCGTTTTTTCTGCTACTGGGCTTGCTGCTCACCCCGCAACGTAAGCTTTTGTTCTCGCCCTGGATTCTCGCCGGCGGGGCCATGGCTCTCTTGTTTTTTCTGCCTAACCTGCTTTGGAACCTTCATCACCATTGGCCATTCCTCGAACTAATGCGCAACATCCGTGCCTCCGGTCGCGACGTGGTCCTTCCGCCCCTGGCCTATCTCGGACAGCAAGTCCTGATCCTGAATCCGGCCACGCTGCCCTTCTGGCTCGGCGGCTTGTGCTTTTATTTTTTGCCCGCGGGCAAACCGTTCCGCGCCCTAGGCTGGGCATTTATTTTTACCATCGCGTTTTTTCTTCTGGCGCACGGCAAAAATTATTATTCCGCGCCGGCGTACCCGCTGGTGCTTGCCGCAGGCGCGGCGGGCACCGAACGATTTTTTCGGTCCCGGCGTTTCGTGCCACGCCCGTGGGCCGCCGCGAGCTTACAGGCCGCCGCATTCGCGTGGTTGATTCTGGGCATACTGCTGCTCCTTCCGGTCGTTCTTCCGATATTGCCCATTGAAAGCTATCTTCGCTATCAGCAACACTTGCCCTTCGGCGTCCCCAAGTCCGAACACAATCAGGATGCCGCTATCCTGCCGCAATATTATTCCGACGAGTTTGGATGGGAAGAAATGGTCGCCCGCGTCGCCGATGTCTATCATTCGCTCCCACCCGAGCAGCAAGTTAAAACCGCCATTTTCGCCAGCAACTATGGAGAAGCCGGCGCCGTCGATTTTTTTGGCCCGCGCTACGGGCTGCCCAAATCCATTTGCACTCACCAGAATTATTTCTTGTGGGGCCCGCGCGACTATACCGGTGAAATCGCCATTAGGATTGGAACGAAACTGGAAGACGCCCTGGATTCCTACGAATCCGTGAAAGTTGCCGCCACCTTGAACAACCCCTACTCCATGCCCTTTGAGAAAAATCCTATCTTGCTTTGCCGTCATCGCAAAAAGAGCCTGCAAACGGACTGGCCCGACATGAAAAATTGGAGTTAGCGGCTGGCGGGCTCGTGCAAAATTTTCGGCGCCTTGGCGCCAAGCTTGCCAAGGCCCGCGGCCCCCCACTATTCTCCCCCTATGATTCTCCATGGACAGACCGCTCTCATCACCGGCGCAGGGCGGGGCATCGGCCGGGCCATCGCGCATCTTTTTGCCAGGGAAGGCGCGTCCGTTTTCCTTACCGCGCGCACCACGAGCAACTGGCCTCCTCTACCGCGGAGATATTGCAGCAAGGCGGGCAAGCTGCCTTTGCTGCCGCTGACATCACCAGCGAAGCCGACTGCCGCCGCATCGTCGCCGATGCCCGGGAAAAATTTGGGTCCGTCTCGATTCTGGTGAATAATGCCGGGCACTATGGCCCAGTGCTGCCCGTCGAAGAATACCCGCTTGCGGAGTTCGACAAGGTTATCGCCGTACACCTGCGCGCCTGCTTTCTGCTCACCCAACTGGTGCTGCCGGAAATGTACGCGCGCGAGCGCGGGGTCATTCTCAATATTTCCAGCTTGTCGGCCAAAGCGGCTTTTCCGTGGGGTTCCGCGTACGCCGCTGCCAAAGCGGGGATGCTGGGTTTAACCCGCATTACCGCGGCCGAAGCAGCGCGCAAAGGCGTGCGGGTCAACGCGATTTGCCCCGGCCCGGTCACCGAGACGGTGATGTCGCAGGAACTGGGTGCCACGCTCGCCAGAAAATTAGGTGTGAGCTCCGAAGAACAATTGGCAGGTTTTTTGCAGACGATCCTGCAGGGCCGCGGGCAAACCGCCGAGGAAATCGCGCGCGCCGCGCTGTTCCTATGCTCCGACGCTTCCAGTGCCATGACCGGTCAGTCCATGAATGTGGATGGCGGAGCCGCGTTTTTCTAGTCACCACCTATACGTAGTGAATCACCACCCATACGTAGTGTCACCACCTGTACCTGATGATCGCCGTTGCGGCCCGTCGCTCGTTCCCGGCGCCAACGAGCGCCAAGAAATGTCAGCAACGCAATCAATGCACTTCGCTCTTATAAACCACCCCGCCCTTCATCACGAACTTCACGCGCGACAGTTCCGAGATGTCCTTCAACGGGTCTCCGCTTACCGCCACCAGATCCGCCCACCGTCCCGTTTCGATGGTGCCAACTTTATCTTTCCATCCCAACATCTCGCTGGCCAGCGCTGTTGCTGAGCGGATGGCTTGCATCGGGGTCATCCCATACTGCACGTAATACTCAAACTCCTTCGCCTGATTCAGTTCTTTCCAGTCAAATCCGCCGGCATCCGTGCCAAAGACAATCTTGACATTTTTCTTCAGCGCTTTCTGAAACGCGGTGCGCTCTGCATCCACCATCTTGGTCCAGCTCCCGCCGCGCCCCGGAGCCACGTAGGCGCCGACCGTTACCGTGGGCACCCAGTACACTCCTTTCCTGGCCATTTCATCCAGCAGGGCCTCCGTCAAACCGTCACCATGCTCGATGCTGTCTACGCCTGCGCGCAACGCCGCCGCAACACCGTCTGAGCCGACCGCATGCGCCGCTACCTTCTTTCCCAAGCGATGAGCTTCTTCCACGATGGCTTTGGCCTCTTCATCGGTAAAGTTCACCATGCTGTGCAAGATCCCGTCCGCTTCGAAATGATATTTTCGATCGGAGTAGTATTTGATCCAGTCCGCCCCATACATCACCTGTTCGCGCACCGCTTTGCGCGCTCCGTCCACCCCATCCACGTATTGCACGCCCGTAGGAACTTTCAATTCCCAGGAATACCCCAGCAGCGGATACATTCCCGTCGGGGCCATAGCGCGCGTGGCCACTTGCATGCGCGGTCCGGGCACTTCCCCATTAGCGATGGCGGTTTTGACGTCCACATCCGCGTACATCGCGCCTTCCGTTTCCAGGTCGCGCAACGTGGTAAACCCGTGTTCCAGGGCGACGCGCGAATTGCGCGCCCCTAGAATCGCGCGATAAGGAATGGATTGCTTCAGCAGTTGCACATCGTAGTCTTCGGCGGTGATGTCGCCGTTCAACAGCACGTGCGTATGCGTATCCATTAAGCCGGGTAGCACCGTGTACTGGGATAAATCGACTACTTCCATGCCTCCGGGCACCGCGCCGCCGGATGATACGGAAACGATGTTATCGCCTTCGATCAGGATCGTGGCATTGTCGATTGCCTTTTCGCTTCTTCCATCGATCAAGTGCCCCGCACGAACCGCGATCTTCTTGACTGTCGCCGCTGGTTTGTCCTGCGAGCTTAATCCGGAAATAAAAGTTCCCGACCCCAGCAGAATAACTAGACTCACCGCCGCAAAAGGACGCCGCATGCTCTTCCCCCCCTGGCAAGCGCAGAGACTACCACTGGCGCGCAAACATTCACAATGACAGATCGCAGAATTCACTGGCCGCTAGCCGGCGCGGAGTTGGAGTGCAACTGTAGTGAATGGGATTAAGGCCCGGAGTATTCGAACGCGGATGTGTCGATCCTTTTTTCCCGTACATTTCGCTTCGTTCCAGTGCCGCTGTTCTCTACGTCACCTTGTTCGCTAAGAAGCAAGTCGCCATTCAAACGCGCCGCCTCAGTATCTCAAGTATTACTTGAGATGGCGGCGCGCCGAAAGTTTACTTAACCGTTAATTATATGAGTTGTGACTATTAAATGCTTTCCGGCAGCCGCTCGCCGCTTCTAGGTCCTTGTGAGGTGCCACACTCATAATTTCGCGAAGCGCAGTATAATCCCACGTCATGGCGCTGCTCACTGGCTCGCAAATTGGCCCTTATCACATCGTCTCGCCCCTTGGCGTTGGGGGTATGGGTGAGGTGTACCGCGCCACGGATTCGCGGTTACGCCGTGAGGTCGCCATCAAAGTAGTGCCCGAGGTTACCGCTGGCAATCCGGATCGCATGGCCCGCTTCGCGCGCGAAGCGCAATTTCTCGCGGCCATGAACCACCCCAACATTGCCAGTATTTATGGGTTCGAAGAATCTCCCACCATGCTGGCACTGGTGATGGAACTCGTGGAAGGCCCCACGCTTGCTGAACGCCTGGCGCAAGGGCCTTTGCCGCTCGAGGATGGACTGCCCATCCTGCGCCAAATCACTGAAGCGCTGGAATACGCCCACGACCGCGGCATCATTCATCGCGACTTGAAACCCGCGAACATAAAAGTTAAGCCCGACGGAACCGCCAAGGTTCTGGATTTCGGTCTGGCCAAGGCATTGTCCGAAGACATCAACACCGCGGAAATTTCCAATTCGCCGACGCTTACCGCCGCCGCCACCAAAGCCGGCTTGATTCTCGGCACCGCCGCGTACATGTCGCCCGAACAAGCGCGCGGCAAAACGGTCGATCGCCGCGCGGACATCTGGTCTTTCGGCGCAGTGGTGTTCGAGGTATTCACCGGCACCGTGGCTTTCAAAGGCGACACCGTTTCCGACACCCTGGCGGCGGTGATTCGCGGCGAACCGGACTGGTCGCTGCTGCCCCCGAAGATACCCCACGAAATTCAGCAATTGATTCGCCGGTGTCTGGACAAAGACGCGCGCACCCGTTTGCAATCCATCGGCGAAGCGCGGATCGCCCTCGAAAACGCCAGTTCCGGCCGGAACTCTTCCATCATCGGGGTGCTGCCGATTTCCGACCCGGTTACCAAAGCGGCTCAGCCGGAAGACCGCGCCCTCAAGCTTCCGGCGGGCGCTGCGCTCGCAGCTCTGCTGATCGTTGCAGGTTATTTGGCGGGAATTCTGTTTCACCGCGGCAATGCCAGTGATGGTGCAGCGATCCGCTTCACCATAATGCCGCCCGCCGGAACCTCTCTCAACTCCGCTCTACGAACTGTGGCGATTTCTCCCGATGGCGCCCGCATCGCCATCAGTGCCAGCACTTCCGATGGACCGCGTCTTTATCTACGAGAAATGAACGCGGCTTCCCCCGTCGCCGTCAGTGGCGCCGACGGCGCGGTCAATCCGGTTTTTTCGCCGGATGGAAAATGGCTGGCCTTCTTTGTGGGCGCGCAACTTCGGAAGATCTCGCTCGACGGCGGGGCCCCGGTCACCGTCGCGGATGGCATCTCCACCGCCAAAGGCATGAGCTGGGGAACGGACCACAATATTTACTATGCGCCCGCCGTGAATTCCGGAATTCTCCGGATCAGTGACGGCGGTGGAAAGCCGCAGCCGGTAACGCAACTGCAATCCGGAGAACTCGCACACATCTCGCCGGAAGTTTTGCCCGATGGAAAAGCACTACTTTTCACAGTGTTCTCCGGTGGCAATGAAGATGATGGCGCACTGGTGGCCCAGAAAATTGGGTCCAACGAACGAAAGGTAGTGATTCCTAAAGGAGTCGAAGCGCGCTTCCTGGCCCCCAATCACTTGCTGTATATGCGCGGCGGCAGCTTGATGGCTACCACGTTCGATCCCAAGTCGCTGGAAGTCAGCGGCACTCCAGTGACGGCGATTCAGGACATCCTCATGGGCTCGTCGTTGGGGTCGGCGCAGTATGATCTTTCAAATAGTGGAACACTGGTATACGTAAACGGCGGAAGACAGGCTGTGGAGAACAGTTTGGTGATAGCCGAGCATGACGCCAAAGTGCAGCCTTTGCCGGTCAAACCAAATCTTTACGGATCACCGCGGTTTTCGCCGGATGGCAATCTACTGGCATTAACTTTGCGCCTGCCCGACCCGGACATCTGGATTTACGATCTGGGACGCGGGGCACTGCGGCGCATCTCCTTTGCGCCGGGAGAAGATGAGCTCCCGGTTTGGTCCCCGGACGGGAAGCGAATCGCCTACGCCTCCAATGGGCGTCAGCAAGCTTTCGTGGTTGCAGTGGATGGCAGCGGGCAAGAAGAATCGCTGATGAAAAACGATTCGCATTTTCATCTGCAATCCTGGTCCCCGGACGGAAAGCTCATCGCCTTTGAGCGCCTGGGCGTTTCCGGGCAATACGAAATCTGGATGCTGCCGTTGGAAGGCGAGCGTAAACCCTATTCCTATCTGGCTTCGCAATTTCGCTTATCGCAACCGGCATTCTCAAACGACGGGCACTGGCTGGCGTACACGTCGAATGAATCTGGACGTGGTGAAGTATATGTGCAGCGCTTTCCGGGACCGGGCGAAAAAGTGCAAGTCTCCACGGATGGCGGAACAAATCCGGTGTGGTCGCACGACGGCAAACAATTGGTATATGAAAATTCCGGCACGTTGTGGGCTACGGAGGTACTGCTGTCGCCATTCCGGATTGGGAAGTCTCGTGTGCTCTATCAGGGCGAAATCTGGAATGACGCGGCCGGCCCGAACTACGCGTTGGCGCCGGGAGCTCACAAAATCGTGGTTGTCGAGCGGGTGAAGGATCCCGACGGCGGAAACGTAAAGGTGGTTTTGAACTGGCGCCAGGAGTTGCAGAATCAGAGCGGTTCTGGGAGCAGATAAAGCGGATTACGAAAAGATTTGTCGCACAAGAGAAGTAAAAAGACCAACCGCTCTCTCAGGACGGTTGGTCTTTTTCACGGAAGAAAAAGAAATTCCGTGGTGCTCTGGCAACTGCCCAAAAGCCTTTCGGCCAAGTTCCGGCCGGGGTAAATTGAAGATTGACCATAAGCTCGGGCAGGAAGCGTCGCGGGAAATTAGACCGGACGACGAAACGGCCTTCGACCCAGTTCTTCCATCGCCGCTACCGTTCGGCGGGTCATGCTCATAGCCGGACCGCGATTTTCTGCTAGTCGGGCGATGCCGACTTCCCAGGCCTTTTGCACCATGTAACCGGCAGCGATGATCAGGGCGATCGCGGTAAAGACAGCCGCAAACAGCGCGAAGGCGGCCAGCAGTTCTCTCACGAAATACAACTGCAACGCGACCCCGACCGCTAGAAACCACCACATCCACTTACGGCTTTTATCGTTGGTCTTGGTCATAGCCTGGTTGAATGCCTCTTTAGATGGTTCTCGTGACGAAGAGTCTCGGGAGTCTTTTGGTTTGTTAGATGCTCGGGGCTGACCCTTCGGTCTACCCGTCTCGCACCTGACCCATTTGACACGATTGGAAGAGCAAAATCGATGGTACAGAAGACACATTTATGCGCCCAAACGACTCTCCTAGTACGACTTTCTTTCAAGTCTGATCGCAGATAAGTTAAATCAAATTAGACATTTAGGAAGGGCCGATCTAAAACGTAGGGGTTTGTAGGGTATTCGCTGTACCGCCCGATGTATACCTGTCCCTAGGTGCAGGGTCGACGATCCGTCGAAGTCAAATGAGGGGACGTTTGTGTTCCAATCTACACACAATCGGGACTACTTTAAGGGATAGCCGATGTCAAAAGGAAGCTTTCCGTCAATGTGGAGGACCTTGACGGAACTGTTTATGGCATAGACATCGACAATCCCTACGGCGCCTGGGGTTGCCGTTACCGTGCGAAAAACGTCTTCGTCGGTAGACACGATTTTGATAAGCGAGTGCGTTTCATTAATCTTCGAGATAGCGGCGTTGGCGTCAGCGGGAGCAACTCCAAAAAGTTTTTGCACGGCTGCGTGCATCTCCGGGGAACCGGGATCTTTCAATACCAATGTGAAGCTGCGGCCATCTGGCCAAGATCTTTGCGTCCCCCTACAGAGTTTGCTTAGCTCCGCGAGGGTCAAATCGGGCAACTTGCTGCCAGCCGCCACAACTATGGCCATATTCTTGATTGCTGGAAATGCCGAGGAGACGGCGAAAACGGCAAAACATAGTGCCAGGTAGCAGAGCCGGTTCCCGGAAATACGATGTTGGTCTTTCATCTTTCCACACAACCCTTTCCAGGAACTTCCATGAGTATCTTCCTCGGCCCAGTTACTCACAAGTATCTGATACAGGCGCTGTGCCTACTTAGCGAATCCCGCGCCTCAAAGCACTGGGTAACACAGAACGCACACCTGTACCTTGGGCCAGTATCAGGCTAGTCAGGAGAGCGTTAAGTTTGCAGTCGGTTCATAGACTTGGCGGCTCCTGGAGAATCCCAATGAAGCGGATGTATCAATTCGGTATAGCCCCCATCCTTCTTTTTTTGGTCTCAGCCCAAGTAACGTTCAGCCAGGAGCACCCCCCACGCGTGCAGGAAGCCAAGTCGCGAGCAGCCGGCGCACCCCGGCTAGTCCCACTTCACATGATGTTATTCGGAACGATACCGGTTTCCACGCGGTCACCAGAAGCGCGGAAATTCGCTGAACTAGCGTTGGATAAGTATGAAAACGTAATGGTCGATGACGCAGTTGTTCAGGCCGAGCACGCGGTCGAGAAGGATCACAATTTCGCGCTCGGATACGCGCTGCTTTCGTTTGTGTCGAGGCGCAGTGTTCCAAATGATGCAGCACTGGCGCGGGCCAAAACTCTGCTTCCCCAAGCGACACCTGACGAGCAACTCCTGGCTCGCTGGATGATCAGCATTCAGGAGCGCAATCTTTTGCCTGCAATTGCCAGCATGAACGATCTCTTGAAGCGCTATCCGAAAAATAAGCACGTGCTGTATCTCACGTCAACCTGGCTTTACAACCAGGAGGATTTTGAGCGCTCACAGAAAATGATGGAGACGATCTTACAACTGGAACCCAACTACCCGCCGGTGTTGAATATGTTGGGCTATTCGTATATTCAGTCCGGGCACCCTGACCCGGCCAGGGCCATAGCTTCGCTGGCCCGATATATCGAAGTGGATCCAAGCTCGCCGAATCCCGAGGATTCACTCGGAGAAGTGCTGCGGTACGCGGGTGACGATCAAGGCTCGTTGCAACACTACGGTGCAGCTTTGCAGATCGATCCGACGTTCTTTACTTCTCAACTGGGGCTTGGGGATACGCTGACTTTAATGGGTAAATATGAGGAGGCCCGCGAAGAATACGATAAGGCCATACTTATCGCGGAGAACAATCGCGATTTGCTGCATGCCTTGTATCAAAAGGCGTTGGTCAACTTCTGGGAAGGCTATGAACACGAGGGCCAGAGGATTTTAGCTGTCCTAGCGGATCAAGCGGTGGAGAAAAAAGACCCCAACGCGCATTTTGAAATCGCTCTGGGAGCAGCGATGCTGAACAGCGACTACGCGGTTGCAATTCAAAGACTGGAAGCGTTGGAAGACGACTTGCAAAATCAGCAAAACGGAATGAGTGGAGCGGAGCGCGGTGCGGCGCTGGCAACGGTGCTGTGCGAAGAAGCGCGAGTGAATTCGCAACACGGGCTACATCAAGCCGCGGAGCGAGCGATCAGCAAACTAGCGGAATTTGCAGCTCAGTCCGGGGACCTGCTGGTGGGAAATCACTACGAGACCGCTCGCGGTTACTTGCTACTGTCGGAAGGCGATGCCACCGATGCCGCGGACGAACTCAGCGCCAACCGGTTGTCGCCTCTGGCAGTGCAGCAATTGGCTGCGGCGCAACAAAGGTCAGGGGACAAATCGGGCGCTGCAGAGACACTCGAACAACTAAAATACGAGCGTGCTCCGACCGTGGAGTGGTATTTGGCTAGTAAAAACGGCAGTATTCCCCGCTAACGCGTTTACGACGCTGAAAAGCGGCAATCGTAGCCACGGGTCTCGCTGCAAGCCTCCCCAGCTTCCCCCATAAAATATGCCGGAGCAGAAGTGCGCCCCGGCATAGGTCAAATCTCGATGATTACTGGCTAATTAGTTGGTGGTCACGCTCGTTTTAGAAGGCGCGTGAGACCTACAAGAATCACCGCACCTATGAACGCCACGACAATCGAGCCGATCGTGCTAGTGGCACCCAAGCCCATCCGGGTAAAAAGCCAACCACCCAGAATGCCACCTAGTATGCCGAGGACGATGTCAGCAAGTACACCGTAGCCGCCGCCCTTCATCACTTGACCAGCGAGCCAACCAGCGATTAGCCCTACTATAATCCACCAGAGAATTCCTCCACCTGCCATTGTTGCCTCCTCATAAAGCGCTTGGTCGAACTGACCGCCAATTGCTGGTTAGTTTCTATGTCACCCTTAACGCGAAGTCAACCTTAGGGCGACCGGGAAAATCGCGTAGGCTATGCATTCTTGGTGAACGATCTGCGATGGTTGATTTTCAGCAAGACGCAGTCGGCCGGTTAGAATGTGCCCTTGCCAAAAGTGAGGCGAAGCCCAGTGGAAAAAATTAGATCATTGTCTTTCAGTCCGGCAAGCGGCCTGCTGACATAGCGATCGCTAAAAGTAAGTTGCCAGCTCAGCCAGTTTTTGAGCTTGGTGGCGGCGCTGACGTCAAATTGCATGCGATAGTCGCCGGTGTCGGAGATGTTTGGGAAGAAACTAAATTGCTCGGTCAACGTCGAGCGAGCTCCAAGCTTAGAACTTAAAGTCTCGCCAGCGTCCAGTTCACTGGTTTTGCGGTTGGTGGAAGGATTGGGCGGATTAAAGGGTTGGGAATAGTATTCCTGGTTATAGGTGGCGCCGCCGAAGACGTCGAAGGTGCGATCTTTTTTGCTGATGAGATGATAACCGAGGCCGCCGCCGAGAACGTTGCGCAGATCCAAATCCTGGAATCGGTCGTGTTCGAAATCCGTTAAGCCAAAGACAAACCAATTCTTTCGAAAGTTAAGATCAATGCGGGCACCGCCACGGATGGCACTGGCGGTGGTACTGCTGACCCCAGCCGCGGTGCTGCGAGTGTATATTTCCGTGGAGTACAAGGAAAACTTGGTGCGCGAAGTTACTCGCGCAGCTTTAGCGGAAAGAGTAAAAGCGGTGGATTCAGAGTTGCCGCTAGCCAAACTAAGGCCGGTGTCAAATAAGCCGCTCCACAAGTCGATTAAGCGCGGGTGCAAAGTGCGCATGTATACCTCCTGCTCGGCATTGTTTCGCACCGCGGTAATTTCCGATTTGGGAGTGGCAACCGGGCCCGCAGGCGCGGCTACTTCGATTTCTTCGTCCCTGGTGATGATGACGCCTGAGACGGTCTGACCGTTTTTCAGCGCGACGTACAAGGGTTGAGCGGAGACAATGGCTACGACCGCAGCCCACTGCAGGCTGACCTCCCCGGCAAAGTCAGACTTCATCACCAATTTATCTTGATCGAATTTTACGATTGTGCCGGTGAGGCGGTCGCCATTTTTTAGCGTCACTTGATCGGCAAACGTCGCAGTGGCGAATAGCGATAAATACAAAGCTAAGAGTACACTTCGAGCCAACGTGGTTCTCCTTAATTGCATACTGCGATTAGAACATAAGCGAGTTGCTTAGGCCGCCAGGTTCGCGAACAACCCATCCACTGTACTCGACCCACAGGAACGAATCAGCAGCAATCCATGATTTTTCTTATTAGAAAGCCGCATACCTTCACCAATCCGTTGTCTCCTGATGTTTGCAATTTCAGGCGGAGGGGCCAACAATCGAGCTATTGCTTCAAGATCGCGTTCTGTCCGGAGATTGTTTATGCCTGAAGCCGTAATCGTGTCTGCAGTGCGTACGCCGGTAGGACGAGCTTATAAAGGATCGTTGCGGGCTGTGCGACCAGACGATTTGGCGGCGCTGGTGATTCAGGAAGCCCTCGCCCGCGTGCCCGCACTCGCCCCGAAAGAAGTTGACGACGTCATTCTCGGCTGTGCCATGCCGGAAGGCGAACAGGGCATGAACGTGGCGAGGATAGCGGCTTTGCGCGCTGGTTTGCCGGTGGAAACATCGGCGATGACGGTCAACCGGTTTTGCTCGTCCGGCTTGCAAGCTATTGCGATGGCCGCGGAACGCATTCGCGGAGGATCGGCCGAAGTAATCATCGCGGGGGGGACGGAATCAATGTCGATGGTGCCGATGGGCGGAAATAAAATCTCACCGAATCCGTGGCTAGTGGACAACTATCCCGACGCGTACATAAATATGGGGCTGGGTACAGAAAATATTGCGCGCAAGTTTGGAATTACGCGTGAACAAGCGGATCAATTTTCGGCGGAATCCCACAGGAAAGCGGTGGCCGCTATCGCATCGGGATATTTCAAAGACGAAATGGTGCCGGTGGAAGTGAAAGTAACGATGATGGCCAATGTTAATGGCGGAAGCTCCGGCGGCGCATCTGGAAAGACCAGCGCGAAGACGGCCACCGAGACTTTTCACTTCGCTCATGACGAATTGCCACGCGCGGATACTTCGGTGGAAATTCTGGCGAAGCTGAAGCCGGCATTTCACGTTAACGGAACGGTTACAGCAGGAAACAGTTCGCCGATGAGCGACGGCGCGGCGGCGACCATCGTGATGGCCGAGGCGCGGGCCAAGGCGTTGGGGCTAAAACCGCTGGCGCGCTTCGTCGCATATGCCACCGGCGGATGCCCGCCGGAAGAATTTGGCATCGGGCCGGTGTTCGCGATTCCGAAGGCACTGAAGCTTGCAGGCCTGTCGTTGAAGGACATGGATGTAATCGAACTGAATGAAGCGTTCGCGGCGCAGTCGCTGGCGGTTATCCAACAAGCGGGGATCGATCCGGCAAGGCTGAATCCCAACGGAGGGGCCATCGCGTTGGGACACCCGCTGGGTTGCACGGGCGCAAAATTGACGGCCACGATTATCCGCGACCTGCAACGCCGCAAGGGCCGCTATGGGATGGTTACGATGTGCGTAGGTGGTGGTATGGGCGCTGCAGGGATTTTCGAATCGTTGTCCTGAGGTCAGGTAGTTCTCCGGAATCATTTTTGTGTGCTTTGCTGTCCGTCGGCGATGAGGTCTTTCTTCGCGTGGTCCAGGGCAGCAACTTCGTGGCGCGGTTCTGTTGATTTTGGGGCCGAAACTTTACGGAGCAAAATCTGAATACGCTGGAATTTACGCTGCTTGTGGGTTTGGGGTCCCTGCTTGCCGGATTTCTCGGCTCGCTCACCGGGTTGGGCGGTGGCGTGGTAATTGTGCCGCTGCTCACGCTGCTGTTCCACGTGGATATTCGATATGCAATCGGGGCGGCCCTGGTATCGGTGATCGCGACGTCTTCCGGGGCCGCCGCCGCGTATGTGAAAGAGGGCTATTCGAATATTCGCGTGGGGATGTTTCTGGAAATTGCAACCACGGTCGGAGCGTTAGCGGGCGCGGCGCTGGCGCTGTATCTGCATGTCTCCGTAATTGCAATTATTTTTGGCGTGGTGCTAATTTATTCGGCGGTAGCTAGCCTTCGCGACCAAGCGGAGCAAGTGCGCGACTTGGGGCCAGACAAAATTGCCACCTGGTTGCGATTGGACAGCACTTATCCCGATCCGAAGGTCTCCGGGGGAGTTACAAAATACCATGTTCGGGGAGTGCCATTGGGATTTGTGATTATGTTTGGCGCGGGTGTTTTATCCGGCTTGCTGGGAATCGGATCCGGGGCCGTAAAAGTGCTGGCGATGGATCAGGCCATGAAACTTCCGTTCAAAGTGTCGACCACCACCAGCAATTTTATGATTGGAGTAACGGCTGCGGCGAGCGCGGGAATTTATTTAAGTCGCGGGTACATCGACCCGGGAATCGCGATGCCGGTGATGTTGGGGGTATTGGGGGGATCGCTACTGGGTGCCCGCGTGTTAGCCGGAGCGGCGGTGCGCAGCTTACGAATTGTATTCGGCGTGGTGATTGGGTTTCTGGCGATCGAGATGATCTACAACGGTATTTCCGGAGGCCTGAAATGATGACCACGCCGGCGGGGCATACAGACGCGATTGCGCGTCAGCATGAGTACGATGACAAACGGATGGATCAGATCATGGCGGTGCTTTTGCGAACCGGTGTTTCGGTGGCGGCCTTACTGGTATTCAGCGGCGGGGCAATTTTTTTGATGCGGCACACGATGCCGGTCACCGATTATCGGCAATTTCACGGAGAGCCGCAGGAATTGCGCAGCATTTCCGGGATTTTACACGAAGCGGTGAAATTTCACGGGCGTGGGCTGATCCAGTTGGGTTTGCTCATGTTGATCGCAACACCGGTGGCGCGAGTGATTTTTTCAGTCTTCGCTTTTTTGTATGAAAAAGACTGGACCTACGTTTTAGTGACGCTTATGGTTCTGAGTCTTTTGTGTTACAGCCTGTTTGGTGGAAGCTAGCAACTGTTCCAAAAATCTTCTCTGTTAGTTTCGCGCATTACGTTGTGTGGGTATGCGTGGCTATAGGAAGCTTGTAACGAAAACCATAACCAACTAGGATTCATTTCCATGAGAATCGTTTTCTGTCCAGCGCTGCTGTTTTGTTGTTCCGCGGCCACAATTTTGTTGGCACCGGTGGCATCGGCGCAGATTTCACCAGGACAGATCTCATCTGCACAGGTCTCACCAGCGCAGACTTCGGATTTACAGAATTCAGCAAAGCGAACGCCGGCAACACCAGCACAAGCAGCGGCGGCTGCGAGCCCCAACGGGACACCGGTGCCCATAACCCAGGAACCGCATCATCATTTGATTCTGGAAAACTCGTACGTGCGCGTTTTTCGGGTGGAGATTATTTCGCCGGAGTCGACGCTGCTGCACCGGCACGACGTGCCGTATGCCTATATGTCTATCGGGAAAGCGGAGTTCACCAACGCGGTGCAAGGCAAGCCGGAGATCCGCATTCAAATGGCGGATGGCCAGCTAGGATATTCGAAGGGAGCATTCTCGCACTTCATTCGCACGGAAAACGACACCCCGTTTTACAACATCACCGTCGAGTTGCTGCACCCGCAAGGAGAGGCGCGAAGCGACTGCGCCAAAAAGGCGGAAGGCGTTTTGGTGGGCTGCGACGCCGCCCAGACCGCGGTCGCCAACACAGCTAACAAGATTGAAGCGGAACAGAAGGCACCGACACCGGCCGCTTCTCCGGCTACGGGTAATAGCACTCCGCTAGCACAATCGGCGCCAAACAACAGCAGGAAACCTGCTGCGGGTCCCCCGAGCTTTACGGCGGTGCTTGAGACTGCCGAGAGCACCTTGAAGTCCGCGACGTTTCCCACCAACGCTCAAATGTCACTAGACGCGGGAGCGGCGGGCACGCTGCTGGTGATTGAGCCGTTGTCACAATTTAAAGTGGACTTTTCGGATGGCTCCTCGAAGCTGTTGAGCGGAGGGGACCCAATCTGGATTCAAGGCGGATCGAAAGTCGATGTCAGCAACACCTCGGAGCAGACTTCATCCTCGATGCTGATTTTTGCGTTTAAGGACCCGCAATAGTCTCCAGTTACACCCTGAATATTTTTTTTGGGCCACTTGGTGCGAATCTAGCTTTTTTTTCGATTACAACATGCCGTTCTTGGACCACCTCCCTTGTTCCCAGACAAGGTGCGATAATTGGGTGGGCTTCCCGTCCGGCTTTATAACAGCTTTCGCCGAAAAGCACTTCCGTCACACCAGGAGCTACCGATGGCCACCGTAACCGCAACGCCTAGAGCCGCCAAAGGCGGAAGTTTTTTGCTGGAGTCGCCAAAGCCTGCCGACGTGTTCACTCCCGCCGACCTCACCGATGATCAAAAACTGATCGGACAGTCGGCGGAAGAATTTGTGTCAAGGAAGTTTTGCCGCACATAAAAATCTCGAGGACAAAAAGCCTGGTCTGATGGCGCGAGTTGGTTCAAAAAGCGGGCGAAGTTGGATTAGCTTAGCGGAGGAATCCCAGAAGAATTCGGCGGCGCGGGACTCGACAAAATTGCGACGACGGTTTTGACGGAAAAGCTTTCGATTTACGGCGGATTTGCGGTGACGCATGGAGCACATGCGGGAATCGGAACGCTACCGATTGTTTATTTCGGAACGGAAGAGCAAAAGAAAAAATATCTGCCAAAGCTCGCGTCGGCGGAATTGATTGGCGCCTATTGCTTGTCGGAACCGCAAGCGGGATCGGACGCGCAAAATTCCTTGACGCGCGCGGAACTGAACAAAGAAGGCACTCACTACATTCTGAACGGTCAAAAGATGTGGATCACGAACGGCGGGTTCGCTGACCTATACGTCGTGTTCGCCAAAGTGGACGGAGAAAAGTTCACTGCGTTCATCGTCGAGCGCGCGTTTCCCGGGCTTTAAACCCGGAAACGAAGAACACAAGATGGGAATTCATGGGAGTTCGACGACGCCGATCTTTCTGGAGAATTGCAAAGTGCCGAAAGAAAATGTTGCTGCATGAAATCGGGCGCGGGCACATTGTGGCGTTCAACGTCCTGAATGCGGGGCGATTCACGCTTGGGGGCCTCCGCAGTGGGCGGCTCGAAGTATGTGCTTAACGACGGCGGCGAAGTATGCTAAAGAGCGCAAAGCGTTCGGCAAAGCAGATCGGCGATTTCGGATTGATGAAGGAAAAACTCGCCGAAATGGCGATTCAGCTGTTCGCGGTCGAGTCGATGGTGTTATCGCTGCGCGGGAAATATGGAAACGGCGATGGCAGTCGCGGACGGCCGAATCGGATACGAGGCAGACGCGGAAAAATCGCAGACAACGATGAAAGTTCTGGAAGAGTATGCGATCGAAAGCTCCATCGCGAAGGTGTATGGAAGCGAAATGCTGGACTTTGTGGTGGACGAAGCGGTGCAGATTTTTGGTGGCTATGGATTCCATGAAGACTACCCGGTCTGCCGAGCGTATCGCGATTCGCGCATGAACCGTATTTTCGAAGGCACGAACGAAATCAATCGCATGCTCATCATTCAAATGTTGCTGAAACGCGCCATGGCCGGATCGCTGCGTCTGATCCCGGCGGCGATGAAGCTTGCGGACGAGATTCTGGCCGGGCCGTCGTTCGAAGAGGCTCCGGCAAGACGTGCTCGCAGCGGACGAAGCGCGCGTTGTCGCCAACGCGAAGAAAATATTTCTGCAGTGCGGCTGGCGGAGCGGTGCAGAAATTCCGCGAGAAGCTGGCGGAAGAACAGGAGTTCATTGCGGCGCTGGCGAACATCGTGATGGAAGTCTACGCCATGGAATCTTGCCTGCTGCGAGCGCAGAAATCGACGGAGGGCAGTGCGAGGCGGGGTCTTCGCAAGCGATGATTGATGCCGCGCGAGTTTTTATCGATGACGCCGCAGAACGCGTGGAGCACGAAGCCAAACGGGCGATCGCTGCAATTCACGAAGGCGACATGCTTACGACGCAAATGTCGATCTTGAAACGATTCGGAAAGCGTGCGCCGGTAGATACCATAACGCTGAGACGAAATGTGGCAGTTGCGGTTCAGGCGCAAGACCGCTATCCGTTTGAAAGCAAATAGGCAATCCGCCAAGCACGGCGGGAATTTTTTTAGTTCTCAGCGATTTCTGACCATCACTTCTTCGGCATGAGGGAGACTCCCAAATGCGCCTGAGAGTACGTTCCAGTCATCTCCACGGGTATCACCGCACCAGAATTCTTTCTTTTGAAAAGCGGATCGAGAGGCTTCAGTAAAACCGCTTTGGCGCCGGTACTCTCGTCGGAGATAGAAGAGTCCGTCTTCAAAGTTCCGTGAAAATCGATTTTCGTATTCTCCAAATTATAGGTACCGCTCATGGTGGCTTCCGCTCCAGGAATTTTGAAAGAAACGTCGTGGAGCTTGCCGACGGCGTCAGTGAGCGTCACATTCCCATTGATGTCCGCGGTGACACTTGGAGTTGCGGCATCTTTCTTATTGCCACTGGCACGCTTGCTCAACATATTAAGTTTGGCTTGTTTTTCGGCGTTTTCCCACTGGGCATGTGCAATGGTGAAGTCACCCTGGAGCGTGAGGCGTTTTAAGAAGGGCTGTGGGCCCGAGGGAAAGCTGACGTGGGCGTGAAAACTTGTGCTTCCTTGCATAGGAGGTTTAGTGTCGCGCACAAAAAGCCGCAATACGTCGTCGATGCGTCCTTCGTGAACAGTCAAATTCAGCGTAGTGGTTCTGCCCGGGGTACCCGATTTCGAAGCCACCGCACCTTCGGCGTGTACAGCAGTTCGCAGGAAGGTGGCGTCTACGGAGCGAAGAAGAGTGTCTCCCGTGGTTCCGTCTACTACAGCGGTGTATTTCGTTTTTAGTTCGACGGTATGTTTACTGTGAGTCACTTCAAAATCCGGGATTTCGATGGTTCCCTGGGTCTGTATTTTGCCCAGAGTACCCTGAAAATCCCCCTTGGCTGCCAGCACTCCAGCGATACCGTGAAACGCCGAAAGGTCAGCATGGTCAAATGTGTAGAGTCCAGAGAGAGCGATATTTTCGGGATGCTCTTTACTTAGGGGTCCAAGCTTTCCTTTGGAGCGAATATCGCCCGGGGGCTCGGGATTGTGCAGCACCAAATCGTAGGACGTTGGGTCACTCTTGTTAACGGTGTTGAGGCGAAGTTCGCGAATGTCGAATCGCAGCCACCCGCCCTGCTTTTTCTCGATCTCCAAAACCGCATCCTTGGTAAAGACTTCACCGAGACGAACGAAGGAATTGTCCGACGAGGATTTGGATGCTCCGGACGTAGGTCCGGTCGGAATGGAAATTTTCAACCCTTCCAGATTGACGGCAGAGACATAGCCGGGGCGCAGGAAAAGATCGTGATAGTTAGCGGCGATGATCAATTTTTGAACGGTGACGATGGGCGGGGTTGAGGCTTCGGCGGCGTGGGTGAGGGCCACCCCTTCCAATATGCATCCCGGATGGGGGAAATACGTGGAGCGAAAACGCTGAACAGCGATTTTACCGCCCCAGTCTTCCTGCACAGCCGCGATAACTTTGGAGGAAGAAAAAGGCCAGTAGATGGCCAGAATGACGACAGCAGTGCCAATCAAGGCGAGCAAAACGAGGGTAGTGGCAACCAGCCAACGCGCGCGGGTGGAGCGGGTGTTCTCGACCTGCGACTGCCCTTCAGTAGCCATATTCACCTATTTTTCCGGGTTGAAGTATGACATCTAGGCATGAGGTCCACACTCTGTGAAAGACCTTAGGCTAATCAGGTATTTTTTGTAGCAGGCGGTCGCTGACGGCTCAGAGGCCTACCGAGGAATAGAGAGAAACAAAGTGTAACCACGGCCGTCGTATAGTTGTATATCTATGGGCTCCCCATATAAGTGAATGCACGGCTTGTCCGGGGGGGGGCTGAGTTTCGAAATTTTGGAGAGGGCATGGGCGAAAAAACGGATGTGTGGCAAGGGACGCTGGCCTTGATGGCGCTCAAGACACTCGAGGCGCTGGGTCCGCTCCACGGGTATGGCATTGCGCGGCGTATCGAGCAGACCAGCGGCGATTTACTCGCAGTGAACTACGGCACCCTTTACCCGGCATTGCTGAAGTTGGAGCAGGAGGGACACATTGTTTCGGAATGGGGTCTTTCAGACAACAATCGCAAAGCTAAATTCTATAAATTGACGCGCAAAGGTCGAAAATTTCTGGGACTGGAAGAGCGCGATTGGGAGCAAACGACCACGATAGTGGCGCGATTTCTGGCGCCCGGTAAGGAACCGGCATGAGACGACTGTACGTATTTTTTCAGCGCCTGGCGGGCACCTTCCAGGCAGAAAGATCCAGTCGCAGCTTTGATGAAGAGTTAGAGGGGCATGTCGAAATGCATACGGACGATAACATTCGCAGGGGCATGAGCCCGGTAGAAGCCAGGCGCGACGCGCTGATGAAA
Organism: uncultured Acidobacteriota bacterium; assembly: GCA_963732705.1. Taxonomy (GTDB): domain Bacteria; phylum Acidobacteriota; class Terriglobia; order Acidiferrales; family UBA7541; genus Acidiferrum. The sequence continues at coordinate 1,206,994 of CAVTAN010000001.1, read as the reverse complement.
CTCGGAGGCATCCAACAAACCAAAGAAATTTATAACGAGCGCAAGCGCCTCCCGTCCCTGGAAATACTCCTGCAAGATTTGCGGTACGGCTCGCGAATGCTAAGAAAAAATCCTGGGTTTACTGCAGTAGCAGTGCTGTCGCTGGCGCTAGGAATCGGGGCCAACACGACCATCTTTACCGTGGTAAACGCAGTCCTGTTGAATGCTTTGCCGGTGCGTGACCTGGCGCGCCTGGTGCAATTAGACACGGTCGACAGCAAGACCTTCGTAACACAAGCCAGAGCGGTGAAGCTGGGAATGTCCTTTCCTAACTATCAGGATTACCGGCGCGACAACCAGGTATTTACCGATCTGGTGGCGATCGACGCTACACCGTTGACGTGGAGCGGGGGAGCGGAGCCTCGTCAAGTGCAGGGTGAACTGGTCACCGCAAATTACTTTGAAGTGTTGGGACTTAGGCCGGCGATAGGCCGATATTTCATGCCTGATGAAGACACCAAGCCGAGCGGAAACGACGTCGTGGTACTAAGCCATTATTTCTGGGCGAACAAATTAGGCTCGAATCCCAACATCGTGGGTAAGACATTAACGCTGGACGCACGGCCCTACACCGTCATCGGGGTGGCGCCGAGGGGCTTCAAGGGCACACTTACATTCCTGAGTTCCGAGCAAGTGTGGATTCCCACGAGCATGAAAGATCAGGTATTGGGTGGCAAAGACAAAGAATTTTTTAACGATCGACGAGCGCTTTCCATTGCGGCGTTTGGGCGGTTAAAGCCTGGCGTCAATGCGGCCGCTGCGGAAGCCTCGCTCAAAACCATTGCCACGCATCTGGAGAGCGAATTCCCAAGGGACAATGGCGGCCGCAGCGTGGCATTGACCCCTTTAGCGCAGGCTGCGGTAGGTGCAAATGCTTACGAGCAACTGGCTTTGGCGGGAAGCTTGATGATGGGAGTGGTGCTGCTAGTGTTGATGATTGCCTGTGCCAACCTTGCGAATTTGCTGTTGGCGCAAGGCGCGGGGCGACAGAAGGAAATCAGCTTACGTGCTGCGTTAGGCGCAGACCGCAGCCGCATAATTCGGCAGATGCTTACGGAGAGCATGCTGCTATCCCTATCAGGGGGAATGGTGGGACTTGGGTTGGCCTACGTCTGCCGCAGCATTCTTTGGTCCTTCCGGCCGCCGTTTATTGAGCAGAGCGGCATTGAGTTATCGCTGGACTGGCACGTCCTGGTGTTTACGCTAGCGGTGGCTATTATGACGGGCGTTGTGTTTGGACTGGTACCCGCAGTGAAAGCTTCTCGTCCGAATTTAATGGACACGTTGAAAGCGGGGGGCCGCGGCGGAACGATGGGATGGAAACGCGACCCGCTAAGGAACGTGCTAGTGGCCGGAGAGATGGCACTGGCGCTTATCGCATTGGTCGGCGCAGGGCTTTTTCTGCGCAGCATGCAGAATGCGCAGAAAATCGATCTCGGCTTTGAATCCAAGAAGCTGCTGGTCATGAATTTCGACCTGGGAGCACTTCACTACGAAGAGGGGCGCGGGGAGCAATTTTATCGAACAGCGCTAGAACGGATAAAAAATTCGCCTGGAGTGGCGTCAGTGAGCGTAGCGAGCAACGCCCCACTCGGCGGCGGTTTTGCACGCACGGTATTTCCAGAAGGTCGCGATGAAGGCTCTGGATATCGTGGAACACTAACGACCGTCAACGATATTACGGCGGATTATTTTGAGACCTTACGAATTCCAGTCGAACGCGGGCGCGCGTTCAGCGACGTCGACCGTGAGGATACCCGTGCAGTGGCCATCGCTAGTGAAGCGATGGTCAAACAGTTCTGGCCTAACGAAGAACCATTGGGCAAACGTTTCCATTTTTTTGGCGATACCACATTGCGAGAGGTTGTAGGGGTGGCGCGAGACTCTGTAGTGAACCAGGTGGGAGAAGACCCGCAGCCGATCGCTTTCTTACCGATGACGCAAGACTACGTGCCGGTGGTGACTCTGCATGTGCGGACCACGGAAAGACCTGAGAGCGTATTGGCGACCACAAGGTCGGCGTTGCAATCGTTGGAACCCAATCTAGCGATCACCCAAGTGTTCACCATCGAAGAATTGGTGAAACAAGCGCTGTGGGCTTCGCTGATGGGCGGCATATTGTTAACGGTATTCGGGGCGCTGGCATTGGTGTTGTCGGCAGTGGGAGTGTACGGGGTGTTGTCTTACTCGGTGAATCAGCAGACGCGCGAGATTGGCCTGCGCATGGCTCTGGGTGCGCAGCGACACGATGTTTTGCGGCTGATACTAGGCCAGGGATTGCGTTTGACGGTCCTGGGGTTGGGTTTGGGCTTGTTATTGGCGCTGGTGGCGATGCGGGTGCTGGTCAGCTTACTGTTTAATGTACGCGCCTATGATCCATCAACGTACATGGCGGTAACGCTTTTGTTAGGCACGGTTGCTTTGCTGGCCTGCTACGTTCCTGCACGTCGCGCCATGCGGTTGGATCCCATGGCGGCGCTGCGTATAGATTGAAATTACGGCTACGGTTTCTTGAACAGGCCGCCGAGCGCGCTCGCGGGACTGCTGGAATTTTGGGTGTTGCCGTTTTTGGTGGCGCCTCCGCCAGCGCAGCCCAGCTGAGATTTGAACATGCCTGCGGCAATGCCCCCAACGTCGGGAACAAATTTTGGATCGGCGGTGGTACCTTTGATTTGGAAGGGCACGGTGATGCCGACATTTTTGCAAGCGCCGCCAACGGTGCCGCCGGTCAACTGCCCGAGAACACCGGTGGCCATCGAAACCGGGCTGGCTGCGGCAGCCAGCCCATTTTTCAGAGTTGCAGCCATTTTAAAATCCAGATCGTTCTTTGCGTCGATGGTTCCAGCGCCGACGATATTACCCAGCGCGGGAATCACGGCGACGAAATTTTCGGCGCGAAGGCCGTCGCGCGTCATGCGCAGATTACTGGTCATTTTTTCGATGTCAAGATCTTTGCCGGTCTTCAATCCCGTCAGCGAAGACAACGCAGACATCTTGGAGCCAAGATCGAAGCCCGCGAGTCGCACGTTGTAAACTCCAGCGCTGCCTGCGGTGACTAGATTGCTGGTGGGTCCCACGAGATTCAGATTGGCGCTGAGAGTACCGCCTTGAATGGAGGCGCCGCTGGGCATCTTGATGCCGATGGCGGGCAGGAACGCTTCCAGATATTTCGCGGGCATGTTTTGGCCATCGACTTTGATGTTGATCACGGTGTTTTCTCCGGCGGTGTTGTAGGTGCCGGAGAGCTGCGAGTTGGCGCCGCCAATTTTTAATGTAGAAGGAACCAAGATTCCGGATTCCTTGGCTAAATCATATTTAGTGTCAAAGTCCACCACGAGCGGAACTGTGGATGGCGAGCCGCCAGAAATGAACAGGGCTTTGGAAAGCCTGGCGTTGCCTTTTGTTTCCGCTTGGCCATCTTTGGAAACAAGTTTGGCACCGAGATCCAGCGAGCCTCCGAGACCGGTGTTGGGTTCCAGGAAACCTGTGGAGGCCAGGTCCAGAGAGCTGGCTGTCAGCTGCGCGTCCATGGGTGTGAGTGAGGTATCGGTTTGGTCCAAGGGACCAGCCGTACCATCGAGTTTAAATTTACCGCCGCCGGGAAGATCGGCGGTGACTTTCAGCGGAAAATTCTGGCGCGCTGAAATGTCGGAAGCTTCAACGGAGACATGATCGTAGGTGGTGCGCTTGGGGTTGGCGACATATCCGACCACGATGGTGCCTTCTTCCAGAGACAGCTTCCGGATGGAAAACTCGGGGGAATTGCTTTGAGAGTTTTGCGACTTTGCCGCCGGGCCTCCGAGGGACGAATAGTTCCACTGACCGTTCACATTGTGAAGTAGCGTAACCTGGGGATTTTTGATGGTGACGCTGGAGATGTTGAGGGCGCGCGAAAAAATCAGGGGCATAACTGCAACGCCGACCTTGATGCCCTTGGCGGTCATGAAAGGAGTCTGGCTGAATTTGGGGTCGTCTCCGATCTCGAGGTTTTCAGCGGACAACGAGCCAGTGAAGAGCGAAAAGCTGAGGTTGCCCATGGTTACTTTGCGGCCCAGAGCGGCGGAGGCCTGGGCTTCGATGGTGGGCTTAAATTGATTGACGGGAATCAAGAACGGGACGATGGCGAGGACTACGATCAGCACGGCGACGATGATGAGAATATTTCGGAGTTTGCTATTCACGCGGTCTCCAGACCTGATCATTTCGCCAGCGATTCGTGGGAAAACCAGGTAGATACGCCGAGGCGAAAGCGTCGCGATGATAGCACAGCGGTGCGCTGATTGACTGACGTAGCGAAATTCTAAGACGGCGCCTTGCTGCGTGGCACTCACATACTCTTGGTTTACACGCAGCCAGGCGTTCGCGGTCAATCGATCAATTGACGGTGTAGGTCCAGGTCAGGACTTCCTGTTTGGCGGTGAGGCCTCCGGTTCCCGCTGTGAAGCCCACGTACGCGGAGTTGGCGCCCACCGCTGAAGGAATATTGACGGTCCAACTGGTGGTGAAGGTAGCAGCGGAGTTGGAGGTGTCGGTGATGGTCATGGTGAGGGTGGTGCCGTCATACACGAGGTGCACCGCGAAAATATCACCAGTGGCAAGGTTCACGCCGCCACCAAGAGGAGTCGCGGGAGTTGTGGGCGAAGCGCCGCCGATATAAAGGCCGGTGGTGTTAGTTCCTTCCCCATTGTTGTCATAGAGGTCGAACTTAATCGCCAGACTGTTGGGGATGCCGGGGTTACCGATGGTGTCAGAGCCATAACCGAGACCACCTCCGTAGTTACCGATGGCGGTGGGTGAGGAGTTCTGGATCGCGAAGGTCATGCCATCGGCTTGAGGTTGCGTCTGCTGGAAGGTGAAGTCGGTGGTGAACGTCTGGATATTTACCGGAGTGTTGAACCAGGCGCTGGCTACTTCGTAGGTGGGATTGATATCGGTCAGGAGCAACCTGGTGCCATCCAGCGCGGTGCTGCCGTTGAATAGCAGGTTGCCTGCGGTGAACCCCGAGGAGTAATTGATTTGCGCGGCGGTGCCGATGGAGTAGGCGGCGGTGGCGAGGGCGCTATTGTTCATGCCGCTTTTTACCGCGTAGGCCTTGAGAGTCTTGGAAGAACTCACCGGGATAGCGGCGCTGTAAACCGCGGAGCTGGGGCCGGGCGTGGAGCCATCGGTGGTGTAGTAGATGGTGGCGCCGGAGGTCGTCGTGGAGATGGCGACATTTTGGGCGGCAGTGTAATTCCCCGCCCCGGGGTTGAAGGTGGGGGTAGCCACGGTCGCGGTGGCGCCGCCGCTGGTTAAGGTCCAGGTGAGGATCTGCTGAAGCGCGGTATAACCGCCAGTGCCGCCAGTGAACCCGACGAAAGCGGTGTTTCCACCCACCGTGTTGGGGATGTTGATGGGCCAGCTTTGCGTAAAGGACGCGGCGGTCGTGGCGTCCGTGATGGTCATGCCCAGATTGGTGCCGTCGTAGTTCATGTGGACACGGAAGACGTGTCCACTATGCAGATCGATCGAACCGCTCATATCGTTGGAGGGCAAAACAGGGTCGACTCCATTCGTGAATAGCCCTGTTGAGCTGGGCCCCTCTCCATTGTTGCTGTAGAGATCGAACTTCACAGCCACGCTCTTGGCGATGCCTTTGTAACCCAGACTCCCACCGGCGTTGCCGAGAGCGGTGGTGTTATTTCCCTGAATGGTAAAGGTCAGGCCATCGGCGGTGGTGCCGGAGGAATTCTGGAGAGTGAAATCGGTGGTGAAATTTTGAATATTGACGGCTGTGGGATACCACGCGCTGCCGGCAACAAATGTGGTGTTGGGCGTAACGGTCAAAGATCCGCCGGTGATGGCGGCGCTGCCGTTGAGGACCATTGAGCCAGCGGTGAAGCCGCTGCCAAAGCTGATTCCGCCGCCGGTGCTGATGGTGTAGGTGGCGCTGCCGACGGTGCTGTTGAAGAAGCCACTCTTCACGGCGAAGGCTTTGAGAGTTTCGCTGGAGCTGACGTTAACGGGAGCTGAATAAACTGCGGAGCTGGTGGAAGGAGTGGAACCGTCGGTGGTGTAGTAAATGGTGGCGCCGCCGGTGGTGGAGGAAACGGTCACGGATTGCGCGGCGGAGTAGGAGCCCGCAGGCGGCGAGAACGACGGAGCGGCCACTTGCGATTCGATGGTGTAGGTGGCGCTGGCGGTGCCGCTGGTGGTCTGCCTCGAGGCGGTGGCTAAGGCGTTGATGGTTTTCGAGGAGGTCACGGTTAAAGGGGCGCCGTACTGCAAGGTCGAACCGCCAGCGGAAGTGCCGGGCTGAGAGCCGTCGAGGGTATAGAAGATCGTTGCGCCGGAGGTGGAATCGCTCAAGGTCACGGTTTGCGTTCCAAGATAGGTACCGGCTCCCGGCGAGAATGAGGGAGTTGCAACGGAGCCGCTCGAACCTCCACCGCCGGTCATAGTCCAGGCGAGAATCTGTTGAAGCGCGGTATAGCCGCCAGTGGCGGCTGTAAAACCAGCGTAAGCGGTGTTCCCGCCCACAGTGCTCGGAATGTTGATCGGCCAGCTTTGCGTAAACGACCCCGAGGTGGTGGCATCCGTAATCGTCATGGACAGGTTGGTTCCGTCGTAAGTCATGTGCACACGGAATACGTGTCCGCTATGGAGATCGATGGAGCCGCTCATGTCGTTGGATGGCAAAACAGGATCCACTCCATTCACGAAGAGACCCGTTGAGCTGGGCCCTTCTCCATTGTTGCTGTAGAGATCGAACTTCACAGCCACGCTCTTGGCGATGCCTTTGTAACCGAGACTCCCGCCAGTGGCGCCGAGAGCTGTAGTGTTGTTTCCCTGAATGGTGAACGTTAGCCCATCGGCAGTAGTGCCGGAAGAATCCTGCAAAGAGAAATCGGTGGTAAAGCTCTGGATGTTGACGGGAGTTGGGAACCAGGCGCTGCCAGCGACGGTGGTGGAATTCGGTGTCAACGTCAGCTTGGTGCCGCTGATCGAAGCGGCGCCGTTTAAAGCCATAGAGCCCGCAGTAAATCCGCTGCCCAGACTTATGCCGCTTCCGCTTGAAGCGTTGACGGTGAAGCCGTTCACCAACGTGGCGGCTTGGCCGTCACTATCGATAACGACAATGTTGTGACCGCCCAAGACTGCGTTGGCAGCAATGGAAAGAGTAGCAATAATTTTTGTCGGCGATTGATAGGCACAGGCAGTAACGGCTAAGCCTTCCTCGGAGTCGAAATCGCAAGAGGGGCCGGCGAGAAAATTAGTTCCGGTAACGGTGATGGAGATATTGGATTGCCCCTGGACGCCCGCATTGGGGCTCACGGCGGTAATCGAGGGGGTAGGGTTATTGCCCGTAGATACTGAAAAACCGTTTGCTAGAGTGGAATTCTGACCGTCGGTATTGGTGACGGTGACGTTCCGGGGTCCGAGCGTCGCGCTGGCCAGGACGTTAATATTGGCGGTGATTTTCACAGACGAATTGTAGGTACATGAGTTGACGGTGATCCCTGCGCCAAAACTGCAGGAAGGCGCAGCAAGAAATTTACTGCCCGTGAGAGTGACGCTTAAATTCGTTTTGCCCTGGGTCGATGTATTGGGACTTAGGCCCGTGAGTGACGGAGCTGGCGCGGACGCAACGGTAATGGTGCGCACTTGCGGGCTGGGATCGGTGTTGCCGGCACTATCGGTAACGGTGAAGGTAACCTTATAGGTTCCGGCCGTCGAAAAAGTTACTGATCCAGGATTAGCCAGCGAACTGGTGCTTGGATTTCCGCCGCGAAAAACCCAGGAATATCCGGTAATGGTTCCACTCTGAGCCGTACCGCTGCCCGCAAAGCTCACGGACTGCCCCGGCGCAATCAAGATATCGGAAGCTGGGCTGGTGATGGTGCCCTTCGGGACAACGTCGGTCGGAGTTTTGGAGACCTGCACAAATTTCGCCACAGAAGGCACGCCGGCATTATTGATCAAGAAAAGCATGTAATAGCCTGGCGGCGCGGTGTTGCCATTCGGTGGACCAGTCACATTCAACACTCCACTGCCAGTAGAAAAGTTCAGTCCTACCATGCGCTGATCCATGTCGAATGCATGGGTCACTGAACCATTTTTCATCAATAGCACAGAGGAAATGTTCGCGGCATCGGGAGTCTGCACCTGAAAGGAGGCTCCGTAGCCGATTACGCCGGGGTTCACAGAGGTGATGGATGGCCTGGTAGCCAGGGTGCCGTTCGAATTGTAAAGGTAGGGAGGAGTATAAATTTCGACGTGCTGCTCATAGGAGCCACGGTGGGATTGCCGCCGGCAACCCAAACCGTGGCATCGGGCAAAAGCAGGGATACAGAGTGGTACAAGCGGGGGAAAGCGTTCGATCCCGCTGAGCCCATCGTATTGGTATTGGTGTTCGTAGAGATCGGCTTGCAGGCTAGCTGTGCCAGTATCCTCGTCGTTTAAGGAACCGCCCACGGTAAGAATCTTTCCGTTCGGCAGCAAGGTGGCATTCATCTCAATACGCGGCTGGGACATGGAAGGCCCGTAGGCCCAAGCTGGGGTTCCTGCAGAGAGGTCGATAATTTCGGTAGTGGCGGTCGAAGGATTTCCCCCACCAAAGATGATGACCTTGGGCTTGTAGCCATTGGCAGGCGTTAGCGGAAACATGACGGAAGAACCGTAGGTACGCGTTCCGGAATATTTTGTCGTCGCAATGACGCCAGACCAGGTGTTGTTGGAGGGATCAAAAATCTGCGATTGGGTTGAGGATCCGGAGTAAAAAACTTTACCGTTAGGCAGAAGATGCATACGCGGATAAAGAGGCGGAGTCCAGGGCGCGGTGGAAGGTGCGGCCCATCCAACCCCGACCTTATAAATTTCAACCTGCGAGTTGGTGTTGCCGAGTTCATCCAGGCCCGAAAAGGTCATCAAGCGGCCATCGCCCAAAATTGTATCGGTGGGGTACCAGCGGCCATGCGCCATGTCTTCCATGTCGGTGAATTTGCCGGTTACCGGGTCGTAAACCGTGGTGCGGTTCCATCCATGGAAAGGGTCGTATTGGAGATTGCCGCCCGCAATAAAAGGCCGGCCATCCGGCAGCACTACCATGCCGTTACAAAACTGATCCCAACTTTGGGTCTGGGTAACCATGGTATTCGTCGACGGGTCCCAAACCCCAACGAAGAAAGTGGTCTGTTGGGGATAATTTCCGGAGCCTGAGACGACCAGAATTTTTCCATTGGACAGAAGAGTGGTATGCACTGGATTAATCGGCATCGAGTTCGAAAGGGTCTGCCAGGTCCCCTGAACATTCGCCTGCGCATCGGCCGCGGGCGCGTAGCACAAGAGCAGCGCCAGGGCAGCAAGGGCCATGGCCATGACCGCCGTGAAATGGCAAGGGCGTGATGTCGCAGTGAGGGCCTGGGCAGAAACCCCGCGGTCACACAACGGCGATCTAAAAGAATACATTCGTGTTATCTCCAATTTGCGCAGCGATCTCACTTGCGCTCGAGGTGCGGCTTGGCTGAGGTATTTACCAAGGAACCCGGAAACGCCGTGGAAAGTTTCGACTTTCCAGGAAGATTTCAGAATCAATGGAGCCGAACTTACCTGACATCTTCCGCAATCCGGGAGCTCGCCCTAAGGCTTCACCCGATTGCCTATGGGAATGCACTCCACTGACCTGACAAAGATCCGCTAAGTCCATTGTTATGATGGCAGAGGTTTACGTGTTGGGCAACAGGTTAGCTAATATGGGAACATTTATGCTCTTCCTAAAAATCTGCCCTTGGAGTGAGCAGCAGACCAAAGAGCACTGGCAGGGACTACATGGACATTGGATGAGAACCGAGGAGATCCCAAACGCGCCAAAATTCGATCATCTCCCCGGGAGTTCCAAGGGAAATACGGAGGTAGGTAGGCATGGAAGGAATTAACGGAGCCAGAACAAAATTATTCTTCCGATAGTGTTCGAAAATTTCCGCAGCGGGGCGCATTACGTTCAAACATACGAAATTGGTATGGGAATCAAGGGCCCGAAGCATGCGGGCGTTTACTTGATTCATGAATTCCTGGCGATCATCAAAATTTCGCTTTACACAATTCTCGATGTGCTGCGGGTCTGATAAAGCCGCGGTGGCAGCGAGAACGCCTGGGGAGTTCAACGCAAACGGTAACTTCTGCTGCGCAAATTTTTGACCTACCGCAGTTGAGCACACCGCATAACCCACGCGAGCACCGGCCAGTCCATAAGCAGAGGAAAAAGTGCGGGTCACGATGACTCGCGGATTTTCCGCCGGCCGTTGCGCGAAGGAAGCGTACGATCCCGACCCGCCTGCGTATTCGTGGTAGGCCTCATCGAGAATTAGGTGGAAAGTGTCGGGAACTTTGGCCAGAAAGCTTTCCAGGTCTTTGCGGGCGGTCAATGTCGAGGTGGGGCTGTTGGGATTGCACACATAAATCAGGCCAGTTGCGCCTTTTTGCCTGGCGCGCTCGAGCATCGCATCCAGGTCATGCGCGTGATCTTTGCGGAGTGGGACCTCGGTCACAAGTGCACCGCGTTCTCTGGCGAAAGAAGCCAAAATTCCGCACGTGGGAGTGGCCTGAATGAGCACGTTGTGCGGAGTTAAGAATGCACATGCCACCATGCGCAAAATATCAGTCGATCCACAGCCAAGGATTAGCTGCTCCGGATGGAGCGACGAAACGCCCGCCGATCGCAGTCTGGTGTGATGGGCCGCGAGCGCGTTTTGCAAAATACTGACATCCGGATAACGGGACAGCTCGCCCGCACTTTCCTGAATTGCTTGCAGAGACTTTTTGGAAGGGCCGTAGGCGTTTTCATTATGGTCGAGACGAACAGGCTGGCTTTTCCCAGAATCAGAGGCCGGTGAAGTGGACTTGTTTTGTTGGCTGGCACGCAAAGGCGACAAAAAAGGGCTGGCGGCTATCCCCACCCCAAGTTGCGTTAGAAGACTCCTACGATTCAGTTTCATGGGTATGTTAGGTGATAGCAAGGAAATCTCGCTGCGGTCAAGGACGAGAGAAGGTCGGTTGTCGTGAAGGGCAAAGACAAGCCATTTGCGCCTGGAAAGAGAGCGCGATTGGCTTGTTCACATGTAGGCTAGTTCACGATGAGGGTGAGTTGAATGGGCGTCAACTGCAGCGGTTTTCCGCTGACGCTAGTTGCTGTAGGCGTCAAGGTAAGAGTGTACATGCCCTTCTGGGTACCAGTGGTTGGGCCCGGTGATGAGCCGCCGCTGGCGCAACCCGAAACGCTCAAGAGGGTAATCACCACAATGAATGCAGCGCCACAGCAAACCAGTTGCCGCTGCGTAAAGCGTTCTCGCGGTAGGAATTGATAAATGGAGCCTAGCAACACCGCGGAAGCAATCACGAGAATTAAAGTGACGAGCGGCATTGCGGGAGGCTTAGGTTCACGACTCGCCTGCGGTATAAGGAACGACCGGGCGGTGGTGGTGACCATCACAGTGAAGGTAGCAGCGGTGCCAGCGCTCAGCTGGATGGGATTCGAGACGGTGCACGCAGTGGTGGCGGGCGCTCCGGAGCAGGCCATGGTAACGCTACCGGAGTAACCAGCGCCGGGAGTGAGCTGCACGCTATACTGGGCGGTTTGGCCGGCGTTGACGGTGGCTGTCAGACCGTTGATGGATGCTGAGAAGGCAGCGTATGTGATGGAGCCGGTCACCGCGATGGTTTGAGGGGAATTAGCGCCATTATCGGTGATGGTTATGGTTTCGGTGCGGTTTGCGGAGCCCATGGCGGCAACGGGAGCGAAGCTTACGGCGATGGTGCAGCTGGCGTTGGGAGCGAGAGGAGTTGGGCAGGAGCCGGTGGGATTGGCGAATTCGGACACATTCGTGCCGCTGAAGGCAACGCTCGAGATCGTGAGAGTGGTGCTACCGGAGTTAGTGACGGTCACGTTGCTGGAAGCGCTCGTGGTGCCTTGGGTAGCGCTAAGGTTCAAGGTGGTAGGAGTGATGGTGACGGTTGGCGGAGGCGGCGCGGTGCCCGTCCCACTGAGTGCCACGCTTTGCGGACTGTTCGCGGCATTGTCGGTGAGTTGCAGAGATGCCTGACGAAGACCTGCGGCGCTGGGCGTGAATGTGAGGGTGACGGAACAGGTGGCGTTGGGAGCGATAGGAGCGGTGCAGGTATTGGTTGCCAGCGCAAAATCGCCCGCGTTCGTACCGGTGACCGCTACCGCGCCGATCATTAGCGGGGCGTTGCCGGAGTTGGTGACGGTGACCGGTAGAGAAGCGCTGGTGACATTCTGCACCGTGTTCGGGAACGCTAACGTCGCCGCCGGATTGGTAGTTACGGCGGGCGCGGTTGGCGCGGCGCCGGTGCCACTTAGCGCGACCGTTTGCGGACTGTTGGTGGCGTTGTCGGTAACTTGCAACGCAGCCTGGCGAGACCCGGCCGCGCTGGGGGTGAAGGTGATGGAGACGGCGCAATTGCCATTGGCGGCGATGGGAGCGGACGCGCAGGTGTTGGGGGCGAGAATAAAGTCGGAGGCATTGGTGCCGGTAATAGCAACCAAGCTGATGCTCAGCGCGGCGTTTCCGGAGTTGGTAATGCTCAAGGTCATCGGAGCGCTGGTCACGTTTTGCGCGGTGCTGGGGAAGGTCAGCGGGCCAGCAGGAGTTATCGTCACTGCCGGAGCTGTCGGGGCGGTGCCCGTTCCTGTAAGGGTAACGGACTGGGGACTGCCCGCGGCATCGTCGGCGACTTGAAATGTGGCTTGCCGTGGGCCAGTGGCTGAAGGGGTAAAAACGATGCCGACGGTGCAGGCGCCGTTGGCGGCTACCGCCGCAGCATTGCAGGTGTTGGAGGAGATGGAGAAATCGGCGGCATTGGTGCCGGCAATGGAAACAGTAGAGATGTTCAGCACGGCGTTCCCGGTGTTCGTAACGGTGACTGTTACAGGTGAACTCGCCACCCCCTGAGCAGTGCTGGGGAACATTACCGGGCTGGCGGGCGTGAGAGAAACGACCGGAGTCGCGGGAGCTACGCCATTGCCGGTTAGCGCGAGGGTCTGCGGGCTCCCGGCGGCGTCATCGGCGATCTGAAGATTGGCCTGGCGAGTGCCCGTTCCACTCGGCGTGAAGGTTACGCCGATGGCGCAGGTGGCGTTGACGGCCACCGTAGCTCCGGTACAGGTATCGGCGGTGGTCTTGGCAAAATCCGTCGGATTCGTGCCCGCGAAGGTGAAGGCGTTGGTAGCGTTGATATGCAGTGGAGCGGTGCCGTTGTTCTTAACCGTGATGGTGGTGACGGCGCTGGTGGTGTTCGTGGTGGTATCTGGGAAGTCGACCGGCCCGACCGGCGTGAAGGCTACCGCGGGCGCCAGGGGGCCGAGGGTCCAGGTCATGATGTTTTGCGCTGCTGCTAGTCCACCAGTGCCGCCGGTGAAGCCTGCATATGCGGTAGTGGCACCCACTGTGCCTGGGATGTCGACTGGCCAACTGTTGGTGAAGACGGCATTCGTCACCGTGTCGGTGAGGGTCATGACCAGGTTTGTACCGTCATACACCATATGCACCGCGAAAATATCGCCGCTGTGCAGATCGATTCCCGAAGGCGTCAAGTCTATGGACGGTGGATTCGCAGGCGGATTGTTGGGTGAAGGGTAGCTGGGAGAAAGGCCGTTGAGATATAGGCCGGTAGAGTTGGTGCCTTCCCCATTATTATTGTACAAATCAAACTTGATAGCCAGGCTATTCGCAATGCCCGGAGGATCCGTAAGGAAAATTGGTCCGTAACCGAGGCCGCCCCCAAAAGTTCCAAGCGCGGCGGTATTGTTGTTTTGCAGAGCGAAGGTGAAGCCGTCGGCGGTCGTGCCAGGAGTAATCTGGAAGGTGAAGTCGGTAGCGAAGGATTGGACATTCACGGGAGTGGCGTACCAGGCGCTGGAGTCCTCGTTCAACCCGCCGTCGGTGATCTCCAATGAAGAGCCATTCAGTTGCGCATTGCCATTTAAAACCAAAGCGCCAAGGGTGAAGCCAGCGCCGAGCTTGACGGTGTTGCCCAGGTCCTGGGTCACGGTAAAACCGTTAATCAAAGTGCCGGTCTGGCCGTCGGCATTGGTGACGATGACGTTATGGCCGCCCAGTTCGGCGTTGCCCGCAATGGCTATGACGGCGTTGATTTGGGTGGGAGAGACGTAGGTGCATGTATTAGTGATGCCGCCGAAGTCGGCGTCAAAGTTACAGGTGGGCGAAGCCTGGAAATTCGTGCCCGTTAAAGTAACCGCAACACCTGTGGCGCCTTGGAATTGCGAGTTGGGAGTGGCGCTGGTGACGGTAGGAGCCGGAAGCGCGGATCCGGCAGAAACGGTGAATCCCCCTGGGAGGGTGGCAGTTTGGGTGTCTGAATCGGTCACGACGATATCGCGCGCCCCCACTGCGGCGCTCGCGAGGATGTCAATATTGGCCGTGATTTGGGTGGCGGAATTAAAGGTGCAGGAATTGACCTCGATACCGGTGCCGAAGCTGCAAGCGGGACTGGCCAGGAAATTGGTCCCCGTCAGAACTACATTGACGTTCGTCGCACCCTGAGCGCCGGTGTTGGGATTGGCATTCGTGAGCGTCGGAGCGGGGGCGCTGGGAGTAACGGTGATGGTACGGGTTTGCGGGCTGGGATCGGTAATGCTGGAATTGTCAGTGACCGTGAGAGAGGCCACATAGGTACCGGGTGCGGGAAAAGTGACCGCGCCAGGATTTTGCACCAAGCTGGTGGCCGGTGAAGCGCCGTGGAAAGACCAGGAGTAGGCGGCAATTGTGCCGCTGCCCGAAGCTGTGCCGCTGCCCGCGAAGGTTACCGTTCCGCCAACAGGGATGGAGACATCCGTGGCCGGACTGGTGATAGCGCCAACGGGCGGAACGTCGGTGGGAGCCGGGGAAACCTGCACGAAATTCGCGACGGAGGGCACGCCGGCGTTGTTGATCAAGAAGAGCATGTAATAACCAGGAGGCGCGATGTTGCCATTCGGAGGTCCGGTGACATTCAACATTCCACTGCCCGTAGAAAAGTTCAGGCCCACCAAGCGCTGTTCCATATCAAACGCGTGAGTAGCGGCGCCATCCTTCATTAAGACCACGGAAGCAATGTTGGCGGCGTCCGGCGAATTGACGGTGAACGAGGTGCCATAACCGATTACCGCGGGAGCTGGAGCGATGGAAGTGATGGTCGGCCTGGTCGCAAGGGTACCGTCCGGCTTATAGAGATAAGGTGGGGTGTAGATTTCGATGTGTTGCTCGTAAGTGCCGCGCGTGGGATTACCGCCGGCAACCCAAACGGTGGCATCGGGCAAGAGCAGAGCGACGGAGTGGTACAGGCGGGGAAAGGCGTTGGAGCCCGCCGATCCCATGGTGTTGGTAGTGGAATCGTATAAGTCGGCCTGTAAACTGGCGGAATTCACGTCTTCGTCGTTCAGCGAACCTCCGACAGTAAGGACCTTGCCGGTTGGGAGCAACGTAGCGTTCATTTCAATACGCGGCTGAGACATAGGCGGTCCGGAAACCCAAGCCGGAGTGGCCGCGGATAAATCGATGAGTTCCGTGGTGTTGGTGGACGGATTTCCTCCGCCAAGGATGAGCACCGTTGGTTTGTAATTGTTGGCTGGGGTAAGCGGCAGGAGCACCGAGGAACCGTAGGTGCGGGTGCTGCCTGAAACGGTGGTGGCGATCACAGCGGACCAGGTGTTGTTCGAAGGATCAAACGTCCGCGATTGGGTAGTCCAGCCAGAATAGAAAACCTTGCCGTTGGGCAATAGATGCATGCGTGGGTATAGAGGAGGAGTCCAGGGTGCGGTGGAAGGCGCGGCCCACCCTGCCCCGACTGTGTAGATTTCCACTTGCTGGTTGGTGTTCCCGTTTTCATCCAGGCCCGAGAAGGTCATAAGTCGCCCATCGCCCAAAATGGTGTCCGTGGGGTACCAGCGACCATGCGCCATGTCTTCCATATCGGTATATTTGCCGGTAGCAGGGTCGTAAACCGTGGTGCGGTTCCACCCGTGGAAAGGGTCGTATTGAAGGTTGCCGCCGACAATGAACGGACGACCATCGGGGAATACCACCATTCCATTGCAAAACTGGTCCCAGCTTTGCGTCTGACTGACCATGGTGCTATTCGAAGGGTCCCAGACTCCCACGTTGAAAGTCGTTTGCTGGGGGTAGTTCCCGGAACCGGACACGATCAGAATCTTGCCGTTGGACATCAACGCGGTGTGAATAGGGTTGATGGGCATCAGAGCTGGGAGGGTTTGCCACGTACCCTGCACATTGGCCTGAGCCTGCGCCGGCGGTGCCGAAATAGAGAGTGCCGCGATGGCAACGGCGAGGACAAAAGTACCAAGGAACACAGTATGTTTCTCACGAGATGAGGGCGCACAAGTCATGGTTAGTCTCACAATGGACCTATAGATAGCTTCCCGGCTATGGTACTGCATGCAATAGTCTCCTCGGTCGAGTGCCCGAAATGGCGGTCGCTAAAGGCTTAATACAGAAAGAAGTACATGCGCTCGCGGTGCGCGGGGGACGATACGGGGTTAGATGGAGCATGGCAGAGGCCGTGGTAAGCACCTTGTTTACATCGAGCCTAGTCCGGGAAAGACCAGACAAGTTTCCCGGTAACGGAACTAGTGATACTAGGAATGTAATCAGTTCCAGCTTGGTACACAGATTAGGGTAGGGCGACCACTCAGAACCGCGGTTACCATTGGGACGGACAAACCCATTGCGCGAAAAAACCCTGGCGTTGCTGCATCACCGACGTTTCATTCCAGTATGTATGGGTGCGGCCATTTTTTTGAGGTTGGCGTGGATACTGCTGGTGAATGCCGAACAGGTGAGCGATTTTCGCTGGTATTACGAGCGTGCGGTGGAAATTGCGGGCGGCAGGGGATACGCAGTCAACGGACACCTGACAGCTTATTGGCCAGCAGGTTACCCGTTGCTCCTGGGCGGATTATTTCGAGTCTTCGGCCCCATACAGTTCCTGGGTAAATTGGCAAACGTCGTCTTTTTCGCCGCGACGATGTGGATGGCTTATCTAATCGCTAAGAAAGTGTTTTGTCGGAAACCGCTGGAAGGGTCACGCTCGCCTTGCTGGCGTTTTATCCTAACCAGATTGCCTATACATCGTTGCTCTCCACGGAAATTCTCTTCCAATTTTTGACTTTGCTTGGGGCGGTCTTGTTTGTCTACGCCGAAGGACGAATGAAATGGTTCTTTCTGGCTGGACTGGCATGGGGTCTCGCAGTTTTGACGAAACCGCAGGCTGTGTTCATACCGGCCCTTTTTCTTCTGGTATTTCTCTGGAGAAAAAAGGGATTTGTGCTCCGGGCCGCGATTGTAATTTACGCAACCTTGCTGCTGACGGTAGCGCCGTGGATGGCGCGGAATTACCGGATATTCGGCAAGCCTTTACTGTCGACCAATGGGGGGATCGTGTTACTGATCGGAAACAACCCGTACGCAACCGGAAATCACATCTGGGACGAAAATGTCAGATCGCTAATTGGGGAATACGGGCAAAACGAGGACCAAATTTTTGGAGTTAAGGAACTAGCTCGTGACGAGAAAGCCAGACAGGTGGCTCTCGCTTTCATCATCCACAATCCAGGTAAGGATCTGCTGCTGTGGCCGCGGAAATTCGTGGCTACTTATAAGTCGGATGTGGACGGTTTTTATTACACGATGGGCATGCTGAAAGATCGTAGCAACGTGCTGAATTTTGGTTACCTGGCACTTCGAATCCTTGGTGAACTTTATTACGTTGCCATCATGATTTTATTCTTGGTGTCAATTCCTGGGATCTTGGTCAGCAAAATTCCCGGATACCGGATTGGTTTGTTCATAACCGCGTACTTCACGCTCATTTACCTTGTTTATGCTGGGAATGCGCGGTACCACTTTGCCCAGATGCCGTGGATTATGTTGTGTGTCGGGCTGGGAATCACGCAGATGTTGAAGTCTGAGCCGCACACCGTAGATGCCGGAGTGGAACGGCAAGTCCCTCTTTCGAAAGCGGCTACGGCTTAACCATTCTGGGTTTACGATCGATTCTGGGGAAGTTCAAAACGCCAGGAGAGAACGGGCTGAACTGGTGGGGCCGGGGAGGCTTGAACTCCCGACCTAGAGGTTAGGAACCCCTCGCTCTATCCATCTGAGCTACGGCCCCAAGCTATGTCAGTTTAACACGCGGGTCGGAACGGCTACATCAGCCGCTTTGGTTTCCAACTCAGACCAAGGCGCAGCAGAGGTCCACTTCGTCATCACCAGAAAAAATTCTAATCATGTTGTGCTAATCAAGGGCGCGGAACTGTTATGCAGCATTCGCGTGAAGGAGCGCTTTCGCGAGTTTTGGAATCGACCGCGGTAACCTGGTAGCAATACCGTTTGGCAGACTGGACGGAAGCATCTTCGTAAGTCGTGGTTGTTGAAGCGCCAAGTTTTACGTAACCACTGGTGAGATAGGGGCGGCGATAAACGTTGTAGCCGGTGGCCCGGGCAGCCTTATCCCACTTGAGCGTTACTTTGTGGGGCTGAGGCGGTCCTTCAGGTGGCTGGCCGGCTTGCCTTGGATAAAAGAAAAAAATGCATCCGCCCAGCACCGCAATCGCGATAGCGGCAAATGTGCTTTTAGTAGGGGTCATCGGGAAACGGTTCGGCTATCCGGTGACAGAACATCCGACATTGCCGACCATGTTAGGGTGCGATGGAAAGCAAGTCAACGCAGGTACAATCGATCTTCTGAAGGCGAAGCGGCGCAAGGCATAACGACCGTAGTTTGGTCGCCGCCTGGAGCCGCTCTGAAATACGCGTCGCTGGAGATTGAAGATCTACCGTGGCATTTGCGGAGTAGCAAGTAAGGTCAAAGCGGAAGCTTGGCAAGTGCCGCACAGCTACGTGGACCGCACCTTCAGAGCGCGTCGGGCATGCTAAAGTACGTTTTACGGCGATATTTTTGAAATGATTGAAGCAGAAAAAATCGGACGCTACGAAATTATCGAAGAGAAGGGCCGCGGAGCCATGGGCGCGGTGTACGTCGCGCGAGATCCCGCGATGGACCGGGTCGTGGCGCTAAAAACCATTCACTCCTCAGCGCTCAGCGGTCCGCAAGCTGACGAATTCCGGCAACGATTTTATCGCGAGGCACGTTCTGCTGGAGGCTTGGCGCATCCAGGAATCGTTACGGTGTTCGACGTGGGGGAGCATAACGGGATTCCGTACCTGGTCATGGAGTACATCGAAGGGCGAACGCTTGCGGACGCGACTAAAGGCGGCGAGCGGTTTACATTCGAACGGGTGTGCGAAATAGGGCAACAGATCGCCGAAGCTTTGGGATACGCGCACAAGAATGGGGTGATTCACCGGGATATCAAGCCGGCAAATATTTTGCTGACCTCCAAAGAAAAGTACGGGATTGAACGGCCCAAGATTACCGATTTTGGGGTGGCCAAACTGGGAGCCGCGGAACTTACGACCACCGGGCAGATGCTTGGGACGCCCGCATTTATGCCTCCAGAACAATTTACGGGTGCTCCAATTGACGGGCGCAGCGATCTTTTTTCCCTGGGGGTCATTTTGTACTGGATGGCAACGGGAGAACATGCGTTCCCCGGTGAAACAGTGACGGCGGTTTCCTACAAGGTAGTACACACCGAGCCGGTGCCGCCTCGGAAATTGAATCCTGCGGTACCTTCCGCGTTCGACGAAATTATTTTGCGGTGCCTGGCGAAAGCTCCCTCGGACCGTTACGCCAGCGGGGAGGATTTGGCGCACGATCTCATCGCGCTGCGTGCAGGACACAGCGCCGCGGAGCTGCATGGTGCCGTCCCAACCGCGTTTGCAGGGCATGTGGATAACAACAACACGGACGTGACTTTGGACTCCCATCCCGGAGCGAAGCCCACGGTCCACGGCATTCAGCAATCCGCCGCCAGACTGAAACCTGTGCATCCCGCGACGCAGCAGCCAATGGAAAAATCCAAGCATGCCATGGCGACAACTTTGGCGGTGTTGTTTGCCGCGGTACTGCTTGCTGGTGGGTGGTACGGTTACACGCATCGGGAGCGGGTGGCTACGCTGCTGAATGTGGACCCTTCGGAACAACCGGCGACCGCGCCGGATTCCGTCACGCCAGTGCCGAAAGTGGCCAGAAATTCGAGTCGGGCGAAGCGCGAGACGCGCAAAGAAAGTCCCGAAGCGCCATCGGCCCGGATGGGAGGCAAACCTGCGGAAGTTCCTTCTAAGAGCTTGTTAACGGCGTTGCCTGCTCCCCCGCGAGTGGATTTTGACCCGCGGCAACTCGACCCCAATAGCAACTCCAAGCTAAAAATCGACGCCGCTCATTTCCCGGAGAACGTGGCGTTCACGGTGGAAATGGGTGGGAAGATATACTTCGAGCGGGGCGGAAACAACAATCAAAACGTGTTCGACGACCTGTATGTACCGCCAGGGCTGCCAGAATTTAGAGTGATCGCGGGCGTCGGCGCGAATCGAAAGACATCGAATATTGTGAGCGCAGAGTTCAAGGCAAAAAAGAAGAAGACCTTGCGCATTGAACTGCGGACCCAGGGAGAGAACATCGCAGCGGGAATTCCCGCTGGGGTTTATCCGGACTCGCAAATCGTTGTAACCCTTAAGTAGATTCCATTTTGGGACTGCTCCACGCCCTGTGAGACGCCCTCCTGTCTGAAATCTTTGTAAATTAAACGTTACCTCGATCACCTCGATCAAACACCTGGCACGCGCCTTGGTCGTGGCGGCAACGTCCGTGGCCTAGCGCAAAATGTAACTTTTTGTAACATTGGCCTGTTATTTAGCCATCACCTACGTGGTTTTGGTATCCAGGCAAAGGGCTTAGCGATTCGACTCGCGGATGAACGCGTGCAGCAGAATATGAGGGATCGTCTGTGCGACCGCGAATTCATATGCGATCTGCAATGTCGAGGAACGCTGGTGAGTAAAGCTTTGCCATCTACCGAGGGACGTCGGAGCGAGGCGCAGGGGGCCACCGGCCCAACTCGCATTTCCTCGCGTGCGCCCAGGAATCAGGCCAAAACTCAACCGGCGACTGCGGATGAGAGCAAAACCGTATTTGCTTACCGTGCACTGCTGGATTTTCACCTACTGTTGCGGTGTGAACGGCTTTACAACAAGCAGCATCCACGCCGCATGGCCACATTAGGGAAGGCTTACGATTCGTTTCATAACCTGGTTCTGACCGGGACATTCGAAGTGTTAGTGAAACGTGACGGCCTGGCGATATTGCCGGCGAGCAGTGCGTACCTGCCGGACGCCCGCGGCGAAATGCAGGCACTTTCCAGCACCCTGCTGCAGGCGGGGATTCGGCAAGTCAGCTTCTCCAAAAATTTGAAGCTCGAGGAACTGGACGTACTAGCGGAGCTCATCAAGGTATCATTGCTTACCGTCGGCCCCGGTCAGACGCCCGGGAAAGGCTGGAAAGGCGAAACCAAAGCGCACCGCGACGAGTGGTGGCGTACGCACCTGGCGGAGCGCGAAGTGAAAGGGATTCTCATAAATACCCAAGTGGATCGCAAAGTAGACACGCTTTTGGTTAGTTTGATCGCGACTTTGGTGGCATACGGCGGGAATACGCAACGCGCAAACCTTGAAGACCCCATCCCCGTACCGCATCTGGATGATCTGGTGGCCAGCCTGGGATTACTGGCGCGCCTCTCGGTGCCGCTGGAAAGCAGGCGTGAGCTTTCTGCTGAGGAAGGCGCGCGCGCTATTCATGCAGCGATGGACGAAGCGCAGCACGATACCGTTCGGCTGCTGCTGAGCGCGATCTCGCAATATTCTCCGGAGGACGGCGAGGCGCCGCAGACGTACTTTTTGCGGCTCTCCGAAGAAATGATTTTCGAGCATCTGGTGGCGGAGTTCGCGGCCGGCACCCTAACCCCGCTGATGGTGCGGCCAACGTTCGAACATTTGGCCGGAGTGTTGATTGCGGCGGGCAAGTTCTCCAGCGACGATCTCGCTGAAAATTATTCAGGGTTGGCCGCCAGTTGGGCGACCGAGAATTATCGCGAAAAGATAATGACGCGATTCTGGCTGGAACTGCCTCCGCGCGAAAAAGCGATGGTGCTGCGTGGACCGGATCTTTGGTGTTTGCCGGTAGTGGCCTTGCGTCAAACCCTGGGGAACCTGGCGGATGCGGGTGCGGATGCTCCACGCCGCGAAGCGCGACACATTCTCTTGAACTATGCCAGGCGCCTTGACCAAGAGGATGCGAAGGCGCGGCAAGCGGTAGCGGCGGGGCTGATGGAGTTGTGCCCAATCATTGAATCATTATGGCCCAATCAATTGCCGGAAGATTTGAGCCTCGGCGCGTTGCTGGCGTTGGTTACGGAGCGTAATTCGCAGACGGCCACTTCGCTCACCGCATTTCTGGAATGGCTCAGCCGGGTGGCGGCCGCACGCGCAGACTATGAAGGATTCGAGGCCATCCTGCTGTCCCTGGAGGAAGCGCCGCAAGAGCGTGAACGGGACCAAGTCAATCTGCCAATGATCGCGAAGCGACTGGTGGCGCAAGACCGCTGGGTTTTGCTGGTGGACGCTGCGCTGGCAAACCGGGCACTGGATCCGGTGCTGCCGCGGCTGCTAGTGCGGGACCCAGATAGATTACTGGATCGGCTCACCACGCTGCTGGGTGAACCACGTGGCACGGAGATGCTGGCGTCGATGGCGCGGTTGTTGCGCGCGATCGGTCAACCAGCTTTAAGCGTGTTGGAGACGCGATTGTATGAGGCGCGGCGCGCAGCGGGTGACGGCTGCGATCAAATTGCTGGCGGCTACCGATCCTGATAGATTGTTGCGAGGATTAAGCCGCGCACTACCAAGCTGGGAGTGGAACATGCAGGATTTGGCGGTCAGCGAGTTATCGCGGCCCGCGAATGCCTCCAGCGCGCAGACCGCGGCATTTGTATTTTCAACGTTGTTGGCAAGTGCGCATCCGCTGGTGGTGCCAATGATGATTGACCAGATTGGGCTGGCAGGAGAGCGAACCGCCATACCGCATTTGATAGAGGTTGCTTCAGGCCAGCATGCCATCCTGCGAGAACAATTCGTGCGCATCAAGGCTATCGAGGCTTTGGGACGACTGCGCGCAATAGAAGCGATTGAAGTACTCCACCGACTGGCGGAACGGCGCAACGGAATTGCCTTCGCAGAACCGGCCGGGCTCCGCGCGGCTGCGCAAGACGCGTTGGCGGTGATACAAGATCAACCGGCCTCAGCTTCAGTGCGGGCGACTTTCGACGCTCCGACCGCTAACACGACTCTATATCCGGCCCCGCGGCGGTATATGCGCGTGCCACTTGAAGCCCCTTTGCGCGCACAAATCGGCTCTCCGGCCAGTGGCGCACACGCCAGTCTAGCCCAGGTCAGAACGATCAGCCTGGGCGGGGCCTATCTGGAGGGACCGCAGAAATTTGCTGTCGGGGACTCTTTGAAATTGCAAGTGCGCTCTGGCTTACGAACCATTCACTGCACCGCAGTGGTACGCAACACTGCTCCAGGCGGTGGTGGAGTAGAGTTCGTGCATATGAAAGATGAAGATCGAACAAAATTGCGCAAGCTGGTATTGCGCAAGCTCTCGGATTAAACCCGGCGCAATAGATCCGCGCAAATATTTACCAGATTACCGTCGACGGGCAACAGCTGCCCAGACTGGGTCACTTTTATCTGCAGACCTACACCCACCCGCCTATGAAGGATTCACGGTATAGACGCAAACGGTGGCCTTGAGCGTATATAGCTTGCGCATAAATTGCGCTCAGCGAGGTGCCCAATGTTGCTAGCCTTGGCGGGACTCTTTACCATATTGGGGCTTCTTGGTTTATCGGCATTCTTTTGCGCCAAAGAACATCTCAACGAGATGCGGTCAGACATTGGGATGACAGATCCGCCCGTCGGCCGCATTTCGATTCATTGATATCGCAGCGGCTGCGCAACGGCCATTCACGGATTCTTCGCGAGTCAAATCCTTCTCACGATTGCTTTCTCTAGCTGAGGTTCATACTTTCAATGGGCCGTGTTGGGCTATCAATGCTCTCAGCCCGAGCCGGTGTTCAAGAGTGGCGACCCTTACTCTATAAGTCTCTGTGAAAAGGACGTTCATTCCTCGCTCACTTACCGCTGTTAATCTACGACCAGCAGGCAAAATCAAGACGGAGTGGGAATGTCCGCAGAAATATCCATCACCGTGCTCGGGACATTGGCCGGGTTGTGCACGACCTTCGCCTTTGTTCCCCAGCTTTTTAAGATATGGCGGCAGGGCGGGCGCGATCTATCGTATGGGATGCTGGCGCTATATTGGATTGGAGCTATTTTGTGGTTCTTCTACGGCGTGCTAATGCACGCTCGAGCCGTGATTATCACCAATTTTGCCACCGCCTTCGTGATTTCTGTGGCCATCGCAATGAAAATCTTGACCGAGAAACGCGCAGCGGCGCGAGCGACGATTGCGGCGACGGTGGGAACCCCCGTAACCGGTACAGAAGCCAGAGATATGAAAGGCCGATAATAGCTTGTAAAACGATAGGCTGGTAAGGTGGGCCGCCCGAGAGGTGAAGGCTGCGCAGCCCTCGAGATGTATTTCGGTGCACTCTTCTATTCGCTTTCGCTTCGCCCTCCATGCTATAAAATCAGTACACACGTTACCCATAGTTAACACTCGAGAACACCGGAGAAGGCATGACAGTCGTCGCGGTCACGATGGCAATTTTGGCGGTTGCAGTGGTGATTTGGGTGTTACTTTACGGCGCGGACGGCCACAAGAAGGAGGGTGCAATCGAGACGCAGATGAGCGAACTGCGCCGAGATCTACAGACTATAGCCACCGCGCAGGCCTTGAGCACTGGTCAAATCGCAACCATCGGGCAAAGCGTTTCCCAGCGACTCGAGAGTGTGACAAAAGCGTTGCAGGATGGAGTCTCTAATTCCGCTCAGATTGCCACCCAGGGACAGACGGCCATCGCGACGGAACTAAGAAACACGCGTGAACAGATGGGGCAGATCCAGAAACAGCTGGGCGAATTCCAGGAACTGAGCCGAAACGTGTCCACGGCGACCAAGTCGCTGGAAGATATTCTGGGCGGTGCGAAAAGCCGCGGCATCCTGGGTGAAGTGACGCTGGAGCGGCTACTGGAGGATTGCCTGCCGCCGTCGCAATTCTCTACCCAGCATCGCTTTTCTTCCGGCGAAACCGCGGACGCCGTGATTTTTCTGCGCGACGGAAAACTGATGTGCATCGACTCGAAATTCCCACTCGATGCGTACCGCCGAATCTCCACAGATGGCGATGAAGCGCGACGCACCTTTGCCAGCGCCGTGAAAGGGCATACTGATTCGATCGCTAAGAAGTACATCGTGCCCGGTGAAGGGACATTGGACATGGCGCTGATGTTCGTGCCGTCGGAGAGCGTTTACTACGAACTGTTGATGCTGGCGGATAGTAAGGGCCAGCAGCTGGATAGCTATTGCCGCAGCAAAAAAGTAATCGCAGTTTCGCCGAACACCCTGTATGCGCACCTGTGCGTGATTGCCATGGGCCTGCGGGGCATGCAGATTGAAGAAAATGCCACGCGGATTTTCGCCAGCCTGTCCGGAATGCATAAACAGATGGAAACGTTCACCGACGTCTTCGAGAAGCTCGGCACGCACATCAAAAATTCGCAGCAATGCTATAACGACGCGGATAAGCGCCTGGAAAAAACACAAAACACCCTGGACAATTTGCTGGGCACCAGTTCCACGCAAGCCGCGCTGGAAGTGCAAGGCACGTTGGCGCTGCCCATGGATTCCACGAAAATTACCGCCTCTGCGGTCGCCAAGAAAAGCGCATAGCTGGCGAGATCGAATTGGGAGCTGGAGTTCCGCCGTGGATTTCGTGCGTGGTGCTTGTCCCGAAGAAATCATCGGGTACTCATTCCGATAACAACGCCTTAGGGCGCGGGGCGGGTCGCGGTGGGCACGAGCCGAATGGAAACGATAAAACTTCCGTGATGACGGCCGACCACATCGAAGCGCACGGTGTTTTCCGCGCCTCCAGAAGATACGCGGCGTACTGTATCGCCGCCCACTAATTCAGCGACAGATGGAGCGAGATTTTTAGCTTCGAGCGCGATTTTAGCCGGTGGTGCCGGTTACGCCGACCGTGAGCCTGCGGTGTTCGCCGGCAGCGAGAGCGGAAGTGTCGGCATGCAAGTTCCAACCCAGGAAAATCATGGAGAACACGGGGAAAACATTTTTTCCGCAGGTGATTTTGAACGGCAGCGATGCCCGGTTCCAGATCAGGCGGCGGCAACAGGACCAGTGCGGTAGGCGAAGCAGCCAGAACAATCGCCGGCCTGCCCGCCGATGGTCACGCTGTTGGCGTCGGCATCGCCGCAAAAGCCGGAACCGAAGATGTCGAAAGCGATCGCTAAGCGAAACGATGCGCGGCACCGACATTTATCTCCGCTTGCGAAAGATCCGCTCGCGTGGGCGCAACTATGGTAGTGGCCACGCGTCCCGGCCGCCCCGCGATGGAGCCAAAAATTACTCCAGGATTAAGAGCCGCAACGAACAAAGCACGCCCCGATTGATCGGTGGTCAAGCGATCGCCATTGGAAAATTCACTGTACGCCTGGAGTTAACCGTCCGTTCACATCCAGCACCGCCAAGGTCGCCCGCTCCCCCGAAACAACTCGGCGGGGCAGCAACAGAATTCGCGCGCCCGCAGGCTGTGGAGGCGGTTGCTGTCCCTGCGTGGAGGTCAAAGAAAAGGCTGGCATAAAACGCCGTCGACAAGAGGGCACGTTCAAGCGATAGCATGGAGCGATTGTAGAGGATTTGCGGAGCGCGGGCGTAGGGGATTTGCACGGTTCAGCCTGGACTGCCTGTTGCTAAACCACTGCTAATTGATAGGGTTCAGAGCATTTCTGCGGGGCAGATTCCTGTTAGCGTGTGAGCAGGGGTTAGCAGTTCCCGGCTCGCTCCGGGTGTCGCCCGCGACCGCAGGTTGGAACCGGGACATCTGGAAAAGGGGTATTGTGCGCATTTTAAGTGGCGGCAAAAGCGACGTCGGACAACAGCGCGAGAACAATGAAGATTGTTTTCGCATTGTGGAAGCACTCGAGCCTGTTCGTGATTTCCGACGGCATGGGCGGAGAAGCTCACGGCGAAATCGCCAGTGCCATGGCCGTGGAGACAGTGGTGAAGAGCTGCATGGATGAGCAGAAAGATTCCGTGGCAGCGGTGGATAAACGGTCAAGCCGGGCTGGAGCGAGAAAACCAGGCAAGCTTTTTAATGCCGCGCATCTGGCCAACAAAAAGATTTTCGAATCGCCGAAGCGCACCCCGAACAACAAGGCATGGGCGCCACGTTGACGGCGGCATGGATCAACGAAGAAAAACTCAGCGTCGTGCACGTGGGCGACAGCCGGGTATACCTGCTGCGGACCGGAGCCCTGCAGCAACTCACCAGCGATCATTCGCTGGTGGCGGAACAAGTTCGCCGCGGCATTTTGACCGCCGCGGAAGCGGAACACAGCGAGATGCAGAGTGTCCTGTTG
Organism: uncultured Acidobacteriota bacterium; assembly: GCA_963732705.1. Classification (GTDB taxonomy): domain Bacteria; phylum Acidobacteriota; class Terriglobia; order Acidiferrales; family UBA7541; genus Acidiferrum. The sequence goes on along the minus strand of CAVTAN010000001.1, from coordinate 1,179,366 downwards.
CGCGCCTTGGGAACGCAGGCAGAAGTCGAAATTGATGCCGAAGAACATACGCTGTTTCCGCGCGACGTCTTGCTGACTGTGCTCGGACGGTCTGACACGCATGGTTACTGAGCCGGAGATCGCGGGAACGCTACAAGCAGAGCCCGATCCGGTGAAGGCCGCGGAAAGATTGGTGGAGCTGGCCAATGAGAATGGCGGCGCCGACAACGTAACGGTGATTGTGATCCGCATGGAACCGGAAGAAAAAGGTTGGCTTTCGTGGTTGCGCCGCGGGGCGCAGAAAAATGCGAGCGGCGGGAACGGCTCTGCAGGAGGATTGTGAAATGCCGAAACTGACACTGATGTTCGAAGAAAAAACCGTGAAGGAAGTGCCCTTGGGGCGCGGCCGGTGGGCATCGGGCGATCTCCCGACAATGACTCTGCCGGTCGATAACCTGGCGGTTTCGAATTATCACGCGCGGGTCTATGCGGAGGCCGGCCGATTGGTTGTGGAAGACCTCGACAGCCTTAACGGCACCTTCGTCAACGAGTTGCGCGTGGAACGCGCCACTCTTGCACGATGGAGATTCCATTCACATCGGCAAACATCACATCAAGGTGGATGCCGAGGGAGAAATTCCCGTAGCTCACGATGCGGGGCGACAAGACCACCGCGCCGCGGATCAACGAAACGATGGTGCTGGATACTAAAGTGCGCCGCGAAATGCTGCAGCAAGCCGCGGCCATGGGGGAGCGCACACAATTCGCTTCCGGGCGATTGAAGGTCCCGACGCTGATGGTGCTAGGCGGCAAAACGGACCGCAAGGAATACACCCTAACCAGCAAACTGACAGTGATCGGAAAATCGGATCTGGCTACGGTCCGGCTGCGCGGCTGGTTCAAGCCCAAAATGGCGGCTCAGATAAACCAGCGCGACGACGGATTCTATGTGGGCTCGGGCGAGAAAGTTCCTACCGTCAACGGCGCGGCGGTCAGCGGGCAGGTTTTGTTGAAGGACGGGGACATTATTCAAGTGTCCGGTGTCAAGCTGAATTTTATCTTTCGCGATTAACCCGCTAGCGGTAGACTGCCGCTTCAACTTTTCGCCAGCGTCCGAGAATTGACGTAGCCCCTGAACTCAGGAAGACTCCTGAATCGGCGCGTTCCCTTCCAGATTAATCCAGCGAGTACAATTATGTTTGCCGGGCTAGCGTGTCAACCCTCGCTCACTATGCTGGACGTTTCCGGCCAGTGTCGGAGTTCGATCCATAGATTGACGCTAGAAAGAAAGAGCTTCACACACGAACCTGCGAATGAGAGCGGGATCCGCAAACGCTGGTGGGGCGGGTTTAAGCCGCAAGCAGAAAGTATTTCAAGCAATATTGGGCAAACGAGCCGATGATTGATTTCGTAGGCATTTCGCAAACGCTGACAGGACGATCGGTTCGGAATCGGCAACTTTTTGGCGTGGGACACTTTGTGATGACTCAGGGCCAGGCGGCCGGTCCGCGTCTCAGTAATCAAAAAATCACTTTTATAAATTGGAAAAACGTTCCGCAAATGCTGAGAACATCCACAACAAAGGTGGCGGCACGGGCATCCAAATGACATAGTAATCAACTTTTATTTTAATTGGGGCTTCTAAGCTGTGGCTGTAGGTACATCCGCAGAATCTCCGTCAGCCTTGGAGGCGACAGCGTACCCAAAACAAGGGGTTCGCGAATCTAAGAAGAAGCGGATGCCCAGATATTTGCTGGCAGGATATGTCGGTGGGCAGGCTGATCCCATTTGAGGAAATCTAAACTAGCATGTGGATTGTTCGATTAGCGCTTTCACGTCCCTATACCTTCATCGTGATGGCCATGGTGATCATTCTTTCTGACACCAGTGGTGCTCATGCGCACGCCCACCGACATTTTTCCCGAACATCGATATTCCTGTCATCAGCCTGGTCTGGAATTACACCGGTCTTCAGCCGCAGGAGATGGAGCAGCGCATCACCTCCAACTCGGAGCGCGCCGTCACCACGCTAGTAAACGATGTGGAGCATCTCGAATCGCAATCGTTGAACGGAATCGCGGTAGTAAAGATTTACTTCCAGCCGAAAGCCAACATCCAAACGGCGCTCGCTCAAACGACGGCCATCGTGCAGACCATTTTGCGCACACTGCCCCCTGGCACTACTCCTCCGTCTGGTGGCCATCTATTCGGCTTCCACCGTGCCGGTCATTCAAATTGGTTTGACCAGTGATCAATCTGAGCGAGCAAGCGTCTGTTCGACTTCGGAAATAACTTTATACGGACACAGTTGGCCACCGTGCAAGGCGCGGCTCTGCCCTTCCCTTATGGTGGAAAACAACGCCAGATTTCCGTCGACCTGGATACCGCTACGCTGCAATCCAAGGGGCTCGCCGCCGACGGATATTGTGAATGCCGTCAACGCACAAAACCTGATTCTTCCCACCGGCACAGTAAAGCTTGGATCCCTGGAATACACGGTGGAAATGAACGGAAGCCCGCAAACGGTGGCGGGCTTGAACGACCTGCCAGTCAAAACGGTGAATGGCTCGACAATTTACATGCGCGATGTAGCGCATATCCGCGATGGATTTTCGCCGCAAACCAATATCGTGCGCGCCAATGGGCAGCGCGGTGTTCTGATGGCGGTATATAAAACCGGGTCGGCATCCACGCTGGACATCGTGAGCCGCGTCAAAAAATCCATTCAAGACTACGCCGGCTCCATTCCCGAAGGCGTGCACATCGCCATGCTCTTCGACCAGTCACTTTTCGTGCGAGCTTCCATCTACGGAGTCCTGCGCGAAGCGGTGATCGCCGCGTGCCTTACCGCGTTTATGATTTTGGTATTTTTGGGCAACTGGAAGAGCACGCTAATCATCGCCGCCTCCATCCCTTTGTCCATTCTGGTCAGCGTGCTGTGTCTGAGCGCGCTGGGCGAAACGATCAATATCATGACGCTTGGCGGCCTGGCCTTGGCCGTCGGCATCCTGGTCGACGACGCCACCGTTGAAATCGAGAACATCAACCGCAACCTGGCCATGGGCAAGGAAACGGTGCAAGCCATTCTGGACGGCGCTCAGCAAATCGCGGTGCCGGCGTTTGTTTCCACGTTGTGTATTTGCATCGTGTTTATTCCCATGTTTTTTCTTTCGGGCGTAGCCAAGTTTCTGTTCGTGCCACTGGCCGAAGCGGTGATTTTCGCGATGCTCGCGTCTTACATGTGGTCGCGCACGATCGTACCAACGATGGCCATGTACCTTCTGAGTGCCGCGGACGAGCACGTACCGAAGGCGAGAAACAAGGGTTTCTGCGCCGCTATCAGCAGAAGTTTGAACACGCTTTCGAACGCATGCGCGAACGATATCGCGATGCGCTGCGATCCGCGCTGGCCACTCCGATTTTGTTCGCCGGTGCTTCCTGGCTTTCTGCGTGTTTCCACCTTGCTGGTGTTCGTGCTTGGCCGCGACTTCTTCCCTTCCGTGGACGCCGGGCAAATTCGCCTGCACTTCCGCGCGCGCACCGGGCTGCGCATCGAGGAAACCGCGCGGCTTGCCGACCAAGTCGACGGCGTTATCCGGCAAACAATTCCGCAGGGCGAAGTCGAAACCCTTCTGGATAATCTCGGCGTGCCTTACAGCGGAATTAATCTGAGCTACAGCAACGCAGGAACCTTCGGCACTGTCTGATGGCGGAAATTCTGGTGCAACTCAAACCCAAACGCCAGAAGCCGACTTCGACGTACATCAACGAGTTGCGCGAACGACTGCCGCAGGATTTTCCCGGTGTGCAATTCTTCTTTCAACCGGCCGACATCGTCACGCAAATTTTGAATTTTGGATCGCCCGCGCCTATCGACATTCAGGTCACCGGCAACAATCAACAAGGCAACTATGTAGTGGGCGAGAAACTCGCCAATGAACTTCGGCACATTCCCGGAGCCGCCGACGTGCACGTGCAGCAGGCCTTTGATCAACCCACGCTGCACATGGATATCGAGCGCACGCGCGTGCAGAACTTGGGATTGCAAGCCAAGGACGTGGCGCAGAATTTGCTGGTATCCCTGAGCTCCAGCTTTCAGACCGCCCCGGCCTTCTGGCTCGATCCCAAAAATGGCGTCAGCTACAGCGTGGCGGTGCAAACCCCGCAATACCGCGTTGATACTTATCAAGCTTTGCAGAACACTCCGGTGACCGCGAGCACGGCAAATTTGCCTCCGCAGATTCTGGGTAACCTGGTGACGACCTCCACGACCGCAAGGCCTGCGGTGGTCTCGCATTACAATGTGCAGCCGATGATAAACGTTTACTCCTCCGTGGAGGGACGCGATCTCGGCGGTGTCGCGGACCAAGTCGAAGAACGCGTGAAGGAGATGGAAAAGCAATTGCCCAAGGGCAGCCACATCATTATTCGTGGCCAAGTGCAAACCATGAAGACTTCCTTCACCGGCTTGGGATTTGGGCTCGCTGGGAGCTATTGGGTTGGCTTACCTGTTGATCGTCGTAAATTTTCAATCCTGGCTGGATCCTTTCATCATCATCACGGCATTACCGGGAGCGCTGGCAGGAATTTGCTGGATGCTGTTGATCACGCATACGACGATGAACGTGCCATCGCTTAACCGGCGCGATCATGTGCATGGGCGTGGCCACCGCCAATAGTATTTTGATGGTTTCTTTTGCGCGCGAGCAGATGGACGAAGGCAAGAATCCCACTGGACGCCGCGGTGGAAGCCGGTTTTGTGCGTATGCGCCCCGTAATCATGACCGCGCTCGCCATGATCATCGGCATGGTGCCGATGGCCATCGGCCTGGGCGAAGGCGGCGAACAAAACGCGCCACTGGGCCGCGCGGTGATTGGAGGATTGCTGTTTGCCACGTTTGCAACCTTGTTTTTTGTGCCCTGCGTTTTTTCCGTGATTCACGGCTGGCTGGAAAAAAGAAAAGCGCATGGGAAAGAGCCGGCAACAGCATAAAATGAATAATTGCTTAAAGCAGCGGAGCGAAGTATGAGTCAGGATGTAATGGAACAAAAAGATCAGGGCACCGCACCGGAGCGTGCGCCGGTCAGAGAGCAACTCGCAGGCGCAGCAAGCTCAGCGGAAACCCGAACGCAGCCGTCTTTTCCTGGTGCTGGTGTTGTTCGCGCTTCTATTGCTGGTGGTCGGCGGCATCACTCTTTTACTGCGCCGCTCGCAATACAAAGCCCTGGCTAAGGAGACGGAAACTCTCGCCGTACCGACGGTATCGGTGGTTCATCCCATCGCGGAGTCAGATTCTGAAGACTTGGTATTGCCTTCCACGCTGCAGGCCTATGTGGAATCGCCGATTTACGCGCGCACCAACGGCTATCTGAAAAAGTGGTACCACGACATTGGCAGCCGGGTGCACAAAGGCGAACTTCTCGCGGACATCGACACGCCGGAAATTGACCAGGAATTGGCGCAATCGCGAGCCGAGTTGGGAACGGCGCAAGCTAATCAAAATCTTTCGCAGATTACCGCTTCACGATATGAAGGTCTGCTGAAAACCGATAGCGTATCCAAACAGGAAGCGGACAATGCTGCCGGCGATCTCGCTGCAAAAAGTGCCAACACCCTTTCCGCCGAGGCCAATGTGCGCAGACTGCAGGAGACCGAATCGTTCAGGCATATTTATGCGCCGTTCAGCGGGGTAATCACCCGGCGCAACGTGGATATCGGCAACCTGATCAACGCGGGAAATGGCGGTTCGGCCCAGTTATTGTTCACGCCTGGCGCAGACCGATCCCATCCGCGTGTTTGTGAACGTTCCGGAAATCTATGCGCCAGCCATTCGACCAGGGACTTGGCGCGTATCTGGAATTGGAGCAATTCCCCGGACAAAAATTCTACGGCAAAGTCGCGCGCACCGCCGATTCCATCGATCTCAAATACACGGACTCTGTTGACGGAAGTGGATGTCCCGAACAAGTCTGGTCAATTGCTGCCAGGGGGTACGCGCAAGTGCACCTGGAGGTAAAAGTGAATGGCTCGCGCCTGGAAGTCCCGGTCAATGCACTGCTGTTCCGCTCGGAAGGATTTGCGCGCCGTGGTGATCGATCGACAATCACAAGACACACTTGCAGCCTTTGATGATCGGCCGGGACTATGGCACAACGTCTGGAAGTCTTGCAAGGCTTGAAACCCACAGATTTGATCGTGATCAATCCGGCCGATTCGCTGGATGACGGTGTACAGGTCAACGTTAAGCAGATTGCCCAGCCCGCGCTCCCGCGCCTGCCAGTGACGGAACTGGCGCCTCCAGTGGGCAAAGCAATGCGACGGAAAATGGGACGCGGCCACCCAGCGGAACGCCTGCGGCGAATCAAAACGGCCAGCCAGCCCCGAAAAAACAGTAGCTGGCAATTAGTGTTCTCAAAATAACGGTTTCATTTTTACTATGACCCTCAAGAAATCCATGCGAGAGGTTGGCGATTACAGCGGTAGCTTCGCCGCAATCTTATTTGCGGCAGGATTACTGCTGACTGGGTGCACCGTCGGGCCAAATTATCACCGTCCGGCCGCCCCGGTTCCGGCCACCTGGGATGTTGCAGGAGCCGTGGAGCGAAAGCGCGCCAAAGGACGCTGATACCAAAAGGCGAGTGGTGGACGGTTTTTCATGACGATGAGCTAAGCGGACTGGAAAAGCAAGCTCATGACGCCAATCAGACCATCAAAGTGTCCTCTGCGCGCGTTGGAGCAAGCACGTGCTACCGCAGCCGATCCAGATCTCCACCTTATTTCCGACTCTCGGACTCACACCCAGCTCCACCACGCCGACACTTGAACGCCAAAGCTTTCGGGCAACCGGCCCAGTTCTGGAGTACCGGTAAGGGAGCGGTGCAGCAGAATACCTTCTGCGCTTCCGTTCGTAGCCGGATATGAAGTCGATCTGTTTGGACGCCGGCGGCGAAGCATCGAATCCGCGGAAGCCGCTTATCAAGCCAGCGCTGCAGATCTGGAAAATGTACGGCTGATTGTCACTTCCGAATTGGCTGGCGATTATTTTTCATTGCGCGAACTCGACAGCGAGATCGGCATATTGAATCGCACGGTTCAGGCGCTGCAAAAAGGATTTGATTTGGTTAATTCCCGGCACAACGGGGGCGTGGCTTCCGGCCTGGACGTAGCACAGGAAGAAACGCTGTTGCGCACTACGCAAACCCAAGCGCAACTACGGCAGCAACAACGGAAGAATTTCGAAGATGCTATCGCCGTTTTGGTCGGAAGGCCGGCGCCGGATTTTCATTTGGCTTCGAAAGAGTTAAATGCCGCCGCCCCGCCCCCTTGAATGCCGGGCTTCCGTCCGATTTGCTGGAACGGCGGCCAGACATTGCGGAAGCAGAACGGCAGATGGCCTCCGCAAACGCACAGATTGGCGTAGCCAAGGCTGCGTACTATCCGACCATCGATTTCTTTGCGTCTGCGGGCCCGCAGGTGTCGGATCTTTCGCGAAACTCGCAAATTTATCGAGTATTTTTTGGGCCGTGGGCGCGAATGTCTCGGAAAGCATTTTTACCGGTGGAGCGCGTCGCGCCCAGGTGCAGTTCGCACAGGCTGGTTTTGACGCCAATGTGGCGAATTATCGGGGTCAGTCTTGAATGCGTTTCGCGAAGTGCAGGACGATTTGACTGCGTTAACGGTATTTATTCAGGCGCAACAAACGCAGCAGCAGGCCGTTGACGCCGCCAAGCGCACCCTGGATATTTCCACCAATCGATATACGGGCGGACTGGTGAGTTATCTGGATGTCGTGACCGCTCAGCAGAATCTGCTAAACAACGAGCAAGAACTGGTGACCATTCAAGGACAGCGGCTCACCACCAGCGTGTTGCTGGTGAAAGCTTTAGGAGGCGGGTGGGACGCTTCGAGTCTGGCGGCCATAAAAGTGAAAGCAAAGTTACGAGATATAGTCTCTCCCGTAACAATGATCGAATTTTTCTGTCACTTCCTGCATTTTCATTCGCATTTTTTGTCATCCGCTTCGAGTGTTGGGATGAATTTAACTTCGACGCACGGCGGCTTCGCAGCAGTTAGCCCTTGATTGCCGCTCGAATTTTCGGAGATCCCGAACTCGCCGGCCTGCACATCGGGCTCGCTTTGAATCACTCTCCAACACTTTTCGGGTAACCTGCTCGTCCGTGACCGATTCATTGCGAATCTCAACCGGATAGCGCACCAGTAACTCCAAGCCAGTATCGCCGAATTGCAGTCGCGTTTCAGGGACTCGGAGTTTTCAACTGCACTTCGATGCGCCGCTCAATATAGCCATGCTGACGCTCGATGCTTGCGCGATATTGCTCATGATACGGAATTAACAGTTTGCAATAATTTATCCTGGGCGAGTTTGTGATTGCCAGCCGGAACTAGATTCAAAACCACTTCGTGCCACGCATATTCGGTGCCGGGAATTTGTTTGAATAAAGGAGTGGTGGCCTGAAACAACACGGAATTCGAAAACACCACCACGCGCCCGGTGGGAAACAGATCAATGCCGGTACCCGCCAAGCTCCATCAAATAAAGTCGCACCAGGCTGATGTCGATCACGTCGCCGGTAACGCCGGAAACGCTGATGCGGTCTCCGACGTGAATTCCGTAACGGCCAATGACAAAAAATAAGCGGCGACGGATAACAGTACGGTCTGCAATCCTACCGCAATACCGGCTGTAACGAACCCTGCAAACGTGGCTAACGAGCTGAATTCGCTCACAAATCCCAGGATCAACACCAAGCCGATAAGAAATCCCATCACAAACCGGCGCAGCAAAAGAAATTGGCGCCGGCGACGGGCATCGTGAATATATTTGTAGGTCAGTCGGCGCCACACTTCCGAGAAAGCCAGAACAATGCCCAAAGCCAGAAGGCATCATGCCGACACGCGGACGAATAAAGACGCGCGCCGCATACTTCGATTCGCGAAGAATCGGACGTTCGCCACTCCACAAGATTCGCGCTAGCCTGATCGAGCACCACGATTTCCTGGCTGAGCGGCAGCACCACGGCGGAGATGCGCTTGAAATGATCAGTCAGCTGCTGAAATTCCTGCGGTGACGCCGGAGGCATTTTGCCCGGAGGACGCCTGATCGGTAAGATCGCGGCCTTTTTTGATGTCCGCAACCAGTGCATCACGCAACGGCTGGCGCTGATTGTTCACCGATTTGGCGCACCCGCGCGGTTTCATTGTTCAGTTGATCGATCTCGTGAACACTGGTCATGGCACCGTAGAGCGCAAGCGCTTGCGAAATCAACCCCGTGGGCGTCTGCTTGGCTTGATCCGTTTGGGCCGCGGGCTTGGCAGGTGTGATATTTTTCTGATCATTTGCAGCTGGCAATTATCGCCCGGCACCGAATGAGCTAACTGATTGATTCGGCCCTCCAGGCCTTCAGACAGCACTGTCCGTGCCACTTTCCATGAAAGCAGTTCTTTTCTGAATGACCTCGTGCACCGCTTGGTCGAGATCCAATTCACCTTGAGCGCTTGCTTTTGCGCGAGTCAGCGCGTCGCGCTTACTCTTGGGAGTAGAGGCAATTTGTTTGTCGAGGCATCGATTTTGACTGCACGTCAGCGATGCGTGCGTTGTTGCTCGCCTCCGTCTGCGCGGAGCTTTGGCCAGAGTTCGGCCCGGTGCCGGAACCGGCACTATTTGGTGAGGAGCCTTTCTCCGTGCCGCGAATCGCCGCAGCTTCGGCTCGGCGGCTTGAAATGCCAGCCGCACAACTTCGGCCGTAAGGCTTTTTCTGATTCTCCTGGTAAATAACGTCGCTGGGAGTGCCGCCGGTTTGCATTTCCAGCGGTGCGCATTACGATACAGCTTTATGACGGCGTTCAGATGGGCGATCACGGCTTCACTGTCAAGTGTTGCGTGCGGCCAGCAGATACGCCAAAGAAAAATGCAAAAGCTAGCGCCGTCGCTATTCGAACGCAGCGAACCTGTCTTTCGGCGTGGAAATTATAGTGAGTGAATTACTCAGACCCATGACCGCGTTCCGGCTCCCGCGATTTATTTCACTATGTGATTTGCTTCCGCTTTACTTACTGATTCCACGAGGCAATTTCTTTTCGGCCTGCCATGACGTCCGCCGCCCAGCGCCCCAAATAAACGGAAAGCGCCACGCCGTGGCCACTGTAGCCGCCGAGGACGATTATTTTTTCACTTTTTAAATGACGCCTGAACACCGGCGTCATTTCGTCGGCCATCAAAATCGGACCGCCCCACCGGTTGGTGAATTCAATCTTTGCCAGCGCTGGATGGAGCGAACGCACGCGCGTCTCCAGCAGGCGCATCAGTCCTCGCGGCTTCCCCGGTCGGAAATATTCAGATTGTGCAATTCGCTCCAATGCTCAAAGTGCACCAGGCCGCTGCCGAATATCACTTGGTTGCCGTGAAGCGGACGTCCCCAGAGGTAAGGCATAGTCCATGGTATAAAAGGCTCGTGCGTGAGAAAGACCCAGAACTCGCTAATTGCTCGTGCCGTCAGCGGAGCAGTTGCCAACGCCAAAGTAAATTTTGGCTCCGCGCCGCCGCCAGATCACTGAGCTCCAAAGATTCCGCGTTGGTGGCGATCAACACTTGTCCGGCGCGGACGCGCTTCCCGAGCACTTCCAATTCGAGTGGCTGCTCGTAGGACAATTTTCTCCACCCGGCGTGTTCAAATATGACGGCGCCTGATCGGCTGCGCAGCCTGCGCCAAACCGCTAACTAACTTGCCCGGGTCGCGGTGCCTCCTGGTAGCGTCGTTTACCACGCCCAGAATTCCGGAATCCTGCCAAGGATGGGCGAATCTTTTTGGACACCGGCGCGGCCCAATTCCCATACGCCGGGCAAACTGTAATCGCAGTCGATGTTCAAATCTCCTTGGATCTCCGCAAACCCTTCAGTACATCGCCCAGCCCCGGCAAATCTCCGGCCGCAGACTCCGCCAACGTCATCCCTCCGGTGTGGCCGCTGGACCCTGCGCCGACGCAGTCCGCTTCAAATACCACGGTGATTTTGTCAGGCTCTAATTCGCGCAACCTAGCGGCTGCGGACAAGCCACTAAACCCCCACCGACGATGGCAAAATCCACTTCGGCCGGTAATGCGGCGTTTAACAGCATGGAAATCAATCTGCCATGGTGGATTACCCCACCCTGCATTACTGGGCGAATGGGACACAAAATACCTTTCTGGCAACTGCCATCACGGATCGTAGAGGGTTGTTCTCGAAACGTCTGAGGGTTTTGCGTGCGACCCGATCACGTCACTAACGTTGGATGCCGAAAGCCGGGACTCGGTTTGCGGTTTCCTGAGCCGCGAGATGGTGCTCCGAGCTAGTCCACTTTTCAGACGTCATTCCGATTGACAAGTGGCCCACTGTCAAGCGGGGGGTCGCTCACAAATTATCCAGAAAAAAACGCATCACCCTTTCCATCAGCAGGCGCCGCGCAGGCAGCATCGCTGACGCCGTGGCCACGGCCAGGAAATGGCATCACTTCTACATATTTTCCGTTCTCTATCAATTCATTGATCAGCGCCAGCGTGTTCGCGAAGTGCACGTTATCGTCACCCGTGCCGTGAGCGATCAGCAATTTCCCTCGAAGTTGTTTCGCTTTATCGATGGGAGAAGAAGCTTGATAATATTCTTCATTCACCGGCAACAACCCGAGATAGCGCTCGGTGTAAATTGAATCGTAGTAATGCCAATCGGTCACCGGGCCGCCGGCGAATCCAACCTTGAAGTCTTCCGGATCTTCAAACATGGCGTGCAAGCGTCATGTGCCCGCCGTAACTCCATCCCCAGATGCCAATTCGATTGCCGTCCACATAAGGCAGCGATTTCAAATAGGCCGCGCCGTCGCGCTGGTCTGACAATTCCTGCGCACCGAGCCGATAATGAATGGGCTCCTCAAAAAGATGCCCGCGTCCTGCCGAGCCGCGATTATCGAGCGAAAAAACGATGTAACCCTTCTGCGCCATCAATTGATGCCACAGAAAAGTCGAGCGCCCCCATTCATCCACGACCACCTGCGCGTGCGGACCGCCGTAGGTATAAACCAACACCGGATATTTGCGATGCGGATCGAAATCCGCCGGCTTGATCATGCTGGCGTTGAGCATCACCCCGTCGTGCGATCTTGACCTGCAGAAATTCCATCGGCGAGAGATGATAGCGCGCGAGTTCCGCAACTTTATTTTCGTTAAGGACCGCGATGCGTGAACCGTCAGGGCGCAGCAAATCCTGACGCGGAGGATTCATGGCGTTCGAATAGGTATCGATGAACGCGGATAACGAATGCTTGCAGCGGGGCTGACGTCACCGGAGAACCCGCCTGGGAAATTCACCGCGTGAGTTCCCGGCTCCTTCGTGACCCGCGTAAATCCGGACCGTCCAGCCCAACTCGATAAAGCTGGCGCTCCATAGGGGATTTTTCTGTAGCCGTGAAATACACCGATCCATCTTTCTCGTCCACGGCATTCAATGCCGAGACTTCCCAATCGCCTTTGGTAAGCTGCGCGAGTTTCTTTGCCCTCCAAATTGTAAATATAAAGATGACGGTAACCGGTTCGTTCGCTGGACCACAGGAAACGTTTTCCGTCCTGCAAAAATCTCAGATCATCGCTTACGTTGATCCAATACTGATCTTTTTCCGTGAGAGCAATACGCGACTCCCCCGTCGTGCTTTCGGCAATCATCAGGTCCAGATCGGTCTGGGCGCGATTCAAGCGCTGAATGGCGAGATGCTTTGAATCCGGCAGCCAATTCACTCGCGGAAAATATAGATCCGTTTCGGAGCCAGTATCCATTTGCTTGGGCGGGGAGGCGCCCCGGCTAGGAAATAACGAACACGTGAACAACGGGATTGGCGCCACCAGCCGGTGGATAGCGCTCCATCTCCGCTTCGCCATCGAAGGAAGCAAAATCGACCAGCGGATATTGTTCGACTTTGCGTTCGTCCATTTCGAGATACGCAACGGCGGAGGAATCCGGCGCCCACCAGTAAGCGGTCTTGAAGTCCAACTCTTCCGGATACACCCAGTCCAACTCGCCTTTGCGAACTTCTTCCGTTCCCCCGGTGGTAAGCGCGCGCTCTTTGCCATCGGCAATATTGAGCAGCCAAAGATTATGATCGCGAACAAAGCTTACAAACTTACCGTCCGGCGAAATCTTTGGGTCGGCGAGACTGCTTTGCCCGCAACCAAAGTGCGCGGCGACTGCGATTTCAAGTCAAACCACACCAGAGCGGTCGGGCCTTGGAAGAGCAGAGCGCTTCCATCGGGAGCCCATTGATAATCGGGTGGAGCGTGCCGTCCCAGGCCCGTCGCTTGCGTAGGCGCAGAAGAATTTTCCGGAAGCATGGATGTTAGACGATCTCCGGAGACCAGCACGCGTCGGTCGCCGGAAGCGCAATCTACAATCCAAAGATCGGCGTTAATTTCTTTTTTAGGTTTAGGTTTTGGTTCGTGTTCGTTGCGAGCAGCGACAGCAGGCGTATCAACGGGCGGAGTTCTTGCTTCGAGAAAGCTCACGCGCTTGCCGTCCGGAGTCCACGCGATTGCGCGAAGAGCATGGCCGCTGAGACTGGGCTCGGAAAAAATACGCTCGACAGTGAGTGCGTCGGGTGTGGTTGAACGTTGCGTGGTTTGCTGCGCGTGGGTAGCCGATGAAACGAGAAGAAAAATGTAAGCCGGCAAATAAATGGGAATTCTATACTTGCGTGAGTGCATAGACTCCTGACGGGCGTCGACCGAGACCGACGGTCAATCGTTCCGAGACAAAAACATCCCGTGCGTATGCTGCGAACTCATTGTAAGGTCGATGCTCAAATGCGGCAACTGAACGCCGTCCGGAATAGCTCTCTTTTGCACCAATATCTGGTGGGGAGCGCTGCTGCTAGAGCCGGAAAGAATGTTCTGCTGGCGCTGGGCGCCCAACGAACCGGCATCACATCGGGTAATCCGAAGTAACTATTTTTTCGTGGAGAATTTGTAAATTGTCACGGAGTGAAATTGCTTGCCGGGCTCAAGTATGGCGGTCGGAAAATCCGCATGGTTGGGAGTGTCGGGATAGTGCTGAGTCTCGAGACAAACGGCGGTGCGGCGGTCGTAAGTATGCCCTTCCTTGCCGTGGTCCAATCCGTTCAAAAAATTGCCGGTGTAAACCTGCAGCCCCGGCTCGGTGGTGAAGGTCTCCAGCACGCGCCCCGAGCTGGGTTCGTAAAGCGTGGCCGCCAAGCGAGGCTGAGCTGCAACTCCACCATCCAGAACCCAGTTGTGATCGTAGCCGTGGCCCAATTTTAGTTGCTCGTCGTCTTGCTCGATGCGCGCACCGATCGCTGTGGCATCGCGGAAATCGAAGGGCGTTCCGGCCACGGAGCGGAGCTCTCCGGTTGGGATCAACGTCGCATCCACAGGCGTGAACTGGCCGGCGCGTATGGAAAGTACATGACCGAGAATCGAACCGGATCCGGCGAGATTAAAATAGGAATGATTGGTGAGATTGAGAATCGTTTTCTTGTCCGTCGTGGCGGAATACGCGATTTTCAGTTCGTTCGAATCGGTAAGCGTGAATACCACACTAACCGATAAATTCCCGGGAAAACCCTCCTCGCCGTCTTTGCTCAGGTAGTGCAAGTGCAGCGACGGGGAGTCTTTGCCGGCGGCCAGGTGCCCTTCCCATAAAACTTTGTTGAATCCGCCGTGCAGATGATTGGGACCATCGTTTTTTGTGAGGGTGTAATCTCTGCCGTCGATGGAAAATTTCGCCCCGGCGATGCGATTGGCATAGCGCCCGACGGTCGAGCCGAAATAAGCGGTGCCGTTAGCGTAGCCTTCCAGGGTGTCGTACCCGAGTACCACATCGCCGATCTTCCCTTCACGGTCGGGTACCTTGATGGCCACCACGGTCGCGCCGAAATCGGAGATCAGCACTTGCATGCCTGATTTGTTGGTGAGTTTGAAAAGGTGCGCTTCGCGGCCGTCAGGCAACTTGCCGAATACGCTGCTTGATACTCCAGCGGCGGATTTTTCTGTGGCGGCGCGCCCGTCCATAGTCGCGGTACTGAGGCCCATAAACAATAATACCCAGAATGCCATTCTCATTTCAGATCTCCCGCGACACCTGTCTCGAATGTATAAGTGCCCCCACCGTTGTACGCCAAGGATGGATGGTTGTCGACGATCATCGGTTCGAGCTACCTGAGAACAGGTGCGGCCAAATGCGCTGACGGATCCGCGATGGGCTCGATGCGACCGAGAAGAAACAGGTAGCCGCCGATGCCGACCATCAGGAATGCCGTGGCGGCTCCGAAGGCCCACGCGAACGAATGCGTGGTCGCGGCGATGTAACCAGTGGCGATGGGCGCAGCGATCGCCGACAATTGATTGCCAAAATTCAAAATGCCCCCGAGACGACCCACACTGCCCGGTGGAGCAATCAGAGACGGTATGGACCATCCCACTGGGGCAGCGGCGGCCAGACCACCAATAGAAATGCTGATCCAGATAATCGCCGTCGTCGGAGTGCGGGCCTGAGCCGCCCCTAAAATACCCAAGCCGAAAGCGGTTCCCAGCACCAGCACGATCTGGCGAACACGGGAAGAGTCGAATCCCCGCTGAATCAATTTGTTCACCAGCCAACCTCCAATGAAGAAGTCGGTGAGCGCGGCAAATATCCACGGAACGCTGGTGTACAGCACGGAATCGTGAAGGTTCAGGTGCAGGGCGGAAGAGAGATAGCTGGGCAGCCAGGTCAGCAGCAAATAAAAGGTGTAGTTGTACGCCGCCGAGCCCAGCACCAAGCCAAGCACCTTGCGTTGCCGCAAGAGATAGCTGAGGGAAGCGCCCGGTTTCGGTTGCGCGTCGTCCTCGGGTTGCGCGCCACCTTGGAGAATAAACTGATACTCGACGGGGGTGAGTGCTTTATCTTCGCTGGGATTTCTGTAAAGCAAAGAAAACAGGACGAAATACAGGAGGCTGGCAAAGCCAGTTGCGGCAAAGCTCCAGCGCCATCCAAAATGCAACAGTAGTAGACCGACGAACGGCACGCCGATGGCGGGACCAAGTTTCGCGGCGGAATCGAAGAAAGCAGTGGCCAGGCTGCGTTCGCGAGCCGGAAACCAATAGCCAACCGCTTTCGCATTGCCAGGAAACGTGGGAGCCTCGCCAACACCCAGCAGCAGGCGCGCAACGAAAAAAGTCGCCAAGCCACTGGCTGCCGCCGCACAAAAAGACGCTGCACTCCAGAGAAATGTGCTGATGATACCGATCCTGCGGACTCCAAAACGGTCCAGCGCCACGCCGGAAGGCAGTTGCAGGGCGGCGTACGTCCAACTGTAGGCACTGAGTAGATAGCCAAACGTGATGGTAGAAATGCCGAAGGCATCATGCAGGGCTTGCTGGGAAACGGAAATATTGACTCGATCGAGATAGTTGACGAAGACTCCGACCCCCAGCAGCGAGGCTATCAGCCAGCGCTGACGCGGCACTGGGGGCTGCAGCGGATGATTGTACGGCTCCACGAGTGGTGGCTCGTTGCTCAAGTCGGTTTCCGAGTCTAAACGATTCGGCGAGGGATCGCACCGGTTGGCCACAAGCGGATCAGTTGCCTGTCGCGCGTTCCCATGATTGACGATAAGGCTGCGGATTACTTAGCTAGGCGAGAGCGACTCTTCCAGATTACAAATCCTGCAAACCCCGAAGCGCAGGCGATGAACAAAAGTTGGGCAGGAAAAATGACCACGTAATGGTCATGAAAATAGAGATCAAGAGAACGCGTTGTGAACTGGAGTAAAAGCGCCGAGCAGAAAAATGCAAAGGCGCTGACCAGACAAAGAAAAAAAACAGTTTTCCATAATTTCAGCGGCATCGCACTTACGCTCGGTCGCGTTCAGCGAATGGAAAAGCATTTCGGAACAGCATTGTAAGCAGATTCAGAGAACGGCGGAAGGAACTTCGTGGGCGTTCTGGCTATCGGCCGTTTGCCGGGGTCTGTGGGATTACGGCGGCCAGGGCGTTAGCCTGAGCCTTTTTGTTGGAGAAGCGGCGCATGCAATCCTGGAACACGGGGCCGTGCACATCGGAGAACTGAGCTATCTGCGCGTGGGTGGCGACATGGCACGCTTCGTGACCGAGGGCAACTTGGACGTCGCGCGAGTTCTTGTTGGAAGCGCGGTCGATCTCCACCACAACCGACCCCTGGTCATAGAAGCGGGTTACGCCTCGGGCTTTCTCGGTCTTCAGGTCCGCCCACTCCACTTCGACGTTCTTCAGTTGGCCACCGAAGTACGACTGGTTGATCTGTTCGAATACCGGCTGCAGGGGTTCGGTGGCGGAGGAATTCCGCCCATTCGCGAGCGCTACGCTGCCGGCCATCGCCGCGATGCTTACTGCCAGGAAAATTCGTTTCAGTTCGTTTCGCATGGTAAGACTATTTAACGATTTGGGACCGACCGCGTCTGTGGAACGCATGGGGCAAAAAGGTCTAAAAGGGGCTTCCAGAGTTTCTAAGTAGAAGGCCTTAGACCTTCATTTTCGCCTGTGTTAGAGCCATGAAACGCATGTGGTATCAGGCCCACAGAGCGTAGTTTTTGAAGATCTTCCACCTGTCCTCCGCCCACTCCCGGGTCCCGCCCGGATCCCCGCTGAACGAAAAGCTTAGTGGAAAATCTCGCAAAAAATTCGTACCGGGATTATTTGGATTTCCGATCGACAGAATCCGCCACTAGGATATGGCCCCACTGAGACCCCCAATTCCACATCACCTGTCTCAATAATCTGTGGGTTTAGGGGACGGGATGGAAGGAATAGCTCCCGCCGGACTAGAGTCGGACCTTAGAGCTGGCGAAATTATCGCCCCCAGTACGCTTAGTGGCCGAACCCCGATAGTTCGGTATCCCAATATTGGTTGCGGCAAGTTTGGGTTGATAAAGCCGAAAAGGAACGGACTGTGCCAGTGGGCGCGTTTCGCGAGCAATGCCAGGCACGCCTCTACGCTCTGAGCATGCTTCTACTGCAACCCTCACAATTAGGTGGCCGCACTAACTCGACCCGCCTAGCAAAAAATGATTTTGGAGGCGCGGGTGGGATTCGAACCCACGAATGGAGGTTTTGCAGACCTCTCCCTTGGGCCACTTGGGTACCGCGCCGAACTTTTGAGTATAGCAAAACGGGTGCAGTTGCCGGGCAGACACTGAGCGGGAGGCCTATTTTTTTTCGGGAGCCAGCGGCGAGTCGATCTTGGCTTCGCGCAGGAAGCGGGCAGACTCTTCCGGCGGCGTGGGATTGATGTAAAAACCGGTGCCCCATTCGAAACCCGCTACCTTGGTCAGCTTGGGAATGATCTCAATGTGCCAGTGATAGTGATCGTTGATTTCTTCGCCGATCGGCGAAGTGTGAATCATGAAATTGTATGCCGGGCGGTCGAGCACCGCGTCCAGGCGCATGAGCGTATCCTTCAGCATGCGCGCCAGGCTGCCATAAATCGAACTTTGATTATTTTCATACGACGAGCCGTGAGTCTTCGGGCAGCAGCCACATTTCGAACGGGAAACGCGGAGCGTACGGCGCCATGGTGATGAAATGTTCGTTTTCACCGATGACCCGCTCGCCGGTATCGCGCTCCTGCCGAATGATGTCGCAGAAAATACAGCGCTCTTTTTCGTCGTAATAATGCCAGCAGTTGTCGACTTCTTCGCGCACGCGGCGCGGGACGATAGGCAGGGCGATGAGTTGCGAGTGCGGATGCTCGAGTGAGGCCCCAGCGGCTTCTCCGTGATTTTTAAAAATAAGAATATAGCGAAAGCGCTTGTCGTTCTTCAGATCCAGCATGCGGTCGCGATAGGCCCACAGCACATCTTCGACAGCGCGTTCTGGAAGACTGGCGAGCGTGGCGGCGTGATCAGGTGTTTCGATGATGACTTCGTGCGCCCCGACGCCATTCATCTTGTCGAAAAGGCCTTCCCCTTCGCGGTCGAGTTCGCCTTCAATGCCCAGAGCTGGAAATTTATTGGGAACCACCCGAATCTTCCAACCAGGAGTATTTTTTGGGCCGCCATCGCGGCCATAAACCAGAATTTCAGTAGGCGTCTTGGATTCGCTACCTGGGCAGAACGGACAATTTTTGCCGTTGGAGGCCACTACACTTTCACGCAGGAATTCGTTGGGACGTTTGCCGCGCTCGGTGGAAATAATCACCCAGCGGCCAGTGATGGGATCTTTACGCAACTCAGGCAAAAGACGCCTCCTCGACGATTAAATCAAACGGGCTCGGGGATGGGCACCCGGCTTTATTGGTGAATTGTACCGCGTTTGCGGGATGCTGCGGATGCACGCTGCGCCGGGAACGTTATCGCTAGATAGAGCAACTCGCCTGTCAAAATCGATTCGTTAACGACGCAATTGGGGACTGAAGGCGTCTTTGTGCAGCCGAACGATAGGCTGTTGTCCGGGGACATTATCGATGGCCAGTACGTCAAATCTCATGGGGCAATCGCCGACGGGACGACCGGCCAGGAAGCGATGTGCGGTGCGAATGAGCACGCGTTGCTTGCCGGGTGTGACGCTGAGTTCTGGGAGGGCCGACATTGCCCCTCGAATGGTTCGCGTTCGTATTTCCACGAAAGCCAGTGTTTTGCCATCGTAACCCACCAGGTCGAGTTCGCCTTTTACGCCCTGCGGCATGTAATTTTTCGCCACAAACACGTAGCCCTGCCGGCGCAGGTACCAGTAACCGTACGTTTCACCGCGGAGGCCAGTCCGTCGGGATTTTTCTTTGTGTTTCAAGCTTTTCGCTCGTGGCGTTTCAATGGTTTCGACTGAAGGTACGGATTCCGACGGATCTTGAAGGCCGCGGCGAGCGTACCAACGAACGGCGGTAAAGACCACGCGCGAAAGAAATGGCATGTTAACGGTAAAGGTAATTATACTACTACGATAACGCATTAAATGAGAAATCCCGTGGAGACCACCTGCTCAGGTGAGCGCCACGGGATCGCGGGGTTTACCGCGCGGGGTTCTTGCTTCCAAGTTAGCTTCCGTGCGACGCGAGGCTTTAAGCTTTCGCTTCCGCTTCCAGGAGGCACTTTTCTAGTATGGCCAGCGCCGCATCCGCTTGTTCGCGATCGATCATCAGCGGCGGCGACAGCCGAATGGTATTCTCGCCCGCCCCCAGAATACATAACCCGTGGTAGAAGGCGCTATCGACGATCAGATTACGCAGGTCGGCCGCTTTCTCCTTGGTCTTCTGGTCGCGGACGATTTCAATGCCGATCATCAAACCGCGGCCACGAATGTCACCCACGATTTTGAATTTGTCACGCCAGTTGGCGATCTTTTTGAAAATGTAGTCGCCGATTTCTCCAGCATTTTTGCGATATTCGGACTCGATCAGGTCAAAAGTAGCGAGACCTGCGGCAATACATACCGGATTGCCACCGAAGGTGGTGCCGTGCGCGCCGGGCTTCCAGTGCATGATGCTTTCGCGGGCAATGAAAGCGCCGAGAGGCATGCCACTGGCGATGCCTTTCGCGGAGGTAAGAATATCTGGCTCTACGCCGGACTTCTGGCAAGCCCACCAATCGCCGGTGCGGCCCATGCCCGATTGCACTTCATCGAGGATGAACATAATCCCGTGCTGGCGGCAGATGCGCTGCAGCTCCTGCAGGAAAAAGTCTGGAGCTGGAATGTAACCACCTTCGCCCTGAATCGGCTCGATGATTATGCCGGCGACTTCCTCGGGATCGAAGAGGCGCTTGAAAATCTGTCCTTCCAATTGCTCAAGAATTTCCACGCCGCAGGTTTCCGCGGTGTGACCATGTGCGCAACGATAAGCATAGGGATAGGGAATGTGCTCAACACCACTGAGAAGTGCCCCGAATCCCTTGCGCTGGGTGGACTTGGAAGCGGTTAGCGAAAGCGACCCCATGGAGCGGCCGTGAAAGCAGCCGTAAAACGCGATGAATTTGTCACGCTTGGTGGCGTAGCGGGCCAGTTTGATGGCGCCCTCGACGGCTTCGGTTCCGGAATTGGTGAAGAAAACCTTCTTGGCTTCAGGGCCCGGAACGGTAGCAGCCAGCTTCTCAGCGAAGCTGCGGCATGCTCTCATAAAAAAAATCGGTGCCGGACATATGGATGAGTTCCGCAGCTTGCTCCTGAATGGCGGCGACCACCTTAGGGTGGCAATGACCGGTGGAGCAAACGGCGATGCCTGCCGCAAAATCCAGAAAAGCGTTACCGTCCACATCTTCAACGATAGCCCCGCGGCCTCGCTTGGCCACCAGCGGATAGTCGCGCGTGTAAGACGGAGACATGAACTTCGCGTCCTGTTCCAGGACACGCTTGGCATTTGGTCCGGGTAATTCGGTGATCAGTTGAGGCAGCTTCCAACCGGACGGAGCGTGCGATACGGCTGAAGATTTCGTTTTGGACTCGGGTGCGGTAATCATGTCTTCCTCCTTAGAGAAGAGTGGCTAACGGTTAGGCGTAGCTTGCCGGAGGGCGCTAGAAAGGAGCGGAGAAACACAAGTACAGAATTTGAACTATGCCAGGGGAGAGAAGTTAATCAACGCTGTAGAGATTGGGGCGCGTTTCGGCGGGAGAGAAATGAGAGTGGGCAATTTGTGGTCATTTGCGCTTCCACCGGACACTGCCGTCACGCGAATCTTCCAGCATTATACCACGCTTTTCCAGCTCTTTACGGATGCGGTCGGAATTCGCAAAATCGCGAGATTGCCGGGCAGTTTGCCGTTGAGCGACGAGTTTCTCGATTTCGGCGTCTTCCCCGCCGCCTCTTTGGGCATATCCCAGCTGTTGCAGTTTTTCTGCGTCGTTGTTGGCTACCACGGCGAAAATCTGATCAAACGTCTGCAAGAATTTTTGCGCCGCGGGTACGTCTCTCTGCGCAAATTCCCCTTTATCCATGGAGATGTTGGCCTCGCGCACAAACTCAAAAATCGCACCCAGAGCCCGCGCGGTGTTCAAATCGTCGGCCAGGCCCGCATCGAATTCTTCAGCGGCTTTCGCAATGCGCGCAGACATGCTTTTGGGAAGCGCCGCAGTAAATTTGCCTTGCGCCAGGCGGTCCGCAAAATTCCTTAGGCGCTCGACGGAACTGGCGGCTTGTTGCAAGCCGTCGAAAGTAAAATTCAGCTGCCGGCGATACGGCACGCTGGCCAATGCGAAGCGCAGTGCCGAGGGTTTGTAGCCCTTTCGCGAAAAGATCGCGCAATGTATAAAAATTGCCAAGCGACTTCGACATCTTCTCGCCTTCAACCAGCAGATGCTCGGCGTGCAGCCAATATTTCACGAAATGTTTTCCGCTGGCACCTTCACTCTGGGCGATTTCGTTTTCGTGATGCGGAAAAGCCAGATCAATGCCGCCGGTGTGGATATCGAGCGTTTCGCCCAGATACTTCATGGCCATCGCGGAACATTCGATGTGCCAGCCCGGACGTCCTTGGCCGATACTGGTTTCCCAGAAATGCTCGCCCTCTTTAGGCGCTTTCCATAATGCGAAATCGCGCGCGCTTTCTTTTTCGTAGCGGTCCAGGTCCACACGCACGCCGGTCTGTATTCCGGTCACGTCAATGTTGGAGAGCTTTCCGTAGTCGGGAAATTTGGCGATCCGATAATAGATCGACCCTTCGCTCTCGTAAGTGAAGGATTTTTCTCGCAAGCGTTCAATTAACTGCACCATGGCATCGATATTGTCAGTGGCGCGAGTCCAGTGCTCGGGAGACTCGATGCTCATGCTCTTGCAATCGTCGAAAAAGGCTTGCGCGAATTTTTCGGTGTACTCGCGGATGCCCACGCCGGCGGCCGCCGCATTGGCGATGATCCGGTCATCCACATCGGTGAGATTCATAACGTGCATTGATTTTGAAACCGCGAGACTTCAGGAAGCGGCGCAGAATATCCTGAAACACGAAGGTGCGAAAATTACCGATGTGCGCGAAGTCGTAAACCGTGGGGCCGCAACTGTACATGCGCACTTCGCCGGGATTTTGCGGCACGAAAGGCTCGATCTTTCCGCCCAGAGTGTTGTGGAGCTGAATTTCGGCCATGTGCTCCCAGTGTCTCTTCGCAGTTATCGGTGTGATAAACGCTAGATTGTAGCCGACGCCGCGAAAGCGGAGCAATCCGGAAGTCGCGCACGTGTTTCCCTTCGCTGCCCGAGCGTGACACAGACAGCGGTCCTGACAGTTTGACCTGCTGCGACGGCAGCGGCTAGAGTTCTGGCTCACTGTCTGGAGGGATTTCTTGAACCAACTTCAAATTGCCGCTACGTTGTTCGGTGTTTTTCTCACTTGTGGAGGGTCGCTGAGCGCTCAACAAGCCAGTGAGGCCGGCGCTCAAAAACCGCTAACTCCTGAGGCTTCACTGAATATTCATTTTCTCTCCGACCTGCAATTGTCGCCGGACGGATCGCGGCTGGCGTTCGTAGTGTCCGAAGCGCCAAAGGCGGAGAAAAGGGCGCAGCACGTCTGGATGTACGAAAAGTCAAAAAACGCCGTCGCGACAATTTACCTTTTCAAACAAATCCGAAACATACCCGCGCTGGTCGCCTGACGGCACTCGCTTGGCTTTTCTGTCCGATCGCGGCGGCGACGAACAGCAAATTTACGTGATGATCGCTGGTGGTGGCGAAGCGGTTGCGCGCACCAAGGGAAAAGTAGCATGAAAACGTTCGAATGGTCCATAGGACGGCAAATCCATCGCATATATCGCGCCGGACGCCAAGACGGATGAAGAAGAGCAAAAAGAAAAAGACAAAAACGACGCGCGGGCGGCAGACAAAGATGAACAAACATCCCCGCGCTTTGGCTGTTCGGCATCGACTCCGGCGAAGCCAAAGCTCTCACCCCGCCAAGTGGGAAGTCAAAGAGCTCGCCTGGATGCCCAGCGGCAAGAATCTCGTCGATCGTAGCCACGGATCATCCCGAGTCAGACCGCAACACCGACCGCATTTTTGGCGTTCACACGTGCCGGATGGGACATGATACGCTTGACGCGCCGCGCGGCCCGTTTGGAGAAATCCGCGTTTCGCCGGATGGCAAGACCATAGGCTTCATCGGCGCTCGCGAGGACGGCCCTTGTCCGCATGATCTGATGTTGCTTCCGGTGGGCAGCGAGGCCGCGCGACAAGTTTGACCGGACTTAATCTGGATCGTCAAATTTTTGAATTCAAATGGCTGCGCGACGGCACTCTACACTGATCGCAGCCAATGGCTTTCACACCGATTTCAAATCATTTAGCCCCGGATGGCGCAGCCAGAGAAATGGCATCGGCCGGGTCGGCCAATCCATCGGCATTCGCGGTTTCTGACAGCAGCGAGCTATTTTTCGCCTCGCAAACCGCCACCCGACCCCAGGAGCTCTTTGTTTGGGACCACAAAACCAGCCCGCGGCAAATTACGCATATCAACGATGCATGGAATCACTATTCGCTGGCCGCTCCGGAATTTTACAAATACAAATCCTTCGATGGACTGGAAATTGAAGCTGCACTGCTTAAAGTCCGGGGGCTACGACGGCAAAACGCAAATTGCCGCTTATCGCCTTGATCCACGGCGGCCCGACCGGCGCTTGGGAAGACACCGTGGAAACGTGGGGCCAATTATTGGTGGCGCGCGGATACGCGGTTTTTTATCCCAACATTCGCGGCTCCATCGGCTATGGCCAGAAATTTATCGAGATGAATCGCGGCGACTGGGGCGGCGGCGATTTCAGAGACGTCATGGCGGGTGTCGACGATCTGGTCGCCCGAGGAATCGCCGATCCTGACAGGCTAGGCATCGGCGGATGGTCCTACGGCGGATACATGTCCGAGTGGGCCATCACGCAAACCACCCGGTTTCAAAGCAGCGGTGTCTGGAGCCGGTCTTATCCAATTTAATTTCGGAATACGGAACCGAACAACACCCTTCCTACGACGAATGGTTTTATGGCGTACCCTATGAACCGGAAAAGATCGCCGGCTTTCTTAATAGTTCCCCGTTCGTGCATCTTGAAGAACGCCAAGACCCCTACGCTTATCCTTCAAGGCGAAGCCGACACCGTCGACCCGGTCGGGCAGAGCCTGGAACTCTACCGCGGGCTAAAACGCTACGGTGTGGACACCGAACTGGTTCTCTATCCTCGCGAGCCGCACGGCTTCCACGAAGAAAAGCACCTCATCGACCGGCTGAACCGCATCTTGGCCTGGTATGACAAATATCTAAGTTCGGCTCCCGCATCAGCAATGTGAAGCGGCCCGCAGATCGCGCTGGAAAAAGAATGCATTGTCTAGCCAGCGCCCACACTAGAGAGTTCTAACATTCTGGCTCTCCTGCGGAACGCGTCCCATCCATCAAATATGGCTCGCGCCACTCCGGCTAAATCGCGATTGTGGACCGTAAAATTCAGCCACTACACGTGGGGTAATCCTTTACACTCTCGGCGCTTCATGTTAATTTTTTTTTCCGTACCGCCATCCACGCGCCAGCGCCGGGCGGCTAGGGCTCTCATCGAGAACCAGCCAACGTTTTTGTCGCCGTACAAGCCTTCCTCCACAGGAACAAAGACTCGTCTCTGATCGCGCCTTTTGGAGCCAGTTTCTCGCAGGCTGCGCCCGTCAGGGATGGCACGCTGATGTGCTATTTCCTGCGTCACGCGGCTCAGAGACCCAAAGAGGAAACCTTGCTTAAGCTTCGAAAAGTTGAAATTGTCGGCTTTAAATCGTTCTGCGAACGCACCGTCGTGACCTTCAGCGGCTCGGGCACCACCTGCATCGTCGGCCCCAACGGCTGCGGCAAGTCCAATGTCGTCGACGCCATCTCCTGGGTCCTCGGAGAACAGAGCCACAAGTCCCTACGCGCCGAGCGCATGGCCGACTGCATCTTCAATGGCACCGTAAAGCGGCCGCCGCTTGGCTTGGCGGAAGTCACTATCACCATGGAAGACCCCGAACTCGCCGAAGCGGCGCGCTTCGTGCTGGAAAGCGCCGAAATCCAGTCGCAGTGGACTGACGGCAACGCGCCGCCTCGATGGACAATTCACAGTGAAAACGGAGCAAGCTGCTCATCTTTCCCTGGAGACGCTGACAGTCAGAAGTGCCCGTCCCAACTGGATCCCCTGATCCGAATTACAACACCGAAATTCACTCGCTTGTCCCCGCGCAGTCCCCTGAAGCGATGCACCGGCAAGGACAGCGCCAAACGCCAACACACAGAAACTCCGCTATACCCGAACAGAAGACCGCTCCAAACGCCGCAAAAAGACCGCGGATAAACCAGTGTTGGCCACCAGGCCCGGCGAAGTAGTGATCAGCCGCAGGCTTTACCGTTCCGGCCAGAGCGAATATCTCATCAATGGCCGCACCGGACGTCTCCGCGACATCCAGGAAATGTTTATGGGCGTCGGGTCTCGGCCCTGATTCCTACGCCATCATCGAGCAGGGTCGCATCGGCTTGATTCTCTCCACCAAACCGATGGAGCGCCGCGCCATTATCGAAGAGGCCGCCGGCGTCACCAAATTCAAAACCAAAAAGCGGCTTGCGGAAGCCAAGCTGGAGTCTTCCAACGTCGAATCTTGTCGCGCGTGAATGACATCGTCGTGGAAGTCGAAAAGCAACTTGGCTCGCTGAAGCGCCAAGCCTCCAAAGCACGCCGCTACTCGGAAATTCGCGATCAAATGCGCGGCATCGTGCGCCAGATGTTGGCTGGCAAAGCGCGCGAACTGGATCAGGAAGCGGATCGTCTCGCGGCCCAACTTGAGCGAAATGACCGCGGCCGAAACCCAGCACGCCACCGACATTAAACAACAGGAAGACGATCACGACCGCCTGAATCAACGCATCTACGCACTCGACGCGGAAATCCGCCAGAATCAAAATGTTTTGAACCTGACGGCGCTGGAAGTCGACCGCAGCGAAAATCACATCAATTTCAACCGGCAGCGCTCGGAAGAATTCTCTGCGCGGCACGCGCAAGTTTCAGGCGAACTGAGCAAGCGGCCGCGCAAGCCGCGCGAATGCGAACGCGCGCAGCGCCGCGCAAATCCAAGCGGTCACGTCATTTAAGAGAAGAATCAGGCATTTTGACCGGCGCGAGTTGAAACATCTCGCGGGACGCGCACAATCTCGCGTGGCGCTTATCGCCGAATCCGAAGAGCGGATTGAAGCGCTGCGTCGGCTCCGAACTTGAAGCCGGCAAAGCTTGCTGCGTTTGCACGGCGAACAGAAGCAAGCTGAAGAAGCCCTCGTTCATCAAGGCCAAGCGCTATATAAAGCTCGAATCCAACGAGCACGACTTGCTGGAATCCTCGATCAAGTTACGCGACGACGCCGATCAGGCCGCTCACGAATTCGAAGCTGCCAGCGGCCAACTGAGCGTGCTGAAGCAGAAGGCAGCGGAGCTGCAAGGCACCATTCGCGAATTGCGCCAGAAGAGCGAAGCAATCAAGCAGCAAGTCGGACACCTTGCGCGATTCGTTGTCCGGAGTGCGCGCCCGCCATTCCACGCTGACGCAAATTCTGAACGACCGCTCCTACACCGCCGATGCGGTGCAGAAACTTTTCGCCGCCAACGAACGCGGTGGCGGCCAGGATTTCCGGGCCGTAGGCGTGCTTGCCGATTACGCCGAAGTGCGAAGAGCACCACGAAGCGGCCATCGAACAATACCTGCGCGATGAGCTGGAGTACGTGGTGGTGGAAACGTACGACCACGCGCGCGCCGGCGTTTCTCTGCTGCGCAACGAAGTAGGCGGGCGCGCTACGTTCTTCGTCGATTCGCTGCGCAATCTGCGCCTGGCCGAATACGAACCGATCATCAATTTCCGCGCGGAAGATGGCGTGATCTCCCGCCTCGACAAGCTGGTTGAATTTCGCGATCCCCTGGGCGCAGCCGCCAAACAATTTTTGCCGCGGCTGAAAGCCGCTTATCTTGCCGACGACGCCGGCGCTGCGGAAAGTCTCGCGCGCGACAATCCCCAATTCGCCTTTGTAACTCCCGACGGCACCTGTTATCAGGGCCGCATGGTTACCGGCGGACGCGCCGATGAAGCCGGCCCGCTGGGCATGAAGCGCGAGCTTCGCGCCCTGGACGCTGAAGTGATGCAGCTCGAGCACGAAACCGCTGCAGCGACAGGCCGCCTCGAAGCGCTCACGGCAGAACTGCAAGCTGGCACAGAAATTTTGCTGAAGACGTCGACTCGCAACAGCGTGAAGCCGACCACAACGTTTTTGCCTCCACGCACCGCCATCAGCAGATGCAAGGCGAACTCGCGCGGCTGGGCCTCGAGCTGACTGTTTGCCAGAATGAATTGCGGCGCATTCGCCAGGACGTGGAACAGGCACGCAGTCGCGCGCGGAGCGCGCCAAAAATGAACATGCCACCGCCACCGCAAATCGCGCGCAGGCCGAGGCGGAAAGAGCACGGCTCAGCGAACAATTGGTGGAACTGCGCGGCTCCATCGAATCCGATCAGAACGAATTGGCCGCCGGACGCGCGGAGCTGGCGGCCATGAACGAACGGCTTGGCCGCCGCCGAGGCTCTCGGCACACGCCTGGCTGAAGAACACGCCGAACTTGTGCGTCGCGAAGCGGCCTTGCGCCAGCAACTTGTTTCCGTAGACGACGAACTAGCAGCCTCGCGCAGCAAAGCGCAGGATCTGTCTCTGCAACTGGAAGGCCTACGCGGCGAAAAATTGCGCCTCGAAATTCGCCAGCGCGAGATGGAACAGGAATGGGACGGCGGGCGCAATCGCGTCGCGCCAAATGGAAGATCATCTTCGCATGGGCCGCCAATCGCTACAGGAATTGCGCGAACAACGCAACCATGCCGAAATCGCTCGGGCACGCAACGATTCCGATCGCCAACATCTGCGCGAAACTTGCATGGCCGAAGTAAACGCCCAGCCCGAAGATTTGATTGCCACTGAAACGGCCTTTATGAGCGGCGAAGAACTGGCCGCCGCTGAGGTCAGCTATCGCGAAATGAAGGAGCGCATCGACGCCATGGGCGCCGGTAAACATGATGGCCCTTGAGGAGTTTAACGAGTGCGACCAGCGCTTCACCTTCCTTACCCGCGAGCGCGACGATTTGCTGCAATCCATTCACGACACCAAGCAGGCCATCGCCGAACTCGATGCCGCCACCAAGGAAAAATTCGAACACGCTTTTCACGCTATCAACAAAAGCTTCTCCGAAGCCTTCCACACCATTTTCGGCGGCGGCATGGCGGAGATGCGCCTGACCGAAGCCGACAGTTCCGGTGACGCGGGCATCGACATTGTGGCCTCGCCTCCCGGCAAGCGGCTGCAAAATATTTTGCTGCTTAGCGGCGGCGAGAAAGCCATGACCGCGCTGGCTCTGCTGATCGCCATTTTCCGCTATCAGCCCAGCCCCTTCTGTATTCTGGACGAAGTGGACGCGCCGCTCGATGAAGCCAACGTGGGCCGCTTCACTCGCCTGATCGGCGAGATGAGCGATCAAACTCAATTCATCATCGTCACCCACAACCGCAAGACCATGGAGACTGGCAGTGTGCTATACGGCGTCACCATGCAGGAACCCGGCGTATCCAAGCTGGTCAGTGTCCGTTGGGAAGGCGACGCCCAACCGAAAGAACGCGCGGCAGCAGCTTCCGCCGCGTAATCTTTCTCTCTGGGCCGCCGGGCCGATTGGTCAGCTAACTCCTGTCACGGGTTGGGTAAGTCTTCAACAGCGATTTTTTGTTCTGCTCGCGCGATTAGCGCTTGCTCGATGCTCGGCCACCGCTCTCGGCCTCTTCCGTTTTCCTGCAGGTCATCCGCGGTAAAACCGCTGGGCCCCAGGTCTTCCCCATAGATGATCATCAACTCCTTGCGTTTTGCAGCATCCAGCAGATGCACCAGCCGCACGTACATCATCCCCGCTGGCATCTTGTAACCTCGCGCAGAAATCAGCGCTTCAATGTGCTGCCGATCGGAGCCGGACTGCACTACGTCATTGGACGCTCGCACCCAGGTGTCCACGTAGAAATCCATGGAGCCGAGTTGCGCGTGGCGCGGCGAATCGTAGGTATGCGCGAGCTCCGGCTTCGAAGATAGATATCCCTCGAATTGCACCCAGTAGAGGCGCTCAACATTTTTCTGTTCATCGGCTTCGATAAAAGCATGTAGTTCGCAATCGGCCATGTCATACAGGATCCAGCGGTCGGCGCCGACGTATTGTGCGGACTTCGGTAGCTGGATGCGCACTTGGGGGTCGCGCTTGGAACTTATAATGTTTCCATTTACCTGCCTCTCTGGTGCGCTTGCCTGGAAAGCCAGAGCCCCGCTACAGACAAACACCGCAATCACTTGTGCCCACTTCAGCAAATATCACCTCCCATTGCACTCGGCATCCTGAGCTCAACTAGATTATCGCAACGCGCTCACGCGGCACGGTCGGAATTTTGGGTCGCATATTTTGTCTATTACATTTTCTTCCTAGGTTTTCCACCGTGAGGACCTTTGACATCGAGGTGCGCTGCGCTAAAATCGTCTCACTTTGTCGGGGGAAAATTTCTTGTCTGCAATTCCAGCCAGCGGTGTCGTGCGTGAAACACATTTTGCCGGTATCGCTCCTTCCGCCCGCGGAAAAGTTCGCGATATTTACGATCTTGGCGACAAGCTCCTTATCGTCGCCACCGATCGGCTTTCCGCTTTCGACGTTATTCTTCCCACCCCGATTCCCGACAAAGGGCGAGTACTTACTCAGCTTTCTCTTTTCTGGTTCGATCTATTCAAGGATGTAATTCCCAATCACGTTAATAAGCGCCACGGACTTCCCTGCCCCCTTCGATGCCCATCGGGAGGCGCTGGCGGGCCGTTCCATGGTCGTGCGCAAGACCCAACCGCTGCCGATCGAATGCGTCGTGCGCGGTTATGTGTCGGGTTCTGGCTGGAAAGATTACCAAGCTACGGGGAAAATTTGCGGCATTGCGCTGCCTGCGGGCTGCAGGAGTCCGATCGTCTGCCGGCGCCGATTTTCACGCCCTCCACCAAGGCGGCCGCCGGTCACGATGAAAATATTTCTTTTGAACAAGCTGCTGCCGTGATCGGCGAAGAACTGGCCACACGAGTTCGTGCCATCAGCATCGACCTCTATCAACGCGCCGCGGCCTATGCGAAGCCCAGAGGAATTTTGCTTGCCGACACCAAATTCGAATTTGGAATGCTCGACGGGCGAACTCATCTGGATCGATGAGGCCCTTACTTCAGACTCTTCACGCTTTTGGCCGGCGGAGCAATACCAGCCCGGCGGAGCTCAGCCCTCTTTCGACAAACAATTTGTGCGCGACTATCTCGAGCGCATTCGCTGGCCGAAGATCCCTCCGGGCTCCGGAATTGCCTGCCGAAGTCGTCGCGGCAACCCGCGAAAAATATCTGGAAGCGTTCCGCATTCTTACCGGGTCGCACCTTGTAACGAAGTGGAACGATCTTGTCAAGTATCGAGTTATGGGATTTAAATGGAGCGAATCAGCGTGAAGAGAGCAACTGGAAGGCCTCGTCAGCCAGTTGGTAGACCGCGGCATTCTATTTGACGAAGCGGTCGGTGAATTTGAAAAGCGTTTCATCAAGCGGGTTCTGGATCGCGCAAAAGGCAATCAGTCTCGCGCCGCTGAAGCTTTGGGCATCCACCGCAACACCCTCAGCCGCAAAATCGGCGAATACAAACTGGAGCATAACGGACACAGCAAGGCGCGCTAACCGTCCGCTACACAGCGCCTAATCCTTAAGCGCACAAAATAAAAACGGCTCCCCTGGAACAGGAGAGCCGTCCTTGAGCACTGGCCCTCAAGCCCTGAAACGGGCCCTTCTAAGAAGGCTTCTTGGCCGACGGACGACGAGCCGCGGGCTTCTTCGTGCCTTCTTTCGGCAAATCCTCTTCTTTTACCTTGGCCTTGTCCAATGCAACATGAAGGCGGGATCCGGATCGAAGGAAACCAGCGTGCCGGTAAATGAACGGCATTGTCTTTTTCCAGTTTGCCAGCTTCCGGCTGGCCCACGACTTTCACGTCCAGATTCGGAGTAGTGGCCGCGTCGAATTCGGCTTCGCTGGTGACAAACGCGACCTTCAACTGCACGCTCCGTCACCCGGAGTTACTTCGATCACTTTGCCAGGCACTTCCGGAAATTCCAGTCCGCAAGCCGCCAACCAAGTTACTTTGGCCTTGTCGCCGCCGGCTTTCAGATCGTCGATGACCGACCTCATGGTCATGTCCTTGCGGGCTGCCGTACAGGTCGTCGGCGCTGGGCAGTTTGTAGCTATCCGGGCGATCCGGGGAGCTGCTGGCCAATTGCAACAGTTCGTTCAACTCCGCATCGGTCAGATTGTCGCAGGCAGCTTGCTGGTAATTCACGATGAGCTTTCGCAAATAATCTTTTACTTTGGCCGACTGGGCTTGTGTCGCACCCTTAGCGGTCACCGCGCGCGCGATAGCCCAGAATGCATTCATCTGCTGCGGAGGAGTCATGGCCATATATGCCAGACCTAGGCGGTAGCTGGTGATGGCGTCATCCGGATTCAACGCCAGCACCGCTTTGTAATACTGCACCGCGGCATGGTAATCCTTTGGATCATCGCGGCCTGCGCGGCCGTTCCGTTGAAATAAATTTGAATCTGCTTTTTCTGGGTAGCGAAACGCATCGTCGGTCAAGGACTCAGGCTTCTTCACTTCATCCAGAGCCTTCAGCCCGGCCACCGCGGCATCTTGCGCGCGTCTTGGCCAGCGCTGGGTCCACAGCCGCTGTCTTGGCGTTGCGCCGGATCCGCTATGATCGCGTTATACGCGAACGCGCGCGCATATAGCGCCTGGTAACGCGCTCCTGCATCGACTTTATCGCCTAACGCCACCAGCTTGTCGGCGTATTCGATCACCTTCGGATAATTCTTTAGCTGGCTGTAAGCCTGGTAATACAGCGGATAAATATAAATCGTCAGCGCGGAGTTCGGATACTTGGCGACGAAATCGTCCAGCGCCTTCACTTGCTGCGCGGGATTTTTCTCAGCCGCCGCCGCCTGGTAGGAGTTGTACTCCGCCATCGTATACTGCGGCTTGGCTGCTGCGGCGTCTTGCCCGGCAGGGGCAGCTTGCGCCTGGGCCCTGCTACCAGCCGCCGCCCCGAGATTGAGACCAAGCGCCGCGACTATCGCGAGGCCCGCTATTTTGTGTGTTCCATTCATTCCGATGTCTCCTCGCTCAAACTGTAAACCTTAGGATTCTATTCACGTTCAGCCCGGGCTTCGCGCCGGCAATTAATTTACCGTTCGGAAAACTCTGGGATTATAGGGAAGACGCCAAGCCTCCGCAAGTCGTTACGTGCATGAAAGCTAATCTACTGGGAACAGTTTTGACCAGCGGTTTTGCGCCGTCTACGGTTAACTGTCGGGGACTTGATCTCCTGCCTCCAATGTTAAGATGAGTTTCGCATAAAAAGCGTGGCTTGCACGAGGAAGAATTTTGATGCGACAAACACAAGTGTCAGGTGCTTCAAACGACCGCTCAAAGCCGCTAATTGGGGCTGTCGCGCTGGTAACCGGCGGAAACCGCGGCATCGGCCGGGCCATCGCCTTGCGATTGGCCTCGCTGGGCGCTGCCGTGGCGATCTGCGGACGCGACTCCAAAGCCTTGCAAGCCGTGGCAGCCGAATTGGTTGCACTGGGGGTGCGTGCGTTTTCTCACAGTAGCGGATGTCACCCGCCCAGCGGACGTCGCAGACCCTGGTGTCCAAAACCCAGGAAACTTTGGGGCCTATATCGATCCTCGTAAACAACGCCGGTATTGGCGTGTTCGGCCCGGCTCATGAAAAAGCGAACAAGATTGGGACGCGGTGATAAATACCAATTTGAAAAGCGTTTTTCTGGTTTCCAATGCCGTAGCACCTTCGATGATCAAACGGAAAGCCGGCGACATCATCAACATCAGTTCCCTGGCCGGCTTGAATGCCTTCGCCGGCGGCGGAATTTATTGTGCTTCGAAATGGGGCCTGCAGGGCTTGTCCGCCTGTATGGCCGAAGATTTGCGCGCGCACGGCATTCGCGTCACGGTCTTTGCCCGGGCAGCGTAGCGACGGATTTTTCCCGTAGTGGCGCTAAAGATCCGGCCAAGTCTTGTCGCCGGAAGACGTAGCCCACGCCGTGGAAACGATCGTGACGCAGAGACCAGAAAGCTTTATGAGCCAGATCCAAATTCGTCCGCTCAGTAAACCCTAAGCACTCGACAGACCGCAAGCATCTACTCCGGCGTCTGAGACCGCCCCAAGTATATTGGGTTTGACAATTGTCGTTATAACGACTATAGTTCACCCATGAATTCCCGTTCCGCTTCCGGGACCGCCAGCCCCCAGGCCATTTTGTTCGTCTCCCTGATGCAGATTGCCGATATTTTTGCCAACCAAGCCGAACAATTGGTCAAAACCGCCGGACTTACCGCGGCGCAATATAATGTGCTTGCGCATTCTGCGCGGCGCCGGCCGCGAGGGCTTGGCCTGCCGCGAAATTGGCGAGCGCATGATTTCGCGCGATCCGGACATTACCCGGTTGCTGGATCGCATGGAAAAGCGCGGTTTAATCACCCGAGAACGTCAAAGCGACGATCGCCGCGTAGTTAAGAACTTGTGTCACCGCGGAAGGCCTCCAAATTCTGCGCACTCTGGATCCGCCCGTGCGCGAACTTGCATAAACGCCAATTCCAGCACCTTAGCGCCAGCCAACTGAGAGTTCTTGCCGGGATGTTGAACGAAATTCGCTTGCGCCAGGCGCGCCCGTCGGCTTGCCCGGCTTCTGCATCAGAGTTCCAACAATCAAAGCGGAGCCAAAGGAGAAAATAATGAAGGAACACTAACAAGAATCGCCATCCTGATTGGAGCCGCATCGCTGATCTGCGCTGCCGGCATTTTCCGCAACCACCACGTGGAAGATTGATCCGCAACACAGCGCCGCGCAATTTTCCGTTCGGCATATGGCCATCTCTACCGTCCGCGGCGCCTTCAGCAAGGTTAATGGCACGGTAATACGATGATCAAGACATCCCATAATCCATCGTGGACGTGACCATCGACGTTTCCACCGTCGACACTCGCGAACCCGCTCGCGATAAAGATCTGCGCAGCGACCACTTCTTTGATGTCGACCATTTCCCCACCATGACTTTCAAATCCAAAAAAGTCGAAGCTGCGGGTGCCGGTAAACTGAAAGTCACCGGGGATCTCACCATTCGCGGTAATACCAAACAGGTTGATTCTGGATGTGGATGGCCCCACCGCCCGCGGTAAAGGATCCCTACGGGAATCAGCGTGCCGCTGTCAACGCCACCACTAAAATCAATCGTCAGGACTTCGGCGTGAAATGGAACGCCACTATGGACAATGGCGGAGTGGTGGTGAGCGACGATGTCAACATCACCATCGACGCGGAAATGACCAAGCAAATCCCTAAGTGACTTCAGGATTCGACATTCCGGGCGTTGCGCTGTCGTGTATTTCCAACTTTAAAATGAAAAGAGGAAAATTGTGAGCGTAAAAGTTCAGGTGATTTTCTACAGTATGTACGGGCATGTTTACAAGATGGCCCAAGCGGTCGTTGAAGGCGCCAAGCAAGTGCCCGGCGCCGAAGTCTCGCTGTTTCAAGTCGCGGAATTGATGTCCGACGAGATGCTGGAAAAATCCGGAGCGAAAGCCGCCAAGGCCAGCTTTGCAAATGTGCCGGTTGCCAAGGTTGAGCAGCTGGCGGAAGCGGACGCCATTATTTTTGGCACCCCAACTCGCTTCGGCAACATGGCCGCTCAAATGAGAAATTTCCTCGACCAGACCGGCGGGCTATGGGCCAAGGGTGCGCTGGTCGGCAAAGTAGGCAGCGTCTTCGCATCCACTGCCTCGCAACACGGCGGTCAGGAGACCACGCTCACAAGTTTTCACACCACGCTTTTGCACCATGGCATGGTCATCGTGGGCGTTCCCTATGCCGAGCCGGGGCTGCTAAACATGGAAGATATTTCCGGCGGCACGCCGTACGGAGCCACGACGATCACAGGATCCGATGGGTCGCGGCAGCCGTCGAAAACGAGCTGAAGATCGCACTCCACCAGGGCAAACATGTTACCGAGCTCGCCAGTAAGTTAGCCAAGTGAGCAGGACGCGCATCCTACCGTTTTCCGATTTGCTATTTTTCAATTTGAGTAGAGAGGCAGAATCATGCATAAGCGAGCGCCTACGGAATTTCCAGTACACGATTTAGTCACCGAGCGCTGGAGTCCCCGCGCATTCGCTGACAAACCGGTAGAGCCAGAAGTCCTGGCAAGCCTCTTTGAAGCGGCGCGCTGGGCGCCTTCGAGCAGTAACGAACAACCGTGGGCATACATCGTCGCGCGTAAAGACGACGCGGTGAATTTTGCAAAACTCGTCAGCGTTTTGGTGCCCGCCAACGTCGCTTGGGCGCAAAACGCGTCGGTCCTGGCTCTGGCGGTGGCGGAACTCGCCTTTGCGAAATCGGGCTCCGCAAATCGCAACGCGCAATACGATGTTGGTGCCGCCACCGCCTGGCTCACCATGGAAGCGACGTCCCGCGGACTATTTGTGCATCAGATGGCTGGCTTCGATCCTGCCAAGGCGCGCGAAGTCTTTCAAATCCCGGCGGGATGGGAGCCCATCGCGGCCATCGCCATCGGTTATCCGGGCGAAGCTGATTCTTTGCCTCAACCCTTGCGCGACAGAGAACTTGCACCGCGCACGCGAAAACCAATTTCATCGTTTGTGATGACCGGCACGTGGGGTGAGAAAGCGCCGTTCGTTCCCTCGATTTGAAGTAACATTTAGCTCTCTCCATGGCCCACACCCTCGATTTTCTCGTGCGGCACGGGTATGTCGTTCTGCTTGGTTGGGTATTTGTTGAGCAGATCGGGCATGCCCGATTCCTTCGGTGCCGCTGTTGCTGGCCGCCGGAGCCCTTGCCGGCACCGGGCGCATGAATATTTTCTTCGCGCTGGTCATCTCCATCTTCGCCGCCCTCTGCGCCGACGGCATCTGGTATGAACTCGGAAGAATCAAGGGCATCAAAATTCTCCAGTTGCTTTGCAAGATTTCTCTGGAGCCAGACTCCTGCGTCCGTCGCACCGAAGGGCTTTTTTCTACCCAAGGCGCCCGGTCGCTGATCTTCGCGAAATTCCTTCCCGGCCTCGGTACCGTGGCACCACCGTTGGCGGGCGTCTTTCATATGCCGCCGGGACGCTTTCTAATGTTCGACGGCTTGGGAACCCTGTTATGGGCCGGCACTTTTCTGGGCGTCGGATTCGTGTTCAGCGGGCAGATCGAACAGATCGCTGGACGCCTGGCCGCCCTCGGTGGCCGTCTGGGGCTTCTACTTTTGCTGGCCTTCGGGTTGTACATCGCTTACAAATTTCATCGCCCGCCAGAGATTCATGCGCCAGCTGCGGATCTCGCGCATCACGGTCGAGGAATTAAAAGGCAAAATCGATGGCGGCGAAGGTATTGTCATTGTCGATCTTGCGTCACGCCTTGGACTTTGAAGCCGACCCGCAAACGATCCCCGGAGCGTTTCGCATGGATGCTGCGGAGTTGCAGCAAAAGAACGATCGCCTCCCTCGCGATCGCGATGTCATTCTTTACTGCACTTGACCAAACGAAGCCACCAGCGCCCGTGTGGCGCTGCTACTACGAAAACAAGGCATCAAACGCATCCGGCCCCTGCAAGGCGGCCTGGAAGCCTGGCGCGAGAAGGGTTACCCCATGGAGGGCACCGCCGCCACCGTAAAGTTGATCCCTATTGAGCCTGCGTTGAAATAATATCTTAATGGAACCCCGGTTCAGAGTCGTGGCAAAACGATCCCGCCCTGCGACTGATATTTTCCCTTCTTATCCTTGTAGCTAATTTCGCATTCTTCGTCGGACTCGAAGAACATCACCTGGCACAATCCTTCATTGGCATAAATTTTTGCCGGGAAGCGGCGTGGTGTTGCTGATTTCCAGCGTCACAAATCCTTCCCATTCCGGCTCGAATGGCGTCACGTTCACGATAATCCCGCACCGCGCGTACGTGGATTTTCCCAGACAAATCGTCACCACGTTGCGCGGAATTCGAAAATATTCGATCGAACGCGCCAAGCGCAAACGAATTGGGCGGAATCAGGCAGACCTCGCCTTTGTACTCCACCAGCGAACGGGGATCGAAATTTTTTGGGTCCACGATCGTGGAATTCACATTGGTAAAAATTCGAAATTCGTCGGCCACCCGGATGTCATATCCATATGACGACACTCCGTAGCTGATAACCCCTTCGCGCATTTGCCGGTCGGTGAACGGCTCGATCATTTTGTGTTCCAGCGCCATGCGGCGGATCCAGCGGTCGGGCTTAACGGACATCCACTCCTCCTGAAATTTCGGTTTTTGTATGTTCGCGGTGCGGCCATCGAGAAAATATTCAAACAGCGCCGCAAAGGACCAGCGCAGTGTAGTGTAGGCCGTCACGTCTTGACAACCTGGGGCCCACCCTCTAGCATCTGCCCACGCTACCGGGAGGCTCGTTTGATCAAGCTGGACATCGTGAACGCCGTCGTCACCAAAACAAATATCAGCCGCACCAAGGCCGAGCAGGCCGTGGAGACGGTGTTCGAATCCCTGAAGACCGCCTTGGGCCGGGGCCAACGCATCGAGTTGCGGCGCTTTGGCGTGTTCAGCGTGAAGCCCCGTAAAACCGGCATCGGACGCAATCCGCGCACCGGCGAAGAAGTCAGTATTCCGCCAGGAAAAGCCGTGCGCTTCAAGCCCGGCAAGGAATTGCAAGGGCTGGAAGGCACAAAGCCGGCCGAGTAGTCATCGAATCACGTCGTTGTGATTTTAGCGACTCTTAAGTCCCCTTAATTCCCGGAGAGTGGCGCGCCTCGCGCCGATTGTGCTGTACTGGTGTTTGCTACTGTAATCGTGCCGGTGTGCCGATTGCGGCGTTTGTGCCGAAGCAGGATCCCGACCATTTTTGTGTCCACTCCATCTCCAGAAGATACGATTCGACCGCTTCCCGGCTCTTCCGCCCCCGTAGATTGGCGCACTGTTCCCGCGGTCCGCTCGTATTACATGCCTGCTGCGCATCGCCCTTCGGGCAAAAGCTTGGCGCTGGCAGGGCTGTTGTTCTTGTCACCCTGTGTTCGTGCCTGGTGGCTGGCGCGCAATTTTCCGTCGCGTTTGCTCACAATGAATCTGTTTCAGTGGACGAGTTTGTGCGCGCATTCAAAGCGCTCGTATCAGCATCCGTCCGCACTGCTGGCCGGATTGCCTTTCGCCGTCACCTTAATGACCATTTTGCTGGCTCACGAACTGGGACACTTTTTTGCCTGCCGCCATCACCGCATCCGCACCAGCTACCCTTTTTTCATCCCGGCCCCCACGCTCATCGGGACGTTCGGCGCCTTTATTCTTCTGCGCTCACCAATTCGCAATACTCGCGCACTTTTTGATGTTGGCGCATCTGGACCTTTCGTTGGCTTTCTGTTCGCCGTTCCAGCCCTAGTCTATGGGGTATTGGCCGCGAAGGTCGTCCCCGGACTTGCCGATCCCGCCAATTCCGATGTGGTGTTCGGCGTGCCCCTCATCCTTCAACGTCCTCGCCAAACTTTTTCATCCCGGCGCTCCCGTGGACATCCTGCTATTGCATCCAGTAGGCCGCGCCGCTTGGGTCGGACTTGTTTGCTACGTCACTGAATCTTGTTACCCGCCGGGCAGCTCGATGGCGGCCACATCCTTCGCTCGCTCAACGCGCGCAGTACATCGGATCGTTTCGACGCTCCTACCGGCTGCGTTGATTTTTCTTGGTTTCTTCCGGCACTGGACCGGCTGGTATATCTGGGGCGCGCTGCTTTTCGGATTGCGGTTTCTACGCACCGCTCCTATCTACGACGACACTCCCCTCGATCCCGATCGCCGGTTCGCGGCTTTTCTGGCATTGCTGATCTTTCTGCTGTGCTTCATGCCCGCGCCGATTTCAATCTCTAAGGTCGCCGCTTGGCGTCAGCGACCGCTAGCCAACAGCCATTAACTTCTCGTTGACCGCCGAACAACTGCGGTATCATGCTGTCCTTCTCTATCAACGCCGGTCCTCTACAGCCCAATGCCACCACTCCTTCGAACCCTCCGCCTCACGGACCTGCTTACTTCTTTTCATCGGCTCCGTCATTGGCTCCGGAATTTTTCTCACTCCTGGTGTAATTCTGCAGGCAGCGTCGATGGCTCAGTAGGATTGTCGCTGCTGGTGTGGCTCGTTCGGCGGAATCCTTTCGCTCGCTCGGCGCGCTCACCTACGCCGAACTTGCCGCCGCCAATCCAGAAGCCGGCGGGCTTGTACTGCTACATTCGCGATGGTTTCGGTCGCGCGCCCGCATTTCTTTATGGCTGGAGTCTTTTCTTGGTCATTGCCAGCGGCACCATTGCTGCGCTGGCGCGCGCCTTCACCCGCTACCTCGCGGAAATCATTCCGCTCTCACCATATCGCCGCACAGATCGTGGGTGTTGCCATGATTGCGGCCGGTCACCGCCGTAAACGTGTGGGGCACGCGAAAAAGTTCCGACCTGCAAAACTGGACCACGCTAACGAAAGTCGGCATCGTAGCGATTCTCAGCGCGGTGCTGCTCTCGCATGGGTCATCACGCCGCCGATTTGGCCAGCGCTGGGCTCGCACTTCAGACACGGATTTTCGCTGGCTTCCAATTTCGGCTTGGCCATGATCGCCGTGCTATGGGCTTATGAAGGATGGCAATTCGGCACCTACAGCGCCGGAGAAGTCTTGAAGCCGCAGACAATCTTTTCCCAAGGCATTTCTGATGGGCTCGCTATTTCTGATGGCTCTTTATTTGATCGCAGTAGTCGCCTATCTCGTCGCGCTCGGTCCCGCGGCCGCCACCGTGAGTGATGCCATCGCAGCCAACGCTATGGCCGCGGTGCTGGGGCCGTGGGCTGGAAAAATCGTAGCCGTCGCCATTCTGATCTCCACCTTCAGCGCCACCAACAGCGTGATGCTTACAGCCCCGCGCGTTTTTTACGCCATGGCCAACGACAATCTTTTTTTCAAGAAGCTCGCGAGGTTCATCCGCGTTTTCAAACGCCGGCCTGCGGCCATCGTCGCGCTGGGTGTATGGTCCGCGATTCTTTCCTGCGCCGGCAAATTTGCGGAGTTGGCCTCCGGCGCAATTTTCATCGGTTGGATTTTCTATGGTCTGGGAGCAGCGGCGATTTTTCCGATCCGCCGCGCCTCCGAAGGCCTGCCAATTCCCTACCGCGTGCCCGGCTATCCTTGGACGCCGCTGATTTTCGTGATCGTCGCCGCAGCCATCGTCGGCAACGCCGTTTTTCTGGCCTTCAGCGATCCCTCGCCAATTTCGCTATCTGGCGGCGGCCATCGTGATTTTCCTGCTGGGCCTTCCCGCCTATTATTTCTGGCGCAGGAAAGCAAACTCGCGCCTTAGCTCCTATCGCTACATCAGGCTCAGCGGATCCATATCCACGATCACTGCCGTATCCGGAATTTCGTTCGCCTCGCAATACTCCAGTGCCCCAGTCAAAATTTGTGTCAGCAGCGATCGCTTTGGCGATTTCAGCAGAAATTGAAAGCGATATTCCTTTTTCAGGCGCGCTAAAGGCGCCGTGGCCGGACCCAGAATCCGCACGCCTTTTCCATTGTGTGGAGAAAAATATTCCGACAGTTGCCGCGACCAGCGAATGGCTTTCTCCAGATTCGTATCGCGCACGATTACATTGGCCAGCGAAGTAAACGGCGGATACCCCATGGTTCGGCGAAAATTTGTTTCTCGCTCGAAAAATGCCGAATAATCCTGTTTTACCGCATCTTGAATCGCGTAATGCTCCGGATAAAATGTCTGGATCAGCACCCGCCCGTGAAGCTCGCCACGTCCGGCACGACCCGCGACCTGCGTCAACAATTGAAAGTACGCTCCGCAGCGCGAAAATCCGGCATGCTCAGCAAGCCATCTGCGGAGATCACTCCCACGAGCGTCACGCGCTGAAAATCGTGGCCCTTCGCCAGCATTTGCGTCCCGACCAGAATATCCAATGCTCCGCCCGCAAATGCCCCTAACGTTTCCTGATACTGCCGCTTGGTGCGCGTGGTATCGCGGTCCAGCCGGCGATACGTGCATTGGGGAATTCCTTACGCAACCGTTCTTCGAGGTGCTCCGAACCTTCGCCAAAAAAATAAACATATTTCGAATCGCACTTCGGGCAATCCTTCGGAACGGTGCGCGATGAACCCGCAGTAGTGGCACTCCAGGCGATTTCTGTTCTTGTGATAGGTCATCGAAATGCTGCAGTTCGCGCATTGTACCGAAGCTCCGCAACTGCGGCACAACACCGACCACGAATATCCGCGCCGGTTAATCAACACCAACGCCTGCGTGCCATTCAGCAGGCATTCCTGAATTCCCGCGTGCAGCGTGGACGGAAATCGAGCCGGCTTGATGCGTCTGCTGAAATTCCTCGCGCAAATCGACAATTTCCACTTTCGCCAGTTGCGCGATTTTCCACCCGCGAAGCCAACGTCAACAATTCGTATTTTCCGGTGCTGGCGTGATGGTAGCTTTCCAGCGAAGGCGTGGCCGACCCCAGCAGCGCCAGCGCATTTTCCATTTTTGCGCGCACGATAGCCACATCCCGCCCGTGATAGCGCGGCGTTTCTTCCTGCTTGTAGCTGTTCTCCTGCTCCTCATCGACGATGATCAGCCCGAGCCGTTCCAGCGGCGCAAACACCGCCGAGCGCGTCCCCACCACTACGCGCGCGTCGCCGTTTCGCACCCGCCACCATTCCCGCGCACGCTCGACGTCCGTTAAGCGCGGAATGCAGCACCGCCACTCCTTCGAATCGCGCTCCGAACCACGCCCGGCATTGCCGCCCCATCCACAACGTCAACGCGATCTCCGGCACCAACACCAGCGCTGTTTTTTGCCGCGCCAGCGTTTCTTGTATCGCTCGCAAATACACTTCAGTTTTTCCGCTGCCGGTCACCCCATACAAGCAACTGCACACCGAATTCCCCCAATTCGAATCGCGCGCGAATGCGCTTCAGCGCCATATCCTGCTCGGCATTCAATTCGTGCGCCGGCGGAGCGTATCCCACGTCGAAAGGATCCTCCGCGGGATCGATCGGCTCCTCCCAACTATCAGAGCCAACCCGCGGGCAAGCATGCGGTCGACCGCGCCACGCGAGACACTCCGCCAACGTCAACACTCGCGCAGCGGCAGCGGGCCCGCGTTCAGCCTGCAGCAACTCCTTCACTCGCCGTGATTTGTTGCCTGAAATTTTTCTAGCGCTTCTCTCCTTGCTAGGGTCGCGCGCGTGTGGTGCTTCTCCGAGGCGTCTCCGCACTATTTTCCCGGACTTCCGGGAGTCCCGGTTCGCCAGGCAAGAATTGTTTGCGTCCTCTGTTTTCGCGCCAAGCAAGCTCTGTCGTATCTCCACGAGGCCGCGCCGTGCAAGCCGCTGCAGTAGCGCTCTCGCCACCGCACCTTTTTGCAGCGCATGGCGCAGGCTATCCGCCTTCTTTGACGATCAACTTCGAAAGCAGTGCGATTTCCTGTCGTGTCAAATTCCTCTCCAAGGCTGGTGGCATGTGGCCTTGACCAAGCTGCGTCCGGCCGCCGTAATCACAATTTGTCTGCTGCGATCGGACTTCGGTGACCGGCGGCAACATCGCCCGAAAAACTTCGCCGACCGGCGCCAGATAATACGCCGGCGATCCACTGCCCGAGTTCCATCAGCACTGGCGTCAAGGCCGGAATACATCCAGCATTTGCTGATCTCGCGAATTTTTGCTTTTTCGGGAGCACGCTCCGGCGAATCCATCACCACTCCGACCATCGATTTTCTGCGAAATGGCACCAGAACGCGCATACCGGGCTGCACCGCATCGCGCAGTTGTTCCGGGCACCCCGTAAGTGAAATGTCGTTCGCAGCGGCACGGCCAGCGCCACGTTGCAAAATACTTTCGCCATATCTCGGCGTGTAGTTTAGCAGGCGGTGAGATTTGAAAAGTGCAAGCGCGTACTAAAGGCTGATCAAAAAAATGCCGACGAAAATCGTGACGATGCCCGCCCACTGCCATCTTCGCGACATGTTCTTTCAAAAAAAGCGCCGCCAAGCCCACGGTCACCGCGCCATAAAGCGATCCCGAGCACGCTCACGATCGCCATTTGTTCCATTTGCATGCCACGATTGCTCAGCACGAACGCGCTGGTATCCAGCAAGCCCATGGCCCACACATACCATCGCACATGCCCGCGCGGCAGCATCATCGGCTGCTTACCGCCAGTAAAATTATCGCGCTCGTGAGCAACACGCACGTCAAGCGAATCATCCACACCGTCTGCGGCGCGCCCACGCGCGGCACGATGCGATTCCCAATAGCCAGAACAGCACTCCAAATCCCACCGCCGAACACAAGCGCCCACCCGACTCCCTTGCCACTGCGCGCATTTCCCTCCACGTCGTCCTTATGAGGCTCTTTTTCGCCGCGCGCCACCAGCACCATGCCAAGCATTGTCGAAATTATTCCGCTAGCCCGCGCAGCGCGTAGATGCTCGCCGCTAAGCAACGATAAAATCACCGTCAACGCCGGGTAGCTGGCCGAAAGCGGCGCCACCACCGAGAGCTTTCCTACCTCAAACGAGCGGTAAACGTCAGCGTGGAAAACGCATTGATGCATCCAGCCAATACTCCCCAGGCCCACGGTTGCCATCCAGATCCGTCATGCAAATGGCCCCAGCCGCCCAGCCACGGCAGACAAATGCTCAACAATACCAGACCAGTGGCCTGCATGTAAAACATTGTGCGGAGTGTGCCGATGCGCTGGGTTGCAAATCGCGCAAGAAAATCCGAGCCGCCCCAAGTCACGGCCGTGAGCAGGCCCAGCAAAATTCCCATATAGTTAGTTTCTCAT
Organism: uncultured Acidobacteriota bacterium; assembly: GCA_963732705.1. Classification (GTDB taxonomy): domain Bacteria; phylum Acidobacteriota; class Terriglobia; order Acidiferrales; family UBA7541; genus Acidiferrum. The sequence continues at coordinate 1,134,417 of CAVTAN010000001.1, read as the reverse complement.
CGCGGGCGGGTTGCAGCCAATGGCCGGACTAAATTTTTAGCGAGTTCTATTCAGCGATCAAGCCGTTGCGCTGGGCAGACTCCTCTTCACTTCCAGTCCCAACTCGGCCATTACTTTTTGCAAGTCCTTCCAGACTTCGCTTTTTGCCGACAGGGTTACGCAGCAAATAAGCCGGGATGATACGTGGCCATCAATCTTCCTGCCACGAAATTCTTGCCACTGCCCTCGAAACTGCGAGATTCCCCGGGTCGTCTCCAGTATAGTCTGCGCCGCGATACTGCCAAGGCAAACGATCACTTTGGGCGCCACCAAATCGATTTGCCGGAACAAAAATGGCGAACATGCCGCGACTTCATCTTTTTCAGGCGCGCGATTCTCCGGCGGCCGGCACTTCACCACGTTGCATATGTACACATCGCTGCGCCGCAGCCCCATGGCTTCGATCATCTGCGTGAGCAGTTTGCCGGCGCGGCCCACGAACGGCAAGCCCTGCAAATCCTCGTCGCGTCCCGGGCCTTCGCCGATAAAAAGCAATTTCGCGTGCGGATGACCATCGCCAAAAACAATTTTAGTTCGGCCCTTGTGATAACTTACAGCGAATGCAGTCGCCGATGTCTTCGCGAATCGTCTGAAGCGTCCCTTCGCCAATTTTGGGTATCGCCGTTATACGGCGGCCCGTCTGCCGCGATTCTGGAAGTCGCTGTCATTATCGTTTCGATGTCCTCATGCTGCTCAACGTCAATTGATGGAGCGCGCCGCTCGCTCCAGCAGCGCCGGCCACCGAACCAATAGTTCGTGGCGCCGCCATGCGGTCACGAAAAAATTCCCGTGATACCGATATCCTTGTAAAAACGCAGCCGCGAAGAGAGTTTTTCCTGAAGTTTTTCTGGGAGGCGATCGGCCATGCAGGAATCAGACCGCCGAAAGCCGCTTGGCCTGCTTCGTTCGCTGCGCACCGCGCAACCGCACGATTTCGTCCAGAACCCGCTGCGCCACTTCCGCTTTGCTCATCTTCGGCAAAGCCACATCGCGCCCGTCGCGGGAGAACAATGAAACTACATTCGTATCGTGGTCGAACCCCGCGCCTTCCGCAGTCACGTCGTTGGCCACGATCAGGTCCAGGTTCTTGGCGGCCAGTTTCTTGCGCGCATTTTGAGCCACGTCGGTGGTCTCCGCGGCAAAACCCACTACAAATTTATCGCCCTTCTTTCGTGCCACTTCCTGCAAGATGTCCACCGTCGGTTCGAATTGCAGCGTGACAGCGGCCCCGGCCTTTTTTAGTTTTTCAGGATGCTTTTGCGCCGGCCTGTAATCCGCTACCGCAGCCGCGAAAATTCCTATGCCGCAGGACGCAAACTTTTGAGTAACCGCTTCATTCATTTGCTCCGCGGTTCGAACATCGACGCGCCGAACGCCAGCCGGCGTTTCCAGCGTTACCGGGCCGCTCACCAAAATCACATTGGCGCCACGGCGGGCCGCAGCGTTGGCGACCGCATATCCCATTTTTCCCGGACGAGCGATTCGTGAGATAGCGCACCGGATCGAGGTCTTCGCAGGTAGGCCCCGCGGTCACCAGCACATTCTCTCCGGCTAAGTCTTGCTTGAGATGCAAAATCATTTTTCACCGCCGCTAAAATTTCCTCGTGCGCCGCCAGCCTCCCTGCGCCCACCATTCCGCAAGCCAGATAGCCTTCGTCCGGCTGCACCACGTTCACGCCGCGCTCACGCAGCGTAGCGATGTTTTCTTGCGTAGCCGGATGATTCCACATGTTGACGTTCATCGCCGGAGCGACAATCACCGGCGCGATAGTCGCCAGATATAAAGTGCTCAAAAAATCGTCCGCCAACCCACGCGCAAATTTGGCGATGGCGTCGGCAGTCGCGGGAACCACCAGCAACAAATCCGTCCGCTGCGCCACAGCGATATGCTCTATGGCGCTTTCCAGATTGGCTTCACTATCGGAATTGCCAAACAGATCGGTGATTACTTTTTGCCCGGTCAACGCCGCAAAAGTCAGCGGCGTAATAAATTCCCGCGCCGCCGCGGGTCATCACCACTTCTACAGTGAAATCCATCTTGTTGCAGCAGGCGCACCAGCTCCGCAGCCTTGTAAGCCGCGACTCCCCCGGTCACACCCATCGTGATTCGCATGGCGTCCCTGGCTTAGTCGCCGGCTACTTACGCCGCTTGTTGCCGTCCTTATCCTCGTCGATGGAATCCGGCTCCACGAAATCGTATTCGAGCAAACTATGATCCAGCTCTTCCACGGCGATTCGCGTGGCTTTTTGTGTGCGCGGATTTTCCACCAGCGGTGGTGCGCCAGCCATGATCTGTCTGGCGCGCCTCGCCGCCAGTACTACATATGCGAACTGGCTCTCCGGAGCTTTTGTCAATACGGTCATCTCAGTCATTCCCCCCCAAACGATGCCAGAAGTTGTTCTACTCGGTCCTGACGCCGCGCTTTTGTACAACGCAACGCCGTTACAATGGCCTGAATTTCGCGTCCTGCGCGATCCACTTCTTCATTCACGACGCAAAAATCGTAATATTTTCCAAACTCTGCGATTTCCTCGCGCGCTTTTTGCAACCGCCGCGCGATATCCTCGTCCGAATTCTGGCCCTCGCGACCGCAGCCGCCTTTCCAATTCCTGCCGCGAAGGCGGCAAAATAAAAATCGCCACCGACTCCGGCAACTGCTGCTTCACCTGCGAAGCCCCCTGCACATCGATCTCTAGTACCAGATCGAGTCCTGACCTTCGCGATTCCTCCAGCCATTTCTTCGGCGTGCCGTACGAGTGCCTGCCAAACACGCGCGCGATATTCCAAAAATTCGCCGCGGCCCACCATGGCTTCAAATTCCGCGTCCGTCACGAAATCATAGCACTTCCCACTCGACTCGGTCGCGCGACGCCCCCTGGTAGTACATGAGATCGACGGCATCGTGCCCGGCATTTCCAATACTCTTTGCACCAGCGTCGATTTTCCCGAACCCGACGGGCCGGAAACGATTATCACTAACGGCGCAATCTTTACGGCCGTACTTACGCTCTCGCTCATTCGATGTTCTGAACCTGCTCTCGCAATTTTTCGATGTCCGCCTTAATCTCCAGCGCCAGGCCAGTGATCGCCAGTGCCTCCGTATCGACCCCCGGAGTCTTCGAAAGCAAGCGTGTTCGCTTCGCGATTCATCTCCTGCAAAAGAAAATCCAATTTCTTGCCGATTTCGCCCGCGCCGCGCAGCAGGCCTGGCAAATTGCGCCAGGTGACTGCGTAATCGCTCCAGCTCCTCGCTGATGTCGCTGCGCTCCGCAAGCAGGCGGCTTCCTGCGCCAGTCGCGCCGGATCAAGCGAAACTCCGTTGACAATTCTCTCAAGCCGCGCATCCAGTCGCCGTGCAAACGCCGGCCTCAAAGTCTCCGCCAACACTCGAACCTGATCCGCCTCTCCCTCAATCTTTGCCAGCCGCTTGGTTAGTTCCTCAACTCAGGTGCGCGCCTTCCGCACGGCGCATGTCGTCGAGTTTCGCCAACGCTTCACGCAGGCAATCCTCAAGAGCGCGTCCCAAGTCGCTCCTGCATTCTCTTCCGTTTGTGGCGTGGCCACGCCGGTTCCGGAAATCACGCCCGGCAACCGCAGCAGCGCCACCACATCGACGTCCGCGGCAGCGCGTGTTTCCTGGCGTAACGCTTCAGCGGCGCGCATGTAGGCCTTCACTAATTCCTGGTTCACCTGAATCGTCGCTGCGGTTCGCGGCTCCGCCGCCACCTGCAATTTCCACGTGCCCGCGATGGATGCGCTCGCGCACCACTTGCCGCAAGCGCGATTCGTACAACTCCAAGCCCTCGGCGAGTCTCATTTTCAAGTCGAGAAAGCGGTGATTCACGCTCTTGATGCTGACGCGTAACGCAAGATCGGGAGTTTCCGCGCGTGCCTGTGCGTAGCCAGTCATCGAGAGGCATTCGGGTTTTCGAATCGCTGCGGGAGTTTGGCTCATAGGATTTGGGATCTTTGGCGCTCGTTTTGCAACGACGACCTTGCCGGCGCGAGCATGTCATCGTCTGCGAATTGAATATCGTGCAGCCGCGCGTATGTACCGCCTCTGGCCATCAACTCCGTATGGGTACCGCTTTCGCGAATCTGGCCATCTTCCAGCACCATGATCTTGTCGGCCCGCCGAATCGTCGCCAGACGGTGCGCAATAACAAACGTAGTGCGGCCCATCATTAGGTTCGCCAGCGCTTTTTGCACGAACATCTCGGACTCCGCGTCCAGCTCGGAAGTAGCCTCATCCAGAATCAAAATCGGTGAATCTTTCAGGATCGCGCGCGCGATCGCGATGCGTTGACTCTGGCCCCCGCTCAATCTGCGTACCCCGTTCGCCGACCAGTGTGTTGTAACCCTGCGGCAACTCATTGATGAAATCATGCGCCAGCGCGGCCTGCGCCGCCGCGACCACCCGCTCTTCAGCCATACCCGTCAACCCGTAACAAATGTTATTCCACACCGTATCGTAAAAAAGAATATTCTCCTGCGCCACCATGGCGATCTGCTCGCGCAGCGAGCGAATCGTGGCTTCTGCGAATATCCGTACCGTCGATACGAATTGCGCCCGAAGTTACCTCGTAAAATCGCGGCAGAAGATTGACCAGCGTGGTTTTTCCAGCGCCGCTGGAGCCCACGAATGCGATCACTTCACCCTGGCGCGCACGCATACTGACGTTTTGCAGCACCATCGTCGACCCCGACGCGTAGCTGAAAGCCTACATGGTCGAATTCGATTTCGCGCGAAAACGGCGGAAGAGTTTTTGCGCCTGGCTGTTCCAGATTCTCCTGGCTCCAGATCCAGATAGGCAAAGACCTGAGTGCTGGCCCCTTGCGCGGCCTGAAACTGCTGATACACGTTACCCATGCGCTTCAGCGGCATATAGGCATTGAACATCGCATAGATAAAAGTGAAAAATTGCCCGGTGGTCATGACGTGGTGTTGAATCTGGCCGCGCGCATAGAGCAGCAACAGTGGTATGACTACCGCGCCGAGCAAATCCATCAGCGGGGACGTAATGACCGCCGGCGCGCACCCATCGCATATTCTCGCGTAACAATCTCTTTGACGCTTCGCGGAATTTGCGAATTTCAAACTCTTCCATGCCAAACGCCTTTACCACCCGGTTCCCGCTAACGGTCTCCTGCAGTATTTGGCTTAGGTCTCCCAGGCGCGACTGGCTCGTTCTCCGCCGATCGGCGTATTTTCCGGCCAAATTTATTTACCGGCAGAATCACCAGCGGCAAAAGCACTGCGCATCCCAGCGCCATCTTCCAATTCACTACCAGCAGCACCGACGACAAATACCAGGAACGTAAATCCCTTTTGAAATAAGTCCGCAAGATATTCGCTAAGCGCAATGCGCGTCCGCTCCACGTCATTGATTACGCTGGAATTCAATCGCCCCGTGGATTGTGTTGAAAGAACCCCATCGGTTGCCGGATCAATCGCGCATAGACCTGGTTGCGCAAATCGGTCACCGCGGCCTGCCCCACGTACTGGATTTCCGTACTGCCTAGATATTCCGCCACTGCCTTTCGAGAAATAAAGAATCAGCAACGTAAACGCGAAAACCGTCCACACGTTGTGAATTCGAGGCGGGAAAAAATCGTTCAAATAAATGGTTCGCCCGGACCATGGCAACTTCACCAGCGCCAACATGGAACCCACCGCCGCGGGGTTCAACACGCGGTCCACAGCGGGAGCCACCATTAGCGCCACGCCGCCCTCGGCAAGCGCTACGAAGGCCAGCAGTAAAACACCTGTGACCAGCCGTAAGCCGTACGGCCGCACGTAACCCAACAACCGCTTTAATTGTGGAGAAAACAGCGATGCCACGCTTCAGGCTCCCCGAACAATTATCTTGGTACGCTATTCGCCGCCCGATGGCCTGTCAAGTTTCCGGCACCGCCTGGAGCGACCTTTCCGCCATGCCTACAGAAGCGGCTCGAGATCTTCACTTTTCGATGTCCCGGTGAACGACTTTTGCGGTCACCCCGTGCTTTCCCAAATACTTTTTTACCGATTCCGACATCATCACCGAACGGTGCCGGCCTCCGGTGCAGCCAAAAGCAATCGTCAGATAACTTTTCCCTTCGCGGATGTAGTGCGGGATCAAATACACCAGTAATCCTTCGATGCGCCGCAGAAATTCTCCCGTTTGCGGAAACGAACGAATATAGCGCCGTACCTTGGCATCCTTCCCGGTGAATTCCCGCAACCGCGGAACAAAATGCGGATTGGGCAGAAAACGCACATCGAACACCAGGTCCGCATCCGTCGGCACTCCGTAGCGAAATCCAAAACTCACCACCGAAACCATCAGCGGCCGCTTGTCGGGATTCTTGAAGCGCTGGGTAACGAAGTGACGCAATTCGTGGACGTTGAATTGCGTCGTGTCGATCACCACGTCCGCCAATTTCCGGATCGGAGCCATCAACTCGCGTTCGTGGCGCAAGCTCTCACGTACGGAATAATCTCTGCCCAGTGGATGCGGCCGCCGCGTTTCGCTGTAGCGGCGCAACAGCGCGTCATCGTTGGCTTCAATGAACACCAGCGTGATGGGATGATCCTTTCGCAAATGTTTTAGCAAGGCGGGCAAAGCTTCTGCAGGTGCAGCCCCTCGCGCGCATCGATCATCAACGCCGCGCGCGCAAAATCCCCTTCATCCCGCCGCATGCAACTCGGCAAAAACCGGCATGCAACTCGACCGGCAGATTGTCGACGCAATAAAATCCCATGTCTTCGAAGGATTTGAGTACGGTGCTTTTTCCGGAGCCGGAAAGCCCGGTGAGGACGACGAGGTGCCGCGCATCATGTCTCGTCGGCTGTCGTCTCACCAGCGCGCGGCCTTAACTCTTCACTCGGCGTTGATGCGTGCTGGGAATGCGCATGTCTTCGCGATATTTCGCCACCGTCCGGCGCGTTACGTGAATTCCGGCATCGTCCAATTTTTTGGCGATCTGCTCGTCGGTCAGCGGCTTCGAGCCGTCTTCTTCATCGATCATTTTCTTTACGACGCGTTTCAGCGTCAGCAGCGACATCGCGCCGCCTTCGGGGCCGTTCACCGACTCGCTGAAGAAAGACCGCAGCTCCAGAACCCCTTGCGGGTGTGCGCATACTTGCTGGCCACCGCCCGGCTGACCGTCGAAGGATGCACGCCCACTTCTTCCGCCACTTCCTTGATCATCATTGGCTTCAGCGCGTCCTGCCCGTGATCCAGAAATTCGCCCTGGCCGCGCAATGATGGACTGGCACACTCGCAGAATAGTGTGTTTTCGTTGCTCAATATTCTTCATCAACTGAATCGCCGCGGTGAAGCGCTCTTTCACATAATTCCGCACATCGCGATCGGAAGCGTCTTTCACCAGCAAGCGACGATAGGTCGGGCTCAACCGCAGTTGCGGCATGTCGTCTTCATTCAGAAAAGCCACCCACTGATCGTCCACCTTGCGAAAATAAACATCCGGCTCCACCAGCCGCGGCTCGGTCTTGTTGTAGCGCAGTCCGGGACGCGGATCGAGCTTGCGGATCACCTCCAGCGAACGCTTCACCACTTCCAACGGGCCGATTCAGAGCGCGCGCCACTTCCTTCAGCTGGTTGGACTGCACCTGCTTCAAATGTTCGGAAACAATTTGCTGCGCCAACGTATTCTGTCGGATCGAACGCCTTGATCTGCAGCAACAAACACTCCCGCAAATCCCGCGCGCCGACCCCGATGGGATCGAAATCCTGCACCACCGCCAATGCATCGTCCAGATCGTCCTGTGAATATTTTCCGTTTTGCGAAACTCTTCCACCGACGCGCGTCAAGTACCCGTTTTCATCCAGATTGCCGATGATGCTTTCCGCAAGCTCTTTCACCGTCTCGGAGCAAATCGTCACGCTCAATTGCCAGGCGAGATGTTCGGTCAGCCCGCTCGGCGAGGACAAAAATTTTTCAAACGAAGGTCGCTCGGAAACTTCCCGCTCCTGCGATTGCCCGCCATCGCCGCCGGTATCCAGATATTGGTTAAAGAAACTGCCCACGTCGAATTCATCGAAAGGATTGGCTTCCGGCTTTCTCCGGAACTTTTTCCGTTTCCGCTTTCAGAAAATTTTCGTCGCTGTAATTGTCGGTCTGGGTGGGCTTCTTCGCTTAACTCTTCCAGCACCGGATTGGCGATCATTTCCTGGTTGATCATTTCGCGCAGTTCCAGGCGATTCAGCGCCAGTACGCTGACCATCTGCACCAAACCAGGCGTCAGAATCTGCTTCTGCGACGACCCTGAGGTTTAGTTTTAATCCCTGCCACGCCATTCCGTTCAGTCCTTCTGCTGCTGGCCCGTTAATTCAACTCGAAAATGATCGCCCAGATAAACCCGGCGAACTTCCGCATCATTGCTCAATGCCTCGGGTGTGCCCTGCGCCATTATTTTCCCATGATTCACGATATACGCACGATCCGTTACGTTCAGTGTTTCCCTGACGTTATGGTCCGTAATCAAAACGCCAATTCCCGAGCGGCTCAAATCGCGGATTGTCTCTTGCAAGTCTTTCACCGTTAGCGGGTCGATTCCCGAGAATGGCTCGTCCAGCAAGAATAAACGACGGCGATAACGTCAGGGATCGGGCGATTTCCAGGCGTCGGCGCTCTCCGCCAGATAGTACGTAAGCCTTGCTCGTTCGAACTGTCTCCAGACCCATCTGCACCAGCAATTCTTCCAGCCGATCGCGCTGCTGCTCGGGCGTCAACGGCAAGCGTCTCCAGCACCGCGAGCAGATTTTCTTCACTGGTAAGTTGCCGAAAAACCGAAGGTTCCTGAGGTAGGTAGCTGATTCCGCTGCGGGCCCGGAGATACATGGGCAAATCGGTGATTTCTTCGCCGTTCAGGAGCACGCGGCCGGAATCGGGGCGCGTCAATCCCACCATTATATAGAAGGTTGTAGTTTTCCCTGCGCCGTTGGGGCCGAGCAGCCCCACAACTTCACCTTGGCCGATCTCCAACTGCACATCGTCGACGACCTTGCGGCCGCGGTACGTCTTGCTTAACTCAACAGCCTGGAGATTCAGCATACCTCGTCATTTCTCGACTCGGTGTTTCGTCAAGGTTCGCGAGCCATTTTCTGAATCGACGATGATCGTATCATCCGCTAAAAAGAAGGTCAATTGACGCCCCGTGGTACTACCTTGGGTGCCGTCGAATAGCGTCGGATGCTCCTCCGCTCATGACGAATTTTCCCTCTGCGGCGGTATACTCCGCGCGCTCCGCGGTGGCCTTGCGGTCTTGCTCTTCCACAATGACGCCCCCAGTCCCTACCGCCCGACTGATCTGCTGGGCCCCCAGGAAGGAGATCGCCGAGGCGCCCGGTGCTTCCTGTCTCGCGGATATCCGCCCCGCTGGCAACTGCTCCGCCGCGCTGGGCTTCGCTCGCGTGAAGTATAGGTCGAGCAGACTGCTTCGCATGCGTTGCGCTTCCGATTGTACGACCACATTGCCTTCCAAATGAGCACGCTCTTCCTGATCGTCGTAGTGCAGTGTCTTTGAGCTTACATGCCACGGATTGCCCTTCTTACCCGCTTTGTTGTTGACGGGCGCGGCGCCCCCGGCTGGCGTCGCTCCATTTGTGCTGAACCGCGCCGATGCTTGTGGAAACACCGCGCGCACGTTGCCTGTAGCGTTGATCTCTCTGGTTTTTTGAGACAACTCCACCGCGTCGGACTCCAAAACCGAATCTCCCTGGTACATACGGGCATGCCCGCTGTACAACGCCCGGCCAGTTTTCGAATTCGCCTGCAGCACATCAGCCAAAATGCTCGCGGACGCGGAGGCGGACCGCGGTTCGCCTCCGCTATCCGAAAGTGTCACGGTATGCACTTTCCCATCGGCATGGATATCCCCAGTGTTCTGCTCAAAATTAATCCTGTTGGCTCGGGTCTCCGTGGTCGCGTCACGAACTATCGCCTGGCCTGTCAGCGTGGTTGTCTGCGTGGCACGTACCGCAACAGCGTGGTCTGCTTGCCCGGAACGGTCCCCCGCCTTGAATTTGACATTGTCGTCCATCGATATTTGGGACCAACCCCCGTTGGCCACTAACTGGGCCACCCCGCGCTTAGCCGTCGTGACTTCCAGCGGACCACCCTTAATTCCGCGTTCTGCCTGCACGTTTCCAGTCGCTGCCAGTTGCGTTGCCGCGCCCCCGGAAAAGTCGAGAAGCAGCTTGTCGGCCCGCAGCTTTGTTTGCGCGGCGGTGTTCGCCTTTCCGTCCCCACCATTCACGCTCGCATCGAGCCACTGAATAACCCCAGGGGCCAGCGTTTCCGCGCGTTTTGGTCGACTGGGCCGGTCGTCGCTGCCCGTCGTAAACTCCATGCGCGCTTCATCGGTTTCCAGGCGGCGCTCCTGGCCGTTCTGTGCCACCGCCTTCAAGACTACATTGCCGGTCAGGTCCATTTGGCGTGGTTGGCTGACCTCGGGCCACAAATCAAGAGAGCAATTGGCGGCGCTGAATACGTCATCCTCGCCTCCAGTCTTGCGGGATCCTTCTACACTTCCAGCTGCATCCAGCTTTTTGAGCCCGCCGTCGTTGTCGAACCACGCGGTTAGCACATTTGCGCTGACCCGCATCGCTCCATTCGCGCTTGAAGAACTCGCTCGCGGTTTCCGCCCCGATGTTCCTGAGGTAGCAAACAATTTCTGGGCGCGATAGTCTTCATCCAGACTCATGGTGATGTCGCCGCCGTTAAGCTCTGCTGTCTGCGAATGAGCTTCAGCCGGACCTGCCAGATGCAGCAACCGGGTATCGCGACTAAACTCCAGGCTCGTACCCGTGACCCGCACTTCTTTGCCTGCCGTACCCTTTGGGCCGCTGGTTTGAACCAGGTTCATCTTTACGTCATGCAACAGCTTGATCAGCCCTTGTTGCGAATTGTATTCCACACCGACAGCTTCCCCGTTGCCGGCGGGAAACGTAAACGTGACCCGCTCGCTCGTTTGCGCCGTTCCGCTCGCCTGATTGAAAGTCACATTCCGCGTTTCGACGTGCGCCGCTGGTGGCCCGTCCTTGCCTTTATCGTGTCTGGCCGCGTCCGCCGCACTTTGCAAATCCATTTGTACCGTTCCACTGCAGGCGATAGACCCGTTCGCTTTCGCATACTGGCAACTGTGGGTGCGAATAATGTCGTGGCGTGCACCTTGCTGCCCAAAAATAGTGATCTTCACTTCTTCCAGCAGGCTGGCTTCTTGATTGCGAAATTCTGTGGACTTCGAAGCTTCCACCGTAAATATTTTCCGTTCGCCTTCCACTTTGGAAAAAGTCAGTCCGTTCGATTGCCGCTCGACGTTCAGGGGCGCGGCTGGAGGCGCTTTTCTGTTTTGCCAGCGAGCCACCACACCGTGTTGTACATATACAGCGACGGTGACGGCCGCCAATGCCAGCGCCAACGCGGCCGACCAGCGCGCATAACGCGCTGCTTGGCTTCTTTTCATAACATCAAGTTAATCAAAGTTCTCGTGGCGTGTATAGAAGAGGAGGTCTTGCCCTACGAAGTTTCAGCGCTTCTCACGTTCATTACCGTGTCCTGCAAAATTCCAATGTTGGCGGCGGCTACGCTGTCGCGGTTGGTATTTTTCACCAGATACATGGCCTCGTCCGCCAGGTGCAGAAGACCCTCTTTGGTTTTGGAATCCGCCGGATAAGAAGCCACACCCAGGCTCGAGGTTACGTGGATATTCAGTCCTTCGTCCTTCAGCCACACCATATCGCGAACCAACCGGTGTAGCCGCCGCGCCACGTTCAAAGCATTTTCTTTGGACGTCTGTGGCAGCAATAACACGAATTCGTCGCCACCATAACGGAAACGCAAAGTCGATCAGCCGGCAACGATTCTTCAAAGCGTTGCCAATCTCCGCAAGCAGCCGCGAACCCACCAGGTGCCCATGGGTATCGTTGACCTCTTTGAAATGATCCAGATCGATGAACACCAGTGAAAATTCATAGCTGTACCGCTGCGAACGGTAGATCTCCGTGTCCAGAATGAAGCCCATGTGCCGCGCGTTGTATAGCGTCGTGCAGTCGTCGGTGATCGTCAGTTCGTGAATGCGTTTCACGTGCCGCGCGTTTTCCAGCGCAATGGCCGCGAAGTCCGACAAGCGCTTCCAATAATTTCAAATCCCGGGGATCGAACCCTTCCGGCCCCACGCAATTGATCAGCTCGATGACTCCCAGGCAGGTGTCGCGAAACTTTACCGGCACCGCCACTATGGACTGCGTCTCTGTCTTGGTTTTCTCGTCGACCTTACCGAAAAATCGCGTGTCTTTTGCGGTGTCAGGCACTACTACCGTTTCCCCGTTTTGCGCCACCCATCCCGCTATGCCTTGCCCCATTTTAATGCGCACATCTTTTAGCGCTGGCGACGCCTTGCCCACCGCCAGTTCGAAATACAGTTCCTGCTTGGCTTCGTCCAGCAGCAGCAGCGACCAGTTGTCCGGACGCAGAAATTCGTCGATCTTCTCCATGATGGTGCGCAGAACCTGATCCAGTTGCAGCGATGACGTCAGCGCCTTCCCTAACTCCTGGAAGACCGCGACTTCCCCGGCTTCGCGCTGTTCATATGGCACAGCGGCGTTGCGGCGGCGTTCGATGGCGGGAAACTGCTTTACATCCTCCACGCGTGTTTGGACCCGATCTTTAAGATTTCTGTCCGTCTCCGGGGTGCGCGGGAAGGGCAGAATCGTGCCTCTCTCAGTGCCTGAACTCAATCTTTGCCAGTATAGGCACCACACAAAAACCGCCGCAACACTCTCGTGAGCACCACGTCGCCATCTCGCCATCCTGTTGCTCGCCACCATCCCGTCACCCGTAACCTACCGAGGTACACCTCGCTGCATCCCTGCTGCTTTTCCGTTTTAGACAACTGCTCCGCAAATTCACGCCCGACCGGAGAGCTCTGGGATATTATTTCGTCACTATCTGTTGGCAGACTTGCAAAAACTCATCTAAAAAATGTCTGCCCGCCTCGCTACAAAGAGTGCGCTGGCGGTCTCAGGTAACCATGAAAATTCAGGCGTTTATTTTCAACTGGCCCGGCGGGAAGCAACACGCCGCCAGATTGGAAGAGATGTTTCGGCCCCATTGCGAAACGACCGTAATCAATTCCGACGACAATTTAAGATCTCGCCGCCCCTCCTGGCACCACATCGGCAACGATGCGTATTTCACCGCTCAATGGAATGCCGCTCTTAGCCGTTTCGATGGCGACATCTTCGTCCACATTCAGGCTGACCTGTGGCCCTCGAACTTAGGAAGGCTACTATCGGAATGCGCTCGCTACATCGCCAACGAAAACGTCGGCGTGTACGCCCCCAATGTGGATTTCAACCCCCACGTCTACAGCAAACTCTCTTTACCTATGCTGGAACCTGGCGTTTATGAAGTTCCCGCCACGGATTGCTCCTTCTGGGCCATCTCCGCCGCGGTATTGAAGCGCACGCCGCCCGTGGATCCGCTCGTCAATCGCCTTGGGTGGGGGATCGAGTACCTGGTAAGCGCCGCTGCGCACAGTGCAGGTTTAAAGGTTGTCCGCGACTACCGCTTCACTGCTGGACACCTGAAGAAAAGAAATTACGACAATGGGCAGGCCGCCCGCGAACTTGCGGGCCTCAAAAGCACTTTGGATCCCGAGGTGTATCGTCAAGTAATCGCCTTGGAACAACAGCGCGATGAGTTGGTCACTAACTACACGTGGAGCAATCCGGTCGCTCGTGTGTTGACTGCCGTGCAGCGGCGAGCAATTCGCGGCGCGCTTATCCTCCAACGCCGAATATTGCCGCGATAACTAGATCCCTGGTTGCATTCATACGGCGCAAAAAAGCCAACCCTCCTTCATAGTTAGCTGGTTTCCGACGAGGTCAGCTCGTACGATGAGGTCAGCTCGTACGATGAAGTCAGTTCGATGGCTTTGTGCAGTGTGCGATACAGCGGACAATTCATCGCGTACATCTTATGCACGCGCTCTACGGTTTCCCTCGATTGTGCTGCCGCCTCAAGTTTCATGGCCACGTGAATCCTTCGGATGACCAACACGTTGTCCTCGGTTTCCACTTCGCCGGTAACTTCCGCGACCAGCTTTCCGTTGCTTGCATCGATTTGACGCGCTTCCAGCGCGCCCCCAAATGTGCCCATCATTCAACCGGCTGTGGACGCTATGACGTAGTCGATCGTCGCCGCATGCGGCTCTCCAATTTTTGCCGGGTCGACCTTGTAGTGTTCGGCAATGGCCCCGTGCACGCTGAAAGTCACCGCTTGCGCTTCCCCAGGTAGATAAGCAATCCGCACCGGGCCGCGCTTCCGTTCAATCTTGCTTTTTGATGTGTACACCACTTTAGACATGAGACGCCTCCTTACGTACGCGGGCTATTTTCCAGGCTTGAGCGATACGCTCCCATCAAACGTGAGATCAAAACCGCCAGGTACAAGATACCTAATATTGCTTCCAGAATTGAAATGGAGCGCGCTTGCGGCGTCACCGCGACAATTCCTGGTGCCCCCAGGGCCGTCATAGTCCCAAAGCTGTAATACACAAAATCAAAACGCTCCGGGATAGTATGCAGATTCGTTAGCGGATCGAGATAAAAAGCGTTGGGCTGGAATGTCGCGATCATCCCGTAAATACTGGCGAAGCTGAATCCTACCAGCAGGTAGATGCACAGCGCCCCAAAAATTGTTTCTGAGTTAGGGCGTTCCCCGCTGAAAACGTTTCGAAACAGAATCGCGATAATTACCGCGTCAAATCCGAAACTCAACACCAGGTTGAGCGTCGCCAGCGCGCTGGCGTCCGCCTTAGGAAGCGCGATCCTTTGAATCAGCGCCGGAACAGCCAGGGCGATCGCCACGATCAACACGCTTCGGCGAATTTTGGCGGCGTAGACGCTAATTAATATTGCGCAACTGCCGATGACCCGGAATGCCACGTACCCGGAGTGCGTGGCTTCCGCGTACGGATACAGAATCAGCGTCCCCAACAGAAACGCGAACAGCAGTGAGAATTTGTGGGCTTTCAATTCTGACCTGCTCCGTAATTCTCTCGGTACATCCGGCCTGTCCGCCAATATCTTTGCACAAGCAATGGCCAGCCTATCGCATTAGAGTCTGCAAACTTTCTGTTTTCCCATCCTGTCCCGTTTCGAAACAGAAAATTCCACAACGAAACTGAACACTCCTTACACCCGTTAGAAATTCGCTAACCCCTTCTCCCTCAATCAAATCGCATTGGCGCTCGACGTGCACCTTCGATAGTCCGCGTCGTCAGTTCTCGTGAAACGCACATGAAGAAGTTCGCACCATCGCCATCGGCGCCGCAGGACGGCATGAGCGCCGCACCTCAACACCATTTCAGTCCTGCACACGCCCGAGCTCTTGATTTGTCGGTCTATCGCGAAATCGGTTTCCCGGATCCGAATGACAAGCCTGCACCCCGGCACATTGCTTTACATCTGCGATCAGTTTGGCTCGCTCGTCGCTCGATATTGCGATGGGCCGCGGCAGGTTTATTTACGGCGACCTCGGTCGCCTTCGCGATCCCTTCTGAATATGTGTCCTCCGCACGAATGATGCCTCCAGACTTCCAATCTGGCAGCAGTTTGGCCGCGCAAGCTCTCTCCGGAGGCTTCGGATCCATCGCCGGCGATCTCCCCAGCATAAAACCCGCGCTGTTCATAGGAGTCATGCGCAGTCTTACCGTTCAGGATCGCCTCGTCAAACGCTTCGATTTAAAGAAAGTGTATCGGACCTCGTCGCAGGAAACGGCTCGCAACCGTCTGCAAGCGAAAACTAATCTGGACCTGGACGGCAAAAGCGGAATCGTAACGTTCACAGTTGCAGATCGCGATCCACGGCGGGCCGCGGCCATTGCCACCGGCTATATCCAGGAGCTGGACGCGCTCATGACGGAACTGAGTACCTCATCGGCCCGCCGTAAGCGAGTGTTTTTGGAAGATCGCCTCAAGGCCGTGGAACTGGATACCCAAACGGAGGAAGCCAATTTAAGTTCTTTCGCCAGCAACAATGGTGCGGTCGACATCGCGATGCAAAGTCGTGTCATACTCGGAAGCGCGATAAAACTGCAGGGTCAGATTGGCGTTTCAGAATCAGAATTGAAAGAACTCCGCCAGGTATTTTCACGCGATAACATTCGTGTGCGCTCGCTCCAGGCTAGGATCGGGGAAGATCGTAAGCAACAAAGAAAATTGATCGGGGCGCTCGAAGATGCTGATTACGTGAAAATCGCGCCCGTGAAAGACGATCAGCCTTCCCCCGGCAAACTGGCAACCATCTCAGATGCTTTTCCACCCCTCCGGCAATTGCCAATCTTAGCCGTCCCTTATGCCGACAAACTCCGCAGCTTCGAGGCTAAAGAAACCTTATACGAGAGGCTGACCACGGAGCTTGAATCTGCGAAGGTCCAGGAAGCTAGGGAAATTCCCTCCGTAAAAATTCTGGACCCGCCTAACGTCCCGGAAACCCAATCTTTTCCGCCACGCCTGCTGATCATATTTACAGGAACGCTTTGCGGTGCAGTTCTTGGCGCACTTAGATTTCTTGTGGCGGCTCGTTGGCATTCTCTTAATCCGTTGCACCCGGCGGTGCTTCTCGCACACCGGATCTGTTGCAACCTGCCGTGGTTACTTTCCGCCAACGTGCTGCACGGCGGGGCAAACGTACCCGCGCTGGACAGTTTGCCTCCCGAACTCGAAAGCAATCGAAAGGACCTCCGAAAAACGCAGTCGCCATGAACCCTGACAGCCGTGCCCCGAAATTTCCGGGCCACGACGCGCGACCGCGACGTTTGATATTGTATAGCTTCAGGTTTTTCTAACATGGCTAAAGGAAATTTCGGCGAACGTTTTAAACGTGAACGCGAGATGCGCGACGTGTCCTTGGCCGAAATCACTCGCGGGACCCGCATCACCCAACGTTTTCTTTCAGCCCTGGAGAACGAAGAGTGGGAAGCGCTTCCCGGCGGTGTCTTCAGCCGTGGATTTGTTCGCTCCGTGGCTCGCTATCTGGGCTTGAACGAAGAAGAGTTTCTGTCTGAGTACGACATGGCGCGCGGCGAACAAGCCATGCCCGCTCCGGCGCCCTACCAAAATCAGCTGCCCTCCCCACCGCTGTGGCTTCCTGCCCTCGCCCTTCTCGCTCTCGTGCTTCTCGCGGTGGGCTGCTTCTACGGCGGCCGCTACGGGTGGCGTCGTTATGATGCTTATCGGGCTGCGCGCTCCTCCGCGACTTCCACCGGGCGGCGGGATGCGGCGGCACCAGCAAACCCCACCAAAGCCCCGGACAAACTGGAGCTCACTGTTTCTGTTTCTCTGCCCTCGCACGTGCGCATTTCCGCGGACAATCAAGTTTTGCTGGACGCTGATGTTCTTCCCGGCGACACCCACCATTTCACCGCCGCTCAACAATTTCAGATCAACGCCGCCGACGGCGCGGCCGTTCATCTGGAACTCAACGGCCGGCCCATCACTTCGCACGCCGGCCTTGGAAACTATTCCCGGACCTCGGATACAATAGTCCTTGGATACAAAGATCTGAGGCCCCCGAACGATGGAACAGCCCGGCCCTGAAATTCTTCACGATCAAACCTCCCGCGACCGCAAACTCGCGGTTTGCGCCAAAGCTGGAAATCTCGAACCGGCCGACCGTGCTGAAATCCTGGTAATGCTCTCGACCGATGCCGACGAAGTGGTGGCCCAAAAAGCCGCTGAAACATTACGTTCGCAACCCGTCGAAGACTTTGTGATCGCCATCAAGCGGGACGAGGCCGTTCCCGCTCTGTTCGAATATGCCTCCAATTTTCTCGTCGGCGAATCCACGGTTGCCGAAGCCATGGTGCAAAACTGGAATTGCCCAGCGAGGTTTTTGACTCGCCATGTGCCGTATCTGTCCGCCACTGGCATACAAACGCTCATGGATTCTCTCGACCGTGTGAGTGAATCCGCCTCTCTCGCCGAAGCCCTGCTGCAATCGTCGTCTGTCACCCTCGAGAACAAACGAATCCTGCAAGAACTGTTGGCCCCCGAAGCACCGATCGATGAAGAAGCCCAA
Source organism: uncultured Acidobacteriota bacterium (assembly GCA_963732705.1). GTDB lineage: Bacteria > Acidobacteriota > Terriglobia > Acidiferrales > UBA7541 > Acidiferrum. The sequence continues at coordinate 1,116,284 of CAVTAN010000001.1, read as the reverse complement.
AGAGCGCTCCTCGAAGCACTGATGGACGTGGAGCCAGACCCTGAAAAACGTCAAACCTTACTCCAACGTCTGGCCAAAATGAGCGTCTCCGAACGCGTGCAATTCGCCATCAAAGGGGGCTCCGAGGCTCGCCGCACTCTGATTCGCGATTCCAATAAAGTTGTGCAGCGCGCCGTCCTGCAATCCCCGCGACTGACTGATCAGGAAGTGGAAGCTTTCGCGGCCATGCCCAGTCTCACCGACGAAATTTTGCGCATCATCGCCAACAATCGCGTGTTTAGAAAAAATTATGCCGTGGTTCGCAACCTCATGAACAATTCCAAAACTCCCCTGGATATCACCCTGCACATGTTGCCCATGCTCAACGCCATGGACCTCAAGAAATTAAGTACCAACAAAAATGTCCCCGAAACCCTCCGCACCACCGCTACAAAACTCATCCGTACCCGCGCTGCCGCTAAGGGCTGATGGCGCGCGCTTAAAGTAGACGGTGGGATAACTTTTAGGTCAAACCGCAGTCTAGATACAGCGTTCAGGGTAGATTCTCCCGCACCCACGTCATCCAACATGGAAATGCATCCGTATGAAGACTAGAACCGGCTCGGTCGCAGTTGTTTTTAATTTTATGGGGGCTTAATGAACGATACGAAGGAATCACCGGTGTCTGGCATCGTCGATCCAGTCGCTGCAGAGCAACAGTTGAACTTGATCCGTTACAAGCGCGCATTCGCTCGCCGCAATTTCCTGAAAAATGTTGGCTTGGCCGGGGCGGGCATTGCCGCAGGCGCGGTCATTCAGGGATGCTCGGATAATTCCAAAAACAATCCATCGGCGCAAACCGTCCCGGAAACCGACGTTTTGAACTTTGCGTTGAATCTGGAATATCTCGAAGCCGAGTTTTACAGCGTCGCCGTCACCGGCTCCACTTTGTCCGCTTCCGTCACCGGCGGCACCAGCATGGCCACCGGCGGAGCCAAAGTAACCTTCACGGATACCCGCATTGCCGATATCGCCGCGGAAATCTTGAACGACGAAATGCTGCACGTGCAATATCTGCGCACTGCTTTGGGCGGTTTGGCCGTCTCCGAGCCCGCCATCAACCTGAACGCTCTGGGCATCGGCTTCGGCAGCCAAGCCGAATTCCTGACCCTTTCACGCGCTTTCGAAGACACCGGCGTTAGCGCTTATGCAGGCGCAGCCACTCTTCTAAGCGGAAATAACCTCCAGGCTGCGGCTCAGATTTTGGCCACCGAAGCCTACCACGCGGGTAACATTCGCCTGAACATCGTACAGCAAGGCATTACCGTTCCCGCAACCGACAGCATGGATGTCCCTCCCGACGAGACCCATTTCTTCGCGGTGGACGCCAACGCGTTGGCCATCAAGCGCACCCCTTCGCAAGTGTTGGCCATCGTATACGCCAATGCCACCACCGGCACCAGCAGCGGCGGCTTTTACCCTAATGGCTTGAACGGAAACATCAAGACCGTCTAAGCTCTACAATTAAGCCGACCGGATGGGCGCGTTCCGCAGCGCCCACCTGGTCTTTTTTCTTTCGGTGTTGTTCAGCAGTTCGCAAGTCGTGGTTCTCCAATCGAGGTTCGATGAGGCGTTTCCGCTTTATTAAGCTATCCATAACCGTCATATTGCTCTCGCTTTCTCCATCCTTGCGCGCCGGAACTCTGGGCGCAAATGTTGTGGCCATGTTCCCAAAAAACACCGCTGAGTTTGCTTATGCGGACCTCAAGGAAGCACGCAAATTCCCTTGGTACGCCCAGTTCAAATCTCAGGCTCTGCCGTCAAATTTCTCCGAGCTCCAACACTTCTTGACTTCTGCCGGAGTCGACGAAAATTTGCAAATGGATGAGCTCGCCTGGTCGCTGAACTCCGGCGCGGATTCGTCTTCTGGCCCTGGCGCCAATGACTCCACAGCGCCAGAGGCTGACCAGGTCCTGGCGGTAGCCCTTGGCAATTTTGATCCTGACCGCGCCAAGAGCTTCATGAAGGCTCGTAAAATTCCGGGCTACGATTATCGAGGATTCACGTTCTACCACTGTGCCGCGTGCGACGATTTATCCGTGGTGTTCGTCGATTCCAGCACGGTTGCATTTGGAAAGCCTCAGTTGTTGCAGAAATTGATTGATATTCGCGCCGGCGCTGACGACAGCCTCATACAGAATGAAAAAATCTTTCCGCTGATAACAAGCGTCAATGGACGAGGCATTTTCTGGGGTGTGCTGAACCGTGCGGGGACCCGCCAAGCCATCGGCCAGCTGGTTCCCGAAGCTACACAATTCCCGCAGGCCGGAAAATTGCTTCGCAAATTGGATGGCTTGGTGATTAGCATTCAGGGCTCGAGCGATATGGAAGCCCACTTCCAGTTGGTCTCGTCGTCAGCCGAGGATGTCGGAACCATTTCGCAGTTGCTTCAGGCGGGAGTCTTGCTGCGTCAATTCGAAACTAAGAATTCGGATCCAGATTTGGCTGCCCTGCTCGGTTCCGTGCGCATTGCGCCTAACGGCGAAGGATTAGAAGTGTCTTTCTCGGTCACCAGCGATCAGGTGGTTAGCCTGATCAAACGCAATACCTTTTCAGCGAAAAAATAAGCGAATCCTCCCGCCCGTATCCGTCGACGCGGTCCTAGCCGTCCCGCAACACCAGGCAGCTTGCCAGCATGTCATGTAGCGCTTGCCTTCGTTCGGTCAGTCCCGCCAGCATAAAACCCACACCCAGCGGGATTAGCCCGGTAATCATTTTTGCGAAAAACCGCCCGCTCGCCCGTCCGAAAGTGATTGGGGCTCCAGCCAGATCGGTCACTCGCAGGTTCAAAGCCTTCTTCCCTAATGTCGCCTGCCACGCGGAGCTTTCCATTTTCGCGAAATACAGCCACTGGGCCACCAGTCCAATTCCGGCAATCGTAAGTATCCCCAGGAAAAACGTTCCGCCTAAAATCGCTCCCACATCTCGCGGTTCATCCCCGGGATGAATTCTCCCCAGATGCGCAAACAGCCCGGTCATCAGCGCAAAAGGCACAAACACCACCAGAAAAGCCAGCCCAAAGACGATGCCATCAATAAGATGAGCGACCACCCGCAGCCAGAATCCCGCGTACTGCACTACCGGGCGACCATACGCCACCGGCGCCGCGGCGCTCGGTACCACCGGTGCGTAACCGCCTACGGTCGCACCCACCGATGAACTGGGAGCGGCCATCCCCGCGTTCGGAACTGCACTGCTCAGCGCCGGCTGTCCGCACGCCGGACAAAACGCCACTCCATTTTCCACTAGGCTTCCACACTTTGAACAATACACAGGTCCTCTTTGTTCGGTTGGTATCAGGCAAAGTCATCCTACTTCTCGCTATGGGCTGGGTCAATACGCTCGCTCACCACCCCGGAAAATTGCCTTAACCCGCCGCGTGGACCTCGCCGTTCAAAAATGATGTACGATGCCCTTTATCACAAGGAGCCTCGCATGTTCAAAACCACCTTCTGGTCCGTCTGTATTGCGGTCACGCTGATTATCGCATTGTCCCTCACGCCCTCCATTCTTGCCGATGACTCTGCCGGGAAAGAAGTGGTGCTCAAAGCCGCCGACGTTACCCCCAAGCTCCTTCCCGAGACCGTCTTCTTCCGCGGACAAACTGCCCCGACACAGTTGCGCAACTCAGGTGGTGTGCATTTTGCCGATGGCACCTACGCCCTCGCGGCTATGGTCGACAGTTCCGGTTACTCCACCGGCATCCGCGAAAAATATCAGGCCTATCTATTAACCGAAGTTGCATTGGACTTTAGCGGCCAGACTCTACAACCCGGCGCTTATGGATTTGGCTTCCTCAGCGGCGGCAAATTTGCCGTGATGGATTTGGGCGCGCACGACTTGTTTCAGATCTCTTCACAGCGCGATGTCGAAATGAAGCGACCTGTCCCTTTGCAGGTGGTTGCCAATTCTGCCGGCGGCGCCTACCGCCTGTATCTCGGACGCGACTTTATTGAGTTTCACCGCGCCAAATAACCAGGAATTCTCGGCAGCCGGTCTGCAATCTTTGCTGTCGACCCTCCCGTCCGCTGCGCTGAGACTTATCCGGTGTTCATTTTTGAGTATTGATTTTTTTGAGTCTAAATAAGGGTTCCCTATGAATTTTCCATTCGCATTGTTGCTGTTTGGCTCCTTGCTGCTTTTCGCAGTACACACCGGCATCGCCCCCGAGGTCTCCAACGAGCGCGGCACCCTTGTGGTAGTCAATCAAGCCGAACATACTGTCCTGTTTGTGGAACCCGCCCTTCGCCGCGCGTTTTCCAGCCTCTCGGTCGGCGTCAACGGTCACGAAGCTGCCGTGTCTCCGGATGGCCGATTGGTCTATGTTCCGATTTATGGCAGCGGCGGAGTCGGCAAGCCCGGCACCGATGGCGCCACCGTAGACGTCATCGATGTCGGCAAGCGACGACGAACAGGTTCCATTGCTTTGGGTAAGGGAGTTCGGCCGCACCGCGCCGAATTTGGTCCTGATGGTTTACTTTACGTGACAGCCGAGTTGGCCAACGCGGTCGACATCATCGATCCCGCCAGCCAAAAAGTAGTCGGCGAGGTTCCCACCGGTCAGCCGCAATCTCACATGCTGGTGCTTTCTCCAGATGGCCGGCGAGGATATACCGCCAACGTCAGCGGCGGAAATATCAGCGTCCTCGATCTGCAGCATCGCCGCCAGCTCGGCGTGATTCCCGTGGCGAAAACGCTCCAGCGTCTTTCCATTTCCACGGACGGTAAGCGGCTGTTCACGCACGACCAGGATTCGCCGCGACTGGCGATCATAAATATACCGATCGGCGGCGCGGATCCAGCGTCCTACAAAGTAAACCAGTGGATCGATCTCCCAGGAATTCCCTACGCCTCGGCGCCCACACCTGACGGCAGATGGTTGCTGGTAGCCTGCATGCAACAACATCTCCTGCTGGCCATCGATCTAAGCACAATGAAAGTTGCCAAGTCCTTCGATATGCCTGGCGCGCCTTCAGAAATTCTGATTCGTCCGGACGGAAACGTTGCCTATGTCTCTTGTCCGGACTCAGGAAAAATCGCCGTCGTCGATTCGCACGCCTGGCAACTGCAGGATCCCATCGTTCTTACGCCCGGCGTGGACGGTCTGGCTTGGATACCCTTTAGCACCGCTCACTAATCTTTGCGTCACAGAGCCCGCGCACTGCTAGTTAGCTCCTGCTAATTTACTCGGTCCCCTCGCGGCAGCGATTTCAGATACGCAATGATCGCCTTCGCGTCCGCATGGTTCATGTGGTAAATGTGCATCGGTGGACGCAGTTCTTCACCTTCCGGACCAGTCCCTTTTTCCAGGATCCGTTCGCCCTGTTCTTCCGTAAAACTCGGAAATCCCGCCAGCGCCGGAGCGTTATCGGCCCAATTGGAGATATGCGCTACCGGCCTGATCCATATGGACGCGCCACGCAGCCACGCGTCGGCCCTCAACTCCCCGCGATCGTTTCGTGGGGTGTGGCACTCCGCACATTTCGCCACCTCTTCCACGAGATATCGCCCGCGCTCGACTTCCCCTTTTTCCGCATTTGCCGGGTTAGCCTGTGGCAACGCTGCGGATCGCTTGGCTGACACAGGAAGAATCGCCGTTGTAATTGCTGCAACTAAAATGACTGCTGCGAAACCGTGCCGGCTGGACAATTTCATACCTCACCTCGATGATTATCTTATCTAGTTTGCTCTGACTTCTTTTTCATGGGTAGCTGAATCGACGTTCGAATCTTGCGCAGATTCCGCGTTGCAATCCACATTACTGTTGCCGTCCGGTATTTTCAACAACATGGTACTGATTTGTCCTGTACCAGCGTCGTAGGTCTCCGCCTGACCCTTAGACCGGTGGCCGCCCCGAAACTATTTCCCCTTAGCCCCGGCATATCCATGCTCGCTTGCGATAATTACATCAGCACGATTGGTCGCCAAGGAGCATCAATCCCATGAAACTTACCGTACTGTCAGGAATATTCTTCGTAGCCGCCTCCGCATCTTTCGCCAATGAGAAGCCCGCGTTTCGAAACGGCGTGCTGCTGCAACCTGACCATGCCACTTGTGTAAGTGAAAAAAAATCCAGTGAGCACCCTTCCTCGAATAGTTCAGTCTCCGGCGCTTCCCAAGATCAGGCCCGCGATTTATGTTCGGACTATATCCTCCAAACCGATCAGCTCAACTTCCGTATCAGGTCCAAAAACGATAAGCGCGCAAATGTTCTTCCGGCTGGCCAATTCGCCCAATTCCGCCTGGCAAAAGACAAGCTCCTGTTACGCGCCTATGAAACAAGCACGAAAGAGATCCAATTTACGGTGATTTCCATCACGCCTCGCCGTGACTCCCCTAACGCTGTGAATGAGACCGCCGACTGGATCCCGCCAACCAGGTAATGACCGCGCCTGGCGACTCAAAATGACAAAAAAAAGGCACCCTTCAAATCGAAGGGTGCCCACTTCATGAATACAAGAGATTAAGTTGATTAACGTCCGCTGGAGTCCTTCTTCGCGGTCTTGGCCATCGTTCCGCCCCCCACGGTCTTCATCATTTCCTGTGCCATCTTCAAATGCTCCTGCAAAGTTGGCAGCGTTTCCGATGCAAAACCTTTCAGCGAGTCATCTTTTCCGCTGCTGGCTTCTTTCTGAAAAGCTGCGACGTCGGTCTTGTGGTCGGCAACCATGTCTTTTGCGTACGCCCGGTCGAAAGCCGCTCCGCTCATCTTCGACAACCGATCGTACGTGGCCTGGTCCTTCGCCGAAATATCCGTCGGAAGCGTCACGTTCTCTTTCGACGCAATTCCCTTCAGCTTATCGCCCGCCTGCGAGTGGTCATCCACCATGCGTTTTCCGAATGCTTTTACGCTATCGTTCGAACCTTTTTCCTGCGCCAACTGCCCCAGCTTTACTTCCGCCATCCCACCTTGCGCCGCTTCTTTCGCAAAGTGCGTATCGCCCATCGCCGCTTTTCCGTTCGCCTTGCTGGAAGCAGACATCCCAGCATCTTTCTTCGAGGTAGCCGGAGTGTCTTGATGCGCCAGAACCGCCCAGCTTCCTATCGCTGATAACACCACGGTGACGGAACCCACGTAAATCGCCTTGCCAGCTTTAGTCGCCAAAAAATCTTTAACAGAAAACATTTGCCCCCCATCCGTTCAATGTGTTCAATTTGCTTGCGCTGGGACCGTCAATAACGGTACTACGCCTATTTCAAGGACCAATCGGGTGAAACGTGTATTCAGGTTAGAGGGACGGTTGTAGTTCTCGCGAAGGGGAAATCGGCCGGGAGACGACCCGTAACCCGGGAACGTCGCTAATAATGCAGGCATCTCGAATAATGCAGGCGTCTCGCCCGCGCCCGGGACATTTCTTCGCCGCCGGCGAAATTACTAATTTTCTCGAAAATCTTCGTCTAGTTCTTTTTCCTGCGGCCTCTGATGCGTGTGCACTTCCGATTCATCCGCATCCGGCGCGTCTTCCACGCCCTTCACCACTTCGGCTTCGAATGCGTTCCCTTCTTCCAAAAGCTCATCCACGCTCTCGGAACTCGCGCTCTCGATATTGGACAGCCCTTGCAGTGCGCCCGACTGTCCACCAGATCTCGAGTCCAAGCCATTAGCATCGAGATTGATAGTCTCCAAACCCTGGCCTTCTCCACGCGTTGCCTGGCTCCCACCGAGCACTCGTACAGAACTTCCCGCCGGCCGCCGTCCTTTGCCGGACATTGGCGGTTTCTTCCTGGACATGTCGGCCGCTGGCGGCTTCACCCCTGCTTCCATGCTTTTCGGCCTCGGTGTCGTTCCTTTAGACCCAGCGTTCTTCGTCTTTGGAGATCCCGCTTTTGCCGCAGTTCCCTTCATTGCGCTCGAGCTCCTTCCCGCGGACGTCCGGGAGTTGGCTGTGCGCGAGCCTGGCTTAATAGCGGTGAAATTACGGGACCTCGACTTGGCCGCGCTCGTCTTGCGTGAAGATGTCGCGGCGCTCTTCGATTTTTGCCCCGCGCCGCTTTTCCCGCGAGCGCTTACTTTCTTGTTCGCAGTCGTCTTTTTCGCAGTCTTCTTTTTCGCAGTCTTCTTTTTGGTGGCCATGCCTTGAGTCTAGCACGCGTGTAAGTCCATTCCTCTATGCGAACCCACCGCTCACCATTACTGTGAGGCTTTCTAAATAGGACAGAAATTAAGCCTTGCTCACGTCCACAAACTCCGCCCTCCACGGCGTGCGCCTCAAATCGAGCCGCGCCACCATGATCGGCAATTGAAATCTTCGCGGCCCGGCGCTCCCCGGATTTACAAACAAAATGCCATCGCGCTCCGTCTGATTCGGCTTATGCGAATGCCCGCTGACCACTATGGAAGTCCCCTCAGGCAGCGCACTCGCGCTGAGTTGTTTAACGTCATGCAGGACATAAATCCTGACGCCGTCCGCTTCTACGGTGGCGGTCAATGGCAATTCGGCACACCATTCCTGGGTGTCCACGTTTCCCCGCACGGGTACCACCGGAGCAATCTTCCTCAATGTTTCCAAAATCTGTGGATCCCCCACGTCCCCGGCATGCAGGATGAGTTCCGAGCCACCCAACGCGCGCACCGCGCTGTCACGAAGCAAGCCATGCGTGTCCGAAACAAGGCCCAAGATCAACAGGAGTTCCTCCGGCAGGGGATAGCAAGTTTAGCCGAACGGCTTTGCTGGCAATGTTTGGATTTCACAACAAGGAAGGGCGCTGCAACGCGCACCGCGGATTCGATGACTCGCTTACAGCTACGCTGAGGCTTTATTGTTCGAGGAATTTGGACGCCGTAGCGGCCGCGTACCCGGCACCGGAAAACACATCTGCCAGAAGTTGGCGTTAGGCGAGATAAATTCCACTCCTACAAACGTCTTACCATCTCGCGCTTTGCGTATCGTCGTAACCTTGCATTCAATGGCCTTGCCGCTATTTTCATTCACCACGTGCAACTGCTGTCCGACCACCACCGCCTCTTCCATCGGAAACAACCCGCCTTCACGGCTCACCGACTGCGTATTGGTCTTGACTGAAAATTTATCGCCGGCTTCGCTCTGCCATCGTATCGTCAGTCCCACGGTCAGGGTGACTCGCACCGTGCGCCGGCGTTCTTTGAATCGAAAGTGTAGTAGCGACATAAGTTAAGCCCTTATCAGCACTTCCCGAAGCTCACAAAAAAATCCGACACTGGGCGAACGACGAGGCGGGAGGGTCAAACGAATAGCGTAAGAACATTCCAGAAACCGGACGCAAAATTCGAGGACCATTCCGTGCTTGTCCACTGAATCTCTAACTCTACCGATCCACTTCACGAGAGACAATAGGCAAACGGTACCACAAAAATTATTTCTTTGCAGTACCGAAGTACTCTCTTTTTTATTTCATAAATCTTTTTTTCTGACACCTGTCCTTAACCGCCGAGAAACATTCCTTTTTCCTGATTTTACGGAAATCATTTCTCGCGGACCGGCTCCAATTCCTTCAATTCTTCTTACCCAAACCGCGAAAAACACTTACCACCAGCACTGGATTTGCCCGCGCTTTGTTCACCGTTAATCCCCAGTGTAAATGCGGCCCCGTAACGCGGCCCGTGGCCCCAACTTTCCCGATCACTTGCCCACTTTTCACCTCATCGCCGGTCGCCGCATCGAACGCCGACAGATGTCCGTACAAGGAATAAACACCTAGCCCGTGATCTATAATCACCGTGTTTCCCGAAAAATATAATTCCTCCGCCAGCACCACTCGGCCGCTCTGCGTCGCATGAACCGCCGTACCCGTCGGTGCCGGAAAATCCGCTCCAGTGTGCGGCGAGCGCGGCTGGCCGTTCAACACCCGCCGCCTCCCAAAATTGCTTCCCTTGGTCTCTCCGTCCAGCGGCAGGCGAAAATTCCCGTTCCAGAGTTTCTCGGGGGTGACGCGATCGAACAAAGCCCTTAATTTTTGCTGTTCCGCCACCGCACGTTGCGCCTGCTGCTCGTTGGGCTCCACGAATTGCTTTTCCACCGTGAGCCTTTCGGTAGCGAACTTTCCAGCGCGCACCGCCAAAGAAGCCGAACATGTTGCGTGCCCATCATTTTCGAGCGTGACACTTACAGTGATTGGATAACTTCCCGGCGCCTTCTCCAGATCCACCCCGAGTAATGCCTCCCGCATATCCGCACCGGAACCGCGACGGCTCGCGGTTGGTATTTTCACCTTCCAGAAATACAGTGGCCGGTCCGCCCAGGTCCCGGTAATTTCCTTCAGCGCTTTCTGGCTCCTTACTTCCGCCAGCACCAGGCTGCCTTGGCTCGCCTGCGGCGCGCTTAAGCGCAGTTGCACGCCTGCATCGCAGTGGGGTAACTCACCAGCCCGCGCCACCAAGCCACTCGACAGCAACACCACCAGCGCGCCCGTTTTAACCGCCTTCTTTGCTATTCTCATCTCAGTGGTAACTTACCCTTCGTTCAGGCCTTCCGCGTCCACGGCTCCGCCAAATCTTAGCTTGGCGCGCGTCTCGTTTCTATTTACTTTCTTTGGGGAGTTTCGATGCAGTCGCTGCGCCTGAATCCCATTCTCAACACGGATTCCTACAAGCTCACCCACTGGTGGCAATATCCTCCGGACACCCGCCACATTTACTCCTATGTGGAATCGCGCGGCGGCATGTTCGACGAAACCATGCTGGCCATGCTGCAATACATCGTCAAATCCAATTTCGCTGGCCAGGTTTTTACCCTCGAGGATGTCGAAGAAGCGCGCCGCATTGCCCACGCTCATTTTCAAGGCCACCCCAAATCTTTCAACTACGAAGGGTTCAAATCCCTTTTCGCCAAGCACGGTGGCCGCTTGCCTTTGCGCATTCGCGCGGTGAAAGAAGGCACCGTGGTCAAGAGCCACAACGCCTTGATCACCATCGAGAACACCGACCCGGACTTCTACTGGCTCACCAATTGGGCGGAAACCTTGTTGCTCCAGGTGTGGTATCCCATCACCGTCGCCACCCTCTCGCGGGCCATCAAACAAGTTATCGGCAAGGCTCTGGTTCGCACCGGCGATCCTTCCCTGCTCCCTTTTAAATTGCATGATTTTGGATTTCGCGGCGTATCTTCCAAGGAATCCGCGGCCATCGGCGGCGCTGCTCATCTGCTCAACTTTTTTGGCACCGATACCCTGGCATCCATCCAGTTGCTCAATCAGTTTTATTCCGCCGACCTTTCTTGCGAGAACCCCGTCGATTGCGCCGGCTACAGCATCCCCGCTTCGGAACATTCCACCATCACCTCTTGGGGTGAGCAGCACGAACTCGATGCCTACGCCAACATTCTCGAAAATTGCCCTGAAGGCCTGGTTGCCTGTGTCAGCGACTCCTATGACATTTACAACGCCGTCCGCAATCTGTGGGGCGGCGCTCTTCGCGAAAAAATTCTGCAACGCAATGGCACCCTGATCATCCGCCCCGATTCTGGCGACGCGGTCACCGTGCTGGAAGAACTTTTTAAAATTGTCAGCGAAATTTTCGGCTACGAAGTAAATCGCAAAGGCTGGAAAACTACCGTTCCCTGTGTCCGGTTCATTCAGGGCGACGGTGTGAACTTTCTACACCATTCAGAACATCACCGCGCAATTAACCCGCCGCGGCTGGTCCCAGGATATCTGGAGCTACGGCATGGGCGGAGCGCTCTTGCAACAGGTGAATCGCGACACTCTAAAGTTTGCCTTGAAATGTTCAGCCATCGATCGTAATGGCACCTGGCAGAACGTCTACAAAAATCCCAAAACCGACCCCACCAAAGCCAGCAAAGGCGGCCGCTTCAATCTCGTACATAACGGCAAGGACTTTGCCACCGTGGAAGTTTTGGAAGGCGAGTCGCTTACCCGCCAGCCCAGCATTCGGTTCGAACGCTCTGGAAACCGTTCTGGAAGACGGCGTCCTGATGCGCAACCAAACCTGGCCGACGTTCGCGCCATTGCTACTTCCTACGACGTCTACGACCAGGCTCCATAGCTCGCCGCGCCGCATCAACCGTCCTCGCCCAACCACGTTCACGCGTAAATTTTTCCGCCAACTCGCTATCTGCCGTCGCGTCCCTCTCGCCGAACCATGCTAAGCCTATGCAATTTGGGACCTTAGCTCTAAACGCACTTTGGCGTTTCACATGCTCCTTGCAGAAGCTGTTACCAAGAAAGAAGTGCTTCCTTTCGAGTGAGTATTCGGGTCAATGCTGCCGAGGATGTATTTATGCGAAGCGTGAGATTTACAACTCTGGGAACGGTTTTATTGGCTTCGGCCCTGCCGGTTGTCGGGGCCGTGCTGGTCATTGTCGATCATCCGCGTTCCGCCGCGAAATTCGCCCCGGAGTTGGTGCAGAGCGAATTGCATCTCGACGTACGAACGTTTTCTGGAAAGATTTCCCGCAAGAACGCCAAATTCTTTTTTCGCGACGACCACGAAAACTCGGTCTTCTTCATGGACGACCAGCAAGCTGCGAAGCGATTTTCCCGCAAGTCCGTGCTGGTTACCGGGACGGTTGATTCCAACAACCAAGGTCCTTCATGTGCGCAAAATCGAATCCGTATCGGCGTCGACTAAGCCGGCCAACTCTCGCTTCTAGGACGGGTTCTGTTTTGTTTTCGGATTTGCATAGGGCTCGCCAACTACCTGGCCCGGTAGGAATTCTATCCAGGGATTTTGGCAGTGGACGCACACTACGGAATGCCGCAGCGTTTCCAGTTCATTCCCGGTATCGATTCGCATGACGGTTTCCTGATGGCACTTCGGGCATTCCAGCTTAATCTCCACAATCTTTGTCGCCCCATCTTGCATAGCGCCTCCGGCAACCTCGGCCTGATCGACACAAAGCTCGTGTTCGAAACGCTACCTGATTTTTAGGCCTTTTCCAATCGGGCGATTCCGTTATTTTTCAGCAAGATAGATGGGTTCCCTGCCGGGAGCCTCCAGGCAGTTACTTCAGCGAAGCCTCAATTTTCTTCTGGTACTCGCGCGCTTTCGCCAAAACTTCGTCTTCCTTGACCGTGAGCAGTTGATGGTCACGCATCACTACCCGCCCGCCAATCACCACCGTCTCCACATCGTTGCCCTTCAATGCGTATGCCAGTTGCGCATAGATGTCGTACATGGGCACGGCGTTGGGTTCATTCAGGCCAATCAAAATAATGTCGGCCTTCTTTCCCGGCTCCAACGATCCGATCTCTTTTTCCATGTGCAGCGCTCTCGCGCCATCAATCGTAGCCATTTCCACCACCGCCTTCGCCCCTAGCGCCAGTGGATCCATCTTCGTGATTTTCTGCAGCTTCGCCGCCAGATCCATTTCCTCCATCAAATCCAGATCGTTGTTGCTTCCCGCCGGTCCGTCTGTACCCAGGCCCACCGCAACTCCCGCGGCGCGCAACTCGGGCACCGGGGAAACGCCGCTCGCCAGCATCATGTTGCTCGAAGGATTGTGAACGCAGCCGACGTGTTTCTCGGCCAGCAGTTTGCGATCGGTGGCATCCACAAAAATGCAGTGCGCCGCCACGACGTCTGGACCCAATACTCCAATTTTATTCAAGTATTGCACCGGCGTGGTTCCGTTCTTGCGCGCGGCTGTCGTCCAGTTCCTTCTTCATCTCCGCCACGTGAATAAGAATGGGCGCGTTGTATTTTCGTGCCAGTGCAGCGGCATCCTGCAATGTTTTTTGCGAACAGGTGTAGATGGAATGCGGCGCAGGCGCCGCGTGAATCAGCGGATCGTTCTGCCAGCGCTTCAGGAATTTCTCCGTGTACGCCAGCATGTCCGCCTCATCCTTATTATCCGGCGCAGGAAAATCGATGAACGTCTCCCCCAGCACGCCGCGCATCCCCGCCGCTTTAGTTTCTTCCGCCACGGCATCTTCGAAAGTAGTACATATCCGCGAAAGTGGTTATGCCCCCGCGAATTTGTTCCGCCGCGGCCAGTCGCGTGCCCCAGCGCACAAACTCTTCGGTAACATTTTTGGCTTCCGCCGGGAAAATATATTTGCGCAGCCACTCGTCAAGCGTCACGTCGTCGTGCAGGCCCGCGAAACAGCGTCATCGGCACATGCGTATGCCCATTGATAAATCCCGGCAGCACCAGTTTCCCGCGAGCATCAATGGTTTGCTCCGCAACATATTTTCTTTCCAGGTCGCTTCGGAAACCGATGGCCGCTAATCACATCGCCTTTCACCGCCATCGCGCCATCTTCAATGACTAACCGGTCCCCATCCATGGTGACGATCGTGCCGCCGGTGATAAGCAGGTCGACCTTCTTCTTTGTTGCCTGCTTTGGAAGCGTTGTGCAAGTTGTCCATCGCTCGCGAACACCGATGCTCCGCAATAAAATCAGAGCCGCCACCCCCACGCGAGCGATAAGCGTTCTTGTTCAGTTGCCGCTCCACGTTCTGCTTCCGGATTCGCGAGTCCATGTGTAGCCACGCTTCACAAATTCGAATTGTCGAAGGCTTCGGAAACAGTTCTTTCATCTGCACTACTCTCAATTTTGCCTTTCAGGTTTGCCATGCTCACCGGAATATCGCCGCAAAATTCCCATATCAATTGACGGCAAGCCCCGCAAGGCGGCGTAAGCACCTCGGTATCGGTAACCACCGCGATGGCGCTAAATCCCGCGCTCCCCTTCGCTGATCGCTTTGAAAATCGCCACACGCTCGGCGCACATGGTAAGGCCATACGTCGCATTTTCCACATTACAGCCGCCGAAATATTCTCCCCGAGAGCGCCCGTAAAGCCGCCCCCACGCGAAAATTGGAATACGGCGCGTGGGCATTTTCCCGCGCTTTTTTTGCCGCCGTCAATCAATACTTCATCTTCAGCCACGCTCGATTCCCCGAGTTTTCAAATTAAAATGAGCGTCACGCCAATCTCTTGTTCGCATTCTTAGGCAACACCGCTTTCAACAGCGCGACAAAATCCCTTTTCACCCGCGCAGCCGTCTCCAAAACTTCCCGGTGATTGAGCGGCTGATCCAGAATCCCAGCCGCCGCATTGGTCACACAGGAAATTCCCAGCACCCGCATCTCGCTGTGCCGCGCGGCAATCACTTCCGGCACCGTCGACATGCCCACCAGGTCGGCCCCGATCGCGCGCAAGATATCTAATTTCCGCCGGCGTTTCGTAGCTCGGCCCCGCCAGCGCTGCATAAACGCCCTCATCGATCCCGATGCCCAGCCTGTTGCCTTGCCCCACCGCCATCTCGCGAAATCTTTTGTCGTACGCGGCCGTCATATCCGGAAATCGTTGGCCCGAAACGCTCGTCGTTGGATCCCGATCAAGCGGATTCGCTCCCTGCAAATTAATGTGGTCGCTAATCACCACCAGCCGTCCCTGCACAAACTTAATTCCCCCTGCTGCGTTGGTCAGAATTATCGCTCTTCACTCCCATGCGCGCGAACACGCGAACCGGAAAAGCCACTTCCTTCACCGAATATCCTTCGTAAAGATGCACGCGGCCCTGCATCCCCGCCACCGCGATTCCATCCACTTTGCCGACGACTAATTGTCCCGCGTGACCGATCGCCGTGGATTGCGGGAAGTTGGGAATCTCCGAGTAGGGAATTTTTGAGGCTCTGGCAAACTCATCCGCGAACGGCCCCGAGTCCCGAGCCCAGCACCAGAGCTATCTTTGGCCGCAACTCCGTGCGCGAGAAAATAAATTGTGCCGCCGATTCAGCGCGTTCGTATTCCTCGGCTCGCAGCGCCAGGCGCAAGAGCGAATTTTCGCCGCTCCACGCCTTTTTGACGCAACGCTCGCTCTGGGCAATCTTTTTTCGCACCTGTCATCATGTGAGAATTCCGACGAAAGACGCCGACATCAGATTCGCCATGGTCCCCGCCAACATCGCCCGGATACCCAGCTTCGCAAGATTGCCGCGTTGCTCCGGAGCCAACGCTCCAATCCCGCCAATCTGAATTCCCATGGAACTGAAATTCGCAAATCCGCACAGCGCAAAGGTCGCAATTGTAAAGGACCGCGGATCGATGCGTCGCTTGCATGGCGCCAAGCTGCTGGAACGCCACCACCTCGTTCACCACCATGCGCGTGCCCAATAAATTGCCCATAGTCGCGCAATCTTGCCAAGGAACCCCGATCACCCACGCCACCGGAGCGAAAACCCATCCAAAAACTTGCTGCAGGCTGGACGGAAACCA
Source organism: uncultured Acidobacteriota bacterium (assembly GCA_963732705.1). Classification (GTDB taxonomy): domain Bacteria; phylum Acidobacteriota; class Terriglobia; order Acidiferrales; family UBA7541; genus Acidiferrum. The sequence goes on along the minus strand of CAVTAN010000001.1, from coordinate 1,100,085 downwards.
ACCCACGTGGTGGCGCCGCAAGCCAGTTGTGCGTCCCGCCCATGATGGCGTTCACCAGCGCCAGCATGGCCAGAAATGAAATCAGCATCGCGCCGACATTCAGCGCCAGATGCAATCCGTCCACCGTGCCGCGAGAAATCGCGCCCAGAAAATTCGCTTCCTTTTCCATTTCCGGCATTTCCACGCGCCCAGCAGTGAGGGGCACTTCCGTTTCCGGCACCAGCATCTTGGACATCAGCAAAGTTCCCGGCGCCGTCATGATTACCGCTTCCAGCAAATGTTGCGGCTTAATTCCAAACGCGATGTACGCCGCCATGATCCCGCCGGATACGTGCGCCATCCCGCTGGTCATCACGCACATCAATTCCGACTTCGTCAGCCGGTTCAAAAACGGACGAATCGTCAGCGGCGCCTCCGTCTGTCCCATGAAAATACTGGCCGCCACGTTCAGTGATTCCGCTCCGCTGGCGCCCATGATTCGCGTCATCAACCACGCTGCCCCGCGAATCAGCACCTGCATCACCCCGATGTGATACAGCAGCGCAAAAAACGCCGCGATAAAAATAATGGTGGGCAGCACCTGAAACGCAAAAATAAAATGCTCCGGCGAATCCTTCATTCCCAGCTCGCCAAAAACAAACTGCGAACCCACAAACGCGTAGCTCAAGAGCAAATTGACGTAATATCCCGCGAATTCGAATATTTTGCGGCCCGCGGTAAAGCGCAATACAAACAGCGCGAACGCAAACTGCAAACCGAATCCCCACAGCACCGTTTTAAGCCGGATGGCTTTTCGATCGGTTGAAAATACATACGCCAGCCCCACCATGGTAGCCAGCCCCAGAACCCCAACCAATCTACCCATCGATAGCACTCATTTCCCGTGCGCTATTTTGCATTTTTCTTTTTCCAAATCCGCAGGTTTTGCCCGCGGCCACTTCCGGATCGTTCTCCATCCGAAATGAAAAGAAACTTCAGGCCCCAATAATCCTACGGATTAAAACCTTTTCCCCCGGCTGATCTTGAGAAATTTCAAAGCTCTTGACCACCATTTGCTTCGCCTCCGCCAGCTTGGCGTCGCTATTGTAATGAATTGTAGCCAGCGCTTCGCCTTTTTCTACCCGGTCCCCAATACGCTTGTGAAACTCCAGGCCCACGGCATGGTCGATCCGATCTTCCTTCTTCTCTCGCCCGCCTCCCAGAACCGCCAGCGCAATCCCAAACTGTTCGCAATGGGTACTAGCGATAAATCCGCTCCCCCCGCATGGCACTGCAACCTCAAATCGCGCTTGCGGCAACAATCCCGGATCGTCGATCACTCCCTCATCCCCGCCCTGCAGCCGCACACATTCTCTGAATTTCTCGAGAGCCTCCCCATTTGCAACCAACGCCGTTGCCAATTTCCGCCCTTCGTCCACACTCTTTGTCTTTTCCCCCAGATAAAACATCCACGCGGAAAACTCGAGGCTAAGTTCGCGTAAATCCGCCGCACCCTTGCCCTTCAGCACCTCGATGCACTCCGCAATTTCGTTGGCATGCCCGGCGGCCCGTCCCAGCGGCTGATCCATATCCGTGATCAGCGCCACGACCTTCTTCCCCATGCCTTTCCCGGTCTCTACCATTACCTCCGCCAGAGCTGCACCGCATCCTCTTCCCTCTTCATGAACGCGCCCGAACCCGTCTTAACGTCCAGCACCAGCGCGTCCAATCCTTCGGCAATTTTCTTGCTCATGATGGATGCGCAGATCAGCCCGATATTCTCCACCGTCGAGGTCGCATCGCGTAGCGCATAAATTTTTTTATCCGCGGGCGCAATTTCTGCCGTCTGCCCGATAAGCGCCATGCCGCACTCTCCGAGCACTTCGCGAAAATCCTTCAACGTCAAATTCGTGTTGAATCCGGGAATAGCTTCCAGTTTGTCCAGCGTGCCGCCGGTGTGCCCCAGCCCGCGCCCGCTGATCATCGGCACCGTCAGTCCGCCCGCCGCCACAATTGGCGCGAGAATCAAAGAAGTTTTGTCACCCACTCCACCGGTGGAATGCTTATCGACTTTCTTGCCCGGCAAACTCGACAGGTCCAGCACTTCCCCGGAATGCAGCATCGCCTCTGTAAGAGCGGTAGTCTCCGAGCGGCTAAAGCCGACGAATCCACGCGGACATCAACCATGCCGCCATCTGGTAATCGGGGATTTCGCCGCTGGTGTAGCTGGCAATCAGGAAATCGATTTCTTCGCGGGAGTGTTCGCCGGAGTCTCGTTTCTTGCGGATCATGTCCACGGCGCGCATTCGATTGGCAGGGTTCGCTGTAATTCTGTCGCGGGGAGCGTAACATCCGCATATTCGCGGGTCAACGCGTGGCCACGCATTGCTGAGAACGCGCCACCGGCGTAAGCATCGGACGGGCCATCCGTAGAAGTTACCTGAAGCTTACTGCGTTCTTAGAGTGGGTGCGCCGAATAAGGCGGCAGCGCGGTTACTTGTCCGGCCACCACGTGCCAACCCCGCGGTCCGTTGATGTACATATGCATCACGCGCATTTGCGTTTCGATCGCTTGACCCCGAAAAGACCCCCGGGACGTCCACAAACATGTCGCTACCGCGGCGTCACGAAACAGCCGCACTTGAATATCCGACGCCGAAAAGGATTGATATCGTGCGCCGCTGTTCTGCACCTCATTGATCAACCCGTTCTTATCCACTTTTTGCCCGTGTGACAAAGTTCCCGCGAAATCTTCCGCGTACACTCGTCTGAAGAATGTCCCGTTATTCAACATGATTGCTCGCGCCGTTTCGCGCTCCAGGTTAACGATTTCTTCCCGTTGCATCTCGGGGTTGGGAGCCAAGTCATCGGGGTCCTGCGAATTCACCGTCGGCGTGAACAGTATCGCCAGCGCCACCATGGAGATTAGCTTTTTCATACCATCACTTCTCCGTGCCACAATACTTGGGTGATCGGCCTCACGATTCGCGAGCGTAGTGTAGTAAATTTTACGGGAAATTCGCTGTCAATCAGAATGAACAATGGGTTCGGTTCCCAGGAGTGCAATTTTGCCGGACTGCTCGCCATTGCAACCACGAACTACACGGTCCATTTTTGACTTATCGGAGACTATCGATGTCTGAATATCCTCAACGCTTCTCTCGCCGCGCCTTCGTTGCCGGCACGTCGTCCGTCGCCGCTTTTTATTCAATGAATAGCCTTCTTCCCCTGCCAGCCATCGGGGCCAGCCTGCAAGCCGATTCTCGTCTGGCGCAAACCGTAGTCGCCGATAAAGGCTTCGCTTCGGTCCGAAGAGTGGGCAACGGCTTGTACGCTACTGTTTCCGATCCGTCCAAAGGCCTGCAAACCATGTGTAACGGCGGATTTCTCGTTGGCAAAGACAGTGCCCTCCTGTTGGAAGGTTATGTCAGCCCGGCAGGAGCCGCCTTTCAAATGGACGCTCTCCGAAGCGTGAGCCAGGTCCCTGTAAAAGCCGCCATGGATACTCACTACCATTTCGACCATTCCACCGGTAACTCCTTTTATGGCGCGAACAATATCCCCGTCTGGGCTCACTCCTCCGTCGCCCGACGCATTGCGGACACCTACAGCCCCATGCAGGGCGCGGAAAAATCGGTGGTTGCCACTTCCTTCGAAGCCCGCGTGAAAAATGCGAAAAATGATCTTCAGAAGCAGCACGCTCAGTCCGACCTGATGATGCTTGGCAACATCTATAATCTGGTCCACGCCAGCATCCTTTCGTTGCCCAACCATCCCATCGATCCCGCCAAATTGCCCATGACCATTGATCTCGGCGGCCTCATCGCCAGCATCGAAGCCTTCCCCGGTCATTCCGGCACCGATCTCATTGTGCGCGTCCCGGAGCAACACGTCGTGTACACCGGCGATCTGCTTTTTAGCGGCTCCTATCCTTACTGCTTCGATGAGCAAGCCACCGTTTCCGGCTGGCGCTCCACGCTTCGCACCTTCGCGTCTTGGGATAAAGACACCTTATTCGTGCCCGGCCACGGCCAGGTTTGTGGACAGGAAGGCGTCGCCGCCCTCTCCGCTATCTTTGATGACCTGGCAGAGCAAGCAGAAAAGATGCGCAAGGCCGGCGTTCCAGTTCAGGACGCCGCCGATCAGTACGTAATCCCTGAAAAATTCAAGAACTTCCCCGCGCCGGTGTGGGGCTTCACCATCGGCTCCGCCATCACCAAGCTTTACGCCGAACAAAATCAGAAATAAGTTCGGGCCTCGTTCACAGATTCACGACCGGCATGGATTGACCAGCCGACAATTTCTTCCGAAATAAAAGCTGAGCTTCATGGCCGGGAAAGTTCCCAGCGGAAACTCGTCGAATTGTTACGGTGCCCCAGTCGCGCGCCAAAATCCTCGCAGCGCATGCATCTCTGCTTATCAAAAACTAAGCCCGGGGCATCGCTTCAGCAGTGTCGAGTCAAAAATCGCAGAATCCCCTCCGTTCCACAATCGCCTCCGTTCCAGACCGCTGCGCCATTTCCTCATGGGGTCGGACGCGTCCGCACTGTAAAACTGATATCGGCTGTCGGCGTTACGCAAGCCTGTTGCACCGGCCAGCCCGCGTCCGTGGTTGGATTGCGGCACAGCGAATTGGAGCTGCTGATCTGCGATAGATTCACGGCGCCATTCAGCGGCTCGGCGTACACCAGGTAATTGTGTCCGATGGGCAGCCGCTCGATGACGTACGTTCCGTCAAATTGCGCCGGCCCAGCGCCGCCGCAACTCCAACCACCCATCGCGGCCGCCACTACCGCTCCACTATCGGAATCCACTGCCACCACTTGCGCACCATAAACTCCGGTCACTCCCGGCGGCGCTTGCGGCAGCGATAATGGATTCGCATTGAGAATTCGCCCGCGAATACTTCCCACGCGAACGCTATCCGCTGTGTCCGGATACAAAACGCGCAGCCCGGTTCGGTCGTCTTCACCCAGAGGCGCATCCGGTTGCCCGGCCGATGCCCGGGTGCCGTTGAACGTCCCCGGCGTCGGTGCGTACGGAAACATCATCGCGTCCCACACTGCGGAGTGGCTGAATCCCAGCGTATGGCCGATTTCATGGGTCAGCAGCGATGCCAGGTCATAGGCCCGCGGCGTACCCGCAAGCGCCGCTGGCGTCGCATAGCTCGTGCTGGAATCGCTCGGATTGAAATAAATATCTGCATCCAATATTTCGCCGATCTCCGTCGCCGGCGCTCCGCTCCCGATCTGCACCCCCAGCTGGTCGGCGACCAGCACCCGCGTAAACGCCAACACGCCCGGAGTAAATGCGAAGTCTGCCTGATCGAAGCAAATCGAATTTACCCCGTCGGAGCCACAGGCATTTTCTGTTGCAGTGCGTGCCAGCGATGTTGTCACCGAGCCTAAGCTGCTGCCCCTCACCCCTCCCCACACCCCCAGTGATTGCGTGATCACTTGTTCCATCTCGATAAGCCGCCCGGCGGCGCTTTGATCTTGCGTGATTACCGTAAGCGGGCTGGTGCTAAGCGCAGTGCTCCACCGCATGGCCCGGCTTCCCGAAGCAGTCCGGATGTGCGAGCGCACCGGGCAAGCCGACCCGCCCGATATCGACGCTGGCTGCCGCACGTCCGGCACTACCAGATTAAATGCGTAACCGTCCGCGCCGGGCACTACGCACGCACCATACACAGCTGCTATCGTCGTCGCAAAAAGACGTTTCAGTTGCCGCCTGTGGCTCGCCCTCACCGTTGCCTCCCTGGTTCCCGAGTACCAATTCCCTTGCACTAAAAAAATCTTTAAGTCCGCGCCAGCGTGCTGCCCGAAACTCTGCAGATAAACTTCCGCTCTCAATCGGTTTGGCCATTTTTGTCTTCACCGAGTTCGGCCTGTCCTCGTCTTTCACGGTTAGGGGCCCTTGCTTTCTATCGCTAACCGTAACTTCTGCTGGAACGTCGCCAGTTCCATCTTTCGAATGCCTTCGTTATGAAATTCCCGCGCGTGCGAATCGAATCTCGCCTCCGCGGAATCCTGCGTCACAGTTTCTGCTCCGCTATGCGTGTCTCGCCCAATACGAAATGTCCCCTGCGACCAGCCCAGCACCCGGTACGGCTCCCCTGCCTTGCCCCACAAGAACAAATAGACTTCTTCTCCACTCTGAAAAACAGGAACTCCTTCGACCCGCGACACAAATCCATTCGCGCGCCCACCCAACGTTCGCACCGTCACCACTCCACTCAGTGCTCCTTTAGACTGGGTCACAATCTCGAATCGCGTCTCCGTCCAGATTTCTCCTTTGTCCCAGTAGCTCTGCGACCCCAGGCACCGCAATCGCGCCACCGCCGCACAGCGCTGCGCCAGATAATCAAAACTTAAATGCGCCAGCGTCGTGGCATTCGCCACCGCCGCCGCGAGCGCTATCCCCGCCAGAAATAGAACCCACAGAAAACGCCTGCGCTGTACGTAGCTCATCTGACATTCACCCGTCCGATCACTCGTCCAATCACTCGTCCCGTCAATTCACCCATAGCGTTCCGGTAGCCGCGGTCTTATCCAGATTGGTGTTTTGTATAAACAATGTCCGCGCCGACGACGCCGCCGTCGCGGGCAGCTGCAACGTGAGCCGAATAATTCCCAGACCCACAGGCTGCTTGGCAATAACCGCCACGTCGCCCGATCCGGTCACCGTGTAAGTCATGCTGGTGTCCAGCCCGCTTTCCGAAAAGATGCAGACATCTGCCGCAGCCACTCCCGTTGCGGGCCGCGTGAGCGTCACTGGATTACCGCCCAACGTGCACGAATTGTTTGCCACCGAAAATATCCCCAGCGCCGCAACATCGAGATCCACGTCGTTGCCCGGCACCGAAACTCCCGCAGTTGTGGGCTCCACCACCACGATGTCTTTGCCGATAGCGTCCGGCGCCCCCGCGCTCAACGTGATCACCTCATCCGAAACGTTTGGCGGCTCTACCAACAGCGTTACCGCGTTTGATTTTGTGTTGTCCGGATTTTGCACCTGCACGTTCACACTCCCGGCCACCGCCACTTCAGCCGCAGTGACCTCCGCTGTGCATTGCCCGAAGTCGGCGCACGTCGTCGTTCGCGGCGTTCCGCCAATCAGCAGCACCGATCCGCTTCCTGTCGAACTCGGCGCGAATCCGCTGCCCAGCACTTTCAACGTGAATCCGTCGGCTGCCCCGGCGTACACGCTTGACGGATGCAGTGTCAAAATGTTTGCCCCCGTGGTAATCGTGACGTCCGCGGCGCCGGATTGCGACGGGTCTTCAAGGCTGAGCGCCACCACTTGCAGCGCATCTGGCACGGGTGGCGTGCTCGGGGCGGTGTAAGCGCCGGTGGAAGTGATCCCTCCGCAAACTCCCGCGACGCCACAATCTGTCCCGCGAATTTGCCAGATCACATTTTGGTTGTCGGTGCCCAGCACCGTCGATGCAAACCCTTGCACTCCGAGTGGCTCGACCAGCGCACTGCCCGGCAAAATCGTTACCACCAGGTGATTGATAACCGTAATTTGCGCGCTGCCGCTTTTCGTGGCATCCGCCGCGCTGATCGCCGTCACCGTCGCCGGGTCCGGCGTAGGCACCGCCGCGGGCGCCAAATAATCAACCTGCGCCGCGCTGCTATCCATCACCGCCTGGCACGGATTCGATCCCACCACGCAGATCAGTCCGGATGCGGCGTTGCCGCCCACCACTCCATTTACATTCCAGGTGACATCGGTATTGGCTGTGCCGCCCACCGTCGCCGTCAGCGTTACTCGATGATTGATTGCGCGAGTCGCAGTCCCGGGGCTTACCGCCACGCTGACCCCACCCGAACCGCCGCCCAGAATGGCGAAACTTTGCTGCGCCGCTTTCGTGGGATCCGCCTGCGGCGTCACCGTAACGAGAATGGAGTTCGGGCTTGGCGCGGTTGATGGTGCCGTGTAACTCGCGGAAACCGCCGTAACGTTACCGCCGGCCGACTGTATCGTCACCACCGCTAACGTCCCGCATGCAGCTCCGCTGCACCCGCTGCTCGATAAATTCCACGCCAGAGCCATGCTGGGATTCGACCCCGGCACCGGTGTCATCGTGGCGATGAATGTCGCCACCCCGCTAACCGGCACGCTCTGCGGCACCGTCAGTTGCAGCATAAAATTGCTGCTGATCGTGATTCCCGTGGACGCCGACTTGGAGGCGTCGGCCACGCTGCGGGCCGTTAACGTCAGGCTCGTCGGCAAAGGCAATATCTGCGGTGCCGTGTAGTTCCCGTTCCCATCCACCCGGCCGCAACTCAGTGGGCAGGTCGCCCCGGTCAAGCTCCATGCCACCGCCGTATCGGGATGCGCCGCGCTGTTGACCTGCGCCACGAATGCGCGCGTGGCCCCCAACTCCACGGTCGCGCCGCCTGCCGGCAACGCCACGCTCACGTCGCTTTGGATCGTTACCGTTGCCGAGCCGGATTTCGTGGCGTCAGCGTGGCTGGTCGCACTCACTTGCAGGTTTGCCAGAGTCGGCAGATCCGCAGGCGCCGTGTACACTCCTGCGGCCGTAATTGTTCCCGTTTTCAAAGCTCCGCCCACCACACCGTTCACGCTCCACGCCACCGTGGTATCCGTTGCGTTATTCACCGCCGCCGAAAATGTAATCTGGTTGCCAAGCAGCACCGCTCCGCTCCCGGGTGTCACGGTTACGGTGATGTCTTGCGCAGGCGGAGGCGCTTGCCTCGGCGTGGAAGCTACGTTCGCGCAGCCACTGGCAAATAACGCCACCAAGGTGAAGACCGAGCAGACCTCCAGCGCTTTGCCAAGAAACTCTTTTCTTCTGCTCTGCGTGGAGGGCCGCATACCACAAGGCAATGCAGGCGGATGGCCAGCACCACTACGCACACTTCAACTTCCCCGCAAGATTCTCGCCGGTGCGTTATCCTTGGATTAGAGTTTTATTAATCAGGACTTTAGCCGCTATTACTGCAAGGTTTGTCGCACGAGGAATATCTGAAATGCTCTTTTAATCCACAACATTGGATTCGCAAGCCATTCCGATTCGGAACTACATCCCACGCTGGCGTTCCGTTATGGCGCGATTCCCCGTATCCACTTCTCCGTCTCCTAACCTCCCCAACTTATGCCCACGACTTCCCGCTCCACTTCATCACAATCGCAAAATTTCCTCTAACGCATCCTTAAGTCTCGGCTGCAAAAATGGAAAGCCTAGCCCATTCAATTTTTCCGGTACCACCCGTTCGCTCGCCAGTAACGCTCCATCCGCCATCTCTGCCAACGCCAGTCGCAGCGCAAATGCCGGTGCCGAAAAAATTGCCGGCCGGTGCATTACCTGCCCTAGCGCTCGCGTAAATTCCGCATTGCGCACCGGCTCCGGCGCCACCACATTCACGGCACCGGCTATCGACTCCTCAGCCAATCCTCTCTTGATAATCGCCACTACATCCTCCAACGCTATCCACGACATCCACTGCCGCCCCGTTCCCAGCTTCCCTCCCAATCCAAATTTAAATGGCGCCATCATCTTCGGCAGCGCTCCGCCGTTCTTCGCCAGCACAATCCCCAACCGCAGCAGCACTACCCGCACGCCAAACTCTTTCGCCTTCAGCGCTTCGCCTTCCCACAATTCCGCCAGTTCCGCCAGAAAGCCTGTCCCCGCCGCGCTGCTTTCTGTCAACACTTCATCCCCGCGGTCGCCATAAAATCCCACCGCTGACGCCGATATCATCACCCGCGGAGGCTTGCTCATCCGCGCCATCGTGCCGACCAAAGCGCGCGTCGTGTCGATGCGACTCGATCGCAGCAGCGCTTTGCGCTCCGCCGTCCATCGCCCCTCCGCCACCGAAGCTCCAGCCAAATTGATCACGGCATCCACTCCGCTTCGCAACAACTCCTCACCGCCGAGCCCAGCCTTCCCCTCCACAACTCCGCCGCGCGGTTCCCACGGGACATCCACCACTCCGGGCTGACTCTCGCCGCGCTTCGCGCTTTCCGCTCGCACCAACCGATAAACTGCGTGCGACTCGCGGCTAAGCGCCCTTGTTAACGCCGTCCCCACCAACCCGCTCGCGCCCGTCATCACAATCTTCATCGAGTCCCCAAAATAGATCGCCTGCCTGCCGCCACCCGCCGTAACACTGGCCGCAACCATCCACGCGGAGTTACAATCTTCCCATGCCGCCCGTTTCACAGACGATTCGCATTAAGGTCTTATTCTTTGGCCGCCTTAAAGAAATCGCCGGGCATTGCGAACAATCGCTGGACCTGCCCGCCAACACCGATATGAACATCGAATTGCTTTACGCCCACTATGCCGCCGATCACCCCCAGCTTTATCAATATCGCTCCTCTCGTCGTCGCCTCCTGCAATCAGGAATTCGCCGCGTGGAACACCCCTCTTCAATGCCGGCGATGAAGTTGCCTTCCTGCCCCCTGTTAGCGGTGGCTGAAGTCTACCCATGTCCACCCCCTCCCACGACATCATCGCGCTAGTTCACGAACACATCGACGCGCCGCTCTCGTCCGCCTTGTTCGCGGCAAAGCCGATGGCGCCATCGTTATCTTCGACGGCTTCGTCCGCGACCATTCCAAAAACCGCCGCACCCTCTACCTCGATTACGAAGCCTACGAGCCCATGGCTCTCGCCAAAATGCAGGAAATCGCCGCCCCCTCCACGACCAGTTCCTCGTCCATCGCGTCGCCATGGTCCACCGCCTTGGCCGCCTAGAAATTGGCGAAACCAGCATGTCATCGCGGTAAGCGCCGCACACCGCGCCGCCGCCTTCGACGCCTGCCGCTACGCCATCGACACCCTCAAACGCACCGTCCCTATTTGGAAAAAAGAATACTTTGAAGACGGTTCCATGTGGGCCGATGGAGAATTGCCGCCCGTCCCTTCGGCGACATCCGCGGTTAAACCTGCATCTTAACCACCTGATGCGGCCCTGCTCGATTCAAAGTGAAACAACTCGCTATCTCTGACCGCCGCGGCGATATTCTCGGCCGTCAGTCGCGGCTCCACAGGACAGCTCCGACCGCCCTCCCTGGGCGCGAAAACCCAAATCCAAGTCCACCCCTCGGCGTACCACGGCCCCACGACCTCCACGCCAGAGAACACCAACCCTCCAGAACCCGCTAATAAAGATAATCGCGACAGCAATTCCAACGACGAGCCCGCGCAACGCGGCCGCATTCGCGTCAACGTCAATCTCGTTAACGTGCTCGTCAGCGTTCTCGATGACAACGACCGGCCCGCCCCAGACCTGCCCGTCGAGGCCTTTCAAATATTTGAAGAGGGCGTCCAGCAAAAAATAGAAGTCTTTGAATCAGAAACCAAGCAACCCCTGGACATTGCCCTGATGATCGATGCCAGCCTCAGCGCTCACAAGGAAATCTCCTTCGAACAACAGGCCGCCGCCCACTTCATCGCCCAGGTGCTGCGCCCCGAAGACCACCTGTCCGTTTTTGCTTTTGATGAAAACGTCAAGCAGATCGCGGGCTTCTCCGATAACGTCAAGTTGCTGCAAAGCGCCGTGCAAAATATCCCCGATGGCTCCGGCACCTCCATCTACGACGCTGTCGTGCTCGGCTCCAACGCGCTCGAACGCCGAAAGCCGAAGATCGTCGCCGCGTCATCGTTATGGTCACCGACGGCGGCGAAACCACCAGCCGCTGCCGACTTCGACGCCGCCCGCAAAGCCGCGGTACGCGCCAATACTCTGCTCTACTCCATCATCGTGCGCCCGGTGAAAAACGAAAGCGGACGCAACACTGCGGGCGAACACGCTATCGAAACCATCACCGACACCACCGGCGGTGCAATTTTCTTTCCCGATACCGCGCAGGATCTCGATATTATTTTCGATCGCATTGATCGCGAGCTGCGCACTCAATATCGCCTGGGCTACTATCCCCATCCGCCCGGCCCCGCCAACACGTACCGCAGCATCCAGGTCAAAGTGCCAGAAACTACAAAGTCCGCCATCAGCAAAACCTACCTTACCGGCCCTCCTAGTGACTCGTTTTTTAGCTTCCATAGCGGCGGCACTAGTCCAGCACCGCCATGTGCGCAATCTGTATCCCCACACTCAGCAATGCTGAAATTATCCATGCCTCGAAATTTCCAGTTCTTACAAGATGCCTGAAAATTATCTTCAAGCTGCTATCGACATCGCCCGTGAAGCCGGCCAAATCCTGCGCGAAGAATTCGCGCGCCCCGCGAAAATTTCCTACAAAGGCGACGAAGTCGACCTGGTCACCCAAGCCGACAAGCGCTCCGAAGCCGCCATCGTCACCCGCATCACAAAATTGTTCCCAGACCACGCTATTGCCGCCGAAGAAGGCGGAGGCCACGACAGCGCCGCCGCTTCCGGCTACCGCTGGCACGTCGATCCACTCGACGGCACCACCAATTTCGCCCATGGCTATCCCTGCTTTTGCGTCTCGCTGGCTCTCGCGCTCAACACGTCTCGCTTTTAGCAGCCGTGGTTTACAACCCCATCTACGAAGAGCTCTTCGCTGCCGCTCGTGGCCAAGGCGCAACCCTCAATGGCAATAAAATCACGCTTCGAAAATCGCCACAGCTCTCCACCAGCCTGCTTTGTACCGGTTTCCCCGACGCACAAGCGCACCGACAGTCCCAACCTTCAGCTATTACGGCGATTTCACTATGCGCACGCACGGAGTTCGGCGTGATGGTTCCGCAGCGCTTGATTTAGCCAGTGTGGCTGCCGGGCGCTTCGAAGGTTTCTGGGAATTTGGATTGAAGCCTTGGGATACCGCGGCTGGTATTTTGCTCGTCGAAGAAGCGGGCGGACAGGTCTCCGATTTTTCAGGCCAGCCCTATCGCCTTGGAGGTCCGGTCATCCTGGCCACCAATGGTCTCATCCATGACGAAATGCGTCAAGTCGCCGCCGAAATCGCCAAACATAAACCGCTCGAACTCCAGCCCGCTGAGTAGGTCCTGCCGTGCTCCGAAGTTTGCGCCGAAAAGCAAAACGCCAACACCGTGTCGCAGGCGTTGGCGTTTTACTTCCTGACTTCGCTTCGATTCTTCTACTGTTGCGGCAGCAGCAATTGTGTAAATCCTGTGGTGTTGATGTCCCGGAACATCGGCGTTCGCGGCGGCAGCAACGAAGGCGTCAGGAAGTTGGTATCGAATTTGTAGTTGCGGTTTGGCGGGCTGTACACTCCGCCGCCGCTGCGGAATACTCCGATCGCTTGCCGGTTGTAGTACAAGCTGAGCAGCGCCCCTTGATAGTTCAGTTGCACGCCCCAATTTTCGATGTACCGCAGGAAGTTATGCACGCCGCCATCCGTGCCGAAGTCTAAGCTGCCGTTCGTCGGATAAACCGGTAAGGGAAAATGCACTCCCTTTCCGGCAATGATCGCCGCGCGGTAGTATGCCTGGTTCGCATTTCTCTGTCCCGAGTTCCACGGGAACGCGAACGAGTTCACGTCGTCCCACTGGTTCGAAAGCAAGGTTACCGCGTCGGCGGCTACCGACGACGCCACATACGGATCCGCAAATCCTCCGCCTGCCGAGTTGGAGTTGTAATCGCCTTGTATGTACGCGGGATTTTCCGCCGCGATCGTCAACCCGCAAACCACGCCTCCGGGGCAAACCGGCCATCCCGGCACTTGAATGTTGGTACCGTTTACCAACTTCAGCGCTCGCCGGAAAAACAGCGGCGGGTTTTCGCGCGCCTCGTTGGGATTCAGCACAAAGGTTTCCGGCCAGATAGCCGATATTGCCGGCACCGGGCAAACCGGGTTGTCTTGCAAAGCGGTGCCACGAAGATTGTTAAACGTCCCGAATCGCCCATATTGTCCCGCGACGCTGGCGGGTGCCGGAATCGCACCGGCATCCATCATGTACGTAGGATTCTGTCCATACGTAAACAGCGTTCCGCCGTTTGGAAAGTCCAGGTCTTCGCCGGTATCCGGCAATCGCTCCATTTGGACAACCGTTGGGGTCCAACGGATTGACGAAGTCGCTGAAGCCGTATTCCCCGGTTTCCCGCCCCGTCGGCGATAGCGGAGGCCATGCGCCCGGCACCGAACCCGCTGGCGCGTAGTTCCCTCGCCGGTCCGAGAAATACACCACGAAGTTATTAGGCGCGATGTTCGGATCCTTGGTGCTTGGCCCGCTGATTCCGTTCGTGCCCGCAAAAAAGCGCGCAAGATTTTTAACATCCAGCTCCACGTAGTGCATCGTCCCGCCCAGCGTGACGGAGTTGGCCACCGCTCCGGTTGGAGTTGTCAGCCGCTGCCATCCCTCGCGGGTGTCGAAGATGGTATTCGGCCAGAAGTCCGTTGGTAGTGTGGGCACCACTCCGCCGGCTGGCAATGTCGTGCCGCACCCTGCCGTCGCTGCCTGGTTCGAAGGGTTATCTCGAATGCGCTCCAGCCGGATAATCGCGTTCGGATGCGGTTCCGGGCAGGGCGTCGGTGCTGCTGCCCCTTCGATGAATTCTCCACCTGGCAACGCTGGCAGCGTTGGCGGCAAGACTCCATTCACGGGATACAAATTACGCCCAGCGTAACCGAGGGACAGCACTTCCTGTGTTATGTCTTTCCAGGTTCCGCAACCGCCGCCGCCGGAGTAAGGCTGAATCTCGATCTTAATAAATCCTTTGATGATTGGGTAACCGGCAGGCAGCCAGTAGCCGTTGCCCGCATTGTATGCCGCACCGCCCCCGGAAGCCGCCAGCGGCACCAGCGGCGTTCCTTTTGCACCCATGGCCGCGACGAGCGCAGTCGCAAGCGGATTGGCATTGATGGTCGCGATAGGCGCCGCTAGCACCGACAGATCGAACGGCTGCTTCGTCGCGTCAATACACGGCAAAGACGTGATGTCCTGCGGGTTGTCCGACAGCAGCACTCGGAAGCTGGCCTCCGCATAATAACGTTCGTTCAGCACTGCCGCATTGGTCACATCTTCACCCTGTTGCGGCCGCCGGATGATATCGATGGGTTGTACCACCCCTACGCCCAGCACCGTGATCCCCAGGTTCAGCTTCCGGACGCCCGTGCGCAGGTAACCGTTATATTGGTTCACAATCGTCGGCCACCCTGCGTTCGGTGCCGTGGTCAATAGATTCTTGCTGCTCTCGCCAAACGCCAGCGCCCGGTACGACCCGGCACCGTTGGTAATTTCCACCGACCCTGGATGTTCTGACCCCGCATTGATTGGATGTTGATTCTCCAACCAGTCGCGATACACGCTGCCCACCACCGTCACGTTGCTGGACAGCCACAATTGCGCGGAGCCGACATTCGTCGGCCCTGCTCCGGCCGGTCCGCCGCTCGCCAGGTACAAATCACCATTGGTATGAACCCGCCCGCCGAACTTGAAGTCCGGACCGGGAAAGTAACTTAAATCGGTATCCGAAAAAATTCCGAACTGAAACAAAGGTATGCCTACCGTCTGAATCGTCCGCGTCAGCTTTACTTCCGCTCCCGAACCCGTTCGCGCATTTACTTCCAGCACGTACGGCGTCGCCAGTGCGGTCATGCCCTGATACGGACTCGAGCCTGACGAAATCTGTCCAAAGCTGGATGCCGGGAATCCGCCGACACTGGTGAAGTTAATTTTGTAGTCGGCATTGCCTTGGGAATCCGCGAACGCTATGCCCTGGGCCGCCAGATTGGGAGGCGTAGTCTGCAGCGCCGTGACTTGCGCCGAGCTGGGTGCGTAGTTCGAGCTGAATAACGTTCCTAGGTCAGCGGTCAGTTTTTCCATGCCCGCTTCCGCGGCATAAAATGATTTGCTGGCATCATTGTTCATTCCCGAAAGCCGCTGCCCGGACATCACCAACAGAATGAATCCCACCATCAAGCTCGACATCAATACCATCAGTAATAGCGTGGTGAGCAGTGCGATTCCCGACTGCCGACCGAGATTTTTTTTCGACTTTCGCATGAGCTGAGCTCCCGTTTCCTTGTTAGCCATTTCGCTTACCACTTCAGTCGCCCAATTATTTGTAGTTGTTGAAATACGCCAGGCTGCGTAACGCTACCTGCGTGGACAAATTCGAACGCGTGAAGTTCGGCGAACCCAGCGGGCGTTGCGCCGATCGCGCCCCCAGCCAGACGGTCACCGTTCGTAGCTCGTTCTCGTTGTCCCCTCCCGGGATGGCCGCGAGGTTGGATGGCGCCGGGTTGCTCCCGTCGGCCAGGTTATACGTGAATTGCAACGTCTCGATCGACTCCGCGACCGGTTGCGGAATGTTGAAGTTCACCTGCCGCATCAACCGCGGGTGCAGCGGGTCCGCTGCGCTCACATTCAGGTAATACGTAATCATCCAGATCCGCGTCGCCGAAGTCGGTGGATATACGCCCGAACCCGGCGCGGTTTGCAATTGCGCCAGCGTCCCGCCTGTTTCCGAAGCGGTGCGCCCGTTCAGGTTGAAAGCGTCTCCGGCATTGAATGTCAGCGTTTGCCCCGCCA
Organism: uncultured Acidobacteriota bacterium; assembly: GCA_963732705.1. Lineage (GTDB taxonomy): Bacteria > Acidobacteriota > Terriglobia > Acidiferrales > UBA7541 > Acidiferrum. Next base: position 1,083,653 of record CAVTAN010000001.1, on the reverse strand, counting down.
CCTGGGTTACGCACTGCAGGGCGTTCCCGTTGGCATTGCTGAATAAAATCAAGTCGCCCGCGCTTACCGGGATACCTGCCCCGCCCAAAGTCACGCAAGCGGGATCGAAAGTCACCGAAGATCCATTTGCAGCGATGGCTCCTGCGCACGCCGGTACCGCTGGTGGCCCCGGCGCCGCCGCGCGAATGATCGCCGATTGGTTCAACGACAAAGTATTGTCCGCGTACATCATCGTGATGATGTCCGACTGTGGTGCGGTGGTCGCGTCCGTTGCAGTGATGACCGGCCCGATCGCCGGTCCAGGTTCAACGGCCGGCAAAATCACATTGCACCCGGGCGTGACCGAGTTGGGGCCCTGGAAAGTGATAATCGCCGGGGGCGCTCCGAACGGCCGGTTCACCGGCAGGCCTATGTTGCAGCCTGCCGCGTCTTGCGTATTGGGAATCGATATCCCCCCGGTGGGAATGCCCGTTCCGGCTTGCACCAGGTCTTGCACCATCAGGTTCATTCCCGCTCGCAGGTTATCGTTGATATCCGATGACTGTGTCACGTTGCTGTTCACTTGCACCGAAGAACGAAACGCCAGCACCGCACCCAGCAGCACCACCGTGCTGACGCCCATGGCGACCATCAGCTCGATGAGCGTAAATCCTCTTTGTCGTTTCATCACCATGACCTCAGCCTCCTGCGGGCTCTTCACGAGAACTGCGATATGTAGCTGACCAGCGTGTACTGGCGCTGTGCCGATCCCACCGTATAAGTAATAGTCACGCTGATTTGCCGCAGGTTCGGTGCGACGTCGGTGATGGCGATGGTGCGCTGCATTCCCAGCAGCGACATCACCTGGTCATCGGCTGTGCCCAGCACTCCATCCGGCCCGGCGTTGATGATCACCACGTCCGGTATCGTCGGATCGTCATCTACCGTGCCGTACAATCCATCCGGTCCCGCAGCCAGCAGACTGGTTGGACCCACCACGAAGACTCCGTCGGCGGTCCCGCCAGCACCCGTGATATTGCGGATATTCGTCCATTGCAAAATATGCGAGTCCCGCGCCGCGAAAATCGTCTCCATCGCTTGTTCCGCTTTTTTCTCCGCGATGTAGTTCATCTGCGTCATGCTTGTGATCTGGATGCCCTGCGCGTACACCACCGCCAGGGACAGGATGCCGAAGGCCAAAATCAGGATGGAAATCATCGCCTCGATCAGCGTGAACCCGCCCTGCCTCATTTTTCTCAGTCGTCGCATGTTCGTGAACTCCATTACTCTTCCCACGTCGTGCCGTTCCAGTGGTACTGCCGTACTCGACCGGTGGATCCCAGCACCGTCACCGCCCGCGCGGACATCGGGCTGCCGGCAATTCCCAGAAAAACCGTTCCGTCCACCACCGTGTTTCCGCCATCAATAAACGTTCCGCTTGGCGTAAACGTCATCGTCGGCGGCCCGCCATTGATATTTTCGAAGCACACCGGGCCAGCTGCGCCGCAGGTCCCAAATCCCATCGGCGTATCCGGCAGCGCCGCGAAGCGGCTGAACACCGCCCCGCCTTCCCAGCTGACCACCGGAAAAACCGTGTTGGCAGTCCCCAGTCTTCCAATTTCCGTCAACTGCATCTGGTTGGTCCCTATGAATTGCACCTGCACGTTCCGCCGCTGAGAGATGGCCCGTTCTCGTGCGCCGCGCAGCTGGCTGAACACCTGGTTCATCGCTTCATTGGCCCGGTAGGTCGGAAGGATCGAGCTCATGCCGATCACCGCCACGGACATTACGATTCCAATGATCGCCACGGCAATCACCGACTCCACCAACGTAAATCCCGATTCCCGCCGCTTTAGTTTCATCGTCCCTACTCTCCGTTTGGCGCGCGCCACACGTCTCCCTGGCTAGTGCATTCCATTAGCCAGCTCATCTTGATCTTAAATGATTGAATCGGAGTTACTTGCGGCAAAAATACCGGATGTTCCAACCCGTCAACCCAAAGAGATGTAACGAAATGTTACAAGTCGAGGCTGCTACCTGCTCCCTCAGTACTCAGCCAACCTCCTCCAAACACTAGGCCCGGCCCCAACGAAGCCATGAATATCGCCTTCCGATGGCATGCTTCCAATTTCAAGGCCGTGTCCAATGCCTCGTGCAACGCTACTCCGCAAGTCGACGACCCCAAGTTCCCTGCCGTTCGCGCCACGGCCGGGAACGCCGCCGCAGGTACGCCGCACTGTTTAGCCAGCAGCGTCACCAGTCGCGGATTTGGCTGGTGCGTGGCAAACGCCCCCACATTTTTCCGCGAAATTCCGCTATCGGTCTCCACCATCGCCAGGATCCGTTCCATGCGCGTGATCGCTGCCCGCGACAACGCCTCGCCATCGAACTGCACCGCTAAGCCCCCGTCTTCGCCGTCTCGTACTCGGATCGCTTCCGCGTATTGGCTGGCGCAGCCGAAAACAAATCGCCCCAGGCGATAAGCTCCCGCACCTTTCCTCGTCGACCCCGCTTGCAACACGAACGCGCTCGCGCCGTCTCCAAATAACCCGCCGAATTCTCCCGCCACTCGCCCCGGCTTCAGCGTCGCGCTGTGCACATCCGCCGTGACCACCGCCACCGTTTTCGCTTGCCCGGCCGCAATCAATGCCTGCCCGGCCGCCAGCCCGTTCAGCAATCCCAGGCACGCCCCGCCGACATCCACCGCCGCGCAATTCTCGCGCAATCCCAGATATTTATGCAGTTGCGCCGCCAGTGAGGGATATTCCCGATGCGTTTCGCTGGTCGCGATGATGCAATCGACCGCTTTCGCCTCGCAATCTTCAACGCTGAGCGCCCGCCGCATCGCCGCGGCCCCCAGCGTCAGTTCGTTCTCGCCCTCCGCCGCATATCGTAGCGATTCAATGCCTGCCCGGCTTCGCAGCTTCCCCGTCGGCATCCCGAACGCCCGGTCCACATCTTCGGAAGCCACGCATCGCGACCCCAGCGCCGCTCCCGAGCCCGCAATCGCCACCGTCAGCGCAGCCGGACGAAAAGCCCTGCGGCTTTCTTCCTCACTGTTCGACCTGGCAATCCCCGCGCTGGCGTCGCCCACTGCCGCGTTAGCGCCACCCACTCCCGCGTTAGCAACGCCCAACTCCGCGTCATCGCCGCGCGCCTTGATTCGTTTATTTTTTGCGCCGCCGCCTAACACCAAATGCCTGACTTCAACCTCATCGCCTTTCGCCCGCCAGTGCTCCGCCAATAAATCCGCCGCCAACCGCCGGTGACATTTTTCCGGCCCCGGCTCGGTACACAGCAGCGCCACTTTTGCCGGCCACTTCGAGGTATCCACCGCCGCCGGAACCCGCCGCTGTTTCATCAACTTCAGAAACGCGCTTTCATACGCCCCCCAGTTCTTGCTTTCCTGGTAAGCCTTACGAATCTCCGGCGTCGGAGCCAGCAAATCTTCGTGCCGGTATCCCGCCCCTAAAATGTCTCGGAGGAAAAACTCCAGGTCCGGATATTTTGCGAATGCCGAAAGCTGCCCGGCGCGGTTCTGTCGCACATCCACCACCGCTTCAACGCCCGCTTCCCGCAGCAAAGCGAAAAATTGTTCCGCCGTTTTCCCGGTAAATCCGATCGTGCACAGAACCCGTTTCATGGTCTCAGAAATCTCTATTCTCAAATTTCAGGAAAGCGACCTGGATTGCAACCCGATCGCCATTTCATTGTTGCCCTTTAGCCTCTCCTTGTACTTGCCCGCTGTCGACCGCCGTGCTCTTCGTGCTAACGTAAAATTATCGCCAGGCGTCGGAATGCATGCATAATTTGCCGTTAAATCAGCCACGCCGCACATCAGCCGTCGTTCGCTGCGCATGCCGTCGGGCAACCGCAGCCTCATCGCCAGTCTCCAAACCAGGGCACCACAGCTAAAATGCGCCATCGGCTTCGCCATTATCCAATTTTTATCGCGTTCGTTGCCGCCATTTCCTTGGGAGCGCTGCCTCTTCGCGCTCAGCGCGCGCGCGGCGAATTGCGCCTCGACGTGCGCGACCCCCAGGGCGCAGCCCTCGCCGCCGACGCCGAACTGCTCAGCGAAGCCAACCAATTCCATCGAACCTTCTCTGTTCCACAGGATGGCCGCTACACCGCCCAGGATTTGCCATTCGGAATTTATCGCCTCAATGTTCACGCCGAAGGTTTCGCCCCCTGGACCAATCTCGTTGAAATTCGCTCAGAAGTTCCCTTGCGCGTAGCCGTCGCTCTTGGCGTCGCTCCAGTCGCCACCCAAGTCCAGGTCACCGATTCCGCCACCCTCATCGACCCCAGCCGCACCGGCTCGATCTACTCTCTAGGCCGGCAAAGCATCGATCAGCAGATGCCCGCTCAACCAGGAAGAAATCTCAGCGACCTGGTCAATCAGCAGCCTGGTTGGCTCTATGAAGCCAACGGGGTCCTCCACCCTCGCGGTTCGGAGTACGACGTCCAATACGTTTTCGACGGCTTGCCCCTCACGCAAAATCGCTCGCCCGCCTTCGCCCCGGAATTTGATTCCGACGATGTCGACAGCATGCGCGTGTTAACCGCCAATTTTCCCGCCGAATATGGCCGCAAACTCGGCGGCGTCGTGGAAGTGACCACCATCAAAGACGTACCCGCCGGCCTTCACGGCCAGCTCGACTTGAACGGTGGAAGTTTTTCCACCGCCAGCGCCTCGGCTGCGCTTTCCTACGCTTTCGGAGAAAATCGCTTTTCTCTAAGTGGCAATGGCTTCCACACCGATCGCTATCTCGATCCCCCGGTGCTGGAAAACTTCACCAATCGCGGCAACGCCGATGGCTTCTCCGCTTCCTACGAACGTGAATTCTCCGGCAGCGACCGCTTACGCCTCACCATCATTCATAACGCCGTCCGCTTTCTCGTGCCCGACGAACTCGTGCAGCAGCAAGCCGGCCAGCGCCAGGACATCGTCAATCGCGAAACCAGCGGCCAGATTTTCTTTCAGCACACTATCTCTTCCGATTTATTCCTCAGCTTTTCCGGCAGCGTCCGCGATGCCAGCGCCGAACTCACTTCCAATCCGCTCGCTACCCCTGTCATCGTTTCCCAATCCCGCGGTTATCGCGAAGGCTATGCTCGCGCCGACCTGGCCGGCCACCGCGGCCACCATAACTGGAAGACTGGCGTCGACAGTCTCTTCATTCCCGTCCACGAAGCCCTGCAGTACACCATCACCGATCCTTCGCAGTTTGATCCCGGCACTCAGCCGCGGTTTCAATTCAGCGGATCATCGGTGGGACATCGAACCCTCCGCCTACATCCAGGATCAGATTCACCTCGGCAACTGGAATATTTCCGCCGGCTTACGCTTCGATCATTACGGATTTGTCGTGCACGAATCGGCCTGGAGTCCGCGCCTCGGCATCTCCCGTTACATTCCTTTTCTGAATCTTCTGCTGCACGCCTCCTACGACCGCGTCTTTCAAACTCCCGCCATGGAAAATCTGCTTTTGGCCAGCTCCGCGCAACTCAACGCCATCGATCCCGTGGTATTGCGCCTCCCGGTTCGCCCCGCACGCGGAAATTATTACGAGGGTGGTTTCACCAAATCCATCTTCGGCAAACTGCGCATCGACGCCAACATTTTCCGCCGCGATTTTCACAATTATCCCGACGACGACACCCTGCTCGATACCGGCGTCAGCTTCCCCATCTCCTTCGCCAGCGCCCGCATCTTCGGCGAAGAATTGCGTCTGGAAGTTCCCCAGTGGTGGCGCTTTTCCGGTTTTCTCAGCTATTCGAACCAATCCGGCATTGCACGCGGTCCCATCACTGGCGGCTTGTTTCTGGGCAGCGACGCCGCACGGCTCCCTCGCCGACGCCAGCCAGTTCGCGGTCTCCCAGGATCAGCGCAATACCGCTCGAGCCCGCATGCGTTTCCAGGCCGAACGCCGCCTATGGTTCGCCCTCGATGGTCAATACGGCAGCGGCCTGCCTGCCGATCTTGGGTCGACTCAGACGACCAGGTTTTTCTCCTCGCCCAGTACGGGCCCGCAATCCTCAGCCGCGAGAATTTCGCTCGGCAGCGGGTGCGCCCCAACTTCTCTCTCGACATTGCCGCCGGTGCTCAGCTCTACCGCAAGGAACTTCGCAGTCTCGCCCTGCAAGTCCAGGTTTCCAATGTCACCGATCATGTCAATGTCCTGAACTTCGCCAGTCTATTCTCCGGAACCGCAGTTGCCGTTCCACGCAGCGCTTCGGCCAGTCTCAAGCTCACCTTTTAGTCTCATTTTCGCTCCCAGGCCGGCAATTTCTTTTCACCTCTCGTAACTGACAGTATCTACGCCCCTTGCTGCTACCACTCCCGCTTTCGCAGTTGACATCCCGGCGATCTGGCACTACACTTCATTTGCGACTAGATTGGTCTCATATGCATCCCAATTCCGGTCTGCTATCGACAGTCCTATATATATGTTCAAGCTCTCAAAAAAAGCCGACTACGGTTTGATCGCGGTGAAGCATCTCGCCTTGCACCGCGACCAGCATGCTTGCAGCGCCACGGAAATCGCCGAGGAATATGGCATCTCCACCATGCTCATGGCCAAGGTCCTTCAGAAGCTGGCCCGTAATCACATTGTGTCTGCCAAACACGGCGCCAGCCGGCGGCTATTTGCTCGCCAAAGAGCCCGCGCACATCACCGCGCTGGACGTGATCTCCGCCATCGATGGCCCCGTATTGATTACTTCCTGTGTCACCAGCCACGGGAATTGCGGCGCCAGCGACAAATGTTCGGTGCGCGAACCTTTGCGCCGCGTGAACGAAAGCATTTTGAACGTGCTCAGCACCGTAACGATTTCTCATATGAGCGAAGAGCATCAGCACGAGCCTGTGCTCGTGGAATTGCAAACTTAGGAGATCAGAATTATGGCTGTTAATTTACCGATTTACATGGACAATCACGCCACCACCCCGGTGGACCCGCGCGTCCTCGAAGCGATGCTGCCGTATTTCACGCAGAAGTTTGGCAACGCCGCCAGCCGCAACCACGCCTTCGGCTGGGCCGGCGAAGAGGCTGTCGAAAACGCCCGCCAGCAGATTGCTTCGCTCATCAACGCCACGCCCAAAGAAATCATCTTTCACCAGCGGCGCCACCGAATCCGACAACCTGATGATCAAGGGCATCGCGGAAATGTATCGCGAAAAGGGCAATCACATCATCACCCAGGCCATTGAACACAAGGCCGTTCTGGACACCTGCAAGCGCCTTGAAAAATACGGCTACGAAGTCACCTATCTGCCCGTCGGAAAAGATGGCCGCGTCGATCCCGAAGATGTGCGCAAGGCCATCACTCCGAAAACCATTCTCATCACCATCATGTACGCCAACAACGAAATTGGCGTGATCAATCCCATCGCCGAAATCGGCAAGATCGCCAAGGAACATGGCATTTTCTTCGCTGTCCGACGGCGTCCAGGCGGTAGGCAAAATTCCGGTGGACGTGCAGAAAGACAACATCGATCTGCTCGCCATTACCGGCCACAAGATTTACGGACCCAAAGGCGTTGGCGCTCTGTATGTCCGCCGGCGCAACCCGCGCGTGCAGCTTTCCGCCATCGCCGATGGTGGCGGGCACGAACGCGGCATGCGCTCCGGCACCCTGAACGTTCCGGGCATCGTAGGCCTCGGCAAAGCCTGCCAGATTTGTCAGCAGGAAATGGCTCAGGAGTCGGTGAACATGGCGCGCCCTGCGCGACCGTTTACGGCCGGCCTGGAAGCCAAGCTCGACGAAGTCTTCATCAACGGCTCCATGGAGCACCGCCTGCCCAACAACCTCAATATGAGCTTTGCCTATGTCGAAGGCGAATCATTGCTCATGGGCATCAACGATATAGCGGTTTCCAGCGGTTCGGCCTGCACTTCGGCAACCCTCGAGCCCAGCTATGTACTCAAAGCTTTAGGGGTCGGCGAAGACCTAGCCCATACGTCGATCCGCTTTGGCCTCGGCCGCTTCAATACGCAGGAGGAAGTCGACTACGTCATCGACAAGATGGTGCAAGTCGTGACCAAACTGCGTGAATTGTCCCCGCTGTACGAAATGGCCAAGGAAGGTATCGACATCTCCAAAATGAACTGGCAAACAGCCTAATAGCTGAAAGGGTCAACAATGGCGAGCGAAGGAACAATTCGAATTCATCGGTCAATCGGTGGCACCGGCGCGGCATTCCGCGTCACCTTTGTGCCTTATGGCGGCGAAGGTGAAGATGCTGCCTGCGGCGGGCGAACGCTCGTTCCATGAGCTTCAGCAGGTTCGTGCCTTTCTGAAACTTCTGGGTGTCGGCGCGGAGTTTATTAAGGACGCGCTGCGCCAGCTTACTGCGGGGCGCTCGGCTTCTGTGCCGAACGTGTCGCTCTCGGACAAAGCAGTGAAGAGCGCAGGATTCGGAAATCTAGTCAATCTGGCAAGGAGTAATGGCTAATGGCATATAGCGATAAGGTAGTCGAGCACTACAACAATCCCCGCAACGTCGGCAGCTTACCCAAGGAAGATCCCAATGTCGGGACCGGCCTGGTAGGCGCGCCCGAGTGCGGCGACGTCATGAAGTTGCAGATGAAAATTAATCCCGACACCCAGGTCATTGAAGAAGCCAAGTTCAAGACCTTCGGCTGCGGCTCGGCCATTGCCAGCTCCTCGCTCGCCACTGAGTGGGTGAAAGGCAAGACCGTCGAAGAAGCTCTTTCCATCAAGAACACCGACATCGTTCGCGAGCTCGCGCTGCCTCCGGTGAAGATTCACTGCTCGGTACTCGCGGAAGACGCCATCAAGGCGGCCATCGGCGATTGGAAGAAGAAGCACGGCATCGAAGTCGCGCTGCAGTCGCACAAAGCCGCTGCACTAACCTGTCGACGCAAGTTGCTGATCGCCGTTTAGCGGCTGCCGCTTGCAAGTTTGTAACATTGGAAAGGGATTGGTCATGGCTACGGAAGTAATCGCTCCGCCCACCGCGAAAGATCGCTCTCACCGAGCGCGCCGCGCGCAAAATTCGCGCGCTCCTTGAGAAGGATGGCGTCTCCACCGAACAAGGTGGACTGCGCGTCGGCGTGCAAGGCGGCGGCTGCTCCGGTCTGTCTTACGCCATGCGCCTGGATACCCAGGCCCGCGACCGCGACAAGGTTTTCGAAGAACATGGCGCTCGCCTGTTTGTCGATCCCAAGAGTTTTCTGTATCTGAATGGCACCACCCTGGAGTACGAAGAAACGCTGATGCGCCAGGGGTTTGTCTTTCAGAATCCCAACGCGGCGCGAAACTGTGGTTGCGGCAGCTCTTTCACCGCCTGAGCATTACGGGCTTTCAGCCAGGCGCGCCGCAGCTCATCGCGCAGGCTGCCCGACCAGTGGTTGGCAGCCACGTCCGCCAGCCACTTTTTTTGTGCCATAGCGAATACTTCGTCGCTGAACTTTGGTAAGACTTTCGGCCCGGGTTTCGAACCAAGTTTCAGAACTGATTCACCGATGAACGCACCCAAATCAGCGCCCGTTTCCGCCACCCCTTGCTGGAGCTGTCAAGCTCCTACGAACGGCGCAGGCTTTTGTCCGGCCTGCGGAAAAATTCAGCCGCTGTCCGCCGGTGCCGACTACTTCGCCTTCTTCGGCCTCCCCCACAAGCTGTGGGTGGGCATGGATGGCCTGGAACAAAAATTTCTGCAGCTCAGCTGGAAGCTCCATCCCGACAACTTTGTAAACAGCACCGAACGCGAGCGCGAAATGTCTCTGCAGCGCAGTTCCAAACTGAACGACGCCTACCGCGTCCTCCGCGATCCTGTCGCGCGCGTGGAATACCTGCTGGAACTCGAAGGCATGCGCAAGGAAGGGGAGCACAAGCAGCAAGCTCCGCCGGAATTGCTGGAAGAAGTCTTCGAGCTGAACGAATCGCTGGACGAGTTGCGCGAAGCTAAATCCGCCGGCGCAAATCTTGACGCCCTTTCCGGCAAGCTGCGCTCCGCCGAAAAGAATTTTGGCCAAAAACTTCACGAAGTGGACGCCGAAATGAAGACCGCGGCCGAGCAATGGGACGCCGCGCTGGAAGCCCACGTGAGCGACTCCGATCGCGAAGCCGTTTTGCAGCGCCTCAACGAATTGCTGAATCGCCGCTCCTACATTCGCAATCTCGTCGCCGGCGTGGAAAAAGAACTGACCGGAGCCGCCAGTTAATGGGACGCATCGTCGGCATCGATCTTGGCACCACCAACAGTCTGGTCGCTTACGTCGATAACGCAGACCGGCCAGCCCAAATGTATTCCCGGCCCATATGGCTCCACGCTCTGCCCTTCCGTCGTTAGCCTCGATCCTGATGGCACCGTCATCGTTGGCGAAGCCGCGCGTCGCCGTCTGCTCACCCAGCCGGAGCGCACCATTTATTCCGTGAAGCGCCTCATGGGCCGCGGTCCCGCCGACGTTCAGGACGAGCTCAAGCTCTTTCCCTTTCCGCATCGATCCGCAAAGCAAAAACGTCATTCGCGTGATGCTCGGCGACAAAATGTTTACCCCGCCGGAAATTTCCGCTTTCATCTTGCGCGAACTGCGAAACTGGGCCGAAGCTCACCTTGGCGAGCCCGTCGACCGCGCCGTCATCACCGTCCCCGCTTATTTCAACGACGCTCAGCGTCAAGCTACCAAAGACGCCGGCCGCATTGCTGGACTCGAAGTTCTTGCGCCTCGTCAATGAACCCACCGCCGCGGCCCTCGCTTACGGCTTGCACGAAAAGCAGCGCGGCCACGTCGCCGTCTACGATCTCGGCGGCGGCACCTTCGACATCTCCATGCTGAAACTTATCTCCACCAGCGAAGGCGACATCTATCAAGTCCTCTCCACCAACGGCGACACCCACCTCGGCGGCGACGACATCGACAATTTGCTCCAGGCTTTCGTTCACGAACGCATCCTGCGCAACGGAGAACCTCGATTTCTCTCCGCACGGCGAGCTCGCCCAGGATTTGCGCAAATCGCTGATCGCCGCCAAAGCATGAACTGTCTGACAAAGATTCCGTCACTTTGCGTTTCGCTCTGCCCGAGCGGCGAAACTTTCGCGCATGATTTCTCGCGCGCGGATTTCGAGGCGCTGATCGCCCCGATCGTCGCCCGCACCATGGCTCCCGTGAAGCAAGCCCTCGCCGACGCGCATCTCGAGCCCGCGGCACATCGAAGAAATCGTTCTCGTCGGCGGCACCACCCGCACTCCGCTCATCCGCCGCACTGTGCAGGAATTTTTTGGCCGCAAGCCCCACACGGAACTTAATCCCGATGAAGTCGTCGCTCTTGGCGCCGCCGTGCAGGCCAACATCCTCGAGCGCGGCGTCAGCAACATGCTGCTGCTCGACGTCACTCCGCTTTCCCTCGGCATCGAAACTTACGGTGGCGCGATCTCCAAAATCATTCCGCGCAACTCCACCATTCCCGCCAGCGCGCAGGAGCAATACACCACCGGCGTCGACAATCAAACCGGCATCGACATTCATGTTTTGCAGGGCGAGCGCGAACTCGCCAAGGATTGCCGCTCTCTCGCGCGCTTCACCTTGAAAGTTCCTCCCGCTCCCGCCGGATTGCCGCGCATCGAGGTGGCTTTCCTGATCGACGCCAACGGCATTCTGCAAGTCGCCGCCAAAGACCTGCGCACCGGCGAGCACCACTCCATCGAAGTGCAGCCCAGCTACGGCATCAACGACACCGAAATCGAACGCATGCTGGAAGAATCCATCGAATACGCCGAACAGGATTTTGCCGAGCGCCAGCTCATCGAAGCCCGCACCGAATCCCAAGCTATCCTGACCGCCACCGCCAAAGCTTTCGCGAATCCGCAGTCCGCGATCTCTCGACCGCCGAGGAGCGCTAGCGTATCGACGACAGCATCGCCGCCCTGCAAGAATCCTCCGCCAGCACCGATTACAAGCTAATTCGCAAACGGATCGATGCACTGAATCAAGCCACCGAACACCTCGCGGAGCTACTCATGAATTCCGCGGTCTCGACGGCCCTACAAGGCCGCAACCTGGCGGAAGTCTAGCAGCGCTTGTTTTTTAATTGTCTTTTTGAATTTGGTTCTTGTTTTTAAGTTGGCTCCTGGAAGTAGCAGTGGTCCTCCCGCGGGCGCAGGTTTTGTCAATTGTACCCGCGTGGATTTAAAAACAGATTCTAGTTCTCAAAAGTAAGCAACGGAGGTCAGAAAAAATGGGCGGCAGTAACCCCTACATCGACGAAGTCAAATACAAGCCCGCCACGCAGAAATATAAAGTCACATTCCTGCCCAGCGGCAAAACCGTGGAAATCGACCCCGAAAAAATTCCCTACGGACACAACGGCATCCCCGGCAGCATCCTCGACATTTCCGAAGGCTTCAAAATGGGCCTCGATCACGCTTGCGGCGGCGTCTGCGCCTGCTCCACCTGCCACGTCTTCGTCAAGCAAGGCCTCGAATCCTGCAACGAAGCCACCGACGCCGAACTCGACGAACTCGACGAAGCCCCCGGCATCACTCCCAAATCGCGCCTGGGCTGCCAGACCATCCCCGACGGCACCACCGACATCGTGGTAGAAATCCCCGAGTGGAACAAAAACTACGCCAAAGAAGCCGACCACTAAGATCTTTGGTACAAGTTGGAGGTTAGAAGTTGGATGTCCGTGTGCAGGTAGCCTTCGCGCGGTCGCCATGAACGGGTCCAGAATATCTTGCTTAACAGTTCTTGAAAGCAGAAATTAGCGCAGCCGGTAAATCCCGGCAACAGAACATATCGACTCCGAGGATAAACAAAAATGCCGCCAAGTTTCGACTGGGACGACCTGGAAGACATCGCCATCGCATTAACCGACAAATACCCCGACACCGACCCGCTCACCGTCCGCTTCACCGACATGCACAAATGGATCACCGAACTCCCCCTCTTCACCGGCGACCCCGCCGCCTCCAACGAATCCAAACTCGAAGCCATCCAAATGGCCTGGCACGAAGAATTCCAAGACCGCCAGAATTAGCGCCCGTTCCCCTTCACTTCAGCCAACACTTTCTCGATTTCTTGCCCGTCGCCTTGTGCATTCCGCGCTTTTTTTCTATTCTAGCCAGGCTCCCTTTTCCACAATTGTGGCGCTATGGTGCAACGGTTAGCACGCGGCCCTTTCAAGGCCGAAATACGGGTTCGATTCCCGTTAGCGCTACCATCCACAATCCATTGAAATCTCGCAGCCGCCACCGCCCATGAAATCTTCGGACACCAGGCTGCTGCGCCTCATCGCCATCTTCAAATTCGTCAAAGCCATCCTGCTTATCTCCATCGGCATCGGCGCGCTCAAACTCCTTCACAAGGACCTCGCCACCGTCCTCGATCACTGGATCTCCATGCTCGGCCTGGACCCCGGCAATCAATATGTCGACCGGGTTCTCGACAAAGCCGCCAATTTCACGCCGCACAAAATCAAACTCCTGGGCGTTGGCAGTTTTATTTACGCCGGATTATTTCTTACCGAAGGGACCGGCCTGTGGCTGGCCAAGCGTTGGGGCGAGTGGGTTACAGTCATCATCACCAGCTCACTCTTGCCCATCGAAATCTACGAACTTTTTCACCGCTTCAGCGCAATGAAAGCCGTCGTGCTCATCATCAACATCGCGGTGGTCGTTTACCTCGTCTATCGCATCCGCACCAAGCCCGCGCCCGATTCGCACGAAACTAAGACTTAGCAATCCGCGCGACTCACGAAGCGCCAGCTTCACAAAGCCAAACTAACGCGCCGCGCAACCACGTTTATCATCGCCGGACCTATTTTGCCGCCGCACAACTCCCCGCGGTAGCCGCTGCCTCTACCAGCTTTTGTATCGCCGGCGCCGGCATCAGCAGCAATTGCCCTTTGGATTTTTCCGCCTGCTGTAAAACCGCGGTCTGCTGAGCCTTCCACTCCTCATCCGCGTTTCCGCCCTTGCTCCAGCGCATCCAGCGCCGCCAATCCAGCGGAAGCCACCGCCGACAAATCCTGCGAAGTCGCCGCAACTTCCTTCACCAGAAACGATCGCTGCGCCAGCGGCTGCAACTTCGCATCATTGTCGCGCCACAACATCAATTGCGCGCGCAATTGCCGCCGCCAGCGTTGCGTCATGACAACTCGCCGCCACGATATTTATCCACCATTTCGCTGAACTCCCGCGCCGCTCGGCTCTCCAGCGGTATCGCATCCACCACCCGATTCAATGGCATATCGCTCGTAGCCGGCTCCGTCAGCCGTTTGTTCCCGCGTGTAATCTTTCACCGGTTCCACCACGTCCGCCAAAGTTCTCAACGCATTAAATTCCTCCGAGCTTGCCGCGCCCGCAATGCGACGCAGCGCGCGCAGATAATTGTGCTGGTGCGTCAGCCCCAGCCACTCCAGCTGCGCGCTGACCACATGCATCCGCGCATACATCCAACGCCGGATCGCGCACTTCCTGCGGCGACCACAAGCGCTCCGCAATCGCCGCGTTCCGCGGCCAGATGCGCGAATCGATATTTTCCGCGTTCACGTATTCCGACCACATGCACGATTCGCCGCCCAGAATGCGCTGTTTCTCTTCCGCCGAAAGCCTCGCCGCCGCATCGCCCATCGGATCGACACGCATAATGCCGCGCCGCGCTCCACCCCAGGTCCAGGTAATAGCCATTCGAAAGAATCCCGCGATAGCCTTGCTTCGCCGCTTCCGCCAGCGAAGCCTGCCCGCGCCACGACTGGATCACGATATCTTTCGGCAGCGTGGGGTCCAGCACTTCGTCCCAGCCCACCATGCTCTTGCCATGCTTGCTCACGATGCCCTGCAGCTTTTTGTTGAAATACAGCTGCAACCCGGCGTTGCCCTTTCAAATCATGTGCGCGAATGAACTCCTGAATTTTCGGATTGGCATCCCACTGCTTGCCCATTCACCTCATCGCCGCCCACGTGAAAAAAATGGTCCGGGAAAAGTTTCGCCATCTCCCCGATAAATTCGTCGAGGAATTTGTAAACTTTCTCATTGGTCGGATCCAATCGCCGGATCGAAAACTGCCCCATTTGCGTTCAATTGTAAAAGGTCCCGGCCCGCTCGCCAATTCCGGATGCCCCACAAACCACGCCGTGCTGTGGCCCGGAAGATCGAACTCCGGCACCACCCGAATTCCCCGCTCGCGCGCATACGCAATCAATCCGCGAATTTCCTCTTGCGTGTAGTACAGCCCGTTCGAACCCTTCTCATGCAGCTTCGGAAATTTCCTGCTCTCCACGCGAAATCCCTGATTCTCCGAAAGATGCCAGTGAAATACGTTCATCTTCACCGCTTCCATGCCATCGATATTTCTGCGCAGCACTTCCAGCGGAATAAAATGCCGGGCCGCGTCGATCATCAATCCGCGCCACGGGAAATCGCGGCGTATCCTTGATAGTCACCGCCGGCGCCGCAAATCCGTCCGGCGAAACACTCACCAACTGCAAAAATGTTTGCAGTCCATGCAGCGCTCCCAGATCCGTCGGCGCGGTAATGCTCGCCCCACTTCGGCTCGTCACTTCCAGTACGTACGATTCGTCTTCGCCCAGTTCCTGCACCGGCTTGCTGTCGTGATCGACGTGCACCATCAATGTCGCTTTCGTCCCGTTCACCGGTTTCGTCGCCATCAGAAGCCCAGTTTGCTTCGCACAGCCGCTCCAGCAAATCGCTCTGCCGCGGCCCGTCAGCCGCGCATCAGTGTGACCCGTAAGCGCCACGGTGAACCCCTGCGTCAATCTTCAGGCTGCCGCTGCCCAGTCTGTACGTTCGCCGGAACGGCATGAGATTCAACCTCGGCATCATCGCCTGCAAGTTCGACGGCTGCGATTCCTGCGCCCGCAACGACACGTAAAGCGCCGCACTCAATATCATCAGACTCAGTCCCCTCAACCAAACGTTCGACTTCCCCATTATTGTGCCGCCCTCTCCAAAAATAATCTCGCCGCTTCCATAGCCACGTTTCGCGCACCGCATACTGGCACAATCAAGTCCCTCACGCTGCATTTTCTCTTATTTTTCCGCCGCGCTCCGCGCACCTTTGCCTGTCCCGCAAATCGCGCCTGAGTTAGAATAATTGCATTCTGTGCTGCTCGACAAAAACAAAATGAAGACTTCTGTCGCCATTTATCCCGGCTCGTTTGATCCGGTCACTAACGGCCACCTCGACCTCATCGAGCGCGGCGAAAAAATGTTCGACCTGGTGATCGTCGCGGTGCTGCAAAATGTCGATAAGCAGCCGCTTTTCACCGTGCCCGAACGCGTGGAGATGCTGCGCGAAGTCACCAAGCAGTGGCCCGCCGTGGAAGTCGACGTTTTCAAAGGCCTGCTAGTCGATTATGCGCGCAAACGCGGCGCAGGCGTAATTCTGCGCGGCATTCGCGCCGTCTCCGATTACGAATACGAATTGCAGATGGCCCTGATGAATCGCAAACTCGAGCCGCGCCTCGAAACTGTTTTCATGTTGCCCGGCGAACCGTACAGTTATCTGAGCGCCAAATTGGTTCGCGAAATTGCGCAACTTGGCGGACCGCTGACCGACCTGGTGCCCGCCGTCGTAGAACAAGAAGTTGCGCGCTAAAATTGCTTAAGTTCAGAGCGCCATCGCCATTTGGCGCTGATCGTCAAATATGGAGATTCATCCATGGACTACATCACTCGACCACTAGAGAAAAATTGCAATTAACCGACCGCATCAACCGCATTCAAATCTCGCCCACTGCCGCGGTCATTGCCGAAGCCGACAAACTGAAAGCGCGCGGCGTGGATGTCGCCGACTTCGGTCCCGGCGAGCCGGATTTTCCTACGCCCGATCACATTAAAAAAGCCGCCATCAAGGCCATCGACGAAAATAAAACCAAGTACACCGCCACCGCTGGCATCATGCCGCTGCGCGAAGCCATCTGCGCCTGGCACAAACGCGAACTCGGCTCCGCTTACGAAGCCAAAGAATGCGTCGTCAATGTTGGCGGCAAGCATTCCATTTTTAATCTCGTGAGCTTGCTGATTCAAAACGGCGACGAAGTCATCATTCCCGCGCCCTACTGGGTCAGCTACCCCGACATCGTGAAGTACGCCGGCGGCACGCCCGTTTTCGTGCAAGCCAAATCTGAAGATGGCTTCGCGTGAAAGCTGCCGCCATCGAAAAAGCCATCACCGCCCAAAACCCGCATCGCTCTTTTTAAATTCCCCAAGCAATCCCTGCGGCGGCGTCGTGCCGCCCGAAGAATTCCAGCGCATCCTCGCGCTTTGCAAAAAACATGAAATCTGGCTCATGAGCGACGAGTGCTATTCGCATTTCACCTACGAACCGCACAAACCGTACTCCATCGCCAGCGCCGCCGGTTCCAAAGATCAGGTCATCATCATCGGCTCGATGTCCAAAACTTTTGCCATGACTGGCTGGCGCATCGGCTACACGCTCGCCCCCGAACCCCTGGTGCAAGCCTCCATCAAATTGCAAAGCCAATCCACTTCCAATCCCACTTCCATCGCGCAATACGCCGCTCTCGAAGCCATGCGCGGCTCCATGGATTCCGTTCCCGTGATGCTCGCCGAATATGCTCGACGCCGCAGGCGCATCGTCGACGGCTTGCGCGCCATTCCGGGCATCACTTGCGAAGATCCCGGCGGCGCGTTCTACGCCTTCCCTAATATTTCCGCGCATCTCCGTGGAAATAATCGCGCTCGCGAAATCCTGCACCGAAATCACCAAACTTCTGCTCGATAAAGTTCAGGTCGCCGTCGTTCCCGGAGAAGCCTTTGGCGCGCCCGGCTATCTCCGCCTTTCTTACGCCACCTCCATCGAGCGAATCGACGAAGGATTGCGCCGCCTCGGCCCGTTTTTTCTCGCGCGCTGAAGCCGCCACTTAATCGTGCGGCCCGAGCCCACACGCATCGAGCCGAATTTCATGCTCCGCATCTGGGGCGCGCGTTCGCTCGCGCCCATCTATCCGGACAAAACGAATCTGCCCGAGCCCATAGGCGAAGCCTGGCTCACCGGGCCGGACATGTAAGATCGAAACGGGTCCGCTAGCAGGTCCCGTCAATCAGGCATGGCAGAAAATGCCGCCCGAATGGCGTGGCACCGATTTCGCATCTCAACAAGAGTCCGCGCGAATTCCCTCTTCTTGGTGAAATTTCTTTTCCCCACCGATCAGCTTTCCATCCAGGTCCATCCTGACGATGCCTACGCCAGGCAAAACGAACCGCCCGACGCCGGCGGCAAGACAGAAATGTGGCATGCCGTCTCCGCCGCATCCCGGCGCCACTCTTCTTGCTCGGGCCTGGTCCCCGAAGTCGATCCGGCAAAATTTCAGTCGGCTATAACACAAGGCGGTCGCTGGAAACATTTATTTCAGCGCTGGCCAGTCGCACGCCGGCGATACTTTTTTCGTTCCCTGCCGGAACGCCGCACACCATCGGCCCGGGAATGATCCTCTGCGAAGTGCAGCAAAACTCCGACCTGACCTATCGCCTCTATGACTTCCATCGCGTCGACGCAGAAGGCAATCCGCCGCGAACTGCATATCGAGAAAGGCATGGCCGTCATTGATTTTCATCATCAAAAAGGCGGCAAAATCGCGCCGGTCGCATTGCCGTCTGCAGACGGCACGAAAAAATCCTTGCTCGCAGCCTGCCCGTATTTCGCCAGTGAACGGTGGGATCTTTCCGCTCCGCAGCATCACGCAAATTCCGACCCTTCGCGCTTTGAATTGTTGGTAATTCTCAACGGTCGCCGGCACATCTTCAATGGAGCGGCGGCTCTCGCCCCTACCAACAAGGCGAGTGCTGGTTCATTCCCGCCAACCTTGGCGAATTTTCTTTGCTCCCGCGAACTCCACATCCATTTTGCGAACCTACGTGCCCAACATCACGACAACTTGCGCTCACGACTTTTCGCGCGATGGCGTCTCCGAATTCCGCCATCGAACAAGTATCTTTCACCTGAACCCACTCATGGCCGCAGAAAAACTTCCCGCGCACGCCGTAATTCTCGCCGGAGGCCGCGGAACTCGCTTCTGGCCGCGCAGCCGCACCCGCACGCCCAAGCAATTGCTCAACATCATCGGCGCGGACTCCATGCTGCAGCAAACCGTCGCGCGCCTGCGTCCGTTGATCCCGCCCGAACGCATCTGGACCGTCACCAACGCGGAACAATCCGCATCCGTGCGCAAGCATTTGCCGCGTCCGCTCGCAAACATATCCTCGCCGAACCCGTCGGCCGCAGCACCGCCGCGGCCATCGCGCTGGCCGCCATTCACATCCGCCACGCACGCGAAACAGCGACGCGCTTGATGGCTGTGCTCCCCGCCGATCTCTATATCGCGCAGCCAAAAAAATATCGCAAAATCGCGCATCTCGCCCTGAAAGTTGCGCGTGAACCTGGTCGCATGGTGGTGCTCGGCATTCCTCCCACTCGGCCCGAGACCGGTTTCGGCTATATCCAGTGTGCTCTCCAGCCCGTCTCCGCTTCGCCTTTCCCGGTTTTCCCAGTTCAGGCATTCAAAGAGAAGCCGGATTTGCCTCTAGCCAAAAAGTACGTCGCCTCCGGCAATTACCGTTGGAATGCCGGAATGTTTTTCTGGCGCGTCTCCACATTTCTCGATTCCTAAAAAAATATCTGCCTGAAACCCATGCCGCACTCGAAACTCTCGCCGCCACCATCGGCACGCGCAAATACGAAAGAAACTTCGCTCCATCTATCCGCACCTTGAAAATATCGCCGTCGATTACGCCATTCTCGAAGCCTGCCACTCGCGAAAAAGGCCCGTCCCGCGTCTTCATGATTCCCGCCGAAATCGGCTGGAGCGATATCGGCTCCTGGACCGCCGTCCACGAACAATCCTCCAGCGCCGCCCATCACAATGTCTCGGCTGGCGCCGGCCACATGCTCGAAGCCGAAGGCAATTTTATCTGGAGCCCGCACAAAATTTGTCGCCGCCATCGGCGTGCGCGATTTGGTCGTAGTCGAAACTCCTGACGCTTTGTTGATCTGCCCGCGCCATCGCTCTCAAGATGTCGGCAAAATCGTAAAATGGCTTGAGGAGCGCGGCCGCAAGGACCTGCTATAGGCACGCCAATGCGGCTCTTTTCAGCTCCTCGACCTTCGCGTATACTTTCTCGGTATGACCCTGCAGCAATTGCAACCTGTCGCCCACGACAACCCGGCGCAAATTAAATTTGGCACCGACGGCTGGCGCGCGATCATTGCCGAGGATTTCACCTTCGCGAACGCCCGCGCCGTCGCGAATGCTATCGCCCGCTACGTCATCCGCTCAGAAGATGCGCGCCAAGGCGTGATCATCGGCTACGACCATCGCTTTGCGTCCGATACCGTTGCCGCGGCAGTCGCCGACGTCATCACCGCCAGCGGCACGCCGGTATGGCTGACCGATAAGCCCTGCCCCACTCCCGCTGTCTCACTGCTGGTTCGTCAACGACAGCGCCGCCGGCGGCATCGTCATCACCGCCAGCCACAATCCTTACCGCTGGAACGGAATTAAATATAAAGCCAGCTACGGCAGTAGTGCGCTTCCTTCCATCGTCGCGCAAATCGAACAGGAATTAGACGGCAATCAACATCGCGATACTCCACCGCTTCCGCCGCGCAAAAATTTGCTGCACACGCTCGACCCTCGCGCCCCATATCTCGACACACTCGAAAAACTGGTCGACTGGAATCGCTTTGCGAAAAGCAAATTTCCGTTTCGTCGCTGACCCTATGCACGGCTCGTCGGCAGGCCTGCTGCGCGACCTTTTCACCCGCAACAATATTGCACTGCGACGAAATTCGCGGCACCCGCGATCCACTTTTCGGCGGCGCGCATCCCGAGCCTATCGAGCCGCACGTGCAGCCGCTGCGCGATGCCGTGCTCGCCGGCAAATACGACGCCGGATTCTGCGCCGATGGTGACGGCGATCGCATTGGCGCCATCGATCGTGACGGCTCCTTCCTCAATCCTCATCAGCTTTTTGCTTTGCTGGTCTGGCACCTCGCCGGCACGCGCAATCTCCCCGGCGACATTGCCAAAACCTTTTCCGTAACCAAGCTGATCGACAAAATCGCCGCCAAATTTGGCCGCACCCTTCACGAAGTCCCCATCGGCTTCAAATATATTTGCGAGCTTATGCTGGAGCGACAAATTTTGGCCGGCGGTGAAGAGAGCGGCGGCTTCGGCACCAGTCTTTATCTTCCTGAACGTGACGCCACTGTCTCGGCCTTGTTTCTCGCCGAATTGATGGCATGGCACGGCAAGTCTCTTGGCCAGTTGCTGGCCGCTTTGCACTCCGAATTCGGCGAATATCACTATGGTCGCGTTGACCTGGATGTTCAGCCGCATCAAAAACAAAAAGCCATTGCACACTTTTCTCGATTCCGCCTTCACGCACATTCTGGAATGGCCCATCGCCCGCCGCGAAAATATGGACGGCATTAAAGTTTATCTCGGCGATATCGGCTGGGTCATGGTGCGCGCTTCAGGTACCGAAAATCTCTTGCGCGTTTATTCGCGAAACTTCCCGACGCGACACCACCAACCAGCATGCTCGCCGCCGTTACCCCTAATTCAAAATCTATAGGAGCGCTCATGGAAACCGTCAACTTGCAGCAGAAATTCTCACTAGTTCTCCGAACACTACAAGCCGCATATCATCGGCGAAGTAAATGATTGCTACGTCAAAGTTGTTAAACTGAAAGGCGAATTCCTCTGGCATCATCATGAAGACGAAGACGAGCTTTTCCTGGTTGTGAAAGGGACCCTGCTCATGAAATTCCGCGATCACGAATCCGTCATCCGTGAAGGCGAATTCGTCATCGTTCCGCGTAAAGTGGAACATATGCCGGTAGCCGACGAAGAAGTTCACCTAGTTCTGATCGAACCGAAATCAACGCTCAACACCGGAAATGTCACTAACGAAAGGACCGTCGCGCGCCTCGAAAGTATCTGATCGCCGCATAAGTCCCGAGCCCGCATAAATTTATGGAACGCCGCTTTTACACTCTGGATGTTTTCACCACCAATCGCTTTGAAGGAAATCCGCTCGCAGTCGTCACCGATGGTGACGGCCTTTCAAATGACATCATGCAGGCCATCGCGCGCGAGATGAATCTTTCCGAAACCGTTTTCGTCCAAAAGCCTACTGACGACCGCGCGCTGGCCCGCTTACGCATTTTTACCACTAAGGAAGAATTGAAGCTTGCCGGCCATCCGGTCGTCGGCACCTGGTTCCTCCTCGCGGAACTCGGCGTCGTCCCCGCGCAGGAGGGCGGCGTGCACATCATGCAGCAAACCGGGGCAGGCGTGCTGCCCGTGGAGATCCGCTTCAAGGACGGCCGCCCGCAGCGCGTCACCATGACGCAGATGCCCGCGGTCTTTCACTCCATCAAAATTAACAAGAAAAAGCTGGCCGCCGCGTTGGGCGTTTCTGCTTTCCGATTTTCATTCTGAGTTGCAGCCGCAATATGTCTCCACCGGCGTCTCCAACTTGATGGTTCCCTTCCGCAATCGCAGCCGCGCTGGGCCGCATCCATATGAACGTTCATGACCTGCGCCGTTTCGAAGGTAAAAATGGCACCATGGCCTATTGCTTCGCGTTCAATGGCGCAAACAAAGCTTTCACTCGCGGCATGCTTCCTTGGGAAATTTATGAAGACCCGGCCACCGGTTCCGCGGCCGGTTCGCTAGCCGCTTATCTTGTGCAACATGGCAAGTTGGCGCCGGCGCAAACCCTGTACATACAGCAGGGTGTGGAAATGGGCAGGCCCAGCCAAATCGAAGTGGAAGTCTCGCAAACCGGGAAGAAACTCGTGCCTCGCTGCAGCGGCGCAGCCGTAAAAGTTTTCGAAGGCACCATCCGTATCTGAGTTGCACAAGCGCCGCATTGGGGATTGGCGCTTTACAAACCGCTGTTAGGCAAAATGGCGTCCACAGCTGAAAAACTATTTCGTGCCAGCTGCTTTCTCAACCAAACTCTTGTTAACCGCATCCAGAATTCCATTCACGAATGCGCCCGCATCTTCCGAGGAAAACTTCTTCGCCAGGTCAACCGCTTCATTCAGCACCACCTTGGGTGGCGTTTCCGCAATTCGCAGCTCGTAAATCGCCAGTCGCAACACCGCGCGGTCAATAATCGCCATTCGTTCCAGTCGCCAGTTCTGCGCATGCTGCACGATCAGCGCATCCAGCTCGTCGGCATCTTTGGCGGCGCCTTCAAACAATCTGTTGGCAAACCCGCGAGTACTGTCCGCCGCTTTCGCAGTACGCCAGAATTTTGCTTCCAGTTTCGCGGGATCCTGCCTGCTCATATCCCACTGAAACAGCATCTGCATCGCGAACTCGCGGGATTTTGTGCGTAAGGACACTAAGCGCGCCGAAGCTTTCTCGCGGGAGACGCCGTTTGCCGGACTTTTCCGCTCAGCTTCCGTGAGAGTCGCGCCATCTCGATGGCCGCCAATCCCGGAATCGTATCCCTTGTTGCCGTGATCCCCGCCCGCGCGAGCAATCGCCTGCTCTGGCGTTTCGCAAGTCAGCACACAAAAAATAATCGGCACCCCAGTATCCATTTGCGCCAATTGCAGTCCTCGCGCCGTTTCCGAACATACATAGTCGAAATGCGAAGTTTCACCGCGTATCACGCATCCAATAGCGATTAACGCGTCATACTCGCCTTGGCCCGCCAGTTTCTTGGACGCCAGTGGCAATTCGAATGCCCCCGGCACCTCTACAATTTCAATATCCGCTTTTGCGGCGCCCGACTTTTCCAGTGCATCCATCGCCCCGCTCAACAATCGCTCGGTAATAAAATTATTGAACCGGCTCACCACCACCGCAAAGCGTAAGCCCGCTGCGCATCCAGCTTCTGGTGGCGTCCTTTCAGATTCGTAGATTTTTGGCCATTTGTCTGTGCGAGATACTGCTCGTTACTTCCCTTTGAATTGGCCCGGCCGCTTTTCCAGGAACGCTCTCGTTCCTTCGCGCATGTCTTCCGTCGTGCAAGCCAAGCCAAAACAGCGTGGCCTCCAGGAACATTCCTTCTTCCTGTCCCATTTCCATGCCTCGCTCGATCGCTTCCATCGTGTACTTCACCGCCAGCGGCGCGTTGGCAATAATTTTCTTCGCCATGGCTTCGGCGGCAGGCATCAGTTCCGCGGCTTCGTACACATGATTGACCAGCCCGATGCGCTGCGCTTCCTCAGCGCTGATCATTTCTCCAGTAAGGCACAATTCGTGCGCCACGCCCTTTACCGCACAGCCGCGCCAGCCGCTGCGACCCGCCGTAACCGGGAATGATTCCCAGTTTCACTTCCGGCTGCCCCAGCTTAGCGGTCTTGCTGGCGATTCGGATCGTGCATGCCAGCGCCAGTTCGCAGCCTCCGCCCAACGCGAACCCATTAATGACGCATATGGACGGCTTCCCCAGCGTCTCCAGTAAATGAAAAACACTCTGCCCAAAAAGTGAAGATTCCCTGCCACTCACCGGCGTTTGCTGCGCCAGTTCCCCGATATCAGCGCCCGCAACAAATGATTTCTCCCCCGCCCCGGTCATGATCAATCACGCGCACGCTGTCATCCGCCGCGCGCATCCAACAACGCCTGCTGCAGCTCTTCTACTGTTTTGCGATTCAGTGCATTCAATACCTTGGGGCGGTTCAGCGTGATGTACGCGATACCATCTCTTTTTTCGTACAGCAAATTTTCGTAAGCCATTCCGCCTCGGTTTTCTTCCAGTCCGTTATTTCTAATGCCGGCTAACATCAGATTCTGCAGAATTGCCGGTAGATCGCAATACCAAATTTAAAACTTCATCGCTTTGGGCTTTTGTGGATCGGCGTAATCGTAAAATCCCCGCCCGGATTTTCTCCCATTCCACCCCGCCAGCACCATGCGCTTCAAAAGCGGCGGCGAAGCAAATCGCTTCTCGCGAAATTCGTCGAACATGATGTTGGAAATGTAGTACGTGGTGTCCAACCCCACAAAATCCAACAGCGTCAGCGGCCCCATAGGATGCCCGCAACCCAGCTTCATGGAATTGTCGATGTCTTCAATCGATCCCACGCCCTCTTCCAGCGCCCGAATCGCATCGAGCAGGTACGGCACCAGCAAGCGGTTCACGATAAATCCGGTGCTGTCATGCGCACGCACCGGCGTTTTCCCCAATTTCGCTCCGAACACCACCATCTCTTCATACACGGCCGGATCCGTGGCAATTGTCCGCACCACTTCCACCAGCTTCATCACCGGCACAGGATTAAAAAAGTGCAGTCCCACAAACCGCTCCGGCCGTTTTGTAGCGGTAGCAATTTCCGTAATCGTCAGCGACGAAGTGTTGCTCGCAAAAATTGTCGCAGCCGGACAAATCCCATCCAGCGCGCTGAACAGTTCGCGCTTGGCGGGAAGTTGCTCGATAATCGCTTCAATCACCACGTCGCAATCCTTCAAATCCTCCAGCGCCGTAGTCCCCTTCAACCGCCCGCGAATCTCGCCTTTCGTTCCTTTCATTAATCGCGCCTTTCTCCACCAACCGCGCCAGATTCTTCTCGATATTTTTCAGCCCTTTCTCCACAATTTCCCCGCTCACTTCGCGCACCACGGTGTGGAATCCCGCCGCCGCAGCCACTTGCGCGATTCCCGCGCCCATCAACCCGCACCCCACAACACCAACTTTTTGAATCGTCATCCGCTTCCTCTTCAGAAATTCTTGTTCGTGGAATTCGTCGAACGTGGTCGCCAAGTCGAGCTAGTTATACAACGCTTCAACGATCATCGCGATGCCTTGCCCGCCGCCAATGCACGCCGTGGTCAATCCATAACGCAGATTGTTGCGCCGCAGTTCATTCAGAATGGTAATCACCAGCCGCGTTCCCGTCGCTCCCAGCGGATGCCCCAGCGCAATCGCGCCGCCATTCACATTCGTTTTATCGCGATTTAATCCCAGCACCTTTTCCACTGCCAGGTATTGCGCCGCGAACGCCTCGTTCACTTCCACGCGATCCATCTGCTCCAAACTCAACCCCGCAAGCTTCAGCGCCTTTTGCGAAGATGGCACCGGCCCGATCCCCATGATGCTGGGATCCACGCCCGCCACCGCCCACGCCACAATACGCCCCACCGGTTTCAACCCGCGCTCCTTCGCAGTTTGTTCCCTGGTCACCACCACCGCCGCCGCGCCGTCAACAATTCCGCTGGCATTCCCTGCCGTAACAATCCCATCTTTCTTGAACGAAGGCGGCAACTTCGCCAGCGTCTCCAGCGTAGTCTCCGGCCTCCGATGATCGTCTTCGCTGACGGTAATCGATTTTTTCCCGTGCTTCACTTCCACCGGCACAAGCTCATCGCGCACGCGGCATGCTTTGTACGCTGCATCCGCCGCTTGTTGGCTGCGCAAAGCATACGCGTCCGCATCCGCGCGCGTAATTCCGTGCTGCTCAGCAAGTTTTTCCGCCGTCAGCGCCATCGGCAATCCGCAATACGAATCCGTCAGCCCCGCCATCAGCGTATCTTCCAGCGCCCCGCCCCCAAGTTTCAATCCATTCCGCGCGCCGCGAATCACAAAAGGCGCCTGCGTCATATTTTCCATGCCGCCCGCCAGCACCATGGTCGCTTCGCCCAGCAACAATCGCTGCGCCGCCTGCGCGATCGACTCCATGCCCGATCCGCACAAACGATTCACCGTCACCGCCGGCGCTTCGATCTTCAAGTCCCGCCTTCAAACCCACGTGCCGCGCGCCATACAAAGCGTCCGCGCTGGTCTGCATCACATTTCCAAAAATGGCGTGATCGAAATCTCGCCGGATCGGCTCCCGACCTGCGAATCGCTTCCTTCGAAGCATGCGCCGCCAAATCAATAGCTGACACCTCGGAAAACGATCCCGTATAGCGCGACATCGGCGTGCGCGCTCCCGCAACAATCACGACGTCTGTGGGAAACATAAAATTCCTCTCCAAATTACTGAATTAGTTTCTAAACCACTGGGACTCTCGAGCGCGATCACTGTCGCCCCGCCGCGTTTGCGCGCCTCTTCGACAGAAAACTCCGCGCGATTGATCAAATCGGTAACGATATCCTCGCTGTCGTACTCCGGCTTGGCCGAGCTTCCACGATCCCCGCGCTCAAGGTGATCTGCGTCGCGTTCCACGGCGGCCGCAAACCAGACGCGGCCCGCATCAATTTATCCGCCAGATGCTGAGCCCCCTCCAGCGTAGTGTCCGGCAAAATAAACGCCAGCGACCACGAAGTATATTTCACCGGCACATCATTCTGCCGCAGCATGGATTGCAGCGAGCGCGCCAGTTGCTCCACGAAATCGCTCCATCGGCGATTCGCCCTGTTGCCGCAAAATGTCCGAACCGCGATCAATTTGCAGAATCGCCAGCGCCAGTGGCGTGCCTTGCGTGCGCGCGCGATCCGCTTCCGTCAGCAAACAACTCTGATACGAGCTGCGACTCAATAAGCCTGTCCGTTCATCCGAAACGCCCATGCGCCGCACCAGCGACCGCAGCCGCGTGTGGCTCACGCTCATTAACATCTGGTCGCCGATGGCTTGCAAAAAGTACGCTTCGTTGGGCCTCCACTTATGCGCGTCGCGCATGACCCACGATCAACATTCCCGCCGGCGCCTGAGTTTCTTTATCGGTGATAATCACCCCTAGCGCACTCTCCAGACCCAACTCCGCCAGTATCGATCCGCTCTCGGACTCCACCATCAGTCCGCCAAGCTCATCCGGCTCAGCTTTTTCCATCAGCGCCAATAAAAGCACCACCTGCGCGATTGGCGCCGGCTTCACTTCTGTCGCGCAAAATTCCGCGGTCAATTCCGGTGGACGCCCGCAGCTCCAACCACCGCCAGCGAGCGTGTCGCGTGCAGGTATGTGCCAACTTCATTCACCGCCGTGTTCAACATCGCCCGCGGCGTCTGTTGCCGAAAAATCTTTTGATTCACTTCCGATATTTTCGACAGATCCCGCAGCGTTTCCGCCGTGTACACCCCGCTCTTGCCTGCTCCGCCGCTGCCGGCGATTCCGCTGTGTGGCACAGGCGCCACAGGCGCTGTCGCCATCGGTGTCGGCGGTGGCGCTGGCGCGCCAGTTCCTGCCGGCGCACCACCAGGCTGTTGCCGATGCGCTCCTGGCGGCCACCAGTTCGCCAGTTGGTACAAATTGGAAAGCCGCGCGTTGCGTTTTTCCTCGCCCGGAAACATCACTCCGATTTTTTGCAGGCGGTCCAGCGCCTTGTTATGCAGCGAATATTGCAAAAATATTTCCGTCTGCACGATCAAATCTTCCAGTGTTTGCTTCTCGCGCCCTGCCTCATTATCCGCTTGCGACGCGCTCACTATTTCGCCGGCATCCGATGGTGCAGCGTCGACAGGCGAACCCGCGCTCAGGCTCGTCGATCTCGCCAGCCGCCCGCAATCCGTTTGAACAACGAATCGTCCACGCGGTTGCGCAGCATTTCCAGCCGTTCCTGGTTGCGCTGATCGTAAGGGTCGATATCCACAAGTTTTTCCAGCGCTTCCGAGGCTTTCGCTATATTTCCGGCCCGGACGTACACATCGAACAAGCTTGGTCAAGATTTCGAAATATTTCGATTCCCGGTTCAGCTCGTTGTACAGCGCCGCCCAGAATTCCAGGACCGGCTGCGATTGCGGATTCTTTTCGCCCGCCAGATCCATTTGCATGGCGAACTCATTCTGCTTTTTATCCGCAAACATCCGCCGCTTCAAGGGGTAAGAGAATATCCACCGCCATTCCGGTCTTGCCCCGCCGCCGCGTATGCGTCCGCCAGTTCAAACAGCGGCATCGTCCCGACATTTTTCTCGCGTAACAAGCGCTCCAGTATTTCTCGCGCGCGATCCAATTGCCCGGCACGCACCAGCGCTTTGCCAAACGCATCCACAAACGCCGCATCATTCTCCTTCCCGCGAAGGGATCCAGAATTACCACCGCTTCCGTGGCCATTCCCGCGCGTAACTTGGCTTCCGCGTACAACAGCGCCACACTTCGCTCTTGCGGCGCCAAGACGTACGCGCGGTACAGCAGTTTCAACGCATCGTCATGTTCACCATGCGCCGTCGCCAATTGACCGGCGCGCAAATACGCGCGAGCCGCCAGCGCCTTCCGCGATATGCGTTCCGCCGCTTCGGCCAACCGCAATTGCCGCGCCGGATTTTCCGGATCAAGCTGCGCAATGCGTTCCAGGCAAAACAACGCGTCTTCATCCCGCGAAGCAGCGCGTAAACATTTCCGCCGCCTTGGTGTACTGCTCGATAGCTTCTTCGGCGTGATTTTGTTTCTGCTGCAGAAACGCGTACCGTGCGATGCGTTCCGGCGGCTGCTCCACCGCGCCCGCTCCGCAGGAACCGGTTATAAATCGCCACCGCTTTATTCTCATCGCGCGGATCCACCAGCATGTCGAACAGCATTCCGTAATAAACCGCCGCAAGATCCGGTTGCTCCGTGCGCGAATACAGATCGCCCAGCGCTTGCGTGGCCTCTTGGTGCGTGGGAGCTCCCTCCATCACCGCCAAATAAGCGGCGATAGCGTCCTCCACTCGATTTTTTTCGAGGAAGCGTTTTGCGCGATCCAGATGCTTGTTTATGTCTCCGGCCATCAGGAGGGAGCTTGCCTTTGCGGCCCTGGCGCAAACAATTATGCAATATTATTCGACAAATGTTCGACTGCCGCGCACTGTGTTAGAGCCTCGTTCAACTATATACCGCCGACAAAATGCGGCCAAATGCCGTGCCTCATAGAGTGACAGCCAGCGCCATCTCAGTTGCGAGCGGCTTTTGAATCATCCAAGTCTCGCCGCTTGGCCATTCAATTTTTTTCCTTGTCGTTCAGCTCTTGCATTGCTCTCGAGACAATTCCGGCACAAGCATCCCGTTCCAACTGCTTCCAACACGGCATCGGCCCGTGCGGCAATTCCGCGCACCAACACTTCCCCTTCGGGTTGCAACTCATGGGCGCATCGCATCGCGCACATCGCGTTTCCATAGTACTCTATTCTCCCTCAGCGCATCGACCACCATTCCACCTCAAACTTCCGACTCATTTCGATCCCCAAGCTGACGCAACTTCAGTTTTGTGGCAAACTCGTTGTTTACGCGGCATGGTTTTTGCGCGCTGTAGCGTGATCCGGCATAATGCGTTGCCCGGCACGCACCGAGCGCGAAGCGACCGGACTCTCCTGCCGTTATAAGCCTAAATGGATCCAAAGTTCATACGCAATTTTTGCATTATTGCGCACATCGACCACGGCAAATCCACGCTCGCCGACCGCTTGCTGGAAATGACTGGCGCGCTCAGCTCCCGCGAAATGCACGAGCAGGTCCTCGACTCCATGGACCTCGAGCGCGAGCGCGGCATCACCATTAAAGCCAAGAGCATTCGCCTGCATTACAAAGCCAAAGACGGCAACACCTACCGCCTCAATCTGATCGACACGCCCGGCCACGTCGATTTTTCTTACGAAGTTTCCCGCGCCCTATCCGCTTGCGAAGGCGCGTTGCTGGTCGTCGACGCCAGCCAGGGCGTCGAAGCGCAAACCGTCGCCAACACTTTTCTCGCCGCTGGCCACAATCTCACCATTCTCCCGGTCATCAATAAAATCGATCTTGCCCGCCGCGCAAACCGAATTCGTCAAAGAGCAAATCGAAACCGTGCTCGCTATTCCAGCCAGCGATGCCCTGCTTATCAGCGCAAAAAGCGGTCTCGGCGTCGACGACGTTCTCGAAGCCATCGTTGCGCGCATCCCGCCACCAAAAGGCAGCGCTGAAAATCCGCTACAGGCGCTGATTTTCGATTCCTGGTTCGACATTTATCGCGGCGCAGTCGTCCTTGTGCGCGTGATGGAAGGCCGCATCACTCCGCACATGAAAATTCGCCTCGTGTACACCAATGAAGTTTATGAAGTGGAAACGCTCGGCACCCTCACGCCCAAGCCCGTCGCGCTCGAAGAGTTGGAAGCCGGAGACGTCGGCTTCATCGTCGCCAACATCAAGCGCGTTGCCGATGCTCGCATGGGCGACACCGTCACCGAGGCTGCGCCGCGCCGCGCCCGCTCTGCCCGGTTTTGAAGCCATCAAGCCCATGGTTTTCGCCGGCATGTTCCCGGTGCTTGCCGATGAGTACGAGCCGCTGCGCGATGCGCTCGGCAAATTGCAGCTGAACGACGCGGCTTTTTTCTACGAGCCGGAAAATTCCGTGGCTCTCGGTTTCGGCTTTCGCTGCGGCTTCCTCGGCTTGCTGCACATGGAAATCGTGCAGGAACGCCTCGAGCGCGAATTTGGTTTGAATCTCATCACCACCGCTCCCAGCGTGCGTTATCGCATCACCCGCGTCACCGGCGAAGTCACTGGAAGTCGACAGCCCCGCGAAATTTCCTAACCCCAGCGACATCGCCAAAATCGAAGAGCCGATCATCAAGGCCATGATCATTACCAACGAAGATTCCGTTGGCGGCATTCTGCAGCTCTGCCAGGACAAACGCGGCACGCAGAAAAACTTTGAGTATCTCTCTCCCACCCGCGTCATGCTCACCTACGAGCTTCCGCTCAACGAAATTGTTCTCGATTTTTACGATCGCCTGAAGAGCGTTTCGCGCGGCTACGCTTCGCTCGATTATCATCTGGCCGGCTATAGCGAATCCGACTTGATAAATCTCGACGTGTTGGTCGGCGGCGAGCCCGTCGACGCCCTGGCGCTCATCATTCACCGCGAATTCGCCTACGATCGCGGCCGCGAACTGGTTACTCGCTTGCGCAAATTAATTCCCCGCCAGATGTTTGAAGTTCCCATCCAAGCCGCCATCGGCAGCCGCGTCATCGCCCGCGAAACCGTCGCCGCCATCCGCAAAAACGTCCTCGCCAAATGCTACGGCGGTGACATCTCCCGCAAACGCAAACTCCTCGAAAAACAAAAAGAAGGCAAAAAGCGCATGAAGCGCGTTGGCCAGGTCGACATCCCCCAGGAAGCCTTCCTCGCCGTCCTGAAAGTCGCCTCGTCCTCCGACGACGAGTAGCCCATCTCGATGAGTAAACTCCAACGATCGCGCAATAAGCTAACTCTCTTTGCCTTTCACCTCTGTAAATAACCGCCCGCGATGCAACTGCACATTTACCGCTTCGCCCACGCCCACCTGTTCGCTGGCCCGCAGTACATTTCCCGCCTCGTCCGTCGCAATCGCATACCCGCGCTCCAGAACTCGCATCGGGCCGCGCTCCTCCAACTGCAATCCCAGGCGCTCCAGTTTCTCCCTCTTCACCCGCAACAACCTTTCGCCCCGCTTCCCCAGTTCCGTTTGCCGCCGCTCCAGCAGCAACCGCAATCCCGCCACCCTGCGCCGAAAATCAAATGACACCAACTGCAAATGTTCCGCCGCATGCCGTCGCCGCGCCCCAGCCACCCGCGCCCGCAACGCCAATTCCATCCGTGCCGCGAAATCATTGCTGCGATGACGCAACCGCACAATCTGCTTGTGAAAATCAAACGACACGATGCGCAGATGCGTCACGTTAAACCGTTCGCCGCGACTGTTCCAGCCGCGCACGTAATCCCAGCGCCAGCCGCGACGCCATTTCATCCGTGCGCTGCCGCTGCTGCCGCAATAAATCCAGCGGCCGCCGAAACGCCCTGCGCGCCGACAACTCGTGCACCCGCCGCGAAGACGCGCTCAACCGGTAACGCATCAAGCTGGCCAGATTATCCCGCAGCTCCGCGATGTGTTTGTCGAACTCCCGCCGCGTCTGCACCACCAGTTCCGCCGCCGCGGAAGGCGTCGAAGCCCGCACATCCGCCACGAAATCCGCAATGGTGAAATCCGTCTCATGCCCCACGCCAGAAATAATCGCGATGCTCGACGCCGCAATGGCCCGCGCCACGATCTCCTCGTTGAAGCTCCACAAATCTTCCATCGAGCCGCCGCCGCGCGCCAGTATCAGCACATCCACGCTTTGCCGCCGGTTAAAAAATTGCAAAGCGCGCACAATCTCGCAGCGCCGCGCCTTCGCCCTGCACCCGCACCGGGTAAACGTCAGCTGCACGTTGGGGAAGCGCCGCCGCAGGATGCGCACCACGTCCCGCACCGCCGCTCCACGCGGCGAGGTAATCAACCCGATGCATCGCGGCAGCACCGGCAACGCTTTCTTGCGCGCTTGAGAAAACAATCCCTCAGCATCCAATCGTTTTTTCAATTGCTCAAAGGCCAGTTGCAGCGCGCCCAGACCCACCGGCTCGAAGCTCTCCACAAAAATCTGGTAATCGCCCCGCGCTTCATATACTGTGATCGACCCGCGCACCGTCACCCGCAAGCCATCCTCGGGCCGAAATTTCATGGCCCGCAGCTGCGTTTTGAAACACACGCAGCGAATCTGCGTTCGTTCATCTTTCAACGTGCAATAAATGTGCCCTGAAGCTGGCCTCCCGGCAATTGGAAATTTCCCCTTCCACCAGAATGTCGGTGAAATTTCTCGCCAGCAGGTCGCGAATGCGCACCGTCAGTTCCGTAACTGACCAGACGCGCCGGTCAGGCATCAAGTTGAATTGTAGTTGGCGTGGTCATTCGCTGCTCGAATCCTTGGCCGGAAAAATTTTCCATTTACCTTCGCTGGCAATAAAAAAATGCCGAGGACTTACCCACGAAGCGGTCATCGATTCCCTTGATGCGATTCAGAGGCTTTAACCCCGCGATTCCTGGCACGCTCGCTCAAGTCGTTCTCTCCCCGAGCTCGTATCGACCGCCAATATCGGGCACTTCTTATCTCTTCCACTTTCAGATAATGCGCGTCATCCAGTCTCGCCAGCGAAGCAGGACAAGCCGTAGTCCTTCCCCCAATAAATCATGATCGTGGAGCTCCTACCGTTGGAGCACAGCACCGCCCAATCTTCCTGCCCATGCCGCGCAAACTCACCGTGAATTACGTTGCTGGGAAGTACGCCGCTCCCGGCCCCGGCCCCGGCATCTGCTCCAACATTGGCGGCATTACTCGCCCCGTTACCCGCACTACCTCCGCCGCTAAATTGCGGAATCCCACATCCGCGCGCATGCAATTTCTCCACAAATTCCGCAGGCAGTCCCGGCACTTCCTCAGGCTTCAATCTTTGAATCGCATTCTCCGCCTTTGCGCTGCTTTTTTGGACACTGCTTTTTTTCGCGCCCGCCGTCGCTGTTTGTCGAGCCGGGACAGCGTCCTGCGCGTTGCACACATTCAGCGCTCCCATTAATCCGCCGAGCATCGCCAGTCTGCTCCACGAATACTCCCTGCCCACGCGCTTCCATCCAGGTCTTAGCGGAACGAACCTGCTCATTTTCATCACCGTCAAATCGCCTAAATATACTCCTAACTCCCCTGCTCTTCGATGCCGCCTCAACTTTAATCAGATTTCGGCCACTTTGCCGGTCTAGTGCTCCGGCAGCTTTTCTTCCAATTCGCTGGCCAGCTTGCTCACGTCCGTTGCGTCGCTGAACCCTTTTATTTCGTGCTTCGCCATTTCCACATCGATGCCCAGGCGCTGACAAATTTTGTGCTGCATTTGCAGCATCGCCGTCAACTCCTGCTCCGCCAGCATTCCCACCTGCAGATCCAGGTGCGAGCGTCGCTCCGCTTGCCGCATCATGCGGTTTTGACTCACCAACACAAAGATCGTCAGCAGCACGCTCTCCGACGAAACCACCAGCGCCAGAACCCCGAACGGAAACGGATCAAACGGCTTCACACCGGGAATCATATTCAGATTAATAGCGCTCCACGTCAGCACCAGCAGCACCTGCAGCAGCAGAAACGCCAGGCTCCCTATGAATTTTACGATCGCGTCGCTAATCCGCTCCGTGGCGGTGCGGCGTTCCAGCGCCTCGTGCTCCAGTTTTGCAATCGCCTCGATATTGAATTGCGTGGGATGAGCGTGCTCATCGTGAGACGGATTTTTTCTTGTCATGGGGCCTCAGCCGGCGGGGTGGGACTAACTAGTCTAACGAATGCCGCGAACTTTTACCCAAATCATCGAGTGGCTAGCCATTCAGTCCTCGTCCATTCTCGAAATTATTTCGTCTTCCCGGTGGCTGGCCTGACGCTCAAGCAGACTTTTCCATTCGTGAGTAAAATATTTGTTGCTCATGCCCACCGGCCCGGTCCCTTCCAACTCTAGCCCTGCTCTCCTCACCGTCGACGCTCCCCTTCCCTCGATCCCCTCGCCGTCCAGCAAGCGCCTCCTACCCTGGCTCGTAGCTGTGGCCTTTTTCATGGAGTCTCTCGATACCACCATCCTGAACACCGCCGTCCCCGCCATTTCCGCGGCTCTTCACGTCGCTCCGCTCAGCATGAAGTCCGTGCTCGCCAGCTACACCCTCAGCCTCGCCGTCTTCATCCCCATCAGCGGTTGGATGGCCGACCGCTTTGGCACTCGCCGCGTTTTCGCCGGTGCCATCGGGCTCTTCACTCTCGGCTCTTTTCTGTGCGGCATCTCCACCAACATTCATTTGCTGGTGGCCTGCCGCATTCTGCAAGGTTGCGGCGGCGCCATGATGGTGCCCGTCGGCCGCCTCACTCTCGTGCGCACATTTGCCAGATCCGAGCTCATTCGCACCATGAGCTTTGTCGCCATACCCGCGCTCATCGCCCCCATGCTCGGCCCGCTGACCGGCGGCCTCATCGTCGCCTACCTGCACTGGCGCGTAATTTTCTTCGTGAATATTCCCATCGGCCTGGTCGGTCTGTGGATGGTTTATCGCCATCTGCCCGACTACCGCGAAAAACGCACTCACCCGCTCGACCTTCTGGGCCTGATTCTTTTTGGTTCCGGCATCGCGTTGCTTTCCTACGTCCTGGAAGTATTCGGAGAGCACACCCTCGGCACCCGCGAAATCACCGGGCTTTTGATTATTTCTCTCGCACTTATTGCCGGCTACGGCCTGCACGCTTCGCGCGCCGCCTTTCCTTTGCTGCAGCTGAACCTGTTTCGCATTCGCACTTTCAGCGCCTCGGTCACGGGCAGTTTCTTCACTCGCCTCGGCATCGGCGGCGTGCCTTTCCTCTTGCCGCTTCTCTATCAAGTTGGTCTGGGCTTCACTCCCATTCAGTCCGGCTTGCTGATCATGCCGCAAGCCCTCGCGGCCATGAGCACCAAAGCCTTCCTTCCGCGCGTACTGAGCCGCGTCGGTTATCGCGGGGTGCTTATCTCCAACACCCTGATTCTCGGCATTCTCTTACTTCTTTTCGCCACCATCGGCGTCCACACTCCCGTGTGGCTCATCGTCATTCAGGCTTTCTGCTACGGTGCCTTCACCTCACTGCAATACACCAGCATGAACACCCTGGTGTACGCCGACGTCACCGAAGCACAAACCAGCAACGCCAGTTCCATCGCCAGCACCATGCAGCAGTTGTCCATCAGTTTCGGCGTGGCCTCCGCCGCCCTGGCCACCGCCATTTTTATTCCCGATCGCTTCCATTCCAGTTCCCCACAAATGATTCACGGCATCCACAAAGCTTTTACCGTCCTCGGCGCATTCACCATTTTATCCACCGCTATTTTCAGCAAACTTAAAAGCGGCGACGGCCGCGGCGTCAGCCAGCAAAAAGTTGTCCACCCCGAGTAAGTCATGTACTCCCGGTTCAGCTCTTGTGTGTAGATTCCGTGAGTGATAAGAAGTATCGGAAATCGCGCTGCGGAAATCGCCAAGCGCGGCCTCGCGACCCGAATGGTGCGCGAGTAATAGCTGCGGACGGAAGAGTTGAAGGCTAGAGTTTAAGCGACGACTGAAGACCCGCCACCCAGGAATGCAAGGACCACCTTGAAAATCGATCAGAAATTTTCAGCCAAATTGCAAAAGCGCGACACTAAAGGCGGCTGGACCTACGTCATCTGGCCCACCTCCGCCAAATTCTTCGGCACCTCCGGCGCCGTCAAAGTAAAAGGCACCGTGGAAGGTCACCCCTTCGCCAGTTGCTTCATGCCCATGGGCGACGGCAACCAAATGCTCCCCATAAAATCCGAAACTCGCCAAGCCATCAAAAAAGACGCCGGCGACACCATAACGGTCGTCTTGCTCGAACGCCTCGGCAAAACCCCAACAAAAAAACCCGCCAAGACCCTTAAGAAAACCTGAGCGACCGCCCTTTAACCCGTCGACCGTTTCACGCCGAACGTCGAGGGCCGAGCGTTAACCGATTATCCATTTGCTTTCGATTTTTGGCGGCTTTAGCAGCGTCTGCATCACTACGCAGTACTGCTCGGTCTTTTCCCGCAGGGCGTGCAACTGCTCTGGGGTGGCTCCTGGCGCCACAATGTCGAAGTGCATTTGCAGCGTTTCAAAACCTACGGGCACATCTTTTGAGATACCGAGTGCGCCGCACAAATTTATGTCGCCCTCGACGGTAACTTCAATGCGTTCGGTCGCGATGCCCATGGCGGTCGCCACCATTTGGCACGTAATCTGGGCGCACGCCGCCAACGCTCCCAGCAAAAGATCGCCCGAACAAGCTCCCGTTCCCGCGCCGCCGACTCCGCTGTGCGCTTCCGCTTGATAAATCGCGCGCCCGAGATCCACCGAGCACGCGATAGGCGCTCCGGCTTGCCCGCCTTTGGCTTTGAGCCGGATTCGTGAAGAGTTTGGATCGCTGCGATATTGTTCCTTCAGCGGCTTTTGAATCGATCTGAGATCCATGCACTCTCCCGTAATCGTCCGCGCAGCCTGGATCGGTGTAAAATAATTATCGTCAAACAACCAGACTACGCACGCGCGGCACAGACGTTGCTGCCGCGCACTTCCCGGAGGCTATCATATGCCCAAGTTTGTCATCGAGCGCGAGATCCCCGGCATCGGCAATTTGACGGATGCTGAAATGCGCGAGGTCGCCAGAAAATCCGTCGCCGTCCTGAAAGCCATGGGCCCCGAAATTCAGTGGCTGCAAAGCTATGTCACCGGCGACAAAATGTACTGCGTTTATCTCGCTCCCGACGAAAATACCATTCGTGAGCACGCCAACCGCGGCGGCTTCCCCGCCAATCGCATCTCCGCGGTGCGCCGCCTCATCGACCCATCTTCGGCCGAGTAAACTCTGGCACCGACAGGCGCTCAAATTAATTAATTGTCCTCGTCGAAAAACTCCTGGCGCGCGCACATCGCCCCCGTGTGGCCCACGGCGCAATTTTGTTCGACATTGACCGGCCGGCTATCTTGCTCCCGACGCATCCCGTTGCTCTAGCACGTCCTCCATGATTTGTTCCGGCGCCATCGCCCATCCTTTCAGCCAAGCGGTCCTTCCCTCCTCGGTCGTCGGCGCTCGTCGCGCGAGGTCCAGACTGGCTTCCAACTTGGCCTGTTCTGCGGCGAATAACGGAGCCCCAATACTTTGCCGCAGCGCTGCCGCTGCGCCCGCCAATCTCAAGGAACGTTCTGCCTGCGCCTGTGCTGCCGCTGAACACGCAAAGCACTCCAGCAATCTTGCCGTGCCGCGCTTGTGTTCCAGCTCTTCGAAATATTTTCAGGCTCTCCCGATGCGCTTCATCCGCTGTCCGGAAATCGCCTTGCTCCCGCGCCAGATTTCCCAAGTCCGCCAGGCACCCGGCAATCCCCCAGCGGTCATCCAGCGCGCGAAAAACTCGCGAGACTTTGTTCATACAACGAGCGCGCCGCTTGCGAGTCGCCCTGATCGCGGGCGCCGTCCCCTTCGTGATTGAGCGCCCACGCGATTCCCGTTCGATCGCCCACTTCCCTGAATAGCGACTGGCATTCCCGGCACAGCGAGCGCGCCTGCGCATAGTCGCCCAGCGATTTGACCACGTTGGCAAGATTACTGAGCGCTCGAGCTAGGGCTGGGGTGTCCTGCAACTCCCTCCACAACGCCAGATTTTCTTCGAAAATCGTCCGCGCTGCGGCGAGGTCTCCCCGGTCGCGCGTCGTAATTGCCAGCGCGTTCAGTGCGATTGCGATGCTGTGCTTATCCCCCAATTGCCGCGCGATTTCCAGGTTTTCACGGAACATTTGATCCGAATGGATGTTGTCTCCTTGCGCCGCCGCGAGCACTCCCGCACCCAGCAATACGCGCAACCGCAAATGCGTTGGTTCTGCTTTCCCAAAGCGCAGCAACTTTCCCAGCCGGTCGCGGCCTTCCGCAAAGTGCTCGCGCATCTCCCAGAAACGAAATAGCGCCGCTCCCAACCGTAAACCCCACTCCTGTTCGCGGTTCACCGTAAGCCATTCGAGCGCTCGGCGAAAATTATCGTGTTCAATCTCGAAGCGGTCCAGCCACGCTAACAACTTCGGCCCGCTGTCCTCTGCCGCGCCCTCCTCCGCGGGCACCAGACAATAGGCGGCGTGGGCCCGCCGGATCTGCGGCTCTTCACCGCTGGCCAGCAATTTTTCCAGCCCG
Source organism: uncultured Acidobacteriota bacterium (assembly GCA_963732705.1). GTDB lineage: Bacteria > Acidobacteriota > Terriglobia > Acidiferrales > UBA7541 > Acidiferrum. Next base: position 1,044,292 of record CAVTAN010000001.1, on the reverse strand, counting down.
TATTCGCGAATTGTCTCCAGCATCAGAAAGCGTGGCTCGCCGTCCAGCTGCTCAATTTGCCGCGCCAGACTGTTATTCACCATGGATGTCATTCCATCCAACACTTCCATGTCGAGATCGTTTTTTGTGTCGCACACCGATTCCACTGCTTCCAAGTTGCAGCCGCCGGCAAAAACACTGAGTCGCCTGAAAAGTTTCTGCTCCCGCTCATTCAGGAGGTCGTAGCTCCAGTCGATGGCTTGCCGCAGCGTTTGCTGCCGCGCCGGCAAATCCCGCGCCCCGCCGGTGAGCAATTGCAACCGGCTGGCCAGCCGCTCCAAGATCGCCGGGGGCGACAGCAGCTTGGTGCGCGCCGCGGCCAGTTCGATGGCCAGCGGCAAACCATCCAGGCGGGCACAAATCTCGCGCCACCGCCCCGGCATTTTCCTCGGTAAGTTTGAAGTCGCGCCTCACCGCACCGGCGCGCAGCACGAAAAGAGTTATCGCCGAATATTTCTCCAGTTCTTCGACGGATGGGAACTTTTTTGCGTCTGGCACGGCTAGCGGTGCCACGGGAAATTCATGTTCCTCGTAGACGTGCAAAGGCGCGCGGCCGGTCACCAGAATTTTCAAGCTGGGCGCTGCCGCCAGCAATTCCGCGAGCACCGCCGCTCCTTCCAGCAGGTGTTCAAAATTGTCGAGCACCAGCAGCACCGGCGCGCGCAGCGAATTCTGCAAATATTTTTTAACGCCTTCGAGCTGCGATTGACCGCCTGTTTCGCGTACCCCCAGCGTCTGCGCGATCAGAAATGGAATCATGGCCCCTTCATTTACGGCCGCCAGCGGCACAAAATAAACCCCGGAGGAAAGTGCGAGATCAATTGGCGCGCCACTTCCACGGCTAAGCGTGACTTGCCAATTCCTCCCGTTCCGTGACGGTGACCAGCCGGACATCGCTACCCAGCAACAATTCTTCGATCGCCGCCAATTCCTCGTCGCGTCCGATAAATTTCGTTCCGGGCAGCGGCAAATTGCTTTGGCGCACGTTGCTCTGCCGCGCCTCCGGCGCTTTATGTTGCAGATCGGAAAGCCGGTCGCGCAATTCCCCAAGGTCGCGGGCGAGGTCCCGGGTGGCGGAGTATCGTTTTTCTGGATCTTTATTCAGACAGCGCTCCACGATCCAGCCGAGCGGCGGCGGAACTTCGGGATTTAGCGCGCTCATTGGTTCGCATTCGTCGCGCATAATGGCCGCGAGTGTTTGCATGCTGGTATTTGTTCCGAAAGCACGCTTGCCGGTGGCCATCTCGTACACCAGCAAACCAAACGAAAACTGGTCGGAGCGAAAATCCAGCTCTCCGCCGGCGGCTTGTTCCGGCGACATGTATTCGATGGTGCCCATAACTACACCGGGGTGGGTGTGCAGCACCGCGGTTTCGGAGTTGTCTGCGGTTTCGCCGGGGGCGAGCGCGAGTTTGGCGAGTCCAAAATCCAGAATCTTCACGTTTTCGTGCGAGACCATGACGTTTTCGGGCTTCAGGTCGCGATGGATGATGCCGGCTTCGTGCGCTGTGGCAAGGCCGTCGGCGATTTGTACGGCGATGGCGATGAGCTTGCGCATCGGCAGCGTGCCGGAGCGGAGAAATGCGCGGAGGGTCTGGCCTTCCACGAATTCGAAGACCAGGAAGTCGACGCCGGCGTGGTGTCCGATGTCGTGCAAAGTGCAGACATTGGCGTGAGTTAGCTTGCTGATGGCGCGGGCTTCCTGTTCGAGGCGCTGGCGCTGATCGCTTTGCTGGGAGAGGTGTTCGGGGAGGACCTTGATGGCGACGGTGCGGTCGAGGCGGGTGTCGTTGGCGCGATAGACTTCGCCCATGCCACCGGCGCCGAGGGGCGCGAGGATCTGGTAAGGGCCCAGCATGGTTCCGGGAGCTAACGGCATGGCTGGCGAAGTATAACGCCGGACCGGGATGAGTAGGACGCGGCTGTAGGGGATTTGAGCTGGGTAAGGGCGGAGCGAAAGAGCGATTATTAAGGATGTGGCGACGGCCGCGGGGCAGGATGGAGCTTCCTAGAAGTTGAATGTTTTCAGCAGATTACGCACTCTTTAAAGAGTGCGTAAGATTAACATTCTAAAGCATTTGTGCAGTATGTTAAGCATACTGTTTTCAGTCACTTGCGCACTCTCTGTTTTGGGCAAAAATTAAGTGCTGCATTTGCAAGCGGTTGCGCACTCTTTGGTGAAAGAGGTGGGGGGTGGGGGGTATCCAAATGAATAACACGGTGTATGAGGGTCCAGGAGCAGGTGGCCGCGTAGTTGGCAGGGGCAAGCAATGGGTGCGCGAGGCGGAAGGAGGGCGGGGTGGCGACGGTCATAGCAGATAGTACTACATAATTACTTGCTTGTCAAGTATCCGTCTATGAGCGCTACTGTTACGACCCAGGTCCCTGCGTAGGCCATGAAACCCGGGAACTTGACTTCGATTCAAGTTTGGGGCCCGGCGCGTGCAGGCTGGGTGTTTGCAGCGTATTAAAGTCGAAGCTAGGTTCCGGGTGTGAAAATCACCGGCACTGCCGTCAACCCAATGCAAATTATAGGAATAAACGGTTTTTGGGCGCCGCAAGCGCGGGGCGCGCAGGTGAAGCCTGCGCGAAGGTGAAAATCTAAAGACGGCAGAATTTTTTTGGTTGGCAAGGATTTTTGAGAGTAAATCGGCTTGGGGAGGAACGTAGCGGGTGTGGGGCTGGGAGTAAAGATATGGCAGCCCGCGGGCATGGGAGTCTGGCGTGAAAGGGCGCGCTTCGTTGCCTGTGGCGAGAATGAATTGGAAAGTAAGGCCGCTTGGCGAGGAACGTAGCGGGTGTGGGGTTGGAAGTAGAGATATGGCAGCCCACGGGCGTGGGAGTCTGGCGTGAAAGGGCGCGCTTCGTTGCCTGTGGCGAGAATTACTTGGTGGGAGTCGAGGGAAAAATCAGGGGTGGGGCTTTTGGGCGGTGAGGATCAGGACTTCGGCGGGGAAAGTGATTCCGGCGGGGGATGCGGAGGAGGCCGGGGTGGCGTAGGTTTGGATGGCGGCCAGGACTTCGTTTTGGAGGTTGGCGAGTTGGGTTGGGGAGAGGGTGGCTAGTTTGGTGCGCAGCTTGTCGGACATTTCGGAGCGGAGGGTCCAAAACTCCTGGGCGGAAATGGAGGCGTGGATTGGGAACTGGAACAGGCGCTCGGAGGCGGCGGTGGCGCCGGCTTCGGTGAGGAGGGCGAGCAGCTCGCCGGGATTGGCGAAACGGAAGGCGTCGGGGGCGTCGGAAACTGGAGGAGTCGGGGGGACGTAGCGGTCGACGACTTGGGAAATGACGTAGTGGAAGGGATTTTTGTTCGCGAAGTGCCAGACGGCGATGGCGATCGGGGCGCCGGGTTTCAGCACCCGCAGAATTTCGCGCAGGGCATGCACCGGAGCGGGAAAAAACATGGCTCCGAAGCGGCTTACCGCGGCGTCGAAACGGTCGGAGCGGAAAGGCAGACGGTCGGTTGCGGTCTGCACAAAGGTGGCGTGGAGAAGGTTGCGGCGTCCGGCTTCGCGACGGGCAGCTTCCACCATTTCGGCAACGATGTCGGTGCCCACGACCTGGCCGTCGGGTCCCAGGAACTCGGCAATGCTCAAGGCGGGTTCGCCGGGTCCGGTGGCTACGTCGAGGACGGCTTGGCCGGTGGTGATTTGGGCGGCTTCGATGAGCGCCTGCGTGACGGGCGCAAACATCTCGCGGATGATGGCGCGATGCTTTTCCCAGTAGGGAGCGGATTGGCTCCACTGGCCGATAATTTCGCTGTCTTGTTGCATAGATACGGAACTTGCCGGCGTGCTGAACGCTGTCCGGTTATAACAATAAGTCGACAGGTTGTCACGGATTCCCGGGAAAATTAGAGGAGGGCTCGGTAGGTCGTAGCGATAGAAAACGGGCATTTCGGCAGGCATGGAAGAGAGGTAAGATTTAGCGATGACGATTCACCTCACACCGGAGCAGGAGCGGCGAATTCAGGCGGTGATTGAACGCGGCGGCTATGGGTCGCTGGAAGAGGTTGTGGAGGCGGCTTTGACGGCTGTGGGACAACGCAGGTCGCCGGTTTTGCCGGGACGCAGGAGGAGTTGGACACGTTGCTTGCGGAAGGGTTGGCATCCGGGCAAGTCGGGGAAGAGGAGTTTTGGAGTTCGGTCAGTCTGCTGACCGACGCGATGTTGGCGGAGCGTAAAACCGGCCGCCGTCCGTGAAGGTGTTGTATCGACAAAGTGCCAGGGATGACCTGTTTCGACAATTCCGGTATTACCTACTCGTCGTAGACGCTCCTAAGGTGGCTATCCGTTTTCGGGAGGCTCTACGGCAGACGATTCAATGGCTGCGGCAAAATCCGCTGGTGGGCCCGCGGTATTTCTCCGGAAAACCGCAGCTGCAAAATCTGCGCTCCTGGCCAGTTGTGGGATTCGAAGCCATTCGAATCTATTACCTGGTCGAGGAAGACGTTGTCCAGATTGTCCGGATCCTGCATGGCAAGCGAGATGTTAAGCGCATCCTAGTTGAAGAAGAGGGTGCGGTGTGAGGTTTTGCCCTGCCCGAATGCGCATATCAAGATAAGGAAAAGCCAGACGTATAACCAGCGTATGGGCATCCGGCTATCATCGGCCGGAGGGGCAAAACCGTGAAGCCGGATTTCGCACAATACGGGTTTCTGCATCAAGACAGCCTAATTACGGCTGCCGGCTCAGATGGTCGACGCAACACTGGCTTGCAGTCTACTCGCAGGAGTTTCGAACCCTAAAGTTTTTCTGGGCCGCTGATTTAAGCGCAGTGCGACCTGATCGAGTTGCGCTTGCGAATGGACAGACAGGTCGGTTCCTCGCGGGAAGTATTGTCGCAACAGGAGATTCGTGTTTTCGTTGGTGCCGCGTTGCCAGGGGCTTTGCGGATCACAGAAGTACACCTGCACATCCGTCGCTACCGTGAAGTCCTTGTGTTTGGCCATCTCTAGTCCACGATCCCAGGTCAGCGAGCGTTTCAGAGTAGCGGGAAGTTTGCGAACATGTTGACTCAGTGCGGCAACGACCACTTCCGTGTTTTTGCTGGGCACCTTGATCAGCATGGCAAAGCGCGAATGGCGCTCCACCAGAGTCGCAATGTAAGTGTTCTTGGCGCCGGCCAGCAGATCCCCCTCCCAGTGGCCGGGAACCGCCCGGTCTTCTACCTCCGCAGGTCTTTCGCGAATGGAGACGGCATCGACGATCTGCCCTCGTGACTGACCGCTAGCACTGGCATGGCGCGAGCGGCGCATGCTTCGCTTCGAGCGCAGTTGGTCCAGCAGCTCTTTTTTCAGCACTCCGCGGGCCTGAATGAACAGGCTGCGATAGATGGTTTCGTGGGACACACGCAGGCTCGTGTCATCAGGATACTGGGTCTTCAGCCATCCGGAAATCTGTTCGCACCACAGCTCACTCCCCCACGACGTTTTTTAGGATTTCAATCTCCAACGACTTTCGCCCCAACGTTCGTTCCAACTGCCGGATGCGATGGTCTTTCTCGGTTTCCGCCGCGGCGGCGCTTCTCCCCCCAAGCGCTGCCTTTGCTCCTTGCTCGGCTTCATCCTTCCAGCGATAGAACAGGTTCGGAGCGATTCCGTGACGCCGGCACGTCTCCGAGACGTTCCCACTTTTCATTCCTTCCTGCACGATCTGCCACTTCTCTTCCGGGGATCGATCTACGCGTGGTTTCCTGCCCATGTTGCCTCCTGTTTGGAGGCCCTGATTCTACCTAATTGAGGTGTCCAGTTTTAGAGGGGAGCACTACACGAACTTCCTAGGGAGAGCGCCTCGGGTCATTGGAGGGTCTGGGTCAAGGAATCATCGATAGGAGTGTAATTTGATTCTGATAGATCGTGAGATACAGGCCGCTATAGAGCACGGCCAAATTAAAATAAGTCCTACGCCAGACCAGACTGCTTACAGTTCTACCAGCCTTGATTTAAAGCTTTCGAATTTTTTAAGAGAGTGGAAGAAAGCGGCTGCTAAGGGAGTCGAAGAAATCGTTTGTCCCGCCGCTGACGGCTATAAATTCAGTGAATTCTCAAGTGCGTACTCTGATAAGAAGGAAATGAACGACCAAGGATATGTGTTAAATCCCGGAGTTTTTGTTTTGGGTTGGACTGAAGAGGATGTTGAGTTACCGATAATGGCACGTCTTGCAGCCCGGGTGGAAGGCAAAAGTTCGCTAGCTAGGTTGGGGATTGGCATACACATTACAGCGCCGACAATCCATGCCGGGTTCAAAGGACCCATTCAGTTGGAAATCTGTAATCATGGTCCCCTTACGGTCAGATTAAATTCCGGAATGCCGGTATGACAGTTGATTTTTGGACAGACGCTCGGAACCCCAGAAAAAGGCTACAAAGGGCAGTTTTACGCACAAGCAAAATAAACCTTTCGGAAACTTATTTCCGCCTCGAAAAGGCTAGAGCAATTTTGAATGAACTGTAACAAAAAAGGCGAGCCGGTTAGGGCTCGCCTTTTTTGTTTGCCCGCCGTGGTGCGGGGAGATCGATACGATGTGTGTGCGTGGTTGCGCTTTGACAAGCGATACGATGAGACAGAATCCGTCCAAAGCCGGCGTAAGCCGGGAGAGTAAAACGAAACGTGTGATCTGGATCGCTTCGTGAGAAGCGGCGATCACATATTGAGTGGCATGATCCGCACACCATAGCGGGTTGAGCCACTACTACTTTAGAAAGGAGGTGATCCAGCCGCAGGTTCTCCTACGGCTACCTTGTTACGACTTCACCCCAATCATGAGTCATACCTTGGGCGCTTGCCTCCTTGCGGTTAGCGCAGCGACTTCTAGTACAACCCACTTTCGTGATGTGACGGGCGGTGTGTACAAGGCCCGGGAACGTATTCACGGCGTCGATCTGATACGCCATTACTAGCGATTCCGGCTTCATGCAGTCGAGTTGCAGACTGCAATCCGAACTGAGCAGAGTTTTTTCCGATTAGCTCCCCCTCGCGGGTTGGCAACGGTTTGTGCCCTGCATTGTAACACGTGTGTAGCCCTGGACATAAAGGCCATGCGGACTTGACGTCATCCCCACCTTCCTCTCCGTTATCCGGAGCAGTCCACGTAGAGTTCCCTCCTTGCGGAGTGGCAACTACGTGCAGGGGTTGCGCTCGTTGCGGGACTTAACCCAACACCTCACGGCACGAGCTGACGACAGCCATGCAGCGCCTCTACTCTTGTCCCTTGCGGGAAGGCCGTATTTCTACAGCTGGTCAAGTGCGTTTCGAGCCCAGGTAAGGTTCCTCGCGTAGCGTCGAATTGAACCACATGTTCCACCGCTTGTGCGGGCCCCCGTCAATTCCTTTGAGTTTCAGTCTTGCGACCGTACTCCCCAGGTGCAGGACTTAACGCGTTAGCTCCGGGACGACACCCGAACGGGTGGCACCCCAAGTCCTGATCGTTTAGGGCTAGGACTACCAGGGTATCTAATCCTGTTTGCTCCCCTAGCTTTCGTTCCTCAGCGTCAGTTGTGGTCCAGCGCGCCGCTTTCGCCACGGGTGTTCCTGCAGATATCTACGCATTTCACCGCTACACCTGCAATTCCACGCGCCTCTCCCACACTCAAGCACAGCAGTTTCGGAAGCAGCCTCTGGGTTGAGCCCAGAGATTTCACTCCCGACTTGCCGCACCGCCTACGAACCCTTTACACCCAGTAATTCCGAGCAACGCTGGCCCCCTACGTCTTACCGCGGCTGCTGGCACGTAGTTAGCCGGGGCTTCTTATACCCGTACCGTCAGTCCCCTTGCGGGGCATTCGTCCGGGTCGAAAGGGGTTTACACTCCGAGAAGCTTCATCCCCCACGCGGCGTCGCTGCATCAGGCTTTCGCCCATTGTGCAAGATTCCCCACTGCTGCCTCCCGTAGGAGTCTGGACCGTGTCTCAGTTCCAGTGTGGCTGGCCATCCTCTCAGACCAGCTAACGATCATAGCCTTGGTGAGCCGTTACCTCACCAACTAGCTAATCGTGCGCGGGCTCCTCCTCCGACGCCTTACGGCTTTGAATCCAAGAACCGAAGTCCTCGGAATGTTATGCGGAATTAGCCTCGCTTTCGCGAGGTTATTCCCCATCGAAGGGCAGATTGCCCACGTGTTACGCACCCGTGCGCCGTGCGCCATCCTGTATTGCTACAGACGCGCACTCGACTTGCATGTGTTAAGCACGCCGCCAGCGTTCGCTCTGAGCCAGGATCAAACTCTCGTTTGAAACTGGTAGCTTGGCGAAAAAAAATCCCTGGGATTTGCATCCCAGGCAGCCTGCCAAGCAAATTATTGTCGCTCGATTTACTCAGACCATTCGGGCTCGAAAAGGCCGAATGGTTTCGAACGGATTCTGGCACATCGTATCGATTGTCAAAGAGCAAAACCTCCCTGTCCAGCAGAAAGGCATACGCACAACGTTGAAGAGTATCTCAGCAGTTGGATGGAAAGTCAACCCGGAACCGCGACGATTTCCACAGCTTTTTGCAGGGCGCCGAAGAGGCGCGGCTGCTACGTAGTAAAGAGACATTATCATGAGTGGGATGCGGAAGGCGAGGGAATTTTGAAGGCGGCGCGGGGAAAAGAATTGGCGCGGGAAGCGAGCAAGCGCCGTGGGCGCTTGGTGCGTGAGGCGGAGTTGCGCGCGGAGGAGATGGCGGAGCGCGCGCCGAAGGCGGGCGCGGCGGGATCGAAGCGCTTGTCGGGAGACAAGCGCGGTGTGGAGAAGGTGGATAAGCGCGCGGCGAAGGCGGGCGCGGGGAAGTTAGGCGCCGCGAAGGCGGAGCCGCGTATAGAAAGAGCGGATTCGCGAACGTCGAAGGCGGGCGAGAGTGCGTTGAGGGCTGCGCGCTTGCGCGCAGGCGATTTGCATGGGGCGAAGTTGCGCGAAGACGAGCGGCGCGAAGAAAACATGGGGAAACGCGGGGGCGATTCGCCGGGCGCAGATTTTCGCGAAGGGGCGTCGAGCAAGAAGGCACTGAGCAAAGAGCCGTTGAACAAAGGGGAATTGGGCAAAGAAAATTGGGGGAAGCGCGACCGGGAATTGCGCCGGGTGATTGAGCAGAGCGGGCTGCTGGCAGCCGGCGATCGAGTGGGAGTGGCGGTGTCGGGGGGCGCTGATTCGGTGGGGCTGCTGCTGCTGCTGGTGGAGCTAAAGGAGAAGATGGGGCTGACGCTGGAGGTGCTGCATTTGAATCATCAGCTGCGCGGAGGGGCGGCGGAGGAGGATGAGAAATTTGTGGCGCGGTTGGCTGAAAAGTGTGGGCTGGCGTTTCATTGTGAGCGCGCGGACGTGGCGGCGCTTGCGGCGCGAAGCAAGGCGAACGTGGAGGATACCGCGCGGCGAGCGCGGTATGCGTTTTTTGGGCGATGCGCGGAGGCGCAGCGGCTGGATAAGATTGCGGTGGCGCACACAGCTGACGATCAGGCGGAGACGGTTCTGGGACATTTATTGCGGGGCAGCGGGCTGGCCGGGCTGGGGGGGATTCATCCGCGGGCGGGCAAGGTGGTGCGGCCGCTGCTGCGGGCGGGGCGCGGGGAGCTGCGCGCTTACCTGGAAGCGCGCAGACAAACGTGGCGGGAGGATGCCAGCAACCGGGACGTCAGCAAGACGCGGGCGCGTATTCGCGAGAAGCTGATTCCGCTGCTGAAGAAGGATTTTCAGGGGCGGGTGGTGGAGCACTTGGCGGCGCTGGCGGGGCACGCGCGGGAGGATAACGCGCTGTTGGAAGCGGTGGCGGGGAAATATTTAGAAGGAAAATTGGAGGATGTGGAAAGCGGCGCGAGTATTCGCGTCGCTGATCTGGTCAGCGAGGACGGCGACGTGGCGGGCGACGCGGCGGGCGGGGATGAAACTGGCACGCGGGAGCAGGACGCGTCGAACGGCTTAAGCAACCGGCTGGTGCGGCTGATTGTTGGCAAAGTAAAAGAGGGTAAGGTAAAAGAGGGCAAGATAAAAGAGTGCAAGGCAGAAGAGCGCGAGGTACAAGAGCGCGACGGGAAAGCGCAAAACGCCGAGAGGCGGTTTGGGGAGTTAACCGCGCTGCATGTCGCGCAGGTGCTAAACCTGGCGCGGCATGGGCGGAGCGGTAATTCCCTGCCGCTGCCGGGTGGGTTAGAAGTGCGGCGACAGCGCGACGCGCTGGTGTTTTGTTTCGGAAGTGGAGTGGCGAGCGGAACTGGTGGTGGACAGGTAGGGATAGAGACCGAGCAGGCCGACGACCGTGTTGGAAAGATGGTTGGTGATGGCGTCGGAAGCGAGGATCGGGCCGATGGACGTAGCGACGGACGCAGCGACGAACGTAATGGAGACGCGAAAAAGGGGGCAGCGAATTACGAATACAAAATCGATTCTCTGAGTGCGGCGCGGACGGTTTCCGTTTCGGAACTGGGGTGTGCTTTCCGCTTCTCGGTGATTGACTGCTCCGGCAAGAGAGGGGAAACTAGTGAATTAGGGGAAGTTCTCAGCAGGAATACGTTAAGCTTTCCAGTGATACTCAGGAACTGGCGTTACGGGGATCGTTTTCACGCCAGGGGTCACATCAAGCCCCAGAAATTGAAACGCTTGTTGAACGAAAAAGGGATTGATCGTTGGCGGCGTGCCGGGTGGCCGGTGTTGGTGAGCGGCGGCGAGAGATTAGTATGGGTGCGGGAATTAGGCTGCGCGCCAGAATTCGCGGCCAGCGATGAAACGCAAGCGGGGATTGTGATCAGCGAGGAAAAATTAACATGAGCGGCCGCAAATCGGCCGGCGCGATAAAGACGCGGCCGGGCAAAACGACGGCTGCAAAATTGAACGGAAACGGCCGCGGCGCGGCATTTTCCGAATCGCGCATTGCCAGCCGGGTGGTGGATCTCGGCAAGCAAATTTCGCGGGACTACAAAGGGCGGCGACTGGACATCGTGATTACGCTGGACCGCGGCTTTGTATTCGCGGCGGATTTAATCCGGCGGCTGGACGGGCAAATCATCTGCCATTTTGTGCACGAAGATGTTCGCGACATTGACGATAAAGGGCGCGCGAGGCGGGAAGTTTTTTTTGGGAAGCGTCCAACGCTGAAAGGCCGGGACGTATTGCTGGTGGACGCAGTGCTGGAAAGCGGCGTGCCGCAGGATTTCCTGCTGCGGCGACTGGGCGAATCGGCCCCGCGGTCGCTGCGGCTGGCGGTGCTGCTGGACAAGCCAGAAAAGCGGCGGGTGGACCTAGAATCGGATTACTTCGGGTTCAGAACTGCATCTAAGGAAGTATGGGTCGGGTATGGACTGGCGGCAGCCAACGGGACGGGGCGAAATCTCCGGCAACTGTCGTCGGGAGCAACAGCGGCGGGCAAGAAAGAGCGGCAAAAGAAGTAAGGTTACCGCGGCGCTGATTTCTTGGGGAAGCAAGTGAGGGCAACGTGAATTCCAGTTCCACAGCAAAGACCATTCTGTTCTGGATCTCCATCGTATTTCTCGGCGTGATGCTCTGGAAGCTGGTGTCCGCCAACGGGGCGCAGGCTCGCGAAGATGAACCCAGCTACAGCGAGTTCATGGCCAAGGTCGACGCCACCGATGTGAAGGAAGTCACGCTGTATCTCTCGCCCAACAGCTATGAATTGCAAGGGGAATACTCGCGGCCGGCGAATCACAAATTTCATCTGACAGTATTCAAGGAATCGGCTCCGGACCTGGCCAAGCAATTGCGCGAAAAACAAGTGCCGATGAAAGTGAAGGAAGTGCGCAGCGGAGACTGGGTACTGATTCTGTTAAACGCCGCACCGCTGATCCTGCTGGTGGGTTTCTGTTTGTTCCTGATGCGGCAGATGCAGGCCGGAGGAAACAAGGCGCTGAGTTTTGGAAAATCGCGGGCGCGACTGCTTTCCGCGCAGCAGAAAAAAGCGACGTTCAAGGATGTGGCGGGAACCGACGAAGCGAAAGAAGAGTTGCAAGAGATTATTGAGTTCCTGAAAGATCCGCAGAAGTTTCAGAAATTGGGCGGGCGCATTCCGAAGGGGGTGCTGCTAGTGGGGCCTCCGGGCACAGGCAAGACTTTGCTGGCGCGAGCCATCGCCGGAGAAGCCAATGTACCATTCTTCTCGATCTCAGGTTCAGACTTCGTGGAAATGTTTGTGGGCGTGGGCGCGAGCCGCGTGCGCGATTTGTTCGAACAGGGCAAGAAAAATGCGCCGTGCATTATTTTCATCGATGAAATTGACGCGGTCGGACGGCATCGCGGCGCGGGACTGGGCGGCGGACACGATGAGCGCGAACAAACATTGAATGCGCTGCTGGTGGAGATGGACGGGTTCGAATCGAACGAGGGCGTGATTTTAATTGCGGCGACCAACCGGCCAGACGTTCTGGATCCGGCGTTGTTGCGTCCCGGCCGATTCGATCGGCGGGTGGTGGTCGCGCGTCCGGACGTGAAGGGCCGCGAAGAAATTCTTCGGGTGCATACCCGCAAGGTGCCGATCTCGGACGATGTGGAGCTTTCGATTATCGCTCGGGGCACGCCGGGATTCTCTGGCGCGGATTTAGCGAACCTGGTGAACGAGGCGGCGTTGTGGGCTGCGCGGCAAAATCGCAAGTTCGTGATGATGGTGGATTTCGAGATGTCCAAGGACAAGGTACTCATGGGCGTGGAGCGCAAGTCCATGATTTTGTCGGACGAAGAAAAGAAAAACACCGCGTATCACGAAGCGGGGCACGCGCTGGTGGCGGCGATGACGCCGAACGCCGATCCGGTGCACAAGGTAACGATCATTCCGCGCGGAATGGCGCTGGGCCTTACGATGCAGCTGCCGGAAGACGACAAGCACACCTACACGGTGAAATATCTGGAGTCCATGCTGGCGGTGCTAATGGGTGGACGCTCGGCGGAAGAAATCTTCCTGGGGCACATCACCACCGGGGCCGGAAACGATATCGAACGAGCCACGGACATCGCGCGCAACATGGTTTGCGAGTGGGGCATGAGCGAACTGGGGCCACTGGCTTATGGCAAGAAAGATGAAGCCATTTTCCTGGGTCGCGAGATTACGCAGCATCGCGACTACTCGGAAGATACGGCCATTCAAATCGACAAGGAAGTGAAGCGCATCGTCAACGGCGGGTACGAACGGGCCAAGGCGATTCTGTCCAACAATCGCGAAACGCTGGAGCGCATTGCACTGGCGCTGCTGGATCGCGAAGTAATTGACGCCAACGAAGTTAAACTGCTGATGGAGAACAAGCCGCTGCCGGAGAAGATTCGCACTCCGCCCCCGCCGCCGCCGCAAGCAGCACCGAGCGCGGATCCCAAGGTGGTGCGGCCGGAATTGCGGCCGGCGCCGGGATTCACGCGGGGAGAGAATCCGGCGAAGGCGTAGTCGGGTAACTAGATTTCGGTGATTCAAAGGCGCGAGCAAATCTCGCGCCTTTTTTCTTGGCCGGTGCGACTTGCGGAGGGTTACTTGCCGACCAAGAGGGCATAGATGCGGGCAACTTCGTGCTCGGTCATGCTAGCCACGTAATCGATAACGATCCTGGTCTGCAATGGGCGGTCCCCAGCCGCAGATTGCAATTCTTCCTCATAGGCCGGGGGAAATAACTTCCAAGAGCCGCCTTTGGCGGCGTTCAGCAAAGTCTCAAAAACGACCCGGACGGTTTGTGTTTGCCCATGCTGCAGGGTGGCGAGTTCATTGTTCAGGATGACGTAGTGCCAGGTCAATTCCTTGAGCATGCGAATTTCGTCCAAGGCATATTGCTTTATTTCGACCACACTTTTTATGCCGGGGGTCGGCATAAGGAGAGTGATGGCGTCGACGTAGCGGGAAATGAGAACTGTCGAGAACTGCCAAAGGCCGGTGCGCTGTTGGAGAGTTCCAACATATCTGCGGTCCAAAGGAAAAGCGTCCAGAACCTCCTTGAAAATTTTCTCCAGCTCGACGCGCCTGGGTGCGAGATCGTGACAACGCGCGAAGACTGCCGAGAAAAAATCCTGACGCTCGGCCGGATCATTGTCATCGGCCAGCCGGTCGATGGGGATTTGGCCAACGCAGTAGAAGTCGACGAGATCATGCACGGCATAAGTGATGTCGTCGGACCAATCCATTATTTCAGCTTCGCAGCTTTTGGCGAATGGATCCCCGGTGCGGCCGGCACGAACCCAATTGAACAGGTCTCGTTCGGTCTCGTAAAAACCCCACTTATTTTTCTTGTCAGGATTTTCCGCACGACCCCACGGGTACTTCAGCAAGGCGTTGAGTGTCGCTTTGGTGAGATTGAGACCATGAATTATGGGCGTCTGGGAACTATCCGCGGACACTGCGTCGCAGACACCGAGTTTCGAGACGATGCGAAAGGATTGGGCGTTACCGTCAAAGCCGTCTTCGAGGCCTTCTTTTCTCGCGAGCCTATCCAATTCCCGCTCGGCAATATGGCCAAATGGCGGATGGCCCAGGTCATGAGCCAGAGCCGCTGCTTCCGCAACATCCGGATCAGGAGCGTGGAGCGCGAGGGATTCTGGCTCGTGACTGGCGCGCAGCTTCTCTGAGATTCGCCGTGCAAGCTGGGCAACTTTGAGCGAGTGGGTCAGACGATTATGAAATACGTAACCACGATCCGCGGAAACAACCTGAGTAACTTCCGCCAGGCGCGCGAAAACACTGGAGTATTGAACGCGGTCGCGGTCAACCTGCGGCGGGGTCCGGTAGTCTGATCGTAGTTCGGGGTGAAATCTGTGAGCGGGGTCGAGCAGTGTGGACAAATTACTTACTTACTATGGAGGCGAAGCTTTCGATCCGAGGTCATTTCCACGCTATCGCCCAATATAAGAGGAAGGACGGCGGCTTTGACGGCGGTTGCGCTGGCGTTGGACTTTTGCTGAATTTCAACCACGAGGTCACGCATTGAGAGTTCCCCACCACTCAGCGCATTCAAAATTTGCTGTTGTACGGGAGCCATAAGAAAGCCTCAGGTGATGAGTCATTATACGAGTTAAATCGTTAAGTGTCCATAAACGAGATGGGGCGGCTAATGAATTAGGCGGTGGAGGCGGTGGATTTGTTGAAGGATTTGATGGCGGTGGATTCGTCGTCGAAGATTTCGAAGACGGTGTAAAGCTTGGTCATTTGCAGGAGGTCGTGAACTTTTTTGGTGGGATAGAGAAGCTTGAGCTGGCCGCTTTCGTTCTTCACGCTGGTAAAGGAGCTGACCAGGGAGCCGAGGCCGGAGCTGTCGATGTAATCGACATCGGCGAGATTCAGGAGGATGTCCTTGCGGTCCTTGGCCAGGAGTTCGTGAACCGCTTCGCGAACGGCGGCGGAGCCTTCGCCGAGTTCAATCCTACCGACGAATTGCACGACGCTGACGTTTTCGATGAGCCGGGTGACTACTTTCATGGGTACTCTCCAAGACCTACGTCGAATGAGAAATCGGCAGCAAACCGCCTACTGTATGGATGTGGGGAGCGCGTTATAGGGTGTTATTGTGGCGCAAAAACCCGGATTTTGGGCGACAAAATTGGTTTGAGGCAGTAGACCCAGGGGTCGGGGGAGGCTGGCTGGTGCGGCGGTGGGAGAGGTGCCTGGCGGGAGGAAAGAAGAGTAGAATGGCGGGTATGGCGAAGCAAAATCCTGACAATTTGCAAGTTACCTGCCCTTGCTGCCAGGCGAGACTGGTGGTGGATGGCGTTTTTGGCGCGGTGCTTTCGCACGAGGCGCCAATCAAGGCGGGACCGAATGTGGATCTCACGGATGCCGCGGGAATTTTGAATGAGCAGCAGCGCAGTCGCGAGGATAAGTTCCGCGATTCGTGGAATCTGGAGCACAACAAGGAAGACATTTTGGCCAAGAAATTTGAAGAGGCGATGAAGAAAGCGAAAGATGCGCCAGCCGGGAAACCGCTGCGGGATATAGATCTGGATTGAGCGCTTATCAAAATAAGATTTGCCCACCATTGAGCTTCGTTGAAAAACTTCGTTGATGAACTTCGTTGATGAATCTCGCAGCACGCACTCCTAGAATGAACTTCCGCCGCAAATTCCGCTTGAAGCTACGCTCGCGCGTTCTGGAGCTTGGCGAACGCACGCTGATCATGGGGGTGTTGAACGTCACGCCGGACAGTTTTTCGGACGGGGGAGAATTCTTTTTGGCGGAGAAAGCTGTGGAGCACGCGCTGCAAATGGAGCGCGATGGCGCGGACTTGATCGATATTGGCGCGGAATCGACGCGACCGGGGTCGGCGGGCGTCGCAGCCGAAGAAGAATGGCGGCGGCTCGCGGCGGTTTTGGATGGGCTGCGCACGCGGGTAAAGATTCCAATCTGTATCGACACGCGTAAATCGGAAGTGGCGGCCCGAGCGGTGGAGAGCGGTGCGGAGCTGATCAACGATGTGAGTGGATTGAATCATGATCCGCGAGTCGCAGAAGTTGCCGCGAGATTGCGGGTGCCGCTGATGCTGATGCACATGCGCGGAGAGCCGCGAACCATGCAGCAAAAGCCATTTGCGCGGGACGCGTTGAAAGAGGTGTTGGCGGGATTGCGGGCTTCGGTGAAGATTGCGCAACGGGCAGGTGTCGCGGCCGCGCAAATGGTGGTGGATCCGGGGATCGGCTTCGGGAAAAGTTACGCGCAAAATTATGAGTTGCTGCAGAAATTGCCGGAGCTGGCGAAGCTGGGGTTTCCGATTCTGGTGGGGACATCGCGAAAGGGTTTTCTGGGCAAGACGCTGGAACGAGACGGGCAGGCAGCGACGGCGGAAGCGAAGATGTGGGGGACGGCGGCTTCGGTGACAGCCAGCATTTTGCGTGGCGCGCATATCGTGCGAGTGCATGAAGTGGCGGAAATGGCACGGGTGGCGCGGGTGGCGGATTGCGTTTTGAATCCGAAGCTGTCGCCGAAAAACTGAGCGGGCCTCGCTCGGCAATTCTTTATTTTATTTGCAGCTACAAATTCAAGATACCCGGACGTGAGCGCTGTAGGTTCGGTATAATCCGCCGCGACCCTTCCAAGGTGCACAATTTTTGTTGCAGAGGAGTTTTTCATGCGTGTTCGCGCAGGGATTTTGATTTCATGCGGGGCTTTGATTTTTTGCTTGAGCCTGGCGCCGGGGATGCTGGGGCAAATTGCGCCGGCGAGCGGGTCATCGCCGGCGGACCCGCTGCATCGGGTGCAAACGCCGGAAGGCGCGGCGGGCTGCAGCAACGAGGCTTCGTCGTCCTGCGCGGAAGTGGCCGGAAAGATATTGCCGCTAATGCTCGGGCCTTCGCCAATGCCGGAAAATCTTCGGCGGCTGACGGATGAAATCGGCGGACGAGTTAGCGGGACGCCGGCAATGGACGCGCGCCGTACAATGGGGAGTGGCGGCATTTCGAGCCGCGGGCGTGGAGGTGCACACGGAAAAATATCAACTGCCGGTGACCTGGAGCGAAGGCGACACGCGACTCGAACTTCTCGGCGAAATCAAGTTTCCATCTTCGAGCCGTGAGTCTGGGATGGTCGCCCGCAACGCCGCCGGGGTATCTGGAGGCGACCGTCGTCGATATTGGCTATGGCACGCCGCAAGAATTCGCGGCCGCGGCGGAGCGGATCAAAGGGCGCCATTCTCCTGGTGCATACTGAGCTTGGCACTACCTGGGCCGATCTGTTCAACGAATATTTTCGGCCTCCGGACATCATCGAGCGAGCCCTGAAAGGCGGGGCGGCTGCGATTTTGTGGGAAAGCGCCCGGGAGCGACTGCTGCTCTATCGCCACACGAATACCAGCGATGGACAACTGGAGAAAATTCCGCAGGCAATCGTCGCGCGGGAAGACGCTCTCAGGCTGTCGCGCACGGTGCTCGCTTATCCGGGAAAAATTCGCGCGCGTTTTTCCATGCCCAACAAAATCGGCGGGCCGGTTGAGCAGGAAAACGTGGTCGCCGAAATTCGCGGCTACGAGAAGCCGGACGAAAGCGTGATTCTGGGCGCGCATCTGGATTCCTGGGACCTGGGGACTGGCGCGTTGGACAACGGCTGCAACGCAGCGCTGGTGATCGAAGCCGCGCGCGCTCTGAAAGCCACCGGTCTGAGGCCGCGACGCACGATCCGTTTTGTTTTGTTCAGCGGGGAGGAGCAAGGATTGCTGGGTTCGTGGGCGTATGTGAAAACGCATCGGGCGGAGCTGGACAATATTCGGGCGGTGATTGTTCTGGATTCGGGGATCGGGCGGTTGACCGGTTTTCGCTCGGCGGACGGCCGATATTGAGGCGGCAGTGCGTGAAGTGCTGAAGCCACTGGATTCGTGGGACGTTAACCGGCACACCAGCGACGCGCAGGTGGGCACGGACCACTTCGATTTCATGATCGAAGGAGTCCCTACGCTGGTGGCCAATCAGGATGAAGCCAATTATCTGCCGAATTATCATGCCGCCTCGGACACTCTCGACAAAGTGGATATGCGGACGCTGAAGCTGAATACGGCGATCGCGGCGCTGACGGCTTGGGGGATTGCCGATCGCGCGGAGCCTCTTGGCAAGCGGCTTTCGCGCGCGGAAGCTGGAAACTCTCATGAAGAGAGTCGGCACTCGATCATGCAAATGAAGTCCATGGGGTTTTGGGCGGACTGGGAAAAAGGCACGCGGGGGCGGCAACCGTAAGCGCGGTTGGGAACGTGGTCGAGCGTTGTGCCACGCTTCAGCGCGGCATACCCGGTATACTAGGTAAGGTGACGCAGTTGTCTCCTGCCAAAAATGCGACTAAGCCCGCGACTATTCTGGCGCTGGATTATGGCCGCGCAAGAATCGGTCTGGCCATCGCGGATGGCGAAGACGCGGACTGGCCAAGCCGCTGGCCACGCTGGAACGCATCAATCGCAACGAAGACATGCGCCGCCTGCGCGAACTCGCTCGCGAGCAAGGCGTGACGCAAATTATCGTGGGCCTTCCTTTGCGTCTCGACGGCTCTCACGGAGAAATGGCCGAAGAAGCTTCGCGTTTCGCCGAGCGCGTCCGCAAACAAATTGGCGTGCCGGTGGAAATGGTGGATGAGCGGCTGACCAGTTGGGAAGCCCAGCGTCTGCTCGAAGAGCAAGGCGGCAGACCTATGAAGGCTCCCGCTCGCACGCCACCGGGTAAAGATCTGGATAGGCCGAAACGAAAGCCCAAGACCGAAGGGCAAATTGACGGTTGACGCCCTTGCCGCCGCCGTTATGTTGAAAGAATATTTGCAGCGGTAGCTTTCGGGCTGCTAAAGCATCTAAATAGTGATGCGAGATGCGCTCGTAGTGATTTTTCGCTGGACGCAATAAAAAACAGAAATCGCGGAGTTATGCGCGGTGGGCAAATTGTTACTTTTTATTTTGCTGATGGTGCGGCCGCGGCCGGGTGGCTCTGGTATTCCATGCAATCACCATATCAGGGATTTCAGCCGCGAAGGAATCTTCGTGGAGGTGCCGCACGGATCTTCCAGTCGAGCGTGGCACGGCTCGCTGCGAACGAAAGGCGTCGTGCGCAGCTCGGTCGCCTTTGAATTTTATGCGCGGCGGCATCCGCGGCGCTCGCTGCAAGCCGGGGAATATTTCTTCGACCAGTGCCACGTCCGGGCAGGAAGTTTTCTGGAAGCTCGCGAATGGCGAAGTATTCGAACAACCTTTCACCGTGCGCGAAGGGGAAACGATGTTCGATATCGCGCGCGACCTGGACGCCGGAAATTTCATGCCCGCCGACGAATTCCTGAAAGCGGCGAAAGATCCGACGCTGATTCAGGACCTCGCTCCAGAGGCCGTAACTCTGGAAGGATTTCTGTTTCCGGCAACCTATCATCTTTCCCGTCATCCGACGGCCGCGGAGCTCACCGGCGACATGGTGAGAAAATTTAAAGAGGAATGGAGCGCGGTTACGGCATCGGTACGGCGGCGAGTTCGAGCGGCGATACGCAAAATGACTACCGTTCCGGTGCGCTTGCGGAAGGGCCGCTGCGGATTCGAACGCCGCGGACCCGGCTGGGATTTTGCCGAAGGCTGGGACTGCTGCTGCAGGGGGAAATGGGGCGGGAGCTGGCGGGGCGATTACGACGCAGGGCAACACGCAGGTTAGCACGCGGGCGATTTCGGCGATTGTGACGCTGGCTTCGCTGGTCGAACGCGAAACGCCCAAGCCCGAAGAGCGGCCGTTGGTGGCGGGCGTGTTTGAAAATCGCCTGCACAAAAAGATGCCGCTGCAGTGCGATCCCACGGTGATCTACGCGCTGGAGCAAACCAAGCAGCTACAAAGGCACGCTAACGCTCGCGGACCTGCACATCGATTCGCCGTACAATTGCTACACGCATACCGGGTCTGCCGCCCGGGCCGATCGGTAATCCCGGGGAAGCCTCCTTGCGCGCGGCGTACCAGCCGGCGCACACGGATTATCTGTATTTCGTGGCCAACACCCAGGGCGGACACTTCTTCAGCGCGACGCTGGCGGAGCACAACAATAATGTGATTAAGTACCGTCGGCTTCTTGCCGGGGAGCAGTCGTCGAACTCGATGAACGATCGTCCAGACAAAAAAAATGCTCATCCTGGAAACTGCGCGTAGATCGGCGTGCAGAAATGGACGCCCGCGGAAATCGATCAATTGCGGCGCCGGTTGATCGCGGAACACGGCGAAGCAGGAAAGACCGGCATCGGACTACATCGCCGATGTTTTGGAAGCGGCCGGACTGAAGCTGGAGCTCACTCTGCAGGAAGAAGCGGAAGATCAGTACGAAGAAGAGTTTGAAGACCTGCTGCATTTCAAGACGCTGGAAGATGCGGAAGTCAGCCTGATGCGGCTGGATGAATTGATGCGGAAATTTCGCTCGCAAGGGGAACATGCGGCGGTCGAGCGGGTGCTGAACGTTGCGCGACTGGGGAAAGCGGCGCGCGGAAATGATTTCGCGCAATCAAAAAGTGGAAGCTCCCAAGCGCGCGGAAAAAGAAGAGATTGCCAGCTGGTTCCGCATCTGGCTGGAAACTCCGGATGCGTTTTTCGACTGGCTGGATGTGCGCAAGCAGTCGCCGGAATTTCAAGGAAAATTTCCAAAAGCGGGGATTGAAGAATGAGCGCGCCCGGCAACGCATTAGGCAGCGGGGCGCTGGACCTGCCGCCGTTTTCGCTGGACGTGGAAGTCCTGAATCTGGGCTCGGACGTGAAAGCCGTAGGGCTGGAACTGCTGGAGACTGAAAGCCGCGAACCGGTACGAGGATTGCAGGCGGCGCAAATCTGGTCGGCGGCTTTTCCGGTATCTGGCGGGGGAAGAATTTTACGTGGTGGACTTCTTCAGCCACCTGGATCGGGTGCGCGATTTTTGCGACACGCATGAAATTCCGTATCGAGATGCTGCGGAACGCTGCCTGGTAATTCCTAAGCCGACGCAAGAACAACTGCTGGATATTTTCAGCCGCTTCGAAGCGGAAACATTCGGCCTGCGGGTCGGGCCGCTGGCGCAAACGGCGGATGCGGCGCTGGAAGGCGAGCTCTCAAAACGCGGGCTGGATGCGTATCAGAGCGCCTACGCGCGATATACCTTTTGCGCGGTCTGCGAACCGGAAGACGGCTGGATGACGTCTGCTTCAGCGAAAAATTGTGGCCCAGCGAAGTGATTCGGCGGGTGCGGCCGCGCTGCAACCGTTTAACGTGCACATCGCGCGGCCCAATTAGATTATCGTGCGCAGTAAAACTCCATAAGCAGAAGCCGAATAAGCGGTGTTCCTTGGGCGGTGATCTGCGGCTGCTGGGGCATGGCGCTGGTGGGGCTCATGGCCGCGTTTGGCGGAGGGTGCGGGAACGGCAGCAAAGTCAGCGTGGTCAAAAACGTTCCGCAGACGGAAAAACCGGTGGCGAAAGACGCGACGCGCGAAGAATTGCTGGAGAAATATAACGCTACTGCCGGGGTCAGTGAATAGCTGAATGCCACGGTAGAGCTGAAGCCCACCGCAGGCTCGAAATACAGCGGAGTCATCGAGGAGTATCACGAAGTAAAAGCGTTTCTGCTGGCTGAACGACCCGCGTAACATCCGCGATGATCGGGCAGGCTCCGGTGATCGGGACCACGGTGTTTCGATATGGCCAGCGACAGCCAGACGTTTCGAGTGTCCATCCCCTCGAAGAATAAGTTCCTGGTGGGTCCGGTGGCAGTGGAGCGCGCCGGCAACAAACCGATCGAAAATCTTCGGCCACAACATTTGCTGGATGCGCTTCTGTGGCCGGAAATTCGTAAAGAAGAAACGGTGCTGTTCGAGGAATTCAACGATGAAAACGCGCGCTACTATGTGTTGACGGTTTTGCGCGGGGGCTATCGAACGGAAATCCTGCGCAAAATCTGGTTCGATCGCGCGGACCTGCAAGTGGCACGGCTGCAAAGTTTTGGTCCGCGGGGATTTTGCTATCGGATACGCGCTTTTCCAATTGGCAAGCTTCGGACGCCCGCTAAACTGCGACGGCTGGCGGAGCGGCGATCCGTCAAGAGCCGCGCCAACAATTTCCGCACTCCATCCGCATCGAACGACCGCACGACGATTATCGGCTCGAATTGCAAATCACGCAAGATCACCTTGAATGATGATTTCCCGCTGGAGCGCTTCAGGCTGGAACAACCGGTGCCGGCTCGATTTAATTCGGGTAGGCGAGCCCAACGGCGAAAAACATGAAGAAAGAGCACGGCTCCGGACGCACAGACTCCCAAGCCATGATGGGCGAACTCATTGCGCGCAATCTACTGCATCGGCCGATGCGCACATTCATCGGCGTGATGGCGGTCGCGGTAGAAGTCGCCCTGGTGGTGCTCATCGTGGGGCTGACGTCCGGCCTGCTTACCGAAACCGCCAAACGCATTGAAGGCATCGGCGCGGACATCATGGTGCAGCCGCCGGCGGCTTCCGTTTTTCTGGGTTTCAGCGGCTCGCCGATGCCCATTAAAATTGCCGCCACGGCTGAAAACGCAAAAATATGTTCAATCTGTAGCCCCGGCACTTATTGCAATTTAATTCCACCGGTGGAGTGGAGGTTGTTTACGGCGATCGATCGCGAAAGTTTCCGCGCTGTCTCCGGGGGCTTTGTTTTTCTGCAAGGTCACGATATGGAGGGCCCAGACGATCTGCTGGTGGACGACTGGGCGGCCAAAGCGAAAAAAATCAAAGTTGGGGACACCTACAATCTGCTGAATCACGACTGGCACGTGGCGGCCATCATCGAGCATGGCAAAGGCGCGCGCCTTTCGTACCGCTCGCCACGTTGCAGGACCTGGTCGGCGCGCACGACAAAGCCTCCATTTTTCTTTTGCGATGCACTCGCCCGGAACATACCGAAGACGTCATCGAAGAGCTTCGCCACGTCCTGCCGGGCTACACCATTCGCCCGCTGAAAGATTTTCTTTCGCTGATGACCGCAACGAATATTCCCGGCCTACAAACGTTTATTCACGCCATGATCGGCCTGGCGGTAGCCATCGGGCTGCTGGTTATTTTTCTTACCATGTACACCACCGTGATCGAGCGCACCCGCGACATCGGAGTTCTGAAATCGCTGGGCGCAGATCGGTCGTTCATCATTCGCGCGCTGCTCAGCGAATCCACCGCGCTTTGCATCCTCGGTATTGCCGCGGGAGTTGGGCTGAGCTACCTGGTACGCGCCGCTTTTCTCGCTGGATTTCCCTACCCTCTCCATCCTGATCACGCCGGCGTGGATACTGCGCGCCGCCGGCATCGCGTTGGGCGGTGCCATGCTGGGCGCGAGTTACCCGGCGTGGATGGCCAGCCGCAAAGACCCGGTCGAAGCGCTGTCCTACGACTAACAGACCGATCCCAAACGGCGGCGAACGTCCGTTCTGGCGGTTGGATTCCGGAAGAGCGAACTTCGCGCCATGCTAGGCAGCGGTGGCAATCGCAGCTACAATAGCAACCTGCCAAAGGGCCGTATCTCAAGAAAAAGCTATTGGAACCAATACTTAAAACAGAAAATCTATGGAAGCTGTATCGCGCTGGAAAAGTGGAAGTCCCTGCTCTGCGCGGGGTGAATTTCGAGGTGGAACCGGGCGAATCCGTGGCGGTCATGGGACCATCCGGGTGCGGAAAATCCTCGCTGCTATACGTGATTGGCGGGATGGCGCAAGCGTCCAAAGGGCACAGTGCTGGTCGATGGCAACGAACTGACCACCATGAGCGACGCGGAACGCACCAGGCTGCGACGCCACAAAATCGGCTTTGTCTTTCAGCGCTTCAATCTGCTTCCGACGCTTTCGCGCCAAAGGCAACATCGCCATCGCGCAATTTATTCATGGCGACGGATTCGATCCGCACCGCTTTGAGGTCGTGACGAAAATGTTGGGACTGGCGGGACGGCTGCAACACCGCCCCTCGGAGTTATCCGGCGGCGAGCAACAACGGGTGGCCATCGCGCGCGCGTTAATCAATGAGCCGAAAATTCTTGCTGGCCGATGAGCCGACCGGCAATCTTGATTCCAAAAATTCGGAAATCGTGTTACAGATGCTGCGCCAGCTGAACAAGGAACTGGGCCAGACCATCGTGATGATCACGCACAATCCCGAAGCGGTGGTGTATTTCGATCGGGTGGTGCATATGCGTGATGGCGTTATTGTCGACGGGATTCCCGCGGATTAGATATGGCCAGCCTAGGACAAATACTTTCGCGGACATTTTTCTGGTCGTATGAGCGCGGCACGTGGCAATACGACTTCGCCGTCGCCGCTCATCCTGGTTTTTGCCCTGCTGACCCCGCGCCACTGGTTCCACGATCAACCGGCGAGCGGCGTGCCCGCGGCGCCCGGGCAGGTTTTGCTGCTCTCGCAGGATGGCAATCGGCAGACTTATCGCGTGGATACGCGCAGTCCTCGCGCCGCCGACCAAACTCGCGCTGCAAAATGATCTGCACAATGCGCTGAAAGAAGCCCTGCCGGAACTGCACAAAGGCAATTTTTCCATCTCGAAAATCGAGCCGGAGCGCGACGAACAAGGCACGGTGATCGCGTACCAGGTGGAAATCAGCGGTGACGAGCCGCGTAAGCGGCCTTTTCCCCAGCGCTTCACAGGCAACTCAGTTGTAAAACTGAATGGAAGCAGGAGCTCTTTGGCAACCTGCTCAGCGGGCGTACGTCTCTTTGTTATGCTAGGACTTCCGAAAATATGTCGATAAAGACTTCACAGGGGCCGCGATTGAAACGTCTTTTTCTGCTCATCTTTGTTTTTACGATGAGATTTTTATGACCGCTAACGGCGGCGTCCGGCCGCAAAGTCAGGCGTGGACCACGGACAGCGTCCTGGCCATGATGGATAAGTCGGCGCAGGATTTTCACACCCTGACCGCGGACATCGAGCACATTAAATACACCGACGTGGTTAAAGACACTTCCACGGAAAGCGGGAAACTTTTTGTTCGCCGCGACGAGAAGATGCGCATCGAGTTCTTGCAGCCTGACCCGCGAACTATCCTCCGCACCGGCGATTCGCTTATTTGTGTTCACGCCGAAGATCAATCGCGTCGAAGAATACGACCTGGGGAAAAATCGCGAGATGGTTGATCAGTACGTTTTGCTGGGTTTCGGCACCAAAAGCGAAAACGTGAAAAAAAGCTACACTGTTAACCTTGGTTGGCGAGACCGAATTGGATCATAAGAAGACGTTGCTGAACTCGAATTGACGCCAAAATCCGACCATGTGCGCAAACAAATCGCCAAAATTCAGATGTGGATCGACGAAGCTTCGTGGCTGCCGATGCAACAAAAGTTTTTTGAGTCGGGCTCGGAGGACTATCTGATTTTTCACTACACCAACGTAATGAAGAATCTGAAAATCGGCGACGCGCAAATTCAAGCAGGATTGGCCGAAAGGCGTCGACCCGTATCAAACCGCGCTCGTAACGAGCGATGGTTTAACCGTAGGCATTCGCCGCGGAAGCAGCGGTTATTCCCGAACGCGTTTCGGCGATTGGCTGAACGATTTAATTATTTGGAGGCGGCGCGTTCGGCCTCGAGCAACTGCTCTTTGCGCGAAATTCCCCAGCGATAACCCGCAAGATTGCCATCCCCGCGAATGACTCGATGGCACGGCACGACAATTGAAACCGGATTCGTGGCACAAGCCCTGGCCACTGCGCGCACCGCCTTAGGCTGGCCCACGACTGCGCCACCTGGGTGTACGTGCGCGTGGTGCCCCGCGGAATCCGCTGCAACTCCTGCCACACGCGACGCTGAAAAGCGGTGCCTTGGACGTCCAGCGGGAGATCCAAAGCCGGCGGGTCTGCCTTCGATCTGGCGCACGATTTCGCTGCACCCATTGCTGGTAGGATTCGCCCGCGGGCGCAATTCTGCGCGGGGATATTCGTCGCGCAATTCGGCAAGTAAAGAGGCCTCGGCGCCGCCAAGATATACGGCAGAAACGCCGCGTTCGGTGGCCGCCACCAAAACTTTTCCCATCGGGGATTTCGCGATGGTGTAATCGAGCTTCATACCTTTTCCTCCTTTTTGATAGGCAGCGGGAGTCATGCCGAGCTGCGCATCGCTGCGTTCATAGATGCGGCTTGAAGAGCCGTAGCCGGTTTCGTACAGGGCGTCGGTAATATTTTTTCCGGCACGCAGCAAAGCCTTGAAGCGCTTCAGGCGCAACGCATCGGCCAAATCGCGCGGAGCGAGGCCGGTTACCTGCTGGAAAGCACGGCGCAAGGCGGAAGGAGCCACGCCAAGTTTTTTCGCGAGGAGCGCTACTGGGCGATTGCCGGCGTGGTCGGGGGCCTCGAGGTCTGCGTCATTGGACTTTGACAACTCGCGGGCGGCGCGTTCGACGAGCATTAATGTGGCGGGTTTTTCGTTGGGCTTGCAGCGGAGGCAGGGGCGAAAACCTTGCTTTTCGGCTTCCTGGCCGGTTCGAAAGAAGACTACGTTGCGACGCAGCGGGCGGCGCGCGGGACAAGATGGGCGGCAATAGATACGGGTCGAGCGCACGCCAAGGATGAAGGTGCCATCGGCGCGGGTGTCACGAGCCAGAGTGGCGCGCCAATAGCGGTCGGCTACGGCTGCGGATATCTGGGCGCTGGACGGTTGAGTGGAGGTATTCATGACTGGTCAAAATTAACTCACACGGAGAAACAAAGCTATCCGCTAGCGAGCGGCAAAGTCGATTGTGTGGGGAGCGGGGGAGGCGACCCGGGGAACGGTTGAGGAAAGGCGTTAAGGTTCGCCGGCGACGGGGGTTTCACCGGGGATTTGAGGGACGGAGGCACGCGGGGCGGAGATGACCAGAATTACGGCGGTGAGAATGGTCGCGGCGGCGATCATGGTGCGGAGGGTCACCGGCTCGGCGGCCAGCAACCAGCCCAAAAACAAGGCTACGATGGGGTTGACGAAGCCGTAGGTGGAGACTTTAGCGGCGGTGCTGTTTTTTAAGAGGTAGATGTAGGCGGTGAAGCCGATGCCGGAGCCGAAGACGACGAGATAGATTAAAGCTGCCCAGGAACGGGCCGAGACGGCTGCGAAGTGGAGCTGGTGGAATTCTCCCGAGACCAGCGAGGCGATCCACAAAGCCGCAGCGCCGGCGAGGCTCTGCATGGAGACGTTCAGGAGCGGTGAAGCGGGCGTGGCGCGGTGCTTGGAATATAAGGAGGCGCAGGCCCAAACGAAGGCGCTGACCATCAAGACCCCGGTGCCGAGCAAATCGGTGCGGTGAGCGCCGCCTAAATTGGAGGGGCCGACGAGGAGCGCGAGGCCGACAAAGCCTATCAGCAGGCCGACGAAGACGCGCCGGACAGGGCGGGCGCCTCCGGGGCGCAGCCAATCGACGATGACCAACCATAAGGATACGGTGGCGACCAAGAGCGCGGCGATGCCAGAGGGAACGCGGGACTCGGCCCAGCTGAGGCCGCCGTTGCCGATGCACAGAAGGCCGACGCCGGTGACGGCAGCGGTCCACCAATTGGCGGCCGTGGGGCGGAAGCCGGTTTTCCAGCGCAGGATGGGGTAAAGGATCAGGCCAACGAGGGAATGGCGGATGGCGACCATGGCCAGCGGCGGAAACGATTCGATGGCGATGCGAATGCCGATGTAGGTGGAGCCCCACAGGATATACACGGCCAGGAAGGCGACGGGGAGCCAGGGGTTAGAACCGGCGCGTGGCGGGCTTACTTGAGAGTTGGGGCTTGCAATTTGCGTAGCGGTAGATGCCATTGCGGGGTAGCCCTAAAAATAGCGATATTTGCGTGCAGGGTCGAGCGCCATATTGGATTTGAGATATTTGAACGCGTGGGGCTGTGCGGAGCTATCCGGATTCGCGCTGCGAACCGTTTTTTTTGGCTAAGTTATTGGTGGGCAAAAATTTTGGAGATAAGACTGGAGCAAGTACTATTACCATGTGTTTGGATTTAGGACACTGCGGCGAATTTCAGCCGGTTGACTCACTCGGCTGGGAATGGCATCTTAGGCCCCCGCCACTTCAAGCCTGATAGTGGTTTGGGTCTGGAGCGGGGTAGCCAGTCGCAGCAAAGCAATTCGAAATTCGAACAACGCAGCATCTCTGAGGGGAGATGAGCGCAACCAATCTCGCACTTTCGCTTGCAGTACCAGCGGTCAAGACGGCGGAGACGACTTCCGTAAACGGAAGCGGGCTTCGACCGGTGCTTTGCTGCAAGCCACTTCTGCGGCCGGAGCTGCCGAGGCGGTTCATCCGAGTGCCAACGCATGCGGTGGGCGTTTATCCGGAGCACCGGGAGTATCCGCGGGCGAGCCTGAAACTACCCTTGAAGCTGCGCAGCGTGAACGGGCAATTCGAAGAGTTTCCGGTAACATTGGTGACGCGCGACATCAGCTCCACCGGAGTTTATTTCCTGTGCCCCAAGGAACTGCCTTCAGCGGCATCGATTGAACTGCAAATCGTGCTGATCAGCAGGCCGCTGGGACAAGGCAACGTAGTGATGGCTTCGATGGCGCATGTACAGCGGACACACGCCGCAGCAACGCCGGGATGGTTTGGCATAGCGGCCACCTTCGACGATGTGCAGTTTGACCGCGATGATCTAGTGCCGGAGCGCTTTCTCGGATTCTGAGCTTTTCCCTCCTTCGATTAAACCAAGTTAAAAATTTCGTGCGAGCGATTCCCTGCCGGTAAGCTGCTGCCGGCAAAGGCCTGCCTGGGTGGTGGGTGTTCGCATTTCTGCTATTCGCATTTCTGCTATGTTGAAGGGCATGCGCGTCGCAGGGAAAAATGAAATTCATGGAGTGCTGTTCGATTGGGATGGGACGCTGCTGAATTCGTTTCAGGCAGATTCCTCGGCGTATCTGGCAATGTTCGAGCAGATGGGGATTGCCTGGGGGATTGAGGAGCTTTCCGAGCATTATTCGCCAAACTGGTACGACGTCTATCGGGCGGCCGGACTGGCGGAGCAGCATTGGGACGCGGCGGACAGCGCGTGGCGAAAGCATTACGCGCTGCACCAGCCGGCGCTGATGAAGGATGCGCGTAAAGTGCTGGCATTGGTTGGCAAGCGATATAAATTGGGGCTGGTGACGAGCGGGGATCGCGACCGGGTGCACCGGCAGTTGCGGGAGTTTCGGCTGGCGCGATCGTTTCGTGCGAAGGTGTGCAGCGGAGATACAGAACATAAGAAGCCGCATCCCGGGCCACTGAACCACGCGCTGCAATGTATCGGGTTGGAGGCGGCGCGCTGCGTGTACGTGGGAGATTCGCCGGAGGATGTGCAAATGGCGAAAGGCGCAAAGGTGCGGGCGATTGGAGTGCTGGGGCCATTTCCCACGGAGAGGCGGTTGCGGGCGTCGATGCCGGATATGCTTTTGGAGTCGCTGGTGGAATTGCCAGCGGCGTTGCGAGAGCTGGGCGGTTAAGCGGTTCGGACGGTGCAGGCCGGTGGGCGCTAAACGACGGCAGCTAGCGCCGGGGTTTTGGCGCGGGAGCGTCGGTGGCTGGCGGCGTGGCCGGTGCCGTGACCGGAGCCGGAGCGGGGGATGCGGCGGGGGCGGCCGTTTTCGCAGGTGGCGTGGCGTTGGCTGGTTGGGCGGGTTTGAAGTCGCTCCACTTGATCACCAGGCGCATGGGGATGTCGGCGTCCTTGGTGTGGAGAGTATCGTCGGAGCGCGAGTAGCTGGGGAACCAATACTTGCCGTCGACATTTTCGCGAAAGGTTTCAAATAAAGAAAAAGGCAGCTGGGCGATTCTCGCGAGTGTCGCCTTGATCGGTAATCCACTTCCCGTAAGTCTTCACGACTTCCAAATATTGAGCGTCAACCCAGACAACACCGTCGAAATAAGCTTTGGCGCGCTCGACAGCTTTTGGTCTGGCTTGAAAGATGTAGCAATCCACTTCGTCGATTTGCTCCTTGCCGAGGTATTTCAGGTCGTACTT
Organism: uncultured Acidobacteriota bacterium; assembly: GCA_963732705.1. Taxonomy (GTDB): domain Bacteria; phylum Acidobacteriota; class Terriglobia; order Acidiferrales; family UBA7541; genus Acidiferrum. The sequence goes on along the minus strand of CAVTAN010000001.1, from coordinate 1,013,927 downwards.
AGCGATTTGCGAGCTGGTGAGCGGAAAGACCGGGATGCGATCGAGAGTCTCCAGATCTTCGGGCGCGAGATAGATGCCTTGGAGAGTGGACTGGGGATTTTCCAGGGCTTTAGCCGTCACCCTGCCGTCGAGGGTCCTGGTGTATTCGAGTGACGCGCAAAAATTCTCCGGCCACGGAGCCGTCGGGAGCAAATTCCTGGATGCGCACGGACTTGCGAAAACTGAAATTGGGACGAGACTTCAGATACTCGTCTTCTTTCTGGGAAAATTTGCGGATGATTTCCTCGGGAGGCAGCGAAGGGGCCGCAGGAGGCTCGGGGTCGGTGCCGATGCGGCTCACGTGATGCTCAGCGGGGGCTTCCATGGGGCCTTGAGGACTTTCCTGTCTGCGCGGATTTGTGGGCTGCCGAAGAAAGCGGCGAAACGGTGAGAAAAAGCTGCTGATGATCTGCCAAGGCCAGGCTGTGAAAAATAATCTCATATTTGAAAGGTTTATTGATGCGGGCAGCGCCTGCTTACGCCGCTTGCCGTAAATTCCAGCCGCAGTTTAGCGCAATGAGGGGTTGGGACTGCACAGGTTCTGTTTTAACGCGCCAGGCGAGTGTCTGGTACACTTTTCTTGTTTGTGAACGACGTCAAACAAGCCAGAAAATACTTGGTCTCCGGCACCGTCCAGGGCGTAGGCTTCCGATATTTTACGCAGCGGGCGGCCGCCAAAATCAAAGTGGCCGGGTACGTGAAAAACCTGCGCGACGGACGGGTGGAAGTGTTGGTCATCGGCACTCCGCAACAACACCGCGAACTACGGACCGTGCTGGAACGAGGCCCGCGTTTTTCGAGCGTAACGGAGATACGCGAGGAAGAGGCCTGGCCGGATCCGCAATACGAGCGGGAGTTTGTCATCGGCTACAACGATTGAATCACTCGCTCGGCAACAAACTACAATATTAAAAACACCAGCCGGCGCGGTCTCAGGAGCCGCTTGAATGGACGAACTCAAAGCGCTAATTCGCGAAGTGCCGGATTATCCGAAACCGGGCATTCTATTTTATGACCTCACCACGCTGCTGAAAGATAAGCGCGGATTTCATAGCTTGATCGACAAGCTTTGCGAACATTACAGCGGTCACTCCATCGATGTGGTGGTGGGAATTGAAGCGAGGGGATTTATTTTTGCTCCGGCGCTGGCATATCGATTGAATGCCGGGTTTGTGCCGGTGCGCAAACCGAAAAAGCTGCCAGCGAAATGCGCGAGCGTTTCCTATGCGCTGGAGTATGGGACGGACACTTTGGAAATCCATGAAGATGCGATTAAAACTGGCGATCGGGTGATTATCTGCGACGACTTGCTGGCCACCGGGGGCACAGCCGCGGCCACGGCGAAGCTGATTCGCCAGCTGGGCGGAACGGTGGAGGGAGCAGCGTTTGCGGTGGAACTGACGTTTCTTGGGGGACGCGCGAAGTTGCCGGGGCTGGACGTATTTTCCCTAATTCAGTACGACAAATAATTTCACTGTCAGCTGTTTTTTCTTTGCGGCGCGCTGACGCAGAACCTCGAATAAGACCACGCCCGCAGCCACGGAAACATTGAGCGACTTGACGGGTCCGCTGGTAGGTAAAGAAACGACAAAATCACAACGCTTGCGGGTCAATTCGTGCAGACCCTGTCCCTCGCCGCCCAGAACGATAGCCATTGATGAGGCGTAGTCCACTTCGGTGTAGGACTTGTCGGCGGTCTCATCCAGTCCAATAAGCCAATAGCCAGCATCTTTCAACTCTCCCATGGCGCGCGCGAGATTGGTGACGCGGGCAATCGGAAGTGAGCGAGGGCGCCAGCGGAAGCGCGGGCGACGGTGTCGGTAAGACCCACGGCGCGTCTCTCGGGAATGACCACGCCATGCGCGCCTGCCGCCAGAGCGGTACGAATGATGGCGCCCAAATTGTGGGGATCCTCGACGCCATCGAGCAGCACGATCAAGCCGCCGCGACCGCCAGCGGCGGCGTTGGCGTGAGCGAGAATGTCATCGAGCGATCCGGCGGCGCGGGCGGCGGCCAAGGCGACCACACCTTGATGATCTTTGGAATTGGCCAGGCGGTCGATCTGGCCGCGGTCTTCGAAGCGCACAGGAATTCCGCGTTCGCGCGCGAGCTGCACAATTTCTTCGGTGCGCGTGTCCTGACGGCCGCGGGCGATCACAATACGATCCATGACGGTTCCAGCCTGCAAGGCTTCGCGGACGGCGTTGATTCCTGTCAGACGATCGGGTGAAGGACTCATGGGGAGCACACAGTGTACAGAAAAAGTGCAGAGAGAATCACAGATCGCGGTTCTTGTGAGCCGAACTCACAGACTGGTCCGCTCTTTCGGCGATGACGCAAACTCTTAATCCAAGACGGCGCAAAACTCCAAGATTCGCGAGCGGGCGGATTTTACCGCGGAGTGAATGGGAGTGCGGCGGCTTCATCGATGAGTAAAATTACGCGGTCCAGCTCGCCTTCGCCGGCTTTGCCGGCCAACGCCAAGCGAATGGGATGAAACAAATCGCGGCTACGCAGATCAGAGGTTTCTTTTATGGCGGTGATGATTTCTTTGAATCTTTCGGAGTCGAGAGCGGGACATTCGAGAAGCACCAAGCGACTTTGCCGACCACTTCGCTGGCGCCGTAACGGGCAAGGACCGCGTGGCTTTCCGACCGGGGTCAAATACTTCACGGGCATCATAGCGAAAAATCAGGGCCAACAATTAGAGAGTGCGGCGCGATCGGCTGCGTGAGTGCCCAACATGGAGGCGGCACGGTCGCACCAGGCTCGCACTCCGGGAAGTTGGTTCCGCGGCGAGCCAGACGCGCTCACGGAGAATTTCCGTGACATCCGCGCGCAGTGAAAAGATTGGGCGCGGCAATTTTTTCCGTGGGGCTTGCAAGATGCGGAGGAATTGTAAATCCTCAGCGCCCTGGAAAGCAGCTGGCAAGGGAAGATTACAGTATTGCGAAGAGAAGTTCTAGGCGGTTTCGAGAGTAGCCACCACGTAGGCGGCGATGGCTTCGCCGCGGCCGATGGCATCCACGCCTTCGTTGGTTTTCGCTTTAAAGTGGATACGATCAGGGGAGACGCTTAAGCGCCTTGGCGAGCGCTTCGCGCATGCTGAGGAAAATGCGGACCGAGTTTTGGTTTTTCCAAAATCACGACGGCATCGATGTGTTCGATGGAGAGATTTTTATCGTCGAGCAAGCTCGCGGCATGCTTGAGAAATTCCATGCTGTCGGCGCCTTTCCATTTTGGATCGGTGTCCGGGAAATGCGTGCCGATGTCGCCAAGTCCGGCCGCGCCAAACAAGGCGTCGCAAAGGGCGTGAGCCAAGACATCGCCGTCGGAATGGCCCATGCAGGGCCCTTGTCGAAATGCACCTCCATGCCGCCGATGATGAGCTTGCGGCCAGATTCCAGGCGATGAAGGTCGTAACCGATGCCGCAACGCACGCTCATGTTTTTTTTTCGCTCGCTGCTGAAAGTAAAAGCGGGCGAGGTCCATGTCGGCGGGCCTGGTGATTTTCATATTGCGCTCGGAGCCGAGTACTACGTGAACGTCGTGGCCCAGCGTTCGATCAAGCCAGCTTCATCGGAAGCGTTGACGCCGTCGGCTGCGGCGCGGGCGAAAGCTTCTTTGAGCAATTTGGCGGAAAATGCCTGGGGCGTTTGGGCCAGCACGACGCGCTCACGGGGAATGGTTCCGATGATGAGGGCCACGTCTTCGGGGAGGCTGGCGCGCTTCACTTCCTTTACGGTGTCCATCGCGGGAATGCCCAGGATGGCAGCTCGACACTTGCGGGCTTCCTCGATCACGCGGGTAATTTGCTCCACGGTGACAAAAGGGCGCACAGCATCGTGGACCAGGATGATTTCCGTGTCGTCGGGCACTTCGCGCAATGCAGCGGCCACGGAATCCTGGCGGGAATCGCCGCCGCGCACGACGCGCACGAACTGAGTTAGTTTTTCGGCGCGGATGGTGGCTTGGAGGGACTCCAAAACGTCGGCGCGAGTGGCCACGATGATGTCGGTGACCAACGGGCAAGAGGCGATGCGACGCAGACTGTGAATGACAATGGGCGTGCCATCCAGCTCCAGAAATTGCTTGGGAGTTTCCGCGCCCATGCGGGTGCCCAAGCCAGAAGCCGGAAGAATGGCGAGCGATTCGACTCATGTAAGGTTTTCAGGTCGCGTTGGCTATATCCAAGTGACGGGATAAAGGCGGCGCGAAGCTGCGGCAGATGCCGCGTCAAACTTTAGAGTGTACCGCAAGGAGGACTGGTACGCGAACGAGAGGTGGGATTGGATTCGGAAAGTTGGGGGCGGAGTTATCCGACGTCGGGGTCCGAGAGCGTGCTGGTGGAAGTCTGATCGGGGATGGGTGAGTCGGAGCTGCGATTTTTTTCTTCCTCGCGTGGCCAGGTTGCGGAAGAGCCTGCGCTATAAGAAGGAGTGGGATGGCTATTGACGCCGCGACCCGCGGCGGCGGCCCTGGCATAGGGTCCGGTGGGTTCGACGCGTTCATCGACGCGGCCGAAAATCATTTTGCCGGCAGTGGTCTGGTGCACGGAAGTGACAATGATATCGACCATCTTGTTGATCAGGCGGCGGGCGCCATCGACGACTACCATGGTGCCGTCGCTGAGATAGGCGACGCCCTGCATGGCTTCCTTGCCTTCGCGTTAAATGAGGACATGCATGGTTTCGCCGGGGAGGACGGCGGGCTTAAGAGCATTGGCCAGTTCATTGACGTTTAAGACGGAAAATCCCTGCACGGTGGCGACTTTATTTAAATTGAAATCGTTGGTGACGATTTTTGCGCCGGTGCGGCGGGCCAGCTCGATCAATTTGTGATCCACATCGGCGGTATTGGGAAAATCCTCGTCCACGACGCGAACTTCGACGTGAGGCATTTTCTGGATGCGCTGCAATACTTCCAAGCCGCGGCGGCCACGCTGCCTCTTCAAAGGGTCGGAAGAATCGGCAACCAACTGCAGCTCATGCAGTACGAATTGCGGAACGGCCAGAACGCCGTCGAGAAATTGCGCTTCGCATATTTCGGCGATGCGGCCGTCAATCAAGACGCTGGTGTCCAGGAGTTTTATTGAAGGAGCGGTGGCGACTTCGCTGCTGGGGGATTTTTGGCGCGCGGCGGCAGCCCACATTCCGCCGGCGTAGCATCCGGCGATTAGCGCCCAAGTACGTGAGCCCCAGGAGCGAACTGATTTCCAGGAAGGATTTGGAGGCGGGAGCTTCGAAGGTGTCGGAGAGAATCACGCTGAGCAGCAGGGCGGCGAAGATTCCGGCCATGGCGCCGCAAACTCCGCCTATGAGTCCGGCGAGCGAAGCATGACGCAATCGCAGCTCCGCCAGCAAAATTACCAGGGCGACGAGAAAACCGGCGCCTGCGGCGCCAAGACCGTGCAGCGCAAAGGGAGCCCAAGCGTAGCAAGCGGCACTGATAGCCAAGGCGAGCGCGCCGCGCAAGAACCAGAATTGCCGCGACATCGGAGTTGGAGACAGAGTCGCAGGACGCAAGATTTCGGCGCGGCGTTGCGCGGAAACAGCGCCGCCCGGAGTAATTCGCGATGGCGACGGACGAACTTGCCGCGAAAGTTCCGAACGATCTTTAGGGTCTGGCTTAGTGTCGGGCTTGGTGTTTGGAAGTTTACCGTTCATTGGAGATAGAACTGAGCATGCTGTTTACGAGTCGCTCAGCCTGCCGCTGCCCGTCAGCGCACAGCAGGAAAAGTTCAATTCGCCGCGTCATGAGAAGCACGCGCGAAAAATCAGGCACTAGAGTTTTATATACGCTGTCAGCATCAGCAGGTCAAGGTGATATCGAACGGGGCGGCGTGAAAATGCGAATCAAAACGATGGGAAATACGAATGGTGGTGCGCGAAAATTCGGACTAAAAAACCATTACTGCAAATAAATGCGTGGGACGCGGTGACTCACGGCGCAAAAGAGGTCGGAGGTTACGGTGCCGATACTACGAGCCACCAAGCTGGCTGGATGCACGTGTTGCCGGCGGTTCCGTAGATGGTGGCGATATCGCCGATCTCCACGCCAGGGACATCGGTGACATCGATCATGGTGACATCCATGGAGACAATCCCGACGATGGGCGCCTGCACGCCGCGAATCAGCACGGTGCCGCGATTGCCCAAGCTGCGATGAATGCCGTCGCCATATCCGGCCGCGAGGACGGCGATGCGCGAAGGCTTTTTTGGCGACGAAGCTGGAATCGTAGCCAACCCCGGCGCCCGCCGGAACGTCGCGCAAACTGATGATTCGCGAGCGCAAACTCATCGCCGGCTCCAGCGGGAGACGCTTTTCGATTTCGGGGCGCTGCTCCATGGGATCATAACCGGGGTGGTAGCCGTACAAAATTGCGCCGGGGCGCACCATGTCGCCCCAAGTTTCTGGGCGCGTCAACGATGGCGGCGCTGTTGGCCAGGTGAACGATGCCCGGATCGATGCCCAGCGCGCGCAGGCGATCGAGCGCGACAAAAAAACTTTCTTCCTGCTAGCGGGTCTGCTGCCCGGCCGGCGGTATCGGTGAAAACGCCAGAGGAAGCAAAGTGAGTGAACACGCCGCTCAGTTGCAGGTGCGGAGATTTGGCAAGCTGGCGCGCGAAACAGTCCACATCTGAGGTGGCGATGCCCAGGCGATTCATCCCAGTGTCGATCTTGAGATGGAAACGAAAATTTGGCGCGGCCACGTTGCGCGACGGCGGCTTCCAGTTGCGGCAATTGTTCACAGCGATGAATCACGGCAGTGAGGTCGTGCTCCAGCAAGCGCTGTTCTTCGCCGGGAACGAAACTGGTGAGGATCAAGATCGGTTTGCGCACGCCGGCCTTGCGGAGGGCGATGCCTTCTTCCGTGCAGGTGACGCCAAACCAGTCGGAGCCGGCGGCTTCCAGCGCTAAGGCGACATCGGCGACCGCCATGGCCGTAGGCGTTGCCCTTGACGATGGAGAGGACCTGGCGCGGCGTGGCGCGCTTTTCGGTTGCGGGATTCACGTAAGCGCGAATGGAGGTGAAGTTGTGAAGCAAGGCGGGGAGCGAAATGTCCGCCCACACGGGCCGCATATTGGGATGCGCTGGATTTTTTGACGCTGATGACATGTTCTTCCCGGGGAAAACAGTTTACGTCATTCACACGGCAGCGTGGCGCGAGGGCCGAAAAACTGCCGCGTGAATGACAACAGTGGGCAACTGCTGAGCTTTATAAAGGCACGTTGGCGGCCATGATCATTGGAGGGCTGAGGCAGAGCCGATCGTGGGGGGTAAGGCGGTTGAAATGCGGACTTTGCGCGAGGACAGGATCCGAAGTGCTGATCGGGCTCGAAAATTTTTTAGAGCGACGCGCGTGGGCGAGAGACGACAGTGTGGCTGGTCTTACATACGACCAACTGGCCGACTTGAGACTGCTGGCGACTACATATCGTCGGCGGAGAATTGTGAGAAGGCGTCGGGGGCGGCTTCCTCGAAACGCGTGAGGCGGCTGCGAAAAACAAATTTGACGCTTTCGGTGGGGCCATTGCGCTGCTTGGCGATTTTTAGCTCGGTCTCCTCGCGTTCTTCGGGAGTAGCACCCTGCTTGAAGAAATGCGGGCGATAAATAAACATGACGACGTCGGCGTCCTGCTCGATGGCGCCGGATTCGCGCAGGTCGGAAAGCTGCGGGCCGCGATCGTCACGCTCGGGGGCGCGAGTCAGCTGGCTCAAGACCAGCACGGGAATTTGCAGTTCCTTGGCCAGGCCTTTCAGGCCGCGGGAGATGCTGGAGACTTCTTCGTTGCGGTTGGAGAAGCGGCCGCGGGCGGTGATGAGCTGGAGATAATCAACGATGAGCAGCGACAAACCTTTGTCGCGCTTGAGGCGGCGGGCTTTGGCGCCGATTTCCAGGACGCTGATGGAGCCGGCGTCGTCGATCCACAGGGGCGCCGCAGAAATGACTCCGAGAGCTTCGGTCATGCGGCGCCAGTCTTCCTTGCTCAAATGTCCGGTGCGGAATTTGTGGGCGTCAATCTGGGCGACGGAGGCGACCAGGCGCTGCAGCAAGGATTCCTTGGACATTTCCAAGCTGAAGATGGCGGCTGGCTGGCCGCCGCGAATGGAAATATTTTCGGCGAGATTCAAGCGCCAGGGCGGTTTTTCCCTGCGAGGGGCGGGCCGCAAGAATCAGCAATTCGGAAGGCTGCAGCCCGGAAGTGAGCTTATCCAGCTCGCCGTAGCCGGTGGGCACGCCGGTGATGCTTTTGCCTTCGCGAAAAATCCGCTCGAGGCGCTCGAAATTGTCACGAACGATGTCCTTCACGGGAATCAACCCGGCGCGGACGCGATCTTCCGCCAGCGCAAAGATCGAGGACTCGGCGTTATCCATAATGGCGTCGGCGCCATCTTCGCCTTCAAAGGCACGCTGCTGAATATTGTGGGTGGCGTGAATCAAATTGCGCAGCATCGCTTTTTCTTTGACGATGCGGGCGTAATGCTCGACGTTGGAGACGCGCGGCATGCCATCGGCCAGGGCGGCCAGATAGGGAGCGCCGCCGGAAGCGTCGAGATCGCCGCGACGGTGCAATTCTTCCGTCAAGCGTGACGAGATCGATGGCCTGCTGAGTCTCGCCGAAGGCAATCATCTGGGTGAACACGCGGCGATGCTGCATCGAGGAAAAAATCTTCGGGGCGCAAATGCTCGATGGCGGGATTCAGCGCGTTATTATCCAGCAAAATGGCGCCGAGGACGGAACGCTCGGCGTCCAGATTATTGGGCAAAGGCTTTTCGAGCATGGTATCAGCAGGCATAGGTTGTCTATATGTAGTATTCGCTTTCTCTTCGCCCAGACGGAATTTGTACTACTTTCCGGCCCCCCAGGCAAGGAAAAAGAAAATCACAACAGGCACATGACGGACTATTCGTTGGACGTTGGCGATGTAATCGCGACTGCACCGAACAGAATATTTTCGATGGCGCATTGTGTTCCGAAATGAAAAGGGAGTCAATGAAAGTCGGTGAGAGCGCCTGTGCATCGCGAGGAAAACGTTGCAAAACTTTTTTATTTTATAAAATAATTGTTGCGCAGAATAATTTTGCGGGTGTAAAAGCTTTGCGCCCAAAATTTGCCTGGCCGGGCATGGCGATGGGGTTGGAGTGCGGTCAAGCAGGCGACAGAGTGAAGTGAACAAACCGCAGTGAATAGTGCGGTCAAAGCGGGTTTGGCCAACGAAGTCGGATGCAGTCCGGGCAAAAAAAAAGAGGCACATTTTTCATGTGCCTCGGGGTGAGAGCCGCAGAAAAAGATGATTAGGCCTGCTGGCCTTCCTTCTGGACCTGGATCTTCAACTCGGCGGTGATGTCGCGGAAAACTTTTACGGTGGCACGGAAATCGCCGAGAGCCTTGATGGGCTCGGCGGTGTGGATCTGGCGCTTGTCGACCTGGAAGCCCTTGGTTGCCAAAGCTTCAGCGATGTCACCCGTGGTGACGGAGCCGAACAGCTGATCGTTCTCGCCGGTCTTGCGGGTGAAGCTGAGCTCCACGCCGTTGAGCGCGGCAGCATGCTTCTGGGCGGCTTCCATCTCGGTGGCGGTCTTTTTGGCGAGCGAGGCGCGGATTTTTTCGATGGCTTTCAAGTTGCCGGCGCTGGCTTCAACGGCCAGCTTGCGCGGCAGCAAAAAATTACGAGCGTAACCAGGCTTGACGGTTACGACGTCTCCGCGATGCCCCAACTTCTCAATATCTTCCTGAAGAATAATTTGCATAGGCTCTTTCCTCTAAATGTCGATTTCTGGCTATTCGTTTCTTGATTCGGTACCTGGTTTAGACCGCAGCTTCCGGAGCGGCCGAGGGCGTCGCGGCAGGTGCAGCCGCAGGCGGCGGAGCCGCGGGAGTGGCCGATGATGCGGCGGCCTGGGATCCAGGCGCAGGAGCAACCACGGCGCGAGGCTGCTGGGTGCCGGCGGCGCTGCCGGCGAACGGCAGCAAGGCGATGTTGCGAGCGCGCTTGATGGCTACGCCCAACCAACGCTGGTGGCGCGAACAAACGCCGGTCATGCGGCGAGGCAGAATCTTTCCGCGTTCCTGGACGAATTGCGACAAAATGTCGGCGCGTTTGTAGTCGATGAAGTCCATCTTCTCGACGCAGAATTTGCAGACTTTTTTCTTGCGGAAATACTGGCGCTTGCCGCGACGAGGTCCTCCGGGACCACCGCCGCCCGGACCGCCTTCGCGACGCGGACCACTGTGACCGCCACCGCTATGTCCGCCACCACCGCTGTGGCCTCCGCCGCTGTGACCACCACCGTGCCCGCCGCCACCATCGCGCCGGGGAGGTGCGCTGCTGGGCGCTGCTGCCTGTTTCTGTTCCTCTGCCATGCCTTCCACCCTTTCACGTGAACCGCAAATTCTGAATCTTTAAGCCGCTAAAATTGATGGAGCAACTTGCCCGCACTAACTTCCCGAGGTGTTGTGCTCCGGAGCCGGTGGTGCTGGCGGCGTTGGGGGCGCCTGGGGCGCCGGCGCGGCGGATGCCGAAGCAGGAGGAGTGGTGGCGCGACGCGGACGGCGTGCGGCGCGCTTCTCGCGGCGGTCGACCAGCTTTTTCTGGCGCTTCAAATCTTCGTCGAGACGCACGGTCTGGTATTTGATGACCGTATCCTGCACGCGCAAACGGCGCTCGAGTTCGGCGATCAAATCCGGGTGCGAGGTGCGAATCTGCTGAAAGTAGTACATGCCTTCGCGATGCTTGGCAACGCGATAGGCCAGCTTGCGGGTGCCCCAGGTTTCGGCCTTTTCGACTTTGCCGCCCTTTTCGGCGCAGGCGGTGTCGATGATGCTCAACACCTTCTTGACGTCTTCTTCCGGGCTAGCCGGGCGGGCAATAAAAATCAAATCGTATAATCGTTCTTCCATGTTCCCTCGTTTCTCTTCTCTCCGGTGCTAGCCGCGACCAGCGCCCGGCAAACTCTTTTTGCTTTTGCTTCCAGTGCCGCGGTCAAGTCGCCGCATCGTCTGCCGGCGGTTCTTTTCGCCGGTTAAACTTGTTCATGGCCTGAGCGACGCCGTGGGCTAAAATCATTTCCACCGCATCGGCCGCCTCGGAAATCATTTCGGCGGCGACTTCCAACTCCGCCTTGCGCATGGGCCGCAGAACATATTCCTTGCGACTGCTGATCTCGTGTTCGGGTGCGCAACCCAATCGCAAGCGCGTAAATGCCGGCGTGCCGAGAGCCCCGATCACCGACTTTGCGCCGTTGTGACTGCCGGCGCTGCCTTCGCCACTGATACGAATGGTGCCCAGCGGCAACTGAGCCTCGTCCCACATCACCAACAAATCGGCCGGAGCCAGCTCGTACTTTTCCAGCAACTCGCGTACCGAAATCCCACTGAGATTCATGTACGTCTGCGGCTTGGCGAGCAGTACGTCTTCTCCCGCCAACTTCCCGCGGCCTACAAGCGCTTTGGCTTCCGGACGCGAAACGCGAATCCCGCCGCGATTGGCCAGTTCGTCCACCGCCATAAAACCCAGATTGTGCGGCGTCCACTGATACTCCGGATCAGGATTGCCAAGTCCAACGATAAGCCGCATACACTCCGCAAACTTGCCGGCCGTTTTCGCGTCGCAACCGAAGCGATTGCGCCGCCGCCAACCGCCGGCAGTTATTTCTTCTTGTCGCCCTTGTCCTTTTCGGCGGCCTTGGGCTTGGCGTCGCCGCCCTCGGCTTCTTCGCCTTCCACTTCTTTCTTGCCCTTCTTGATGACTTCCGGCTCTGCTGGCGCAGCAGCATCGGCGGCCACGGCATCGGCAGGCTTCTCTTCCTCGACACGCAGGGCCACGACGTGAGCCAGGACGCGCTCCGGATCGGTGAGCAATTTCATGTTGCTGTCGATGGCGAGGTCGGCGGCGCGCAATTGCTGGCCCATCATCAAGCCGCTGACATCGGCCTTGAATTCGGTGGGGATATCGGCCGGCAAGCACTCGATTTCCACTTCGCGAGTGACAATTTCGAAGACGCCGCCTTGCTGCTTGACGCCGGCGGGCTCGCCAAAGGTGTGGACGGGGACTTTGACGCGCATGCGAACGTCCATGGCCACGCGGAGAAGGTCCACGTGCAGCAGGTTTCCAGTGATGGGATCGACCAGCCAGTCCTTGAGGATGGCGGGTTCATGTTTGCCGCTGAGGTCCACCTGAAACAAAGTGTTGTGCCCGGATTGCGAACGGAAGATGGCGCCCAACTGCTTGGCATTTACGGCCAAGGTGATCAGCATCGCCCTTGCCGCCGTATAACACGGCGGGAACTTTGCCACTAAGGCGCAACCTGCGATTTCATTTTTGCCGCGCTTGGAGCGGGCTGCCGCTTCGACTACAATTTTTTCCTGAGCCATGTTCCGTTCCTTCCCTAACTACCCTGCAATTCAAAGACGAAATTTTTGAGCGCAGCAAAAACTTAAATGAACAATTCGCTGATCGAGGTCTCTTCGTGAATTGAGCGAATCCCGCGGGCCAACAAATCGGCCACGCTTAAAACTTTCAGCTTGTCCAACTTCCTGGCGGACTCACTCAAAGGTACGGAGTCCGTGGCCACCACTTGCGTGATACAAGACTGCTGCAAGCGTTCGACGGCCGGGCCGGAAAGCACCGCGTGGGTCGCCGCCGCAAAGACCTGGGTGGCCCCTTCGCGCATGAGAGCTTCCGCGGTTTTTACCAGGGTGCCAGCGGTGTCGATGATGTCGTCGACAATCAAGGTGCTGCGACCGCGAACGTCTCCGATCAAGTTCATCACTTCGCTGACATCCACATCGACGCGACGTTTGTCGACGATGGCCAACGGGGCTCCCAATTTTTTCGCGAAAGACCGGGCGCGTTCGACACCGCCGGCATCGGGCGAGACCACGGTTAAATCGGGCAAATTCATCTTTTTGAAATACTCCACCAGCACCGGTGAACCGTACAAATGATCGACGGGAACGTCGAAATAGCCCTGAATCTGCGGCGCGTGCAAATCCATGGTCAGCGCCCGACTGGCTCCCGCGGTTTCGAGCAAATCGGCGACGAGCTTGGCGGAGATCGGCACTCGCGGCTTGTCCTTGCGATCCTGGCGCGCGTAACAGTAGTACGGTAAAACGGCGGTGATTCTCCAGGCCGAAGCGCGCTTGAAGGCGTCAATCATAAGCAACAATTCCAACAGGTGGTTGTCCACCGGGTAGCAGCAGGGCTGCACCACGAAAACATCCGCGCCGCGGACGTTTTCCAAAATCTGAAAATAAATTTCTCCATCGCTGAAGCGTCCCAGCAGCGCTTTGCCGATGCGGGACGTTCAGATTGCGGCAGATATTTTCAGCCAACGGTACATGAGCGGTGCCTGAAAATATTTTGAACCGGTCGTCATCCACGAGGCGCAGGCTCCTGCATCAGGTCTCTAACGGGTCTTGCACGTTGTAACGGTCTTGCAGGCGTAAGCGTTGCGGCGCTGCAAAAGCAAAGCGTGGCCCGGCACGTTTTAATTAACTCGGCGAATTAGCGATGGACACGAAAGACGCTGCGGCTCAACGAACGACACGCGCGCCATTGACGGCGCGTAGATACCTGTCGCGCGAAATAGTTTCGCAAACGAAGGTCTGGTCGTGCGGAAACCCAACAGCGGCTCGGCGCGCCATCGTTGGGCTCGGGAAAACTCCAAACACCGCCGAACCGCTACCCGCCAACGAGGCTTCTGCAGCTCCTTTTTGAAGCAAAACCCGCTTTATTTGATGCAGCCGGTTATGACGCTGAAAAACAGGCGCTTCGAAATCATTCGAAAGGCCGCTTCCCTGCGCGCTCCAGGACAGAGCACAGAACTTCCAAAGTTTAGGGTCTGCGGCGAGTTTTGTCAACGTAACAGCGTCGCGCACGGGGGCATTCAACCAGCGAAAAGCGTCGGGAGTGGGCACGCGAATATCGCCTGGCGCAACGATCAGGAGCGACTAGTTTGGCAATATCGGGCAGCGGATAAATTTCGTCACCCCTGCCCGATGCCCAAGGCCCGCCCGCCGAAGAAAAAAATGGGCACGTCCGCGCCCAGGGAGGCGGCTAGTTCGAGCAGCGCCGCGCATGGGGATTTTCTTCTGACCGATCAAGCTGCAAGTAGCCGAAGAGGGCTGCGGCTGCGTTGCTGGAACCGCCGCCGAGCCCGCCGCCCGCCGGAATCGTTTTGACGCAACTCGATTTCCACGCCGCCGCGAATTTTCAGTTCGCTGCGTAAGGCGGCTGCACGGCGCGATACGCGAGATTTTTTTCGACCGGCTCACGGGCGAGCTGCTCGTTTCCGCGGATGGTCAGGGAAATTTCCGGGCTCTTCGTGGCGCGCAGACGCAATTCATCGTGCAGCGAGACGGTCTGAAAAATCGTGCGCAACTCGTGATAACCGTCGGCACGCTTTCCGAGAATGTCGAGGCGCAGGTTAATTTTCGCAAACGAGGGAATGCGTACTTCGCGCATGCTGGCTATTGCGGCTTGGCTTCTTGCGATCGCCGGACTTTTGGGCGACGCGATGCTTCATCTGGGAGAGCTTCTTTTCGAGTTCGGCGATTTTGTCGTTCTCGATGTCGGCGGGCAGGGAATGCTTCCATTCCGCGAGAGATTTTTCCCATTCGGCGGCAGCCATTTCCGGGCGGCCGGTTTTGGCGTAGAGGTCGCCGAGATGCGAATGGATGGTGGCGTCGTGGCTTTCGTGCTCAAGCGCCTGGCGAAGAGTGGTCTCAGCGTCGGCGAGCTTGTTTTCCTTCGAGATAAATCCAACCCAGGCTGTCGAGGTACGCACCGCTGAAGGGCTCCTCCTTTAAGAGCGCGCGCGGACCAGGGATTCGGCTTCATCGAGCCGCAATGCCCAGATCGCCGAGCATGTATCCGTAGTAATTCAGGACCGGAGCGTTGCGAGGATTCACGGCGAGGACTTTCTTGAATTGCTCTTCAGCGCGGTCAAAAAATTTCTGGCGCTCGTAAATCGCGCCGAGCAAAAACCAGACCATCTCGTTGTCGCGAGGTTGGCCGGGCAAAACTTCGGCGGCCTTAGCGGCTTCCTCGGCTTCCTTGTAGCGGCGGCCGCGCTCATATACCTGCGCAATATTGAGATAAATTTCGCGGTCGCTGGGTTTGCCGGTGAGCTGGGCGCGCAACATCTTGACGCCTTCGTCGGTTTGCCCGCTTTCTCCCAGCAACAAGGCTTCACTGGAGCGTAAGGAGGCGTCGGTTGGATATTTGGCGACGGCGTCTTTACCGGTCTGCAAGGCCTTGGGCAAGTCCTTGGAGGCGCGATAGATGTCCATCATAAGCAGGCGGGCGCGACGATCTTCTTCTTCGCCGAGGCGGCCCAGTTCCTGATAGGTGTAAATGGCGGCCTGATAATTTTGGGTGTCGCGATACAGCTGACCGAGCTGCTGATACAAAATGGCGAGCGAACGCGCGCGCGAAGGCAGGGTCCTGGGCCTGGCCTTTTATGCCGGTGACGGCGTCGGATAAAACACGAATGGCATCTTCGTTGCGGCCCTGGGCCTGATACAACATCGCTTCGTTGTACATCACTTCCAGGCTGCCTGGAGCGAACTGGCGGGCTTTCACCAAATTGTCTTCAGCTTTGCCAAGCTGGTGGAGCTCGCGATAAATCTGAGCCATGCGGAGATAGACGTCGGCGTCGTCGGGCATCAATTCCGTGAGTTTTTGATACACGGTCAAGGCGTCGGAATATTTTTCTTCGGCCATGAGGGTCTGGCCCAGGCCACGCTGGTGACTCAACTCGGAAGGATCGAGATCGATAGCCTTGCGATACGCGGTTTCGGCTTTTTGTAAGTCGTGCGACTGGGTGTAGGCGTCGCCCAGCAAATCGAGCATAGCGGGCGAGGGAGAGCGGGTGGTTACTTCTTCCAGAAGCGCAATGGCTTCCGGGGCCTTGCCTTCGTCGAGCAGCAATTGCGTTAACTGCTCGATGGCGGGCTCGTTCTCGGGATCGTCCTTCAACATGCCGCGCAAAACGGCTTCGGCTTTATCGTGGTCGTTGCGCAGGCGATACAGTCGAGCGAGCCACAATGCGGATTCGGCGTCACCGGGATCGAGACGGTAAATTTCAGCATATTGTTCGATGGCGCGTTCCACAACTTCAGATTGGCCATTGCCGGTGCTGAAATCTCCGAGGCTGCGCAGATAAATGCTGCCGAGCAGGCGGCGCGACTGAATGTCATTGGGATCACGCTTCAGTAGCGCCTGCGCTTCGTTTACCGCTTCGTGGGTGCGCTGCGCTTTCCAATACATTTCCGCGAGACGCTCGCCGATGACCGGAGATTTGGGATCGAGAGCGTACGCTTTTTTGTAGGCGTCGATGGCCTGCGTGGCATATTCCGGCTTGCTGGTGGTCTCGTACTGCTGCTCGAAGATGTGGCCCATGGTGAAGTTGTAATAGGCGTCGGCGCGCGAGGGAGTTTTGGCGACCTGCGGAGAGGAAGCGGAGGCGTGCTGGTCCTGAGCGACGGCGGGCAGGTTGGACTTGTCGTGAGAAGGCGCAGCCTGGGCTGAGCCGGATTGATCGCCGGCAGAGCGGTCCGAGTTGGATTGGCCGGAGGACTGCGCCAGCGCAGGGCCGCCCGTAAACACCGCCAGCAGAGCGGCTAGCATCACTCGTTGAAAGTTCATGATTGCCCCAAAAAACAAGTATTACATGGGCCAGAAATGCGGTCAAAAGTGAAACCGGGCAGGGTTTCCACTTTTTTGAGTCTTAGCGAGCAAAGTAAGGGTGGGGCTATTCGAGCGCCCGGTTAGTAGCAAAGATTGCGCCTTCCGCACACGTCAATGCAAAAGTGGCTCAGTGCAAAAAGTGGCGCATGCCGGTGAAGACCATAGCCATGCCGAGGCGATCCGCGGCGGCGATTACGTCGGGATCGCGCACCGAGCCGCCGGGCTGAATGACCGCGGTGGCGCCCGCTTTGGCGGCTTCCTCCACGCCATCGGGAAACGGGAAAAAAGCGTCGGAAGCGACCACGCTGTCCTGCAAGGAAGACTGGGCTTTCATGACCGCGAACTTAACGGAATCCACGCGACTCATTTGGCCGGCGCCAACGCCGAGGGTGGCGCCATCTTTAGCGAAAACGATGGCGTTGGATTTAACGTGCTTGGAAACTTTCCAAGCGAAGCGCAAGGTCAGCATTTCTTCCGAGGACGGCACTCTTTTCGTGACGGTGCGCAGCTCGGTGTCGACGATTTCGCCCAGGTCCGGCTGCTGCACCAGCATGCCGCCGAGAATGCGCTTCAGTTGTAGTTCCCTATCGGGAAGCAAACCGTTCGGGGGGAGTTCAAGTAAACGGAGATTTTTCTTGGCGGCGAAGATTTTTTTGGCTTCAGAGTCAAATCCCGGAGCGGCAATGCACTCGACAAATAATTTGGCAACTTCCTCGGCGGTGGCGGGGTCCACGGGGCGGTTGAAAGCCAGGACTCCGCCGAAGGCCGAGACGGGGTCGCTGGCCAAGGCTTTGAGGTAGGCAGCCAGTAAAGTTTCCTGTTCGGCGGCTCCGCAGGAGTTGTTGTGTTTGATGATGACCGCGGCGGGCCTGGTGAATTCCGCGGCCAGGCTGCGGGCGGCTTCCAAGTCGACGAAATTGTTGTAAGAAAGCTCCTTGCCCTGCAACTGCTTCGCGGCGGCAAGACCGCTGGGCGCAGCAGAACTGGCGGGAACGTACAAGGCGGCGGCCTGGTGGGGATTTTCTCCGTAACGCAAAGGCTGTTGTAGACGCAAAGCGAGGTGCAAACGCTGCGGTAGGGGCTGCTTATCGATCAGTTGGAGCGATTGGTCGCGGTGGGAAAGGCGCTCGAGCTCGGTGGTAATCATTCCGTCGTAGCTGGAGGTGGCGGCGAACACTTTTCGTGCGAGGTCAAGGCGAGTGGCCGGCGAAGTGTCCCTGGCGGTTTCCAGTTCGGAGGCCACACGGTGGTAGTCCGCCGGATCGGTTACAACGGTGACGCTTTCAAAATTTTTTGCGGCGGAACGGAGCATGGTGGGGCCGCCAATGTCGATATTTTCGATCAACTCAGCAGCAGTCAGACCGGCTTTCGCGGCTGTTTCTGCGAAGGGATAAAGATTCACGACGACCAGATCGATGGGCGCAATGCCGTGTTCGGTGGCTTGTTTCTGATCTTCGGCGTGGCCGCGGCGAAACAAAAGGCCGCCATGCACCCTGGGATGCAGGGTTTTTACGCGACCGCCCAACATTTCCGGCCAACCGGTGAATTCGGAGACGTCTTTCACGGGCACGCCGCTGTCGCGCAATAATTTGGCGGTGCCGCCGGTGGAAAGAATTTCGATTTTCAAGGCCGCGAGCCGGGCGGCGAACTCCAGAATTCCCGTTTTATCGAACACACTGAGCAAGGCGCGTTGCACTGCCATCGGTTCCCCCGTCGAGAAAGGCACAACAGTGTAAGGGTGGCACAGGGCAAGCGGAAAGCTAAAAAGCAGCGGAGGAAAAGAGGTGGAAATTTCTAAGGAGCGTGGCGCGTGAATTCCGAATAGGGTGCCGGAGTATTCGTTAGAAATTTACGAGAAGATCAGTGTGCATTAAGCGGAAAACTAAATTGAGGACAAGTCAGGATTTGACCAAAGCTTTCAGTTTTACCTGGCCTTCGACAACTTCCACCACATATTCCACGTCGTTACAATTCTTTTGCTTTTGCAGGTCTTTCGTCTTTTTGAGGACGAACTCGTTGAAACCGGAGCGGGTAAGTTTTTCGGTGGCTTCGCCGGCGCGCTGCTTGGCCTGGAGGAAGGCATCGTAGAGCTCGCCGATTTTTTCGGTTTCCTGTTCGGGCTTGGAGCAAATCATGCGGAATGCGCCGTCCGCGCGGGAGGCGCTGCCGGAATCGGCAGCACGGGCCGGAGAGCCGGAAGTTTCGGCAGGCGGAAGCTCTGGAGGCGGAGCCGGCGACTGGGCGCGCGCGCGCTGAGCCTCGATTTCTCTGGCGGCCGCGCCAAAGTGCCGCTGAACTTTGCCTTCTTCTTTCTGCTGCAACTTCTTGCGGAAAATATCCTTATATTTGGCGTAGGTCTGGGTGAGGTTGTTGTAACGGAAGCGCTGGCCAAATTTCAACTCACCGCCGCGTTCGGCATAGCGTTTGGTCATTACCTCGAGGCGCCACTCAATTTCCGTTGGGGGGCGCTTGCGGCCACCCCCGAAATACTGGTCGTATTCGATCTTGAGCTGGCGGATGTCGCGCTCGAACTGGTTCAGTTCTTCGTCGATGGTAGTGAGGATGGCCACGCGGGCGAAGCCCTCTACCAATATGCTAAAAGCAAGTGTACGTGGGGTCAATCGGGGCGCCGGAGTGGGGTGCGAATCGGGTACCGCGCCTGAGGAACAGCAGGAAAAATAAGGATTTGGCGGTGAGGGGCACTCGCTGAAGCCGACTCTGTGATGCGGTTTCAGGACCAACGGCTGGGGATAAGTATCAGCCACGCATAGGGCCATCTGGCGCATTGCGGGTGCACTTGCGCTATGCTGAAATGAGGCCATGGATTCGCGTAAATCTCGCAAGCACCGGGTGCATCGGATTGCCATCAGCAAGGCCGAGATCGACTCATCCACTTCATCCGATCGGGCCGAGCAACTCCGACGCATTCCCTCCGTTGACGAACTGCTTTCGCGGCCACGGCTGGCAGCCTTCGCGGGGCGCATGGATCGTAGCTTGCTGGTGGCTTTGCTGCGGGACGTGCTTGCGGAGTTGCGGGCGCGAATCAGCGAGGATTCTACCGTTACGGTGACCACACTGGATGTGGACTCCATTGAGGGGCTGATCGCCGCCGAGGCTGATCGATTTCTGCAGCCGTCGCTGCAGGCGGTCATCAACGCCACGGGCGTGATTCTGCACACCAACCTGGGGCGGGCGCCGCTGGCCACGGGCGTGATGGCGGCTATCGAAGCGGCCGCGACAAACTACAGCAATCTGGAATACGACCTGGGACGCGGGGCCCGCGGGAAGCGCGACGAGCACACGCGCGACTTGCTGACGCGGCTGACTGGCGCGGAAGACGCGATCGTGGTGAACAACTGTGCCGCCGCCGTGCTACTGGTGCTGAGCGCGCTGGCCAAAGGCGGCGAAGTGGTGGTTTCGCGCGGGGAGTTGATCGAGATTGGCGATGGCTTTCGCATACCGGAAATCATGGCGGAAAGCGGAGCGATGCTTCGAGAAGTGGGGACCACCAATCGCACGCGGCTGAGCGATTACGAGAGCGCGCTGGGCGAGAACACGCGGGTGCTGCTGCGAGTGCATCCGTCAAATTTTAAAATTAGCGGCTTTGCGGAAAAACCCGGATTGGCGGAAATGGTGGCGCTGAGCGCGCGAAGCGCGGTGCCGTTGGTAGAAGACCTGGGCTCGGGATCGCTTGTGGATTTGTCCGCGAGCGGTTTTGCCGAACCCACCGTGCGCAAAAGCATTGAAGCAGGAGTTTCGCTGGTGCTCTTCAGCGGCGACAAATTGCTGGGAGGGCCGCAAGCGGGAATTATCGCGGGGAAAAAAGAGTTGGTGCAGCGCGTGCGGCGGCATCCACTGTTTAGGGCGCTGCGGGTGGACAAACTGACCATCGCGGCGCTGGAGGCGACGCTGAATGCCTATGTGCGATCGGCGTGGGAGGAAATTCCCACGCAGCGAATGATTCGAACGACCGCGCAGGAATTGCAGGAACGTGCGGAGCGATTCGCCGCTGAAATGAAAGCTCTCGTGCCAGCGGAGGAAGCGCACTTGGAGATTGCGGATGGCTTTTCGCTGGCGGGCGGGGGCTCCACGCCCGACCAATCGCTGCCGTCCAGGATTATTCGAATTACGAGCAAGCGCTATACCGCGGCAAAATTGGAACAGCGCTTACGACGCCCCGCGATTGGGGCTGCGGTCATAGCGCGCGTGGAAGATGAGCGCGTAATTCTCGACCTACGCACGGTGTTCCCCGGACAAGAGACGGAACTGGCCACGGCACTAGCGGCCGCGCTGCGCTGATAACAGAATTTAACCGCACAGAAAATTCCCGATGCTGGCTTTTACAGTTCGAAATCACCAATTAGTTGCGCAAAAAAAAGCTTTGCCAGAGCTGCTTCCGCGTTGGGCCTTGCTGCGGGTGCGGCTGGCCGGAATCTGCAACACGGATGTGGAGATTCTGCGCGGCTATCATGCCTTTCGTGGAGTCCCAGGCCACGAGTTTATCGGCGAAGTCGCGGCGGTGAGCGGCGTTTCCGCAAAAGAAAAAACGAAATGGCTGGGCAGGCGGGTTACCGGCGAAATTAATGTTTCGTGTTCGGCTTATGGTTATCGGCCACTGTGCGCATTTTGCCGCCGCGGCCTGAAGACCCACTGCGCGAGGCGAACCGTATTGGGCATCGTGAATCATGACGGAGCCTTCGCGGAATATGTGGCGCTGCCGCTGGAAAATCTGCACGCGATTCCGGATTCCGTCAGTGACGAGCAAGCGGTGTTCGTTGAACCGCTGGCGGCGGCGTGCGAAATTCTGCAACAAGTAAACGTGAAACAATTTCGCGAAGCTGCGGTGCTTGGCGACGGCAAGCTGGCGCAATTGATCGCGCGGGTGTTAGGCACCGCTCTTCCGCGGGTAGCGATGTACGGAAAGCATAGGGACAAGCTGAAGCTCGCTGCCGGGGCGAAAGTGGAAACGCGGATAGTGCGCGGAGATGCCAGCGACCTGAAGAGAATTAAAGAAAATTTCGCGCTGCTAGTGGAGGCGACGGGCTCGCCTTCCGGCCTGGCGATGGCGCAGCAAATGACCGAACCGCGCGGGACGCTGGTGCTGAAGTCCACGTTTCACGGCGCGGCACCGGTGGAGACCTGGCCGCTGGTGGTGAAGGAAATTACGTTAATCGGTTCGCGTTGCGGGCCGTTCGATCAAGCTATTGCCTTGCTGCGTGGGGGCAAAGTCGATCCTCGACCGCTCATCACGCGCACCTTTCCGTTGAGCGAAGCGCCGGCCGCGATTCAATTCGCGCAGCAAGCCGGGGTGATGAAAGTTTTGCTGAAGCCCGAGTAACGAAGAGCGCAAGTTTGAAGCCCTGAGGGTTAGAGGCGGTTGATGCTGGAGGCAACGCGGGCCGCACCAAATCCGTTGTCAATATTTACAACCGTTACGTTGGAGGCGCAACTGTTGAGCATGCCCAGAAGCGCCGCTACACCTCCGAAACTGGCTCCATAACCCACGCTGGTGGGAACCGCAATCACCGGGACGGCGACCAAGCCGCCCACTACGCTGGGCAGCGCGCCTTCCATGCCAGCCACGCAAATGATGACGCGAGCTTTCATGAGTTCTTCGCTGTGTTTGAGCAGGCGGTGAATGCCGGCCACGCCGACGTCGTAGAGGTGCTCGACGCGATTGCCCATTAAACGGGCGGTGAGCACGGCTTCTTCAGCGACAGGAATGTCGCTGGTTCCCGCGGACACGACCGCGATGGTGCCCTTGCCGGAAATCTGTTGGTTACGTTCGATGGTGATGGCGCCGGAAAGCGGATGGAATTGCGCGGCGCGGCTGTCGCGGCCGATGGCGCGTTTTACGGTCGCGAACATTTTTTTGTCGGCGCGGGTTACCAGGACGTTTTGCAGAGCGCTTTCGGTTCCGTTCTTTCGACCCAGCAGGGCCTTGACGATTTTCGCGACCTGCTCGGGGGTTTTGCCTTTGCCGAAAACCACTTCCGCGAAGCCCTGGCGCAAGGCGCGGTGATGATCCACTTTGGCGAAGTCCAAGTCTTCGAAGGGCAAGGTCTTGAGTTGCTGCATGGCGCGCGCCGGCGCCAGAATCCCGGAGCGCACATCTTTCAGCAGTTTCAGCAAATCGGTTTCGGTCATGGGAGTATCGTCGTTCTCATCGGCAAAAATCTGGGAACGCCTGTTGTTTCATCACGCGCGCGAAGACTCCGCGTAGACACACCATTCGGCAATCAAACCATCGCGGGTGACGCCTTTCCAGGCCGCTGGAATTTCCCAAAAACCTTCGGTGGAAAATTTTCCGTCGCGCTTGCTGGTGCCGCTGGCGGTACCGAAGACGGCGACCACATTCTTATCCTGGAAGAAATTCTCGCCGCGAATCTGATAGTCGGCGATTTGCGCGAAGTAGGATTTCCAGCCGTGGCGCAGGGTTTCGCGCCCGATGAAGCGCTTACCCAGGGCGTCCTGAAATATGTGGTCCTCGGTCATGAGTTCGCACAATTGATCCACGTTGCCGGCATTGATGCGCTTTATGAATTCCACGACAACTTGCATGGGCTGTTTGGTTAGCTCGCTCGTGACATCGCTCACAATGATCTCCCTGGGACCGGCATCGAGCCGAAGCTAGAGTATAACGTTGCTCGGGTTCGAAGCATTTGGCGGTGCCGAGAGATGTGAAGCGCGGTCATAGTTCGTGCCTATCCGGCAAGTCGGGGCGATGGCAATTTTCCAGTTTCAGTATTCATGGAAAGAATGAAAAGCCAGAATCCAAGGGCCAACGTTGACTTGCTGCAAAGGCGTTGCGACACTGAATAAGTCCACCAGACGCGAAAAATCCCATGTCAGAAGAAGAAAAACAGACCGTAACCGTGGGCGTAACAGGAGCCAGCGGGGCCATCCTGGCGCAAAAAACGCTGGAACTACTGGAGGGCGATTCGCGGGTAGGGCGCATTCACCTGGTGGTCACGGAAACCGGGCAGCGGCTTTTTTCCGAAGAATTAGGGATCGCTTCCGGCGATTTGAAGCAATTGCCATCGCGGATTCTGGGTCGCGCGTCCAGCAAAATCGAAGTGTTGCCCAACAAGGATATCGGCGCGGCCATCGCGTCGGGCAGCTACGAAGTGCACGCGATGCTGGTGATTCCGTGCTCGATGGGAACGCTGGCGGCCATCGCGAATGGGATGAGCGATGATCTGGTGGCGCGCTCCGCGGACGTAATGCTGAAGGAAAATCGCAAGCTGGTGCTGTGCGTGCGCGACACACCTTTCAATCGGGTGCACCTGCAGAATATGTTACGGGCGCAAGAAGCGGGTGCGGTGATCATGCCGGCGATTCCAGCGTTTTATCATCATCCGCAAACCATCGACGATCTGGTGACGCAGTACGTTTGCCGGGTGCTGGCGCAAATCGGGCTGCCACAGGAGCAAATGTATCGCTGGCATGGGAGCGCAGCTCCAGCCAGCAAAAAGGCGGAGGCCTGAATTGTGACTGGTCATTCTCCTGCGGATTTGGCGCGCCCTGATTTGGGACCCGGAATGACGCCCGAGCCTGAACTGAAAAAACAAAACCGCGTGAAGATCGTGCTGGAAATGATCAAGTTCGAACATTCGGTGTTCGCGCTGCCGTTTGCCCTGATTGGGGCACTGCTGGGGGCGCGCGCGACGCATCGAGGCTGGCCCAGTTTTCGGCAACTCGCGTGGGTGGTGGTGGCGATGGTGGCGGCGCGTTCTGCGGCCATGACCGTCAATCGCATTGTGGATTTGCGCTACGACCGGGAGAATCCGCGCACTCGGCACCGCGCGCTGGCTACTGGAGCGTTGACGGTTTCGTTCGCTTGGGCGTTTACGATGATTGCCGGTGCAGTTTTCTTTTTGGCGGCCTGGCAACTAAATTTGCTGGCGTTAGAGCTGGCGCCGGTGGCGCTGGGGATTTTGTTTTTTTATTCTTTCACCAAGCGGTTCACTACGTGGTCGCATCTTTTCTTGGGTTTCGCGTTGGGTATATCTCCGGCGGCGGCGTGGATTGCAGTTACCGGGAGTTTTGATTGGCGGATGCTGATCTTGTGCGCCGCGGTCACGCTGTGGGTTGGCGGCTTTGACGTTTTGTATGCGTGCCAGGATGTGGATTTCGATTTGCATGCGGGGCTTTTTTCGATTCCGAAACGTTTTGGGGTGGGCAAGGCTCTGGCGATTGCGCGCGTCATGCACATCGCGGTAGTGGGTTTGCTGCTGTGGCTGGCCGCCAGCTTCGCGCTGCCATGGCCGGCGTGGGCGGGGATCGCGGTGGTGGCCGCGCTGCTGGCTTACGAACATTCGCTGGTGAAAGCGGACGATCTGAGCAGGCTGGACGCTGCGTTTTTCGCGATGAACGGTTATATTAGTATGTCGTTCCTGTTGTTTTGGGGCGCCGCAGTAGCGCTGTGGCGGGTGTGAAGTTTTCGCAAGCTGGAAATTTTCGCCGCGATTGTTCTTCGTGGATGCCGCGGCAGAGGCAAGCATAAAAAGTGGCCGAACTCGTTCTTACCGACCAGCGTTTGAAGCCGATAGCCGCGAAAGTTCTCGCGGGCGAACGGCTTTCGCAGCAGGATGGCGAGCAGTTGTACCGGTCACCGGATTTGCTGGCGGTCGGCTGGCTGGCCAATCACGTGCGCGAAAAGCGCCACGGCAACGTCACGTACTTCAACGTCAACCGGCATATCAATCCGACCAATGTGTGCGTGGCGCACTGCAAGTTATGCGCGTTTGGCCGCGATCCCAATGCGCCGGGCGCGTACACGTTTGCGCTAGAGGAAATTTATCAGCGGGCAGCGCAAGGGGTGCGCGAAGGGGCGACAGAATTTCATATGGTGGGCGGTTTGCATCCCGATCTGCCATTCGAATATTTCCTGGACATGATTCGCGGGCTGAAGCAACGCTGCCCCAGTGTGCACCTGAAAGCCTTCACCATGGTGGAGGTGGGGTACTTCGCGCGCATCGCAAAGCTGTCTATAAAAGAGACGCTGCAGAAGATGAAAGATGCGGGCGTGGATTCGCTGCCCGGCGGGGGCGCGGAGATTTTCCACCCGCGGGTGCGCAAGCTGATTTGCGATCACAAAGTCAGCGGGCAAATGTGGCTGAGCATCGCGCGGCAAGCGCATGAGATTGGATTTCGTTCGAACGCCACGATGCTGTATGGGCACGTGGAGACGGAAGAAGAGCGCGTGGACCACTTGATCAAGCTGCGGGAATTGCAGGATCAGACGCACGGGTTCGTTACTTTTATTCCGCTGGCTTTTCATCCGGACAATACGGCGCTGGCGCATATTCCGAAGCCCACCGGGTACGCGGATTTGAGGAATATCGCGGCGTCACGACTGCTGCTCGACAATTTTGCGCACATCAAGGCGTATTGGGTGATGCTGTCTCCGGCGATTGCGCAAATTGCGTTGCGCTTTGGAGCCAACGACCTGGACGGCACGGTGGTGGAAGAAAAAATTTACCACGATGCCGGCGCAGTTACTTCGGAATACACGTCGCGCGCGGATCTGGAGCGACTGATTCGGGCTGCCGGGCGGGTGCCGGTGGAACGCGACACCTTGTACAACGCGGTGGATCGCTCGAAGATGCCGGCGATTCCGCCGCCTACGCGGCCTGACCTGGTTTCACTCAGGCTAAACGTCTAGTTCTGCGCCGCTACCGCGTGAATGAGATTTTGTGCGGGCGCAAATTCTTCCAACTCTCACGTCCGCAGGTCTGAACACTTCACTTGATGTCACTTGATGCGGTGCGGCGCCCATACCAGGACATCTTGGCGGCGCGAAAAATGCAGAAGAGCAGGCGGAGCGGCGGGGAGGCTTATTCCCGCGGCAGCGGCCATGGTGTTTTGCTGGAATTCGGCGTCGGCCAATTGCAGAGGCCAGGGCGGATGGTGAATTTCGCAACGGATCAGGCGGCCACTTTTATTCGCGGTGTACAGGCAATAACGTTCGGTTAAAAAATGCTCGATGGTTCGCGGCTGAGCAGCAAATACTTCTCCAGCCGGTCGGTATCGCGCGGCGAACTTTGCCGGCAGAGAGGCCGGAGCTGTAGCCCGCGGCTTTCGGGAGCTGAAATAGTCGATCCAGCCGTCGCGTTCCTGGCAACGCATTTCGGCGGGGAAATACGGGAGATGAAACAAGTGGCGGGCGCCCCAGACGGCGAGAGCGTTGGAGGCGTCCAAGCTAAAAAACCACACACCGGGTTTACCGTCGCGCAGCACGTAGGTGCGCACATTTAATTCCGGAAATGGAGAGAGCTCGCGAATTCCCAAAATTCCACGCGGGCGCACGCCGGACATGCGGAAGGGCACGACGCCAATCCAGGCTTGTCCTGCATAGGTATCGATTTCCAGTTGCGCGGGAATCAAGGGCCGCAAGGTCTGGAGCGCGACCGGCGAGTGCGCGAAGAGCAGGTCATGCCAGACCTGCTTCATGATCCAGGGTCCGCGGGGCAGCGGCCAGGGTCGGTGAGCTAGGTCTTTGAGGATTTCGATCATCGCGGTGACTAGCGGCAAGAGATATTCGTGAAATTTTCAACCGCAGCGGCAGTGACTGCCGCTAATTTGAGCCATTCCACGCAAAACGCCGCGAGAATGGGCAAGCTCGACATCTTGTTGCGCCCAATATACCCTTCCTCCAGCGCATAGAATCGAAGTTTCAGGCTCGATTTCCGCGGCGCAAACAAAAGGAGCGTTTCATGGATCGTAAAGCATCGGCAGTATGGACCGGGGGATTGAAGGATGGCAAAGGCACGCTGTCCACCGACAGCGGCGTGCTCGAAACAAGCGCAATATTCTTTCAGCACGCGTTTTGAAAACGGCGTGGGCACCAATCCGGAGGAGCTTCTGGCGGCGGCGCATGCCGGCTGCTTCACCATGGCGCTTTCCGGGCAACTCGGCAAAGCGGGTTTGACGGCGGAGAAACTGGAAACGACCGCGACAGTGACGCTGGGTAAAGACGGCGAAGGATTTTCGATTTCGAAGAGCCATCTGGACCTGGTGGCACATATTCCTGGGGCCGATAAGACGAAATTCGACGCAGCGGTGAAAGCGGCGGAGACGGGCTGCCCGGTTTCGAAACTATTCAAGGCGGAAATCACGGTGACGGCGAAGCTGGAGTCGTAAGCAGCGTCTTTGGTGCGCCAGGAAAAGCTGGATCGCAAGTCCTTAAATTAAATGCTGCAAATCATTCCTCATCCCATGCAGTTTTTCAGCGGCTTGGCGTTGGCCATCATTATTCTGATGGACGCCTTTGAAGCCATCATCCTGCCGCGCCGGGTAACGCGAAAAATCCGCGTTACCCGGTTGTTTTACCGGACGACGTGGGGCATCTGGAAAGCGTTGGTAAAACATGTGCCGACGCGCAAAGGGCGCGAAGCATTGCTGGGCGGTTACGGGCCCAGCTCGCTGTTGCTGTTGATCGCCATCTGGGCATTCGGGTTGGTGTCGGGTTTCGCGCTGATGCAGTACGGCGCGGGTTCCGCGATTCATGTGAACGAAGGTCGCGCGGGATTTGCCATGGATTTCTACCTGAGCGCCACGACGTTTTTTACTCTGGGACTTGGGGATGTGCTACCGCGGACGCCGTTCTCTCGGGTTTTGCTAATTTGCGAGTCAGGCTTGGGCTACGGCTTTCTGGCGGTCATCGTCGGCTACCTGCCATTCATTTACGGCTCGTTTTCCAGGCGCGAAGTGAATATTTCTCTGCTTGATGCGCGCGCCGGTACTCCTCCGACGGCCGGGGAACTTCTGCGGCGATATAGCTATCCACAGGGGCAAGATGCGTTGCGCGCACTGCTTGCCGAATGGGAGATATGGTGCGCGGAGCTGATGGAAAGCCACCTGTCGTACCCGGTCCTGGCGTATTTTCGCTCACAACACGACAATCAATCGTGGATCGCGTCCCTTACGGCGATTCTGGACACGTGCGCTTTGGTCAAGACCGGCATTGAAGGCTCGTGCGAACGGCAGGCGGATCTTACTTTTGCTATAGCGCGGCATGCGGTTGTAGATCTGTCGCAAGTTTTTGGAACTACGCCGCGCGGTCTGGTGGAAGACCGGCTCAGCGCCGCGGATCTGCTTGCTCTTCGGGATACGCTGGCGAGCCACGGAATGAAGCTGAACGACGGCGAAGAAGCCGACCGCCAGTTGCGGGCGCTGCGGCATATGTATGAACCTTTTATTTACACGTTGGCAATGCATTTAAGCCAGACTTTGCCGCCGTGGACACCGGTCAAAAAAGGCAAAGACAATTGGCAAACCACAGCATGGGCGCGGGAGTCCGGGCTGCTGGAAAAAAAAGATGGGGCCCCGGTGGCGGTCGACGAACACTTCTGATTGGCAGATTCACAATTGAGCAAAATAATTTTGGAGGCAGGTTATGAGAGCAATTCGCGTGAGCAAATTCGGTGAGCCGGAAGAATTAAAGCTGGAGGAAGTGCCGACACTGGCGCCTGCGGCAGGCCAGGTGCTGGTGCATGTTCGAGCCGCAGGTGTGAATCCCTACGACACGATGATGCGCGCGGGCACCTACGCGGTGAAGCCGCCACTGCCATACACGCCGGGATCGGACGCCGCGGGCGTCGTTGAAGCGGTTGGGGCGGGAGTTACAAAGGTGAAAGCGGGCGATCGCGTTTACACCGCGAAAACGATCAGCGGGGCGTATGCGGAATACACGCTGGCGCAGGAAGATCAGGTGCAACCGCTGCCGGAGGACGTGGAATTCGCGCAAGGAGCGGGGGTGTGGGTGCCGTATGGCACCGCGTATCATGCGCTGTATCACTCAGCACAAGCGCACGCGGGCGAAACTTTGCTGATTCATGGCGCCAGCGGAGGGGTGGGCACGGCCGCGCTGCAAATCGCCACGACGATGGGGCTGACGATTTACGGGACGGCGGGCACCGATGCCGGGCTGGAGTTAATCAAGCGGGAAGGCGCGCAGCACCGCTTCAATCACACGAAGCCCGGCTACGAAGAAGAAATCATGAAGGCCACAGGCGGAAAAGGTCTGGACATCATTCTGGAAATGCTGGCCAACGTGAATCTTGCGCGCGATCTGAAGCTATTGGCCACCAACGGCCGGGTGATCGTGATTGGCAGCCGCGGGGAGATCACTATTAATCCGCGAGATCTGATGGGGAAGCGGGGATCGATTCGGGCGTTTACGCTGTGGGGCATCACGGAGCAGGAGACCAAAGAAATTCACGCGGGGATCGGAGCGGGGCTGACGAATGGGACGTTGCACCCGGTGGTGGCCAAGGAAATCCCGCTGGCAGAAGCGCCACGCGCACACAAAGAAATTCTTTCACCGGGCGCCGTCGGAAAAATAGTGTTGATTCCTTAGGGCGGTGGGATAGCGGCGAGAGATTGCTTACATGGCGCCTGGTTTTTTGGAAGGCGGCTAAGCTGCCGCAGCGATGCGGCGTACCAGGTCTTCCTGCTGGGTTTTGCTTTCCGCGCCGACGGTGAAAGCATCGAGCAGGCCAAGCGACAATGCGTATTTCAACGCTTCGTCCTGGCGACCGCTCAGGTCGCCTTGCCCAAGAATTTTCATGCCCACGATGCCCTTTCCCGCGGCGCGCATTTCGCGCAACACGGCGACCACCGTTTCGGGATCGGCATCCATATGCGAGCCAATCGGATTGATCCGCACCAGATCGACTTCGACCCACGGAGATTTTGCGGCCGCGCGCAAGGCCTCGATACTATGGCAGGAGCATCCGTGGCTGCGAATGATGCCTTTCTGCTTAGCTTCGGAGAACACGTCCATCACGCCACGATATTTTTCGGTCCAGTCGCCATCGGTCAGGCAGTGCATGAGGGCGACGTCGAGATAGTCGGTGCCCAATTCTTTGCGGAAGCGGTCGAGATCAACGCGAGCGGTGGCGGGATCGCGGGCCCACGTTTTAGTGAGCACAATGACTTTGTCCCGGGGAACGTGCTTGAGGGCATCCGCGACATGCGGATGGCTGCCGTAAGCATCGGCGGCGTCGAAAAAGCGTAAGCCCTGGTCATATCCGTTTTGCAGAAGAGCGGAAAGGCCGGCCACTCCCAACGCGGTTTGATTGGAATGATGGCCGGATCCGACGGTGCCAGTGCCCATAGCGAGGCGACTGGTTTTGATTCCCGTGTTTCCGAGGGTGACCGTATCCGAGGCGGAAAATTTGCGAGGAAGAGGCTGACTCAGAAAGGTCGCGTGCGCCAGCGAATTGACCGTCAGCACATTCGCAGCCAAGCACGCCGCGGCTATCCCAGATCCGGTGTGCCGCAAGAATTCTCTGCGTTTTATAATTTTCCTGCTCATGGCTGCCCCCGATATGGGTGGAGTTCAGTTCGGTTATTGGATCGCAATTCCGTGTAACAGCCGAGTTGCTTGCCTTCTTATTCATGGACGCCCGGCAGGGCATTTCGGTCGCTAGAAAGGAATGATTTTTTGGAGTTCCCGCGAAGGTACTATTTGCAGCGCTCGAATGGTCCGTGCATGCAACTTTTGAATCGGTTCTACCGGGTTTTTTATCACTTCCTGGGGGGCGTCCAGAGTTCATTTTGCACTATAATCAGGGGGCGAATTCCGGTCCCTGAAGCACCCGCGAATCGCACCTATTGTGCTGAAGCTCTCCTCCTTAACACTGCTGTTAGCGGCGCAGAACTCGCTTGGCCATTACTGGCACAAGATCAGCGACCGCACGTTTTCGGGCGTATACCACGCCAACAGCTTCGATCTGGCGATGATGATTCCCTACTTCATCGTGTTGTTTGTGCTGGCGCTTTACGGATTGCACCGCTACTGGCTGGTGTACGACTACTACCGCTATGCAAAGAATGTTCCCGCGCCGCCGCCGGCGGTTACGAATTGGCCGCGGGTTACGGTGCAGCTGCCAATCTTTAACGAGCGCTACGTTATCGAGCGACTGGTGGAGGCGGTCTCGCGCTTCGACTACCCGACGGAGCTGCTGGACGTGCAGGTGCTTGATGACTCGACCGACGAGACCTGCGAGATTGCGCGAGATTGTGTAGAACGCTTTGCCGCGCAGGGCATGCCCATCGTCTATATTCATCGGACTAACCGCGAAGGATACAAGGCGGGAGCGCTGGAAAATGGACTGAAAACCGCGCAAGGACAATTTATCGCGATCTTTGACGCGGATTTTGTCCCCTCGGCAGATTTTCTGCGGTTGACGATTCCCTACTTCATGAATCCGAACGGCGGCTCGGCTATCGGAATGGCGCAGACCCGCTGGACGTACCTGAACACGGATTACTCGCTGCTGACGCAAGTCGAGACCATCCTGCTGGACGGACATTTTGTGGTGGAACATGGCGCGCGGTCGCGACGCGGCACCTTCTTTAATTTCAACGGAACCGCGGGAGTGTGGCGGCGCAAAGCCATCGATCAAGCCGGCGGATGGCAACACGACACGCTCACGGAAGACACCGACCTTTCCTATCGCGCACAACTGGCGGGCTGGAAATTTTTATATCTGCCGCATATTGAATGCGCTTCCGAACTGCCGGTGGATATGAACGGCTTCAAGGCGCAGCAAGCGCGATGGGCCAAGGGCTTGATGCAGACGGCCAAGAAGATTTTGCCGAAGGTATTTCGCGCCGATGTGCCGTGGCATGTTAAGTCGGAAGCGTTTTTTCATTTGACGGCCAACATCAGCTACCCGCTGATGGTGCTGCTATCGACGATGTTGTTGCCGGCGATGATCGTGCGGTTCTATCAGGGCTGGTTTCAAATGCTGGTGATCGATTTGCCTCTTTTTCTGGCGTCGACCTGCTCGATTTCCAGTTTTTATCTGGTGGCGCAAAAAGAGCTGCGGCCCAAGACGTGGTACCGAACGTTTCTGTACATGCCATTCGTGATGGCCACCGGAATTGGGATTTCGGTGCGCAACGCCCAAGCAGTCATCGAAGCCATCGTGGGCAAGAAAAGCGAATTTGCGCGCACGCCGAAATACAATATTGCCGGCAAAGAAGGACCCTACGCGAAGAAGTCTTACCGCAACAAAGCCGGATGGATGCCATATGCGGAAATTTTATTGGGCATGTATTTCGCGTTTACAGTGCTGTACGCGGTGTGGAACGAGAATTACGCCACCGTGCCGTTTTTGCTTTTGTTCGTGTGGGGCTATCTGTACACCGGAGTGATGTCGCTGGGGCAAACGTACTTCGCGCACTTGCGATTTAAAGTGGACAGCCCGGAGATGCGACCGGCAGCTTCTGGCGCGCCTGTTTTTTAATTCCTACTCGAAACGTATCCATACGATTTCCGCGTTGGTGCCCACCCGCAGCGGGGGCCCCCAGGTGCCCGCACCGTAGGAAGTGTAGATCTGCATTTCGCCGGCACGCTGCAATCCATGAACATATTTGCCGTACATGCGAGCGGCCGCACGGGTCCAGGGCCAGAATTGGCCGTGGTGGGTGTGACCGGAGAGCTGCAGCGAAATTCCTTCCTCCGCTGAGACGTTCACGCGGTCCGGCGCATGAGTGAGCAAAATACTTGGCCGTGACCGGTCGAGTCCGGTGGCGCGCAGAGTCTTGCGAAAATGCTCGCCGTGGGTGGCGTCGCGATAGGTGACGCCGACAATTTGCAGTCCGTCGAGTTCCACGCGCTGGTTATCGAGGATGCGCACGCCAGTAGCCGCCACCGCTTTTAAAAAATTGGCGCGGTCGCGAAATTCTTCGTGATTCCCTTCCACGAAAAAACTACCCAACGGGGGCTTCAAAGTTCTGAGAGGTTCGACCAGGCGATCGAGAAGCGCGGGAGTGCCGTCAAACAAATCGCCGGCAATAAAGACCACGTCGGGTTGAAGCGCGGCGGCCATTTTCACGATGCGGCGCGCGAAACCATAAGTGCGATAGTTTCCCAGATGCACGTCGGTGATCAGTACAGCGGTGCGGCCCTGCCAGGCTTCGGGCAAGCGCGAAATTTTAACGGCGATGCGATGCACGCGGGTCCAGGCGGAATTGACCACGCCGTAACCGGTGATCAGGATAGCGACTGCGAGAAAGCTGAGGGCTAGATACTGCCGTTCCA
Organism: uncultured Acidobacteriota bacterium; assembly: GCA_963732705.1. Classification (GTDB taxonomy): domain Bacteria; phylum Acidobacteriota; class Terriglobia; order Acidiferrales; family UBA7541; genus Acidiferrum. The sequence goes on along the minus strand of CAVTAN010000001.1, from coordinate 980,130 downwards.
CTGAAACTCCGGCAAGGCGTGTTGCGAGATAAACGATCCAGCACAACAGCGCGGCGAAAAAAGCGTAGTTAACGAAGCCCAGCCATACCGCAGCGATGCGGTAAACCTGGCGCAAGACCATGTTGGTGAGCCGGAAGCCGATGAGGGATGCTCCTAGAAAACTGATGGAGAGAATGGCGAGCGAGGCCAGTAGAGTGAGGTGATCCAGGGGACGGAAATAGTAGGCATTCGCTTGGGCCGGGAGATGCGGAGACCAGAAATAGGCCCAACTAATAAACAGGAAGCCGTGCACTACAAGCAAAACGCTCTGAGAGACTGCGATGAAGACAACAAATCGCCTCGCCAAATGGAACCGCCCCCGTTGCAACCGCAAATCGTGCCGATAATTGCTTCTTCAGCGTAGCATGGCGGGTTTGGTGGCCTGAGTCGGAGCGATTATTGGGGCGGGTAAAGAACGAAAAGCCCTATCTCGCTGAGCCAGACTGTTCGATATGCTGGTGTGCGCCGCAACAATCGGAAGAGAGGTTACGTCATGTCGAAATTTTTGGTTATCGCTGCTCGCGTCGCACAGATGGCGTTTTTTATTTGCGCGGTTTTTGCAAGTTGCGGCTGGCCGCCGAATGCCGCGGGGCAAACTTGCGGGGCACAAGGCGTGGCAGTGCAGGTGCTGGGTTCCGGCGGTCCGGAATTGCAGGACAAGCGCGCTTCGAGCAGTTATCTGGTGTGGGTGGACGGAAGGCCACGAGTGCTGGTGGACGCGGGCGGGGGAAGCGCGCTGCGCTTTGGAGAAAGCGGCGCACAAATGTCGCAGCTGGATGTGTTGTTGTTCAGCCACTTTCACGTGGATCACAGCGGGGATTTCCCCGCGTTGATCAAGTCCTCGTGGTTCGAGGAGCGAAAGCGGGCGCTTCCGGTTTACGGCCCATCCGGAAATGAGTTCATGCCGTCGACCACGGAGTTCGTGGCGGACTTTTTTGGGGACCGCGGGGCGTACCGGTATTTGAGTGAGGTGCTGGTGCCGGGAGAAAAGAGCAGCTACAAACTGCAGCCTCATAATATTGTGGCCGGCGGGCAACCGGTGGTTGCGTTCCGCGGCAGCGATCTGGTCGCGTCGGCGGTGAGGGTTATTCATGGAGGAGTGCCGGCGTTGGCGTGGGGCGTGGAAGTGAGCGGCAAGCGCATCGTGTTCAGCGGCGACACGAACGGGGAAGGTGGACTTGCGCAATTGGCGGCCAATGCGGACTTGTTCATCGCGCACAACGCGGTGCCGGAAGGAGTCACCGGGACGGAGCGCAGGCTGCACATGCCGCCGTCAGTGATTGGGGCGATCGCCAGCGACGCGCACGTTAAACACCTGGTTCTGTCTCACCGGATGCTGAGAACCTTGGGCAAAGAAAACGATACTAAGGCGGAAATTGAGAAACGATATTCGGGGCCGATGGATTTTGCGAATGACCTGGATTGCTTTGCGGTGAGATGAGTCGGGGCTTCCGGGCCGTGGCGACCTTTCACAAGTGAATCTGCGGCGTTCCGTTGAGCGGTGCGTCTTTCCGTTGAGCGGCGTCTGGCACCCAACCATTTTGGCTGTAACGCCCCTTCGGGCTACAATCGCCGCACTGGACGCGTGTGACCGGATTGCGATTGCAGCGGTCGGCGGTTCATTTGCAATGCGAGCTCCGCTTGCCCCGGAGCGTCATGGTGGTGGTGGTTCCGAGGAGAATCCGTGAGGGGTCCGTTATCCGGCGCGAAGCCGCAATTCGCGGCGCGCAGATTATTTTGTTTTGGCTGCAAAGCACTGCAAGGTAGAGAACGAACGTTCATCTCTTCTCGCCTTGGAATGATCGCCACGGCGTTTGTTCTGGTCGCGACGATTGCTCCGCAGTCGAGTGGGCAGCAACGACGGGAGCGCGAGCCGAATAGTATTTACGCGGCGCGACGCGCGCGGGTGGCGGCGGCGACCGATGGGCCGACGATTCTGTGGGGATTTACGGGGCGCGAAGAAGTTTCCCAGGACTACGTGTTCACCCAGGAAGATAATTTTTACTACCTCACCGGACACAACGAGGAAAACGCCGGGCTGATTATCCTGCCGGCTCCAAAACCGGGAAGTAATGCGGGGGCGGGCGACGATGCTCTCAACGGAGTACGCGAAATTTTATTTTTGCCGGCCAAGGATCCGGGCAAAGAAAAGTGGAATGGCGTGCGGATGTCACCATCCGATCCGGGCATTGAAGCGCGCACGGGTTTCGCGATGGTCAAACCGTTTGCGGAAATGCGCAGCTGGGTAGAAAAGCTGGCGAAGAACTACGCAACGCTGTACACCATACTTCCCTACGAGAAGGAGCTGGGCGGCTACCCGCACGAAAAGAGTGTGGTGGATTGGCTGGGACTGGCGGCGCCGCAGGCGAAGCTGAAGGACGTGCGGCAAACGATTTATTCGTTGAGAGAAATCAAATCGCCGGGAGAGATTGCGTTTCTGCAAAAGGCGATCGATCTATCCGTGGATTCGCATCTGGAAGCCATGAAGATGATGCGGCCGGGACTATATGAATATCAAATCGCGGCGAAAATGGTGGAGGTGCACGCGATGGGCGGGTCGGAAGCGGAAGGATACGCGCCGATTGTAGGCGCGGGGCCCAATTCCGTGGCGCTGCATTACGACCGGCTGTCACGGAAGATCGAGGATGGGGACATCGTGGTGCTGGATGTGGGCGCGCAATATTCGGGATATTCAGCGGACATCACGCGGACGTTGCCGGCCAACGGAAAATTTACGGCGAGGCAGCGGGAAATTTATGACGTGGTGCTCGGCGCGCAAAACGCGGCAATGGAGAAGCTTAAGCCGGGCATGGACCTTTGCAGAAAAGGCGACAAGAGCGTCTACAAGATTGCTTACGAATACATCAACTCGCACGGCAAGGATTTGCATGGCAAGCCGCTGGGGCAATATTTTATTCACGGCCTGGGCCACGACATTGGTTTGGATGTACACGACCCCGGAGAATATTGCCAACCGCTGCAGGCGGGCATGGTGGTAACGATGGAGCCGGGCATTTACATCCCGGAAGAAAATCTGGGCGTGCGCATCGAGGACGATGTGCTGATTACCGAGACGGGCTACAAATTATTGAGCGAGAAATTGCCACGCGATGAGGTAGAGATTGAAAAAATCATGGCGGACGCGGGCCGAGAACGTGCCACCGGCAGGCCTTAGGAAAACTGCGGCAGCATTTAAGTAGCATCTAACGGGTGACGCGAATGGCGCGTCTAATAGGTGAGGAACTGTGCGGGACGCGACCGCTGCATTGTGCCGGTAATGAGAGCAGCGTAGGATGCTGAACCATAGGCCGAAAGCAAACAGCAATTCAACAGGCAGTCATTCAGGAGATCAATTATGTTGCGGATCAACGACGAAGCTCCCAATTTCACAGCGGAAACATCGCAGGGGACTATAAATTTTCATGAATTCATTGGCAACGGCTGGGCAATTTTGTTTTCGCATCCCAAGGATTTCACGCCGGTGTGCACCACGGAACTGGGGTACATGGCGGGATTGCAGCCGGAATTCGAAAAGCGCAATTGCAAGATTATCGGCTTGAGCGTGGATCCGGTGAGCAACCACAGCAAGTGGGCGGTGGATATCGAGGAGACCCAGGGCCACAAAGTGAATTTCCCGATGATCGGCGATCCGGAATTGAAAGTGGCCAAGCTTTATAACATGCTGCCGGCGGAGAGCGGCGATTCCTGCGAAGGGCGGACGGCAGCGGACAACGCTGCGGTACGCACGGTATTTGTGGTGGGCCCGGACAAAAAAATCAAGCTGATGCTGAGCTATCCGATGACCACCGGACGCAATTTCGACGAAGTTCTGCGGGTGCTGGATTCCATTCAGCTGACCGCGAAGCACAAGGTGGCGACGCCGGCGAATTGGAAACCGGGGGAAGATGTGATTATCGTGACCTCGGTTTCGGACGATGACGCCAAGAAAAAATATCCCGGCGGATGGAAAGCGCCGCGGCCATACCTGCGCATCGTGCCTCAACCGGAATAGCCGGTTTCGGTTGCCGGGCATGAAGAGTGGTGCAGCGTGATTTTCAAGCAGTTCTACCTAGGGTGCCTGGCGCATGCGTCCTACCTGGTTGGTGACGCTGGCAGCGCTACCGCAGCGGTGGTGGATCCACAGCGCGACGTGGACCAATATGTCGCTTTTGCCGCCGAGCACGGCCTCACCATCAAGCACGTCATCCTGACGCATCTGCACGCCGACTTTGTCGCGGGGCATCTGGAGTTGCGCGATCGAGTGGGAGCGAAGATTTATCTGGGCGCAACGGCTAAAGCGGGATACGCGTTTTCGCCGCTGGGCGGTGGCGACGTGCTGGAGTTCGGGCGGGTGCGGTTGAAGGCCATGGAAACGCCGGGGCACACGCCGGAGTCTATTTCCATTTTGGTGTACGACTTGGAGACCAGCGACACGCAGCCGCACGCGGTGCTTACCGGGGATACTTTATTTATCGGCGATGTGGGGCGGCCGGATTTGCGAGCGGCGCTGGGCTGGTCGGCGAATCAACTGGGCGGCTTGCTGTTTGATTCCCTGCACAAATTGCTGGAGTTGCCGGACGCAAGCCTGGTGTATCCCGCGCATGGAGCGGGTTCGCTGTGCGGACGGGCCATCAGCAAAGAGACATTTTCCACGCTGGGCGAGCAGCGGCGACTGAACTACGCGCTGCAGCCGATGAGCAAAGAAGAATTTATTCAGGTGGTTACCGCCGACCAGCCGGAGGCGCCGCCGTACTTCAACTATGACGCAGTGCTGAACAGCAAAGAGCGGCCCACGCTGGACGAAGCGCTGGCGCTGGAGATGAAACCGCTGGGGCTGGATGCCGTGCTGAAGTTGCAGGGGCAGGGCGCGCAAATTCTGGATACCCGCGACGCGGACGAATTCGCCGCGGCGCACCTGGCGGGCAGCATCAACATTGGACTGGGCGGCCAATACGCCACGTGGGTCGGGACGATGCTGGATCGCGCGCATCCCATCGTAATTATCGCGGACCCTGGCCGGGAGAAAGAATCGGCGGTGCGGCTGGGGCGCATCGGATTCGATCACGTGGCTGGATATTTGCAGAACGGGTTGCGCAGCCTGGAAGCGATGCCGGAAAAAGTGGCGTTCACGGAACGCTTGAGCGCACCCTTCGCGGCGGAACTGCTGGCGTCGAAGAATCCGCCGTTGGTGATCGATGTACGCGCGCCGCGTGAGCGAGCGCCAAAATATATTGGCGAGAGCGTGAGCATGCCGCTGAATCGGCTGCTGAGCAATCTGGAAACGTTGCCGAAAGCCCGCGCTTTGCTGGTGTATTGTGCCGGCGGGTATCGCTCTTCAATAGCAGCGAGCCTATTGCAGGGCCACGGATTCGCGAGCGTCGGCGAGATTGCCGGCGGCCTGGCCGCGTGGGAAGCCGCTAAATTGCCTGTGCGCAGCGAAGACACTCTTCCCGCTTAGCCTGGCGTTGACGTCGCAGGCGACCGCATCTCAGTTACTGCAAGTGGCGGGTCAGCGACTGAAGCACCCCGGCATTATTCCGTGCGAATGTGCCAATCGAAGGATTTGCCGTCTTTGTCGAGCGTGAAGCTGACAAGCAGGGTGCGTTCCGCAAACGCAACATTGTATTTGTAGAGCCGCGCGCCGCCCTCTTCTTTTCGTTCAACCAAGTCCACAGACTTGGCCGCGCCAAGAGTTTTCAGGAACTCGCTGACACCCTTGATGTGGTCGGGTTCCCAGTCTTTGCGCTCTTCGGCCGTGAAGGAATTCAGGTCGGGATGGCCGGTGGTCATGTCGTCGAGTGTGCTTCGAAAACGAGTGGTGACTTGCGGTTCCTTGTCAGCGATGGGCTTTAGTTCGACGGGCTTCAAAGCGGCCTCGTACATCCCAGCGACGCCGTGCGCTATTTTCCCGGGATCGGAGTGCCCGGCGTCCAGATTGGTGAGTACGACGATGGTGAGCCGGTCGTCCGGGTAACGCAAAATGTCCGTGGTAAAACCTTGCCACGCGCCACCATGTTCCAGCAGGCGATGGTCGTTCTGTTGGTCCACGCCCCAGCCAAATCCGTACGGTCGCGTCTTACCGCTCAGGAGAGTTACCGGGGTCCACATCGCGTCAAACGAAGATTTCTTCAGCAATTTCTCGGTGTACAGCGCGGCATCCCATTTCTCGAGATCCAGAACCGTGAAATACAAGGCCCCATCGGCGGTGGAATTGAAAGTTGGCGAAACCCATTCCTGATTCTTAAGCTGGCCGTCAACCAGACGATAACCGGAGGCTCGATGCGGGATGATGTCTTCCTCGCTGATGATGCGGGTGCTGGTCATTCCAAGCGGCTTGAAGATCCGTTCCTGCAAGTAATCGCCATAGAACTTTCCGGTCAGGCTGTGGATCATGAATCCCAACAAAACATAATTGGTGTTGCGGTAAGCCCACTTTTCGCCGGGCTGAAATTCCATGGGCAGGGCGGTAATTTTTTTGTATAGCTGGTCCTCGGTGAAATCGAGCCGCATATAAAACGGGCCGTCTGGCCCGGTGCGCGCGTCGTCTTCGTATTCGGAAAGGCCGGAGGTGTGCGTCAGAAGATTGCGAATCTTGATGTTTTTCCAGAAATCCGGGGCGTCGGAAAAATATTTCGGAAGCGGATCGTCGAGGCCGACCTTACCCTCCTCAACCAACATCATCACGGCCGCCGAAACGAATTGCTTCCCCATGGAGCCGGACTGGAAGATGGTGTCTGGCTTAACCGGAATGTCCCATTCGACGTTTGCAAAGCCGTAGCCGTGAACCTTAATTACTTTTCCATCTCGATAAACTCCCAAAGCGAGTCCGGGGATGTGCTGCCGCTGCATCTCAGCTCGTACAAAGGCGTCCACAGGTGCGTCTTCGTCGGGTGGGCGCGCAGGGGCATTTGCCGATAGAGTAGCCGCGCAGAAAAGAAGGCATGACGCGGTTGCCAATAATTTTCTCAAGTGTCCTCCAACTTTGCCTTTTTCAGGCACCAAACAGATCGCGCCACAAAACGTCGATGGCTAGGGTAACCGCAAAAAGGGTCTTCAAATATTGAATCTTCTTGCGGATCCATCGCGGGCACTTCCCTTTCATGTCCTGCGGGCGATTGACCGCTTGGAATGGGTGCATTTATACTGGGGAATCGCGCTGGAGGTTGGCTTCGGCGTCCCTCGAGTGATTTCGCGGGCCTGTGGGTTGGTAGCGGCGCCCGGCGAAGATCCGAAACTTCATTTCGATTGGGAGATTATGAGCAGCACGAAAGCCACACAACTTCGCCCCGGCATGGTTATCCAGCACGAAGGGCAACTCTATACGGTCTTCAGCGTCGATCACCGCACTCCCGGGAAATAAGCGCGGGTCCATGCAGACGCGGATGAAAAATCTGAGGACCGGCACGATGATCGATTACCGGTTCCGCGCGGAAGAATTCGTCGATCGCGCCATACTCGATGAAGTGGAGTTTGAATATCTTTACAACGAAGGCGACGAATTTCATTTCATGAACACGGAAAATTACGAGCAGATGCAGATGAGCCGCGAAGAGCTGGGCGAAACGGTGTTCTACCTGATTCCCAACACCAAAGTGAAAGTGGAATTTTTGAGGAGAAGGCCATCGGCGTGGACCTACCGGACACCATGGAAATGCGGGTGGTGCAGACCGAGCCCACGCTACAAAAGGCTACGGCCAGCGCGGTGATGAAACCGGCAACGCTGGAAACCGGCTTAGTCATTCAGGTGCCGCCGTTCGTGAATGAAGGCGACCGCGTAAAGTGGATACCACCGAGGCGCGGTACGTGCAGCGGGTGGAGTAGGTGCAGTAAATTTGGCGATGCGCTCTGGAGTTTGAGTTTCCGCCTCCGCAGCTAGATGCAACTTCGACCTGGTTTCATCTAGAAGAGGCTGAAATGACGCCGGCTGATGCAAATCAGCCGGCTTTTTGTTTTGCTGTTCAAATTTGTTTGCGTGAAGTACCGGCGGCGACTCTCGCTTTTTTGAATGGCCGATGCATTCGCCGATTTAAACTGCGCCTTTGGTTTTTCCCGCTTGCTCGCCAAACACGCGCTTGAAGATTGCGTTGACGTGGCGCAATTGCCGTTGCAAATCGAAATGTATGTGCCAAGCCATCCGCATTGAGATATTTAGTGACGCGACTGTCTGCGGCTACGCGATCGCGGAAACTTGATTCGGTTTCCCACGCCGCCATCGAGTTCTCCTGCACAGCCTTGTACGCTTCATCGCGGGGCATGCCCTTCTCCACCAAGTCCTGCAAAAGCTGCCCGGAAAAAACCAGTCCATGGGTCGATTCCAGATTGCGCATCATGCGTTCCGGAAACACGCGCATCTCCGCAATGATGGTGGTCATCTTGGCCAGCATGTAATCCGCGAGGATGGTAGAGTCCGGCAAAATGATACGCTCCACGGAGCTGTGCGAAATATCGCGCTCATGCCAAAGCGCGACGTTCTCAAATGCCGCAAGCAGATTCGACCGCACCACCCGGGCAAGTCCGCAAATTTGTTCGCACGTAACAGGATTGCGCTTATGCGGCATCGCCGAGCTGCCGCGTTGTTCGCCGCCGAATGGCTCTTCCGCCTCGCGTACTTCGGTGCGCTGCAGATGCCGAATTTCCAGCGCGATTTTCTCCAAGGTCGCGGTGATGAGCGCGAGCGCACTCAGATACTGCGCATGCCGATCGCGCTGAATCACTTGCGAAGCTACCGGCGCGACCGTCAAGTCCGAGCCGCTTGCAGATGCGTTCTTCAATTTCCGGGCCCAGATGCGAGGCATTGCCCACGGCGCCGGAAATTTTGCCGATGGCCATTTGCGCGGCAGCATCGCGAAAGCGCTGCTGATTGCGCTGATTCTCGGCGAACCAATTGGCCATTTTCAGGCCGAAGGTGATTGGCTCGGCATGCACGCCGTGGGTGCGACCGATCTGCGGAGTAGCGCGAAATTCGTGCGCGCGTTTCGCGAGGACGTCGCCGAACTTCAGGCAGCGCGTCCGCGATCAGCTTCGATGCGTCACGTACCTGCAGCGCCTGAGCCGTGTCCACCACGTCGTTGGAGGTCATGCCATAGTGCAGCCACCGGGCCGCTTCGGCATCGCCGATGGACTCGCCGACGGCCATGGTGAACGCGACGACGTCGTGCTTCACTCGCGACTCAAGTTCCTGAATTCGCGCGACATCGATTTTTGCATTTGAGCGAATCTTGGCGGCAGCGGCTTTGACGGCACGTCGCCAGCTTCGGCAGCGTTTCCGTAGCGGCCAACTCCACTTCCAGCCATTTGGCGTATTTATTGGCGTCGCTCCAGACGGCACCCATCTTCGCGGGTGTAGCGTGAGATCAAATGACGGCTCCTGAATAATTTCTAGACCGAGCAGGCTCACAGCGACACATCAGGTGTTAGCGCTGCTGAAAACAACGTAATGATACGGTATTTCGCACAGCGGCGCGACTAATGGGGATTAATACGGAAATGCGAAAGGAATATAAGGCTGGGGTGCGAAGACGTATCAATTTGAGCGGAAGAAACCCTTAGTCGCCCGCAGGCGTGGCCCGCATATAACGCCACGGGTTGACCGGCGCATTATTCATGCGAACTTCGTAATGGACGTGGGGACCAGTTGAACGTCCGCTGATTCCCGTATAGCCGACTACTTCGCCGCGTTTTACGCGCGCTCCGGGAACCGCTGAAAAGGAAGACAAGTGCGCATACCACGTGGTAATGCCAAATCCATGATCGATCATCACTACGCGGCCATATCCCGCATGAGTTTCGCGCGGCAGTGATGACGCCGTCAGCCGTCGCGTGAACGGGAGCGCCATAATCGGACGCCACGTCGACCCCGGTATGAAAAGCGCCTTCACCGCTGAAGGGATCAAGGCGCTCGCCAAAACTGTCGGTGATATGTCCCAGCACCGGCCAGATTGCCGGCGTGTAGGTGGAGTCAGCAAAATTCATGCCCGGCATCAGGCGCAAGCCACCGGTTGAGATGGCGATCGCCGCGGCATTACGCTTCAAGAATGTATACTGCTCCACGGAGCGATCAAACGCGTCCTGAGCGTGCCACGGGACTGTCAGTCTGATCAAAGGCAGGAGGGTGGTAGCGCAGCACGCCGTAGGTCATGGCCACTTCGGTGGCCAGAGATTGCAGAGAATCCAGGCGCTGGTTGGTATCAACCACCGTACCCTGCAACTGCTGATATTGCTTTTTAAGGGTTTCCTGATCGTGACGGAGGGCGTTGTAGTTTCCGACCTTCCACAGCATCCGCGAATACGAACCTACCGCGGCTGTAACACGACACCGCACCAATAATCGCCAACGCAGCCAAGCCGTGCAACAAATAGGACGGCACAACTAGCTTACGCATTTTGCCCGGTGTGGAAGCGATATAAAATGTGTAATTCTTGCCGGTCATTGCTGGGCAGGCTCCTCACGCCTGTAACTGCGTAACGCTTGACGCACACGCCAGCCCGGCCACCAAACGTGGACGCCGCGCCGCGAGGTCACTATTGTACCAAATCGGAGCGGCGGGCCGGGGTCTGCACGCTCGGCATACTAGAATCGCGGAGGTATATGAGTCAATCCTGTATTTATGGGTTTTTGGAACAGGCAGATAAACTGTCCGCTGTACTTCGGGACAGGTTCAGGGCTTTCGGTGCAAAAGTCGTGACACTTCAGCTATTGCCGGCATCCCATTTTGGAAAAATGCCAGAAGGGCTTCTAATAAAAAAGATGGGTTAACGCGGACGGAAAGCTCAGGCGAACAATACGAAGCCGTCTAAGAAAAAAAGTGGCGAAGATTTTGTCCTGCTGCGCATCCAGCAGGTCTTCGGGAGGAAGCGTGCTTCGCCTTCGCGAATCCGGGGTGGCGCCAGATTTGTTGCAGTCGGTATCGGCGACGATGCCGCACTCATTCATCCGGCAAAAAACCACGAAATCACCCTTACGTGCGATTGGTTCCTGGAAGGTACGCACTTTATAAAAGATACTGCACCCTGCCGATTCAATTGGCTGGAAATGCCTGGCCCGCGCCCTGAGCGACGTGGCCGCCATGGGTGGGGCGCCGCGATGTTTTCTGCTGAGCCTCGCGTTTCCGGCCCCATAGAATCGAGGCCCGAGTGGCTGGATGGTTTTCTGGCGGGACTAGCCAGGGCGGCGCGAAGATTCAATTGCCAATTAGCGGGCGGTGACACAACGCGACGGCGTCGAGGTACTTGATCAATATAACGGTGGCCGGTGAAGTCGCGGCGGGAAAGGCGGTCCGTCGTTCAGGAGCTCGCGCGGGCGACATTATTTATGTGAGTGGCCGCCTGGGCGAAGCGGAGGCTCGGGTGGCATCTCATCACACATGGCAGAGGGGTTTCGCGACGGACGTCGTCTAAGCGACTCCCGGAACCTTGGCCCCTGCCTCAGAAAACATCTTTATCCGGAGCCGCGGCTCGAACTTGGCAAGTGGCTCGCGCAGAATCGCCTCGCGACAGCGATGATGGATCTGTCGGACGGGTTGTCGAGTGACTTGCGGAGGCTCTGCGATGCGAGCGAGCAGGAGCCGTCGTTCAGTCGGCGAACTTCCGTCGGCGCAGGTTCTAAACGGTGAACAGATGAGCCGAAGCGCAGGCTCTACGATTGCACTCCACGGCGGGGATGATTACGAACTGCTCTTCACAGTGAAAAAGAAAAACGCCGGAAAAATTCCGCGTTCGCTGAACGGCTTGCCCGTCACTGCGATCGGCGAGATAACGGGGCAGAGCGAGAGTGACCGTCGATGCTTGATGAAGAGCGCGTTCGTCGCAAATACTGGATGCCAGGCGGATGGGATGCATTCAGGGGGAATTATCGAGCGTACTGCAGGAGTAAACGGTCGGTTGCCAGACAGTTGCAACGCGGAGGGGCGCCGGCGCCAATCGCGGAGGTCGTACTTGCATTGTGGAATCTTGAAGTGTTGACCGGCGGCGGATGGTGCTGGGAGGGCGGTGGCGGGCTTTTCTTTCGCGCGCGGCTCGTCTTCGGTAGGAGCCGTGTCCGGCGTGTCGACGTGGACCTCATGGTCGGCGGCTTGCTGTTCCAGCGGGACCACGTTGGCAAATTCCACTTCCGGACGTTGCCGCCAGCGCGTCCTTCATGAACTCCATCCAAATCGGCAGCGCGGCGCGCGCGCCGGTTTCTTTTTTGCCCAGCGAAATTTGCTTGTCGTCGAAGCCAACCCAAACGCCGGAAGTAATTTGCGGGGTGAAACCAATGAACCAGGCGTCGGTGTAGTCCTGGGTGGTTCCGGTTTTCCCAGCGGCGGGGCGGCCGAGCGATTTGGCCTGGATGCCGGTGCCGAACTGGATGACTTCCTCAAGCATGGCAGTCATGGTGCGCGCCACTTCCGGAGAAACCACGTCGTGGACTTCCGGATGCGCTTCCTCGAGCAGCGCGCCGTCGTAACTGGTAACGCGGCGAATCATGTGCGGGTCAATGCGGATGCCATCGTTGGGAAAAACGGTGAAGGCGGAAACGTGTTCGAGCAAGCGCATGTCCGCGGCGCCGAGCGCGAGCGGAAGATAGGGCGGCAGCGACGTGGTGATCCCGAAGCGGCGAGTGACGGTTACGACGCTGGAGATGCCGACTTTTTCGGCGAGCTTGACGGCAGGAACGTTTCGCGAGCCAGCCAGCGCGCGGCGCAGAGTGATATTGCCTTCAAATTTTTCGTCGTAATTGCGGGGCGAATAGGACTGGCCGCCGCTGATGGTGGTGAAGGGCGCGTCCAGAATGGTGTCGAACGGGGTGGAACCTTTTTCCAGGGCGTCGGCGTAGACGTAGATTTTGAAGGAGCTGCCCACCTGGCGATAGGCCTGGGTGACGCGATTGAATTTGGAATCTTCGAAAGCTGTAGCCCCCGACCATGGCTTTGATTTCGCCGGTGGGATTGTCGATGGCCACCATGGCGCCTTGCGGGCCGGGTTGCTGCTCGAGTTGCACGCGCGCCGTCGTTTCACGCAATTCCTGGATGGAAAACTGCGCCAGGTCGCCGGGCTTGAGAAGGTCGGAGACTTTTTTGCGGCCGGTCCAGGCAAAGTCGGCGGGAGAAAGAATGGCGCGATAGGCACCGATTTTGATGGTGGCGCTTTTATCCTCAATAGAAAGCACCAGGCCGGTGGTGTACGTGCCTTTCTCGATGGGACGGCGCCAGTCGTCGTCTTCGTAAGCAGCGAGGGTGCCGAGATTGTCGCGGAGGATGTTGGGCAGCTTGCCACGCCAGCCGTGGCGGCGGTCGTAACTGTGCAAACCGTCGCGAATGGACTGATTGGCGGCGCGCTGCATGGCGATATTGAGCGTGGTGTACACGCGCAGGCCGCGCTCGTGAACGGCTTCGGTGCCGTAGGTAGCTTCCAGATACTTGCGAATATCTTCAAAAAAATAAGGGGCGAGATCGTTGCGCGGATATTGGATGTGCAGGCCCAGCGGAGTCTTGCGCGCGGCGGCTTCTTCAGCGGCGGTAATCTTCCCTTCCTCATCCATGCGGTGCAGAACTAAATTGCGGCGAGCCAGCGCCAGGGCGGGATTATTCAACGGCGAAAACTTTGGGCCGTTGACCATACCGGCCAGCAACGCAGCTTCCTGAAGCTTCAGATCGGTGACCGGCTTGCCGAAATAAAATTGCGAGGCCGCGGCGAAGCCGTAGTTGCCATGAGCCAGATATACCTGGTTCGAATACATGGTGAAAATCTGGGGCTTGGTGTAGCGGCGCTCGATTTGCAGGGCCAGGAGCATTTCCTGCATTTTGCGGCGAAAGGTCTTGTCGCTGCGGTCGAGGAAAAGATTGCCGGCGAGTTGCATGGTGATGGTGCTGGCTCCGCCGGTGATGCGATGCTTCAGAACGTTGCGGAACGCGGCGCCGGCGATGCGCGGAAAATCGATGCCCCAGTGATCTTCGAAATGCTGATCCTCGATCGCGGTGACGGCGTTGTAAAGAAGCTTAGGGGCCTGCTCGTAGGTCATCAGGATGCGGCGCTGCAAGGCGAAACTGCCCACCATCTGGCCATCGTCGGCGTAAATTTCGGTGACTACCGTGGGGCGATAGGTTTCGAGCGCGCGAATCTCCGGCAAGTCGCTGGAGTACACGAAGAGCAAGCCGCAGGCGGCGCCCAAGGCGATGGAGCAAAGCAGAGAAAGGCCAGCGCTACACGGTCAATCAGCTTCCAACCGCGCAAGCGCAAAGTAATCGGGGGCAGACTCAGCATCGAAAGGAAAGTTTAGCGCAGAAGAGCGCGGTTGCGGAGCAATGGCGGAGGCGGCGGTTTCCAGAGGCTGGCTACCGTCTGGACGAAGCTCACAGCGCAGCTGGACTAGCGAAAATGCGGGCCCCACGAAGAAGAATGCGTTATTCTCTCGGTCTTGGATCTCCCTGGCAACTTTTCTGTCGAAGCGAACAGAGTCAAACGGCTAAAAATGCCCGGCGATCCGCCAGGGTGCGCGCTGAGCTATGTCCGCCGCATTCGCAAGCGTAACGTGACCATACGATGTGCGGCGTTGTGTGGCATGATGTGCGCCGCGAATGCCGTGAGTTTCGGTTCCGAGCTTGGGCTGGCGGAGCAGAAGAATAGCGGTCCGCCTGTGGTGGTGCAGCCGGGTGCGCCAGGCAAGCCCAGCAAGACCCTGCCGCCTTCGACTAAGGGCAACGCTACCGCCGCGGTCACGAGCGGACGTAGAGTTCATGCGAGGCATGATTATGCATCATGCGCAAGCGGTGGAGATGACGGCGCTGATGGCCTCGCACACGGACAACAAAGAGCTGCGGTCGCTGGGCGCGCGGATCAGCAGTTCGCAAGTCGGACGAAATGAAATTCATGCGGCGCTGGCTGGCGGCGCGGGGAGAATCCATTCCCATGGCGATTCGAAAATGCCGAATCATGTCCGGCGAAGCGATGGCGCTGATGCCCGGCATGCTTACAGCCGGAGCAGATGGAGGCGCTGCGCAAGGCCAAGGGCGCGGAGTTCGACCACTTATTTCTGACCGGGATGATTCAGCACCATGAATGGCGCTCTGACCATGGTGAAGGATCTATTCGACACCGCAGGCGCAGGTCAGGACGCCGAGCTGTTCAACTTCGCGACGGATGCGGACAATACGCAACGCGCCGAGATCACGATTATGCAGACCATGCTGGAGAAAAAAACTTCCGAGGAGAAACGATGAACCGATTGCCAATGGCTGCTCTACGCTGTGGTCGTGACCGCGATAGTTCTGTGTTTCGGCGTGCCTCGGTATTCGAGCGCAGAGAGCCAGCGCCCGCCACACCCCCGCCCGCGCAGAGAGCCTGCGGCAACGCACTCCAGCCGCGCAAGAACCCGCGGAGGATGACGAGGACGACAATCCGTTCGCTCCAGAAGCCAGCACCGGCGCTGCCAGCCGGGAATGAGGGGTTCGGACATCAACGATCCGCGCGCCAAACTGAAGCCGGGAATGTATGACGCCGGAGAAACCGCGATGGGCATGAAGCATCTTGCGCTTGGTAAAGAAGCCCGCGGCCTTTCAGCTGGGAACGGACGATCCCGAAGATCCCAAGGTGCAGAAAAGTGATTGGCCAAATGGGCATGGGCAAGATGAGCGCCAAAATTCCGAAGCCGCTGCATCTGGTGATCGCGGCAACTGGCGTTTCGCCAACTCGGATCTGGCGTTCCAGGGCAATCACCTTTTCCAGGGAAACTTTTATGGCGTGAATATTTTTGACATTTCCAATCCGGCGAACACCATGCCGCTGACTTCGCTGGTGTGCCCCGGCGGACAAGGCGATGTGTCGGTGTACAAAAACCTGCTGTTCATGTCGGTGGAAATGCCGAATGGCCGCCTGGATTGCGGCGTGCAGGGCTTTCCGCCGGAACCTCCGGCAGCGGGCGACGCCGACAAGGACAACGCGAAGGAGACAATTGCGAAGCAAAAGAAACATCAACCGCCGGCTGCACAGAAAGACCGCTTCCGCGGCGTAAGAATCTTCGACATTTCCGACATTAAAAATCCGAAACAAGTCGCAGCGGTGCAGACCTGCCGCGGATCGCATACGCACACGCTGGTGTCAGGATCCGAACGACAAGGACAATGTTTACATCTACGTGTCGGGGACCTCTTTGTGCGGCAAGCGGAAGAACTGGCTGGATGCTCTGGTGAAACGCCGGAGAAAGATCCAAACACCGCGTTGTTCCGAATCGACGTGATCAAGGTTCCGGTGGCTGCGCCGCAAGATGCCAAAGTGGTGTCCAGCCCGCGAGTGTTCATCGATGCGCGTACCGGGGCGATGAACGGACTGAATAACGGCGGCACGCACGGCAAGCCAAGGGCCAGAGCAAGCGGAGACACGAACCAGTGCCACGACATCACGGTGTACTCGGCGATCGGATTGGCGGCGGGGGCGTGCTCGGGAAATGGAATTTTGCTGGACATTAAGGATCCAGTTCATCCCAAGCGTGTGGATGCGGTGAACGATCCGAATTATTCCTACTGGCACTCGGCTTCGTTCTCGAACGACGGGAGCAAAGTGGTGTTTACGGACGAGTGGGGCGGCGGTCTGGGAGCGCGGTGCCGCGCCAACGATCCGAACAAATGGGGCGCGGATGCGATCTTCGATCTGAAGGACAACAAGCTGACTTTCGCGAACTATTACAAACTGCCGGCGGCGCAAGGAGACACGGAGAACTGCGTGGCGCACAACGGCTCGCTGATTCCTGTTCCCGGCCGCGATATCGAAGTGCAGGCCTGGTATCAGGGCGGCATCTCGGTGGTGGATTTCACCGACCCGATGCATCCGTTCGAAATTGCCTACTTCGATCGCGGGCCGATCGATCCGAAGATGCTGGTGCTGGGCGGCGACTGGTCCGCGTACTGGTACAACGGCTACGTCTATGCGTCGGAGATTGCGCGCGGTCTGGACGTTTTGGAGTTGTACCCGACAAATTCCTGACGCAGAACGAAATCGATGCAGCCAAGACGGTTCGGGTGGATGAACTGAATGTGCAAAATCAGCAGAAGATCGAGTGGCCCGCGAAATTGGTCGTAGCCAAGGCATACGTCGACCAGTTGTCGCGTTCGCAAGCGATGCCGGCGGAGCAACTTTCAGCTTTGCAAAAGCGCCATTCAAAGCGCGGAAGCTCGCACATGAATAAAGGCAAGCTGGCCAAGCTGAAGAAGATGGCTCCGGATGTGGAAAAGAGCGCCGGAAGCGCCAAAACTGCGGCGGACGCGGAACGTTTGCGCGCGCTGGCGGAGGTTTTGAAGCGCATGTCCGCATAATTGAGGCGAGTCAAACGTAAACCAAGCAAAGTTGGCTGGCATGGATTAAATCAGTCCGCCACTGATGGTCACCCCGTATGGAAGTGACGGCGCTATAAAACGAGCAGGCTCACGGATCAGATAGCGGTTTCAGGTTCGGGCGTGGCGGCCGCCCAAGGGTGCGGCTTGCGCGCTTCGACGTAAGCGAAGGCGGTCATCATCAGGGCTAGAGCGGACATGCCGGCGTCTTCCAAAACTTTCTGCAGGTTGATGGGCTCAGGGGTTGCAAAGCAGCCACAATTTATTTCCATGTGCAAAAGATAGGCACGCAAAACTACAACGAAAAAGCCCAGCATGATGGCGGTGAGGAACGTGCCCCAAATGCGCAGCTTCCATCCGATGAGAACCAGCAAGCCCAGCGCAATTTCCGCAAATGGCAGGGTGTGGGCGACGCACTGAACTCCCCAGTCAGGCAGTAGTTTAAACGCCTGGACCTGCAGGGCGAAGTTCGCGAGGTTGGTGGAAATTGAAAATTTCAGGAAAAAATACGGCCAATAGGTGTGATTGGGTAAGAATGCTTTCGAATATCCGGCGTAGATAAAAATGGGGCCCAGCAGCAGTCGGCCGATCCACATAACCAGGCGACGGGCGTTGAGTGGGCTGGACTGTAGCAAGCTGTTTTTCTCGCGGCGATTATTCTAGCAGAAGATTTTCGGCCGCCGCCCATTTGGCGGTAGATCTCAACCGCCAAAAGTGCCTGCGGTCCCGGGATCGCCAGATCAGCTGCAGTTACTTCTGGCCTAGCAACTGGTCCAGAAATTGGTGCAGCACGGCGTAGCTTTGGACGCCCACCACCGGGTAGGTTTGCCCGTTGACGTGGATGATGGTCGTAGGGGTTTGATTCACGTTATAGAAATTTCCGAGCGCCTTGTCTTTTTCAATGAGCGGAGTGAGGGTGCCGCCCTTTACCAGGGCGCGAATTTTGGTCATTTCCGCTGGGGAAAGGACGGCTGCTAACGTTCCGTCCACATCGCCGGTGGTCTCCCACTTTTCCTGATTTTGAAACAAAGCCTGCTCGGCAGGCTCATTTTTGCCGAGCTGCGCTGCGGCGCGGGCGTATTCGGCGGCGACCATGGAATGGGTATGCATCGGCAGCGGGAAGTCGCGGTGTACCAGGTACACCTTGCCGGTGGTCACATAGTTGTCCATCAACTGGCGGTTGGTGGTGGTGTACAGGGTTTTGCAGGCCGGACATTGGAAGTCGCTGAATACTTCGAGGACCAGTGGGGCGTTCTTGGAGCCAAAGGCTTTGTGGGCATCAACATCGCTGACGGCACCCGGGGTCTGTGGCGGGGCGGCCATGGCCATGAGAACCAAGCCGATGCATAAGGCTCCCAGGACACCTCAGGAACGGCACGGCGACTTTACGTAAAGCTGAACGCTTGCGAGTCAAGATGTTCCTCCGTCGAACGCTTTACTGTCGATAACCGCTTTTTTCCATATTACCGCGAATCTTCAAGAAGGTCACGGCTAGGGGAGCCAGAAAATACGGAGCGTTTCCAACTCGTGTATATAGAACCCTGGAATAGCGAAATGGATGCGTGGCTGGGGGGTCCGGTGCGGAAAATAGGCAGCTTGTGACTCAAGCTTCAAAGAAGGTGAGATGGCGTGTCAAGTTATTGTAAATACTTTAGTTATAAAAAGAATAACAAATACTTGACAATGATACACTCAATATATATACTGTGCGCCGAGCTGATTGACCGGAAGTATCTGACGAGATTTGAAGCTTGGGAACTTAGCAGTGCTCCACGGATCTGAAGCTTATCGGGCTTATACGGAGGCCATGACAGATGAGTAAGATTATTGGAATCGACCTGGGCACGACCAACTCGGTTGTCGCCGTGATGCAGGGCGGCGAGCCGGTGGTCATCCCCAACCAGGAGGGCGCGCGCACGACCCCTTCGGTGGTGGCGATCACGAAGGGCGGCGAGCGGCTGGTAGGACAAGTGGCGAAACGGCAAGCGGTGACGAATCCCGAGAATACGGTGTATTCGATCAAGCGTTTTATGGGCCGACGCTTCGACGAAGTGGGAGAAGAAACCAAGCGCATCCCCTATAAGGTAGTTAAAGGGCGAGCACGATGACGCGCGCGTGGAAATTTTCGGCAAGCTGTATAGCCCGCCGCAGATTTCCGCAATGATCCTGGGGAAGCTGAAGTCCGCCGCGGAAGATTTCCTGGGCGAAAAGGTGACCAAGGCGGTTATCACGGTTCCCGCGTACTTTAACGACGCGCAACGGCAAGCCACGAAACAAGCGGGCGAAATTGCCGGGCTGGACGTGGTGCGCATTATCAACGAGCCGACGGCAGCGGCACTGGCTTACGGCTTGGACAAAAAGAGCGACGAGACCATTGCGGTCTACGACCTGGGCGGCGGCACCTTCGATATTTCCGTCTGGAAGTTGGCGCCGGGGTGGTGGAAGTGAAGTCCACCAACGGCGACACCCACCTGGGCGGCGATGACGTTGACCAAAAAATCGTGGATTGGTTGATCGAAGAGTTCAAGAAAGAAAACAACATTGACCTGAGCAAGGACCGCATGGCGCTGCAACGGCTGAAGGACGCGGCGGAAAAGGCCAAAATCGAGCTGTCGCAGATGATGGAGACGGAGATCAACCTACCGTTTATCACTGCCGGAGCGAGCGGCCCGATCCACATGCAACTGAAGCTGACGCGCACGCGACTCGAGCAATTGATGAATGAACTGCTGGAGCGCTCCATGAAGCCGGTGAAACATGGCTCTGGAAGACGCCAAGATGTCCCCGAGCGACATACAAGAAGTCGTGCTGGTAGGCGGATCGACGCGCATTCCGAAAGTACAGCAACTGGTGCGGACGTTCTTCGGCGGAAAAGAACCGCACAAGGGCGTGAACCCGGATGAAGTTGTCGCGGTGGGCGCGGCGATTCAAGGCGCGGTGCTGGCCGGAGACGTAAAGGACATCCTGCTGCTGGACGTCACACCTCTTTCGCTGGGCGTGGAAACTTTGGGCGGAGTCATGACCGTGCAGATTCCGCGCAACACCACTATCCCGACGCGCAAAGTGGAGACCTATTCGACAGCGGCGGATAACCAGCCGGGCGTGGAAATTCACGTGATGCAGGGGGAACGCAAATTTGCGAACGATAACCGCTCGCTGGGCAAATTCAAGCTGGATGGAATTCCGCCAGCACCCCGCGGCACGCCGCAAATCGAAGTCACTTTTGACATCGACGCCAACGGCATCCTGAACGTGAGCGCCAAGGACAAGGCCACCAACAAGGAACAGAAGATCACCATCACCGCGTCCAGCGGCTTGACCAAGGAAGAAGCCGAAAAGATGCGCGTGGAGGCGGAATCGCACTCCGAGGACGATCGCCGGCGTATGGAAGAAGTCGAGGCGCGCAATCGCCTGGACGGCATTCTGTACCAGTCGGAAAAGATGATCCGCGAGAATCGCGAGAAGCTCAACGAAGCGGACGTGAAGACCGCGGAAACCGCTATCGAAGAGGCCAAGAAAGCCATCAATGAAGGCGGCGTAGCCAAACTGCGCGGCGCAACGGAAAACCTGGAACGCTCGCTGCACAAAATCGCTGAAGAACTCTACAAGACGACGCAGGCGGCTGGCGGAGCGGAACAAGCAGGCGCGGCAGGCGCGGGCGCAGGGGCGCTCAGGGAGGAGCAGCTGGCGCGGGTGCAGGTTCGGCCGGTGGACCGCAAGGCAACAAGCCGGGCGATGTGATTGACGCTGAATACGTGGACGTGGACGAGAGCAAGCGTCCCAATTAACCGCCGAGCTCAGCGAAGAAGGAAAGTGCGGAGAGTTACTCCGCGCGGGCCGGACCTTCGCGAGCGAACAAACATAACCGGCCTGCTTCGTTCGAAAGACGGAGTAGGCCGGGTATTTTTTGCAGCAAAGATTTAGTGGCAAACGCAGTTCGTTGAGGTTCGACGAAAGATTCAACACCAATGGCCACAGACATCAAAAACCGATTATTACGAATTGCTTGGGGTGCCGAAGAAGGCCAACACCAAGGATATTCGAACCGCCTTTCGCAAACTGGCGCGCAAATACCATCCCGATCTGAATCCCGGCGATAAATCTTCGGAAGAAAAATTCAAACAACTGCAGGAAGCGTATGACGTTCTGTCCGACGCCAAGAAACGGCAGATGTACGACCAGTACGGCTTTTATAGCGACAACCTGCCGCAGGGCGGTGGACCTTCCGTCGGCGCACAGCGATGATCCGGACGACGCGCGCGTAAATTTTGATTTTGGCGGATTTGATTTTGGCGGTGGCGGGGGCTCAGGAGCCGGTCCCGCAGGCAGCGGCGGAAGTTTCCGCGATTTGTTCAGCCAATTTTTTAAAGGCGGGCGGGGCGGCGGCATGGAGCCGGAGCAGGAACCCGGCGGAGACCTGGAATACCAGGTGGAGATTGATTTCTGGGATTCGGTGCGCGGCGCGGTGAAAAAGCTTTCCATCACGCGCATGGATACTTGCGAAACTTGTCACGGAACCGGCGCGGTGGGCTCACCGCAAACGTGCACGGCGTGCGGCGGGACCGGCACGGTCCAGCAGGCCGCCGGGAAAATGCGCTTCAACGTGCCGTGCACGCGCTGCGGGGGTACCGGAAAACTGCGCACCATGTGCCGCACCTGCAATGGCGAAGGACGGGTACGACGAACCGAGACGGTGGATGTGCGCATTCCAGCGGGGGTAACCAGCGGAGCGCGCCTACGGGTACCGGGCAAAGGCAATTCCGGAACCATGGGAGCGCCGGCCGGAGACTTGTATTTGCGGATGCTGGTGAAGCCCCATGAATTTTTCGAACGGCGCGGCGATGATTTGTACACCAAGATTCCCGTGACCGTTGCGGAAGCTACGCTTGGGCGCGAAGATCGAAGTGCCCACTATCGACGGCCGCTCACTGGTACGTATTCCGCCGGGAACGAACAGCGGGAAGACTCTGCGCCTGAAAGAAAAAGGCGTGCCGGGTGCGCGCAATGGGACGCGCGGCGATCAATACGCGGAGATTCAAGTGGTGGTGCCGAAACCGACTGACGAGCGCGTGCGCACGCTAATGAAAGAATTGGAAACGCTGGCGCCAGAAGATCCGCGGCAAATATTTTCAGCAAGGCGGGTGTCTAAGCCATGCCGCCCAAAGCTAAAAAACGGGCTAAAGCCGGTTACATGATCAGCGCAGTGGCGGAGCTTTATAAATTGCATCCGCAAACGCTGCGTTTGTACGAACGCGTGGGATTGCTGAAGCCTTCGCGCTCGGAAGGCAACACGCGGCTATATACCGACTCCGACCTTGAGCGGCTGGACGTGATTTTGACGCTGGCGCGAGACATGGGCGTGAATCTTGCGGGCATCGAAATTATTCTGAACATGCGCGAAAAAATGATGGAAATGGAACGCCAGATGGGCGAGTTTGCGCAAGTGGTGCAGCAGGAACTGGCTCGCGTGGCTTCCCGGGCGCCGGATGCGGGATCGCGCCACGCTATTGTGCGAGCGGTGCCGCGTAACGTGCGAAGTTGTTCCTGAGTCCGGGTCCCAAAATTGAATTCAATTGTCTAGCTTGCAGAATCGTTGCGTTGCTGCGGATGGTCTAGAAGGTGTGCAGCAGGCGCTTCCAGCGCACCGTGCCGGGGTGCAGCAAGGCGTTGCCGTAAGCCATGGCGCGCTCGCCAATTTCGCCGGGTTGCCAGGCGTCGGAGTTGGCGTCGAGGGACATATAAATCAGCACTGGTGTGCCGATAATGTCTTCGCGCGGGACGCAACCCCAGAAGCGGCTATCGTAAGAATTTCCGCGATTGTCGCCCATCGCAAAATAACAATTGTCGGGAACGTGGTATGGAAATTTGACACTGGCGAATCCTTCCGGGGCATGGCCCGGGGGCGCCGGTTCCGTGGGGCCAGTGGTGTAATTCTCAGCCAGCTTCTGTCCATTTACCCACACCTCGCCGCTGCGAAAATCGACCAAGTCGCCGGGCATGCCGATGACCCGCTTGACCAGATCGGTTTGTCCCGGAGCATAAGGCGGGGTAAAAATTATCATTTGCTGGCGCTTGGGGTTGCGCCACAGCGGAACGTGCCAGTTGGTGAAGGGTACCCCGGCGTCATAGCCGATGCGGCTCATAATCAGGTGGTCGCCGACGAGCAGAGTCTTTTCCATCGAACCGGAAGGAATCACGCGGGCCTGGCCGATGGTGCCGTTGATCAGCAGAGACACCAGCCCAACCCAAAACCAGGCGAGAATTTCTCGGCGAACCTGGAGACCGATGGGGACCCGGGATTCAGACTTGTTACTCTTTTCGATGCGCTTCATGATTTTTCCTGCCTGACCCAAGCTTAGCATTGCCAAGCGGTCTAGATCGGCGCGATAAAAATCCATTTAAGGCAACATAGGCGCTAATGCACCTTAGACTGGCTCGATCGAACGTATAACAGGAGGTCACTCGGACAGCAGAGACCCCAGGCACAGTCGCGATCCGTTGAGAATCAGTTGACGCGCAGAGCAGCCATGGGGTCGATGTGAGAGGCGCGGCGTGCGGGGATGTAGCCGGCGAGAAGAGCTATGGCACTGAGTATAAGGATGGTGGCGGCGAAGGTGGGCGGGTCGGACGGATCGGTGGCGTAAAGCAAAGAGGCAATGGCCCTGGCGACGATGAAAGACGCAAAAGTGCCGAGGGCGATGCCCACGGTCGCGAGACGAAGAGTTCTATTCAGCACGCCGAGTTGCACGCGGCTGGCAGTGGCGCCTAAAGCCATGCGAATGCCGATTTCCTGCGTCTGGCGGGAGACGGAGTAGGAAATGACCCCGTAGATGCCCAGCGACGCGAGCATGAGCCCGAGAGCGGCGAACGCGCCAACCAGCGATACAAAAAAACGGCGCGGGGAGACGGCGTGATCTACAAGTTCCTGAATGTCGCGGAAAGAGGTGGCGGGCTGACCGGGATTTATGGCCCGGAGGGTATGCATGACGCTGGAGTAGAGGACTCGTGGAGGAAGCTTGGTGCGCACAACCAGCTCGGCCCCCACCGGACCGCTCTGCGTGGAAGGCAGATACATTTGCCAGCCAGGCTGATCTTCGATACCGCTCTCGCGAACGTCGTCGATAACGCCCACGACGCGAGCTTCGTTGTCGTTGATCAGGGCGATTTGGCCGACAGGGTCCCGAGCGGGCCATAGATAATTCGCGGCGGTGCGATTCACGATGACGACAGGCTGGCTATCGGGGGAGTCCGCCCAGGTAAAATCGCGGCCGGCGATCAAGCGCATGCCCATGGCGTCAAGGTATCCAGGAGTGACCACGTACAAAAAAGCCCCGGGCAACTCTCCTTGGCGAAAATCGCGGCCTTTGGCCGACAAGCCCCAGGCGCGATTGCGATCGAGGGGGAAGATTGTCGGAAATGCCGGCGGCTTCGATACCGGGAATAGCTTTGACGTGGGCAAGGATTTCTTGCAGTACGGCGCTACGTTTGGCGGGCTTGTCTTCGTCTTCGTAGTCCACGGTGATAGCGGCGGCACGACTGGGCTGAAAGCCGAGATCGACGTCCAGGACGTGCAAGAAACTCCTTAACAACAGCCCCGCGCCAACTAACAGAACACAAGCCAAGGCAAGTTCAGAAATCACCAGCAGGGAACGCAGGCGGTCATGCTGCTTGCCGTGAGTCATGCCAGCCCCGGAGTCCTTGATGGCGTCCTGAAGGTTGCCAACGGATATCTTGAGATTGGGAACGAGGCCGAAGAATAGGACGGCGACGAAGGAAACCAAGACCGTCCAGAGAACCGCGGCCCCATCCATCCTGAGGCTGCTCAGGAGCGGAAGGGTAATGGAGCCCTGGTGGGAGAGATAGGCCGTGAGGCCCCAGGCCAGAAACACGCCGAAGAATGCCCCGGCACAGGTAAGCAGCAGACTCTCGGTAAGGAGCTGTTGAATGAGACGCGCGCGGCCGGCGCCAAGAGCGCGACGCATGGCGAATTCCTTGCTGCGGGCGGCGAAGCGAGCGAGCAGCAAATTGGCAAGATTTACGCACACGATCAACAAAATCAAACCTACCGCAGCCCATAACACCAAGAGCGAACGCCGCAGCCTGCCGGTCAGGTATTCCTTGAGGTCGATCAGGCGTCCAGTGTAAGCCCCCCCGCGTTCAGGATGCTCCAGGCTGAAATGCGCGCCAGGGAAGACAATGTCCGCGTCAGCCTGCGCCTGCTGCAAAGTGAGGCCGGGCTTGAGGCGTCCGATGAGCGCCAGGGTGTTGCCCCAATCGCGCATGTCCTCAAGAATAGTAGGGACAAAAACGTCGATTTTCGCTCCAGGTAAAAATACCGAGCCGAAGTCGAAGGAAGGGGCAAGAATGCCGACCACGGTAACCGGTTTGTTGTCCAGAGTAATGGCTTGCCCAACGATGGACGGGTCAGCCGCGAACTGGCGACGCCAGAAAGCATGGCTGAGAATAACGACGGAGCGACTATTTTTCTGGCACTCGTCTGGCGTGAAGGAGCGGCCCAGTGAGGGCTGAACGCCGAGGACGGGAAAGAAGTTGCCGACTACACCCAACGAACTGACGGGCAACGTGTCTCCGTTGCGGTTGAGCTTGGAGTTGTTACTGGTAGAGAACGCGAAGTAGCCGGTGACATCAGTGAAAGAACTGTTTTGATGAAGAAAGTCATCGTAGGCGTCGATGGAATACGTGAGGCTGGACATGCCGCTCTTGCCATCGGCACCGGCAATGAAGACCAATTGCTGCGAATCGCGCAGCGGAAGCGGACGCAAGAGAATGGTATTCACGACGTTGAAGACCGCGATGTTGGCGCCAAGGCCGAGGGCAAGAAGGAGAACGGCAATCGCTACAAAGCTTCGGTCCCGCCAGAAAGTGCGCAAAGCATAGCGGAAGTCCTGGGCGAAGGCGTCAAGGAAGGGGAGCGAGCGCGCTTCGCGATGGCGCTCTTTGGCCTGTTCGGCGCCGCCGAAACGAACGAGGGCTTGGCGGCGAGCGTCTTCGGGAGTCATGCCGCGGTGAATATTTTCGTCCGTGGCCAATTCCAGATGAGTGGCCATCTCGTTGTCGAGTTCGGCGTCCAACTGCGTTTTGCGAAATAGAGATTTGAGGCGTTGGAAAAACTGGCGTTGGCGGTTAATCATCGGTTTCCGCTCTTTGCATGGCGAGCACGCGATTCATCACGCTGGAGAGCCGTTCCCAGTAGGTGACATCCTCGGAAAGATGGGCGCGGCCTTTCCTGGTGATGGAGTAGAACTTGGCCTTGCGATTGTTGGAGGAAGCGCCCCATTCCGCGGAAATCCAACCACGTTGCCGGAGGCGGACAAGCGAAGCGTAGATAGTGCCCTGGTTCAGCAAGACCGTGTCGCCGCTGACCTGCTCGATGCGACGTGCGATGCCGTAACCGTGCAGCGAGCCCATGGTGGTGAGGGTCTGAAGGACCATCAGGTCGAGAGTGCCTTGGAGGAGGTCGAGCTTACTAGGAGGCAAGAGTTTAACCTTTCTCATGTGCGATGACCACATGAGCATACCTCAGCTTCTGTGGGAATGCCACAGGAAAGATTGTCGGAAAGAAATAAGCCGGTGTCCCGCATGGATGAATTTCTGGTGATGGGAATTCAGACTTGTGGAGTGCAGCTGGGATAGCGAGCTGCCTATTGGGGGTTTTGAGGGAAGACTACGATCTTTCCGCGGCGATGGCCGGCGGCTTGCCGCGGCGGGCGCGGGCTCGTATGCTGGGCGAGAAGGAAAGCCAAGGACTGCACCATCGATAGTCAAGCGTGCGGCACTCAGAAAGAAATGACGATAGAAAATTGTCCGCTGTGCAGAGGGACCGGGTGGCGGCTGGGGAAGCGCGTGGATGGCACGCCCGGGACTAGTGGCGACCGCGTGCGATTGCGGGATGCAGGAACGGGCGGCGCGAGTGATGGAGCGGGCACGCATTCCCAAACGCTATGAGCATTGCGATTTTGAGAGCTATGTGCCGGATCTGACCGACGGAAAAACGTACCTGCCGCAACATGCGCAATCCATGAAGCAGGCCAAAATGCTGACGCAGGGATTCGTGCGCGATTATCCCAGCGGCGCGGAAAAAGGCTTGCTGTGGATGGGACCTTCCGGCGTGGGCAAGACGCACCTGGCGGTCGCGGCGTTGAAAGAACTAATCCGCCGAGGGCACGCGGGGCTGTT
Organism: uncultured Acidobacteriota bacterium; assembly: GCA_963732705.1. Classification (GTDB taxonomy): domain Bacteria; phylum Acidobacteriota; class Terriglobia; order Acidiferrales; family UBA7541; genus Acidiferrum. Next base: position 952,591 of record CAVTAN010000001.1, on the reverse strand, counting down.
TTGCGATTATCGCGAATTGCTGAAGGAAATACAGGGGAGTTATAACGCCGGCCAGTGAATCCACGGAGATGGGCATCCTGGAACCGATCCGCAACGTGGAAATTCTGGTGCTGGACGATCTAGGGGCGACCAAGCCTTCCGATTGGGTGCGCGACATTGTGGGGATCGTGCTGAACGCGCGCTACAACGAGAATCGCACGACGTTGATCACGACCAACTATGTGGATAATCCAGTGTCCGAAGGCGAGCCCTCGCGCTTGCCGGGCGGTAGGATGATTCCAGCCGCGCGTGAGGATACCCTGGAGCAGCGGATTGGAAGCAGAATGAGATCCCGGCTGTATGAAATGTGCCGGACCATCGAGGTGACGGCGCCGGATTTCCGCCGCGAGCGCACCCAAGCGGGGCGGGCGCAAAGCTAAGGCTATGTTTCCCGGGCAGGGCCGCAGTTAGGGCCGCAGGCGATTGATTGACAGGGAGTTGAGTCGGCGAGTATGCTTTTGGCTGGGTTGCGGCGTTCCTCGTGACAATTCCAGCAGTTCTGGCAGTGCTTGCAGTGACGCCCGCGGCACTTTTTCCTTAGCGACCAACTGAACGGTCCACCTCCTTGCACGGCTATCCAAGTAAGGATCTCGCAAGGAATTTTTTCGACTAAACAGGGATATTTATCCCGGAGGCCTACAACCATGTTTCCCGACCACGACAACCCAACGAATACCGGAAACGGTGCGGCAGCTGCCGCTCGCCGCAACGGAAGCCCAAACGCAGTGCCCGACGTGAACAGCAACGCGAATTCGGCTACGCATGAGGCGACCGAAGAGAAAAATAAAGTTAACGAGGGACAGCACCAAGACGGTGGCTCCGCGACCGGTGGAGCTACCGGTCACGATGGTCCGGTTCGACCGGCGAAGGTAGCGATGGCGGCGCACCTGCGGACGAGCACGCGGCGGTAATGCCGCAGGCTGACGGCGATTCCGGTGGCAAACGATCCGAGAGCAACATTCAGACGCCGGCGGGTAGCTCGGGCGATCTGAGTACTCCCAAGGCAAGGCTCCCACTCGGGTAGCGCCGATGGCGCGAACAGTGCGACGGCAGTCGCCGAAGCGGCGCGCGGCCGATGAAGCGGCCGGCTCAGAAGAGATGAGCAAGTTGATGGAGCAGTACGACGAAAAGCAGGAAGCCGCGTCGCAAAGCGAAATTATTGAAGTAACCGTAGTGGCTTACACCGAGCATGGCGTGGTGGTGGACACTGGGCAGAAGACCGAAGGCTTGATCCCCGCGGCGGAATTTTCGGAGACGGAAATTCCGCGCCCTGAGCCCAACGGCAAAATTGAAGTGCAACGCACCGGTGAGCGCAAAGACGGCTTCGAGATTTTGTCTTATCAGAAAGTTCTGCGCCGCCGGACCTGGGAAAAGCTGGAAGCGGCGTTCAAAGCGAAAGAAACCGTCAAGGGCAAAGTGGTAGACCGCATCAAGGGCGGCCTGGTCGTGGATATCGGCGTGCGCGCGTTTCTGCCGGGCTCGCAATACGATTTGCGGCCGACGGCGAACCTGGACGATTTGATGGGCCAGGAACTGGACGTGCGCATCACCAAGCTGAACCGCCGCCGCGGCAATGTGGTGGTCAGCCGGCGCGCGCTGCTGGAAGAAGGTCACTCGCGAAGCGCGCGGAGCTGATGGAATCGCTGAAAGAAGGCCAGACCGTTCACGGCCACGTGAAAAACGTCACCGAATACGGCGCGTTCGTGGACCTCGGCGGAATCGACGGGCTGCTGCACCTGACGGATTTGAGCTGGGGACGCGTCAAGCATCCTTCCGACATGCTGAAGCCGGACCAGGAGCTGGACGTTGTCATTCTGAAGTTCGATAAGGACAAGCAGCGCATTTCGCTGGGACTGAAACAACTCATTCCCGATCCTTGGGTGAACGCCTCGGAGAAATATCCCGCAGGCGGCAAAGTGAAGGGCAAAGTCGTGGGCGTGGTGGATTACGGCGTGTTCGTGGAGCTGGAACAAGGCATTGAGGGACTGGTACACGTTTCGGAAATGAGCTGGAACAAAAAGCCGACGCATCCGTCGAAACTCGTGAAAGTCGGCGACGAAGTGGATGTGGTGGTGCTGGACATCAAGCCCAGCGACCGCCGCGTTTCCCTGGGTATCAAGCAGGCGCAGCCCGATCCTTGGATGGTCACCGCGGAAAAATATCCGGTGGGCACTGTGGTCACCGGCAAGATTCGCAATATCGCGGAATTTGGCGCGTTCGTGGAAATCGAAGACGGCTTCGACGGGCTGGTGCACGTCGGCGACGTGAGCTGGACCGGGCGAGTGAAAAATCCGCACGAGGTTTTCAAGAAGGGCGAAGACGTTACCGCCAAAGTTTTGAAGATCGATCCCGAAAACCGCCGCGTGTCGCTGGGCATCAAGCAGGTTAACGATATCTGGGGCGATTGGTTCAAGCAGCACAAGGTGGGCCAGATCGTGAAGGGCAAAGTTTCGCGCATCGCCACGTTCGGCGCGTTCGTGGAACTGGGCGAGAACATCGAAGCGCTTATGCCACAACACCGAGATCGAGGAGCACAAGCGCCGGCGCGATGAAGGACCTGCGCCGATGCATCGCACCTCCACCGGACCGCTGAAGAGCGCGGGGCCGCTGGAGCCGGGCAAAGAGTACGATTTCAAGATCGTCAAGATCAGCCCGGAGACGCGACGCATTGGACTTAGCTACCGCGCAGCGGTGAAGCAACAGGAGCGACGGGAGATCGATCAGTACAAGTCGACTTCCACGTCGAAAGTCTTCGTCGACCGCGACGATCGGCGACGCGCTCAAATCAAAACTGGGCCGCTAGGTCATAGGCCGCAAACGGTCAACAACCTCACCTGCCTGGACAATTTCATTTACCGCGGGCCATTTTAATGATAGGAAGGGTGCATCCGGGACGGCGGCAGTTTGCCCTAAACCGTTTTGAAACACCGATTTGGGCGGACCGCAATAGCGGTCAGGAAGCTTCGGTGGCTGGTTCTCCGCCGGGCTAAGAGGCATAGGGATTATGACCAAGCATCCTACGTTGACGAAGGCCGACCTGATCGAAGAGGTCCTGCGCATCTCGGAACTCCCGCGCAAGGAGTCCGAGACCATCGTCGAAACCATTTTCGAGAGCATCATTGACGCCTTGCAAAAAGGCGACAAAATCGAGATTCGCGGATTTGGAAGCTTTCGCACCCGCCAACGTCGCGGGCGCATCGGACGCAACCCAAAAACTGGCGCCAAGGTCGATGTGCCGCCAAAGAAAATTCCCTTCTTCAAGCCCAGTAAAGAACTGAAGGATTTCGTTAATAACTCCGACGGGCGCCGCTCCGGAACCAGCGGATCCGCTGCTGCCGGCGTACCTGCCAGTTCCGCGCCGGCGACGTCGACCCTTCCTGAACAGTGCGGATCACGCGTCCACGGCATTCCAATTCTCCTAAAGTTATTATCATGCGCGTTGCGGCTAGGTTAGCTTGCTCGTCGACGTAAACGCTATTGTGCGTTATGCCCTGTGGCGCAGTGCGTTACCGTGTAGCGTCTTTTCCCGAGGAATGCGCTGATGGATTACGTGTGGTCGCCGTGGCGCTACGCATACATCGCACAAGCCGATGACGAGAAACAGCCCGAGTTGTATTTTCTGCGACGCCTTGCGCGCAACGATGACGCGGCGGCGCTGATCGTTTATCGCGGCAAAAAAGTGTTCGTCATCCTCAATCGCTATCCCTACACTTCCGGGCACGTCATGATCGTTCCGTATGCGCACGTCGGCGAATTGGCATTGTGCGACGCCGAGACTCTTGGAGATGATGCAGCTGGCGCAGCGGGTCGAGAAGGCCTTCGTAGCGCAACTACAAACCCGACGGGATGAACATGGGTATGAACCTCGGACAAGCCGCCGGCGCGGGTGTCGCCGGGCATCTGCATCTGCATGCGCTGCCGCGATGGTTTGGCGATACCAACTTTATGACCGTAACGGGCGAGACGCGAGTGCACCCGGAAGATTTGCATACGACTTATGAGCGCTTGCGTAAAGCTCTTGGGTGCGACTAAAGCGATTGCGAGTGGCAAACGCGGAGAGCAGAACGACGTGGATCTGCAACTGACCGAAGAGCAATTGCTCCTGCAAAAAAGCGTCCGCGAATTCGCGGAATCGGAAGTGCGGCCGTTCGCGAAAGAGCTGGACGAGACCGGGCATTTCCCTCGCGACATTTTCAAGAAAGCGGCGGAGCTGGGGCTGACGGGAGTCGCTCTGCCGGAAAGCGAAGGCGGCGCGGGATTCGATCACATCGCCTACACCATCGTGATCGAAGAGATTTCGCGCTGCTGCGCGTCCACTGGCGTGATTTTCTCGGTGCAAAATTCGCTGTACTGCGATCCGATTCATCGCTTTGGCACCGCCGAGCAGAAAGAAAAATTTCTTCTGCCCTTCGCGCGCGGAGAAAAAATCGGCTGCTATGCGTTGACCGAACCGCAAGCGGGTTCAAATGCCGCGGCGTTGCAAACCAAAGCAGTGCGCAAAGGCGACAGCTACGTCGTCAACGGCACGAAAGCATGGATCACCAATGGCGGCGCTGCCGATGCCGCCATCGTTTATGTGAACACCGATCCGGCCAAAGGAGAAAAAGGCATCACCGCGCTGGTCGATTGAAAAAGGCACGCCGGGATTTCGCGTGGGCAAGGAAGAGAAAAAATTAGGCATCAGCGCCACGGCTTGCAGCGAGTTGGTCTTTTCCGATTGCGAAGTGCCGGCAGCAAATCGCATCGGCAACGAAGGCGAAGGATACAAAGTGGCGCTATCGACGCTGGACGGCGGACGCATTGGAATCGCCGCGCAAGCCACCGGCATCGCGCAGGGCGCGTTTGAAGCGGCTCTGAAGTATTCGCAGGAGCGCATGGCGTTCGGACATCCGATCTCGCAATTTCAGGCCATCCAATTCATGCTGGCCGACATGGCCACGGAGATCGATGCCGCCCGCCTGCTGATTCGCAAAGCCGCGTGGAAGCAGGACAGCGGCGCGCGGTTCAGCCATGGACGCCGCGGTAGCCAAACTATTTGCCAGCGAAATGGCCACGCGCGTGACGCACAAAGCCATTCAGATTCATGGCGGCAACGGCTACAGCCGCGAATATCCGGTGGAGCGCAATTATCGCGACGCGCGCATCACGGAAATTTACGAAGGCACCAGCGAGATTCAGCGCCTGGTGATTGCCTCGTGGGTGCTAAAGTCCGTGACCTGATCGCAGCTAATTAATTCGAGAGCCCTCGGCATTTAAAGCCAAGAAGCGGAGTGGATCTCCCTGGAGTCGTAGTATTCTGAGAGCGTGTTGGATCTGGATTTTTCCCTTCGCATTCGACGCCGCGCATCGACGACGAATTCTTTTCCGCGTACCGTCCAAGCCCGCCGTTTGCCTTGTTGAATTGAATGATCCAAATGCTGAGCCGCTGCTGATTCGCACGCAGGATTTGCGCCGGCGATTGCAACGGCTGCTTGGCCCGCCGGATCCCGCACAGCAAACGACTGAACTTGCGTGGCTCTGCGCGCGGCGTGAGATACCGAGCGGTAGGCTCCACGTTCGAACAAACGTCACGTATTACCAGCACGCAAAACAACTTTTTCCGCGAGCGCTATCGCAGACTTATTGCGGATGCGTCCGCCTGCGGTGTTAAAGGTCAGCCTGCGGAACGCCTATCCGCGCTGCTACGTGACGCGGCACATTTCCGTGGATAGCAGCGGAGCGCCGTCGGCGGGAAGCTATTACGGACCTTTCCCTCTCGCGGCGCAGCCCTGGCATTTGCGAATCGGGCGCTGGATTTTTTTAAAATCCGGCGCTGCCAGATCAAAATACGGCGCGATCCGACGTTTCCGGGATGCCTGTATTCAGAGATGAAAATGTGCCTGGCGCCGTGCTTCGCGGGCTGTTCGAAAGAGGAGTACGACGCGGAGGTGCAGCGATTTGTGAACTTTCTGGAATCTGAGCGGAGCGTCGCTGCGCGCGTCGTTTGAAGGCCGAGCGCGAGCGAGCCAGCGAGGACCTGGATTTCGAACGGGCGGCGGCTCTGCACAAAAAAGTCGAGAAGCTGGACGAGGTCCTGCGCGGGCGACCTGACTTGGCGCGACGAATTCAGTCTCTGGATGCGGTGATTTTGCAGCGTGGGGCCGGCGAGCAGGTTGTAGCGGCGTTTCGGGTGCAGGGTGGCAGGCTTTGCGAGCCGTTTTTTCTGCCATTTGGCGAAATTGCCAGCCAGCCGCGCTCCGCGGAGCAAATTTTTCGGAATTACCTCGACCCGAATCGGTCGACCCTGCAATCGCTCAATGCTGCCAGTCGAAATTAGAAACTGAGGCCGAGCTACCGGAGGCTAAGGCTGGCGCTGAACAATGCGCAGCACGGCCAAAGGCGAATTGAGCGAGCATCTGTGGCTGGTGGCGCGATGGTTCTACAGCAACCCGCGAGCGGGCGAGATTTTCTTTCGGGAGAAAAAGGACTGGCCATACCGCAGGATCCTGCGGGCTTGCTCGCGGCTGTTAGCTCCGCCACCGGAACAAAGCGAACAAAACACTCCATGAACGATGGCCATCCGGCGCAGCCCATGCATCTTTACCCATGCTGAAACGACGCCCGATCGGTAGGCTGCTATACTTCGCGGCGCTACGAAATTTATTTTTAGAATTCAAAAAGGCAGGAGCACCACGATGACAACATTTGCCACTCGCTGAAGGGACACGCCGTTACGCAGCGACGATTTCCGGACGCTACTGACGGGCATTTTCGCGACGCGCAGCGGCTCGCCGTTTCTTCGCTGGGTATCGGGACTTATCTTGGCAACCCAGACGAAAAAACCGACCGCGGCTACACTGCGGCGATCGTGGAAGCCGTGCAAAGCGGCATCAATGTGATCGACGCGGCCATCAATTACCGGTTTCAACGCAGCGAACGCAGCATTGGCGCGGCGCTGGCGGAGTTAAAAACGAAGGGCATCGCGCGCGACGAACTCATTCTATGCACTAAAGCCGGTTACCTGACGCCCGATGGCGATATGCCCAGCGATCCGAATGAATATTTCTTTCCGCGAATACATTCAGCCGGGAATTCTAGGCGCGAAAGGATATTGTCGGCGGCGGCCATTGCATGACCCCGCGGTTCCTGAAAAATCAATTGGGACGCAGCCTGCGAAATATGGGCGTGGACTGCGTGGATGTATTTTATCTGCACAATCCCGGAAACGCAACTGGGAGAAGTTCGCCAAGGCGGATTTTCTCGAACGTATACGAGAAGCGTTTACGTTTCTGGAGTCCGCCGTCGTGGCGGGAGAAATTCAATATTACGGGGTGGCGACATGGAACGCTTTCCGACAGGAACCGCAGGCGCGCGACTCCATGCAGACTCGCCGAACTGGTGCAGATCGCGCAGGAGATTGCCGGAGGCCGGCACCGTTTTCGGTTTGTGCAATTGCCGTTTAATTTGGGGATGACGGAAGCGTTGACGATGGGAAATCAAATGGTTGCGGGGCGCAAGCGCACGGTAATGGAAGCGGCGGATGAACTGGACGTCACGCTGATCGCCAGCGCTTCGCTGCTGCAAGGGCAAGTGGCGAGCAATCTGCCGGGATTTGTGGCCGAAGCTATGGGACTTGTCGAATGACGCGGAGAGAGCGCTGCAATTTGTGCGCTCCGCGCCGGGAATCACCACCGCGCTGGTGGGAATGTCACAGGGCCGAACATGCGCGAAGCAATGCGCAACTCTTAAGCGTGCCGACGGCCACGGTGGACCAATTCAGCAAACTTTTTTCGCGCGGTGAAAGCGCCTAGATTGGGAAGCAGCCGGCGGCGGACTACTTTCCGCGTCGTGGCGATTCGCTCCTTCAACCACTGGGTAATGGCAATATTCAGCTCATCCAGCTTGCCCGCGAAAAAAATGATCGACGCCTTCAACGATCACGAGGCGATTCTGGCCCGGTAGTTTCGGCACGAGTTCTCGGACTTTTGCGACGGCGCCATGTTCGTCGTTGCTGCCGTGAACGAACAGCTTGGGCTTCCGGCAATTTTCGAAGAAAGGATACGTCGACATTGTTCACGGGCAAACCCAGGGCAATCAACTGCGTCACCTCCGGGGCCGTGGCATCCCACGCGCAATCCGACGACAGAGCCAAAACTAAATCCGGCAACAAGCAGAGGAACACCGGGAACTCAGCGATGAGGAATTGCAGACGCGGCACGAACGTCATCCTGCTCGCCGATACCGCGATCGTGAACTCCAGCGCTGAGACCCGCGCCACGAAAATTGAAACGCAATACCGGGAGCGCCAGAGCGTCGATGGATTTGGCGGCTTGGAAAACGACTTTGTTGTGCATGGTGCCGCCGAAAAGAGGGTGCGGATGACAGACCAGGGCGGCGAGTGGCGGCAGCTTCGCCGTGCGCGGAGTCCACAGGATGGCTTCCAGGCGGCCGACAGGGCCGGAGAAAAAAGTTTCGCGAATCGTGTGATTCGCTCATGTGCTTTCGCTAATAAATTAGTCTTGGCTTAAATTAGACCGTAACGGCGCCTGCTTGTCACGGAGGCTTGGGAGTGCAAAGTGGCGCTGGATTCAAATATGCGAGTAGGCTAATGATTTCGACCGATTTTAAGGGTTCACTGTTCGATTTTTCGCATTGCAGTTTGCCGTTTGCGGTGTTAGGGTCTCTGAATTCCAGCCAACCTGAGGAGCTTTATGGACAATGCAGCGGACCGCCGCGAAGCTCGTCGATTTACGATGAACTTGCCCCTCAGTATTCTCCCCTGGGAGCACGCGGGCGATGAACTCACCGTAAATATGCGGGACGTGAGTTATCGCGGACTTTATTTTTTTGCAGGAGAGGATTTTGAAGCGGGCCGCGAAATCATGTTTATAATCACGCTGCCGAAAGACCTGCTGAAATCCGGGGACGTAAAAATCAAGTGCCGGGGCATCATTGTGCGCGTGGACCCCGGCGAAAACGGGAAATCCGGCATTGCCGCGAAGATCGACCGCTACGAGTTTGTTCCCTGTACCGCCGCCGCTTAAGATTCTGTCCCGCAAGAAACCCAGTACCGCCCACCACTGGCAACGCAACGAGTACAATGATGCACCGCTGCTTTTCTGGAGACAGGCATGTATCACTACGATGCGAAACAGGCCCTGGAAGAATTGCAGGAAGACGCGCTGCTGCCGCATCCTGTAAAACTCCGCGACATGATTCTGCGCACGCAATTGGGACCGAATGAGGCGCAGGCCCTGAATCAGGAATTTCAAACTTATCTGACGCGTTTTGGGGAGCTGCAAAAAACCGCGCGCAGCGTGCTGGAGAAACTGGCCGCGGGCCAGCGCAAAGCCTCCTGATGCCATAATATAGAATTCAGATATGCGACGGCACACGCTACTGATCGATGCGGACGACACGCTGTGGGAAAATAATGTCTTTTTTGAAAAGCTGATCGAGGATTTCATCAGCCTGGTGGAGTCCTGCGGCTACACGCGCGCTTATATTCGTCACATTTTGAATGAAACAGAACGAAAGAATATCCGCCAGTACGGCTACGGCGTGCGCTGCTTTGGCCGCTCGCTGGAAGAAACGTATATGAAGCTGGCGGAACAGATGGCTAACAGCGAGACGGTGGCGACCATTAAGCAGCGCGTGCTGGAGCTGGAGCGCACGCCGCCGAAGATTATGGATGGCGTGCCGGAAACCCTGGCGTATCCTGACCGAGCGGCACCGCTGATTTTATTTAGCAAAGGGCGAACCTGCAGAACAAGCCGCTAAAGTGGAGCGCTCCGGACTGCAGGGATTTTTTGAGTTCATCGAGATCGTGTCCGGAGAAGGATCATGAAACTTACGGAAAGCTGGTGCATAAACACAAAATTGTGAAGACCCACGGCTGGATGATCGGCAATAGCCCGCGCAGCGATATCAATCCAGCCATGAAGATTGGATTGAATGCGGTATATATACCGCACCAGGACACCTGGCATCTGGAGCATGAGCCGGTTCTGGCGGGAGCGGGAAAGCTGGTTATCCTGCCGGCGTTTCGCGAGTTACGGACGCATTTTTAGATAGCGGCATGGGAACCGCACGGCTCTCACCGAGATCACCATCCGCAACACGGGCGATGCCTGTCTCGTTCATTACCATTACAGGCCGCCCAAATTGGATGTTGAAGTTGACTTAGCGGCCTTGCACTCTTACGAAACACTTGGAGCCTGGAGGCATGGATGGCCACCGCGACATCAAGCCCTGACCCAAACGAACTGGCGAGAAGAATGGTTCGAGTTCGAGGATGCGACGTACCTGAACGTGGCGGGCAACGCGCCCATGCCCAAGGCCTCGGTGAAGGCGGCGCAAGCAGCCATTGAATGGAAGAAATTTCCGCAACCGCATTCCAGACGAAGCGTATTTCGATGTGCCGAACCGGGTTCGCGCTTCGATCGCGCAATTGATCGGCGCGCAAGCCGACGAAATTGCGCTGACCACCGGGGCGAGCACCGGGATGGCAGCGGTGGCTTATGGCCTCACGTGGAAACCAGGCGACGAAGTGGTCACCGCGCAAGGGTGAATTTCCTCTGCAATACACGACCTGGCGACCGATGGAGGAGCGCGAAGGCCTGACATTAAAAATCGTCGCGCCGCAGCGATCGATTTATAACCGCGGATGATTTGATCGCGGCGCTAACACCGAAGACCCGTCTGGTTTCCGTAAGCCTGGCACGCTTTGACGATGGTTCGATGATCGACGCTGGAGGCTGGCGGCAGCTTGTCACGCGCAAGGCACACTGTTGTTGTTGGACGCCAGTCAGTGCTGCGGCGGCATCCCCATGGACGGTTGCGCAGTTGGGCGCGGATTTTATCGTGTGCGCCGGATACAAATGGCTGCTGAGCCCCTATGGCACGGGATTTTTCTGGGCCAGCAGTGCGGCACATGACTCAGATGCGGCCAGGCCCTTTTTACTGGACCGCTGCGGAAGGCGCAAATCATTTTGGATCTTTGGTGATGAGCCACCCGGAAGTGGATGCGGGTGCGCGGCGTTGGGATTCGGCGGAGACCGCGAGCTACTTTAATTTATCGGCTATGGCCGTGTCGCTGGAGTTTGTGCTGCGGATGAAACCTGAAACTGTGGAGGCGCATAATCGGGCGCTGATCGAGCTGATGTTTGAACGCTTGCCGAAAGATCGCTGCGTACCGGCCAGCCCGCTGGATCCGGCGCGCCGCGGGCCGTATGCCTGTTTCGCCGCGCGTACCCCGGAAAAAACCGAGGCGCTGTATCGGAAATTGCGCGCGGAAAACATTTTTGTAAGTCTGACGAGAAGGCAATGTGCGGGTTTCGCCGCATTTGTTCAACACTGAGCGCGATATCGATAAGCTGATCGCCGTGATTACCGCTTAGCGATACATTTCCTGTCAAGGGAATTTCCATCAAAGCGTAACGCGCAAATTTTTCTTAGCGCTCCATCGGGGCGCGAAACGGAATATGCACTATGGCCTCAAGGTCCACGGGTATGCCTTGGCGCGACGCGGGACTGAAATTTCCACTGGCTCAAAGCCTGCATCGCGTTGGCATCCAACTGCTGATCCAGACCCCGCACTAACTCGACGCTGTCGACGGAGCCGTCAGCGCGAATCACGGCGTAGAGCACTACTTCTCCTTCGACATGCTCATTGATCAACGTGGGCGGATACTTTGGATCGCTCTTCTTCATTGGCGATGAGGCCGGAGAGGTCATTAGAGGCTACGTGGGGCGCTGAATTGGAATTGCGCAGCTCTGAGAAATTCAGGATCCAGCTGCCAGTAGCGCTATTGAGATTCGGCATGTTCACTAGTATGGTGTAGATCTTTTTGGCGGCAAAGCGCTTGCTCCGGCTTAGCACCGGGCGGTAAAGCCGCGAAATTCGGCGGGCCGGTTCGCTCAGCAGCGTCTGCAATTCTGGCGCGCGGATCGAATTTCTGAACCAGACCATGAGGCAGCGAATTATCTATCTTTGCCTGCGGATTGCCGCCGAGTCCGGACATACTCTTTGGAGCGGAGCTGCCCGCGCTGATGCTCACAGCGGGATCATTCTTCCCAGCGCCACCGCCGCTGGCTGTACCGCCGCGATTCTCAGGCGTACCCATTGAGCCGCCGTTGATGTTTGGGTTAGCCGTGGGATTTACCGCCGGGACACGCCGGGTTGTTTCCCTTCCGGCGAAATCGACACGCGTGCGGCGAGATTTCCTTGTGGTGGCTGCGCGGGAGCAACGGGCCGGGATTCGCGGAAAGCGCGATGAGCTGTGGAAGCGTTCGCGTTCGAGGAATTCTGCCGGGCGAGTTCGGGTGCAGGCCCGGCGTCGCCAGCTTGGGATCGCTGTTCCGCCACGCCCGAGGCGCGACGCCAGCATTCAACTCCAATTTAGGACGCGCAGGCGACGTTGGCAGTCGGGGCCAGCGTGATTTCGCGCAGGAAGCCCATCGGCGTTGGACACATCCGGAGCGGGTGCAGCTTTCGCGGTCGACGCGGATGATGTTCGCGAGGACGGAGCTGCGCCAGCATTTGCTCGGTGATTTCCATGCGCGGCTTCGCGGGCGCGGCCGCAGTTTGCATCACGACGATATTAGGCAAGCTGGGAAGAATTTTTGGCGGCACGGCTGGCGCAGCCGTGTTGATCAAGGTTTGCCGGGGATGAGTGGGATGCGGCGGGATCGGTGAAAATCCGCTGGCGAGGATGAAACGCATCGGCACCTTCGCGAGCGAGAGGCTTTTGCACGTCACCACGCGGGCTGGAGTTGCGGCCGGTGCGCCGGGAAGTTTCAGCGGCGGAAATCATTGATCGGACCGGACCACGTCAGCTGAAAATTTTCGAGCGCAGGATTTTTGCGTGGACGTTGCGGGAGGCTGCGGCCAAGGCGCCAGCAAGAAAAACAATGTGCCACAGAGCGGCAGCGATCACCGCGGCGACGCGGAACCCGCCCTTCGATCCAACAATCCCGGAAAAATCCCCGCGAAATTTCCTTCGGGCCGGTCCGGTCAGCAGCGCGCGCATGCTACTTCCGAACTTTGATGAAAGCTGCTCCAGCGGACTTCGAATTGCGGACCTTCTTTTGATGGTGACTCGACCGCCGGAGTAGCGAGGGCGGCGGTGTCCCAAGAGACTTAATGAATTGCTGGCTTGGCCAAATGACATGCACGTCTCGATTATAGCGTGCTGCTTGTTTCCTGATTGCGATCCTTACCGGTTTTCGCGAGTCTACAAGAATCCCGTCATGGCCGCCTCTCGTTGGCGCTTCTCCAGAAGACACTTAGCGGCTTTCGGAGATAGATGTACGGGCTGCTCTAGAGGTTATCCGCGTCGTGAAGTCCGATTCGCATGCAACTTCATCACGGCGATAAAAGCTCAGCGCACGCATCGCCTCTGCCGCAGCAGGCGCACGCGCTTCAGCGTACCAAACGATTCGGGCAGGTCGAAAGTCTTGCGATGCTCGACAATGACGATGCCTCCTTCCGCGAGAAAGTGTGCGCGGCGACGACTTTTTGAGCACGCGCGCATAGTCTTCAGCGGTCGCGCGTACGGCGGATCGATGAAGATGTAATCGTAAGCGGCAGCCCCGGTCGCGATTACTTTGGCTCTAGCAGTTTCGAGTCCGCGCATCGCGTCCGCGCAGACAATCACGGTCACTCCGGAATGTGAACTTTTAAGAGCCGCGAGATTCTTGCGAATCAGTGCAGCGCGTGGGGGCGTGATTTTCGATGAAGGCCACGTGCGCGGCGCCGCGGCTCAGGGCTTCGATTCCCACCGCACCTGTTCCGGCGAACATATCGAGAAAACGCGAGCCCAGCGATACCGGCGCCCAGCACGTTGAAAAGCGTTTCGCGTAAACAGTCGCTGGTGGGGCGCAGCGCAAGACCCTTAAGGCTTTTCAGTATGCGGCTGCGATAGGTTCCGGCGATGACGCGCATAATTATTTCTCCGTCAATGCTCAACCTATTCGCGCCAGATGATAGCGGCGTTGCCAATGTTCCGGCAGCGATCGCAGCACTGCGCGTAATTCGCGGCACGCTGGGGATCGTCCGCCAGGGCGAAGGCTTCGCGGCGCGCCAATTCCAGCAACTCGCGGTCGCGAATAGCGGATTGGCGATGTGAAAGCCCATGTCGCCGGACTGGCGCGTGCCAAAAAATTCGCCCGGGCCGCGCAACAGCAAGTCGGTTTCGGCGATTTCGAATCCGTTGGCAGTACGCACCATGGTTTCCAGGCGGGCCCGCGATTCTTCGGTCATGTACGGCGGCGCCATCAAAATGCAGTGCGACTTGGCCGCGCCACGGCCGATGCGCCCGCGCAATTGGTGCAGCTGAGACAAGCCGAAGCGCTCGGCATGCTCGATGACCATCACGGTGGCATTCGGGACATCCACGCCAACTTCCACAACCGTGGTGGCGACCAGAATTTGTACTTCGTTCTTGCGGAACTGCTGCATCACGGTTTCTTTTTCTTCGCTGGAGAGGCGGCCGTGCAAAAGCCCCAGTTTCAGTTTGGGAAATACTTCGTGGGACAGCCGCTCGAATTCCTCGATGGCGGCTTTCAATTCAAGTTTCGATTCTTCGATCACCGGATAAACGATGTAGCCCTGGTGGCCGGCGTCAACTTCGCGGCGCAGAAATTCCCAAACTCCCGGCAGATGCGGCTCGGTGGTCATGCGGGTTTCGATGGGTGTGCGGCCAGGGGGCAACTCGTCGATGATCGATACATCCAGATCCCCGTATAGAGTGAGCGACAAGGTGCGCGGGATGGGCGTGGCGGTAAGCACCAGACACGTGCGGCGCGTGACCATGGACGAGAGATTTGTCCATCAGCCGCTTGCGTTGCAGCACGCCGAAGCGGTGTTGCTCGTCCACGGCCACGAAACCCAGGCGCGCGAACTCGACGTTATCTTCAATCAGGGCGTGGGTTCCGATGACCAGTTTGGCTTCACCCGTGCGGATGGAGTCAAGTACCGCGGTCTTATCGCGAAATTTAAGTCCGCTGATCAAGAGTTCGACGCGATAGCCGGAGGGCGCCAGAATTCTTTTTGCAGCGAGATAATGCTGCACGGCAAGAATTTCCGTGGGGGCCATGAGGGCGGCCTGCACGCCGTTTTCGATGGCGATGACCGCGGCTTGCAGAGCGATGATGGTTTTCCCGCTGCCCACATCGCCCTGCAAGCAGCCGATTCATGGGCGCGGGCTTTTCCAAATCGGCGGCGATTTCGGCCAAGCACCCGCTTCTGCGCCGCAGTGGGCTTGAACGGCAAAATGCGCTTCAAGGCCTCGCGAATATTGTCTTCTCGCAGGCGGAAAGCAATGGCATTTTCCTTGCGAGTGGTCTTGCGATCCAGGGCCAGGCTCAATTGATAGAGGAAAAATTCTTCAAAGATCAGCCGTTGCTGCGCGGGCGAACGGAACGCATTAAGCGCCTCGATGGATTCGCCGGCCGGCGGAAAATGCGTGTGGATCAGCGCTTCGCGCCGTGAGGGATAGCTGAGACGCGCACGCAATTCGGCGGGAAGCACGTCCGGAAGGTGGGGATCAATCAGATCCAGTGCGGCATAAATGGCGCGGCGAATGGCGCGCGAACCAAAAGTGCCGATGGCTTCATAGATGGGCACGATGCGGCCAACTTCGGTGGAGTCCATCTGCTCGCCGGTGATCTCCATTTGCGGATTGACCATTTCCAGGCGCGCGGGACGCAGCTTGTCGATTTCGGCCTTGCCGTGAAGAATCAGCGATTGTCCGGGCTTGAGGCGGCCCTCCAGATAACCGCCGTGAAAAAATTTGCAGGGGAGCTGGCCGCTGGCGTCGCGCACCAGCAAGTGAAATACCGCGTCGCGCCCGCGCATGGTGCGCACCGCCTGGCCGCTCATGACCTGCACGCGAATGGTGTAGACACCATTGGGCTGAATGTCTTTTATATTGGAAAAATGGATGCGATCTTCGTAGCGGAACGGCAAATAAGAGAGCAGGTCTTCGAGGGTGTGAATACCGCGCTTGGCCAGCAACTCGGCTCGTTGCGGGCCAACGCCTTTAATCATGCGGACTTCAGTGGCTAGGGTTGGCGTGGACACAGTGAAAGGCGTTCCGTTAACGCCGAAAGCAAATCCCGAAAGCGGTCGGATTCAAAGCCAATGGTTAAGTTGTAAACTGCTTACGAACTGAGCTTACCCGTTGCGCTTTTGCGGCAAGTATTCTCCACCTTTATACCATTTAGACGAATCACACCTATTGTAAGACCTTGCACAGGCGAAACTTGCGCGCATCCCATGCGTATCCTAGAGTGAGAATCGCTCGCCTGCTGGAAGATTCGTCGATCCGATGATGGGCTGGCGGAGGTTTCGTGTCGACTGACCGATTGACGTCTGCAAACAAACTCGCGCTGCTGTTGTGGGTCATTGCAGGAATTGCCGGCGCGCTGTTCGCTTACAAATATTATTTCCGGGCGTTTCCGGAAGCCTCCGTGAACTTCAAAGTGTCGCGCGGCGAATCCCTGACGCGCGCCAAGCAATTTTTGTCGGACATGGGCGAGGACGTCGGGGAGCTATCAGTCCGCAATCGTTTTCAACGTAGACGACAACGCGAAAACATACCTGGAACGCGAAACCGGGCTGGAGCAAGCCAACCGCCTGATGTCTTCGGAATTGAATATCTGGTATTGGGATGTGCGATTTTTCAAGTCCGCAACAGGAAGAAGAGTTTCGCGTACGCGTGAGTCCCGCGGGACAGATTGTTGGCTACGAGCATCACGTGGAAGAAGCGCAGCGCCGGTGCAACGCTGGATCGCGCCGCCGCGCAATACGCGGCGGAAAATTTTCTTGAAAGCAAATTGGGTATGCATGTCGGGCTGGGATCTTTTACCGGAAGAAATAAATTCGGTGAAAACGCCCGAACCGTCTGGATTGGTCTTTTACGTGGGAAAAACACGGTTTTCGTGCGGCCAAAGAAGCGCCTTACCGGTTGAATGTAGCGCTGCAAGGCGACCGAGATCGGCAGCAGCGAAGAATATTTGAAGGTGCCGGAAGCGTGGGAGCGCAGTTACAAGCAACTGCGGTCCACGAATCTGCTGTACAACCAGATCGCCATTATTCCCTACATCCTGCTGATGGGCAGCGCGTGTATGGTGGGAATTTCGCTGTGGCGCAAAGGCCAAGCCGACTGGATGGGCGCCATAAAGCTGGGCGCGCTGGTGGCGGTGCTGTTTTTCTTCATGCAGCTGAATCAGTGGCAATCCACGCGGGCCAAATACGACACCCACGATTCCTACGGAAGTTTCGTCAGCGCTGCAAATGCTGATGAACTTGCTGACGGCGGTCGGCGACGGCGCTGACGGTCACGCTGGTGCATGCCGGGAGCCGAGCCGCTATATCGCGCGACGCAACCGGACCGCCTGCAGTCAGCAAAGCATTTACTTTGCGCGGACTGCAATCCAAAGAATTTTTCTCGGCAGCGGTGGTGGGCTTATCGCTCGCCGCGGCGCACATCGGTTTTATCGTGGCGTTTTACATGTTCGGCAGCAAAGTGGGCATCTGGGCGCCGCAAGATCTGAATTATTCCGAGGCGGTGAACACTTCTTTCCCATGGATCGCGGGAGTGGCGATCGGGTTGCTGGCGTCCACCAGCGAAGAATTTCTATTCCGCTTGTTTGCGATACCGTTTCGTGCAGCGGCTAACCAAATCGCGCGTGCTGGCGATTATTTTGCCGGCGTTTTCGTGGAGCTTTCTGCACAGCGCGTATCCACAAGAGCCGGGCTACACGCGCGGGATCGAAGTAGGAATCATCGGCATCGTGGCGGGAATCGTGATGCTGCACTGGGGGATTCTGGCCACGCTTATCTGGCATTACACCGTGGACGCTTCGCTGGTGGGCTTGCTGCTGGTGCGCTCTAACAGCATGTATTTCAAAATTTCGGGCGTGATCGTGGGTGCCGCGGCGCTGGCCCCGCTGATTTTTTCTGGCGTGGCTTATTTAAGGCGAGGTCACTTTGCGCCAGTGGATGATTTGTTGAATCGCGCGGACCCTGCTCCGCAATCGGAGCTCCGTGACAGTGAACGTCACGAAGACCTTGCGGTCCATCCCGTGGCAAAGCCCGCGTTACGACGCGGTAACGCCGCGATGATCGGCGTGCTTGCGGCCTGCCTGGTGGTCGGGGGTCTGCTGGCCTGGCGCATCAAACAGCCCGCCATCGGGGATTACCTGAATCTTTCAGTCGATGCGCGCACGGCGCGCACTCAGCGCCGACGAAGTTCTGCGCCACCGGGGGATAGACCCGGCTTCTTACCATCACGCGGTGTTGCTTGCCAATACCACCGATGCGCAGACCAACGAATTTCTGCGCGAGCGAGTGGGCGTCACCAAGCATGAATGAAATTTATGATAAGGAAGTGCCCGGGGCACTTTGGAGCGTGCGTTACTTTCGCGACGGCAGCCGGAAGAATACGCGGTGGTCCTGCAGCCCGAATGGCGCAGCTGCATTCTGTGCATCACATTTTGAGCGAAGAAGCGCCCGGGGCTTCGCTGAGCAAAGATGCAAGCGCGTAAAGCGCGCAGAAGATTATCTGCGCAACACAAAACATATCGATTTGTCGCAATGGTCGCTGATCGAATCCAAGTCCGACAAGCATCCGCATCGCGTGGATCACCCCTAACCTGGGAACAAAATCGCCCGTCTGGATGAGGCGTCAACAGGAGCGCAAGGCGATTCTAAGTCACATGCGCACGAACGCATGGAACTGAAGGTTATCGGCGACGAAGTCATCAGACTATCGCACGTACATAAAAATTCCGGATGACTGGAGGCGCCAGGCAGTCAGGACTTGACGCTGCCACGGGTGCTGATTTCCATGGTGCTACCGTTCCTGATCCTGGGCGGGCTGATGGTTATCGCCCTGATTGTATTTCTCAAAAGTTTGCGCTCCGAAGACGCGCACGCAATTCCATGGCGGCGTATCAGTATGTGGGGGCTCTGCGGCCTAGCCGCTTATGTCATCGTTTTTGCTTTTGGGAATCGTATCGCCAACTTTTTTGAACGCCTACCAGACAGCCATTCCTCTAAAAACTTTGTTTGTGAACGCTGGCGATCGGGGCGGTGCTTAGGCGCAGCAGTGTATTTCTCGCGATGATCGTCATTGTTTTTGGCATGGCCTGGTTTTTTGCGCAGGCGGGCCTTTGGGGAAAATCGACTGACTGGTTGGACAGGCATGCCGAATTCTTATTATCGCGATGCGTTGTGGATTGGCATTAGGCGGCATCGGCGGCGTTGGCGGGGATTGGTCGTATTGCTGGCGTTGCTGTCTGGATCATTGGCCGACCGCTCATCGTTCGGTGGAGGCTTCTTTTGGCGGAGAATTTGACGCCACGATACCAGCGGCTTCATTGTTTGGCACTGTGTTGCTGAGAGCCCTTATGTATACCGGAATCGTAGCGCTGGTCGGCTTCGTTCGTCGCCATCTACGCCAAGCCCTTGTGGATGAGAGTTTTCCTGTTTCTCGGAGGCGCGTTGGCTTTGGTAGGTGCAAACTGGGGTACGCCTGCAGATTTTGGCAAGCAATTTGCGGCCGGGTGCATCTTGCTCGCGGTACTGGTGTTCGGTGTGGCGCGGGTGGTGCGCTTCAATGTGCTCGGGTATTTTTTGATCGCTGCCGGCACCGCACTGCTCAGCGGCGGGATTAAATTGGTCGCGCAACCAGACAGTGTCTACCGCGCCAATGGGTACGCGGTGCTGCTGATGCTGGCCGCATTGCTGACGTGGCCGCTGATAGCGTGGCAGAGCGGGCCCAAGCCAGACAGAGTGCACGGTACGATTTAAAGTCGAAATTTATTGCCTAATTTTCAAGCAATTATCCGAAACAAAGTCATACGGCGCTTCGTTGTAATTAAGGGAAGCGATGCTCACCCAAAGGGCAGCAGCCCGTCCAAACAGGGTGGTCACGCGGGTGCTCGCGTTGGCGTTCCGTCATGGCCGGATGAACACATATGGTTTATGGTGTTGTGGTGCGGGCCGCAGCGCCCCTGCAGGTAGACCGGGTGGGTGTGCAGAAGCCATCTCGGCCCAATACACGCAGGCCGTACGCGAACAGAAAGCGAAAAATGTCGCTTCCACGATGGACTTTGGCTGTGGCCGGTGAATGCTGGCGGGCGCGGGCAGCGAAGATGCTGCGCTGGGCGCGGTGACTTCTCTGCCGAACCTCGATGATCGGGCGCTCGTGGTGGAAGCCCAGGTCGGCAACCGCGAGGCTTTCGAAGAACTGGTTCACCGTTACGACCGGGACGTTCTGCGGCTGGCGCTGAATTTGATGAAGCGCCCGGAAGATGCCCGCGACGTCTATCAAGAAGCTTTCCTCAAGGTGTACCGCAACCTGCACCGTTTCCGGTTTGAATGCAGCTTTTACACGTGGCTGTACCGCATCGTCACGAACGTGTGCCTCGATCATCTGCGGCGCCGGCAAGCGCGTCCGGAAGATCAGTCTCCGGAACTGAATCACGGGCACCACGAGGAAGGCATCACCGACTTCTTCGAGCGCCAACGCGAACACCGCCCCACGCTGGATCCCGGAGCGCACCATGTTTGGACTTGGAAATAAAGGCGCGAATCGCCGTGGCCATGGAGCGACTTTCTCCACGTGAGCGCATCGTATTTGAGATGAAGCACTATCAGGGTCTGAAGCTACGCGCCATCGGCGATGCTCTCGGTACCACCGAAGAGACGGTGAAGAATTCACTGTTCCGCGCCACCCGTAAACTGCGCCACGAATTGGGAGAGTTGCGATGAGCGGCGCGGAGAAAATGACGCGCTGTAAGGACGTCGCGGCTTTTCTCGTTTTTTACGCATGCGATGAAGTCTGCGGACCGCGAACGCAAACAAATCGATGAGCACCTCGCGATTTGTGCGGCTTGCACCGAACAACTGGCCGGCGAGCGCCAATTGTGGGATGCGCTTGACTCGGCGAGTTCCAGCGGCTTCGGAGGTTGATACCGCCGATGTGCTGCTGGCGCAATGCCGCAGCGAACTGGCGGAAAAACTGGACGATCTGTCCGCTGCTCCGATTCAGGAACAGTGGCAACCATTTGGCTGGGCGCGCCGCTGGATGGCCTTGCGCCCGGCGTGGAGCGGGGCCATGTTGGTTTTCTTTGGCGTGTTGCTGGGCGCCGAATTGATTCCGTGGCTGCAAAGCGGATTCCCCGGCAGCGGCAACGGCCGCGCCGTAAATGTCATGGCCTCTCCGAAACTCAGCGACGATCAGCTTTCCAAGATGGCCGTAGCAGGCGTGAACCTTTCGCCGTGGCCAAATGCCGCGCCCGGTACCGTGCAACTGCAACTGCGTGCCGAACAGCCCATGGTGCTTTCCGGGAATGCCGACGATAGCGACATGCGCCGGGTGTTGACTTACGTGGTGGAAAATGGCGAGCGCTTCGACGCCGGTGTGCGACTGGATTGCCTGGATGCGTTGAAAGCGCAGGCGCGCGATGCGCAGGTTCGCCGGGCGCTGCTGGTGGCCGCGCGCAAAGATCAAAACCCTGCAGTGCGCATGAAGGCCCTGGAATCGTTGCGCGATTCGGCCTCCGATGATGTGGTGCGGCAAGCTTTACTGGATGCCCTGGACGCACGACTCCAATCCAGGAGTGCGCGTGGAAGTGGTTAATATGCTGGTGCACTCGCTGGAGCACAATACACAACAGCGAATGGCGCACGATGGTTCGTTCGCGAAGCTGGCCGGTAGGGTCGAGAGCGCCGATGACACGGCGGAGGACGCGCAGGTGCTGGCTCTGGGTGAATCCGGCGAGGACGCTAACCCATCCGCTTGGGATTCTTCCGCGCTAAAAGTGATTCATACGTTGGAAGAGCTGCAAAAAAGGGATCCTAACCGCTATGTGCGGCTGCGAAGCGCGGCGGCGTTGCGGCAGATTGGGCCACGAGAACTTCAGTAGTGACCCCGAAAGATTTAGATCCACGATGAGCACTCGCTTTACTTTGAGTCACGGTTTTTTTAATCGGGCATTTTTGCCTGGCGCATTGGCGATGGTTTCTTTCGCCTTTTTCTTCCAACCCCGAAGCTCGGGAACCGGTCATGACCCCGTTGTGGATCCGGCCAAGCCGGGGGATCCAACAACCCCGCGCTTGTCCACCGAACGCACGGGCACGTTCGAAACCGGGAATGAATTAACCCTGCACCTCAGCGCGGACTTCGGTTCGGTGCGCATTGTTCCCATCGAAGCGGGTGCGACACCGGCGGTGCGTTATACCGTGCATATTGAGACCGATGCCCACGGCAGCGTTGGTCAGGCGCTGCTGGATAAATACGTGTTGCGCGCCAGGGCCACCAGCGCGGGCGTGGAAATAGAAGGAGTTCTGCCCTCGCAGACGGTCCGCAGCGCGGCTTCCGGAGCGCAATTTTGGGTGCAGTTCGAGGTAGCTGTCCCTGCCGGTTACAGCCTGGACATCAAGACCGACGGCGGTGACATCAACACGCAGGATATTGGCGGCACTGCCACTCTCCTCACGCTGGGTGGAAATATTCGCACTGGCCGCATTGGCGTCAACAATGCGCAGAATGCGGTTCGACTGGCGAATGCGCCCGGTGCCGTGCATGGCATGTCCAAGTTGCGAACCGAGGGCGGGCACATTCAGGTGCTCGACGTGGCCGGCGGGCTCAACGCATTTACCGGCGGCGGGCACATCAACGTTGGCAACGTAGCGGGAGACGCTACGCTGCGTAGCGGCGGCGGACACATTCGCGCGGGGCAAATCGGAGGACGCGCGGATCTTGATACCGACGGCGGAAATATTACCGTAGGCCATGCGGAAAGTTTCGTGAGCGTACGCACCGGCGGGGGCCAGATCGATTTCGGCGAAGTGCGGGGGTCAGTGCGCGCGCAGACCGGCGGCGGCGGAATTCGCATCATGTATGTTTCCGGCCCCATGGAAGTGGAATCGAGCGGCGGAAGTATTTGTCTGACTCAGGTTGCCGGCGCCGTCCAGGCCGCCACCGCGGACGGAACCATCACGGCGTGGATTAATCCTGATAAGGGGCCGGACCACTGGGCCAATATTGGCACCGGTCGAGGGCCAGACAGGTCGCCTGAGCACGACGCCGGAGGGCCGGTTGCTCGCACGCTGACTGTGCAACTCGGAGGGGCTTCGCAACTGACCTCCGGCAACGGCGACATCGTGGTGTTTCTTCCGCGCAATCTCGCGGCCAATATCGATGCGTTGGTGACCCGGGGCGGTACCCACCGCATCGAAGCTGACCCGGCGTTGCATCTGGATTTTCAAACCGAGCAGGAGAATGGCGCTGGACCAGTGCATGCTGTCGGCGTGCTAAATGGTGGCGGCATTCCCCTGAAACTGCGTACCACGGCCGGGAAAATTCGGCTGCAGTTTTTGGATTCGGATCCGACGTTGCGCGAATCGCGTATCCGCGAGCAGCAAGAGCGCTTGCGGGTAGTGGACTTTACGCCGCCTACACCGGCGACGGCTCCGACCGCGCCCACAGCACCAGAAGCGCCTTCGGATGCGCAGGGCGACTGGCTTGAAAGCTGGATGGACAGACTGGAAGTTGCCGTTACTGGCGGTTTGCGCGAAGGGCCCGATGATTTCAAGAAGCGCCTGGTTTATTCGCCGCACCCCGCGTACCCGGAAATGGCCCAGCGTGTGGGCATTCAGGGCGTGGTGAAAGTTCAGGTGCGGGTGTTAAAGGACGGACGCATAGAAGTCGTGAAGTTGTTGCAAGGCGAGCCCGTGCTGGCGGACTCCGCAATCGCCGCGGTGAAACAGTGGCGCGGCAGGCCCGCGTGGATAAATGGTAAGCAGATCGAAGTGACTTCCACGGTGGAGTTCAATTTTCAATTGCGCTGATAGGGCGCACCTTTAGTGCGATGCAGATTCGTGCAACTCTCGGGTCCAGGCCAGGTCAGTCGTCAAACTTGACGGGAGAAAATCAAATGCTTCGACATACGTTACGAGTAGCTTTGGTTCTATGTGCGCTAAGTGCGGGCTCTGCCGCGCCGGGATTCGCTATCAGTAAAGACTTCGATCAGAGTTACCCATTGCAACCGGGAGGCTCGTTCGAACTCCAAAACGTAAACGGAACAGTGGAGGTCCAAGGCTGGGATCGCGACACCATTGAGGTTCACGCGGTGAAGACCGCCAGGAATAAAGAAGCCGATCTGGAGCGCGTGTCGATCGAAGTGAACGCAAACTCGCACGCGGTTTCCGTGGTTACGCACTATCCACAAAATGAAGGTGTGGAAGTGGCCGTGGAATACGTCATTCATGTGCCGCATGGCGCGCGCGTAGAGCATCTGGGCACAGTGAATGGGACACTGCGAATCGCCGGCGTCGAAGCCGTCGAAGACCTGCATACCGTGAACGGCAACATCGAAGTGTTTGAGGGTGGAGGCTCCATCCACGCGCACACCACCAACGGGAATGTGCACCTGGAGCTTGCGCATATGGGCCGGGGGCGAAACGACAAGGGCGAAGCCACCGCGGAGAGCACCAATGGATCGCTACTCCTGGCCATTCCTTCCGACGCGCAGGCCGATGTGGACGCCCGATGCCTGAATGGCAATTTTTACTCCGAGCTACCGCTTTCGCTGGAAAGCACCTTGAAGCCGCGAGAAATCCACGGAAAAATCGGCCGCGGCGGAGCGCCGATCCGTCTGCATACGGTGAACGGCGGTATCCGAGTCGTGGTGCTACGCTCAACGGTTTAGAATTCGGCGCGTCTAAGTGCGTAGGTACTTAGATTCGGGAGGAAAATTAAATGAACAAGAAACTTTTAAGCCTTGCTGGCGGCGCCGTTGCTTTGTGCGTCGCAGTAATCGCCGCGCCTGGATATACCGCGGCGCACCGATTTCAGGCGCCTGATGAGCAGGAGCTGGGTGGACCCGTAACGCGTAATTTTGCTTTTTCTGTTGGCGATGAAGGCGGAAGCTGGCTCGGTGTCGAAACCGGCGAGGTGACCAGCGACAAAGCCAGGGAACTGAAACTGCCCGCGGAAAGCGGTGTCGTCCTGGGCAAGATCGCCCCGGACAGCCCCGCTTCCAAAGCAGGGCTAAAAGAAAATGATGTGGTAACAGAAATCAACGGACAGCACGTGGAAGGCGCAATGCAGTTCCGCCGCATGATTCGTGAAACGCCCGCGGGACGCAACGTGCAACTGACCGTGTGGCGCGACGGCCGGACCCAAACCCTGAATGTCACGTTGGGCAAAGCAGAAGGGATGCGACGGAACATGACTCGCGTAGAACCGGGCATGCCCGGAACCTTTGCGTTTCGCATGCCGGAAATGCCGGACATGCCCGATCTACCTGAGGTGATCGATATTCCCGACATGCCATCTTTGGAGGGGGAGCTTTTTTCTTCCGGGCATCCGCGGCTGGGCATCGATGCTGAAGATCTGAGCGGCCAATTGGGAACCTTTTTTGGCGCTCCCGAAGGCGAAGGCATTCTAGTACGCTCGGTGAGCTCCGGTTCGCCAGCGGAAAAAGCCGGGGTGAAGGCCGGAGATGTAATCACCTCACTGAATGGCGAGCGAATTCGAACGGTGGGCGACTTGCGCCAGAAGCTTTCTTCGCGCCACACCGAAAAGGACAAAGATAAAGACGCGGAGAGTAAAGCTCGCAGCGTTAGGATTGGGTTGCTGCGTAATAGGAGTGAGATGTCCCTTAACGTGGAATTGCCAGCGCCCGCAATTTCAAGAACAAAACACACCGTCGAACACCGCACCAATATTTAAGCGATTTGTTTAATCCCGCCAAAGGAAAGCCCGGATAGTTTGCTATTCGGGCTTGTTTTATCTTGATGGATTCCCCGCTACAGGGTTGACGCTTTTTACTGAAGCTTACCTGCGCGATATTTCTTCGCCAGGCGCAATGGCCTGCGCAGCGACGCAAGCGCCCCGCCGGAATTTCCCGCATCGGAGGCGGACCAGTCCTGTTCCGTCGGCGAAAACGTGAGCCGCAGCAAATAACCAAGCGCCGAGACACCGCTTCCTCCACGCATACGCATTCGAAACAGAGCGCGCGACAACAAGCCTGGAGGGGCATACCCGGCCCACGGGAGCCAACCCGCAATCTGAGCGGCCAAGCGTTTCGCGGACGAGTCAGCCTGCAATCGCGCGAGAATGTTTGCCGGCAACGGGGCACGTAACAGGTTGTGCGCCAACAGCAGCCCAGCGACGAGCATGCGGTCCGCGCCGATCTCCCGGGACGTCGATAAGCAGCGCTCCCAATCCAAGCTGCTTTGTCGGGCCGCGTACGCGGCCACGTCGGCGACCAGCGAAAGCCGTTCCCATAAATGTTTGGCGCCGTGAATGCATATCAGGATCAGCTCATCCTCAACAGAGAGCGCGGGAACCTCGTGGCCGTCGACCGATACATATTGCCGCCGCGCGAAAAAGCTTTCGATAGGCAGCCCGCGAGGAAAGTAGCGCATAGTGCGCTCGGAGTGCAATTCGACCAAGAGCGCGGCGGGCGTTCGAACGAAAAGATACTGCCCGGGAATTTTTCCCGTGCGGATATCGTTGGGTGAAACATCCGGCGAGTAGCCCGCATTCATCATCAATTCGGTTGCATGAAGAATGTCCGTTTGATGCAGCAAGAAATCCAGATCGCCGTACTGGCGCGCTCCCGTATCACCATAAGCCCGGAGAGCCAGCGTTGGACCCTTAACGAGCACGATATCCAGCGCTGCGGTTCGAAAGACGCTCACCAGGCGAAACAACTCGGCGGTCATTTTTAGCGAGGAGAGAACCTGCGCGCGGTACAGGTCGCGAGTTCTTTGCGCAAATTCAAGCGGCACGAAATCCTGAGGAAGGCTGCCGAGACTCGCAGTCAGTTGGGCGATGACGCCGTGCTGCTCTGCCAGCGCGCCCAGTGCCGGCCAGGAGATCGATTTGAGCAGTTTCGGGAGTTGTTGCGGGTTTCTAACCGGCGACGCGCACTCCAGCAAGACAGACCATTCCGGCGAAACACCAACATGTCGCGGGGGCTTTAGTGCGGTCGTTGGGGATGCTTGCGTCAGTGTGGCTCCGTGGTATGGGCCAGCGATTCAGCGCGTGATCCAGCCCATCACACAATATAGCTGCGTCTCGGATGGATGCACTGCATTTGTTCGATGGCTTTTTTCATTTGGTGTACACGATTCGGGGCGCAGGTGGGGCTTCGCGTCGTGGCCAATAGCGCCTGGCAAGAAAATGGCCGGCTCCGTGATCCGAAACCGGCCAACAAACATCATCGACAACAAACATTCGTCGACGATCAGTTCTTCTTTTTGCGGACGTTCACCTTGGTATCGATCCCCGGCTGAATCTGCGCCAGCGCTTCCAAGCCCATCTTGGCTTGGCCACCATAGCTGTTAGGACCACCGTTGGGATCCAGCTCGACGGCCTTCTGATAAGCCTCCACGGTTCCCGGCGCAATCACGAATTCCAGCTTGTCGCCGTTTTTCTTGGTTTCCATCGTTCCAACAAGAGCAGCGCCCAGCAGGTACCAAACCTGAGGATTCTTGGGATCGAGTTCGCTGGCTTTTTTCAACGGCTCAACCGCTTCCTTCAAGCGCCCCGCGTTATACAAGCTGATACCAAAGTTACGCCACGCGGTACCGGCATTGGGGGGATCCAGCTCAGCGCTCTTGGTGTAGGAAGCACGGGCATCGTCGATTTTTCCCGCGCGCGCCTGCACGTTCCCCAAATTGTTGTAGTAGCCGGGCACGTCCGGCTTAGTGGCAATGGCTTGCTGATAGGCGTTGATGGCGTCATCGTTGCGACCCGCCAAGTCGTACACTTCGCCCAGCTTGGCCCAAATGAGATGCTGGTTGGTATCCTTTTCAGTCGCGGCCTTCTGAGCTGCGGTGAACTCCGTCGCTGCTTGATTGGAGAGATCGGTGACCTTCGTTTTTGCCGCCTCCCGTTGATCTGCGGGAGCCTTATTGGCTTCATCCTTGGCTTTACGTTCCTGGTCCAGCAACGCCGCGCCAGCAGTGAAGTGCGCTTTCATGCCTTCAAATTTTTGCTTGTCTTCTTCCTGCTTTTTGATTTGCTCCGCGGCTTGCCCGCCCTGTTTGGCTACGATGTCTTTGAAGTTGATATCTGCTTTTGCATCCGCACCGTTTTGCACCTGAGTCTTGGTCTCGAAAGGCTTATTGGGAGCGGGCAGTATTACAAACACGGTAAAGATCCCCGATTTCAGATGTTGAAAACTATAGTTGCCGTCTTTGTCGGTCTTGGTTTCGAGCTTGGCGCCCTGATCGCTCACCAGTTGCACTCCAATACCGACCCACGGCTTACCGGCCACGTCCATAATTTGTCCATGCACCGCGCCGTCACTTTGCGCAGCGGCGCGCGGAATCATGACTGACAACAACAGCGCCATCATCCAGGCGCACAACATCCACGAACTCACGTGTCTCTTCATGCTCTCTCCTTAACCACTGCTTCCGGGGGGCCGGGCAAGCGCACTATTATCACTGGATTCGCGGCCGGATTCAAAGGGTAGAGCGGCCGTTGTTCGTCTCTAAGGCCTCGCCGCGGTCCGCTGCTTGTCACGCCCGGTGTCAAAGCTTTACTGCGGTACGTCGATAAGGAATCGGGTCTGGCGTAGCGGCTTCCGCAAAAGCCCGCAAACGCAGCACGCAACTGTCGCACACCCCGCAGGCGTCGTCTTCATTTTGATAACACGACCAGGTTAGATGCAGCGGCGCGGCCAGCTCGATGCCCCTGCGAACGATGGCGCGCTTTTTCATGGCGATGACCGGCGTCTCAATGTTTATTTGTGTTTCCGGGCGCGTGCCCACGCGAATAAGTTCGTCGAATACTCGGTAATATTCCGGGCGGCAATCGGGATACCCGGAACTGTCTTCCTCGACGGCGCCGATGTAAATGGAATTTGCTCCGATTACTTCCGCCCAACTTACGGCCACGGAAAGAAAATGCGCGTTGCGAAAGGGCACGTAGGTGATGGGGATTTCGGTGCCGACGCTGGCCGCAGGCGAAGGCGCAGGGCTTTGTTGATGCTCTGGTACGGCAATGTTGACGTCGGTAAGGGCGGAGCCACCGATGACGCGTAGGTGATCCAGTTGCACAACCAAACGGTGGTGCTGCGGTATGGCGTAAAAATCGGCGATGGCCTCGAAGGACTGCCGCTCGCGCCGCCAGGTACGCTGCCCATAACCGACATGTAACAGAAAAGTGTTTCCACTGCCGTGCTCATGAATCGCGATCGCGGCGCACACGCACGAATCCATCCCACCGCTGAGAAGCACAACGGCTTGGGAGTCGCGTGAGTTTTTTGGCTGCGCCATGAATGTTTCTTACACGCCTTTTGTTGCCGGATCCCATACGAATTTGTGCAGTTGCAGCCCCAGCCTTACCGGCAAGCCGTCGGCAAGCATCCATTCCACCAGAGCCCGAGGTTCCAGTCCCGGCCACTTCCCTTCCGGACCCGCAAAAACCGGTGAAAACAAAACTTGATGCACGCGTTGTGCTAAAGCATGTTGCTGGGTAAAGGCGCGCGCGAATTCATAGTCCCTGCGAGTGGAGAGCACAAATTTCACTTCATCATCGCGGCCCAGCGCCTCGAGGTTGCGTATTTCAAAAACGTCCGGCGCGCCGGAATCAGGGCATTTCACATCCACAATCTTGATCACTTCGCTCGGAAGCCTGCCGATGAAGCGCTCGCCACTGGTTTCGATCATTACGGTATAACCGGAAGCCAGTAGTTGTTCAGCGAGGGGATAAATCTCTTCCTGCAATAATGGCTCGCCGCCGGTTAATTCAACGAGCGGCACAGTCGCTACCTGACTACCGGGCGTGCGAGCGGCCAATTCGTCGACGCGCGCGACAACCTGCGCGGTGCTCATTCTCGTTCCGCCCTGAAATGCGTAAGAGGTGTCGCACCAGGTGCAGCGCAGATTGCATCCTGTCAAGCGGACAAAAATACACGGCAAACCGGCACGGGTGCCTTCGCCTTGAATGGATTTGAATATCTCGGTGATGAACATACTGTTGAGAATTATCCGCTGAGAAATTAACGGGCTTCAGCGCTGGGTCAACTAGCGCGGTTCTATTGGGAACCGGGTTTCGGCTTGCGCAATGTTCTGCGCCCAAACCACCAGATGCTCCCGAAAAAAAGAGTCATGGCCAGGATCAATCGCGGGTAGCCCGGGGGAATGCCCATGTGCCGCAAGACCAGCACATAACCGAGGGCCACCAGCAGCACCGGAAACATCACAATGTAATACGAGCGGTTCATGAGTGCGTCCCTGGCTCGTGACCCTCGCTGGGCTTCCGCGCATTGGCAGGACGGTATTGCGCTCTACTGGTGTCCGTCTCCCACAAAATCACGCTGCTGACGCAGGCGCCGGGCGGCAAGCTTTGCAGCTGCCGCGTAACTTCATCATAGAAATATTTGGCCAAATTTTCCGCCGAAGGATTTACAACCTTGAATGGTTCCAGGTCGTTCATGAATTGATGATCGAGACGCCCCATCACGTCGCGCAGCACGCGCTTCACTTCGGTGAAATCCACCAACAGGCCGATATGATCCAGTTGCGGGCCTTCCAGCGTCACACGCACACGGTAATTGTGGCCGTGCACGTTCTCGCACTTACCCTGGTAGCCGCGCAAGGCGTGTCCTGCCGAAAACGTTTCTTCTACACTGACTTCGAACATGAAACCTCGGAGTTCTTCTCAAAGCGAAAGGCTATGGAACAGGCGGGGCACTCCTACACTTGTTTCTCAAGAAAAGTAGCAGCGTCAGCCGCGTTGTGGGTGATGCGGTAATTCGGCAACGACTCCAGAAAAATTTTACCATAGGGCATGCGCTGGATGCGGGTGTCCAGCAAGGCCAAAACGCCGCGGTCGGTTTTGGTGCGGATGAGCCGCCCGAAGCCCTGTTTCAGCGCCAAAACGGCCTGGGGGACCTGGAATTCCGAGAACGGGTTGCGCCCCTCATCCTGCAAAGCGCGCACGCGCGCGGCCACGATGGGATCGCTGGGCACCGCGAAGGGTAAGCGATCGACAATCACGCAGGAAAGCTGCTCGCCGGGAACGTCCACACCTTGCCAGAAACTGGAAGTGGCAAAAAGAACCGCCGCGGGAGTGTTCTTGAAGCGTTCCAGCAAAACGGAACGCGGCGCCGTGCCTTGCAACATCAACGGGAAACTTACTCGCGTTCGCACGCGTTCGAATAAATCATTCATCTGGCTGTAGCTGGTAAACAGGCAAAAGGCGCGCCCCTGGCTGTGCTCCAGCAGTTGCACGATTTCGTCGGCGGCCTTCGCTGCGAAACCGGAATCGCGCACGTCGGGGATTTTGCTGGGTAAATACAGCAATGCCTGCTGCTGATAGTCGAACTCCGGAGGCAGAGTACGCTCCTTCACATGGTCAAGACCTAGCCGCTGGCGGATAAATTCGAAGCGACCCCCTACCGTGAGCGTGGCGGAAGTTAAAACCACGGTGTCGAATTGCTCGAAGAGCCGCTGGCGCAGAATCTGGCTTACGTCGATGGGAGTGGCAGTCAAAAAAATCCCTTTGTTGCGGCGTTCGTACCAATAAACGAAATTCTTCTCGTTGGATTCGAAAAGAAACGCCAACTCCTGGCGCAGTTCGAAGCTGCGCCGGGAGATACGCAGCAATTCCTCCGGCTTTTGCACCATGGCCGCGATTTCCGTTTCCAGGCCTTTGAGCGCGGTCAACATGGAATCGTAGGTTTCGCGATGCTGGTCCAAAAAGGCGTCGCGCTCGCTGCGCGTAAATGGAAAGCGACCGTCGCGAGGGGGAAACGCGTCGAAAAAAGCGCGGGTGCGCTCGCGAATGCGCTGGGTGCGGCGCAAAATCGCCGGCGAACCCATATTCAGCAGGCGCAACGTGAGATCGGCGTCGCGCGCCAGCTCTTCAAAGCGATAGTTGGAAATTTGACGCCCAAAATAATCGCTGGCCACGTCTTCAATTTCGTGGGCTTCGTCGAAAATCACCGCCGAGTATTCCGGGAGTATGCTTCCGAAATCATCCTGCTTCAGCGAAAGGTCGGCGAAGAACAAGTGGTGATTTACGATAATCAGATCGGCTTCCTTGGCGCGCTGGTGCATGGCGGTCACGAAGCACTCGTTGAAATGCGCGCATTTTTGGCCGGTACACGTGTCGCGACGCGCGTCCAGCCTGGTCCATAAATCGGAATCGTCGGAAAGGAACGTCAGTTCACTGCGGTCTCCGGTCTCCGTGAGTTTGGACCACTCGCGAATCTGCTGAAACGCGTCGATCTCTTCCAGGCCCTTCAGCATTGGCTGATCGGCCATTTGATGCACGCGGGCGTGGCACAAAAAGTTCGAGCGCCCCTTCATCACCGCGACTTTCAGGTCCGGCGCGAAGTGCTTCTGCAAAAACGGCACGTCTTTTTGATACAACTGCTCCTGCAGCGATTTGGTTGCCGTGGAAATCACCACCCGGCGTCCACTGCAAATCGCGGGGATAAGATACGCCAGAGTTTTTCCGGTGCCCGTACCGGCTTCGACCACCGCATGATGGTGTTTTTCGAACGCATCGTGCACCACTTCGGCCATTTCCAACTGGCCCGGGCGATGCTCATAGCCGCCGATCATGCAGCGTTCTAGCAGGCCGCCGGGACCAAAAACCTCGCGCATGGAGGGACTATTTTGGGCGGCAGTCAGGTCGGGAGGCTTTGCTGCGGGGGTTTCGGCAGCAGGCGGGCCCATGACGACTGGTTCCCCGCCCTTCTTGCGATCCCGCGCGGGTTCAGGAGTCAGCGTTTTCGCGTTGCGCGGGGGCACGGGCTTAGCCTCGACATCCACACCCGGCCTGAGTTCGCGCCTGGCCAAATTTTGCCGCTCCAGCTTGAGGTTTCAGCCCGGTGCTAGGGACCTCGGGCTGTAATAGAAGAGTGAATCGTTACTTTAACATACCAGCCAACTGACCTCCGGGCCCCATTGGTGGAGAAGAACGCGAAATCCGCAGACTTTAACAGTTGAACACGCATCGGCCATTTGCATCGCTAGGCTGGGTGGGGTGGGGCTAAAGTCGAACCGGGGTCAGTGCGGCCCCCGGAAGCTGGGCACAACTGCGCACATCCACGTGGGGTGGTGAATGAAACGTAACGGAAAATTTGGGTTTTCTTTATTTACTGCGATCCTTGCTCTGAGCGGTTGCAGCGGTGTTCCGAACGGAAACGGTGGCGGCGGAGGTGGTGGT
The DNA here is from genome assembly GCA_963732705.1 of uncultured Acidobacteriota bacterium. Lineage (GTDB taxonomy): Bacteria > Acidobacteriota > Terriglobia > Acidiferrales > UBA7541 > Acidiferrum. The sequence continues at coordinate 919,355 of CAVTAN010000001.1, read as the reverse complement.
GGAGGCGGGAGCACGCCGGCAAGTCTCGCTGTGACCCTTACCGCCAAGCCTGCGCTGGCGCTTTCGAACATTTCTGTTCTATCCGCTAATGTCGGAATCACCGGGTTGACGCTCAACCCCTCCAGCGGCAGTGCCGTACCGCTGGTACTGTTATCCACGATTTACCCCGTCGATCTTATGCGTCTGCAGAGTGACGCCACATTCCTTGGAACAAGTTCGGTAGCGGTGAACACCTACTCCAGTGTGTCAGTCACCTTTTCCGCGCCAGAGTTGACGATATTCAACCAAACCGGGGCCACCTTGAATGGAACATGTCTCACCGGCACGATCTGCCATATCGTCTTGCCGGCAGGCTCGGCGCAAATCACTTCTTCACCGTTGCCGCTGACTCTGGCATCGGCACAAGCGGCTGGCCTCTCCATTAATCTGGACCTCAACACGGCACTAACAGTTACCGGCGGGACTTTGGCGTTGAACTTCAGCACCACCAACGCCGCTTCGGTTACTTCGTTGCCGCGCAAGGGCACACCTTCGGGTGCGCTGGACCTGGTCGAGGATTTCTTGGGAAAAGTGACGGCAACAACCGCCAGCAGCATCACTGTGCAATCCAGCAACGGGATTGCTTTGACCTTCACCTTGCCCACCTCGCCGACGATTGAAGACCCGCTGGGATTGTGCGCGGCTTTGAATGCCACGTGTCTGGTGGCGAATCAAACGGTAGTCAGCGTGAACGCCAAGGTCAACACGGACGGAACCTTAACGCTCATCTCCGCCGATCTTCTGGACGCAACACCGGTGGACGAAATTGAGGGCACCGTGGTGTTGAACGGCACCCCAGGGCAATTCTTCCTGGTGGTCAACAATAAGGTGATTCAAACCACCACGAACGCAACGCTCACCAGTGCCGCGCCGGGAGACACTTTTCTAGTCACGCTGAGCAGTCCTACGTTCATCGTGGATACCGACGAACTGTTCAACAACTCCATAGTGCCAACCAGCACCATCACCGGTTTATTCAACAGCGAGGGCAGCCTGGTGAACGGGCAGGACGTTATGGTTCGGGTGACTGCCGCGACCGGCACAGCCGCCGTCGGCGATCAGGCGCTCACCGCCAACCAGGTTCGGTTGCGTTTTTCGCGCGTGACCGGCACAGTTCAGAGCGTTTCCGGAATGGCCTTCACCCTAAGCAACGTGCCGCCTTACATCCCGTTCTTGACCAACCCTATTGTGGAGACGATTCCGGGGGTTACGGTTTTTGAGAATGTCAGCGACGTAAACAGCATTCAGCCGGGGCAGAACGTTTCCATTCGCGCGATGTTGGTGAAAAATTCCGCATTCAACTTCTACGCTACCAAGGTTCGCCTGCAGCCCTAAGCGAACAAGTGCAAACTCAGAAAAGGCGGCGCCATCATCGGGCCGCCTTTTTGTTTTTACCGGCTTTATCCAGGTTATCGATTCCTATTCGATTTCAGCCATCTGCCTAACTTTGATGAGATGGCGCGATCGTCGGCGATTTTACAGGCTGAATGCGAGCTCGTTAGAGATCTAGGCCGGTTGTGGGCTGCCAATCGTGGTGTTAGGTGGCAGCGGCGGAGTGTACGGCGTGGCGTGAACTGCCGCACCTGCACCAGGAGCAAAGCGCCGGTAAAGCGCCAGAGAAATGGCTCCCATGCCCCATATAATGACCGCGAAGTGCACCCAACCTCCCAGATGCGGAATCATTTCCACCACATTCAAGAGAATCACTCCGACGACCATGCGGCCCACCAGTTGCCAAGTTTCTCTGGTGTGGCCCATTAGCCACTGGCCCACGAGGGCACCTACCACGATTTGCGCGCAGAACAGCGTCGCGAGCCACACGATAAGCGTGGAGATGCCGATCAACGATCCAACAACGGTGATGCACGCTATCAGCGCCGCAATTGGCACCGCGAACATCACCAACACGCCCAGACCGAATGCCGCGCCGTAGCGCTGCGCGGAGTCCACGGAATCTCGCGCGAAAGTGGGCATCAGAAGGAACAGCACCAAGCCAAACAGCACCACTGCCGCCGCCCAGAACACGCGCCAAATATAAAATCCGCTGTCCTCATACTTAGTATGGTGCTCCGTCTTAGTAAATTCCGGCGGCCCCGCCAACATCGCCCCGGAGTCAACCTCCGGCGCATGTTCGCCTTTGAATATCACCGGGCCCTCGACTTTGGCTCCAGAATGAAATCGGATCAGGTTGCCTTGTGCGTGGATTCCGCCTCCGATGGTCCCAGAGACATTGCCGTCGTTGAGGAACGCCAACACATCTCGCCCTACCAGACCATCCAACGAAAGAGTATTGACGAAAGTGGTCAGACTCCCGCCGACCTTTCCAGAGGAGTCCACGGTAATGGCCTCGGAGAACGAAAGTATGTTCTTGGCGACAGTGCCGCTGATCAGCGTGGTATTGGTAAAGGAACGGATGTTGCCATCCACTTGTCCGGTAACGCGGACGACTTGCGCGAAGGCAATCACATCGCCGGTAACGTGCCCTTCGATATCGGCATTTTGGCAAAAGACGTAGAGATCGCCATCGACCGTGCCTTCGACTTTGACATGATGACCAGACAGGAAAGCATCGCCTTTATAGGTCTCGCCCTTTTCAAGCTCGACGGTGTCGCCGTTGCGAAATTGCGAGGAAGCCAGGGCTGCCGACGGCAGCGTGGCTGCGGCGCAAATTCCCGCCACGATCATGGCGAACGCCGATCCTCTACGGCTTCGCCGGCGCAGAAACATCGCGGCCGACGCGGCGATGGCCATGAAAGCGAGAACCTCGAGTAGCGTAAACATGGATTGCCATCCTTTCCAGAAGGCGCCCTGAAAAATCATGAGATTAAGAAGGCTACTGCCACCAAACCCTGCTTGTTCGAAACGCTGCTGGACCGGTTCGACATAACCGGTGTACAGGGCATAGACGCCCGTGGCAGCGAGCCCAAACACCAAACCCCATACCCACTGCATCGATTTGCGCGCGCTCTGCTGAAAGGCCGCCAGACGCGACGGCAAGGGCTCGTCTTCTTCCAGCATGGCTCGCGTAAGCAACCGCGATTCGCGTTCCAGCGCATGCAGCAACGTGCGGCACGGCAGGCAATCCTGGGTATGGGCCGAGACTTCCTGCCCGCGCTTACGCTCCAGTTGCCCCTCAACGTACAAGAGGCAAGTCATCTCGTCCAGATGTTCATCCAAGCGCTCGCTGGAGTGTTTCAACTGCTCATTCATCGGGTGTCTCCCACAGATAGCGCCGCGTTGCCTTGCAGCGCTTGCCGCAGTTCGTGTCGAGCCCGCAGCAGTACCACACCTACAAAAGCCCGCCTGACGCCCAACGCGTCGGCGATATCGTCATAACTCATGTCCGAGTAGTAGCGCATCACCAGGGCCATGCGCGCGCGCTTCCCTAGCGTGCCTAAAGCCTTGCGAACTTCCACGCTGCTGCGCTGCTCGATCAGCCGGTCCAGTTGGCTGGGGTCGGGATGCTGCAGGGGAATCTCGTCGCTATCCTCGGTTTCTTTATCCTGCCGCAGCTTGCGGCGGCGCAAAGTGTCCCAGCAGTGATTCGCGGCAACTTTGTATAGCCAGCCCGAAAAAGGGCGCGAAGAATCGTACTGGTTGAGCTTGCCTTTCAGCTTCATGAATACTTCCATGGTTGCATCTTCGGCATCCTCACGCGTGGGAAGCGCTCTCCGGCAGAACCTGAAAATGGCGGGGGCGTAGTCGTGATAAATCTGACCCCAGGCCTGGAGGTCCCCGGCCCTTGCTCGGGCGATTGCCTCCGTCGGTTCCGCTATTCCCGGCGAACTCATCCGTCCTGGTCTCAGAGCTTCCATTGGGTAGTACGCAGCAATGTCGCAAAAATTACACAGCGGAACAAGTCAGCCAGCCCATCCATCGCGGTCAGCATGGACAACGAACCAGCCAGCAATCTATCAGAAAAGTAAAAAGTTAGGCGAGGTGCCCACAGCGTTCACGAAAGGCGCAAATCGGGGAGGCCGTACTAAAAATGACCTCGGCGGGCTGCCGCAAACTTGAAGGGCCTTGATGAGAAGGATTCCGGATACTTACGTTATTGGCTGACTAACTCTTTTTGCAGGGCCTTGCCCTTCCCGAACCACGACCTTTCTACCCGCTTCATGTAGTTGGGCAAGGTTCGCTTTTTTAGCGCCAGTTTCTGCAGCCACTCCAGCGATTCTTGTTTTCTGCCCGCCAACTTCAAGTAGTTGGCGTAGTTGTACAGGGTCTCCGGAGTGGTAGAAAAGTTCGCCGCCGGCTGGAGGTATGTCGCCGCTTTGTGCAGGTCGCCCGTTCGGGCGTAGGCGTCGCCGAGGAGTCCTGTTGCGCGGTAGTAATCGAACTTCGGATCTCGCGCGACCACCCGTTCCAGGTCCGGAATGGCGTCGACGTAGTCACCCAGCCCGAGGGACGATTTGGCGCGCAAGTAAAACGCATGCGGCGAATCATTGCGCGACGAAATGGCCTGGGTCAATGCTTTCCGCACCTCCGCATAATTCTTTTGCTCAAATTGCAGTTCCGCCAACTCCTCGAGATTTCCTGCGGAAGGGTTGTCGAGAATTAGTGTTTCCAACGCGCGTATCCGGGAGCGTTTGCCGAATCCCTGGAAAATGCCGCGCAACAATCCGAGATCTGGGATGACCTCCACACAGATATACACGCCGGCTCCGAGAACGCCGCCAAAGAGAATTATGTAGAACCAGTAATTTTCTGGACGGCGCTTGATGAAGTGCCATATGGCGAATGCTTGCACCACGAACCCCCACGGATAGAACAGGAAACTCATGTTTCCCATAGCTGATAGCCTCGAGTCCGACGGTACGTAACGCGTAAGTAACGAGAAGCTATCACATCGCCGAGAACTAAATCCCTATCAATGTGGGCTCGCTAAAGACGGAAGCACGCAGAGGCTGCCATTCCTAAGTGCTGCGCGCCGCCTGACGTTTGGGACAAATCTGGCAATGCGGTACAGTTGTGGCACGTCCTGTCGCGGCTTTCGCATGGCATCACACGAACAGCCTGCGGCTCTTATTCATGACACAAAATTTACCTTCGCTTGTAATTGTGGGGCGCCCCAATGTGGGCAAATCCACGCTGTTCAACCGCTTAACCGGGACGCGTCGCGCCATTGTCACCGATGAACCCGGCATCACGCGAGACCGCATCTACGGGAAAGCGGAATGGCGCGGCCGTGCGCTGGAGATTGTGGACACCGGCGGGTTGGTGCCGGACGACAAGGCCCTCATCCCTCAGGAAATTCTGCGCCAGGCGCGCGTTGCCATTGAGAACGCTGCGTTGCTCGTGCTGGTCGTAGATACTCACGCAGGCATGACTCCACTCGATCAGGAACTGGCGCGCATGCTGCGCACCACTGGGAAGCCATTCGTGATTGCCGCCAATAAAGTGGATGCCCGTTCGCAGGAAGCCAACATCGCAAACTTTCATTCCATGGGCGTCCCAGTTTTTCCGATTGCCGCGGAACACGGCACCGGCATTGACGACCTGCTGGATTCCGCGCTGGCCCAAGTGGAAGTTGTGAATGTGGAGGAAGAGGAAAAGCGGCCTGACGTCATCGAAGTGGCCATTATTGGACGCCCCAATGTGGGGAAATCAACGTTGCTGAATCGCTTGGCCGGCGAAGACCGTTCCATCGTGTCACCCATTCCTGGCACCACCATGGACAACGTGGACACCGAGGTGCTTCACGAAGACCGCACCTATCGCTTCGTGGACACCGCCGGCATCCGGCGGAAAGGCAAAACTACGCTGGTGGCGGAAAAATTGAGCGTGGTGATGGCCCGCCGCGGCCTGGAGCGCTGTGACGTAGCCCTCCTGATTGTCGACGGCGAACAAGGGGTGACCCAGGGGGACGCGCAAATCGCGAACTATGCGGAGCAATCCAACCGCTCGGTGGTGATTGTCATCAACAAATGGGACTTGGCGGTGAAAGCCGCGCGCAGCGCTGAAGCTCGCGATGCCGACAGCGCCAAGGGCCGCTCGCGACGTGCACCAGGCGAGAGTCACCGCCCGGAAGACTTTGAAATTGGCCGCCTGCTATTCGAATACGAGAAAATGATTCGCGGCAAATTAAAATTTCTAAGCTACGCGCCGATTGTTTTCTTGTCGGCCGGCACCGGCGAGCGCGTCGATAAGTTGTGGCCGCTGATTATTCAATGCTGGAACGCGCGACGCCGCAAAATTTCCACTCCGGAACTGAACCGCTGGCTCAAGGAAGAAGTGGACTTGCAGCGGGGTACAACCCCCAAAGCACGACCCGTGCGCATCTATTACATCACCCAGGCGAAGATTGCTCCTCCGACTTTCCTCATGTTCACCAATCAGAAAAATCCGCTGCATTTCAGCTATGAGCGGTTCCTGGAGAATCAGATCCGCGGGAAGTTTGATTTCGTGGGCACCCCCGTCCGTTTCATTCAGCGGCTGCGCACCCGCCGCGACAAAAATACCGACACGGAGAATTGACGTAGCTGCGATTGTGGGGCTGATCGGTCAGATTTATTCGTGGGCCGAACAACGAGCCTTCCCGCAGTACGCGCAGTACACGAATCGTTGACAACGCCCGGTTTTGGCTTAGGATGAAGATACCCCGCCCCGCAGATAACGGCATTTTTGGATGAGCTAGCGATGTCCACCAACGGCACAGCCCCGCAAACGGTCAACGACGATCCCGAGAGTAATTATTTTCGTATCGGCGAGGTCAGCCGCATCACCGAAGTGAAGCCCTTCGTGCTGCGCTACTGGGAGTCGGAATTCCCGATGCTGGAACCGGTAAAGAATCCCGCCGGGCACCGCTTATACCGCCAGGAAGACCTGGACATGGTTTTCAAAATCAAACGCCTGTTGTACGACGAGGGCTTCACCACCGAGGGCGCGCGGCGCCACCTGCGCGAACAAGCCGGCCTCGATACCGCCAATGGCCATGGCGGTTTAGCGCCTGCCGAAGACACTCCGCAAATTTTGAGTCGCAAAATGTTGCTGGACCTACGCGATACGCTGCGGGCTTTCTTGACGCTTCTCGAAGGCCGATGATAGCCTTGTTCTCCCAGGCTACGACAAGTCATTAACAACCGGTCGGGACGTAGCGAAGCCTGGTATCGCGCACCCTTGGGGTGGGTGAGGTCGCTGGTTCGAATCCAGTCGTCCCGACCAAATCACGCCAAAAATTTTTCCCAACACAGTGCTTGCAGCGTGTGTGCGATAACGAGCGAACTTACACGCTATCCACTCCAACAAAATGACCGGACGGATTTGTTTTTGAAACACTGCGACCCCGCAGACTGCGACAAACCTCGAGATCGCGTATTCTGATCTTGCAACTTAGATGCGATGCCCTGATGGCCATTCTGAACTTCCTAATCTGGCCGTCGGCAAGCTTGGTTTTTGTAGTCAGGATCAGGATTGATCAGAACCATCCCCACCTATGACCCATGTTCTTTTAACCAACGATGACGGCTACGAAGCGCCCGGACTGCGCGCGCTGGCCACTGCGTTTGCGGACTTCGGGACTGTGAGCATTGTGGCGCCCAGTCGCGAACAGAGCGGTGCGGCACAATCGTTAACGCTGCGCCAGCCCATCGTTTGCCACGCGATGGGTGAGCGCGAGTGGGCCATCGATGGCACGCCCGCCGATTGCGTCATAGTGGCGCTGCACAAATTGCTGCCTGAAAAGCCGGACATGGTGGTTTCGGGAATTAATTTCGGCGCGAATCTGGGCGAGAACATATATTACTCAGGCACCGTGGGTGCCGCGCGAGAGGCCGCGCTGCATCATATTCCTGCGATCGCGATGTCCTTGTGCTCCAAGGGCCCAAAGGTCAGTTTTGAGAATGCCGCGCGCGTGGCGAGGGCGGCGGCAGAGATGGTGTTGAAAGAAGGCTTGCCGGACCAGGTGCTGCTGAACGTGAATGTGCCGGAGCCTTGGACTGGTGGGGTATCTTTTACTCGCCAGTCCCGCAAAATCACGCGCAATCAACTGAGCGAAGGAAAGGATCCGCGCGGGCGGGTATATTTCTGGCTGTTCGAACAAAAAATCGACAAGGACGTCGATCCCGAAAGCGATTACGCCGCGGTCTTTGCCGGAAAAGTTTCCATTACCCCGCTTCACCTGGATCCGACGCACACTGAGTCGTTAAAACAGCTCTCTCACTGGGCGACGCCTATAGCCGGCACCTTCCCACGCAAGGCTTGATGCCCCGACGCTCTCGCGTCAAGCAAACCTCCCTATTTGGTGGCTTCCGCGGCCGTGGAAATTAGCGCGATGCCGTTCTTGCGCATGGCTTCATTAATCGCCGGCACATCGGTGTTCACGACCTCATGCCACTTCGCCAATTGCACATCCAATTTCTGACTCAACTCTGCCGCCACGCCTAACTCTCCCTCCGTCGGCGCCGTGTCCGCGCTATCCACCGCGCCCTGCAAATAACCCAGCCAACTGTTCATCTTGGTGGGATAATTCAATTCGTCCTCACTGGCTTTTGAATTCACCTGAATCAATTCTTCTTCGATTGCACCAATTTTCTTGCGTATTTCCTTGGATTGCTCGATCACCGCCTTGGCATCCGCCTTGGTACCCCAACGCTTTTCCACCAGGTTCAGTTGCACTCGTAAGTCGCGGATCGCCAGGATGCCGCGGTTCATTTCCTCCTGACGGTCGCGCAGCTTTAGCATCAGATCGAATTGCTTCTGAAGTTCCTCGGTGGTCGTCTTCAGGCGCGGATCCATCTTCACTTCCATCGAAACCAGGGATGTTTTCCCCGCTACGGTCAGGCGCGCCTGGTATTTTCCCGGCATCACCAGCGGTCCGACAGGGTCCCCTTCATCATAAATAGCCGCGGGTATTTTCGTGGGCGGTTCAAAACGCAAATCCCAAGTGAAGATATTGGGACCGGCTTTAACGGGAATGTGCTCTTCCTCGGCGTCCCTTTCGCCCTCATCCGGGGCTCCTTCGGTCTTTTTTTCTTCGCTGCTATAGGTGCGAATCACTTGTCCGCGTCCGTCGAGTATTTCCAGTTTGGCCAGCTCTTTGGGCTCTTCCTTCAAGTAGTAATAGAGCGTGGCGCCCGCGGCTGGGTTTTCTCCCACAGCATCTCGGCGCCGCTTGTTATGTCCCACGCGGGAGCGCATCACGTTTGACGGAGCAAACAATTTGGCACCCTCGTTGGTCACCTCTGTGTTCATCTGCCGCAGCGGATCGATGCCGTCCAGCGACCAGAAAGCGCGGCCGTGGGTGGCCACCAGCAAATCATCGTCGTGAATGATCAAGTCGTGGATCGGCGTGGTGGGCAGCTCGAGCTGCAATGTTTGCCAATGGGCTCCATCGTCAAACGAAACCCAGATACCGGTTTCCGTGCCGGCGTACAACATGCCCTTACGCTTGGGATCCTCGCGCACCACGTGCACATAGGAGTTTTCCGGCAGGCCCGTGGTGAGCAAGCTCCAGGACTTGCCAAAATCAGCGGTCTTGAAAATGTATGGCTTGTAGTTGTCCAGTTTGTGCGCGTCGACAGCCGCATAAGCGGTGCCCGCGTCGAACGGGGAAGCTTCAATCAAGCTGATCATGGCCCACTCCGGCAAGCCCTTGGGAGTCACATTCGCCCATGACTTACCGTCGTCGCGGGTCAGTTGGATCAAGCCGTCGTCCGTTCCCGCCCAGATCACGCCTTTTTGTTTTGGCGATTCCGCCACGGTAAAAATCAAATCATAAAATTCGATGCTGGCCTGATCTTTGGTGATGGGGCCGCCGGAGTCCTGTTGCTTCGATTTATCGTTGCGCGTCAAGTCCGGGCTGATGGTTTGCCAGGAATGACCCGCGTCCGTGGAGCGAAATAAGTACTGCGATGAGTGGTACAGCTCGTTCGGGTCGTGCGGCGAAAATACGATCGGCATCGTCCACGTGTATCGATACTTCTGAACCGCCGCGTTATAGCCATCCGGATCGAGCGGCCACTGCTGGATGTTTTGCACCTGATGCGTGCGCCGATCGAAACGCGAAATATCTCCGAAGTAGGAACCCGCGTAAACGATGTTGGAATCGCGCGGATCCACCGCTACGTAGCCGCTCTCTCCGCCGCCCACAGATTCCCAATCCGAGCGTCCGATGAAACCGCTGTCACTGGCTGTGGCGATACCCACGGAACTGTTGTCCTGCTGTGTGCCGTAAATCCGATACGGAAAATCGTTGTCCGCGGTCACGTGATAAAACTGGGCAGTAGGCTGGTTCATTTGCGTGGTCCAGTTGCGTCCGCCATCGACAGAGATTGTGGCTCCGCCATCGTTTCCATTGATCATGCGATTCGGATTGTTAGGATCTATCCACAATCCGTGATGGTCGCCGTGCGGAGCGGCAATGCGGTCGAATGTTTTGCCGCCGTCAGAGGAACGGAACAATCCAGTGTTGGCGATATAAACCTTGTTCGAATCCTTCGGGTCCGCCCACACGTGCGTGAAGTACCAAGCGCGCTGCCGGAAGCGGTGATCTTCATTTATGAGAGCCCAATTTTCACCGCCATCATCACTGCGATACAATCCGCCCTTCTTGGCTTCGATCAGCGCATAAATTACGTTCGAATCCCCACCGGACACCGAAATGCCAATACGCCCCAGCGGGCCTTCCGGCATGCCGTGGCCTTCCACGCGCTTCCAGGTGCTGCCATCGTCATCGGAACGGAACAAGCCATCTTTAGCTCCGCCGCTGTTGAGCATCCAAGGGGTGCGATAGCCTTCCCACATCGCCGCGAACAAGACATGGGGATTGTGCGGATCGAAGGTGATATCGATGCCGCCGGTGCGATCGTCGAGATATAAAACTTTCTCCCAGTTCTTTCCGCCATCGCGGGTGCGAAAAATGCCGCGCTCTGTATTTGTGCCGTAGGCATGACCGAGGGCCGCCACGAACACTACATCCGGATTGCTGGGATGCACGATCAATCGTCCGATGTGCCGCGTGTCTTTGAGCCCCACGTTCGTCCAGGTTTTGCCGCCATCCGTGGAACGATACACGCCGTCGCCAAAAGAGATATTTCCGCGGATGCACGCTTCGCCCGTACCCGCATACACCACGTTGGGATCCGATTCGGAAACGGCCACGGCGCCGATGGACGAAACGCTTTGCTTGTCGAACAGGGGATCCCAGGAAATTCCGCCGTCGTTGGTCTTCCACACGCCGCCCGCAACCGCACCCATGTAGTAAGTGTTGGGCTGGCTGGTCACACCCGTCACCGCCAGAACGCGTCCTCCACGAAATGGCCCGATCAGACGCCATTTCATGGCCCCATAAAGTTTGGGATCGATGGTGTTATTCGCGGTCGTGGCTGCGGGAGCCGCCGCTTGCTCCGTGGCCTGATCTTTTTTCTGCGCCTTTTGTTTTTCTTTTTGCTGCGCGGCACTGCTTATCGCCAGTGTGGCGATCAAAAAAAGAATCAGTAACGAAAAATCGACCTGCTTGCGAAATCCTGGCACGCCATCCTCCGAAGAAGTAACGACATAAGACTAACCAAACGCGGCATCGTACAGCGCTTAATCCTTAGACGGAAGTGTTTTCCGCATGGGTAGCGATGAGTTACCATGCGGAGCCTGGATGCCAAAACTGAAAACCTACGACATGGTCGTTGTTGGCTCGGGCGTATTTGGGTCCTGGGTGGCATTGCACCTGGCTCGCCGTGGCCAGCGCGTACTGCTGCTGGATTCCTACGGAGCCGCCAATGCGCGGGCAAGTTCCGGGGGCGAATCGCGGATCATTCGCATGGGCTACGGCGCCGACGAGTTATATACGCGATGGGCCATGCGCTCGCTAGTGCAATGGAAAGATTTATTCGCCTCCGAGCCCAGTTCCTCGCTGCTATTTCGCCAAACTGGGGTGCTTTGGCTTGCGAGCGAAAGGGATCCGCGAGTCGGCCCAATGACCGCAGCGCTAACGCGCTACAAAGTTCCTTTTGAGGCATTAGACAAATTCGCGCTGGAACACCGCTATCCGCAATTCAGCTCGCATAACCTGAGTGGCGGCATTCTGGAGACTTCCAGCGGTGTTTTGATGGGTCGCCACGCCGTTGCGGCGGTGGTGCGGCGTGCCGCAAGCCTAGGTGTAGAAACCGTTCAAGCGCACGCTTTACCACCTGAAACCAAGAATTGCGGAAGCTCTGGTCTGGAAGCTATCGTCACTAGTAGTGGGGACAGAATTTCCGCAGGCCGGGTCGTTTTTGCCTGTGGAGCATGGCTTGGAAGGGTGTTTCCCCAAATTCTGGCCGCGCGCATCTTCCCCACCCGCCAGGAAGTTTTCTTCTTCGGCATTTCGCCGGGCGACCAACGATTCTCGCCGGACCTCTTTCCCACCTGGCTCATTCAGGAAGACCAAACTTACGGAATGCCGGATCTGGAATCGCGCGGCTTCAAGATGGCCTTCGATAATCACGGAGAAAAAGTAGATCCTGACACGCAATCGCGCGTGGTTTCTGCCGCCTCGGTCGAGCGGGTACGAGCCTACGTCGCCGCGCGCTTCCCCGCTCTGCGTAATGCCCCCATCGTGGAATCTCGCGTATGCCAGTACGAAAACACCTCCAGTGGCGATTTCCTGATCGATCGTCATCCGGAAATTTCCAATGTCTGGATTGCAGGCGGCGGTTCCGGGCACGGTTTCAAGCATGGGCCCATGGTGGGAGAATATTTGACGCAACAACTGCTCGACGGGGGCCCTGCCGAACCGAGATTTGCTCTGGCAAACAAGGCCAGCGAACAAAAGCGTGCGGTATACTGACGCGCTGAGGTAGATGGCGAGGCTTCCGTTAAGCTCTGGTAAACACGGACTGATGAGACGTTCATCCGTCGCGTGCGTCTGTACAGATGGTGCTTCTCCATCTTCACGCGATCCAAGACAAGCGAGACCAGGTTGCAACCTAGCGAGGCAGCACCAGCATTCCGCGGAGGAAAAATGCATTTGACGATCGAGCGAGGCGCACGAACCCTCGTAGTAGTGGGCTCCATGATGCTCGCAGGCGCCGGAATTACCAGCGCCGGACCGGCCGGCCCTTCGAGCGCGCCCGAATTTAAAGTTCCGGTGGAATACTACAAGCTGAGCAACGGCCTTCGGGTGGTGTTATCGCCAAACCACACCTCGCCCATCATTTGCGTTGGTGTTTACTACCATATCGGCTTCCGCATCGAGCCGCGCGACCGCACCGGCTTCGCGCACCTGTTCGAACACATGATGTTTCAGGGTTCGCAAAACCTCGGCAAGATGGAGTTCATCAAGCTGGTACAGCAGAACGGCGGCATCCTGAATGGTTCCACGCGCTTCGACTTCACCAACTATTTTGAAACGCTGCCCGCCAACAAGTTGGAAACCGCTTTGTGGGCAGAAGCCGACCGCATGGGCGGCTTGGCGGTCAACGAGGACAATTTAAAGAATCAGCAGGGGGTGGTCGGCAACGAAGTAAAAGTAAACGTGCTGAACAGTCCCTACGGCGGATTCCCCTGGCTGGACATGCCGCAATATGCCAACACCAACTGGTACAACGCTCATAATTTTTACGGCGATCTGAAAGATATTGAGTCGGCCACGCTGCCGGAAGTGCAGTCTTTCTTTAAAACCTACTACGCGCCTAATAATGCGGCGCTTGCCATTGTGGGCGACTTCGATCCCGCCGAAGCCAGGAAATTCGTGGAGAAATATTTTGGCGGCTTGAAGTCTTCGCAACTTCCGGCGCAACCCGACCTCACCGAGCCGCGGCAGGAAAAAGAAAAACACGCCACCAAGAAAGATGCACTGGCCACCAAGCCAGCCCTCGCCCTCGGCTACCACATGCCGGAGCGAGATACGCCGGAATATTTCGCCATGGGCTTGATCGACGAGATGCTCATCGAGGGCGACGACAGCGTGCTGCATCAGGAATTGGTGCAGAAGCGCGGCTACACCGGCGCCGTCAACGGCGGCATCAATCTGCTGGGCACGCCCTGGAATTACGACGGGCCCATGCTGTTCATCACCAACATGATTCATGACGGTTCCGTCGCCCCGGACACCATCGTGCAAGCTATCGACGCATCCATCGAACCACTACGCAGCAAGCCAGTTGACCAGAAAATGTTGGACCGCGCACTGGTCAAACTGCGTTCCGATCTGTACGACACCATCGGCGGCCAGGGCGGATTTGGATTGGTGGACCTGCTCGCGAGCTTCGCGTTGTTTGACGATAAGCCGGAGCGCGTTAATTCGCTGGTCGCCGAATACGAAAAAGTCACTCCGGCACTGATTCAGAAAACGGCGCAGGAATATTTGCGTCCAGAAAATCGCACCGTGCTTTTGATTGAGCCAGGAGCCGCAGCCGCTCCCGGAGCCGGCGCCGCCGCTAAGCCCAGCGGAGAAGGTGGGAAACAGTGATGGAGCGACACATGACGGCGATATCCACGATGAAGTTTTCTTCGATTGCGACGCTGTTCATTACGCCTTTGGGGGATCTTGGGCGCAGGCGCAAGCGCCCGCTGCAACGGAGAACGCGCCCACGCAAAACGCCGCGCCAAAGCAAACGCCTCCTCCGGGTGGCGCGCCGAAACCTTTTATTGTGCCGGCACATGAAACCTACACGCTGGCCAACGGCATGCGCGTGACCCTGGTTCCCTACGGCAATATTCCCAAGGTCGCCGTAAGCCTCACGATTCGTGCTGGCAATTTGAACGAGCCCCAGGACGTACTCGGCGTGGCCGATATCACCGGCGAGTTGCTGAAAGAGGGCACGAAAACCATGAATGCCCAGCAACTTGCGGAGGCTGCCGCCCGCATGGGCAGCACCTTATCGGTCGCTGTGGGGGCCGACGAAAGCGGCATGGATGTCGATGTCCTCTCCGAGTATGGCGCCGAGGCTGTCAAATTCATCGCCGACGTTGCGATGCATCCGTCGCTACCGGAATCCGAGCTGGCTCGCCTGAAAGCTAATCTTTTGCGGCAGGTCACCGTAGCCAAATCGCGTCCGGGCCAGATTGCGTTGGCGCGCTTTCGTAAATTGATGTATGGGGACCACCCGTACGGCGAAATTCTGCCTACGGAAGCCAGTCTGGGCAAGATGACCATCGAAGATGCGCGAAAGTTTTATGCCGCCAATTACGGGGCGGAGCGCGCGCACCTGTACGTCGCTGGAAAATTCGATGTCGCCGCCGTGAAAAAAGCAATCGAAACCAGCTTTTCAGGATGGGCCAAAGGTACGGCGCCGGTGATGAACGTTCCTAAGCCAAAAATGCAACGCCTTCTGGACGTCACCGACCGTCCCAATGCACCGCAATCCACGATTTACGTCGGCCTTCCGGTCGCCGACCCCAGCAATCCCGATAATATTCCCCTGGGCGTAACCAATACGCTGCTCGGCGGTTCCTTCGGCTCGCGCATTACCTCCAACATTCGTGAACAGAAGGGCTACACCTATTCGCCACGCAGCGAAATTTCGCGGCGCTATCACGACGCTTACTGGGCTGAAGCCGCGGACGTCACCACTGCGGCCACTGGACCTTCACTCAAGGAAATTTTTGGGGAAATCGACCGTTTGGCAAAGGAACCGCCCAGCGTGACGGAACTCAAAGGCATCCAGAGCTACATTTCAGGACTGTTCGTGATTCAGAATTCCACGCGCCAGGCGCTCATCGGACAATTGCGCTACGTTGACCTGCAAGGGCTCGGCGAAGATTACCTCAAAACATACGTGCAAAAGGTGAATGCCGTAACTCCCGAGGACGTGCAACGCATGACGGCGAAATATATCAAACCCGGCGAGATGACGATCGTGGTGGTTGGCGACAAATCCAAAATCACCGAGCAGCTCGCGCCCTACGCGACAGACGCAGGCAGCAAGTAACTGGAGCCATTTCCTGCGTACGTTATCGTTCGGGGGTTGTTATACGCCGCCGTATCTACCGCGCATTCGTAGCTGCTGCTTGTTTGTAACGCCCGGACTTTTGCACGTATAAGTCGCGATCCGCATTGGAGAGCAACATCTCAAGCCTTCCACTGTCGCCGCCATAAGTGGAAACGCCGATGCTCGCCGAGATCACCGGCTCTTCATTTTCGTGGCGCATCACTTCCTGCAACCGCTGCGCCACCAGGTGCGCCTCCTTTTCGCGCGCTTCCGGAAGCACCAGTACAAACTCGTCCCCTCCGTAGCGCGCAGCGGTATCCACCGCGCGGCTGTTCATGCGCAGAATATCCGCTAGCCGGCATATCGCGCGGCTGCCAACCAGGTGCCCGTGCGTGTCATTGATCTTTTTCAGGCCATCCACATCGATCAACAAGATAGAGAAGGGCCTTCCGGTGCGATTGCTGCGTTCCATTTCTCTTTCCAATACATCCAGCAATCGGCGATAGTTCGCCAGGCCAGTCAACGGGTCGCTCACCGCCAGATGCCGCACATGTTCAAATAGCCGGGCATTGTCCAGCAGTGCACCACCCAGCGCCACCATATAACTCATTACCGTTAATCCCTGCGCCAAGGCAAATGGAGCGTCGAGCAAGTGCTCCGACTGGGATGCCGAGCATTGCGCCGCGGATTCATCCATGCCGCGGCATAGATAGCTTTATCAAATGCGCTCGACTCGTGCCTTAGCCTTCGTCGGTACCAGATCAGAGAAGCAAGAAAAATGGCACCGGGCAACAATTGCTGCGGGCTGGGAAAAACGCAGCCGGATGAGGCGAAACCTCCGCCGGCAAGCGTCGCAACGCTGCGCTAATCAGATAAGTGGCGGCCACTACGGTGACCAGCGCGCCGACCAATTCCTGGCGCGGATGATGCGAATGCGGAAGAAAGCGTTCCACCAGGAGCGCCACCAGGAGCAGCACCGCGAAGAACATGCGGCTTTCCCACCAGGCCACCGGGGCCCACAGAAATTGCAGCGGCACATCGTGAAGCAACTGAAAAAAGAGCACGCTGGTCGCCGTAAGACCGCGCCGGAAACCATGAAGCCTACGCCGAGGATCAGCGCGATGCGGTCTTGCGTACCCTGAAATCGCACCAGGCTTACCGCCGCGAACACAAATGCCAATAAGCCGGTAATAACCTGCAAATATCCCTGCAGTACCGGGTCGGGTTGCAGCTGAATGCCACGCAGCCAGTAGGCGCAAAGGAAAATGCACACGAATCCCGCGGCGTGCGTCAGGAAATTGGCGGCCCTCTTTTGAGCGCTCTTGAACGAGGCGAGTGACATGAACGTTCCGCGGTTCTCGTTTCAGAGCCGCTGATTCATTAGACTATGCAGACGCTTGTGAGATGCCCGAGGACTGTGCGCACGTACGCGAAACGTTACCGGCCTTTCGAACGCTTCGAGGTACAGTGCGAAGTACAGTGCACCTGTTCGCCGGTACGAGCACGCAAACAACCCTTTTGCAATTCGTAATTTTCGCCGCGATAGAAAATTTTGCGCTTGCGCCCCTTCAAAACTTCTTGCAGAGTTACTGGCGCTAGCACATTGGAATTATTCCGTATTGAATCGATTCAACTATTCGCTCGCGATTCGATTCCTTAAGTTACGTAAGAGAGGAGGACTGTTTGGCCACTGAAGCCGTAAACATCGGCGCACCGCATTTACGCCGGGCCCTTACGCTCTGGAATCTGGTCATCATCGGCATGGTCATCGTGCAACCCATCGCGCCCATGGGCATTTATGGCGTGATCAGCAACAAAGCCGGCGGCCATGTGGTCACCACCATTCTGATCGCCATGGTGGCCATGCTTTTCACTGCTATCAGCTACGGCAAAATGGCTCGCGCCTATCCCAGCGCGGGTTCCGCGTATACCTACGTCGGAAGAGAAATCCATCACGGCTTCGGTTATCTGACCGGCTGGGCCATGGTGATGGATTACATCCTGAATCCCTTGATCTGCACTATCATTTGCAGCAAGCTCACGCAAAACATTTTGCCCGGCATGCCTTATTGGCTGTTGGCTATTTTCTATGCGGGATTTTTTACCCTCCTGAATTTGCGCGGAGTAAAAGCGTCTGCGCGGATCAACGATGTCCTTGCCGCTGGTATGACCATCGTGGTGGTCGTGTTTTTTGCTTTTGTTGTCCGCTTTCTGTGGGGCATGCATCAATACGGCGCGGGCTTTTTTACCCAACCGTTTTACAATCCAGCTACCTTCAGCTTCGCCGGCGTGTTTCAAGGCACCTCGATCGCCGTGCTCACGTACATCGGCTTCGATGCCATTTCTACCCTATCTGAGGAAGTGGAAGACCCCCGGCGCAACATTCTGCTTGCCACCGTTCTGGTGTGCGTCATCACCGGAGTGCTCTCTTCCTTGGAAGTTTACGGCGCGCAACTCGTCTGGGGCTCCAAGCCTTTCGACGCGGATAAGGTGGAATCCGCATTCCCGCTAGTGGCCCAGCAGATCGGTGGATTTTTTCTTTTCCAGTTACTGAATTTCACCATTCTCATTGCCAACATCGGCTCGGGCATGGGCTCTCAGTTCGCCGCTGCACGTTTGCTGTACGGCATGGGCCGCAATGACGCTCTGCCCAAGGGGTTTTTTGGCAAGATATCCGCCGGCCGCCAGATCCCGCAAAATAACGTCATCTTGATCGGCGCCATCGCGTTGCTCGGGGCTTTCGTCATCACCTATGAACGCGGC
This sequence comes from uncultured Acidobacteriota bacterium, assembly GCA_963732705.1. Classification (GTDB taxonomy): domain Bacteria; phylum Acidobacteriota; class Terriglobia; order Acidiferrales; family UBA7541; genus Acidiferrum. The sequence continues at coordinate 900,705 of CAVTAN010000001.1, read as the reverse complement.
GCGGAGTTGTTGAACTTCGGTGCGTTTATCGCGTTCATGGGAGTAAATGCGGCCTCCTTCCTCCGCTACTTCGTGCGCTCTCCCGAAAAGAAAATCGGCAATTTGCTGGTGCCCGTGCTGGGGTTTCTGATTTGCGGATTTATCTGGTGGAACCTAAGCCGCCCGGCCAAGATTGCCGGCACGATCTGGCTGGTCCTCGGAATTGCCTATGGGGCATGGAAAACTTCCTGGTTCCGCAATCGAAATGTCGTTCGACGCCACTGCGGAGTAACGCCGCTCCTGAGTGACGTTCTACGGCGCGGTCCTACTAAATGCGAATTGCGCTACAGCCAGCGGACAAACTTTTCGTATTGGCGGATTGGTCACAAGATAGGACCAAGTAGCTAGAACTTCCGGAGGTTATTTGAAGCGTTCCGGCAACAAAGATCTAACGGTGACCATGCGCGACGTGGCCGAGATGAGCGGCTTTTCCCCCGCCACCGTTTCGATCGTGCTCAACAATGCCCCGCTGGCCCGCTACATCGCTCCCGCTACCAAGAAGCGCATTGAAGAGACCGCCAAGAAACTGGGTTACCGGCCGAATGCCATGGCGCGTTTTCTGCGCAGCAAACGCAGCCACAGCGTGGGCGTGATGTTTTTCGACATTCTCGATCCCTTTTGCACGCCCGTTTTGCGCGGTATTGAGAACGCTTTGTACCAATGCTCCTACGTGCCGATCTTCGCGGACGCCCATAATCAACGCAACCGCTTCGAACGCTATCTGGAAATGCTATTGGACCGGCATGTGGAAGGCTTGATCGTAGTGGCCAACTGGCTATTCGTGGACATTCAACTGCTCGCCGACATCGGCAAACGCAATATTCCTGCGGCCACGATTGGCTGGGAACTGCCGGGCGACACCGTCAGTTCCATCATCGTGGATAACGAAGCCGGTGGGCGACTCGCGCTCGAGCATCTTTATCAGCTCGGCCACCGCAGAATCGCCTACATCCGAGGCCCAAAAACTTTGATCGACAGCGCGCCCCGCTGGCGCGGAATACAAAAATTCGCACAAACCGCTGGGCTAGAAATCGATCCGGCGCTAGTGCTGCAATTGCCAGATTCCTTCGATCCCAGCTCCGGTTTCGAAGGCGGCCAGCGCTTCACCGATGAATTATTACAAAAAAGGAAGCGCTTCACCGCATTGCTGGCCTTCGACGACTTAACGGCCCTGGGTGCCATTCGCGCGCTGACCAAGGCCGGAGTGAAAGTGCCCGAGCAGTGTTCGGTGATCGGTTTTGACGATGTGCCGCTGTCGTCGCTGTCGGCTCCGGCGCTAACCACCGTTCGGCAGCCTTTGGAAGCCATGGGCGCGCTGGCCGTAAACGTCGTGATGGAAGGCGTGAATGCCAATCTGGAGAAGCGCGAGGTGAATATCGTGCGGCAAAAGACCAACCCGGAACTGGTCATCCGCGATTCCACCCGCGCCGCCGCTACGGCGGGCTCGGACGATTAACTTTGATTCGCTCTGGCTGACTATGGCGTTCAGCGTCGCGCGATTCACGAACACAAATCGATATTTTCCAAAAAGGCAGAAAACCAGAAAAAAAGCGCAATCTAAGAACGATTGCGCCCATTTCTCTGTTTCAGCAGTTATTCCGCTTTGGGTAGATAAACCAACGATGGCGTCATGAATTCGACACCCTGGAGTTCGCTGGTCACCCGCACACGCTCGAATTTGCCTTTGCGTCCGCCAGTGCCTTCAAATGTCAGCAGATACTGATTATTAAGATGATCGGATATTTCGTCGAAGTAGCTCTTGAACGTCACTGGCTGTCCAACTCCCAAAAAATAGGATTCCGCGCCAGTTTCGTCCGACAGTCGGCTCAGTTCCGATTGCGCGTTGGAGACCCGGAAGAATCCTCGGCCGGTATGTCCGGAGTCAGGAGCATACAGGGTCCAGATATTGATGTTCGCTTTCTGCGCGCTCTCCACGGTCGGATCCAGATCCGGCGTGATCGGCCCAAAATTTCCACGGAAATAATCGATTCCGGAGGAGATCAGCAGAATAGAGCGGCGTTCGCCCGCTCCGGGTAGCCGCTTAATCAAATCCTGCAACTCCAGATAAGGACTGGAAAAAGCGCCGAATCCGCCATAAGGAATACGCAGAGCCTTAGCGGCTACGGCATGGTCCTTGGTGAAATCTTGTCCCACCATTGCGGCCCCGTTTCGGCCATAGAAGACGCCTACGAAGGTGGTCGGCGGTTGTGCCATGATGAAGGCTTTAAGATCACTCCACTGCGAAGCGACATTCTGATCCAGCGAGTCATCAATCAGGACCGCCAGAAATAATGCTTCTCCGCGTCGCCAGTCGGCAACCTGCAGCCGCTCTTTTCCCGTGTACAGCTCGACGTCGTCCTTCTTAACTGCGGGCGGTTGAACATTTTTCTTTCCCACCGCGGTAACCGTGGTGGTAACCGATTCGGCCGCGCGGGTGGTGTTCGCCGTGGCCATCCAGCCGCACACGGCAAGCGTCGCAGCTAGCAAAGGTGAAATACCACGTTTACGGATTGTTTCCTTCATGTTTCTCGCTCTCCTCTTCTTCGCATTTAGTTAGATGCACGAAATAGCCTAAGCGTCAGACAAGTGAAACGGGCTTGTCGGGTTCGAGTTTCTCGGGTAAATCTTGTAGATTTCCCTAGTACGTAACCTGGGGAAGGCCTAAGTTTGGCTCACGCGAAACAGAAATCCATCGCCCCAGTATTTTCTACATAAAACACTAGCGTCTAACTTTCAATATTCTTATGTGCAAGAAAGGCATCCATGAACCCCGCTCGATCGATGCTGCTGGCGGCCTCGCAAAACGCTTGGCTGCGTAACCACGCTGGGAAACACAAATTCGTTCGTCGGACGGTCACCCGGTTTATGCCTGGCGAACATTCGAGTGACGCGATCGCCGCAGCGCAGCGCCTGAGCGCCAAGAATATAGGATCCGTTTTTACTCACCTGGGCGAAAACATCCAGGATGCGGGCGAAGCACAGGCCGTTACCGAGCATTATCTGCAGGTCCTTCGACATATCCATGAGCAGCAACTCGCCACCGAAATATCCGTCAAGCCCACGCAGTTGGGCCTGGACCTTTCCGAGGACCTTTGCTACGACAATCTGAAAAAAATCGTCGCGGAGGAGGAGTCCGGGCGGGTCGTATGGGTGGATATGGAATCAAGCAAGTACGTGAGCTTTACCCTGGAACTTTATCGCCGCGCACTTCAGGAATTTCCCAACGTGGGCTTGTGCCTGCAGGCTTATCTGCGGCGTACCAGAGACGATCTCGCTGCATTGCTACCGTTGCAACCTTCCATCCGGCTGGTAAAAGGGGCGTACAGCGAGCCATCTGAAATCGCTTTTCCACAAAAATCCGACGTGGATGAAAACTATTTCGTGCTCGCAAAGGAAATGCTACTCGCAAAAAAATTGTCGCCCCACAATCGCCCGGCGTTTGGAACCCACGATCTCGCGCTAGTACGGCGAATCTCAGATTTCGCCGAGTCGGTTGGGTTGGATAAGCAAGAACTAGAAGTGCAGATGCTCTACGGTATCCAGAGCGGAGAGCAGGAGCGACTCGCGCGTGAAGGCTACAGCTCCAAAGTGTTGATAGCGTACGGACAGCACTGGTACACGTGGTTCATGAGACGTTTAGCCGAGCGCCCGGCAAATTTGTGGTTCGTCGCTAAAAACCTGTTCGATTTCAGCTGACCGGGCAAAAACTTCCTGCAGAAAGTTCCGGCAGGTGCTGGCGCTGTACTTTGCCAGCGGTCCTACCGTTGTGCGGTGGAAGACCACGTCAGGGATCCTTCCGCCGGCGGAGCGCGGCGGGCCCCAAAACCCTCGCGGATCAAGCCAAAGATGGTTTTGCGGTTTTCCGCAATAGTTTTTACCCAAGCAAACCGCCCCATCTGAGGGAAATAAATTCCCCGAAAACACAACCGCGAGATAAGTATATTGATGCGGTATCCCAGCGGCTTGTGAGCGACCGACGCCACCGCTTTCGCGATGGCCTCCGGACTATACGATTTAGCCCAGCCATACTTCACTTCAGCGTGCGCTTCTTCGATGGTCATTTTCAGCGGCGTGTGGGCCATGGCAAACGGTATGAATTCTTGCCAGTGCTTCGGACGCGTCAATCGGCCAGCGGCTTCCAACCTCTTATACAGCGGCGTGGCGGGCAACGGAGTCAGCAACCCAAAAATGGGCAATCCCGGCGGCCAGGTTCGAATCTGCTTCAGCGTGCGTTCCGCCACCCCCGTGGTGTCGTTGTCCATGCCGAAAATAAATGAAGTGATCGCGAACACGTTGCGATCCGCGAGGCGCTGCAGCACCGCCGCATATTCCCCGGGCTTGTTGAAGCCTTTATTGACGTCCTTCAAGTTTGCAGGATCGATCGATTCCATGCCGATGAAAATCCACTTGCCACCCGCCGCCGCAATCAGATCGACGAGTTCCTCGTCGCGCAGCAAATTGGCGCTGATCTGTGCCACCCAATGCACTTGCGCGTCGGCGGCAATAATGTCGCGCAGCAATGATTTGGTGCGCTTGATATTGATCGCAAAATTGTCGTCGATAAAAAATACCGCGATCTGCCCGCGCTCGCTTTTTGCGCGCGGCTTTCAGCAGCAACAGTTCGTTCACCACGCTTTCGTTGGTGCGGAAGCGGATGGAGTCGCCAAAAAATCCGGTGACGGTGCAGAACTCGCAGCCATAGGGGCAGCCGCGGCCGGACTCCACAGGAATGATGCGAAACGTTCCCCAGCCGGCGCCAAGTTTCCGCAGCATGTCGTTGAAGACCTTTGGAACGATATTGAATTGTTTCAGATCGATGGTGTCCCAGGGGATTCGCGGGTACGCCTGCAAGATGGCTTATGCTCTTGGCCGAACGCATCCACCGGAGCGTAGACCTCTTTCAATGTCCCGCGCGCCGCATCCTCGACGATTCTCGGCCAGGTCTCGTCAGCTTCGCCCAGAGCCACGGCATCGGCGTGGCGCGGTCCGCCGTCCCGGCCCAGCGCTTCGTCGGCCATTTCCGTCACGTGCGGCCCGCCCATCACCACCGGAACGCCCACCGCGCGCACCGCGTCGGCCATGCGGTAGGCCTTGGCGATCATCCGGGTCATGGCGCCGATGCCCACCAGCCCGATTTTTTGTTCGATCACATACTGCGCGATGCCCGCTTCGTCCATGGGCTGCGCGTTGCCGTCGATCAGCACCACTTCGTGCCCCTCAGGCGTAAGCGACTGCAGCAGAAACATCCAGAGATGTGGCATGAAGTTGCGGGTAACCCCGTTGTCGGGGTTGTAAAGCAAAATTCTCATAAATTTGTCTATTCCTAGAAGCTACAACCGTCGAATGGACGCGCAGGAAGGCCAATGCTCGATCAACCAAAAATTAACATTCGCAACCAACGCAAACTGTGCAATAAGAGACACTTTTCGTGACGGCGCTTGTCGACCGCCAAAGACCGGAAAGCGCTCTATTAAGAAATTGGCAGCGGAATTTGCGTTAATTACAGACCCACAGAAAGGTACCACAAAGCAGGGCTACGATGGTACATTCGCTGGCTTGCGCACCGCTTTACACCTTGAGGCAGCCAACATATAGTTTGGTCGCAGCCAATTTCGTCCATGAAACGCAGTTCACTTCTAAAACTCTTCGCGATCTTATGCCTGGTGCCGCACTTTGTCGGTGCTGCCGCCGCTGAAGATCTCAAGAAAATTCATCCCACCGGCTACGTCACGGATCTCGCCGGCGCAATCGCTGGCGGATACCAAGGCGCGACTGGAGGCATTGTGCACCGAACTGGAGCAAAAAACCGGCGCGCAGATGGCCATCGTCACTGTGCATTCGCTGGAGGGGCAAAGCGTCGAGAATTACGCGGTAGACCTGTACAAGCAGTTGGGCGTCGGCAGTAAACAGGATAATCGCGGCGTGCTGTTGCTGGTGTCGCCGGACGAACGCAAGTATCGCATTGAGGTGGGCTACGGCTTGGAGCCGGTAATCAATGATGCGCGCGCCGGAGACGCCGGCCGCGCGATGGTGCCGTTTCTGCAGCAAGGGCGATTTCAGCAGCGCCATCGAAACAGCCGCGTGGCAGCTCGCCAAATATATTGCCGACGATCAGGGCGTCACGCTTACCGGCCAGCCTCCGGCGCGGCCAGTGCGCCAACAGCGCAGTGACGATGGACGCTTCGGGCGGATTTCCGTTCTGGGCTGATTTATCGGTAATTTTCCTGCTCATCTGGTTCTAGGCCGGGGTTCCGGCCGCGGCGGGGGGGGCGGCGGGTGGTGGATTTGGCCACTGCTTTTTAGCAATATGGGCGGCGGCGGGCGGGGTGGAGGATGGGGCGGCGGCGGTTTTGGCGGTGGCGGCGGTGGCGGCTCCGGTGGCGGTGGGTTTGGCGGATTTGGCGGCGGCAGCAGCGGAGGCGGAGGAGCCTCAGGGAGTTGGTGATGGCGCAACCAAATGATAGAAAAGAGCGCGCTCATCGACGGACGCGAAATTGAAAGAGCTGGTGAGCCGCTTGAAGGAAGTCGGCAGCCACCAATCTGGAATCCGTGATTCTCTACGGCTCGGCCGCGCGTGGAGATTTTCATCCGCGAGCATTCCGACTTGAACGTTCTGTGCGTGCTTGAGTCGCTGGCCGTGGAAGAATTGAGCCGCGTTGCTCCAGTGGTGAGATGGTGGATGGCGGAACAGCAAGAACCGGCGCCGCTTTTTTTCTCCGCGGACGAGTTGCGGCAATCCGCGGATGTTTTTTCCATTGAGCTGCGCGACATGCAGGACAGCCGCCGCGTGTTGTTTGGCAGCGACCCGATCGCCGACCTGCATTGCCAACCAATCTTGCATCGCGTGCAAGTGGAGCATGAATTGCGGACCGCGCTGTTAAAGTTGCGCAACGCCTATCTGCGCGCGCCGGTGACACGCCGAGGAACTTACACACAGTGATGCGCAAATCGTTCTCGTCGGTGCTGACCCTGCTGCGCCACGTGATTATTGCGTTTGACGAAGAGCCGCCCGAGGCTCGCGCACGACATCATTCCGGCGGGCTACGGCGCTGACCCATTCGGACGCCGCAGCATTTGAAAATGTTCTGCGTTTGCGAGAGCATGGCGACGCCCATTCCGAAGTTGGGAGGCTTATGGAGCTTATCTGGAGGCGCTGGAAGTGGTGATTCGCGCGCTCGATCAGCATTTGCCGAAAGGGTGAGTGGCAGCGCACCAGGCAGGAGAATTCCTGAATTTCTGTCAGATTGAATCTCAGTAAATCGAGGAGCATATGAAAATAGGAATCGTGATTCTGATTATTGTGCTGATTCTTGCTTTGGTGTTGGGCAGTTCGTTTGTAAGCCGGCGAAACCAGATGGCCATCAAACGCGAAGCCGTAAACGCCGCGTGGTCGCAGGTGGATGTGGTGTTGCAACGGCGCGCCGACCTGATTCCCAACTTGGTCGAGACCGTCAAAGGTTATGCCGTGCAGGAGCAGGTGGTCTATGGCGAGATCGCCAGGGCGCGCTCCGCTTTGTTGGGCGCCAGCACTCCGTCGGAAAAAATCGCCGCCAACGGGCAATTGGACTCCGCGCTCGGCCGCTTGCTGGTGATCGTGGAGAATTATCCGCAGCTGAAGTCCAATGAAAATTTCATGCGCTTGCAGGATGAATTGGCAGGCACGGAAAATCGCATCGCCATCGAGCGCCGCAATTACAACCAAGTGGTGCAGGACTACAACACCTACATCTCGCTCTTCCCCAACAGCCTGGTCGCCAGTATGGCGGGCTTTACGCGCAACGACGCGTATTTCAAGACCGATGCCGGGCGCGCGTCAGCTCCCAAGGTCAATTTCGACTATCCGAAGAACCGGGAGCGGCCGCGCCAGCACCAGCAGCTAAGCCTGCGCCGACGCCGGTCCCCGCGCACCCGTAGCCTCCGGCCGCTACCGGCGAAAGTTAAGTGTGTAAAAAGCAAAAAACCGGGTGCCACCGCGGCACCCGTTTTTTGCAATAACGGTTCGATTTTTTAGCGAAGCTATACCTGGCCGAGAAATTCGCCGAGCAGCATGTGGAAATGGTGGACGCCATTTTCACGCCTTACCGAGTAGCGGCCGCGGTCGTACGTGCAGGAACGCAGGCCGCTTTTGCACGTTTTCGCAAAGCCCGATGTCTTCCTGTTGCACTTCGTCGCTGAAAGCGATGGCCCGCTGGATGCGCTCCTGCACTTTGCTGTCCTTCACGTCATGAAAAAACCATTCGAAGATCGTCAGTGTCTTGTCGTGCGCGAGCGGCACGATCAAGTTGGTCGAAATATTATCCGGATAAATGTTGAGCATTAAATTCGGGAAGATCCAGAAATAGGCAGCTTGCTGCAGCCCGCTTCCCGGCGCATAAAAACGCTCCGTGGTCTCCTCCGCTTTCATGGCGCGGATGGGCGCGAATTGCTGCGAGTAGATAGCGATACGTGTCGGTGCGGTATTGGGCGTAATCGATTTCGCGCATCAATCCCGGATGTGCGATGGGGATGTGATAGCCCTCGAGATAGTTGTCGACGTAAACCTTCCAGTTGCAGTTGATGACGTAGTCGCGGCGTTCCGCGAATTGCAAGCCTTCGAATTGGAAACCGTGAGCTTGTTCCGGAATTTTTCCCAGATATGCCGCAAGAGGCTCCGCCTTGCGCGTCGAAATTCACGAAAATGAATTGCTCCCAGGTTTCCACTCGCAGCGGCACCATGCCCATGGTGCTGCGATCAAAAAATTCCACCCCTTCCACGTCGGGAGTGCCAATCAACCGCCCGTCGAGCGTGTAAGTCCAACCGTGATATTGGCAGCGCAGCACATTCTTGCATCCGCTGCCCAAGGCGATCGGACCTGCACGGTGGCGGCAAACGTTGCTGAAGGCGCGCAACACCCCCGCTTGTCACGTACCACGATGACGGGCTCGCCGGCGACCTCCGCGGTGAAAAAACTCTCGGGATCGGCGATGGTGCGATTTACGCCGTTTACTTCGCCGCATGCTGGCTGAGTGTGCCGACCAACTGCCAGGTGCGCAGAAAAATTCGCGTCTTTTCAATGTCCAGAACCGCGGGATCGGTGTAAAACTGCGACGCCAGCGTGTGTGCGCACTCGATCTGCTCGTTGACGTCCAGCTGCAACGGCTTGGTGTTCATGCTCTGCGCCGGCAATTAGAATTTTCTGGTTTCCTGGCGCGACCATCGCTCGATCACGATTTTCGACTCGGTGTAAAACTCCACCGCGTCGCGCCCCTGCCCGTGCAAAATGCCGAAGAAGCTGTCTTTCCAGCCACTAAATGGGAAGTACGCCATGGGCGCGGCCACGCCAATATTGATTCCCATATTTCCCGCCGGGGCTTCGTAGCGAAACTTTCGGGCCGCCGCTCCGCTGGTGGTGAAGAGCGACGCCTGATTTCCGTACGGACTACGGTGCAAAAAATCCATAGCCTCGTCGATAGAATCCGCATGCACCAGGCTCAGTACCGGCCCAAAAATTTCCGTATGCGCCAATTGACTGGAGGCTGGCACACCATCAAGGACTGTTGGCTTGATGAAATTGCCAGATTCGCGACCGGAAATTTTGGCGTTGCGCCCATCGACGATCGGCTTTGGCGCCCTCGGAAACGCCCGCGCGCGATCAAGTTTCTCCACGCGCTGCTTACTTTCCTTGCTGATTACGGGCCCCATCTGCACGTCGCTGCCGAGCCCGTATGCCCACGCGCATCGATGAAGCAGCTTGACTGATCGAATCGCGAAATGTTTTCTGCGCATCGCCAATGGTCACCGCCACCGACACCGCCAAGCAACGCTGACCGGCGCACCCGAAAGCGCTGTCTCCGATTATTTGGGTCGCCAAATCCATGTCCGCATCCGGCAGCACGATCACGTGATTTTTTGCGCCGCCCTGGCACTGCATGCGCTTTCCGCTGGCTGCCGACGCGCGCGTAAACGTGCTTGGCTACCGGAGTGGAGCCCACAAAACTGATGGCTCGGACTTGCGGGTGATCGCACAGCGCATTGACCACTTCGCGGCCCGCCATTCACCAGGTTCACCACTCCACGCGGCAACCCGGTTTGCTCCAGAAGCTCGAAGATCCGCCGCATCGTCAGCGGCACGCGCTCGGAAGGCTTCAGTACAAAAGTGTTGCCGCAGGCGATGGCGTACGGCAGAAACCAGAAGGAAATCATGGCGGGAAAATTGAACGGCACGATCGCCGCCACAACGCCCAGCGGCTGTCGGATCAGCATTTCGTCCACGCCAGGCGTCACATCCTCGAGGTTGTAGCCTTGCATCATCATGGGAATTCCGCAGGCCACTTCCACATTTTCAATGCCACGTCGCAGTTCCGCCTTGGCCTCCGCCTAAGGTTTTCCCGTTTTCTTCGGTGATCAGCCGCGCGATTTCGCTCAGATGTTCTTCCAGCAGATTTTTTAGCTTGAACAAATACTGCACGCGCTCGCCGGGTGGCGTCCGCCGCCAGGCCGGAAACGCATCCGCAGCGGACTGCACCGCGGCGTCCACATCCGCGCCGGTTGAAAGCGGCGTCCGTGCCAACAACGCGTTGGTCGCCGGGTTCAAAACGTCGACGTACTCCTTGGCGGCGGAGCGCCGCCAAGCTCCCGCGACATAATTTTGCAGTTCAGGCGTTTGGGTGGTCACGGTGCTACTCATATTGCCCTCGAATCTTCATTACGGAATGCGGAGCCGCCAAATGCGGAAGAATCGCTGTAGTCTACCAAAAAAATGTAAGGTTTAGGCGGGCCTGCCCGCGCGGAGGTGTAGAAGACGCGATTGTGTGCGCATTCAGGAATATTCGGGAACTGGGAATATGGAGAAGAAAGCGGTCGGCCAACTTTGGAGCGACCCGCTTTGAATTACGTGCTGCTCTCGGAATTCTCGAATTATTTAAACATGCTTAGCGAGGGCCGGTATGCGTCTCTGCCAAACTGCGCCCCTGTAAATAACCTTGTCCCTGTATGGTCAGATGGCTTCATACTCCCCAACTCATGAGCAAGTTGGCTCGCAAACTTCGCTTCGTCGATTATTTCGCTTTAGCGTTTGGCACCATGATCGGTGTCGGGTGGCTGGTCGTGATGGACGACTGGCTAGGACGCGGTGGACCGCTCGGCGCGACTCTGGGATTTGCGATTGGCGGCATTCTGCTGCTGCCTGTTGGTTATGTGTATGGGCAGTGGGTGGAACGGCTGCCAGACGCGGCGGGCGAAGCTGCCTATGCCGCTCAGGCCTTCCCGCCGACTGTAAGTTACCTCACCGGCTGGACCATGCTGCTGGCATATTTTATTGTTTGCCCCTGGGAAGCCGTCGCGGTGGGCAAGCTCACCGCCTATCTATTTCCATCTCTCAATTCCCTTGAGTTGTATCGCGTGGCCGGACACCCGGTGTTCCTGCCGCGCTTGGTGCTGGGGCTCGGGCTGACACTTTTTATCGCCATCCTCAACTATCGGGGTGTGCGTGCCAGCGCGGCGTTTCAAAATTGGTCCGCGGGCGCCGTACTGGTGCTTTTCGCGGTGATTCTCGGAGCCAGCGCCATGCACGGCTCGGCGGCAAATTTTCATCCAGCGTTCAGCGCCACACCGCTGGTTTCGGTCTTTCTGACACTGCAGATCGTGCCCTATTTTATGACCGGCTTCGAGTCGGTACCTAAAGTCGCCGAAGAAGCGCATCCGGACTTCCGGAAGCGAGGTTTTTCTCGCGCCATTTTCCTGGCAGTGATTGTGGGCACGGGCTTTTACCTGTTGGTCACGGCCGCCGTTGCTTACGTAGCACCGTGGCAAAGCTTGCTGAGTCAGCCTTTCGCCACGGCGGTAGCTTTTGAGCGTGCCACCGGCGCCCCTTGGTTGGTGCGCATAGTGATGGCTTCGGCATTGCTCGCGCTGTTCGAATGCTTCAATGGAAACTTCGTGGCATCCAGCCGATTGCTTTTTGCGTTTGGCCGCCGCGGGACAATTTACCCCGGTTTTGGGCGAGTGCACGATCGATTTCTGACTCCTTCGGCGGCGATTGTGGGGATCGCCGTCGCAACGGTTGTCGGACTGCTGCTGGGCGACGCCATCCTGGTTCCGGTCACGGAAGTGGGCTCCATGGCCGCAGCGACGGGCTGGTTCATGGCGTGTCTATCGTTCTGGATGGTAGAAAAAAGCGCTGCCAAACGGGTCATTACCGCTTTAGGCATAGCGATTTCGCTTCTGCTGCTGCTCATGAAACTGCTGCCGGTTTTCCCCGGGCATTTTTCCATGGCCGAGTGGATCGCGCTGGCGATATGGCTGGACTGGTTGGTTTTACAATGCGGCGCCGCCGAAACGGCCTATACCGCTCGTGTATACTTTTGAAGCACGAAATCTCATCGCCATTCATGATTCCATTTCTACATCTGGGGCCTCTGACCATTCCCGACCTTTGGATTGATGGTAGCGAGCGGCCTGCTGATCGCGGCGTATGTTCTTCAAGCGGATTTCGACCGCCGCCGCGTAGCTTTCTGAGCCGTCCAAAAAATCAAGAGTCGAGCCAGTCGGAGCGCAAAGACGAAGGCTTTCTGATCATTGGCATCGCCGGTTTTGCCGGGCTTAGTGGGCGCACGGCTTTATCATTGCTGGAAAGTCCGCGCGAGTTTTTTGCCGATCCATGGCCTCTGCTGTTCAGTCGTTTCGGGTTTGCGTGGTTTGGCGGATTTCTGGGCGGGTTGATCGCGCTGATCATTTTGGCGCGCTATCTAAAAATTCCGCTGCTTGAATTTCTGGATATTTGTTCGCCGGCCGCGGCTGTCGGCTATGCCATCGGCAGGATCGGCTGTCTGTTATCCGGCGATGGCGACTACGGCCGCCCAACTTCGCTGCCCTGGGGAATGAGTTTTCCCAATGGTGTGGTGCCCACCACCGATCGCGTACATCCCACGCCGCTCTATGAATTTTTTATCTGGATGGCCATCGCCGCGTTTCTTTGGCATATGGGAAAGAAAACGCTGCAGAAGCCTAAGGCCAAAGGCGAAATTTTCTGCAATTACCTGATCCTGACCGGCATAGCGCGTTTCCTGATTGAATTTATCCGCATCAATCCGCGTTCGTTTTTCGGCCTCTCGAACGCGCAGGCGGCGAGTCTTGTCTCCATTCTGGCCGGCGCGGTGTTGCTTTGGCGTATTAAAAGCAAATTCTACTCGCTGAAGAAAGAGCATCGCATTGTTGAACACATTGCCGACTCATGGCGACATTCTGCAGCCGGAATATTCGCGGCCGACGCCCGAATGCCCTCATCCCGGAACGTTGGCACATGTACGATTCGATGAGCGCCGAAGTCGAGGTTCTCGATTTTCTGCGCCAGCTGGTAAAAACGCGTAAAACCCGAGCTGATCGTGGAGACCGGCACTTTTTCGGGCTTGAGCACGCTGCGGCTTGCCGAGGGCCTGAAAGCAAATGGCTTCGGCCGGGTCATTACCTGTGAATTTGATCGCAAAGTTTTTGCCGCGGCGAAAACAAAGGTTCGACGTCCTCCGGGCTGGGACCATGGATCGATGCGCGAAACGTGTCCAGCCTGGATATGAAGGTGGAAGGCAACATCGACATGCTTTTCTGCGATAGCGATGCGCCGCTGCGCGAGCAGGAAGTTCGCCGATTTCTGCCGCAGATGAATCCGTGGGGATTGATCCTGATGCATGACGCCAATTCGGCGATGAAAATTGTGCGCGAATCGGCATTAGACTTGAAGCGGAGGGCTTGATTACCGCGCTGTGCTGCCGACGCCGCGTGGCTTGGTTTTGGCGCAAAAGAAAGAAAGCCGGTAGGTCGCCTGCACAATTAACAACTTAGCGAACGGCTAGTGTGCACGCTTTTCAAGCTGTTCTTACAGCATCTGGCGCAAAACGTATTGCAGGATGCCCCCATGCCGGTAATACGACAACTTCTTCCGGCGTATCGGCGCGGGCGATGGCGGATAAATGTTTTTTCTTTGCCGTCTGCAAGTTTTGCTTTTACGGAGATTAGTTTTTTCGGTGACAGCGAAGAGATACCCTCGATCTCAAATACTTCGTGGCCCGTAAGCCCCAACGACTCGCGAGTTTCCCCAGGCCTGATATTCAAGCGGCAAGTACGCCCATGCCGATCAGGTTGCTGCGGTGAATGCGTTCGTAACTCTCGGCGATGACCGCACGCACGCCAAGCAAACGCGTTCCTTTGGCCGCCCAATCGCGTGACGAACCAGAACCATATTCTTTGCCGGCCAGCACCACAAGCGGCACACCCGCTTCGCGATATCTAACCGCGGCGTCGTAAATAGTGATTTTTTCCGCGGCCGTCTCCTGCACCGCTTGCTCGCACCGTCCAAATACAGCGTCCAGCCGCCTTCGGTGCCCGGAGCGAGCTGATTGCGCAGCCGAATATTCGCAAACGTGCCGCGCATCATCACTTCGTGATTGCCGCGCCGCGCGCCGTAGGAATTGAATTCGTGGGCTTTGACGCCGTGGGCAATCAGGTATTTTCCGGCGGGACTGTCGACGGGAATGGAGCCCGCCGGAGAAATGTGATCGGTGGTCACGCTGTCGCCAAGAATCGCCAAAACGCGCGCGCCGTGCACGTCCGCCAAAGGCTGGCGCGTCCTTGGGCATGTTGTCGAAATACGGGGGCATTTTGATGTAAGTCGATTTGGGATCCCATTGATAAATGTCGCCCGCGGGCACCGGCATGGATTTCCAGTGCGCATCACCTTCAAAAACCTGCGCGTATTGCTTGCTGTACATTTCCGAAGTGACGGCCTCGCGGACGGTTTTTTCTATTTCCTGTGGGCTGGGCCAAATGTCACGTAGATAAACCGGCTTGCCCTTCGAGTCGGAGCCGAGGGATTCCGTCGTTAAATCCACATCCATTCGTCCGGCCAGCGCATAAGCGACCACTAGGGGCGGTGATGCCAAGTAATTCGCGCGCACCAGCGGATGAATGCGGCCTTCGAAATTGCGATTTCCGCTGAGCACCGCGACAGCCACCATGTTGTTATCTTTGATGGCCGCGCCGATGGCGTCCGGCAGCGGCCCACTGTTGCCGATGCAAGTGGTGCAGCCGTAACCCACCAGATGAAACTTCAATTTTTCAAGATAAGGTGTAAGGCCCGCGGCGTGGAGATAATCCGTAACCACTTTTGATCCCGGCGCGAGACTGGTTTTCACCCATGGCTTCACGCTCAATCCGTGTTCCACGGCCTTTTTAGCAAGCAGCGCAGCGCCGAGCATTAGCGACGGATTTGATGTATTTGTGCAACTGGTGATCGCGGCAATCACCACTGCTCCGCTCGAGAGATCGAAGGAGTCGCCATTATTCTTGATGGCTGCATGGATAGCCGGAGCGCCTTCGACAACTTTGGCGAAGGAATTTTTCGCATTGCGCAGCGCTACGCGATCTTGCGGCCGCTTCGGACCAGCCACGGTGGACTCCACGGTGCTGAGATCAAGCTCCAGCATCCCGTTGAAGTCTGGGGCGGGGGTCTCGTCGGTGCGGAAAAGCATTTGCTCTTTGCAGTAGGCTTCGACGAGCGCGATCTGCTCGGCAGGCCGGGCCGTGAAACGCAGATACTCCAGTGTCTCTGCGTCGACGGGAAAGAATCCCATGGTCGCACCGTATTCAGGGGCCATGTTGGCGATGGTGGCGCGATCCGGAATGCTCAAGGTAGAAAGTCCCGAGCCGTAAAATTCCACAAATTTTCCGACGACACCATGTTTGCGCAACATTTCCGTTACGGTGAGCACCAGGTCGGTAGCGGTCGCGCCTTCATTTAATTTGCCGTGCAAGCGAAATCCGACTACTTCCGGAACGAGCATCGAGGATGGCTGCCCTAGCATCGCGGCTTCCGCTTCAATCCCGCCAACGCCCCATCCAAACACGCCCAACGCGTTAATCATGGTGGTATGCGAATCGGTGCCGACCACGGAATCGGGATATGCCTCGACTTTGTTGCCGGTAGGGCATGGCGCAAACAACGCGAGCAAGATATTCAAGATTTACCTGGTGGCAAATTCCTGTGTCCGGCGGGACTACCTTGAAATTGTGAAATGCGGTTTGGCCCCAGCGCAGGAATGCGTAGCGTTCCACATTGCGCTGAAATTCCAACTCGGCGTTCAGTCCGAAGGAATTTATGCTGCCAAAATTGTCGACCTGCACGGAGTGGTCGATGACCAACTCGGCGGGGAACAGCGGATTGATGCGCTTGGGATTTCCGCCCATGCGCTGAACCGCTTCGCGCATGGTGGCGAGATCGACGATAGCCGGCACACCGGTGAAATCCTGCAACAGCACCCGCGCGGGCATGAAGGCGATTTCTTTTTCGGGCGTGCCGGGGCGCCAATTGGCCAGCGACTGGATGTCCGCGGCGTGAACGAATCTGTCGTCTTCGCAACGCAAAAGATTTTCAAGCAGAATACGGAGAGAAAAGGGAAGCTTGCTCAGGTTCGCGGCACGATTTTTCTCAAGCGCTTCAAGGCGATGAATTTCAAAGCTCTGCGCCCCAACGCGCAGCGTGTCGCGCGTGCCAAACGAATTTCCTGCCGCGATGGCCATCCTCTCGGTCCTTTCGAGTGTTGCCTAGCCCTCCATGATAACCGAAATCGAATTACGGCGCGGGCGGCTATACTGGTAGCGGCGTGAATGGTACTTTGAAAATCGTCTTAATTTCCACCTATGAGCTGGGGCGCCAGCCTTTTGGGTTGGCGTCTCCTGCGGCCTGGCTGCGCAAACGCGGGCACAGTGTTGTGTGCATGGACCTGGCGCGACAGGCGTTGAACGAAGCCGCAATCAGAGAAGCCCATTTAATCGCCATTTATCTGCCTATGCATACGGCCACGCGCTTAGCGGCGCAAATTCTCCCGGCGTTGCATGCGCTAAATCCAAGCGCTCATTTTTGCTGTTACGGCTTGTATGCCCCGATGAATGAGGAGTACTTGCGAAGCCTGGGTGTAGCAACAATTTTAGGCGGTGAGTTTGAAAATGGTTTGGTTCATTTGGCAGAGCGCTTGTCAGCGTCGAACGTTAATGCTGTAGATCGATCGGCATTTCAGGAGGAATCTTTAATTTCGCTGGATCGGCTGAAATTTGACGTGCCGGATCGCTCGGGAATGCCGGCCTTGCCGAACTACGCTCACCTCATTATTCCCGGCGATGGTTATCGCATTGTTGGCTCAACGGAAGCCAGCCGGGGATGCAAGCATTTGTGCCGCCACTGCCCCATCGTGCCGGTGTATAACGGCGTTTTCAGGATCGTTCCGCGAGAAATTGTGCTTGAGGATGTCCGGCGCCAAGTGGCCGCAGGTGCGCAGCATATTTCGTTTGGCGACCCAGATTTTTTCAATGGCATAGGCCACGCGATTCCGCTCGTCGAAGAATTTCACCGCGAATTCCTGGACGTGACCTATGACGTCACCATAAAAATCGAGCACTTGAGGAAGTACGAAGAGCATTTGCCCAAACTGAAAGAAACCGGTTGCCTGTTTGTGATTTCGGCGGTGGAGTCGGTAAACGATATATTTCTCGCAGCTCTGGGAAAAGGACACACACGCGCCGACTTCTTGCATGTGGCTGAACAATTTCGCGCTTTGGACCTGACTTTGCATCCCACTTTTGTTCCTTTTTCACCGTGGACAACGGTCGATAATTACCTAGATTTGTTGCGTGTTTTGTATGACGAGCAGCTCACGGAAAATGTAGCTCCGATTCAGCTGGGCATTCGCTTGTTGATTCCACGGGGTTCACGGACGCTGGAGCTTGAGGAAATCAGGCAAGCAATCGGACCTTTTGATGCGCAATCGCTGGTTTATCCGTGGCGGCATGCCGATTCTCGGGTGGACGCCTTGAGCGAGACGGTACAGCAAATTGCCGCTGCGGCTGACCGCGACAAACTATCTCGCGCTATGACTTTTGAGCGGATCTGGATGGCTGCACATCGCGCCGCCGGAATCGCGCCGCCAGTGCCTTCACGCGCTCAAACTGCGCGGGCCGTGCCGTTTTAGCGAGCCGTGGTATTGCTGCGCGGAGCCTACAAGTGACCAACTAATTTCCATTGGACGCCCGAAATCACCGCCGGTCAGCTCATCTCCACCGTCTCGGCAGATAGCTTTGTGTGAGGCCGGCGAATTTAAAAATGGATAATCCATCCCACAATCCCGCCAAACGCGGTTGCTGCTGTTCACCAATAAACTGGGCTACCAGACTCGCAGCTTTGAAGAAGCCGCCGGAAAATATACCACCGAAATCGTTTATGTGACGGATCGCTGTCACCAACTGGCAGATCCTTGGGGAGATCAAGCCATCAGTGTGCATTTTGAATTCCACAGGCGGCGGCGGCCATGTGGTCGAGAGCGCTAAAAGGCAGTAGCATCGACGGGATTTTTGCCTTGGGAGACCAGCCATCGGTCGCTGCGGCCTACGCTGCTAGGAGTCGGAATTTCTTACAATCATCCCGCTGCGGTGGAAGCTTGCCGATCAAAATTGCGCATGCGCGAAGTATTTCGCGAAGCTGGGTTGAAGCACACCGTGGTTCCGCATCATTCAATTTGACCCTTTGCCGGAGCCTGCGCTGCTGGGAATTTCTTACCCTTGTGTTTTGAAGCCGTTCTCGTTTTCCGCGAGCCGGGGCGTGATACGAGCAAATAACCGGGAAGAATTTGTTGCAGCAGCCCAACGTATCCGCCGACTTCTAACTCTCCGGAAATCCGCGCCAGTCGCGAAGCCAATCTCGACCGTATTCTCGTGGAGGGTTATATCCCGGGCTTAGAGGTGGCGGTCGAAGGACTCATCACCGACGGTGTGCTTCGGATTCTCGCTATTTTTGATAAGCCGGACCCGCTGGAAGGACCGTATTTTGAGGAGACGATTTATGTTACGCCATCGAGGTTGTCCGGGCCGCGGCAATTTGCCATTCAAAAATGTGCTGAAGAAGCCGCTCGTGCCGTGGGCTTTACGCAGGGCCCGGTACACGCTGAGTTTCGCGTTAGCGATCAGTCGAAGAATGTGCTGTCAGATCAAGGCATGGCGGGCGATCTCGTAAGCGACGCTGATGTCTGGCCACTGGAAATCGCCGCGCGGCCGATTGGTGGTCTCTGCGCTCGCTCGTTGCGTTTTGTGCCCGGGGGCGCCGCGAAAAAAAAACAAGCGGAGTGCACCGGCAGGATCGGGCTCGAAGAGCTCATACTGCATCATGCGCTGAATTTGCCGGATCGCGACTGGGTGCGGGAATCTCTGGCTTCCGCCGTGATGATGATACCTGTGCCGAAAAGTGGATTGCTGGAACGTGTGGAAGGGGAAGAAGCGGCGCGGGCAGTACCTGGAATTACTGAGTTGCTGATTACTGCGCGATTGTTTGATTACATCGAGGCTTGGCCGGAAGGTTCGAGCTATCTGGGATTCCTGTTCGCCTCTGCGGAGAATCCAGAAGAGGCTGAACGGGCGCTGCGGAAGGCTCACGCTAAATTGCAGTTCACCTTAACGCCGAGATTGCCGGTGCAACATCCGTTAAACGGGGCGAAAGAACAGCCAGCGAAAAACGAATAATTTGAGCTGATTTTGCGATCGGCACACCTGGTTCGCGAGCGGCGAATATGCCCAAATTAGGCGCCTGCCTTGGACGGCAGGGCTTCGCTTCTATCCCTTAGCTTTCGGAGCGACATAACCTTCCGGCAGCTTCGATCCTTCTCCAAAGAAAAACTGCTCCATCTGCTCTTCCATGATTTTTTGCGAATTGGGATCCAGTGGGTTTAGCCGATATTCATTCATGACCATTTTGGAATGCTCGAGCCATAGCTTCCAGGCGTCCTTGGAGACGCTGTCGTACACGCGCTTACCGATTTCGCCCTTCCAGGGCACGCGGTCCAGGCCGGGCAGCTCTTTGTTAAACTTGACACAATGCACCATACGAGTTGCCGGCTGAGATGTTTGCCCTGCGCCCGATGTAGTGTCATGAGTCTCGTTGGCCATAACTAGTCTCCTGTTTAACCTTCCTCCGACCTTACTGCAAGTTTGACAAAAATCCTAGTCGGCGCCCTCGGACAGGCATCGCTATAGGTGCCCCCGCGGCCAAGAGGATTAAGCAACATCTGTACCTATGGGTCAGGAGTTATGCTTCTACTCAAAGGTAAATCCAAAGGCCGGTGTACTTCGTGCTTATTATAGTTAGGCGCCTGACGGGGGCCCATGCCGATATCCACGCAACGGGTGTATGCCAGGAAACTTAGCACCGGTTGGGCTAGCGTAATGCAAAGATTCGCAGCCGAAAACACCCTGGCACGATTGTGGCAACACGATATTACCCTATGGCCAGGAAGCGCAGATGAAGTCTCGCACATCGAAAGAAATCTTCGCTGGCTTGATTTGCCGCAAAAACTGGGGGCCTACATTTCGCGGGTGGCTGGCGAGGCCCAAACTGCGCGAGCGCAAGGATTAGATCAAGTCGTATTCGTCGGGATGGGGGGCTCCAACCTTGCAGCCCGAGCAACTTTGCATACGCCGCAAGAAAATGCGGGCCCAAGAACGTTTTTGCTGGACACCACTGACCCCGACGCTCTCCACACCCTCGAATCACAGTTGTCGTTGGAGCGCACGGTCTTTGTATTCGCCAGCAAGTCTGGAAAACGCATCGAGACACATGCGCTATTGCTATATTTTCGAGCCAAGTTGCGAGCGGCAGGAATCGGCATGACCGGCAAACATTTTGTGGCGCTTACGGACGAAGGCTCCTATCTGGCGGCCCTGGCCAGAGAATATCGGTTTCGAAATTTATTCCTTGATCCTCATGGAATTAGCAGCCGTTATTCAGGCTTGATCCATTTCGGCTTACTTCTGGCGGTATTTCACGAGATGGACGTCGCGGCGCTGTTGGAGTCAATTTTCTCCATGCAACGAACCTGCGGACCCTCCCTGTCAGGCCCCAACAATCCGGCATTAGAACTAGCTGCTTTTCTTGCCGCAGGATCGCTGCATGGGTTGAATCGGCTTGTTATTCTTACCACTAGCGAAGAACTTCTTTCTTTCGCCTATCGAATTGGCCAGGTGGTGGGAACGAGCACGAGCGGCAAGGGGCAAGGGCAGGGATTGATGCCAATTTTTGCTCAAGTTCGAGATATGGCCTCGAAATATTGCGGAACAAGTGTTTAGTTGTAAATCTAGCGATAGCAGTGAACAGCGGGACAGCCAGAAGGATCGGGACAGCCAACCATTCTTTCGCCAATTGGAGGAAGCAGAAGTGCCCCTGGTAGACATTCAGTTGCAAGGTCCGGGTGCACTGGCAGCAGAAATTTTTAAATGGGAGGTGGCCACGGCACTGGCCTGCGTCCCCATTGGGCGTGAATTGTTTTCAGGAGGAAGGTGGCCATGGCAACCTCGGGAGCGTGGTCGATCAACTGGCGATGATCACTTCGAAGCGCGGATCGCGGCTTCCAGAAGCGCGTATTAAAGAAGACGGCATCCATTTGTATGTGGAAGGTCAGACACGGCGCGCGATTTCCAGTCTGAGCATACGCGGGGCCTTGAAGTCGTTTCTGGGCCTGCACAACCCAGATAGCTACCTCGCAGTCTGCCCATTTTTTTGAAGTTCACGTCGGCCCATATGGGGGAGTTAATGACTGTGACCGACCGCCTTCGAACGGCCCTGGGAATACCCGTGCAGATTTCTTCGGGAACGCGATATTTGTACGCTTTGCGAAAGGCATACCAAGACGGGCCCTTCGTACGGCCTTTTCATCATTATTACCACTGAGGTGGTTCATGATGCTGCGGTGCCCGGAGCCGACTACACCTTTGGAGAGTTACAGCAGGCCTTTGGTGTGGCGGAATTCGAAAGCCTGTAAAAGTTACGGAAACCCACTATTCGACTGCACCTTTCGGAACGGTCAGAAAAAGGTTTGAAGCAATCTCTCCGATGTTGTTATACAAGCGCTGGCGCAAATTCGCTCGTGGAGATGCGAAATTTGTGACCGGTTTCTACCATCGATAGGGCAACATGATTTGGTAGCCCGGAGGTTCTAGGCTTGCCGGAAATTACCACTATGTTCTGGGACATTGGCGGGGTCATTCTCACCAATGGCTGGGGTCGCTCCTCCCGGCTAGAAGCCGCAAAAGTGTTTAACCTGGACTGGGAGGAATTTGTGGACCGGCATGATCTGTGCTTCCCAGCTTTGGATGCCGGTCTCATCACCTTGGACGCATATCTGGACCGCACGCTCTTTTACCGGCCGCGTACGTTCACGCGCGAGGAATTTACTGCTTTTATGTTTGCTCAATCACAAGAGTTTCCGGAAACTCGCGCTATTCTCGATGAAGTGACAGCGTCAAAGAAATATTTTATAGGTTCGATCAACAACGAGCCCCTGGAACTCAACCAATATCGCATTGACGAATTCGATCTGCGGAGAAACTTCGAAGTGTTTTTCAGTTCCTGCTACGTGCGCTCGCGAAAGCCTGAGGACACTATATTCCGTATCGCGCTGGAAGTTTCGCAACGCCCACCAGAAAATTGCATTTTCATCGATGACCGGCCGCTTAAACCTCGAAGTGCCCCGGCGGCTGGGCATGCATGTTATTCACTACAAGGACGCCCAGGATTTGCGTTCTGAACTGCGAAAGCACCATGTTGAGGTATAGTCTCCCAATGGTTAAATCGGTTAAATGCGGCTTGTCCTTTATTGATGGGAAGGGAATTCTGATGGCGGAAGTCATAAAGCTCGCAAGCGGCTATAACGGCACCGCCGAACCCTGCACCGTGGTTCTTTTCGGAGCTTCGGGCGATCTGGCAAAACGCAAAGTGATTCCCGCGATGTATGACTTGGCGATTCACAATTCTTTAGGACCGCGCTATACGGTTGTGGGTTTCGCCCGTACGCCCATGAGCGATGAAAGTTTTCGTGCCCTTTGGGAGAAGCAGCCAAGAGCATTTCGGAAGTTGGTCCCATCGACCCGAAACAATGGGATGAATTCGCAGCGAACCTGCATTACAGCCAGGGCGAATATGACGAGCCGGAATCCTACGCGCGCTCGCTAAATGTCTGGAGGACTTGGAAGCAGCCAAAAATCTTGGTGGCAACCGCTTGTTTTATTTGTCCACTCCCCCGGAAGTTTATCCTCACATCGTCGAGCAGTCTGGGGAAAGCGGGGCTGGCGCGGCCCAAATCACCTGATACGTGGGTGAGAATCATCATCGAAAAACCCTTTGGGCGGGACTTGGCGTCCGCGAAAGAGCTGAACAAAACGGTTCTGAATGTTTTCGAGGAAAAGCAGGTCTACCGCATCGATCACTATCTCGGCAAAGACACGGTGCAGAACTTGCTGGTGCTGCGCTTTGGCAATGGCATTTTTGAGCCGCTATGGAATCGGAATTATGTGGATCACGTGCAGATCACCGCGCCGAAACGCTAGGCGTGGAACGTCGCGGCGGTTTCTATGAAACCACCGGCGCCTTGCGGGACATGATCCAAAGTCACGTCTTGCAGCTTACCTCGCTCGTAGCGGTGGAGCCGCCCGCCTCTTTTGATGCTACTTCGGTGCGTAACGAAAAGCTGAAAGTCTTGCAGTCTATTCGTCCGTTCAATCTGGAGATGGTTGCGCAGGCAGTGGTGCGTGGCCAATATGCGCCGGGGCAGTTGGACGACAAGCGCGTGCCAGGATACCGGCAGGAGCCAGGCGTAAGTCCAACCTCTCGGACGGAAACTTTTGTGGCCGCTAAATTATTGATCGACAACTGGCGCTGGGCCGGGGTGCCATTTTATTTGCGCACCGGAAAGCGTCTCGCGAAACGCAGCACCGAAATCGTGATTGAATTTCGACGCGCGCCGCACATGGTTTTCCGCGAGCGCGATCTGGAACCGAATCGCCTGATCCTGAATATACAGCCGGATGAAGGAGTTTCCGTTTCGTTTGTGGCCAAGCGTCCTGGAACGGAAATGAGCATCGGCAATGTGAAGATGAATTTTAAATACAAAGAGGGCTTTGGCGAAGCCCCACGCAGCGCATATGCCACGCTGGTCAATGATTGTGTTCGTGGAGATGCCACGCTCTTTGATCGCGGCGATAACGTGGAGGCCGCTTGGGCGCTGATTGATCCGATTCTGGATGTTTGGACCGCAGCAAAAAGCGCTGCCGTGCCACAATACCCTGCCGGAAGCTGGGGCCCGCATGAATCCGAACTTTGCTCGAGCGCGACGGCCGGCATTGGCATCAACCCGTCTTAAAGACATCCGGCGATAATTTCTTGGAGATTTCAGGGGGGAGTTTGATCCTTGCTGGCGACGTCGGCGGTACTAAATGTAATTTGGCGCTTGTTTTCGGAAAATGACGGCAAGCTCACTGCGGTTTTCAAGCAAAGCTATGCCAGCAAAGAATTTGCACAATTCGATCGCATCGTTAAAGAATTTTCGCGGCAGGCTGCGCCGTATCTGGATGGCCAGCGCATCGAAGCAGCGGGTTTTGGCGTGGCTGGCCCGGTGGTCAAAAATCGCGTGCGGGCCACGAATCTTCCCTGGGTCGTGGATACTGAAAATCTGGTTTCCGAGTTGAAAGTGAAACAGGTTGTGATTCTTAACGACTTGGGAGCCACTGGCCATAGCATCGAGCATCTTCCTCCGGAAGATTTTTGCGTGTTGAATGCCGGTAAGTACGAGCACGGCGGCACTATTGCTTTGATCGCTGCGGGCACCGGACTGGGGCAGGGAATCCTGGTGTGGAACGGGCACCGCTATCAGGTCGTACCTTCCGAAGGCGGGCATTCGGATTTTGCGCCCCATAATGAATTGCAGATCGAGCTATTGCGATTTATGCGCAGGCGTTATCCGCAGGTCAGTTGGGAGCTGATTCTGTCTGGACGCGGGTTCCGGACACTGCACGAATTCCTTTCGCCGGATGTCAAACACGCCATGTTTGAAGATCCCGACGCTGATCCCGCGCCGGTGATTACCCGCCAAGGACTCGATAAATCGTGTCCGGTGTGCGCCGAGACTTTGGAATTGTGGGTTTCTATCTACGGGGCCGAAGCTGGGAATCTGGCGCTGAAGGTGCTGGCGCTTGGCGGAGTGTTTATCGCCGGGGGCATTGCGGTCAAAATTCTGGAAAAAATCAAGGATGGTACGTTTTTTAAATCATTTCAGGATAAATGGAAGTTTGAAACGTTGCTGAACAATATCCCTGTTTCGGTGGTGTTGAACGAATCGGCTCCGCTGATCGGCGCTGCTTACGAAGCGCTGGCAGCTATCGGGAAATAGTTTTTGTTCGCGCTCGAAGATCATATAGGTCCATGGAAAAACGTTTCGAGAGCTGCTGCCATTGGATGGATTGTTTTCTTCGTCTTGTTTCTTCTGTACGCGGCCGCTGACCATTCGGGCTTTTTATTCATCGATTACGTCAACTTAATCATTCATGAAGGCGGCCATTTCTTTTTCAGCTGGTTCGGCTACACCATTACCATTCTGGGTGGGACGTTAGGGGAACTAATAGTGCCGTTCCTTTGCGCTGTATACTTTTTTTGGCAGCGGGAAATTACGGCGGTAGCGTTCTGTAGCTTCTGGTTCTTCGAAAATTTTCTCTATATCGGTACCTACATGGCAGACGCGCGAACCGTATCGCTGCCGCTGGTAGGTTCTGGAGATCACGACTGGGAAATCTTGTTTGGCCAATGGGGATGGTTAACACAAGACCAGCGCATCGGAGGAACCACGCGGATGCTTGGTTGGTTGGGGATGCTGGCAACCGTGGCGTGGTTTATGTGGCGTGTGAAAGATGATGTCCTCGCGTCGCGAGAAGATTAGCTGTTTAAGTCCTGACCTTTCCCCGCGCACCGCACTGCAGCTACACTTGTAGCTCTGACCATGAAAACCAAGAGGCTCTTCAAGGAAGCGGTAGAGGTATCAGCCCCCTTTCGCATCACCAATAGGACAAAGTTCCGCTTGAAGGATTACGATCCTGAATCGACCGGCGACCTTCAAGACAAAAGCCAAGCGCAAGGCCTGCTGGAACACAGCGTCACCATGCTCAGCCAATTGCAAGGGAAACTCTATGCGCAAGATCGCTGGGGTCTGTTGCTCATTTTTCAAGGCATGGACGCCGCCGGTAAAGACGGAGTGATCAAGCACGTGATGTCTGGCGTCAACCCGCAGGGATGCGACGTGTGGTCGTTCAAACAACCCAGCAGCGAGGAGCTCGATCACGATTATCTGTGGAGAACCCATAAAGTGGTGCCGGAGCGGGGCAAAATCGGTATTTTTAATCGGTCTTACTATGAGGAAGTGCTGGTATTGCGCGTGCACCCAGAGTTGTTACAAAACGAAAAGCTCCCGGAAAGCTTAATAAGCAAAAATATCTGGAAACAGCGCTACGAAGACATTAACGCCTTCGAACGCTATCTCACAGGAAACGGCATCCTGGTGCTGAAATTTTTTCTTCATCTTTCAAAAAAAGAGCAAAAGAAACGATTTTTAGCACGCCTGGAAGATTCCAACAAGAACTGGAAATTCTCGATGGCCGATGTAAAAGAGCGCGGGTACTGGAAAGAGTATCAGAACGTCTACGAGGAAATGATTCAGAACACCGCAACGAAGCAGGCTCCCTGGTATGTAGTGCCGGCGGACAATAAATGGTTCACACGAGTAGCGGTAGCCATGGCGGTGGTAACGGAGCTGAACGATCTGAATTTGTCTTACCCGGAGGTGGAGAAATCGAAACGCAAGGAATTGGCCAAAGTGCGGGAGTCGTTAGAGAACGAGGACAACTGAGCTAAGTGCGGCGTGAAGTCAGAGGGACACTACTCTTCGATTTCGAAATCATTGTTGAACTGATTGCGCTTTTTGTAGGCCATCACGGTTAATCCGATACAAATGCCCATCGGCGGAATCACCAAAATCAAAATTCCGCTCCGTAAGGCGTGGATCATTTTCGAGCCAGAACCAGCCGCCTGGGTGTAGCAAAGGGCGCAATTTTGCGCGAAGGTCAACACGGGAAACAGCAACGCAATAATTGGCGCCGCGGCCAGTCTCAGCCTTGCGTAGGACCGCATCGGATGCTTATTACTACCCAGCCGCAAGCCACGCATTGGTGAGCCTCGGATAAAGTATACCCCAGTGATTACGCAATCGCGCCTGCCCGGAGGTTTAGTGCTCGAATGGCTTCATGTGCAGCAGCCGAGAGCTGTCCGACCAAATCATATTCATCATGAACAACACAAAAATAGTCGCGGGAATCAGCGATAAGAACAGACTTGGGCGTTCTTGCGCCAAGTGCATAAAATACATTAGCGCCAACCCGCCGCCGCAGACGGCCAACAGCAGTAAAATCACCAGCAAGGTTCCGATCGAAAAATCCCGGTAAGCCAGAAATATCTCCAGCGCGGCGATGGCCAGCAAAACGAAATAAACCGGCAAATATTTCGCGATCACGTTACCGGATGTCGATGGCGCGGTAGCGTGCGTTTTATCGTGTGCGTGAGACTTTTCAGTCATAGTTGTTCCTCAGTGCTGAATGTTTAGCAGATACACCATGGGCACCACGAACATCCACACCAGGTCAACGAAATGCCAATACAAGCCCGTAGTTTCCACGTGACCGGCGGTCAGGCTGCCGCGGTTGAATCCGCGCCACACTACCATCAAGGCGATAACCCCGCTGACGACGTGCAGCAGATGCAAGCCGGTGATACTGAAAAAAGTAGCTCCGAAGAGCGAAGAACCCCAGGGATTATGGAATAGCCGAACACCTTCGCCGATCAACCCGAACCATTCTCGAATGTGCAGCCCGGCAAATAATACGCCGAGAAAAATAGTGGACCACATAAAGCGGGTGGTCTTAGCTTTATCGCCCAACTTAGCCGCGTCCACCGCACCCAACATGGTTAAGCTGCTGGTGATCAGCACGAACGTCATGATGATGACATTCAAGATGCTGGGACTAAACTTGAAAGGCGTGGGCCAATCGCTGCTCGCGTAACGCAAATAGCCATAGGCAAATAGAAATGCTCCGAAGGTCACCGCATCGGAGATGATGAACAGCCACATGGTCAACTTGCGCGACGGAATCGCGTAAGGAGACGCTTCCATCATGGCCCCGTGACCGATGGCACCGTGATCGTGGATAGCGACTTCGGACTCGCTCACAGTCTGTCCCCCTTTGAAACCGTCAAATTTTCGTGCGCAAAACGAACAGCAGGTATACCCACAGCACGCCCATAAAATGCCAATAAATCGCGGTGTTAGGAAAAGTGGGCGGCGAAATGTCGTGTGACTCCCAGCCAGTTGACCAATGAGATAAACCAGCGCGGCAATCCCACCAGCAAGGTGCAGGATATGCATCCCGGTAAATACGTAAAAAAAGGAGCTATTGGGATTAGTCGACAGATACAGTCCCTGGGATCGCCAGTTGGCGCCAAGCCTCGTATTGTCCGGCGATGAACAAGCAATCCCAGCGCGAAGGTCGCGACCAACCAGGCCATCACGGCGTTCACTGCCTCAGGCTCCATATACGAACGCGACTTCACCGCGCGGCTGGCCATAGTCAGGGTGACGCTGCTCAGCAAAATCACCAAGGTATTGGCGTAGATGATCGACGGTAAGGTGAGATGGGTCCAGTCCCCGGACGTTCCCTCACGCACAAATAACGCGCTGGTGAACGCCGCGAACGACATGGTGATGGCAAAGATGGCTACCCAGATGCCGCTGCGTGAGGCGCCGTCGGCCGCAGGGCGCGCTTTGGCAATGGCTCGGCCTTGGGGGGCCTGCACGGCGATAGCGGCGGGATTGTAGGCTGTTGAAGACATTTCAGCCGCCGACGACTTGTTCCGGCGAATCCTGCATCACGTAGTCGCCCTTGGACCCTTTTACGCCGTATTGGTAGGAGTCGTGATAGACGACCGGGTGCACGTCTCCGAAATTGTTCCACGGCGGAGGCGAAGGAATGCTCCATTCCAATGAAGTACCTTCCCAGGGATTCTGCGGCGCGGGCTTGCCCCAGAAACGGCTATGAAACAGGTTGTAGAGAAAAATCAATTGGGCACGCGCCGGTGATTAGCGCAGCGATGGTGATGAATTTGTGCAGGGGCATGAGCGGACCCATGAAGTCGTCCACGAAGGTGGAATAGCGGCGAATGTTGCCGACCAGGCCCAAGTAGTGGAAAGGCATAAAAATGCAGTAGGTGCCGACGAAGGTAATCCAGAAATGCACCTTGCCCAGAGTTTCGTTGAGCATGCGCCCAGTCATTTTTCCAAACCAGAAATACGTCCCGGCAAAGACGCCAAAGATGGACGCCACGCCCATCACCATGTGGAAATGACCCTACCACGAAATAAGTGGCGTGCAAATAAATATCGATGGATGGCTGCGCCAGAAAAAATCCGCTAACGCCGCCGCTGACGAACATGGAAATGAAGCCCGAGGGCGAAAAGCGCGGCGGCAGGTCATACGAATGTTGGCGCCATAAAGGCTGCCCAGCCAGATCAAGGTCATGATCGTGGCGGGAATAGTGATGGTCAAAGTCGGGAAAGGAAAACAGCAGCGACGGAAAACGGTTCATGCCGCTGACAAACATGTGATGGCCCCAGACCATCCAGCTAAGGAAGCCGATGGACAGCATGGAGTAAATGATGACTTTGGCGACTCAACAGTGGCTTGCGCATGCTGGCCATGAGCACGTGCGAAACGATGCCCATGGAAGGCAAAATGGCGATGTACACCTCGGGATGGCCAAAAAACCAGAACAGGTGCTGCCACAAAAGCGGTGACCCGCCGGCATGCGGTTGCAGTCGGTCGCTGACCACCAAGCCGGAGGGAATAAAAAAACTGGTACCGGCGGTGCGGTCGAGAATCAACAGCAGGCAGGCCGGCAGTAGGACGGCAAACGCCAGCAGCGCGATACAGGAGGTGATGAACCAAGCCCAGGTACAAATCGGCATGCGCATCAGCGTCATGCCCTTGGCGCGCAGATCCAGGTGGTGGAGATAAAATTCAATGCGCCAAGAAGCGAGCCAGCACAGAAAAGCGCGATGGAAATAGCCCAGAGCGTTTGGCCCCAGCCCAAGACCGGGACCAGCATCCGAACCAATCGCGCTGAGCGGCGCATAGGCGGTCCATCCGGAAATCGGCGGTCCGTCGGGGATGAAGAACGCCATGATCAAAACCAGGAAAGCAGCCAGCGTGGTCCAGAACGACATCATGTTAAAGCGCGGGAAAGCCATATCCTCGGCGCCAATCTGAATGGGCAGAAAATAATTGCCAAAAGCAGCAAATGGAGCGTTGGTCAGCACAAAGAAAACCATTAACGTGCCATGCATGGTCAGCAGCGACAAATAATATTCGGGTGTAATGATGCCGCCGGGAGCGCCCACTTTAGAAATCAAATTCAATCCCGGAATAGCCGCATTTGGCCAAACCAGGTGAAAACGCATCAGCCAGGAAAGCACCATGCCCGAGAGTGACTGCGGCGAGCGCCAAGCCCGTAGTACTGCAGACCGATGACTTTGTGGTCCAGGCTGAAGACGTGCTTGCGGAGAAATGAAGTTGGTGGTGCGTGAACGTGAACCTGAGCTGGAGACGCTTCCTGCATGGCCTCACCTCGCTTAAAAAACCCCGATGCACCGTAGGCGCGTGCGGGTCAGAGCCGCTGCTACTGCTCGGAAACTTTCTCCTTCATCCATTTCTCAAAATCTTCCTGCGACATGACGTCCAGATACGCCTTCATGTTGTAGTGCCCGAGATCCGCACAGCTGGGTACATAGAATTTCATACTTGCCTGGCTTGGTAGCGGTGAAGTGAAGAGACAAGTCCAACCCGGGAACGAAATCCTGTTGCAGACGCAGTTCGCGAACATAAAATGAATGACCGACATCCTTGGCGTGCATCAGCAAGTGCACTTCACGGTTCACCGGCACGGCCAGCTCCGCCGACACACATCGTCGCGGGATTCCACGTCATTCGCAGGATCCAGGCCAAAAAAATTAGAGTTACCCTCGTCGATCTTGTCGGGATGGAGTTGCCCGAACTTTCCGTCTGGACCGGGGTAACGGAAATAAAAAGCAAACTGGCCAGCCTGAATCTGTACCTGCATAGCGTCAGCTTTGGGAGGGGTGAAGTAAACGCTGGCCCAAGCTTTCTGGCCAAAAACTCCCAAGGCCAGAACCTCGGTGCCAACCAGAATAAAAGCCGCGACCACCATAACTTTGGCGCCGCCAGGCAGGTGGCTGACTTTCGTGCCGTCTTTGCGGTTGCTGAATGTCCAGACGAAGAATGCCAACAGAAATTGGGCTCCCAGGAAGGCAAAACCGCTTTCAGCCATGGTGTCGGCAAGCTGCTCATCGATGGCGTGGCCGTGGGTGGAGATGTCCTCGGGCTGCACATATTGATGGGTGAGGATTGGATAAGCAGATACGATGGCGATGATCACCAAAACTACCGCGAAAAACTTACCCATGGGCACCTCGCCTGCAAAGACAAACTGAACGTGTTAGCTGGAACAGCCATACTCTACTTTTGGGAACTACTCAACGACAACCAGCGAAAATATGTCAAAGACCAGTCCACGTGACCGTAGAGTCTCGTGAACTGGTCATGATCGCAAAATCCTTTAGTAAGGCTTGGCTTTGAAAACGAAATTAACGCTCTTCGTCTCGCTTCCCGAGATGGTCACATCTTGCGTTTGGGTGCCGTAGGATTCGTGCCAGGCAGTGACCGTGTACTTACCGGCCGGCAGATTGGGCAGTGTGAAACCTCCGTCGTTGCTGGAGACCGCGTAGTGGGAGTTCTTCATGCACCGCGAAGTTGCCGTGCATCCACGGATGAACGTTGCACTTCACGGGGATGAATTCCTCCTTTTCGAACTTTTCCGAAAGCGGCGGCGTTCCCGGCGGCTGCGACTTGTTCCACTCATGATTTACTTTGGCGAGCGGATGGATGTTGTGAGAGGTCTGATCGTCGTTAACGATTTTCAATTCCTGGTTGGTCTGAAAAGCCAAAACGTGAGGGAGTAACGGCACCCTTTTTGATCGAAAGTAACCGCCTTGGACGGTGCGGCTTCATCCGGAGCTCCCGCGGAAATGTAGACGACTACGTTTTCCAGGGAGTTGTTGCCTCCCGTTACTACCGTTTCGGTAGTCGGCGGGGTGGCATACTGCTTGGCGCAGCTTGGCTCCTTGGACATATCGATCGGTTTTTGTTTCGCCGGCGTGCCTTCGTAGGTGATTTTGCCGCTGATGCTGCCGCCCGCTGGCTTGGCCGGTCCAGCGAACGAGATCGCGGCTACACCGGATAACAGAAAAGCGGCGGTGATAATTTGCTTGTTGCGCATGTGCTTCCCTCCTGAAATTTATCTCCTGTCTACTGCTTGATGCCAGATCCGGTCGGGGTGCCCGAGATCCTTTGTGCGTTTACAATTTCGGCGCCTTCCTTGGTGCCAACCCAAAGAGCCAGCTCCGGACTTTTGTGATTGACCTGCAGAGTGCGGAGATAGTGCACCAGGTCCCAAGCCTCTTCAGGCTTGATCACATCCGCGAAAGAAGGCATGGGCGTTCCATCCACTCCAGAGATGAAAATTTTGTACAGGTCGCGATTGCTTACCCCGCACTTGAAACGGGAGCCGGCCGCGAAATTGTAGGGACGAATTGGCTGGTCGTTGCTATCTGTCAGGGTGGAAGCCGAGGGTCCGTCTCCGCGGCCTTCGGGTCCGTGGCATTTCCAGCATTCTAACTTCTGGAAAAGCTCCTGGCCGTGCTTGATACTCTGCACAGAGACTGCGGTTTCGGCTGGAACGTTGATCGGGTCGCCAGGTTTTTCGGTAGTCCAGCGTGGTGAGAACGTTTTGATAAAGGCCACCATGTCGGCGCGTTGCTGATTGGTAAGCGAAATCCACGATGGCATATTGGAATTGTTCAATCCCCGACCGAGAGAGTTGTACAGGTCATCGTCCGTAGGCAACGTGCCCGTGGGCGTGGAGCGGCATTTGAAGGTAGCCGCCACAAAATTGCGAGGGAGAATATTCAGGTAAGGAGCGTTTTCTCCGTTACCGTCTCCGCGAAATCCGTGGCAGCCCCAGCAGAACCGATAATAAAGTTGCTTGCCCGATTCCGAGTGGCCGGTGAGGTTGCCAATGTGAGCTTCCTGATGGGCCCTGGTAGCCATGATTTTCCCAGCCGATTCCTGCGCGGTCGTCGCTTGCTGAGCAGGGGCTGGCTGAGTGGCCGGCTTTGAAGAACCTTCCGAACTAGTCGGTTCCTGTTGAGCTAGCGTCAAAGACGGGAGAGTCAAAAGAGCAGCCGTCGCGAGAAACATCCACTTCAGACCACGTTTGTGTGCCGGCATGTTGGTCTCCAAATCCCTAGAAAATAAAATCGAAACCCAAGAACAAACTGCTGCTGGTGACGTCGACGCCGTTAATCGGCGAAACGCCACGCTGCCGAAGGATCGAGTATTCGTTGTGGAACGCGAAACCATCACGGCTGGAAATGAACGGATAGTATCGGTAGCCGAAGGTCAAAACGTCCACGTCGCCCAGATTCCCAGCGTACCCGGGTAAAGCCTGCTGGGACATACGCACCAACTCATAGCGATTGACAAAAATTAATTGCGGGCTCCAGGTGTAGTGGGTCTCGATGGTCCCCACGTTCCAGGAAGGACTGCGCGCACCGGTAGGAAGCGCCATATAAGACGGAGTGTTGGTGCCTAAGAAAGCGTTGTCGCTGCCATGAATGAACATGGTAGTGAAGTCAAATTTTTTGACGTACCACAAACCGTAAGCGCCGATACGAGAGAAGGACTTTTGTCCTAACCCGTCTGCGTTCGCCGTTTGCCCTCCGGTCATTGTGTAATAGGTCGGCGCCCGGCCAATGTAGGCAAACGCTCCCACACGCTGAAGCCCGAGGCTTCCCACTTGAAAGGCTTGACTAACGGTCATATCTACGTCATAGCCGTGACCATTAGGAACGCCAACGTTCCCATCGCTGCTGCTCAACATCGACACGGAATATCGGGTGTAGTCATTCCTGGAATGGCCCGAAACCTCAGCTCCGAGTTGGTTGTCCCCCAACCCGAACGTGTACAGGCCATTCTCGGTAACCGGTTGAAAATGGTAGCCTTGGTAATACGTACCATTATTCGAGAGCGTGAGGATGCGCTTCTCGGAGATGATGTTATCCAACTCGAATTTTCCCACCTTTACGTTCAGCCAACTGCTGTGGAGTAAGTTGTCAAAGCGCACATTGGCCGATTCGAAGTGAAAGGCTCCGGTGTTGTCCGAAGAGGGCACCAAGAGAAAACTGATATTCTTGGCCAGCGTGCCGGCCGTGAGCAGGTCCATGCCGGTGAGATCGAAGCCATGGGTCGTTAGCCGACCTTCCTCGGTTAGACCCGTAGCGGGATTGCTGATGTCCGTTTCCGAAGCGCTTTCGCGGTGCCAATGGGGGGTGATGCGTAAGGCGATAGGCCAATAAGCTGGTTGTTGGAAGACCGGGGCATCGCGATCGTTACCGAGCTGGTAGCCGTTATCTTTGAAGGTTTGGCCAAAATTGTTGAGCTTCGGCCACGCTTCATGGCATGCGGAGCAAGGCATCCCATACTTCCTTGCAAACGCCGGGATGGCATGCAGATTGGCTCCCGGAATCGGGAGCGCCGAGGCGCTCGGACTGTCCGCGAGGGAAAGCCCGGAGAGCATCAACGCGAACACTATCGGCGATGCGCACGAGAAAAGCCGCTTGCGGCTGGGAACGGAAAAGATCATTAGCGCCTCCTGATGCTGGGAAAATAAACTGGAAACTAGGAATTGAGTTACACCGCGAAATCGAGTTGTCGCACTGGATAGCCTGAGACGGAGAGGCCCGAGAAGCAAGCCGAATGAGCCGCAGAAAGAAGAAGTCAAGTTTTTAAACACGCCCATAGTGTTAAGGGCCGCTCTCTTGTGACGAAGAGCGTGCCAAGTCCCTGAACCGTTGGGGATACTAGCTCTGCGAAAAAACTAATGCAAGCGATTTATTAACTTTCTTAACAAAATGTTATTTTGGTAGAAGCTTTGCGCGTTTTTTCGGAAACGCTAGATTGCGAATGCTCGTCGAATCCCTTTGTAGCCCAAAAGTGATACCCTTTTGCACGCGAAATAGAATCATGACGTCGTTCGTTCCCGTATTTCGCCTATTCATAATAAGGTTTCCTACAGCGATGCTTGTATTTTTAGTCCGGAGACATAGAAAACTCCGAGCAAAGATCACGTGGTTGCAGCCTGCTTCGGTCCTCGCTGGCCTTCTTTTGGCCTACATCTTTTTGCCGGGCATTTTGCTGGCCGACCAAATTCCAGGCGTCAGCTTTGTCTCCGAGCTCATGGCACCGGAGACGGATGTTTTGCAGGCGCTTCACGAAGTATTGGAAAACCACATCATTCAGGGCACTAAAGAGTTTGAAAGAGAACCGACTTTGCTGGGGGCCGAGGAGGTTTCATCCACGAAGCTATTTCCACCCTGGCAAGGCGGTGGCAAGGTGTTCTACAAGGTGCGCGCGGATGTGATCGCGCCGCGGCATTTTCGAGAAAGCGCGGATCAGGGGACCATCGCGGTGCGTTATGTGGTAGTTCCGGTCACCTCACAGCGAACGCGCGTGCAGATCGATGCAATTTTCGTCGAGGCCGCCCACAAAGCCGTTCATCCCTCGGACGGCACAGTGGAATCCAGCGAATTCAAGTCGATTCAAGAGCATTTACAAGCGATACAAAACGAGGAACAGCAGGCGGCGGACGTGCAACGCCGCAGGGCCAGCGCCGACCTGGTGAAGCAGACCATCCTGCGGCGACGCGAGGATGAAAGCACGCTGTTGTCCTCAACGCAGAGCTCGGTTCAGGAGCTGGAAATGAAACTGAAGGATTTGCGGCGCGAGGTAGAACGGCGAGTGAAGGCGCCAGGAACGGATTTGAAAGCGGCGCCGTTTCAATCTTCCGCAAAAGTCCTGGCACTGCCCGCTCACACGGAAGTGGTGATCGTAATCGTGACGGACCATTGGTACGGCGTAGAAACCCCCGATGGGCAGCGCGGATGGCTCCCGCTCGAGCAACTGGAAACCTTGCCATGATGTGGGGAGTGCGTTTTAGCGTCGGTCTCGTGACGCTGCGAGCGAGTCCCGTTCGAACAATCTGCGCCGTCGTGCTGTCGACTCTTCTACCATTTGTGTTAGTGCTCGGGCAGGCAGTTCCTTACGCGCGGACTTATCCAAGATCGAAGGCGGAAGTGGAACTGGCGCTGAAGGATCTAGTTTATACAGGCCAAAAACTTCCCATTGTGGAAGGCTTCGTGGGGACCGCACCGCAACCCTTGGATAAATACGAACGCGCCTTCTACCAATTCTCGATCGAAATTATTCCCGAAAAATCGGGCAATGCTTCGTCGGGTGATGCTGCCAGCAGGTCCGCGGAAACCATTGTGCAGGTAAGCGCGAAGATTACCGCGTGGTATGCGGACAAGAATCCGGCGAAGTCCGGGTATCAGGTTTTGCCATCTAACGGGCGCTTGGAACTGGACCTTTTGGACCGCCTGGACGAGAAATTCGGCCGCAAACCCGCCGCCGGCAGCGCTCGCGCCCTGGCTACCTCTGGCATTTCGACCCCAACACCGAAATTAAATTTGGGGGGAGGCTTGAACATGTCGCCGTCGAACTCCGCGACTGTGACGCCTCCAGAAGGCAGCGAGGAACTGAAGCGCTTGCAGGCGACGCGCGAAGCGGAGGAGAAGAGGATGCGCAGTTTGAGCGTCGAATTGCAAAGCCTCCAGGAGGTGAAAAAGAATCAGGCGCATCCATTGAATTTGGTGACGGTAAAGAGGGCGGGAACGCCAGTGATGGCGCGGTTTGGCGATGATGCGCGGCTTTTATTTAAGGCGGCGGCCAACGACGAGTTTGAATTCCTGGGTGTGGAAGGCGAATGGGTGCACGTTCAAATCTCGGGCGTCTCGCGCGGATATATACGGAGGAGCGCGCTGGAAGTACCTGAAGTGATTGCCGCACGCCTCGGAGAAGCGGCGAATGGCTCCACAGCCGGCAGCGTTGCTGCATTCCACGTAGTGCGCGACGAGAACAGCGTGTTTCCCGGAGATTGGGAACCGTTGAAGGGCAAGACGGTCAAGATTTATACGGTGCAGCCAGTAAGCCAAGATCCCAAAGAGACGAATGCTCGAGCGAAACTGAATTTTGCCGGCGGGCTGACGAAGAAATTTGTTACGGAAGTGGCAGCAGGCTCCCCGGGATCGGATGGCGTAGTAGTGATTTTTGATTCCGCAGATGGTGGCATCGCGGGAGTTACACGCGCTGCGGCAGAGCAGTTCGCATCCGGCAGTCTTTCCGAGGAAATGTTTTGGAAGCAGGGCTACTTAGACCCGCCGGAGACGTTTCAAACGAAGCATTGAAGTTACGTCACCTTCCTGTATATTCTTTTGTCGTTTAATCAATGATATACACGATGATGGAAGTGTCGGCGCGCCGACATTTCAAGTAACACTTCAAGTAAGCACGGCTCGCGTTGGAACGACAAGAGAGCAAAACTGTTTGACGGCCGCGCGCTCGAATCCCATGCACGCAAAAGCGAGTATTGCGCGGCGTTCGAATGCCACAGCACAAGGCATGGGCGGGCGCATGCGCCAGAAGCCGAAGACGTTTACGGGCCGTTAAAGCGCCGAGACTTCCCCTGCTTAACCTGTGTTTCGCTCTACAATAAAAGCGGATGATTTTCTGGCGTTGGAAATCCTGAGCGGAGGAAGTCAATGAACACCGCGGCGATTTTACTTGGGGCCGGCTTTGTGGGCAGGGCGCACGTGGATGCGCTGCGCCGGCTGGGCGTGGAGGTGCGCGGGGTGCTGGGAAGCACCCCCGAGCGTAGCGAGGAAGCGCGAATCGCGCTGGGACTGGAGCGCAGCTATGCCTCGCTGGAAGAAGCTGCAGCGGATTCCACGGCGAGCGTGGCACATGTGTGCACCCCGAATCACCTGCACTTCGAGCAAGCCAGCAAATTGCTGCGAGCGGGCAAGCACGTGTTATGCGAAAAGCCGTTGGCCACGGATTCGCGCGAATCGGAAATGCTGGTGAAGCTGGCGGCGGAGTTTAAACGGGTGGGCGGAGTGGCTTACAACCTGCGCTACTACCCGCTGTGCCACGAGGCCAGAGCGCTGGTGGCGCGCGGGGCCATTGGTACGCCGCGACTGGTGCACGGGAGCTTTCTGCAGGACTGGTTACTACATCCCACGGACTGGAACTGGCGATTGGAGCCGCAACTGGGAGGCGAACTGCGCGCGGTGTCGGACATTGGAACGCACTGGCTGGACTTGATGATGTGGATCAGCGGAAGAAAAGTGCTGGAATTGTGTGCCGACCTGGCAACGACGATTCCGGTGCGGCAAAAGCCGCGCGGTAGAGTGGAAACGTTCAAACGCACGACGGCGGAAACGGAGGAGGTGGCGATTTCGACCGACGACTACGCTTCGGTGTTACTGCATTTCGAGAACGATATGAAAGGTGTGATGACGGTCTCGCAAGTAAGCGCGGGGCGGAAGGCGCGACTGTGGTTCGAGATTGACGGCAGCACGGGATCGCTAGCATGGAATTCGGAGTCGCCAAACGATTTGTGGATGGGGCGACGGGATGAAGCCAACGGGTTGTTAAGCAAGGATCCGTCGTTGTTAAGCCCCGAGGCGCGGGGCTACGCGGCGTACCCAGGGGGGCATGTGGAAGGCTACCCGGACACCTTTGTGCAGTTATTTCGGGATTTTTACAAGTACGTGGAGGCCGGGGATTTCGCCGCGGCGCAGAAGTTTCCGACGTTCAAAACCGGACACCAGGAACTGTTGCTATGCGAGACGATCGCCAAAAGTGCGAAGAAACGCGCCTGGGTAACGGTGCCGGTGGAATAAATTCATAAGGCGCTGCGGTTTCCTAGGGCACAGAAGTAAAAGGTGCGGAGCCGGTAATTCCCTGCCCTTCGGTGATGGTGTAGAAGACGTCGGGCTTGACGCTTTGAAGTTTTTCCGCGTTGCCGTTAGGCCAGCGGATTTCCACGGAGTCGATGGCGGCGGCCCGACCCAAACCGAAATGCTGGCGCAAATCGTTTTGCGAGAGATAGCTGGAGCCGCCGCGAACTTCGCTGAATTGCGTTATGCCGCCAGAGCGGATGGTAATGCGCGCGCCGATAGCAGCCCGATTGCTCGTCGTGCCGATGAGGTGAAACAGCACGCGGTGGTTTCCGTCGCGGTTCTCATTGCGCAGCAGCGAGGGCGGCTCGCCCACGTTCAGCACCAGGATATCCACATTGCCACGATTGAAAATGTCTCCGAATGCGGCACCGCGGCTGGAGTGCATGGGGAGTGCACGTAGGCCAGCTTCTTTGGAGACTTCGTCGAAGGTGCCATCCCTGCGATTGCGATGAAGCAGGAAAGGCTGGCGATATTTTCCGGCGGTCTTGATCTGGTCGGCTTGCGGATAGACGTGCCCATTGGCTACGAAGATATCCAGCCAGCCATCGTTATCCATGTCGAAGAATCCGGTACCCCAGCCGACGTAGGGAAAACTGGGTTGAGCAATCTTCGAATTCCAACTTACATCTTCAAAGGAATTCGAGCCTGCATTGCGCGCCAAGAAGTTGGGGGCTTCCGCGAACTCGGTGGCGAAGAGACTCAAGCGACCGGTGCGGTTGTAGTCGCCAAAATCGACCCCCATGGAACTCATTTCCACCCCATCGCCGCTCAGGGCTACGCCGGTGAGCAGCCCTACATCGGTGAAAGTGCCGTCACGATTGTTGTGATAGAGATAGTTCGGTGTGGCGTCGTTGGCGACGAAAAGGTCAGGCCAGCCATCGTTGTCGTAGTCCACCCACATGACACCGAGACCGTTATAGCCTTTGACGTCTTGCACGCCCGCTTTCTTCGAAACTTCCTCGAAGGTACCGTCGCCGCGGTTGTGAAACAACAGGTCACCTTCGCCATCAAGGCCGCGCGGTCCGCACTGCACAGAAATGCCTTGATAGCGGCAATCCTTGTTGCCCCCAAATTCGGGCAAATGGTCGAGGTCAACGTGCACGTAGCGGGACACGAATAAATCGACGTGGCCGTCGCGATCGTAATCGCCCCATGCGGCACCGGTGCTGAAGCCTCCGGCGCGCACCCCGGCTTTGTCGGTGACATCTTCAAATTTGCAGCTGCCGAGATTGCGATAGAGGGCGTTGCCGCCGTATCCGGTGACATACAAGTCCAGATTTCCGTCGTTATCGAAATCCGCAACCGCGACACCCATGCCCCAGCCGCGCCGAGTTAGGCCGGCATCCGCTGTGATGTCTTTGAATTTTCCGCCTGGCTCCTGGTGATACAACGTGACCATGGGATCTCCGCCTTTTCGAAAATTATCGATGGTAGAACCATTAACGACGACGATATCAAGCCGGCCATCGTTGTCGCAGTCAAAAAGGCCAACACCACCACTCATAGATTCGACGATGTAGCGTTTTTCTTCCGTGGAGACATGAGAACGAGTGAGGCCAACCTCGCGGGCAATTTCCTTGAAAAGAGGAACCGGTGGGAATTCAATGCCGACGCGCTTCACGGGCCTGGATTGTTGAGACGAGCGTGAAGAGATGGC
Organism: uncultured Acidobacteriota bacterium; assembly: GCA_963732705.1. Lineage (GTDB taxonomy): Bacteria > Acidobacteriota > Terriglobia > Acidiferrales > UBA7541 > Acidiferrum. Next base: position 860,084 of record CAVTAN010000001.1, on the reverse strand, counting down.
CTTCGTGGGCGATTGCGCGCAGGTGAGTAGCGCGAGTACGGATGCCGCAAAAACCACAGCGATGATTTTCTTGTGAGGTGCGGGAAGGGCCATGTCGGCGCTATTTTTTGGGATCGTATTGGTATCGCAGAGTTGCGGGAAAGCGGTCCGACCTCTGACGAATATTGAAGTCCAGTTGGTAATCGAGATGAGCGGGATCGGAGGGATATTCCTGTCCAGCAGGATAAGGGTACGCGATCAGAGTGTGGTGCGGCAGAGGCTCAACCGTAAAAGCATCAGCAGCGTAAAAATCGAGGTCTTTTTCAAAGCCGTCGGCGTAAAAAAAGTAGTCGCGGATCCAACCTGCCGCCAGCGGCGGTAAACTTCGCGGATCGAAATCGAGCTTCATGCCTTCGCCGGAACCGAACACCACGAAGCGGTCATCGGAGGCCCGCAACAACTCTTGAACGTCGCCATAGCGCGTGTAATTGCCCGCGGCGCGCGCATAAGGCCCGCTCTTACTGCGGCGTGTGTAGGAATAGGTCGTGTCGCTGGCTGGTTGCAAGCGCTGCTCCAGAGGGAAGCCCAGAAAATTCGAGCGATGCGTTGGCCAGAGGAACTTCGGAAACATGTATCTCCTTTGTTTCCTGAGTTTGATCGATGCGGATCGCGTCCCAATAAATTTTCAGATTGTTAACGATGCGGATCCGACGCGTGCCCGCAGGAATTTTGCCGGAAAGGTCGGCAACCATGGTGCGCTCGAGACCGGCGGGGAAGCCCATGTCGTCGATGACTCGCTTCCAAGTCCCTTGCGGCATCCTGCGCCTCCACGTAGGGAGCGATGACTTTGATACCGGCTTGGTCGGCGGAGTACATCGAAGTCGCGGTGAAATAATCGGTATAGCCATCCATGATGAGGCGCAGCGGTTTAGCAGCGTCCCACTTTCCGAGATCGAGCTCGAGCCAGTGAAGCTTGGCGAATCCGACGAAGGGCACGGTCTCGAAATCCGTTACGTACTTGCGGTCGCGCTTGGCGATGAGCGGCAGGACGTCGTGACCGTGATCGTCCCAAGCACCCACAGGGAGACGCGCATCGCGACGTGGCGATCACACGGAATTCGGGAAATGGCGGAGCGCTGACGAATCGCTCGTTGGGATTTACTTCATAGGCCGCGGGATGGTCGATGGCCAGCAGCCGCACCTGATCGAGGTACACGGTTTCTTCCATTGGCTCCATGAAGCGGAAGCTGAGTATGCCGTTCGCGCGGGCGGACGCTGCGGGCATTGACCTTCAGATATTCGTCGGGATCGGGAACGTCGCGCTCCCCCGGGGCGATCCAGTGGCCGACCACACCCGGGCCGATCATATCGGCGATGAATTCGTATTCGCGGCCATTCCAGGAAAACAAAACCGGGCAGGAGCTGCCTCGGCGGTCGAGCTCCGCAAGGGTATGAGATTTCTTGGCAGCGAGATTTATTTCGTCCTGCGGGACGCCGGTGGGCCACAGGAGTCGGACGACCTCGACATTTTTCTCCGCGCCGAGTCCAGCGAGTACGGAGGTGGAGTTTTGGCCGAGATACCCGGAAGCGCCGGCCACTTCCCACTTTTGATAGAGCGGGCCGGCATAAATTTCGACTTTGGTTCCGATAGCAGTTTTGTTGTCGCTGAGGGATTTCAGGTCGACATGCATCCAGTTGTGCTGAGCGGCCCCTTCGCTGCGAAGAATTACGGGTGGCCCGCCAGCTGAGTCACTACAATGTCGGCCTCGCCGGTGCCGCGGGTATCGGCAATGGCGAGTGCGCGCGGCTGAGTTAAGTTTCATAGTATCGAGGTGAGTGTTGGTGCTGACATCGGACCAACCTTGGGTTCCGAGATTACGCAAGAGGCGGAGTTCGCAGCCGTTTGCCGGTTTCCCCAGCGGCGATGATGTCGAGCCATCCATCATTGTCGTAATCAAGAGCAGAAATGCCCCAGCCACGTTGCCAGCCGAGGTCGGGGAGCTTGACGCGTTCGAGTTTCTTGCCGTTGACGTTGCGCCACAAGCTTATTCCCGGAGCGCCCGCATGCGTAAATGCGAGGTCCATCCAGCCGTCCTTGTCGAAATCGAGAGCGATGACACCAACGGCGGGAGGAAGATTTTCTCTGGCGAAGTCAATGGCCGGCAGCGGAGCGAATTTGCCTTCGCGCGGATTAAGATAAATGGAAGCGCCGCCGGCACCGCCGGCAAAAACAAAATCGATGGCGCGGTCGTTATTGAAGTCGCTGGTGACGAGACCCGCTCCGGTGGCGGGAATGCCCAGAGCGGTGTCGACGGAAACGTCGGTGAAAGTGCTGTTGCCGTTATTGCGCCATAACGTGTTGTGGGCTGGCGTTTTTGCACCGACGTCACGATCCGGCGCCGCGGTGATGTACAGATCGAGGTCGCCGTCGTGATCATAGTCGACGAAGGTGACAGCTACGCAGCCTTGTTCGCGACGTATGCCGACTTTTTCAGTGACCTCTTCAAACTTGCCGTCGCCCTGGTTATGAAGGAGGTGGACTCCATCGGAGAGGCACACCGCCAGGTCGGTGTGTCCGTCGTTGTCGAAATCGCCGGCGGCGCAGCCAAGACCGCTGCCGGCAAGCTTTAAACCGGATTGCTGAGTGACGTCCTCGAAGTGGCCGTTGCCGATGTTGTGGAGAAGATGGCTAGCGCCGTCGGCTGCTGCGCTGACGAGGAAGAGGTCCGGCTTTCCGTCGCCATCGAAATCAAAAAAGCATGCGCCGGTACTGGGGCCAATCGGTAAGGATGATGTTGGCTTGGATCCGGAGGGTAAGAGGGCGTCGAGATTTTGCGCTGTGAAATGTACAGGCAGGGCCGGCGGCGGAGCGAGAGAAGGGTTGGTAACCAGTTCCGCGAGAGACAGGCGGCCCTGATCGCCGTATCCGGCGCCAAAAGGGGTGCCGAGATGATTGGTGGTGATGTTTTGAAATTTGGCGAGGTGCTCGCGAGCGGCAGCAGCATCGCCCTTCCGCTGAAAGGCGCGCGCGATGCCAAATTCCGACGAAGCGTGGTAAGGGAAAAGCGCCAGGCCTTTTTGAAATGCGGCGATAGCTTCGTCGTATTTCTGGAGCTGGGAATTTAGATAGCCAACGAAATAGTAGGCGTCGGTTTCATCGGGAACCAGTTGCGTGACGTGTTGGAAAGCTTCAACCCCATTGGAGTACTCGCCCAAATCTTTGTAGGCCAGCCCGAGGTTATACCAGGCATACGGATCGTTGGGGAGTTGCTCGGCGGCAGCGCGCAGGTCGTCGCGGGCGGCCTCGGCCTTTTGCTGATTGAGGAGCGCGATGCCCAGATTCAGCCGGGCTACGGCGAATTTGGGGTCGGATTGCAGGGCTTGCTCGAAAAGTTTTTGGGCGTCAGCAGGTCGCTGCTGATTAAGGTACGCGACGCCGAGAGTATTGAAGCGAAGGGCTCTGGAGGATTCGTTGGCTTCGCCGGAGACGGCGGTGGATGCGGAGGGCGCGACGGACTTTTTAGTCTGCGTAGCGGAGTCCGACGGTAATCGCAGCATAACCAGGAATAGCAAGCAAGCGAGAGCGAATAGAATTTTTCGCACGACAGGGCGCATGAAAATGAGTTTCCCGAGCCTACGCGAGTGGCGACCGATGTAGGACTTTACGTTGACGATACGATTCTGTGGCGTTGAGTGCGGCAGCGTCAATGAAATTTGTTCGAGGCGCGTGGACAGGATTTGACGCCGTTGTGACGCGGCGGCTAGTCTCTTTTCGAGGACCGATGGATCCAATTCATTTCGCCAGCATCTCGGAAGTAGCACAGCAGATTCGCTTAGGAAAGATTTCCCCAGTGGACGTTGTGGACGAGCACCTGCGGCGGATCGAGATCTTGCAGCCCAAGCTGAACGCGTTTGTGCACTTGGACGCCGAGGGTGCGCGCCGGGCGGCTAAGGCGGCAGAGGCTGCCGTTTTGAGTGATAAGAATCTGGGCGTTTTGCACGGCGTGCCGCTTTCTATCAAAAGCTGCATCGAGGTGGCAGGGTGGCCTTGCGCGGCGGGTTCGCGGCTACGCAAACAGTATGTGGCCCAGGAAGATGCGGTGCTGGTGGCGCGGTTGAAGGAAGCGGGAGCGATTTTGCTGGGAAGCACGAATACTCCGGAATTCCTGATGAATTATGAAACGGATAACGTGCTTTCCGGGAAGACCAGCAATCCGTGGAATATCGCGCGATCGTCGGGAGGATCTAGTGGGGGCGAAGCGGCAGCGATTGCGTCGGGTTGCTCGATGGGCGGAGTGGGAAGCGATGGCGGCGGCTCCGTACGCGTGCCGGCGCATTTTTGCGGAATCAGCGCACTGAAGCCCACGCCGGGGAGAATTCCTTCCACCGGACATTTCCCTCCCGGCGCCGGAGCGTTCGGCTGGCTCGGAGTAGTAGGACCGATGGCGAGGCGAGTTGCCGATGTACGGATGCTGTTCGAGGTGATGCGCGGCCCGGACGCAGAGGATGCGCAATCTTCGCCGACGGAGGCGCGGCGTTTGGCGGCGCAAGACCTTCGTGGGATGCGCATCGGAGTTTTGGAAAGCGCGGCGCTCGGTCACGCCACCGTGGAAACCAAGGCGGCGGTACAGCGTGCAGCTGGATTGCTCGCCGCTGAGCGCTTCGAAGTTTCTGATTTACATCTTGAGGGACTGGATCAGGCCATTGAGCTGTGGTGGTTTTTCTTCGGGGCGATGATCGCGCATTTGTTTGCGGAAATGGTGGGCGGCCAGGAGAAGGAATTGAGCCGCATGTTCAGCGAATACATGTCCGTGGCGACATTGAATGTGCCGCCGACGCTGGATGAATTCATGGCGGCGTGCGTGGAGCGCGACAAGGTGCGCGCAAGAATGATTAAGCAAATGCGGGACGTACCCATTCTGCTTTCGCCGGTGTGCCTGGCGCCGGCGTTCCGGCACGGCGAGGGGAATTGGCAATTTGGGACTGGTTATCGCGAAACGATGCGCCATTCGCAGTGGTTGAATCTCACGGGATTCCCGGGAGTGACGGTGCCACTGGCAGTTTCTGATGAGGGCTTGCCGATAGGCGTGCAAGTGATTGGGCGGCCGCACGAGGATGAGTTGGTTTTGACGGTTGCGCAGGCCCTGGAAAGTGCCCGCGGGAAGTGGGTGGCGCCCAAAATTTGAGAGGGAATGACGATCGCAATGTGATGGACGTCGAGTTAGCGCTGGTTTGGTTGCTGCGATTCCTGGGCCTGCCGGGCTAATTCAGGGTTGGGAATTCGGTTTTCGCCTAGATCAGCGCGGTCCTTGTCGAGTCCTGAGTCCAGAAGTTTTTGTGCCGCGGCTAGTTCGGTGCGGCCTTCTTCACGATGGCCTTCGCGCATTAGGGCTTGGCCGCGCATAAAGTGACCGCTCTGACTCTCGGGAGCTAACTTAAGGGCGGCCGCAACGCTGACCAGCGCGTCTTTATACTTCTGTTGCTGAAGGTATAGCTTGGTTAGACCAAGAAGTGCCACCGGTCTTCTGGAATCGTAACGCAACGCCGCTCGAAAAGATTTTTCCGCTTCGCCGGCGCGCTGGACGCGCAGATACAACAAACCGAGTTGCTCGTAGTTGTCCGGGAGGTCGGGTTCGAACGCGATGTCTTGCCGGAATTCGGATTCCGCGCGATCGACATCGCCGGCACGCATGTAGGCAAGGCCCAGGTTGAAATGCAGGAAAGGAACGCGGGGATTGGCAGCCGCGGCCTGATTTAGTTCGGCGATGGCTTTGTCCGTTTCCTGCCGGTTGAGATAGGCCTTCGCGAGAATCAGGTGATATTCAGCGGTGGTGGCGCCATTCTGAACCATTTGGCCGAGAACTTTTTCGTCCAATTCATGCTGGCCGGAATTTTGCGCCGCAATATCCAGAACATAGAGATACATGACGTCCCCGGACATTTCAGCCCACAGAGGCTCGAGGGTTGCGGCGGCGTCGGAGTAGTGCTCAGTGAAGACTTGGCACAGACCCAGAAGATAACGAGCTTGTACGGAATCGGGTTGCTCGCGCACCACCGACGAGAACGGTTCGATCGCCGCCGCATAGTTGGCCCGGCGAAACTGGACGAGCCCGATATTGAGTTCGATACCGGCTATCTGCGGTTCAAGCTTGTGGGCTTTCTGCAACAAGGCCAAAGCGCGATCCCATTCCTTGCGGCGCATGGCGATGACTCCGAGATTAGCGTAAGCCGATCCCGATTTCGGGTCGGCGGCCAATACAGCACGAAAATCTTTTTCGGCTTCCTGGAGATCGTTGTTGCGGAGTGCAGCTTCGCCCTGCGCGAATAGCGCGAGCAGATTGTTGTGAGAGCTTTCGGGCAAAGAGGAACGGTGCTTGAGAGGCAACGATTGAGGTGGGGCGGCTGCGGGGGCGTTCTGGGGGCTCCGGGGGACGGGCGATAAAGTGAGAGCTAACGAAGATGCGAGAAGAACGAGGCAGCGCAAGGAGAGGTGGGATGACATGGAGGTCCAGTTTCAATGAGCAAATCGCGGAATTCAAGATGCAGATGCAAATCGGCTCGCTGAGAATGAAATATTGCTCTTTAGCCGCAAAAACTTGCTCCGCTTAGAGGAAAAATGCGGATTAAAAAAATGATTTTTACGATTTTTGGATGAGGTATGGTGTCGGTGGCGGGGCGAGCACAACAATTTCCGCTTGACACAACCGCACTAATGCACTATTAACTCGTTTTAATAGGGCTTATCGGTGTGTTCCTGCAATGTCGAGTGGTGGGGCCGTCTCGAACGATGAGTCTGTTGCAACCATGTAAGTTCGGTAGCAATGGTAACGACTCGATGCTGCACCCTCCTGTGACCAAGACCAAGCGAAGAAATTCTGGAGGTTTCACCATGAAGGGACGTCTTACACCTTCGATGTGCCGCAAGTATTTTATGACGACGGTCAGCGTCGCGATGCTGGTGCTGTTTTTGATGGCACAGACATCGAGCGCACAAGACACTGGGTACATTAGCGGAACAGTCAGCGATAAATCCGGCGCGCCCGTCGCCAAAGTTCAAGTGGTGATCACTAGCGTGGGTGGAAACCTGACCCGCGATACGACCACTAACTCGGATGGGGTGTACGTGGGGTCGGCTTTGCCGGCCGGCACGTATGACATTTTGGCAAGCGCGCCAGGATTTCAGAAATTTCAGGCTAAAGGGGTAGTGCTGCCGGTGGCGCAAAAGTTACGCATCGATATTGAGCTGACAGTGGGAGCTATTAGCGAAGAGGTTACGGTTTCGGGCGAGAGTGTCGCACAGGTAGAGACCCAGTCGTCGGATATCAGCTCCACGATTACCGGTAAGCAAGTTAATGAACTGGAGTTGAATGGAAGGAACTTCACACAACTAGTGACGCTCGCGCCGGGCGTGGTGAACCAAACCAACCAGGACGAGGGAACGGTGGGCGTCAACGGAAACGTGCAGTACAGCATCAACGGGGGCCGGACGGAGTATAACAACTGGGAAATCGACGGCGGAGATAACATGGATAACGGGAGCAATACGTCGCTCAACGTTTATCCGAATATCGAAGCGATTGCCGAATTTAAAGTGCTAACTTCGAACTATGGAGCCCAGTACGGTCGGAACGCCTCGGGAACCATCGAAGTAGAGACCAAATCCGGCACGGACAATTTTCATGGCAGCGCATTTGAATATTTGCGCAACGACATGTTTAACGCGCGGCCATGGGAGTCGGGAGCCGATCCTACGCACCCGAATCCGCCGTACAAGAAGCACGATTTTGGATATACAGTGGGCGGACCGATTTTCATTCCGCGCATTTATAATCCAGCGAAGAAGAAGACATTTTTCTTTTTCTCCGAAGAGTGGCGGCGCGAGAAGAATCCTCATAACTACACTCAGAAGGTCCCCTCCGCGGCAGAGCGGGCGGGAAATTTTTCCGATTTGTGTCCCGATCCCAACGGATCTTTCGCGGATTGTCCACACCAGGCAGACGGAACTCCTTTTCCGGGGAACACGGTTCCTCTCGACCCCAACGCACAATATTTTCTGGCGTTGTTGCCACAAGGCAATGGCACCAACAATGGATTTCCGACATACACGAACTCAACGTCGCTGCCAACGACATGGCGTGAGGAACTTGTACGCGTTGATCACAACATTACGGACAACTACCGGCTGACGTTTCGGTATATCCACGACTCCTGGAAGACGACGGTGCCCGGAGCGCTGTGGGGCCCAAATATCAGCAGTTTCCCCAATGTACAGACGAGCTTCGCGGGTCCTGGGACGAGCTTCGTAGCGCGCTTGACGGCCAACATTACGCCGAGCCTGCTCAACGAATTTGTGGCCAGCTATACCGCCGATCACATCATCCTGGGGGCCGTTGGTCCGGTGAATTTGCCTGCGGGCTTCACGATGGGTTCACTGTTTCCAAATGGGTTCGAGGGGAAGCTGCCAGCATTTAGTTTTGGGGGGAATAATGCTTATGGCGGCATCGCAGACGGAACCGATTTGGGAAACAACATTTATGTTGATACCGGATATTTTCCCTGGAAAAACGCGAACCCCACATATACGTACCGTGACAACCTGACGAAAATCGCCGGCAATCACACGATGACCATCGGTGCGTATTTTGTGGCCGCGCAGAAAAATCAGGAAAACTCGTTAAATCAACAGGGCAGCCTGACCTTTACAGCCGGATCAGCGAATAGCACCGGAAATTCTTTCGCGGATTTGCTGGTCGGAAATATCGCCAGCTACTCGCAGGCGGCGAATCAAATTATTTTTTATGACCGCTACAAAATCCTGGAACCGTACTTTCAGGATGATTGGCGAATCACGAAGAAATTTACCTTGAATCTGGGCCTACGCTGGAGCCTGTTCGGTCGGTATCAAGAGAAGTTCAACCGAGAGTATGGATTCTCGCCATCGCAGTATTCACAGGCAAATGCATTGGCGATTAATCCGAACGACGGGTCGCTGATCGATCCGAATACCAGCGCGCAAGTGCTTGCCGGTGATCCGCGCATTTTCAACGGGTTCATTCAATGCGGTGCTGGAGGAGCACCGACGGGGTGCTTGAAGAACAAGTGGGTCAATCCCGCGCCACGACTCGGGTTCGCCTGGGATCCCCACGGCAACGGAAAAATGGCCGTGCGCGGCGGTTACGGCATATTCTTCGAACACGAGAACGGCAACGAGGCCAACGCCGAGGTGCTGCAACAAGGAGCATCGCCGATTGTGTTGCTGGCTAACCAGAGCAACATCGTTGGCTACACGAATGTGGGCGGAGGCGGAGCGGTCGGGAATGCCCCGCAGTTCCCGTTGACGCCGTTTTCGATCCCAGATACAGCGCAGTGGCCATATGTACAGCAGTGGAATCTTGATGTGCAAAGCGAACTGCCGGGACACTTTGTCACCTCGATTGCCTACGTGGGGAGCAAGGGGACGCACCTGACGCTGCAGCGGGATTTAAACCAACTGCATGCGGTGCCTGCAAATGAGAATCCATTTGCGCAGGGTCAGCCGATTACAGCGGCAGATTGTAACGCGTCAGCCGGTGGAACACTGGCGAACGGCACGCCACTCACGACGGCAGCGTTCGACAACCTTAGCGTGGCGTGCGGAAATTCCGCCGATCCGTACCGACCGTTTCAAGGATATTCCGGCATTAACCGGATTGAGACATCCGCGAATTCCATCTACAACGCTTTGCAAGTGTCGGTCAGGCGAACTGTCGGGGCTTTTAGTTTGAGCCTGGCATACACGTACAGCCATTCCATTGACGATTCGTCGGACCGTTCGGACACAACGTTCGTAGACTCCTACAATCCCGGGAGAACGCGGGCCAGTTCAAACTTTGACCTGCGGCACAACTTCGTATCCAGCTACGTCTACAGTATTCCCTTTGCTCGGGGAAGCGGAATCGAGCACACACTGCTGGGCGGTTGGCAGGTGTCGGGAATTACCACGATTCAGAGCGGCACGCCGGTGACAATCACTAACGGTTCGACGTATGGAGACAATGCCGGAGTCGGCAACGGCCTTGGTGCCGGCTCGTTCCCGGATCTGGTAGGGAATCCCCACACAATCACATCAGCAGATCTGGCAGCGGGAGCGGGCGTCACTGGCCCGTTGAAGTACAGTCCGTCAGCTTACGCGTTGCCAACCGGATTGACGTTTGGCGATTCGGGACGCAACACCTTGAACCTGCCGGGCCGAGTGAACTTCGACGTGGGCACGTTTAAGCGATTCCAGATTAAGGAGCGGGCGGCATTCGAATTCCGTTGGGAGATCTTCAACGTGTTTAATCACACGCAGTTTAATGCCATCGACACAGGATTTGGCAGCGGCAGTTTCCTGCATCTTACGGGTGCGCATGCGCCACGCAGAATGCAGTTTGGGTTGCGCTTCCAGTTCTAAGATTATGGGTCACAGGGGCGGCGCTGTTTCGGTGCCGCTTTTTGTGGCCCTTTTCTTGCGTGGGTTCTCCGAGGGATGGGATGACTATTCCCTTTCGTAGCTGAAGGAGTACAATGCCGCGCATGAAGCGACGAACATTTATCCGCAGTTCACTGGCAACTACGGCGATGGCTTCGCACTCGGCATTGACCTGGGCAGCGGAAGCCACACGCAAGCTAGATCGCATCGGCGTGCAGTTGTACACCGTGCGGGACATGATGAAGAGCGACTTCGACGGAACCCTTGTGAAGGTGGCGGCGTTGGGCTACAAGGAAGTGGAATTCGCTGGGTACTTCGATCACGCGCCTAAAGAGGTACGCGCGACGCTGGATCGGCTGAAGCTGACGGCTCCGAGCGAGCACGTTTCGTACGAGGTGGTGCAAACCAAATGGCAAGAGACCCTGGACGCCGCTCACATCGTGGGACAGAAATTCATAGTGTGCCCTTCGATCGACGATTCGCAGCGCAAAATGGCGTCCGGCTGGAAAAGGGCCGCGGAAGTTTTTAATCGCGCAGGGGAAACGAGTGCGAAAGCTGGGATCCAATTCGCCTATCACAACCACACTTGGGAATTTGAGCCGCTCGCGGATAGCGGCGGGAAATTCGGGTACGACCTCCTGTTGAGTGAAACCGATCCCAAGCTGGTGAAGATGGAGATGGACCTGTGCTGGATTACGATCGCAGGCCAAGACCCGGTGACCTATTTTAATCGATACCCTGGGCGCTTTCCGTTGGTACACGTGAAAGATTGGACGAAAGGGCCAGACGGCAAGATGGGCGAAAAAGATGGGCAGATGGCGGATGTGGGCAGCGGTGCGATCGACTGGAAGCGCTTGTTCAGCGAGTCGAAGAAGGCGGGCATCGAACATTATTTCGTGGAACATGACGAGCCCAAATCGCCGCTAGACAGTCTGCGGGTTAGCTATTCCTATCTGCACGATTTGCGTTATTAGTTTTTCTTCGGCGGGAAGCTATATCGTTGACCAAAGTAATTCTATGCACGAGTCTCGCAGCCTTGCTGCTCCTTGCGGCCGGCCACACTCAAGATAAAAATTTGGCGGTCGAGCCGTTATTCAACGGCAAAGATTTGGCTGGCTGGAAGCACGTGGGCCCAGGCGGGATGACCGTTGAAGACGGGCTAATTCGCACGCATGGCGGAATGGGATTGCTGTACTGGACTGCGGGCAAAATGGGGAACTGCCGAATACGCGTGGTTTATAAGATGCGGGATCACAATGATAATTCGGGCGTATTCATTCGCATTCCCGTGGAACCGCGCGAGCCATGGATGCCGGTGCACTATGGGTATGAGGTGCAAATTGACAATGAACCGGAAACTTCCAAAGAAGATGAGTATCACGTTACCGGAACGTTGTATTCGTTGACCAAGCCGGCGGCGCGGCCCGGGAAGCCGGGGCCGGAGTGGAACACGATGGTGATTACTTTGGACGGGCCTCGTACGACGGTGTTGCTGAACGGAGTGCAGGTTACGGACTACACGGAGGGGCAAGCGGTGCCGGCAAAAAAGTTTGATTTCGAGCCGGAGCGCGGGCTGCGACCAAACGAAGGGTACATCGGATTACAGAACCACAGCGACAACGACATTGTGTTTTTCAAGGAAGTCAGTGTTCAAGCACTGCGCTAGCGCGCTAGGAAGAAAAATCGCTCAAGACCCAGGAGAAACCTCATGAGAAAAGATTTATCCCGCCGGCAATTCCTGCAGCGCAGCGCGGGGGCGACCGGCGCCTTGGTGGCCACGCGGACGATTTTTCTAGATCCGGAGACGATTCCCCTCCCTGTCAATGCCGTAGCGGCCAGCGACCGGGTGCGATTCGGAATTATTGGCATCGGGATGCAGGGATCAGGGTTGCTGACCAACGCAATACAACTGCCGGGAATCGAGTGCGTGGCGGCGTGCGATTTGTACGACGGGCGGCACTTGCTGGCCAGAGAAATAGTGGGCTCGAATATTCCGACGACTCGGCGATATCAGGAGTTGCTGGCGAATAAAGATATCGATTGCATCATCGCGGCGGTGCCCGATCACTGGCACAAACAAGTAGTAGTGGATGCAGTCAACGCAGGTAAGGACATCTACTGCGAAAAGCCGATGTCCCACACGGCGGCCGAAGGCGTGGCCATGGTGGCAGCGGCGCAAAAGACCGGGAAAATCGTGCAGATCGGGTCACAGCGCGTCAGTTCAGTAATTTGCACCAAGGCCAAAGAAATGTTGGCGCAGGGGATGATCGGAAAGTTGAACCTCGTGGAAGGTTCGCTGGGCCGAAACGACCCGACGGGCGCCTGGGAATACCCACCACCGCCGGATTTGTCCCCGACGACTCTGGATTGGGATACCTGGCAAGGCACCGTACCAAAGCGACCGTTCGATGCCAATGTTTTTGCGCGGTGGCGCTGCTGGAAGGAGTACGGAACCGGTGTAGCCGGCGACTTGCTGGTGCACTTGATCAGCGGGATGCAGTACATGCTGGGTTGGAATGAGCCGCCGAAGCGGGTGATGTCAATGGGCGGAATTTTGCGGTTCCCGGATGGACGCAATATGCCGGATGTGCACGCCACGCTGTTTGAATATGGCGAAGTGCCGGTATATATGCGACTAGACCTGGGTTGCGAGACGCCGGAAATATACCGCTTCATGGGATCCAAAGGCATTCTGGAAGTGACCGAAACGGCAATAAATTACATGCCGCAGACCGGCGAAGATAATGCGCCAAGCTATTACACTTCGGGATACCCGCGCGAAATGCGGGAGGCCTACACCAAGAAGTGGCACGAAGAACACGATCCGCAGCCCGGGAAGGAACCGGCGTTTGAGGGATTTACTTACAAGGGAATTTCTTGGGATGAGGAGAAGCCACACTTATGGCGGTTCTTCCAGGCGGTGAAGACGCGGCAGCCTGTCACTGAGGATGCGGTGTTTGGGCACAACGCGGCTTTAGCCTGCCATTTGGCGAATGAATCGTATTTCCGCCGGAGTGCCACAACGTGGGATCCGGCTTCCGGGCAAATCAAGGGATAGCCCGCGGTTGCGGCGGGTATAAGAGGAGTCGGCGAGAAACAAAAGCAGGCCACCTTAACTCTGACGCAAGGCCTAGGAACCATTGGATTTACGAGCGAGTACGCGCCACCCTGCAAAAGACTCACGCAACTTTTTGTAAGCATTGGAGTTTAATCAGTATCGGTGAATGGTAGACACGGTTTCCGGGATGCATAAGTACCTGGATAAACAGTGGTTTACCGGTACCGGGAGGGCCACATGAAATACTTACGATATTTTGCGTTGTTGGGAGTTTGCATGTTCGCGGCGAATTATTCGCACGCGCAAGTTTCGGTCGGAATCGGAGTCGGCGGTGGATATGGATATGGTGGCGGATACGGATACGGCCCAGCGCCGGTTTGTACCTACGGGTACTACGATTATTCCCCTTACTCCTGCGCGCCGTATGGTTACTGGGGCCCCGACTACTTTGTGGACGGGATCTTCATCGGTGCAGGTCCTTGGTTCCGTGGTTGGGGCGGGCGTGGATACTACGGCCGTGGGTACTACGGCCACGGCTACTATAATCGTGGGTACTACGGTCGCGGGGGATACTACGGCGGACACGGTGCATACGGAGGACGCGGGTACTACGGCGGATATAACGGACGAGCGTCAGTGAATCGCGGTGGATATGCCGGACGCGGCAACTTTGCCCAAGGCGGTCGCGGATTCAGCGGCGGTGGGACGCGGGGCGGCGGTTATTCAAGCCGCGGAGCCAGCAGCTTTCACGGTGGTGGCGGAGGCAGCTTCCACGGCGGTGGTGGCGGAGGCAGCTTCCACGGTGGCGGTGGCGGGTCGCATGGCGGCGGGCGTCGCTAATTCCAACGGTCAAATCAGTGAACTTCGGCGCCGGCAGCCACAAGCTGTCGGCGTTTCTATTTGCAAGAGACCTTTAGAAAAGTAACGATTGAATTTATTTACTAGATTGTTATGATGCCCGAACTACTCCTCTGGGGGCGCGCATGAATGAAGCGTCGGCACTTCCCAATCCGCAATTATCTGGCGGCAGTAACCCTGCCGTTGACCCCCTCAAAGCAGGAACAAGCCTGATTCACTACGGTGCAACGTGGACTCGCGAAGCTGCGGAGTCTACCGCACGAGGTAAACAAAACGTAGCGGTGCTGGTGTGCCACGGTATGGGTCAACAAGTGCGTTACGAAACCATCAGCGCCGTGGCACAAAGTCTTGGCGATATCGCGGCGAAGAAAGGCATGGCGGTATCACCCGTGGAGGTGCATCTTTCGCAGGAGAACGACGCGTTTCTGGTACGCACGGAACTCGGCTGGAAAGATAAAGGTGCACAGGAGCATTGCGTGCACGTTTACGAGGCTTATTGGGCGCCCCTTACAGAGGGCCGAGTGACTTACTGGGACACTATTAAATTCCTTCTGTCGGCGGCCGGCAACTGTTGCCGATTCATGAACCCGTGGAAAGAGTTCCGGCGCTGGATATTCGGGGAACGTAAGAAACTTCCGATCACGCGATGGCCGTTCATCTTTGTGATCGTGCTTGTGGTGGTAATTTTATTGCAGATTGCATTTGGCGCGTACGTGGCGGCGGGACTCGGGCAAGCCTACGTAAAGCTGATGAGTCATCCATTACCGGCAGCCACTTCAATCTGGCGGGCTTCGGAATGGAAACGCTGGTGGACCTTGCTGGAAGACGGAAGCGTGAGGAAATTGCTGGAGAGTTTGGCAGTGTGGGCAGCGCTTACTTGGGCTGCGCGGTGGGTAAAAAATGTAATCGTGGAATATGCCGGAGATGTGGCGGCTTATATTTCGCCGTACAAAGACAGCAAATTCGATGAGTTGAGGCACCGGATACAAAAAGTGGGTTTGGACGTGGGCAAGATTATCTATGGCTTTGGCGCACCTTCGGAGGCCGTGCCGCAGTATCAGCACGTTGTGGTGATGGGGCATTCGCTGGGATCGGTGCTGGCCTATGACACGCTGAATGCGCTGATCAACCA
The DNA here is from genome assembly GCA_963732705.1 of uncultured Acidobacteriota bacterium. Classification (GTDB taxonomy): domain Bacteria; phylum Acidobacteriota; class Terriglobia; order Acidiferrales; family UBA7541; genus Acidiferrum. Next base: position 844,607 of record CAVTAN010000001.1, on the reverse strand, counting down.
GGATCAAACGGGCAATGTGAGCGAGCGCAGAGATGTTTTGAAGCGAACCAGAGCGTTAATTACTTTCGGTTCACCGTTGGACAAAACTGCTTTTATTTTTAGGATGCAAGCGAAGAATAGCCAGGACTGGCTGCGCGAACAGCTAGCCGCCTCAGTGCAGCCGCTGATTGTAAGCTACGAGAATTACCGCCCCAAGACGTTCGAATGGGTGAACATCTGGTCGCCGCTGGATATTATCAGCGGGTCGCTGGATTACTACGACGACCCGGCTGTGCCTGCGAACGATCCGAGGCATGTGCACAATATGAAAGATCCGCAGGCCAAAGTTCCTGTCCACGCGCACGTTGAATATTGGGGGCACGACTTGCTGGCGGAGCAGCTCTATCGATTGGTATCGTAATAGACTGACGTCAGGAATTCGTCAGCGGAGGACAACCGGGGAATTCGGAAAGCGCGGTGTTGCCAATATATTGGAGGTCGGCGATTCCGATTTTGCTGGTGTAGAACGCGTCGCAGGTGAGGGCGCGAACAAAAGCAAAGAAAACGACGCCTTGGCTGAGAGTTGGGTCGGCTTTGGCGTTTTTGCGAAAGGCAATTAGGTCGAGTACAGATTTCCGTTGCTCGGGAGTGCAGGATAGGTAGGGCCCGTCGTAATGGTCCGCAGAGAAACCATCAAGCCAGTACAGTCCGCCGCCAAGTTTAACCTGGTAATCTTCGTTTTCGCTGGTGAGCAAATCGATGAATTCGGGAGCACCGGCTTCGATGGCGCCGCCGGAACGGTCGTCTTTGGGGAGTATCGTTTCGCAAAGCGAGGTTAGCGTTTCATATTGATGGGGAGTGAAATATTTTGCGGCGTATTTTCCGGACGCAGCCGCAGCCTTTTCCTTATGAACCGACTGGTGAGCGTATTCGGCGGCCTGAGCGGGGATCAATTGGAGTACGGAGCCGCCCGCGGCGCTGAGCGTCAGGGTTTTTAGAATATCGCGCCTGCTGATTCCGAAGGCCATGCTAGATATTGCCTTTCTTGGCTTCCTCGAGTAGATATTCGGAAGCGCGCCAGGAGAGAGCCATGATCGTCAGCGTGGGATTCTTGTCAGGATTGGTCACCAGCGCTGCGCCGTCGGTAACGAAAAGATTCTTCACGTCGTGAGTCTGGCAAAAGCCGTTGAGGACGGAAGTTTTGGGATCGGCGCCCATGCGCGCGGTGCCCACTTCGTGAATGATTTTCCCGCCTTCGAGAATGCCAAACGGATATTGACCGTCGATGGCGGTCTTTGTTTGATAGGTGCCGCCCATAGTTTCAATGATGGCGCGGAAGGTTTGCTGCATATCCTGAGCCTGCCGCAACTCATATTCCGACCAGCGGAAATGAAAACGAAGGACGGGAATGCCCCACTGGTCCACAACATCAGGATCGATTTCGCAATAGGTGTGGGGGTTAGGCAACATCTCGCCACGTCCCGCAAACCCGATAGTAGTGCCATAGATTTCACGCGCGCGAGCTTTCAGCGTGGCGCCGTAACCCTCTTCGTCATGACATAGCTCGTCGAACATGCCGACTCCCGGCATGTGACGGCCACCGGACATTTCGATGTGGTAGCCGCGAGGAAAATCATTTTGGCGATCGAATTTCCACCACGGCATGTACATGTGCATGCCCCCGACGCCGTCGTGATTGTGCGGAGGCATTTTCTCCAGTGCAGGAATATAGCCCCACCCATCGCTACCCACTGAGTCGGTGAGATACTTGCCGACGGTGCCGGAGGAATTGCCCAGGCCGTCGGGAAACGCGGCAGAGCGTGAATTCAGTAACAGGCGTGCGGATTCGCAAGCACTGGCGGCGAGGACCACGGCGCGGGCGTGGACACGTTTTTCGGAAAGTGTGGCTTTGTCGACGTAGGAAACGGCCTCCGCTTTGCCGTCCTTGCCTACGATGACGGAACGAGCCATGGCCCCGGTGACGAGCGTGAGTCGACCGGTTTTCATGGCTGGCGGAAGCAGCGTCTGGCTGGAACTGAAATTAGAACCGGTGATGCAACCGCGGCCGCATTGGCCGCAGTAATGGCACGGAGCGCGCCCGTTGATGGAACGGGTAAGGACCGCCATGCGCGCAGGGATGCAGATAATGTTGAGCTTGTCGCAAGCCTTTTTTACGAGCAGTTCGGTACATCGCGGTTTCGGCGGCGGGAGGAAAACGCCGTCGGGCGCGCTGGAGACGTTTTCCTTAGTACCAAAAACCCCGATGTAGGACTCGACTTTGTCATAGTACGGGGCAATGTCCTGATACGTAATGGGCCAATCGTCGCCCAACCCGTCGCGCGAACCAGAAGTGAAATCGATGGGAGCAAAACGCAGAGCGATACGGCCCCAATGGTTGGTCCGGCCACCAACGATACGGGAGCGAAACCATTGAAAATTAGAGCCGGCGGCGGAAGTATAAGGCTCGCCATCGATCGCCCACGCACCGTTGGGAGCCAGAAATTCGCCGAAATTCTCGGAAGCCCGTCCGCCTATCCCAGCGCCCCGATGAGCCAGATCGTAAGGCCACTGCAGCATCTTGAAGTCTTTTTGGGGATTGAGGTCAGGACCGGCCTCGAGGAGAACGACGTTCAGGCCGCCTTCGGTAAGAATCTTGGCGGCCATGCCGCCAGCGGCGCCGGAACCCACGATGCAAACGTCGTAAGATTTGGGGGTACGAATGACTTGAGACATCCGGAGGCTTTCTCCTTGGCCTGTTGCCTTACAGCTCGCCTTTTTTCATCTGAGCAACCGCAAAATCGCAAGCGCGGGCGGTGAGAGCCATGTAGGTGAGCGAAGGATTGACGCAAGCGGAGGAGACCATGCAGGCACCATCGGTGAGAAACAGATTTTTGACGTCGTGGGCCTGATTGTGTTCATTGAGAACGGAGGTCTTGGGATCCTTGCCCATACGTGCGGTGCCCATTTCGTGGATGGTGAGGCCGGGCGCGTTGTTTTCCACGAAGGGGTGAATATCTTTGGCGCCAGCTGCGGCCAACATTTCCGCGGCTTGAGTAGCCATGTCACGCAACAGGGCGTTTTCGTTTTCACCGAACGCGCAGTGAATCTTTAGAGTCGGAATGCCCCAAGCGTCGGTCTGGTCTTTATTGATTTCAATAAAATTATCGCGATTGGGCAAACATTCACCGAATCCGTAGAACGAGAAATGCCAGGCGCCAGGCTTCCGAAGAGCTTTCTTGAAATCGGCGCCGAAGCCGGAGGTGTTCATCCCGCGAGCCCAGCCTTCGCGGTAAGCGCCGCCCTGATAGCCGTAGCCACGGAGAAACGGTTCCTTGGTTTTTATGTTTCGAAAGCGAGGCACATAAATCCCATTGGGCCGGTTGCCAAACTCGTCCTTGTCTTCATTGCCCGGAACGACACCATCGGCACCACCACCCATGACGTGATCCATGAGGTTGCGACCCAATTCTCCGCTGGTATTGGCGAGACCGTTGGGAAACTCCGGCGAAGTGGAGTTCAACAAAATGCGCGCGGATTCGAGAGCCGAGGCATTCATAAATATGATGCGACCGTGAAATTCCATGGACTGCTTACTCTGGCCATCAATTACGTGGACGCCGGTAACACGGCGAGTCGCGGGGTCGAAGATGAGGCTGTGCACGACGCTATAAGGTCTCAGAGTCATGCGGCCAGTTTTTTCGGCTGCTGGGAGCGTTGAATTCAGGCTACTGAAATAGGAGCGGGTAATGCAGCCGCGGTGGCAAACTCCGCAATAGTGGCAAGCGGCGCGTCCGCGATGAGTGCGGGTGAGGACCGCAACGCGACCGATGGTCATCATGCGGCCGTCGTTGAAATTCTTGGGGAGCGCTTCCTTTACGACCTGCTCCGCGCAGGTCATTTCCATGGGCGGAAGGAATTTGCTGTCCGGGAGCTGCGCCAAACCTTCGGGTTGACCACTGATACCGACGAAATCCTCGACGTAGGTGTACCAAGGCTCGATGTCTTTGTAGCGAATGGGCCAATCCGCGGAGATGCCTTCGCGAATGTTAGCTTCAAAATCGAGATCGCTGAGTCGGTAACTCTGGCGACCCCACATGATGGATTTCCCGCCCACCTGACGACCACGGATCCAGGAGAAAGGCTTGCCAGGATCGGTGGTGTAGGGGTTTTCCAAATCGTTGACGAAAAATTTATGGGAATATTCGTCGCAAGCGTAATAGCACTCGCGTTGTACTTTTTGAGTCGTGGCGCGCTCCTCACGCTTGTCCCATCCACGATATTTGAGCTCCCATGAGGGAACGTGCTCAACGTAATCCTCTTCCGGGACGATAGGACGGCCCGCTTCGAGGAGCAACACATTAAGGCCCTTTTCCGTGAGTTCCTTGACGGCCCAGCCCCCGGTGATCCCGGAGCCAACGACGATTGCATCATAGGTTTTTGCAACTGGCATGGTCCGCTCCCTACGCCTTGCTCACGTCGGTAACCGGCGTGCAGCCATGGTAAGCGCCGGGAATGATCTGCTTTCGCAATTCCTGAGTGAAGCCGATTTCAGAAGTGTAGTAGCCATACAGAGTCATGTGCTTGAGATTTTCGAAAAAACTGCCGGTCAATTGAGTGTTGTGGGCGCGACGCACATACGGATGAGGACCAGGGCCTTCCCGTTCGACGGCGAACCGCTGATCGAGATCGGCGATAAGAGCGTCCTGCTGAACGCGAGAGGCGTCGATGAAGTCCTTGGAGAAGAGAGCGTTGCTGCGGACATCCACATCGTCGAGTCCGGCTATAAATTTCTGGCGCTCGTCGTCGTGCGCCCATTCGGTCAAAATCAAATCGATGAACTCATTGACCCGCGCACCCTTGGCCCCTGGTGTATCGGTCTCTGGAATGATGAGATCGGTCATCAGCATGACGGTGGCATTCTGATGAGCATTTAAAGTACGAAGGGTGTAGCCGGCCTTGGGCTGCGCGTCCTGAAACAGCGCTAGAAGGTTCGAATCCCAGACCGGCAGAACAGCGCCAGCGCCAACCAATCTAAAAAGTTCACGCCGCTGCATGAGCTCTCCCCGGATCTGTATTTTGTGATTGAGCGTTCTGGTTTCGTTGAACGCCTCCGTACTTGAGGGCCATTTCCCGAGCAGCGCGCAAGGCCGCAACGGTTTCCCCCTCAGGTACAAACTCCATGGCGACATAGCCATTAAAACCCAGTTGGCCAAGCTTACGGAAGATATTTGGGTAGTTGATCTCGCCGGTACCGGGGTCGTGGCGGCCAGGTACATCGGCGATGTGCACCACACCTATGATGTCGAGATTCTTGTCCAGCTTAGCGAGGAGGTTACCTTCGGCGATCTGATCATGAAAGAAATCATACAGAAATTGCACGTGCGGATTGCCGACGGAGCGAACAATTTCAAAACCTTCGGTGACACTAGTTAGAAAATACCTGGGATTCTCTTCGGGATCGATGTTCTCGAGAAGCAAGCCTACGTTGTGGGGAGCAACAATGTCGGAAGCGCGCTTCAATGCCTCGATAATATGATCGTGCATTTGCTGATGAGTTTGGCCGGGCACCTTATCGCCGGTAAGCAGAATCAACTTGTTGCACTCCAGTTCTTCAAGAATGGCGAGCTTGCCGCGCACTTCGTCCAGAAACGCCTGGCGCTGGGCAGGGTCACACAAACTATGATTGATACCGCTGGTGGCGTCCACGGTTAGAGCGAGTTCACGTTTCTTGGCCCGAAATTTGGCGTAGTCCTGTTTGGTCCAATCTTTGTATTCCTGCACGAGTTCGACAGCCGGGTACCCGGCCTCGGCTACTTTTTCGATGCGCTGTTCAAACGGTAGTTTCTCATTGACGGTCCAGAGCATGACCGAGAGAGAAAAAGGCGGAGCAGCAGCGGCGGTTGTTTGAGGCCCGGAAAAATCCGTGAACGAAAATGGGATTGAAGCGGACGCTACGGCCGATCCTGCGACAGCGCCGAAGAATTGCCGGCGGCGCATCTCACGCACCCAGCAGTTCGTTGCGCACGTTCTTTAGCACGTACACGGCTCGCTCCACACCAACTTCCCCGGCAAGGATAGGGTCTTCATTCTCGACGCTTAGGATGCCTTCGTAGCCGACATCCATATAGGCTTTCACGATGGACTTCCACAGCTCCGCACCGTGACCATAGCCCACCGCGCGAAAAGTTTCGGAGGCCAGCGGGAGATCCTGGGCTTCGAATGCGAAATTTAGCACGCCGTATTTGTTCACGTTCTCGGGATAAAAAGCGGTGTCTTTCATGTGCGCGTGATAAATGGCGCCTTGTTTCCCGAGGAAATGAATCACTTCGACAGGATCGCAGCCTTGCCAGAAAAGATGACTGAGATCGCAGTTGGCACCGATTTCTTCGCCGACGGCTTCGCGAAGTTTCAGGAGGGTCCTCGGGTTGTAGACGACAAAGTTGGGATGCATTTCGAACGCCAGTTTGTGGACACCATGCTCGCGAGCAAATTTTGCCGCTTCTTTCCAGTACGGAACGACTTTTTCTTTCCACTGCCAATCCTGTATCTCGGCGTATTCGGGAGGCCAGCGGTAGGTGACCCAATTGGGTTGTGTGTCGTTTGGCGAACCTCCGGGGCAGCCGGAAAAACCAACGATGACTTTCACTCCGAGGCGTTCTGCAAGCAGCACGGTCTTGCGGAAGGTGTCTGCATCTTTGGCAGCGTGCTTGGCGTCGGGGTGGACGGGGTTGCCGTGACAACTTAAAGTGGCCACGCGGATGCCGCGGTCTTCGAATTTTTTCTGCCAGACTTTGGCTTTGCCGGCATCAGCCAAGAGTTCATCCACCGGACAGTGATTGGCGCCCGGATAACCGCCGGTGCCGATTTCCATAGCTTCGATGCCCAAGGCGCTGACCTTATCGAGCATCGCCTCCAAGGAAAGTTTGTCGTACACGGGGTCGAACACGCCTATGGGAATCTTGCGCACGGAAGAAGCAGCGGCAAACGAGGAAGTGACCGCAGGATTAGTGCGTCTTTCGGGAACGAATTCGGAAGCGCCGACGGATCCAGGGATGGCCGTAGCAAGCAGGCTTCCCCCAGTGGCAGTTAGAAAACGCCGGCGATCCATGTCCATGCCGGAACTTGTACGTGGATCTTTCATATTCGGAATCTCCGAATCCAAGTTTAACCCGCTGGATGGGAACGTCGCGAATTATACCCTGCCAAGGGGATTGAGCCAGCAAGAATCATGAGCTAAATCAGGGCAGCAACTGGTGCATTTGAAATGTTACGGGTCCATTCACGGTCGTGCTGTTAGTCCAAGGCGACAGGCTTTAAATCTTTTAGGGACGGGACGGAAACGGGGACAGTGAGGACGCGTTCAGAGATATGTGACTTGAACTTTATGGCTGTGGCGAGCATTTCGATAGCTTGGCCAGCGTTGGGAGGAACAAATATGGTGGCAGCGAGTATACCGTTGCGCACCCAGACTTGGCCTGTTTTGGGAAGTCCGTCGCATCCAGTGTAAGGGAGTTTAAGCCAACGTTCTTTTTCAATCTCGTTGGATAATTCTTCGAAGGCTCTGCGGGCACCGACAGCCATGGAGTCATCCTGGGCTGCGACGAGATCGATTGGAGCGCGCTGAGAGGTTACCAATTTGAGCCAGGAACGCACTGAACGGGTGGAACTATCCTCGGTCCATTGGGCCTTGAGTATGGTGACCTGGATGTTTGCCGGCTTGGTCTCACGCATGCCGACAGTCCGCTCTTTGGCTGCGGAGTTCTCCGAGGGGCCTTGTATATAAAGGATCGAGCCGCCGTGCGGCAGAAGAGCGGCGAATTGACGCCCTTGGAGACGGCCAATTTCCAGGTGATCGGAAGTAAGGCCGAAAACGGGAGCGGTGGCCCGCTTGCGGAGATCGGAGATGTACGAAGCGTCTCGATTCAGAACAGCCCAGCCAATGCCTGCGTTGACGGCGGCGTGGGCAACTTGCGGCAAGGCGGTGCCGCCCACTGGTTCGAATACGATGGCATTGGGGCGTTTAGCTTCCGCAGACTGAATAGCCCTCAAAACCTGGGTGCTCTGGCTTATGGCATCGTTATCCGCGAAGACAATCTGAACTTCCACTCCAAGCTTTTTGCCGGCTTCTTCAGCAGAGTGAGCCTGCTCAATCTGATAGTCGTTATCGTTGGTGGTAAGGGAAACGAGAAATCGTGGCTTAGCCATGTTTAAAGGAAAATGTTAACGACAAAATCTCCCTGTGCTGGTTCGGGCGCGATCGACGGAAGAACCAGCATAAATCCGCATTGCGGTTCACGCAATGTGGTGTGCGCCAGGGTGTTCCAGAGCGGTCATTGCTTACTGGCCGGGCGCGTCATCTCCATGGCCCAGATCGCGGCTGGGCGCATGTACATGCTGGCGCGATAGTTGCCTGTGATGTCCCAGGCCTCGGGAGTACGGAACCAGTAGCCCTTAGTTTCATAGGTGGTGTGGTACAGGCCCCAAGCGGTTTTGTAGGCCTCTTCCTTGAGGCCGTCGCTCAGCATGAAAGCGGCTACCCCAAAAGTGGTGCCGACCCAAACTTCCTGAACCTGTTGGTTGGTCTTGACCAGAGAACCGTCCGGCGCGATGCCATTGACGGCGCCCATGGAACCGTCGGCGAATTTCATCACATTAAAGTTAAAAATCTTCTTGAGGCTGGAAAGCTGCATTTCGCGCGGGATGATGTCACCCAGGCCGGTCATGTTGGCGTACCACTGACCGGCAAGTTGGTCTGCTTGAATATTGTCGCGATACTCGCTCCTGGTGTCGTAGCGGAAGTATTCGCCGTTCCAGAGCTTCTTGATGTAGCTGGCCTGACTCTTCACGAATAGATCGTGATACTCAGAAGCCTTCGCGGAATCACCAAGCTGCTTGGCGATTTCTTCAGCGGAGCGGAGAGCAGCGAGCCATAAGCCCCCGGAGTAGGAGCTTTCTCCGAGGACTACCCACTCGTCATAGGTCTGGTCCGGGTAGCCCTCATTTTCGGGGATGCCGTCGCCATCCTTGTCGTACTTGCGAAGATAGGCGAGAGCTTCCTGGATAGCGGGCCAGCTGTGACGGAGAAAATCCTTGTCCTTGCTGCCGGTCAAAACGAAGTCGCGGTAAACCATCAGAACAAATTTGGGATTTAAATCTTTCCAGCCGTTGGTGTCTTGCCAGCTGAACTGATTTATTTGCACGAAGGGATCTTCGTTCGGAACGCCGAGGTCGTGCGGGACGGCACCCTTCGCTTTGCGGATTCGGAAGGCGGGCTCGCGAGAAGTCAGTGTTTTCCACACCCAGGCCATTTTTTCGTCGTACTCGTGCGGGACGGTGTCGGCAAATTGGCGCATGACACCTTTTTCAATGTCCGGCCAAAATTTAATGAGCGGCATGGAACCGTAAAAACGCACATCCAGCGTTTCGTAGTACGGGTAGTCGTAACATTCCATAAAGGAAAACACCGGAGGGTCCTTTTTGTCGGAGCCAACCTGGCGACCCCAAAATCCACCCAGGTCGGCCAAAACGTAAAGTTCGTTGAAGAGCATGCCGCGATACCAAAGCGGTTTACTCTCATCGTTGATGTACGGTGCCTGCCAGGCGTCGATCTCGCCGCTCCACTTGGAGGCATTCAGGAGTCCATCGCGAGCGATGGCCCAGGAATTCAAGCCGGTGGTTCCATAAAAATCGGTATAGCGCTTGTGCCATTTTCGTCCGGAACCGAATTCCACCACGGGTAAATCCCACGAAATGACCATGGGCACAATGCGCTTTTCACCGGGCTCCAGCGTGAAGCGCACGGCGATGGCGCCGGCTAAAGGTTCACCGCTACTGGTCCAGTGGTCATCGCTGTTGGAAAGCCTTCCGTCTTTGCTGAAGGGCGTCCAGATAACTTGTCCGTCGCTGTTGGGATCGAAAGTGGTTTGATAGCTGACTTCGACTCCAGCGCTTTCGAATGCTGCGATAGTGAACTGTCCGTCCCACCCTTCCTGCACTGGGCCTATGTGATTACGGTCCAGAACAACTCCTTTCATGATTCCGGCGGAGGCGAGCGACTCTTTGGCGGAACGATTGAAATTGCCGGCGTTGATTTCGCCACTGAAGTCGCGATCGGTGCTACGAAACCATCCCAGCATATTTTCCCAGGAGAGAAGAACCGAGACGGTTACGCGCTTCTTGGTGGGATTCTCGGCGTGCCAGCGGTAGACGGCCACTGGGTAGCTGGTTTCTTTGTAATTATCGGGGAGAATAGGAGAAAACTGCTCGACGTAGACGTGGGCAGGAAATTTCTCCCAGCGATAGTCGAACCAAGCCTTGGGATATAGAGCAGAGTAATCTCCCGCTCCGACAGGATAATCCCACCTCCAAGAGCTGAGGGCACGGCCCTTGGGGTGGTCGGCGGTGAGAACCTGAGCAACGCCACTCGAATCGCCTTCCGATTGTTGAAACATCGCGAACTGGTTTGCGGGGACGCTTTGATATTTGTGGATGCCGCCTTGCATGTGCCAGCGGGCAAAGTCCCCACGATAGGTACGGGAAAAAGTGCCCGCTCCGAATCCTCCAACGGGAGCTCCCTGCCAGAAACCATCGTCAATATGCGCAGGATCAAGGGTGGGCTTCTTGGTGCCGGGATTTTCGAGCGGAGCGCCAATGGGGCGCTTCCAAGCTGCTTTGGGAATATCGTCGTTAGGTCGGGCGGGCGATCCGAGGAGAAGAAAAACAGTAAGCAGCAAAAATCCACTGAGCCTTGAACGGATCATGGAACTCCTCGACATTTAGAAACGGTTTATAGAAGTAGCCGATTGATGAAGCGGACAAATAACGCGAGATTATGCTATAAAATCGATATTCTAAGCAAGCGGGTCAGGAGCGAAGATGAATTCTGAGGCGAGCAGCTACTGGCTTGGCGCACCACGACTCACTGCAGGATTCTGCTTCACGGTGCTGATGGTTTTCGCGGCCGGTCCAGCCAGAGGGCAAACCGCTCCAGTCACAGTGGAAGTTGATGTCGCCGCGCCGGCACATCCGTTTCCGCACTTCTGGGAAAAAATGTTTGGTTCGGGACGAGCGGTGCTTTCGCTGCGCGAGAGTTACCGTAACGATTTGCGGGAGACGCGACGAATTACGGATTTCGAATATATTCGCTTTCATGCGATTTTCCACGATGAACTGGGCGTGTACGACGAAGATAAAGACGGGAAGGTCCAATGACAACTTCTCTTATGTGGACCAGATTTATGACGGGCTGCTTGAGAATAAAGTGCGGCCATTCATTGAGCTGAGTTTCATGCCAAAAAAACTGAGTTCGGATCCCGACGGCGTGCATGCGTTCTGGTACAAGCAAAATGTGGCGCCGCCAAAGGATTGAGAGAAATGGGGTCAATTGGTGGAGACATTTACGCGGCACCTGGTGGAACGCTACGGAGAGGACGAGGTAGCGCAGTGGTATTTCGAGGTATGGAACGAGCCGAATATTGATTTCTGGGTGGGAAATCCTAAGGATACGACTTACTGGGATTTGTACGATTACGCGGCGAGAGCGGTGAAGCGGGTGAGCACGAGGTTCCGGGTTGGGGGCCCAGCGACGGCCCAAGCGGCCTGGGCCGATCGCTTCCTGGCGCACTGCAAAGAAAAGAAGGTGCCGGTAGATTTTGTTTCCACACACGTCTACGGGAATGACACTGCGGAAGATGTGTTTGGCACGCACGAAAAGATTTCACGGAACGCGATGGTATGCCGAGCAGTAAGGAAGGTGCGTGAACAGATTTCGGCCTCAGCTTATCCGGAAATCCCGCTGATCTGGTCGGAATACAACGCGGCGTACGATAACAATCCGGCGGTTACGGATAGCGAATATATGGGGCCGTATCTGGCCAATACCATTCGGGAATGCGATGGATTGACCTCGATGATGAGTTATTGGGATTTTTCGGACGTCTTCGAGGAGCAAGGAGTGGTGAAAAAGCCTTTCTACGGCGGCTTTGGATTGTTCGCTGAAGAGGGAATCCCCAAGGCGGCTTTCAACGATTTTGCGCTGCTACACCGGCTGGGCGATTCCCGGCTGGAGGAAAAAGCCGAAAACGCGCTGGTGACTCGGACAAAAGATGGCTCGCTAGCGATCGCGGTATGGAATCTGTTCTTGCCGGAAGAGACCGGTTCGCCAAAAACCGTAAGGCTGCACTTTTCGGGAATGAAGGGCAACAAAAGCGCACGCGTAACGGTTGTCGACAAGGACCACGGATCGCCTCTGCCTGCTTACGAGAAGATGGGGAGCCCGCAATTCCCTTCCCGTGCACAAATTAAGGCACTTCGCAAAGCAGGAGGGCTCCCTGCTTCGCAAGAACAGACGATCAAGAATGGCGAACTCTCGCTGATGCTGCAGCCGCACTCGCTGGCCTTGATTGAAATTGCCAAGTAGTTCGCGGTGAACTTTAATTAACTAGCTAGGACGCTGTAGTTGCAGTGGGGATGGTTCGGAATCCCGCCCGGGTCATTCCGCGATTTACTTCCTCATTTTTCATGAATTGTTCCCACACGAAGCCGGTGCGGGCATTTTCAGCCATGAGGATGGATATGCCAAAGTCGATACCAAGCACGTCGGCGCTATACCAATTGGTGAGCGGATTGAAAGCGTCCACAAAGCCATAGGTGCGCCAGGCTTTTTGCCATAGTTCTCGCGAATGAAGCGCAAGACGCGAAGGGTCTCCTGCGGAAGAATCGGCAGAGATCCAGCGGTGGCGCACGAACCACTGAGCCATCGATGCGACCCATTTCCGGAGGGCCGCCCCAGGCGGTATAACCGCGAATGGAGTCCGACGCGGTAATGCCCCACAAGTCCTCGCTGTAATCGGGAAATTGCTGCGCCAGTTCAAGGCACCACAATTTATGTACTTTAGTGGCGATGACGGAATTGGTGAAATAGTCTGCATAATGGTCACGGCGTACCGCGAAAATCAAACCAGGCGTGTGAAAACTGATGCATGAAGAGTGGCGCCGTGCGAGCTGATGTAGCGGATACCATTGAATTCAAAATTTGGGCGGGACCAGGCGGACCAGGTGGCCAACGGGAGGGCGTGGTTGGCGGAACCCAGGCCCAGAAGATAAATCATCATGAGCTCGCTGTAACTATCCCAGCGAGTGCGGAGAAACCGTACTCAGGCGTCCATCCCATGGAAAGGGTTCGTTGGTCCTGCAGCATCCAGCCCCAGTCGACGCGCTCAAAAATTTTAGTGGCCAGCTCGTATATTTCAGAGTCGTCAAAATAGGCGCGGCAGGTCAACACCCCGCAAAGGAAAATTGCGGTATCGATGGATGAGACCTCTGACTGGAAGACGCGTTCACCATTTTGAATATTCAAAAAGTGCGCGTAAAAGCCATGCTCGTTCTCCACGCGAGTAGCCACGAAACGCAAGGTATTGCGAACGCGGTCACGAATCTCCATCCGCTGCTCCCAACCACGCTGGTCGGCGATGCAATGGGCGGTAAGTCCGAAACCGGTAGCTGCGATGCTGGCGACATTGCGCTGATCCGTGCCGTCGGCGTGACTACGATCTTTTACCAATCCGGTGACGGGGTTCGTCTCATTCCAGAAAAACTGAAAACTGGTGCGTTCAACATCCTCAAGAAATTCATCTTCTTCGCGGGTGAAGCGGTACTTCGTAGGGTCATTTTCAAACAGCGGCGGACGCTCGGAAGGCTGTTGCGGAGCGGTCGTTTGCGGACGTTGCTGCGGCGCGGGCTGGGAGCGTTGCCGAAATTCCGAGAGTAATGCGGGCGAGCCGACCAGGGGTAATCCGCCAGCGGCCTTGGAAAGCTGGCGCAACCATTCGCGACGTGAAATTCGTCCGCGAATCATCGAGTGCCACCGGGGAGCGCACCGATGGTAAGCGGAGACAGAAGGGACTGGGTTCTCCAGCGCATGGACACGACCATTTTACGAGAGGGGCATGGGGGCGCGAAGGGCGAATCTTAATTGCCGTTCCAGCCGCTTATCCGGACGACCGGTACACGCTAAAAGGAAGCCTCCCGGCATGATGCACCAGAAACGAATGGGATGACGCGAGGAGGCATGGAGCGTGACCAAAGGGGCATCAGGGATCGATGCGAAACTGCCTCAAAACGGTGAATCTGCGCCGCTGGCGTGCTATGTTGCGGGGAGCATTAGGAGAACTTAACGATGAGATTGGGGATTCGAAGATCGTTTAAGGTGCTCGCACCAGGCGGCTCGCTGCGGAAGCGTGTGGCGTACAGCTTGGCGATTGTTAGATTGATTCTTGTTCCGGTCATCTTCTTCGCGATGTTCTACCTCTTGGTGGTGGGACGAATCGTCGAGCGCATCGTTAGTTTCGATGCACCAGCGGCCACGCTTTCGCAACAAGCTTCCATCGAGATGCTGGAGGCCAGACGATCGGAGCGCAACTATTTACTGCTATCGGATCCTTCATCGCTGCAAGCGAATCGCGAATCGATTTCGAAGCTGGAGCAGATTCTTCGAGCTATCCGTGAACTGAATGCCGCGGATCAGCCGCTGACCGACAGTGCGCTGGCAGCGTTGAGCCAGTACGACCAGCAATTCAAAAACGCGGTGGCAAACATGGAGAAGCCCGGAGGGGCTCCGGCAGATCGCATACAAGCGGTGCTGCAAGCGTACGAGAAAGATCTGGGAGGTATCCTGAAAGGGGCAAGAAACAAATCGCGAGAACAAATGATTGAGGAGTTACGCGCGCGTATCGGATCGTTTGACACGCAGATCACCAAGACGGCTCAGGAAGGAAACCCCGCATTGCAACAAATTACGACCGATCTGCAGACTTCGGGACAAGATGTGCTGAGGCTGACGTCGGAGTTGGAAGCGCGGAACTGGGACCGCATTGATGGCGACCATCGAAGGGCGCGAAGGCTGATATCGCATTCCGAATGGGCCCTAAGCATCGTTTCAGCGATTACCCTGTTGGTGAGCATCTGGATCAGCTTTATATTGCCGCAGCAGGTGGTGAGGCCGTTGATGAGTCTCAAGGAGGCGGTAGATCATGCAGCGGCTGGGAATTATGAAATAGAATTTGAAATCGTCGGCGAAGGCGAAGTGGTGCAACTGGCTAACAGTATCCGATTATTGATCAGCCATGTGAAAGAGCGTTACGACGGGACCATCACGACGCAACCGGTAATATAAGGTTGGCAGTAAGTCCGCATCTTGGCTTGTTGCAAGAGTATTATGCGCTTTGTTAGCATTCCGCAGTCCCAGAGGATCGGAACATTCATCGCGTCCTGATTGCCGGCCTTGCTTGTTGCTTGTTGTTTGCGCAGACGGCGCGGTCGCAGGGCTTTGGGAACCTCGGCAAAAAGAAAATCGTCCTTCATCGTAAATTACCGCCCGTCATTCAGTTCACCGGAACGACTTTCACCGTAAAAGTTACTGCTCACGACCAGAAGTATCAGGACCTCACCGGGAAATTGCGGGATCTACTGGAAACGGAACTACTCAAGGATAACGATAAGCTGCGAGCCGATCCGAATTCCCAGGAACTGGCAATCAATTTGACCATTTTAAATTTTTCCACTCCCCCGCCCCAACCTTTCACCCGGAATGAAGTGGCGATGCAAAAGGGTAAGCAAGTGGAGCAGCCGGTAAAGTACAACAAGATCACAGGGACGCTCGAGGTCAGCTACCAGGCGCGCGAGCCGCGGGCGGGCCGGGCGCTGGACGCCGACAATATCACCGCGAATTACTCCGAAGATTTTGAAGCGGGAACGAATCAACAGGCCGGAAAGTCGCTGCCAACGAAAGTTATTGATCCCTTCAAGCGCATGGCCGGAAAGAAAACCGAAGACTCAAGTGGTCCGCCAACCACTTCACAGTTGAGCGAAGATCTAATTCACAAAGCGATTCATGAGATTGCAGCACGGATTACCGCGACGAACGAGCCGGTGGAGGTCATGCTGGCGCAAGGGAAGTTAGACAAGGATAACAAGACCGCGGAGCACGGATTGTGGAGCAGATACTTGGAAGACCTGGAAAGGATGTCGCCACTGCCGAACGCCAAGGACGATGCATACCGGCTTTATAACATCGGCGTGGCGTACGAGGCCCTGGCTTACCAGACCGAGGATCGGAAAGCGGCGAAGGGCTTTTTGCAGGAAGCAGCCATTAACTATGGCAAGGCGGTGGATGCCAAGCCGGAGGAAAAGTATTTCCTCGAGCCGCAAAAGCGGATTGAGACGGCGATGGCGTACTACCGGAAAATTGACGGACAGCAGAAAGCAGTGGCCGCGGCAAATGCCTCGGCGTCGGTTGGGACGACGGGTGGAGCCGATGCGAGCAAGGCGGGCGTCCACGGCGGGGCGAAGACGGCTGGCAACAAAGCTGGAACTAAGGGCGCCGCGGGGAAAACTGGGGCGGACAAGACCGGCTCGAGTGGGGCAGCCGCGGTAAACGGGAATGGTAATAGTGCGACTGTAGGACCGGCCAGCGGGAATGGGACTAAAGAAAAGACGAGCGGCTCCGTCTCATCCAAAGCGAATCCTGCAAGCCCCGCACTTACCAACGAGCAAGTTATAAAAATGGTGAAAGCCGGCGTGGATGAAGACAGCGTTATCGCCACGATTCGAGAGGCACCGACGGTGCAGTTTGATCTGACGCCAGACGGGCAAATACAACTCGCGAGCGGCGGGGTAAAAGCAAAAATTTTGGCCGCCATGCGTCAACGAGGAAAACTTCCAAACAAACGCAGCCCTGGGGGCGGGTGAGCTTGAGAATTGAACGAGTCTCGGTGCTTGGTTTCTTGTTTATTGCGGCTTTAGCCGCTGCAGCCAGCGGCGCGCTCCAGGACCAGCGCGATCAGGAAAAATGCAACCTCTCGAAAGATCTGGTTGTGCAAGCCCTGGAACGGGTGCAAAACGGGACGAAAGGTGAAGCGGAAGACGGGCTTCAACTTCTAAAACACGCTACCGAATTGTGCACCAGCAACGGAGACGCTTGGTATTACCGATCGGTGTTTGAGGAGGAACGCGGCCAGCCCGCGAACGTAAAATACGCGCTGGATAGGGCAAGGCACTTCGGGTCGGAAGCGATGAATGAGGGCGCGAATCCATTTCACCTGGCCACCGGGGCGGCGGCAGCAATCGCAACCCCGAGCGCCGGACCACTGGGCGAGAAATGGGCGTTGGTAGTTGGGATTTCCAAGTTCCAGGACCGCCACTTACCACGTTTGAATTTTGCTAGTAAAGACGCGAGAGATTTCAGCACATTGCTGCTGGATCCAAAAGTCGGCCGTTTCAAGGCGGCAAATGTTCACGCGCTGACGGAAGGGCAGGTCACCGCGAAAGAACTAAAAATCGAATTAAATTGGCTGGCGCGAAGCGCGCAACCCAATGACCTAGTGGTCATTTTCTTGAGCAGCCACGGCACGCCGCGGAATCGCGATACCGCGGAAGTAAATTACATCGCGACCAGCGATACAGAAACGGAACCCGAAGATAATTTATATGCGACAGCGCTCCCGATGGTGGAAATTTCGGATGTGGTGCGCACACGCATCAAGGCTCAGAGAACGGTAATTTTACTGGACACATGTCATAGCGGCGCGGCCGTGGGGCATCTACTGGGTGAAGCAGTGGGGTCCAAAGACGCGACGACTTCGGAAAATGCCCTCGACCGCATTCGACAAGGAGTGGGGCGAGCGATTTTGACATCCAGCTCCAAGGAAGAACAATCCTATGAGGGCAAGCCTTACGACAATGGTTACTTCACGCATTTCTTGCTGGAGGCCATGCGCAAGGACAAGGGCAACGATTCCGTCGAGCAGGTCTACGCCTCGGTGAAGCAGGGCGTCACGAAAGCAGCCGGTTCCATACAACGTAAACAGACACCCGTTTTCAGTAAGAGCGAGGGCGGAGAGCAAATTGTGATCGGAGCAAGTGCAGCAAGGCCCTAATCTTTGCCGGATTGGTCATCGGGGGAAGCAGGCATTCTTTCGACTGCGGACCTGTGCCCATCTTGGGGGCGCGTCATGCTCTGTAATTTATGCTCCAGCACATGAACCTCGTGTTGCAATTCGCTACAACTTTTCGACAGCTCCAGCATCTGGTGCATGATCATGCCAATTACGATGGGCATGAAGTTGAACCAATATGCGGCGGTCCTGAATAAAATAAAACTGAACAAAAGGGTAGCCAGGAATATACCCAACAGGCTGGCGTAAAAAGCGACGCGGGGACGATGTTGATAGTAAAAATACACCAGCACAACCAAAGCTCCGGCGAGAATGTCGGCGAGGATTTCAAATACTTTTTGCGCTTCGCGAATGCCGCCGCCAAAATCGGATTGAATCGCCAGAGCAATCAGCTCAACACCAGCCATCTGCCCCAGCGGAGTGTTGTAGACGTCGCGAGCGGCGTGGAAGCTGCCGCCGATCAAGACAATCTTGTCACGCAGAAGGGCTCTGCGCTGGATTTGCAACGACTGGTCGTTGTTGGACTCTTGCGCATCGGAACCAAGAAATTCGTGGGCTTGGATGATGGGAAAGCGGTAGCGATCGCCGTAGAAATTAAAGATTACCGACGGGGCTTGGTCTTCAAATAATGATAAACAATCGGTGCTGCCAAAACATATCCGACGAAACTGGGATCTAATGACTCCCCACAGGGCGACGGGGTTTTCTTCGGGTCGACGAGAAGAACAGTCGAAGGCTGGATCTTGGCAGGCGCGATCGGATACAGCGCGAGCAAAGGATGACGCGGAACCAACGTTGAGTTCGCCGCCGGATTCCGACGTGGGTACCGCCGCACTTTCTTCCGTGGTGTGCACAAAGGTTGTGGGACACGGTTCAAGTTTCCCCGTGGCTTGAAATGCAGATTGATAACTCCGCACCATGCCATCAGAGTCCACGGGAAATCGAGGAATGCCAAAAAAGTGCGGATCGTGGAGGCTGCCGCCGAGAACTGGAGCGAGGGTTAGAGGCTCAATGATGTTGCAAGGGACTTGGGCCCACACCACTGGGGACAACTTTCCAGCCGACTGCGTTGCAGCGCCGGGCAGCAACTTTGTGAAGGAGGAAAAGTCTTTCTTTTCGACCGAGAAGACTTCGGTGTCGAAATCCATGCCGATTACGGCTGGAGCGTATTGCTGAACGGCTGTCGCCAGTTGGATGAGTGTGCCGGGATCAAGGGGGCTGCGGTCCCCGAATAAGTCGCGATAGTCCTGATCCGTAATTTCGACGATCACAATTTTCCTGGACACCTGCCGTTCATGAAGTCGCAAAAAGGCGTCGAGGGGCGCCAATTCAAAGCCATTCAGGATTCCGGTCACCTCCAACAGATGGACTACCAGAGTAAGAAATAAAATCGAAAGTAGCGCTTTTCGTAGGTGAGCTGGGAATTTCGTCCAATCGGTTTGGTACTGCCGGTTTGGTTCAGGCGACGGCGTGAAAGTATTCCGTAACCATGAAAGCGGCGCAGGTTTCACGGCTGGCCTGGGGATTTCGAAAGCGACTCCAGATACGCGCGCAGCAGAGCTCGCACCGATGTGGGATCCATCTCTTCAGGCCACTTTGCCGACATTCGGGTGGCCTGCTGAAAATTTTCTGATGCATGAGGATAGTTTTCAGAGGAGCTAATCAATATCCAGCAATCTGATCCAGCTGGAACCCCAGCTTTGTCCACGAGCAAAAGGTTGTAGAGGCCAGGCTGGAATGACGTTGAGACCAATGCTGGAGTATGTGGTGTAAAGTGCAGTGGCAAAACACGAGCGGATACGCTTGAGGAACCTACCGGCGCGATTTTTACCCAGTAATCTCCAGATGGCATTTCGCGAAAGGCCGGCTTCAAATCCAGCCCTGGAGTCTGTTGAGAGACGACAGCGTCGGTGAGGCTGTCCTCGATGCCGCGACTGGCAGCGACCATGTATTTTTCGGGGTCGCCGGCGACCAATTTCCGTACCTTGGCCCAAAAGTAATCCGATGCGCTAGTGGTCGACGTCCAGGTCGCGGGATTGAGTTGCACAGCGCAGCGAGCACCGTCCTGGCCGGGACATTGCGGGTCACGGAACGGCTTTTCACAGGCGAAGGGATGAAGGGATCCATTGCTGTCGTCGCTTCGCAAAACGATCGATCCGTCGGAAGTCGACAGGCATGCCCCAGATACGGGGGTCAAAGACTGACCGAATCTAACTCGAGCGTTTCCGTATTTCCAGTCCCCGACGATGCTGACAACGAGAATTTTTGTTTCGACTTGGCCGGCCAAAGCGGCCACCGCGACGGCAAGAAGGATCGCCGCGAAGACAAACGTGCGCACGTGCTTTGACGAAGAGGGCATCCGCTTTCCCAGTTAAAAAATCCAACGACCGGGGCGTACATCATGATTACTTGTTGAGCGGACCGGAGTATAACAGGCAAATTACAATTCACGAATCGCTAGGTTTTGGCCGAACCTCTCGATTACGATAACAGCGATTGCCGAATTTCTTCCACGCTGACAGTGGCGGTGCCGCGTTTGCTTACCTTGATACCGGCAGCAATATTCGCCAGCCGCACAGCAATCTCTACGTCGGATCCGGCAGCGAGCGCCGCGGCGAACGCCGCGATGGCGGTATCCCCAGCACCAGTTACGTCGTAAACGCTCCGTGCCGCTGTAGGGATATCCACCCGTTGTAATTTCGCCTCTCTGCGCTCGAATAGCGACATGCCTTCACTGCCACGGGTGACGACCAAGGCTTTAAGCGATAGCGCTTCCATCAGATCATGGGCCGAACCGTCCATTGAGAACTCCGCGACCGAAGCCCCAGACAGTTGCGTTAACTCCACCAGATTGGGCATAAGAATATCCGCGCCGCGATATTGGGATGCATCGGAATGCTTGGGAGCCACGATAGTAGGAATGCCCCGTTGGCGCGCAACGGAAAAGACTGATCTCAAAATAGGTGCCGACAGGACCCCCTTAGAGTAATCAGAGCAAATAACCGCCTGTATATCACTTTTCAGAGCGCCGATCGCGGTGATCAACTTTTGTTCGATCTCTTGCTGTACAGGGGTGCTGACTTCCTCGTCGAGCCGAAAAACCTGTTGACCATGCTCCAGAGACATCAAGCGAACTTTGCGAGTGGATTTGCGCCCTGCGCTAATGGCAATACCTGCAGTCTCCGCACCGTGGCCGTCCAGCAAATCGCGAATTTGACGACCGGTTTCATCTTCTCCAACGACCCCAAAGGCGCTTACATGCACTCCCAAGCCGCGAAGATTCTCAACCACATTTCCGGCGCCGCCGAGAGTGTGAGAGCGGCGCACCACACTCAGAATCGGAACCGGTGCTTCCGGCGAAATGCGCGTGATATGTCCCCACACGTATTCGTCCAGCATCAAATCGCCGATTACAGCGACGTGACAATCTCGAAGAGAGCTCAGAACACGGAGAATGGCCGACAATTAACGAACCTTTCCGGCTGCGGGCTCAATCTGGGCGGCGGAAGGATGGGTGGCAAAGAGCGCGTCCTCTACGAGGCCGCAAAGCAGATGCACAATCAGCTTGTGAGCTTCCTGAATGCGGGGAACACAATCGGAAGGCACCTTGAGGCAAATAGTAACGAGACCTGCTAGCTCCCCGCCTGTTTCACCCGTCAGGCCCACGACGGGAAGGCTTAAGCTTCTTGCCGATTCAACCGCCTTCAAAACATTTGGCGAATTTCCGCTCGTGGAGATGGCGACGACAACGTCTCCCGGGCGGGCAATAGCTTCCAATTGACGCGAAAAAACATGGTCGACACCATAATCATTTCCGATGGCAGTGAGAGAAACCGAATCGGTGGTCAAAGCTACGGCGGCCAGAGGCCGCCGATCGCGCCGGTATCGGCCGACCATTTCAGCAGCGAAATGCTGGGACTCCGTGGCGCTGCCCCCGTTGCCGAAAACAAGCAATTTTCCCCCAGCACCCATACGATCAATGATCAGTTTTGAAGCTTCGACGATCTGGTCGGAACAGAAAGATGAAAGTGCGGAGGTTACGGCAGCACTTTCGCGCACCTCCCTGGCTATATATTCTTTCACTTCATTACTCGCTCGATTGGTCATAAATGGCACCGTGCAGGTTTGCAGAAAACTGCCCATGGGACACCAACATCCGGGTTCGGCAGAAAACAGTGTATCGTCAAATAAAGCTGAAGTTGCAGGGGGTTTTAGGACCACGTCGACGGTGAGCCGCTCTGAAGGCATGCTAGCTGGTTAACGGCCGGCTAAGCGATAAGGCTAGTAAGCTTGCGGGTGGACGAAGCCAAAAATGGTCAGAAAAATGATTTTCAGATCGAAAGACAGGCTCCAATTCCGAAGGTAATACAAGTCGTACTGGATTCGATTTGGAATTGAAGTATCGCTACCACGCAGGCCATTTACCTGAGCCCAGCCAGTAATGCCACATTTAACGTTGTGCCTGGACATGTAGGACGGAATTTCGTGGCGAAATTTCTGAACGAAATAGGTGAGTTCCGGACGAGGGCCAACCACGCTCATGTCTCCCATCAAGACATTAAAAAATTGCGGTAATTCGTCCAAGCTCAAGCGCCGCAGTAGGCGCCCGACGGGAGTTACACGTTGATCGTCACGCTGGGTGTGCAGGGAGTCCGAATCCCGCGGGTCTTGAAGGTGCATGGTTCGGAACTTCAACATCGTAAATCGCCGACCGTTCAAGCTTACTCTTTCTTGCTCAAACAAGACTGGCCCCCAGGAGGTGAGCTTAATCAGAAGAGTGATCAGCAGCAATAAGGGCGAGGCGAGGGTCAAAACCAGGAACGAAAAGACCACGTCAAATACCCTTTTACCCAAGGCATAGCCAACGGTGTCGACCGGGTAGGGACGAACATCCAGGAGCGGAATGCCGTAGTAATCGAATATCCGTTCAGGTAGAAATACGCCTTCGCCAAGGTCCAGCACCAATCTAGCGGGTATGCACAGGTGCTGAACTACCTGAAGAAATCGTTTGGCCTCACCGAGGCGCTCGGGTGGAAGCGCAATCAACAGTTCCCTGCAGTGAAAAACATCGACTACGTCGTCCAAACGTTCCCAGTTGAGCACGGGAACATCAAACGAAGAGGTGTCTTGATCTGGCAATGCGACGAAGCAGGCCACTTTGCAGTGGGCCATGGAGCAATCGGAAAGATGCCGGGCCACGCTGTCAGCAAATTGGTCAGCACCCAGAATAGCGATCGGAAACCTCCGATTCGAGGAATTCTCGATGCTATGCATGATCCAGCGAAAGAGATGAATTACGCCGAAGCTGAAGACGAAAATTAAACAGCACCCCACGACTACGAACAGGCGAGCGAAGACCGCAGCACGATAGAAGAAAGCCAGGGACAGCGCCAAGACCGTGCAATACAGTGTCGCGAGAATGGCCGTTCTTATCCCTGTTTGTAGGGTTAATAGGGTCGAAAGATTATTCAAGCCCAGATGGTCAACGATAAACGCCCACAGCAGGGTGACGAGGACAGTGAAGATGAGGTAAGGATATATATCCACATTCACATAGGAGAAATACCCAGACTTAAACCGAATGTAGCCGGCAGCGCCGAACGCCATAGCCGGGACCGAAAATAAACCAATCGTCAGCCAAAACTTCATTAAATTGATGGAGCGTCTGGTCATGTTGTATTAGGTGAAAGGCCCAGCAACTGGGATGCGTATTCGATAGTTAACGAATCTGGGCTAGATCGCTATCCATTCTCGCCGGCCTCGACGAAACGCTACATACATTTTGTAATAAGTGCTCAAAGCCTAACGGGATTCTCTCACGGTTGAGATGGGTTACGGCGTAATTCCGGGCTGCTGCACCCATCTTGCGACGTAAGCCAGGATTATCCGCCAAGGTTGCTACTGCTTCCGCAAAAGCGTTTACGTCGCCTGACGGGGCTATGAGGCCGCAGCCGTCCAAGGCGGTTGCTATTTGAGAGCCTGGCCCGGCGATCGCAACCACCGGAGCGCACCGCTGGCTAACATCCCCGTCAGTTTTGACGGCATAACAAGATTTGCCGCACCGCCGAGTTGCGGCAACAAGTGGATATCGGCGAGGTTGAGCAAATCATTCAAGCGATCGGCCGGCTGCAGAGGTAGGAAGCTGAGGTTAGCGCACTGCTGGCCAGCCGTCGCCATCAACTCTTCTCGGTACGGTCCATCGCCGCACAAAATAAAATAAAGATCGCGGCGTGCAACTAACTTGCGACTCACTTCGATCAGCACGTGCAGACCCTGCTTCAAACCCATATTTCCAGAATACAAAGCGATAAGAGTATCAGGCGAAATACCCAGTTCAGCGCGCAAACAGTTGGGGCCCGCTAGCGGATAGATTTCCGCAGTATCCACCCAGTTTGGGAACAAGATAGTTCGGGTAGCGGGGACGCCTTTGCTCGAGAGGCGTTGCAACATTCGGCCTGAGATGGTGGAGATGCGCGCGAACTTCGACATTAGCTCCCGCTCCATGAGATGCACAAATCGCCTGAGGCGGTTTGAGGAAAAGTCGGATAACTGGAATGCCACATCGACCTCGAAATCCTGAATGTGCAGCCATGCAGCAGCCCCGGAAAGCCACGAAGTGATTAGCATTTGGGGACAACTGGAGAGAGTTGGCTCGATCAGCATGACAATGTCGGGCTTCCAAAACACCTGCGCCAGAGTCACGGGCCAGTTGCTCAGCGAAAAACTTCCGAGATATAACAAACGGCGCCAGCCCCTAGGCATGCGGGGAACCCAGGTGGGGCAGCGAAATATCTCGAGTACGCCAGGCCCAGCCGGTGGCAGCCACCGTTCCCTTGTAAAATGCCATGGCGAGTACCCCTCAGAGACTTTCCAACTGGGGTAGTGGGGAGGGCAGGTTACAACACGGACAGCATGTCCACGTGCAACCAGCCAGTAAGCCATTTCTCCCGTGTATTTGCCGGTGCTGGTGAGCTCGGGAGAAAAGTTTATAGAGTTGATTAAAATCCGCATGATCAGGATTTGACTGCGGTAACCAGTAGGCAATCGCCCTTGTCGATGCGGTTGTTGAACCACAATATTGGGAACATCAGGATGCGGACGAGCAGCACCAACCCCGCGAACAACATGGGATTGCGAAGTTGACGCGTGGGTTGCCCCTGCCTCGCAAACATTGCAGCGATGATCGACATGGCGACCCAGGTGGAGGGTGTCACGTTGCGAATTTCCACCGCCGTGAAGCCGGTTTGCTCGAGCGCATTCTTTATCGTCTGAGGAGAAAAATGCGATATATGAAACGGCAAGTGCCAGTTAATCCAAGACTTTCCAAAAATATTGCGCAAGAAGCTTTGATTGTTCGGGCAACTGATCCACACCTGCCCCTGAGGTGACAAAATGCGCCCGATATCAAGCAGCATCTGACAAGGGTCGGAAGCGTGCTCCAAAACGTTTGAAAGAACGGCAACGTTGAATGGTGGGAAGCTCGATTGTTGCGCTAGGAACGTTGTGTGAACGGTATAGCCTCTGGCGCGGGCTTGAGCCGCAGCGGTTTCATTCAACTCCAAACCCTCAACCTGAAAACCATTGCGCTGATAAATGCGTAAGCCCCGGCCTTCATTGCATCCAATATCGATAAGTCGGCCTCTGCCCTTTCGCAGGTGATAAGAAATGTCGCCATCAAGACGGATCCATAAACGGTATAGAAAGGAAGAGAAAAATCGTTCACGAAGCCTGGTATAGCGTGTGCCGGTTTCGGCGCCGAAGTTGTAATAAGTCTCGTAGAGTGTTTTTAACTCTTGAGCGGACGGTACGGGAAAAAGTTGCTCCAACTGACAGCCACTACAACGCCACACATCGTACGTTCCTGGAATACCGAACCGGGTATCAAATCCGGTGAAAACTAGCTCACTTAAACTCCCACCACATTGCAGGCACAGGGCCTGAATTAATTTCACCGCTGCGGGCCGCACGTTTGGGTCGCTTCGGTTGGCAGCAAAGTGAGAGAAAGCCTGCCAGGATGCTAAACGCATGCGCTTCGATCGCTAACTTAAGTGGGGGGGTTGAACTCATCGTGTGAAAACGCAGCACACTTAACTTTATCAAACCAAAAGAGATCCTGTGAGAATGCTGAGGCACTCGAGGAACCATGCACATTGAAACTCTTATTCTAAACCCAATATACCAAGGAGCGTTGCAGGTGCTACAAAATCTTGGAAAACTAGGGTTCCTTCCGGGCTGGCACCATAACCGCGGGGCTGAAGTAATCTTTAAGTCTTAAGAATCTCTCCTCAAAGTAGCGCCGCGAAAGATACGCCAGACCTAGGGCGACCCCAAATACCAGTATGAATCGATAGACAACGAGTGCGAATTGCCCGTCCCCAGGCAGTAGATTGGGCCAGAATTTAGACCCAAGCCATCGTATATACGAAAAATTAGAAGATGCAGCAAATATACACCATAGCTCAAGTAGCCCAAAAATTTCAAAGGTCGAGAGTTGACCCAGGCGCGAAACTTGCTCGTCCCAATGAGTAGAACGAGAAGGAGGACGCCGGTGAAGAATGCGTCGATTAGCGTGTGCTGTAAAGCAGCGCCGAGAACGCGATTACGTGTCAGTATCCCGTAGGGAGTCCCCGTCAGGGCAGCAAGGATCGCGGCGGCGATGAGTACCGCGCATATTCGTGTGACACGTTTTCGAGACGGAGAAGTCCGCAGGTAACAAGCGATGAGTGCGCCGGTACTTTGGCGAGACCGTCAGCCACGAGCCATGTATAGCGGGAAAGGCCATCAAAAGCCCCGCTATAGAAAGCCCGAACGCGAAGCAACGGCACAACCACGCAGATCGCCGCTGCGAAAATAGCTAGAATCTTTATATTCAAGCGGCGCACGATGATGGGCCAGAAAAGATAATATTGCTCTTCGACCGCTAACGACCAAAGCGGACCATAATCATTGCTGACGCCCACCAGGTACGTAAGGTTCGATAAATAAATCAAGCTCATGCCCAGATAAGGGGCGGAGGCTTGCCGAAAAAGGGCTAACAGCAAGAGCAGCGCATAGTAGGCGGGCAGAATTCGCAAGGCCCTGCGAGCGTAGAAAGTGCGGTAGAAACGGGGTTTTGTTCTCGAGTCGAGCAAAATTCCTGTAATCAGGAAGCCCGAGAGAACAAAAAACAGGTTGACGCCTATCCAGCCGCCTGACGTAAGGCGCATAAAAATTCTGGCGAAGCCAGTCCAATTAAAGTCGCTGTACTGCCAATAAAACCCGTGCAGAAAAACCACACCCAGGACAGCCAGCCCGCGTAGCGAATCGAGTTCCGGCATCATGGGCCGAAGCAATTTGGTGTTTGTTATCGACGGTGTCAGTGGAGTGGCTTGCGGCACTGCAATATCACTCGGGCTGCAGAACGGAGTGCGCAATCCCCGTTCGAGCTTGAATACCGCAATAAGGAGAACGGCGCCGATCAGGAGTATCACGCTTTCGGCGAAGGTGCCTCTGGCGAACCAGATGAACATCACGAAGGAAACCCCGGAGGCCAAACTAAAGGTCTCGCCCAAATCAGCCAGTCGATTGGTGTAGCGACAACCTATATAAGTGACCAAGGGCAGAAGAAAAATTCCTAAAACTCCGAAATTCGCGTAGGCCTCGCCGAGAACGGTGGAGGCCAGGCTCGTGACTTCGCCAGGTTCATAAAGACTTGCGGCCAGGGTAGTAAAATCGCGAGTGCGATTGGCATAGAATCTACGAGGCAAGAAAAATGTGAACAGCCTGCTGTAGGTGCCCCCGTACAGGTAATCAAAAACGGCCACCAAAATCGCTGATTATATGCATCAGAAGCACGACATCGGTGCCCCTCCGTCACCCCCATCATGCCAGTTACGGCGCGGTTGCTGACGCTGTCGTCTTGGATGTAGGTAGTGGCCGATTCCGTAATATTGGTCAAATCGTGGCGCACCGCAGCCCAGGCGCCGAAGATGAGAGCTAAGACCGGGGAGGCTAGCAGCATGCCGGTGATGATTCTCTTTCGTTTGAAGATCCATGAGGACGCCAAAAAGCCTAGGAGATAGAGCGCAAAGAAAATTCGATTGCCAGACATCACCACTTCGATGAGCAGGAACAAAACTATCAGTAATGTGAAACCCGGTTTGGTGTCACGATTTCGCAACCCCAGACTGGTGTACAGTGCGGCGGCGCCTGTAAAAACGATTTGATTGGCTTCGCTTATGTGATCGGCCAGAACAAATATGGCGCCATATTGCTCCACGAGATCCTCGATACGGTTGTACCAGTGTGACACCAGGAAGGCATCCAGTCCTCCCGCCAGCCAGATCATCACGGCCCAATCCACCAGCGAGATAGTCATGGTGGTCAAAATTGCGCGCTCCAGTTTTTTACCCGAGACGGACCCCGCGGTTGCGCTCTTCTGATCAATCGCGGCCGGAAAAAAATAAGCCGTGCCGCAGGAGAACATCAATGAAAACCAAATCAGAAGGTACGGGCGTAAGAATTTCACGTTACTCAGATCGACATCCCCCCAGCCATTCATTTCATAAGACTGCGGGGACCGGTAACCACCGTTCAGGGTGATGATTAGCAGTGGAAGCACCATAAAATAAGATAGCCCAAGCATCCAGCCCAGGATGGGAGTTAGGCCAGCGCTGCTATTCTTAATCTTGTTAGCGGTAATCGCATAACTGATAACGAGGATAATCGCTAGGATTAGATAGAGAATTTTCACGTTAATGGCTTATGCAGTCGCAAGATCCCCACAAGGATCACTCAGGACCCTACCATTTTCTCAAAAAACTGCTGATACCGACGGGCAGAATTATCCCAGGAATACTTGATAATTTCGTTCGAGTTGTGGGGCACTTGCGCCTCCGCCTTCGATGGATCCTCCCAAAACTGCAGGATAAATGCGGCGAGTTCTTCATGGCTTAACGGTTCAAACAAGGTTAATTGAAAAGTTTGCGCGAGTTCTTCGTTGGGGATACGCGCTGCCAGAACGGGCGTCCGAGCGGCGGCTGCTTCCAAGATCGGCAAGCTGTTCGATTCGTGCAGCGACGGCATAACCAGGAGAGCCGCCTTTTGATACAAGGCGATGAGGTCGGGGAAAGTGACAGTTCCCAAGTATCGTACGTAATCCATGGTCTGGTCTGCCAAGTACGACAGTATTCTTGGAGCGGCGCTGAAGCTGCCCCCCGTCATCACCAAGGGAATCTGTAGGCCACGGGTTTCTTCGATGTGCTTCAGAGCCCGAAGCAAAGTGATGTGGTTCTTGGTGTGGCCCACCGCCGGAGAAAGAGAAATCGTTCCGGGATACGAAATCGCGAAGATAGGGTGGGAGGTGTCAACCGGTGTGCCGAATTCATCGATATTGACGCCCTCGGGGATCACTGCAATTTGCTGGGAGCAATGCAGTCGAAGTGGTCGAGCAGATCCTGCTTGATGTACTGACTGCTGGCCTGAAAGAAATTAGCCCGCCGAGCGCTGAGAGTATAGGTGATGGTGCGGCTGAGACGCCTAGGCCAACTAAAAAACTCGGGATAGTGAACATGTTGAATGTCATGCATCGACAGCAAGGTAGGTCTTTGGTTATCGAAGCTCTGCAGGACCACCGACGGGGTGTATACGAGATCGTTGGCCTCGTCCATCAATTGCCGAACTTCGCGAAAAGTATGATTGGAAACTGACTCATAGGTTTTCTCTGAGAAAGACAAAAGCGATGTCTTTACAGATCGCTTTCTTGCGCGAAATTAACTTTTCATCGAGCTCAACGATCTTAATATTTGGCCGGCCTCGTACGGAATCAAATAAACGGCAGTTTCCGGTGGTGGCGTACACACTGAAACTGTGGCCACCGGCCACATTCGCGAATCCTGCGAGCAAACCCCGGACAAAAGTACTGAGGCCACCGACAAAAGCAGGATCAAGATTTAAGCCGTTAACCCCGATCCGCATAGAAGCGCCGAATTTGGCCGATCACATGGGTCTGGTCGTCAGCGGTCAGGCTATAAGATGACGGAAGCGAAATCCCCTGTCGATGAATGGATTCACTGACGCTAAAATCGCCCCCCAGGCGAATGTGCTTTTGGTCCGCGTAACAAGGCTGCTGATGAAGAGGAAGAAAAAAGCGGCGTGTTTGGATATTTTGTTCGCGCAAGAATGAACAGAGGGCGTCGGGATCGTCGCATAGGAAAGAAGTGAACCAGAAAACAGGTTCACACTGGGGGTCGATTCGAACGGCACGGAAGCCGGGTAGGCCATCCAATTCCTTAGTATAACGATCATGGACCTGGCCTTTCTTGGCCACGATAGCCGGTAACTTTTTCATTTGCGCGATACCGATAGCAGCTTGCAGGTCGGTAAAAGAAAAATTGAAACCAATAGTTTCTGTGAACGTAGGTTCCCTTGCGATCGCGACCGTAATTTTTCGCGCGATAGGCTGCTCGGGCAAGATCATCATCATTGGTTAGAACGATGCCACCTTCACCGCAAGTGATGCGGAAAACCAGTTGCCATAGTAAGAAAGAATGCCCATATCACCGAACGTTCCAACGTGTTTTCCATCATAACGAACGCCCACACCTTCGGCGGCGTCCTCTAATACCAGTATATTGTGGCGGCGAGCGAAGGCCATTACTTCAGGCATGTTCGCGCTCTGTCCATAAACGTGCACGGGCATAACTGCTTTGGTCCTGCCGGTCACGAGCGATTCAGCACGCGTCATATCGATGCAAAAAGTGTCGGCCCGCACTTCGCAAAGCACCGGCACAGCTCCCGCAGAGGATCACCGCGTTCGCGGAAGCGATGAAGGTAAAGTTAGGAACAATCACCTCATCACCGGGTCCGATGCCCATCGCCACCAGGCTTGTAAACAGCGCCGCCGATCCATTGCATACCGCGATGGCATGGTTCGCGCCCGTCAATTCGGCGGTCATCCGCTCGAATTCGCGAGTGAGCGACGCTCAACTAGGAAGGTGGAGTCGATGACTCGCTTCAGCTCGTTCAGTTCGCTGTTATCCACCCACGGCTCAATCTGAACGATCAACGCTCGCTCAATCTGTGCATCGGTGTTGCTCATTCGTTCTCCGTTACGGGTCCCAGGAAGGTCAGGGAATCTCCGCGAAGTCTCTCACCTTACCCGTTTTGCCGTCCACGACTTGAACTACTGGCAAATCTTGAATGATCTCTGAGGCGATCCGCGCCACGAACGTAGTTGAGAATTTTCGATCCTGATCACGCGATTCCCGAAACCTACTTTTTACATAGGCTTCGACCGGTTCGAGGCCGCGAAATTCGCCAGCGATATCGGCGCGAATGAAGAAGGCATTGTGTCCCCAGGCATTAGACCCGACAAGCAAATAGCCTTTCTTCTGTGCCAGGTGGTGTAAGGCGCCTAACGATGCCCCGTAGTACAAATTAGAATAATGCGCGGAAGTCCTGCTGAAGTCTTCCTTGTAAGGAACTGCGATGGGCTGCAATCCAAGCAAACTGTTGTACTCCACGACCACAATCAAGGGCCGTACCGATTCGATGGCTTCCCATATCCAGTAGTCGTTCCCATCAATATCGACGGAAAGAAGGCCCAGGTCTTCGCCGAAACCGGATGCCATAAGAAGCGAATTTATATTCTCGCGAGTAATCCAGGTGCATTTTGCCTGCAGGTCGTACTGCCAATAAATTTTATCCTGCTGGATGTAGCGGATGTCGGCTTCGCACGCATCCAGCACCATGCCCTGCCAGTTATCGTTCATAAGTAGAAAGCGGGTATTGCTCTCTTCGAAAATCTCGACCCCAAATTCAACGAAGGTCTTGTTTTGAATCGCTAGATTATTTATGAGGTATTGAATAATCCCATCTTCGTCGAATATGCGAGAAGACTTTCGAATCCCACTCGACGCAAACTTGTGTTCGGCGGCAAACTGGCTACTTGCCAGGCCATCTGCCGAGCTTGAAGAAGTAATGCGGTTTCGCCATAATGCAGCGATTTTCTCCTGCAACTTGGAGTACGTCAACTTCAGTTGTTTCTTTTAGCAAGTAAGCTCCATGCGCCGGTCAATTCGGCGCCGTACGATTTACAACTGTGCGCCGCTTCGCCGCAACCTATCGCGAAAATATCTAAAACGGTCTTTCTCGCGATGGATGGCCGTGTCATTTTTTGGAGTTCAGACACAAAATGGGGATCCATGTCGTGCTGATCTGGGAACTGAAATTGCTCCTTAAACTCGGACGTCAGCGGCCGTTGCCGGAGAGAACCACGACGGGTGTGTGTGCCGGAACCATCGTCGCCAATGTGAAAAACCCGTGGTCTGAAGGAAAGCAGCGCGAAGGCATTGTGTTTATAATGCGCATACGCCCAACGGATCGCCCAAGAATCAATTTTGCCGGCCATTTGCAGCGCTAGCATGCGCGGAAAGGTCTTCTCCACCGCGCTGAAACATCCGTTGTTGCTCCGGGTTGGCAGCAAAGCTCTGATAATCGGACACCGACCAGTCCGCCTGTAACCAACGATCTCGCCAAGTGCCCCGAACCAAGCGAACTGCTGCGGTACGAGTAAAAGGCATCATACGGAAAGCCCTCTCGGCATTCACCGCGAAATTGAATCCGCTCAACGAAAAAGTTCGAGGATTACCCTCATATTGGCGAAGGCCCTGGTTCTATGAAGGTCAGAAAATCAGGGGTGGTCAGCAAATCGTCTTCCAAAGCGATGACGCTGCCAAATTCATCGCAAAGTTGCGTTACTCCGGCGACGATGGAATTGCCTAATCCGAAATTTTTATTGCGTTCAATGATGGTTATGGAGCGAAATCCGTCAATGTCGTTAAGAAATTTACGGACTTGCTCGACAGAGGCGCGCCGCTCTCATTTTTCGCGGCATCGGAAAATACAAACAGGTCACTTCGGTGGCTCAGGACATTCTGCCGAGAAGCTCGACCGTTTCTCGGGTGTGCTGGGGGCGATTGTAAACGAACAAAGCTATGGGTGCCAAATCCCTTTAGAACGGCAGGATTTTCGCGGGCGCCCAAAGCGCCCGACAAATCGTTCATGACTGTGGCCTTCCGCTAACTCGCATGGCGGCCGGGGTCTAGAACCTGCCGGCGATTCCAAATCAGCGAAAAGAAGCCGGAAATCAAAGCGATGGTATAAGCCGCACCGGAAACAAGCATGCCGTAAACAGCACCGCGCAAGCCAAAATGAATTACCAGCGGTACACCTAACAGGAACGTAGCCGCCCCGCTGAAGAGATAAGCGTAGAACACGAAGTCAGGCTTTTCAGCAAAGTCTTGAGCGCCCCGTTGGTTGTGTGACCGATACCAACGACCATGGGTAAAAATAAGGCCAGAAGAACGACAAGAGAAGAAACGTTGTCAAATCTGCCCGCGTACAAAACGTGCATCGCCGGCGTCCCCAAGAAAAAAGATGAGGGCTACCAAACCGCAAGTCACGATGAACCACGTGGAACAGTACCTCTTCCAAACGTGCACTAGCCCATCCATTTTTTGCGTGGCGTAACGAGCGCACATCACCGGAAGGACAACTAGCGACATAGCGGTAAAGACCTGGTCTAGAGGCAAGACCATGTTATATAAGGCGCGCAAGTTCCCGACCTCCACAACGGAGAGCAGCGCGGCAGCGAGCCAGAAATATCCCTGGGTAGTCAATTGATAGACAAATGCAGTTACCAAAACCCATCTGGAATATTTCCAGTGTTCGGACCAATAAACGGGAACAATTTCAGTAAAACCCTCTGACGCCGGGACGCCGGGTAACTGCTTGATAACCGTGAAACCGGCGAGCACCCAGGACAAAGCGAGGATGACAAATGCCGAGAACCCAGACAATAGGCCAACTTTGAAGGAGGCCCAGAGAAATAACAAGCAACAGCAAAAGAAAACTGCAGAAAACCTCGCGGCAAGGTCCGGTCTTTGACGACATAGAAGGCGCGCCGAACAAAGGCAGCATTGATGAGGACACCGCAGGTAAGGGCCATTCCAAGAACTGTGCGAGACGCTATAGCCGGTAAAACGTATTGAAGAATCCACCATGCGCTGGCAAGAATGACAGTCAGTGCCAGTCCCAGAAGCAGACTGCTTCGCCAAAGAAGTCTTGCGTACGATTGAAAGTGTTTTTGATATCTGCCTGAACCATAGATCGTGAAGGTTTCCAATATAACGGCATTATGTAGTCCCAAAAAGAACGTAAACACCGAGTAAGACAAAGCAAAAGCGCCATATTCGGCCTTGGACTGAGTACGCGCGAGAGCCACGTTCACTAAGAACATCCCGCCAACCGATAGCCCTTGATCAACGATGGTGAGACCCGCTTGTCGGAGACGAGCACCAGAAAACGGTCTGCGCATTGACTTGAGCAGCTTCGAACGCAACGATTCACCGGCCAGACCCCAATTCCCAACTTATATGACTCCCTTGCGACCGTCTAGCCGCGCTTCTATATATCGAGCTAAAGAATACTCACCTGAACCAGAATTGGGGGCCCGGACGGTGACGCACCCCGCGAGAGGTGTCTCAGGGGATTATAAACGCTTGCACGTCACCGGCCGCATAGATGGATACCGGACCGGCCGGGCACCGCTAGCCCGGTTCCTTGTCGTGGCCTAAAAATTTGCGCTTCATTGCCAATAAACCCGAGCCATTGGGTGTATCCGCGCCTACCCAGTTGTGGAGGGACTGAAACACATCCTGGACCAGCAGCTTTCCAGGGTCGTCATCTCGAGTCTGATGCCAGCGCTGTCGAAAATAGATCGCGACCATCGCCGCACACAAAAACAGAACCGAAAAGGAGCACATAATCAGAAAACGAGGAGGAAATGATTTTCTTTCCGGAATGCGCGGGGCATCGAGCACCTTAATGCTGGGAATTTCTTTGGCTTCCTGCACTTTGGCCAGTTCGTATTGCTGTGTGAGAGTTTCGAAAACCACTTCTTGGATTTTGGTTCGGCGATATAAATCGGCGTAGGTGACACCCAGGAGAGGCAATTCGCGGATGGATGGATAGAGGCTGGCAGTAGCGTCCGTCTTCTGGGTTGGGTTTTGATTGATGTCGCCGTACCCCTTGCCTCCGAGTTTACCGAGCTGGGCGTTCAATTCGGTAATTCTCGCTTGAATTGCGCGCACGCGAAAATTGCTGGAAGTGTATATTTGCTCCAGGCCTTTCAGCTCCGACTCTGCGGCGATCAGTTGACCCTGCAGAATGGAAGCTGCTTCCACCATGGCGCGGCCCTGCTCCTTGATATCGATGGTCGCATTCTTACTGGAGAACTGGCTGAACTTGACGGAAGCTTCGTCGAGGTCGCGTTTTACCGTTTGCAGCCGCTCTTCCAAAAATACTCGCTCGCGATGCGCAGCGGACGTAGAAAGCTCCACCACCAACTGATTGAGCTCCGTGATGTAGGCCTCAGAAATGGCGGAGGCTCGGGCGGGATCGTGATCGGTTACAGTGATGGAGATGATGCCGCTCTTACGGTCTTCCGCAAGGGCGGTATTATCGGCGAGTTTTTTTCGGGCGTCTTCTTCGAGCTTAACGGAATAAATCTTTTTGAGATCAAAGCGTTGACTAATGCGGTCCTGAACCGTTTTGCTGCCAAGAACTCCCACAAAAAGCGCGCCCGAACTTTTTACTCCCAAGAGGTCTCCCGCGATAGCTCCTAGGCCGCCGGTACCGGATTTGCTGGTCAACGCGGCAAGCATCGCGAGACCGGAACCGGATTGATTATCAGGAGGCATAAGTTCGGCAGTGGATTCATAGCGGGCGGGAATCGAAAGGGCGATCAGAAGACCAATAACTAGCCCGGCGAGGATGGCCTTGGCAAGGGCGCGGCGGCTATCCCAAAAAAGATTCAGGTGCTGATATAGAGTAACGCGGGCACTGGAAGATAAATCCGGCGATCCCATTTCAACAGGCATCGGTTGCGGCCGATCCTGCAATCGTGTTTTGGCTTCAGTCAAAGGCACTTAGCGCTCCCTCAGTTAAAACGCTAGAGCATGATCGCCGGTCTAGCAACCAACTGGAGCCGGCGGTTAAAGCAAGCTTCCGTGAAAGTCGACTGGCAATAGAAATATCAATTTAATAGCTTCTCCAAACGCCAGCGGTTTGGCCAAAAAGTAACTTGGACGGAAGCGCTAACGTCCGATTGCTGGCCGGGCCGAATAACAGGAAAATTCCAAGTTTCATATTGCACTTTAGTAGAAAAACTAAGTTCCGAACTCGTCCATACATCGGCTTGTACCCCGGCATCCGTCAACGTCCCTCCCCCAGGCAAAAGCTGATTGCTTACTTTTTGATGCCGGTAACTGGCCTGGATACGATTCTTGGGGGTGATCCAATAATTCGACCAAGCCTGCGCTCCCTGACCGTCTCGTCCCGACCCAACTACCAATTAACTCGCCGTTATTGGTATAGCCGCTCTTCCAAGTAGCATTGTAATAAAAAAAACCGCAGCAGATACGTCCGCCGAGGGGATTATCGGTGTATGTACCTTCGACTCGAAAATCGAGTTTTGGCAACCCCGGGATACTTGGAGCGTATAAGCCCGCGTGCCAAACGGAGCGGTCCGCGTAGGCAATGGGAGAGTACTGATCCTCTGCAAAACCATCGGCGTAGAAAGTCAGCCAGCGACGCACACCCGGGACTCGATAGCTAAGATCGACGCCCGAGCGACGATCACCAGGCTTGGCGGCGCTGCCGGGATTTTCGTTACCGGCTGAAAACATGCTTTGAAGAAAATTATGAATCGTGAAGGGATAGCCCGGACCGCCATAAACGACCGTCCGCGACACAGCAAATTCCAGGTTGCGTGTCGGTTTAAAACTCACCTTTTCACCGTGAATGATCGGTTGCGGATCGTACGACTGTCCGAATTGGCCGATCAGACCGGTTGGTGTCAGCAGGAACTGCTGCCCAGTCAGCTGCCCCAAAAAAAATTCTACGCGCATTGGCCCCAGCAGTCCAAAAATGCTTGGGAGTTCGAACGGCGATACACGGTCGATGCGAAACATCTTGATAGGAACCGTATTGTCGCTGAACATCATGGGTCCACCGTCGCCCGGGTCCCCACCAATGGCTCTGCTGGCCAAAGGTAATCTGAAAATTGTCAATATTCAATCCGGTGTAAGCGTCCAGCCACTGAAATTGGTTCACAGCAGGAAATGGTGTAGCCGGAGGCGTGAAGGAACCCACTGGCAATGCCAGATTACCGATCGCATTGAGGGTAGACTAGCGATAACGGCGGAGCCGAGGGCGAGTGCTGAAATTCGCCACGTACGTAGCTAACCCAGCGGCCGTAGGTGCTCCACGCCGAGAAACCCTCCGATAGCGTTGAAACCTTGTTCGTAGGGCCGGCCAAAATCGTTGATGATGGTTTGTCCGAATATGTATCCGTTTGTGACTGGGGCGACCAATAATTTGGGTTCCACGAGCGTACAAAGATTCAACGCGCAGCGCGGAATTTTCTGCCGCCGTCCACGTCTTCGAGTTCTTCCTTAAACTCGCTTTCCAGCAGCGCGAGCGATTTCATCGACTTGCATCGCGCCACCGGCATTCTCCAACTGATCTTCGGCTTCAGAGATTAAGCGTGCGCATTCCTGCCGGTCCACGGTCTTAATCCTCGCGAAGCCGCTATCAATGGCACCCATCGCCATCAGTCGATCCATACGCGGGATAGATCCAGCTATCCAACGGTACATATGGCGAAGCCAGATTAGCGGGAGAAGGATCGCCGTCCCCTCGGACGATGGCACCAATGGACCGCCAATCAGCGCCCCCCAGGTCGGGGTTGTGGTGACGGCTGTATACATCTTGGGCGATCAATTGCCCAATCATGCCACCAACGAACACGTCGGAATTGAAGTGCTGGCGGCCCCGAATCCGAGAGTAGCTGACAAGCGAGGCCAGCCCATAAACGACGAGCCTGGGGAACAATCCGGGATATTCGTGAGCGATAACCCCAGCTACGGACCAAGCAGCTGCGGCGTGCTCGGAAGGAAAAGAGGTTCCACCGCTAAAGAATGGACCGCTCCCATCGCTCTGAAACGGGCGCTCCCGCCGCAAGCTGTATTTGAGCGCCTCCACAGCGACCAAACTGTTTAGCGCAGCCTCGCCCGCGAGGTAACCGGTTTCGCGCCAGTGTTCATTGTGCGAAGGATAACTCAGGACATAAAGACCGGCCGCGCCGCCGACGAGGGCCCCAATGCCAGCGTTGGAAAGATTTTTGTAGTGACTGATGTCGCTCGGCAGATTAGAGATGTGGGCGCTAACGTCGCGGTCGGTAACGAACAGAGCGGCAGCAAAACCGCTTGCGGGCACTAGCCAATCGGCGTCAGAGAAGCGCAGCCGCGCCGGGCTAGTCCAGATTCGCTTCTGGTCTTCCAAGAAATCCTGCCCCGCACCCTTCAGGCCATGGCGCGAACCAGAGGGAGCGTCCGGGTCCGAAGTGTCGCCGCTCTTCGCGGCAGTGTTTTTTTCGGTCTCCTGGCTGGTAGGCGTCGCAACTCCGTTTTCGGTCTCGGTGTGCGAAGAAGACTCTTGCGGGCAAGCCACTGCTTCGCCGACAAATAGTAGGCCAAGAACCCACCCACACCCTAACACCATAACCCGAGAGAGCGACATGAGTTTCAAAATCACGGGTGAATGTACGCGACCGCCAACGCTGCAGACGCCGCCAACTGGCCGGCTTGGAAGAGATTCTGCCAATTGCGCGTTCCGATGCGTGGCGCCACTTCCGGAACCACGATCGAGTCCCCTGGTCGGAGCGAGGTATTCAGGGGATCTCCGGTCCAGAAGCCAGAATTGTTCTTGGCCGCCAGAACCGAACCATCGGCGCGAATTACGAACACCGCCTTTTTGTTCGCCAATTGGGTCAGCCCTCCGGCCTGATTTAGATACCATCGGGCACTCCGCCCGGGGCGATAACTCACTGCCGTGGGATTGAAAACTTGCCCGTTTACCGTGATGTAGTCGGCCTTCTTAGGGACTACCAGTACATCGCCGTTACGGATCACCACGTCGGACGCGGTATTAGCCCAGGCTTGCAAATCGTGGTTGATGTGGATCACCACCCGGCCGATCGGAGGGTTCATCTGCAGTTGTTGCAAAGTCGTTTCAGTTTCGCCGATGGCGGTTTGTTTGGCATTTCGCTGATCAGGATCCGTCTCGGGCAAAGCTTTCAAGTGAATTTCTTCTTCCTTCAAACGGCGAATCATTTCGGCCCGGGCATTCATTTCCAATTCGCGAACATCCCGCCGCATCAGAACTGCGCCGTAAGGATAGGCCTGCGGACTAAAGCCACCGCTGCGCGCCAAAACAGTACTCACTTTTTCGCCGGGCCGAATACCGAATTCCCCCGGGTGTTGCACTTCTCCGCGCACCGTTACCGTCGCTCCCACATCATTCCAACCGGGATTTAGGGGGATGGTCAAAACGTCGCCGTCGCGGAGAAGCTTATTTTCGCTGGAATCCCCAGCCATCGCCGCGGAAAGTGATATGGCCAGGTTTTCGCTCAGCGCGTGCTGTGGATCACTGGCCGCATAGCGCGTAAGGTTGGCGCTCACCGAATCGGCCGTGCGCTTCAAGCCGCCGGCGACCTGAATTAAATCTTCCACATGCATGTTGGTTGTCAAAGGATACCGGCCGGGCTTGGCCACTTCGCCTCGGACGTCCACAATAGCGGGATCGACTTGCGCAACGTTGCGATGAATCAGTAAGCGATCGCGAGGCTCCAGCAGCAGATTGTCGGCTGCATTACCTGATAGCGCTCCGCCGAGATTCACACTAAGGATTTTCAAGGTTCCGTCGGCCTGGGTCCGGAATAACTGTGCAGAATCGAGAGAAGCGTTGGGCGAAACACCACCGGCAAGATAAATCGCGTCACGTAAACGGACTTGGCCGGAGGTTGCATATTTGCCTGGAGCGGCTACTTCCCCACCAATCCAAACTTGCGGAGCAGGCTCGAAGTCGTAGCGGCCAAATACCCGGATGGTGTCATGGGCTTGAAGTTTCGGAGCTGTTTCTGGATTAGCCAGAGCCGCAGCAAGGTCAAAACTCTCGACAGTTGGGTGAAAGTCCGGCGCATTCAAGCGCACGATCTCCGCGTAATGCGCTGCTGGCTCCGGAAGCAGATCTGCGTACGAGCGCAGGAGGTCGGTAACCTTCATATCAGCACTGTAGGAATAACGACCGGGGCGAAGCACATGACCCTGAAGGTAGATAGCATTCTCGCTGAAGGGCGCGATGGGAAAGATATGGATTTGATCGCCGTCCTGAATTTTAAAAGCGCTCAGTTGCTTGGTGATCGAGTCGGAGTCGCTCGATGCCGAGATATCCAGAGTGAGCATGGTGCGTTTTTCATGAGCCATCAGGCGCTGCACTTCGATGTGTTGCAACGCTGCGGCAGGTAGAATGCCGCCGGCGAGATCAAGAGCTTCCGCGAGAGACTTTTCAGTTTTTAATTCGTAGATGGCCGGCCGCCGAACCATGCCCTCGATCGTTACTTGCGGGCCCATCGGGGCAACCAGCAATGTGTCGCCGCTTTCGAGATGAGCCATTTCACTGCGGACCCCGTGCAGCAACAAATCGTAAGCGT
The DNA here is from genome assembly GCA_963732705.1 of uncultured Acidobacteriota bacterium. Lineage (GTDB taxonomy): Bacteria > Acidobacteriota > Terriglobia > Acidiferrales > UBA7541 > Acidiferrum. The sequence goes on along the minus strand of CAVTAN010000001.1, from coordinate 804,083 downwards.
CCACGTCTTCCACCAGTTTGTCTCCGCGATAGTGCTTTATGTTGCGCAGTGAACCGCGGTCTGAGATGCCGCCTGCCTGGAATAAGGCGTTGAGGGGAGTGGAAAGCGAGCTGATGTCGTAAGCGCCGGGCTCGGCAACGTCTCCGACGACGTACACCCGCACTGTTTTCAAGCGCGATAGCGAAACGTCCGCCGACACGTCGCGGTAGTTGGCGCGCAAAACTTTCTGAACCGTCTGCTGCACCTCGGCAAGGGTATGGCCACTGACCAACACCGGGCCGGACTCTGGCAGCGATATCCGTCCTTGACGGTCTACTGTGCGCGAGATGCGCTGCGACACGCCCCCCCACAGGTCGATTGCCAGGCCGTCGCCTGGGCCGACTACGTAATCGGGCCCGGCCGGTAGGTCGATTGGAAAATCGCCCAGACCAGAATCTTCGTTGCGGAAAACGTCCATGCCAAAACGTTCCACGGGCCGCTGCTTCGCTGACGCCTGCACGTACATGTCATACAAGGATGGAATGTCTGAGTACGGATTTGGGCTGTGAACCATCGACACGGGCGCCAAATCCATGGGCGTGTTGCGGCGCACTTCTCGCGACCAGCGAGCGCGATCGTCATTGCGGCGAACATAGTCTTGCCCGCTACGGCTCCTGTCCATCCCGGACATGCCGCTCAAGCTGCTGAGATCCAGTGGAAGCGAAAGACCCAAGTCGCCTCCTCCAGCGGGAAATCCCTGTGACGCACCCATCATCTGAGCCATTCGCGAAACGCGATTTTCTCCCCCGTCTTCACCGCTGCCCGCGCCCTGGCCTTGGTCCGTGCGCTCGCCGCGTGAGGAAGACAACTGTTGAGAGCCCATGGCGCCATCCAAGCCCCCGGCAGCCCCCTGGGGTGAACCAAGTTCACCGCCCTGCGCACGCAAAATCGGCGACGACGAGTTCAACGGCAATTGCGGCACGGATCCGCCCTGGTCGGGAGCTTGTTCCTGCCTGCCGGACGATCCGCCGTTTCGGCGAGTCGTTCTTCGAGTGCCCGATTCGCGGCAATCTTGGGTATTCGGATCGCAGTTGTTGGAGGTCTCGATGGCCTGCGCCTGTTTCTTGATTTCAGCATCGATTTCGGCGTCTTCTTGCGCTTCGACCTGGATCTGCCGGCGGGCGCGTTCCTTAAGTAAAAGATCGCGCTGCTTGGCCAGTTCGGAGTCAGGGTTAAAGGTAGGCAATAGATAGCCGTACCGTTGGACTAGCCTGGTCGCGAGGGAGCGGAACTTGATGTCTTGCTCAAGCCGATCAAAGATGGCCTGGTCCGTAAGGGAGGAATCTTCCACCACTTGCCCGTTATCGGTAGCTTCCTTAATAGCCAAGCGCTTCAATTCCACGAGCAGTCCAGCATCCTTCAACAGTACTTCCTGAATTTGGCGCGGTGCAGCGGCGAGGTGTTCGTAATTTTCGTTGGCCAGATCCGAAGGCTGCGGCTGACGCCTCCCATCAATGGCCCGGTTATCGCGTACGCTCTGTTGCGGCATCGACGTCTGCGAATAAACGACGGAGGCGCCCAGCAGCAACGTCGGAATACAGAAACTCGCAGACAGTAACGTTGGAAATCGAGAAGCGACTTTTCTCGAAATGATTATTCGCATCGTAACATCACCTTGCACCCTTCGACTGGACGCTGCTTGCAGCGCGTCCAAAAGCTTGGCCCGCCTTCTTGACAGTCAGATCCCCAAAAATAACAATAAATCTCAGTATTGTTAAGGCTTCGGGTAATCCGAGACCAACAAAGAACATCGGCGAACGGAAGGCGTCGCACTGGCGCGAGAAACGATACCTGCCGATTCACAGTATAGGACGCTATTTAGAATGTAACTCAATTATTGAGGTTGTACACCTTACCTAAAATTCTTTTTTCGTGCTCCGCGGAAGAGCGTACGCATTTCTGCTCGAATATAGGTCTACGTTCGGCGTATTATCCTAAGAACAGCCCCTCCCGTTTGACCATTTCAACGCGTCGTGAAAATGGAGATGTGGTAGGGCGGGTAATTTAACGTGTTCATGGCACTTCGCTCACTGTTATTACTGCTCGCGTTAGGTCCACTGATTTACTATCTGCTATCGCTGTATAACATCGTCGCCTACTTCCGCGGCATTCGCCGCCAGCCTCCAAGGATCGACTTAATTACGCCAGCCGTGAGTATCTTGAAACCGGTGCGTGGGGTGGACTCCGAAGCTTACGAGAATTTCGCCAGTTATTGCCGCCTCGATTACCCTAATTACGAAATCATTTTCGCGGTCAAAGACCCGAGCGACCCGGTTGTCCCGATTATTGAAAAGTTGAAGCGCGACTTTCCGGAGAGGCAAATTCGACTGGTCACCGCGGTGGAGCCCCTGGGGCAAAACAACAAAATCAGCAACCTGTATCGCTTGGTGAAGGAGGCCCAGTTCGACCTATTGGTGATGACCGACAGTGATGTACGGGTGAGCAGCAACTATTTGCGCGAGCTGGTGGCCCCCTTTGCGGATACTACCGTCGGGGCAGTCACTTCATTTTATCGATGTGTCGGCGGCGGCACCTTTGCTGCCGATCTCGCGATGCTGGGAATGTGCTCGGACTCTTTGCCCAGCGCTCTAATCGCTCGGAGAGTTGAGGGCGGCGTGCACTTTGCCTTCGGCTGGACCATGGCGACCACCAAGGAACGCCTCGCCGAGATCGGCGGATGGGAATCCATGGCCGATCATCATTCCGATGATTTCGAACTGGGGAATCGCATCGCACGGCATGGTCACCGTGTGGAACTCATGCGTGAAACGGTCTCCGTCGTTTTTCCGAGAGAAACACTTCAGGATCTGTTCGGACAAGAGCTGCGGTGGGCTATCGGGTTGCGCAACGTGAGGCCTGTCGCTTACGCAGGTATGGTTTTTACCCATGGGCTCCCGTGGGCCGTGCTTGCGGCATGTATAGCCGGGGCTGCCGGATGGACAGGCTTGGCATTTTCCTACTTGGCGTCTTATTTGATTTTGCGGATTGCGGTGGCGTGGACCGCCGGCGTGTGGGGCCTGCGGGATAACACGATAGTCAGCAAATTGTGGCTGGTGCCGTTGCGTGATGCGATTACGGCGTTTGTTTGGCTGGTAGGCCTGCTCTCCGACCGCATCAAGTGGCGAGGATCTGAATTCCGGGTTAAGAATGGCCTACTGAGGCCCGTTGGCGAAGAGGTCCAAAAGAACTGATTGACCTTGGACTAGTTGAGCCCGTTTAGACTCTATGCGGTTTCGAACGATTCCTTCGCCGGCTTGAGCGCCAGTCGTCATCCGTCAACGCATTCAGCGAATGCCGACACCACCGCGCGCTGCTGCTTGTCAGTCAATTCCGGATAGATTGGGAGCGACAAAACTTCTTTGCTGGTCAACTCCGCGACCGGAAAGTCTCCGGGCTTGTAATTCAAATACTGGAAGGCCTCTTGTAGGTGCAGCGGAATCGGGTAGTACACTTCCGTTGGAATTTCACGCTTACGAAGGCGCTCTCGAACAACGTCGCGGTCTTTCACTCGAATGGTAAATTGATTGTACGCATGCGTAAGGGCCTGCGGCTCGTAAGGCAACTGAATTTTTTCCGCCAATCCAAATTCTGAAAAAAGTGTTCGATAGCGCTGGGCGTTTCGTCTACGGGCGGCGTTCCAGGCCGGGAAATATTGCAATTTCACCCTGAGAATGGCTGCCTGTAAGGCATCGAGGCGGCTGTTCATTCCCAAAGTTTCATATACGTAGCGTTCGCGCGAGCCGTGAAGGTGCAGAAGATTAAGGCGCTCAGCGCACTGGGGATCGTTGGTGGTCACCAGTCCACCATCCCCACTGGCACCAAGATTCTTTGACGGAAAAAAACTGAAAGCTCCCATCAAACCGAGACTGCCAATCGAGCGGCCGTTGTTTTGCGCACCAATGGCCTGAGCCGCATCCTCAATCACAGCTATACCTCGCCCGGTGGCGAGGTCGTTGATCTCATCCATTGCAGCCGACAGGCCAAACAAATGCACGGGCATGATCGCCTTGGTGTGGGGCGTGATCGCGCGCTCTAACTTTTCAGGGTTGAGATTGAAAGTCCGCGGATCGATATCTACGAACACGGGAGTCGCGCCTGTATGCGCGATGGAACCGGCAGAAGCAACGAAGGTGAATGGCGTGGTGATGACTTCGTCGCCAGGACCGATGTCCAGAGCGAGAAGCGCCAGAATCAGAGCGTCCGTACCGGAAGCACAACCAATCGCGTATTTGCACTCGGTGAGCGCCGCCATTTGTTTTTCAAATTCAGCGACTTCCGGGCCCAAAATAAATTGCTGGCTATCCAGAGTCCGGGTGACGGCCTGAAGAATTTCTTCACGGATGCCAGCAAACTGCGCCTTTAAATCGAGAAATGGCAAAGGTTCATTCATGGTTTTTGGCGATCGCTACTGCACCACCAGTACATTCCACGTTACAGAAGCGGGAAGGATCGCAGCGGATGAAGGATTGCACACCCTTACGGCGACGGTATCTGGTTGGTCGACAAAAGCGGACCAATAAAGATTTGGACTACCAAGATCGGCAGCGGGAGAAACGCTGGCCACCCCGCTGGCGGAGGCTCCTGGCATGGCGAGATTTTGTTGTTGGCAGCTTTGGGGCGCAATGGCCGTAAAACGCGTGTTCGGCGCCACACCGGCCGCCCGGAAAGCGGCATGGATCGGGGAACCACCGCCGATGGAGGGCGCGATCAAATCAGGTTGCAGGAGGGAACCGGGCATTACAAATTGATCAGCCCCATTCTTGCTCATGCACAAATCCGAAGTGTTCAAATCGTTCCGCCAGCACACAGCATCGAGAAGTGCCAAGCGAATCGCGCCGTGTTTTGCGGCATTTGGACTGATGCTTGCGAAAGCCTGAGAATACAGCGGCCGAAACGACGTGGCATTGGTAGCGCCGCGGTATTGGAGATCGGATGTCGCCGGAGCGTAGGTAGTAATCGACGCAGAGAACGGAATGGTTGGAAGAGTGCCGCCCTGGGTATCCACTCCTTCGAGAACCACAGAAAGAAGGGAGCGATTGGTGCTGAATTTTCCGTCGGAGTCCACCAGCGTAATTGCTCCGGTGGCGAAGGGAAAACCGATGATACTGTCGCGCACTTGGAAGCTGATGGAATTAGCCGTGAGGAAGGAGGACTCGATATAGATCGGAGCTGGCGGTGCATTCGCGTGTGTGGAGTTGGTGGCAAAAATATCTTCGAACAGGATGCCGTTAACGTTGGTTTCCGGCCCATGTGCGTTTGCATTAATGTGGATAACTCTGCCGGATAGATCCAAGGCGCCAATGTGCGAAAAGGTTACTGCTTCGATGTAAGGCGCGGAACTTTGAGCGCCTTCGTAGTTATTCGTGCTGAGGTGGATCAAGTCCCCTGGTACCGACTGTGATGTGATGTTTTGAATCTTGAAATTCGCAACCGAGTACGCCAGCGAACAGGGTCCAAAATCGATGGTGTTACCGGCTTGATTGGTTACATTAATGGCCCCATCGCTTGGGCCGAATACCCCACCCAAGTTGCCGCCGACACATAGTTTGAAAACCGTTCCGCCGGTGCGTTGCATATTGATGACGACGCTTCCCGACACACCGTTCACATACGTGCCGCATTGCGCGCTATTGAACACAAAGGCAGGCGCATCACCAGGTAGCGCAAACGTCAGCACCGGATTACCCTCGAAGAGCAATGTCTGGCCGCAATGAATGTCGATCGAAGATTTCAGATTAATGTAGCTCCCGCCGGTCAAATGCGTGGTTCCCGGCGAACATGCCGCGAGCGCCGCGTTGATGCCATCCGAAGTCCGCGAATAAAGTTTTCCGTCTACGTAGCAGTTGCCGTTAGGACCCTCAGATTGCGATTCTTTTCCGACCAAGGCGCCGGGGTAAAACCCAGCGGTAAGTGCGAGTGTGTGAAAAGTCGATGCCATCGCGAGGGCGATCTGAAGCGTCAGCATTACCGAGCTAGTGAACAACGAGAACCTTCCGCCAGCATGTGTAACTCCACGATGAAACGCTAAAGCAATATCGATTGCAAGGACTGGGTGACTTGGCAACCTTCCAAATTGGGCAAGCGACTCTGCGGCTACGGTGAAGGTGCTGCCGCCTTTAACGAGCGCGTCGCGATGGCCCCGAGGATCGCTACGGCCGCGAGGATCGTCACCCACAAGACAGCTGGGTGGCGTTCGGACCAAGGACGATCGTCGGGCCGCCCGGTGTAGGCGGAGTTAAGCTGTTCAGTTTGCAGCCCGACTGCGTCAACGCGGGGATCGTGCTGAAATAATTTCGCGTAGTCGTAAACAGGCGAAGAAAGCTTTTCATCTCCGTAATAGATCCATGGCCGGGTTCCTGAGTCGGATTGAAAATAGATGCGGCGTTCGAATTGCTCCAAATGCGCCCCCGTAATCTCGATCGGAGCGTCGTCACCGTTGTGGATCACCGCCTTCAGTGTCCCTTGCGGACCGCCGGCCAAGTCGATGGCATTCTGTTCGACATCTATTTTCTTACCGTTGCGGACCATATGAATGCGACTGATCTCACGAACGCCGTAAGGAACTCCCGGGTCCGCTTTGACCTCAACCTCGCGGCGGAAATTTGCCTGCAACGGATCGATACCCAGAACCAGCCGCTCGATGGGTGTATTAACCGGAACAGAAAAAGACAAGATGGTGTCCTTCCCCAGCTGTTCCTGTTTGATGGTGCCGCTCACTTCCCTCCACATCGCTTTCTGCGTGCGGTTTACCCCGGCAGTGGCCCTTTGGATAGCTGACGGTTTCACAATTCCATCGACTGTAACGCGCAGGAATCGGAAAGCGCTCAACGGAATCTGCAAAGTACTGTTATTACCGAGTTTTTCGTCCGAGAGGTCATAGAGAGTGCTGGTGCCCAAAAGGGCCCAGTGCGCACCGTGCAGATCGTCCTGCCCTTCTATCCGAGCGTGCGCTACAAAGTTTTTGCTGCTGAGCTGTAATTCCACGCGGTCGTATTCTTCAGCACCAGACATATCCAGGAAAAATTGAGTTTTCCCATCTATAAAAGCAGGCTGCAGGACGCGCAGAGGTTTTTGCTCAGTTTCCGAACCACCGAACTCGGTCTCTAACTTATAGGGAAGTTCTTTTTCAGCGTCATAGATACGAAGGTCATCAAGACCAGGACGAGCATGGCTCCAAATCGTTTCGTCCGCTACGACGTAATGCTGCCCGCTGGAGTTGAGCGGTTGCATTTGCCGCCGATAATGAAAATAAGATATGGAAGAAGTGCTCGATAGCCACAGCAGAGTCAAAGCGCAAAAGAGCTTACTCACGTGGGTTCCTCGGCAGGCGCATCTGCTAGAGGGTCATTGGCAGATCGTGGAGATAACTTCAGCCAGTCGCGCTGATAAAGGAAGGATATTCCCAACAGTACTGCCCCAAGCGCGATGAAACTAATAATGCGGTAGCTCCCGCCCAATTGAGAAACGTCATACAGAAAGATTTTCCCGGTCGTAAAAGCAATCAGAATCAAGGCCTGCCAGCGCAGGAAGGCGGAGCGGTTTCGGAATCCCACGGCCATAAGTACGGCGCCATAGATCAGCCAGATCGCTGAATACGAAAACCCGCGAATCAGGATCAGCTCATGGTATTCCGTTGATGAGGCAGCTGTCAGTCGGCGGTCAAAATAATCTGCGGCTTCCCAGGTCATCGCAATCAATGCCAGCAAATTCATAGCGACTATCGCGAGCTGCAGAAATGGTTTTTCGCGTTCGGAGGCGTGCTGCTTGCCCAGTGCTGCAATGCCCGCCATGATCGCGATGGCAATCAAGTAAGTCGCAAAGCGCATGTTGAAGATCAAAACAGTGCTGTGAAACTGGTCGTACACCAACAGGCGGATAATCCCCAGGGTCAACGCCGCAACGGCGAGATAACGCAAAAATGTCGTTCGGGTTCTGACGCTGAGCCACAAAAGAACCGCCGATTCGATAAGCCACCCGATGGTGATCCACTCAGCGTGAAGCTTTAGGGGAATAGCGATGGTCATAAAAGCGATGGCAATGGCCACATGCAATAAATGGATTACGGTGGTGTCTTCGCCAGGGAAGCGTTTTTGAAACGCTCCAGCGATGGCGAGATAGGCGGCCCCGAGTGCCAGCGCGAACCACGTGAGTGTATCGCTTTGAAATTCATACATTTCATACAGGGCCATAAAAAGTAGCGCGGCATTTAAAAGTGGTAGCAACGTCAAGGTTATGGAAAGGCCTGCGAACCGCGTGGACCGCTCATACTTCGTGGCCAGCGGGATTGCCGCGAATACTGCGGCAAAAAGCGCTGCAAAGAAAGCAGTAGTGGGCCGCTGAGCAGCGGTGTAATAGCTGCCGTACCATCCCGCATAAAGAACTATCGTTCCGGTAAAACTTCCCCATAACAAGCGGCGCCAGGGTCTGACGATGGCCATGGCCAAAATCGCCAAATCGAGCAGCGCCACGTAAGAAAAAAGCACCACCTCGTGATTCTGACCCGTAGCAAGTAATACCGGTGTCGAAAAACCTCCGATCATTGCAAAACTAGCCAGCAGTTGCGCGTCCTGACTTAGCGCTAAGACGATAGTCGAAGCCGTTACCATCACCATGGCCGCAAACGCTGCAGCTGAGGGAATCAGGTGATAGACCTGGAACGCTCCCCACAACGACAAGTACAGCGTACCGACGCCCACGGCTTTCAATGAATAAGAGAACGCGGAATAACCTCGAGAGCGGAAGTGTTCGCTCCATAACACCAGTGCAATTCCTGCAATCAGCCCAATCACGATTCGGCCGCCAGGCCCGATCCAATTATTCTCAAACGCATACTTCAGGAAATAAGACACACCAATCAGCATCGCGGCGATGCCCACGCGGTTTAGCCAATATTGGCCAATCTTTTTTTCGAGATCTCCCTCTTTCGCGCGCGGGAGCGCCAGCCGCGGCCCTAGATTGGCTCCGACGGCCTTCGGCGTGACAGTCCCAACTGGTGCCAGGGCCGGAGCCGGCGGTGGAGGCAGACTGGATGAGAGCGGAACGGGAGGAGGTGGCGACGGTGCCGAGTCAAACTGCTCGCTGGTGCGTGCGCTTTGTGCCTGCTCGAGCCGGTACACCCGCGAAGTCAGAGCAGCAACTTGCGCTCTTAGCGCCGCGAGATCGTCGGAAGGGCCGGCCATTCGCGTACACTATCGCACAATGTCCGCCTCCGCATACCCTTGGCTGCTGAGAAAACCGCCTGACGTTAAGAGCCGTTGGATTAAACAGTAAAGGACTGCCGGGCAGTCGTGCTGCTTGAAACCGGAAGGATGGCAATCACCGTGGTACCCGAAGCGGTCGACTGAACATCCAGCGTGCCGCCGAATTCCCTCACGCGTTCTCGCATCCCGCTTAATCCCACACCCATCCTGCCTGAACCAGCCTCGCTCGGGAGCCCGCGGCCCTCATCTCGAACCTGCACGGTGACGTGCCTGGGAGTGGATTGAATGGAGATAAAGGCGGTAGGGCTTTGCGAATGCCGGTAAACGTTGGTCAAGCTTTCTTGCACGATTCGGAAAATCGCTAAATTCATGTTGTAAGGCAACTCAAGAGTATTCGGAAAATCCAAATCCACTTTCACTTTGCTGCGCTCGGAAAATCCGGCGGCATAATCTCGAAGCGAACTAAGAATACCCAGTTCTTCAAGCAACGGCGGGTGCAGCAGGTGCGAGATCGTCCGAACTTCCTTGGTGATTTGCTCCACCAGGACTTGATTATCCGCCAATGCCGCGGCAGCGGCACGCGTCAACTTCTCCGCTTGCGAGGAAACTATACTGGCGTTCATGGATAGGGCGGAAAGCAATTGTCCGATGCTGTCGTGAAGATTGCGGGCCAGGCGACTGCGTTCTTCATCCTGACTGCGCAACAAGCGGCCCGATAAATCCAGAAGCTGCTCATTGGTGTCCTGCAAATCTTTGGTTCTGGCTCTAACCCGCTCTTCCAGACTCTCGCGAAGCTCCTTTTGTTCGGTCGTGTCGATGCCGGTGGCGACCAGCATCTTGATCGAGCCGTCGGCTTCGCGAATTGGACTGATCGTGCGCTCGGCAAAGCGTATCGCCCCGCCTGCCACCACGTAACGGCACTCCTCGCGTACCGCCTCGCCGGCTGCAGCTCTTGCGATGTTCTCCCGCAGAATCTGCACTTCTTCGGGCAGCGAGGACCACCACGCCGGTTCCCAAAATTTCTTGCCCGCCACCTCGGCTCGACTCGAACGGATAGCTTGCAATGCGGTGTCGTTCGCCTCGAGGATGGTGCCATCATCGGCCAATAGAACCATGAAGGAGTAGGTCTGGTGAAAAGCAGCCCGCAGCCGCGAGTCCTTTTCCGCCACCAGGGCTTCCGCCTCGCGCTGCCCGGCGATGTCGGTATTTGTCCCAATCCAGCGGATCACTTTTCCGTCGGAATCGCGGATGGAGTTTGCCCGCGTCAGGAACGGACGAAACTGGCCGTTGGCTCCCCGCAGGGGAAACGCCATTTCAAAGGACTGACCGCTGGCGATCGAGGCGCTCCACTTCTCGAGAACGCTTGGAAGAACAGCCGGGTCATGGACTGCTTGCCACCCCCAGCCTTCCATCTGCTCCGAAGTTGTGCCCGTGTACTCGTACCAGCCGCGGTTGTACCAATAAATCCAACCGTCGGCGTTGGCCATCCATACCAGGGTCGGGATGTAATTGGCGATTACACAAAAATTTTCTTCGCTGGCCTTAAGAAGTTGTTCAGTCGGAACCAAAGGCGTAGTGTCTTCCTGAGTGGCGGTCGTGCAAGAAGAAGTAATCCGTGCGCTTGAATTCTAGCACAGCGTCCGCGACCGCTAGAAAATTCCACCCCGATGCTCTGTAACTTCAATACCAGGTCAGTCACGCTTCAGCTTGCTTGAGAAAGTTCCTGCGAGAGCATTCGAAACCTTGCAGGTGCCCTCAGCAGGTCGGCTGGGTTAGCTATGTACGAATGCAGACGGTTGGTGGTGGTGCACCCGGCAGGATTTGAACCTGCAATCTTCGGCTTCGGAGGCCGTTGCGTTATCCAGTTACGCCACGGGTGCTTGCGATGATTGTAGCAGGCTGCGCACCAGCGTTCACCCTTCGGCGATTCTTCCTGCGATCCAGGCGTGCCGCTGTATTGCGCGGAAAATCAGCCCTTGGCGCGATTTTTGATGTCTTTAGCCAATTTTTCGATTTCGTCAGCTTTTTTTAACATGGTGATCGACAAAACTTTGACCGAGTCAGTCTTGTCCACTTCATTTTTTAGATCAGTGGCCAACTGAAACAATTTTTCCACTTTCTTCTTTAGGTCTTTCTCATTCTCTTCCAAGGCCGCTTTGCGTGATCCTGGCGGCGGCAAAGCTGCGTCATCTTCCTCGCCGGGCTTGCGATCGCCGATACGAGCGCGTGGCGACGGAGCGTCTTGCTGCGCGTGCAACCTGGGCGCCGCAAACAACACGGGAATAATGGAGACGCATAAAGCGCCCAGAAACTTACGCCGCTGACGATCTTCCAGGAACATCGGACCCCCACCGCTGCACGAGTATGACCAGCGCAACCCTCAACGCCTCTCTAAGCTCCAATGTTATACTCATCCATCCTGTAAAGTTTATGCCCTATACCTTCACGCATTGGTCGGAATTTACGGCCCGCAACGGCTTACATCTACTAGGTATCTTTGGCGTGGCGTTGCTTTTAAACCGCTTGCTGCGAGTGGTAACCAATCTCGTCATCAAGCGAGCCTCTTCCGCCGCGCGCGCGGACCAGATGCGCGAACAGCAAACGCGAACCCTGGCTGGGCTGCTGTTCAGCGCAGGGACCAAGATCGTGTGGGGCATCGCCATTTTGACGGCCCTCCCGGAGTTCGGCATTAACGTTACTCCGATTGCGACCCTGGCCGGATTAGCCAGCCTGGCTATTGGATTTGGCGCGCAAAACCTGGTACGCGATATAATCACGGGCTGCTACATCATTCTGGAAGACCAATACATCGTGGGCGACAGCATTCAATTTGGAGACACCATCGGTCGCGTTGAGCACATCACTTTACGCCGAACCGTGGTTCGCGACGCCCGCGGAGCCTTGGTGACCATTGCAAACGGCGATATTCGCACAGTCAGCAACCTGAGCCGCGATTGGTCGCAGGCTTTTGTCGATATAGCATTGGCACCGGACGCCCCGCTCGATAAAACCTTGCGTTCCCTGGAGTCGGCTGCTGCAGATATGCGCGGCGACGCCTCCTGGACTCCGGTATTGGTAGACGGCCCACGCATTTTGGGGGTCCAGAGTTTTGATCGCAACGCCACCACAGTTCGATTGCAAGTGCGTACAGTTCCCAACCATCAGGATGAAGTGTCCCGGGAATTGCGGCGTCGCATTCACGTCGAATTTCAACGTCAGGGCATTCCGGTTTCGATCGTTCAGCGACTGGAGTTAGCGGGTCCCACTGCGGTCGCGCAACCGGTAACAGCTGGCAATTCTACTAGTTAGCGAGGGAGCGAATTATGAGCCAAGTCTCTTACGACGAAGTGAACTTGATGCTGCGACTGTATGACATGCGGCGGGAACCGCGATTGCGTCAGGCTCGGTCATGGTTCGTGGAACATTTTCATCCTGAATCGCCCGAAGAGATGATGCAAAAATATCCGCAGAGCAGCGAGGAAAATACTTATATTCGCATGGTGATCAGCTACTGGGATATGGTCGCCTCCATCTTGAACCGCGGGCTGATCAATGATGAACTATTCTTCGAGAGCAACGGAGAACTCTGGGTGGTGTGGGATCGTATGCGCGCGGTGGTGCCGGCGTGGCGCAGCGCATTCAAGAATCCGCTTTTGTTTGGAAATATCGAAGATGCTTGTACACGGCTGGAAGCTTGGCGGGAAAAACGCTCTCCCGGGTCGACTGCCGCCATGCGTCAAATGATGATTCAAATGCAGACCAAGAATAAAGGCTTATAGCAGCTCTCGGGTATCGCCATTCAGGAATTTGAACCTACGAAAGTACTTTAGCGCTCTCCTTGCCCGCAAGCAGTTCCATGGAAGATTCTGGCTTTGCAAAACTAATGCGATTGCGGCCACCCGCTTTGGCGGCATACAGAGCGGAATCCACTTCGTGCATCAATTCCTCCACAGCCCGAGAACCCCAGTTGTCGGTCTGATGCACGCCCATGCTCAATGTGACGGACAGCGGGCCCCCAACTGTTTCCACGGGAGAACTGGAAATGGCCAACCGAATTTCTTCCGCGCGCGCGGCAGCGGAAGCCGCCGGGCAATTATTCAAAATGATCAGAAACTCTTCGCCCCCATAACGCCCCACGTAGTCATACGATCGCACGGACAGTAGGAACCGGCGTGCAGCCTCCTGCAGTACCTCATCGCCGATTAAATGGCCGTGCGTGTCGTTTATACGTTTGAAATGATCCAGGTCGCACAGCAGAATCGCCGTTGGCACGTGCTCGCGCCGGGATCTGGACACCTCCCGGCCCAGGAGATCCATGATGACCCCGCGGTTAAACAAGGACGTCAGAGCATCATGAGTCGCTTTGAAGCGCATGTTCTCGCGCGCCTCCACCAATCTTCCTTCCAGATGTAATATCCGGTGGCCAGTTCGCAACCTGGCCTTCAATTCTTCGGTGTCGAACGGCTTCGTCAGGTAGTCATCAGCACCCGCGCTAAGGCCCGCGACCACGTCTGCTTTCAGTCCTTTGGAAGTCAGCAGGATCATGTACACGTACCCCAGGTCCTTATTCCTGCGCACATGCCGGCATACACGAGGGCCATCCAACTCCGGCATCTCCCAATCCAATAGCGCCAGTCGCGGCCCGTCATTCTTACAAAGCTGCGCCGCCGCTTCCAAGCCGTTTTGCACCGCGACGACCTCGTAACCAGCACTGTGCAACGTTTTTTCGAGCATACGCCGCGACACCATATCGTCATCGGCGACAAGGATCTTCATGGTTTCGGCCCAGCGGTGTATCCGTTCATCTGCACCACGAGAAGGTCGACTTCCGCTTGTAAATCGCTGAACGCTTGCGCCATGCCCTTCACTTCCTGGGCTTTGCCTAAACTCTCCAGGTGCGTCGCGACGGAAGCCGCTCGCGCAGCCGAAAGGTTTAGCAACATACCCTTCAAAGTGTGACTCTCGCTCTGCACGCTCTTGACTTGCTCGAGTGTAACCGCTTCGCTCAAACGCTGTAGATGGACAGGAGCCACCGACTTAAATATAGAGAAAAGCTCGGCTAGAAGCTCCCGGTCGTCGTCCACGCGGTTAAGCAGATCAGCAATGTCAAGGACGGAGGACGGCGCCACGCTCACGCTTCAGCTCCAGTCGCTAGTGAAAGCGAAGAATTCCCAGAGTGCACGCATGCGAAACACTCCTCCCAGAGGGAAATCTAGGGCACGTCCGGGGCCATGGAAGGCTATTAACGGCGACTTAAGTTAAGTGCTTTTGTACAAGAGAACTGAAAGATTGGTGTTCTTAGTCCGAAATGGAAATTGCCGGCCCATTTCGGGACACCGTCCCATCCGTGGAAGTTCCCATCACCCGTTCAAAAAGCCCAAATCACGCCGCGGCCTGATTATCCTTCTGAATCTCAAAAGTTAGCGGCACACGTTCGTGCAGCAGTCTTTCGGTGGCCGCTACCATTACTTCCTCGTGGAACAGGCGTTGAAAAATCGATTCCGACAGCAGATTGCTGATCGCCAATAGAGACATGCCCTGATGATGGGCCATCCAGCAGTACACCATTTCAGGTGGTTTGGGTGAACTGGGCGTGGCTCCTTTGAAGTCCGCCGATTCGAAAAATCCGTATTCCCCAAGCCATCCTAGAGCTTCCATCCGTCGTAGATTTCTGACCGAGGTAACGGGATCCACGCTAAGCGCCAAGACTGCAGCATAGGGTGTGATCACCGTGCGGTCCGGCTCTTCCACCTTGAGAGCCAGCGGAGGCACCCCATACGCGTGATAATGGTAATGACCCGCATCGTTTTTCTCGCTACAAGCTCCTTCCGAGATTCCCCACGGGATATTCAGCGGTTCGACAAATTTCCTTTGGCCCGCCACCGCTCCACGTAAAGTGTTTTCCAGCAGTGTTGCCGGATAAGTCTTCATCCACAGGCTGGGCATCAAATATTCAAACATCGTACCGGTCCACGACAATAAGACGCGCCTGCCGGAATATTGTGTGTGGCCGCGGCCCAGCCGGAACCAGCTCGTTTGCGGAATGTCGCCTTTGGCGATGGCGATGAACACGGCGCTTCGGGATTCGGAAGCGAGCAGATCGTAACAACTTGCCAGCAATTGTTTCTTGTCGGCGTCGTAGCCTACCGAAAGCAAGTTGCGGCCCGAATCGTAAAGCAGGCGAAAATCCATGCGCTTGGCCAACTCTTCGGCCTCGCGCGCCAGAGTTAATAATTCCTCGCGAATCGCGGCGGCGTGCGCGCCGCACTGTCGTACACGATCGTGAAGGGCATTTATCTTTTCCTGTTTGGAATTGTCCCCCGGGTTGAGGACCAGGGATTGTTCCAGCCGAATCGAAAGTCTTTGCGCGTAGTCCGATACCTGTTGAATCGTCAGGCTCCCGACCACCTTCGGAAGTATCATGTCGTCAAAATAGGTTCTCAGCGAATTGAATTCCGGGAGCGTCCACGGCAGTAACATTTCCAGTAGGTCACGCACGTCGCGAAAGCACCCATTGGCCTCTTGCAGCCACCAGCAGGCAGGAGCATTCTCAGCGACATTTTTCACGGACTCCTGCAACTCAGGTAAGGCTTCAATCCAGCGCGATAAATCTTCACCCAGCGGCTTCATTTTCGCGCGCAACCCTTCCACCGAAGCCCTGGCGGAAGCCGCCCCTTGAGTCTTCTCGGACGACCCTGATTCCTCCGCGGCCATCGCTAAATAATCCCGCAGGCTTCGAAACAGCGACTCTGACAGAACCGGTTGATCGACCGCGGCGAGACAGCCTTGTTTCAGCGTGAGCAACGAACACACCAGGTTGCCACTGTCCACGCTGGAAACAAAAAACGGCGGTAGCGGCGTAGACGTCCTGGTGTCATACCAGTTCAAGAAATGTCCGTTCGACTTGGGAAGCTGCTTGGCGTGCACAAAGCTGCGATTGGTTTCTTCCAGGTAGCGTCTCAGGGTGATGAAGCCCAAGTCATAGGCGGCGTATTGAGAATTCAACAACAAACCAAGATTCGTGGGCGAGATGCGATGAGCGATCTCGAGCTGCCTGCCCTGCACGTTGTCGGGAATGAGCCATTGGTCTTCCGCTGTTGAAAAGGTCCGGAAGTATCGCCAGGTTTTCAGTGCCACCCGGCGCAGAAAGTTTTCGTCATCGGTGGTAATTTCACTGCGGCCCGAAACCATGGGGCGATCCAGCCACCGGGCAATAGGTTTTGAAAACAGCCACAAAACTAAAATTGGCGAGGCCGCCCACAAAGCGTGCGGCCGGAACTTGGCAAGCAAAGCGGCGATCACCACCGTGACCACCGGCGTCCAGTCAAGATACACATCTACCGGGGTCTTCCCTTTGACTTCCATCTCGGACTGCGCCGCGGTCTCCCACTCCAACAGGTTGCGATGCGTGACTGTCAGCCGAACCACGGTGCGAAATATCGCGTCCATGGTGACCAGGGTCTGGTGCGCCAGGAAAGTAAAAAAGATCAGCACGTTTACCTGACCGGTGATGAAGTCTCCGAAGATTTGTTTCAAATGTTCGAAGGTGTGGCCGGTATTTTCAAGTCTCAACAGCGAGAAAATAAACTGTGTGTATCGCGGGATCAGGATCAGAGCAACGGTCGCGGCGGTCCAGTAGGATGCTGGCGCCGGGAGAAAAAACCACGACGCCAGCAGCAGAACGAAAGTGGCGAACTCCGTGACACTGCGACGGAGATTGTCCAGAATCTTCCAGCGGGACACGAATTTCAGTGGGTTCTTGATGAGCTTGCCATTGGCATCCGGCACGCGCGGAAACAGCCACCGCAAAATCTGCCAATCGCCTCGAATCCAGCGATGTTTCCGCCGGCTGTGCGCACCGAAATGCGACGGGTAGTCATCGATGATTTCTACGTCGGAAAGTAATGCGGTTCTGGCATAGGAGCCTTCGATCAAATCGTGGCTAAGGATGGCATTGGAGGGGAATCTCTGCCCCAGCACTTGCCGGAACACATCGACGTCGTAAATGCCCTTCCCGGTGAAAATTCCTTCACTGAACAAATCCTGGTAAACGTCTGAAATCGCGCGCGTGTATATATCCAATCCCGTTTGACCGGAATAGATGTATGCCAGTCGGGAACGATTCGCGGAATGCACGCTGATCCCCACGCGAGGCTGAAGAACGCCATAGCCCTGCTGCACAGTATTGGTCGCCGGATTAATTTCGGCGCGGTTGAGAGGATGCGCCGCGGCTCCTACCAGCCGATGCGCGCTGTCTCGCGGCAACTGGGTGTCCGAGTCCAGCGTGATCACGTAGCGCACCCGCGTCAGGATCGAAAGGTCACCAACCTTGACCGGAAATTTGTCAGTCTCTCCGCGCAACAGTTCGTTGAAATCCAGCAGCTTGCCGCGCTTGCGCTCCCAACCCATCCAGGTATTTTCAACTTCGTTGAATATCCGGTGACGGTGGAAGTGATAGAAAGGCCGCACTCCGGTGTCGGCGTATTTTTGATTCAGTTCCTCGATTAGGCCTGAGCACAGCGAAACATGCTGATCTTTATCATCAAAACGCTCGCGGGAATCCGGTGGATCGGTGAGCAACGCAAAAAACAAATTTGCATCGCGATTGCCCACGTAGCGTATTTCCAGCGTTCGCACCAGGTCCCGAATCTGCTCCTCATTCATGAGCAGGGTTGGGATCGCCACCATGGTGATGCAATCGTCTGGAATACCCTTGGAAAAATCGAGCTTGGGCAGCGCTTGCGCGGGAATGAGGAAGGTCACTAATTGATTGATGATTTCCAGCGCGGCATCGCTCGTAGGCAACAACAAAAGTAGTGTCGCGGCAATCAGCGGCACACCCACGCGAGTGCCACTCACCACAAAAGCCATGATTGCAACGATCAGCACCTCAAGACTGATGAAATAAAGTAGCTCCGGCGCGTCGTGAAACGCTTCGGTGATCTGCTTAAATCCCTGCGCTCGATATTCGATTCGTTTTTGCAGCATCTGGCGGCCACGATCAACCAGGTAATAACCCACGTGTCCACGGCGATCACGAGTCACCGGTATGGAACGAAACTGCACGCGAGCTTGGCCGGCGAGATCCACGGCCAGCCGCGCAATCGTGAATTCGTCAGCTTTGGAACCGCGAACGAATTCCTGAATCGCCGAATGATAATTTCCGCGACTCTCCAGATCCATGGCCGAGTACGCTTTCGCCGGGTCATCGCGCAGAATCGATTCGGTGCGACTGAGGGCCAGGAACGCCGCCTTAAAATCGTTATCGCTTAACTTGCGCAGATTCTCAATCGCGGACGAGAGCCCCTCGGAACGACTCGTCGCACTGGCTCCAGCATTTTCTGCGCCGTTCACCTTGGTGGCGGCCGAGAGCTCAGCGAATCTCTCGAACAGCACCAGTTCAAGCATCTGCTTGAGCAGCCAGATCTCCGCGACTTCGAAGTACGCCCCTTCTTGCGCCGCCTCGATAAACTCGATGAACGCTGCTTCCTCAAAGACGAACTTCGCAGCGCTCAAATACGTTTTTGCCGCCAGATACGCTCTGGGAATTTCTTCCCTCTGCTCTGCTCCGGCGCTGAGCTGCACTTGAGGAAAAGTTAGTTTCGAACGCAACGAATTGCGAATGTCCAGGGATGTAGAGCGCAGCAGGCGCTGGTTGTTGGCCGCCAGCTGCCCCGCCACAGCTGCGGCAGTGCGTTGTTCCGCGGCCGTGCTCTTTCGAATCGTGCCTAAAATCGCGCGAGCCGCCTTTTGACGCTTTTTATCGAGTGTCAGGTTAAACGACTGGCGGCTGGTAATGTTCCAATCCTTGGACACGGCGCGTGCCTGATCGCGCAATTGTTCCAACGTCGCTTGCCGATCGGCGACCACTGCGGGCGCAGGCTCAATCTCTGCGACGGGCTCGGCAGTGTCGGGCCACACTTCCGGGGCCGGCGGCGGGTCCGTGTTCGGATTTTGGATCGGGCTGATTGGATCTTCAGTCATGTTCTTGCGTCGAGAAACGGGTCACGTTAGCGGTAACTCGCAGCCTGCATCTCAAACATCTCAGCGTACCGTCCGCCGTGTGCCATGAGCTGGTCGTGGCGGCCCTCTTCAGCGATTAAACCGCGTTCCAGCACAATAATGCGATCGGCCATTTTCACCGTGGAAAACCGATGAGAGATCAGCAGGGCCATTTTACCCTTCGTCAGCTCGGCAAATCTCTCAAATACCTCGTGCTCGGATCGCGCGTCCAGTGCCGCGGTTGGTTCGTCGAGCACCAGAATTTGTGCGTCGCGCAAATACGCGCGTGCCAGCGCAACCTTTTGCCATTCTCCACCAGACAAATCCACGCCGGTCTCGAACCGCCTCCCTAACATTTGATCGTAGCCTTTGGGGAGTTTCTTGATCACCCCTTCGGCCAGACTCTTTTGCGCCGCTAATTCCACCTGAGCGAGATTCTCGCGTGCCCCGATTTGACCAACGGCGATATTTTCCCACGCGGTCATGTCGTAGCGCATGAAATCCTGGAAGATCACCGCGATGTTACTGGAGTAATTTTCCAGGTCGTATTCGCGCAGATCCACCCCATCCAGAAGAATTCGCCCCGCGGTCGGATCGTACAGGCGCGTCAGCAATTTCACGATAGTGGTTTTGCCCTCGCCGTTCTCGCCGATCAACGCGATCCGCTCATCGGGCCGCAAATGTAAATTCAAATTTCGCAGAATCGGGCGGCCGCCTCCGGGATAAGAAAAACTTACATCGCGAAACTCGATGCCCAATTTTATTGGCCGCGGAGTCTTCAAAGCGTTGGGTTTGGAATAAACCGTGGGCCGAACCGCGAAAAATTGCAGCAGATCGGTCAGGAACAACGACTGATCCGCGATGCTCGAAAAAGTCGAGAATATCGATTGCAGGTTGGCGCTGGCCCCTGCGATGGCCCCGGTCAAGAACGTGAGCGTGCCCACGCTCATCTTGCCCTCTATCGTTTCCAGAATAACGTAGGCGTACGCGCCGTAGTATCCAACGGTGGTCAGAGTCGATAGCATTGCGCTGGCCACCAGCCGGCGCTTCGCCAGCGCCACATTCTGCACATAAATATCGTCAGACAGCTGTTTGAAGCGATCGGTGAGAAATTTGCTAAGCCCGAAAAGCTTTAGCTCCTTCGCGCTGTCTTTGCTCGCTCCCAAAAACCGCAGATAGTCGATCTGCCGCTTCACCGGAGTTTGCCGGAACGCCAACGCGTAACCGAGAAACGCGAAATGGCTTTCGCCCAGGAACGCCGGTATCACGCACAGGATCAGCACCAGCAGTAGCCACGGCGAAAATAATAGAATGCTGGCTGCCAGGGTCGCAGTGGTAATAACCTGTTGAACCAGCCGCCCCAACTGCTGAACCATGCCCAAACGATCCGTCGCTTGCACACGGGCGCGCTCCAGTTTGTCGTGAAACAGCGGATCTTCATAGGACGCAAGGTCCAACCGGGACGCGTGATGCATGATGCGCACACTGATATGGCGAATGAATTTGTCGGCCAGCAGGGTGTCGCAATAATCCACGATGCGGTTCAGGATGGAAGTCAGGCACGCCAAGCCGAATTCCAGGCCCACGAGCCACCAAAAATCGCGCCTGAGCGCTGTTCCTCGGGAAATGTGCGCGACCACTGCGTCGATAATCAAACGAGCTACAGCTAGCAGTCCCAACGGGGAAAGTGCCGTAATCGCACGGATAACCAGGCCCCAGGCGACTACCGACGGGCTGGAATCCCAGATAATTCGTAAAACGGGAGGTATGTTACGAAGCGACTGTACTCGTGTGGCCCACGCCTGGTGAAACTTCTGGCCAGCAGGGTCGGTCGTCGCGGACATCTAAACTGCCGCCAAAGGTGGATTCAAGAGGTTCAACCGGTTCGATGGGCCGCTTATCACAACGATCATAGATGGTAGGGCCGGACGGAAGGGGTCACGCCAGCGGCGGTTCATACTATCCCGGAGGCACTAGGTGGGCAATACCGGCAAAGCCGTAAAAAGGGAAGAGCTTAGATTCGGGAACGCGATACCAGCCCTACAACTGCAGCGCAGGCAAAAATGGCGGTCGATGCGGCGCAAAACGATCGAGCAATCGTGGCCATCGCGTGGGTGTTGCTGCCTAACAAAACTGCGGAGAGTAGTGCTGCAAGGACGATCAACGCCAGAAAAACCTTCACGGAACCCTCCTGCTAAGAACGTTCCTGATGGTTCGGGTGATTGCAGGTAGCGGACCACTGGTTTCTCCAACGGCTTCTTAGACTTACGGCCTACCTGTACTTGAGGGCAAAGAAGTTTTGGTGACCCGAACGTAAATCTTGCACAGTCAACGCTTTAACTTGCCAGCAAATCCGCATCTCAAACCAATCAGTGGCGCCTACCTGTACCATCGGACAGGTAGTGCCATGGACTGAGGCAGGGTCTGCAAACCTGACGAGCCGCCGTCCTACCGAAGCTTCTTAAGGTCAAAGGTCGCCTTGATGGTTTTGCCCTCGGGCGTAACCACCTCCACGACCGCTATATCGGAAGATACGTCCTTGACATCAAACTCCAGCCACACATTCTCGCCATCCAGGACCGCCGGGGCCTTGTCCGTCGCTGTGGAATGGATGGGCTGGTTGCTGATCCCACGAGACGGGATGGACCTCCCGTTTTGCTTTAGGTGGAACTGAAAGTTTTGCCAAAAGTTTTCCGGCCGCATGGCGCTCTTTTCCGGCCCAGTGGCCGGAGCGGGAGCGTCAGTGGCAGGCCCTTCGGCCGACTGCGGGTAGGCTGCCGGCAACATGATCACAATGTTTACTTTCACCGTGTTTCCATGCTGTCGGTAATCTTGGGTGGCTTGCTCTTCGGAATAGCCAGAGCCGGTTTTCTGTCGCGTTTGGTCAACGATTTGCGCGAACGGTGTTTGCAGTTCGATCATCGCGATGTGCGCCCCGTTTTGCGGCTCGGTGATCTGCGCCATATAAGGACCAAGCAAATCGCCTGTAGCTTTGTCATTGCGCTGACCCAAAACGTAGGCATCGTGAATGGCACGGGCCTCAAGTTCCTTGTCATAGGCCCGTGTCCCCGCGGCAAACAGGAGGCAGCATATCAGCAGAAATAACGCGAACGATTGCGATGTCATAAGTCTGGCCGGCCTCGGGTTCAGCCCCTTATACGATTTTAGATGCACGCATCGGTTTACAGGCGGTGATTCCACGGCGAACTGTCCCACTTTGGTGGCGCACTGGATCTTACTTCGATGAACTAACATATGCGTTACAGGGAAGATGGTATGTTTTATTTATAAAGCAGACCTTATGCTTTTTCCGATTTTGTAGCCGTGCGACGCAGCCAGGTCAATCGCTGCCGTTCATTTTCGCCAACTCAAGCTTTAAATCAGGATTCGTTATAAGTGAGTGACTCGATCTCCATTTCGTCCATCGGCCCGGCGCCCCTTCCGCAGGGTGGCTGGAAATTCGTCGTCTGGGCTCCGGCTGCCAAAAGCTTGAACCTACATCTGGTTGGCAAGCCTGACCGGGTAATCGCCATGGACAAACTGGACTCGGGATATTTCACCACCAACGTCACAGACGCACCCGGCGACTCACAATATTTTTATCGCTTCGACGATGGCCGGGAACGGCCTGACCCCGCTTCGCGCTTCCAGCCGCAAGGCGTCCATGGTCCTTCGCAGGTTGTTGACCTTGATGGATTCCAATGGACGGACGCTTCGTGGAGTGGGCTGCAGATCGAAAATAGCGTTTTTTACGAGCTTCACGTTGGCACCTACACTCCGCAAGGAACCTTTGAAGCCCTTATTCCGCATTTGCCCGGCCTGCGCGATCTGGGAATTACCACAGTGGAGTTAATGCCGGTGGCGCAATGTCCCGGGCCGCGCAACTGGGGATACGACGGGGTACAGCCTTTTGCCGCACAGAACAATTACGGAGGCCCCGCAGGCCTTCAGAAGTTTGTCGATGCCGCCCACGCTCAGGGCTTGGCAGTCGCGTTGGATGTGGTCTACAACCACCTCGGACCGGAGGGCAATTATTTCAATGACTACGGTCCGTACTTTACAGACAAATATCAAACGCCGTGGGGTAAGGCGATCAATTTTGACTCCGCCGACAGCGAGCCGGTAAGACGCTTCTTCATCGACAATGCTCTGCAGTGGCTGGACAAATTTCACATCGACGTGTTGCGGTTGGACGCCGTACACGGAATTTTTGATTTCAGCGCCTCCCATTTCCTGGCGGATCTCCAAACCGCCGTTGCGTCCCTGGAACGACGTGTAAATCGCAAGCTGCATCTGGTTGCCGAGAGCGACCTGAACGATTCGCGCATACTCAAACCACCTGCACAGGGCGGATACGGTTTGCATTCGCAATGGAGCGACGACTTTCATCACTCGCTTCACTCCCTGCTGACCGGCGAGCGCGCCGGCTACTATGCGGATTTTGGCGAATTGCAGCATCTGGCCAACACCATGCGCGATGGCTGGTATTACCAGGGCCAGCATTCGAATTTCAGGAGACGCAAGCATGGAAATCGTCCCTCCGGATTGCCGCGATCGAGTTTCGTAGTATGTACTCAGAATCACGATCAAATTGGCAACCGCGCGCGGGGCGAACGCCTCAGTGCCCTGCTCGACTTCGAAGGACTGAAACTAGCCGCGGGAGTAACGGCCTTGGCCCCATTTATTCCACTGATATTTATGGGGGAAGAATACGGTGAGGAGGCCCCGTTCCAGTATTTTACGAGTCACGGCGATGCGGCGCTGATCGAAGCAGTGCGCAAAGGACGCCAGGAAGAATTCGCTGCCTTCGCGTGGGAAGGCAAAATTCCGGATCCTCAGGACCAGCAAACGTTCTTAAATTCAAAGTTGCATCACGATCTTAAAAACCAGGAGCCACATCGCACACTCCTGGCTCTCTATCGTGAACTCTTCGGCATCAGGCACGAACACGGGCTAGGCGGTTCCAGCATTGTTCAGATTTTCGAGAAGGACACCGCCATCACTATGATTGTGGGTGGCCCCAGTTCTAAAATGTTGGCGGCCATTTTTGAATTCGGCAAAATCGGCCGCACCGCGGAGCTTCTGAATTTGCCGCCGGGTCCCTGGACCTTGCGCCTTGATTCTGCCGGCCGCGAATGGCGCGGGCCGGGAAGTTCCATACCTAAGATTTTGCAGGCAACGGAGACATCGAAATTCAATTTGGCGGCACAGTCGTTCGTGGTATTCGAACGGCTGAACTCAATCCCGGAGTAATCATGCGATACGTTTGTGTGCACGGACATTTTTACCAGCCGCCCAGAGAAAATCCTTCTCTGGAAGCCATCGAGCTTCAGGATTCCGCCTATCCGTACCACGACTGGAACGAACGCATCACCGCCGAATGCTACGCGCCGAATGCAACCTCGCGCATTTTCGACAATGACCAGCGCATCATCAGCTTGGTGAACAACTACAGCCTGATGAGCTTTAACTTCGGTCCTACTTTGCTCTCCTGGTTGGACGAAAAAGCTCCCCGGGTGTACGCGGCCCTGCAGGAGGCCGACAAAATGAGCGCCGCCAAGTTCGGCGGGCATGGCTCGGCGGTCGCGCAGGCTTACAACCACATGATCTTGCCGCTGGCCGACCGGCGCGACAAAGTTACCCAGGTGAAATGGGGCATCGCGGATTTCGAATACCGCTTCAAGCGCCGCCCCGAAGGCATGTGGCTGCCTGAAACGGCTGTGGACACTGAAACCTTGGAAGTACTAGCCGAAAACGGAATTTTGTACACCATCCTGGCACCCCGCCAGGCCAAGCGGGTGCGCCGCAAGAGTGGCCGAAGCTGGAAAGATGTAACTGGGGACCGCATCGATCCCAGTCGCGCGTACTCAGTTACCCTCCCCTCGAAAAAAACCATCGGCGTCTTTTTCTATGACGGACCTATATCGCAGGGGGTCGCGTTCGAAAAATTGTTGGACGATGGGAGAAGGTTCGCGGATCGCCTGGTCAGCGGCTTTTCAGACGCCCGCGATTGGCCGCAACTTTCGCACATCGCCACCGACGGCGAAAGCTATGGTCATCATCATCGCTTCGGCGAAATGGCTCTGACCTATGCGCTGCAGCGTATCGAAAATGAAAAATTGGCGGAACTGACCAATTACGGACAATTCCTGGAGCGCTACCCCGCCGATCACCTCGTGGAAATCGTGGACAAAAGCTCCTGGAGTTGCGTTCACGGCGTGGAGCGCTGGCGCTCCAATTGTGGATGCAATTCCGGAGGTCACGGAGATTGGAATCAGGAATGGCGAGCGCCCCTGCGTGCCGCCCTCGATTGGCTGCGCGATGCGCTGAAGCCTGTTTTTGAAGAGAGAGCTGGCCCTTTACTTAAAGATCCCTGGGCCGCCAGAGATCAATACATCAACGTAATTCTCAACCGCTCGGACGCCACCGTGGAAGCTTTCTTCCACGACCATAGTGCTCATCCTTTGAGCCCTGATGAGCAGGTGACCGTCCTAAAACTGCTCGAAATGCAGCGGCACGCCATGCTGATGTACACCAGTTGCGGCTGGTTCTTCGATGAACTCTCCGGACTGGAAACCGTGCAGGTCATCCACTACGCCGGACGAGCAGTGGAACTGGCCAAGGAATTTCTGGGGCCGGAAATTGAGTCCGGATTTTTGGAGTGTCTGCGTCTGGCAAAAAGCAATCTCCCGGAGCACGGCGACGGCGCGAAAATTTATGAAAAGTGGGTGAAACCCGCTTCGGTGAATATCGAAAAGCTCGCAGGTCATTACGCGATCAGCTCGCTGTTTGAAAATTACAGTGAGAAGACCGGCATCTACTGCTATGACGTGGACCGCGAGCAATATTCTTTGGAAGCGGAAGGTAAATTGCGGCTGGCTATCGGACGCGCGCGCTTCAGCTCAGAAATTACTCGCGAATCCGCGATGATGACTTTTGGTGTGCTGCATCTCGGTGACCACAACGTGACCGGCGGCGTACGCCACTCCTACGAGCAGGAGCGTTACGATCAGACTAAGGACCGATTGACCGAGTGTTTCTCGAAAGCCGACACCGCCGCGGTCATCAGAATCCTCGATGAGGAATTCAGCCAACATTCTTTTTCGCTGAGTTCCCTGTTCCGCGACGAGCAACGAAAAATTGTCGGCTTGATCCTGAATGATTCGTTGACCTCCGCCGCAGCTGCTTACCGGACGATTTACGAGAACCAGGCTCCCCTGATTCGCTTCCTGAATTCGTTGACCATCCCTGTACCTCCGGCGTTTAAAGCTGCCGCGGACATCGCTATCAACAGCCAACTGCGACAGGCCTTCGAGCGCTCCGACGTGGATGGCGACAACATTCAGAGCTTCCTTAAAGAAGCCTCCACCAGCCAGGTTCCTTTGGATACCACCACGCTGGAATTCGCTTTACGCAAGCGCCTGGAAGCTCAGGCATCGCGCTTCGCGGATCACCCCGACGATCTTGAAACCGTCCAAAGATTTAGAAGGCAGTTAGACGTGGTGCGAACTCTCCCATTCCCCGTCACCTTGTGGGAAGCGCAGAACATCTCCTACGCGCCCTTGCGGAAAGCCATTGAGGATCGCCGCGCCGCTGCGGAAACCAACGACCCCGAAGCCGTCAGTTGGATGAAGGAATTGACCGTCCTGGGTGAGGGTCTGCGCATTTTGGCCGGTTGATAATTTATGGCTTCGATGCGCATTCCGCTGGCCACCTATCGACTGCAGTTTAATAAAGATTTTACATTCAAAGACGCCACGAAAATTCTCGACTACTTGCGGGAGTTGGGAATCACTGAAATTTATGCCTCTCCCATTCTCACCAGCCGCCGCGGCAGCGGTCACGGTTACGACGTCACCAATCCCAATCGCCTCGATCCGGACTTGGGTACCGAGCAAGATTTTGAACTGTTTCTGGGCGAACTGGAAAAGCGCGGCATGGGGCTGCTGCTCGATATTGTTCCCAATCACATGGCCGCCAGCAGCGAAAATCCGTGGTGGATGGACGTACTGGAAAACGGACCCGACTCCGCCTACTCATCCTACTTCGATATCGACTGGCATCCCCAGTCCCGCAGCCTCGACAACAAAATACTTTTGCCCATTCTGGGTCGCCCCTTCGGAGAAGCGCTGGATAACGGTGAGCTCAAACTTCGCTATCGCGACGGCAAACTCGCCATCGAATATTTCGAATCCGCCTTCCCCCTCGCTCCGCGCACCTATCGCTCTGTCCTGAGTCACCGCATCGGAAGACTGCGAGCCTTGCTGGACGAAAATTCCTCTGCGTATCAGGAGTACCAGGGAATCGTCGCCGCGCTATCCGCAATTTCGGACCGCGACACGTCACCGGTTGAGTCCCCTTCGGATAAACGCGTGCGTTTCGAATCCATCCGCGGACGCCTGAAACAACTAGTGGAGGGCGCCGAGGGAGTCGCGGCATTCATCGAGGAGAATCTCGCCAGCTTCAATGGTAAAGAAGGCGACGCGGGCAGTTTCTCAAGTTTGCAGCGCCTGCTTGGCGAACAGTATTACGTGTTGGCCTACTGGCAGAACGTAAATGAAACCATAAATTACCGGCGTTTTTTCACCATTACCGATCTGGTCGGAATGCGCGTTGAGGACTCTCAGGTTTTCGAGGCTACCCACGGTCTGATTTTCCGGTTGATTTCTCGCGGCGCCGTGGTCGGACTGCGCATCGACCATATCGATGGTCTTCGCGATCCACTCGCATATTTGAAACGTTTGCAGGATCGCCTGCGGGCGGAAGGCGCGGCGCAACCCGGAGCCCCAGCTTACGTCCTGGTCGAAAAAATCCTGGCCCGCAACGAGAATTTGCCGGCGGACTGGCCGGTAGCCGGGACCACCGGTTACGACTATCTGAATTTCGCCAATCGCGTATTGGTGCGACCCGAAAGTGCGCAGGAAATCGACCGTATCTACTCGGACTTCATCGGCCGAGACTTGAAGTTCAGCGATGTCTTGTATCAAAAGAAAAAATTGGTGATGGGCACCATTCTAGCCGTGGAGATGCGCTCTCTGGGACGCCAGCTCGGCGAAATCGCCGCCCAGGCTCGCTATGCGCGCGACTTGCCGCGCCAGGAATTGAGCGAAGCTCTCATTGAAACCACCGCTTGCTTGCCCATCTATCGAACCTACATCCGGAATCTTGATTTGCCCGCCGAGGCCACCAGAATATTGGAAGAGGCCATCGCTCAGGCCCGAGAGCGTAAACCCACTTTAAACCCCCAATGCTTTGATTTCTTGCGCGACGTGCTGCTGCTTTCAAATCCCGCTCATGTTTTGCCAGACTATCGCGAAGCGCGTTTGAGCTTTGTGCTGCGTTGGCAACAATTCACCGGACCGATCGTCGCAAAGGGTTTGGAAGACACGGCACTGTACGTATATCAACCGCTACTTTCGCTGAACGAGGTCGGCGGAGACCCTTCCCCTGAGGCCGTTCGACCCGAAGAGTTTTTTGAATTTATCTCCGCCCGACAAACGCAGTGGCCCCATTCCATGAACGCCAGTTCCACTCACGATACCAAGCGCGCCGAGGACGTGCGCGCGCGCATCAGCGTCTTGTCCGAAATTCCCGCCGAGTGGCGGCAACGCCTCACCCTTTGGGCGCTGCTGAACGATAAACATCGGGTGACCGGGGATGGCCCGCCAATTCCTGACCGCAACGAGGAGTATTTTTTATATCAGACGCTTCTAGGCATGTGGCCACTGGAAAATAGTGAACTGCCTTCGGTGTTGGAGCGGTTGCAGTCCTACGCCATAAAAGCCGTCCGCGAAGCCATGATACACACCCGCTGGACACGCCCCAACGCAGCCCACGAAGAAGGCTTGAAAAAATTTGTCGCGGCCATTCTCGACGAGCAAAACACGGAATTCCTGAATAATTTTCGCGACTTCCACGAGCAAACGGCATTTTATGGAATGTTGAATAGCCTTAGCCAGACGTTGCTTAAGATCACTTCTCCCGGCGTTCCGGATTTTTATCAAGGCTCTGAGCTGTGGGACCTTCGGCTGGTGGACCCTGACAATCGCGGTACCGTCGATTTCACTAAGCGAACTGCACTCTTGAAGAGCCTGACTCGCGGGCCCCAACAAGACCACACCAAGTTTGCGAACGAGCTTTGCAGCAACTGGCCGGACGGACGGCTAAAACTTTTTCTGATTTCCAAAGCCCTGGCCTTTCGCCAGCAAGCCCGGGAACTTTTTACCGACGGCCAATTTGTACCGGCAAAGATTTCCGGAGCACGAACCGCAAACGTCACCGCGTTCTTTCGAATATGGAAAAATCAACCCGTACTTATCGTCGCTCCCAAATGGCTTGCAGCCTCCGGGCTCCACAAAGATCGCAGCGCGGGACAACAGTTTTGGGGAAACACCTCGATCACCCTTCCCGGCCGAGCAACCTCCTGGCGAAATATTTTTACTTATGAATCCGTCGAAGGCCACGAAGCCGACGGACAGATATCGATCAGGCTGGCTGACGTTCTTCAACACTTTCCGGTTGCTTTGCTTTCCTCGGCCTCATCCAAGTAAATCGGCCCACCTGGTTTTTGGCCACTGAATCGAAACTCACCACCAATGGAAAACACGTTGGAGTCAGCTCGACTTTCCTCCCGCGAGCGCATACTTTAATTCCTTGGTGATGGCCGCGCGGCGTCACTCTTTGTGACCCACGACGGATTACGCAATGAAGAAACTCGAAGAATACCGCAAAAAGCGCCAATTCGAACGCACTCCGGAACCCTCGGGCAGCGTTTCCGCCAGCGGTAAAACCTTGTTCGTCATTCAGAAACATGCCGCCACGCGTCTTCACTATGATTTGCGGTTGGAAGTGAGCGGTGTAATGAAATCCTGGGCCGTCCCTAAAGGCCCATCCTTGAATCCGGACGACAAACGACTAGCTGTTCACGTTGAAGACCATCCTCTGGAGTATCGCAAATTCGAAGGCGTCATCCCGAAAGGTCAATACGGAGGCGGCGAGGTCATTATTTGGGATCAAGGAACCTATGAACTGGAAGGCCACCTTGATGCCGAAGCGCAGCTAAAACGTGGCGAGCTGAAATTTATTCTGTACGGCAACAAGATCCGCGGAAGTTTTGTCCTCGTGGAGCTAAAAAACTCCAAAGAAAAAAAAGAATGGCTGCTGATCAAGCATCGCGATGAATTCGCCGATCCCCAATGGGACGCCGAGAAGCATGCTACATCCATCGTTTCAGGTCGCACTCTCGAAGACGTTAAGCTCGGTCGCGAAGCCCAGGCCCCGGCAGAGTCCAACATCATAAGTTCTCTTCCAGGTGCCCGAAAGGCGCCGATGCCCGGCGCTGTTTCGCTCACCTTGGCCTCCCTTAGCGAGAATCCCTTCTCCGATCCTGATTGGCTGTATGAAGTGAAGTGGGACGGAGTTCGTGGCCTCGCTTTTGTCGCCGAAGGCGAGGTTGCGGTGCGCTCGCGCGCCGGCAGAGAAATTATTCTCGAATACCCGGAGGTCCGCGATCTCGCGAGTCGACTTGACGCCGGCGAAGCCATCCTCGACGGCGAAATCGTGGCGCTCGACGACGCCGGGCGCAGCGTATTTCAAAAACTGCAAAACCGCTCGGGGGTCCGGAACCCTTCGCGTGCCTTGCTCGATTCAATTCCGGCCACCTATTACGCTTTCGATTTGCTGTATTGCGATGGCTACGATCTCCGAAAAACCCCGCTCGAGAAGCGCAAGGAATTGCTCAAACAAATTTTGCGCCCCAACGTTCACATCCGTTATTCCGAGCACGAAATCGAAAAGGGCAAGGAATTGTACGAGGCCGCCCGGCTGCAAGGCTTGGAAGGAATTATCGGAAAAAAGAGAAACAGTTCCTATGCGGGCCAGCGGACTTCGCTGTGGCTGAAATTCAAGATTGTGAATGAACTTGACGCCGTCATTTGCGGATGGACAGCTCCACGGCGTACCCGCGAATTCTTTGGAGCCTTGGTGCTGGGGCTTTACGACGGATCGGAAATCAAATTTATCGGCAGCGTCGGAACCGGATTCGATCGCGCCAGGCAAAAAAGTGTCTTTGATCGGATGCAACAACTCCCCCAATCGAAAAGCGCTTTTCGAACTCCTCCAAAACTAAAAGAAGCCATCCAGTGGGTACAACCTAAACTCGTCGCTAGAATTAAATATGGGAATTGGACAGACGGTTTGCGCCTTCGCGCACCGGTTTTCTTAGCGCTGCGAACGGATTTAGCGCCGGAGGAGTGCACGGTGTCAGCCGCGGGCGGTGACAAATCGAATCCGGAGGGGGCTTTTCAGGAATCCGCGGATCTGCAGCCAGACCTTGCACAAAATCCTGAGCGCAGTGGCGCAACGGTGCGCAAATCCAGGAACACAAGCGCCAGTTCTGTCGCGACAGTACCTCACACCGAAAAGCCGCGATCACCAGTCAGCGACGCTGGCGAATCCAATGCCAGCAACACCGCCGAATCACAGATTCTCAATGCAACCACTGAGACTCTAAATATCCAGGTACATGGAAAAGCCCTCCACCTCACCCATCTCAACAAAGTGTATTTTCCTGAAAGCACCATCCGCAAACGCGACTTGCTTGCTTACTACGCCCGCGTCGGTCATTTGATGCTTCCCTTTCTAAAAGACCGGCCCATGGTATTGCGTCGCTATCCAAACGGTATTCGCGAAAAAGCATTTTTTCAGAAGGAAGCGCCGGAATCCATGCCCGATTGGCTGGAACGCGCCACGGTGTACTCCGACGAGCGCGGGCGCGACATGCCCTACGTGATGGCCAATGATCTCGCGGCCCTCTTGTACCTCACAAACCTTGGGTGCATCGATCACAATCCCTGGTCTAGCCGCTCTGAATCGCAAGACTCTCCAGACTATGTGTTCTTTGATCTGGACCCCACCCCAGGCACCTCATTCACCACCGTGTTAAAAATTGCCCGCTCCATCCACGGCATTCTGGATTCGATTGGCTTGGTTTCCTTTTTGAAAACGTCAGGCGCATCCGGTTTTCATATCTTTGTGCCTCTCGAGCCCCAATATACCTACGAACAGACGCGGGTCTTTGCGGAGCTGGTCGGCCGCATGGCCGCCGACGAATTGCCCGGCTTGATTACTTTCGAGCGCATCGTCAGAAAGAGGCCCGGTGGAAGAGTTTTGATGGACGCACTGCAAAACGCGCGCGGTAAGCCGCTCGCGACCGTGTATTCCGCGCGAGCTTATCCGGGCGCGCCGGTGTCCACGCCGGTCACCCCAGCCGAGCTGAAAGAAGACTTCGCCGCCGATCGATGGAACATAAATACCTTGGGCAGTAGGCTAAAGACGGTCGGAGATTTATGGAAGGATTTCTGGAAAAACAGACAATCGCTGTCACAGGCTCTGGACCTTCTGGAAACTCGCGTGTCCAGCGGCTTAACTAAAATTTCGGCTGACCCTACCGGTCGCCACGCCCTTAAGAAGCGAAAATCAAGCCACGCACGAAATCGATCGCCCGAAAGAAGCTGATACTTCGATTCGCAACCTCGCCCCCCCCGGAGCCTCTGTCCTTATCCGGCCCGAAGTAAGAACCGCCGCTCAATAATGCTTCCAGCGCTTGGATCAGATCTCGGGCGGCGCGCGACTTAAACACAAAGCCCTTCGCCCCCGTTTCTCTGACGGACTCCGCCAAGCTTCTCGATTCATGCATCGTAAAAATCAGGATCGGAGGGCTGGGGGGATTTTTTGTGAGGTGGCGGGCCGCGTCCAGACCGCTCATCACCGGCATGGTGATGTCCATAATAATCGCGTCAGGGTGCAGTTCCTTCGCGAGTCTGACCGCTTCCTGGCCATTGACCGCTTCACCGCAGATTTCCCAATCCGGACGCGCCGATAAGATCGTGCGGATTCCCTGGCGCACGACTTCGTGATCGTCCGCGATGAGGATTTTGACAGGCATACAATCAACCCTCCGAAATCAATTCGTCGTGGTGAGAAGCTCGGAGCCCCGACAATAACGTAATTGTTTGAGCAAAACACCCGAGTTAATTAGCCTCGGAACGATGAACCTGGCAGGCCTAAATATTTATATACAGGATTGAATGTCGTTGCAAGTACAGCGCTCCATGGCTATTCCTTACTCGTACTGGCAGCTCTATACTTCTCAGCACTTTTTGGCATAATTCGTGTCAGGCGCGAGGTAGGGTGATTTGATTACTGTAAAGTTCCGCCACGCGGCCAAGCGTATCGATCTCATTGACCGGTTTATCCGGTCGCAGCCTTAGGATGCGTGGAAATCGCAGCGCATATCCACTCTCGTGACGCTGAGATTTCTGTATATTATTGAAAGCGACTTCAATCACCACGCTGGGCTCAACAATTCTTCGCCCGCCTTGGTCCTCGGTGGTATGTTGCAAAAAATATTCCGTCCCGCTTTTGATTTCCGCGTCGGTCAATCCCGAGTAAGCCTTTCCGATAGTCAGAAACTGGTGGCCATCGCGCACCGAGAAGGTGTAATCCGAAAGCAATCCATGCCGCTTCCCATGGCCATATTCCACGGCGGTAACCACCACATCGAGCGTCGCGAAAGGCTCCTTGAGTTTGAACCAGGATCTCCCGCGTCGCCCAGGCGTGTACAGCGATTCCGGGCGCTTAACAACAATCCCCTCGTGACCGGCTATAAGCGCATCTTTAAATACTTTTCGAATCCCGTCGACCGATTCGCAACGCAGCGCCAATGCCGTGTAGATCGCTGAAGTGCTGCCCGGCGGTAGAATTTGCTCCAGGCGTCGGCGCCGTTGTTCAAGTGTTTCGTCTAACAATAAATTTCCGTCCTGATAAAGCAGATCAAAGGCCGCGAAACGCACCGGTATTTCCTGCTGCAGCCAAAGATCCAGCTGTTTCCTCCCTAGCCGCTTTTGCAGTTCCGTGAACGGCAGCGGCCGTGACCCATGCCAGCCCAGTATTTCGCCGTCTAGAATTAACTCTCCCGGAAGCTCGGCAAAGGACGGGTTGAGCTCTGGAAATTCCACGATCTCATCCAAGGTCCGCGAAAACACTTTAACGCCCGCAGCGGTTTTGTGTACCTGCGCACGAATGCCGTCATACTTTTCTTCCACCAATACGGAACCGGTGCCTTCCGGAAGAATTTCATCCGCCGTTTCGACCGGTGTGGCCAGCATGAAGCCGATCGGCTGAAACATGCGCATTCGAACAGCCGCAAGTTTATCCGCCGCTGCAGCCTGGAGCGTTTCGCCGATGTCGCCGGTGAGCATGTTTGCGCGGCGTACTTCATCGAGTGGGCGGTCGAACGCTTTGGCGATTGCCACTTCGACTAGGCTTTCTTTCAGACCGATGCGCAAATCGCCGGTCATGATCTTGATTGCGTACTTCACTTCGCCGGCGCTCATGTGTTCGAACAGCTCTTTCACCAGCGCCATTTTTTGCGCGGACGTGCGCGCGTTAGGCAACTGGTCGAATGTTTGTGCCACTCGCTGCAGCGACACATCCTTCGTGCTCGGGCGCTTTAGTAACAAATGTTCAGCCATGTCCCCAAGATCGCCGTGCGCGCGATAACTTTTCCCCAGATCCGCCGCATCGGCTCCCGCGATCTGCGAGACAACTCTCGCTAGCTGCGAGCCGCCCACCCCCAGGACTCGTTCGTCGCGATGCGCAAACGGACGACCAGTCAGGAACACCGCTGCACCGGCTGCATCTTCCAACGGCAATGATTTAAACAACTCGCTGATGCGACTTACCTTGATTGTTTTTTTGGTGCTCGCGGCTACCGCTTCGCAGGCCTCTACAAATCTCCGCATGGTTTAAGCGCTGGCTCGCTTGCTTTCCAGCGGCTGGCAAATGGGGCACCAGAAGGAAGTGCGCGCTTCGAACCCCTGCTTGCGCGACAAAATGACATCCCCACAACGTCGGCACGTCTCACCGTTACGTTTGTAAACCCACAACCGTTCGCTCGGATTGGCTCGACCCGTGGTACGCCGCATGCCCACGTACGTGACGATTTTGTCTCCGGATGTGTCTGTCACGTTCGCGAGCATGAATTTTCGCGCTTGCGACACCAGGCGCTTGAGATCTTCATCGCTGATCGTGTGGACCGGCCTGAAGGGATTCACTCCGCATGCAAAGCACACCTCGGATTTGAAAACGTTGCCGATTCCCGACAGCAAAGACTGCGTGAGCAAACTTACCCCTATCTCAAGTTCCGGACGCGAGCGCAGCCTCGCTACAATTTCGTCCTCGTCAAATTTAGGCGCAAGAGTAGATGGGCCGATAGTCTTGAATCCCGGACGGCGTGCCACCGATTCCTGCGTGTGAAATTCCGCGATAGGTACATTGAACGCCACCGCCAGTATTTTGGAGGTGCCGATAACCACACGCATATCGTAAGGCCGTCTTTTCCAGGCTTCGCCCGGGCGATAGATATGCCAGCTTCCGCTCATCAGCATGTGCGACAGCAGAATTAGATCGCCCGAAAAATAAATCATCATCCATTTCCCCAGCGCTTCCACCTTTTCAATGGTCCTGCCGACGACTCGCTGATCAATCTCCACGCGCGACAAATGCGGCAAAACGGATTCGAAGGACGTAACCGCCTGACCGCCGAGCGCCAGATTTAACGTGCGTGCCGCCCGATAAATTGTGTCTCCCTCGGGCATCTCACGCGCTCTCCTGAATCTCTGAACCCTCTTCGTCGTCGATCTCCATCGCCAAATCGTTTGCCACCATCGCCGGTTTCGGGCGCCGCATTTGATAGCCGAGCACCGTATTCACGAATCCTGCATTTCCCAAATGGCTGGCCAGCGCATGCTCGCGCGCCGGTGCTCCATTAATTTCTCCAATCAGCAAACCCTGCCGCCGATTCAGCCGGCGAATCGCCAGCTCCGCTAACTTCTTTGCCAGTTCATGCGCGAAATGGCTGCGCTCCGGTTCCGACTCCGGCAGAAAGATGCGCAGCGCCGGATTGCGCCTTCTGACAAACGCGGCGAGTTGGCCATTGATTAGAATCACCAGCGCACCACTGGTGCGCGCCATGGAGTGGTGCGTCGCCGCATCGTCGCTTTCGCCTTCGATTTTTGGCCACGGGATGGAGCTGCCGTATGGATTTGCTGGGTCGGTAGCCGAAAGACGCAGCACCTCCGCCGAAGCCGGATCGATTCGCAAACTGCGTAGCATATCGACTGCGGAAGGCATCGCAAATTGCGCTGCGCCTAACCCCGCGACAAACATTCCGCGGCGAACCCATCCGCTGTCTTCCATGGTTTTTAGCGCGGGATAAATCGTGTTGTAGCCGCCGGGAATGCTCTCGGCGATCGCCGTTTCGCGCATCACAATGCCGTGACGCTGCAAAAGTTGCTGCGAAATATTCGCGCTCCATTGCGTCGGAGTTAGCGCCACCTGCATGCGTTGGCCCAAAAGTGACCACCGCCCGTGGGCCTGCCCAGAAGAAGTCCGTGAGCGCAAACTCCGCAAATATCCGGGCGAGCCCGGCCGTTCATCGTCGAATCTCTCCTGCTTGCGTTTGCGATCCTCGGGACGCAACAATTTGCGTAACGGGTAAAACGTGTCGTTGGTTATTCTGCCGCTCCACGCCAATTCCCATAGCGCGTCGACAGTGTCGCCCGGGAAGCCGCCGCCACAAGCCGCGTGTATCTCGGAAAAAAACGAAGCTCCCTGCCGGCTTAAAAATTCTGCGATTTTCGTGGCCCGCTCGGCATTTAGACTTGGCGTTGGGTTTGGAGTTGACGCTGGCGCAACTTCCGGCAAGCGCAAGAGCGGTAAGGATTCCGTGAGATACAACGCAACGCGGCCATTCCGATCGCCGATTTGCTCCACACCCACCCAGGAAACTTCGCCGGCCGCCATCAGGGTGTCCAGGTTGCTGGGTTGATAGTCGGCAATGCGCGCAGGAAGAATTTCGCTTTCCAGTTCAGACGCCAGTATCGCGGTGCCTTGCAGCGCCTCAATCGTATCCAGCAACGCGTCCAGACCGCGCCGCGGAACCGTTACTCCCTGCCACCGCGTCAAGAATCGCACGTACGTGGATTGCTCGACGGGCTCAATCTCCCGCCGCAACCGCGCCAGACTCTTCCGGCGAATCTGCCGCAGGACTTCCGGATCGCACCACTCTCGATGACGCCCATTGGGCCGAAATTCACCTTCCAGCAATTTGCCCTGGGCGTTCAGTTTGCGTAACACCGCTTCAATCGATGGCGTTTGCAATTGATAACGTCCCGCAACATCAGCGCTGGTAAACGGTCCGTGGGTACGCGCGTACCGCCGAACAATTTCCGCCAGCGGGTCGGCGGACTTTTCTAGAAACGCTTCCGCGAGTCCAGGGGGCAGCGGTGTACCCAACGCATCGCGGTAGCGGCCCGCATATTCCACCGGAATAGCCCGCGATTCCCCGGCAATGCGCACCCGCACCGCTCGGCGCGCATTTAGCAATTCCGAAATCGCGGCCGCCACTTCTGGACTCACGCAGCGCGCGACAATTTCGGCTTCCGATAGATCACCGAGTTTCAGCAGCAGATCATGCAAGCCATCGGCATGTCGCGCCTGATAATCCGGTTCCAACGCCTGAAGCCGGGCCTCAACTTCATCCAGCGCGGCCGCATCCAGCAGTTCGCGCAAATCGGTATCGCCCAGCAATTCTTCCAGCTGCGATTGATCGATGGAAAGCGCCTGCGCGCGGCGCTCCGCGAGAGGCGCATCTCCCTCATAAATGTAGTTGGCGACATAAGAGAAAAGTAGCGCGGCCGCGAATGGCGAAGGTTTTTCTGATTCCACCCGCGTCAGGCGAATTTCCCCGCGCTGAATCTTGCTGAGCAGTCCAGCCGCCGCTTGCAAGTCGAAAACGTCGCGTATGCACTCGCGATAAGTTTCCAGAATGATTGGGAATGACGAATAGCGCGACGCCACCGCCAGCAAGTCCGCCGCCCGCTTTCTTTGCTGCCACAAAGGGGCGCGCATCCCCGGCCTGCGCTTTGGCAACAACAACGCCCGCGAAGCCGCCTCCCGAAATTTGGCCGCGAATAAAGACGTGGATCCCAGTTGGCGCAACACTAATTCCTTCAGCTCCGCCGGCGACAACACAAAGTCTTCCATCTCCAATGCTGCGTCGCTGTCCGGTAATCGCAAAATGAATCCATCGTCGGACCACATGGACTCGACTTCGATCCCACGCTCTGCGCGCAGCTTTGCAGTCACCGCCATGCACCACGGCGCATGCACCTTGCTGCCGAACGGTGTCAGCACGCACACTCGCCGGTCGCCAAGTTCGTCGCGACAAATCTCTAGTAGCACGTCTTCGTCACTGGGAACCCGCTGCGTGGCCGCCCGTTGATCCTCAAGGTAGCGCAGAAGATTTTCAGCCGCGTTGGTATCCAGGCTGTGTTCTTCGACAAGTTTGGTGAACGCCACCGAGCGTGGCAGGTTCAGCAATTCCCGGGTCATGCGTCCGATTTTTTCGCCGAACTCTGCCGGCCGTCCTACCGTGTCTCCGTGCCAGAAGGGCATTTTGCCAGGCTCGCCCGGCGCCGGAGAAACTTGCACGCGATCATGAGAAATATTCTCGATTCGCCAGGTCGAGGCCCCCAGGATAATCGTGTCTCCTGGTCGGCTTTCGAAAACCATCTCTTCATCGAGTTCCCCGACTCGTGCGCCCTTGGTCGCGCCCGCCAGGAATACCCCATACAAGCCACGATCCGGAATGGTGCCGCCATTGATAATGGCGACCTGCCGTGCCCCTTGCCGGGTAGTGAGTTTGTTAGCGAGTCGATCCCACGTCAGCCTCGGCCGCAATTCCGCGAACTCATCGGATGGATAGCGCCCCGACAACATGTCCAGCAGGCTTTCGAACGCGCCAAGCGTCAACCCCGCATACGGAGCCGCCGATTGCACCAATTTAAAAATCTCCGCAACCTCCCACGGCGCCACCGACACCATGGCCACAATCTGCTGCGCAAGCACGTCCAACGGATTGCGCGGATAATGCACCGACTCCACGTTTCCGTCATACATCGCCCGCGTTATCGCCGCGCAGGCCACCAGATCGGCGCGATATTTGGGATAAATAATCGCTGAACTCGTTGCCCCCACCGAATGGTTGGCGCGGCCAACTCGTTGCATTCCGCTGGCTACGGAAGACGGCGACTCGATCTGCACCACCAGATCGATAGCGCCCATATCAATCCCCAACTCTAGAGAGGACGTGGCCACCAGCCCGCGCAAGGTACCCAGCTTCAGGCGATCCTCAATTTCCTTGCGCTGCGCAACCGCCACGCTGCCGTGATGCGCGCGCACCAGAATTTCCCCCGCCAATTCGTTGAGCGCCCCAGATATTCTTTCCGCCAGTCGCCTGCTATTCACAAAAATCAGCGTGGAACGATGCGAACGCACCAGTTCCAGCAGTTTCGGATGGATCGCACTCCAGATCGACGGGCGCATTGGCCCTTGGGAAGCGGCCCCGCTGGGCAGCAAATCGACCTCGTCCAGCCTCGTCATGTCCTCCACTGGGATTTCCACCCGCAAATCGAGGCGTTTGCGTTCGCTGGCGTCGATGACGGTAACCGGGCGATAAACCGTCGCCGCCGTTTCGTTGTCGGATTCCGGCACAAAGTCAGCCGCGCCAGTTTCGGAAGCCGCTACTTTGCTTCGCGTGGTCTCTACCCCGCCCAGATAGCGCGCCACCTCCTCCAGCGGGCGTTGCGTGGCCGACAAGCCAATTCTCTGCAGCCGCCGCCCACATAGATGTTCCAGTCGCTCCATCGAAAGCGCCAGATGCGAGCCGCGTTTGCTCGGGACCAGCGCGTGGATTTCATCGATGACCACCGTTTCGATGGAACGCAGGGTTTCGCGGGAATTCGAAGTCAGCAATAAATACAAAGATTCCGGCGTGGTAATTAAAATATCTGCGGGATGGCGCAAGAATCGCGCACGCTCAGACGCGGGGGTGTCGCCGGTTCGAATGGCCACCTGCGGCTCGTAAAATGCCGCACCTTGCCGCTTGGCGGCTTGCCCAATTCCGACCAACGGCGCCCGTAAATTGCGCTCCACGTCTACTGCCAACGCCTTGATCGGGGAAATGTATAGGACCCGGCAACGTTGCTCTTTGCTGGGCACCGGCGCGAACATCAGCCGGTTGATGCACCACAGAAATGCCGCCAGGGTCTTGCCGGTTCCTGTGGGGGCCAGAATCAGCGTGGATTCGCCGCGCGAGATAGCCGGCCACCCTTGAACCTGCGGCTTGGTGGGCGCCGGAAACACCGCCTCAAACCATTCGCGCACAGCCGGGTGAAATAACGCGGCGTCTAGGGTGCCAAGCGCAAGCGACTCGTCGGTGGGAAGTGGCTCAGACATAAGGACGCCCTGTTTAGATGCGGCAACCCGTAATTTTGTTTTTTTAAAGAGGTTCGCGGGACTTGCGACCGGATATCTGCTCTATGGCTGTGTCGATCTCCGTGCCAATCAACACCATCAAATTGGCCACATAGATCCACGTCATCAGGATAACGAAGCCAGCCAGAACGGTATAAACCTGAGGCACCGTGGGACTGTACCGCAGGAACAGATTGAACCCCACCGAGGAAACCAGAATAGCGGTAACCGCAAAAATATTTCCCGCCGTGAACCAGCTCCATTCCCGTTTTCGATCCGGCAAAAAGTGATTCATCAAGGCTAGTCCCACAAACATGAGCAACACCGTACCTACCCACCAGAACACCACGCTCCAGCGAAAATGAATCGCTCCCAGATATTTCATTTCAGCGAAAATGGCCCGCGTGGCCCAATGTCCCGTGGTCCACAGCGCGAATCCCAGCAGACAAAATACCGAGGAGACCAGCGTAGCTACCGTCGCGATTGCTCGCCTCTTCCAGTACCCCCGCGAGTCCTTGCCGCAACATGCCACGCTCAGCGCTTCCATCATGCTCATGAATCCAGACGATGCGCTCCACACGGCCGCCAACAAACCGAACGATAGATATCCGGTGTACCCCCGGGTGAGATCGAGGATCGTCGCGAAAACCGCCTGTCGCGAACGGTTCGGAAAATAGTCCGTTATCCACTGTGCGAACGATTGCCAAAGAGTTGTGGAGGGCAGCCAGCCAACGATCGCTGCCAGCACAATCA
This sequence comes from uncultured Acidobacteriota bacterium, assembly GCA_963732705.1. Taxonomy (GTDB): domain Bacteria; phylum Acidobacteriota; class Terriglobia; order Acidiferrales; family UBA7541; genus Acidiferrum. Next base: position 762,711 of record CAVTAN010000001.1, on the reverse strand, counting down.
GAAATGGCAAGAGTGACAAAACAAAGTAAAACGACACAGTGGCCGCCAGGTCGAGAAGCTTATGTTCCACCACCCGTTCAGCGGTGAGCTCCAGCACTTCCACCACACTCCGTCTGAGGGCTATGCTCCGCCGGATTAGCCGATACCAGTGTCTAACCGAGAATCCTTTGGGCGCCGTTTTGCTCCCAGGTTGGGCCTTCGTTGATTGCAGTCGGCGACTCGTGCTTGTGGCGCGCATTTACGTTCGAATAAGACCGCTGCGGGTTGGCGTGCAGAACTGCATGGGGACCCTATAGTAAGTCAAAATCTCGGCCAGAAGCTGGGAATCCGATGGCGAGTTGGTTCCCTGCCAAGATTTAGGGCTTGTCATCCAAAAAGTTACCTAGGTATACTTGAAGTGCATCATCTGATGTCCCCGAAGAGTTTTTGCAGTGGGCGCCCCTCCCCAGCAGGCGTTGTAATTCAAAAATAATAATCTCGATAAATTTAACTGTGCGGGTTTGTGTCTTCGCCCGTAACCTACGTGGAGAATCAGATGAAGTATTCCGCTCTAACTGTCTTCGCAACTCGCATTTTTACGCCCGTTCTGCTAAAAAACGCTTCTGCAAGTAATCGCTCCCCGGTATTCGCAAAGCGGATTGCAACGTTTGTTTCACTTTTGTCCATCGTCCTGTTTGGCGCGGTCGGCCTTCATGCCCAAAGCAACGTCGTCACCCAGCACAACGACATCGCTCGCACCGGCCAGAATACCAACGAAACCATTCTTACTCCCGCGAACGTCAACGCCAACTCCTTTGGCAAACTGTTTTCTTACGCCATAGACGGCCAGGCCTATGCCCAGCCCTTGTACGTTCCGGGACTCACCATGGGTGCCGGCACGGCACAGGCCGGCTCCAGACATAACGTGGTGTTCATTGCCACCGAACACGACAGCGTCTATGCCTTCGATGCCGACAGCAACGGCGGATCCAACGCTGCACCGCTTTGGAAGATCACCCTGCTGGACGCCGCCCACGGCGCCGCTTCCGGAGCAACTCCCGTTCCCAACGGGGACGTGAGCACCGGCGACATCAACCCCGAAATCGGCATCACCGGCACTCCGGTGATCGACCCTTCCACCAACACCCTTTATGTCGTCGGCAAGACCAAGGAAAACGGCAATTATGTTCAGCGCCTGCATGCCCTCGACATAACCACCGGAGCCGAAAAATCCGCATCCCCGGTAACACTGGCCGCGCAAGTTTCCGGCAATGGCAACGGTAGTTCCGGCGGCGTCTTGAACTGGGACCCCAAATGGGAAAACAATCGGCCGGGTTTGTTGCTACTCAACGGCATTGTCTACATCGGATTCGCCGCCCACGGAGATAATGGGCCCTGGCATGGTTGGATTCTGGCTTACAACGCTTCAAACCTTCAACAAGCTGGCGTATTTTGCCCCACCGCCAACGGCGCCGGCTCCGGCATTTGGAACTCCGGTGCCGGACTCGCTGCGGACTCTATCAATTCCGGACGGCTGTTCGTTGCCACCGGAAACGGCTCCTTCAACGCCACTCCCCCTTATAACAACGCCATGAGCTACGGTGACGATTTCATCCGCCTCGATACCAACGGTGGCTCGATGAACGTCGGTGACCAGTTTACGCCCCTCAACCAAGCCTCGCTGAGCGCCGGTGATACCGACCTTGGCGCTGGCGGCGTCGTGCTACTTCCTGACCAAACTTCAGGCGGCCACACTCATCTGATGGTGGAGGCCGGCAAGGAAGGCCGCATCTATCTCGTCGACCGTGACAATCTCGGTGGCTTCAATTCTTCATCCGACAATATCGTTCAGGAAGTCCCACCGGCCACTTCTTCATTTGGCACCGTAATCGGAGGGGTCTGGAGTTCCCCTGCGTATTGGAACGGCAATCTTTATTACTGGGCCAGTGGCGACCGTTTGAAAGCATTTTCTTTCACCAACGGGTCTCTCGGCAACCGCGACGGCAATAATCAGCCCGCTCCCACATCCACCTCCAACGAGTCTTCCTCTTTCCCCGGCGCGACGCCTTCGATCTCTTCCAACGGCGCCAGCAACGGAATCGTCTGGGATGTTTTGACCAGCGGCTACGCTTCTGGCGGCCAGGCTAATCTTTTAGCCCACAACGCAACAAACGTTTCCACCACGCTATACAGCAGCACGCAAAATTCCAGCCGCGATAACCCGGGACTGGCTACCAAATTCACCGTTCCGACGGTGATTAACGGGAAAGTTTATGTCGGCACTTCAAATTTCCTTAGCGTCTTCGGAATTCTGGGCGGCGCTCCTCAAGCCGCCACCCCCATCTTGAACCCCGGCGGTGAGACCTTCAGCGGCTCCATCTCCGTTGCAATTACTGACGGCACCGCTAACGCAACTATTTATTTCACGACCGACGGCAGCACCCCGTCAGCCTCGTCGAACCGTTATTCCGGGCCCATTACGGTCAGCGCCTCCGAAACCGTCAAGGCCATCGCTAACGCCTCTGGATACACCCAAAGCGGCGTGGCCTCCGAAACCTATAACCTGCAAGCGCCGTCGCAAGCGGCCGCCCCTGTTTTCTCGCCGCTTCCTGGCACCTACACCGGCGCGCAATCAGTAACCTTGTCATCCTCCACGCCCGGAAACGCCATTTACTACACCACGGATGGCTCGACTCCTACCACCTCCTCCGCACGCTACGGCGGAGCACTCTCCGTGGCTTCAACCGAAACCATCAAAGCCATCGCCGTAGCCAGTGGCTACACCACCAGTAACGTTGCGGGCGGACTTTTCACCATCAACTCTGGCGGCGGAACAGGTTCAGGCATCAACCTTGGCGGCGGTTTCACCCCCGGTTCTGTGGTTCTCATCGGCAGCGCTGCTCTGAACGGTTCCAAATTGCAATTGACCGACGGCGGCGGAAGTGAGGCTGCCGCTGCCTGGTACAACTCATCCCTGAACATTCAACAATTCACCACCAACTTCAGTTTTCAGTTCACCGGGGGGTCGACTCCTGCAGCCGACGGCTTGACCTTCACCATCCAGGGCAATGGCACCACCGCAATCGGTGCTCCCGGAGGCGGTTTGGGATATGGGCCCGACAACTCCGGCGCCACCGTCTCTCCCTCAAACCCGCTCAACAAGAGCGTTGCAATCAAATTCGATCTGTACAGCAACTCCGGCGAGACCACCGATTCCACCGGTATTTACAGCAACGGCGCATCGCCTACTGCGCCCTTCGTCGATTTGACGCCCAGTGGCGTGGACCTTCATAGCGGTGACATGTTCAACGTTCAGATCTCTTATACCGGCGCCAACCTCACCATGACCATCACCGACGCCGCTACCAAAGCTTCCTTCACTCAAAGCTGGGCCATAAATATTCCGGCAACGGTTGGTGGCAATTCCGCGTATGCAGGTTTCACCGCGGGAACCGGCGGGCTGACGACCACAACCTCCATTCTGGGTTGGACGTTCACCTCTTCTGCCGCCGTTCCCACCGCGACTCCAGTGATCAATCCGGCTGGCGGCACATTTACCAGCGCGCAGCCCGTCACCATCACCGACGGCACCGCGGGTGCCTCCGTGTACTACACCACCGATGGCAGTCAACCGACCACTTCGTCCGCGAAGTATGGCGGCGCCTTCACGGTCAACAGCACCTCCACGGTCAAAGCCATTGCCGTCGCCAACGGCGTCACTAGCAGTACCGCCACTGCCGTGATCACCATCCAGGCAGCGCAAGGTGCCCTCATTAACTTCGGCTCCGGCTTCACTGCCGGAGGCTTGCAGTTCAACGGCAACGCCACCCTCGCCGGAAACCGCCTGCAATTATCGGACACTTCCGCCAACAACGAAGATAGCAGCGCCTTCTGGACTCAAAAGGTGAATGTGCAGAGCTTCACGAACGATTTCACTTTCCAGATCGCCAACCCCGTTGCGGACGGCATCACCTTCACCCTTCAAGGACTCGGAGCCACCGCTTTGGGGGCTGCCGGGGGACAGTTGGGCTACGGTGGACTCGCCAGCAGCGTCGCCGTTAAATTCGATATCTACGACAATTCCGGCGAAGGCACCAACTCCACCGGTTTGTACATTAACGGTGCGCAGCCTTTTCTTCCAGCAACCACGCTGGGCGGCGGCGTAAATCTCTTATCCGGCGATGTGATGGCTGTTCACATGACCTACGACGGCATCACCTTGTCGATGACCATTACCGACACCGCCAACCGCTCTCAGACTTTCACCACTTATTGGACCATCAATATTCCGGGCACCGTTGGCGCCACCGCCTACGTCGGCTTTACCGGCGCCACCGGCGGCAGCGTCTCCAACCAACAGATCCTGACCTGGACCTACTCCAGCGGTAAAACTCCTTTGGTTTTCCAGACCACTGCGCTTCCCGCAGTGAGCTCTGGCCCTACGTTCCGCACCCTCAGCTATCCTCCTTTCCCGGATGGCAGCGGCACCATACTCGACTCCGCCAGCCCCGGCGATAACGTGGTCTTCACCGTGAATGTGGCCACCCCTGGAACCTATGACGTCAAGGTTTCCGACAAGCTCTTTTCAACTCGCGGAATCCTGCAAGCCTCCGTCAACAACACCAATCTGGGGTCCCAGGTAGATGAGTTCCTGGCCGCCGGAGACGCCTATTCCGTGTCCGATTTGGGTCTGATGAACTTCGCTACCGCCGGAAATTATCTTTTCAAATTTACGGTCGTCGGACAGAACCCCGGCAGCAGCGGCTACACTTTGTCGTTCGACACCATTACTCTGACGCCGCAGTAAAAGCACCGGGCCTCAGTCAAGTATCAAGACAAATGGGACGCTGACCTTTACGGTTGGCGTCCCATTTTTTCTATAATTGCGAGCAGCTTAATCTTCGAAAGCGCCCCATTCCAAATCGCCTCATAAACCGCTAACCCGGAGGCCACCGCATGGCGCGCCCACCCAGCAAATGCAGGTGCAGATGCAGCACAGACTGCCCTGCGTTGGCTCCCGTATTGATCACCGTCCGGTAGCCCTCCCCGAGGTTTTTTTCTTTAGCCAGCTTGGCAGCCACCAATTGCAGCTGTCCCAGCATGTTCTCATCTTCGCGGCCCGCGTCCGCCAGCGAAACCACGTGCTTCTTCGGGCAAATCAACAAGTGCGTGGGCGCCTGCGGTCCAATATCTTCAAACGCAAAAACTGTTCCATCCTCGTACACCATCTTCGCGGGAATTTGCTTTGTCGCAATTTTGCAAAACAGACACTCAGCGCTCATTCGGTTTCCTTCCCATTCGATGCGTTCTCGTCCAGGCGAATGATCATCGGCACCAGTCCCTCCTTCGCTCTCAATTGCTCGCCGAATTCCTTCGCGGACTCTTCCCCCGAAACTTTTCCTACATGCACCCGGTAGAAGGACCCGCTCCCGGTCCCGTACCGCTTTATGAATATCGGCGAGTACCCGGAACTCAACCGCTCCCGCAACCCTTCCGCATTCGCCAGTTCGCGGAAGGACCCCACCTGTACGGTAAAGTATCCTGCTTCCGGATCGCTTCCCGTGGAGATGACTTCTACTCGCACTTTCACTACCCCTGGGCCAATGGACTCAATCTCTTGCGCCGCTGCATACGACAAGTCGATTAGCCGGTTGTTTACAAATGGTCCCCGATCCGTAATCCGCACCACCGTGGATTTTCCATTCTTCTCGTTGGTCACCCGCACCACTGTCTCGAAAGGTAGCGTGCGATGCGCCGCCGTCAATTTGTGCATATCGTAAATTTCGCCATTCGAAGACTGTCGCCCATGAAACGGCGCGCCATACCACGAGGCCTCGCCCTCTTCGCTGTAGCCCACGCCGACCGGCACCGACCCATCGTTCCGGCGCTTGCCCGGCGAGACTTTCGGCAAACCGCTGGGCGAACCCGTTGTAGCGCTGGTTGAGGTACTGGATGGGGCTTCCGTAGGCGCTGAAGTTGTCGGCACGGGTTGCCGGGCGGCCACCGGTTGGCGAGACGCGCATCCGGCCAGACACCCCAGCAACAAAATTAACGAAAATCTAAAAATCCTCGGAGGCCGCCGCACAACCCGGCAATCGATTGCAGCAGAAATTACCAAAGGGAACTTTGAGGTTGCGCTAGGGCGGAGTTGCTGCCACGGCTCGCCTGCGTTCATTGTCCGCCGGTAAATGCCTGCCACGTGCCAGGGTCTTTCAGGAATGTGCGTTCTTCGCCGGCTCGTTCTCGCGAGTCGTGGTCCGCGCTTCCAGTTTGGATGCCGCGTCCGTCAGCAGCTCTGATACTTCGCGAAGGAATCGAGCTGTGCGTCGCTCTGTCCCGGGAGCCACTTCTTCTTCCACGTAGCGCCGCAGGCGCGCCAATTCCTTGTCTAGCCGTTGTCCAATTTCTTCGAATTTATCCATTTTGGCGGCCCTCGCTCAATTCCCTCTTCGCAACTCAGACAAGTTCCCCGACTTGGGTATTATAGGAACGCAGTCAGTGCGTCGCAAGGAGGAGAATTGGCGCTTCCCTATCGGTGGCAAGTTCGGCTCGATCGCTGGCGAAGCGCGTTTGGCGGACTATTCAAGGCTGGCGACCAGCAACCTCGCCCCAAGCTCTGCCCGGCATGCGGATCCCTGGTCGGCATCAGCGCCACTCGTTGCCATCAGTGCGGCACCAATCTCAATTTCTCCATGGCCGCCGTCAACCGCCGCTTCTCCGGCATTTTTGGTGGCCGCGCCCCGGTAACCACCGTCCTCCTGATTATAAATATTTTAATGTTTGGCGTGAGCGTAGTTGCCACGCTGCAAGCTGGCCAGGGTAAAGGTTTAAGTCTCCTCTTTGGCGTTGATCTAGGTACGCTTTACCGCTTGGGAGGTCTCTGGACGCCATCCGTTCTTCAAGGCGAAATTTACCGCTTCGTGACCGCCATGTTTCTTCATGGCGGCCTAATTCACATCGGCTTCAACATGATGGTCCTCATGGATATCGGGCCCACCGTGGAAGAGGTTTATGGCTCGCCTCGCTTTCTATTTTTATACACCGTCACTGGCATCGTCGGGTTCGTGGTGAGTGCCTTCACTCCTTTTCGCTCGTATCCGGCCATCGCCATTGGCGCCAGCGGCGCGATCGTTGGCCTCATCGGCGTGATGATCGCCATCACCACCCGCCGCGGCGGAGCCGCCGCTGCCGCCCTCCGGTCGCGACTCATTTCCTGGGTAGTGACCGTATTCGTCATCGGATACTTCATGCATTTTGACAACTCCGCGCACTTCGGCGGCCTGGCCTCCGGTTTTCTGCTTGGCAAACTATTTGCCGACCGTGAACCCATGAACCCCGCGCAAGTGAAGCAGGCCAACAGTCTCGGCTGGGTCGCCGCCCTCATCATTCTTGCCAGTTTTGCTTTTATGATTTTCCATTTCCGAGATCCCTTGCCCTGATTCTCGGCGCAGTTAGCCACACGGCACGCCTCCTTCATTCCCCGTTAATTCCCACATTAAAAATGCGTTATTCTCATTTTGTCGGCGGTGAACTCCCCGATTTTTTGCCGATTGATTCGAACCCATGGACCTTCATTCCATTATTGTGGTCAGCCTGCACTCCCCTAAAGAAAAAGTGTGGGGAGAGTTGCTCGGCATAAACCAGGCCGGCATCACCGTGCGCGGCATCGACTTGAACTCCTTTGACCATTTCATCCGCGCCATCAATGAGCCGGAAGGCGAGCGCGTCGGCTTCCCCACCATTTTTTTCCCCATGAATCGTGTCGAGCGCATTTCGCTGGACGAGTCCTCCGGCGCCATCCCCAGCATGGCCGAACTCTTCGGACGCAAAATAGGACGCTCTCTCACCGACTACCTCGCCCAATTCGCGTGAACTGCGCTATCCTCGTCGCCAATGCAAGGGCCTATCTGGACAGTTCCCAATCAAATCACCTTTCTACGTCTGGGGTTTCTTCCGTTTTTCCTGATTCTCATCTCTTATGAGCGTTACAAATGGGCTCTCCTCGTGCTCGTCGTCGCGGGTCTTTCCGATGCCGTCGACGGAATTCTGGCGCGCAAATTAAATCAACGCTCCCCCTTGGGCGCGTACCTCGACCCCATCGCCGACAAATTGCTGCTCTCGTCGTCCTTCATCATTTTGGCTTTTAAACAAAAATTGGCGTGGTGGCTGACCATCATCGTGCTCAGCAGAGACGTGCTGATTCTCATGGTCGCCGTGGTCATTCTGCTGGTGTCCGGCTACCGCCCGTTTCCGCCCAGCATCTATGGAAAAGTCACCACCGGACTGCAGATCATTCTCATTTTCATGATTGTGTTGTCGGAGGCTTACCCGCAGCTTGGTTTCGCCCGCATCGATCGCGTCTTGATTTATGCGGTTACCGCGATCACCGTCTTTTCCGCATTCCACTATTCATTCACTACATCCAGGCGGCTCAGCGCCTCGTGATTGAATTCTCGGCGACCTGCGTTCGCAAAATGTCCGTCAGACAGGCATATCTTTGGGACCACCGGGAGGCACCAGAAGCCTGGCTTCGGTGAGCGATTGCACCTCTTCCATACTCACCCCCGCCGCCAGCTCGCGCAGCAGCAATCCTTCCGCCGTAACATCTATAAGAGCCAGCTCCGTAACAATGTGATCCACGACCTCTACTCCGGTTAGTGGAAGCGTGCATTTTCGCAAGATCTTTGGCCGCTTGTCCCGCGTGGCATGCTCCATGGCAATGAATACCCGTTTCGCTCCGGCCACCAGGTCCATCGCACCGCCCATGCCTTTCAACATTTTTCCTGGAATCGCCCAGTTCGCCAGCGTGCCCTTCTCATCCACCTGCAGCGCACCCAGCACGGTCAGATCCACATGCCCTCCGCGAATCATTCCGAAAGAATCCGCGGACGAGAAATAACTGGTGCCCTTCAACTCCGTTACCGTTTCTTTTCCCGCGTTGATCAAATCCGGATCCACTTCCGCCTCCAGCGGATAAGGCCCCACGCCCAGCATGCCGTTCTCCGATTGCAGGACCACCTCAATCCCCTGAGGAACGTAATTAGCAACGGCAGTCGGCATCCCGATACCGAGGTTCACATAAAACCCATCGCGTAACTCCAGAGCGATGCGCCGCGCGATGCGTTCCCGTTTTTGTTCTTCAGTGAAGTTCATGATTGTTTTCTTCTACTATTTCGAAACTCCGGAATTTCTAGGCTTCGCGCGTCGTCCTTTTCTCAATCCTTTTTTCGTAACCAGTCCCCTCAAAGATCGCATCCACAAAAATTCCCGGAGTGTGTATCGCGTCTGGCTCCAATTCCCCCAGTTCCACCAACTCCTCCACCTCGGCGATTACATGATCCGCAGCCGTGGCCATCATGGGATTGAAGTTCCGCGCCGCCTTACGATAAATCAAGTTCCCCCAGCGATCGCCCTTCCATGCTTTTACGAACGCGAAATTCCCGCGCAGGGCGCGCTCCAGCACGTAAGCACGTCCCTCAAATTCGCGGGTTTCCTTCCCCTCCGCCACCATCGTTCCCACGCCCGTCGGCGTATAAAAAGCCGGAACCCCGGAGCCCCCTGCGCGCAGCCGCTCAGCCAAAGTTCCCTGCGGATTCAGTTCCACTTCCAGTTGCCCGCTGAGCACCAACTGTTCGAACAACTTATTCTCGCCCACATAGGTCGAGATCATCTTCTTCACTTGCCGATTTTGCAGCAGCACTCCAATGCCAAAATCATCGATGCCCGCATTGTTGCTGACAATGGTCAAACCTTTTGTGCCTTTGCGGCCCACCGCGGCGATCAAATTCTCCGGTATCCCGCACAAGCCAAATCCGCCCATCAGAATGGTGACGCCGTCCTTCAACCCTGCAATGGCCGCATCCGCCGAGGAAATTCTCTTGTCCATGAGAAGCCCTGCAACCCCCCTAAGTCTAATGCCAAGCTATCGCGCAGTTCACTCCAGCAATCCCACCACCGCCTGAAAGTTTGCTAGAAACTTCGCAGCAGTTTGTACAATTCGTTGGCCGCGTCGAAATCGGCTTCCAGTTCCCGGGAGGCCAGCTTGTCTCTCAATTCGTCCAGCCGCCGGGCAAACAAATCCAGCGCCGCCGAAAGCACTTCGCGATTCGTGAGCACGATGTCTCGCCACGTTTGGTACGGGCTCCCCGCCAGCCGCAGCGAGTCACGCAGGCCAGGCCCCGCAAGCGCGATGGGCAAACCGTTTTCGTCCAGGTGATCGTAAAGAAAAGCAGCCAGTGCCACCGCCGCAAGTTGCGGAAGGTGCGATGCCAAACCCACTGCGTAATCGTGCTGCTGCGTCCCCAGCCACAATGGGCGCGCCCCGATTTTACCCACTATCTTCAAGAAAGCGGCCACCCGGGGATCCGCCGATAACGTTTCGGCGCTGCGCTCTCGGACGTGAACTTCTCCGGTATCGGCGACAGGAACCGCTTCACCAATCGGCTCATCCCCAATGGATCGCGAAGCTGCGCCCATCAACGCATAGGTGGTGTCGCGAAACAAGTCCGCGTCCGCATTCGCGAGGCCCGACAGCTCTTTTCCCGCCATGGGATGCCCGCCGAGAAATAATATTTCGCCGCTTATCGGAAACAAATCATCGGCAGCTCGCACGATTCTCACTTTCGTGCTGCATGCATCGGTCACCAGCGCACCCGCCGGTGCGTGGCGCGCAATTTCCGGCAGAACGTCCAGAGTCGTGCTGATCGGTAATGCCAGATAGATCAAATCAGCGTTTTGTAGGGCCGGTTTCAGTTCCCCCGAAAATACTTCATCGGCCGCATCCAATTCCTTCGCTCGCGCAGCCGTCTCCGCTCGATCCCACACGGAAATGTGCATGTTGGTCGTGTATTTGCGCAGCGCCAGCGCGAACGATCCGCCAATCAGCCCGCAACCGATAATGCTCGCACGGTTGATGAGGTGCCCCGACGCCATGAATTAGGCGACGCTCCGGCCAATCGCCGGAGCAATAATCCGCAGTTCGCCCATCAGTTGCGCAAATTGCTCCGGATCGAGAGACTGCGCGCCGTCGGACAACGCGTGATCGGGATCGTTATGCACTTCGATCAGCAAACCGTCCGCTCCCGCAGCCACCGCGGCGCGCGCCATCGGAGCTACCTTATCGCGTCGCCCGGTCCCATGAGACGGATCGCCCACCATCGGCAGGTGTGAAAGTTTCTTGATTACCGGTATCGCAGCGATATCGAAAGTATTTCGCGTATAAGTCTCAAAGGTGCGAATGCCTCGCTCGCAAAGAATCACCTTTGCGTTTCCGCCCGCCAAAATGTATTCCGCGCTCAACAGCAATTCTTCCATCGTCGCCGACATCCCCCGTTTGAGCAGGATGGGCTTACGGATTTCTCCCAAAGCCCGCAGCAAATAATAGTTCTGCATATTCCGCGCGCCCACCTGCAGAATATCCACATATCCGGTCATCATTTGAATTTGCGACGCGTCCATCACTTCACTCACCGTGAACAGTCCGGCTTTGTCGGCCGCCTCCCGCATGAGTGCCAGTCCTTTTTCTCCCAGGCCTTGGAACGCGTAAGGCGACGTTCTGGGCTTGAATGCGCCGGCGCGTAAAATTTTTGCGCCCGACTTCGCAACGCTTTCGGCGATAACAGTAATTTGCTCTTGCGACTCCACCGAGCACGGACCCGCCGCAATCACCACTTCGTTGCCGCCGATGGTGACGCCCCGCCCCAGATCGATGATCGTGCCTTCCGGATTGAATTGCCGGCTGGCCAACTTAAACGGCTGCGTAACGCGCATGACCTCGCGCACACCGTCCAGCAACTCAAAATCCCGATGATCGAAATCCCGATGTACCCCCACCGCGCCCAGTACCGTGTGTGACTCCCCGGTGGAGCGATGCACATTAAACCCGCTGCCAATCAGCCGGTCGATCACATGTTGAATCTGGGCATCGCTCGCCCCTTCTTGCATCACAATGACCATGGCCGCGTTTTGTATCCCTTCTGAACCGTGACGCTAGGCGTCCTTCGCGTTTACTAAATCTACTTAGCTCTTTGAACTTTTTGTGTCCGGCTCCATCGCCGCGCGCTCCGCGGAACGCGCCTCATCGATAATCCGTTCGAACAAGCGCCGGATAGCCGCATCCGTCAATGGCCCCGGATTCGAACGCTCCGCATTTTGCAACACTTCTTTTTCCCGCTCCGGCTGGTACAGCGGCAACTTCGCCGCCTGTTTCAGTTTGCCGATTTCCAAAGCGCAGTGCGAGCGTTCATTCAACAACTCCACCAGCTTGCGGTCAATCTCATCGATGCGGCGTCGCCAATCCTGCAAACTCACGGCGCTGCCTCACGCCGTGAAAGCCCATGCCGCGCTGCTTCTTTCAACAGCCGCACCCGTTCCCGCAACGCTACGGCAGCCTCCGCTGGATTCTTCGCATGCTCGATTTCGGATACCAGCGCAGACCCGACCACCGCGGCATCCGCCAATCCACCTAGCAGCGAAATATGCCCGGGCATCGAAATTCCAAAACCCACGGCAACCGGAAGCTTTGTGAATTGCCGCACTCGCCGCAGCAACGCCGGTAGATCGTCAGGCAAAGTGTCTTGCGCTCCCGTTACTCCCGTGCGCGACACCAGGTATAAAAATCCTGTCGAACATTCCGCGATGCTCGCCAGCCGTTCGTCCGTGGACGTCGGAGCGCATAGAAAAATTGTATCCAGCCCGCGAGTCCCCAGTATGTCCCGGTACTCGACCGACTCTTCAGGAGACAGGTCGGTCGCCAGCACTCCATCAATTCCCGCATCCGCCGCCGCCGCCGCGAAATTTTTCAATCCCATTTGCAAAATCGGATTGTAATAGCTGAACAGCACCAGCGGAATCTGCGAAGTCTTTCGAATGCGCGTCACCAATTCCAGAATCTTCGGCAAGGTCGCACCCGCGCGCAGCGCCCGTTCAGAAGCTCGCTGAATCGTCGGCCCATCCGCCAGCGGATCGCTGAACGGCACCCCCAGCTCGATGATGTCGGTGCCCGATTCCTCCAACGCCAGGACAAAATCCTCCGTGGCTTCCAGCGTGGGATCCCCGGCCGTGATGTACGCCACGATGCCTAGTTCGCCGGCGCCCCGCAGCGCGGCGAAACACTTGGAGATGCGTGCAGGTTGCGCGTTCATCGTGCCCATGAGGTTCGGGAAAGCTTAGAGCAGGCGCGAATAGGTGTCCATGTCCTTATCGCCGCGCCCGGAAAGATTCAGGATCACCAAGTCGTCTTTACTCAGTGACGGCAGCCGCTCGATAAGCCCCGCCAGCGCGTGAGCCGACTCCAGCGCCGGAATAATTCCTTCGCTGCGACATAAAACCTTGGCAGCCTCTAGTGCCGCGGCGTCCGACATCGCGAAATATTCAGCGCGCTTCTCATCCGCCAGCCAGGCGTGCTCCGGTCCAATCGCTGGATAATCCAGGCCCGCCGAAATCGAATGCGTCGCGGAAATTTGTCCATCCTCATTTTGCAGCACATACGTGTACGTGCCGTGAAGTACGCCCGGCCGCGCCCCAGCGAAACCTTGCAGCGCCCCCAGACGCGCCGCGTGTTCCCCAGTCCCGGTCCCGCGTCCCCCTGCTTCAATCCCCACCATCTTCACATCCGCATCCCGCAGAAAATCATAAAACAACCCAATGGCATTCGAACCGCCGCCGACGCAAGCAAACAGATGGGTCGGCAAACGCTTCTCGATCGCCAGAATTTGCTCCCGGGCCTCGCGCCCAATCACCGATTGAAAATCGCGCACCATCGTCGGGTACGGATGCGCCCCCAGCACGGACCCCAGTAAATAATGCGTACTCCGCACATTGGTGACCCAGTCGCGCATCGCCTCGTTGATAGCGTCTTTCAACGTGCGGCTGCCGGACTCTACCCCCACAACCTTTGCTCCCAGCACCCGCATCCGCGCCACGTTCGGCGCTTGCCGCGCCATGTCTTCCGTGCCCATGTACACGACGCACTCAAGTCCCAGATGCGCAGCAACCGTCGCCGACGCCACTCCGTGTTGCCCCGCGCCGGTTTCCGCCACAATGCGCGGCTTGCCCATCTTGACCGCCAGCAATCCCTGTCCAATGGCGTTGTTGATCTTGTGCGAGCCGGTATGCAGCAAATCTTCACGCTTCAAATAAATCTTCGGACCGCGCAGTTTCGTCGTGAGCCGTTCAGCAAACTGCAGCGGCGTCACGCGCCCCGCAAAATTCTTTAGCAAATCTTTCAGCCGCGCTTGAAAATCCGCATCGGTCTTCGCCAGTTCATAAGCGCGTTCCAGTTCGAACAACGGAACCATCAGCGTTTCTGGAACGTACCTGCCCCCGTACGGCCCGAAGCGCCCCGGTGCAAACGCCATCGTCTTGAAACTTGAGCTCATGCCTTCCCTAACTTCCCCACCGGTGCGTTCAATTCCTGATCTGCGCGACGCGCTTCACGTATAAACTCGCGCACCCGTTCGTGGTCCTTCGCGCCGGGCTCAGCTTCCACTCCGCTGGCCACGTCCACTCCGTAGGGTCGAACCTGCGAGATCGCTGCCCCCACATTTTCCGCGTTTAGGCCGCCCGCCAAAATAATGCGATGTCCACGCGCCGCCTGTTGCGCCACGCCCCAATCCGCGAGTCTCCCAGTCCCGCCATATTGGCCGGGTGCGACATCAGCGGCATCGAACAGAAAGCCCTCCGCCTCCGGATATTGTCCTAACGTAGCGGCTGAAAAATGCGCCCCCACTCGCAAGGCCTTGAACACCGGCGCCATGCGCGCCAGTTGTGCCACCAAAGCGGGTTCCTCATCGCCATGCAGCTGCAAAGCGTCCAGTCGCATTTCCTCCATCAACCGATCAATCTCCGTCACACTCGCATTCACGAAAACTCCAAAGACCTGAACGCCTGCGGGTATCCGCTCGCAAATCTCAGCGGCTACTTTTACAGAAACCACCCGTGCGCTGCGCGAATAAAAATTCAATCCCAGCGCGTCCGCCCCTGCCTCGCAAGCTGCCAGCGCATCCGCAACACTGGTCATTCCGCAAATCTTTATCCGGGTCATACCTCAATTCCGCCACGTGCCGGAAGCGCGATTTTGTGACTCAGTTTCTTCCGTCGCCGTCGCCGTCGCCGTGCGACCCAGCAAATCGCAAAGCGCCGCACCCGGATCCGCCGCTGACATCAGATGCTCGCCTATCAGGAAAGCATCAAAGCCCGCGCTGCGCATTTTTAACAGATCATCATGAGAATGAATGCCAGACTCGCTGATCGCCACGCACTCCTCGGGAATCCGTTCGACCAGCTCCAGCGAGGTCTCCACCCGCACCTCCATGGTTTTCAGGTTGCGGTTGTTTACCCCCACAAGTCGCGCCGATGCTGCAATCGCCCGATCCAGTTCCGCCGCCGTATGCACCTCGATCAACGGCTCCATGCCTATCTCGCGCCCCAGCACGATCAATTCACCAAGCAAGGAATCGGATAACGCCGCCACGATCAACAGAAAACTGTCGGCATCGTTCGCCCGCGCTTCCCAAACTTGCCACGGATCGAAAATAAAATCCTTGCGCAGTACCGGAAGGCTCACCACTTTCCTGGCCTCCCGCAGGTTCTTGAGCGACCCGTGGAAATATTCTCCCTCCGTTAACACCGAAAGCGCCGCCGCACCCGATTGCTCCAGTGTTTTCGCCAGTTCTGGCGCTTCGAACGGCTCCCGAATCGCCCCGCGATGGTGACGCCGGCTTCAGCTCCGCAATCACGTTCAGTCTCTCGCGCGACAAGGCGGCCGCAAAATCGCGTACCGGCGCAGCCGCCTTGGCGCCGTATTTCAATGCTGTCAGCGGCAGCACGCATTTCCGGTGCTCGACTTCAACTCGCCGAGCCTCCAGAATGCGGTCCAGTACGGTTCCGGTGTTGGTGTAAGCACTCAAAAGGGTAAGTTTGTATGCTAGGTAGCTGCGGCGAGTGTGTCAAATCCCGGCTATCCACTGGCGGCCGGCTTCAACGCTTCAATAAAGTTCGCCGCCGATGCCGCAACATCTAGAATCACGGGAGAAATAATGGGATTTCGCGAAGACTACGGCCCGCTGCTTGAGGCTATCGTGCAGGAGGGCGACCTGATCGCCATGAAATATTTTCGCGCCGTCGAAATGCGCGTTGACCGCAAGAGCGATGGCTCTCCGGTCACCCAGGCCGATCGCGGCGTCGAAGAAATGGCCCGCAAAAAGGTGGCCGACAGCGGACTCGCCCTCGACATCCTCGGCGAAGAAATGGGCGGGCAGGATATGGAAGCCGCTAACGCCGCCGGACGTCCGCGATTGATCATCGACCCCATCGACGGCACCGAAGAATTTTCGCGCGGCATTCCTACTTTCGGAACACTGCTGGGTATCGAGTTGCACGGCGACGTTGTAGCAGGCATGGTCAGCGCTCCCGCGCTCGGCACTCGCTGGTCCGCCTATCGCGGCCAGGGCGCTTTTCGCGACGGCAAAAAAATCCAGGTGTCCAAAATTGCCAAGCTCAGCGAATCCATGATCTTCACCACCGGCACCGGATCCAAGAAGAACGCCGCGGACCGCGCCAGGCTGCGTCGGCTAGCCGATGCCGCCCGTAACGGCCGCGCACTCGGTGGTTTCTGGCAGCACATGTTGGTCGCCGAAGGCGCCATCGAAGCAGCCGTGGACTGGACTTCCATGCCGTGGGATCTGGCGCCGCTGGGTTTGATCGTTGAGGAAGCCGGCGGAAAATCCACCAACCTCGAAGGTCGTCGCACCATTTACGACGGCAAATTCGTTAGCACCAACGGCCAGGTGCACGACGAGGTTCTGGCTCTGCTCCAGTGAATCAGGAAGCGGCACTCGAGCGCGTCGCCCGCGAGGTAATTTCTTGTCGGCTCTGCCCCCGCCTGGTCGAATATCGCCAGCGCGTCGCGCGCGAAAAACGCCGTGCCTATCTCGATTGGGAATACTGGGGTAAGCCAGTCCCGGGTTTTGGCGACCCGCTGGCAAAACTGCTGATCGTCGGCCTCGCCCCGGCCGCTCACGGCGGCAATCGCACTGGTCGCGTCTTCACTGGCGACCGCTCCGGCGACTTCCTTTTTGCGGCGCTCCATGATGCGGGCTTCGCGAACCAGCCCACTTCCGTCCGTCGCGACGATGGCCTGCACCTCATCGACGCTTACGTCACTGCCACGGCGCGATGCGCTCCTCCCGACAATAAGCCTCTGCCCAGCGAGATTTTAAATTGCCGCGGGTACCTGGAGCGCGAGATGCGCATTTTGCAGCCCAAAGCGGTATTGGCACTGGGCCGCATCGCCTGGGACGCTTATCTCGACGTTTTAAAGCAACAAAATCTCATCCAGTCGCGCTCGCTCTTTCGTTTCGCTCACGGCGCCGAAGCGCCACTTCCCCCGCCCGCTCCGCGACTCTTCGGCGTCTATCATCCCAGCCAGCAAAACACCCAGACCGGCCGCGTCACCCCCGCCATGTACGCGCAAGCTCTAGCCCGCGTTCGAACGTACTTAAACAATGAGTGATCCGCCTGTCGGGTAACCAACTGCCGCTCGAAATTCTTCGTCGTCTCCCCCGCCAGCCGCCCTTGCAATGTTCCATTTGAACCAATACCCTTGAGAGACGCGTTGGCACCCAGGCCGCATCTAACATTTTCAACATCCAATCGTGATCGTGATGGATGTCCGGCATATTTTTCTGGGAGAAATTTATGAGCGACAACATTTCGCCTCGCGCCACGGCAGCATTTCTTGCTCTATCCTCTTTCTTGGCCTGTTCGATCCTCGCAGCTCCGAACACCCCTCCAGCTTCGCAGCAGCAATACGCCGCGCCTTCTAATTCTGATCCGCAGCCGGCGGACGGCCGCCGCCACGGTTTGCCCCCTGAGACCTACGCGGTCGCTCCTGGAACAAAGTTCCTTGTCGTGTTGGAGCAGGACCTAACTTCCAGAGGCACAGAAGAAAACACTAAATTCTCCGTCCGCACCGCTGAACCCTTGGAAGCCGGCAGGGGAATTTACCTTCCCGCCGGCGCTGAAATTCGCGGCCACGTCAGCCGCATCGAACCTGCCGGCGTCACTGGACGCGCGAAAATCTGGCTGACCTTCGATGACCTTTACACCAAGTTCGGAAAGTTGCCCATCGTCGCCGAAGTCGTCAGCGTCCCCGGTGATCACAGCGTAAAACCCGCCGGCACCAATCAGGAAGGCCTCATTGAAGGCCGGAGCAGTTCCCAGCAAGACGCCGCTCAAGCCGCGGCAGCCGGAGCCGCGGGCGGCGCCGTAAAAGGCGTGCAGGATAAAAATAAAAAAGAAGCCGCTGAAGGCGCCGCGTTGGGAGCTCTCACCGCTTACCTGGTCGAATCCGGTCGAGGCCACGAATTGAATCTGCCCAAAGGCGCGAAGCTCGAGTTGGAGCTGGGGCGGGCTTTGTATTTGCTGAAAGAGTGATCTCGCTTCACGTTCGAAAACAGCGCCGATGTCCTGTGCCCGTGTCAGAAACTCAACTTTTGATCACCCGCGGCACCCTCAGTTCAGTTCGCCAAAATCCCCACCCAAAAACTTGGCAAGCTCTAACAGCCTTGTTACAGTCGGGATGCCCAGTCAACCGCTTCTAGGCACCAAAAACCACGACACCCGGAGAGGTTTTATCCATGGCGGAAGAAGTAAAGGGCGCCGTTCGCGCCCTGGAAGCATCCGAGCGCAGGGACCGCGTTCTGATCGTCGAAGATGAAGACAATGCGCGCAAGGGCTATGAGCAGTTGCTGCAGCGCTGGGGCTGCGAGGTTTTGTGCGTGAGCAACGCCGAAGACGCCTTGGCTAAATTTGCCACTTATCAGCCTGACGCCCTCATCGCCGACGTTGAGCTTCCTGGCATGAATGGTTTGGACTTGCTTAAGCAACTCGGTCCCGAGCTTTTGGATGTTCCCGCCATCATCATTACCGGCAAGGGCAGCGAAGAACGCGCCGTAGCCGCGATCGAAGCCGGAGCCTTTTGGTACATCGAAAAACCTCTGAAGGGCCCGGTCCTGCGCGCCCTGTTGGATCGCGCCTTAAGCCGTGCTCGTGACGCTCGTCAGCTCGTGGTCTTGCAGCGTCAACTCCGCGAATCCGGCCGCCTCGGAGATTTGGTCGGCGCTTCCAAGCCCATGCAGGACGTCATGCGTCTGGTCGAAATGGCCGCTCCCAGCTCCGCCTCCGTGCTCATCACCGGCGAAACCGGCTCCGGCAAGGAAATTGTCGCCCGCACCATCCACAAACTCTCGCCCCGCGCCAATGGCCCATTCGTAGCCATCAACTGCTCCGCAATTCCCGAAACCCTGATGGAAAGCGAGATTTTCGGCCACGAACGCGGCGCTTTTACTGGTGCCGCCGAACGCCGCATCGGCTGCTTTGAGCTCGCCGACAACGGAACTCTCCTGCTGGATGAAATCGGTGAGATGCCCGCACCCACGCAGGCCAAGCTGTTGCGCGTCCTCGAGGATCGCAAAGTTCGCCGCCTCGGCAGCAAAAGCGAAACCCCTGTGGACGTTCGCGTTCTGGCCGCCACCAACAAAGATGCCGAACAAGCCGTAGCCAGCGGCGATCTGCGCCAGGATTTATATTTTCGCCTGAACGTCTTTCATATTAATTTGCCTCCCCTCCGCGAACACAAGGAAGACATCCCCCTCCTCGTCGAACATATCCTGCGCGACGTCAATACCAAGCACGGCAAACATGTCCGCGGCATCGGCACCGAAGTGCTGGATATTTTTATGAGCCATACCTGGCCCGGCAACATCCGCGAGTTGCGCAATATCCTGGAGCGTGCCTCCATCATGTGCGAAAAAGAATTGATTACCCGCATATGCCTTCCCGATGAATTCGGTCGCACCGCCGCCAAAGGCCCCAGCGATCTTTCCAGTATCAAGTTCCCGGTCGGCACGACCGTCGACGCCATGGAGCGCGAATTGATCCTTCAAACCCTCAGCGCCACCGGCAACAATAAGACCCGGGCCGCCGACCTTCTCGCCATCAGCCTCAAAACTCTTCACAATAAGCTGAAAGAGTACGGCGCCGACCGCGCTGGCGCGGAATAGAGACCTGCCATGCAGCTCCGGCTGCGCACAAAACTTACCATCGTCATGACCAGCCTCGTGCTGCTGGTGGTGGCAGTTTTGTCCGGCGTTTTTCTCGCTCAGCTTCTCGGCCAAACCCTTCTGGAAACCGACAAGCGCGCCAGCGATCTCGCTCATCAGGTTTTCGTACAGGCTCAACACGCCTTGGCCGACGCCGCCAACCAGGGCCTGCGGCCCTCCTCCGAAGATCCTGACGACATTCACGACTATGTGCGCCGGGCTTTTGAAATCAATGCCGGTTTGCAGGCCCAGCTCGAGGCCGCTATCAGCTCTCCCTCCGTTTATGAAGTCTCCATCACCGATGATCAAGGCTTGGTCTTAATTTCCAATGACCAATCGCTTCCCGGCAAAACCCAGCCGCGTCGCCCGCCGCTATCCGAGCTGGTGCAAAGCGGCTTCGTGCGTCAGGTGCAAGTCCTGCGCGGGCCGTCGAAAATTTACGAATACGACTACCCTTTCAACATGTCCGGAAAGCCTTTTGGCGAAGTTCGCGTTGTTTTATCCACCGGCCTGTTGCTCAACGAAATCGCCCCCAGCCTCAAAACTTCTGGAACCATTGTGTTGCTCGCTTTGCTCATCTCCACCGTGCTGGCTGCCGTCGT
The DNA here is from genome assembly GCA_963732705.1 of uncultured Acidobacteriota bacterium. Classification (GTDB taxonomy): domain Bacteria; phylum Acidobacteriota; class Terriglobia; order Acidiferrales; family UBA7541; genus Acidiferrum. The sequence goes on along the minus strand of CAVTAN010000001.1, from coordinate 742,028 downwards.
CAGCGGCGCATCCCTTGCTCCCTTGCGAGATATTTCCGCGCAACTCGATCGCATTTCCGCTGGTCAATATGACGCTCCGATTGGAAACCTCGGAGTCTTTGGCGGCAGCGGCGATGAGCTCGGTCAGGTTCGCAGAAAAATCACTCAGGTGGGTCAGCAGTTGCGCGGTGTGCACGAAATTTTCAGTACCTTGCGCGAAAATATGAACTCGGTGATGGCTGGCCTCGAAGACGGCCTGCTGTTGTTCACTCGCGACGCGCGAGCCGTCATGGTCAGTCCCGCCGCCGAAAAATTCCTCGGCGCTTCTTCCGGAGAATTCATGGGCCGCCGGGTCACCGACATTTTTCCCGAGGGCCATCCGCTCCGCGCCGTCCTCCATCTGGAGGGAGACGAATTGAGCGAAGTCGCTGCTGAAATCGAATTGGTGACCGCCGGAGGCTTCCGTCGTGTTGGCGTCAGCGTGCAGGCCATTCAAGAGGGCGGCGAACGTATTGGCGCGCTGCTCACCTTGCGCGATCTTGATTCGCTCGAAAGCATCAATACTCAATTGCAGGTCAGCGAGCGCCTCGCCGCATTAGGCCGCATCACCGCCGGCGTCGCTCATGAAGTAAAAAATCCTCTCAATTCCATGCGCCTGTGGCTGGAGAATCTTAAGGAGTCTTTGCCCCCGGACCAGGAGCCGGGAGCCCAGCAAGCCGTTAATGTCCTGGACAAAGAAATCGACCGCCTCGACGCCGTGGTCAAGCGATTTCTGGATTTCACCACGCCTATGGAAATCCGTTTGGAAGCCACCCAGCTTGCCCAGTTGCTCCCTGAAGTTCTGGAAATCGCCCAGCCCCAGTTAAAAAAAGCTAATATTCAACTCGCACAGCTCCTGCCAATTGACGTCCCTGAGGTATATGTTGATCGTGCTTTACTGAAGCAGGCGGTCCTCAATCTCGTGCTGAACGCGGCGGAAGCCATGCCTAACGGTGGTCAGTTGCGCCTGGTCCTCAGCCGGCGAGGGGAAATGGCTGAAATCACCGTGGAAGACACCGGTAAAGGTATTCCTCCGGAAAACAAACAGAAAATTTTTCAATTGTTTTTCACCACCCGCCCAGGTGGCAGCGGCATCGGTCTTGCCAGCGCCTTCCGAATTGTGCAACTTCATAATGGTTCGATAGACTTCACCTCGGAAGTAGGCCGTGGCACTACTTTCCGCATTGAGTTGCCACTTGCGGCCTAAAGAGCCTTGAGAATGACGGCGAACAAACCCCAGCATTGTTCCGTCGCACCGCCGCGCGCTTACGCGTTGCTCATCTCTTTTGTCTTCGCTTCTCAGTTTTTCGTTGGCTGCGCGGAGCGCCGTCGACCGGAAAGCACCTGGCGTGGTGCAGGCACCGAGCGTCCAGTGCTGCCCGCAACCTTGGCTCCCCAACCCCACCCGGTTTCCGATGACTCAGAAGATCCAGTACCGGAACTGCGTTTGGAGCTTCCGCCACCCCCGCCACTGCTGGCGGTTCGTTTTGTGCCTCCTCGTCCGCACGTGGCCCCTGCCCCCAGTGCTGAGAGTAATGTCTCCAGTAAACCGGAACCTCCCGTAATCGCTCCGCAATTCTCTCCCGAGGAATCCAGTTCCGCGCGGCAGCAAATGATCGTCAGTCTAAGCGTGGCGGAAACCAACCTCGCGCGCTCCAAAGGCAAGACGCTCAGCTCTACGCAGTCGGATCTGGCTGCAAAAGTAAAAGGGTTCATCGGCGATGCCCGTCTGGCGGAACGCCAGGGCGATTGGACCCGCGCCCGCAGTCTAGCCACTAAAGCTCAGGTCTTGTCCGAAGAACTCGTTTCCTCCCTGTAGAGCCCGTTTTCCACTACCGCAAAAATTGGAAGTGGTGATTGTTTAGGTCTTTTTCCGCTCTCCATTTTTCCTGCTCATACGCATTCAAATGCCCTGGGCGGCATCCAGCGAGCTCCTTGCCCGTGCGTTATCATGGATGAGTGAAGACGTTTGACGTCGCTATTGCCGGTGGCGGATTGATTGGCGCTGCCATCGCGTTCGAATGCGCCCGCGCCGGCCTGCAAGTCGCTTTGTTCGATCGTCAAAAACCTGGCCAGGAATCTTCTTGGGCCGCCGCCGGCATTTTGTCGCCCGCTCCCGAAAATGCTGCTATGGTTTCGACTGTTCCCCTGGGTCGCGCAAGTCTGGCTCTATACCCGGAGTTTGTCGCCGCCGTGGAAGATCTTTCCGGCGAAAACGTAGGTTACCGGCCCGCCGGTGCCCTGGAATCTTTTTTCTCTCACGATGCCAAAGTCAGGCTCAGCACCGTTGTGGCTTTGCACCGCGGCTTGGGTCTGCGAGCCGAAGCCCTCAGCGCCCAGGAAGCCCGCGAACTCGAACCCGCCCTCAGCCCGGAATTGGAAGCCGCGGTACTCCGGCCCGACGAAGCCTCCGTGGATAATCGTGCTCTCACGCATGCCGTATTGCTTGCCGCCGAGCGCGCTCGCGCACAAATATTTTCAGGCCGCACTGTTCACGCCATTCAACAAGACGGGCATCGTTGCTCGGGCTTACTCGTCGACCACGACAAAATCATGTCGCGCTGGACCGTCATCGCCGCCGGTTGTTTCTCCGCGGGAATTCAAGGCGTGGGCACCTACGCAGCGGTTCGTCCCGCGAAAGGCCAGATGCTTGCTCTACGTGCTCCAAATGTAAAAATCGATCACGTCCTTTGGGCCGATCATGTTTATCTAGTGCCCAGGAACGACGGAAGAATTGTCGCCGGCGCCACCGTGGAGTATGTCGGTTTTGAAAAACGCGTTACCGCGGGCGGGCTGCAAAAAATTCTAGCCGACGCCCTTGAGCTCGCGCCGGCTCTGTCGAACGCGCAAGTCGAAGAAACCTGGGCCGGTCTGCGCCCCGACTCCGCTGATCACTTACCCATCATCGGTCCCACGGATATTGAAGGCCTGCTCATCGCCAGCGGCCATTTTCGCAGTGGAATCTTGCTGGCTCCCATCACCGCAAAGCTCATCCGTGAATGGATTGTGAACCAGACCGTCAGCACCGACTGGAGCCGCTTCAGCCCTATCCGATTCGTGGAAACCGCCAGAGCAACGGACGTCCGATAACTGTTCCGCCGCAGCGCGCGCCCACGGAGCGCTTTCTAAAATCATTACTTCTCGCGGGTCGGCGGCGTAATTGGTGAAGAATTTCCCACATCCGTAAACCGCACCTGCTCGCCTTCCAGCGACAAGTCGCGCTCCAGCACAATATCCAGCGTGGAACCGCGCGGCAATTGCGCCTCCGGTCCGCGCGTCAGCAACACCGCCGCTAGTCCCGCAAGCCCGCCTGCACCCGCCCCAATTCCGGCGCCCTTGACGCCCCCGGCAATCGCTCCTACACCCGCGCCCGTTGCTGTCGTCGTGGCTACTGTCCCCACATCCTTACCTTTGCCGCTCGGCCCGGTCACTTTTCCCTCGGAGTCCGTGGTTTCCTTCCCGCCGCTATCTGCGCTGCGCGGAGCCCCAATCAAATTAACCGTGTAGCCGTTTGGAAAAATCAGCGTGTTCAGCCGCATGCGAAATTCGCCGCGCCCTTTAATCCTCCCCGGCCGCTTTGAATCCAGAAGCTCACCGCGCACATACGAACCAATCGGAATCACCACGTGATTGTTTTGCGTAATCGGAAAAGAAGTGCGCATGTAAACCGAATCACCGGCTTTCGCGTTGCGCGTGGAAATGCCATTTTCCAGCACCACCGCGAGGCGCGTTCCAGCGGGCACGGTTACTTTTTCTCGAGCCTCTGTGCGTCGGCTGGCCGCTGCTCGCGCCGCCGGTGCCACCGCAGGTGGAGCGGAAGTTTGCGGCCCATCGGGCTCTTGCGAGAATGCCGCGGGCGCCAGCGTCACGCTGAAAAATGCCGCGACAACAAAAAATCTACAAACATAACTTTGTCCCAAAGAACTGCGTTCCATAAGCACCTTCTCGCCGCTTTTGGTCCGATGCCGCTCCCCCGATTCGAGGATGCCCAAATACTACGCCCTCCCCACGCTCAAGTCAGGCCTCGCGTTTGACCGCCGCCGCACTCGCACGCTACGCTGGCCTGGCAATTCGGAGGCTCAATGGCAAAGTTGGCGTTAATTTACGGCATGCGGCTGCTGCCCGAAGACGATCTGGGCGAGATACGCGATGCTACCGTGGTGCTGAAAAATGGACGCAGTGCGCGCGTGACCATGCATCTGATTGAAGGCAGCAAGGAAGAAATCGAAGCCACCTTTCGCCAGTCCATCGAAGCATTTTTTGAGATGTATCCGGAAATCTAGCCGGAAATTTAGCCTTCGGTCACAACCGTCGCGCCTTCAGTAGGCCGCTAACGATTCCCGAAGTTTTCTGGATCGGCGTTGGGATCGCCGAGCTGATCGTTAATCAAAACCGTGGACTGCCCGGTCAGCTCAAACCGCTTGCGGCATTTGTAACAAGCCACTAAATCGTCAAGCCGCACCATGTACGAGCTGGCTTTTGCGAAACGTTTGCGGTCTTCTTCCCCCGCCCCGCGCGGCAATTCCCGCTTCTTGCGGCAAACCTTCCAACGCACCGGAGCCTCGAATTCACCCCGGCAGCTCGGGCAGACAAGCTTTATCTTCCGTACCTCTTCCTTCTCGTTATAGAAAGCGCGTTCATCCATAGTTATCTCGCGGGCTCACTCACCGCTTCTTCAATTGTAACAAATTTGAGCCCTTCGTCGCGCCAACGCGGCAGCCAGTATTGCAGCGCTTCCACCGTCGCCCGCCGATCCCCGTTCAAAAATCGGTGGTCGCCGTCGTGTAAACAAAGAATGTCGCCGAAGCCCCCAGCATTGCTGTGCCGGAAGTCGTCCTCTCCAGACTCGCCCTTTCGAGATTCCCCGGAGGCCCGCGATTCGGCCCCAACCACTTTCAAACGTTCAATCAACCACGCCGCTGGCTTCGCTCGCCAGTCTCCCGGCAAGTGCGTCCACATCGCCGTGCGCATTCCAACTTCCGTGGCAACGGGTATCACCCACGGATTCCGCGCTCCCCAGGGCGGGCGAAACCATTTGGGCTCCGTTCCCAGCACCCCCGCAATCACTTCATTGCACCGCAGCAGCTCCTCTCGAATCTGCGCCGCCGTACGAAAAAACAGATTTACGTGGTTGGCAGTGTGATTCCCAATCGCATGCCCGCACTCGGCAATTTCCCGAAGTAGCCCCGCGCCTTCGCCCGTTGCGTATCGCCCGATTACAAAAAAAGTCGCGCGAACCTCATAACGCTCCAACTGCTTCAGCAGATCCGGAGTAATTTTGGGATTCGGCCCGTCATCGAAGGTGATCGCCAACTTACGCGGCGAGTTGGTGCGCCATACCGTGGATCCAAATAGCTGAGCCTGCGGATAGGTCGCGCCGTACGCGGTTACCGCGCCGGCAGCCGCCATCAACCCAGGTGCCCCGACAAGCCATGGATTCACGAAAGTTATTGTCGCACGCCGCAAACCCACTTACGCGGCGCCTCAACGAACTCAGGCGGGTTTCCGCATCGCCTGTAAATCAATCCCCAATTGCTGGCATTTCTTGTACAAGTGACTTCGTTCCAGCCCCAGTGCCCGAGCTACGTTGGTCATGTGAAAATTGTGGCGCCGAATTTCACCCAGCAGTGTCTCGCGCTCGAAACCCTCCGTGCGTTCCGCCAGCGTGCCGCTGATTTCGCCGTGCGCTCCCGACCCTCCCGCTGCCGCTTGACTCGCACCGCTGGTCGAACCGGGAAGTATCGCCGCGACATCGTCCGCGGTCACCGACTCGCCCGAAGAGAGCAGAATCAGCCGCTCCACCACGTTCCGCAATTCACGCACATTCCCTGGCCAGCTGTAGTTCTGCAATTCCTGCACCGCCTCCTCATCGAACTGTTTTTCCTTCCATCCATTCTGCGCCGCAACTTGCCCGGCAAAATGCGCGATCAACCCCGCTAAATCCTCCTGCCGCTCTCTCAACGCCGGCAGCCTCAGCGGAAAAACATAAATCCGGTGAAACAAATCCTGCCGAAATCCATTTTCCTTTACCAGTTGCTCCAGATTTCGATGCGTGGCCACCACCACTCGCACATTCACCGCGATGGACTTGTCGCCGCCCACCCGTTCTACTTCTCCCTCTTCCAGCACTCGCAACAATTTCGCCTGCATCGCCACCGGCATATCGCCAATCTCGTCCAGAAACAACGTCCCGCCATCCGCCTGTTCAAATTTCCCTAAGTGCTTCGCCGCCGCTCCGGTGAACGACCCTTTCTCATGACCGAATAACGCCGATTCGATCAATTCCGCCGGCACCGCCGCGCAGTTCAGTGCCACAAACGCGTTCTCCCGCCGCGCCGATTTTTCGTGAATGGCCCGCGCCACCAATTCCTTGCCCGTGCCGGTTTCCCCCAATATGCACACGCGCGTCTCGCTGGCCGCCACTCGATCGATTTCTCCGCGCAACTTCTTCATCGCCGCTCCGCCGCCAATCAACTCGTGTTTGCCCAGCCGCTGCTTTAGTTCCCGATTTTCATTTTCCAGCCGCGTCAGCCGCAACGCATTTTCGATGGTCAACAGCAGCTTATCCGTCGATAGCGGCTTCTCCAGGAAATCCAGCGCCCCCAGCTTGGTCGCTCGCACCGCCATCTCAATATTTGCCTGTCCGGATATCATGATGATCGGCGTCTTGATCCCCGCATTTTTCATCTCTTCCAGAAGATCGATCCCCGTTTTTCCAGGCATCACCACATCCGAGAAAACCAGATCGAAACCTTCGCCGCGCAGCAATTCCATCGCCCGCGTGCCGTTATCGCACACCGTTACCTCATGTCCGGCCATTCGAAACGCCCGGGAAAGCGACGCCAGCGTATTGGGATCGTCATCGACAAGCAGCAGGTGCGCCTTACGCGGCAAAGCATTCTCCTTGGAAGTTTTTTAGTCCGAAGCCGCTGCCAATGCCGTCGGATTATTCTTTGACGCCGCAGCCGTACCCGCCTCTCGCGCGGATTCCAGATGCTCCGCCTGCCGCTGCGGCAAATCGATGCGGATGGTCGTGCCTCGGCCCTCTTCACTGGACAGCGTAATCGTCCCGTGATGATCGCTGATCACCGATTGCACGATCGCCAGTCCCAGCCCGGTGCCCTGAATTTTGGTGGTGTAGTACGGCGTGAACATTCGCTTGGATTCTTCAGCCGTCAGCCCCATGCCGGTGTCGGTTATTTCAACGCGCATTTTGCCTTCCAGCTCCAGGGTGCGCAGCGTCAGCGTTCCGCCATTCGGCATCGCATCAATTGCATTCAACACTAGGTTTTGAAACGCCCGGTGCAGCAGTTCGGGGTCCGCGTCAATCTCCGGCAAGCCTTCCTTCAAATATAAATCCCGTGCGATGGCCGGCTTGCCTACTTCATTGAATCGCGCATCGAACAATCGCAACGCATCGCGCAGCGCATCGTTCATATTCACCCGTTCGAATCGCGGAATCGGCATCTTTGAGAAATCGCTGAAGCGTCCCACAATCGAATTCAGGTTCGCCAACTCAGCCTTCAACGTAGCCGTCGACTCCGTAAACACTTCCATGAATTGTTCGTGGTCCAGTTGCTGCGCGCGCTGCAGATTTTCCACCGTGATTTGCAGCGGAAACAGCGGGTTTTTCAACTCATGCGCCAGCCGTCGCGCCAGCTCTCGCCAGGCCGCCACCCGTTCCGTTTGCAGCAACCGGTCCTTCTGCACTCCCAATGTTCGCGTCATATCATTGAACGCGATCGCCAGTTGCCCAACCTCGTCGTAAGTGCGCACATCGATTCTCGCGTTCCACTGTCCCGCGGCCACTTCGCGGGCCGCCGTCGCTAGGTCCCTCACCGGCCGCGTAATGCGCGCCGAGAACCACCAGGTCAGCAGCAGCGCGATCAGCAACGCCGCCGCGCTTACCGCTGCGGCGATAAGCTCGATCCGCCGCGTCAACAGCACCAGTTCGCGGCGCGAACTCCCCACCAGCAAAATTCCCAGCAACTCATCGTTGCGCCCGTTCAAGGGAATGGCATGAAAGGTTTCCGCGCTTGCCGGGTCTTCCGTCCAATTGATCGTGCCAATCACCGCCTTGCGCGTTTCCTTTTGACTCTGTCCAATCAGCGCAGCGTAACGTTCCGGGTGCGCCGCCGGCCCCTTCGTGTCGGTCAATTCCGCCGGAGCAAACCCCGGCTCCAAATTCTGATACAGCAGCGTGCGCATCCCCGCAGGCAACACCAGCGAAGCCAGAAAATTTTGATCCAGCCTTCGTCCCCCGATAATGTAAAAGTTTTTGTCTCCCACCGGCAGCGTCCGCACCACCGTCAGCGACAGCGCCGAACCATCCGGCAGCTCTTCCTTATTTAGAAACGCCCGTGAATCCCGCCAATTCTTGTTAAGGGTCACCCACTCATTCTTGTAACCCACGCGCGATGGATATTGCGCCGACGAGATCAACGTCCCATCCGCGTTGACGAACTGCACGAAGTCCAGCCCGTGGTCCTGAGCCGCTCCCGTGCCGTCGTGCACGTACAAAGATTGATCGGCGTTCGGCCGCGCCAGGTCCAGAGCCATCCTCAAAGTGATTTCCGCGTTGGCGATGTTCTCCACCTGGTGCACCACTTCTTCGCCGCGCTGCCCAAATTCATTTTGAAACTGCGCCACCAGCGCTTCCGTCCGCTGCCCATCCATTTCTTCGAAAGCCGCACGCGTGTAATACGTCACCCCATACGCCACCACAAAGACCGATGCCAGCACCGTCAGCATGAAAATCAGCATCAGTTTGTTGCGAAAGCTCACAGTACCGCTCCGGCCATTCTTCTGGGTCTAATTGCCATCATCCCGATTGTCGGATCGCATCCACCGCGCATATCGGCTATAACTCGCCGCACAAATCCACCACACCGAGAAGAAAGCATATCCCGATTAAGCGCCGCCGTAAAAGAAGAGTAAAGCAGCAGCGCGAGTCGTCAATCCCGCCCGACTCGCGCTCCCTATCTACCTACATACGACATCAGACTCGCCTATCCCGTTTAGGGTCGCCGGGGATTCTTTCGCTGCGCTGCGGCGCTGGTCGTTGCTTGATCCCCATCCGAACTATCGGAAGCATTCCCGCCCGGTGCTCCCAGACCAGAAAACGCCGAGCGCATCACATCGCTGGCGAAGAAGTTCCTGCCGTCCATGGGCACCATCATGATTTGCAATTTATCCGACAGCCTCTCCGCGATAATTTTCTGAATCAGCATCGGGTTGGACTTCAGCACCGCCGCTTCAAACTTCATGCGCTCGGAATCGGCTGAAGCCGTCACCCGGATGCGATTGGCTTCCGCTTCCGACAAATTGCGCTGCCGCTCCACTTCCGCCTTGCTGTCGATAACCTTGGCCTGCGCCGCGGCCTCCGCGTTTTGCAACGTGGCTTCCTTGCGCGCTTGCGCTTCCAGCTTGGTTTGCTCGATCTGCTTTTGCTTCAACGGCAGCGTATATAGCATGGCATCCGATTCCGCCTTGGCCTGCAGCACTCGTACCTGCGCTTGCGCCTCCGCCTGCTTTACGGCCCGCGCTTTCTGCGCCTCCGCCTCCAGTTCCGCGATCTTCACCTCTTTAAACTTGATGTCTTGCTCCGTACTCAGCCGCTCATCCTCCTGTTCCTTCAATAGCAAGCCCTCCAGCCCTTTCGCGTATTCCTCCGGCAGTTGCAAATCGCGCAGCAACACTTCGCGCACCACGATCCCGTCGCTCGCCAGCCGTGCGGTAATGGCCTCCGCCGCCTTCGAACGCAGTTCTTCGCGTTTGGTCGCAAAAATTTCCCGCGTCATATAATTCGGCGCCAGTTGCCGGTAAATCGTCGACACCACTGGAGCCACCACTTGCTCGCCCACCGGTTGCGGCAAGTTTGTGTGAATGGAGTCCAGTCGCCGCGGATCCAGCCGGTATCGCACCGACACCGCCAGTCCAATATTTAATCCTTCGCGCGCCTGTACCGAAAGCACCTCTCCTTTTTTCTTATCCGTCTCCGACGCCACCGTGGAGTACACCTGTTCCCGCGTATCGAATAACGACACGCTATCGATGAGCGGCGTGATGATGTGCACCCCGGGATATAACGTGCCGGGGCGCGCGCCCCAGATTTGGCTGATGCGTACTCCAGCCGATCCGTCCGGAATAACCACCACGCTGAGCGCCACCAGCACTGGCAACACCGCGGCAGCCGCCAGTTGTTGCGCCAACCGCCAGCGGACCGCCGGTATAGGGCGCGGCAATTCCAGATTTTCCGCCCCCGGCTCCCCGCTCGCTTTTCGTTTCACCAATCGCCGCAATTGCTCCGCGACATAAACGTCGTAAACCACCAACGCCCCGGCGCTGCCGAATAATCCAACCCCGAGGAACAGCAACAGATATTTCAAAGCCAGCATGTGTCACCCCTTGTTTTCGAGTTCGTAAAACGCATTGCTAATAAATTTTTGCCCAGACGAAATTTCTATCGGCGCGCCGAAAGTGCGCGAATCACCTGCGATGTCCCGGTGTTCAGCGGAAAACGCGACGGCGGAAGAGCCGCATTTGCGGCCGCCCTCCGCCCCGCTGTCGCCGGCCTCAGGAAATGAAACGTCCCCCGCAGCAACAGCCAGTTCACCAGTGCAGCCGCCGCGGCGGCGAACATCGTGGTGATAACCAAAGTGACGAAGTGCAGTATCGCGATCATTGCGTGTCCTCCGTGCCAACCGACGCGGTTGACAAATGCACGGTCTGCACCGTTCGCGCGGCAAACAAACCAAAGGAGTTGTTTCGGGACTAACTCAGGGGTTTTGTGGAACTCAAAACACACTGTGGGCCCTGCGACGCGGCCCACTTCGATTGGCGGCATCCCTCAATAAGGCGTAATCTAGTAACTGAGCCCACGCCCGACTCTCGGCGCCTGCTCGCGAATCGAACGACGAACCATGCCAACCAGATCAGGCCTCCGCATCGGTAGCATTTTGGGAATCCCCATCTATCTGCATGCCAGTTGGCTGTTCATTTTCGCTCTGGTTACCTATTCCCTTTCCATGCAGTTCGCCCAGAGCCAGCCGCAATGGAGTCCTTCAAAATACTGGATCATTGGCCTGCTGACCGGCCTGCTCTTTTTCGCTTCAGTTCTCTTCCACGAGCTGTCCCACAGCGTGATCGCCATGCATTACAAGATTCGCGTGGTCTCCATCACCCTCTTTATCTTTGGTGGTGTCGCGCGCATCGGCCGCGAGCCGGCTAAGGCCCTTCAGGAATTCAACATCGCCATCGCCGGTCCCATTTCCAGCTATTTCTTGTCCGCTTCATTTTTCGGCCTCACCCTTCTGTTCCCTTCCAGCGATGCCGTCGTGGCCGTCGGTAAATGGCTCGCGCAAATTAATTTCGCGGTCGCCACCTTCAATCTTTTGCCCGGCTTTCCTCTCGATGGCGGCAGGATTTTTCGCGCCGCAGTGTGGGGCGCCACCAAAAGCTTCGATCGCGCTACGCGCGTCTCCAGCATCAGCGGTCAATTGGTCGCTTACGGGATGATTTTGATGGGCATCTGGATGGCCGCCGTGAAGCACGACTTGTCCGGCATGTGGCTCTCTTCCATCGGCATATATCTGTGGCTGACCGCTCGCGATGGCGTCACCCAGGTCGCCATCCGCGAAAACTTGGCAGGGCTGCGCGCTTCCGACGTGATGAACAATGAAGTGCCTACCATCAATCGCAATACCACCCTCGGGGAATACAGCGCCGAAGTGCTGCGCACCGGCCGCCGCTGCCACCTGGTAATCACCGAAGACCGCCTGGTGGGCATGATGAATGTTCAGGCGCTAAACTCCGTCCCGCGCGCCGACTGGAACAGCAATTCCATTCAAGCCGTCATGATCCCCCGCGAGCGCATCTCCTGGGCCGCCCCCGAAGAGCCGCTCTTGCGCCTGCTCGAGCGCCTCGTGGCCGCTGACATCAGTCAAATGCCGGTGGTCAGCGTATCCGGCGAAGACGACGCCCAGGTCATCGGCATGGTTACTCGCGACTCTATTTTGCGTGTCATGCAAACCCGCGCGGAGTTAGGGAATCCCATCCCCGCCAAGTAATTCCCTCCGCCGTAAGTCGCTTTCCCGCCTTGCCCTCACGCCCTGCTGATCTCCGATGCCGCCGTACCCGAATCAACGCTTTTCCCTCGCCGCGCTTCCAGTCGCACCGCGACTCCATTTTTCGGCCGCAACGTAATGGACGCCATCGGCACAATCTCAGCCCCCTGCCGCATGCGCAACCGAAACCGCTGCGCCACCGTGGCCATCACCAGCGTCGCCTCCATCAACGCAAACAAATTCCCGATGCACTGGCGCGGCCCGCCTCCGAACGGAAAATAAGCAAATCGCGGCAAGCGCTTCTGCAAATCTCCTTCCCAGCGCTCCGGGCGAAATTCATCCGCGGCTTCATACCAGCGCGGATCCCGCTGCACTACCCATTGCGCGATAGCCACGCCCGTACCCGCCGGAACCGGGTAGCCTGCAATTTCGTGATCCTCGATCGCCAGGCGCGCCATGCCCCATGCCGGAGGGTACAGCCGCAAAGATTCCGTCAAAATGTGCTCCGCATACCGCAGCTTCGGCAAATCGTCCAATGTAGGCGTGCGACCCGCCAACTCACCGTCCAGTTCCCGATGTAATTTCGACTCCACCTGCGGGTGCGTCGCCAGCAGCCACCACGTCCAAGCCAATAAATTCGCCGTCGTCTCGTAACCCGCCAGAAACAGTGTCAGCGCCTCATCGCGCAATTGCCGGTCATCCATCCGCGAGCCATCCTCATCCTTCGCCGCTAGCAGCATCGACAGCAAATCTCCCGCATCCCGCCCCGACGCTCGCCGTTCCGCAATCATGCGATACACAATTTTATTCAGCCGTCGAATCGCCAGCGTGGTCTGAATGTTCCGCGGAGTAGGCAGCCATTTCGGCGTGAAAATCAGCCGCCGGAAATCGGAACTGAAATCCAGCAGCAGCGTGATCGTTCTGTCCCACCTCCCGCGCATCTTCAGTCACGTCGGCATCGAATAGTGTTTTGCCCACAATTTGCAGCGTCAACTTCATCATCTCTTCGTGCGCGTCCCGTTCCTCCCCGTCGTGCCACTGTTCCAGCATCGCTTCCGTGTACCCCACCATCGTCCCGGCATAAGCGGCGATCCGTGCCCGATGAAAGGCCGGCTGCGCCAGCCGTCGCTGTCTCAACCAGAAATCCCCTTCACTCGTAAGCAGCCCGTTTCCAAACAACCGCTTGTTGGCTTGCAGCACCCGCCCCTTCACAAATTTTCGCGGATGATTCACCAGCACATCTTCAATGTAGTCGGGATGGGAAATTAAGTACGTGCGGTAGTGCAGAAAACGCAGCCCCACGATATCGCCATGCTCGCGGGCGGCTTTGCTCAGGAATGTCAGCGGATCGCTTCGAAAAGAACTGAAGACTCCGTCCAGCGCCCCTCGTTCTGGACCTGGAGGAAACTTCAGTGGCACCGTGCGCTTCATCTTGGAATGCTAGCCGCGCGCCTCACTCGGGTCAACGCGCCCGCGGCTATTCAATCGCGCCACGCTTTCCATACCGCAGCGGCCAAACCATGTAGTCACCAACTAATTGGGACGCTGCGCCCGTAAGCGCATCCCCCCGTCGCGCTTCGTAACCTGAATGTTAGAGAATCCCGCCGAACTCAATCGCTGGCCCACGCCGCTAGCCGCCACCGCCACAAACGTGCTTCGAATGTGCACCGCCCGCGAAAGCCATCCGTCCTCAATTTCCAACGCCACAAACATCCCCCCAGGCTTCAACACCCGATAAATTTCTTCGAACGCTCGATCCTGCGCTTCTGTCGAGCGCAGGTGATGAAGCACCAATATCGCGATCGCGCTCGTAAACGTCTGTGCCGCGAATGGCAATGCCGACGCATCGCCCTGCACTACAAACACATTGCTCTCGCCCTTGCTTCGCACCTTTACACAAAATTTGTGGTCATATTCCAGGCTGGTAACGCTTCGCGCCCGTCGCCCAAGCTCTGCTGTCGCCGCTCCCGGCCCCGCGCCTATTTCCAAAACATGCTTTCCCAGGTTTATGTTTTCCAAAGCCCACGGCAGCCACTTGCGTTCGGTAATCGAACGCCACAAATTCGACCCGCAAAACCAGTTTTCCAGACTGTTCATTCCCAGAATAATGGCATATCGAGACCGAATTTCCGCTCACTGAAACAACCATGAATTACCCCGCGCATTCGCTACAATGACCATTCGTGATGTCCTCCGCTGCACCTCCACCGCTCCCGCCATCGCCTGTCACATCAGATCCCCATCCAGCCGTCGAGGCTCGCTCCGATTCCGCTCGCGTCTTTTGGCAGATCCTCACCCACTACGATTCCACCAAAGTTTCTCCCCATCGCGCTTTTCGCAACGCCATCGGCGTGGTCCTTCCGTTGATCGTTGGCTTCGCTCTGCAAATGCCCCGCGGCGGCTTGGTTGTCGCCACCGGAGCCCTCAACGTTTCCTACTCCGACGGCAGCGATCCGTATTACATCCGCGCACGCCGCATGCTGGCCTCCACCTTCGTCTGTTCCGTGGCCGTTTTCGCCGGCGCCATGTCCGGCAGCCATCAACTGTTCGCCATCGTTCTCGCCAGCGCTTGGGCCTTCGTAGCAGGAATGTTAGTGGCCGTTGCCGGAGCCGCCCCCGATATCGGCCTCATCAGCCTGGTCATCTTGCTCGTCTACTCCGCGCAACCCCTCACTCCTCATCAAGCCGCTGTTTCCGGCATTTTGGCCCTCGCCGGTGGCTTGCTGCAAACCGCTCTGTCCGTCGCGCTCTGGCCGGTTCGCCGTTATGATCCCGAACGCCGCGCCCTCGCCACTTTTTATCAGGAAGCTTGCTGCTCGCGCCGCCGCCCCCCTGGTCCCCACCTCTGCGCCGATGGCTAGCGCCGCCAGCGAACAAGCTCAGCAATCCTTGTTGGGACTGGGGCGCGATTCCGGCCCCGACAGCATGCGTTACCGCGCTTTGCTCAATCAGGGCGAACGCATGCGCTTAAGTGTCTTGATGTTGCTGCGCCTGCGGCTGCGCATGGAAAGAGAGCGCCGCGATTATCCCGGAATCGAAATCCTCAACGATTACCTGCACCTCGCATCGGAAATTCTTCGCGAAATTTCCAGCCTGCTTTCCTCCACCGCACCTGCGCCGGCGCCGCCCAAAAAGCATCAGGCCATTGAGCAACTCGCTCGCATCGCCGCCGAATTGCGCCAGCATGCGCTGTTCACTCCGCCTTCCTTCATCGCTGCGGTCGCAAAAGATGCGGTCTTTCAGATGGACGCGCTTGGCGGACAGCTCCGCGCTTCCCTCGATTTAGCCCAAAATCAGGTTGCCGTCGGCCGCCTCGATGCCGCTGAGCCGCTCACCCCACACACTTGGAAAGAAGCGGCCCGCGCCTGGATGGAGACTCTTCGGGAAAATCTCAACCTGCAATCTTTCGCCTGTCGCCACGCGCTTCGTCTTGCCGTCCTCGTAGCCCTCGGCGACCTCATGGGCCGCGTCGTTTCCTGGCGCCGCACCTACTGGCTCCCCATGACCATCGTTCTCGTCTTAAAACCGGACTTCACCGCTACCTTTAGTCGCGGCCTACTGCGCATCGCCGGCACCATCGTCGGCTTGCTGCTGGCTACCGGACTCTTCCATCTTTTCCATCCCGGCGCCGAGTCCCAGGTCATCCTGATTTTTCTCTTCGTTTATTTATTGCGCTGGGTTGGCCCGGCCAACTATGGAATCTTTGGCATCATGGTCAGCGCCCTGATCGTTTTGCTGCTGGCCATCAACAGTGTCGCTCCCAAGGATGTCGTCTGGGCCCGCGGCATCAACACCTCCGTCGGCGGCGCACTCGCTCTTCTCGCCTATTGGCTGTGGCCCAGTTGGGAACGCACTCGCGTTTCGGAACGCATCGCCCAGCTATTGGAGGCCTACTGTAAATATCTCCACCACCTCACGCATGTTCGCGTTGGAGAAAATTCCTCCCTCGAATCGTTGGAACGCTCGCGTCGCGACGCCCGCGTGGCCAGATCCAACCTGGAAGCTTCCATGGATCGTTTAAGTTCCGAACCGGGTAGCACTCGGCAACGCATGAGCCGCCTCAACGCCGTGCTGGCCAGTTCTCATCGCTTCATCCACGCCGCCATGGCTCTGGACGCCATCCTGCTGCAGACTCCCGAGCTTGCCGATTCGCCGGCGCTTGAGGTGTTCGGTTCCTCGGTGGAGAAGACCCTAACGATGCTCGCTGCCACCTTGCGTGGAAACCGCGTGGCGCACAAGGATTTTCCCGACTTGCGCGAAGAGCACCGCCTGATGGTTCAAGCTCGAACTCCGGGCGCAAACATTCCCGCAGCCCGCTTCGATTCCCTGAATATCGAAACCGACCGCATCGTAAATAGCGTCAACACCCTCGTCGAACAAATTTTGGAATGGAGTCGTTCGCCAGAATTCGAGAACTCCAAAAGCGTCTCGACGGCCACTGAAGCGCCAACCGCATAACTGAGTTTTGAAGTTAAACGAAGTGAGTATGCAGGCTAAGCAAGCAGCCGCAACCCTGAAGACTAATTTTCTTTGTCTTTCGAATCGTTAGGAATCGTAAATTGATGCGATATTTTTCCGTTGTGCCCGTTCTCTTTGCTTTCCTTCGACCCTTCCTTGATTAATCCTTCCAGCGTGCTGTGCGAGTGCTCGTCCACCGCGCTGACCGCTGCTACCAGGCAGGAATACAAGAAGGCCTTGATCCCCGTTCGAAATTGCTCCGCCGATTGTTCCGCCGCATGCGCCACATCCGTTTCCAGCGAACGCCGCCGCGATTCATGCGCCGACCGGCTTTCCGCGTCCAGTGAAGCCAGCGACGATGACGCTTTTTGCGCCGCTTCCGAAATCATGATGTCGATTTGTGATTGCAGTTGCCTTCGAAACTCTTCCACCGCTTCTCCGGCCGCGCTGTGCAGCACCGCCCGTGCCTCCGCGGCTCGCGCTTCCATTTGCGCCGAAGCTTCGCGCGCCACCATCTGCTTATCTTCCATCAGGCGTACCAGGTGGCGATCCGAAACTCGCGTGGCCGCCGATTCAAATTCCTGGGTCGCCCGTCTCAAGCGATCGTCGATACGTTCTTGAATCTTGCCTTCGAATAATCCCGGTTCGATGGCGTTCTGCGCAGTTTGCGTGCTCTTTTCGGCCGCGCCCCTGGCCGCCGTCAGTTCCTCGCGAGCTTCCCCAACCAGCCTTTCCAGCCGGTCGGAAAGTTCCCGCATCTGCCGATGCTGGGCGTCTTGCTGCTCCTGCCACTGCGAACGCACCTCCCCGAGGCGCGCCTCCAGCCGATTCAAAATGCTTTCTTCCGACGACCGGATGATCGGTTCGAAATTTTGTGCCGACACTTCCGTCTGCCGCGCGTTGGCCCGCTGCAAGTCATCTATCTTGCACAGTGCGTCTCGCACCGCATCGCCAAGTTGCGCAGCGATCGCCCCCTGCATGGCCTGTTCCGCGGCCTGTTGCAGTTTTGGCCGTACCGATAAAATCAGTTGATCGGAGGTAATCACGAACCGCTCGGTCTTTGGCGCTGCCGACTGCTGCTTCCCGGCTTCCGAGTGCGCGGCCGGCGATGGCACCGCTTGTGGCCCCGTCGCATGTCCGTTCGTCGTTGCTCCGTTGCCGGGCTCGCGCGGCAAATTCCCGCCAGTCGAAAGATGTGTCGTCGACAAATCTCCGCCAATGAGTCGCTGCCAGTCCGCCGGCGGAGCAGGCACGCCCCACACGTTAGAAGGACTCTCAAGCTCCACTCCAATCTGAAAAAGTTCCCGAGGCGTGTCCGGCGTATGAATGGACCGCACTTGCGCGCGCATCAATGGTGACCGCGGCTGGCCATCCGCATGAATAACCTGAATGCCCACCCACGACCCTACCGGATATTCGTGGCGCGATGGATAGCGGCAACCGTGCAGGTTGACGCTTACAGAAGCTGTTTTTTCTTGGAACGGCTGGCCTAATCCGTTCTTTCCTAGAATCATTAAAGTTACTGGATGATCGACTCGGGTGCTTCGCCGACCCTCGATCCCCGAATAGCGCGCGCTGGTTGCCGAACTCAAACTTCTACCTCCACTGGAGTAACGATGTGAGTGAAGCGTACCACCGCCGCCGATAGCCACACAAATAAAACATCACGTGTGTCGAATTTCGGCAGACCTAGTACTCTCTTAGGCCCGCTCGCCCCTGAGCGCGCGGGCCCAATGCTCCAACCGACCGCGGCGGTTCATTGCTCAACCGCCCGCCTTGGTTTATTTTTGCCTCACCCGTTCTCTACTGCGACGGCGTGTTGTTCCGGTTCTGCGCCGATTGCGCTCCGTCCGCGCTGAACACCGTTACTTCCACGCGGCGATTTTTTTCCCTCGCGGCGCGTCCTTTTCCGTCATCCACCGGCTTGTCCTTGCCCAATCCCACAATCTGAATGCGGTACACCGGCATATTGTGCTGGCTGACCAGATACGTCTGCACTGCCTCCGCGCGCCGGCGGCTCAATTCCAGGTTGTGCTCCGTCGACCCGCTGCTGTCCGTGAAGCCCTGAATGGCTACGAAGTACCTCTTTAGGCTGCCCACCTGGCTGGTTGCCATTTGGTCCAGTTGTCCCCGCGCATCGTCGGTCAGCTTCGCGGAGTCGAACTTGAACAGCACCGTGATATTTCCTGCCGATTTGTAATCGTCAATGTTCGCAATCTTCTCGTTCAACTCATTGTGCAGATCCGCGCGCACCTGATCGGACTTCTTCGAAGCCGCGTCTGCTCGGCCCAGCGCATCCGTGGCTCGCGCGTCAGCGGAAGTCGCTTTTTCGTCTGCCGCCGAAATCCTTGGTTCATCCGCTTCCAGTTGCCGTTGCGTGGACTTCTGGTTCTTGTCCACTTCCGAAATTCTTCCGTTGGCTGGATCCACCTGCTCCGCTACATATTTCTTTGTTGCGCAACCCCCCAGCAGCAGCACGCTGGCGAGCACGGTAATTTCCATGTGACGCATCATGATTCTCCTCGGTGCGGAATTGAGCTGGGTGCTCAAATGGCCTACGTTAATTGCCATGGGCTGGATTGGTCGCGAGCTGGAAATCGAAATCCCTTTAACTCCCACATCTTACTGGAAACATCCCCCGGTTGCTACTCGCAGCTGCCAATATAATGGAACCACCACGCGCCTTGTGAAGTTCTCGCAGCCCCCATCTATTTCGACGTGATGCGGTCACGGATTTTTTCATACTCCGCTTCGGAGATGGCGCCTTTTACCACCAGGTCGTGCTTGTCGCGATACGGTCGCGCATCCACAATGTGCCGCGCGTCCCGTCGGCTGATCCCCGGCAAATCCGTCAGCTCGCTTTCCGGAGCCGCGTTTACGTTCACCAGGTGATGTCCGCCGCGCTCCCACCCCTCTCGAATTCCTTCCGCTGCGGCTTGCGCTTCGTCCGCCGCTGCCGATGCCGCCTTGCCGATTTGCCGCCCGGCATCCTCCAGCGCCGGCTTGGCGCGTTCGGTGGCCCTGGCCACGTCATCCCGCGTTTTCTCGTCGCGCGCCCGTTGATCGGCGTCGGAGTTTCCGCTCCACGTGCAGCCGCCGACGCCTAAGCAAAGAACCACTAAGCCCACAGTTCGCCAATTCATGACCACACTCCTGAACCTCAGAATTCTTTAATCAAATACCCTTCCACTTCACGAACTTTTCGCCGCGCCGCGGCAAAACTCCTACCCACTGTTTTAGATGCCAATCGCGCTCCGGCGGATTCCGCGTCCCCTGTACCCGGAAACGCCCGGGACGTCTGAGGCCTATAAGTCTACTCGTTAGCTGCGTTTGAGGTCTTCCATTTCATGCCGTGTCATTGGGCGCGATACGCCAGCAACGACTTCATCAGCCCTTCGCGATTGGAGCCCGGAGTGCTCCCTCCTCATCGACGTCAGGAGAACCTATGAAAATCAAATCGATTCTTTTCTTTGCTGCTACGGTATGTTTTGCTTCCTCACCGGCGTGGGGCGATTCCCTGAAATTCCAACCGACTCCATCCGAAAACTTCAACATAGTGCGTTCGGAGGATGCGCCTCGCTTCGGCCATTTCGGCGCTAATTTTTTCCCAGGATTTCAAGCCGGTCAACCCAAAAACAGCTTGCTCATCCTCAAGGAAGGCCACTCCATTTTTGTTTTTTTCAATTCCGATGGACCGCATGGCCCTAAGCGCGACGCGCCCCGCCGCGATCCTATCGGCACCCCAGAACCGGCCTCCATCACCCTGTTGTTCGCCGGACTGCTCGGCGTTGCCGCCTTGATTCGCCGCCGCCCCTCTGCACTTGCCGTTAGCTGACCACTGGCTGCCAGCTAACGCCGTTTACTGTAAAAAAAAACGTCCCCGCGATTCGGCGGGGACGACTTTTCTACGCCTCGGCCGTTAACCAGCGAACCTTGCTTAAGCCCTCTCGCTCGTCATGATAAATAACGGCTTCATTTCGAAGCTCGCGTAGTGCGGCCGCAACCGCTTGGTATTGTAGTGTTCCTTCACATCCACCGCCTTCTTCGTGGAAATCACCGTTTCAATCGGCACATTGTCGTACCGCCCATTCTTCAACACCACCAGCTTCCCGTGCTCTTTCTTCAACAACAGGTCCAGCGCCAGGTTCCCATACGCCATCGGCACAATGGAATCGATCGCGTCCGGATCACCACATCGCACCAGGTACCCGAGCTTTTGGTTGATCACGTCGATGGTTTTCCCGTTGTTATATTTCGGCGATAACTCCTTCAGTTTTTCGGACACCAAATCCCCGATTCCTCCCAGCTTCCTGTGTCCGAAAGCATCAGCGGCCCCAGCCTCGAAAACCATTTCTCCGCCTTCGAACATCGCCCCTTCGGAAACCAGCACTGTGGAATACCGGCTGGGATTTTTTCGCCGGTCCGCACTCATCAGTTCCGCTAACTGCTCGATATCGAATTTGTGTTCAGGAATTACGCACCGGTTGGCGGCTCCCGCCATCGTCGGCAACATCGCGCTGAATCCCGCGTAGCGCCCGAAAACTTCCAGCACCATGAACCGCTCGTGTGAGCCTGCCGAAGTGCGCAGGTCGTTGGTCATATGAATCGTCCGCGTCACGCACGTACTGAAGCCGATGCAATAGTCCGTTCCCGGGACGTCGTTATCCATCGTCTTGGGGATGCCGATAACCTTGAAGCCCTCTTTGTGCAGCCGCACTCCGTAACTCAGCGTGTCGTCCCCTCCGATGGGGATCAGGTATTCCACGCCCAGCCACTCCAGATTTTTTAAAACTTCCGCCGTCAGGTCGTTCTTATCCGCCGCAAAGCTGTCTTTCAGATGCGCTGGCACACTCGCCTTGCTCACCCGGCTTGGATTCGTCCGCGACGAATGCAGAAATGTGCCCCCCGTGCGCCCCGCGCGATTCACCAGCTCTTCCGTCAACACCTGGTAACTCTCCGAGTTATCGTGCTTCTCGTCGCGGATCATCTCCACCAATCCGGCCCATCCGCGTCGAAACCCGATCACCTGGTATCCTTCGCGCAGCGCGCGGAAAGTGACCCCGCGAATCGCCGGATTCAATCCCGGCACATCTCCGCCTCCGGTCAATATCCCAATCACGCCTTTTTTACCATTCACATTAGCCATAACGATATTCCTCGCTGTTTCTGCTTCACTGCTCCGCGCTGCAATGCCCAGCAATTATCCACAGCCGCGCGAATTTTATAAAGAAGGTATTGCTTTCAGGATCGTGAAGATAGCGTTGCTTGAGGACCAAGCGAGAGGTGCTACGGACCTGCAATCTCGGTAATCAGGAACCTGAAACTGAAAATCAGAAACTGAAAACGAACAAGACTGAGAATCTGCCAGTAATCAAAACTTTCTTCTCGCGCTTTCGTGCCACCGGAATTTCTAACCGCCACTTAGCCTTTCCTGCTGAAGATCCCCGCCATTCGCGCCCCGGTCGTCTGCTTTTTCTTTTCTTTGCTGTTAAGCCGCACCAGCCGCTGACGCGCAATCGCATGCTCCGGATCGAACTCCAGAACTTTGGAATACAGCGTTTCCGCTCGCCACGGCAATTGCATAGCCTCGTAAAGTTCTCCGAGCTGCACATACGCGCTTGCGTTCCACTGGTCCAGCTCGATGGCCTTCTGAAAGTGCTCTACCGCTTCGCGCCGGTGATGCGCCACTTTGGCCAGCGCCGCCGCCAGCATCGCGTGGTGTTTGGCCACCTCCGGACCCAGCTTGACGCACTTCTGCAGCCAGACAATCGCTCCCGCCAGGTTCTCATCCCGCTGCGCGCTTGCTGCCAGCTTCAAACACTCCTCGATCGATTCGTCCGTCTCTGTCCGCGTGCTTGCCAGCAATAATTTTCGGTCGTAGCTCCCGCGTTTCTTTTCGTCGATCAATACGTTGTAGGCCTCGGTAACCGCTCCCATCAACTGCTGCAGGTCCGCCGCCCACTCCGGCTTGCTCATGTGCCGGTCTGGATGGAATTTCCTCGCCAGCATATAAAATCCTTGTTTGATTTCAACGTTGCCGCAATCCTTCGTTACTCCCAGCAACTGATAATGCGTGCTCTTTTCCGACAGCGACAAGTACCGCTCAAGCTCTTCTTCCGAAGTGTCGGCGGCCTCGGCTGCTACCGCCCCTGAGTTTGCATTTTCGCCAGCCGCCCCTTCGCCAGTCGTCTGCCCCGCTTCAGCGTGCTTTTCTGCCTCCGCGTTCTGCTCTCTAACGTGCACATCCGCATTTGCCGAGCTCTGCTCGTCAGTCGCCGTCTGCCTCTCGGCCTGCTCAGCCTCGCCCGCGCCACCCAGCGGTTGCTCTTCCGCCTGTTTCACTTTCCTCGCGCTTTCATCCCGCGCTTTCTCTCCATCTAAGTGCGCCTTTAGAAAATTAGTCAGCCGCGACCGGTGTTCGGCATCCATGTGCACAAACTTGATGCCCATCCCTTTTCCCGGAACCGTGTTTCGCACCACCGCTCGGGCGCGGACTTCCGCTCCCGTCGCCACGTCAAAAAGCAACTCCAGCGTCGAGCCCACTGCCGGAGGGTTTGCCGTGTTCAGAAAAAGTCCGCCTAAACCCATCGTTCCCAGGCGCGATACTCCCTGCAGGCTGCCCGAACGCCACGCTACCGCCATGCCTCTCGGCGCGGGAACGCGCGGGTGATTCCGTCGATTGTCGGAACTGTTTTCCATTGCTTCAATACGTCTTCCCAGCCTACCTTCGCATCGCAATTTTTCGGGAATTCACAATGTCTGCCGTGACCTAAAGGCAATCGCTTAATACAGCAACTTACAGATGGGGGGGAATGAGAGGCTACCTTACGACTCGGAGGTTCGGAGGCCGCGGTTTGCCGCTCGCACGAATGGCAATGCGACTTTGCAAAACGTGAAAAATGGTGCGGCTGGTCGGACTCGAACCGACAACGGGGAAAACCCCAGTGGATTTTAAGCCCACCGCGTATGCCAATTTCGCCACAGCCGCACCGGCGACGCGGCTTCCAGAGAATATCACGGGAATCCCCACCCTACTTGTTTCCGCGATGGCCCGGTCGCAAATTCCTCTGTCATTCACCAACTGGCTTCGTGCCTCCGTCTCCGCCTCTCACCTGCACAATCTGCGCACGGTAGCGTCATCCTTTACCTTCTGGCATCCTGTCACTGGACGCCCAAAGTGAAAGCGCTTTTTATTTTTCTTGCCACCGTATTTCTAGCGACTGCCATTTCCTTGCCATTCCTCGCTCGCGCTCAATCCTTGAAATCTTCTCCGGTCCCCCAAGCGACCTCCCGCGCATTCCTCGGCTTTGATCGTGACATCTACCCCGGAGACCCGGCCTTTTCTACCTTGCGAAAAAACTTCTCCTTTACCAGCTATTGGCTTGGGCCGCCCCCGGGAGAGAAAACCACCACTTGGCTCGGCAAGCGCAATTTTTTGCGCCGCGCGGGATTTGGTTTTCTTGTCTTATACCGCGGCCGCGACAGTCGCGAAGTGCAGCAAGACGCTGACGCTTCCGCCAAAGGAACCCTCGACGCCCAGGCCGCCCTGGCCGCCGCCAAAAAAGAAGGTTTCCCCGCAAATACCATCATTTATCTCGATATCGAAGAAGGCGGCCGCCTTCCGCCTGCCTACCACACATATCTGCACACCTGGTTCGATCTTCTCGCCCACAGCGGTTACCGCGCCGGCGTGTATTGCTCTGGAATGCCCGTTAAGGAACCCGGCGGCGTCACCATTCTCACCGCCGACGACATTCGAGCCAATTCCGCAAATCGCAAATTTATTTTTTTCGTTTACAACGATGCCTGCCCTGCGTCACCCGGCTGCACCTTCCCCAAAAATTCGCCCGCACTCTCCGACAGCGGCGTTCCCTATGCCACCGCCTGGCAATTCGCGCAATCCCCGCGTCGCAAGGAATTCACTGCCCAATGCCCGCCCGGCTACAACCAGAATGGCAACTGCTACAGTCCCGGCGACACCTCTCACGCTTGGGATCTAGACTTGGACACTGCCTCATCGCCCGATCCCTCCAACCCCGCGTCCAACTGAGAGTATTCAAAACCCTAAGTCATCTTGGTTGCGGCCAGCCGGTCATTGCCGCAAAGGCGACTGTTCTGTCCTAGGGAAGCCCGGCAACCGAGGCCGACCCACCACCTCACCCCATCAGAAAAAGACAGAAAATCACCACCACGATCACAGCCAGCGCAATACCAATAACCAGCAGATTTCGGCGCTTTTGCTGCGCTTGTCCTGCCAAAACCGGCCTTCTCAATCGGTGCGTCTGCATGAGCTGAACCAAAGTCGTATCATATCCCCTCGCCATGTCTCAATCCCTTCGCTCGCATGCCGCACCTTATTGACGAACGCGCTCCACATCTGCCCGGTCCAATATCATCTCAATGGACGGACACGCTAACGCGCTGCTGCCGTAGCCATCGCTCCCGCCAACCCGGTTCGTAAGCAATTACAAATAAGCAGTTTAGCCTTACGTAACCCCCAATCCACCAGTAACCTGCACATTCGTGCCTAACTCCCTACTTTCGCTCTATTTTCGCCCTACCTGTATCTCATCTAGCCTGCTGAACTTACCCACATCGCACAACTTAGTACCTGCCATCTCTTTTCCTTTGTGACGGTTACCTATCCGCAGCATCTAATACATTGTTCACACTTTGTTCACTCTTTTTACGCATAGCACCCATCAGTATTATTCGTGACAGCGCCTCTGGAAAGAACGTTATTCTTATACACACAAAGTCGGCCCGGCCATCCCGGCAAGCTGCTCAGCCAGTTTGAAGGAGTACTAGAACATGCTTAAACAATATCTGTTAGCCAGTGATTTCGACCAAACCTTGAGCTTCAACGACTCAGGTGTGGTCCTCAGCGAACTTATCGGCTTCAAAGGCTTCCACGACAAGGTCGTAGGCCTCTCCAACATGAACCTCGTCCAGCAGGGCGCCGAACTTAGCTATCTGATCCTGCACGACCCCGAATTCCGCCACGTTCGCCGTGAACACCTTGTCGAAACGGGCAAGCGCATTCGCTTGAAGCACAACGTCGCCCTTTTTGCGCGTTCGCTCGAGAACCTGGCCGACGGCTACAACTTCCATTTCAACGTAATCAGCGCCGCCCCTGAGGAAATCATTCAGTCCGCCCTCGAAGGCATCGTTCCCCGTGACCGCATCTTCGGCACCCGCTTTCGCTACAACGAAAACACCGGCGAAGTGGACTCCATCATCCGCGCCACCGCCGGCTGGGGCAAAATCACCGTTCTTGAGGAAATCCGCGCCTCCATGGGCATCAGCCACGACAACATCATTTATATGGGCGACGGCAGCTCCGACCTCCCCGTCATGATGCACGTCAACCAGCACGACGGCCTCACCATCGCGGTCTCCGAAGCCAAGTTCATCACGCGCGTGGCCCGCCGCACCGTGCTCAGCGACAACACCATGAGCGTCCTCGTTCCCGTGCTCGAAGAAGTTCTGCGCTGGGATTCCATCAAGATTCGTCGCTTCTTCACCGCCAGCGGTCTGATGCTGCGCGAGTGGGACAAAACCCGCACCGACATGCTCACCATTCAGGAATCCATCGAGCCGGTTGCCGCCAACGCCACTGCGGCACATTAAATCCCGCTTCACCCATACCCAATCGTTGTACAGTCAAGGCCAGTTGGGCCCCCGCTCGTCCCTTTTTCCTCAACTGTATTTGTCACCCATCTGTAACTCGGTTTTGTCGTAGAATTTCCGCAGTAAAGTTACGACTCAATGCATCCAATACCTGCGCGAGAAGGGCGGGCGCATTCTATGACCCCAACCGGAACTGTCGTGAACGAGACCAATCTCGATCAACTCAGCATCAATACCATCCGCACTTTGTCCATGGACGCCGTGCAGGCCGCCAACTCCGGCCATCCCGGTACCCCCATGGCTTTGGCCCCCGTGGCCTACACCATCTGGCAAAAATATCTGCGCTACGATCCCAATGATCCCATCTGGGCCAATCGTGATCGCTTCGTTCTTTCCAACGGCCACGCCTCCATGTTGCTTTATTCCTTGCTGCATCTCGCGCAAGTGAAATCCGTGGACGAAGATTCCAAAATTTCCAGCGCCCCGGCTCTCACTCTCGACGACCTCAAAAAATTTCGCCAGATCGACAGCAAGACTCCCGGTCATCCCGAATATCGCCTCACCTCCGGCGTGGAAACCACCACCGGTCCTCTCGGCCAGGGCGTGGCCACCAGCGTCGGCATGGCCATGGCCCGCTATTGGCTGGCCTCTTATTTCAACAAGCCCCGCTTTGAACTTTTCAATTACGACGTTTACGTTATCTGCGGCGACGGCGACATGATGGAAGGCATCTCCGGCGAAGCCGCTTCTCTCGCCGCCCACCACAAGCTTTCCAACCTCTGCTGGCTCTACGACAACAATCACATCACCATCGAGGGCAACACCAGCCTGGCCTTCAGCGAAGACGTGGGCACCCGTTTCAAGGGTTACGGCTGGAATGTCGAGCACGTCACCGACGCCAACGACACCGCCGCTCTCGCCAAGGCTCTTGACGTCTTCAAACGAGCCACCGATAAACCCACTTTAATAATCGTCGATAGCCACATCGGTTGGGGCTCACCCCATCGCCAGGACACCAAGGAAGCTCACGGCGAAGCTCTCGGCGCCGAAGAAGTCGCCCTCACCAAAAAATTCTACGGCTGGCCCGACGAAAAATTTCTCGTGCCCGACGGCGTCTACGACCAATTCAAAAAAGGCATTGGTAAGCGCGGCGCCGAATTCCGCGACGCCTGGACCAAACAATTCGAATCCTACAAAACCGAATTTCCCGGCCTCGCCGAAGATCTCCACAGAATGCTTTTCCATGAATTGCCCGACGGCTGGGATAAAGACCTCTCCCCGTTTCCTGCCGATGCCAAAGGCGTTGCCACTCGCGATTCCTCCGGCAAAGTCATCAACGCCCTGGCCAAAAATGTTCCCTGGCTCATGGGCGGCGCCGCCGATCTTTATCCCTCCACCAAAACCCGTTTAACTTTTGAAGGCGCCGGAGAATTTGAAGCTGCCACCCGCGGTGGCCGCAATATGCATTTCGGCATTCGTGAACACGCCATGGCTGCCATCGCCAACGGTTTAGCCCTATGCAAAATCCGCCCCTTCGCCTCCACCTTTTTTATTTTCACTGACTACTGCAAGCCCGCTATCCGTCTCAGCGCCATCATGGAGCTGCCGGTCATCTACATCTTTACTCACGATTCCATCGGCGTCGGTGAAGATGGCCCTACCCACCAGCCCATCGAACAACTGATCACTCTCCGCGCCGTTCCCGGCCTCAACGTCTTTCGTCCCGCGGATGCCAATGAAGTCGTCGAATCCTGGCGCACCATCATGCACTTCAAAAAAGAACCCGCCGTTCTGGTTCTCACTCGCCAGGCCCTCCCGACCATCGATCGCACTAAGTTCGCCGCCGCTTCCGGCGTCGCCAAGGGCGCCTACATTCTCGCCGAAGCTCAGGGCGGCAAACCCGAAGCCCTGCTCATGGCTACCGGCAGCGAAGTTGCCCTCTGTCTCACCGCCTATGACACTCTCACCAGTCAAGGCGTAAAAGTTCGCGTCGTCAGCATGCCCTCCTGGGACATTTTCGAAAAACAGTCTCGCGAATATCGCGATAGCGTCCTTCCTCCCGACGTCACCGCGCGCGTTTCCGTCGAGCAAGCCTCCATCCTCGGCTGGGATCGCTACGTCGGCTCCAAAGGCAAAATCATTGGCATGCATACCTTTGGCGCGTCCGCTCCTCTCAAGGAACTGCAGAAAAAATTCGGCTTCGAACCCGACGCCGTAGTCGCTGCGGTGAAAGAAGTCTTGGGAAAGTGAGCGCATGAAAATCGTCATCGGTTCTGACCACGCCGGTTTCCAGATGAAAGTTGCCATGGGCGACTTGCTGCGCTCGCTTGGCCAGGAAGTCCTCGATGTTGGCGCCTTCAACGAGAATCCTTCCGACTATCCGGACTTTGCCGAAGCTGTCGGCCGCGCCATTCTTGACGGTAAAGCTGAGCGTGGTGTGCTCATCTGCGGCAGCGGCGTGGGCGTCAGCGTGGCCGCCAACAAGATGCCCGGCATCCGCGCCGCAGTTTGCCACGACACCTATTCCGCTCATCAGGGCGTCGAGCATGACGACATGAATGTCCTGGTTTTGGGCTCTCGCATCGTTGCCGTCAAACTTGCCGAGGAACTCGTAAAAGCCTACTTGGGCGCCAAATTTACCAACGAAGACCGCCACGTTCGGCGACTCAACAAAATCAAAGCCCTGGAGTCGAAATGCGCCTCTACCAGTGCGGCCCGCTAACCACAGCCCTCGCTGCGCGTGAACTGCCGACGGCGTACAATAAAGTTTGATAAGCAAAGTCTGAAAAGCGAGTTGGAAAGCGAAGGAGAATTGCAAATGAGCACATCGGTAAAAACCAGCGATCCGGAAGTTAGCAAAAGCGGTAAGAATCCCTTAAAAGGACTTCTCGATTTCGGCCAATCCCCCTGGATGGATTACATCCGCAGGGATTTGCTCACCGGCGGCGAACTCAAGAGGCTCATCCATGACGACGGTTTGCGCGGGATGACCTCTAACCCCTCCATTTTCGCCAAGGCCATTTCCACCAGCAAAGATTACTCCGACATTCTTGAATCCCCGGACGCCAAAAAACTCAACGCCACTCAGCTTTACGAGAAAATTGCCTCCCGCGACGTTCAGGACGCCGCCGATCTTTTCCGTCCGGTGTACGACGAAAGCCGCCAGCGCGATGGCTACGTAAGCCTAGAGGTTTCTCCGGCCCTCGCCCTGGAAGGCGACAAAACCCTCGACGAAGCGCGTCGCCTCTGGAAAATGGTCGGTCGCCCCAACGTTATGATTAAAGTTCCCGGCACCAAGGAATGCATTCCCGCCATTCGCCAGCTTCTCGAAGACGGCATCAACATCAATATCACCTTGCTCTTCGCCCAGTCCGCTTACGAACAGGTTGCCGAAGTGTACATCGCCGCCCTCGAAGCTCGCGCCGCCAAGGGTCAGGACATCGCGCACATCGCCAGCGTGGCCAGCTTCTTCGTGAGCCGCATCGACACCATGGCCGACGGCCTCATCGACGAAAAACTGAAATCCGCCACCGACCCTGCGCAGAAAACTTTGCTCAACAGCCTCAAGGGCAAAGTGGCCATCGCCAACGCCAAAGTCACCTACAAAAAATATCAGGAACTCTTCAGCGGCCCGCGTTGGAAAGCTCTCGCCGCCAAAGGCGCGCAGACCCAACGCTTGCTGTGGGCCAGCACCAGCACAAAAAACAAAGCCTATCGCGACGTCATCTACGTCGAGGAACTCATCGGCGCAGACACCGTCGACACCATCCCCCCGGCCACTTTCGATGCCTTCCGCGATCACGGCAAATTGCGCCCCAGCCTCACGGAAAATGTCGGCGAAGCCGAAAAGACCATGGCCGATCTCCAGAAGTCCGGCCTCTCCATGAAAGAAATCACCGACAAACTACTCGTCGACGGCGTCAAACTTTTTGCCGACGCCTTCACCGAGTTGCTGGAGGCCACCGGCAAGTCCGCTGGCGTACGCGCGTGACCGTTAATCGGCAGACCTACAAGCTGCCGGACGCTTTTTCGGGCCCCTTCGCCGCCGCTCGCGAAGATTGGACGAAAAACGACAAAGTTCGCCGTCTCTGGCAGTCCGACGCTTCTCTTTGGACCGGCACCGACGAAAATAAATGGCTTGGCTGGCTCGGCATCGCCCAGGAGCAGATCGCCAATCTCCCCGCCCTGCAGGACGTTGCCGCCGACATAAAAAAGGCCGGCTTCAAGCACGCTCTTCTTCTCGGCATGGGTGGTTCCAGCCTGTGCCCCGAAGTATTGCGCATGACCTTCGGCAAAATCGACGGCTATCCCGAGCTCCACGTCCTCGATTCTACCGACCCCGCGCAGATCAAGGCCATCGAAGCCAAAGTCGACCTCGCCAACACCGTCTGCATCGTTTCCAGCAAATCGGGCAGCACGCTCGAACCCAACATCTACAAACAATATTTCTTCGCCCGCATAAAAGAAAAAGTTGGCGAAGCGGAAGTCGGCAAGCGCTTCATCGCCATCACCGATCCCGGCTCCAAAATGCAGCAAGTTGCCGAGCGCGATAAATTTCGTAAAATTTTTATGGGTCTGCCCAGCATTGGCGGACGTTACTCCGCGCTCTCCAATTTCGGCATGGTTCCCGCCGCCGTCATGGGCGTTGACGTCTCGAAATTTCTCCACAGCACCGCCGAAATGGTCAAAGCGTGTGCCGCCAGTGTTCCCGCTGACTCCAACCCTGGAGTTTTGCTTGGGCTCATCCTCGGCGTGGCTGCCAATCTCGGCCGCGATAAGTGCACCATCGTCGCTTCCCCGGGCATTTCCGATCTTGGCGCCTGGCTCGAGCAATTGATCGCTGAATCCACCGGCAAGCTTGGCAAAGGCATCATTCCCGTCGATCGCGAACCGCTGGCAACTTCCGCCACTTACGGCAGCGATCGCGTGTTTGCGTATCTGCGCTTGGAATCCGCGCCCGACAAAGCCCAGGATTCCGCCATCGACGCTTTGGAAGCCGCCGGTCATCCCGTCGTACGCATCTTCGTCGATAACATTTACAATCTCGGCCAGGAATTTTTCCGCTGGGAGATTGCCACCGCCGTTGCCGGCTCCGTCATCGGCATCAACGCCTTCAATCAGCCCGACGTGGAAGCCAGCAAGATCGAAACCAAGAAATTAACCAGCGAATACGAGAACTCCGGCAAGCTGCCTCCCGAATCTCCCTTCTTTGAAAGCGACGGCATTAAACTTTACGCCGACGAAAAAAACACGCAGGCCTTGCAAGGTAAGTCCTCACTCACCGAAGTCCTGAAAACGCATCTCGGCCGCATCGCTCCCGGCGATTATTTCGCCGTCCTCGGCTACCTCACCATGAACGCCGCCAACGAGATAGCCCTGCAAACCATTCGCATCGATGTCCGCGACAAGAAAAAAGTCGCCACCGTCCTCGGCTTCGGCCCGCGCTTTCTGCACTCTACCGGGCAAGCCTACAAAGGCGGCCCCAACAGCGGCGTCTTCCTGCAAATCACCGGTGATGATGCCATCGATCTTCCCGTCCCCGATCAAAAATATTCTTTTGGCACCGTAAAAGCCGCTCAAGCTCGTGGCGATTTCGCGGTCCTCGCCGAACGCGGCCGTCGCGCTCTGCGCGTGCATCTGGGCAAGGACACCGCCGCCGGTTTGGCCACTTTAACCAAGGCCGTTGAACAGGCCATTGCCTGAGACAAAAAGTTTGCAGCACCACAGCTAGCTCTCGCGGAGGATCAAGAAATGCAGCTTGGCATGATCGGTCTTGGCAGGATGGGCGCCAACATGGTGCGCCGGCTTCAAAAAAATGGCCACCAGTGCGTGGTCTACGACCGCAGCGCCGATTCCGTCAAGCAGCTTTCTGGCGAAGGCGCCACCGGCAGCAACTCCCTCGATGAATTCGTCAAGAAACTCGACCAGCCTCGCGCCATCTGGCTCATGGTCCCCGCCGGCGTTGTCGACGGCACTCTTCACGATCTCCTGCCCAAACTTGCCAGCGGCGACATTCTCATCGATGGCGGTAATTCTTATTACATCGACGACATTCGCCGCGCCCAGGAATTGTCCGCCAAGGGAATTCACTACGTCGACGTCGGCACCAGCGGCGGCGTTTGGGGCCTGGATCGCGGCTATTGCCAGATGATCGGCGGCGAAAACGATGTCGTCAAGCGCCTCGACCCCATCTTCAAAACCCTCGCTCCCGGCCGCGGAAATATCGAGCGTACTCCCGGCCGCGAAAAAGCGTCTGGCACTGCCGAGGAAGGCTATCTCCACTGCGGCCCCTCCGGCGCCGGCCACTTCGTGAAAATGGTTCACAACGGAATCGAATACGGTCTGATGGCCGCCTACGCCGAGGGCTTGAATATTTTAAAGCACGCTAACGTCGGCAAAGCTCATCGCGAAACCGACGCT
Source organism: uncultured Acidobacteriota bacterium (assembly GCA_963732705.1). Classification (GTDB taxonomy): domain Bacteria; phylum Acidobacteriota; class Terriglobia; order Acidiferrales; family UBA7541; genus Acidiferrum. The sequence goes on along the minus strand of CAVTAN010000001.1, from coordinate 709,437 downwards.
GAAACTGCTCCGCTGCGCAACGCTGAACACTACCAGTACGATTTCAATCTCGCCGACGTCACCGAGGTTTGGCGCCGCGGCAGCGTGGTCGCTTCCTGGCTGCTGGATCTCACGGCCATCTCGCTTCTGGATCAGCCCACCCTCGAGCGCTTCTCCGGCCGCGTCTCCGATTCCGGCGAAGGCCGCTGGACCATCGTCGCCGCCATCGAGTCCACCACCCCCGCTCCGGTATTAAGCGCCGCTCTTTATCAGCGCTTCTCCTCCCAGGGTGAAGACGATTTTGCCGGAAAAGTTTTGTCTGCCATGCGTTTCCAATTCGGTGGGCACCTCGAGAAAAAATCCGGTCAGTAGCATCGAACGTTGCATCGGTAGTCGTTACTCAAAGGCGGGGCTTCGCTCATGTTGAATCACACCGATCCCAAACCGGTTGGCGCTCCTTGCGTGATGGTGATCTTTGGAGCCAGCGGCGATTTGACCAAGCGCAAGCTGTTGCCCGCGCTTTGCAATCTCGCCAGCGACGGTTTGCTCTCCAAGCAATTTGCCATCGTCGGTCTGGCCACCAACGACTACACCACCGAGACTTACCGCAAAATGTTGACCGACGAGATTCCTAAATTTTCTTCCACCCCCATCGACCAGAAACTTTGGAACTGGTTTATCGAACGTATCTATTACATCCGCGCTGACTTCATGGACACCGAGGCCTATCAGCACCTCAAGAAACAAATTGATTTCGCCGACAAAGAGCACAACACCCTCGGAAATAAATTTTTCTACCTGGCTGTGGCCCCCAAGTTTTTCTCGCCCATCGCCAAGCAACTCGGTGCCGCCGGCCTTACTACCGAAGAAAATGGCCACTGGGCTCGCGTGATCGTTGAAAAGCCTTTCGGTCATGATCTGCAATCCGCCAAACAGCTCAACCAGGACCTCAAGGAAGTTCTCACCGAAAAGCAGATCTACCGCATCGATCATTATCTTGGCAAAGAGACTGTCCAGAACCTCATGGTTTTTCGATTCTCCAACAACATCATCGAACCCCTCTGGAATCGTAATTACGTCGATCATGTCCAAATCACTGCCGCCGAAACCGTCGGCATCGAACACCGCGGCGGTTTTTACGAAACCGCTGGCGCCCTCCGCGACATGGTCCCCAATCATCTTTTCCAGTTGCTCACCATGACCGCCATGGAACCGCCCATTTCCTTTGACGCCGATGAAGTGCGCAACAAACAAGCCGAAGTCCTGCACGCCATCCAACCCTTCGGCCCTGAAGAAGTCCTCACCAACATGGTTCGTGGTCAATACGGCGAAGGCTCCGTCGACAATCAACGCGTGCAAGGGTATCGCAGCGAGCCGGACGTCGCCCCGCAGTCCAATACTGAAACATTTGTTGCTCTAAAGCTCCTCATCGACAATTGGCGTTGGGCCGGCGTCCCCTTCTACCTCCGCACTGGCAAGCGTCTCGCTCAGCGCGAAACCGAAATCGTCATTCAGTTCCGCCGCACTCCTTTCGTCCTGTTCCGCAACACCACCGTGCGCAATCTGGAAACCAATCGCCTGGTCATTCACATCCAGCCCGATGAAGGCATCTCCCTTAGTTTCGGCGCTAAGGTCCCCGGCTCGGTCATGAAGCTCGGGCTCGTCAATATGGACTTCGATTACTCCACATACTTCGGTTCCGAGCACAACACCGGATACGAACGCCTGCTTCGTGATTGCATGGCCGGCGACGCCACTCTATTTCAACGCGCTGACATGGTGGAGGCTGGCTGGAATGTCATTCAGCCCATCCTCGACGTCTGGCACGCTTTGCCCGCTCGCGATTTCCCCAACTACACCGCCGGCACCTGGGGACCTGAGGAAGCGACCGCGCTGTTGGAGCGTGACGGCCGCGAATGGCGGAATACCGGTGATGGCGAAGGCCTCGGCCGTCGCAGTCGTAACGATGCCACCGATAAAGTTGGAACCGCCTGATGCCGACTGCTCCACATCGCGAGATCCGCATCCTCAAGGACGCCGACGCTATCGCCCGCCGCGCCGCGGAAACATTTGTTTCTCTCGCGAAATCCGCTGTCGATCGCAGCGGAACCTTCAACGTGGCCCTTTCCGGCGGCTCCACTCCCAAGCTTCTTTACTCCCTGCTGGCCACCGATCCCCAACTCCGCGCCAGCCTGCCTTGGGATAAAATGTTCTTGTTCTTCGAGGACGAACGTCATGTCGGCCCGCAGGACCCCCAGAGCAACTATAAAATGACCTTTGACGCCATGATCGGCAAAGCCCCGCTCAAGCCCGAGCAGGTTTTCCGCATCAAAGCCGAAAATCCCGATGCTGAACAAGCAGCGCTCGATTATCAGGAATCTTTGCGCGCTCATTTCCATCTTCAAGGCCCTGATTTGCCGCGCTTCGATTTGTTGCTTGCAGGCATGGGCGACGAGGGCCACACTCTCTCGCTTTTCCCCGGCACCAAAGCTCTTCACGCCCAGGGCCGCACCGTCGTTCGCAACTGGGTCGGCAAACTTTTCACCGATCGCATCACCATCACCGCTCCGGTCGCCAACAATTCCGCTTTCATTCTGGTCATGGTCGCCGGCAAGGAAAAATCCCTGGCTCTGAAAGCCGTGCTGGAAGGTCCTTACGAGCCAGAGCAGTTGCCGGCGCAGTTGCTGCAGCCCACCAACGGGGAATTGCTGTGGCTGGTCGATCAGGCTGCGGGCGCTATGCTTACTACCGGCATTCGAGAATAACGAGAAGAATAACGAGAAGAATAAACGAGGAGAAATATATGGCCACCACCGCATCCACCGGCAAGATCGAAACCTACCTGGGAGCCAAAGCCGAATCGCTCCTGGGCTTCAACACTCCAAAAATTTCCAAGGACCGCTTGCATCTTCCCGGCCCTGATTTTATCGATCGTATCTGGGCAATTTCCAATCGCAACATCCGCGTGCTCACCAATCTCCAGCGCATGTTCGGCCGCGGCCGCCTTGCCAACACCGGTTATTTATCGATTCTCCCGGTCGATCAGGGCATCGAACATTCCGCCGGCGCCAGCTTCGCCAAAAATCCCGACTACTTCGACGCAGAAAATATCGTCAAGCTGGCCATGGAAGGACAATGCAACGCCGTGGCTTCCACCTTTGGCGTCCTCGGCGCCGTAGCTCGCAAGTACGCCCACAAAATTCCCTTCATCGTGAAGCTCAATCACAACGAATTGCTGACCTATCCCAACAAAGCCGACCAGATATTTTTTGGCACCGTGCAGGAAGCCTATGAAATGGGCGCCGCCGCGGTTGGCGCCACGATTTATTTTGGCTCCGAACAGAGCGGCCGCCAAATCGTCGAAGTCAGCCAGGCTTTCGCCGCCGCCCACGATCTGGGCATGGCTACCGTTCTGTGGTGCTACCTCCGCAACAACGCCTTCAAAAAAGACAAGGACTATCACCTTTCCGCCGATCTCACCGGCCAGGCCAACCATCTTGGCGTCACCATTCAAGCCGACATCATCAAGCAGAAACTCCCCGAAAATAACGGCGGTTACGCGGCCCTCAACATGGGCGACTCCAGCTACGGCAAATTCGATAAGCGCATTTACACCGATCTCGCCAGCGATCATCCCATCGATCTTTGTCGCTATCAGGTGGCCAATTGCTTCATGGGCCGCTCCGGCCTCATCAACAGTGGCGGCGCTTCCGGCGCCACCGATTTCGAGGAAGCGGTCACTACCGCGGTCATCAACAAACGCGCTGGCGGCACCGGACTCATTTCTGGCCGCAAGGCGTTTCAACGCCCCATGAAAGAAGGCGTGCAATTATTAAACGCCATCCAGGACGTCTATCTCAGCCCGGACATCACCGTCGCCTAGAAATCAATCATCGCGCCCTGACAATTTGCCACGGCGGCTCATCAATAAAAGGTTGTAGTCTCGAATTTTGCGAACGAACCCGGAGAACAAATGTCCAATCGCCTGCAGGGAAAAGTTGTCGCCATCACCGGAGGCAATCAGGGCATTGGCCTCGGCATCGCTCAGCGTTTCGTCCAGGAAGGCGCCGCCGTTTCCATCTGCTATCTTTCGGACAAAGCCGGAACAGAATCCGTGCTCAGTGGCCTGCAAGCCAACAACGCCAAAGCCATCGCCGTGCAAGCCGATATTTCCAAGCTTGCCGATGGCCAGCGCTTCATCGAGCAAACCGCCTCCCAACTGGGCGAAATCGACATACTCATCAACAACGCCGGTGTGGAACGCCGCGCAAATTTTTGGGAAGTCACCGAAGCGGACTACGATTTTGTCTTGAACGTGAATCTCAAGGGCCTTTTCTTCATCACCCAGGCTTTCGTTAAACATCAAATGGCCGCCAAAGCCGGCGGCAAAATCATCAATCTCAGCTCCGTCCACGAAGAACTTCCTTTTCCGCATTTCTCCACCTACTGCGCCAGCAAGGGCGGCGTAAAAATGTTGACGCGCGACCTCGCCATCGAACTGGCGCCCTTCGGCATCACCATCAATTCCATCGCTCCCGGCGCCATCGAGACGCCCATCAATTCCGCTTTATTGCACGACCCCACAAAATTGCAAGCCTTGCTGCAAAATATTCCTTTGAAGCGCCTCGGCAAGCCCGCCGACGTCGCTTCCGTGGCCGTCTTTCTGGCCTCCGACGAATCCAGCTACATCACCGGCACCACCATCTTTATCGATGGCGGCTTGCTGTGGAATTATCAGGAGCAGTAATTTTTTTCAGTAACCGGAACCGCCAAGCATTGCTGTTAAGCAGCATCGCTACTAAAAAACAACGCTGTTAGTTCGAGCGCCCAAAACTCATGCCCAACGTGACCAATCGCATCAACCTGGTAATCGCTGACGTCGACGGCACTCTGGTGACGCAGGAAAAAATCCTCACCGAACGCGCCATTCAGTCCGTCGCCCGTTTGCGTGCAGGCCGGCATCAAGTTCGCCATCACCAGCGGCCGGCCACCGCGCGGCATGGCCATGCTCATCGATCCGCTGAAGCTCGAGCGAACCGGTTGCCGGCTTTCAACGGCGGCGTCATCACCCAACCCGATCTGACACCATCGTGCACGAAAATTTCCTGCCGCGCCCCATGGTGGAAAAAGTAATCAAAATCATTCTCGATCACCATCTCGATGTCTGGATTTACACCGGCACCGACTGGTATGTCCGCGACGTAAATGCTCCGCACGTCGCGCGCGAACAGTGGACCGTTAAATTTGCGCCCAAGGTGGTTCCGAATTTTGACGGCCTGCTGGAAAATGTCGCCAAAGTCGTGGGGGTTAGCGATGATCTGGACGCCGTGCAACGTTGCGAAAAAGATGCCCAGGACGCTAGCGGCGATCAGGCTTCTGCCGCCCGCTCGCAGCCGTATTATCTGGACGTTACTCACCCCAAGGCCAACAAAGGCGAAGTAGTGCTGGCGATGTCCAAACTGCTGAACACACCCGTCGAACAAATCGCCACCATCGGCGACATGCCCAACGATGTCCTGATGTTTCGCAAGAGCGGCGTCAGCATCGCCATGGGCAATGCCAGCGCGGAGGTGCAAAATCCGCGACCTACGTGACCGCCTCAAATGAACAGGAAGGTTTTGCCGAAGCTATGGAGAAGTTTGTCTTGCAGCAACCAACCGCGAAGTAACAAATGGTTCTGGTGGAAAAACCCTTCAGCAATTCAAGCGCGCGCCAACGTCGCGCCTCTCGCAGCCTGCAACAATTTATTCACGTTCTCCGAGATCTTCCCGTCGCCAAACACCGCGTTCCCCGCCACCAGCAATTCCGCTCCAGCCCGCACCACGTCCGCAATTGTTTCCATCGCCACTCCCCCATCCACTTCGATCCGGAAATTCAAGCCGCGCTTCTCACGCGTTTTCGCCAGCGCCTCGATCTTGCGCAGTGACTCCGCGAATGAATTTCTGCCCGCCGAATCCTGGATTTACCGACATCACCAGCACGTGATGCACGATCTCCAGCACTTCATCCAGCATCTCCACTGGCGTCGCCGGATTGAGTACCACTCCGGGCTCGCACCCGTGTGAAGAAATCAAATGCAGCGTGCGATCCAGATGCACGCACGCCTCCTGATGCACGGAAATCCATGTGGCTCCCGCTTCCGCAAACGCCGGGATCAGTTCGTCGGGCCGTTCGATCATCAGGTGACAATCGAAAATCGCGTCCGGAAGAGTTTTGCGCAGTGACTTCACGACTGGCGGCCCGATGGTGATATTCGGCACAAAATGGCCGTCCATCACGTCCACGTGCAGCACCGTTCCGCCGGCTTCCAGCGCTGCCTTGGCATCCACGCCCAGTTGCGCGAAATTCGCGGACAAGATCGACGGCGCTAGTTCAATTCGTGGCAAATCCGCTCCTCGGCCCTGCTCAAAAAGATTATACGCACAACCCTCACTGACCGTGCTTGTTCCTGAGCGTTCGCCCACCAAGCTTCACGGCACGGTCACGATCCACGATCACGATCACGATCACGATCACGATCACGGTTGACTACGGCTCGTCGAGCGAATTGTCGTCACGCCCGCTCCCATAAAAGATCACCACGAAATCGTTCGTCTTTCGCGACAGCTCTGTCGCGCCAATTCCAAAACACGCATCACGTTCAAGGCCTGTTCCGGGCTAACCGCCAACTCCGCCTTTCCCAGCAAGGCGTCTCGCAGATTTGCATAATAATTTCGGTAATCGCATTTGTCAGACGCAATGCTTTTCCGCGCCTCCACCCCGTTGTCTATGGTGGTAAGCACTCCCCACTCCTCGATAGGCTCCTCGCCCCACGCACCATCTTCCGGAATAAGCCCGTTACGCAAGTTGACTTCTTGCCGATCGAAGGTCTGCTTGAAGAAAGATCCTCGCGTGCCCTGCAAAACAAATCTTGGCCGCTGCGCAACCGCCAGCATCGTGGAGCGCAGCACCGCTCGCAAGCCTCGAGGATAATGCAGCATCACGTCGAACGAATCATCCACCTGCGCCATTTCTCGCTCCATGCGCACGTCGGCGCTCACCGCCTCCGGCAAACCGAAAAGCACCAGCGCATGATCGATCAGGTGCGGCCCCAGATCGAACAAAATTCCACTGCCCGGCTCGGGACGTTCGCGCCATGCTCCGACTTTTAACTCCGGACGGAAGCGATCGTAATTAGTTTCGAAGCGCACCACGCGTCCCAGCGTGCCCTCCGCAACGACTCGTCGTATGGCTTGAAAATCTCCATCGTAGCGCCGGTTCTGATACACGGTAATCGTGCGGCCCAGCTTCCGCGCAAGACCCACCAATTCCTTTGCTTCTTCCAGCGTGGTCGTGAAGGGTTTGTCCACCAGAACGTCCCGGCCTGCTTCCAGGCACCTTCGCGCCAACGGCGCATGCGTCTCGTTCGGGGTGGCGATCACCACCAGGCGAATTTCGGGAATGGCCAGCAATTCCTCCAGGTTGCGCACCACCCGCACGTCCGGATATTTTTCCGCCGCTTCATTTCCCTTGCGCTGCAAAATCGCCGCTAGGCGTAGTCCGGGCACCACGCGAATGACCTGCGCATGAAACGCCCGCCCGGCCAATCCAAACCCAATCAGCCCCACATCGATCATCGGTTCAGCCCGCCTGCAAATAATTTCGCCGTCATGAAACCTTCATCCGTTCTTGAGATTATTGCTTCGCACTTGCAATCCCTTTGAACGCTTTCAACTCGACAAAGTGTTTCATTGCCTGCGTTCGCGGTCTCGCTCAGAATGGGCCCTCGTGATGGCTCACCGCGCCCGCCGCTCCAGTGAAACTTACTCTCTGACGTTTGTCCACGCCCCGCTGTTCGCCGGGTTCGTTCTTACCGGCATGGTTTGCACCATCATGGGTCCGGTGCTTCCACTGTTCATCGCGCGTTGGCACCTGAACGATGCGCAAGCCGGTTTATTTTTTACCACCCAGTTCGCCGGTTCCATCCTGGGCGTCGGCTTATCCAGTTTGCTGCTGGCCACCCGCGGCTACCGCGACGCGCTGATTCTCGGATTTTTATTGATGGCCGCCGGTGTTGCCGGCCTGAACAGTGCCAGCCACAGCACCGCGCTTCTAGCCAACGCCTTCTGCGGTCTGGGTTACGGCCTGGCGATTCCGGCTACCAATTTGTGTGTCGCGGAAATTGCCGGAGCCCGTCGCTCTGCGTCTCTCAATTTGCTGAACATGGCGTGGGGTTGTGGCGCCATCTTATGCGCTCCACTGGTGCTCGCCGGGCTGCGAGCCGGGCGCTTTTCCGAAGTGCTGTTCGCCATCGCCGCCGCGTCTAGCGCTCTCGGCATTTTGTTGTTCTTCGTGAACTTTGAGAAACCAAACGCAGTCGGCGAATCCTCGCACTCCGCGGATTCTCCGGTGGTCGCCTCTGAGGTGCATCCCGTCCACGTTCCGATTGCGCTGGCGCTGTTGTTTTATCTTTATATCGGAACGGAAAGCGGCGTCTCCGGATGGGCTGCGGAGCAGGCGCGCCGCGTTGGCGCGGGGGCTGCTTCTTCCACGTTAGCGCCGATGTTTTTTTGGGCTGGACTCTTGTCCGGCCGCGCGGTTTCCGCGCTGATTCTCTCGCGCGTCAAAGAACATCTGTTGGTGATCACCGGTTTGCTGCTGGCCGCATTGGGAACCATCGCCCTGTTGCTGGCGAACTCGAGCACACAAATCATTTTCGGCGTTACTCTCGCGGGCTTTGGGCTGGCTGGCTTGTATCCCATTTTTGTGGCCTGGCTTTCCAAATGGTATGGAGCACGTGCGCGAATTCTCGGTGGCGTGATGTTTTCGCTGGCTGCTTTTGGCGGCGCCACCGTGCCGTGGATTATCGGCTCGGTATCGCAGCACTCCAGCAGCCTGCGGGTGGGATTGCTGGTTCCTCTTAGCGGGTGTCTCGCCATGATTATTCTCGTCGCCGCGCTGCGACGGCGCATCATTGCCTGAGATATTCTTGGGCTTGAAGTTTTCTTGGGCTTGAAGTTTTCTTGGGCTTGAAGTTTTCTTGGGCTTGAAGTTTTCTTGGGCTTGAAGTTTTCTTGGGCTTGAAGTTTTCTTGGCCTGAAGTATTTTTGGCCAAAGGTATTCTGGCCTGGGATATTCATAGCGTGAGGTATTCTTTCCTCGTGCCGCCGGCGCAAAAACAAAACATCGCTTCGCAGCGCTCACCGACTACGGGTCTGCTTTTCGGCTTGCTCATTACCCTCGCGGCGGTACTCGCCTATGCCTCGTACATTACCGTGCAGCTCTCGGGGCTGCGCCGACTGCAAAGCGAAATGGTGGATCGCAACCGCAAGGATTCCCTGCAACTGCTGCGCATCCAGAACGATTTGAATTCCATCGCGCTGGCCATGCGCGACATGCTGGACACCACCGAGCCTTACCCGCTGCTGGCGTGGTCCGCACAGTTCGATCGTATTCACGACGACCTGGACGCCGGCCTGAAGCTGGAAGCAACATTTGCCGGTGTCAGCCGCACTCCGGAGCAGCGTTTGTTTCTCGATCAGTCTCTCTCGCAATTCTGGGATGCCGTGAATCGCATGTTCGTGCTGGCCAACGCCACGCAGGAAAATGAAGCCCGCGAACAAATCCGCCTCACACTGCAGGCCCGCCAGCAAGCTTTGAGCAGCGCGGTTTCGCGGCTGCTGGTGGAAAACAACGAAGGCGAAGAACAGGCTGCCGCGCGCATCACCCACATTTACGACAGCGTGCAGCGGCAACTGTATCTTTTTCTGGCCGCCACGCTGATCGCCATTGTGTTTACCAGCCTTTATCTGATTCGCTCCAACCGGCAGATTTTCGCGCGGCTCGCGGAACTTTCCGAACAGCGCAGCGAGCTGGCGCAAAAATTGATTTCCACGCAGGAATCCACGCTGCGGCACATCTCGCGGGAGCTGCACGACGAATTCGGCCAGGTGCTGACGGCCATCGGCGCGATGCTGAGCCGCGCCGGACAGCAAGCCCCGCAAGGCTCGCCGCTGCGCCAGGATTTGCAAGAGGTGCAAGAAATTGCCCAGTCCACACTGGATAAAATCCGCAGCCTCTCGCAAGCCCTGCATCCAGTGCTGCTGGAAGAAGCGGGTTTGGAAAGCACGCTGGACTGGTATATTCCTACGGTGGAACGGCAAACCGGAATGCACTTGCACTACGACAAATCGGGAACATCTTTTCCCGTCGACACCAGCGCGGGCGTGCACTTGTATCGCATCGTGCAGGAGGCGCTGAACAATGTGAGCCGTCATGCGGCGGTGAAGGAAGCGTGGGTTCGTTTGAAATTCCTGCCGCACGCGCTGGAATTGGAAGTGGAAGATCATGGCCGAGGATTTCCGACGGATTCCGCAAATGCTTCGGGAAGTTTGCCGCGAGGAATCGGGTTGGTGGGCATGCGGGAACGCGCGGAATTAATTGGTGCACATCTTGAAATCTCTCGCCCGCCGGAAGGCGGCACGCTGATGCGGCTGCACATACCGCAGGATAAGTTGCAGGCCCATGCCGCGTAAAATTACCGTTTTGCTGGTCGACGATCATGCTTTGGTGCGCCGCGGATTTCGACGCATGCTGGAAGACGACTCGGAAATCTCGGTGGTCGCGGAAGCCAGCGATGGTCCCGAAGCGGTGCGGCTGGCGCTGGAGTTGCGGCCGCAAGTCATCGTGATGGATTGCGCCCTCCCGGAATTCAACGGCATTGAAGCTACCCGCCGCATCCGCAAGGAATTTCCAGCGGTGGAAATCCTTATGTTGAGCATGCATTCCGAAGAAACGCTGGTGCGGCAAGCTTTGGACGCGGGAGCCCGCGGATACGTGCTGAAAAACGCCATGAACCTGGATTTGATTGCCGCGGTAAAAACGGTGGCGCAAGGCAAAGCGGTGATCGATCCGCAAGTGTCCAAGCCGGCGTCGCTGAAAGGCGAACGGGGCTCGGGATTGACGGCGCGCGAACTGGAAATCCTGCAACACATCGTGGGGGGTAAATCCAATAAGGAAATTGCCGCTGACCTTAACCTCAGCTCCAACACCGTGGCCGTGCATCGAGCCAACATCATGGATGCGCTGGGCATCCACAAAACCGCGGAGCTGGTGGTGTACGCGATCCGCAACGGCTTGGTCACTCTTCCTTGAAGTATTCCGCAATGGTTTCCGTGGCGCATTTGGTTCCCGACTTAGAACGTTGTATTTCTCTGCTGAATTCCTTTGGTCACATAGGCTTCGATGAAGCGTCGTGATTTTATTGCCGGAGCCGGTGGCTTGGCGGCCAGCGCCGCGATTGCTCCGCGTAGCGTCTTTGCCAAACCTGCGGCGGGGCTGGGGTTTCACTTCGCGGATGTAACCGCAGCGGCCGGACTGCAGTTTCAGCACAACAGCGGGGCGTTCGGGGGAAAGTTCCTGCCGGAAACGCTGGGCTCGGGTTGCGCGTTTCTGGATTTCGACAACGACGGATGGCAAGACATCCTGCTGGTGAACGGCATGGATTGGGCCGGGCACAAAAAGCAAAAATCCACGCTGCGTCTGTATCGCAACAATCGTAACGGAACGTTTAGCGACGTAACCCACGCCGCCGGACTGGACATCGAGATGTACGGCATGGGCGTGGCGGTAGGCGACTACAATAACGACGGCTTGCCGGATATTTTTATCAGCTGCGTGGGGCAAAGCCGGCTGTTCAAGAATACCGGCGATGGAAGATTCGTGGACGTGACCCGCGCCTCCGGGTTGCAAAACCATCAGGGTTTCAGCACCTCGGCACTGTGGTTCGATTACGACCGCGACGGCTTGCTGGATTTGTTCGTTTGCAATTACGTGCGCTGGTCGCCGGAGCACGATGTTTTCTGCAGCCTGGATGGCACGCACAAATCGTATTGCACGCCGGAAGCGTATCGCGGAGACACCTGCTGGTTGTTTCACAATCGCGGAGACGGAACGTTTGAAGAGGTGACGGCCACGAGCGGGATTTTTGACAGCAGCTCCAAGTCGCTGGGCGTGGCCATGCTCGATTACGATCAGGATGGCTGGCCGGACTTGCTGGTGGCCAACGACACGCAACCGAATAAGTTGTACCGCAACCTGCGCAACGGAAAATTCAAGGATGCCGCCGTGGAAGCGGGGCTGGCGTTCAGCAGCGAAGGCAAGGCGCGCGCGGGAATGGGCGTGGACATTGGGGATTTCGACCATTCCGGGCGCGCGGGAGTGGCGATCACCAATTTCGACAATGAAATGATTGGCTTGTATCGCGCGGTGCCGGGACCCGCATCGGCATCGGCATCGGCATCGGCGGCTGCGTCGACAGCGGCGTTCGACGACGTCTCGCAGTTGGCCGGTGTCGGCGGACCGTCGAAGAGCACGCTGGGTTTCGGCTGCGCGTTTTTCGACGTGGACCTGGATGGCTTCCTCGATCTGGCAGTGGCCAACGGGCATATCGATGACACGGTGCGCAACATCCGGGGAAATGTCGGGTACGCGCAACCGCCGCACCTGTTCCTAAATTTCGCGGACGCGGGCCATCGAAAATTTCGCGACGTGGCCAGCGAAGCCGGCGGCGGCTTTGAAAGCGCCAAGGTCGGGCGCGGGCTGGCCTATGGCGATTTCGACCGCGACGGCGACCTGGACTTGTTGATGACCACCAATAACGGACCGGCTTATCTTTTCCGCAACGACCAATCCTCAGGCAATCGCAGCATCCGCTTCCGGCTGTCGGGAACGAAATCGAACCGCGACGGCATCGGAGCCAACGTGCGGATTTTCTATAATGGGCAAACGCAGTCGCAGATGGTGCACGGCGGATCGAGTTACCTGTCGCAAAGTGAATTGCCGGTGACCTTTGGTCTGGGCAAACAAGACAAAATCGAGCGCGTGGTCATCGATTGGCCCAGCGGGAGAAGCGAAGAATTCAAAGGGTTGGCGTCTGGGCATACCTACCTCTGCACTGAAGCACAAGGGATCCAATCCTCCGGCGGATTCTGATTTGGGCGAAGAGGTTGGAGCCGAATCCGCCTTCTAAGACTCTTTCGTATTTTGAAAAAGAGGCTGCATCATATTGATTCCAAAGGGAAGTGGTGCACAAAAGAGGCACAAGAGACAGGAAGAGCCGACAGAAATCGCGCAGACCCACGGGTTGGAATGCCGTCAGAACTGGCGGAATTGGACGGTAGACCCCCCACCCCCGGTATATTTTCAAAAGAGTGCGTAACTTGCTGATAAGTATACAGATGTCAAAATGTATGAAACTAAAGAGTGCGCAACTTGTTGAAAACACGGGATGGTTGTGAAATGGGCGAGAACTACGAGTCAGTGAACAAGCTAGCGAATAGAGCGTTGTTGAAAACACAGGGTTGTCATGGAATGGGCGAAGATCCTGGGTGAGCGGACAAGCCTGCGAATAAAGCGACCGAGAATAGGGACGAGTCGGCGAGAGGTGCTGGCGGCTTGACTGCGTCTGAAGCATGCCGCATTTTACCGATTAAGTAAATTTACTACTACTGTACTAGGTACAGTAGTAGTACCCACTAACAATTTGATTCAGCAAAACCCAAAGCACAACAGGTTCGCGGGCAGCAGCCGTATCATGGCGAGAAAGCTCTCAAAGAGCGGTTCCGTCGTGATCCATCTGTGTAATCAATTCGACCAAGAATGGCTACAGCTTACATGGAGGCATAACCATGAAGTCATACGCGGAAGCACTGGTGGTGCGGGCGGCATGGGTCGCCATTTTCCTGGTGATTCTCGGCGCGGGGACGAGGGCGGAGACTCACACAGTCAAATTGCTTTCCGCTAGTATTGCTTGGGCAACGGCCGGCGACCGATTGTATTGGAGCGTGAATGGTGGCTTGGAATGGAAAGACATTACCCCTCTTCCGACAGGGTTCAAAGGCGCGACGCTTGAGCAAGTTTTTTTTCGTGGGCCCTCCGAAGGCTGGGTTTTACTTTCACACCGCTCGACCGGACAAAAATCGGATTCGCCCCGCTGGGAAGGCAAGGAGTACGAAATCGCCCATACAGGTAATGGTGGAATAGATTGGTCCTTTGCGCCCTTTACGTTTCCCAAATCACCAACGGAGCCATGGCGCAGATCAGATTCTCTGAACCCTAAGGATTTATACTTCTCCGACAGTTTGCATGGCTGGCTCGTGGTGCGGCTACTCGGAGGCTCGGGGGCCCAGCCAGGCGATCTATTGTCCACTGTCGATGGTGGAAATTCGTGGAACTGGACCGGCACCCCTCATGTTGCTGGAAAATTAATCTTCATATCGCCCAAGGACGGGTGGCTAGCTGGCGGCCCGGACGATCGGGAGTTGCATGCTACACATGACGGTGCCCAAACGTGGCAAGAAATCAGGCTGCCCCTCCCTCCTCAAGTCAATCCTGGATCGTACACGGTGTTCGAAACGCCGTTTTTCGCCGATTCTGTGCACGGCCTTTTAGCCGTGAAATACCCCGGGATTCATGGGGTCAAGCAATCCAAGCTGGCGGTCTTTTCCAGTACTGATGCAGGAAAAACGTGGAAACTAACGAAAGTTTTTAGCTACTCGGCAGAAAAGGGGGAGTTCTCGGTTACGTTCGCGAGCGGAAAATTGATCGTACCTACTTCCGTTGATGACGAGCACGCGTGGGTGACCCAAATTTCGCTGAACGATACCTCGGCACCCGACATCGGGGCGCCCGGCGGGGTCTCCGGGCTTTCGTTCTACGATGCAGAACACGGCGCGGTGATGTCCATACCTGGGATCCTGATGACTTCCGACGGCGGAGCAAATTGGAAGAACGTTACTCCGTGGCTCCGCACGACTTCTCCTTAGCCCCCCTGAGGAAACTTCGAGTTAAAACCAGGTTCAGAGATCAGCGGGGTCTTCCTAAGCCGACTTTGAACGGCACGCCGGTCATGCGGTAACTCCTGGACTGCGCGGTAGGCTTGGTCGAAGGCTTGATCGGTGTAGGCTGCGGCGGCGGCATCGGCGTTGGCGATGGTGATGCGGCCGAAGGATTGGCGACCGATCTCGCACGGGGATTGTCCGGGAGGCCAATCGGGATCGAAGAGCGGGTTGTATTCGTAAGCGTAGCCGTGGGGCCAGCGATTGACGGTGATGGCGTCGATGTCGCGGGCGGGATCGAAGCCGCCGGGGCCGAGGACGCGGGCGAGTTGGTCGCGAAGTTTGCGCTCAAAAGTTTCGAAGGGAGTGACCAGCAATTCGGCGCGACCGATCTTGTGCTGTTCGCGTTCGGGGAGACCCGGGGCACAAGGAGTTCTGGTGAAGCGGACGAGTATGGGTTCGTCGGGCGATAACGGAGCTTTGTAGTCGCCGATGCTCACAGCGTTATCGAGCGAAGCGTGGGTGTGGTACATGCCGGGACAATCGATGTGGTACACGCCAAGTTTTTCAAAGGACTTCCAGTTCTTGATGGCTACGGAGGTGTAAACGAGGGGGACTTTGGTGCCGTAGAGCAAGGCTTCGCGCTGGGTTGGCGACAGCTCCGGGCACAGGAAGGGAGTGACGGTATTCCAGCAGGCCATGACCGCGGCTGGAGCGCGTAGGGAATAAAGTTTTCCCGCGGTCACGTAGGTGATTTCAACTTCTTTGGCGGAAGATAGATCGCCAAGGTGACGAGCGCGGACCACGGTGCTGTTGAGGCGTATGCGCACCGGCGAATCGCTGCGATCAAGTTTGTTGTAGTCGGCTTTAGCGGTGACGATATCTTCGGCGGTTTGCCCAGCGATCGATCCGGGAGTCAGACGGCGCACGAGCAGACGAGCAATGGAAGCGTTGCCATCGGGATAATGAAACTCATAGTCGGGCTTGGGGGTGGCAAATCCCCGGGCGGTAAAACCCATACGGGGGTGGGGACCGGGGGCAAGATTCAGGCCGGTAAATCCCGGAGAGCGCAAAACCCAGCAGTCCAGAGCACTTACGGCGTCGATTCCGACTCCGTAGAGGCCTTGCGTCAATACCTGGTAGAAAGGAATGACGCCGGGATCGACCTTGACCATTTGCAGCAGAAAATTCTTGTAGCTGATGCGGGAAAGGCGGTCTTTCTTTTCATCGGAGGAAAGACCCGGCAGGAAATCTACGGTGGTTTCGTTCAAGCGCTGAAAATCGCGACGGGCATTTTCCGACAGTGGAGTGGCAGCGACGAAGTCGGCGAGATTAATTCCGAGGTCGCGATTGCGACGGCCGGGGCCGCCGAGAACCAGCTTATCGGCGCCGAACGTTTCCTTGTCGAAGAAGTGAGCGCTTTGCAGATTTTTGTAGGCGTTTTTTACATCACATTTTTCCGCGAGCGCTGCCGGATCGATCTGCAGATCGGCCATTAAGCCAGCGGCTTCCTTGCTGTAGGGGAAAGGGGACTCGATGGCCCAAGTTCCCCCATTGGCAAGGAGCAAGCGGCCGCCGGGACGAAACTCGTTGCGTTTGGCATGGCCGCCGAAATCGTCGTGGTTATCGAGAATCAAGATGCGGGCGTGGGGATCCTGGCGGCGATAAAAATACGCGGCGGCCAGTCCGCTGAGGCCGGCACCGACGACGATCAGGTCGTAGCGCTCATTGACGGCGGTGGGACTTCCGGCCTTTTTCCAGAAATTGCCATCGCGCAGAGCGTGGGCGGCTTCATAGGAGCCGTCGGTGCTGCCACGCATGCCGGTGAGAGCCGGTGGGTAGTATCCGGTTTTGTCCTGGGCGGAAAGCTCTGCTGCGGCGACGTCCAAGGGGTCCAACCCGGGAAGAGCGGAGGCCGCGATGGCGCCGCCAGCGGCGACGGCGACACCATTCAGAAAATCGCGGCGGGTTATCGCGCGGTTCATGCCCATTTTTTGGTCGCTGCGGTTCATGCGGCTCACCTTAGGAAAGTTGGGAGCAATCCGGAGACCACCAGATACATCCTAAAGAAATTTTCGTCAAGGGCGGATAGTGTTTTTGCATTATTGCGAGGTTTCTGCTGAAACATTATAAAAGACTCACATGAACCCCGCTCTGGCTGGCACCTGGTCAGTCTGAGCACCCACAATGTATCGCGGCCGGATGATCGAAGCCATCCGGCCGATTTTTTTGTATGCTGACCCGACTGAGGATTTTTCCTGGAGGAACGCTGATGACCTGGATCAAGACGGTTCGGCCGGAGGAAGACGAGCGGGTGAAGAAAGCCATGGAAGCGCAGCGGGCGATTTATCCGAAAGAGTATGCGACTCCGGTGGCGGCAGTGGATGGGGCGGGGGACAGCGCGGGGATAACGGCTTCGCACACGCTGCTGCCGGAGGCGCTGTTTCATGCGTTCAGCACCTTTGGAGTGTTGCTTTCTCCGGACTTGCCATTGAAGCGCGAGCAACACGAGATGATCGCGACGATGGTGTCGGTCACCAACCGCTGCCACTATTGAATCGAGTCACACGCAGAGTTTCTGCGTCGGGTGACTCTGGATACGGGGATGGTGGAGGCGCTGCAGAAGGATTACAAAAGCGCGCCCATCAGCGAGCAGAACCGGGTGATGCTGGATTACGTGGTGAAGTTAACGAAGGACGCGACGCAATGCAGCCCGGCGGATCACCAGGCGCTGCGAGCGGCGGGATTTGACGATCGCGGGATCCTGCAGATTACGCTGATCGCGTCGTGGTTCAATTACATCAATCGAGTGGCGGATGCGCTGGGAGTTGGCCGGGCGGGGTAGGTGGGGCGGACGTATGGTAGGATTGGCGCTGGAAATGAGGAAATAGGAGGGTTTATGCGCATTAAAGATATTGCCACGATGTTCTTTGTGACTGCACTGCTGGCCGCTAACGCGTTGGCACAAGAGAAAAAGATAAAGAGATCAGATTTACCGAGCGCGGTAGAGAAGACTGTAGTTGCTGAGAGCGCCGGGGCCACGATCAAGGGCTTCAATAAGGAGCAGGAAGACGGCAAGACCCTTTACGAAGCTGAGATGATGGTGAATGGACATACGAAAGATGTGTTAATCGACGCGGGCGGAAAAGTTGTTGAGGTCGAAGAGGAAGTAGCGATTGGGACATTGCCCGGAGCAGTCAAGGCGGGGCTTGAAGCGAAAGCTGGCCAGGGAAAGATTTTGAAAGTCGAATCGCTTACCAAGCTGGGCAAGCTCGTAGCTTACGAAGCTCAAGTCGAAACCAAAGGGAAAAAGTCAGAGGTACAAGTAGGAGCAGGTGGAGAGGCGCTGGATCACGAAGAGTAGTTCAGACTGGCTGCAAGCGAAGAGCGCGACGTATCCGGTTGGGCGTTGGGCGATCGGGGTAAGTGCCGTGGGCAATTGGCGGCGAGTGAAGTAGAGGAACAGTTCGCTCTAATGAGTGGGTTGTCAGTCTTCTAAGGTCGGCAAGGTTCGCAACACTTCGGTAGCCCTGGGGCGCTCCGTGACGGGGTCGTCTTTGCGGATTTTACCGTCGCGAAATACCAGAATGCGTTTGGCGAAGTGCGCGACGTCCACTTCGTGAGTAACCAGCACGATGGTTAAACCCTTATCATTCAAGTTTTGAAAAATTTCCATAATTTCTACTGAAGTTCGGGTATCCAGATTGCCGGTCGGTTCGTCGGCCAGCAAAATGGACGGCTGATTCACCAAAGCCCGAGCAATGGCCACGCGCTGTTGTTGTCCGCCGGACATTTGTGATGGGAAGTGACCGGAGCGATTGGCGAGTCCCACCATGGCGAGCGCATGGGTGGCGCGCCGGGTCCGTTCTTCTTTAGTGA
Organism: uncultured Acidobacteriota bacterium; assembly: GCA_963732705.1. Classification (GTDB taxonomy): domain Bacteria; phylum Acidobacteriota; class Terriglobia; order Acidiferrales; family UBA7541; genus Acidiferrum. Next base: position 690,763 of record CAVTAN010000001.1, on the reverse strand, counting down.
TTTTTGTGTACAGCGTAGGCAATTCGGTGTTTTCCAGCGCGGTGGTGCGAGCGAGAAGATTGAAGCCCTGAAACACAAAACCCAATTTTTGGTTACGGATCTGAGCGAGGGCTCGCTTGTCGTGCTGCGAAACATCAAGGCCATCCAGTAAATATCTGCCGGAGGTGGGCTTGTCGAGACATCCAAGCATGTTCATGAAGGTGGACTTGCCGCTGCCGCTCGCGCCCATAATGGCCAAAAATTCGCCGCGACGGATGTCGACACTGACGCCGCGCAAGGCGTGCACGCGGATTTCGCCCAAATCGTAATACTTATGAACGTCTTCAACGCGGATGACGGACTCAGCGGCGCTAGAACTCTTCAGATCCATGGACATCGCAGCACACATGAATTAACGCGGCAGCGTTGGTAAGCGGGCCGCAATATTTTAACGCTTTACCGTTCCGGGAGCGGCCAGCTGTGCGCTGATGGAGCGAACTACGACGTTGTCAGACTCGCTGAGAGTCCCCTTCAGCACAGCGCTGACCTCGGTAAAAGCGTGATCGGTAATTCCCAGGGAAATTTTCACGGGCTCCATGGAATTATCGGGATGCAGCTTCCAAACCACCGCGGTGGTGGGGCGCGGGACGCGGGTGAAGTTGGATTCCGGCGTGCCCGCGGGGCCAGAAGATTTCTCCGAACTTTCCGGCTGCCCTTCGTCAATTCCATAGCGCTGGTAAAGTCGCAGGACCTCTTCAGGGCTCATGGGAGGTTTATAGCGCAAGGCGGTGTTGGGCAGCTTCAACACGGCTTGCGCCGTAGCCACCGGAATAGTGACGTAGGCGGTCATCCCCGGAAACAATTTCAGTTCGGGATTTTCAAATTCGATCATGGTGTCGTAGGTCACCACGTTTTGCACCGTGGCAGGATTCATGCGCACCTGGGTGACGGTACCGTGAAAATTTTCCTTTGGAAAAGCGTCCACCTTAAAGGTGACCTGTTTGCCGGATTTGATATTGCCCACGTCGGACTCATCGGTTTTGGTGTAGACCAACATTTTGGAGAGATCCTGGGCGATGGTAAAAATCGTGGGGGCCTGAAGGGACGCAGCTACGGTTTGCCCGACGTCGACGTTGCGAGCCACCACCGTTCCATCGATCGGCGAACGAATCACGGTGTAGTTCAGATTGGTCTGCGCGACCTTCAGTGCCGCGGCCTTCTGGTTTACCTGGGCCTCCGACTGGGCAACGTTGGCCGCTGCGGCTCCCACGCTGGCATTCATGGAGTCGAAGTTGGCTTTGGCCTGGTCGAGCTGCTGCTTGCTGATAATATTTTGGGTGGTCAGTTGATTGGCGCGCTCAAAGTCGGCCTTGGTTTGAACCGCCGATGCTTTGGCCTTTTCGAGATTGGCGCGCGCTGCTTCCAGGTTGGCTTTAGCGCTATCGAGATCCGCGGAAGCCTGCAGCACCGCGCCCTCGAATAAAGCCGGGTCGATGAGGGCGATAACATCGCCCTTATGCACGCGAGAATTGAAGTCCACGTTCAGCTTGGTGATGACGCCAGACACTTGCGAGCCCACTAGCACGGTGATGACCGCATTGATGGTTCCAGTGGCTTCGACTACATCGTGAATATCGCCGCGCTCGACCTTGGCGGTGAAGTTCTGGTCCCCGGACTTGGCGTTGAACCCAAATAAGACAGCCACTACCAGCAGCGCCAGAAGACCCGCCGAAATCAGCCACTTGAGATTTTTCTTCATGCCGGAATTAGAGAACCCAGGAATCTTTTCGCACGCGCTTTTTATTCGTACCGCAAGGCTTCAATAGGATCGAGCAAAGAAGCTTTTCGCGCCGGGTAGTATCCGAAAAATACGCCGACCGCGGTAGAAAACAACGCGGCTAGCGCGATGGCCTGCAGAGAAATTTCCACCGGCCATTTTAAAGTTTTTCCCACGAGATACGAGCCCAGCACTCCGAAGAGCACCCCGGCTGCGCCGCCCACCAGGCTCAACATCACGGATTCCCCCAGGAATTGCAGGCGGATGGCCTCTTCCGTGGCTCCCACCGCCACGCGTACGCCAATCTCGCGAGTACGCTCGGTGACGGAGACGAGCATGACGTTCATGATGCCGATGCCGCCCACGATCAGCGAGATGGAAGCGATGGCGATGAGCAGCACAGCCAACGTTCTGCTGGCTTCCATCTGGGCCTGAATGATGTCTTCGGGATTGCGAATGTTGAAATCGTCATCTTCTTCCGGGCGCAGATGATGGCGGTCGCGCAGAATAGCCGCCGCTTCCTGACCAGCGAGCTTTACGGACCCCTGCGAAACCGCGGAGCACAAAATGTCGTCGACCCAGGCGTTGCCCTTGATCTTTTTTTGCGCGGTGGTATACGGAAGAATGATGTTGTCGTCCTGATCTTGCCCGGACATGGAAAGGCCCTTGGGATGGAGGATTCCGATGACCTTACAAGGGAGGCCTTTAACGCGAATTACTTTTCCGATGGGATCTGCGGCCCCGAAAAGTTGCTCGCGAACGGTGCGGCCGATGTCGCAGACGTCGGCGGCGCGCTCGACGTCGTCCTGGGTGAAGGTGGTGCCCTCATCCACGCCCCAGCGCTTGATGTCGAAGAATTCCGGAGATACACCGCGATAGGCGGTGAACCAATTCTGATTCGCGTAGATCACCTGGACGTGATCGTCGACGTTGGGTGAAACCGATTTGATGAGAGCAATCTGATTTCTGATGGCCGCGGCATCCCCCATGGAAAGCGAAGGCGAGCCGTGCGTGCCGGTGCGCACGCCACTCACGGAGCGCCCTCCAGCTTCAATCCAGACAAAGTTGTCGCCCAGATTGTTCATTTGTTGCTCGACGCGAGACTGGCCGGCTCTGCCGATGGCGACCACGCAGATCACCGCGGCAATGCCGATGGTGATGCCCATAATCGTCAGCAAGCTACGCATTTTATTTCTGAGCAGGGCCACCAGAGCGGAGCGGAGGAGAGCCAGATAATCCAAGGTGCCTCTTATTCCAGGGGGTTGGCAGCGATACCGGGATTCGAACCCGGATTTCGGCCTTGAGAGGGCCGCGTGCTAACCCTTGCACCATATCGCCACGGCAAGAGTTTAACACACGGGTTGCGTGGCTATCCCAAGCGGCGCATGCATGAGGGTGGGGATTACCGGGGAGTCAGGCAGCCTGATCGCGCGAGGAACTCAATCTGGGTTGTTCGCGCATGACCGGGCGTACGGCAAAAAATTTATTGCGGCAGGGTTCGCAACGCAGGGCTGGGAGACCAAATAAGCGCGCCAAGGTGGCAAGAATCCCGGGCACGTACTCGGGAGCAATTTTTTGCAATTCAAGATTTCCGCAGAGAGCGCAGCGGGCGTATTTGACATTGCGCAGGGCTACCGAGCGGGAACGAAAGCGCTTTTCACACTTCTGGCAACGAAAGGGAAAGAGACCCACGGAGGAAAGCACGTGATCCAGGACCGAGCGGCGCCGGGAACGCCGGCCACCGTCGGAATTACATGCGGGGCAAATCATAAAACTCCGTCCGAAGTGTGGCTAAGGTGAAAGGTACTTGATAATTAGCCGGCGGGCAAGACTTGGTACCCAGTTGGTACAATGGAGCGGGACAGTTTATTGGGAGCTTACATGGCCGATTACACCGTAGAACATGCGCGAGCAGGGATTAAGACGCGCTTGCCAGAACTGGAAAGCTGGCCGAACCAGTTTCCGGGTTATATCATCACCACGCGCTTTCCGGAATATTCCTCGGTGTGCCCGAAGACGGGATTGCCGGATTTCGGGACCATCACGATTCGTTATATGCCGGCGAAAGAATGCCTGGAGCTGAAGGCCTTGAAGATGTACCTGCTGGCTTATCGCGACCTGGGAATTTTTTATGAGAACGCGGTGAATAAAATGCTGCAGGACATCGTAAAGTCGATTCGCCCGAAGTGGTGCATCGTGCGCGGGGAGTTTACGCCGCGAGGGGGATTGACGACGTCGGTGATGGCGCGCTGGCCGGCTGCGGCGTTCGGCACGGGACGCGAAGCCCGGAAAAGATCGCGGGGAAGCACGCGCTAACGAATCCGGCATGGACAGGCTGGGGCGCGCAGGCGATAATTTGCGGCGAACCAAAGTTGAGGGCGAACCCTTGTTGAGGGCGGCGCATCCCATCCAAGCAGCACCAGACTGAGGAGGCTGAATGAGCATTTCGCCGAACGTACCGAGCTCGAACGTTCCGAGCACGCAAGAGTCCTACCACTACGACAGTCCAGGCACGCCGCGGTGGATCGCGGTGTTATTTGTGGTGCTCTTCGCGGGCCTGGCGGTTCTGGCTTACGTGGGGCATAACCAGCAATTGCGGCTGGAACAGGACCTGGCGCATCAACAGGACCAGAATAAAGTCATGTCCGCGCAATTGGAGCAAGCCAATTCTCGTTTGGCGGATTTGAAGGGGCACCTGGAAGTCACCGAGCAAAAAGTGGGGATGACGCAATCGGAGCTGGCGCAGGCCCGCAGCCGGTCAGAATCGATTCGTAAAGAGCAGGTGGCGTCGGATACAAAACTTACCGCACAGCTCACGGAAGTGAAGCAGGAGAGCGAAGCCAAGATTGGCGCGGTGGCAACGGACGTGACCGGCGCGAAGAAGGATATTGAGAGCACCAGGACGGATCTGGAAGCTACCAAGGGCAAGCTGGATCGGGCCACCGGGGATATGGGCGTGATGAGCGGATTGATTGCTCACAATCGCGACGATCTGGAAGAGCTGCGTCGCCGCGGGGACCGCAATTACTACGAGTTCACTGTACCGAAGGCGAAAACGCCGCAGAAGGTTGGACCGGTGCAGATGACGCTGAATAAAGCGGATCAGAAGAAGGCGAAATATACGCTGACGGTGTTTGCGGATGACCGCTCGATTGAGAAGAAAGACAAGACGGCCGGGGAGCCGGTGCAGTTTTACATGAAGGGGGCGTCGCGGATGGCGCCGTACGAGATCGTGGTGTTCGACGTGGGTAAAAACCAGATCAGCGGATATTTGTCGACACCCAAGGAAGCCGGCGGTTCGACGCCATCGGCAACGCCTGCGGCAGCGACGACGACCAAGCCGCCGTCCTAGTCCGGGCGATGGAGGGCCGATAACGGCACAGGTACTCATCTGAAACCCTGCTTCACGATCTGGAACTTTCGTGAAGCAGGGTTTGTTTTTTTGCCTCACAATGGATGAATTCCGAGATTGCGATTGCGGGAGTTGAGGAGCGCAGACATGAAGGTGATCCGCACACGGTATTTATTGTTATGGTCCGTAGTTTTCATCCTGGCAGCAACGGGATTGCGGGCGCAGGCTCCGCTGGAGCCGGCACAAATGCCGGCGAACACCAGTTTTTATTTTGTGTGGCGCGGACAGCCGAGCGCGGAGCTGCGCAAGTCGAATTCCATCGCGGCACTGTGGGACGACCCAGGATTTGCGCCGGTGCGGTCTTCGCTGACTAAAGCTTTATTGAAAAGCTCGGAAGACAAAGCCATGGAGGAAAAATCCAAGGAGCCGCGGCTGACGAAAGAGCAGATCGAGGAGTATGCGTCGCTGCTGGAGAATCCTTTTGTGCTGGGTTATCTCAGCGACCCGCACGGAAAACGCGCGGAGGCTTCGACAAAGCCTGCCGCGGATAAAACTACCTCCTGGAACGGAATATTTTTCGTGTACGACCGCAGCGGGAAAGAAGCTATTTTGTCGAAGGCGGTGGTGAGTTTGCGGGCAAGCGAAAAAGATGCGCCGCAAACATCGCAAGTGAAAATCGGCGACGTGCCGGCGTTGAAGGTGCAGCGGAAGAGCGGGGTTACGTATTGGGTGGAGCAGGGCAAGTACGCGATCAGTGCCAGCGAGACTTCGGTGGTGGAAGAAATTCTGCATCGCTTGCATGAAAAGTCCGGGTCTGGCGCGGGACTCACGGATTCGGCGGCGTACAAAGAAGCGAAATCGGTGCTGGGCGGCGGGCAGGCGGAGTTTTTTCTGCGGGTGCCGGAAATTAAAAACCTGGCGTCGGATGCCAGCGCGGGCGGTTTTCAGGTACGGCCAATCATTGAAGCTATGAAACTCGACGCCATTCATGCGGTGGCGGGACGGGTGCTGATGGACGGCGCCAAGACGAGGATTCAGGGAGTGGCGCTCGGCGATACGTCGCCGGGGACCATTTTTGATATCTGGAACCAGGGCTCGGCGGTACCCCCGGGCCTGAGCTGGGTGCCGGCGGATGCTGTTTCCTACAGCGATACGCAAATAAATCTGACCGGGCTATATGACTTCGTAAAGCGCGTGGCAGCGTCGATATTTCCGGCCGGGCGCAGCGGCGGAGTAGACATGCTGGAGCTGATGGCCCAAGGCAAACTGGGACAATCGCTGAGCAGCGCGCTGGGGCTCTTCACCGGGGAGTTTGCGTCGCTGCAAACCAGCCCGGCGCTGGACAACAACAAGCAAATTTACCTGGTGGGTATTCACAACCGGGCCGCCACGGTGAAATTGCTGCACAATCTTTTGAGCGACCGCATTACCTCGGAGCGGACGGATGGGGAAATTACGTTCCTGAAAATTTCCGCAGGCGATACGCATCCGCACGCAGGGGAATCCGCGGCGGAGAGCAATTTTTATCACCTGGCAGCGACTTCGGACTACCTGGTGATCGCACCTAAGCTGGAAAGCGTGCGCGAATTGCTGGCCAAGCGCACGCAAAACGCGAGCGCGGGACTAGCCGCGACGCCAGGGTTTGTCACCGCGCGGACGCAATTCCCGGCGTCCATCAACGGGCTGGGCTATTTCGATTTTCGCAAGGTGGATTGGCAGGCGTTGAAGGCGCGAATGATCGCGGAAGCGGCGAAGGCTCCTCCCGCGAAGCGCGCTGCGGGGGCGGCTAAAAGCGATGCAGCGCCAACTCCTTCGTGGATTATGGACGTGAATCCAGAGGTCTTTGCGCGACACCTGCACTATGCGTCGAGCGCGTCGTGGAAAGATGCGCAGGGACTGCACTTCGACGAGTGGATTGAATAGCGCGGAAATGCTGCGAGGTTGCGCGAGGCTGGCGCTGGGCCTCGGCGTTTTGATGGTTGCGCAAGCGTGCGCGGCGCAGGAACCGACCGCTGCTGTACTACAAAACCAAAAACCACAGGCACCACAGCATGAAACTTCGCAGGCAGCGCCGATTCGCGTGAGCGTGGCGCGCGTGAACGTGGGAGTGGTGGTGACGGATTCCGGGGGCAAATTCGCGCAGGGATTGCGGCGCGAGAATTTTCACGTTTTCGACAACGGCGTGGAGCAACCCATCACGGATTTTCTGGCGGTGGAGGAGCCAGCGCAAACGTTGATGCTGATTGAAGCGGGGCCGGCGGTATATCTGGTGGAGGGCGGGCACCTGCAAGCGGCGCGAGCTTTCTTGAACGGGCTTTCGGCGGACGATCGCGTGGCGGTGGTGAAGTACGCGGATAGCGCGCAGGGATTGATCGACTTCACCGCCGACAAACAATCCGCAGCGGCAGCTTTTGAGGATCTGAGCTTCAATCTGGGATTTGGATCGCTAAACCTGTCGAGCAGCCTGGCGAAGGTGCTGGACTGGATTACCGGTGTGCAAGGCAAGAAGACCATCGTGCTGCTTTCCACGGGCGTGGATACTTCGCCGGAAAAAGATATTCGGGATTTGCTGCAGCGATTGAGAACCAGCGATGTACGCATTCTGGCGGTGTCGCTCACCGGCAATTTGAGAACCCCCGGGACGGCGACCGGGAAGAAGAAAGCGCCGTCAGCGAAGGCAGCAATGACGGCGGAACAATTCGCGGAAGCAGACATGCTGCTGCGGGAAATTGCGGAAGCCACCGGAGGGCAGGCGTACATTCCGACCAATGCGAATGAGCTGGCGACGATTTTTGCGCAGGTGGCGCAGATCGTACGGCACGAGTTCAGCCTGGCGTTTATTCCTCCGGTGCAGGATGGCGCGGTGCATACGCTGGAGGTGCGCTTGGGTGCGGATACGGCGAATGGCAGGGGATGCAGCTCGGGCTGTTCCTCCCGAAACTTTCTCCAGCTATCGGGTGGATTACCGGCGAGCGTATGTGGCGCCGAAGGCGGCAAATCCCTAGCGCCACCGCGAAAGTAAGCGCGGGTCGAAGAGTTTACTGATAGTCCTTCATGGTGTTGGCCATGGAGCGCAAGCGCTGATCGACCAATGCGAAGACGGTGCCTTCAGCGAATTGGCCCTCAGCGTCACGTTCGCCAGCCAGCTTTCCGGTAAGAATTTCAATTCCCTGCTCGACCTTGGCGACTGGCCAGACATGGAATTTTCCCGCAGCGACGGCTTCGAGGATATCCTCACGCAACATAAGATCTTCGACGTTGGAGGCGGGCATCATCACACCTTGCGTGCCGGTCAGGCCCTGAATGCGGCACACGTCGTAATAGCCTTCGATTTTTTCGTTGATGCCGCCGATAGCCTGGATGTCGCCCTGCTGATTCATGGAGCCGGTGACGGCAATGTCCTGGCGCAGCGGAAGACCGGAGAGCGCGGAGAGCAGGGCGTAAACTTCAGTGGAGCTGGCACTATCGCCGTCGACGCCGGAATAAGATTGTTCGAAGCAAATACTGGCGGCCAGAGACAGCGGGGTGTCCTGCGCAAAGCGAGTGCGCAGAAATCCGGAAATGATGTGCACACCTTTATCGTGGAAGCGGCCGCTGAGATTGGCTTCGCGCTCGATGTTGATGAGTCCGGCTTTTCCGAGGGCTGCGGACGCGGTGATACGCACCGGCTTGCCGAAAGAGTAGCCGCCAATTTCCAGAACGCTGAGGCCATTGACCTGGCCGACACGCTGGCCGCAAACGTCCACGAGCAAGGTGCCTTCCTCAATCATTTCGCGGACGCGAGTTTCGATGAGGTTGTGACGCTCCATCTTGGAGGCCAGGGCGCTGCGAACATGCGCGGCGCGCACAACGGTTTCGCCGGCGGCTGCGGCAGCATAGTGGGCTTCGCGGGCGAGATCGGCCATATCCACGAAACGGGCGGTGACTTTGTTGCGGCGGCCCGCCTGGCGCACGCCGTATTCCAGCATGGCGGCGAAAGCGCCGCGATCGAAGGGCCAGAGATTTTCTTTTTCGCACAGCGCGCGCAAACGGCCGGCATATTCGGCGATCACGCCGTCGCTCATGTGCATCTCTTCGTCAAATTCCACGCGCACTTTGAAAATCTTGCGAAAATCTTCTTCGTAGTGGTACAGCACTTCGTAAAGCTCGCGGTCGCCGATCAAAATAACTTTCACGTCGAGTTGCACGGCTTCGGGTTTGAGGGCGCTGCCGCCAAAGGGATAAAACATTTCCAAGCGGCTGAATTTCCAGGCGGCTGTGATTCAGCGTGCGTTTGAGAGCGCGCCAGACCCCGGTTTCCGAAAGCGCTTCCAGCGAATACATGATCAAAAAGCCGCCGTCGGCGCGCAGCAATGAACCGCCGCGCAAATCCATGAAGTCGCTGGTCCAGCCGCCGCGGGCGTCGTAGGCGCGCTGAATGGTGCCGAAAAGATTCGCGTAGGTGGGGGTGGTTTCAAAAATGACCGGCGATTGTGTCTTCATCGCCATGGGCGAGAATCACGTTCACGCCATAAACGCGAAAAGGATCGCGCTCCGGTAAGCCCGGGCAATTTCGGCAAACCGTCCGGGCGGTTCCGCTGCCCGATTCCGTTTCGCTTTCTCCTTCACGCTCCTTGAAGGGGCCGAGATTGTCGAGCAAGTGATGGCGAACTTCTTCGAGATATTCGGCGACGCCGGTGCCGGGGTATTTTTCTTTCAGTTCTTCGATGGCGCCATCCACCAGAACGGAAGCGGCTTCCTGTTCGAGATAACTGAGTTCGCTGGCCAGTTCGCGAGAAAGCGTGAGCGTTTTGCGATAGACCACCGTAAATTCCTGCCGGAATTGCTCGTATTTCCGCTCGATGGCTTCCGCCACCGGGCGCTTCCAATTTTCCTTCGTGCACCATCTTGGAAATATCTTCGATGGGCACCATCTGGCCTTCGAGCACCGGGAAAATTTCCGGGAGGGCCACCGCGCCGACCTGCATGTGGCCGAGTGCGAATTGTTCGCGCGCAATGCGGCGGGTGAAATCGTCCATCAATTCTTTCTCACGAACGGTAAAGCGCTCAACAATTCGGCCTTTTTGGCGCTGGAACGGTTCGCCTTCAAAAACCTGCGGAATGCGGCGGCGCAAAAAATCGATGCCGGCTTGCATGTCTTTCTTGAATCCGTTGGCCTGTCCGCGAGCGAGGGAGAGGAGACGTGGGCGGTCGGCGATTTTGAAATTATTGACGTAGCAGCGGTCGAGAGATTTTTTGGTCCGCGGGATGCAAGCTTCTCGAATCATGCTGGCGATGGTTCCGCCGCGGCTGGTACCGGCGAGGCCGCAAACGAACACGTTGTAGCCGGGCGCGGAAAGCTCCACGCCCATTTTCAGCGCGCGCAGAGCGCGGTCCTGGCCGATGAAGCCTTCGCGCAATTCGGCCTGCGCGGTGGTTTCAAAGGGAATGCGCGACAGCTCGCAGCGCCAGCGCAATTTGGCGGGCGGCAACTCCGGATGCGCGGGCGCGGTCTTGATGTCCCTGGAAGTCATCGAGCGGGGTACTCTAACATACGGACAGGCAGGCCGCGGTATTTTGGATCGAGGGTTGAGCACTCGGTTAAGAGTTCTCGATCGCGGGCGGCAGAAGTTCATTGAGGCGCGCGAAGCGGCAAGATCTTCGCGATGCATCATGTGCACGCGAAAGACGCCCATGGCGGCGGCCACAATGCGCGGGCCCCACCACCAGGCCGAGCAGACCAAATACGGAAAGTCCGCCGAGCACGCCGATGAACAGGAGCAGTTCGTTCAGTTGCGTGCGGTTGCGCAGCAGCAATGGGCGCACGATGTTGTCGGCGATGCCGGCCACGGCACCGCAAATGGTCATGATGACAAGGGCTTTGCCCCAATGACCGCCGAATCCCAGCCACAGCGCGGTGGGCACCCAGATCATCGCCGAACCGACCACCGGCACCAGTGAGAAAAAGGCGATGACCACGCCCCAGAAAATGGCGGCGTGAATTCCGGCTATGGCAAAGGCCGTGCCGCCCAGAACTCCTTGAATACCGGCTACGAGCAGTCCCACCGCGACGCTGGCAAAAATCAGCTCCTTGGATTCCACGAGCATTTCTTCCTGGATAGAGCGGTCGAAGGGAAATAAGTGTTTGACGGCGCGCACCGCTTCGTGGCCGTCGCGAAACATAAAAAACAACGCGAATACCAGAATGAACAGGTCCACGAAGAAACTCAGCAGATTTCTGACCAAGCGCGCCAAATTTTCCAGCGAGAAAGCTGGCGATTTTCTCCGCGGCCTGGCGCAGAGGCTCGGAAAAATCGGTGGATTGCCAGCGCTTCCGGAAGCTGGGCGCGCACCCGCCGATGACTTCGGCGGGCAATTCGCGTTCCGGATTCATGATGCGTGCTTTGCAAGCGCGCGGTGGCATCAATGGCTTGTTTCGCGGTGTAGGACAAGCACCACCAGGGTGGGCACGATGAGCAGAAGAGTGACGCCCAACAGTGCTCAACATGGCCGCCCAGTTGGGGCGCACGCGGCGCTTGATGCGTTCGTGCACGGGATAGAAAAAAATTGCCAGCACCGCCGACCACGTCAGGGGACGAGAAACGGCTCGAAGATCAGATACATCACGTAGCCGAGCAACAACAGCGCTCCGTAGGAAAGCACGGTGGTGAGGCGGTCGCTGGTGGTGGTGATGGCGACGGGCGCGGAAGGAAGCGTCTTCATGGACGCCTATTCTGCCGCATTTTGAGGGGAATTACTTGATGCCAATCTGCTCGATCAGACGCAAGACATCGTCGTGGGTGACATCGTAAACCGGGCGAACGTCTTCTTCCTCGAGGCGCTCTCGCAGATAATCGGCGGCGATGAAAGCTGGCCTCGCGATCCGTCAAATCGCGGCCACTGCGCTCGCGGAATTTTACGAAGGCGGTATGCGCCAAGACCGACCATTACGACGTCGCCGTCGACAAAAAATTTGGTGTCGATGGTGTCGCTGTGGCGAGTGGCGATGCCGTTCCACATGTAGGAAAAGCGGCATTGGTAGGCGTGCCCGGTCAATTTGGAAGTCACTGCAAAGGCGCCGACAAATTCCTTCATGGCGCCTGCGTTTGCTAATACTGGACGTGTGGTCACGCGCTCTCCCGAATTGCTACTGCTGAACTTTATTACCGCCGGAGTGCAGATGGCGGGTCGGGCCTTGGCGATTTAATGTTGTATATCGCTTATTGTTGCTTATCGGGCCATTTTATCGGGCCGCAGCCGCGGTGCTTTCCACCTGCGAGTAATGGCGGATGGCCGCAGCAACGCCGGCACCGGCCGGAGCGCGGAAACCCATTTCCAGCAGTATTTTTTCCAAGCGCCGCGAGGAAAAGTAGACGTTAGGCTTCTGGCTGCAGTAGCCCATCAAACCCACGCGCCAGATTTTGCCTTTCAGAGGGCCGAGACCGCCGGCAATTTCAATGTTGAATTCATCCAGGAGCTGGGTGCGCACGCGAACGTCGTCGATGCCCTTGGGAATCATGACCGCCGTTACAGTGGGCAGGCGCTCGGCGGGATTTTTAACCAGCAGCTCGAGGCCCATGGCTTCGAGCCCGGCAATCAAGGCCAGTTGATTGGTGCGATGGCGCTCCCAACGCAGCTTCCAGCCCTTCTTCCATGACGATGCGCATGGCTTCGCGCAAGGCATAAATCAGGCTGATCGGCGGAGTGTGATGATAAAGCCGATCCTTGCCCCAGTAATTCATCGCGGTGGTCAGATCGAAATACCAGCTTTGCACTTTAGTCTTGCGGGTGCGCATGACTTCTTCGGCGCGGGGGCTGACGGTGATGGGAGACATTCCCGGCGGAGCGCTGATGGCTTTTTGCGTTCCGCTGAAGCAGATGTCGACGCGCTCATTGTCCGACGTGCAACGGCACAGCAGCCAGCGAGGCGACGGTGTCCACGATCAAGCAGCGCGCCGAGCTCGTCCGCGACTTTTCGAAAATCCGCAAGCTTGGTCAAGACGCCGGATGACGTTTCGCCTTGCGCGAGGCCGATGATTTTAATTTTTTTGCCTTTGCCGGCGCGGCGCACATCTTCCGGATCCACGGTCTTGCCCATACGGAGCTTCGACTTTGGTGATTTTCGCGGGGGTGCGTTGAGCAATCTCGTACATGCGGTCGGAAAAAAGCCCGTTGACGGCGATGATGCCCTCATCGCCTTCTTCCAAAGTGTTGAGGACGGAGGCTTCGATGCCGCCGGAACCGGACGCGGAAAGCGGCATGGTCAGGCGATTTTCGGTTTGAAAAATTTGCCGCAGCAAAAGCTGGGTTTCATCCATGCAGGTTTTGAACCACGGATCGAGGTGGCCGACGAGCGGGCGTGGCCATCGCGCGATATACGCGCGGATCCATGGAGGAGGGCCCGGCGTGAGCATCAATCGTACGGGGGATTCAATTCGCCAACTATTTGCGTCATGGTTGCCCTTCTTAACCGCGCGGTGCCTGTACGGTTTGAGAGTTGCAGTTACCGGGGACGTCCGATTGCGCCTCACCAGGAGCGAGAAAGCGCGGCGGAAGCTCAATTTTGGCGCATTCAGGCGGCGCGGCGCAACGGTCAAATTGGCAGGCTGGCAGTCAGCGCCGGAATGAAGCAGCGATGAATACTTTCATCGCGATAAGTGTCCGATCTACTTGCCGTAGATCAGCAGGGTGAACGTGCCCGGCACGATGGAGGGGCGGGGCCTGGGATTTTCCTTGGTGGCGGCGGGCGGCGGACCAAAGTCCGCGCAGACCAGATACAAATTGTGATTGGAAGAATCCAGTTCCATGGTGCGAGCGCCGCGCTGGGTGGTGACGGTGTCGCACCACGGAGAATTTGTCCGGAGAGTCCTCGTGCGCGATGGTCACGCGTGCCATCGCCGCAGGAAGCGAAGGCCAATCCGGTTTCGGGATCAAAGCGATTGGCATCCACGCCTTGACCAATCGGCACGGTGCCAATCACGTTGACCGGAATTGCCGTCCACGAATGCCATCATTTTGTTGTGGCAGCCGACGATGAGAATCTCGTGCGCGGTATCGATCGCCAAACCGGAAGGCGATTCGCAGGGAGCTAGCGGCCAGGTATTTTCCACTTTCAGCGTGATGGGATCGAATTTCACCAGCGACTTTTGTCTTCGAGATTTACGAAAATGTGGCCCTTACCATCGGAGGCGGCGAATTCTGGGCCGCCACCCAGCGCAACGTTGCCCGCTGCTTTGCCAGTTGCGGCATCAATGGCGGTGGCGGTTGAAGCATCGCCATTAAAGGTGAAAACGCGCTTTGAGGCGGGGTCGTAAATAATCGCGTCGGGATCTTTATCGGTTTTTGCTTCGCCCAGCGGCTTCAGCGTTTTCATGTCGAAGATCGTGGATGTAGCCGCGTGCGACCGTTGCTGGTGAAGGCTTTATTTAACTCGGGGACGAGTGCGATGCCGTGCACGCCGGCGGTGTTGGGAATGTCGCCGACTACCTTGCCTTCGTCGGCATCCACGACCATGACGTGGGTTAGCGCGAGATATAACAATGCGGCGACCGGTGGGATCGACGGTCAGATAATCCCAGCCACCATCGCCACCCAGCTTCACTTTCTTGATCAAGTGATATCCGGATTTGCCGGCGCTGCCCATTTGTTGCGCGCCAGGATGGTTTTCTTTCGCGGCGATCCAGGGTGAAGCGCTGTAGCGCAAATGACCAACGATAGCGCAGAATATCCAAGCTATCAGTTGATATGCGTTTCCGCACGCACGCGCCTCCAAAAAATTGTGCGCCGAACGATTTTGCGATGGATGGCCTTGGCTATACCGGCTGGATTCGAACGGCGCAGAAATTTGGCCGTGAAGCCAGGCGGCAAAGATAAACAGCTTTAACTGGCAAACTGGGGTGGCGGAGGTTCAAAGCAGAAAACTTGGTGAGTAAGGCGAAAAAAAAAGGACAGGCACGGTGCCTGTCCTTCGCAATCTTTTGATGGGACTAGATCTTCAGGCTGCGAGTTTTTGTTCTGCTCAGCAAATGCACGGGAACTTTGCGCAAATCCCACACGATGCCGAACCATGAAAGACCTTCAGCGTGTAGTAAGTGATGTCGACTTCCCACCAGAAAAATCCCTGGCGCGCGGAAGCCATGAAGTGATGATGATTGTTGTGCCAGCCTTCACCCAAGGTCAAGCAGCGCCAGCAACCAGTTGTTCTTGCTGGTATCGGTGGTTTCGTAGCGGCGCGTGCCGAAGAGATGCGAAAGCGAATTGATGGTGAAGGTGTCGTGCCATAGCAGCACGGTGCTCAGGCAGAACGCCCAGATGAACAGGTGCCAGCCGCCGATCAGCAGATGACGGCGCCCAGCACCACGGGAGGAACCATGTGGTATTTGTTCGAGCCAGCGCAGCTCCGGAAACTTTGCGAAGTCGCCGATATAGTTTAGGCGCGTGTCGTTGTATTTATCCGACATGATCCAGCCGACGTGCGACCAGAAAAATCCAAACAGCGTCGGCGAATGCAGATCCAGTTCCTGGTCGGAGTGCCGATGATGATGGCGATGATGCGCTGCCCACCACAAACACGCCCTTTTGCGCCGAGCTCATGGCCATGAAAGCAATTACGAACTGAAATACGCGGCTGGTTTTGAACGCGCGATGCGAAAAATAGCGATGATATCCGGCGGTAACGAAAAACATGCGCACGACCAGCAGCGCCGAGGCAGGTCACCAGATAATACCAGTGAAAGGGCATGAAAAAGATCAGCAGCGAGGCGAGATGCACCAGGGCGAACGGCAGCGACATGATCACGGAAATTCGTGAGCCGTTCGGCAGAGGTATAGACCAGGCGCGTGCAACTGTAGCCATCCTTGGTGTTTCCTTCCGCGTCTATTTGCGGACGCTTGCGTTCATCGCTTGCGAGTCTACGCGAATCGTTCAGGTGGACGATTCAATGTGGAAAGCCGGGTGAACCAGTCTACGGGCCGGCGAGCGAGACGGTCAAGAGTACTGTGGGACAATGTATTGGCCCCGCTGTAACCGTAATGGTTGGATGCCGCTGGGCTGCTATTGTGTACGCCGAATTTGCCGCGCCTCCGTCGCCTGACCATGGGTCGGGATGAGGCCAGAAATGCAAGATTGCGATTGTGCTATCGTTTCATGCGGAGCGGTCTGCAAACGTGCAGACGAATGCGCGCCGCTCGCACTAAGTTTCGCAATCCCAAATTCGCCTTCAGCGCTTACTTTATTTTATTGAGGAGCAGAAATGGCTGAACGGCCCGTACTTGGTAGGTGTTATTCCACAAACCGTGGTGCTGGATGAAGGCGACCAAGTTTCCTGGATTTCCGACGCTGGAAATTTGCGCGTGGAGTTCGATGTAAACCGCTGCCCATTTTCTTCCAACGTGTTTCAAGCGCCAGCGGGAATGCGCCTGCTAAGCGGACCGCCGCGCGTGGGACTGAAAGCAGCGACATTCAAGTATCGTTTGTGGCTGAACGATCAGCTCGTTGGGCAAGGCGAAGTCATCCTGCGCGAGAAATAAACAGCGCTGACCAATAATCCGCCCCCGACACTTCCTCAAAATTGCTCGATCATGTGTTCAAGAAAAAAACCGGCGTGCCGAGAAGCACGCCGGTTGCAGCTGTAATTGTCCGCTCCAGATTTACTTCTTGGCTTTGGCCTTTGGAGCGGTGTCCTGCTTGGCGATGATTTTGTCCTCAATCTTCTTGTAGGTCGCCATCGGAATGATCTTTTTGCGCGTGAGGTCGGTCTTCTTGGCGTATGGCCGCCCGTCGATAATCTTCTGAGCGTAGGCATCGCCAATTCCCGGCAATGCCTTCAGCTGATCAACCGTCGCGGTATTCAGGTCCACCAATCATCTGCAGGAACTGGCGGCTGGGCGAAAGAACTGAACGCCATGCGGGACTCTTCGGCTGAGCCCTGACAAGGAAGCGCCGCGAAACCATCGCGCAGCATTACCACTGCAACAGGCCTATCATCTGTTTCTTCATCGTTCTCTCCTTTTAATTTTTGGATTCGCGTGACAGTTCGTAACCGTTAGTTCTTCTCGGAAGCGCGAAACCCGGCTTTCTGGGCTTCCGCTTCGCTCATATATTTTCCCTGCTTCGTTTTACCATACCAGCGGGTGCCCGGCTTGTGATACACACCGGAATCGGTATTGACCCAGACCATTCCGTTGCTGTTCGCAGGCGGGGCCTGGTGAGTGGCGGATGGGGCGGGAGTGCGGGCGCTGGTGGTGTTGCCGGAGTTGGAAGTTGTGGGAGGCGCGGCGGGAGCGGGTTGGGAGCTGGTGTTGCCGGACGAACCGCTGGCGCCGGAGTTGCTCTTGGATTCAGGAGTTCGGGCGCTGGTGGTATTGCCGGAGGTGGCGGCGGCGGTTGGATTTTTGCGGGCGGCGCTGGAAGCCTGGTCCGCGGTGGTTCCGCTGGCGGTATTGGATGTTTCCGCGGAACTCTTGGAGTTGGGCGCTTGTATTTCTGGCCAGCTGAATTCGCGGAGCCGGTCGAGGCAGATGCGCCGGACTTGCCCTCGCCCTGGCTCGGGGTGCTGCCGGTCGGGGGTGTGGCGCTGGCGGAGGGATCCGCTGCGGCAGACTTCTTGGTGGAACTAGTGGCTACCGGGGCGGTGCTGTTAGCCTCACCGGCGGTCTCGCCTGAGCTCTTTTTTGATTTGGATTTGCTCTTCTTGGGGTGGTACTGGACGCTTCCGGCGCTGCCGTCGTGCTGTCCGCGAGTCGCCGCGATTCGGCGGCATTAGTCTTCTTCTTCCATTTCTCTTCTTGGTGGACGCCGGTTTCTCCGGAGGTCGGATTGAAGCACCTGTCGACGTGGTGTCCGTCGAGTCGGCCGCTGGTTTCTTCTTTTTCTTTCTCGTTCGTGGTGCTCGAATCTGTCTGAGTACTATCCGTCTGTTTTGTATCCGGCGATTGCAGCTCACATGCATGGATCGCGCCGGCGCTGCCTCCGCCACTCCGCCGAGCGCCGCCCTGATGCAGTCGATATCGATAAATATAGATTTTTCTTCATTTTTTGCTCCCTTTCGCCAGTCAGCCAACACAGCCTTACTGCATGGTCGGCCAACGTGTTTACCATGTTTCAGAATGGGCCTGTCACTCGTCCGGCTGGCGGCAGCGCATAATGGGGGATTCTTGGGCGGTAGTCAATACCGAACTATTCCGGGCAGGCCTTAGTCCGGTTGGCTATGGGCCGGACTGGCGGCGTGCTGGAAATTAGCGGCTGCTGCGTTTGGCGATTCTTATAGCGCCAGGCGCACTGCGCACTGATTGAAGTCGCCGGAGTTAATCGCCTGCGGCAACCGCGGGGTTGCTCCACGGACTCCGCCAGGCCACGGCGCATGGGGCCCAAGGCAAACGCCGGCACTTCCGATTCGGGTTCCACGGACACGTTCGTCGCTTTACGAGGGAATTCGCCGCGCCGATCGAGCTTCAATCCGGCCTCGCGAAGGAATTCCGCGGAAAAACCCATATCTTCCGCGCGGTCCACGCCCCAGAACCACAGCTTTTCTTCGTTCGCTGCAGAAAATCCAACGACTCTTCCAGCTTAGTCATGGCGCGGTTGAAGGACGAAGCCAGAAAAAACACCTCCAGCGTCCATGCGTGACGTGGGTAATGGACTTGGATCCGGACGCAATACTTCCCGGCTTGATTTCTTTCCATGCTGCAACGGTAGTTGTTCCTGACTGCCGTTGTGGAGCGTGCCGCGACTTTGTTTTTCACCGAAGAGCCTCTGAGGCAATTGCCCATCATGGCCGCACGCAAGACGCGATGCTGCGCGACTTTCGGGACGTAAATGCTTTGCAGCCTATGTTCGGGACGCTAATAGGGTATCGGCGCGGGAATGGAAAGGCAAGGGCCGCACGCCCGGCGGTGCTTTAGCTATAGTCTTTTATAATGAAAAAGCTTATTTAGGTCAGCCTGCCAAAGCCAGTCAACTTTTCGGGCATCAGCTTTACTTTGCCTTCTTGCTTCAATTTGGTTTCCAGCGCTGGTCTTAAACGCTTCGAAAGCCAGACTTCGCTTAGTTTGCAGCAATTGTTCCGCTAAGCGCTTTCTTCTGTTTGTCGAAATCGGTAGGATTCGGCTCTTCTTTTGACTCAACGCGTGTACACCATCCAGTTTGCACCTAGGTTCATCGGCTGAGCGATATCGCCTGGCTTCAGTTGGAACGCTTCCGCCAAGCTGTTTTCCGCTGGCCGCGTTCGGGATGGAGTCATTGCGAGAGATTGAGATCACTGGTCTTGGCTTCCAGTCCAAGGGCCTTCGCAGCGGCGTCAAACTTCTCTCCGGCTTTTACGCGCTTGACCAGCTCATCGGCCTTCGATCTTCGCCAGCTTGGTCGACTCCTCCTGCTTCAATTCGTTCACTACCTGCTCTCGAACCTCCTCCAGAGATCCTTGATGCGCGGAGATGATCTGTTTCACGGACAGAACGACGTAGCCGCGGTCGGTACGCAGCGGCAAACTCAGCTCATTCTGGCGCAGCCGGAAGATCGCGTCCTTCACTTCTTTGGAATTTCCGAGTTCCAGCACGGGATCCACCGCGCTGACCGGCCGGGTTTCGGAAACGGTCAAGTGGTATTGCTTCGCCAGGTCGTCGAGGGAGACCTTATTTGATTTGCGTATTGCCTTGGCGCAGCTGGTCCGCCGCTGTCGCTGGCCTGCTGGTCGGCCTGCTGCAGCATCATGGGAGCGCGCAAGCGATTCCTTGACCTCGTCGAAAGTCTTGGTGCGGGCGGTTTCTTTGTCCAGCACCTTAATAATGTGGAAGCCATACTGAGTATTCACCAAGCCTGAACATCTGTCCTTTATCCAGCCCGAACGCGGTTTTTTCGAATTCCGGTACCGTTTGACCCTGAGTGATCCACCCCAGATCGCCGCCCTTGTCCTTCGTGCCAGGATCCTCTGAATATTTCTTGGCCAGATCTTCGAATTTCGCACCCTTCTTTGGCCTGCTTGCAGGACATCTTCGGCGGTTTTCTTGATCTCTTCCACTTCCGCGTCGGTCTTGCCGACGGTCATCAGCAGGATGTGCTCCACGTGGACGCGATTAGGCACCTGATACTGCTGGATATTGGCCTGATACTGGGCTTTCAACTGGTCGTCGGTGATTTGGATGTTGTGGCGCATTTGCGTGGTGTCCAGCAAGGCGTAACGGACCACGCGCTTTTCCAGCACCTGATAGCGGGAACGGTTCTTCTCGTACGCCGCTTTAATTTCCGCATCGGTGGGATTAATTTTGGCGGCCAGATCTTCCGGCTTGATCAGCGCATAATCCAATTTGATTTTTTCATTCTTATAGCGGAACTCATCCTGGAGTTCGCCGGGCCAACGCTGATACCGTCAGTAACGCGCTTGCGAAATTTTTCTTCTAGCAAGCCCTGGCGAATCAGTTCTTCAAATACCTGCACGGTAAGTTGAAAACGTCTCTGCACTTCAGCGGAATAGCGATCCATGCCAACGAAAGTTCCGCCAGTGAATGCCGCAGGCACATACTGGCGAATGCGATCGGCGCGCTCCTGATCGGTGACCGTAATTCCCAACCTTTTGGCTTCGTATTCAATCTCTTTCTGGAATACCAGCTGATTGAAGATTTGCCGCGGCATACAGGGACTCCAATGGCTTGGGAACCTGATTGCGTTGCTCGATCTGGGCAAGTTGCTGGCGCACTTCGCCGATCGTGACGGTTGGTCGCCAACTTTGGCGACGGAATCGTTGGCCGCCTCGCCAGTCCCGGGTGTTTGGGGCACCAGGTACAGCAGCATGCTCCCGCCCAGCACCGGACAACAAAGCCCAGGAATATGCGGTACCCCAACTTCCGGTTATCAGTATCTCCAGCCATCCAGTCGATCTCCCCTTCGCCAAACGAACGTCAAATTATAGGAGATACCTGCGCGGCCCTCAATGACAATCGCGTAAACATGGGCGGGAGGCTCGGACGGCGGACTTGGGGGCAATGGAGAAAGTGCGCGAAAACCGGGACTTTAGTGGCACCTGGTGGCCACGGTGCGCACTCGCTATTTGCAATTTGACTACGACCCGGCAGCCCCATTCGACCGGGGCACAAATCGCTGTGTTAGATTTCAAAATTGGAGCAATAAGCGCGATCACTCGTGAGCGTACAGGCACCCATCGAACCAAAGCAGGCCGCCGCCAGCAGCAAAACTCCGCGCGTGCAGGTGTATTGGCAAGCGGTCACGTATAAAACGGTGATTGTGTATGTGCTGATTACCCTCGGAGTGTTGCTGGGGGTGATTCACCTGATCTCGCCAGATCTCTATTCCTCGGCTGTATCACAAAGTTTCGAATGTCATCAGCGCACCGGACACGGAGAACTTGTCGCTGTCGCAGACGCAAGCCAAGTTCGTGAACCTGGATGGCAAGGTTCAGATTAAAAAGGTCAACTCGGTGCAGTGGGTGACCGCGGATTTCAAAACGCTCGCTGGATAAGGGCGACTTTGTACAGACCGGAGCAGACAGCGCGGCGCGCATCACCTTTGCTGACGGCACGACGTATACGGTGAAGTCCGACACGCTGGTCACCGTAGAAGAAAATTCCATGGCGAGCAACAGACCGACCAGTGTGGCGGTGCGCATCAGCACCGGGTCGGTGGACCTGGCGACGCCGAACTGGTCGTCGCCGGACTCGAAGGCCGCGGTGAACGTGGAAGACGCCACCGCGCAACTGCATCAGAACAGCCGCGCGTCGGTTAAGAACGATCCGCAAAGCAACAACCACGAAATCGTGGTGTCCACCGGTTCCGCGGAAGTGCAGCGCGGGACGAGAAGATTGAGTTGACGCAATGGGAAAAGGCCAGCTTCCCGACGGGCGGGGCGATCCAGACGGTCCAACGTTCTGGCGCCGCCTTCTCTGATTGAGCCGCTCAATCTGGCGCCGATCATCAACGAAAAACCGAAAATTTCACCGGTACATTTTGAATGGAAACCGGTACAGGACGCGGTGTCGTACACGGTGCGGATCAGCACCACCACATCGTTCCGCACCATTGCCAAGCAAGCCAAGTTTCGGGCACCGCCACGGATATCAGCGGACTGGATCCGGGAGACTATTTCTGGAACGTGACGGCGCAAGACGGCAAGAAGCAAACCAGCGAAGTGAGCGAAACGTTTCAATTCACGCTGGTGGCGCAAGGCAAGTCGCAGGACATGATTCTGGAGATTGAGGGTACGCAGCTCCATGGACGAGTGGCGGAAATTGTTGGCCGCACCGAGCCCGGCGCGGCGCTGATCGTGAATGGGCAATCGGTGCCGAATATCGCGGCGGATGGAGCTTTCCGGCATTTCACGGAGCCTTTGGAGCCCGGGCAGCACACGATTTCCATCATTGGTTCGAACCGCCGCGGAGGGACGGCGAAGCAGCAAGTGTCCATCGTGGTGCCGAAATAGTCTGGGTGGGACATTTTAGTTTGGGGAGCACGAGTTAAGGTGGCAGCCTGCGTTTGCGGGCAGATTTGCGGTATTGGGAATTTGTTTGGCGGCAGATTTTGCGTTGCGCTCCAGAGCCGTGGAAAATGAAAACGTTCCGCGGTTAATGGCAGAAAGTAAATTTTTTTCGGATGAGCTGCGAGATGCTGGAATTCTGGTGGGGGAGACGGGGGAATGAATAAGAACGGGTACAACTTAAGGTCGGTGTTTAGTTTGTTTTCCTCCGATCTGGCCATCGATCTGGGCACCGCGAATACGTTGGTGTTTTCGGCCGGCAAAGGCATCGTGGTCAACGAACCTTCCATTGTCGCGATCAATAAATCGACGGGAGAAGTGGTGGCGGTGGGCCGCGAAGCAAAAGATATGCTCGGTCGCACTCCCGGCAACGTGGTGGCCATCAAGCCGATGAAGGACGGGGTCATCGCGGACTTCAAAGTCACCGAAAAGATGCTGACGTATTTTATTCAGAAAGCGCACAACCGGCGGGTGCTAGTGCATCCGCGTATTGTCATCGGAGTGCCCAGCGAAATCACGCCGGTGGAAAAACGCGCGGTGCAAGACTCCGCTTATCGGGCGCGAGCCAGCGAAGTTTATCTGGTGGAACAAGCGATGGCGGCGGCGATCGGAGCGGGCTTGCCGATCGAGGAGCCGTCGGGAAACATGGTCGTGGACATCGGCGGGGGCACGACCGACATCGCGGTGATTTCCATGAGCGGCATCGTGTATTCGCGGTCGGTGCGAGTGGCCGGCAACGAAATGGACGAAGCGGTCATGCAATATTTGAAGCGCAAATACAACCTGCTGGTGGGCGAACGCACCGCGGAACAAATCAAGATGGAGATTGGCTCCGCTTATCCGCTGGAAAAGCCGCTAACCATGGAAGTGAAAGGCCGCAACCTGATCGAAGGGGTGCCGCGCACAGTTACCATCGACGACAGCGAAATTCGAGAGTCGCTGGCGGAATGCGTGGCTACGATTTTGAACGCCGTGCGGGTGGCGCTGGAACGCACGCCACCGGAGCTTTCCGCGGACATCAGCGATCGGGGCATCGTGCTGACCGGCGGCGGAGCGTTGCTGAAAAACCTCGACAAACGCATCCGGGAAGAGACCGGCTTGCCGGTTTCCATTGCCGACGATCCGCTGGCTTCGGTGGTTCTGGGAACCGGAAAAATGCTGAGCGATTTCAAATTGCTGCGCCAGGTGTGCATTGACTAGAGGCCCGGTGGAGTCCGCTAGTTTCAATTTGGCGATGAACGTCGAGTTGTTAACACAAATACAAGGCCCGAAAGATTTAAAGTAATCAAGGGAAGCGAATTTCAATCCTATGGTCGGCATTCCATCTCGTCATCGGTCCATCTTCCTGCTCACCGGCGTGGTGTTGCTGCAAATTCTGCTACTGGCTTTGCAGATCAAGCGGGATTCCGAAGGGCGATTGATTCGGGTATGGACGGTGGGTGCGTTTTCGCCGTTTGAACGCGCGGGTTCGCACGGCATCGGACGGGTGCGCGATACCTGGCAGCACTATTTCGCTTTGCAGAATACATCGCGCGAAAATGAAGATCTTCGGCGGGAAAACGATCTGCTGAAAATGCAAGTGAACCAACTGCAAAGCAAAGCCAGCGAAGCGGACCGCCTGGCATTGCTGCTGAACTTCCACAAATCGCATCTGGATGTGCCGATGCTGGGCTCGCGGGTGATTGCCACCAGCGCGGGGACGGCCAGCCAGACGATTGTGCTGGATCGCGGATCGAAAGACGGAATCAAGAAAAACATGGGAGTGATTACGCCCGAAGGCGTGGTGGGCAAAGTCGTGGAGGTTTACGACAACACCGCGGAAGTGCTGCTGTTGACGGATAAGGATAGCGGCGTTGGGGCGATGCTGGGCAATTCCCGGATTCAAAGTCCCGTCGGGGGAACCGGTGAACCGCTGCTGGCCATGAAATACGTGGCCAACGACGATGTGGTGAACGTGGGCGAGCGGGTGGTGACCAGCGGCATGGACAAAATTTTCCCGCGAGATTTGCCGATCGGGATCATCACGGAGATCAAAGCCGGCAGCCCGTTCAAAAGCATCCGGGTGCGGCCCGCCGCGAACCTGGAGCGCCTGGAAGAAGTGATTGTACTGCTGACGCTGCAGCCGTTGCAGCTGAAGCAACCGGAAACCGTTCCGGTGTCGGCAGCGGAAACGGCGCCCGGCAATACCGCGCAGAACGTGAGCGCGCAATCATCCAACAAACCCGGGTCCAAGCCCGCTTCGGTTAAGCCGCGATGAACGACACCTTCGAAATACGCAATATGGAGTCGCACATCGAGGTGCACAAGTTTCGCGGCGGGGCGATTCTGGCGGCCACCCTGCTGGCGCTGATGTTTCAAGCGTTCGTGCCGGTTTATTTTGTGAAGGCCACGATTTGCGACTTGCCGCTGCTGATTACCATTTATTTTGGGTTGAGCCGCCGCAATCCGTCGACGGGACTTTTACTGGGGATGATGATCGGCCTGCTGCAAGACAGCCTCAGCGGTCCGACGGTTCCGATTGGGCTTTATGGCATTGCAAAAACGGTGATCGGCTACCTGGCTTCATCCATCGGGGCGCGGTTAGATACCGAACATCCCGCGGCACGATTCGCGCTGACGATTTTATTTTTTGGATTGCATCAAGGCATTGTGCTGCTGACCCGGCGCATCCTGCTGGCGCAATCGAGCACCTGGTTCACCGTGCACCTGGCGATTGCCGCGGTGGTCAACGCCATCATCGCGGTGTTTTTGTTCGCGCTGCTGGACCGCCTGCGCAAATCCTGATTTTTGCTGCGAAGCGATTCTCCTTGCGCGGTAGTAAAACCTCTGCTGTTTCAACTCCACTGAAACTTTACGGTTGCGAGATTTTTTGTGGCCTCATCGCTGGCAATTATCAGCCAGATCAATGCGCCAACAAAAACTGCTTAAAGTCGTCGTAGGAATTGGACATGGGGAGAGAAAGTTTTTCGCGCTTCAGATAGCAAGCCAGGCGAGCGGGCAATCGCGGGGCGATGCCGATGGCGCGCGTAACAACTTCAGCAAATTTCGCGGGATGGGCGGTGGCCAGCACCAGACCCTGCGCGGGTTCCGGATGGGCCTTGCGATACGCTTCCCAACCCAGGATGCCGACGGCAGTGTGGGGATCGGCGATGTATTTAAATTTTTCGTAGACCATTTTCATGGCGGCCAAAGTTTCGGTGTCGGTGGCGCCGTGTCCCCAGATTTCTTTTTGCACGTATTCAAGGCGATTGCGGCAAAGGTCGAGCAGCCTGGGGAAATTATTGGGGTTGCCCACGTCCATGGCGTTGGAAAGAGTGGCTACCGCCTCGTGAGGATGGAAGGTGCCGCTGCGTAAATACTCCGGGACCGCATCGTTGGCGTTGGTAGAGGCTACGAAACGGGAAACCGGCAACCCGATGCGCTTGGCGAAAATGCCCGCGGTTAAATTTCCGAAATTCCCACTGGGCACGGAAACAATCAACGGCACCGAAGCTACCGGAAGCTGGCGATAAGCGGCCACGTGATAAAACATCTGCGGCAAGAGCCGACCGATGTTGATGGAATTTGCGGAGGTCAGGAAGGCCCGTTTGTTGAGCTCCACATCGGAGAAAGCCTGCTTCACCAGGCGCTGGCAATCGTCGAAGGAGCCTTGAATCTCCAGTGCGGTGATATTTTCTCCCAGGGTGGTGAATTGTTTTTCCTGGGCCTCGCTGATGCGCTTGGAAGGATAGAGAATCACCACGCGAATTCCGGGGACGCGCAAAAAGCCGTGGGCCACGGCGCTGCCGGTGTCGCCGGAGGTGGCCACCAAAACTGTCAAGGTGCGCGATTCGTCGCGCACGAAGTAGCCCATCAGCCGGGCCATGAAGCGCGCGCCGAAATCCTTGAAGGCCAGCGTGGGCCCGTGAAAAAGTTCGAGAATGTGCAGGCCGGGAGAGAGAGAAACCAGCTTGACCGGG
Source organism: uncultured Acidobacteriota bacterium (assembly GCA_963732705.1). GTDB lineage: Bacteria > Acidobacteriota > Terriglobia > Acidiferrales > UBA7541 > Acidiferrum. The sequence continues at coordinate 664,234 of CAVTAN010000001.1, read as the reverse complement.
AAATTAATGGCTTCGCTGACCACTTGCCACATCACTTCTTCCGGGACTTCCGGGCCGGCAAAGGGACGGGCCACGCGAAAACAAACTTCGGTGAAGGGCAACTTTCTGAATTCTTCGAGCTCTTGCGGAGAGCGACGGGCAATTTCCACCGGCATGTACAGCCCGCCGTCGGGGGCCAGGCCGCGCAGGACTGCGCCGCGCAGCGAAGTTAGTGGGGCTTCCCGGGATGTGCTGCGATATCTCATAAATGCAAACTCATAGTTCTTTACCTGGGCGGCGGTGTACTCCAGCAATCAGATTCAGCAATTCACTTTACGGCTGCTGGATTTGGCCGCCGCGAACCTTTTCCAAAAATTGTTCCACATCGGCAGATTTTTTTGTGACTGCCGCCCGTTCACCCATGGCGGACAGTTCCGCGACCTGCAGCGAGCAATGAGCCAGTGCTTCATAACTCTTTTTTCGGGCGGCGATGAGTAGCGGGTAGCAGCGGGCCACGGTTTCGCCGGGCGACTCCTGATCGCGCACATGAAAAGTGCCGCGCCAGAGAACGGGCTTGGGATCATGCAAATATCTTTGCACGAGCAATTGCTGCTCCTGTTCGGTGCTGGCCAGATGCACCACAATCATCTCCCTGCGCAAACGCATCAATATATTGTCCGGGGTGTAGATGACGCTTCCGGTGGTATCCAGAACGGTGGGCGAGGAGCGTTGCTCGTTTTCGAGATTGGTTAAGAATTCATCCACGACAGCAATCTCTTCAGCCAGATATTCCGCTTCACGCTGGGCGTAGGTGGGGCTGTCCGGCCACCCCATCCAGGCGGCGACTCCATGGATGCCGGCATAGCCGCCATCGGCGAGACGCCGAGCCAGGCGCTGCTCGATGAGGTCGTCGCAGGAAACAGAGTTCCAGCCGGCAGCCGCCAGCTTCTTGCTCCAAAAACTCTTACCGCTGCCGGACATACCCACCAAAGCGAGGCGCGAGTGCTTTTTATTCTGGGGGACGCTGTGCATGGGCGAATTTCTGACCTTTTCTAACCTTAACGTGGGTGCTTGACAGTAGCAACCCGGCAGCGATGACGGGCAGCGCGAAAAATAATGCACTCCTGGAACCCTGTTCGCGTGGACGACTTGCGGGGCAACAACCCTGATGTTACGTTTTAAAACAGCTGCAAGGCAGCGCCGCAGCACGGGTTAGCGGTGTTTATTTGTCGGGCTAGATTCCTTGCAATTTTGAAGGCTGCTTCCGGCGGACATCGAATCCCAAGGCAATTTTTCGTGACGCGAAGGTACTCCGGTTCCATGGGAGCGGGTCAGTCCAGCCCCTGAACTAGAGTCTCGCGCGCGAGGTCTTCGTGTCGATCTGGTTTCGCAACGACAATCGTTTACCGCAGGGCCGGCTGGCCATGGCTTCCTACGTCATTGTGGGCATGGTGGGTGTGTTGCTGCTGGGCTTCTGGAAACTGCAGGTCATCGATGCCGATAAGTACGCGTCGATGGCGGAGCGCAACCGGGTGCGTTCGATTCCGGTGATCGCGCCGCGCGGGCGTATGCTGGACCGCGATGGCCGGGTGCTGGTGGATAATCGGCCCTCGTTCAGCGTGCTGCTGTTGCGCGACGATCCGGTGCTGGTGGACAAGAATCTTCCGGGAATCGCGGATGGCCTGGGACTTTCGCTGGACGATCTCAAAGAAGATCTAAGCACCACCCGAAATCTTCCGAAGTTTCAACCCATCATCATCAAGCCGGAAGCGTCCGACGCGGATATTGCGTTCATCGAGTCGCACCGTTCGGATATTCCCATTCTCGAAATGATTTCCATCTCGAGGCGCCGGTATATTTCCGGCGGGTTCATGGCCCATGCCAGCGGGTATGTGGGGGAAGTCAGCGAACAGCAAATTGAATCCAGCAACGGGCGCTTTCGTCCGGGGGATTTCGCGGGAAAAACCGGGCTCGAGAAGCAGTACAACGAACTTTTGATGGGCACGGATGGCATGCGGCGGGTCATCGTGAACAGCGTGGGCAAGGAAGTCGGTCGGCTCTCCACGCAAGAAGCGATTCCCGGCAAGCAGATCCAGCTGACCATCGATTACGACCTGCAGCAAATTGCGGAAACGTCGCTGGGAACGAGGCCCGGGGCAGTTGTGGCGCTCGATCCGCGGACCGGCGAAGTGTTGGCCATGGTCAGCCGCCCGACTCCGGACCCGAACGATTTCTCGGTGCGGGTCTCCAAGGAAGAATGGAAGAAGCTGAACGAGGATCCGCTGCATCCGCTGCTGAACCGGGCGATTCAGGCGCAACTGGCGCCGGGCTCGGTGTTCAAGATCATCACCGCCACGGCGATGCTGGAAGATAAAGTTCCTCCGGAGAGTTACACGGCGTTTTGCCCGGGCTATGGGACCTTTTACGGCCGGCAATTTAAATGTTGGGTGTATGGAAAGAGTTCGCATGGAGTGGTGAATTTTCGCAAAGCGATTCTCGAATCCTGCGATATTTTCTTTTATAACGTGGGGATGAAACTGGGGATCGACCGGCTGGCGTATTACGCCACGAAAATGGGTCTGGGGCACCGCACGGGCATCGATCTGCCCTCGGAAGAACCGGGCTTGATGCCGTCCGCGGAATGGGCGGAACGGGTATTTCATCGCAAGTGGTACGCAGGCGAAACAATTTCTGTATCCACCGGTCAAGGAGCGGTAACTACCACGCCGCTGCAATTGGCGCGCACCATCGGCGGGATCGCCATGGGCGGAATATTCAAGCAACCGCACTTGCTGAAGGATGCGCAGGACGTAAGCGAAGAGCGCTTCACGATCTCCGAGCCCACGGTGCAAAAAATCACCGATGCCATGTACGGGGTGGTCAACGAGGGTGGGACTGGCGGCGCTTTGAAGCTTGCAGGCATCGAACTGAGCGGAAAGTCGGGAACGGCGCAGGTTATCGGGTATTCCACGCGGGAACGCCTGGGCAAACAGAAAAAATTCGAGGACAACGCGTGGTTTGTGGGTTACGCGCCCCGGCGAAATCCTGAAATCGTGGTGGCCGTGCTGGTTCAGGAAAGCGGCCAGCATGGGGGAACCGCTTCGGGCCCGGTAGTGCGCGACATAATTAAGGGTTATTACGACAAGAAAACCAAGAATACTCCGGCCCAAACCACGGTGGAATATCAGCGCTACGATTTTGGCGATGGCACAGCGCCGGCAGATGCCGCTGCATTGGTCAACGCCGCGCAAGTGGCGCAAGGCACAGGACCTGGCGGGGTGAAGTCCGCGTCGACTGCCGCTGCCGCGGTGGTATTGCCGCCAGCCGCGAAAGCCGAGCGGCGATGAGTTCGGCGATGAGTTCAAAGTTACGAGATTCGCTTCATGGCACCGGTTTGAGTTTTGCGGTGGACGCTTAGGGAAACATGAAAGACGCTCCAGGAACGCGCGATTACGATTGGTGGCTGCTGGCCATCCTGACGGCGATTTGCGCCCTGGGGGTAATCGAGATTTATTCGGCCACGCATGGCAGTTCGCTGGCGGGCATGCATACCAAGCAAATCCGCTGGCTGGCCATCGGTTTCGTGCTGATGTTCGCGCTGTCGCGGTTGGACTATCACCTGATTCTAGACCAGGCGCCTATTTTGTACCTGGTAGGCATCGTGGCGCTGGTGGCGGTATTGGCGATGGGGCATTCCCGTTTTGGAGCGAAACGGTGGATTCCCATCCTGGGCGAAAGCTTTCAGGTGTCAGAATTGGTAAAGTTGATTATAATCATTGTAGTCGCGCGCTTCTTTGCGGAAGTACGCAGTGATGAACTCTCCCTGCAGGATTTGTTCAAAGCAGGCTTATTAGTAGGGTTGCCGCTGATTTTAATCTTGAAGCAACCCGATTTAGGTACAGCGTTGGTGCTGATGCCATTGCTGGTGGTGGGCGCGTTTTTAGCCGGTCTGCAATGGCAACACGCCGCGGTCATATCATTGGTGGGGGCATTGGCGGTCGGCAGCGTTTTTTATCCCCCGGTGAGCCGCCACATCCTGAAACCGTACCAGCGGGAACGAGTCACCTCCTTCCTGCACCCGGAAGAAGACGCTAAGGGCTCCGGTTATCAGGTGCTGCAATCGAAGATCGCGGTGGGTTCCGGCGGTTTTTGGGGTAAGGGTTTTGGCAACGGCAGTCAGAATCAACTGGGCTACATCCCGGTCCGATATTCAGATTTCATTATGTCGGCCTGGGCTGAGGAACAGGGATTCAAAGGCGTGCTGCTTGCCCTTGGGCTGTATATGGCGCTGCTGTTACGCCTGGTGCAGAATGCACAACGCGCGAAGGATCGCGCGGGAATGTTTCTGGTCATGGGCGTGGCGGCAACGCTGGGTTTTCACGTTTTAGTAAACGTGGCCATGGTCATCGGTGCTATGCCGGTAACCGGGATTCCGCTGCCGCTGATGAGCTACGGGGGATCCGCTACGTTGTTTATTTTTCTGGCGATTGGGCTGGTGATGAATGTACGGCTTCGCCGCTTCGTCAACTGACGAACCGCCAGTGCCCTCTTGACAAGCCGGGTTCAGCCGGAGGTCAGGTTAGAGGGCGGGTACGATTCGAACCGTTTTAAATATGAGTCAAACGGATTGACCGCCACACGGCCGCTGCAGTTGTAGGGGCCGCTCGCGGTCACCGTAAATTAAGGAAATAAGAGTGAGGACAGCATCGTCCGCCGTTTGCCTGGGAAGCTCCCCGCAACGGACTAGCCTCGAAAGACTGAGGAATCATCGTTACAGCGATGGCCTTGTTGCCGCCATCCCCTCCGCCTTCGAACGTCAAAACCACCTCCCAGCGGTCGTGGCCACGTGTGTTCCGGCAATGCCGGAGCAGGCGCCGGTTTCTCGGACCTCCGACGGGCACAAGCTCGCGGCGATGCGTCCCGAGGAGTTTTATGTCAAAAGAGTTAGTTATATCGGCGGCCTCCCATGAACGGCGGGTCGCGATACTTGAAGAAGGTCAGTTAGTCGAAATCTACATCGAGCGCGAGAAAGAGTTCGCCCTCGTCGGCAGTATCTACAAAGGCAAAGTCACCCGGGTCCTTCCAGGAATGCAATCGGCGTTCGTGGATATCGGGCTGGACGGCGACGCCTTCCTGTACGTCAGCGACGTCTTCGAAAATCTGGAAGATTACGACCACGATCACGCGCATGAAGCGCCGCACGCCGCGGTTGCTGTGGTTGAGCCACGCGCATTGGGCACGGGCGAGCACGAAGGCGAAACTCACGACGTAGAACTGCTGCCCGGCGAATCGCTGGCAAGGGCCGGCGGCGCGGAGGGCGACGAAGCCCACCAGCATGGCGCGGAAGAGCATGGCGCGGAATCCGACCACGCGGGCATGCACGAAGATGAGCATGACGAACAACCGCAGCCTGGTAACGTCAGTGAACAGCGTGGGCATGAAGCGGCAGAGCACGACGCGCAAGCGGAGTTCCCTGAGGAGCGCCAGCCCGAATCCAATGCCTCAGCGCCGCAGAATTTCGGTCCCAACTACAAAGCTGCTCAGAATTATGCGCCGCGCGGAGGCAATGACCGGCCGGGGCAGAATTTTGGGCGCGGGAATGATCGAGGCAATGACCGGGGCAATGACCGGGGTAATGATCGCGGACAGGATTCAGGCGGTGGCCGCGCCGGACGTTTTGGACGACGTGGCGGACGACGACGCGGTGGACGTCCCACCACCCCAAATGCCGGACCAGGGCGCAACTTGCCGCCATCGAAATACGCTTCGCCGCAAGGCGGACCGAGTTCCGAGGGGCGAGGGGATTCTCGCGGCAACGAGCAGCGCAACCAGGGCCAGAATCGCGGGGGACAGCCACGCGGATTTGAGCCTCGCGGTTCGGAACAACGTGGATTCGATAACCGCAGGCCCGAGACGCCGCGCCATGGCGGGGCAACTCCCAGTGCGCCGAGTGCGGATGCTGCGGGCGAGCCGATTCTGCTTCCGGGCGAATCGCTGGCCAAGTATCGCGGCAAACCTGCGGCTTCCTCATCCGCGCCGGTGGCGGAACAAGAGAGCACCAAGACGTTTGAGACTTCCGAAGGCTCCCGTCCACCGTCTGGCGGTTCCACACCAGCACAACCTGCGGGCGCGGCGGGCACTGTTGGGCCTCGACGCTTTACCGGCGGACTTCCGCGCTGGCTCCTGGCCGATGCCGGGGCCGAATCGGAAGCCGCGCCAGTTTCCGCGGACGAAAACATCGGCGTGGCCGACGACTCCACGCTTTCCGCACACGGAAACAATCCTTCGCGCCATGAGGCTTCTCCGCTGGAGCTGCCGACCTCGAGCAGTTCGCAAGGGGGCGAGCTTAACTCCGAGCAACTGAGCGAAGACCAGATGGCGGCTTTGGCTTCCGGCATCGTGGAAGCCAAGCAGGAAGAAGTGCAGAATGTGGCACAGGTCGACTCCCTGGCGGGCGGCGCTATTTTTGAAGACGAAGAAGAAGACGAGGAAGAAGTCGAAGCAGAATTGGGAGAAGAGGAAGCTGAAGAAGACGAAGAAGAGCACGAAGACGAGCACGAGTCAGAAGCCGGAAGCGGAACCGAAGAATCGCATACCGCGGAAGTTTCTCAGCTTACCGACGACGAGCACGCCGAAGTGGAAGAAGGCCGGGCAGCGAATCGCGCGGAAGCGGAAGCCGATGCGGCTCATGAAAGCGCGGAGCATCATGCCGCGTTAGGGTTACATGAGCATGAGCACGAAGAAGGGCACGAAGAAAGCCACGCAGACGAGCACGGCGCAGACACTGGAGCGCATGCCGAAGGGCGGCACGGACAGGAAGAAGCCGAGAAAACCCATGCCGGCGATGTTTCCGAGGAAACCTTAGTTTCGGCGACGATTGTCACACCCATGGCGGAGGATGAACCGATTTTGTTGCCGGGGGAAACACGCGCGCCTCGAGCCGCTACTGGCGCACCGGCTCCTCGTGAAGAATTTCCGAGAGATTCCGCGCGGGTTGGCGGCAATCCGCGACAACGTTTTCAGCGGCCATTTCGCAGCGGCGGACGCGATCGCGGTCGCGACAGTCGCGGGGGACGCCCGGACAATCGCGGACCTCGTCACGATAATCGCCCCAGCAGCGGTGCTGGACGACCCGAACGCAGCGGTGGCGGTGGACGCCCCGGTCCGCGCTTCGAACGCCGGCCCAGCGGGCCTGGCGGTCCGCGTCACGATCGCGGGCATCAAGGTGGGCATCAGGGCGGGCATCACTCCGGCCCATCGCGGCGCCCGCAACTTATTTCCGAGATGCTGAAAGCTGGTCAGGATGTTGTCATCCAGATCGCCAAGGAGCCCCTCGGCAAAAAGGGCGCGCGCATCACCAGCCACGTGGCGTTGCCGGGACGTTTCCTGGTGTACATGCCGACCATCGATCACATTGGCGTCTCGCGCAAAATTGCCAGCGCCGACAACCGTTCGCGGCTGCGGCGTCTGGTGGGCGAAGCGCGCGGCAGCTATCCGGGCGGCTTCATCGTGCGTACCGCGGCAGGCGGAGCGACCGACGAAGAAATTCGCGCAGACATCGAATTCCTGGGCACCACCTGGAATGAAATCAAGGAGCGCAGCGAACAGCGCAAGGCGCCTTCCCTGCTGCACCGCGATTTAAATCTGGTGGAGCGCATCCTGCGCGATTACGTCAGCGACGATTTCACCGCGATCTGGATCGACAGCGAAGAAGAGTTCAGCAAGGTGGTGGAATTCGTCAGCCGCTTCCAACCCAAGCTGGTTAGCCGCGTCAAGCTATACACCAAGGAAACGCCGATCTTCGAAGAGTTCGGGATTCAGCACGAGCTGGACAAAGCGCTGCGTGCCAAGGTGTGGCTCAAATCTGGCGGGTACATCGTCATCAACCACACCGAAGCGCTGGTGGCCATCGACGTGAACACCGGGAAGTTCGTGGGCAAAGGCTCCACGCGCCTGGAAGATACCATCGTCAAGACCAACCTGGAAGCGGTGAAGGAAATCGTGCGGCAGATTCGCTTGCGGGATCTGGGCGGGATTATCGTGGTGGACTTCATCGATATGGAAGAGCGCCGCAACCGCGACAAGGTGTTGTTCGCGCTGCAGCAAGCTTTGGAAGAAGACAAGGCTCCGTCGAAGGCGCTGTCGTTCAACGAGTTTGGCCTCGTTTGCATCACCCGCAAACGAACCAAGCAGGCTCTCGAGCGCGTGCTGTGCCAACCTTGCCCGTATTGCACCGGCTCCGGCATGGTTAAATCCATTCCCACGCTGTGCTACGAAATCCAGGCGGAAGCGCGCAAGATGGCGGTGGCCGGGCACGAAGGGCCAAACCTGACCCTGCGCGTCCATCCCGAGATTGCCAAGGCGCTAAAAACGCGCGAGTCGTTGCTGATGGATGAACTGGAGCAAACCTCGCACAAACACATCATCATTCAGTCGGACGCTACCCTGCATTGGGAGCAGTACGACATCTACTGATTTGCTTCACTTAGGCCCGCAAGAGGGGTTTAAAACGGCCGGGACCGATCCACGGGTTCGGGCCGTTTATTTTTGCGCATGCCAAAATGCGGATATCGCTTATTGATGGCTGCCGGTGATGCTCTAGTTCCACTTTTGTTGCATCGCCATGGCTGCCTGTTAGCTTTTGGCGTGCGGCAAAATGTTGAGACTCGAATTCGTTTTTCGTTTGACGATTCCTCTCTGAACCTGTCTCGCGTTTTTCCCTATGCTATTATTTTTCTCCACTGAGGCTTTTATAGCGCATGAGTGCTCGTGTATTGGATGGGGTGAAGCTGCGCGATGAGATTTTCGCGGAGCTGAAGAAGGATATTGCCGCGATGGCTGCCGACGGGGTGCGGCCGGGGTTGGCGGCGGTGCTGGTGGGCCAGGATCCGGCGTCGCAGCTTTATGTGAAGAGCAAAATTGCGGCTTGCGAGCAGCTGGGGATTGCCAGCTGGATGCATACGCCGCCGGCTACCGTGAGTACGCGCGAAATGCTGCAACTGGTGGAGGATTTAAACGGCGACAATGCGGTGGACGGGATTTTGATTCAGTTGCCGCTGCCCAGGCAGGTGGATGCCAAGCTGATTCTGGAATCCGTGGATCCGGCGAAAGATGTGGACGGGTTTCATCCCATGAATCTTGGGCGGCTGGTGAGCGGAAGGCCCGGGTTGGTGGCTTGCACTCCGGCGGGGTGCATGGAAATTTTGCGGCGCAATGCAATCGCCATCGAGGGCGCGAATGCGGTGGTGCTGGGGCGCAGCGACATTGTGGGCAAGCCCATGGCGCTGCTGCTGATGCACGCCAATGCCACGGTGACGATTTGCCATTCGAAGACCCGGGACCTTCCGGAAACGGTGCGGCGGGCGGACATTATTGTCGCGGCCATGGGCAAAGCCGGGTACGTGGCGGCGGACTGGATCAAGCCGGGCGCGGCGGTGATCGATGTGGGCACCAACCGGGTGACCGACAGCGCGGAAGCTGAAAAACTGTTTCGCAATACGCCGCAACGGCTGGAAAAATTTCGCGCCAAGCATTCCGCGCTGGTGGGCGACGTGCATCCCGACGCAGTGAATATTGCCGGGGCGCTTACGCCGGTGCCCGGTGGCGTCGGGCCCATGACCATCACCATGCTGATGAGCAACACGGTGAAAGCCGCGCGCCTGCGCCGGGGTGCCACGCACGGGAAAGCCACGCCAGGCAGTGCCATCGCACGATAGAATCGCTCATGCTGCGTCTGGGGCTTACCGGCGGGATCGCCAGCGGGAAGAGTACGGTCAGCGCGATGCTGCGAGAATTGGGTTTCACGGTTCTGGACGCCGATTCCATGGCGCATCAGCTGATCGAACCGGGCAATCCCGCATACCAGGAAATTATTCAGGAATTCGGTCCGGGCATTCTTGATGCGGACCTTCCTTGCGCGAACGCGAGTAATAGGGTTAACCGCGCTGCCTTGGGCAAAATTGTTTTTGCGGACGCTGCAAAGCTGGCGAGGCTCAATGCCATAGTGCACCCGCGCGTGGAACGGCAGGTTGCCGAGGAATTTGAAAAGTTGCAACGCGACCGAACGCCAGCAGCGGCGTTCGTGGAAGCCGCGCTAATCTTCGAGGCCGGACTGGACCAGAAATTAAATGGCGTGGTGGTGGTGTGGTGCAAGCCGGAGCAGCAGATGGAACGCCTGGTGGCCCGGGGAATGAGCGAAGCAGAAGCGCGCGGAAGAATTTCCGCGCAACTGTTAACGGAAGAGAAGCTGCGACAAGCGATGGAGAAAATCGATTGTTCCGGCTCCATGGCGGAAACGCGGCGGCAGGTGGAGCAGTTGGCTGAAAAATTTGGCGGTGTGCGCCCAAGAGCTTAGGGACTGTTGGTGCTGCGGAGTTAAAGCTGGCACGTGACGGCTGCGAAGCTGCTTGCTATTCCTGACGAGTTGCAGTCCAGCCGGCTTCGGGGAGTGGCTCGACTTCAAAGATTTTGCAAGCGCTTAAGGTAAAATACGCGGAATAAAGAACGTGAAGTAGGAAACGCAAGTTAAAGAAGGAACGAACATGAGCGCGTCCAAATCCTCCGGAGCGATACGGTTACTGCTAGCGGCTGTAATTATCATTCTCGGCGCGTATTATGCCGGGGGACGATGGGGAACGCGGCAGCCCGTCAGTGTAGGCGCTGGAAATGTGGGAGCTGGCGCGGCACCGGCATCGCAGCCGGCTGGACTAACCGCGAACGTCGCGGCCCGCGATGCGGTGCTGACGGATGACGAAGCCATCAATGTGCGGATTTACCGGCAGACCGCGCCGGCGGTCGCCAACGTGCTCACCAAAGCGACGCAATACGATTTCTTTATGGACCCAGTTCCGGTGGAGGGCGCCGGCTCGGGCTTCATCATCGACAAGCGCGGGTATATCCTGACGAATTTTCACGTGGTGCAGGAAGCGCAATCCATCGAAGTGGTGCTGGGGGACCAGTCGCGCTATCCGGCAAAATTTATCGGCGCCGATCAGCGCAATGACGTGGCGTTGCTGAAGATCGAGCCTAACGGAAAAAATCTCGCAACTCTGCCGCTGGGCGACTCCAGCACCTTGCAGGTGGGGCAAAAAGTTTTGGCCATCGGCAATCCTTTTGGATTTCAAAGCACCTTGACCACCGGGGTGGTCAGCGCGCTGGGGCGCACGGTGCAAACCAGCGAGACGACTTTTATCGACGAGGCCATCCAAACCGACGCGGCCATCAATCGCGGCAATTCCGGCGGCCCGCTGATCAATACGCACGGCGAAGTGATCGGCATCAACTCGGCGATTTACACGCCATCGGGAACCACGGCGGGCATCGGTTTTGCGATTCCTGTGAACACCGCGAAAGGCATTGCCAACGATCTGATTACCGACGGGCGGGTGCACCGAGCTTTCCTGGGAGTGGAAACGCTGCCGGTGGGCGGCTATTTGTCGCAAGCTCTGGATTTGCCGGTACAGGAAGGCTTGCTGGTTGAGACCGTCACGCGCGGAGGTCCGGCCGCCGCAGCCGGCATCAAAGGCGGCGATCAAGTAGCGCAGGCGGGCATGCGGCGGATCACCATCGGCGGGGACGTAATTACCTCCATCGACGGCCAGGCGGTTTCCAATCAGTTCGATGTAAACAAAATATTGAATCGCAAACGTCCCGGAGATGTGGTGCCGGTAACGTTGTATCGCGGCGGCAAGAAGCTGGATGTGCAGGTGAAACTCGCGGAACGGGCGGTAAAATAAATTTCGGCGGCAAAAATTGGGTCGGCATCAGACACCGAATTCGGCGCGGTACTGCTGGCGTTGTGATTCGTCGAACCGAAACCAACCTTCCGCGATGTCGCGCACGCGTTCCAGTTGATGCTGCATTTGCACCTGCTGCGACTGCATTCCGTCAGCGTTGGCGTCCTTCGGAACGTAAATGGGCGGGGCAAAAATCATAACCGCGCGGGCGAACGGCGCGGGCAGCAGAAAATGGTCCCAAGTTTTGGTAAATGTTTTTCCGCGGTCCACGCCGATATGAAACACGACGATGGGGCATCCGCTTTTGCGCGCAAGCATCACCGGCCCGGGCTTGGCGACATAACGCGGACCGCGCGGACCGTCGATGGTGAAACCACAATCCAGGCCTTCTGCTAAACGCCGTGCCATTACCGCTAGGCCGCGCAAGCCGCCGCGGGAAGAGCTTCCCTGCGCGGTGCCGAATCCCAACCATTCGATGACCTTGCGGGTCCACTGCCCATCGAAAGCGGTGGTATTCATTACTACGATTCCGCGATTGCGGGCCCACCAAGCGACAGGAATAATCACGCGGTGCCAGAAGGCATAAATACATCGTTGCTCCGCAGCGTAAACGCCAAGCGGAGAGTGCTCCCCGAGAACTTCAAATCGAAGCGTGGGGCCGAGGACGCAAATGACGCTGTAGACGGCTGCAGCAATGATGGGAATTTGTATGCGCCGGGACCACGGCAGTTTCGGGAGACGAGTGTCGTAATGTAAATTTACGACCTCGGCTGGGGGCGCAAGAGAAGATGGCGGCGCTACCGGCGACTCCCCACTAGCTTGGCTTTGCAGGTTTCGCTCCGCTTCAGGAGTAGCCATCGTCGTATAGTATAGGCTGAGAGCCGCTCTCCAGAGTTTCCCCGCACGCGTGCAGGAGCAATCATTGCCGGAAGGGCGCCCACAGCAGAAAACTTTGCGCAGCATGGCGCTCCCCGCCGTGGCCGCCGGTGTGTTGCTGGCAGCGATGTACGCGGCGGCCGCCGCCCATCCTGACAATCCTGCCCCCGGCGACTCCGTGGGAGCCATCGAGGGCGAAGCAATTGCGGTGACCGGCCCTATGACCGTGGAAACGGTGGCCGGACAGCTGGTTACCGTGCTGCGCAGCGGAAGCGATGTGCGCGTCAAATCCGGGACGGCACGCATCAAGCTGGTGGAAGGCGGACAAATTTCCATATGCGGACCGGCGCACTTCTCGGTCTTGAAATCCGGCAACGCACTGACGATCGCGCTCGATACCGGAACAATTCACGCACACATTGAGCGGCAACCAATCTTGACGATGTATACGCCGCAAATTCAGGCCCAACCGGTAGCCATCGGAGAAGGCGCGCAAGACACTATTGTGGGCTTTGACGCCGCAGGAGCCATGTGCATTCGCGCGAATCGTGGCGCCCTGCGGTTGGAACAGCAGTTGACCGGGCAAAGCGTGCTGGTGCCGCAAGGCGGCGACGTTTTTCTTTCGAGTGGGCAGATTGATTCCCTGCGCACCGGTTCCGGCACGCGTTGTTCCTGCGAATTGCAAATCGCGGAGACAGCCGCCCCACCGCCGGAGGTGAGTCATCTGGCCACCGCGGAAGAGGTGCGGCACAAAATTGAGGACGTGAAGCCCAATATACCGACGGTCGAAGCGGTGCAGCCCGCGGCACCAAGGGAAGAGCCGATTTACCAGGTATTTGTGCCGCCATTGATTTTCGATGCGAAAGCGGCGGTACAGCCAGAAGTAGATCCAAAAATGATTGTGCTGATTCGCAGGGTGCGGGTGCGGCCGACACTCATTTTTCAGGGCCGAGTGGAAGGAGATATGGTGGCCGTGAAGGAGCCGGTCGTTGCTCCTAAGCCGGCTCGGCCATCGCCGAATAGGCCAGGGTCAGCGGAAGCGCCGCAGTTGCCCGCGGCGAATACCTCCAGTGTTCCACCGCATCCTCCTAGCGTGCCAGCAAATCCGCAAAATTCCGCGACTAAAGCGCCCCCGCCGAAGCCAGATACCCTCACCGACCGGGTTCGTTTATTTGTGCGAAAGCTGTGGTCTGGGATACCGTAAGTCATTACTCGGCTTAACTTTGACGGAACAGCGCTCTAGCCCGAGAACTCCATAACCCAGAGGGACTGGTAGTTTTTGACTTGGTCGTGAGGAACCGAAGTGCGGAACGGGAACAGGCTTACAGGTGCCAGAAGGTTGTCAGAAGTTGACTGTTCGGTTCGCGCCCTAGTCCAAACGTCTTTGAGTATCGGCTGAAAAGCAAGATTGCGCGATGGCGGCTATTAACCCGTAATGAATTGAGTTATCAATACATAGTGTGTCGCGGTCACGGGAGAGCTGGGGGAAATCAGCGCCCCGCCTCAACTGTTCCCGGGCTTTACTTTTGGGTCAGTTTCAGTTTAGCCTTATGAAGTCCAGCGACCCGCCCGGCTTGTCGCACTTAACAGAAGTAATGCAATTTCATTGACATTCCCACAACCGGAAATGTCATACTAGTACTACCATTACTATACCTAATAGGACTTCCTGCTCATGGCCTTACGCTATTCTAGCTGTGCCCGTAATTTTACCGTAATCGCAGCCATCTTAATTCTGACGTTGTCCGTGTGGGGATGCGCTAACGTGCAATCCTCGTCGTCGACCGTGCCTCAGAGTGTTTCCGTCACCATCACGCCCGCGAGCGCTTCGGTACAGGTTTCCAAAAACCAACAATTCACAGCTGCGGTGACCAATACCAGCAACGCGGCGGTTACTTGGCAAGTGAATGGGACTACCGGCGGAGATTCCGCGCACGGCACGATTGATACCAGCGGCATGTACACGGCGCCCGCTGCAGTTCCGTCGCCCGCCGCGGTGACGATCATCGCGATTTCGCAAGCACAATCGACCAAGAGCGCAATGGCCCAGGCAACGATTACGCCCACTGCTCCGGCAATCAGCGTAGCGGTTTCGCAGGCAACGGACTCAGTCCAAGTGGGACATACGCAGGCGCTAACGGCCACGGTGCAGAATGATAGTCAGAATAAAGGAGTGACCTGGACGCTCGCGGGTGCGGGTTGTTCTGGCGCCGCTTGTGGAACTTTGTCGACGAGCTCCAGCGCGTCAGGCGGCGCAATTACTTATACTGCTCCGGCGACTCAACCCGCGCCAGCGACGGTGACGGCAACCGCTACATCCGTAGCCGATTCAACTAAATCAGCGGTCACCACGATCACGATTACAGCCGCAACGGCGGCGATCTCCGTGTCCGTGAATCCTGGCTCCTTTTCGGTCCAGACGGGCCAGACGCACAGCATTACCGCTACGGTGCAAAATGATTCCCAAAATAAAGGGGTAGCCTGGACGCTCACAGGCGCGGGTTGCACGGGCGCGGCTTGCGGCGCGTTGTCAGCGGCTGCCAGCGCTTCCGGCGTGGCGATCACGTACACCGCGCCAGCAAGCGTGCCAGCGCCTGGGGTGGTCACACTAACGGCCAAGCCGGTGGCGGACTCGACAAAGGCAGCTGCGGTGGCCATCATCATCACGGGTGTAGCCGTGCAGCCGATTTCGGTTGCGGTGAACCCCACTGCTTTCTCGCTGCAAACGGGTAAGACCCACACGCTGACGGCTACTGTGCAGAACGATACTCAAAATAAGGGCGTGGCGTGGACGCTAACAGGCGCGGGATGCTCCGGTGCCAGTTGCGGCACGTTGTCGGCGGCGACGAGCGCCTCGGGTACCGCGATTACGTACACGGCACCGGCAAGCGTGCCAACTCCTGCGGTGGTCACCGCGACTGCCAAGTCGGTTTCGGATTCATCGGACACCGCCACCGCCGCCATCACCGTTACGGCAACAGTAACCGGTGCGGTAACCGTATCGATCAGTCCTGTGCGCGTTGGGCTTACCACCGGCCAATTACAAACCTTTACCGCAAACGTGACCGGAAGCACCACCACAACCGTAACCTGGGCAGTGGACACCGTTCCGGGAGGCAATGGCTCAGTCGGGACCATCTCGGCAGCTGGGGTTTACACTCCACCAGCCACAGCGGGAACGCACACGGTCGCAGCGATCGCAGTGGCTGACAGCACCGTTTCGGCTACCGCCAGCGTGGCCATTACCGACCTGGCAGGAGTTTTCACCTATCACAACGATTTGTCGCGCGACGGCGCCAACACTCGCGAATATGCCTTGAATACCTCCAACGTGAATTCTTCCACGTTCGGTAAGGTGTTTGCCTGCGCACTTGACTCCCCGGCTTACGCGCAGCCGTTGTGGATGGCGAATGTGGCCATTGGGGGCGGTACGCACAACGTGCTCATAGCTGCTACGGAACGCGACACGGTGTACGCCTTCGATGCGGACGCAGCACCCTGCCACACATATTGGACTAAGAGC
The DNA here is from genome assembly GCA_963732705.1 of uncultured Acidobacteriota bacterium. GTDB lineage: Bacteria > Acidobacteriota > Terriglobia > Acidiferrales > UBA7541 > Acidiferrum. The sequence goes on along the minus strand of CAVTAN010000001.1, from coordinate 648,121 downwards.
TTGCTGGCTTCCGGCGAGACCTGGGGGAGCAGCAACGATGCGGGCAGCTCCGATATTGGTCCAGAAATTGGCATCGTGGGAACGCCCGTCATCGACCCGGGCACCAAAACGATTTACCTGGTAACCAAATCGAAGAACGGCTCCACGTACCATCAGCGGCTGCACGCCCTGAGCCTGATCGATGGCTCGGAGAAGTTTTCCGGCCCCTCGGAAATCGCATTTACCTGGCACGGAATTACGTTCGATCCTCTGCGGCAAAATCAGCGCGCCGGATTGGCGCTGATCAATGGCGTAGTGTACGTGGCTTACGCTTCGCACGGAGACATCGCGACATACTACGGGTGGATTCTCGGGTATAGCGCGTCCACCCTGGCGCAGACGACCATCTTCAATGACGATCCCTTGACCTCGTCCGGCGGAATCTGGATGTCTGGCGGGGCTCCGGCGGCGGATGCAGCGAATAACATGTTCCTGATAACCGGAAACGGCGAGTTCGATGGCACGACCCAATTCGGCGACTGCTTCTTGCGACTGTCGACCGGCAGCGGACTCAACGTTACAGGCTTTTTTGCTCCATCAAATCAAGGCAGCCTGAATGCCTCGGACGCGGACCTGGGCTCTGGAGGGGCTGCGATCCTGGTCGATCTACCCTCAGGGTCGACGCCGCACCTGGTGGTCGGCGGCGGGAAAGAAGGCAAGCTGTATTTGCTGAACCGCGATAGTCTGGGCGGAAACACCAGCAACGATAGCGGCGCGGTGCAGATTTTCCCGTCCGGGAATGCTATTTTCTCCACGCCGGCATTCTGGGGAAATACGCTGTACTTAACCCAGATCACCGACCACCTCAAAGCGTTCACATTCAACCCTTCGTCGGGGAAATTCAATACCGCGCCCGCGGCACAGTCGGGCACTTTCTACGCTTTCCCAGGGGCCACTCCGTCGATCTCCTCACAGGGAAGTTCGAATGGCATCGTGTGGACGATCGAAAAGAACAACACAGCCGTGTTGCATGCCCACGACGCCTCAAACGTGGCCACCGAGCTTTGGAACAGCGGCGGCAGCGCGGGGGTCGGCGTGAAATTCACGGTGCCCACGGTGGCCAACGGCAAGGTATACGTTGGAACCACCAGTGAGATCAGCGTGTATGGATTGTCGCCAAATTGATTTCTAGGTGAGACGAATTCGCTAGCGATGAAATAGAGATGCCGCCAAGGTTGGCGGGATTTTCTTTTGCGGGGGATTTCTTGCTCTAAAGCCCGACGCAGCATCTCGATACCGTGCCGCTACATCCCTTCGTAGTTCGGTCCTCCGCCGCCTTCGGGGACCACCCAGTCGATAATCTGGTAAGGATCGGCGATGTCGCAAGTTTTGCAGTGCACGCAATTCGCGGCGTTGATTTTCAGTCGCGGTTGACCGCTGGTATCTTTGGCCATTTCATAAACGGCGGCGGGACAAAAATATTGGCAGGGATTGCCATACTCCACGACGCACTTTGTGGAGCAAACATTCAGATCGCGGACGATCAGGTGGCAAGGCTGATCCTCTTCATGGCGCGTTCCGGAGTGATAGACATCGGTCAGGCGGTCGAAGGTGAGTTTACCATCGCCTTTGAAGCGCTCGGACTCGGCTTGCGGCTGCGCTCCATGGGTGTCCAGCTTTTTATAAGCCTGGTAGCCAGCATGGTTGCGCAGTGGATCGATCAGCCCACGCCCGCCGGAAATAAATTGCAACCCGGTTTGCAACAGGCCCGGAATCAGGCCGTGCTGAAAAGACTGGTGAAAGTTTCGGACTTGCCAGAGTTCTTTTTTGATGTAGCTTTGCTCCACTTTTTTTGGAAATGCGCTGAGTGTTTTCACGGAAGTGTCGCCGGCTTTGAGCGCATCGAAAATGGTTTCGGCGGCAAGCATCCCGCTTTTTATCGCCAGATGGATGCCCTTCAATCTTTGTGAATCCAGAAAACTCCCGGAATCGCCGATAATCAAGCCGCCATTCAGATAATTTCGCGGCATGGAGTACCAGCCGCCATACGGCAACGATTTTGCGCCGTAACGCACCAGTTTGCCGCCCTCCAGAATTTTTTTGAGGTACGGGTGGGTCTTCCACGTTTGAAAAGCGGCGTGCGGGATCGAATGCGGGGATCGGCGTATTCCAGAGCCACGACCAGACCGATGGAGACGCGATTGTTCGAGAGGCCGTAGATCCAGCCGCCCCCGTACATATCGGTGGAGATCGGCCAACCCAGTGTGTGCGCGACGAAGCCCGGCTGAATACGGTCAGGCTGCACGTCCCAAAGCTCTTTGATTCCCAGGCCATAGGTTTGCGGATTGATGTTGGCAAGATTTTTTTTCTCCACCAATTGCTTGGTGAGCGAGCCGCGCGTGCCTTCCGCGAGAACGGTGACTTTGGCGCGCAATTCGTAGCCGGGCGTGTAGTTATCCTTGGGCTTCCCGTTTTTGTCGACGCCTTTATCTTCGGTGATGACCCCGGCAATGCCTTGGCCTTCGTAAATCAGGGAGGCCCCGCCGAATTGCGTAAATAGATTTACTCCCGCAGCTTCCACCAGGCCGCCCATCCATTTGACAATCTTGTTCAGCGAGACCACGTAATTGCCCTTGTTTTTGAAGGGCGGCGGAGTGAGTGGAAAACGGACTGAGGAGCCTTTGGTGAAAAATAAAGCTGCATCGTCGGTGACCGGGGTGTCCAGCGGAGCGGATTTTTGAAATCCGGCACCAATTCGGCCAGCGCTTTGGGATTCATGATCGCGCCGGAAAGTTGGTGCGCGCCCACTTCCCGCCCTTTTTCCAGGACGTAAATATTTTCGGCGGAGAATGGCGGGCCGTTGGCGGCGCCGGCTTCGTTATGTTTTTTGATGAGATTTGCGAGATGCAGCGCGCAGGATAGTCCCGCCGGTCCGGCCCCGACAATCAATACGTCTGCTTCCAGTTGCTCGCGCTGTACGGTCATTACTTCATTCTAGCAAATGAAGCAATTGCGCGGATGCTGCCGGCGGCGCGCCGCAAATGGATCCAGCTACGTCTTGGCTTTTTCCAGCGCAGCGGTAAGCGCGGGCATGATTTCGAAAATGTCACCCACGATGCCGTAGTCGGCGATTTCAAAAATTGGCGCGTTTTGATCTTTGTTGATGGCCACGATGGTGCGCGCACCCTTCATTCCTACGACGTGCTGAATCGCGCCGCTGATGCCCAGGGCCAGATAAAGTTTCGGAGCCACCGTCTGGCCCGAGCTGCCGATCTGGCGCTCCATAGGCAGCCAACCTTCGTCGCAAATCGGCCGGGACGCAGCCATTTCTCCGCCAATCGCTTTGGCCAGCGCTTCCGCCTGAGGAATATTTTCCGGGGCTTTGATCCCGCGCCCAATGGAAACAATTACCGGAGCTTGCGTCAAATCGACCGAGACTTCGCTTCCTTGAAAAGTTCCAACGGCTTGGTGCGAATCTGTTCCGGCTTCATCTCCACGGCAATTTTGTTTATCGGGCGCTTTGCCGCTGGGATGCGCTGTTAACAAATCCGCGCGAAATGCTCCGGACTGAAAGGAAGCAAACCACGGAGCTGGCGCCATGAAAGGTGACGTCAGCCACTGTTTTTCCCTGAAACATCTGGCGCACAAAAACAATTTTGTCGCCTTCTTTATGAAATCCGACACAATCCGCGATCATGCCTTTGCCCAGCATAGCCGCAAGTTTGGGGGCGAAATCGCGCACCTGATAGGTGTGCGGAAACAAAACAAGATCCGGTTTAGACGAACTGATGACCTGCGACAGCGCGAGTGAATATCCATCGGGCGTGTAGGCTTCCAGCAAGTCATGCTCGACCAGCAAAACTTCCGCGATATTCTTTCGCCGCCAGGTCTTCAGCGAAATTCGCGACGCCCTTTCCAATCACCAACGCGCTGATAGCGCTGCCGGTGTCGGCGGCGATCTGCTGCGCGGCCACCAGCGTTTCAAAGCTGGTGTTATTCCATTTGCCTTGGCGCTGCTCGGTGATCACCAGGATTTTCATTTTTTACGATCTCGATTCTTAACGCGCGGCTAAATCTTAAATGACACGCGCATCGAATTTCAATTTCTCGACCAGCTTGGTAGCCATTTCCGCCGGCGTGCCAGTTAGAAATTCGGTCTTTTTAGTTTTGGTCGGGCACATAAATCTTCTCGATCTTTTGCGTGGGCTTCAGATTTCACGCCCAGCGATTCGCGGGTTATGGAGGCGATTTCTTTTTTCTTGGCGGCCATGATGCCTTTGAACGTTGCATAGCGCACTTTGTTGATGCCCGACTGAATGGAGAGCACAGCGGGGAGCGGGCATTCGATGTGTTGGAACCAACCGGCCTCCAGTTCCCGCTTTAGCCGCATGCTTTTTTCCTGCACTTCGATCTGCATGATGATGGTGGCGTGCGGGAGATCCAGCAAGGAAGCTATCAGCACGCCCGTTTGGCCAAAACCGTGATCGTCGCTCTGCAGGCCGGTCAAAACTAAATCGGCATTTTCTTTCCGCAAAGCTTCCGCAAGCATTCGCGCGGAGTTTAAAGGATCGAGTTGAGCGAACTGATCGTCCGAAATGTGAATTCCGCGGTCTGCGCCCTTAGCCAAGGCCTCCTTGATGGTTTGCTTCACGCGCTCCGGACCCATGGAGATCGCGATCACTTCGCCGCCATGCTTTTCCTTCAAGCGCAAAGCTTCTTCGAGCGCATAGCTGTCGGGCTCGTTCATTTCAAATCCAATATCGGACTCCTTGATCCAGTTACCGGCTATGGAAAGCGGCGCATCTTTGGCGGGAACCTGCTTGATGCAAACGATAATTTTCACGATATTTTTCCTGACAAAGACTATCACCGAGCAGGAGCATGCGTTACTTTCCAGCTCCAACGCTTAAAAATCAACGCGGCATTCGTGCCGCCAAATCCAAAAGAATTGGATAACGCATAATCCAACGTGGCTTTGCGCGCGACATTCGGCACGTAATCCAGATCGCATTCGGGATCGGGCACTTCGAGGTTGATGGTTGGCGGAATGACCTGATCGCGGAGCGCGAGCACGCTGATGCCAGCCTCCAAGCCTCCGGCGCCACCCAGCAAATGGCCGGTCATCGATTTGGTCGAGCTGATGGGCACTTTCTTGGCGCGGTCGCCGAACACGCGCTTGAGCGCGCGCGTTTCAATCACGTCGCCTAAGGGCGTGGAGGTGCCATGCGCGTTTACGTAGCCGATGTCTTCGGGCGTAAGTTTTGCGTCCTTGATCGCCGCGCGCATCACGCGGAACGCGCCATCGCCATTTTCCGCGGGCTGCGTGATGTGATACGCGTCGCCGGACATTCCATAACCAACAATTTCGCCCACGATCGGCGCATTTCGTTTTTGCGCGTGCTCCAGCGATTCCAGAATTAAAATGCCCGCGCCTTCGCCGACCACGAAACCGTCGCGTTCCGCATCGAACGGCCGGCTGGCGTGCGAGGGATCGTCATTGCGCGTGGAAAGCGCCTTCATGGAGGAAAATCCGCCCACGCCCATGGGAGTGATGGTGGCTTCGGTGCCGCCGCAAATCATCATTTCGGCGGCGCCACGTTCGATAATTTTGAAAGAGTCGCCAATGGCATGCGCAGAAGCGGAGCATGCCGTGGCAGTCGCGGAATTCGGTCCGCGCGCGCCGTAACGAATCGAAATATGGCCGGAAGCGAGATTTACGATAGCGGAGGGAATAAAGAAAGGCGAGATGCGGCCGGGACCGCCCTGCATCAACTTGATGTGTTCGCGCTCGATGATATCGAAACCGCCGATGCCGGAGGAAACGTACACGCCAACTTCGTCAAGGTCGGAATCTTCCTTTTTCCAACCGGACATCTTGATGGCGAAATCCGCGCCGGCCAGAGCCACCTGAATAAAGCGGCCCATTTTTTTTAATTCTTTTTTTTCAATCCAGCGGAAGGGATCGAAATTTTTTATTTCGCCGCCGATCCTGCAATCGAAGCCGGTGGTATCAAACAGCGTGATAGGACCAACGCCGCTCTGGCCGGCGACGAGGTTCGACCAACTTTCCTCCGTGCCGGTGCCCAGCGCGCAGACCAATCCAACGCCCGTCACAACCACGCGGCGAGTCAACTGTTTGGTGCTCCCTGTTGAGGTGATAAGACCGTGACTTACTTTCCCTTGGAGTGCTTATCGATATATTCGACGGCATCTTTTACCGTCGTCATTTTCTCGGCGTCTTCGTCGGGCACTTCAATCCCGAAACTTTCTTCGAAGGCCATCACCAGTTCCACTTGGTCGAGCGAATCCGCGCCCAGGTCGTCCACGAAGGACGCTGTGGGGGTGACTTCCGCTTCATCGACGCCGAGCTGCTCGACAATAATCTGCTTAACGCGTTCTTCCACACTGGCCATTCCTGTTTCCTCCGCGATCTGCTATCGCTTGGTTTGCCTTTTACCGATCAGGCTCAAGGTCGTTCTGGAAAATTGGTGTCCGCTCAGCCGGGCGTAGTGGTGCCAGGTTAGCTGCTTATATCGATGGCGCCGATAACCCGTTCATTCTAGTCACCCTATCCTGCAAGGTCAACTTTAACGGCTATTTTTAAGGCGCTTTACGATAAATCATGCCAGGTACATGCCGCCATTCACGTCCAGCACATGACCGGTGATGTAAGCGGCTTCGTCGCTGGCCAAAAAGACGATCGAGGCGGCCACGTCGCGCGGCGCGCCCAAACGTCCCAGCGGAATGCGCGCCTTCAATTCTTCTTTCACTTTGTCGGATAAGACATTGGTCATGGGCGTTTCGATAAAGCCGGGCGCCACGGCGTTCACGGTGATGTTCCGCGAAGCAATTTCCATGGCGATGGCTTTGGTCAGCCCGATTAGCCCGGCTTTCGCGGACACGTAATTGGCTTGCCCGGCATTGCCCATTTGCGCGACGACCGAAGCCACGTTGATGATGCGTCCGGAGCGCGCGCGCATCATGGTGCCGAGCGCCTGTTGAATGCATAAGTGCGCGCCAGTAAGATTGGTGCGCAGCACGGCGTCCCAGTCGTCGGCTTTCATGCGCACCGCCAGGCCGTCGCGAGTGATGGCGGCGTTGTTCACCAGAATATCCAGACGGCCAAATTTTTCGATGACTTGCTTGAATCCTGCTTTCACTTGCTCGGCGTCGGCTGACATCCATTTTTACGGCGATTGCTTCGCCGCCGGCAGCGGTTTATTTCGCCGACCAGCAAGGCCAGTTTTTCTTCCGTGCGCGCGGCCACGGCCACTTTCGCGCCGGCAACGACCAGCGCCTGCGCGATGTCCCATCCAATGCCCTGGGATGCGCCGGTTACCAGGGCTACTTTATCTTTCAAACTGAACATCTATCGAACTATTCCCCTGTATCGCTCAGCAATCGCGACTTCGCAGATTATCGCTGCTGACTGTCCCCGGGTTTACGCCGCGTCCGAGCGCGCACCGGCAATTTTCTCCACCGTCTTGGCCAGGCTGCTCTCATCTTCCACGTTCAACGTCGCTACTGAGCGCTCGATCTGACGCAGCAAGTCCGGTCAGCACCTTGCCCGGACCAACTTCCACGAAGGTGTTGACGCCTTCTTCGATCAGCAGGCGCACGGACTCTTCCCAGTGCACGGCGGTAGAAACCTGGCGCACCAACGCTTCACGGGCCTGCTCGCCGGTTTCGATGGTGTCGGCATCCACGTTGGTGACCAACGGAACGCGCAACTTATCGAAATGTAGTTTTCTGCAGATCGTGCGCCAATTTTTCCTGCGCGGGCATCATCAGTGCGGAATGAAACGGCGCGGATACCGGAAGAATGGTGGCGCGTTTAGCGCCAGCCTGAGAGGCCAGTTCGACGGCGCGTTTCACGGCGTCGGCATCACCGGAGATGACCGTCTGATCCGGAGAATTCAAATTTGCGGGTCGCACAAACCTGTCCCTGAGAGGCGCGTTTGCAGACATCGGCACCACCGCCGGAGACAGGCCCATGATCGCCGCCATCGCGCCCTTGCCCGCGGGCACGGCTTCCTGCATATAAGTCCCGCGTTTACGCACCAGGCGGACGGCATCGGCAAATTTCAGCGCGCCAATGGCCACCAGCGCGGAATATTCTCCTAGGCTGTGGCCCGCGACGAAGTCCGGCGCCAATCCTTTTTCTTCCAGTACGCGGTAGGTAGCTACCGAACAGGTCAAAATCGCCGGTTGGGTATTGGCGGTGAGCTTTAAATCTTCTTCCGATCCCGTGAAACACATTTTCGGAAATCGAAAATCCCAACGCTTTGTCGGCTTCGTCGAAGACCGCTTTGGCCGACGGGATACTTATCCGCCAACTCTTTACCCATTCCTGGATATTGCGAAGCCTGGCCCGGGAAAGACGAATGCAACTTTGCCCATCGGTTTTCCTATCTGTCTGACTTTGCGCGTTTAAGCGCGCGAACGACCGCCACGGTCTGGGTGTACCGCGGCGGCCGAAAGCTCCTGTTCGATTTTGTCGTTCATTTGCGCACGCGCGAGACCCGCGGCGACGCGAATAGCATTTTTTATGGCTTTGGCGTTGGATCGGCCGTGGCCGATGACGCATACGCCGCGCACGCCCAGCAACGGCGCGCCACCATATTCGGTGTAGTCGATGGTCTTCTTCAAACCTTTCAGTGCTCCACGCGAAAAAAGAAATCCCACCTGGGAAGCCAGCGAACTTTGTATAGACTTCTTTAACAAACCGAAAATCTCCAGCGCCAGGCCTTCGCAAATTTTCAAGCGCGATGTTTCCGATGAACCCGTCGCATACGATCACGTCCACCACGCCGGAAAAAAGATCGCCGCCTTCCACATTGCCCACGAAATGCACCGGGCTTTTCTTAAGGCGCGTGTACACTTCGCGGGTCAATTCGTTGCCTTTGATTTCCTCTTCGCCGACGGACAGCAAGCCCGACACGCGGCCGCCGATTACCAAACGTGGCGCGGTAATACATTTCGCCCATGACCGCAAACTGCACCAGATGCTCGGGCTTGGAATCGACGTTGGCGCCGACATCAAGCAAGACCGAGATGCCGCCTTTGGCGTTCGGAAATGGCGCGGCCAGAGCCACGCGATCCACCGATTCCAGCGTGCCCAACAAAAATCGGCCACGGTCATGACTGCGCCGGTATTTCCAGCGCTCACCAGGCCGTCGGCCTTAGCTTCACGCACGAGACGCGACGGCCACGTGCACGGAGCTGTCTTTCTTTCTGCGAAACGCCTGCGCGGGATGATCGTCCATGGTGATCACTTCGCTGGCGGCCACTATCTCAATCGGCAAGTTGGGAGCCGCATGCTTGGCCAGTTCGGCTGCGCAGGGCAGTTCGCCTGACCCACAAGCATGATGCGCACGCCGTATTCGCGTGCGGCTAGCACACTGCCCTCCACCTCGGGCCGGGGCGCATGATCTCCGCCCATGGCGTCAACAGCTATCGTGATCATTGGATTTTCGTCCGCAGGCTACGAGAAGACTACGAGCTACGCCGGCTCTTGCGCGGCTTTTCCCTTTGTAATAACCACAGTGGGGACAAACCTGGTGTGGCTGCTTCATTTCATGGCAATTCGGGCACTTGCCGAGCGACGGCTTGGTCAAAAAGTCGTTAGCCCGCCGCGTGCTGGTGCGCCGCTTGGAATGTCGTCGTTTAGGGTTAGGCATGACACTGCTCCTTGTTCCGCGCGCTGGCGGATATATATCGGGCTTTTTATGGCCCGGGAACTATTGTTTTTTCAGCCAGTCCTGCTTGAGGCGCGCGAGAGGGGCCAAACGTGGGTCCGTCGCGTGGGTCTCACACCGGCACTCTTCGTGGTTCAGATTTGCGCCACAATTGGGGCACAAACCGCGGCAATCGCTCTGGCAAATCACCTTTAGGGGCAACGCCAGCAGCACCTGCTCTTTCACCACGTCGGCCAGGAAGAGTCCTTCACCCTGGAAAAATCCAATCTCGGTATCGTCGTCCTTCAGCCGGTCTTCTTTTGGCTTCTCATCTTTAGGCAACGGCGCGTAGAACAAGTCGAAAGCGCGGTTTACGTCCTCTACCACCGGCTTCAAGGCAGCGGGCGCACTGTAGCTCAATTTTCGTGTCCAGCTGGCCTTCCATGCGAATCTGCCCTTCGAGCAGTTCCGCCGTGGCGGTCACTTCCAGGGGGTCGAGTTGCTTGATCTCCGAGGAATGAAAATCGACGCTTCCGGGCGCGTAAGTCTTCCGAATCCGCAGCTTGCGAACGGCAAGATCCTTAACGTCAAGGAACATTCGGTCCAGCGCCTCCGCGCGTGGGTTCCATGCTTTATCATTATTGATTCGCGGGGCGAGCAAGTCAAGGAATGGCACGGTGTTCACGGCCGGAACACGGTACAACAAGGAGAGCCGCAGCCCCACAGCATGTCGGATCGCTAAGGACGCTGCCAGTGAAAGTCGTATGCTGGCCCCAATCTGCTTGCCCAAACGCTGTGGGGACTCCGACAGCCGCGGAGAAGCGCGCAGAACCAAAGCTCGGTTGGTCTCGTACTTTACAGGGAGGTAGAAACATGAGGTTTTGGCTAGCTTTATCCCTGGTCCTGAGTTTTTCGACGATCGGGGACTGCGCGCCCGATCAGCCCGCGGAACCCTCGATAGTTGCTTTTGTCGATGTCACCGTCGACCCCATGGACAGGGAAAGATTATTGCCCCAGCAGACGGTGCTGATCCGCGCCGATCGCATTCAGGAAGTCGGCCCCGCTAACCGCGTCATGTCCCAAAAGACTCCTTAGTCATCGATGGACGCAATCGCTTCCTCATCCCGGGCCTGACCGACAGCCATATCCATTTCGCCGGATATTCAAACGCTGGCGCAGGCGATATCGAGGTCGAAAAAGCAGTTTTGTGGATGCTGATGGCAAACGGCGTCGCCACCGCTATAAACATGGAGGGCACACCCGCAATTCTCTCCCTCCGGGACGATTTACGGAAAAATCGCATCGTCGGCCCCACCCTGTACAGCACCGGCCCGCTGATCCAGATGCCCGGCTCTGGAGAGCCTCCCGGACGAAAAACGTTTACCACTCCGGAGGGGGTCGCGGCGGAAGTCCGCGCGGAAAAACAAGCGGGCTACGATTTCGTCAAGGTTCACGGAGATTTTCCGGAAGAAACCTACCAGGCCTTGCTGGCGACCGCTAAGCAAGTCCATATCCGGGTAGTGGGTCATACCCCGAGCAATCTGGGCCTGGACGCCACACTGAACGGCGGGCAGGAACTGATCGTCCACGCCGAAGAATTTTTGTATTCTTATTTTCAATTTCATCGCGACCTGCCCACCGATTCTCAGGAAATGGATAGGCTGATCGCCCAGGTATCCTCAAAAACCGCCAAATCCGGCGTGTGGGTTAGTCCAACTCTCTCGGTGTTTTATCAAATCATTTTTCAAATTGCCGATATCGACGGCGCATTGCATCGCCCGGCCATGCGTTATATGCCGCTTGCTCCCCTTTTGGATTGGCGTCCACCTGATAATCCGTATTTAAAACGTTGGACCGTCGAAAACATCGCTAAATTCCGCGCCCAATATTCCATCATGCAAAAACTGGTGCGAGGACTGCGGGACGCGGGCGTTCCTCTGCTGGTCGGTACCGACCCATTCGTGCCTTGTCAGATTCCTGGATTTTCCATGAAAGATGAATTCGAACAGATGTATGCGGCGGGCCTGACGCCTTACCAAGTACTGGAAGCTGCAACTTTCAATAGCGCGCGATTTCTGGGAATCGGCGATCAATCGGGGACCATCGCGGTTGGTAAGCGCGCCGACTTGGTCCTGGTTGACGCGAATCCGCTCGAGGATGTCGACAACGTCTTTCGCCAGGACGGCCTAATGCTGCACGAACGCTGGTTCACGGAGAACGAACTTCAGGCGCAACTCTCCGAAATCGCCGCTGCACATGCTGTCGTTCACTAAGCTGCCGTACGTGCTTATCTCAAAAAAGGAATTTAAGCGCCAACTGAATTAACCGCGGATCCAGCGAGCCTTGGATCTTCCCGAAATTTGGGGAGTTGATGTCGTTATTCGGCAACCGGTAGTTGGTCTGATTGAACACATTGAAAAACTCCGCGCGAAATTGCAGGGTCTTATTTTCCCGGATACGGAAATTCTTTATGGCGGACACATCCCATTGCTTGAATCCCGGGCCTTCGACCACGTTGCGGCCTTCATTCCCGAACCGTTGCGGCTGGCCAGGCCGCAACTGCTGAAACGCGGCAGTATTAAACCACTCCGCGGTGGTGTGCGAACCCGCATTGGGGTCGCCAATCAGGTTGGGACGGTCGCTGGAGAAGCCCGAAATTTCTGGAGCCCCGCCTTGCAGTGAAACATCGCGCGAGTCGTACACCGTGAATGGGGTTCCGGTCATCAGGGTAACGATGCCGTTCACTTCCCAGTTGCCCAGGACCTTTTGGTACCAGTTCTCTGGCTGCCTCCAGAACGGCAGGTTCCACTCATAGCTCAACACCAACCGGTGCCGCGCATCGAAAATTGAGCGGCCGCGTTCGGCACTCAGGTCGAAAGGATTTTGCGCCAGATCGTTCTCTCCCGCGGTGCTTTGCGCGGCGGATCCCGTGATGTTAAAGGAGGAAACGTCATCGATCGTTTTAGACAGCGTGTACGAGGCGAGAAACGAAAATTGCTGGCTGAACCGTTTCTTCAGGCTGACTTGCAAGGCGTTGTAATTTGAGTTGGCAATTCCGGCAATCAGGCCCACGGACGAAAAATTGCACGGAGTGGGCTGCGCGACGGTACAACCGGAATAGAGCCGGCGTTGATCGGCATTGTTGGCCGTGGCCCCGGTGAACGTCGTCGGATTGCCTTCGATAAAGCGCGGCAACCTGGTCCCTTTGGTGCCCACATAACCAGCTTCCAGCAACCAGTCGGCGCCGAAAGCCCGTTGGATGTCAAGGTTCCAATCCTGCGCGTACGGCAGGCTCAAATTCTTATCCAGCGTCAACAGCGTCATGGGCTGCGCAAACGTGCCGTTGAAGGGATTGCCGCCGTTATAAGGATCGGAAAAGTTTGGAAGGCTGATCTGGGGCGTTTGCAAATACGGCGGCGCACTGATGGGCGTTTGCAGCGGCCCACCTTGCCCGGTGTAGTACGGCTCGTAGAAAATTCCGTAAGCCGAGGTCACCAGCCATTTTGCGTTGCCCTGGACGTCCCATGCTAAACCGACACGTGGCGCGAACGCGGTTTTCTTGGTCGGGATTAACCCTGCGGGCACGCCCGGGTCTCCGGGATACAGCAACCCTGCCGGTGCCGAGGGAAACACTTGTGATTGGACGCCCGGCTCAAACAGGTTCTGCCGATTATGAATTTCGGTATACGGAAACGGCAATTCGTAACGCAGCCCAGCATTCAGCGTCAGCCGCGAGTTAATTTTGAAAGTGTCCTGAGCGTAGGCATTCGCATTATTGCCCCGCAGCACCCGCGAAAAATCTCCACCCCCCTGCAAAAAGAAAACCGGCTGCCCGAATTCGAAGCTAGCGAAAGAGTTGCTCACCGGGAAATTGGAGAACACGAAAAAGCCGTTGGTGGCGATGCCTTGCAACACATTTATTTCATCGCGCTCGTAGCCCCCGCCAAATTTGAATTCGTGACGTCCATGCACCCAGGTTAAGGAGCCGGAAAGATCAAAAGCATCCTCGAAAGTGTTCCGCGGCCCGGTGATGGGATCTCCAATGGACGCGAATCCCGCAACCTGCACAAAGGGAGGACCGATGGCCCCGGCCAGCGACGGTTGGTATTGGAACCCCAGGCTTGCCGGGGTAGTGTGGTTCAAATGCTCATCGAACAGGAACTTATTTCGCAAAAACGATAAGCGCACCTGGCCCACGATCACCGGAGAAAACGTGTGGGTTTGCTGAAACACGAAATTCTGGGCCCGCTGATCTTCGCCCACCGGAAAGCCCGGCACATTTGCGCCGGCGGTGGAGAGTGGGAAGCTGGCGGTGGTTTGCGTAAAAATGTACCGGAAATTCAAAACATCGCGCGCACTGAGATAGTGGTCCACCCGGATCCCGAACTGGTCAGTGGTCTCGGCTTCGGTTTGCGAGGCGATGTACGCATTGGGACCGATGCCCGGAGCATTGGGAAGGGGATAAAAGGCCAGCAATGCCTGGGAGATAGGATTTATGAACGGCAACTTGTCGTTTGCAAATTCCGTCCCATCGAACTCGTTGATCAGCGGTCCGCCACTCTGCGAGAAATCGCCGGTGCGCTCCAGCGCGGTAGGCACCGCGGTCAAAGTGGATTCCCCGCGGCGGTTGCGAATGCCCTCGTAGTAGCCGAAGAAAAAAGTCCTTTCCTCCTTCACCGGTCCGCCAAAAGTTCCCCCAAATTGATTGCGTTTTAAGGGCTCCACGCTGCGCGAAATCGCATTGCTGGCATCCAAGGCGTCATTGCGCAAAAACTCCCACGCCCCGCCATGAAACTCATTGCCGCCCGAACGGGTGATGATGTTGGTGGTGGATCCGGTGCTGTGCCCGAACTCCGCGTTCGCGGTGTTGGTCAGGATACGAAACTCGGCGATGGCATCCACGGGCGGCTCGATCACGAAGCCCGCGTCCACGCCATTGAAATTGTTGGCCCCATCAATCAGAAAGTTGTTGGATTCCGGGCGTTGCCCGTTCACCGCATAGGCTTGCCCGGCACGCAAGGAACCGCCCGCATCTTTCAATCCTTGGGTCAGAGGAACGACCCCCGGCTGCAACAATCCCAGCTGCGTAAAGTGCCTCTCGTTCAGCGGCAAACCGACGATCTCCCGCTCTTGCACCGTCTTGCCCAGACTGGTCACCGCGGTTTCCACCAGTGGCGCATTGCCGCGCACCTGCACTTCCTCCGTGGACCCGCCCACCGCCAGGCGAACGTCCATCGAGGCATTTTCGTTCACGTCCAGCGAAATGCCTTCCTGGACGAATTTGTGGAATCCCCTGGCTTCCACCAGCAGCCGGTAATGCCCGACCGGCAACTCCAGCAGCACGTACTTGCCTTGCTGGTCGCTGGGCACCGTCCGCGCAAATCCGGTTTCGCTCTGCACCGCGGTGATTTTGGCGGCGGGGATAACCGCCCCGCTAGGGTCAGTAACCGTGCCGCGAATATCCCCGGTGATCTGCTGCGCCGCCGCAACCAACGGCAATACCCCGGCCAGCATCAAGACACACGTCCAGCGTGCGAAATAGTTCATCCCGTCTCCGTTTTCCACTCGACGATTATTGTTTTTTAACAGGTAAGACGAGCCACTCGTAACGCGCGGCTCGACCCTTACGACTTGCGGAGCATACAAACAGTGGCGCGATTATTGGAGCGTTACGAAGACCGGTCAATAATACAAAAGGAGTATGGGCACGCAGTTAAATGTGATTTTGCGCGCAAGAGAAGCGCGCCCGCGACTCGTAGTTAGGAGCCACCCGAGGGTGCTCTTCACAAACTACTTACGCAGCAGCGCTAGAATTTGCTTTTGATTCTTAAGGATGGCGTCCAGGCTGGACTGATTTTTAAGTATCGAGCCCTGGTTCTTCTTGATGGTTTCCTGATTGGCCTTGATCTTATCTTGATTGGCAATAATGGTTTTCTGATTACTAATGATTTGCTTCTGGTTCGAAATCACGTCGTTTTCAGACATCGTAGATGCTCTCCCATGAAGTGCGTGATGCTCGGTCGCGTCGCGCGTGCCGGTATCCGATCGCGTCACCCGGCCCTAGTGCGTGGCGCATTGTGAGTGCGCCCGCTTCATACCGTCAATAGTGCTTTTTGATCAGCTGGTCGGCCCCTGTCCGAAAATTCCCAGTTGCGCCAGCACCAGTGCGGCGTGCCTCTAACTGACTAAACAGGCTCAGGGCTTGATTTCTTACGGTGCCTCACCAGTCAAAAAGGCTAGAATAGCTAGACCCCGGCGGCCGCAGTCCGAGATCTGGAGTTCACCATGACCGAAGCCTGGAAGACTTGGGAAGGTCAGTCAGTCGATGGTTTTTTGCTGCGCCAATATCTGGGCGGCTCAGACCACAGCGCGGTCTACCTCACCCAATTGCACACCACGCCGCCGCAGGATGCGGCGATTAAGTTTACTCCCGCCGATGCTGCCGCAGACGCACAAATCGCTCGATGGAGCTTCGCCGGCGCTCTCAAGCACGCTAACCTCATTCAACTGATCCGCGTCGGACGATGTCAGGTGGCCAACGCCAGTTTTCTGTATGTGGTCATGGAGTACGCGGAAGAAAACCTGTCGCAGATTTTGCCCGCTCGCGCACTGGAACCCGAGGAAGCGCGTCAAATTCTGGAATCGGTTTTGGACGCACTCTCCTATTTGCATGGGCAGGGCCGGGCGCACACCCGCATCAAGCCGGGAAACATCCTGGCCAGTAGCGATCAATTGAAAATTTCCAGCGATACGCTGTGCGAGATTGGCAGTGCACCGCAGGTGCGGCCGCAGAGCACCATTTACGACTCCCCGGAATCCGTAGCAGCGCCCGTTTCCGCCGCATCTGATATATGGTCCCTCGGCGTGACCGTGGTAGAGGCGCTCACCCAACGCACTCCCGTAGTCAAATCGCAGACGCGCACGGAATTGCCGGTGCCCGAAACGATTCCTCCGCCCTTTTTGGAAATTGCCCGCCGCAGTTTGCAAACCGATCCGGCGCGCCGCGCAACTCTCAGGGATATTTGGGGGCTTTTGAATCCGGGTCCCGCGCCTAGGTTGGAAACCCGAGCGGGCGATGCGCATCAACTGACTTCCGGATCGGCCGTCGCCCACGCGGCCCTCAGTGGGTCGGGGGCCGGAGCGGTGGCCTCCGTGGAGACCTCGAAGAAAAGCCTGGCCGCTCAACGCGTTTCCGTCGCTCCGCACACCCTGATTTCAGCCGCAGCTACGCCCGCAATAACCGAACCTGCGCCTGGTAAGTCGCGCTATGCGCTGCCCATCATTGTGGTACTGCTGGTGCTCACCGCCGGCCTCTTTGCGCCCAGGGTGCTCAACCGTTTCTCACAGCTCCAGCCCCATGCCGATACGGTGCAGCCTACCATCGCGCCGGCTTCAGAACTGCTTGATCCGCCGGCGGCAGTGGCGAAGCGCCAGCAGGACATTGCTAAAGTGGCGGCCGCACCGGCTCCCGCAACGCCCCCGCCTGCAAGCGCCGTCAAGCCCGGCAATTTAGCCGCGCCCGCAACTTCCGCTCCGCTGACAGTCGCGCCATCGCCCAAATCAGCGGCGTCCAGTAAGGCAACCCGCGCGTTGGCTGACAATGCTGCGCGTGGCGCCGTGCTCTATCAGGTGGTGCCGGAAGTGTCTGCGCGGGCTCGCGAAACGATTCTGGGAACTGTCAGGGCGATTGTAAAAGTGCGGGTCGACCCTGGAGGCAACGTGATTGCCGCTGATCTGGAAAACGGCTCCAACCGTTTTTTTGGCGATCAAGCGGTGGAGTCGGCGCGTCGTTGGATCTTCACTCCGCCGCAAGTTGACGGGCGCAACGCTCCCAGTGAATGGACGCTGCGGTTCGAATTTTCACCAACCGTCACGAAAGTTTTCCCCACCCAGACGGCCCCGTAGACGGATCCTCCTCGCAGATCGTGCCAGCTTCGCAGAAGGCGCCGGCCGTGCTTCTTCCGGCGGAGCCGTAAACAGCTCTTACATGGTAAAAACGACGCGAAATTCAGCCTTGCCGCTCATCATGCGCGCGTAGCCTTCCGCGGCCTTAGCCAGCGGATATTTTTCGATCATGGGGCGAACGCCGGTCAGCTCGGCGAATCGCAGGGTATCTTCCGAATCGGTGGGCATACCCGCCGACCAACCCTTAATGCTGCGACGCTTGGTGATCAACTGGATAGGCGAGACCTCGATAGGATCCATGGTTGCGCCCACCACGACCAGCGTACCGTTGATCCCAATCCGTCTATCAATTCTGACATGGCTTTGGAGTTTGGCGCGGTCGCGAGAATCACCCGAGCCCCGCCCATTTTCGTCAGCGCCTGAGCAGCATTAGTGGTTTTGCTGTCGATGTATTCGTTGGCACCCAATTTCTTTGCCAGCGCGGCATTCTCCGGGCCGCGCCCGATGGCCACGGTGCGATACCCGAACTTGCTGGCAAACTGAACGCCCAGGTGCCCCAGCCCACCGATTCCCTGCACCGCCACCAGGTCGCCCGGCAACGCACCGCTGTGCCGCAGCGCATTAAACGTGGTGATGCCCGCACACATCAGCGGTCCAGCCTCGGCGGCATCCAGCGATTCAGGCATCGCCGCGAGCGCCTCGACGGGCGCCACCATGTACTCGGCATAACCGCCGTCATAGCTTATTCCCGACACCAGCAAGTGCTCGCAGTTGACGAAGTCGCCGCGCCGGCAATCCAGGCACACTCCATCTTGCCCACCGTGCCACCCGACGCCGACTCGCTGGCCCTTCTTCCATGCCGAGACCCCCGGGCCCACCTCGTCGATGACTCCCGCGACTTCATGCCCAGGAACGCGCGGATAAGTGATGCCGGGCCACTGGCCTTCTTTGGTAAACACGTCGCTGTGACAAACACCGCAAGCCTGCACGCGAATTCTGACGTGGCCGGCCTGCGGCGTTGGAATGTCGCGCTCCACCAACTCGAATTCAGCTCCAGGTGCACTGATCTGCGCCACTTTCATTTTGCTCACGGCTTGGCCTCTTTTGGGATGGGATCGTGTCGAAAGGGTTGGATGCTCCAGAAGGCTCGGGCGTTAGGAATTCCGCGGACAGATTGAGCCCGACGAAGGATTTTAACCATCACCCGCCGGCCCCTCCCGTGCATGCCAGCCGCCTTTGGATTAAGATACTTGCCCCAGCGCCCAGGGTCCCCCACCTGCCTGCGAATTTGCCTGGCAGCCGTTTGGCGCAGGCTTTGTGTGCACGCGGGTAAGGAGCTTGTTTGCGTACGACGCTGAAGATTGTCCTGCCTTTAATCATCAGCGTAGCTGTCATTTCCCTGCTGTTTGCCGCGTATCAGGTGCGCACCGAACGGCGCATCCTCCGCAACGATCTGTCCCGTCGCGCCGAAATTCTGGGCGAAAGCCTGCAGGAAAACGTCGAACCCCTTCTGCTTCTGGATCGCACCGCGCGAAAAAAATCTCCAACGGCTGGTGGACCGCTTCGGCCAACGTGAGCACTTGAAAGGCGTAGCGGTTTACGACGCCGATGGCAAAGTTCGCTGGCCATCACTCCGGCTTGCCCGCAGAGTTTAAATCCCGCCCGGCCATGCCGTGCGAGCGGCACAAAAAGACTCTGGCTTCGGAGAGTTTGTTAAAAATCGACCGCCAGCCAATGCATATCTATGCGCTGCCGTTGCATAACAACGCCAAACCCGCGGGCGTTTTGTCGCTGTTTCACGACACCACCTACATCGATATACAGCTCTCGCACACGCTGCGCGATGCCCTGCTGACCGCGCTGATTCAAACCCTGCTGATTACCGCGCTGGCGATGGTGCTGGTGCGGTGGACCTTCACGAATCCGCTGACGCGCACCGCCAAGTGGCTCCGCACGCTGCGCACCGGCCAATCGCACGCGCCGCCAACGCTTCCGGAAGGAGAAATATTCGATCAGCTGCATCACGAAGTGACCCATTTGGCGCGGGATTTAAATGCCGCGCGCGCTTCGGCGGAAAAAGAAGCGCGCCTTCGCGACACCAACGCCTCGCAATGGACTTCCGAACGCCTGCGCGTCAGCTCTGCGAAATAAATTAAAGAACCAGCCGCTGTTCGTGGTCTCCAACCGCGAACCGTACATGCATGTGGTGAACGAGAATCGCTCCGTGAACGTGATCGTCCCTGCCAGTGGATTGGTTACCGCGCTGGAGCCGGTACTGCTGGCGTGCGACGGAACGTGGATCGCCCACGGCGCGGGCAATGGCGATCGTGACGCAGTGGACTCGCACGATCGTTTGCGCGTGCCACCTGACCGGCCGAGTTATACGCTGCGGCGCGTGTGGCTGACGCAGGAAGAAGAAAAAGGCTACTACCAGGGCTTCGCCAACGAAGGACTCTGGCCCCTTTGCCATATCGCGCACACTCGGCCGATTTTTCGACCCTGACGATTGGCTGCATTACCAGCAAGCCAACCGGCACTTTGCCAATGCGGTTCTCGATGAAATGGAAGGCACGGAATCGCCCATTTTGCTGGCGCAGGATTATCACTTCGCGTTGCTGCCGCGAATGGTGAAGGAAGCGCGGCCGGATGCGCGGGTAGCAATTTTCTGGCACATCCCCTGGCCGAATCCGGAAGTGTTCGGAATTTGTCCCTGGCAGCGCGAATTGATCGATGGACTTGCTGGGCGCGGACCTGATCGGTTTTCACACCCAGTCGCATTGCAACAATTTTCTTTCGACGGTCGATCGCGCGGTGGAAGCGCTCACGGAATGGGACCGCTTTGCGGTGAACCGCCAGGGCCACGTTACGCGCGTCCGCCCATATCCCGATTAGCGTGGCTTTTCCAGAACACGGCTCGCACGATCAACGATTCGCGCAATACCGGTGAAGAACGCGCGGCGTTGTGCGCGGAGCTGGGCATCGAAGCCAGCTTGCTTGGCGTGGGCGTTGATCGCGTGGATTACACCAAAGGAATTATCGAGCGCTTTCGCGGTATCGAGCGGTTTCTGGAATTGAATCCCGGCGTATCAACGGCGTTTTACATTTGTGCAGATTGGCGCACCCAGCCGCACGGATATCGAGCGCTATCGACAATTTCTGGACGAAGTCAGCGCTGAAGCCGATCGTATTAACGCGCGATTTCAGCCACCGACAGGCCGATGGAAGCCCATTCTCTATCTTGCGCAAACATCATTCGCACGAAGAAATCGACCGCTACTACCGCGCCGCCTCGGTGTGCCTGGTTACTTCGCTGCACGACGGCATGAATCTGGTGGCCAAGGAATTTGTAGCCGCACGCGATGATGAGCGGGGCGTGCTGATCTCTGAGCACCTTTGCGGGCGCCGCGCTGGAGCTGGGCGACGCCTTACTCGTCAATCCTTACGACGTTCAGCAACTGGCCGAGGCCATTCACCGCGCGCTGGATATGCCCGAAGAGCAACAGGCGTCTCGCATGCACCACATGCGTATGCACGTGCGCGAACACAATATTTACCGCTGGGCGGCTAATTTGCTTTCCGACTTGACGGAAATTCGCATCGACACGCCGGAGCGCGCCGAAGTCCCTTAAGAAGCCGAGCGCGCAAATCGCTCTCGTAAACTTTTCGCGGGAGCGAGCCAAGGTCTTCTGTCTCACAATGAAACAAACTCCTCCAAGCGTTTCTATTTCGAAGAAAATTTCCACTAACACTTCTGTTATGTAACAGAAAGAATCAGGCATACAGGATTTAACGTAGAAAACACGCTAAATCCTTGATAAACAGGGCACATTTTACAAAAGTTAAGCCGCTGTCGCTACAACCTCCACGAAAGCAGCTTCATCCAATGACCTGAAGAAAGAGTATTTGTATTGCTGGGGTGGTGCTGATTTTAATTCCATTTGACCGTTAGGAGACTGGTATGAAGCGTGTTGCATTGCTATTGCTGATCGCTGCCGGGTGGTGTGCGCCTGGTGCTTTCGCGCAGGATGATAAAGATCATGTCCAAGTGGGCGTTTTCGCGGATTATTTCCGTGTATCGCAGACCGATTCGGATTTGCTCGGAGTTGGTGGCCGCGCATCGTTTCAGGCCTTCAAGCGTTTTAAGCTTGAAGGGGAAATGGCCTACGACTTCGGCAAAGCGTTTACCGAAAATTTCACCGACAATTCCACTCCGGGAATTACCCGTACCACATTTCAACGCACCGATCTTCGCGTGCTTCACGGATTTTCGGTCCGCGGGTGAACATCGGAAAACATAACATTCAACCGTTCGTGACGGCCAAAGGTGGCTTCATCGACTTCCGGCTGGACAATTCTCCGGCCACCTTCGGAACGTTCGCCAGTTCGGTGTCCGGATTGCGCCAAAATAACGTGATTGGCACTTTCTACCCCGGCGGCGGTCTTGAAGCGCACGTCGGCCCGATCGGCGTGCGATTCGATGTGGGCGACGAGATGTACTTCAATAATGGAACGCACCACAACTTGCGCGCCACCTTTGGCCCAGTTATCCATTTCTAACTCCAGTCGCATCTTCATTTAAAATTCTCACCAGGGCGGAGGCGCCTTAGTCTCCGCCCTTTTTTATTGCCGCCCAGGGTTTCACTCCGCGCCGCATGCTACTATTCTCAAGCCCGGTTGAAGGAGAATCGTCCATGAAATGGACACCTGGCGGCGAAAGTCCGGACATCGAAGATCGCCGCGACGATACCGGCGGCGGTGGTGGCGGCGGGTTTCAATTTGGCGGGATGCATATCGGCATCGGCGGCGCGATCATCCTGCTGATCCTCAGTTTTGTTTTCAAAACCAATTTTTTTGCCCTGTTAGTCGGCGGGGGCGGGCCGGTTTCTCCGGCTCCCTCCACAGTCAGCGATCCCAATACGCCCGCGGGGCACTTCGCGCGCGCGACCAAGCGGAAAAGCCGCTGGTGCAGTTTGTTTCTTTTGTGCTGGATGACACTCAGAAAACCTGGACAATCTATCCTCCGCAACAAGCCAACAAACATTATCGCCACGCCAAACTGGTGCTGTATCGCGATGCCATTCAGTCCGGGTGTGGCGGCGCGGAGTCCGCCACTGGGCCTTTTTATTGTCCGCAGGATGAAAAGGTGTACATCGATCTGGGCTTCTACGATGAATTGAAGCGCCGCTTTGGCGCGCCCGGCGAATTTGCACAAGCTTACGTGCTGGCCCATGAGATCGGACATCACGTGCAGAAAATTCTGGGCATCGAAGCGCAAGAACAACAGGATGCAGGAGCAAAATCCGCGCGCCAAAAATTCATTATCGGTGAAGCTGGAATTGCAGGCCGACTGTTTCGCGGGCATCTGGGCGCAAAACACGCAGCAGCGCGGCTTATTGGAGCAGGGTGATATGGAGTCCGCGCTGGGCGCGGCGGCGGCGGTGGGAGATGATCGCTTGCAAAAACAGGCCACCGGGCACGTGAGCCCGGACTCCTTTACGCATGGCACATCGGAGCAGAGAATGTCGTGGTTCCGCAAAGGTTTCGAGAGCGGATCCATCTCCGCGTGCAATACCTTCGAACAATAAAACCTGCTCATTCCCGCAGGTCACGCGATGGTCTTTCAGCGTAACTGTTCGGTTATTACGAATCTCGCAGGCCGAATTGTTCCTGATGCTGACGCAGCAGGAATTGGTCCGTCATGCCGGCAATGTAATCGCAAACCACGATTGCCCGAGGCGACTGCGTCGCCGCGTCCTCGTAAGTCGCGGGCATCGATCCCGGCGACGCATAGTAGTGCTTGAAAGAGTTTCTCCAGGCTGCGCACTGAACGGTCGCGGTCTTCGGTAATTGCAGGATGGCTGTATACGTGTGCCAATAGAAAACGCTTGAGGTCGCCACTAACTTTTGAGCCTTCTTTACTGAACTCTGCGAGGCGTTGCGGAGCGCGGCGAATATCCTCTGTAACAGCCACACCCGCCTCGCGAACACTAGCCTGTGTCGATTCAATCAAATCGGTGACCAGGAAATTGAGGGCCCGCTTTAAGGCCTCATTGAATTTCAACTTGTCCCGGGCGTAGGAATGCTGTTCTTCCACGGCGGCATAGGCGGTGGCAAAAAACGGAACGCCTTCGCACAGCGCTGTGAGGTCCAGAAGGCCGGCCTCCAGCGCGTCATCCAGGTCGGCGGTGTCGTACGCGATTTCGTCCACGCAATCGATAAGCTGGGCCTCTAGCGTGGGACGTAAATCGAGAAGATATTCGCTAAGTTCCGGGAAATCCTCAGGGCGATAATCGCGCGAGTGCTTCACGATGCCTTCACGAACTTCAAAGGTTAAGTTGAGACCGGGGAAATCAAGATAGCGTTGTTCAAAATGTTCGACGATGCGGAGGGCGTGGAGATTGTGATTGAAGCTGCCACCATGAGCGCGCATCAATTCATTGAGTTTATGTTCGCCGGCATGGCCGAAGGGCGGATGGCCAATATCATGAACGAGCGCCAGAGCCTCCACGAGTGCCGCGTTCAATCCCAGAGCGTAGGCAACGGTACGAGCGATTTGCGCGACTTCGATCGTATGCGTCAAGCGATTGCGAAAATGATCGGAGAAACGCATGGTAAAAACCTGGGTCTTGGCTTCCAAACGCCGAAACGCGCGAGCGTGAACAATGCGATCACGGTCACGAACATAATCGTTTCGGTAGGAATGCGGCGGCTTCAGCATAGCGACGGCCGCGCGAATGCTGGACGTTCATTGCCCATGGCGCGCGGGGCCGCGGGTCGTGTTGGGTTTCGATGAAACGCCCCGCCGCATGGGTAGTAGAGAGTGGTTTGTTCATTTCACGATCTTAGAAAGGTGGCCTGAATTTCACACGATGACAAATGAACCTTGAAATAGTTTCAGGACTTCTTCAGGACTTCGGCGCAAGGGTGCCGAGCCCACGATCGGCTTCTTCCGAAATCGTGGAATCGGGAAATTCCTTCTTAATTTGTTGATAAACGGCGACCGCTTCCTGAGGCTTGCTTTGCCGCAAAACGCCGGCAAGCTCAAGCAACGCCAGCGGCCGGGGAACAAAGACCAACTTCTTGTCCGCCAAGGTACGATAGATTTTAACGGCTTCATCCTGTTTGCCGCTTCGCGCATCGATTATCGCGATCTGGTATTGCGCCATGGCGGAGAGTTCTTTGTCGCCGCCCTCGCTTACTTTCTTAAGCTCCTCTAGAGCCTGATTGTGTTGCTCCAGATCTTCAAGGCACAACGCGTTGTAGTAACGTGCCAGTTTCCCGGGATTGGTGCTGGGATATTTGTTGGCCACTTCGGTAAACCGGCGGGAAGCCTCCGCGCGCGCGAGCAGCTTCGTCGGGAAAAGTAGGCGCGCTGGGGTCGACGGGTTCGCCAGGCGCGGGCGCGCCGACACGCGCGCCATAAACTTTCTGCGCCGCTTCGAACGCCGCGTTAGCCTCGGCGGTTTTGCGATCGTGGTAAATTCGCCAGCCGCCGTAAATGGCGGCGGCCACCAGAACCGACCAGCAATACCGCCAGTGTGAGCTGGCTATGGGAATATACGGCTTCGGCGCCATGCTCAAGGGTCTCTTTGATCTTGTCATGCTTCAATTCTTTGCGTGAAATATGATCCGGCACGAACGTTTTCCTCGCTTGTTTGGAATTGGTAATCGTAGCACAGTAGGGGCTGCCTGCTCATGAACCGCATCTCTGCTTGCCTGATTACTTTAATGAGGAGCATAATCTGCCGCGCGCGCTCGCGTCCCTGGCGGGGGTTGTCGACGAAATCGTGATCGTGGATTCCGGCAGCACCGATCGCACGGAAGCAATTGGCCCGAGAACATGGCGCCAGCTTTTCTTCCGCGAGTGGTCGAGCTACGGCGAACAAAAAAACTTTGCCGCGGAGTGCGCGCAAAACGAGTGGATTTTTTCCATGGATGCCGATGAAGAGTTAAGCAGCGCGCTGCAAACTTCGCTGCTGGCGTGGAAAAACACCCGAACCAAAATTTCCGGTTTACGAAGTGGCCAGAAAAACATGGTACCTGGGCGCCTGGATCAACCATTCCGGATGGTATCCGGATTTTCAACGGCGCCTTTACAATCGCGATGAAGCGCGATTTTCCGGGAATCATTCACGAATCCGTGCGCTTCGTGGGCCCGCCCGGCCGGCTGAATGGCGATTTGCTGCATTACACCGTGCGCACTTTCGAGGAACACAAGCCAAAGTCGAGAAGTATTCGCAGTTGGCGGCTCAACAACTGCACTGGGAAGGAAAGCGGCTTCTGGCGCACTGCTATGCTGCTGGCCACTCCGTGGCGCTGGTTTTACACTTTTATTTTGCGCGGCGGTTTTCTGGACGGATACCGCGGGGCACTGATCGCCAAAATGGCGGCACGTTCGGTACGCCTGAAATACGCCAAGCTGGGGAAACTGATCAGCTGCAAAAAAACTCGAGCGGGAGCGGCAGGCCGCGATTCGTGAACATTCTGCTGGTGGAT
This sequence comes from uncultured Acidobacteriota bacterium, assembly GCA_963732705.1. Classification (GTDB taxonomy): domain Bacteria; phylum Acidobacteriota; class Terriglobia; order Acidiferrales; family UBA7541; genus Acidiferrum. The sequence goes on along the minus strand of CAVTAN010000001.1, from coordinate 622,064 downwards.
CTGGAAACGGAATGGCGCGGCGGGCAAAATCAGGCGCTGCTGTTGCTGAAAGCGGTGAACGCGCGAGGAGATACTGCCGAACTGGTGACGGTGAGAGGTTCGGCTTTGGGCAAGCGCGCGGCGGCGAGGCGCATGAAGGTCCACTTCGGTATGCCGCGGATGCCGCGCGCTTTCCGCGGCACTGAAAATTCGCGCACTGACTAGCGCACCATCGTTCGATGTAGTGCACGCCAATGAAGCCCATGCGGTAACCGCCGCATGGCTCGCCCGAGCCCATCGTCGAGCAGCCTTTGTAATTTCGAGACGCGTCGGATATCCACTTGGGAAAAGCCGCGCTGGCCCTGGCGCGCTACCAAGCAGCGGCGCGAATTGTGGCGATTTCAAAATGGGTCGCCGAGCGGCTCGTGGAGTCAGGCGCGCCGAAGGATAAAATCGTGGTGGTCTATGAGGGCGTGGACGTCTCCAGCTTTTGACCAGCGAAGTCGCCGCATCGCGCTCGCGCGCGCTGGAACCTTGCCGACACCACGCCGCTCCTGGGCTCCGTGGGAGTCTTGTTGCCGGATAAAGGCCATGAGTTGTTGATTCGGGCACTGGCCCAATTGCGGCAGGAATTTCCAGATTGCCGCCTGTTGATTGCCGGAGTACGGCCCCAGCAAGGCGGCGCTCGAGGGCTTGGTAAAAGAACTGGGACTGAGGAAGCAGTCATTTTTGCCGGATTTGTGACGGACATCGAAATGGTTTATCCGGCTCTCGACGTTTTTCTGTTCCCATCGTTTTTTGAAGGCTTGGGCACTTCCCTGCTGGCCGCCATGAGTTACGAAGTTCCCTCGATTGCCTTTCAGTGTTGCGCGTTTGGAGAAATTATTGAGAACGAGAAAAGCGGATTGCTGGTGGAAACCGGGACCTCTCACAAATTGTAAAAGCCGTCACCAGACTGCTGCGAGACAAGGAGTTTGCCCGCGCCATGGGCGTAGCCGGACGCCAGCGCGTCGCGGAAATTTTCTCCAGCGACATATGGTGGACGAGATGACCAAGGTTTACCGGGAAGTTGGCGCGCGGTAATCAAAGCGGGGGAGCAGCATCTTTGCTATAAAAAGCACAAAGCGCCGGACGTTCGGTGCACGTCGCGGCGCTTCAAGCTTACTAAAATTTTGCGCTAGTTTTACTGTCTTTCCCTTATTTCCAGCGGTCCCCTCCTATCCGCCTGCCGAATACGTCAAGCGCTTTTGGAATTAAACAACCCATCGTCCTTTGACTTCGAGGAACTCCACCCCAACTGCAAAGCCGTCGCCTTGCAGTGGCTGGCAGTAAGCCACTCGAGCCGAGGAACGAAACTCTCCGGTGCGCGAGGCGAACATTCAACTTCTCGCCTTGCTCCCAGCGCCGCATGCTGACCACGCGCGCGCCGCGCGCACTCACATTTTCGGTAAAAGTCGATTCGGTACCGGGCAGCCTGCGATGCCCATCCGAGGAACACCGGAATTTCCATGGGGATGCGCTGCTCTCTGCGGTGATACGTGAACGACCTGTGTGCGTGGGGCCATGATGCTCACAAGCACGCCGCGATGCGCGTGAGATTTTGTACATTACTGTTGCCGTGATTTTTCATGCGATACAAAGCGCGATCCGCCGCGCCTAACAATTTTTCGGGTGTGTCGCCGTCTTCCGGGATAACAAGCCACGCCGGCGCTCGCCGAAAGTGTTGGCGCTTCCTCTTCGGAAGAAAGCCGTTCGCGAATGCGCGTGAATACGCGAGTGGCGATGTCGCGGCCGGCCTCCGGCAAGATCAGCGCGAACTCGTCGCCGCCATAACGCGCGGCGGTATCGATGGCCCGCGAATGATTGCGCAGAATTTTTCCCAGGCGCACCAGTGCGCGGCTGCCGGTCAAGTGACCGAAGCGGTCGTTGATTGTTTTCAGCCCATCCATATCCAGCAGCACGATGCTGAACGGGTGATGAGTGCGGCGCGAACGATCCAGTTCGGCTTCAATGACGCTGATCAGCCGGCGATAATTGGCGAGACCGGTCAGTGGATCGGTGACCGCCATGGAGCGCACCTGATCGAACAAGCGCGCCTGATCCAGCAACGCGCCGCCCAGCATCACTACGTAGCTGGTGGTCTTGCTCAATTCGGCGAGAAAGAATGGCCCATCGAAGAGTTGGCGAGAAAACGCCGCAGAAACGTGGCAGATGACGCTCAGCGAGGCCACGATGAACAGCGAATAGTCGTACAGGGACGGCGCGGTCTCGGACTTCTTGTCGCGTCTGAGCCGCTGACCGAAGCAACAGCCGCGGCAAAGAGAAACAGGGCGGCAGGTAAGAGATCCCAGGGACGAGACAATACACTGGCGTGCTGTGCAAAAGGCTCAGAAGGGGCAGCCAGGAATGCCGCGCTGGTCACATAGGCGGCGATGGCCACCACGAACAGCGCGCCGGCAGTTTCACGGCTGGGCTGCCGAGCCGTGGGCATATAGCGCTCAACGGCAATGGCTGCGAAGCAGCAGAATGGCCAGCAAAGTGCGGCTCACCATCCAGCCCATTGGAATGCGCGACAAGTAGACGTGCCCGGAAGCGAGAGCGTCGTTCAGCCCAAAATAGCCGACCGTCTCGATAATTCCGGAAAGGACAAAGCCGAACGCAAGGATCAGCGCGGTGCGATCATGCGTGCCGCGGAAACGTACCAGCGCATTGGCCGCGTAGCAGAAGCTGACCAATGTGCCGCCAACTTCAAGGTAAAGATAGGTTTGCGGCGAGCCCGCAAAACTCGCATGACGAAGCTCCATCATCACGGCAGGGTAAATGGCCAGAACAGCGAGGCAGCGCACCGAAAACGATCAGCGCACGACGGTTGTCGGCAGGCTCTTCCGCCCGGACATACCCGACAATTTTGCCCCATCCGCCCACTAGAACCCCCAATTGCCTAAGAAACCGCGACAACTCCCTACGAATGCAAGTGGGTGCCCTTTCAGCACAAAAAAACAGGGCTTGTAAGTTATTAAAAATGAGAAGTTTATAAGCAGGTTGCCGCCTTGCCTGGAAAGTGCCGTTTCGGGCGAGACACTACACGGCCATCCTTTAATGGGATGGAGACACAGATATTTCTAATGTTTCGTTGTGGTTAACCCGGTCGCTAGGCCAGTATCAACCCAGAATCACGGCATTCTCAAGGTGAGACAGTCTCACGCTGGCGTCGCGTTCTTCGCGAGGCGCAGTTGTGGGATATCCATTCTTTGACTTAACTATGGACCGCTTGGAAGGCTAAATTTTGGGCTTGGGAGGGGGCAGGTCGCGGGCGCTGACGGTGTCGACGAACCCACAAGCGTTGTGGGTACCGTCGCAAAAAGGCTTGTTCATGGACCGTCCGCAGCGGCAGAGACCTACCGTGGTTCGGCCACCCAAGCCAAAGGGCTTGCCTTGCGCGTCCACCAGTTCGAAATCGCCCTCAATGCGCAGCGAGCCGTTATTGTTCACAGTTATCTTGGTAGCCGCCATTTACTCTCCTAGTTTTTTCTGGGCCGCGACGCGTGCGGACTATTTCAATCAATACTTTGGAACAGAAGGATCTACTTCGTCGGACCAGGCCAGAATCCCGCCCTTCAAATTAAGTATCTTACGAAAACCGGCCTTGCGCAAAAAATCCACCGCTTCGGCCGAGCGCTTGCCGCTCCGGCAATGCGCCACGATTTCCCGCGAAGAATCCAGCTCATGAACCCGCCGCGGCAATTCACCCAGGGGAATCAGGTGCCCGTTGATATTGCAAATCTGAAATTCGTGCGGTTCGCGTACGTCCAGGATGTAAAGGTCGTCGCCCTTGTCGAGCCGCGTCTTCAACTCGCGAGGGGTAATTTCCGGCACCTTCAAATCCGGCGCCGGCGCTTCTTCTCCACGCACCCCGCAAAATTCGTAATAGTCGATCAACTTGTGAATGCTGCGGTGCTCCCCGCACATCGGGCAACTCGGATTTTTGCGCAGCTTTAATTCGCGAAATTTCATGGCCAGCGCATCGAACAGCAGCAACCGCCCAGCCAGGCTGTCGCCCGCGCCCAGAATCAGCTTGATGGTTTCCATCGCCTGGATGGACCCAACAATTCCCGGCAACACTCCAAGCACTCCGCCCTCAGCACACGAAGGCACCAGGCCCGGTGGAGGCGGCTCAGGATACAGGCAGCGGTAACACGGCCCGTCCGGCATACCGAACACCGTGGCTTGCCCTTCAAACCGGAAAATCGAGCCGTACACATTGGGCTTGCCCAGCAAAATGCACGCATCATTCACGAGATAGCGCGTTGGAAAATTATCCGTGCCGTCCACGATGACGTCGAAATCCTTGAACAGCTCCAGAGCGTTATCGCTGGTCAGCTTGGTCTCGAACGCCTCTACTTTGATATCGGGGTTCAAATTCGAGAGCCGGGCTTGCGCAGCCAGAGCCTTCGATTTGCCGACGTCATCCGAGCCAAAGGTCACTTGCCTCTGCAGGTTGGTGAAATCCACCACATCGAAGTCCACCAGTCCCAGCCGCCCAACTCCCGCTGCGGCCAGGTACAAGCCCAATGGCGCGCCCAATCCGCCCGTGCCGATACACAACACTTTGGCGTTCTTCAGCTTCAGCTGCCCCTCCATGCCCACTTCCGGCATGATCAGGTGGCGGCTGTAGCGCAGAATTTCTTCGTTCGTCAGCGTGGTGGCTTGGCCGCCAGTGGGCATTAACGTGGCTGGCGTTGCTGACCCCGCTTGCGGTTTCGGTGACTGCACATTCGTGGACATGGACGCTTCCTCTTCTACCAATCTTCAATCATTCCAGGTTTGTATCTGAAGCCGCTCGAATTCAAATCGCCGATTTAACGGATCCCGCCGGCGATCGAAGGCACGATGCTGACCGTGTCGCCATCCTTGGTCGGCGTATTTTCCTTGGACAGGTAACGAATATCTTCGTCATTCACGTACACATTCACGAAGCTCCGCAGCTTCCCATCCTCGGTGAAAAGATGTTTGCGCAATTCCCCGAATTGGTTGGTCAGCTGCCCCAAAGCTTCGCCAACGGTCTTGGCGGTCACCTCCGTGGAGTCGCGTTTACCTGCAAACACGCGCAGAGGCGTCGGAATCATCACTTTTACAGACATCGAATAGCTCCTTGTCCGGCACCCAATCCACAATCAATTACGGTCAAGAGGCAGCTTGCTGAAGTTCAATTTCTTCGCACTCAAATTCGCTGCGGTCATCGGTCAGGCGCCAGGAAGTCATGTCTTCCGGGATTTTATTCGCAACGCTGACGATGATGTAGCTGTACCACGGCCAGGCATGATCCCGATCGTACGCGCTCGGGCGCGCCGGATGATCGGGATGCGAATGATACCACCCCACCACTTCCAAGCCTCGCTCGCGAGCCGCTTTCTCCGCTTCCACTACATCGGCGCTGCTCAACGAAAACCGGTTATTGGGCGAATCCTCCCGACGATTGACCAGCGGGTGCAGCGCCTGAATCTCGCGAAATACGCTGCGGTCGGCAACCTCGGTGTCCCGTCCCAGCAACGCGCCGCAGCACTCCTGCGGATACGTTTCGGCCCCCTGGGCGCGAATCTTGTCGGCTAGCTCCGCACTGATTTTCAATTGGGCTGCGTTGTTCACGAAATTTACTCCTCGTCCCAGAATCGCTCGCTCAGATATTTGGCCGCTGAATCGGCGAAAACCGTAACCATTACGGCGTGCTCGTCGCGAGAGATCGTTTTCGCCACTTGCAAGCAACCGACCACCGCGGCGGCCGCGCTGGGACTTAGCAGCAAGCCTTCTTCACGTGCTGCGGTTTTAACCATGCGATAGGCCGCTTCCGTGCCGACTTCAATGTTTTCATCCGCCAACGTGGCATCGTAGATTGCTGGAACCAGAGCGGTGGCCATATGCTTCCAGCCTTCCAGGCCGTGGAAGGCCGCATCTGGCTGCAAGCTAATGCAGCGGATTTCAGGATTCAATTCACGCAGCCGCCGGGTGACCCCCACGAATGTTCCGCTGGTTCCCAGGCCCGCGACGAAGTGCGTGATGCGCCCGCCGGTTTGCTCCCAGATTTCGTTGGCGGTGCCGTGATAATGAGATTGCCAATTGGCCGGATTCCCGTACTGATCGGGATAGAAATATTTCTCGCCGTCGGCCGCAACCATTTCTTGCACCTTACGAATGGCCCCATCGGTGGCTTCATCGCCAGGCGTGATCACCAACTCCGCACCGTACGCCGCCAGCATGCGCTTGCGCTCGTGCGATGCGCTGTCCGGCAAACATAGCGTCACTGGAAAGCCCAGCGCCGCACCGATCATCGCGTACGCGATTCCGGTATTGCCGCTGGTGGCATCGATGATGGTCTTGCCCGGCCGCAGCGCGCCGCTCTTCAGCCCTGCTTCAATCATCCCCAGCGCTGGCCGGTCTTTTACCGAGCCGCCGGGATTGAACCATTCCGCCTTGCCAGAAAACTCCACATACTCAAACTCGCGGCCCAGTCGGGCTAGCCGCAACAGCGGCGTGTTGCCAACGCGCGCGAGGACTGACTCGCCTGCCGCCTCGGATTGCGCCGGCGCTTTTTTATGGTTTATAGCCACGACGTCTTTCGCTGCCGCCATTTTTGGTTTTATGCCCATCACATTCAACCTGAATCTGGCTCTTAAGAATATAGGAGCCCCAGCTTTGTTAGATGCCTTATGGCGGCGGCCAGATATAACCTCTCTTTAGACGCACGAGCACCCGATCAGCCTCGATCCCGGTTAGCTTACGAGCTTCAAGTAGATGCCCACCCAGTAAGCGGCATGCGGCGGCGGCGAGAAATTAGCCGTCAGCAGGGTCTCGCGTGTGCACGCGCCGAGTTTGCTTTCGGGATACAGCAAAATCTCCAGGACTTTGCCGTTGCCGTCCAGCTTCATGAGCAGCCAAAAGTTCTTAATCTCGCCGCCTGCCGACTTCTTACAGGAGCGCAACGTCGCCACATGCTTCTGCATGAATTCCGCTCCGATCTTGTCGTCGTAAGCTTTGCCCTCCGGCGTAGCCATGTTGGTTTCAATTTGTTTTCGCGCATCGCCCACGCTGGTAGCGCCGTCCGCCGCGCGAATGGCCCCGCCGTAGGAACGGCCGGCGAACAGCAAAGTTCCCAGCAGGCAAAATATCCGTAGACTAGGCGCAATCGTCATGGACCTAGAATAGCAATCTCCTGGGTTTTGAACCGAGATACGCTGGTGGGCCGCCGCCAGCCATCTACGTTGACGTACAGGAGCGCCAATCTTACACTTCAGCGCATCAACTAAGCACTTCTGGTTGCTTCGCAAATGATTGGTCAGGTGATTTCCCACTATCGGGTGCTTGAAAAACTCGGGGGCGGGGGCATGGGCGTAGTGTTTCTGGCCGAGGATTTAAAACTGGGCCGCCGCGTGGCGCTCAAGTTTTTGTCCGAAGCAATGAAAGAAAATTCCGCAAATCTGGAGCGCTTCACTCGCGAAGCGCGTACCGCCTCAGCGCTCAACCATCCCAACATCTGCACCATTTATGAAATCGATGAAGCCGATGGCAAACCCTTCATCGCCATGGAGTTTCTGGAAGGCCACAGCCTCGATCACCGCGAACACCCGATACCCCCATTGGAGCGCCTCCTGGACATCGGTATTCAAATGGCTGACGGACTGGATGCGGCTCATCGCAAGGGCATCGTTCACCGCGATATCAAGCCTGCTAACTTATTCCTGAATAACTTGGGCCAGCTTAAAATTGTGGACTTCGGCCTCGCCAAACTCACAGAAGAGGATCCTGCCGTTGCGAGCAATGCGGAAACCTTGGGGGTCACCGCAGCCGAGAATCTCACCAGCCCAGGAACGGCCATAGGCACCGTCGCGTACATGTCGCCGGAGCAAACTCGCGGCGACGAGATCGATGCCCGAAGCGATATTTTCTCCGCCGGCTCCGTGTTGTATGAATTTTCGTCTGGGCAGCTGCCTTTTCAAGGCAAAACCAGCGCGGTGATCTTCGACGCTATTTTAAACCGCGATCCCGTGCCGCCCCTGGCTGTCAATCCGGCGCTTCCCGAAGATTTGCAACGCATCATCCAAAAATGCCTGGAGAAAGACCGCGACATCCGCTATCAAAGCGCTGCGGATTTGCGCGCCGACCTCAAGCGCCTCAAACGCGATTCCGTTTCAGGTCGCCATCCGGCCAAGGACTCTACGCCGCCGGCACCTCCGGTTGCCTCGCCCGCCGATCGTGGTACTGCGGCTCCGAAATCCGCGATTGGCGAAGTGGCCCGCAAACACTCTCTCGGTCTAGGTATGTTGGCCCTGATTGGCTTGATCATTTTTGCCGCAGCCGGCTTCGGATTCTATGCCTTGCTGCATAAGCCGGATGTTCCACCGTTCCAGAATTTCTCGCTGAAGGCCATGACTAATTCCGAGGATGCCGGCGTCTCGGCGATTTCCGCCGACGGAAAATACCTGGCCTATTTGCGGCGCGAAGCCGACGGCAAACGCGGCGTGTGGCTGCGGCAGCTTTCCACCAACAGCAATTCTCAGATCATTCCCCCCAGCGATGCGGCCTACTCGGAACTGCAATTCGGCCCGGAATCCAGCTACATTTATTTTCGTGTTTTGGCCAAGGACAAATCCAACACCTACGATCTATATCGCATTCCTTTCCTGGGCGGCACCGCGGAGCGCCTGGCCCGCGATCTTGATTCTCGTCCTTATTTCTCGCCCGACGGCAAACGTTTTAGCTTTCTGCGCTTGCACAGTCCCGGGCCCGACCAATCGCAAATTCTTTCCCTCGGTTCCGATGGCGGCGCTCAGTCCGTTTTGGCCAGCGGTAAAACTTCCGACTTTGTTGCGGCTGCGTGGTCCCCGGACGGTCAGCGGATTGCCGTCGGACGCGAGAACCAGGCAGAGAAGCCGTGGGATATCAAAATCCTCGAACTGGGTAGCAACACCACCCGCCAGTTGCTGGCCCTTCCAGACCCCACCTACGAACCGGCGGACATGACTTGGATGCCATCCGGCCGCGGCATCGTGCTGATTTACCGCCGCATTTCGGATGGCCGGCAACAACTCGCTTACATTTCTTATCCCGCCGGAGAGTTTCACAAGATCACCAACGACTCCTCCACTTACCGCGGCATCAGTCTCACCGCCGATGGCAAGACCCTGGTCACCAATACCATCCGCGGCCGTGAAACGATCCTCGTCTATCCCGCGGCCGGGCCCGTGGACGATGCTCACGGCCTGCCTCTCGGATACGCCCGCTGGCTGGACTGGCTGGACAACAACCATTTGATCTCCTTCGGGCAAGAACAGGGCATTTCCATTGTCGAATTTCCAGGGGCCTCACGCTCTGATCTTCACGCGGAAAACGTGTCGTCTTACGATGGCCACAAGTGCGGACCACAGATCATCGCCTTCACCGGCACCGAAAATTCCCATCCGGCCCAGTCCCACATCTATGGGGTCGATGTACATGGCACAAACTTGCGAAGAATTTCGGCCGGCGACGAAGATCAATATTTTCGCTGCACGCCAGACGGAGCTTCGCTCGTTTATCACGACTTTAACGATGGCTCACTGAAGAAAATGGCTACCGCAGGCGGGAGCGCGCAGATTTTGGTACCCGGTTTGCTTCGCCCGGACAATCAATTCGATGTCAGCAGCGACGGCAAATCGCTGCTCGTCGATTTGCGTGCCGGAGGCCAGCTCACGCTTAACAGCATCGCCATTGAAAACGGAAAAATCACCCCAAGATTCGTAGTGCGCCCGGATGCAAACTTTCTCACGGTCATGCCGGGGGGCGCTGCCGTCGCCTACACCAGCGCCGAGCAGGGCGTAACCAACATCTGGACACAGCCGCTCTCCGGCGGACCGGCATCTCGATTGTCCAATTTTCTTCAAGGTTCCGGGGCCGCAAAAACAGTGAACGCTTTCGCGTGGTCGCCCGATGGAAAGCAGTTGGCACTGGTAAGAACTAGCGTTTCCAGCGACGTGGTGGTCTTGCAGGACCAGCTGCAATAATAGCGATGCCTCGTAAGCGTTCTCGCGTGTGAGCCGCGTGCAAAATGCTTGCGTTGGCGACTGGTATGCGCGGGCTTTACAGCGTGGCGGGTGCGTCGTAATCTGAGGACACTATGTGGAACGTCGAAGATCGATTCGATCCCAAAAAGATTGAGAGCCTGGCCGCCCTCGGATTTGCGGTGGGCAGCACCCGCGGTGTGGTGCGAGTTGAAAAGTATGGCGCCGGCGCGGAATTTCGCCAGGGCACCGACGGGCTGTACCAGTTCACCATCATCCCCACGATCATGCTGAAAGGCCAGTTCACGCGGCTGTGGGATGCCGGCTATCAGAAATTTTTGCTGACCGACGAAGGACTGAAATTCCCTGCCCTGGCAACGCACCTGGAAGGCCTCCGCAAATTCAACGAAGAGCTGCGCACCGCCGTGGGCGTGCCTACTTTTTACAACGAGGCTATCGGATCGGTCAGTCAGGTCAGCGTGTACGATCGCGTGAAAGGCCGCGTCGGGGACATCCCCGATGAAACCGTTGGCGCCCACAAACCGGAAGGCGGTCACTAAGCCTCTCGCGCCCGGGCGTTTACCGCGCCGCCGTTCGCTTCAAGCTTGAAGTTCCCCCGCCAACGTTCTCGTCGTAACCATCTACTCGGTCGCCTCTTGCAGTTGCCGTCGAAACTGTTCCAGATTCACGCGGTGCTTCGCGGCCTTTTTTCTTCCGATGTAAATCACCGGAATGTCGCATCCGAAGCGCTCCACCAGCGTGCTGTCGCCGTCGATATCAATTTCGCGCATGCTGGCTTGGAATTCTTTCAGCAGTGGAGCAATCGCCGTTTTCGCTTCCTCGCACAGATGACAACCTGCACGGGTGTACACCGTTACTTCGGGCCCGGCAGTTCGCTGCGTCGCTGAGTTCTCAGTCATCGTTCTCATCCCTGACCGCATCATACCCACTGCGGAAGGGTGGCCGCCAGTCTGTCCCGGTCGGCCACCGTTTTGCCAATGCTTTCCCCGAAACGGAAGCAGGCATAATAGCTGCCAGAGGATTCAGGACTATGGGACGCGTGGTCGCGCTGATGGATGACATTTTTTTTCAAATGAAGGTGGCGGAAACCGCCAAGCATCTGGGCATCGAGTTCAAAGTAGCCACCACTGCGGACGCGCTTTTAAGCATGGTGGATCCGCCCCCGGCACTGGTTATCGTGGATTTGAACGCCCGCAGCCAGTCTATCGATGCCATCGTAAAACTACGCGCCGCCGCAAAAGATATTCGCATTGTCGCGTTTCTGTCGCACGTACAGCGCGAATTGGCCGAGCAAGCCCGTAACGCCGGATGCGACGAAGTCATGCCGCGCTCAAGCTTCACGCAAAATCTTGCCGAAATTTTAAGTCCCGCAAAGGCCTGAATGGCACACGCCCTTAGATCGGTGGCGAATCGCGGTGCGCTTAGCTCGCTTCTCGCCGCAGGTGTTTTGGCGTTGACCTTTGCGATGTACACCACTTCATCGCGGGCCCAAGAATCCAGCTCGCGAAAGGACGACTCGCCCACCAGCATTCCGGCTGCAGCGGTCCCGCAGCCCGGCGACTCCGCGCCTCCAGTTTCGGCGGCATCCAGTACGCTTGCCGGCCCATCCGCAGCCCTGCGCGACGTATTACAAGCGGCATGCGCTCAGGACGCAGCCGCCTTTTCGCGCTTCCTCACCGCGCGCAGCAAACAATCCTTTGACCGGCTGACTCCCGCGGCGCGTGTGGCCCTCATGAAACGTGTGGTGCTCTTGAATGTGCCGGGCAAGGCCAGCGCCACCGCTAATCCCGCCGGACGCCCCATCGTGCGCTGCGAAACTCCGGACGTCACCACGGAAATGGCCATTGGCGGCGCCGATGTGCGCGACAACATCGCTTTCCTGCCCATGGAGCTTCGCGATGCCACCGATTCCACAGGCGTGAGCGTCCATCAAGTGAACATGGGCCTGGTGCGCGAAGACGGACAATGGCGTTTGCTCTCCCTCGGCTTGCTGCTGCTCGATTTACCCGCGCTTGAAGTTGAGTGGGATTCCGCGGAAGCCGACGCCAATGAAGGCACCGCCTTCGAGAATCTAAAAAAACTTGGCGATGCCGTGGAAGCTTACCGCCGCACCTATTTCCGCCTGCCCGAATCGCTGGTCGTCTTAGGTCCCCCACGGCTAATTGCCAGTCGCAAAGATGCCCCAGAAAAACCTTTGGCCGCCACGCGAGAAAAAGCCGGGCTGCTCGACGAAGAATTCGCGACCGGCCATAAAGACGGCTACGAATTCAGAATTATCATCATCGGTGCGGACGCCATGGGCGCCCCGGCCACGTATGAATTGTCCGCCACGCCATCCGTTTACGGCCGCACCGGCAAGCGCTCCTTTTTTCGAGACCCCGCCGGAGCCTGGCACGCTGCGGATCACGGCGGCGCGGTGGGCAGCGAAGCGGACCCCAAAGTTCAATAGGGCAAAGTCCAGCAGGCCAAAACTTCAGTAATCTCGCGCCTGAGCATGCCCCCCCGAGCCCCAGTGAAACACCCACTTAACAAGCTGTCCTTGTTGCGGAGTTCAGCGCTTTCGCCTTCAATTCGCCTTGCGCGACCCGCTAGCGCCGTCTAACCTTACTCGAAACCCTTAACCGGCACACAACTGCACCTGAGGAGTCCTACATGGCGTCTTCGGTCTGGAAAGGCTATTTGTCATTCGGGCTACTCTCCATTCCCATTCGCTTGTTCACCGCCGCGCGCGGCGAGCGCATCAGCCTCAACCAGCTCCATGAAGTTTGCCACTCGCGCCTCAAGATGCCGCTCTTCTGCCCCACTTGCGACCGCAAAGTGGAGCGCTCGGAAGTTATCAAGGGCTACGAATACGAAAAAGATCAGTACGTGCTGTTCAAAGACGAAGATCTGGACAAGATTGAACCTGAATCCGCGCGCGCCATGGAGATTCTGGAATTCGTCAAGGTCGATGAAATCGATCCTTTGTATTACGACGCTTCCTATTATTTGACTCCCGAAGACGAAGGCAAGAAAGCCTACTCCCTGCTGCTGAAAGCCATGGAAGAATCCGGCTACGCAGCCATCGCCAAGGTCACCATGCACCAGCGCGAGCACATTGTGGTCATTCGCCCGCGCCCGGAAGGTATGACCTTGCACACCATGTTCTATCAAAGCGAAATTCGCGCCGTCGCGGAGTTCACCCATCAGGACAAAGTGGAGCCCAAGGAGCAGGAAAAGAAACTAGCCATGCAACTGATCGAAAGCCTGGCCGCCACTTTCGAACCGGAAAAATATCGCGACGAATATCAGGAAAGCATGCGCGCGCTGATCTCCGCGAAACAAAAAGGCCAGGAAGTCTCCGGCCCGGTACATACCGAGCGCGCTCCGGTGATCGACTTGATGGACGCGCTGCGAAAGAGTATTAATGCTAAACCGGCAGCGAGCGCCAAGAAGCCACCATTGCGCGTGGTTCCTCCCGCCGCAGCTCCGGCAACCAAGAAAGAGAAAAAGAAGGCCACAGGCTAGCCCTTAAACGATGGCAACGTCGGATCGATTCTCGCGGCGCGAATTTCAACGCATGCTGAATGTCAGCGAGAAGCAGTTAAGCTACTGGGAAAAACTGGAACTGGTAGCCCCCCGAAAAAAAGGCGCCGAGAAGACCTACGACTTCCGCGATCTGATCACTCTCCGTACCGCCAAACAGCTGATCGAAAAAGGAATGTCCGCGCAGCGCCTGCGCCTCGCCATCCTGGCGCTGCAGAAGCAACTCGCTGGCGTCACCTCTCCGCTGACCGAGCTGCGCATCCGCTCCAATGGCCGGGACATCATCGTGGAACGCGCCGGCATGCATTTGGAGCCCATCTCCGGGCAAACCCTGCTGAATTTCGAAACCCGCGAACTCGCCCCGAAAGTCCGCGTGATGCCCCAGCGCAGTGCCGATGAGTGGGTGTCCCTGGGCGTGGAACACGAAGAGCGCAGCACCTCCGACCAGGCCATGCGCGCCGCTGCCGAGGCTTACGAGCGCGCGCTGGACCTCGAACCGGGTCACGTCGACGCGCTGAATAATTTGGGAATGTTGTCTTACGAGCAAGGATCGCTGGCCGACGCCGCGCTGCTTTTTCGCCGCGCCGTGGAATTACACCCCAACCACGTGCTCTCACATTTCAATCTTGGCAGCGTCTTGGAAGAAACCGGCAAAGCCGATCAGGCTCGCCGTCATTTGCGCATCGCCGTGCGACTCGACCCTGATCACGCCGACGCCCACTACAATCTGGCTTTTGTGTGCGACAAAATCGGCGCCTACGCCGAAGCTCGCCGTCATTGGCGCAGATATCTGGAACTCGATCCCGACAGTTCCTGGGCCACCTACGCGAGACAACGCCTCAACCAAAAGTAATCTCGCAAACGTAATCTCTCCGAAGTTCTTTGCTGGAAGTGATTGTTGAAGACCGCTGCGTGCGCCGGGCTTCGAAACGGAAATTCTAGACGTCCCGTTCCGCTCCAAAATCGTCGATCGAAGGCGGCGGCGCGTTCTGTTTGTCCAACGCCTGGCGCAGCCATTTTTGCAGCACCGCTAGATATACCGGCTTCACTTCACGGAAAGCCACGCCCATCCCCAGAGTCGGCTGCGCGTAAATAATCGTAGCTGTAGCTTCGAAAAATTGGTTTCCTGAAATAATTTTTACCGTCACCTGCGAGCCGCGCGGCAGCGGGGTTTTGGTATCCAGGTAGCAGCCATACAGGCTAAGCTCATTTACCCGGGTCTTATCCACCAATAAATTGTCAGGGCGGATGACTTCCGCTTCCGCTGAGAACGGAAACCGCGGAGTGCGACGTGGCAGTTGTTCTGTGTTCACAAGATTCTCTTCAATGGTTGCTTTCATTGGGTATTGACACACCCTTCCAGCAATTCTAGAGGACGTTCCTTTTCCAGACGTGACGAGTTCGCTGTAGAGGAGGGAGGGGATGCGCTTGGTTCCGTTACTTTTTCAGTGTAGGGAAAACCGGACTGAACTTGAGTTTAGGTTGCGGACGTGTACCCTGAACGCCAAGGCCAGCAATGGTTCGGACGGTTTAGTCCTTTCCCTCGGGCTTTGTTAAAGTTCTAGCTTGTAGACGGAGGCCTTGCGTGGCGATTCCCCAGGGGCTACTGGATATTTTGGTTTGTCCCGTTTGTAGAATTCCAGTGGTCTTGCTCCCCGATTCATCGGGCCTCAAGTGCTCATCTTGTAAACGCCTTTATCCCGTGCGCGACGATATCCCTGTGATGCTTCCCGAGGAAGCCGTCCTCGCTAAAGAATAGTGAAGGATCAGCCCCGATAGTTTCGCCGGCGCAAATCGCCTGAGCGCTTACGCTATACTGATTCTCACTGCTCGCGGGGCAGGAGAAAATCATGTCGTTACTTGAACCACCTGCCGATAAAATCGAAAAGTCTCGAGCCATGGCTTTCACCGTGGCCGCTCTGGGCTTTGCTCTTTTGCTCATTTTGTATTTTGCCTTCCGTTACTATCCCGAAAAACGCGCCGCTGAACATTTCTTCGACGCTTTGGTCGCCGGCGATATGTCTAAGGCTTACGAGTTGTGGAAACCGGGAAGCAGTTACGCCATGAAAGATTTCATGGCCGACTGGGGACCGGATGGCTATTACGGCCCGGTGAAAAGTTACAAAATCCTCAAGGTCAATTCCCCCATAGGCGCAAACGCGATTGCCGTGCGCGTGGCGCTTAGTCCTTTTTCGCCCATGCCCGATGCCGGAGATCAGGAAAAAAATCGTAAGACCCGGGTGTTGAGCGTTTGGGTGCTCACCAAAGACAAGTCGTTCAGCTTCCCGCCATAGTAGTGCCATCCTAGAGAGATGGAAATTCTTCAGTGAGCTCTTCGCCAGGCAAGCTGCGTGTTGGCGTTTTATTTGGTGGCCGCTCCGGCGAACATGAAGTTTCGCTGGCTTCCGCCGCCTCCATCATTCGCGGACTCGATCCTCAAAAATACGAAGCCGTGCCCATTGGCATCACCAAGGAAGGTCACTGGTTGACTGGCACGAGTGCGCAGAAACTGTTACCCGAAATCATGCGTGCGGGCCAGCGCGTGGTGCTGAGCGCCGATCCCACTGCGCATGCGCTGATGACCCTCGATGGCAGCTCGCAGCGAGAGCATCTCGATGTGATTTTCCCGGTCATTCACGGCACCTTTGGCGAAGACGGCACCATGCAAGGGCTCCTGGAACTTGCCGGCCTGCCCTTTGTGGGAGCGGGCGTCCTGGGATCGGCCATCGGCATGGATAAAGATGTTGCCAAGCGCCTGATGCAAGTCGCCGGAATTCCGGTGGTGCCATGGATCGCGGTGCAACGCGCGGATTGGGAGCGCCAGCCAAAAGATATTCGGCGAGCGGTGGAGAAAAAATTTAAATACCCCGTCTTTGTAAAGCCCGCGACGCTGGGCTCCTCCGTGGGTATGACCAAAGTGCATTCGCGTGCGGAGTTGGGACCGGCGCTGGATCTGGCCTCGGAATTCGCCATGAAAATATTAGTCGAACGCGCTGTAAGCGCCCGCGAAATTGAAGTGTCGGTCCTGGGAAATCATGATCCCCAGGCTTCCATTCCCGGCGAGATTGTTCCCCATCGCGAGTTCTACGATTACGCCGCCAAGTATCTGGAAGAGGGCACCCAGCTTTTGATTCCCGCAAAATTAAAAAAACCGGAAATCAAAAAAGTTCAGGCTCTGGCGGTTGTCGCCTTCCGCGCTTTGGAATTGAGCGGCATGGCCCGCGTGGACTTTTTTATCGAGAAGCGCGGAGGAAAAATCTTCCTGAATGAAGTGAACACCATTCCGGGATTCACTTCCATCAGCATGTATCCAAAATTGTGGGAAGCCAACGGCATCCCTTTTCGCGAACTGCTCAGCAAATTAATTGATTTGGCCCTGGAACAGCATCGCGAAAAAGCACGCACCAAATATCAGATCGAATTGCCCGAAGGCGCAGGCGGCGCCTTAGGCGGTTAGCTGCTCACAACCATCCCCTTACAGTATTTTCTGGCCCAACCCGGAGAGAATCAATTCCACGCCCAGGAGCGCCGTGCGATTGTGCTCATCAATGACCGGATTAATTTCCACCACTTCCATGGAGGCCATCGCATCGCTGTCCGCGATCATTTCCATTGCTAAGTGCGCTTCGCGATAGGTGACTCCGCCGCGCACTGGCGTTCCCACGCCAGGGGCGTCCGAGGGATCCACAAAATCCATATCCAGGCTCACGGAGATCCCGTCGGTGTCGTCGGTGGCGTACTTGAGCGCGTCGGCCATCACTTCGCGCATGCCCCGTTCGTCAATATCGCGCATGGTGAACACGCGCACACCGGATTTCTTGACCAGTCGCCGTTCCTGCACATCCAGATCGCGGACGCCCACCAGCACGATGTTTTGCGGCTCCACTTTCGGTTTGAAACCCAGAAGATCCACTAATTCCGGCGCCCCGTAACCCATCACCGCGGCCAACGGCATGCCGTGTACGTTGCCGGACGGCGACGATTCCGGAGTGTTCATATCTCCGTGGGCATCCAGCCAGATGTAGCCGATCTGCTTTTTTTCCTTGCGGAAATGCGCGGAAACTCCGCTCACCGCCCCGGCCGCGATCGAATGATCGCCCCCCAGAACCAGTGGCACGAAGTTTTCTTCCAGGGATTTCTGCACGATGAGCGCCAGGTCGTTGCAAGTCTCGGCAATTTCCGCCATGTACTTGGCGCGTTTTTCGCCATAAGGCATTTCTTCGGCTTGCTTCACCGGAATATTGCCGATGTCTTCCACGTGGTGGCCAAGCTGTTTGAGCCGTGCCTGCAAACCCGCCACGCGCAGCGCGGACGGCCCCATATCCACACCGCGGCGACTTTGCCCCAGGTCCATGGGCACACCGATAATCCTGACTTTTTGTGCCATTTTTAGTCTTTCTGCTGCGGATATTAAGGGTATACCCGATAAATCATGCGCGGAAAGGGTATCACTTCCCGGATGTGCTCAGTGCCGCAAATCCAAGCCACCGTGCGTTCCAGGCCCAATCCGAAGCCGGCGTGCGGCACGCTGCCGTACCGGCGCAAATCCAGATACCACTGAAAAGGCTCCTGCGGCAATTTGTATTCCTGCAGGCGCTTCAGCAACAAATCGTAATCGTGAATGCGCTGGCTGCCTCCGATGATTTCCCCGTAGCCTTCCGGCGCGATCATGTCGAAAGCCAGGGCCAGCTCCGGGCGCTCGGCATCCGGCTGCATGTAAAACGCTTTGATGGCCGAAGGGTAGCGATGAATGATTACCGGCCGGTCGAACTCATTGGAAATGATCGTTTCTTCATCGCCGCCAAAATCGTCGCCAAATTTCGCCGGGTTATTGTGCTTGTTCAAGACCCCTACGGCTTCTTCGTAAGTGATTCGCGGAAACGGAGCCTTCACGTTCTCGAGTTTTTTGACGTCCCGTTTAAGCGTTTCCAGTTCAATGGATTTGTTCGCGACCACCGACTGCACCACGGCGCTTACCAGTCCTTCGCCGAGGGTCATCATATCTTCCAGCTCGGCGAAGGCTGCTTCCGGTTCCAGCATCCAGAACTCCGTCAGATGCCGGCGGGTTTTGGATTTTTCAGCGCGAAATGTGGGGCCGAAAGTGTACACCTTCCCGAGCGCCATGGCCGTGGCCTCGATATACAACTGGCCGCTTTGCGTGAGGTAGGCTTTTTGATCGTCGATGTAGTTCACTTCAAACAGCGTGGAAGTTCCTTCGCACGCCGCGGGCGTAAACATTGGAGCATCGGTCAGAATGTAGCCCTGGCTGTCCATGTAGTTGCGCGCCGCGCGAACGGCTTCGGCGCGTATGCGCAGAATACTGGCCTGGCGGGGCGTTCGTATCCACAGATGCCGGTGATCGAGAAGAAAATCGACACCGTGTTCCTTCAATTGAATCGGGTAGGGCTGCGCTTCCGAAACTTTCTGCAGAATCTGAATTTTCGTGACGCCCATCTCAAATCCGCCCGGAGCGCGTTGCTCGGCGCGAATTTTGCCGCTGACGATAACGCTGGATTCCTGCGTCAACCCCTTCAAGGCCTGGAACGCTTCCGGATTTTCCTTGAGTGCGCAGACACCCTGAATGACCCCGGTACCGTCGCGAAAAATCGGGAACATCAACTTGCCGGACTCCCGCAAGTTGTATAGCCAGCCGCGGATGGTAACTTCCTGCCCGTCGTACTTGCCGGCCTCTTCGATCGAAATAATGGCCATTCGTCGCTTTCCTGGTTCTGGAATTTATTTAAATCCGGACGCGTCCGAACACGCGCGAAGCCGTGAGTTTGCGCTTGAAGTCTATGTTAGCAGCGGCGGGTGTAAATCGTGAACGGCCAGTCAAATAGAACGGTTGCCGCCGGGGTTGCTAGCCCCACTCTTCTTCAAATTTGTCCATGGCCGCGCGCGCGGACTCCAGGACTTCGATCGCGCCAATGGCGTCCGGTCCGGTTTTTTCTTTTAATTCCAGTACTATGGGCAATTTTTCCGCTTCAGGAGAAGTTCGGAGAATTTTTACCGCCGTGGGCCAATCTATGGTTCCTGCGTACGGGGGGAGGTGCTCATCTTTATCGCCGTGGTTGTCGTGCAGGTGCACGCTGGCGACCAGTTCACGCATCGGCTCGAAGCATTTTTCGATGCGTTCTTCCTCCGGACCATCGCACAGGTGAGCGTGCCCGACATCAAAATTAAACCGCAAACCGGAAAGTCGCGTTTCATCCACAAAATTACGAAGGTAATGAGGATCGCCCATTTCGCTGGGGGTGTTTTCCAGACACAGAGTTACGCCGCAATGGTGCGCGTGCAACACGAGATGCTCCAGGGTGCTGAAGGCCGCGTCGAGTTTTCGCGGGTCGGCGGTTTCGCGGGAGCCGCCCATGTGCAGAATCATCCGGGCATACGGCAAATTCTCGGCCACATCGATGGCCCGTTTCAATTCGTCCATGGCTTCGACGCGGCGCACCCGCTCCACTTCGCAGATGGAAAGAGGCAAACCACCCTCGCGAGTGGCGCTCAGATCGCGGCTGTTGGGCGCATGCAGCGATGCGAGAAGAAGGCCGCTGGTATTCAGCGCCTCGGCCATGGCCTGGATATCGGAGGCGGAGGTGTAATCAAAATGGCTGCGCGAACAAAACAGTTCCACGCCTTCAAAGCCGGCGTGCGCGATCTGCCCCAAAAGTTCAGGCGTGACTTTGCGGGAGATGAAGGGGTAAGTGGACAGGAGTCTGCGCATAAGTGGGTGGGAGAATTATATTCCTACCGGATGCGTTGCGCGTTGTTGAGTTGGCAAGGTTGACGCGAGTCAGGCAAGACCAATTCCCTAAACAGTATATAAATTGCCAAACTCCCTCAGTAACCGATAGCGGAGCCGCGGTCGCGAGGGTCGGCGGCCCCCAGCCGATCGCCAGTTTGCGTATCGATGCCAATGGCGTTGACCAGGCCGATGTGGCCGCGGCGCTTGGTGGCGTGACCGCGGGCATTTAGAGCTTTTTCAAACGATGGAGAAAACTCCTTTTCGAGTAAAACTTCATCGGGAAGCCATTGATGATGAAAACGCGGAGCGTTGATGGCGGCTTGCGCATCCATGCCTAGACGCATCCAGTTGAGAACGCTTAGTAGCGTGGCGGAAATGATGGTGGGCCCTCCTGGAGAACCGGTGACGAAACTCAACTGGCCGTCACGCAACAACATCGTCGGAGTCATGGAGCTCAGCGGCCGATGATTTGGCGCTATAGCATTCGCGTCGGATTGAATTAAACCGAAGAGCGCGTTGGGCACGCCGGGTTGGGTGGTGAAATCGTCCATTTCATCGTTGAGCAGGAAGCCCGCGCTGCTGGTAGCGTGCGATCCGTAACTGTCATTCAGCGTGTAGGTGCTGGCCACCGCGTTGCCTGCGGCATCGACCACCGAGAAGTGCGTGGTGTGCGGGCCTTCGCCGAGGCTGACAAGAGTATTGGGAGGCGTCGCACTCTTAGCGGAAATTCCGCACACGTGCGGAGTGCCGGCTTTCACTTCCGCACTGGAAGACGCGCGTTGGGAATCGATGCCAGCGGCGCGCTCCTTTGCGTAGCACTCGCTGATGAGCCCCGCGACGGGCACATCGGAATAATCCGCATCGGCCAGATACGCGGCGCGATCGGCAAAAACCCGGCGCATCACTTCCACCACCATGTGGACACTTTGCGGATCGTCCCAACCTTTGAGCTGCGTTTGCTGCAGCATATTCAGAGCTTCAATCACCGCGACCCCTCCGGAACTTGGAGGTGGAGACGTCAGTACATCCCAACGGTGTCCATCGATTTCATAGCGCGCGCGCAGAACCTCGCGCACCTTCGGTTGATAGCTCGCGAGATCTTCGCTGGAAATAATGCCGCCGTTGCTTTGCATATCGGCGACCAGCATGCGGGCGGTTTCGCCGCGATAAAAATCCGCGGCGCCCAGCTTGGCGATACGTTGCAGGGTGGCGGCGAGTTCAGGTTGGCGGAAAACCTCGCCAACCTGGTACGTTTTGCCGTTGTTCAGGAAGATGCGCTTGCTGACCGAAAATTGCTGCAGCCCGGATTTTTCTTCGTCGAATTCGCGGACCAATTTTTCAGTTACCGGGATGCCTTCTTTAGCGAGACGAATCGCGGGGGCCATCACATCGGCCAGTTTCATGGTGCCGTGCGATCTCAAAACCAATTCCAGGCCCGCGACGGTACCCGGAACGGCCACCGAGCGAAAGCCAAGAGTGCTGGCGTCAGGGATGAGTTTGCCGTCCTTTACATACATGTCGCGGGTGGCTTTTCCGGGAGCCACTTCGCGGTAGTCGAAGAAATTGGTCTTCCCGCCGGCCAGGCGCACCAGCATGAATCCGCCGCCACCGATATTTCCCGCGGCCGGTTCCGCCACGGCCAGTGCGAAGGCCACGGCTACGGCAGCGTCGATGGCGTTTCCGCCGCGTTTCAGAATTTCCACGCCTGCTTGCGAACCAAGCGGTTCATCGGTGGCTACCATGGCATGGGCGCCGCGGGCTGGCTGCTGCGGCCAGGTGTCTTTAGTGTTTTCCCGTTTTGCGGAATGATCCTGAAGTTCGGAGGCGGTTTGCGCGCTGGCCGATTGAAATGAAATGAAACAGAAAATTGCCAGAAGAGGAAGGCGCCTTGAAAAATCCCCAATATTCATCGAGTACCCTCAGCGGATAGTGGCACGGGCCGGATGAGAAATCGGGCGGCTTTATTCTTCGCTGAGGAATTCGACGGAGGGCGGGCCGGGAAGTAGGCCGGCCGCGGTACCGCGATTGATCAATTCGGTAACGGCCTGTTTGCCGCGATCGCCGTAGCCGAGGGTCCATTTATTGACGTACATGGCGACGAATTTATCGGCGGTTTCGGTTTCCATGTCGCGCGCAAATTGCATCGCGTAATTGAGCGCTTCGTCGCGATGTCCAAGGCCATATTCCACGCTGTCACGAATAGTGCGAGCGATGTGGCGGCCGAGTTCGGGACCCAGCGCGCGGCGAACGGCATTGCCACCGAGCGGCAGCGGCAAAGAAGTTTGTTCATGCCACCATACGCCGAGATCCATAACGCGATGCAGGCCCAACTGGGGAAACAAGAGCTGGCCTTCATGGATGAGCAAGCCGGCATCGACGGATTCGGCCTGCACGGCATCGAGAATTTTGTCGAAGGGCATTACCACGGGTTCAAAACTGGGCTCGAACAACTTGAGGGTGAGATACGCGGTGGTTTTTAATCCCGGGACGGCGATGCGCTTGCCGGCCAGCTCTTCTTTGCGCATGGGCTTGGAAGCCACCACGATGGGGCCATAATTCTCGCCAAAGCTGGCGCCACAATCGAGCAGGATGTACTTATCACGGAGCGAGGGGTAAGCGGCGAAACTGACCGCGGTGACGTCGTAGGTTTCGGTGAGGGCAGCTTCATTGAGGGTTTGGATGTCGGCCAGAACGTGGGTGTATTTGTAACCCGGGGTCGGAAGCTTGTGGGTGGCCAGGGCGTAAAACATGAAAGCGTCGTCGGAATCCGGGGAATGGGCGAGCTTAATTTCCATGGGCTTTGTTTCGGCGCGCGGCGCTGACTGGGTGGCAGGCATGGCGTGGTTAGGTCCTTTTCATCGATAACGATCCGGTGACTCGACCGCCGTCTCTGAAGGCACTTAGGCACTCGAGAGCGCCAGGCAGGGACGATGCGGGAGAGAACTCTGGCGTCTACGCGGGACACGCGTGTCGAAGCCGGAGCGTTTTCGCAGCCACAGCCTAACACAATGAAGGCGCGCCGACCAACGGTTCGCAAAGTTGTCCTCATCGGCGTTTGACGGGACAACGTTGACGCGAGCCGCTCAAATTCAACGTTGCCTCCAAAGGTCCGGACCCTCATCTCGTAGCGGCACGGCCCCCGGCGATGAAAATTGCAGAATTTAGGGTACCCCCCACATTTGCAGGAAAGAGCCCACAAAATGTTGAAAACAAACGATCGGTGCACGAAAAAGAGCGCAAAGAGTGCACAAGAGACGCACAAGAGAGTGCTGCAACTTACGCGAATTCGGACTTCGACGCTCCAGCCGAATCGAGAGGCCGCCTCACGGGCGGCGGCAGGACACCCTAAAAGATAAATAACCACAGCGGTCGCGCTGGAAATCCCGACCATTATACCTTGTAGTCATATACTTGTTAAGTACAATTCCTCATTGTGGAGGTAAGCCGGGGGGTGGGAGTGCGGCGACAAGAGCTAAACTGAGAATGGGGTGGCCGGTAATAGTTCAGGGATAGGTGGGACGGCATGCCAGCGCGAGAGGGCGAGCAATCGAAGGCGCTGGGTGATCGAATGATGGATCAGGGGGTGGCGGGGGCGAGGGTGGTGCGATCGCGCGCGGCGATTTGCAGGGCTTGACGCTGAATGCCATGGAGCATGCCGGAGAAGACGATGTTATGAAATGGCAATACCGAATACCAGTACAGGATTCCGAAGAGTCCGCGGGGCTGAAAGATGGCTTGTTGTTCAAGAGTGCAGGCGTTGGGGCCTTTGGGGAGCACACAAAATTCCAGTAAGGCTTCGCCGGGGAGTTTCATTTCGGCGCGGAGGGTGAGGCGATGGTTGCGTTCGAACCCGACGACGCGCCAGAAATCGATGGCTTCGCCATAGCCAACGTTTTCCGGGTCACGCCGGCCACGGCGAAGACCTGGGCCACCAGCGAACAGGTCGATGCGGCCGCGGATGCGCCACAGCCAATCGGAGCCATACCAACCGTGAGCGCCGCCAAGTAAGCAGACAGCGCGGAATACGGCGCTGGCGGGGGCGTCGATTTCCTGAGAGCGAGTATCGCGATAGACGGTGCCGCCAGCCCAATCGGGATCTCCGGGAATAGGACCAGCCATGGACCAATTGGTCTCGACCTGGCGCTCGGTAATTTTAGTGAGAGCAGCGCGTATCGCCTCGCGCACACTGAGGAGTTGCTGAGGGATTGCGTGGGTGATGCGATCTTCGCGGCATACCACGGGATTTTTAAGGCCTTCGGCAAGGGGCTGCGCGATGGTGGAGCGCAGCGGAGTAATGAGATGGATCCAGTAGGAGCTGAGGCGGGGAGTTAGAACAGGGACGGGGATGATCAGGCGGCGAGGCAAGTGCAACTCCTCAGCCATGATGCGCATGATTTCCATGTAGCTCAGCACTTCCGGTCCACCGATATCGTAGGTCTGCCCCGCGGTCTCCGGCCGCGAGAGAACCCCGATCAGGTAAGCCATGACATTGCGAACGGCAATCGGCTGGCAAGGGGTACTCACCCACTTGGGAGTAATCATTACGGGGAGGCGTTCCACCAGATAGCGCACGATTTCAAACGAGGCAGAGCCGGACCCAATGATCATGGCGGCGCGCAAAACCGTGACGGGAACGCCCGCGGATGCCAGGGCCTCTTCCACTTCGCGGCGGGAGGCCAGATGCTTGCTGAGCCCCTCGCCAGTTTCGCCGAGGCCACCTAGATAAATGATGCGTTCCACGCCGGCTCGATTGGCGGCTTCCGCGAAGTTTTGCGCGATGGTGCGGTCGCGCTCGGCATAGTCGCCGCCGCCGGAGGTCATGGAGTGAACCAGGAAAAAGGCCGCTGAGCAGCCGCGCAGATTGGCGGTAAGGGCTTCCACATTGTTGAGATCGCAAGATTGGATTTCGACGTCAGGGTTGGCGGCCCACTCGCGGTCTCGCAATTTTTCCGTGGAGCGCGCCAGGCAGCGAATGGCGTAGCCAGCTTCGAGAAGTCTAGGGGCGAGACGTCCGCCGATGTAGCCTGTAGCGCCAGTGATTGCAATGCGATCCGTCATAGGTTTTCCGGGGGCGGCAAGATGTAGCTGAATGCCAAGGGGAACTCTATTATTTCACAGAATGAGATTTTCGATATTACCAGTGTGAGGAGGGCTGGAACGGCCAAGCCGAGGTATTGATTCGTGGAAGAGGGACGACATAATTGTTACAACCCGAAGGTAACGTAACCTAATTTTAGGGAATACGCGTATCTGACGGTGCTCGACGCAAACACCGGTGAGGTGCTGTGGAGCGACAAACACCTGTGGGGCGGGATAGTTACCGGGTTTAATAGCGCGGGAGCCCGGCTAGTGAAAGAATTCAAAAAACAAAGCGGAGTTTAAGAGTCACGGCGCGTCGAGCGAAGCTCTTTGCTCTGGATTTGACGGACGCGAGCCTGGACCAGTTTTCTGACCAGGGCGTTGGGGAGGGGTTTGTCGATCGGAAATTGAATGGTTCCCTTGGACGTGGTGTAACCCTGCAACTCTTTCTTGAAGGTGTCAATCACAGAGGCGGTGGGAAACAAGCTGCAATGCCTGTCAAAGGCGGCGAACCAAATTATAACGCCGCGATGTTTCAGCGCCGGAATGCCATAGCTGATGACTTCGGTGGCGTCGGGCGGAGCGGCGGAACGGGCCGCAGCACGAATTTTGTTGAGGGTGCCGCGAGCAGGTTCCTGAAGAGCGGCGATATATTCATCTACAGTTCGCAGCTTGGGTCTCGGGGGACGCTTGGCCGGGGGGCGCTTTGAGGAACTCGCTTTGGACATGGCGGGATGCTATAAGAGGCGCAGAATTCCGTCCATGGGCAAGTGGGATGGGGAGATCGTATTAAGCGAACTCTTGACGATGAGAACTCTCTAATTTGGCGGATTAAGTTAAGTGGCAAATAGCCGATAGCAGACTTAGAGGAAACCATATGAGCGTGAACGCGATTCCTGCAAGTCAGCAAGCATCCCAGGCGCAAGCAGTTTCGCATGCACAATCGTCACAGAAGCAGGTTGCTAGCCAAGCTAGCGCGATACCGCACGACACGGTATCGATCAGCTCGGCAGCGCAGGCGAAGCAGACAGCATCGGCTATCGGAGCAGATGGCGATCACGACGGGAAGTAATTAAGCAGGCGCAGCTGGGCGAGCGGGATCGTATAGCAGGAAGATAGAGCAGGAAGAAGAAGGCCGCACACGTGCAGTAAGTCGCGCAAAGCGATTTATAAAAGTGTGCGGCTTTTCCTTTTGCGGGATGTGCCGTTTAGAAACAATTTTCGGGACGGTTTAGGATGCACGCAAAAGCAAATTCGAGGTTAAAAGCGTGACGGATGGAGCTGGGCAGTCGATGGGACGGCGGGCCGGAATGGCTGGGGTGCGCGATACGGCGCTGTGGGCGGCGCATTTCCGGGCAGAAGAGACGCGGCGAACGGACGCGCTGTTCCGGGATCCTTATGCAATACGGCTAGCGAGTGATCCGGAAGGTCGCATTCCTGACCGCATGGGAGTGGAGGAAAAATCGGAATGGTCTTGGGCCATGCGCACGTACCTGTTCGATGGGTTTATTTATCGGGTGCTGGAGGAGGGCGCGGATATGATCGTGAATCTAGCTGCGGGACTGGATGCGCGGCCCTACCGCATGGATTTGCAACCTGAACTGCAGTGGATCGAAGTCGATTTCGCGGAAGTGATTGGCTATAAAGAAGCAATTTTGGCGAACGATGAAGCGCGCTGCCGGGTGGAAAGAATAGCGCTGGATTTGTCCGCAATTGCAGAGCGGCGGAAACTTTTTGCGGACCTGAACAAGCGGGCGAAGAGAATTGCGGTGCTGTCGGAAGGGATGTTGATTTATTTTGCTGCTGACGAAGTGGCGGCATTGTCGCGGGACTTAGCGGACGCGGCCCATATTCAGAATTGGATCGTGGACCTGGCATCGACGATTCAAATGATCGTGATGCAACAGACCGTTGGCGCGCGACTGAGCGAGACGAGCACCGGATTTCAGTTTGGACCACCGGAGGGCGTCAACTTTTTCAAGCCGTACGGATGGGAAGCCACAGAGACGCAGGGAATTTTGAAACGGGCCGCGGAAATGGCGCGCGCTCCGGCGCATTTTCTCGCACTACTGCCGGAACCACAGCCCATTCCGCCGGAGTATCCGTGGACTGGGGTGTGCCTACTAAAAAGAGCTTAGAGTCGCGCCGCGTTGGGCTAAATGGAATGCACCGCGGTGCTCGTTGCGTTTCATTCCTGCAAGTCGATTAAACCTTTTTTGACTCGCGTATCGTTTTATGCACAGTACTAAACGATAGCTTTTGCCAGGGTTGGAAGTTTGCGCTGGGATAAGAGAATGAAAGTCAAGCCGGGCTGGGAACGCGGATTGGGGATGCGGATTTTAGTGCTGTTGGGGGGCGCAGCAGCTTGTTTATTCATGGGGGTTGCGGGGCGCGCTCAGAATATCGGGCGCATCGAGTGCGCGCGCAGCGACGATTACATTTACCTTTACCAGTCGATGAGCACGCTACAAGTGGCGGGCACGTTGCAATGCGGGGAAATCGTGCATATCACGCTGCGCTATCAATATTATTACGGGGTGAAAACGGCTAAAGGGGAGGTCGGGTTCGTGGCGCAAACCAGTGTGGCCATCTTGAAAGATGAATCCGGAGGCCAACTGCCGACGCCCTTGACACAACTGCCGCGAGAGCGGGTGCACTATGACAAGCGGCCCGGGCAGGCCAGCGCCGCGGTTGCGGCAATCCCGACGTTCACATTGAAGAAAAATACGCCGGTAGGTTTGAAGATGGTGAAAACAATTTCTTCGGCGACGGCGCACACCGGGGATGCGGTGGAGCTGGAGGTTCTGGAAGACGTGGTGGTGGAAGGTGTGCCGGTGTTGAGCAAAGGAGCGAAAGTAACTGGGGCAATCGCGGAGGCGGAGCCGAAGAAGCGCTTCGGGCACTCGGGGCGGCTGGCGTTCTCGATTACCTCACTGCGACTGGACGACGGCGAGGTGGTCCCGCTGCGCGTTTATGAAGAGGCTACGGCGACTTCGAGCGGGTCGGCGGTGGCGCTGGCAAGCAAAGATCTGTCGATACAGCAGAACGCGGAGTATACGGTGCTTGTCGATGGCGATGTCCGATTGAAACGAGAAGGCTTCGAAGGACTGAAAGATGACTCCGGTCATCCCGCTGCGCCGGAGGCACTGAAGGATGCGGGACCGCGTCCGTAAGCTTGCAAGGCGGCTACAGCGTCGCTTCGAGTTGTAAACCTGCAATCATATCTTCCAGCTGCGCATTCAATTTATCGCGCTGAGCTTCCGTGGATTGAATTGTTTTTCGCAGCGCTTCGAGCCGGGTTTCCTGTTCGTCCAGTTGGCGGGTATAACGCAACAGCAAGGCTTTTTCTTCCGAGGTACCACGCAGGGCTTTCATGTTCTCACGCAGGCGACCCTGGTCTTCGACGATGCGATCAATATCTTTCTGGCGGTCTTCCATTTCGGATTCCAGCTTGGCGATGTCGGCCTTCAGCGCGGTAATTTTGCCAAGCGCCTCGGCCATCGGCGGAGGGAGCTCACCACGCTGGACAAACAAAGCGATTTGAAGATCGGTCAAATCCGAAAGCTGGTAGGAAGTCGATAAAGTTCTGACTTCCTCAACGGGTAGTGAAGCGGTGGCTTTGGCAGGGACCTCGACGCGATAGCGATAGAGGCTGGAGGCCTTTTCGTCAGGTTCGGTGTGGCCTCTGGCCAGAGACCAATCAGGCCGCGCCGGATGTTCGATCACCAAGGTTCGAGCGGCTCCTTGATTACGAACGGTATAAAGGGTGCGTTCATGCAACAAGCTTTGCTCGGTGAGGATGCCCTTGGAGATTTTAACCAGGGACACATGCTGGGGCTGGCTATTCTTGGCGACGTCAACGAGGAGACCGAGGTCAGTGGCATAAGAAATGAGGCGGCGGTCGTCGGGCTTGATGGGGTCTGTCAAACCTTCTCCGGCAAAGACTTCGCTCTCAAGGACGCTGAAACTTCCGCCATCCAAGGTAAGTGGACTGGTGTTCTTGAGCCACAGGCCGCGAAGAGGATGACCAGAGGCGGTGCCACTCCAAATGGATACTTTCTCAGCTTGGATGTCGGTTTGAATGACAGGCACGAGGCCGGATTGATTTTTCTTGAGGGTGACCAAGTCTTTTAGCTTGTACTCGAACAGGTCACCGAGGTCGGTGCCGCTGGCGGCAGCTACGCCCATGGAGCGAGCTGCACCGATTAAATTGCTTCCGGCGAATGGAGGAGGGGGCGCCGCGGCGGCTCCCATGCCTGCAGTCGAGCCTGAGAAAACGCCTCCCATTGAGCCGGGGGGCGAGTTGAGACGGGGGCGATTGGCGACGTCGCTGAGCTTTAGAGAATTTACATTGCGAGAAAGTATTTCCGACGTTGAGGAATTGACGACGGCGGGCTCAGCGTTTACTTCCACCGTCTGGGTGGAAGATCCAATCTGCAACTGGGTGTTGAACAAGTTATCGCCCGGAGAGAGGTTCAAGGCGGATACGACATGCTTCTGAAATCCCGGATGTTGCAATTCGAGGCGATACTTCCCGGTGGGCGCCCCCAAAAAATTGTACAGTCCGCTGTTCTCCGTAACGGTCTGGGCGATGACCGCGTTATTTTCATCCAGTAAACGAACGTTGACGCCCGCGACTGCGGCGCCGGCAGGGTCGGTTACCGTGCCTGTCAGCCGACCGTTGCCGCCGGAAAACATTGCAGCATGGGTCTGCGGAGAAAGTTGCACGCTTTCAGGCAAAGGAACTTCCGGGCGCCTTCCGTAGAAGGGCTCGGATAGCTGTTGGATAAAGGAGTGCGGAGCGCCGGCGACAAGGGAGAGTTCGACCCCGTCCCAATCTTCGCCGACGGTGTTGTCGATGATGGCCCAACCCTGCAGCAAGGGCTTTTTGCTGGGTTCGGAGGGCAAAACGATACGGTAAGTAGTCTTCCAGATGGGGACTTCGCTGATGTAACTGACATAGAGGGAGCGCTCGCCGGTGCCGGTGGTGGAGATTTCCATGCGGCGCACATCCTGATCGCGGGAAGAGGCGATTAAACCAAGGTAACGGCCGACCTCGACTTGTAGATCTTTGTCGATGATGCGCACGCTGGTGGCGGCGTTCAAATCCACGCTGCGCACTTCGCCGCCGTCGGTGATGAGGGAAATTTCATCGGTTTCGACCGTCCACCCGGGCCCTGCGCCGGTGCGAGTTTTGCGCTCCACGCTGAGCAGCCTGCCGGTGAGTTGCGGGGCGGTGCCGCTGCGAACCTCCAGGCGCGCTCCGCGAAGGGCTCCGAAGAATTCCGCAGTTGTGGGCCGTTCACCCAAGGCCAGCCGAAGGGTCGCAAGCCGACGAGCCAAAGGGGCCTCCGAGTTGTACTCCACGCCGGTAATACGGCCGCCGGATAAATCAAGGACGGTAAAGGATTTGAGAACGTCGTTCAGTTGCGCGCTGGTGAAATCAATGTGCACGCTCTGAGAACCGCGGACGTGGCCGAGATGCTCAAAGTAGCCAATACCGTTTTTGTAGAGAACCACGCGGCGGATCGGCAGCTTGGCGGGAGCAACGGCGGACGAGTCGCGAGCTTCGCGGGCAGCTTCTTCTTTCCTGGTGTCGAGGTGAGTGTCGGCGGATTTCTGCGCGTGAACAGGCAGAGAAAAAATAAAAAGAAGAAAAAGCAATGACCTGGCCCGCTTCATGAACGCCTCCGTAAAAGGAATCGCACACGCCACGCGCAAGCTGAACTACTTTGCTGAGTTTGTCCAGTGGTTAAGACAACGATCTATAAAGGGTGCAGATGAGGGATTGGAACAGTTGGTTGTCCAGCGGGGTGAACGCCTGAAAGATTCAGAGCCCGTCAGTCGCCTTCGTGGATGAAGGAGGCGAGGAGCTTGGCGATGGGGGCGAACGGTTTGGAAGCGCCGGGACCGCTGGGGGGATCCTGGGCGGGGAGATTCGGGGTGAGTTTGCGGATGACGAACTCCTGAAGGAGGTTGGTCAGCGCGGTGGTACCGATGCCTATGACGGTGTTTTCAAAAGTCAGGCCGAGGCCATCGCGATCCTTGCCGGTGTAATATAGATTGGAAACGCCGCCGGCGGCGAGTCCGCCGAGCACACCAGAATAATTTGGCTGCCAGTGACCGTTGTCGCCCTTGCAGATGACGGCGTTGGCCAAGGCATACAAGACGCGGGAACGTTTTGAGCCGGTGCCTTTGTAGAAATAGCGCGGATCCTGCTTCAGGAGCGTGGGAAGAACAGCGCTGCCGATGAAGGTGTTCGTGGCCTCGGTGGCAAAGACGGCTCCGTAGCGTTTGGCGTAACCCTGCGTGCCTTGCCCGTAACCGTTGTAATCGTCCTGCGCCTGCTGCACGCCCGCGATGATGCCGGTCAAACCGAAGTTGACCGGATCGATGGTGGATTTCCAAGCCAGCTGAAACTTTTGGCCGGAAGTGAGCGGAGGCGCGTCATGAACGTAGCTGACATAAAAGTTGGGAACGATGCCGAGAGCGCGCTGCTTTTCTTCTTCTTTGACTTCTTGCTGAGCCGCTTCGATGGTGAAAGGAACGACGCGCACCTCGGTAATTAAGGAAGCGATATTCAAAGCGATTTGGGGCACAGCATAAATTTCTCCGGGGCGAAGGGAAGCGGAAAATTTCTGGGCGGCGAAGCCTGCAGCGGACACTGTCAGATGGAACGGGCCTGCGGCCACGTTGGCAAAAGCGTAGGAGCCGTCATCGCTGGAAAGAGTTTCCTGGGACTGGGAACCATCATCTGAAAATTTGACGGTGGCGCCGACGATAGGTACGCCGACAGGGTCAACTACGCGACCGCTGACACGTCCCGGAGCATGGGGTTGAAGTGCAGCGGTCGGGAGCTGGATGTCGAGAGGATCCGAAACGGTAGATGCGGCGGCAGGTGAGCCGATTGGTTCCTTAGAGTTGGGAGCCACAGGAGACTGGGCGTTGGCGCGCGGCGAAAGTGCGAGCAGCAGCGCTAGATAACCGAGCCGAAATACCCGAGAGGTTGGATTGAGGTGAGCCATATCGACCAGATAATTATGATGCCAGGCGACGTGATTTGGGATTGCTGATAATGAGGGAGTTTTTATCGGTTAACCATTAAATGGTTACCGGGCGCGGCGATGGTAAAACACGACGGCGCTGGTTCAATGGGCCGCGACCCCGACTACAGGGAGAGTTACTGGTCGCGGAATTCCTGGCGTTATTAGATAAGGCAAAGGATTTCGGATGACTCAGTTCCCCTCCTAGACATATTTCCGATGCTTTCCGATTGGCCTAGAACCTGCACAGCGATAGTTGGAATTCCTTAGTGGTGAAATCCAGAGGCCGAGTAACCGGTTTCCAGCTAGCTCGTGTTGCGGCTGCGGTGCGATTAGGAGGCCGCCAGTGGCGGAGATATAGGCGGTTGCGAAGTAGAAGGGTACGACAAATCGAAACGAGCGCTGAGATGTGGGATCGAGGATGGTTTGTAGGGCTGTGGCAGGGCGGGGTTCCAAAACGGAAAATAGAGACGAGAAACACCGAAATGGCAAGGGCTCGGCAGAAGTCGATGAAGCTGGCGCGCGGATAAAAATTAGGCGGGTGTTTTTGCGAGGCAGTACTGCTCGAAACGTAAGGTGAGATAAAAATGAAGTGGTACATGAAGTGGTACATGAACTTGGAGTTGGGGACGAAACAGCTGCTCAGTTATTTGGGATTATTTACCGTGACCGCTTTCCTGGGCATCTTCGCGCTGCATGGCCTGGGAGTGGTGAGAGAAAAAGAATCAGAATTGGCGGAACAGAGATTTCCGCTGACGCAGGCACTTTCGGAGCTGCGTCCGGGATTATTTCAATACCGAGTGTCGGAGATCGATTACGTCTTCAGCCAGGACCCGGACGAACGGGATCTGCGAAAATCCAAGATGGAAAGCGGGTTGGCGGAAGCAGAGGGTGCGCTCCAGAGATTGGAAGGAATGATGAGGGCGCCGACGGAAAAGACAGCATTCCAGGCGATCAAGTCTGAAGTAGCAAAGTGCAAGGCGGAGACGGGTGCGGTTCTGACCTTGATAGATCAAAAGAAGGACCTGGAGGCGCAATCCGAGGAAACCGGCACGGCCAACGGAAATTTCGATGATGCGATGGGAGCCATCAAAGCGGCCATCATTCTGGAAGTGAACAGCGCGGAAAGCACCAGCAGAATGAGCACGGGCTTGTATAAACGCACACGCTTCCTGGTGATTGGGACGCTGACCGCTGCCGGCGTTCTGGTGCTCTTTATGGCCGTGGCAGGGTCGCGATTGATTGTCCGGCCCATCAAGCAGGTCAGCCGGGTGGCCAAACAAATTGCCTCGGGAGATTTGACGGGGGAACCGCTGGACATCGAGAGTTCGGACGAAGTTGGACAACTGGCGGACAGCATTAACACCATGCAAAAGCACTTGCAGGACACGATTTCAGCGGTAATTCTGAACGCCGGTCAGATCGCCACCTCCAGCCAAGAGTTCCTTAAAGTTTGTCTGGTTATGCAGAGGAATTCGGCGGAAGCTTTTGAGCAATCGCAAGCAGTGTCCAGCGCGACGGAAGAATTGAATGCGAATGTGGACACGGTAACGGTGGCCACGGAACAGATGAGCACCACGATCCGGGGCATCGCGAAAAGCGCGAAGGAGTCGGCGCAGGTGGCCGGGGAAGCGCGGAAACGAGCGTCCGAAACGAACAACATTGTTACACAGCTGGGGGTTTCGACGGCGCAAATCGGGCAGGTGGTCAAGGTGGTGACGGCCATCGCGCAGAAGACGAACCTGCTGGCGTTGAACGCCACGATAGAGGCCGCGCGGGCTGGAGAAGCCGGGGCCGGTTTCGCGGTAGTGGCAACGGAAGTAAAACAACTGGCAAAGCAGACGGCGATCGCGACGGAAGAAATCGCCAAGACCGTGGAAGCGATTCGCGACGACGCCAACGCGGCCATCGGCGCAGTGAGTCGCATCGACGACATCATCAGTCAGGTGGATGTAATTTCCAACACCATCGCCGGGGCGGTCGACGAGCAGTCAACCACTACGGATCGAATGTCCGTGAACCTAACGGCGGCGGCGCAGTCGTCAAGGGGCGTGGCGGAAAATATTCGCGGCGTGGCGCTGGTGACGCAGAGCACGTCGGAGAAGACCGGGGAATTGCAGAGAGCCGCAGCGGAACTCTCGGAAATGTCGTGCCAATTACACGGACTGGTTTCCCAATTCAAGCTGGCGACACCGACAGCGGTAACCGCAGAACTGTTGCCAACGCAAGGCGCGGAAGCCAAAGAGGAATACGAGAACGCCCCGGCGTAAAATTCGCCCACGTCAAGACAGGAAAATCGAAGATGCGAAGGCATGGTGCGGAAGGTGTTTTACCGGCTCCGCCATGCCTAAACAATTTTTTAAAGGGCGGATACCATGCGCGCGATGGCGTCGTCGAATGTGGATTTGCCGTCGAGGTACGGTTGCCAGAATTGCGTGAGGAGTCTTGAGATAACCGTCCCAGCCCCGTTGATATATGCCTTCGCGAATGGCGTAGGGAGTGTAGCTCGTGGTGGATACTGTTGCCGGACGTGCCGTCCGTGGTCTGGCAGACGCGATCACTGGGCGGATGACTTCGCCGGTGGTGTAGAAAATGAGCGCGTGCCACAGATCGCGCGGGATGCCTTTTTCGCGCTGGCGACATTCGCGGATGATGGCCTGCTGCACCGGCTCCGCGATGCCATGCGAGGCTTCGTGAAAAAGCACTTCCAGGCCTCGGCATCCTGATTGCGGGGGTCGGTGCTGGAGATGGTGACACGCAAGGGATCGAGTGTGGTGTACGCGCCGGAGCGATTGGCGTAGGCGCATACGTCGACGCGAATTTTATCCTTCGGCCACTTCGTTTGATAAATGTCCGCCAGCCGCTGCGAGAGGCCCAAGCCTTGCTCGCGCACCAAAGGCGCGACGCGCATCACCCAGCGGCGATTGGCAAGATCGTGAGCGGGCCATTGATGCGCGCGGTAGACGGGAGCGGCGGCTTCCAATACGTGGGTGAGATTGGCCGGCAGGCCGGCGTCGCAGGTTTTCTTTTTTCTTCCAGATAATTCATCGCAACCGTCGAAATCGCCCAGCTGATTTTTTATCAGGATCAGCTCGGTGGTGAACAGCAAATCCTTGTCTATGTAATTGGCGGAGTAATAGCTCAGCGCTTCGTTCCAGGCGCGCTGCTCCGCGGCCGTTAGCGGGGATTTGGCGCTCGGCGAGGTTTTTAGTGTGGGGCGATTTTTGATTGGGGGCTGCCCTGATCTTTGTCGGTGGAGTGGCGGAGTCCTGCGTAGTAGTGCGGAATTTCGCTTCCTGATAAAGCGTGTGATGTAGATTGACCCAAAAGCCGCTGTGGAATTCAAAAACGGGCAGAGGCCCGTAGGTGGAGCCTTCATTGATTTGAGCTGAGGCGCGCGGAGGCGCGGTCGCAGCGCGAGAGTTGCGAAACATCAGGAATGAATGAGCGATGAAGGGGCCGGTGCCATGCGAATCGGATGATAGTAGCGTTAAGTTTGCGGGCACACAATGACGTTGCTGGCGACAACAGTTACAGCTCTGCGAAAGCCAGGGAAGTTCGAGATAACCTTGTTTTTCGCTGAGGCGAAAACCGATTTTGAAACGGTCGAAAAAACCACCTTGACCTAACAATCCGCTTCCCATTGATCCAGCCCGGTGTGAAGCCTGCAAATACCGGGAATTGCAAACAATGGATGGGTTGGAGATTACGCTTCTTAAACTCCGGCTGCGGCTGTGGTTATCAGCGTATTAAAGGTTGTGGGACTGGCGGAAATCGCGGACCACCGCGGCCACGTCGCGTTGTTCGCCGTCGACAAGGTAATTGAGGTGGCGCATATCGGGGCCGGTGACTTTGCCGGCTAGCTCCGCCAGGTGCCGCGAGGAGTTGCGGAAATTTCTCGAGCGTGGCTTGGCGCACGATGGGCACGGCGTCGTACGGCGGGAAGTAGTGGCGGTCGTCTTCCAGAATGACCAGATGAAGCGAGTCGATGACGCCATCGGTGGAGTTGCCAGCGACGATGTCGACTTTGTGATCCTGCAAGGGCGCGATAAATCAGGCCGAGGTCCATCACGCTGGGCGGCTGGGCGAAATGCAAGCCGTATCGCTGGCTCCAGCCCGCGAAAGCCGTCGGATCGCTCGAGAAATTCGAAACCAACGCCGACGCGCCACTTGGGGGCGAGCGGAACGAGTGTCCGACATGCGCTGAAGATGAAGCGCTGGGCGTCGTCGCCGCGGATGACCATGGCGAAGGTGTTTTCGAAACCCAGCGGCTCGGTAACTTCAAAATTGAATCGCTGCGCCGTACAGCTGTTTGACGCGCTGGTACACGGCGGCGGAATCGCCGGTCGGACGTTTCGTTCAGCACGGCATTGAGCGCGGTGCCGGTGTATTCCACATAGAGGTCGACCTGGCCCGCCTGCATGGCTTTGTGGACCAGCAGCGTGCCGCCGAGGTTGGTTTTGCGCGTCCACGTGAATGCCGGTACGGGCTTCGATGTGCTGCGCGAGCAGTTCGGCAAGGACGACTTGTTCGGTAAAAAATTTGGAGCCGATGACGATTTGGGGCTGATTAGAGCGAGCGGCAAGAAGTGAATAGAGCGACGATCAGAAGGAAAAGACAAGAGGCGGCGCATGAGCGCACTAATTTCTCACGGGTGAGCATAAAGAGGAAGAACGAAGTGGGTGGCGCGAAGTCTATCGCCGGTGAAGACAAATTGCCTGCGGCGGTGAACTACTATTGAAGGCGCAGGCGGCGTTCGACAAGGCCAGCGATATGTCGGCGAGAATCGCTAGAGCGCGGCAGGGATCGCGCCAGCCAGAATCACTGCATCGCTGACCATGGCGACGCCGCGAAAGATGAAAGTGCCTAGGCCGCCGGCGCCGATGGCAGCGGCGATGGTGGCGACTCCGATGGTGATGACTGTAGCGGTGCGAATGCCGGCCAGAATAATTCCCAGCGCGAGCGGCAAGCGCACGCGGGTGAAGAATTTGCGTGTTAGTCATGCCCATGGCTTCGGCAGCTTCCAGCACCGCGGGATCGATGCTGGTGAGCCCGACGTAGGTGTTGCGCAGAATGGGCAGCAGGGCGTAGAGAACCAGCGCGACGATGGCTGTGCGGGCCCGATGCCGCCGATAAATGGAATGGGAATCAGGAAACCGAAAAGTGCCAGGCTGGGGATTGTCTGAAAAACGCTGGCCACGCCGAGAGAAAAAGTACGCAGCGTCGGCCGCTGCACGATGAACATGCCCAGCGGCACAGCGATGACGATGGCGATGGACATCGCGATCAAAACCAGCGCCATGTGATCGAGCGTGGCGCTCGAAATTTCCGCGCGATGCGTGACAAAAAATGTCCAGGGGCTCACGCGGAGCGCTCCAGGAACGGGGATGCAAGCGAGGCGGTGAAGGCTTTCACCTCCGGATGGTCGATGTGCAGAAATTCCTGGGGCGTCGGCGCTGGCCACCATGCGGCCGGTTTGAAGAAGAACGATGCGCGACGCCAGCAGGAGAGCTTCGCGCAAATCGTGAGTGACGAAGACGATGGTTTTGCCCGAGACGGCGCGCTAATTCAGAAAATTCGCGCTGCAATTCCGACGCGCGTCACCGGATCGAGTGCGCCGAAGGGCTCGTCCATAAGCAAGATGGATGGATCGGCGCCCAGGGCGCGAGCAACACCCACGCGTTGACGCTGTCCGCCGGAGAGTTGCGCCGGACGCCGCTGTGCAAATTCCTACGGGTCCAGACCTACGAGTTCGCAGGAATTCCTCGGTGCGCTGAGCAATACGCGCTGGATCCCATTTTTCCAAGCTGGGAACCAGGCCAACGTTTTCCGCCACGGTGAAATGCGGAAACAAGCCGGCCTCCTGAATGACATAGCCAATATGGCGGCGAGTCGGATAGGATCCCAATCCAAGGTGGATTTCCCCTCCACCAGCACTTCGCCGGAGGTGGGAAGCAGCATTCGATTGATGAGGCGCAAGAGAGTTGTTTTTCCGCTTCCGCTGCGGCCCAGTAAGACCAATGTTTCCGCAGGAGTTAACGGAAATTGAAACCTTCGAGATCAGCGGTGTCGGCCCTACCTTTAACGCTGTATGTCACGTCCCGAAAC
Source organism: uncultured Acidobacteriota bacterium (assembly GCA_963732705.1). Classification (GTDB taxonomy): domain Bacteria; phylum Acidobacteriota; class Terriglobia; order Acidiferrales; family UBA7541; genus Acidiferrum. The sequence goes on along the minus strand of CAVTAN010000001.1, from coordinate 583,533 downwards.
TCGATGATAGGTTCATGGGTCGGGTTTAGATAGATATGGAGCCTGGTTGCCGTGGGATTCGAGGAGCAGTGGGGCGCATCGGAGCGCCTATCATAGTGCATCTAACTCCCCGCGTCGAAACTCAATTGCACCTTAGCCAGGCGGCGATCAGCGGCGAATCGAAAGCAACAGAGGAAAACGAATCATGGGAGCTACAACCAGCGCAGTTCGACATCCGCCATGATCTAAGTCGTCGCGATTAGCTGATGCCCGGGCACGTACCGATGAGTTGTTTGCGATCGTGCGAAAGGAATCCATGTACGACCGGCCGATCTCGGAGCGGCACCGGATTATTTTTTACCTTGGGCACCTGGAGGCTTTCGACTGGAATTTGCTCGCGGATCGGGCTTTTGGTCTAAAACCCTTTCAACGCACGTTTGACCAATTGTTTTCTTTTGGGATTGATCCGGTGGGCGGAGGGTTGCCGACCGATACACCTGTCGGACTGGCCGCAGCCGCGAGGAAATTGACAACGTATACGCAAAAGCATTCGCGAGAAGTTGGATCAAGCCATTGGCGAGGCACTCGAGCAAGCGCGATCGAGGCCATCCACAATTGCAGAACGATGCTGGAAGTAGCCATCGAGCACCGCTTGATGCATGCGGAAACGCTGGCGTACATGCTGCACCGCTTGCCGAGCGAGAAGAAAATTGGCGAGCCGATTGTAAGAAAATCCGGCAAGGCACGAGTGAAAACGGACCTGGTGGAAATTCCCGCGGGACAGGCGACGCTTGGGTTGGTGCAAGAGAAAATGCGACGAATTCGGATGGGACAACGAATGGAAGCGCATCAGGTTGATGTTCCGGCGTTCGCCATCGAGAAGTGCAATGTAACCAATCGGCGATTATTCTGCGATTCATCCAGGCGGGTGGCTACAAGAATCGCGCGCTTGTGGGACGACGAATCCTGGGATTGGAAGAACGCGGAAAATGTCGAGCATCCGGCGTTCTGGAGACGCGACGGAAATTTGTGGATGTACCGCGGAATGTTTGGCGAAGTGCGCTTGCCGCTGGACTGGCCGGTGTATGTGAGCCACGCGGAAGCGACTGCTTACGCGAATTGGCTGGGAAGAAAATTGCCGACCGAAGCGCAGTTTCACCGCGCGGCATACGGAAGCCCCGAGATCGGCGGTACGAGAGCGATTCTATCCCTGGGGCGACGAAGCACCAGAGCGAACGCCACGGCAATTTCGATTTTCAATCCTGGGATCCGTCAGCCCGGTGGGATCGCATCCGGCGGGCGCCAGCGCTTTTGGCGTGCAGGATCTGGTGGGCAACGGATGGGAATGGACACGCACGGAATTTGCGCCGTTCCCGGGATTTAAGGCCATGTCTTTTATCCGGGATACTCGGCGAATTTTTTTGATGGCAAGCATTACGTGATGAAAGGCGGCTCGCCGCGAACCGCCGCGTGCATGTTGCGGCCATCGTTTCGCAACTGGTTTCAGCCGCACTATCCATACGTGTACGCGACATTTCGTTGTGTTGAAGACTAAGCCGGAAGATGAGCGTAAGCCATGACTATGCTCAATCTCAGGCCCATTGCCCAACGCGTCACGTGCGCGGAATTTGCCGCGGAAGTGCGTGCGGGACTGACCAAAGCCGGACAGCGGGAGCTACCGTCGAAATATTTGTACGATGAGGTGGGATCGGCGCTGTTCGAGACTATCTGCGTGCTTGCCGGAATATGGACTGACGCGAGCGGATGCGCGACTGCTGCAAAATCATGCGCGCGAAATTGTGAATCGATTGCCATCGCCGCTGCAAGTGGCGGAGCTGGGCAGCGGCACCGGCAAGAAAACGCGATGGATTCTGGAAGCGCTTGTCGCAGCGGCAGAGAACCTATTACTACCCGATTGAAATTTCGCCGTCGGCGTTGGCGGCGTGCGAAAAAGAGATGGGGCAGACTCGATCTGGTCAGCGTCGTGGGATACGAGCAGCCGTATCTGGAAGGGCTTGCGCGCGGTGGCGGATCGCCGGCGGGAAGAAGCGACCACCTGCTGGTTCTCTTTTTGGGCAGCACCATCGGGAATTTTGATCGCGAGCGCGGGACGGAATTTCTTGCGGGAGTTGCGCGAGATTTTGCTGCCCGGAGATGCGCTGCTGCTGGGCACCGATCTGGAAAAAGATATACAGGTGCAGATTCTGGCTTACGACGATCCCGCGGGAGTGACGGCGGCATTCAATCTGAATATCCTGGGGCGCATCAATCGGGAACTGGGCGCGAATTTTGATCTTGAAGCTTTCCGGCACGAAGCGCGGTGGAATACCGAGGAACGAAGCATCGAGATGCACCTCTGCTCCCTGCGACGGCAAACCGTGGAGATTCCGGCGGCGGGATTGCGCGTGATGCTGAACGAAGGCGAAACGCATCTGGACGGAAAGCTCGCACAAATATAAAGCCGCGAGAAGTTTTGGAGATGGCGGCGGACACCGGCTTCCGGTGCGAGGGCCAGTGGATCGACGCAGGAGTGGCCGTTCGCGCAGAATTTGCTGGTCGCGGTATAAAGGCGACGGAAATAAAAAAAGGCACGCGATGAGCGCTGCCCGGAAATTTTCAATGATTATGTCGGCCGACTTATTTGGCGGCGAAGAAGTCCGCGTTAACGGGAGTATAGCTCTGCCACTTCTCCGGCAGATCTTCCAGAGCGAAAATGGCGGTCACCGGGCAAACCGGGACGCACGCGCCGCAATCGATGCATTCCACGGGATTAATATAAAGTTGCGGGACGCCTTCGAAGCCGGGTTCGTCCTTGCGCGGGTGGATGCAATCCACCGGGCAGACGTCCACGCACGCGGTATCCTTGGTGCCGGTGCAGGGTTCGGCGATCACATAAGCCATCCAAAATCTCCTTTGAATCGAAACACAGGCGAGCAGCGCGGGCGTCAAATTAATAGGAATATGCAACTGTGACGACGCTTCGGCGAAGACGCATACTCATTGTACGTTAACGTGATTCAGATTCTCAACTTTCGAGCGGTACTGCTAAAATACGAACGGTGACAAAGTATGATGATCAGCAGAATAGCCGGTCTGGTGTTGCTGCTTTGCTTGAGCGCTTGGTGTGATCGGTGGCCGGGCCGCAGGCGCGCAAGACGCCAACGACGCGCGATCCGAAAATCATCGACGCGCAAGGCTATCAGAAGCTGGTGGAGCGAATATCGCGGCAAACCGTTGCTGGTGACTTTCTGGGCGACTTGGTGCGAGCCTTGCCGGGATGAATATCCGATGCTGAACGAGCTGGCCAAGCAATATGCGCCGCAAGGATTGAAGGTGGTCGGCGTGAATCTCGATGACGATGGCGACTTGATTCTGATGCGGCGATTTATGGCCCGATATAAGCCGATATTTCCTAACTTTCGAAAGAAGAAGGCGGGGAGTCGGATTTCGTGCAGGCGGTGTTGCCGGGCTGGAATGGCGCGATCCCGGCTTCGTTTTTTATGCCAAGGATGGACGCCAGATTGGGCATTTGTTGGGTGAAAATAATCGTGACACGTATGAGGCGGCTATCCGCATGGTGCTGAGCTCGGGGAAGAGACGGGGGCAACGAAATAAGTCGTGGGAGCGCGACGAAGGATAGACGAGGTATAGAGGGAACGAACGCGATAACATCCTGTAAGTGCGATTCGTTAGAGTTCTCAGCAAGAGTTCAAATTAATGCGTGCGGAGCAGTGACTATGCTGGATATGAAAGGCAACAAAATCACGTTTTTTGGACACAGTACATTTTCTCTGACCACGCAAGCGGCCGAAGTGGCGCTACTGGACTCCTGGGTGACCACCAATCCGAAATGTCCTGAAGAATTTAAAGAAAATGCAGAGGCTGGATGCGATATTTTTAACGCATGCGCATAGCGATCATTTTGGAGATTTACTGGAGCTGGCCGAAGCAGCACAAACCCAAGATCGTGGCAATTTTCGAAACCGCCAAATGGATTGGCGAGCAAGGATTCAGTGAACAGGTCAAGCCCATGGGCAAAGGCGGCACCCAACGGATTGGTGAATTTGAGATCACCATGAGCCACGCCTTCCATTCGAATTCCATTGAGGAAAACGGCAAGCTGATTTACGGCGGGGAACCGGCGTCTTTCATCGTGCGCATGCCGGGCGGGCTGACGATTTTTCATGCGGGCGATACCGCGGTGTTTGGGGATATGAAGTTGATTGGGGAATTGTATCAACCGGAACTCGCGTGCCTGCCGATTGGCGACCATTTTACAATGGGGCCGCGGGAAGCGGCCCATGCCATCCGATTGCTGGGAGTGAAGCACGTTATACCGATGCATTATGGAACTTTTCCGGTGCTCACGGGAACGCCGGAAGCGCTGCGGGAAGAGAGCAAAGATATAGCCGGGCTGGAGATTCATGCCTTGAAACCAGGAGAGAGCCTGTGAAACTGGCGAAAAATTTGCGCAGCGGTTACATCCAGGAAGATGTGGAAGACTATCTCTACGCGTTGCTGCCCGAGCGTGACGCGGTGCTAAGCGAAATGGAAGAATATGCCGCGGAGAACAAGGTGCCGATCATTGGGCCGGCGGTGGCGCGGATGATGTCTTTGCTAGTGCAGATTTCCGGCGCCAAACGAATCTTTGAACTGGGATCGGCGATCGGCTATTCGACGATTTGGCTAGCGCGAGCGGCCGGGCCACAGAGCAGAAATGACGTACACGGATGGCGGACCGGAAAATGCCAAACGTGCGACGGATTATTTCAAGCGCGCGGGCGTGGCGAAACAAATTCGCATACAAACGGGCGACGCCCTGGAATTGTTGAAGAAGACCCCGGGTAAATTCGATGTGATTTTCAACGACATCTACAAGCATGAGTATCCCGAGGCGACTGAAGGTCGCGCTTCCGAGGTTGCGGCGCGGAGGATTATTTATTACCGACAACACTTTGTGGTCTGGAAAGGCGGCTCGGAAAGCGGCCGCCGGAGATACCAGTACCATGGGAGTTCAGGAGTTGAACCGGCGGGTGTTCGGTTCGGACCAATTGTTTTCGGTTTTGATACCGTTGCGGGACGGCGTTACTGTTTGCCGAAAGTTATAGTTCCGCGACGCGCTATTTGCCCCGCACCAGGTTGCGGGCGAAGAAGGCTACGTTGGCGGGGCGTTCCGCCAAACGGCGCATGAAGTAAGGAAACCAGTCGCGACCGTAGGGAATGTAAATGCGCAGGCGGTAACCATCGTTTACAAGCCGGCGTTGCAGGTCGGTGCGGACGCCGTAAAGCATCTGGAATTCGAAGGCGTCCTTGGGAATCTGGTTGGTGGCGGCAAAGCGGATAGTGGACGCAATCATGGCGGGATCGTGAGTGGCGATGCCGTGGTAAACGCCGCTGGGCAGCAGCAGACGCATCAGTTTGATGTAACTGGCATCGACGTCTTTCTTTTTTGGGAAGGCCACCTCGGGCGGTTCCTTGTAGGCGCCCTTGCAAAGGCGAATGCGGCAGCCATAAGCCAAGAGATCGGCTATATCTCCGGGGCTGCGATACAGGCAGGACTGAATGACGGCGCCGACCGCTGGATGCCGGGCGCGCACGCGCTTGACCAGCTCAACAGTGCGCTGAGTGTAGACAGAGCCTTCCATATCCACACGCAAGAAACTGTTATGGGCGGCGGCATGCTCGACGATGGAGCAAACCAAGCCTTCACAAAATTCCACACTAAGGTCCAGGCCCAACTGGGTGAGCTTGCAGGAGACGTTGGCCTGAAGATTTTCCCTGGCAATGCGATCGAAAATTTCCAGGTAAGCGTCGCGAGCGCGCTGAGCATCGGCTGACGACGCAACGTTTTCGCCCAGATAGTCGAGGCTGGCCAACATGCCCTGATTGTTACAGTCGCGAGCGGCAGCGACGGCTTCATCCAAGGTTTCACCGGGGACGAAGCGGCGAGCCATGCGGCGGGTGCGGTCGTTGGAAGTGACCCAATGGGCGAACGATTTACTTCGAGAAAGCTTGAGGAGCACCGCTCGGAGCATGGGAGTTAATTATGGCAGCGGGCCCGAGGGGAAACCAGTGGGTGTGCGGATCAGTGATGCTCTTCAAGAAACTTTTCGGCATCGATGGCAGCCATGCAGCCAGAGCCGGCGGCAGTAACGGCTTGCCGATAGCGGTGATCCTGGACATCACCGGCAACGAAAACTCCAGGAATGCTGGTCTTGCTGCCGTTGGTGGCTAACAGATAGCCGTTGGGGTCGGTTTCAATCTTGCCGCGAAATGCGGCGGTGTTGGGATCATGACCGATCGCGACGAAAACGCCGTGAACTTCCAGTTCACGTTTTTCGTTGGTGTCCGGATTGCGAAGGCGAATGCGTTCCACGCCGCCTTTATCGGCCAGGATCTCTTCCACCACGGCGGGAGTGACGAATTCGATTTTTTGGTTGGCACGCGCGCGGTCGATCATGATTTTCGAGGCGCGAAATTCGCTGCGACGGTGCACAAGATACACGCGGGTGGCGTAGCGGGTGAGGAAGTTCGCTTCCTCCATGGCGGAGTCGCCGCCGCCCACTACCGCGATAGGCTTACCACGAAAAAAGAAGCCGTCGCAGGTGGCACAGGTGGAGACCCCGTTGCCCAGGAGCCCGCGCTCCTCGGGCAAGCCCAACATGCGCGCAGAGGCGCCAGCAGCCACGATGACGGCCTGGGCTTCATAGGTGTCATTGCCGGCGGTGATCTTGAAAGGACGGCTGCTAAGATCGACGTCGGTGACCACGCCGGCCCTGAATTCGGTGCCGAATTTTTCCGCTTGCTTACGCATGTTGTCGATGAGTTCGTGGCCGAGGATGCCTTCGGGGAATCCCGGGAAATTTTCAACCATGGTGGTAAGGGTTAGCTGGCCTCCGGGTTCATGCCCGTCAACGACGAGAGGCTTCAAATTGGCGCGCGCAGCGTAGATGGCGGCGGTGAGCCCGGCGCAACCGCTGCCGATGATGACGACGTTGTACATTGGATTTACTCCTGCTATTTGATTCTCGCGCGGGCCTTGCGGATACAATGGCGGAGAACGGTACATTGTACCTAATGAGCGTGCAGCAGTTGCGGCGACAAGGAGAAAAAGATGGATCCGAAATACCCCATCGGGAAGATGGAAATGCCGAAGGAGATTACGCAGGAGAAACGCGCCCAAGCGATTGAGACCATCGCGCGGACACCGAAGAATTTGCGGGAGGCAGTCCGGGGCTTGAACGACGCGCAACTGGACACGCCTTATCGGGATGGTGGTTGGACGGTGAGGCAGGTGATCCACCACGTGCCGGACAGTCATATGAACGCCTTTGTGCGGCTGAAACTGGCGCTAACCGAAGACAAGCCGACCATTAAGCCGTACGCGGAGGCGGATTGGGCTGAACTTGCGGATGCCAAGTCCAACCCCATTGCAAGCTCGCAGACATTGCTCGATTCTCTGCATGAGCGGTGGGACTTATTGTGGCGTTCGCTGAAGCCAGAGGATTTTTCGCGGAAGCTGGTGCATCCGGAGCACGGCGAGCGGTCGATCGACTGGCTACTGTTTGTTTACGAATGGCACGGGCGACATCACGCCGCGCATATCACGGAGTTGCGGAAACAAAAGGGCTGGTAGCGCTTTTTGGAGGCGTCCACCACCGCTGAGGGCAACGACGCTGAATGCGCGGCGCGGCCTCAGTGTGTGGCGTCGGTGCGTCCTGGTCGTGTACGATAATTGAGTACTTGGGAGAAAAAAAAGATGAGCAGAGAAGCCGGAACGTACGCAATTTTTGAGACTTCGCAGGGCAATATTGTCATTCGCTTGCTGGACAAAGAGGCCCCCAAGACGGTGGAAAATTTCATCGGGCTGGCGGAAGGCACAAAAGAGTTCACGAACGAAAAATCCGGGAAGAAGGAAAAGCGGAATTTCTATGATGGCCTGAATTTTCACCGGGTAATCCCGCAGTTCATGATCCAGGGGGGATGCCCCGAGGGAAGCGGGCGCGGGGGACCGGGATACAAGTTCGCAGACGAGTTTCATCCTTCTCTGAAGCATTCCAAGGCTGGGAAATTGTCGATGGCCAATTCCGGACCGGGAACCAATGGCAGCCAATTTTTTATTACCGTAGCGGCCACTCCGTGGCTGGATAACAAACACACGATTTTTGGCGAAGTGGTCGAAGGACAAGACGTGGCGGACAAGATATCCAATGCGCCGCGGGATTCCGGAGACCGGCCGAAAACTCCGGTCACCTTGAATAAGGTCCGCATCGAGCGGGTATAAAGAAAGCGCTGATCAAAAAACACACCCGACGTTAGCGGCGGTAGTGCCACACTGCCCAGGGTCTGAACCACTCGCCACTCCTCAGACGCGATGCCGGCGTCTGGGGCGCTTGCGGGCATTGAGAGAATGACTGTCAAGAACTTCGGAGGCTTCCAAATCAGAAGGCAACCAGCAACACCGCGGTGAATCGGCATGCTCACTCCTGAACGGCTCTTGCGATTGATGATTGAAATTATTTTTGTGTTGCTGGGGTTGTTGGTGGTGTGGCTGGGGCTTACCGGACACATCTTTTTTAACCGGCACAAATTGTCGTGGTTAATTTTGAGCGTGGGACTGATTCTTTGGGGACTTCGAGCGCTGTATCGCAAGCCACGCAGCGAACCTCCACGAGCTGAGGATTACACGCGGGCGGTTTCGCTAACGCTGCTAGGCGTGGTGCTGCTGGCGATTTCACGGGTGCCGTTCCGTTGGGTGGGCCCGTTGCTAGCTGGCGCGGGATTGCTGCTGGCAGCGCGCGGAATGGCGGGATCAGTGCTACTCTTACGCCCCGCCACCAAGGCGAAAGCTTAAAGAACGGCTCTCACAGGCCCCTATCTCTTTCGCGGCAACGAGAGGACGGAAATGTTCAAAGAGTTCAAGTTGTTTGCCATGCGCGGCAATGTAATGGATCTGGCCGTGGGTGTGATCATCGGCGCGGCGTTTGGAAAAGTGGTGGCGTCATTGGTGGAGGACATCATCATGCCGCCGATCGGGCGGCTGCTGGGCCATGTGGATTTTTCTCAATCTTTTTGTCAGCCTGAACGGAACGCATTACGACACATTGGCGTTGGCGAAAGCGGCGGGGGCCCCGACGGTAAATTACGGATTGTTTCTGAATACCATTATTAATTTTCTGATCGTGGCGCTGGCAGTGTTCCTGATCGTGCAACAGGTAAATCGCTGGGGCAAAAAGCCCGAGCCGGCGAAGGCGCCGACAACGAAAGAATGTCCGCAGTGCGCGATGACCATTCCGCTGGCGGCCAAGCGCTGCCCGGAGTGCACGTCACAGCTGGTATAGATTTTTCTAACTTGCGGGATGCGGTTACAAACTGGAATGCGCCGGCGCGCTAAGGTTTGGGCGCCGGTTTCTTCTTGGTCAAGTTGGAGTCCAGATGGGCGCGCAGGCGCTTGACTACTTCGTCTTCCTGGCCGTCGTCCAACTCTTTTTGAACTTCTTCCAATGCGAAGTGAACCACGTCGTGATGATGCAGTTCCTGGGGCGCGAGGACATCGCTGAAGCGCAACCACAAGCGGTGAAGCAGATTGACTTCATTGCCGGTAAGATTGGGCGCGTGCGGGCCTAGAACCTTGTAAACCTTGTCGCCGTTGGCAAGGTGAATTTCCAGATTGAACTGCGGTTTCTGGTCGCCAAGTTGTTCCCAGCCATCGCCGATCTGGCGAGCTTGTTCCTCGGTAGTTTCCTTGGCGGAGTGCCCCAAAACAATAGTGCTGGATTTAAGCGCGGTGGCCGCGCGCAGAATGCCGTCCCATAAATCGTTGGCTGCCACGACCGCAAGGCGGATAGATTTGCCTCGTTTTTCGGCCATGGACAGGGCTTGAGAAAAAAGATGTTGTTCAATGCTGCCGAAGAGCTGGTCGGCGTCGAGTTCGTTTTCGCCGGAAGCGGAACGGCGCAACAAGCGAATGTGCAGAACGACAATGTCGCGGCGGCCGGGCTTGATGCGGTCGAGCACGTTACCAAGATGGTAGAGCGCGTAGTGGTTGCTAACGGGCACCAGAATATTTCCAGGGCGCGCGCCAACGCCTTCGGGTGTCAACTCGCCTTCCAGCGCGAGGTTGAATTGATCCATTTCCACGTGAGCCGCGCCACCATGACTGCCACGACGCTCGGAAATGGTGAATACGATGTACAGCAAGATGGAGAAGGCCCCGCCCGCGACGGTGGCGATGGGCTTGGTGAAGAGGTTGATGAAAGCGATTAGAAACAACGTCAGCGTGATAAGGCTGAGGCCGACGGGAATCTGCACACCGTTGATGGTGAAATTCAAGGGTACCTGGAATTCGCGCTGGCCCGGGCGCGTGTAGCGCAGGACGAGAACGGCGAGGCCGTTCATGGCGAAACTCCAGATGACTCCGAAGGCGTACAAGTTCGCGAGGAAGGTGACATCGCCGCGGCTGATGATGATGGTTACGATCTGCAGAAGGACCACAATATTGATGATTCGATAGCTGGTGCCATAGCGCGGATGCGGCTGACGGAACCAGTCGGAGAGCACGCCGTCTTCCGAAACGCGATTCAGCACCCCGTTGGAACCAACGATGGCGGTGTTCACCGCGCCGGCAAGAATGAGGGTGCCGACGGCAACGACGAATCCGTGAAATATGAGCCGGGCCCAAATGGGTCCGGCCAAATTCATTGCCAAGACCGCCAATCAAATTTTCCAGGAAACCCTGGCGCACATCGTCGGGGATAATCATCACCGCGAAAAAAGAAACCAGCGAAGTGAACACCAGGCTGTAGACGAAAATAACCATCCCGGCCTTGCGTAGATTCTGGAGCTTGGGACTTTCGATTTCGCGGTACACCTGGGCAAGGGATTCTTCGCCGCTCATGGCCAGCACGGAGTGACCAAGGGCGATGAAGATGGCGACGATGCCGAACATGTGCGGCAGGCTGCTGTGTGCCAGCCAGCCTAAAGCGCCGGGGCTCAGCCGGAGATTATGCGGACTGGGCCAGGGGGGCAGCGCGGAGTGCCGCGTAATTACAGTGTAAATACACCACGCGATGAGCATGACCACCATCACGGTGACCAGCTTCATAATGTGCAGCGCTTTTTCGCTGGATTCCGATACGCCCTTGGTGTTCTCCCACCAGAAGTAAACGGTAACGATGACGGCAAAGCCGGCAGAGATGATGCTGACGGAGTTTTCGGTCAACGGCGTAGTGCTGAAGTGCATGTAGATCAGCAACTCGCTGATCAGGCCGGAGAGATACTGGCCGGCGGCCACACCGCTGATCGGTCCGGTCAAAACGTAATCGAACATCAGAGCCGAAACACTAAATTTGGCGAGCGTGCCGCCCAAGCGCGCTTTTCACGGCGCGATAAACGCCACCGCGCACGAACATGCTGCAGCTTTCGACGTACACCGCGCGAACGGCGTACGAAAAGAGCATGATCGCGAGAATGAACCAGGGAGCGGTCTTGCCGATGTAGCCTTCGGCTTCACCACCGGCGTAATAGGCGGAAGACGCGAGGTCGTTGAGGACGATGGCTGCGGCACGCCAGAAAGAGATAAAGGTCAGGAGCGCAGTGGTCGCAACGATGACACGCGGAACCCCTGTTCCCCGGCCGCTGGGAGCGGAGGGAATGTTAGAAGAAATCGTACTCATGAATGGATATCGATGGCCTGCAGACTAAAATCGTCGCACTTTTTGGAGGTGAAGTCTAGTTGACGAGAAAAATTGAATAATAAGAAAATCGATTATGTAGCGGAATTGCGGAAGGCTGCGGTGCATTGCGGGCAGGGGCAGATGGAACGCAGATGCTCGTAGCTGAAGATGCCGGTGTTGTGGCCGTCGCTGAAGTTGATTTGCACCGCATAATTGCCGACCTGGGTGGCGGATTGGGCGCGAACTTTTGGTTTGAACATGGGCAGAGCGGGGGAAGAAAGCAAAGTGCTCGGAGCGCCGCTATGCTTGTCGCGGTGCTCCTGATCGCGTTTTTCATTGCAAGTGGCGCAGGGACACTCGTCACGAAGATACGCGAAGTCGTAGTGACTGGCGTGTTGGTCGGCCCAGGTAATGTCCACGCCGGTCCCGGTGGAAACGTGAATCTTGATGGCCAGAGGTTTTTTACGCTGATCGACGGGTAAGGGCATGAGGTTTAAAGGATTTCACTTTTGACGTGATCGTCGCAGCAGTCGCCCGGGGGAATGGGATTACCGTGGGGGCACGTCTTGGGATGGCCAAGAAAAGTGCAGATACGCTGATCAAGTTCCGGGCTGATGATGTGTTCGAACTTGCAGGCTTGAGTGTGAGCTTCGGAATCATCGATGGAGAAGGTGTCTTTGAAAAGCCGCTCCGCCAGGCGGTGACGGCGAACCACGTCGCGGGCCCGGCGGCTGCCCGTTTCGGTTAGATGAACATCCGTTTCGCGCATCTCCACGAGCTTTAGATCTGCCATGCGGCTGAGGGTGCGTGCGGGATCGGAGTTTCCGGGGCTATGGATGCGATCGAGTTGCGCGTTGGTGCCTTCCTCGCCGCACATCCAGATGCGTTCGAGCAAGTGGTCGAAGTGAATCTCGTCGTCCAACGAAACTGCGGAGCCCAGTTGAATGGTATCGAGGCTCAACCGGCCATGAGCAAGCTCGATGCGGCGATCGGCCTGTCGCGCGATGTCCGGATCGTGGGTGACCATCAGGATCGTGTTCCCGGCCTTGTGTAAGGCGCGGAAGAGATCGATGACGATGGCTTCATTGGCCTCATCGAGATTGCCGGTGGGTTCGTCGGCGAGAATTATTTTAGGCTGATTGATGAGCGCGCGAGCGATGGCCACGCGCTGCTGTTCTCCGCCAGATAATTGAGCAGGAAGATGCGTAAGGCGATCGCCCAAGCCAACGCGGCGCAAGGCGTCTTCCGCCTGCTTTTCATCCGTGACGCTGTGAAAATATTGCGCCAGCATGACGTTTTCGAGCGCGGACAAGTAAGGAACGAGATGGAACTGCTGAAAAACGAAGCCAACCTTTTCGGCACGATAGCGGACCAGTTGGTTTTCAGTGCGCCTGGAGAGATCGAAGTTGTCGACCATGACGCGGCCGGAAGTCGAGGTATCCAAGCCGCCAAGAATATTGATCAGGGTGGTTTTACCGGAGCCAGAGGGGCCCATGAGGGCCACCCACTCACCGGCCTCGACGGTGAAACTTACCCCGTCGAGAGCCCGTAAGGCTCCGTACTGCTTGACCAAGGAATCGACGACCACCTGAGAACTTTTCCTGGGCTCAGTCGGAGATCCGGCGTCGAGGGGACTCACTCTTCACCTCGAAAAACCGAAGCGGGAGAAATGTTCGCGAGGCGGCGCAAAGGGTAGGCACTGAGGATGGCGACGATGATAGTGAGAGCCACAGAAACAGGATACACAATCAGGCGCGGGCGCGCCGCGACACCAAAAACTGTCTTGCCGAGCCAGACGGAGAGGAGCAGCCCTGCGGCGGCGCCGACGAGCCCACCGGTAAGGCCTAGCAATGCGGCTTCGGCAAGAAATAAGCGCATGACGCGACGGGTGGCACCGCCGATGGCACGCATCAAACCGACGTCGCCTTTGCGCTCCATGGCCACGTTGGTCATGGCGGCCATGACACACAAGCCGGTAAGGGCGAGAACCAGAATGGTGGTGGCGGTGAGCAGTCCGCTGATGCGATCGTAGATTTTGGCTTCGGCGTCGGTGAATTGACGAAGGCCGTGAACGTCGGCTCCCGGAATTTTTTGGGCCAAGGCTGCGATGTACTCGCGAATTTCGCGGGGAGTACCCGGCACGCTCAGCTGGATCAAACTGACCTGGTCCGGAAGATTAGCGAGGCGTTGCGCGGCTTCGAGCGGAATGGATATCTGGTTGTCCGTTTCATCGCCGCGGGCGGGGATGGGCGCAGCGCGGAATGCTTCTTCCCTGCCGGAGAAGCGCAGCAGGATTGGTTCGCTAATTTGCATTTTTAATTGCTGCGCGGCTTTGAATCCCACAAGGGCGACGATTTCGCTTGCGGGTGGCGCCACTGACTGGCCCAACGCGTGAACGCGTATCGTCACGGTTGGCCCCTTTTCCGCACGCTTGCCGGCCGCCACGACTTTGATCGCCTGGTGGGGCTCGGCGGTGGTAGAAACATCCACTACGAGATAGAGATTTGAAACGGCCGAGGTGTTGAGCGGAGCGGGAAACTCGAGTACCTGCTTGACGAATGCCCGGTCAAGAGTGGTGGAGGCGCTGGAGGAATTCGATCCGCGTGGAGCGACGATCACATTGGCGCCGAAGGCGCGAAATTCCTTTGTTAAGCGATCCTTGGCGTCCACTTGAAGATTCAAAAGCGCGGAAGTAATTGCAGCGCCGGCTCCCAACGCCATAAGAATTACGAGCAGCCGGCCGCGTTGAGCAACGAACAGTCGGCGCACAATGCGCCAAAACATTTTGCGATCGGGCATTTATTCGCCTCGCAAAATGGGAGCTGGATCGTAGCGCGAGGCGCGATGCAAAGGGATGGCGCTGCCAAGCAGGGTGACGACGGCGGCCAAAACGAGAACGATCATCGAAAACGAGGAGGGAAGGTTCGGGAGCAACACCAAAGATTCGCTGGCCTAAAATCCGGGCGAAAAGAATGCCCAAAGCGTAACCAACACCGCCGCCAACAAAGGCGAGCGCGAGTTGTTCGGCGGCCAGCAGAAAGCCGATGGTCCCCGCGCCCGCCCCGATCGCTTTCATGAGGGCGATTTCGGTGCGCCGGTCGATCACTGCGGCGGCTGAAGAAGCGCCAACCGCGAGCGCGGCGGCCAACAAAGCCGCAAACGAAGCCAGCCAAAGCAACGTTCGAACGCGCGTCAGAATGCCGCCTTCGCCCTCGGCAATGCGGCGAATAACGTGGGCGTCGACACCGGGCAAGACCTGTTTAATCTGATAAGCGATGGAAGAGGCGTAAGGACTGCAGGACCAGCGCTCCAGTTCGGCGGCGTTCATGGTCGATGGGTTGCGGCGCGCGAAATCGTCTTCCGGCTTGGTGAGCGCGCTGACGTAGAGGCGGCGATATTGTGCGGGTTTGCCGGCGAGTTGCTGGGCGATTTGCAGCGGGGCGACAACGGCGTCATCTTCAGGGCCACCTCCGGCGAGAATTCCAGTGATGGTGAGAGGGAGGTTTCGATCGTCTAATGCATATTGCGAATTAATGTGCGAATCGGTTTGCGCATTAATGTGCAAAGTATCGCCGATTTTAAGGCCCGCGCGATCGGCCAAAGACTTCCCCACGATGCATTCCTGGGCATCATCGGAAAACCAGCGGCCATCCACTTGCCACCAGGAATTCGTTTGCTCCATGCCGGTCACATACGAACGGCCATCCGCAAGGACGACGGAATGATGGGCCCAAGTTCCGAGGAGCGTGATTTTCAACGTGACTGCGGTTCTAGAAATTCCTTGCGAAGAGTTGCTGGAAGCTTCGATAGGGACTTCCATCACCGGCGCGAAGCCCACGATGTTGTTACGCCAGAAAATGGTCTTGAGTTTGCCCAGGTCGCTTTCAGGAAGATACGAGCCGGCGTTTACCGGACGATAATCGACGCCGCCAATTTCAAGGGGCAGAGAATCCGCTTGCGGAGTGATCAGCAAATTCGCGCCCAAGCCGCGAAACTCCTGGGCAAGGCGGTCGCCGACGTCGAGCGAAACACTGAAAGCGGCAGTGACGACCGCCATACCTAGAGCCAGGGCCGCGCCGGTGAGCAACTTGCGGCGCGGGCGGCGTCCAAAGGAATCGGCAACGAGGCGTAAGAACATGGAGGTGGTGATCCGGAAACGCTAGCGCGGAACTTCCTGAGCAGCTTTCCCGAGAGAAGCGAGATCGATGACAATGTCGCTGCCGTCGACGTGCGAAGCGACGCCTACCGGATTGCAGCCCCCCTGATCGCCAACGGACGGAACGTAAATTGCCGATCCACAGTGCCGGCAAACCACGTTCTGACCGTCCTGGCGATAGCCTTCCGCGCCACAAATGCGGCAAGCATCCAGGGCGGTACCGTAGCCACCAGGTTTTTTGATGATCATGAAGCGCAGCGACTGACTTCCTAGATTGACGGTAAATAAATGCAGCTTATCGTTCTGAACTTGCGCCAATGGGACACGAACTTCATTGCCCATTGCGGTAACGGGAGTCGAGGAAGGCGGAGCGGAGTTGGCCCGCGCATAAATGAAATCCGCCGTGAGTACCAGGATGACCACCAGGCAAGCTGTGGCGGCAGCGATCATCCAAGTGCGCTGGCGCCGATTTTGCGATTGCAACAAGCGCTTTTCCGCTTCTCCGGCAGCTTCCCTGGACGCCCTGGAATGAGAAGCGCTCTGCCACTCGCGGAGGACCAACAGCGCGGCGGCCCCAAATATCAAGACGAAGAAAAACAATTCGTTGCGCACGACAGGGCCGATGATGGCCATTTCGGTTTTGCTGGAAGGCAGCCATTGAGATTCGCTCAGCTCATGCAAACCGGTTAGCGCCAATTGAAAGGCTACCAGCATGAGGATGACGCTGGTGACGGCAAAAAAACGATGCAACGGTACCCGCAAAGTGCCCTTGAAGAAAAATAAGCCCACGGCAACGGCTGCGGCAATGCCCACGAAGGTGCCAATCCAGGTCTGCAAACCTGCGCTGGAGAGTTCCACGGCGCGAAGTATAAGAGCAAGTTCAGCGCCTTCGCGCACGACCATCAGGAACACGAACAAAAATATGCCCCAACCGGCGGCGTTGCCGGCACGCGCAGCGTAGGCCTCCACTTTCTTTTCGATTTCATTTTTCAGGTGGCGCGCAACGCGGTTCATCCATACGATCATCGTAATAACAAAGAAGGCGGCCACCAGCATGAGCAAGCCTTCGAAGCCGTCTTCATTGATATGCCAATTCTCAAGCGCAATGGCCACCGCCAGACTGAGGGCGGCTGCAGCAGCAACGCCAAACCAAACGAAGCGGGCCAGGTGAGACCGGCCGGTGCGGGACAAGTAAACGAGGATGATGCCTACGACGAGAGAGGCTTCGACACCTTCACGAAGGGCGATGAGAAAAGCGGAGAGCAACGGCGCTCCAGTTGTTAATGACTTGCAACTACGACTAGTCTACGCCGGTACACTAAAGGCGTCAAGCCAAGCACCCTGCGGTAGTTACGCTACGGTCGCTGCGGCACGATAGAATGGGTGGCTGCTCGTTCACTATGATGCCCGTCACAAAACGCCTGCTGGCGCCCATACTTCTTTTGCCGCTGCTGCTGCTTATGGCCGGTACGGTGCCGAGTCACGCCAAGCCTGCAGGCGAAAGTTTTGCTCAGGAAGAGGCTAAGCCTGCACCGGGAGAACCCGGCCCCAAGTTACATGTGGACCTCAAGCGCGCCCAAAAAGCCGCGGAACGCGGCGACCAGGCTGAAGCGGAAGGACACAGCGACCAGGCTCTGCTTCATTATCAGGAAGCAGCGTATTACGCCCCTAAAGAACCGAAATATGCCGTCAGAGCGGCGGCGCTGCTATCCAAGCTGGTTCGCAGCCACGTGGACGCCGCGGAAAAAGCAGCGTTGGAAGGGAGAATGGAGAAGGCCACGGAGGAACTTCGCCAAGCGCTCAAAATCGACCCAGGAAATACAGTGGTGGCGGAGCGACTCACGCAGATGAATTCCATGGAAGAGGAGCCGCCCAGCAAAGCGCAATTGGAGGTCACCGGGCTGCCAAAATTGCAGCCGAAACCCGGGAAGCAAGATTTGAATCTGCGGGGAGAAACCAGAGCGGTTTATGAGGAATTGGGAGTGCGCTTTGGTATTAAGGCTTCGTTTGACCCGGACGTGACCGGACAGCAAGTGCGGTTGCGGGTGCAGGATGTGGATTTTTACACCGCGCTGACTTTGTTGGGGGCGCAGACGGGAACGTTTTGGCGAGCGTTGAACCCGTCACTGATTTTTGTTGCGCAGGACAATCCTGAAAAACGAAAGCAATATGCGCCGGAAGCGCAACAGGTGTTCTCGCTGCCGAGCGCGGTGGCTCCCGACGAAATGACCGAATTGCTGCGGGTGCTACGAGACATAACCGGGGCAACCCACGTGACGCTGGATACGCGCAGCCGCAGCATCACCATGCGGGATTCCCCTGAAAAACTGGCGTTAGCCGGTCAGCTCATCCAAGAAATAGAGAAAGCGCGTGGAGAAGTGCTGCTGGATATCGATCTGTTAGAGGTGGATCGCGGCGCAATGCAGAAGCTGGGGCTGACGCCGCCGTCGTCCACGTCGTTGATTTTGCTTACGCCCAACGACATTCGCACCCTGGCGGCTTCCACGGATTTGGCGAATCTACTGACCAACGCGCAGAGCATATTTTCTGGGAAGGGTTTTTCCAGCATTCCACCTTTCCTTCTGGTGGGCGGAGGGCTTTCCACTTTTCTGCTGACTTTGCCGGGCGCGAGCGTGGATTTTTCGGATTCACTCTCCCTAGTACGCAGCGGACGCGAGGTTCTGCTTCGGGCGCAAGACGGCAAGCCGGCAACTTTTTTTGTGGGGGATCGCTACCCGGTCACGCTGTCATTGTTGTCTTCAAGTTTAGGAACGGGCGGAAGTTTTACTGCGACCCCTGGCGGAGTCACTTTCCCGGAGACCAGCTTCGCGGTGGGCAGTAATCCCTCAGCGCTGGTAGCCGAAAACTTCACCGGGGGAACGTTGCCGGACCTGGCGGTGGTGTACAACAACGCGGGGACCAACACCTTCACCATTCTGCAAAATCAAGACAACGGGAACTTTGTGCAAGTCGCTACCGCCCCAATTACCTTGAGCGCCAACGAAACTGGGCAAGTGGCGATTGCGTCGGGGATTTTTCGCTCGGATAGCACTAAATTCCCGGTCGCGCAGCCGCATGACGTCATCTTGGTGAATTCGACTTCCAACAACGTTTCGGTGTTGCTGGCCAATGTGGACGCCAATGGCGTGCCGGACGGGACTTTCACGGAGGCGCCGGGCTCACCGATTGCCGTGGGAAAAAACCCCAGTTCCATCGTGGTGGCGGATTTTAACGCGGATGGAATTCTGGATTTCGCGGTGACCAACAAAGGCGACAATTCGATTTCGGTTTTTCGTGGAGTAGGCGACGGCACGTTCACACCATTTCCAGCATCGCCGTTTCTGTTGAATAAAAGCGGGGTTGCCCAAACGGGTCCGGTGGCCATGGTGGCGGGAACGTTCCGGCAAGGGGACATGACCGATCTCGCGGTGGTCAATCAAACCTCCGGAAATGTTTCCATCCTGCTGAATAACGTCGACGTGAATTCCAACAAAATCACTTTCGACGAAGCCCCCAATTCGCCGATCAAAGTGGGAAATTCTCCAGTAGCGATCGCAACGGGCGATCTGAATGCCGATGGAGTGGGCGATCTGGCAGTCGTCAACCAGGGAGACAACACGGTCTCAGTTTTATTCGGAAGCGCGACGACCGATAGCACATTTACCGCGGGGCAAGCGCTGGAGACGGCGACCACTCCCACTGGAATCGTCATCGCCAACTTTGCCAATGGAGCTTCGCCGGATATCGCGGTAACGAACACCGGCCAGGCCACCCTCAGTGTATTTATCAATCTGGGCAGAGGATTGTTTCAGGGCGGCGTGGAACTGAACACTCCGGTAGGCCCGGGAGCGTTGATCAGCGCGCCACTCACGACCGGCGGACTTCCGGATGTGGCGCTGGTGGCGCAAGGTTCGACAGCCGGGCAGGGACTATTAACCGTGATTCAGGATTCATCGGCCCTCGCGGCGGCGGGCAGCGGAACCGGGCAAACTCCTTATCCTGGCGCGGAATATATCGATCTGGGACTAAAAGTAAAAGCGACGCCTGTCGCTGCATCCTAACAATGAAGTTACGCTGCAGCTGGAATTTGAAATTCGCGCTCTGGCGGGCGGAAATGTAAACGGCATTCCGATTCTGTCAAATCGCACGCTGTCACAAACGGTTCGAGTGCGCGACGATCAGCCCACGCTGATCGGAGGGCTGGCGGATCGCGAAGAAACCCACACGATTACGGGCTTGCCGGGATTTGCGGAGCTGCCGGGCATTGGATACGCCTTCGGCGGGCGATTGAACACTTTGTCGGACACGGAGTTGATGATTCTGATCACGCCACACAGATTGCGATCGCCGGCGAAGCAGACCGGCACGATTTTTGCAGGGCATGGGGATCGGGGCGCGACACCGAGTACGCTGCCTTCGGAGCGCGTGCAGCCGCCATGATATTGGCGGCACTGTTGGACAACGGGTTCTTTTCAGGGAAATCGCGTTTAAAATTGAAGTCTGTCGGCAGCGTCTATCCGAGCGCCGCTGTTTTTAAGGAATGGGGTCGAAGACCACGACCGGCTGATAGGTTCGCGGAACAACGGCTTCGGCGATGGCGATCAGTTTGTCTTGCTGGCTGAAGACGCGCAGCCGAGGTGCGCGAGGCTCCCCGCCATCCAGTTGCGCAGTAGCTCCTGGAGGGGGCTCGAAGCGCCCCGGCTGAATCTGCGCAACAGAAATATTGAATTTTGAGCCGTGCCGTACGCGGCGCTCGATGACTGGCAGAACATTTATGCGCGGAAAATTCGGGAGCAAATTTTCCAGCTTGATGAGGCAACTGGCCAGTTTTCCCTGCCGGGTGGCTGCAGCCAATTCCTCCAGTTTCACGGCCTGATCCAGCGAGAATTCTCCAACCGCGGTTCGCGAGATTTCCGCGAGGTGCGCGCCGCATCCCAATTGCTGCCCCATTTCATGAGCCAGCGCGCGAATGTAAGTGCCGGAAGAACACTCGATAGTAAATCGCGCGATGTTGCCGGCGATTTCCGTCAAACGATATTCGAACACTTCCACTTCAACGGCCTTGAGCTCCACGGGCTGTTTCTTGCGGGCCAACTCATAGGCGGGCCGGCCGTGAATTTTCTTTGCGGAAAAAGATGGGGGCATTTGCGCGAAACGGCCAACGCGTTCGGCGGCAAAACGTTCGAGGGTGGCGGCATCCAATGCAGGCGGGCAATCGGTCCCCTGAGCCTCACCGTCCGAGTCGTAAGTATCGGTCGCAAAACCAAAACGGAAGCCTGCGCTATAGCGCTTGCGGCGGCCGTTATAAAACTGAACCAGGCGCGTGGCTTTGCCCAGCAGCAAGACGAGAACTCCAGTGGCCAGCGGATCCAGCGTACCCAAGTGTCCTATCTGCCGAAAGCCCACGAGATGGCGAACAGCGTCGACGACATCATGCGATGTTTTGCCTTGAGGTTTGTCGATGACCAAGGCGCCGTCAGTGGGCACGGCTTGTGGCTGTTGAGACAAAAGTCAGTCCTATCCAATAATGATACCGATACAAATTGCGACTTTGCGTGAAGCTCGACGCGCAGAATCCGCATAGAGGAATCCGGACGTAATTTTTTACGCCGGAACCGCTATGCGGGCTTTAACGAATTCGACTATAGGGTTAAACGGAAGATGAATTAGGTTTTTTCACTTCCTTCAATAATTGCTCGATGCGCTGCACTTTTTCCTGCGAAACATCCAAAGTGAAATGCAATTCCGGGACGCGGCGAAACTGCAAACGTTCGATCATTTCACGGCGGATATAGCCGGCAGCGTGCTCCAGGGCCTTAATCGCGTCGGCTTGCTCCTTTTTAGTGCCCTGCACGCTGATGAACACGCGGGCATGTTTCATATCCTGCTGCACGCGGACTTCGCTGACCACCACCATGCCTTCCAGGCGTGGATCCTTCAATTCGCCGACCAGCATGGCGTTGATTTCGTGGGCAATTTCTTCGCCTACACGCAGATGACGATGATTTGCTGGACTCATTGTGTTCCTGTAACACAGCATCGTTGAGTTGCACTCTAAGTCAGAACTGTTACGCCGTCGAACTTACCGGGACGCCTTTGTGACGGCGCCCGCTAAATCAATTCCACTGTTGTGGCCGATCAGAAACGGCCCGAGAACTTCGTCGGCTTCGGAAAGCACTTGCTGCAACGCTTGTTCCACGTGCTGCTCTTCGTTGGAAATGCGTCACGATTCCGACCACCGAGCGCTGCCAGGTTTCGTGATACTCCAGTTCCGCCACCGCAACATTGTATTTTGCGCGCAGACGATCTTTCAGGCTCCGCAAAACCTGCCGCTTGTCCTTGAGCGATTGCGCGTCGTCGATGTGAAGCTCAAGCGTAAGCAGGCCGACCGGCATGACGAACTCCGCGGAAACAGCCCTGGCAGTGATTTTTCATCACGTTTACGGCGTGATTTATTTCAACCAGATTGGCGATGTTTTTCTCGCCGAATAATTTCGTGGGGTTACCGTGCAGCCAATCTGCGCCGCTTTCCTTGCAGCTTGCCGCAGCTTATCTGCGCGATGTTGCAGCGGTGTTGCGTTGCCCTGGCAGCGGCTTCGGCGGCAGTCACTTTGGTTACCTGGAAGCATTCCAGAATGTCGCCGACTTTCACATCGTTGAAATTGGCGATGCCCGCGCCGCACTCGAAATCCGGTGCGAACTTCGCTGGCGTCATCCTTGAAGCGCTTCAAGCGAACTGAGCTTGGAGGTGTAAATGACGCGCGCCATCACGAAGAACACGAATCTGGCCGTCGCGCTTGAGCACGCCATCGACGACGTAACAACCGGCGACCGTGCCGGTACCCTTGACGCGGAAAGTATTGCGAACTTCGGCGCGGCCCAAATAGGTTTCGGTAACGACCGGCTCGAGCAGGCCTTCCATGGCTTTTTTAATTTCGTCGGAAACTTCATAAATGATGGTGTGAGTGCGAATGTCCACGTGTTCTTGTTGCGCAAGATCGGCAGCTTTGCGATCCGGGCGAATACCGAAAGCGATGACGATGGCTCCGGATGCGGAAGCGAGGAGCACATCGTTTTCGGTAACCGCGCCAACGCCCGAGCCGATAATTTTCAACTTCACCTGATCGGTGGAAAGCTTCGGCAGCATTTCGCTGAGAACTTCTACGGAGCCTTGCACGTCGGCCTTGATGACGATGCCCAATTCCTTGACGTCCCCGGCTTTCAGCTGTTCGTGCAACTGATCGAGGGTGATGCGCGCACCGCTGCTGCGAGCCATCTGCGCGTCGCGCTGTTTGCCCTGGCGATATTCCACGATGTGGCGAGCCTTGGCTTCGTCGGTAACCTGGAAGTGATCGCCGGCATCGGGTATGCCCTGGAGGCCGAGAACTTCGACGGGCGTGGAAGGTGGAGCTTCGATCACCGGGCGGCCACGATCATCGAACATAGCGCGAACTTTGCCGAAGACGGCGCCGCAGATAAAAAAGTCGCCGGGCTTTAGGGTTCCGTTTTGCACCAGCATGGTAGCGACCGGGCCACGGCCCTTGTCCACGCGCGATTCCAGCACCGTGCCGCTGGCTGGAGCGTCGGGATTGGCTTTGAGTTCGCGCAGATCGGCAACCAGCAAAATCGTCTCGAGCAATTTGTCCAGACCAATTTTTTGTTTGGCGGATACTTCCACGAATTCGGTGTCGCCGCCCCATTCGGCAGGCATCAAGCCGTCTTCAGTCAGCTGGCGTTTGACGCGTTCCAGTTGCGCTTCGGGCTTATCGATCTTGTTGATCGCCACGATGATGGGTACGTGCGCGGCCTTGGCGTGATCGATGGCTTCTTTGGTTTGCGGCATCACACCGTCGTCGGCGGCCACCACCAGTACGACGATGTCTGTAACCTTTGCACCGCGCGAACGCATGCGGGTGAAAGCTTCGTGACCAGGAGTGTCGACGAACACCACGCTGCGATCATTGACCATGATTTTGTATGCGCCGATGTGCTGGGTAATGCCACCAGCTTCGCCACCGGCAACGTCGGCCTGACGAATGGCGTCCAGCAAACTGGTTTTGCCGTGATCCACGTGGCCCATGACGGTAACGACCGGCGGACGCGGCTTGAGACTTTCCTTGGTTTCTTCCTTGGCAACCTCCAGAACCATTTCTTCTTCAAGGGAAACTACGCTAATGACGCCATTGAAGGATTCGGCAAGGGTGGTGGCAGTAGGAACGTCCAGCGCCTGGTTGATGCTGGCGAAGACGCCGCGATCCAGCAAATTTTTGAGCAATTCCTTGGCGCGCACGTCGAGTTTTTCGGCCAGTTCGCGAATGGTGATGCCTTCGGTGATGGTCACGTCACGCGGCGCACGCGGCTCAGGCGGCGCGATAACGGCGGCTGCAGAGCGCCGGTCGCCCATACCGGGACGCTGGCGAGTGGGATGAAGCTTACGTTCGCCTTCCTGCTCGCGCTTGTCGGCTACCGGGCGCTGACGTTGGGGCGGTTTACGGGTGTAAAGCGGTTTGCCCGGTTCGGCCTTCGGCGGAAGTTTCTCCGGGAAAGGCGGAAGCATGCCGGGACGGCCGGGAGCGCGAGGGCCGGGACGCGTGCCAGTGGGCATGGGGCCACGGCGCTGCTCAAATGGCCGGTTCGGCGCACCACCAGGTGCGGCTGGACGCGGCGGAAAAGTTCTGCCAGGAGCAGGTTGCTGCTGAGGGCGCATCGGCTGTCCGGGACGCGGACCACCGGCAGGTCGCTGACCGCCCTGGCCGAGCGGGCGCGAAGCTCCATGCGTGGTGCTGGGCAAAGGGCCGCGATTGCCAGTAGGCAACGGCGGACGCGGTGGCATGGCCGGGCGTGGCGCGGTCGAGCCAGGCCGCAGCGGTGCACCGGGTGCGGCTGCTGCCGGGCGCTGTGCGGGCGGCTGCGGGCGAAGACCCGAGGGCGATGGTGTTCCCGGTCGAGCTGTTTGTGTTGCGCCCTGCGGCGTTGCGGGAGCAGGCGGACGAATGGGCGTCGGTGCTGAAGGCGCGGCAGGCCGTGCGGCTTGTGGCGGAGCGACCGGCCTCTGTACCGGAGGCTGAGAGGACGGCTGCGGCACGCTGGAAATAGCAGCCGGAGCAGCGGGCATCGTGGTCACGGGCGCCGCAGGAGTCGCCGGGGCCTCAGGACGAGCCGCAGAAGTTGTTGCCGGCGGCGGGACCGCTGCGGGTGGCCGTATCGGGGTAGGAGCTGTGACGGGAGGCGTCCCTGCGGCAGGAGGCGCCACTGAAATGGGAGCGGGCGCTGGCGGAGCTGTCACTGGTCGCGGGCGGGCTTTCGCGGCTGCTTCTTTCGCTTGCGACTCCGCTTTGGCGGTGGCTTCGGCAGCTTCTTCCGCGTCGCTTTCGCCCTTGATTTTTCGGCGAACCCTTAAAGCGACATCCTCAGGGATAGAGCTCGAGTGAGTCTTCTTTTCCGTGACTCCGTAGCCCGGCAAAAGATCGATAATCGCCTTGGCCTTTACTTCCAGCTCGCGGGCCAACTCGTTGATACGGACTTGATTTGCTTCGCTCAGGACTTTGCCTCTTCCGGACGCTCCGATTTGCCATGGGCAGAATCGGCGGCATCCTCTGGTGCTTCATGCTCTTTGCTTGCTTCTGAACTTGGCTCGGGGGCGGGTGTCCCGGGCGCCACATCTTCAGAGTCTTCTTCCGTTTCAACAGACGCCGTTTCAGATGACTCATTTGGGATTGCCGGGCCGCTGCCCTCAACGTTCCCGGCTTCGTTCTTCTCGGTGGTGGCGCTGGATTCGCCAGCGGTTTCGTCCGCAACCGCTTCGCTCTCGGAGCTGCCGTCGCCAGATTCTTCCGCCGACTGCTCGCCTTCCGCCGACTGCTCGCCTTCCGCCACCGCTTCTGACCCGTCAACGTTTTGTTCCGCGCCGGCCGCTCCTTCTTCCGCAGGAGCAGTTTCACCGCCGCCTTCGTAAAAGCGATTAACGGCCTGATAAATTTTGTCGACCATCTTCTCGCCGATACCGGGAATCTCCATCAATTGCTCTGGAGTCATGGCGGCCAGCGCTTCTACATTGGTGATGCCGGCGGCTTCCATCTTTTCGATGGTCTTGGCGCCGACACCCGCGAGCGCAGTCAGCGGGGTGGCGGGCGCGGTGAGACGAGTCATCTGGTCTTCGATTTCGCGCCGCTTCTCTTCTTCGCTCTTGATATCGATGTCCCAGCCGATTAATTTGCTGGCGAGACGCACGTTCTGGCCCTTTTTGCCGATGGCCAGAGAAAGTTGCGAGTCTTCGACGATGACTTCAAGCTTGTGCAGCTCCGGGTCGGTAATCTGCACTCGGGTAACTTTCGCGGGGCTCAGGGCTTTCTGAGCGAACGCAACCGTTTCTTCGCTATATGGAATAATGTCGATTTTTTCGCCGCGCAATTCTCGAATGATGGATTGCACGCGCATGCCCTTCATGCCCACGCAGGCGCCCACGGGATCCACGTCCTTGTCGCGGCTGGCCACCGCCACTTTAGTGCGTTCGCCGGCTTCGCGAGCGGCAAAGCGGATCTGCACCGTGCCATCATAAATTTCCGGAACTTCCATCTCAAACAGCCGCTGCACCAGGGACGCATCAGCACGCGAAACAATCACCTGCGGCCCCTTGGCGGCGCGATCGACCATCTTGATGACCACGCGCAAACGCTCGCCAATATTGTAAGTTTCCAGCTTGGACTGCTCACGCTTGGGCAGACGCGCCTCGGTGCGGCCCATGTCCACGATCAAGTCCGGGCCTTCGGCACGCTTGACGATCACGGTCACGAGTTCGCCAACGCGAGTGTGATATTCGTTGAAAATGGTATCGCGCTCGGCTTCCCGCACCTTTTGCAGAATGACCTGCTTGGCGGTTTGCGCCGCGATGCGGCCCAGCACGTCGGTAGGCTTGGCGGCGATCACTTCCGATCCAACTTCGACCTCGGGATTCTTTTTCTTGGCGTCGGTGAGGCTCACTTCCCGATTGGAATCGGTGACCTCTTCGACCACGGTGTGCACGGAGAAAACGTCCACCTGCCCGGTTTCCTGGTTGAATTTGGCGCGCAGGTCCTCTTCGCTCTTATAATATTTTCGTGCCGCTACCACCATCGCGTCTTCAATGGCAGACACCACGACTTCGGGCTCAATGTGCTTTTCGCGACTGAGCATTTCAATCTGTTGGTAGAGCAGATTCGCCATTTCTAGTTTCCTAAGATCCTTGCGGCGCGAGAATGAAAATCAAAGCGCCAATCCACCAAAGCAGTTCCAAATCACGTTTCAAAACTCGACGACCAAGTTCGCCTTACGAATGGCCTCCAGCGGAATCTCGACTATTCGGGGCTGTTTACCCTGCAACTCCATACGAACTTTTCCGTCGGCCATGCCCGCCAAGCGGCCTTCGAAAAACTTGGCGTTCTCGATCACTTCCGCGGTAACCATTTTTGCCAGTCGGCCCCGAAAACGCTCGAAATCCGCGGCCTTTTTCAGAGCGCGATCCATGCCTGGCGAACTGACTTCCAGAACATATCCCGCCGGACCCGGAATCAGATCCTCGACATCCAGAATCACGCTCAATTGCTGGCTGACCCGTTCGCAATCCCCGTGAGTAATCTTGGGATACGGATTGCTGGGCGGTTCGCTGGCTTCCGCTGGTACAGTAGCCGCATCTTCCTGAGCATCGCCGTTATTCGAAGAAGCCTCGTGCGCCCCAGAACTTCGTTCGGGGAGGCGGTCTATATACACCCTGAGAAAGCGCTGTTTCCCAACCTTCCATTCGACGTCGGCGATTTCCAGGCCTTCCGAGCGCGCCACCCGCTCGGCAGCCTGGCGAACTTTTTCCAGATCCAAACGAAGACTCCCCGGCCCATGCCGGTCCAGCTAGCGCTGTAACCGCGAGCAACAAAAAAGTGGGCTCGCGCCCACCTTGTCCTGCGACCCGCTTCAGAGCGAAAGGAGAGTATATTCCGGCGGCACTGTAAAAGCAAGATACGGTCCCCGCGGTTGGCGGACTGAGCCGAAGCGCACCTCACAAGACAAAATCGAGGGAAGCCAACCTAAATATTGCGAGAGTCAATAAAAAAATCGCCTCGCAGCACGAAGCCCGAGGCGATCTGTTTTCTAGCTTCGATGCGGACCGTTAAGGCTTGGGAGTCGGCGCTGGTGTAGCCGGCTTGGGTGTCGCTGCCGGAGCCGACGCAGCCTTCGGAGTGCTCTTGGCGGGTGTCGCGACGCCCCCCTTCAAGGGATAGGCCTGGTCATACAGACGAATAATGTCCTGGGTCACATCGATCTGGTTGGAAGCATAAAGAATCGGCGTGTTTTGAGCCGACGAATCGAGGATGGCCACGTAGCCATTTTCGCGGGCATAGCGGTCCAGCACATCGATCATTTTGCGGCCGATGCGGTCGATGACGTCCCCCTGTGAAGCGTTGACGTCTTCCTGATACTCGTCTTGCTTGCGTTGCAACTGACGGGCGAGAATTTCGCCCTGACGGGTCAGCCGGGCCTGCTCTTCCTGGCTCAATTTATTTTCGCCCGCAGCTAAGCGTTGGCGCAGATCGGCAATTTGCTTGTTCAAATTTTCCAACTCGGTCTGGCGCGAAGCAAACTGCGACTGCAGTTCCGCGGAGGCTTGCTTGCCTTCCGAGGTAGTTACGATGGCTTGACGGACGTTGATGACGCCGATCTTGCCACCCGCGCGGCACCGGCAGGGGCAGCGCCTTGAGCCAGCAACGGCGAGGTGCCGAGAAAGCTAGGCCCCGGCAAAAATCGCGGTCAAAAATATGTTTCTAAAATTCACTTTTTTCTCCTTATGATTTGCCTCAATCGAGCGAGGGGTTGACCTCGCGCCAATTTCCATTGGCAATAACCTGTTTGCACCATGCATTTCTTCAGATGCCGTTCAAACCTTGAAGTATAGCCGAGCGCTTTGCTGCCGCAATCATAAACACCCGCGCAATTTCAAATGCCGGACTTATGGCAGCGGCAACAATATACACCCGGTTGTTGGACTGATCGGTGATCACCGCCAGGTTCGTTAAGGAATGAATGGCAGCCGCGAATTGCGACGAGCCGCCTACTCCCAGAGTGATCCTGGTTCTGAATGTTTGAGAATCGACCATCGAAATGGTGTTACTCAATGCATTTACAGTGAGAATCGTACTGGTCTGGAAATTGTATGCCAACGACGTTGGATTGATGCCCACCTCGATACTGGAGGTGGCACTGTTATCCGGATCGAACGCCGTTATCAGGTTGCCCTGGCTGGAAGTGGCATAGAAATTCGTGGTGGCAGGATCAAATACCACTCCGGTGGGTGTGGACTGTATGCCGCCATTGTCGCCGACGAATTCCTAACCGGCGGCGAGGTGCCCGATGTCCACAATATCTAAACCACCGTTTGGCGGCGTTGGAGCCGTTTAACTGCAACGAAGTTACCACCGCCAGTCCGCGGTTGTTGGTGCCGCGATTCGGGTCGATAGCCACGGCGATGGGATTTTGGTTGACGGCCACCGAAGAAGCGGTTACGGCGCCCACTGGCGAAGCCAGCAACGGACTTAGATTGATCGCCGACACAGTGTTCGAACCGGTGTTGGCCACCAGGGCTACACCGGTTTCCTGATCAATGGCAACTCCATTTGGCTGGCTGCCGACCCCTACGTCCGTCGTGGCTTGAACATTGGTGTCGAGATTCAGGATCGAGGCGGTCCCGGCCGACTGTTGGTGACCACCGCGAAATCCGAAACGCGGAATGACCGCGACACCGGCAGGTCCCGCTCCTGCGGGTATACGGTGAGTGACAGTCCCGTAGGAGGAGTCCGGCTTGAGACTGATGATGGAAACGTCCGCGCAACCGGTATCCGTGACGACCGCCAATTCCGCTGCTCATCGATGGCTACCGCGCCCGGTGCGGCATTGTTACCGGAGCATGCGGGTATGGCGATGGATTCCAGCACCGTGAAATCGGTGGAGTTAGAAACAACGTTCGCACTATTGACCACATCCAGCGCAAAGCGGCGCGGAGCGGCCAAAAACGACGCAGGGATGGTCACATCGATTTCGCGATTGCTCACGAACGTGACTCCTCCCGGGCACCGGCAGGGATCCTGGCCGTCCAGCGCACTTGGGAATCAGCATCGAAACCGGAGCCCAAAATACTAACTCCGTTAACGCGGACGGGCTGCTGCCGCTTGTGATCAAAACGGACTGAGGCAGTAAGGCACCGGGAATGGCGGAGTGATGACCTGCTCGATCTGCACCGGCTTTATAAATTGACTCAGGTGAAAAAAGCTGAAGTTGTCACTGCCTGAATTGGCAACCAGAGCGACATTGGAGCTGGGATCAACCTGTATAGCTCCGTGAAGCTTCAAGTTTACGGACGCGCCATTGCTGGTGAAGGTCATGGTCTTCAATACCGGTCCCCTGGTGTGAACAATCGCGATGCGCTGCAGTAGCGATGGGATCCAGCAAGTGACACTTCGTTGAGCGTTGGGTTAAACGAAAGGGCTGTATTGGTAAAGGCTGAAAAGCCACGTCTGTCGACACCCGACTCCGTTGGCGCTCCAGAGCCTACCTGGCCCAGTTGCCTCAGCAAACAGGAATGAAGTTGAATGACTGATCCAGTGAGCTAATGAAGCTGATCTGTGAAGCACTTGGCTTGGGATCGGCGAGAACCGCGGTTCGGGTGATTGGATTGATCGCGATACCCTGCATCGTGGGGGTGAGGTAGTAAGTTAGAAACGCCAAGCCGAAGTTAAGATCCGGGCTGGCGGTGGAGCTGGCAGTCGTATCGTTCGCAGCGGTCTGCGAATACGTGAAGGTGAAGGCATCGATAACGCTGGTGACGCTGAAGCTGCCATCGAAAATAGTTCCTCCCGTGCCGGGCGGCAACCCACTGATCAAAACAGTGCCGGGATTTCCAGGATTCAGATTATGCGCCGTGGTGGTTGTTACAGTCACGACGTTTGACGTTCGCGTCGCGTTCTTGATCGGAATGCGCGTTTGCGCGGCGACGTGCTGCAAATCCACGACAGAAAGATTGCCGCCGCCGCCCGGCGTAACGTAGGCCAAGTCGACGCGCGGCTCAAGGGCCACCTGCGGATTGGCGCCCGTGTTCAGGGTGACCGATGCGACCGGGCAATAAACCGACGCTGCTGCTGGCGGTTGACCGGGCAAGCAAACCGACGAAGGCTGAGCCGGATCAAGATTCACGATGAAGCCAACATTGGTGGAAGCGAACGCCACCAACGCTCGATGAGTAAGAGAATCAATTCCGACGGAATACGGAAATGGAGCGGCGACCGGGGGCGTACCCGGAGCACTTGCTGGAATCAAAGTACTGAGATCAACCTTGCCAAGCGGCGTCGCCGAAGGCGCTTGTCCGGGCGCAGGAATCTGAAAAATCCAGAGGCTGCGGTCGGAGTAATTCACGACAGCAGCAACGTGCAGTGCTTCGTCCACCGCTACGCCCGTCGGCAGACTGCCGGGGGCAGTCGAAAGCGGAATGCCACCGGTGGGAATAGCGGAGCCTACGAGCGCCGGCGTGCCGGCGTGCACATCAACGAATTGGATCGAGCTCGTCCCCGTTTCGGCAACCACTGCCACGCCCAATACGCTGTCCACCGCGATCGCATTCGGGGCCGCGCCGGCAGGCAAAGGAATCAGAGTCGGGGTCGCATCGGGTTTGTTGGTGTTTTGGTAGTCCGGAATTACGGCGATGTTGGTGTAAGCGGTGGTCGGCGATGCGTTGTTATTGGTGACGCTGACCGGGTAAAGCCCGGACAAGCCGTTTAGGTTAGGCAGAGTTACGTTCAGACGGCGCGGCGTCGACACGTTCGGATTCGACGGATCGGAAACAATCGGTAATGTTCCACCATTGAAGCTCGCGGAAACCGACGGG
Organism: uncultured Acidobacteriota bacterium; assembly: GCA_963732705.1. Classification (GTDB taxonomy): domain Bacteria; phylum Acidobacteriota; class Terriglobia; order Acidiferrales; family UBA7541; genus Acidiferrum. The sequence continues at coordinate 551,822 of CAVTAN010000001.1, read as the reverse complement.
TTGTCTGGAGGGCCATAGTATCCGCCGTCAATCGTCATGGACGGGCCAGTAGGAAGAATTTGAGAATTTTCCGGCAAGCTGTCTGGGTTGGACGCCACCACCGCCGGTGCACTGGGACCACATTCAATGTGAAATTTCCCCCGGCTGTCTGAGTAACCGGGCTTGCCGGATTGGTGCTTTTGATCGAGACGACGAACGAGCCCGCTACCGCTAATTGTTCCGCGGTCAGTCGAACACGCGCACCGATGGAGGATGCGGAAGAAGCTCGGAGAAAAAATAACTTTTATCTGTGACGGAGGGATGGGATAGGGCCCCACGGTAACACCCACGCCGCTTGAAGTCAGATTCGTGGCGTTAAGGAAAATGTCCTGAAGCAGGCCCCCCTGGGGAGCGACGGTTGGGAGAAATTCCATAAAGCTGATCGGCCCGGCCTGGACTACCGTTATGGTGGCGGTGCCAAAACGACTGGTATCCAGCTTCGAAGTAGCGACTACCGTGACCGTGGCGGTAGTGGGCACCGAGGCCGGCGCAGTGTACAGGCCGTTGCATCGATGCTTCCGCAGGCGGGAGAGCACGCTGGCGGCTGGTGAAATTATATTGCCGTGCTGGTCGCCTGCGCAGCAACCATGTCACGTCGTTGGGCATGGTGTCGGTGGTTAGTGTGGCGGTGAATTGCAAATTGGCTCCTGTTGCAACCGTGGCGGTACTGGGATTATGGTGACCGAATTCCGGAATCTAGCGTTATCGACCCCATGCCAGTTTGCTTCTTGTTCTCGTTTGAAGTGGCCGTGACGATTATCGTTGGCGGAGGATTGGGGACGGTCGCCGGGCGCGGTGTAAGTTACGGTGGTGGACTGTTGATTGGAAAGGCCCCTTGTGCCGCTGTGCAGGGCGCAGCAGCTGAATACCGGCGTAGTAGCTCCGGCGGGCGTGGTGCTGGTGGTGAAGGTACACGTCCAGGTCACGGAAGTATCCGTGGCTCCAGTGACTGTGGCGGTAAAGTGTCTGCGCTTGATTCACGACCAGAACGATCCGCCGGCCGGACTTACCGTAACGACTCTACCACGTTTGCGGTGCTACCGCCGCCGCATCCCGGCCGCAAACATAGCAATGGCGGCAATGCAGCAATCCGCCCGATTTCAATTTTTTCGCCAACCTTGATTCCCACTGTCTCCCCCAAGAACTTTTCGCGAGGTGTAGCGCGAATTTAAACCCCAGGTTGCGAGCCAACCTGCCCCGCACTAACATAGCAATACTCAACCCGCGCTAGAACGTGCGGCTCACCGTAAAACGGAAGGTACGCAACGGCTCAAAATAATTCAAACGGCCCGGATTATTGACGATCTGATTGATCGTCGGAGTAACTGGGATCTGCAAAAATCCGTCGGCAGACAGGGTTATTGCAAAAGTACAGACTGCTTTGCTCGATGTAGTCCGGCGGGGCGACAATCTGCTCATGCAACCTGTTCAGGTTAAAGGCGTAATAGATTCGGAATGGCGCTTGAATAATCGGAAGTTGCACCACCAGCTCGGCGCCGGTGGAGGCACGCACTCGAAAGTTGGTGCCCGAGGCAATCTTTAATTGCCGCTGCAGGCCAACCTGCGATTGGGCATCCGGAAACTGCGAAAGCAAATTTTCAAAGCCCGTCGGATCTAGCCGCAAAGCGCTCTGGCGGAGAATACCAACCGTTCCCACGTCCATAAAAAGTCCTGCAGTGACGGGACCAGCGATAGGAATGCGATATTCGAAATTGCCGTAAGACTGCAGGTCTCCACCCGGAAAGGTAATGGTATATCCGAGCACCGGAATGGTCACCGCCCGCTGCAGAGGCTGGCCGTTGCTGCCCAGAGTAGTTGGGTCGCTGTAGATGAATTGCTGCCGGGTGGCTGTGGGGATAAAAGTTACCGGCGAAATCGAGCGGATATCGAATCCGCGTATGTCGTTTTCGCCGCCCATATAAAAGCGGCTGAAGGGCGGGACTTCTTTTCCGCCATAGCCGGTGATGTACGCCGCCGTGGCGTGCACGCCAAGCACATTGCGTCGCTTGTTGATCGGCCGATACTTCTTAAAGTCAAATACGTTGGAAATGCTGTTGACGTTGCCGCCCAGCGGACCGCCGGAAAATCCCAGCGAATAAAAATAACTTTTCCCGGTCGTGGGATTCTGCGGATTGCTGATGGTGTTGTAGGTGATGCTGGGGGTAATAGTGCTGGAAATGATGCCGTTGAGAGCGCTGGGCCCGGCCACGCTGCGGAATTGCAACTGTTCGAACAAAATGGTGGAGGCCTGGTTGAAAGCCGTGATGTTGGTGCGCGTGAGGCCGTAGGATGCGGAGACGCGCGTAAACACATGCTTCTTGTAGGGTGAGCTGGCAAAAACCGTGAAGCCGGTGCTGTCCTGGTTGTAATTCTGGATGAATTGGGGGTTGATGCTGACCGATTGGCCGGTGAGCAGTGCTTGCTGTTGCGCCTGATCGAATTTGTAACGACTGGAGAAAATTGTAAATCCCGATTGGATGGGCCGGTCAAAAAGATACGGCTCGGTAAAACCAAACTGAAAACTGCGCTGCAGGTTGCCGAACTGCGCTGAAAAAGTCAGGGTCTCGCCCAGGCCAAGAAAGTTGTTGGTCTGATAGGTCAGCCCGATGAAGCTGCCGGACAAGCCGCTGACGCCGCCCTGCAAACCGATCGATTGCTTGCCTTTTTCCTTGAGCTTTAAATTGATGTCGACGGTGCCTTCCTTGGTGTTGCGCTTCAGTTCGGCGTCTTTGTCGGCTTCAATTTTATTGAAATAGTCCAGTTGGTTGAGCCGCAGGATGCTCAACTCCCACGCACGCTTGTTGAAGAGCTGGCCTTCGTCGATCAACAACTGCCGGCGGATCACCTTATCGCGAGTGGTGGTATTTCCAACAAAGTCGATGCGGCGCACGTAGTACTGCTTCTCTTCGTTGAAGCGCAAGGTCAGATTAATAATTTTCTTTTCGTCGTCAAGGATCGTTTCGGGCTCGGCGGTAAAATCAATAAAGCCATATTCGCCATAAGCATTCTTGTAACTTTCCAGGGCCTTGCGAACTTTACCGGTGGCAAACATATCGCCTTCCTTCAACGGGAAGATAGTCTTCAAAGCTTCGACCTTAAGCGATAAGGCTTTATCCGGATCCGCGCTGATAATTTTAAGCGATCCCATGCGATAGCGATCGCCTTCCTCGATAGGTATGGTGATGTTCACGGCCTTGCCGATCCCTTTGGAGGTAAACGGCAGCGGTACGCCAAGTTTGTACGACGGAGTGTCCACGTTTTCCAGAATCGGATCCTTAACCAGCACTTTAAAGAAACCGTTGTCCTGGTAAAGACCGCGAACGCCGACTTCCAGGTCTTCGTTCAATTTATCGCGGTCGTAGGTTTTGGAAAGCACCGCGATTTCGGTGATGTACAAGGGAATGGCGTAAGGGCGGTCATGGCGCATGGCACGAATCAACTTGCGACTGCTAAACGCGTGATTGCCGGTAAATTTGATCTGTCCAACCTTAACTTTTGGCCCTTCCTCGATTTTGAATACCAGAATGACCGCGTTGCTGGAGGCAATTCTTTCGTACTGCGGTATGACCTTGGCAAATTGCCGCCCGTGCTCGCCCAGCAGTTCGCGGAGCACCACTTCCGCTTTCTTAATGCGGGTGGGGTCGAACTGGCTCTCCACGGTGAGGCCGACCTTGCGTTCCTTGAAGCGATCGAGAATATCGGATTCCGAAATGGAGTGAATGCCGTCGTAACGAATGCGCCGGATCACCGGCCGCTCTCTTACATCGAAGATAATAATTTTGGCATCGGCGCGCTCGGGCGAATCTTCCACGCGCAATTTAACGTCTTCAAAGAACTGGGTATTCCAGAGCGCTTGAAAATCGCGCCGCAGGGTTTCCTCGTTATAAGGGTCGCCTTCGCGGCTGAATATACGCGCTTTTAAAGTGTCGCTGCGAATTCTGCGATTGCCCAGAAATTCAATGCGTTCGATGATTCCCCGAGCAACCGGAGCGGCGGCGTTGCGGGATGGAGCGGGGAAAGGTTGGGTCGAGGAAGGCTGCTGGCTGGCGGAATCCGCGAGGGAGGGAAAAAGAAAAACGGGGGACGCCTCTGCATCGGCATTGTTTCGCGTGGCAGCGGGTGAAGTACTCGCGAACAGCAGCACAATGATCGCGATGTAAGGAACCCGGCCCGTCAAAACCCCGTAAGGAAAACAGACTCTTCTATGAGCGGCCTTTGATGAAATCAAGGCCGCGCCCCCGAACCCAAGATGTTCGTCTCCTGCCAGGCCCAGGTGTGGGCTAGCTACACGCGGAACGTCAGACGGTTGGCTGTAAACGTAAACCGCCTGACGGCCGCGCGTTTGGTGTCAGATTCGTTAGTGAACGACCGGGGTTGCCTCGCCAACTGGCCGGAATGAGAGACCTTCCCCGGCGACGTAAATCTGCAACGTCGCGGGCCTCTGAATTCCCCCCTGAATCAGCGCTTCGGAGAGCGGATCTTCCACATATTTCTGCAAAGCCCGCCGCAGCGGCCGCGCACCATAGTTGCGGTCCGCACACGTTTTCTCCAGAATCCACTGCCGTGCTTCCGGTGATACGACGATTTGAACTTGCCGGTGAATCAGAGTGTCATTCAACTGCCCCACGAGCAAGTCGATAATGCGAAGCAAATCATCGTCGCCAAGAGGATTAAAGATAATCACTTCGTCCAGGCGATTGAGAAATTCCGGATTGAAGGCCCGTTTTACTTCGCCCATCACCAATTCTTCCATGGATTTTTGTCCAGCTTCATCGGTGCCAGACTGGAAGCCCATCGAAGTTCGCCGCTGCAGATGGCGCGCCCCGAGATTGGAAGTCATGATGATGATGGTGTTCCGGAAATCCACAGTATTGCCGAGACCATCGGTGAGCTGCCCGTCTTCAAACACCTGCAACAAAATGTTGAAAACGTCCGGATGGGCTTTCTCGATTTCATCCAACAGGATGACCGAGTACGGAGTGCGGCGAACACGCTCCGTCAATTGTCCGCCTTCTTCATATCCGACGTAGCCTGGAGGGGCTCCGATCAGCTTGGAGACGGAATGCTTCTCCATAAATTCGGACATGTCGAAACGCACCAGGGACTTCTCCGAGCCGAAAAGAAATTCGGCCAGGCGGCGCGCCACTTCAGTCTTTCCTACGCCCGTAGGCCCAAGGAAGAAGAAGCAACCGACTGGGCGAAGGGGAGACTTCAGACCGGCGCGGCTACGGCGGATTGCACGAGCCAAGGCGGTAATGGCTTTGTCCTGGCTGATGACCCGCTTGTGCAGCTCCGGTTCGATGCGCAGAAGTTTTTGTTGTTCGTCTTCCTTGATGGAGGAAACCCCGATACCGGTCCAGCGGGAGACGACTTCTTCAATGTCTTCGCGGGTGACGATACCCGTGGAAGCGTCGTCCAGCTTGTAGCGCTCCCGAAGGCCGCGCAGATTTTCTTTTTCCTTGCGCTCTTCTTCGGAATAAAAACGGGCCTTCTCGAATTCATGATTGGCGATCGCAGTTTCCATGCGGTGGGTGATGAACTTCACCCGCTTCTGCACTTCGCCGACTTCTTCAGGCACGGTAGCCTGGCGCAACTTTACGCGCGCGCCGGCTTCGTCGATGAGATCGATAGCCTTGTCCGGAAGAAACCGGTCGGGAATATACCGGTTCGAAAGATAGACGGAATACTTCAGCGCCTCGTCGGTGTAGCTGACGGCATGAAATTTCTCGTAACGTTCACGCACGCCGCTGATGACCTGCACGGCCTCTTCCTCATTGGGCGCGGGAACTTTAACGGATTGGAAGCGGCGTTCCAGAGAGCGATCTTTCTCCACCGACTTGCGGTACTCGCCCGGTGTGGTGGCCCCGATGCACTGAATTTCGCCGCGCGAAAGAGCCGGCTTCAGGATATTTGCTGCGTCCAGCGAACCTTCCGCGGAACCAGCGCCGACCAGAGTGTGCAGTTCGTCGATAAATACGATGGAGTTCTGGCTCTCCATCAATTCCTTCATGATGGTTTTGAGCCGTTCTTCAAATTGTCCGCGATATTTGGTTCCCGCTACGATCAACGAAAGATCCAGGGACAAAATTCGCTTGTCGGCCAGGAACGGCGGCACGTCACCATCGGAAATGCGCTGCGCCAGACCTTCAACGATGGCCGTCTTACCCACCCCCGGCTCGCCGATCAGCACCGGATTGTTTTTTGTGCGACGGCACAGGATCTGGATGACCCGCTCGACCTCTCCATCGCGTCCCACCAAAGGATCGAGAGAGCCTTCGGAGGCCGCCTGGGTCAAATCGCGGCTGAATTCAGCCAAAAGGGAGGTTTCTTTGGGACGCGCAGCAGTGGTCTTTTCGCCGGAGGTGCGCGCCAACTCTTCGCGCAGGGTGGAAAGCCGCAAGCCGCGCTCCATCAGAATTTCCGCGCCAAAACATTTTTCTTCCCGCAATATTCCCAGCAGCAGGTGTTCGGTGCCGACGTGCTTCACGCCGAGACGTTCGGCTTCTTCGCCGGCCATGTTAAGGATGCGCTTGCATTCGGCGCTGAGGGGAACTTCCACCGAAGTGGAAATGCGCTCGCGAATGGTGATGCGCGCTTCGATTTCCTTGCGGATGGACTCGATCGAGCCTTGCTGCCGCAAGAAACGATTGGCCAGGGCTTTGTCCTCGCGCATCAAGCCCAGCAACAAATGCTCGGTCTCGATGTAAGGACTGCCATACTGGCTGGCCTCATATCTTGCGAAGAAAATTACGCGACGCGCTTTTTCAGTATACCGTTCGAACACGTTAGCTCGCTTCTCCCCCGGGGGTCCCACTCGCAGTAGCCGTAGCCCTACGAGTAGTCAGAACGCCATGTTCCAGAGTTAGCACCCGATCGCATCGTCCGGCGAGCGTCAGATTGTGCGTCGCAATTAATGACGACAACCCGAGCGTGCGGTGCAATCGTACTAACAACTCAAACACAGCCCAAGCATTCTGCTCATCTAAATTCCCCGTCGGTTCATCTGCCAGCAGCACAGCCGGCCCGGTGATAAGCGCCCGAGCAATCGACACGCGTTGCTGTTCCCCGCCGGAGAGTTCCCCTGCGCGGTGGCCGGCTCGATTTTCCAAGCCAACCTCCGCAAGCCACTTTCGCGCCATGCCCAGCGCGGAAGTGAAATTTTCGCCGCGCAACAACAGCGGCATGGCCACGTTTTCCTCGGCCGTAAAATCGAGCAGCAATTGGTGCCGCTGCCACAAGAATCCGACGGCACGATTGCGAAATTCAGCAAGCGCAGCGTCGTAATTCGATTCAATGGCTTTCGTCGCGAAGTATACTGCACCGCTTGTCGGCGTGTCTAGCGCAGCCAGCAAATGCAAAAGAGTGCTTTTACCCGCGCCGGACGGGGCCACAATCGCGATCATCTCTCCGCGATGCAAGGTGATGTTGGCGTCCACTAAAACGGGCAACGCCGCCGCACCTAGACCGTAAGTCTTCTTCAAATTGCGACCTTCCAGCACGGTTGCAGCGACGGTTGCGACCACAGGCGCGGAACTATCCGCGAAGTTTGTGGCGCCCAGCTTCGTGTTGGAGTCGACCATCATTTGTTCGGTGCTGAAATCTTCCTTTTTTCGTCGCGCAATCATTGCTGCTATCGAACGTACTTGATGATTAGATGCGCGAAGCCCGCGACGTGTAGCTGACTAGAATCTACCTAGGCATGCGACTTTCAGGCCCAAAGGCTTCCCATTTCTGCCGGTTTTCGACGGGCGAAAAAAATGACCCAACTGCTTCATTTTGATACACCCGTAAGCCGTCTGTCTTCAGTTAATTGTGGTGAGCATTTGATACCACTGGGCTGAGGGAAAGCACCCGGTGTTTGCTCGCCTGGCCTCTGCACCGATGTAGGAGCAAATAGGACGCCAAAGCCTGAATACGCACCGCCGGTCATTCGTAGCGCAGAATCTCCACCGGGAGAAGTTTGGCCGCAGCCCTCGCCGGTATTATGGTGGCACCTAAGGAGATAGCCATCGCTACGCCTGCGATCCAGACACCATCCATGACTCCGGGATGGAATGGGACATAGGGCACGGCGTAGACCTGGGGGTCGAGTGGAATCAAATGGTAGTAACCGGCTACAAATGCGAACAGATATCCGAATACCAGTCCGATTACCGTGCCAAAGGCGCCGATCGTAATTCCCTGCCAAAGAAATATCTTGCGAATCTGTTCACGGCGCGTCCCCAGGGACATTAGCACCGCAATATCCCGAGCTTTATCCGTGACGGTCATGGACAGAACCACCAGGATATTGAGTCCGGCTACGAATGTGATCAGCCCGATGAAGATGGCTGTCACCAATTTTTCCATTCTCAGGGCGCGGAATAGTGCTCGATTCTCGTCCATCCAGGTGGCCGCGGCATAACCCGAGCCCGCCGTTTGCAAAATTTGCTGCGCAATTTCGTGGGCCTGTTCGGGAGCATTGACGCGAAACTCCAGAACGTTCACAAGATCTCCGCCTCCGGAAAGATTTTGCGCCGCCGGCAAAGTTAGAAAACACCAATTTTGGTCGTAATCGTAAAATCCGGAATCAAAAACGCCTGCAACGCGAAATCTTCGCGAGCGTGGCAGCAATCCGAAAGGCGTGAGGCGGCCTTGCGGGCTGGTCAGGGTGATGTAGTCGCCTGGAGAAGTCTCCATTCCTCCGCCAGCTGTTTGCCGATCAACAGCGCGTCGATGCCATCTTTGTCGGGGGCGAAATTCAACTGTCCGGCGATGATGCGTTGCAAGGCTTCATCGCTGCGACGCTCGCGTTCCGGGTCAATTCCTTTGGTCACCACGCCGCGCGCTTCTCCGCTGAAAGACATCAGCACGGTTTGATACACCGCCGGCGTAACCGAACGTACGCCCGGTACCGCCGCTAATTTGCTGGCCAGATCCTCATAATTACGAATGCCGCCCGTGCCAGGGCGCGTGAGAGAGATGTGCGCGGTGACACCCAGCAAGCGATCCTGCAGGGTTTCCCTAAAACCGGTGTTCATGGATAGCGCAATAACCAGGGTAGCGACCCCAGCCGCCACGCCGATAATGGAAAATAACGTTACCAGCCGAAGAACGGCGGGCCGGTGCGGAGACCGCAGATAACGACGGGCCACGAACCATTCAAAGCGCATGGAGCTTTTGGCTTCTCAGACTTTTCCGCCCTGCTGGCCGCCGCTGCCGTCCGAACGCTCCGCGTCCGAGTCCGGATTCTCCGGACGCAGCAATGGAAACAGAATGACGTCGCGGATGGATTTTGAGCCGGTAAGCAGCATGGTTAGCCGGTCGATACCGATGCCCTCGCCCGCGGTAGGCGGCATGCCATGACAAAGGGCCTGGATATAGTCCACATCCAGCCGCTTCGGAGATTCATCTCCGCCTTGAGCGATCTGCGCCAGGAAGCGGCGCTCCTGCTCCGCGGGATCGTTTAACTCGGAAAATCCGTTGGCAATCTCCATGCCGGCAATATAAATCTCAAAGCGCTCGACCAGTCCGGGATCTTCCGGCTTTTGCTTTGAAAGCGGCGAAATCTCGATCGGAAAATCGTAAAGAATCGTAGGCTGAACCAATTTGTCTTCCGCGATGGTTTCGAATAGCAAGCCAGTCCACTCACCGGCGGTCAATTTACCCTTGGCGGCGGCATATGGTGCGTCAGCCGATTTGGCCCACGCATTGTAACGTTGGGCAATCGCGGCCGGCCCATCCGGCGCGGTCAATTCTTCGTGCGTTGGAGCCGGCGACCAAGCGACTGGCCAATACTTGACGATAGCCTCGCGCATCGTGAGGCGCTGGAACCTGGAGAAATCCAATTCCTGGTCGTTATATGTGACGGTGGTGGTGCCCGCAATGTTTTTGGCTAAAAGTGCGAAGAGCTCTTCGTTCAGCCCCATCAAATCCGTGTAGTTGCTGTACGCTTCATAAAATTCCAGCATTGTGAACTCGGGATTGTGTTGCGTCGAAATTCCTTCGTTACGGAAGTTGCGATTGATTTCGTAAACACGGTCGAAGCCCCCGACCGTCAACCTCTTCAAATAAAGCTCCGGCGCAATTCGTAGATAAAGGTCCATGTCGAGCGTGTTGTGGTGGGTTACGAACGGTCGCGCGGCGGCCCCTCCCGGAATGGCATGCATCATGGGGGTTTCCACTTCCAAATAACCCCGGGCGTCGAAGAAGCGGCGTAATTCCTGAATGATACGAGCCCTGGTGACGAAAACCTTGCGTGAGTCTTCGTTAGCGATTAAATCCAGATAGCGCTGGCGGTACCGCAATTCCACGTCACTTAAACCGTGCCACTTCTCCGGAAGAGGCAGCAAAGCCTTGGAGAGCAGGAAAATTTCTTCCACCCACACCGACAATTCATTTGTCTTGGTCCGAAACAGGTGCCCGCTGACCCCGACGGAATCGCCAAGATCCAGCAAGTGAAACAATTCAAAACCCTTTTCTCCCACCACGTCTTTCTTTACATACATTTGTATGCGGACACCATCACCAAGCAGGTGCGCAAATCCGGCCTTGCCCATTAGCCGCAGCGAAACGATACGTCCAGGCACTCGAACCTGGACTTTGGTGTCCTCCAGTTCCTTAGCCGAGGACTGCGAATGCGCTTGCACCAGCTCAGCAGGGCGGTGGGTCCATCGAAACTCCCGCGGAAAGGGGTCGTGCCCTAACTCCTGAATCTGGCGAAGTTTTTTCAGGCGCTGCTCAAACTGATCGTGCGGCTCGAATTGCAAAACGGGCGGTTCCTTTCACTCAGGTTGGACGGCGAGTATAGCGGCCATACGGGAGCATCGCAAGGAACGTTGAATTGAGCGATATTCCCCAGCAACGAAGTGTCAGCGGCATGGCCGCTTGGCTAAGGATTAGGGACAATTAATATAAGGACCTTCGCGGAACCGGACTTTGTTATACTGCCGAACAGTTCGTCCCTGGGAGATTACCTTGAGAGACCCCCATAACCCGCTCTTGGGTCGTGGTACATCTGTGAAGGACGACTGGCGTGCTCACCTTTCTGAAGAGAAATCACAAGTTTTTACTACATACGTACACGAATTGGATTCCACGTACGGGATGTTGAGCGTTTCCTTGAATGAAGCGCTAGAGCTTCAAAGAAACGGACGCTTGACGAAGGCTTGCCAAACCGTAAACGTTACGCCTCAGCTATGTTCCAAGCTCACGATTTCGTTGGCCTCGCTTATACGAGTACTCGGCCAACACGCCAAGCACTATGGTACGGTGCCCAACGCAGCGCCCTTGGACCCGGAAAATTTCCAAAGCCTTAGGGGCCAGCGTTCCGCGAGGATAAGCGGACTCTTGAGCAAGGTTCTGCTGTCGCAGCGCACCCAATTCCTGCATAAGTTGGGCGCCCTGCAGGAAATGGTCGAGGAATTGGGCAAGGAATTTTGCGCCGGAGCGGAAGAACTGGGAGCCGGGCTGGGCACTGACCCTGTCATGTTGTGGAAAATAGTGGATTCCTCGCACTATGATCTGAATACCTGCCTGCGAGAGACCATTGTGATGCTGAAGTCGTTCCTTCGAGCGCTGCCCGATGAACAGCTGGCAGGCTTCCAGAAGTCGGTATCCAATTCCTGGGCCGCTGCGAGTCGCGAGCCTATCGCTCCAGCGCGGCAAATTTTGCGCCATGGACGAATGGCGCCTATCGCGGGAGAATAGCCAAGCGTGCTCGCTGGCAGCCTGCAGTCCCACCACTTCGGGAAACAACAAAGCCCCTCTAAGTGTGTTTGTATTTTTGGGCAAGTCCAGCCACAGCAAGGACAACTCTAGGAGGGATACGGTGCATCCGAACGTGTGGATGCGCCGCAATTGAATCGTTGGCCCGGAACAAGCCAAGCCATCCGAATGTTTCAGCCGTTTCACAATCGCCAGCGACCGACGTGCAGCCGCCCAAAGCGATGAGTGAGGCGGATGCCATACGCCTGGCACAGGCCGGCGACGCCGCGGCTTTCGAGTTCCTGTATCGGTTGCATGGCCGCCGGGTTTACGCGCTATGCCTTCGCATGGTGGGTAATCCGAGCGATGCCGAAGATCTAATGCAGGAAGCGTTCCTGCAATTGTTCCGGAAGATCGGGACTTTTCGGGGCGAGTCGGCGTTTTCAACTTGGTTGCATCGCATGACCGTTAATGTTGTTCTCATGCGCTTGCGGAAGAAGACTTTACCGGTGGCTTCCCTGGAAGAAACCACCGAGCCTGACGAGGAAACCGGAGGCCCCAGAAAAGATATCGGGGCCCCGGATTTGTTGCTAACGGGCGCCGTGGACCGGGTCAATTTGGAGCGCTCCATTGAAAAGCTGCCCCCGGGATACCGCACCGTTTTTGTGCTGCACGATGTGCAGGGTTATGAGCACAATGAAATTGCGGGCATCATGGGTTGTTCGGTAGGAAATTCAAAATCGCAGCTGCATAAAGCGCGCACCCGGTTGCGAGACCTGTTGCAGGAAGAAGTCAGGCAACAGGCCAGGCAAGACCGTCAAGAAGCGAAAACGCAGACGGGGCAGGCGGATTGAGCTAGAATGGACGTAATTCTTTAGCTGGTATTCTGGGATTTAGTGGAGCGGAGAAATTGCGGTATTTTTTCCGCGGGGTGATGTGCAATGCAGTGCCATGAATTGAGTGTCTTTCTTGAGCAGGAGGGTTTGGCTCCGCTCTCTGCGGAAGCGCGCCAACATCTCTCCGGTTGCGGTGCTTGTCTGCACCTCGTTGAGGATTTGACGAGCATCGTCGAAGTTGCTCACGAATTTCCCGCCGAACTTGAACCTCCTCAACGTGTCTGGGTTTCCATTCAACGGGAACTGGTACGCGAAGGAGTTATACGCGAATCCAGCAAAGCCCCCGTTGGCGCCTCGTGGTGGGAGTCCCTGCTGGAGTTGTTTCGTAACCGCTCATTGGCCATCGCCGCTGTGGCGGCCATGCTGCTCCTGGTAGCTGTGCAATTGTCCAGAACCCCCAAAGGACCGGTCCTCGAAGCCCACGACGATCCTTTTGGTACCACTGTGAATATGTTGAGTCAACAGGAGCACGATCTAACAAATATGCAGCTGGCCAGTACCGGCACCCCCTCCGCCGTGGATACTTCGCTGCGCCAAAATTTGCAACAAGTTGATGAGTTCATAGCCGATTGTGAGCATCGCGTCAAAGAAGAGCCATCGGACGAACTGGCGCGCGAGTACTTAACGAACGCGTACCAGCAAAAAGCGACATTGTTATCCGCGATGATGGATCGCGGTGGGAGCCTGAACTGACATGAAGCTATCAACGGGATTCACGGGAAAGATGATGTTGCCGGTGATTGGGGCAGGTTTTCTATTGCTGCCCTGCATCCCCGCGCAAGCCGCAGCGCAGCACCTGGAAAGGCATTTTGCCGTGAAAGGCCGGCCGGTAGTGGTCATTCACAATATTGGCAATGGCCGCATTGAGGTGAAGTCCTGGAAGAATGCTGAAGTGGTCGTGACCGGTACCAAGGCTTCGGACAAAATTTCAGTGGAAACCGAACAGGCGGGCGACCGCATCGACGTCACCTCCAGCGTAGTCGATGCCACCGCCAAGCCCTCGGAAATGGAAGCCAATTTTCAACTGACCGTCCCGGAAGAAACCGAACTGCAGCTCAAGACCCAGACGGGCCTGATCTATGTAGAGCAAGTGACCGGCGATATGACCCTCGATAGCGTAGCCGGTGATGTGCACCTGAAAGAAGTTTCTGGCTACATCATCGTCAGCACCACGGGCGGCTCGCTCGTTTGTACCCAGTGCGCCGGCAAGCTGGAATTCACCTCCATCAGCGGCAATGCCCAGGTGCTGCAACCGGCCCTCGATAACGTGAAGCTCCGCACGATGACCGGCAACATTTTGTTTGATGGCGATTTTGTGCACACCGGGCTGTACAGTATGCGCAGCGGCAAGGGACTCGTGGAGGTCCGCTTCTCCGGAAACGATTCGTTTGATCTGAATGCTCAAACTGCCACCGGGACTGTGGATAATCAGGCCGCCGAATATTTAAAACCGGATTCCCACGGCGTGAAACATATGGCTTCGAAATTTTCCAAAGGGCTGTTCGGCACCGTTGGCACCGGCTTCGCCAAGGTCGAACTTTCCTCCTACAGTGGTACAATCCGCATTCTGAAGCGCGATTAATTTTTCTCGAAAATAACACGTGCCACCACCTCCGCCTTCGCGCGGGCCACGCGCCCGTGCACAAATTTTGTGTCTGGCAGGCTTCATGGGTTCCGGCAAGACGACCGTCGGGACGCTATTGGCTCGCCAATTAGCCTGGAGATTTGTCGATTTGGACGCGCGCATCGAAGAAAATGCCGGGCTTTCTATTCCCGAGATTTTTCAACGTTTGGGCGAAACTGCTTTCCGACAAATTGAAGCCGACCAACTCCGCGTAGCGCTGGGACGCGCCTCCGAAATGAAAGAAGGCACCGTGCTCGCTCTGGGAGGCGGCACCTACGCCCAGCCAGGTTGCCCCGAATTTCTGCGCTCCGCCAATGTGCCCGTTCTGTGGCTGGATACTCCCCTTGAAACGCTCCTGGCCAGATGTATGCTGATGCCTGGCCGCCCGCTGTTTCGTGATGAGGCCAGCTTTCGTGCGCTTCACGCTCAGCGCTTACCGTCCTATCAACAAGCGGACTATCGCGTGGAAAGTTCCGGCGAGCCCGCTCAAGTGGTAGCAGAAATTCTGCGACGTGGCCTCGCCTCAGCGGGCACCAATGAGGCTCACTTGCTGGTCGAAAAGCCGCACTCCTCCGGGGGAGATCGTATGAGGTGCAGATGCAGTTGAAGAGGACATCAGGCACGATTCTATTTTTTACCATCGCGGCGTTTTGTCTGTGCGTGCTTGTAGCGCTGGCCGCCACCAGCGATGCGGCAGCCGGCCCCGCCGCTTTCAGTCCCGACAAAGGCAAATTCAAGATTCTGTTGAACGGTCAGAGCTTCGGTAGCGAACAATTTGAGCTGGCGCAAACTGGAAGCGATTGGGTCGCCGAAGGAACTACCGAAGTCACCGTGCCCGGATCGTCGACTGCAACCCATATCAGTGGCTCGCTAAGGTTGCAGCCTGATGGCGCACCCGTCAGTTACGAATGGACTTCGCGGGCCGATAAAACCAATGGCGCGCACATTACTTTTGTAAACGGTGTAGCGAAAATTACTCTGGAGATGCAGGGCGCGCGCCCCTTCGAGCAAGACTTGACCTTCAACGCACCGTTGATCGCGGTGTTGGACAACAACCTGTATCACCACTACGCGCTGCTCCCGCGCATCTACGACTGGGCTAAACGCGGCGCGCAGTCTTTTCCCGATTGATCCCGCAAGATTTGACCCCAGGCACTATTTCAGTGGAGGCCACGGGAACATCGTCGATGGACGGAAAATCGTACGAAGGAATGCGCGTGACCACTACGGATATCGAGGTGCTGCTGTTGCTCGACAGCAACCATAGGCTGATGCGTTTGGAAGTTCCCAGCGCCAAAGTCTCGGTTATTCGCGAATATATCGACTTACCGGGGTTCGCATTCAGCAGCGCATCCTAAACCGAAAAAAGGGATAAACATTTTTGTTTGTCCCTTAAAAATTCGCCGCGCTGACTTATCCGAACTCAAGTTTAAAAATTTCTACTGAGCGAAAACCCCACACGCGCTAAGCGTGTGGGGCGCTCAAATCTACTTACATCTTGGCTAACGAGCGTTGATATACAGGTGCACCCGGCCGCCGCAAAGGATATCCCTGCGGATTGCCATGCGCGTGGTTCAGTGCATGACCATTCGAATGACCCGTTCCGATATGACCGTTGTGGCCATTGCCGTTGGCGAGTCCGTTGCCAGTCGCGGGCGCTTGCTGCGGCAATTTCGCTGGATTCCCGATCGGACGCAGCGTCGCGGGCACAGCTGCAACGTGGTCGCTGATGGCTTGCAGCCGCTTCAGGATCGACTGCCATTGCTCCCAATCCAGTTGCCGCAGAAACGGCCGCAGTCCCTGGATGAAAGGATCTTCCAGCAGTGCCTCTCCGTCAGATTCGGGAATGAAGAACCGATTCAAGCCCACATTCAACGCTTCGGAGATTTTCTCCAGCGTGCCCAGGCTCGGAGTCATTTGCCCGCTCTCGATGCGCGACAGATAAGAGCGCGAGACCTTGGAGCGCGATTGCAGCTGGCTCTGAGTCATGGCGCGCGATTCCCGCAACTGGCGAATTCGCTGCCCGATATTTTCCACCGTCTCCTGGTTCACGAACCGTTCGGCGACCGCCTCGCACCGCCTCCTCCAGAGGCGCGGCGGAGGAATCATAAACTCAAGACGCTGCGGCAAAGCCCGCACGCAACGGCGGCAATTGCCAGTACGCGTCCGGTATTGAACCAGTCCGCAAGTCTTACAGCGAATGACTTCCCGGTCCATTTCTAAATGAATCCAGCGAATTCATAGCCTCTTTTTCTGATTGTAGGGACACCGGCACTCCTTGCTTGGCTGTATTTCCGGCGTGCGGATGGGATGGGAACGCTGGAACGTTCTTAGGGGGGAAGACAGTTACTGGCGCGATGGGGAGTTTCTCCTGAGAGCCCGTTGGTGTCAAGAGCATTTTTGGTTTTTTTAGAAATATTTTTTCACTCGGAAAGACGTACGCTTTATTTTCGCCCTGTCCGTAGGTACAGGCCGCTACGCTATGCACGGGCGCCTCCAGAGAATTCTGCCGAGCTTCCCGATACTGAAAAGCTTCGAACCGGTATGCCTCATGACTTCGCCGCTCGCAGTTCGCTGCATTTTCGCTTAATGGAACGCAAGCCGCAAAATATTTATTTTTGGTATGCTGGTGAGCTCCAAAGGAGGATCCGATGCCAATCGTGAAGAAGCCTGGAAGTTACTTTGCGAGTACACCGCTTCAGAGAGTTTGCGCAAACATATGCTCGCTGTAGAAGCCTGCGTTCGCTCCTACGCTCGCAAGTTTGGCAGCTGACGAAAATTTGTTGGGGACTCGCTGCTTTGCTTCACGATTTCGATTATGAACGCTGGCCAAACAGCGAACACGCCGCGGATAAGGCGCATCCCGCCGAAGGCGCAAGATCCTCCGCTCCTTGGGCTATTCCGGAAGAAATCGTCAAGGCCATTCTTTCTCATGCGGATTACACCAACGTGCCTCGCGAGTCGCAATTGGAGCACACCCTTTTCGCCTGCGACGAACTGGCTGGATTTTTGACTGCTTGCGCCTATGTGCGTCCCTCGAAAAGCATCCTCGATCTGGAAGTCGATTCCGTGAAACGCCGATTGAAGGACAAAGCTTTTGCCAAAGGCGTCAGCCGTGAAGATGTTCGCAAAGGCGCGGAAGAATTGGGACTACCGCTTGAGGAACATGTGCAGTCTTGTATCGCCGCGTTGCGCGAGAACGCCGACGCTCTCGGCTTGCGTGGAAATCTCTAAATAACCCACAAATGGAGCTTCGTCGCTTTTAAAATCCACGGTGCGCGAATAAGGTAACCGCAGCGCCGAATAAAATTGCCGCGATCAGCAACGAGATCACCCCGGCCGTAAACCATCGGGAAGCGCTCGCCCCTCCGAACAATTCCCTCCAATTCTTCAAGGAATTGTTCTTGCTCGTCTGCGGCGAGGCGTTATCTGCTGCGCTGGGTTCAACCAAAGGTAACAACGCCACCGATTCCACATTCGCGACGAACGTGTAACCTTTGCGTGGAATGGTTTCCACGAAGGCCGGCCGGTCCGCGGTATCGCCCAGTATTTGTCTCAATTTGTTTACCGTGGTGTTTACGTTGGCGTCGTAATTGATTTGCGTCTCATTCGGCCATAAGCGCGTGCGCAGCGTTTCACGGGTCACCACTTCTCCTGAATTCGCCACCAGGATCATCAAGGCTTCGCAAACTTTCCCCTGCACCCGGATGCGCTGTCCGTCCTTAAAAAGCTCTTGCCCCTCGAGATCTAAATGGAAAGAACCAAATTTAGCATAACGTCGCGTCGCCGCGTTGGCAGCTACGGAGGCCGTATTTGACGAAGGTAATGGTGAGGTTGTTGACGTGGAATTCATCTGGTACTCCGTAACGCGCAGAATTCCCAAACCTAACGGTGGGGTTGGGTCACCTGGAGAGGCCGCAGTGCACGCTTTCCAAGTGGCAAAGTTGTCGCGCGTTGACAAACGCTTTAGGCATGTTATATCTTAAGATGTATATACAAGTCAAGCTTGAGGGAGTTTTTTTGGCGGCCACGCTCGCCCATCTGGACCTTAACGGCACCGGCTTTTGCGCCAGTCTCAACTTTCGCCGGGCCTCCCGCGCGGTCACGCGCATGTATGACACTGCTATGCAAGAGTCCGGCGTCCGTTCCACTCAATTTGCCATCCTCGTGGGCATCGCCAAAAAGCAACCCATTTCCATGAGCAGCTTGGCAAATATTTTGGGCCTGGACCGCACTACGCTCACTCGCAGTTTGCGGCTCTTGCATAAAGAAAAGATGATTGCCATCTCCCATCGCTCTGAAATGCGTCAAAAATTTCTGGAATTGACACCAGTAGGGGAGAAGGCGTTGGAGCGAAGCCTCCCCTTGTGGCGGGCGGCTCACGCGAATTTCGTTGCAACCGTTGGCGCCGCATATTGGTTGAAACTGCGAAGTGATCTGGAGGGTTTAGCCACTGCCACCATGTCCATGACCATGATGAGCGCCGTTGCGCAAGACCCTGGCGGAATCGAGTCATCCGGTAAAGCCATTCAAAAAGCTCGTAGAGTTAAAATTTCCCAGAACCTAACAAATGCTTAGGAAGTCCGCGATTTCGGAAACAACAAGCCCGCAACTCTGGAGCATCTAGGCCGGTCAAAAAGCTACTTGACTCCAATCGGGGGACATCGAGTTTGTTTACGGTGCGGCTCCAATCACGCTAGAATTGTAGGAGATGTTTACCCAGATAGAAGGCTTCGACGCCAACGCCAGCAAGTTTCCCCGTCGCAAAACCTTTGCCGTAAAGGTGGGACATATACGCGTCGGCGGTGGCGCGCCGGTTGTGGTGCAGTCCATGACCAACACGGACACGGCTGACGTTGAGACCACCTTTCAACAAACGCTGGAACTGGCGGAAGCTGGATCTGAGCTGGTGCGTTGGACCGTGAACGTGCCGGAAGCCGCCGCGGCGGTGCCCGACATCAAGAAGCGACTGCTGGATGCTGGCATCGTGGCCCCCATCATTGGAGACTTTCACTACAACGGCCACGTTTTGCTAACCAAATATCCCGAGTGCGCCGCGGCTCTCGATAAATACCGCATCAACCCCGGAAATGTAGGCGCGGGCCAAAGACGCGACGAACAATTCTCCACCATCTGCAAGGTAGCGCGTGATCACGGCAAACCTGTGCGCATTGGCGTGAATGGCGGCTCCCTCAACCAGGAATTGGTAATGCAGAAGATGCAGGAGAACACCGATAAGAATCTGGGCAAAGATTCCGAAGACATCATAAATGAGTGCATGGTGCTTTCCGCATTGCAATCCACAGAACTGGCCCTGGAATCGGGACTGCGCCACGATCAGATTATTATTTCCTGCAAAACTTCCAGGCCGCGCGATCTCATCACCGTCTATCGCGACCTGAGCTCGAAAACTGAGCAACCGCTGCATCTGGGTCTCACCGAAGCTGGAATGGGCACCAAAGGACTGGTGTGGTCGGCCGCGTCCTTGAGTGTGCTGCTCTACGATGGGATTGGCGACACCATTCGCGTTTCCCTGACTCCCCGGCCGGGCGGTGACCGTCGCGAAGAAGTGTATGCCGCCTGCGAAATGCTGCAATCGCTGGGCCTGCGTGCCTTTTCGCCAAGTGTCACGGCCTGCCCCGGGTGCGGGCGAACCACCAGCACCACCTTTCAGGAGTTGGCGGAAAGCGTCCAGGATTACATCCGCAACATGATGCCCATCTGGAAAACGCAATACGATGGCGTCGAGGAGCTCACCCTGGCGGTGATGGGTTGCATCGTCAACGGGCCCGGCGAATCCAAGGCTGCCAACATCGGCATCAGCCTGCCCGGAACCGGCGAAGCGCCCCGTTGCCCCGTTTACATCGATGGCAAGAAAGATGTCACTTTGGAAGGTACATACGCCGAACTGGCCGTTGCCTTTCAATCTTTGGTCGACAACTACATCCAGAAAAAATATCCCCGCAAAGCTGTGGAAGCCGCTCCCGCGGGTCGCTGAGGAAACTGGTGAACATCAGTCGCGAAGATGTCTTGCGGGTCGCCGAACTTGCCTATCTGGAATTGAGCGAGGACGAGCTCGAAATGTATCGCCGGCAAATCGACGAAATTCTCGAATATATTGGGAAATTGAACGAATTGGACACTTCCAACGTCGAGCCCATGGCCCAGGTGCTGACCACCGATCAGGCCTCTGACGCCACCATGCGCGAGGATGTGGTCGTACCTTGTGGCGTGGCCCACGATATTTTGAGCCAGGCTCCTGATCCGGAACCTCCGTACTTCCGCGTGCCTAAAGTCATCGAGCGCTAGACCTTCTGGCCGCATGGATTTAGAACAAATCTCTACTCGCATCACCGCCGCTGAAAAGGAATCGCCAGATTGACTACCGAATGGACCATCGATGGCATCCGAGGCGCCCTGAGCTCCAAAAAAATTTCGGCCCGAGAGCTTTGTAGTGATTTCTACAAGCGCATCGAAGCGCGCAACCCTGAACTGAATGCGTTCTTAGCTCTCTCTCCGCAGCGCGCCAACCGTCAAGCCGACAAAGTAGATGCGCTGGTGGCCGCTGGAAAACCGTTGCCGCCCCTTGCTGGAGTGCCGGTGGCCATCAAAGACGTAATCAGTACCCGGGGAATTACCACCACCTGTGGTTCCAAAATTCTCGAAAATTATGTCCCGCCCTACGACGCTACCGCGGTCGAACGACTGGACGCCGCAGGCGCCATCATTCTGGGCAAAACCAATTGCGACGAATTTGCCATGGGCAGCTCCAATGAAAATTCGGCGTATGGGGCAGTCAAGAATCCGCAGTCCACGGATCGCGTACCGGGCGGATCGAGCGGAGGTTCAGCGGCTGCGGTTGCGGCCGGGCTGGCAGTCGCGGCGCTGGGAACGGACACTGGCGGATCCATTAGGCAGCCTGGCGC
The DNA here is from genome assembly GCA_963732705.1 of uncultured Acidobacteriota bacterium. Lineage (GTDB taxonomy): Bacteria > Acidobacteriota > Terriglobia > Acidiferrales > UBA7541 > Acidiferrum. The sequence goes on along the minus strand of CAVTAN010000001.1, from coordinate 530,652 downwards.
ACTTTGCGGCGTGCCTGCAATGATGGGCAGCTATGGTCGCGTTTCCAGATATGGCTTGATTGCGTTTGCGTCTTCGCTCGACCGTGTCGGCCCCTTTGCCGCCACCGTTCAAGATGTGGCCGCCGTTATGCGCGTAATCGCGGGGCGGGATCCCAATGATTCGACTTCCACAACCGCGACGGTGCCGGATTATCAGGCAGAATTGCGCAAACCGGTGAAGGGCCTGCGCTTGGGCATTCCTAAGGAATATTTCGGCGACGGCATGGACTCGGAAGTTCGCAAAAAAATTGAAGCGGGGTTGGAGATTTATAAAAAGCTTGGTTGCGAGCTGGTCGATATCCGCATGCCTCACACCGACTACGCCATCGCCACCTATTACATTATCGCTACGGCTGAGGCGAGTTCGAATCTGGCGCGCTATGACGGGGTGCGTTTCGGACTGCGCGTAGAAAGCGATTCCCTGCTTTCCATGTACAAGAAAACGCGTGGCGCGGGATTTGGCGCGGAAGTGAAACGCCGCATTGTTCTAGGCACCTACGTTTTGTCCGCCGGTTATTACGACGCTTATTATTTGAAAGGTCAAAAAGTTCGCGCGCTCATCGCCAAAGATTTTCACGACGCTTTTGAGCACGTGGATGCCATCGTAACTCCAACATCGCCGGTGCCCGCGTTTAGGCTCGGAGAACGATCCAGCGACCCCCTGCAGATGTATCTCGCTGACATATATACAGTTACAGGATCGCTGGCCGGCGTTCCAGGCATCTCTATTCCTTGCGGCAAGGTTAGCGGAAAGTTGCCGGTCGGTCTGCAAATATTCGGAAAACCGTTCGCCGAAGACAAAGTGTTGCAACTCGCATACGCCTTCGAGCAAGCCGGCGGTGCAAGTGTTTAGTTTAAATGCGCAATTATTTGGTCCAAATGCGCAAATGTTTTTAGTCTGAAAACGCCGTGCGCATCTCCGATCATTCGCGAAGCAGTCACACCACATTCACATTAAGTGCCTCGCAGGCTCTTCCTCTCAACCATCGCGGGTCAAGAGTTTAATCGCGAAACGATTTATCCTCGGTAAAATCCTGTACAACTGCGTCGTTTTGGCGATGTGAAATGCTACTTTGATATTGAAAACTGTAGCAAGTTTTCAAAATGGGGACATTTTTACTCGACGAAAGAGCGTAGTATGTTCGCCGGCTTCCGTGATCTGCGGGTAAAACAGTACGAAAAAGAGGCGAATTCGCTGCAAAATCATCGAAAGTTATGGAACTGCGGTTTCCCGCCATAGAACGGTAATACTATTGCTCTGCTTTTTATACAGCCGGTACGATGCTTCCAGCATCCAAGTAATCGGTAGCGAACTCGACGGAGAGATCGAGGGCCAAATGGTTACCGTAAAATCGAGCCAGAAAATCTTTACCGATTCCGAGGTTGCTACTCTCACCGGGATTTGTGTGGACCATCTGCACAACTTCGCGAAGAGTCGGCATCTTGGTTTTATCGCGCGCGCTGCGGAAGCTGCCAGTTTGACCGCCGACCAGTGGCTCTTCACACTGTCAGACTTGATGGTGCTAGTTACGCTATTTCCGAAGTGCACTCACTAACCAGTTCTTAACTCAGGTTTGATTTAGGCTCCCGGTCATTTCGGGAGCCTTTGTTTTGGGGGCTATTTTTGCCTGGGAAAGCCAGCGACATGGGAACTCATTCCCAGGCGCGCTACTGTTGTTGTCAGACCGCAATTCGAAGCTGTATGCTCCGGTAGGAGCAAACCGCCAGAACCGGCAGGCATCGCACCTATAGCATGAGTCCTCGAAGCGCCTATCGACTGGTGTTTGGTTTTCTTGCGGTTTTTCCCATAAACTGCTTGATTTCTGCGGTATACGCCCAGACACCATCTTCCAGTTCGGATTCCGGTAAACCGGTCGCAGCCAAGTCAGATCCGGCAGCCGCGCGGCTTTCCCACGGAACTAAGCTGATTTTGAAAGACGGCAATTTTCAACTGGTCCGAACCTACGAGCGTAACGGTGAGCGTGTCCGATACTTCAGCGTCGAGCGCGGTGACTGGGAAGAATTACCGGCTTCCATGGTCGACTGGGACGCCACCGAAAAAACGCGCATCGCGAACGAAAAGGCCGATGCGGCCCTGGTGAAACGCGTGCAAGCCCAGGAGCAAGCTCAGAAGATAATGCCTGCGCTGGACGTGGATGCCAGCTTGCTCGTCGCACAAGGCGTCTTCCTGCCCAGCGGAGAAGGCATGTTCGTGCTCGCCGGCAAATCATTAACTCGCCTGGAGCAAGTCGGCACCCAGACCAGCACCGACAAGAAGCGCGCCATTGGTCAAGTAATCTCGCCAGTTCCGATTATTCCCAGCAAACACAATGTTGAACTCCAGGGCCCCAAAGCTAAACTTCGCGTCGATGTCACTACGGGCCCTCCGGAATTTTATCTTCGAGAGATGGCTCCCGATCCCGACAATCCCTCGTCCATTCATCAAAGCAGCCGCCAGGGCGTGTCCGGGCCGGAAGTTGAACTTCTGCATGCCACTGTCAAAGGCAATACCCGGCGACTCAAAGCCATCCGCAGTTTAATGGGGCAGCAACTCTCTTCCGAAGGCAGCACCGTTGCGATTCAGCGTTGGGAAGTTGCACCCAGCGTATTTCGTTTTACCATCAGTGAGCCCTTGCCACCCGGCGAATACGCGCTGGCGGAAATTTTGCCTGACGGCATGAACGTCTTTGTTTGGGATTTCGGCGTGGAAGCTACTCCCGCCTCCAGATAGAGGGCTGCTGCTTCGCATACCAACAGCTTGCAATCATCCATCGAAAATCTTAGAGCTTTGCGTTTTCCAGCCCCGGCACCGGACACATTTCCTGGATCAACGCCAAAACATCGGCAATTCTGAATGGTTTCTGCAGCAAGCGCGCTTCCCCGGGGCCCGTATTCGATTGCTCCGGCCCAACCAAATCGCCGGTCATGAAAATCACCCTCGGCTTTTCCGGGCTAGCGGCGGCCAGAATAAGCTCGGCAACATCGCGTCCGCTGACTTTACCGCCGCCCGCAACCGAAAGATTCAAATCGCAAAGCACGACGTCATACACCCGCGCGCTGACCAGATTAATTGCAGCGTCGGCATTGCCCGCGCAATCCACCCGCAAACCATGGGCCGACAAGCCTTCCTCCAAAAGCATGCGGATACTTTCTTCGTCATCCACAACCAGCACGCAGCAGTCGTGAAGATTCATGATCCTCTTTTCCGGAACCGGCACTGCAGCATTTTTTGGAGCTTCCAGCGCGCTTCCCGTCGCTCCCGGACTGCTTTCCGTCAACGCCGGCAAACTAAGAGTGAACAGCGAACCGCCCTGCGGCAGCGCTTTCGCGTCCAGATTTCCCCCATGCTCCCGGATGATGGACATGCATATGCTGAGGCCCAATCCGGTGCCGCCGCCGGGCCGTTTGGTAGTGTAGAAAGGATCGAAAATCCGCGGCAGCGCCTCCGGCAGAATCCCGACGCCGTTATCCTGCACCGTAATATCTATGCGCCCGCCACAGAGACCGAGCCGAATCTGAATATTGCCGGATTCGCGCACCTCACGAATTGCCTGTTCCGCATTGGTTACCAGGTTGAGCAGCACCTGGATAAGCTGGTTGCCGTCGCCCAGTACGGGCGGCAACTCACTCTGCGCCTGGAAATCCACCTCGATGCGATTGCGATGCAGCGAGTGCTCCTGCAATTGCAGAGTTCGCTCCACCAGTACGTTTACGTCCAACGGTTTCTTCTGCGGCGAAGCCGGTCGCGAGAACTCCAGAAGGTTTTGCACAATGCGCGCCGCACGGCGGGCCTGCCGGTGCGTTAATTCCAGTTGCCGCTGCGTAGTATCGTCGGCATTGGCACGCTCGCGCAGCAATTCCGTAACTCCCAATATCGCCGTGAGCGGATTATTCAATTCGTGCGCCACGCCCGCCAGCATTTGCCCCATGGCTGCGAGCTTCTCCGCCTGAATCAGCTGTTCTTCGAGCCGCTTCAGGTCCGTAACGTCCCGCCCGGAAATAATGACCCCGTCGATTTTGTCCATTTCATCGAACAGCGGGCTGAAATGGCATCGCAGTCGTCGCCAATCCCCGTCTTTGCGCCGCACCCGCACCTCCAGCGACGCAAAATTCTGACGCCCGCCCAGAATCTCGTTGTACATGTTGCTCAGCATTCCGCGGTCTTCCGGGTGCATATGCGCACCAAGTTCCATCTCGCGCACTTCTTCCGCTTCATAGCCTAGTACATCCACAACTCGCGGGCTGACGAAGGTATAGTTCGCCGCGTTATCCAGCACAAAGATAAGATCCGGGAAGCTATCGATTAGCCGTCGCGCAAATTCCTGCTGCTGGTGCAGCCGCCGCTCCATCATGCGGCTGCCGGTAATGTCCATCAACGCGCCTTGATACCGTATGACGGCGCCAGCGCTGTCGCGAACTGCCGCCGCGGTATTCAGGCAGATCAACGAAGTTCCATCCTTGCGCGTCAACGTAATTTCCCTGCCCTGCAAGATCGGCTGCCGCTCCACTTCTTCCTTAATGCTTTTTCGTTCTGCGCGATCATGAAATATTTCCGGCACGCGCTGCGCCAGCAACTCTTCTTTCGATTCATATCCCAGCATGCGCACCAACGCGGGGTTCACATCCAGAATGTCGCCGGAGGAATTGATGATGTAAATGCCCTCTTGCAGCGTTTCGAACAATTCCGTAAAACGCGCTTCATTTTTACGCAACGCGCTGACGTCCCGCGCCAGAATCGTGAGCCCGTGAACTTTTTCCTGCCGCATCATGGCATGCGCGGTGCAATCGAAGTAAAAGATCCCGGGTTGATTCTTGAGGTGCACATTCACAACCCCGGACCACGTGCGGCGTTCCAGAAACCTCGGCATGGCCCTTCGCGCTAGTTCCGGGCCCTCGCCCGCGGCTTCCTGCACAAAATCAGACAAATGCTTGCCCACGATGCCTTGATACGGAGTAGCCACCAGGTCCGAAAAACTCCGATTTACGGCCCGGATTTCTCCTTCCAGCGTCAGCGCAATCAAAATGTCGTCGAACGAATCGATCAGATCCCGATAACCCTGTTGCGAGCGCGTGATCATCTCAAAAAGTTGATCGATGTGCCCTTCGTTGGGCGCGCCGGAATTCCGCTGCTCCATTCCCTGAACCAGCCCGCGAAGTTCAGCGATTTCCTGGGTGCGTTTCCATACGTAAGCGCCAAAAAGGAAAACCAGTATCACCAGTCCGATGGGGAGCGCTTCATAACGGTGCGTGAGAGATCGTAAGGTATCCCAGGAAGTGACCGCGAATACTACCGCTAGCACGGCCAGCAGTAAAAACGTGATTCTCCATAGTTCGTTCTGGCGTTTTTCGAAATGTTGCAGGCGCGACGAAACGCTCTTGTTCTCCGTGGCAGGTGGAGGCTCGCCCGCAGTGCTGTGCTTGCTGCTTTCGCTGTCGTTCATAATGTCGCGGTGCTAAGTCCGCTTCAGTTAGTTCCTTCGATTGTAGAAAGCATCTGGCGCATCTTCAATGCACGGGGCCCCGCCAGATTCCTTAAGGTACCTATCTATGCAAAAAAAGGGGTACCTCATTTGCACGAGGCACCCCTTGGTTGATCGAGACAGCTGTTTCGAGCGCTTTATCCCTCAGTGGCAGCGTCCGCTTCGGTATCCTTTTGCAGGAAATCCAGAGCCGCAGCTTCCTCTGGCGTGAGTTCGGCAGCTTCGGGAATTTCATCCACAGGCGCCGGTGGCGGCATTTCCGTCAGCAATTGAATGCTGCGGTAATGTTCCAAGCCGGTGCCGGCAGGGATGAGCCGGCCCATGATGACGTTTTCCTTGAGGCCGCGGAGGTAATCGACCTTGCCGGCTACCGCTGCTTCCGTGAGGACGCGGGTGGTTTCCTGGAAGCTGGCGGCCGAAATAAACGAATCGGTCGACAGCGAAGCTTTGGTGATACCCAGGAGCAGCGGACGGCCCGTTGCCGGGCGCCCACCTTCGGCGATAATGCGATCGTTTTCTTCGCGGAAGCGGAACTTGTCGATCTGCTCTTCCAGCAGGAAGGTAGTGTCTCCCACATCTTCCACCTTTACCCAGCGCATCATTTGCCGGGAAATGGTTTCGATGTGCTTGTCGTTGATGTTCACACCCTGCAGGCGATAAACCTCTTGAATCGCGTTCACCAGGTACGATTGCGTGAACTTCTCTCCAAGTACCGCCAGCAAATCGTGCAAGTTGAGTGGACCGTCAATCAAAGCCTCGCCGGCTTTGACGTGATCGCCTTCCTGCACGTTGATGTGAATACCACGCGGAATCGAATATTCCTTGGTGGTCTTGCCGTCTTCCGCTTCCACGTGAACCTTGCGCATGCCCTTGGCGATGTCGCCGTACTTGACGATACCGTCGATCTCGCTGATGACCGCGGGATCCTTGGGCTTGCGGGTTTCGAACAATTCCACGACGCGCGGAAGACCGCCCGTAATGTCCTTGGTCTTGGTGGTTTCTCGCGGAATTTTCGCGAGCACGTCGCCGGCCTGCACTTCATCGCCATCCTTCACCATCAAGTGAGCACGAGATGGCATCAGGTACTTCTTGCGAACCTTGCCCGATGAATCGCGGACAAGAATTGCCGGCTGATGTTTTTCGTCACCTGGAGGCAGTGTGACCACGTCCTGAGACAGGCCCGTGACTTCGTCGACCTGCTCTTCAATCGTCAGTCCCGGACGCAGATCGTCGAACTTAATGGAACCCGCCGTCTCGGTAAGAATCGAGAACGTAAACGGATCCCACTCGGCAAGAATCTGTCCGTGGACCACTTGTTCGCCGTCCACAACCCGGAGACGAGCGCCGTATACCACGTGATAGCGTTCTTTTTCGCGGTTCTTTTCGTCCACAATCGCGATAAGACCCGCGCGATTCATGGCGATGGAAGTTCCGCCGCGGCCTTCGACATATTTCAGGTCCACGAACTTGACGCTCCCGTTGTTGCGGGCCTCAAGGGTAGAGCGCTCGGATACGCGAGTGGCGGTTCCGCCGATGTGGAAGGTGCGCATGGTGAGCTGCGTGCCCGGTTCTCCGATGGACTGCGCGGCGATGACGCCCACAGCTTCTCCGAGTTCCACCATGCGGCCGGTCGCCAGGTTTCGCCCGTAGCATAGAGCGCAAACTCCGCGACGCGATTCGCATGTCAACACCGAACGGATACGTACGCGCTCGATACCCGCGCCTTGCACGGAGTTAGCGAGCTCTTCGGTAATTTCCTGGTTGACCTCTACGATCACGCTGCCTTCGAAGTCCTTGATCTTGTCCAGCGAAACGCGGCCCACGATGCGGTCGCGCAGCGGCTCGACTTCGACTCCGGCTTCGATAATCGGCTCGACGAAAATTCCGTCCGTCGTGCCGCAATCGCGCTCGTTGATGATCACGTCTTGTGCCACGTCCACCAGCCGGCGAGTCAGGTACCCGGAGTCGGCGGTCTTGAGCGCCGTGTCCGCGAGACCTTTACGCGCACCGTGAGTGGAAATGAAGTACTGCAGCACGTTCAAGCCTTCGCGGAAGTTGGAAGTGATCGGCGACTCGATAACCTCGCCCGAGGGCTTGGCCATCAATCCGCGCATGCCGGAAAGCTGACGAATCTGTTGCTTCGAACCGCGCGCACCGGAGTCCGCCATAACGTAGACGGGGTTGATGTTTCCTTCTTTGTCCTGATTCTCCAGCGCCTTGAACAATTCGTCGGCAACTTTTTCGGTGACGTCGCCCCAGATGGCGATGACCTTGTTATAGCGTTCGCCGTTGGTGATGGCGCCATCGAGGTATTGCTGCTGCACCTTGACGACTTCCTTCTCGGCGTTCTCGACCAAGTTGTATTTGTTGCTCGGAATGAGCATGTCGTCGATGCCGATGGAGATGCCCGACTTGGTGGAATAGTGAAAGCCTAATTCCTTCAAGTGGTCGAGCAGGACCACGGTGTCTTCCAGCCCGAACCGCAGGTAGGCGTAATACACCAATTGCTGCACGCCCTTTTTCTTGAGCAAGCCATTGACGTACGGAAATTTCTCCGGCAAGTGCGAGTTGAAAATCACGCGCCCGACGGTGGTCTGAATGAATTGGCGTTCCATCTTCACCGGAACGGTATGCGGCACGTCTTGATCGTCATACGCCGTGGTGAGGTCGATGACTTCACCGGTGTAGCGCAGGCGCACCGGCGTGAGCAACTCCACTTCTCCGGCTTCCAGCGCGAGAATCACTTCATCGGTGGCGCCAAATACACGCCCTTCACCCTTGGCTCCTGGCTTGGACTTGGTGAGGTAATAAATTCCCAACACCATGTCTTGCGACGGCACGGCCAGCGGCAGACCGTGTGCCGGCGACAGAATGTTGCGCGAGCTCAGCATCAACACTGATGCTTCCACTTGCGATTCCGGTGACAGCGGAATGTGTACCGCCATCTGGTCGCCGTCAAAGTCGGCGTTGAACGCGGTGCAGACCAGCGGATGAATGCGGATCGCTTTACCTTCCACCAACACCGGTTCGAATGCCTGGATACCCAAACGGTGTAGTGTCGGAGCGCGATTCAACATCACTGGATGCTCGCGGATCACGTCTTCCAGAATGTCCCAGACGACCGGATCCTGCTGTTCCACCATTTCCTTGGCTTGTTTGATGGTCGTGCAGTGTCCTTGCGCTTCCAGCTTGTGATAGATAAACGGCTTGAACAGCTCGAGAGCCATTTTCTTCGGCAATCCGCACTGGTGAAGTTTCAGTTCCGGGCCAACCACGATGACCGAACGGCCGGAATAATCGACGCGCTTTCCGAGCAGGTTCTGCCGGAAGCGTCCCTGCTTGCCCTTCAGCGTGTCGGACAAGGATTTCAGCGGACGATTGTTGGTGCCGCGCAGCACGCGGCCGCGGCGTCCGTTGTCGAACAGGGCGTCCACCGCTTCCTGCAACATGCGCTTTTCGTTGCGCACAATCACGTCTGGCGCGCGCAACTCCATGAGCTTCTTCAACCGGTTATTGCGGTTGATTACGCGGCGGTATAGATCGTTCAAATCGGAGGTTGCGAAGCGGCCGCCATCCAAAGGCACCAGCGGGCGCAACTCCGGCGGAAGCACTGGAATCACGTCCAGAATCATCCACTCCGGTTTATTGCCACTCTTGCGGAAAGCTTCCAGAACCTTCAAACGCTTGGCGAACTTGATGCGCTTTTGCAGCGACGCATCGGTCTTCATCTTTTCGCGCAGCTCGTCGGAAAGCTTTTCCACTTCTACTCGGCGCAGCAGTTCCTTGATGGCTTCGGCGCCCATCTTGGCGATGAATTGACCAGGATATTCCTGCGAAAGTTTGCGATATTCGTCTTCCAACAGCACCTGGCGTTCGCGCAGAACCGCCACTTCGTTAGGATCGACCACCACGAACGCTTCGAAGTACAGAATGCGTTCGAGGTCGCGCATGGAGATGTCCAACAAATAGCCGATGCGGCTGGGCAAGCCCTTGAAGAACCACACGTGCGAACAGGGCGAAGCCAGTTCGATGTGCCCCAGACGCTCACGGCGTACCTTGCTGAGCGTAACTTCCACGCCGCACTTGTCGCAGATCACTCCGCGATGCTTCATGCGCTTGTACTTTCCGCACAGGCACTCCCAGTCCGTAACCGGGCCAAAAATCTTGGCGCAAAACAGGCCGTCCCGTTCGGGCTTGAAGGTGCGGTAATTGATCGTCTCCGGCTTGGTGACTTCGCCGTGAGACCACGAGCGGATTTTCTCAGGACTCGCCAAACTGATGCGAATGGAATCGAAATCCGCGATTAAACTGGCGCGATCATATGGGCTGCTACGGTACAAGGTTGTTTCCTCCCTCCCGATCCGGTTTGGCCGGAGCGGGCTGCGGTTCGGTGTTTGGCACCGAACCGGCTGAGAACCCAACTACCAAAATTGCTACTGGCGAATACTGAAAACGACTGGAGAGCGAACCGCTACCGCTCTCTCTAATCGGCCGCTTTATCCGTCGGTGGCTTTTGCCGCTTCATCAGTTCCACGTCTAGACACAGCGACTGCAGCTCGCGGACCAGCACGTTGAAGGATTCGGGTACACCTGGTTCGATGCCCGGCTCGCCCTTCACGATGGCCTCGTAGATTTTCGCGCGGCCATATACGTCGTCCGATTTCGCAGTCAGCAACTCTTGCAGGATGTGCGCTGCTCCGTACGCTTCCAATGCCCAGACTTCCATTTCGCCGAAACGCTGGCCGCCGAATTGCGCCTTGCCTCCCAGCGGTTGTTGCGTAATGAGCGAGTATGGCCCGATCGAGCGCGCGTGAATCTTGTCGTCGACCAAGTGCGACAGTTTGAGCATATAGATGTAGCCAACCGTAATGGGCTGATCGAATTGATCGCCGGACATGCCGTCGAACAAGTTGATTTTCCCCGCATGCGGCAAGCCTGCCACTTCCAGCAGGTGGCGAATCTCCGCCTCGCGTGCTCCGTCGAATACCGGCGTAGCGAAGGGAATGCCCTCGCGGAAGCCTTCGGCGTATTCCAGCAACTCTTCGTCGCTGAGTTTTGCCAGCGTCTTCCACACCGCCGTCTCCGTGAACACTTCGCGGAACCAGCGACGCAGTGCTTCGGCCTTCACTTCCTTGCTGAGCAAACGCTTCAGGCTGTTGCCCAATTCTTTCGAAGCCCAGCCCAAATGCGTTTCCAGAATCTGTCCCACGTTCATACGCGATGGAACACCCAATGGATTGAGTACGATCTCCACCGGTGTGCCGTCCGGCATGTACGGCATGTCTTCCTGCGGAACGATGCGCGCGATGACGCCCTTGTTCCCGTGGCGTCCGGCCATTTTGTCGCCGATGGACAGCTTGCGCTTCATCGCGATATAGACCTTCACCAGCTTGATCACGCCCGGCGGCAGTTCATCGCCCTTCTTCAGCTTTTCCTTGCGCTCCTCGGTGATTTTGCGGAGCACATCGATTTGCCGCGAAGTCATCTCTTCAATCTCTTCGATTTTCTCGATGAGCAGAGGATCCTTCTCGTTCAGCTTCAGGCGCTTCAGGTTGCGGGTGGAAATCTTTTCGATGATTTCCCGGGTCAGTTCCACGCCCTTGGTTAAGAGGCGCTTGTTGGTCTTCTCGTCGTGCAGGTCGGCCTGCAGAACCTTGCTGCCGAGTAGATCGGACAAGCGCTTCAGGCGCTCGTCCGTCAGAATGCGGATTTCGTCGGCCAGGTTCTTTTCCAGCTTGAAGATTTGCGTGGCTTCGATGGACTTGTGCCGTTCGTCCTTTTCTCCGCCCTTGCGGGTGAAGATCTTGACGTCCACGATGGTGCCCTCGATGCCCGGCGGGCAGTACAGCGAAGCGTCGCGTACGTCTCCGGCTTTTTCTCCGAAGATGGCGCGCAACAACTTTTCTTCCGGGGTCAGCGTGGTTTCGCCCTTAGGCGTTACCTTGCCAACCAGAATGTCGCCCGGCTTGATGACTGCACCGATGCGGATTACGCCGCTTTCATCCAGGTTGCGGAGGAACGACTCGCTGATGTTGGGGATATCCCGCGTAACTTCTTCAGGACCCAGCTTCGTATCGCGCGCTTCGATTTCGTACTCCTCGATGTGAATCGAAGTGTAGTAATCGTCCTTCACCAGCTTTTCGCTGACCAGGATGGCGTCTTCGAAGTTGTAGCCGCGCCAGGGGAGAAACGCGACCAACACGTTGCGGCCCAGCGCCAGCTCGCCGCGCTCGGTGCAAGGACCGTCGGCCAGAACCTGGCCTTTCTTTACCCGGTCGCCCACACGAACCAAAGGCTTCTGGTTGATGCAAGTGTTCTGGTTGGAACGCTTGAATTTGATCAGCTGGTAGATGTCCGCGCCGACTTCGCGGCTCAACACGCCGGAGTGATCGGACTCCACACGCACGATGATGCGCTCGGAGTCGACCTGGTCAACAATGCCTTCGCGGCGGCATAACACCACCGCTCCGGAGTCTCGCGCGGTAACGCGTTCCATGCCCGTACCGACCAGCGGCGCGTCGCCACGAATCAGTGGCACCGCCTGGCGCTGCATGTTCGAACCCATTAATGCGCGGTTCGCGTCGTCGTTTTCGAGGAACGGAATCAAGCTGGCGGCCACCGACACCAGTTGCTTCGGCGAGACGTCCACGTAATCCACTTCCTCGCGGCTCTTCAGTACGAAGTTTCCTGCTTGCCGGCAGTTCACCAGCTCGGTGGTGATCTTCAGCTTTTCGTCGAGAGAAACGTTGGCCTGCGCCACCACGTACTTGTCTTCTTCCCATGCCGAAAGATAGAAGCAATACGGTTCGTAGGTCACCTTGCGGCGCTTTAGCTCTTCATTGAGGTCTTCGACGCGGTCTTTCTCCACGATTTCGCCGGCCTTGAATTCGCTGTCTCCAGCATTCACGATGTGCACGTAGTCGATGATGCGTCCGCCCTTCACGCGGCGATACGGCGACTCGATAAAGCCGTAATCGTTGATACGCGCAAAGCACGAAAGCGAGCTGATCAAACCGATGTTCGGTCCTTCCGGCGTTTCAATTGGGCAGATACGGCCATAGTGCGTTGGATGCACGTCGCGCACTTCGAAGCCCGCACGCTCACGCGATAACCCGCCAGGTCCAAGAGCCGAAAGACGCCGCTTGTGCGTGATTTCGCTCAATGGATTGGTCTGGTCCATGAATTGGCTGAGCTGCGACGAGCCGAAAAACTCGCGAATCGCGGCCATAACCGGCTTGGCGTTCACCAGATCGTGCGGCATCGCCGTGGACATTTCCTGGTACACGCTCATCTTTTCTTTGATGGCGCGTTCCATGCGAACCAGACCGATGCGGAATTGATTCTCGAGCAACTCACCAACCGCGCGAACGCGGCGGTTGCCCAGGTGATCGATGTCGTCCACCACCCCGATGTTTTTGCGCAGCTTGAACAAATACTTGATCGCCGACACAAAGTCCGGCGTATCCAGCGTGCGGTTGTTCAGCGGCGTGTCCAGCCCCATCTTGATGTTGAACTTCAGGCGCCCTACGCGGCTGAAGTCGTATTTGCGCGGGTCGAAAAACATTCCCCGGAAAAGGTTGGTCGCCGTTTCCAGCGTTGGAGGATCGCCGGGACGCAGCTTGCGGTAAATTTCAATCAGCGCTTCCTTCGAAGTGCGAATCGAGTCCTTGTCCAGCGTGCGCGAGAGCACCAATCCAATATCGTCGCGCTCCGGGAAGAACACGTCCGCTTCGGTGATGCCCGATTCCGCGAACGCCTGCCACAAATCCGCGGTCAGCGGCTTGTTGGCCTCCAGCAAAACTTCGCCGGTCTGCCGATTCACGACATCCGCAACGCTGTAGGCGCCTTCCAGGTCCGCCAGCGCCGCGCGAATCTGCGACACCTTAGCCTTGATCAGTTCCTTGAAAAGATTGTCGGTGATGCGCTTGTGCGCGCCGACAATCACTTCCTCGGATTTGGGGTTGCGAATTTCGTGAGTCAGCTTGCGGTCCACAATCCCCGGCGAAACGTTCCAGTACAACTCCTTGTCGCGCAAGGAAATCCGCTCCACCTGATAAAAGGTGCGCAAAATATCTTCATTGGACTTCATGCCCAACGCGCGCAGGAAAATCGAGCCTAGGAATTTGCGCTTGCGATCGATACGCACGTACAGAATGTTCTTGGTGTCGTACTCGAACTCCACCCACGAGCCGCGATAGGGAATAATCTTCCCCAAAAAGTAGCTGCGGTTGTTAGCGCTCTCGAAAAACACTCCTGGCGAGCGATGCAACTGGCTGACGATTACGCGTTCGGTACCATTAATGATGAATGTACCGTTCTCGGTCATCAACGGAATGTCGCCGTAGAAAACTTCCTGCTCCTTGATGTCGCGAATGGTTTTCGCGCCAGTGTCGGGGTCTTTGTCGTAAATGGTCAGTCGAATGGTGACTTTTAGCGGCGCGGAATACGTCATGCCCCGCTCTTGGCACTCATTCACGTCGTACTTCAACTGCATAGCCACGGGATCGCCGCACTTATTGCAAAACGTTGGAGTATTTTTGTTAAACGTTCCGCACTTGTGGCAAATCACGTCGCCGGTCTGGTACGGATTAGTCACTACCGATGCGCCGCAATGCCGGCACGTGGCCCGCAGGTGATGCAGCCCCTTCAGGTTGCCGCACTTGCACTCCCAATTCCCAATTGCGTAATCCACGAACTCCAACTGCGACATTTCGCGGAAATCCTTGATCGGAAACACCGATGTAAACACCGATTGCAGCCCACCGTCGTCGCGCTCGCTCGGCAACAAGTCCATCTGCAAAAAGCGCTGATAAGACTTCATCTGCACTTCGATCAAATTGGGAATCTGAATTGCTCCCTCAATTTTCGCGAAGTCCAAACGCTGGCGTTCCCGGATATGTTGATTTTTATTCGGCATGCGTAATTACCTCATCCCTTTTTGGGCAGCCTGGAGACACAAAGAGACGGCTGGCGAAGGCCGTCCTTTCGAAGAAGAATCGAGGATGTCAGCAGTAGAGCGTTGCGCCGCCTGCCCAAAGCGGACACCCACACCACAGCCTGCGGCCCCAAATGGACCGTAGACACTGCTGGACTTACCGGCCTCGACTTGCGTAGTTGAATTCCTTTAGCGCGGCTCATCGCCCGTTGAGACGCGCCCAATACCGATATCGTTACTCAATCCTGCCGGAGCGTTGAGCGGTCTCGGGCAGGAGCAACAGATTAATTTGTCGTTTGCAGCCGGAACCGCTACTGCAAATTATTTAATTTCGACCTTGGCGCCGGCATCTTCGAACTTCTTCTTGATGGTGGCCGCTTCGTCCTTGTTCACGCCTTCTTTTACGGTCTTGGGAGCGCCGTCAACCAAGTCCTTGGCTTCCTTCAAACCCAGGCTGGTGACTTCGCGAACCGCCTTAATAACGTTGATCTTGTTGCCGCCCACGTCCGTGAGCACCACGGTGAATTCGGTCTTTTCTTCCACCGGTGCCGCGCCCGCCCCTGCTCCGCCAGCCGCTGCTACAGGAGCCGCAGCCGCCGCGGAAACGCCGAAGGCTTCTTCCATTTTCTTCACCAGGTCCGACGCCTCAAGCAGGGTCAGGCCCTTGATTTCTTCCAGGATTGAGTCAACTTTCGCCATGATTCTTTCTTCTCCTCTCGAATCTAAATTTAAAATGCTATTGGCCCTGCTCGGTTTTTGTTTCGGGACTTGCCGCGGGCACTGCTTCCGGCGCCGGTTCAGAAGACTTCTCGCCAGATCCCGCGTCACCACCACTCGCACCGGCGGACGCAAACTTGTTGGCCTTCGCTGCTTCGCTCACCACTATCGCCATATTTCGCGGTAACGCATTCAACGCCATCGCAATACGCTGCGCGGGAGCATTCAAAAGGAACATCACCTTGCTGAGCAGTTCTTCCTTGGACGGCAAATTCGCCAGCTGCTGAATTTCCGCAATGGAAATGACTCGGCCTTCCACCAGGCCGGCCTTGAATTGGAACGCCGGAACTTCCTTGGCCACCTTGGTCAACGCTTTCGCGAGCGCCACCGGGTCATTGGAGCTGTAGGCAATTGAATTCGTGCCGGTCAGGTTTTTCAGTAAGTTTTCGGTCGGGCCGCCCGCTCCAGCGCGCTCCGCCAGCGTATTCTTCACTACCTTATAGGTGCCGCCGGCAGCCTGTACCGCACGCCGCAGCTTGGTATCGTTCTCCACCGTGATGCCCTGAAAAGTTGTCAGGATTACGGTGGAAACCTTCGCCAATTCACCCTTCAGCTTGTCGAGGTCTTCCTGTTTTTCACTGCGCTTTTTCATAATTTCTCCGCCCTGCCGCTCGCGAACTCTTAATTAAGCAGCCGCCGCTGTCAAAGCTTCCGATTCCGCGAGGTCGATGTTGATTCCCGGCCCCATGGTCGATGTCAGCGTGATTTTCTTGACGTATTTACCTTTAGATGCCGATGGTTTGGCTTTCACTACGGCCCCGATTACCGCGTGTCCGTTCTCGGCCAGTTTTGCGGCGTCGAATTTGATCTTCCCGATGGCGCAATGCACGATGCCCGCTTTATCGACGCGAAACTCCACCTTTCCGGCCTTCACATCCTTGATCGCCTTGGCTACGTCAAACGTCACCGTTCCGGTTTTCGGGTTGGGCATTAAACCGCGCGGACCCAGCACCTTACCGAGCTTACCCGCGGAGCGCATCATGTCCGGAGTGGCGATCACCGCATCATAATCGGTCCAACCTTCCATGATTTTCTGCACCATATCGTCGCCGCCCACAAAATCAGCACCGGCGTCCTGAGCTTCGCGAACCTTATCGCCGCCAGCGATTACCAGTACCCGCACGGATTTGCCCAAGCCATTGGGCAGCACCACCGTGCCGCGTACCACCTGGTCGGAATGCTTGGGATCCACACCCAAATTGATCGCCAGCTCCACCGTCTCGTCAAACTTGGTGTGGTGCGTGCTCTTCAGCAACTCCGCCGCATCGCTCAACTTGTATGGGCGCGCTTCCACCTTTTTGCGTGCGTTTTCAACATGCTTGCCTGCTTTTTTCATTCCCGCCATTCCCCTTCAAACTTCGCAATCCTGTCTTGGCCCGTTCTTTAACGACGGTGTTGCAAAAGACTTAGGCTTCGACGACGTCCAGACCCATGTTCCGCGCGGTCCCCATCACGGTACGTACCGCGGAATCCATATTCGTGGTGTTCAGGTCCACCAGCTTGATTTTCGCGATCTCTTCCACTTGTTTCTTGGTTACCTTGCCGACCTTGGTGCGATTCGGTTCTGCCGAACCTTTCACAATTCCGGCGGCCCGCAGCAGCAAAATCGACGCTGGCGGAGTCTTCAAAATAAAGGTGAAGGTGCGGTCGGTATATACCGTGACCAGCACTGGAAAAATCATCCCGTCCGGTTCCTTGGCGGTCTTGGCATTGAACTGCTTGCAGAAATCCATGATATTCAAGCCATGCGGGCCGAGCGCCGTTCCAACTGGCGGCGCAGGGGTGGCCTTGCCCGCCGGCAACTGCAGCTTTATCGTTGTCTGAATCTTCTTTGCCATGTGCTATTTCAACCTGTCGCTTTCAATTCTTTTTACAGCTAATTCGGTTTTAGTTCAGTTTTTCCACGCTTGCAAAATCCAGTTCCACCGGGGTCGATCGGCCAAAAATCGTAACCGACACCTTCAATCGGCTGTGGTCATTGTCGATTTCTTCCACCGAGCCGTTGAAGTTCGCGAACGGTCCATCCACAATCCGCACCTGCTCATTGCGCTCAAATACCACTTTCGGCTTGGGCCGGTCTTGCGGCGTGTGGACGCGATTGATAATCCCGTCAACCTCCGCCTCCGTTAACGGCGACGGCGACGTCGCGGAGCCCACGAAACCAGTAACCCGCGGCGTCGAACGCACAATGTGCCAGGTGTTTTCATCCAGATCCATTTCCACCAGCACATAACCCGGGTAAGACATGCGCGAAGACACCACCTTCTTGCCGCTGCGCATTTCCACCACGTCTTCCATCGGGATCAGCACTCGCCCGATCTTGTCCTGGAGCGTGAACGCTTCCACACGGCTCTCCAGGCTCTCTTTCACTTTCTTCTCGAAGCCCGAATAGGTATGGATGATGTACCACTGCATTCCCATGAATTCGAAATCCCCTTACACGCCAAACGCTTTGAACACGTACGCGACCCCGCGTTGTACGGCGAGATCCACCAGCCACAGAAAAACTCCAAAGAAAAATACCGTCGCAATCACCACCCCGGTAGTGGAAATCACATCTTCACGGCTAGGCCAGGTGACTTGGCGCATTTCCAGACGCACGTCGTGCAGAAACTCGCGCGTGTCATCAATGGTGCCGGTCACTTTGTGCGTCAACTCCGCGCCCTTGCTGCTGTGTGACTCTTCGTTTTTCACTTTGACCGCAGTCGCCATTCGACCCCTTGTTAGTTCTAGCCTCGGGCAAACTTTCTGCCCGCGAAACGATGGCAGGGGAGGAGGGACTCGAACCCCCATACCCGGTTTTGGAGACCGGAGTCCTAGCCGTTGGACGACTCCCCTAAAACCAAAACCGGCCCCCGACTCCCGTTATTTCACTTCTTTGTGCGCCGTTTGCTTGCGGCAGGTGTTGCAAAACTTCTTTGTTTCCATGCGTTCGGTGTGCTTCTTCTTGTTCTTGGTGGTGGTGTAATTGCGATTCTTGCAATCCCCGCACTGCAACGTAATAATGTCGCGCATGAATTATCTCTTCCCCGCCGCTGTGCAGCGATAACCTGAAACGATTATTCGATAATCTCCGTGACCGCGCCTGCGCCCACGGTGTGGCCGCCTTCGCGAATCGCGAAGCGCAAACCCTTTTCGAGAGCTACTGGGGTAATCAGTGTCACTTCGCAGCTGACGTTGTCGCCCGGCATCACCATCTCGACGCCCGTCGGCAGTTTCACGTCGCCAGTCACGTCCGTGGTGCGGAAGTAAAACTGCGGACGATAGCCGGTGAAAAACGGCGTGTGCCGCCCGCCTTCTTCCTTGGTCAGTACATACGCTTCGGCCTTGAACTTGGTGTGCGGAGTGATCGAGCCGGGCTTGCAAACCACCTGCCCGCGCTCCACATCTTCTTTTTCCGTGCCGCGCAGCAACAGCCCCACGTTGTCGCCCGCCAAGCCTTCGTCCAGCAACTTGCGGAACATTTCCACGCCGGTAACGATTTTCTTCTGCGTCGGACGGAAACCCACAATCTCGATTTCTTCGCCAACCTTCACCTTGCCGCGTTCCACGCGCCCGGTAACCACCGTGCCGCGTCCGGAAATCGAAAAAATGTCTTCAATGGGCATGGCGAACGGCTTATCGATGTCCCGTACCGGTTGCGGCACGTTCTTGTCCACCGCTTCCATCAGCTCATCGATGGCTTTTTCGTACTTGGCATCGCCATTCAACGCTTGTAACGCCGAGCCCCGCACAATCGCAATGCTGTCGCCAGGAAACTGGTAGCTTTTCAGCAATTCGCGTACTTCCAGTTCCACCAGCTCCAGCAATTCCGGATCGTCCACCATGTCGCATTTGTTCAAAAACACCACAATGGCCGGCACTCCCACTTGGCGCGCCAGCAAAATGTGTTCGCGCGTTTGCGGCATCGGACCATCCGTCGCCGCCACCACCAATATCGCGCCATCCATCTGCGCCGCGCCGGTGATCATGTTCTTGATGTAGTCTGCATGTCCCGGGCAATCCATATGCGCGTAATGGCGGTTCTGCGTCTCGTATTCCACGTGCGAAACCGCAATGGTAATGCCGCGCTCACGCTCTTCCGGAGCGTTATCGATAGTGTCAAACGCCCGGAACTGCACCTTGGGGTTATGCTTCGACAACACCTTGGTGATCGCCGCCGTCAACGTGGTTTTGCCATGGTCAATGTGACCTATGGTCCCAATGTTCACATGCGGCTTATTGCGTTCGAATTTCTCCTTCGCCATGGTCCTTTATCCTTTTTTCAAGCTCGCTGAGCTCTTCGTTTTACTTCGCGGTCGCCAGAATCTGGAGCGGGGGACGGGATTTGAATTCACCCGCCGTGGCGGGCCCGCCCTTCCCCTCTTTAATTCTCCCACTCGATACTTTGGAGCGGGGGACGGGATTTGAACCCGCAACCATCACCTTGGAAGAGTGAGACTCTACCGTTGAGTTACCCCCGCCCTTAGCAAACCCATGTAAAAATTCTCGCCCTCTGCCGCTTTTCGAAAACTTTTCTCGCTCGCGTGCCTCGCCACTGGACCCGCACTCCTCAACATACACAACACTAACTGGCCCGCGCACCTCGGTAGACCGGTTGTAGCCGCGGTTATGTTCGACCAACCGCCTGGCGACATCGGAACTCATGCCAACGTATAACCCTCCGTCTTGCTCACTCCGCAGCACGTATGCGAACCACATTCTCTCGATCACACCTTCAAATTCTGGAGCCTGGGACCGGGATTGAACCGGTGACCTCGTCCTTACCAAGGACGCGCTCTACCAGCTGAGCTACCCAGGCCAAATCCGTGTCCCAAATTATTTTGCCGGCCTACTGACTTCCCTCAGCCCGCTTGCACCTTCGCTCCGCGCCGCGAATAATGGTGGACGGGGGAGGATTCGAACCTCCGTAGCCCGCAAGGAGCGGCAGATTTACAGTCTGCTGGTTTTAGCCACTCACCCACCCGTCCCAGAAACTTCGTGGCCTGCCGCCGACCAGAATTTCTTATCGCCGGGCTACGACAGATTCTTTCGCTTGTAAATCCGGGTTTACTTGTTGCGCGGAATCAACAGTTAAAAACACAAATAGAGCTCGTGTCGGAAGACACCAGCCCGTTGATTTTTACTGCCAGGATTTGCTCCGCCTCATTCCCCGAAAAACCCCTGCAACATCTGGTGGAGCTGGCGGAGGGAATTGAACCCCCGACCCTCTGATTACAAATCAGATGCTCTACCAGCTGAGCTACGCCAGCACGCTCAAACCGGGTAAGAATACCAGAAACCGTGGAGAGATTGCAAGGGCTCCCAATGCACGCCACGGGCCACCGCTGTGGAAATTCCTATTCGCGCCACCGCCTCGACAACTGTACCTTCTATCAAGTGCCTGTCAAGTTTCCCGTTACACGATAAGATGTCCGTGGCTACCCGAGTCCAGTCGGATCCACATGGAAATCCGGAACAAAAATAAGCGCGCTGTGGTCTTCGTAGCTGCCGGTTTGCTGGGTATTGCGATTCTTGCCGCAGTCTACATACTCTCTCATCCAACTCTATCCGCTCGGCAGTCGCTGCTGGCTTTGATGCCTGGGAACGCTTATGCGGTATTGTTTGTGGACCTCGAAGATCTCCGGCACTCTCCTTTCCTCCTCGACGTTTTAGCTTGGGCACCCAGGCCTGACGCGGATGCCGAATACCGCGAATTCGTGCGCCAAACCGGATTTAATTACGAGTCTGATTTGCAGCTGTTATCGGTGGGGTTCGTTCCGCAAGGCGGGCAGCAAACACTTTTGGCGGTTGCCCAAGGACGGTTCGACCTCAAAAAAATAAAGGCCTGGGCTTTGCGATCGGGAACCATACAAAAGTTCGGCGACACGGAAATTTTTTCCGTGCCGGCGGGTAATTCGTCTCGCATACTTCTCGCCTTCCTGCGCAAAAATCGTATTGCGTTGACCAACGGCAACAGTTTGGAGCTGCTGAAAAAATCAGCTGCTTCCCTTGACGACGATTGGCGGGTGCGCTTCGAGCGGGTAGCCGGCTCCCCGGTGTTTGCGGTCATTCGAAATGAGGGACTCAGTGAATTCTTTTCACCCGCCGCCACTTCCAATGAATTCGCCAGGCGAACTACCGGTGGCTTCGCTTCCCCCCAACTCTCTTCCCTCCTGCAACAGTTGCAGTGGGTCACCGTGGCCGGAAAGCCGGAGAATGACCGCCTGCGGGTGGTAGCCGAAGGAGAAAGCGCCGAGGAGAGTGTCACGCGGAAGCTATCCGATTTCCTGAACGGCATCGTGCTGCTGGCGCATGCCGGGCTCGGCAACCTGCGCCCGCAGCAAATTAGCCCCGCGGCTCGCGCTTCTTATTCCGCGTTATTGAAAAGCGCGGAGATTTCCAGCATCGACCGCGGCGAGACCAAATCCGTGCGCCTGATATTTGACGTTACCCCTGACCTTTTGAGGATCGCCACGCCCACCCCTCCGCAAACTCCCGAAGCTTCCCTGCCAGCACGCCGCTGAACCCGGTGCATCATGCAACCTCCCTTCTTAGGGGACCTGCTAATCGAATCGGCCATGTTATCTTTAAATTTATATACATTAATAGTATACTGCAACGGATGGCGCGTTACGGAAGGAGCACAACGGGCCCTCAATCATGTTCTTGGGTGATATTTTGGATCGAAGATCTGTGTTATCAAGGAGTTACAGTCTGCGGACGCGTCTCGCCTAGGTAGGTCGTCAAAGTTTGGAATTGCATAAACCTTTGCGCAATTTTTTGCAGTCCCGGACTTTGTTTTCATGAACTTGCGGACTCTTTTTTGCAATACAGGGGGGTAGGGGGTAACAAAGTAATAACTAGCAAGCAAGGCCTCGACTCAAGGGATAGTGGCGCAGGGAAATGCTACAGCTGGCCTACAGCTCCAGCGGTTTCAATGGCGCGCTTTGCGTGGCTACCAACAATTCCCCCATGAAGCCGAATCCGGTGGGCCGCCGGTTGAGCGCCTCTTCCGCGGACAAACGTACCAAATCGGGATTGTTGTTTTCCTGCGACACGTGCGCCATCACCAGATATCTCGCCAGCCCGTCGAAACCTTCGGGATCGCAAAGATATTCGCTGACCGCGTGATTGGAAAGATGCCCGGTACGGCTAAGCACCCGCTGCTTGACCACCCACGGGTACGGGCCGACCTTTAGCATGTCCAGGTCGTGATTGGATTCCAGCAACAAACAATCGGAATCGCGCAAGTGCACCTTCACCAGCTCTGGCATGTACCCCAGATCGGTCACCAGCGCCATCTTGCAACCCTGACTGCGGAACGTAAACCCGACGGGGTCCACCGCATCATGCGGAATAGCGAAGGCGTGTACTTCGATGTCTCCGACCATAAACCTCTGACCGGGATGAATAGTTTCGATTCCGCGGATACGCTTGCCAAAGGTTTCCGGCAAGCAGCGGCGCAAAGATTCCAGGGTGGGCTCGGTAACGTATAACGGCGCTTTCCAAAGCCCCAGCATTTGCGGTAAGCCGTTGCAATGATCGGCGTGTTCGTGAGTGATGAGGATGCCGTCGAGATTGTCGACGGTCAAATCGAGGGCGGCCAAACGCGCCAGAGTTTCGCGCTTGCCTAAACCGGCATCAATCAGGAGTCGGGTGCGCTCGGTCTCGAGTAAGGTGATGTTCCCCGAGCTGCCAGACGCCAGAATGGATACTCGCAAGCCGATTTATAATCTCCAAAGCCGCAGCGAAACAAGAGCGAAAGCTTAATTTGGAGAATAATGGCAGAGAGTAAAGAGCCCGTCAACATTTTATGCAGAAATGCGCGGAAGAAATTGGGATGCTGAGGAAATTCGCAATGCTAAATATTGCCGCAGTGGCGTTTTGCAGTCTCAGCAGGCCAGGCGGGCGCGATCGACGGTGAAGCCGTTGAGGTTGCCGAGGACGGTGAGCGCGGTGTCTTCGGTGCGGAAATATTGTTGCGCCAAGTTTTGCAATTGCTCGCGAGTGACCGCTTCAATGGAAGCTAGAATTTCGTCCAGGGAGTAGAAGCGCCGGAAATAGAGCTCCTGACGCGCCAGATTGGACATCCGGGCGCTGGTGGATTCCAGCGACAACATTAAAGAACCCTTCAAGTGATTCTTGGAACGCGTCAGCTCTTCTTCGGTTACCGGAGCCTGTTTTAGATCGCGGAATTCCGTGACAATCAGATCCAGAACCTGGCCCACCGTTTCTTTCGCCGATCCGGCGTATACGGTCAACATTCCGGCGTCGGAGTAAGGGGTCAATTCGCTGAAAACCGCGTAAGCCAAGCCGCGCTTTTCGCGGATATTCTGAAACAAGCGTGAAGACATGCCGCCGCCCAAAAGATTATTCAGCACAGCCACGCCAAAACGATCTTCATGGCCGAGCGGGACAGAGGGCACACCCACGCAGAGATGCACCTGCTCCAGGTCACGCTTTTTCTCAACATGAATGGGAGCGCCGGTGCGCGGAGCGATGTGGGCAGGCTGCTGGCCACTGGCTTGGAGATTGCCGAATTCGGCGGTGACCAGGCTGAGAACCTGTTCGTGGGTCACATTGCCGGCCGCGGTAATCACCAGATGATCGGGAGCAAACCAGGAAGCGAAACGCTCTTTCAAGGTTTCGCGATTGAAATTTCTCACCGTTTCCGGAGTGCCAAGAATGGGGCGGCCCAAAGCATGCTCCGGCCAAAACCCGCGGGTAAAGATTTCATGCAAGAGGTATTCGGGATTATCGAGGTCCATCTTGATTTCCTCGAGAATGACCTGCTGTTCCTTGGTCACATCCTCGGAGTCAAAATTGGGCCGGAGGATCAGGTCGGCGATGACGTCAAAGGCGATGGGCAGATGTTCGTCGAGGACCTTGGCGTTGAAGCAGATTTGTTCTTTGGAAGTAAAGGCATCGAGCATGCCGCCGACGGAATCCATTTCGCGGGCAATGGCTTCCGCGGAGCGCCGTTCCGTGCCTTTGAAAACCATGTGCTCGATAAAGTGAGCCAAGCCGTTTTCTTCGAGGGACTCACGACGGGAACCGTTACGAACCCACACGCCGATGGAGACAGAGCGCACGTGGGGCATGGTTTCGGTAATGACCACCAAGCCGTTGGGCAGGACGTGCTTTTTAATGTCGCGCGCTTCGGTGGGCATGACTAGATTGTGACATACGGGAGCGAGGAGTGGCGAGGGGGATGGCAAATGCCATTAAGTACTTTAGTTCTAGGAACATAGGGTACGGCTAAGTTCTCGATAAAAGCAAGGTGGGAGTATTAAAGCTTTTCAGCGGGGTTTAGCTTTCCATACTCGCTGGTATAAAAAAGCGGCACATCGGAATAGGTGCCTTTATCCCGCAGGTACACTTCGCAGGTGTCGAAAGGCTTGGAATAGACGTGAATACTGACGGCCCGTTGGTCGAATTCTGGGGAGTTGATGACCTCGTGCACCGGCTCAAGAGGATTCACGTACGAAGGATGCGCCGCGTCCATTTCGTAGATGTCTGTAGGTAGGATTTGACAGGTGCCGCGGGAAGAGTCGCGGTGGTCGACGCGGTAATTCTGCACCCGCAAACGGCCGATGGGCACAGACATCCAGCAATTCTGATCCCGATGGTTGTGCACGCGGCTGTGCTGACCGATTTCCCAGCAAATGGTCATGCACTCGAATATCTCATTTTTGAAGATTAAGTTACGGGTATACGAACCTTTGGAGAAGTAGCAGTACTTGTCGAGCGTTTCTGG
Source organism: uncultured Acidobacteriota bacterium (assembly GCA_963732705.1). Taxonomy (GTDB): domain Bacteria; phylum Acidobacteriota; class Terriglobia; order Acidiferrales; family UBA7541; genus Acidiferrum. The sequence goes on along the minus strand of CAVTAN010000001.1, from coordinate 505,682 downwards.
ATTGACGCGGTGCTGCAGAATGTAGCTCTGGACACTTTCGAGGGTGAACTCGTGCGCGGGGATGGCTGCGAGGCCTTTGACCCAATCCTGGATGCCCAGTTTTTCGGTCGCCACATTCCCACCTGCAAGGCCGGCCATAGGTCCTCCCAAAAGAATTCTTTAGTAAAGCGCGCCAACGGGAATTATATCGCGATTCCAGCAGCGCTGGATGAGGTATCCAGAGTCAGGACGGGGTGGCGTGGTTCAGGTTATTCTGTGGCTTGGAGCACCCGGGCGGAGATGAGCGAGCGTCAGATCGAATTGCTGGGAAAAACGAGCGAAGAACTGCGCGCACTCACAGTAGAACTGGGGGAGCCTGCGTACCGCGGCGATCAGATTTATCACGCCATCTATGCAGAACGAAAATTTAACCTTGAGCAAGTAAGCAATCTTCCCGCTGCGTTTCGGGAACGTCTGGCGGAACAAGCGACGATCACTTTCCCAAGGTTGAAGAAACGCTTCCATTCCGCGGACGGCTCCATCCGTTATCTCTTCGAACTGGCGACTGGCGGTGCGGAACAACCGCGAAAAGCAGCCTCGGTGGAAGCCGTATTCATGCCCAGCGAAGGCCGGCAGACGCTGTGCATATCCACGCAAGCGGGTTGCGCGGTGAATTGCCAATTTTGTTTAACGGCCAAGTTAGGCTTGATTCGCAACCTGACGGCCGGGGAAATCGTGGCGCAAGCGCTAGTGGCACTGGAAGAAAATAAGGAAAAACTGGTGGCCCATACGAACGTGGTGTTCATGGGCCAGGGTGAGCCGATGTTGAATTTTGACGCGGTGATCGCCGCAAGCAGAATTTTGCAGGATGAAGCGGGCGTGGGAATTCCAGTGAAGCGCATCACCATCTCGACCAGCGGAATCGTTCCCGGGATCGAAAGGTTAGCGGCTGAGAGCATTCGGCCAAAGTTGGCGATCTCGCTGAATGCGTCGAACGACGAGCAGCGCGACGCACTAATGCCGATCAACCGGAAGTATCCGCTGAGCGTGCTCCTGGAAGCTTGCCGCCGCTATCCGCTACGTAGTTGGGAATATCTGATGTTCGAGTACGTGATGCTGGGGAAGATCAACGATTCGCTGGAAGACGCCAGGCGGGTGGTGAAACTGTTGGCGGGATTAAAGGCTAAGGTGAATTTGATTCCCTGGAATCCCGGCGATCTGCCGTACCGAGAATCTTCCGAAGAAGCGATCGCCGAATTTCAAAAACTGCTAATCGATAAAGGGATTGCGACGTTTGTGCGGCGATCCCGCGGACGGGATGTGATGGCGGCTTGCGGTCAGTTGGCTTTGCTGGATAGCGGCACTTCGGGTGCGCCGGATAGCAATCTGGTGACGTTATAGAACTTTCGTGTTGCTGCGCTGGGTGTTTAAGGAACCGCCAGCAGCGCCAGCTAATCGTCAGGTCGCGCGCATTCCAATGAGCGACATCATGCGTCCGGTGGCGCTTCCCTCTTTGCGATAGCTGAACAGCAAATCAGGGCGACACGCGGTACATAAATCGCTCACTGTGATGTTGTTGGCAGCGACGCCAGCGGCCAGCAATTGGGAGCTGTTGGCCTGAGGCAAATTGAGGCGCACATTTTTGGGCGGCGGCTGATGGCCGGGAGGAAATTGATTCAGCCACTGCAGAGGATTCGGTTCATCGCCGGTGCGCAACTCGTCGAACCATTCGGAAGCGTCTGCAAACTGGGCCTGAAAAGCCGCTGCGACCTCGGTGCCCACTTCATAGCAACATGCGCCGATGGCGGGGCCGATGGCGGCGAACAAATCTTGAGGGCGGGTTCCGAATTGCATGGCCATGCGCCCAATGGTTTTCTCCACGATGCGGTGAAGAGTCCCTCGCCAGCCGGCGTGCACGGCGCCGACCGCGCGATTTTTGGCATCTACAAGTAACACTGGAACGCAGTCAGCCGTTTGAATGCCCAGAAGCAGGCCAGGAGTATTGGTGATGGACGCATCGCCATTGCAGGGTTGGGCCGGCGCGGCGGCGAATTCGCAAACAACGTCCGAGTGAAATTGTTTCAGCGGCACGAAAGTAAAGTCGCCGGCGTTCATGGCAGTTTGCAACAGCTGGCGATTGCGCTCCACGTTGGCGCGGGAATCCCACTCGGTAAAACCCAAATTCAGAACTTTTTGGTCGTTGAGGGAACTGACACCTCCGGGGGAAGTGCTGAAGCCGTGAACCAGCCACTTAAACTGATGGAGCAAAGAGGATTGCAACACAGTGACGCCGTTCCGCGAAGTATTGAGGGTCCAGGCAGGGGCTGCCGCGGGATGGGAGCGGGTCGATTTACGGAGGCGCTTGACCGTTGATGATGGAGTACGGGGCACGATGGTCTCAGTATAATCGCGATGGCGGTGCAGCATCCGGAGGCAATCTTGATCGTGGGGATGGGCGTGGACATCGCGGAAGTGGGACGCATACAAGCAGCCATTGAAAAGCGCGGGGCGGCGTTTTTGCAGCGGATATACACGCAAAAAGAAATTGCTTACTGCGAGCGCTTCAAAAACAAATTCGAGCGTTACGCCGGCCGATTCGCGGTGAAAGAAGCAGCGATGAAGGCGCTGGGGACGGGTTGGCGGCATGGGGTGCGTTGGGTGGACCTAGAGGTGGTGCGGGAGAAAAGCGGGCGTCCAACGCTGATGATGGCTGGAGAAGCCGCGAAAATTGCATCGAGGTTGGGAGTGAAGAATATTGCAGTGAGCATCACGCATACGGCGGAGCAGGCTTTAGCGCAGGTGATCTTCGAAGATTAGTAGCGGAAGGCGCACTTCAGTTGGCTGCGGGGGCGGGAGGTTCGGTAGCCTGAGAATACAGCGAAGAGCCTGCGGGCTCCGCGACTACAAAGTTCCCTTCCTCGGCAAGCACGCGAACATGCAACCACTGATTCGCGGGCCAGTTTCCAGCTATTCGCAAGCGCAGATAGTTACTGGAAAGCGCTGCAGTGAAATCCACGGTCTGATTTTTGTCACGACTAAGATAAGCGTCGCGGCGACTCCCAAGCTGCGCGGTTTTAGTCTGCGGATCGTCATCGCGGCTGGATCGAAGAGTGAGGACCCGCAGTTCAGCAGCAATCTGAGTGCGACGAAAGGCGCGAGACTTTCTTTCGCTGAGCGAGCGCAACGCCCGGGCGCGACTCTTGATAACCTCGGGCGGTACCTCGTTGCTGAGCTTTTCTGAAGCGGTGCCCGGGCGCCTGGAATAGGAAAAGACGTGAAGATAGGTGAAGGGGAGATCTTCAATGAAGGCGACGGTGGCCAGATGTTCTTCTTCAGTTTCGCCAGGGAAACCGGCGATGACGTCGGCACCGATGGCCGCTTCGGGCAGCAGCTGGCGAATCAAGCGAACACGCTGGGCGTAGTGTTCCGCGCGATACCAGCGGTGCATGGCTGCCAGTACGCGATCCGCTCCCGACTGCAGGGGCATGTGGAAGTGGCGGGCCATGCGATCATGAGCGGCAAAAAATTCGACCAAATCCTGAGTGACATCCAGCGGCTCGATGGAGCTGAGGCGCAGCCGAGCGACGGAAGTCTGGTGCAAAATCATGCGCAGCAAACTTTCGAAGCGCAGGCGCGGGACAAGATCTTTTCCGTAGGTGCCCAAATTAATGCCGCTCAAAACGATTTCCTGGACGCCGGAAGCGGTCAGACGATTAATTTCCTGAATGACGGTTTCCGGCGGCAAGCTGCGGCTCCGACCGCGGACAAAGGGAATGACGCAGTACGAGCAGCGGGAATTACAGCCATCCTGAATTTTCAAGGTAGGGCGAGTGTGATGTCCTTCACCGCCGAATACCGGGGCGCTTAGCAAGGGCTGGCGTTCGAAGGGCCCAGTCAGAATATTGACCGCATTCGTGGGCGGAGCGATTGAGCCAGAGCGCAAGGAAACCGCAGGAACAAAGTTGGCTGGAATGGAAAAAGCCGAGGATGAAATATTTTCAATGATGCGAGGCAATTCGGGTTTATGCGAATTGCCGACGACCCAGGCGACTCCCGGGAGGGTGGCCAGTTCGTCGGGGGCGCGCTGGGCGTAGCAGCCGGTGACGACTACGCGGGCGCTGCGATTCGCGGTATGAATTTTTCGAATGGCATCACGCGCCTGGGAGTCCGCCGCCGCGGTTACCGTGCAGGTATTGACCACCACAACGTCGGCAGAGGCTTTCTCGGCTGGGACATAGCCCTTCAGGAGTAACTGGCGTTCGAGAGCGGCTCCATCGGCCTGGGTAGCGCGACATCCAAATTGTTCGATGTAAAACGTCGGCATCGATTCCACGAACGACCATCATTGGATTTTCAAGGCATTTGACGCAGTCAAAACTATTTCTTGCCGGCTTCCTGGACTGCGGGCGCCGCGGCATAACCGTCAGGATGTTTCTGCTTCCATTTCCATGCCGAGGAAATTATTTCTTCCAGCGAAGAATGCGCGGCTTCCCAACCCAAGGCGGCCTTTAACTTTTCCTTGCTGGCCACCAAAACGGCGGGATCGCCGGGGCGCCGGGGAGAGAGCTTGCGCGGGATTTTGCGGCCGGTCACGCCTTCCGCAGATTCAATCACTTCGAGAATGGAGTACCCGCGGCTGTTCCCCACGTTAAAGGCTTCGCCACCGATGCGGCCAATTTCTTCAAGCGCGCGAACATGGGCGTCGGAAATATCCAGGACGTGAACGTAGTCGCGCACGCAAGTTCCATCCGGGGTGGGATAGTCGGTGCCCATCACGTCTACCTGGGGAATGGCGCCGCTGGCGGCATCGAGCACGCGGGGAATGAGATGGGTTTCAACACGGTGAGCTTCGCCGCGTTCCGAAGAAGCACCCGCGGCATTGAAATAACGCAGGGTGACATAAGCGAGTCCGGTGTAGACGCGGTAGTCGGCAAGAATCTGTTCAAAGACCAGTTTGGACTTGCCATACGGATTAATGGGAGCTTTGCGATGATCTTCGGGGATGGGCACGATGTCGGGTTCGCCGTAAGTAGCCGCGGTGGAAGAAAAAATAAATTTCTTGACGTCGTGGCGGATCATGGCGTCCAGGAGGTTTACGCCGCCGGCAACGTTGGCGGCGTAAAAAGTGCTGGGCTCGCGCACGGACTTGGCAACCAGAGCTTCGCCGGCAAAATGCATCACCGCATCAATTTTATTTTTGGAAAAAACCTCTTCAATCTCGGACCGGACGCCAAGATCCGCTTGACAAAAAGCAGCGCGACTGGGGACGGCGGCGCGATGGCCTTCCTGTAAATTATCCAGGGCAATGACCTGGTGACCGCGGGCCAACAAAACTTCCGTACAAATACTGCCGATGTATCCGGCGGCTCCAGTGACCAGAATAGTCAAAAAACATTCTCCCCTCGCGATTCTAAAAAAAATCGCAACCGAACTTGCGCGCACCCAGACGATTCAGCGGCGATATGAAACGCTAACAGAATGGCCGGGCGTTTGTCAGTATCGGGTCGAGGTGGTTCGAATTCGCAGTTATCGCGAGCGGAAATTCCTGGCGGTAGAACGGGAAAGCTGGTCGTGCGAAGGTTAGTTTTGGGCCAGACGGCGCTGAAAGGTGAGGAGAATCAGATCGGCCCGGCGGCGCACGCCAAATTTATTCAAGAGATTTGAAACGTGGAATTTGACGGTGCGTTCGGCGATATTCAGGCGGCTTCCGATTTCCTTGTTGGACAGATTCTCCAGCAAAGAGTCGAGGACTTCCTGTTCACGGCGGCTGAGGTTGGTAACCGAGTCGGACTTCAGACGGCGGCCCTGGCCGGTAAGAATGGAATCCACGAAACCGGAAAGAAGCTGGCGAGGAACCCAGAAACCGCCGCTGGCCACCAGAGGCAAAGCGCGAACCAACTGGTCACGGGCTTCCACGTAGGTCAAAAGGCCCTTAACTCCAAGACGCAGGAGGGCGTAGCTATTAGCCTCGTTATGCTGCTCACCGACGACAATCAAACGGGCTTCGGGGGCGCGTTCCATCAAATTAGCGAGCAGCGCACCGGTGGCAGGCTTCGAAGCGTGGGCATCGATAACGTAAACGGCTGCCGGTGGCGGCTCAAAGCTGCGCAAATCGGGAGCCAGCATGGATTCCAACTGAGTGGGGATAACTTTAAAATCGGCCTTCGCCAAAATGCGTTCGAACTCGCTCAAGACCAAAGGATGGGGTGAGAGAATACAAACGCTGAGTTTAGGACTTGCACGTTTCGTAGCCACGGTTTGCCTGTTTGCCCAGCGTAGTGAAAAGGCGAGAGGCGAGCAAGGTTATTGAAGGCAAGTGTTCTTCAATCGTTACGTAACGGCTTGGCATCTTTTCCTCTCAAATGTGGGGGCCGCAAGATTGGGTGAGAGAATCGCCGTTTAACGGGGCAAAGTGCGCTTTGAATGCATAGGGCTCGGTGACGACTGGAAAGCTGCGTAAGATGAACAGTGGGCGGGGCCGGCTTTAGCGCTATTTCTGGCGCGGGCGTGGTCAGAATCCCAACCAAACCATGCAAGATTTTGCAAAATCCGCTGGGGCTCTTCGGGAATGGCTCTCGCAACGCATCCTGGTTCTGGATGGCGCGATGGGGACAATGCTGCAGCAACGAGACCTGACCGCCGAGGACTTCGGGGGGGCGTTTCTGGAGGGTTGCAACGAAAACCTGGTGCGCACGCGGCCGGACGTGATCCTGGATATTCACCGGAAATACTTCGAGGCGGGATCCGACATTGTGGAGACCAATAGCTTCGGGGGCGCGCCGATCGTGCTGGCGGAATATGGGTTGGGCGGCGATGCGCTGCTGTTGAACAGGCTTTCCGCGGAGTTGGCACGCAAGGCTGCCGATGAATTCAGCACCGCGCAGAAGCCGCGATTCGTGGCTGGAGCGATTGGGCCGACGACCAAAGCGATTACGGTCACGGGCGGCGTGACGTTTGAAGAATTGCTGGCGGCGTACGGGACGCAGGCTCGCGGACTTGTGGAAGGGGGTGCGGATTTCCTGCTGATCGAGACCTCGCAAGATACGAGAAATATCAAGGCCGCGATTCTGGCCATTCAGAAGCTCTCCCGGGAAGTGGGGGCAGAGATTCCGTTCATTGTGTCGGTGACCATCGAGCCGATGGGCACGATGTTGGCGGGGCAGACGGTGGAAGCGATGTGGGCGTCGCTGCGGCACGCCAAACCGCTGGCGTTCGGGATGAATTGCGCGACCGGGCCGGAATTTATGACCGACCATATTCGAACGCTGAGCCAGCTTACGGACCGCTATGTTTCGTGCTATCCGAACGCCGGGTTGCCGGACGAGGAAGGGAAATATCTGGAGACGCCAACCACGCTGGCGGCGCAACTGGAGAAGTTTGTCGATCACGGATGGTTGAACTTTGTAGGGGGCTGTTGCGGAACGACCGAAAAACATATTCGAGCGATCGCGCAGATGGTGGACGGCAAGAAGCCGAGAGTGCGGCCAGCGGACAGTCACCGGGCAATTTACTCCGGGATCGAGACGATTGAAGCGGATGAGCAGACTAGGCCGCTGCTGGTCGGCGAGCGCACCAACGTAATCGGGTCGCGGCTATTCAAAAATCTGGTGGCGGAAGAGAAATGGGAGGAAGCCAGCGAAATCGCGCGGAGGCAAGTGCGTGGAGGCGCGCACGTGGTGGACGTGTGCCTGCAGAGTACCGAACGGGACGAGAAAAAAGATATCGAGCCGTTTTATGAAAAGTTGATACGCAAGGTGAAGACCCCGGTGATGATCGACACCACCGATCCCGTGGCCATTGAATTGGCGCTGACGTATTGCCAGGGAAAATCCATCATCAACTCCATCAACCTGGAAGACGGGGAGGACAAATTTGAACGGGTGGTGCCGTTGGCGCACGATTTCGGGGCCGCGGTGGTGGTGGGTTGCATCGATGAAGACAAGCAGCAGGCACAGGCGTTCACGCGAGAACGCAAACTGGCGATTGCACAGCGCAGTTACAAACTACTGACGGAAAAGTATGGACTGGGGCCGGAAGATATTATTTTCGATCCGCTGGTGTTCCCCTGCGCGACAGGCGATCAAAATTATATCGGCGGAGCGGTGGAGACGGTCGAGGGCATCCGGTTGATCAAGCAAGCCTTGCCGGACACGCGAACGATTCTGGGGATTTCCAACGTGTCGTTCGGGCTGCCCCCGGGCGCGCGCGAAGTGGTCAACTCGGTATTTCTGTATTACTGCACAAAAGCAGGGCTGGACCTGGCGATTGTAAATACCGAGAGGCTGGAGCGATTTGCTTCCATACCGGAGCAAGAGCGACGGCTGGCGGAGAATTTGTTGTTTTCGCACCCGCCGGAGAATGTGCCCGCGGAGCACCCGCAGTCGGCGTTATTGACCGGCGTGCCGAAGGACTGGCGCGCGCAAAACAAGGAACAGAAGGCGGCGGTCAACCAATATTACATTGCGGCGATTGCGGAGCATTTTCGCACGGCCACAAAAAAGCAGAAGGTGAGCGCGGCGGATTTGCCGCTGGACGAACGGCTGGCGAATTACATCATCGAGGGGACGCGCGATGGCTTGGTTGCGGATCTGGAACGGAAGCGCGCGGAGGGAACCGCGCCTCTGGATATCGTAAATGGTCCGCTGATGGCCGGGATGGCGGAAGTTGGGCGGCTGTTCAACGCCAATGAGTTAATCGTGGCGGAGGTATTGCAGTCGGCGGAAGCGATGAAGGCGGCGGTCAGCCATCTGGAACAATTCATGGAAGTGGCGGATACCGCGAAGCGCGGGAAGGTGGTGCTGGCGACGGTTAAGGGAGATGTCCACGACATCGGGAAAAACCTGGTGGAGATCATTTTCAAGAACAATGGGTACGACGTAGTGAATCTGGGGATCAAAGTTCCTCCGGACGAATTGATCAAAGCGTATGCACAGCATAAGCCGGATGCCATCGGGCTCTCAGGATTGCTGGTAAAGAGCGCGCAGCAAATGGTGATTACGGCGAACGATTTGAAAGATGCGGGGATTGCCGTGCCGTTACTGGTGGGCGGAGCGGCGTTGTCGGCGAAATTCACGCAAACAAAAATTGCGCCGAGCTATGGGCAGGCGGTTTTTTACGCCAAAGACGCGATGACTGGATTGCGGCTGATGAATGAATTGATGGATCCGCAGACGCGGGAAAGTACCGTGCACGCGCACACTTTTTCGGGCAATGGAGTGAGCGTGTCCACAACCGTGACGGTGAACGCGATTCCAACGGTGAAGCGCTCGCCCAAGGTGCGAGAGGATTTAGCGATTCCGGATGTGGCTACGCTGGAACGAAAAGTCCGGCTGGTGCCCGATCTGCGGGAAATCTGGAGCTACATCAATCCTTATATGTTGTATGGGCGGCACCTGGGATTTCGCGGCGATTTTGTGAAGCGGCTGGCGGAACGCGAAACCAAGGCTGTGGAACTTTATGAAAGCATGGAAGAGGTGAAGACCGAGGCGGCACAATTCTTGAAAGTGCGCGCAGTGTGGCAGTTTTTCGAAGCCGAAGCGGACGGTAATGCGATTCACCTGTTCGCGCCGGGAGCGAAAGAGGCGCTGCAGACATTTGCGTTTCCCCGGCAGCGCGTGGGCGACCAGCTCTGCCTGAGCGATTACATTTTGCCGGCGCGAGATGGCAAGCGCGACCATCTGGCGTTGTTCGTGGTAACGGCCGGCGAAGGAGTGCGTGAAGGCTCGGAGAAAGCCAAGAACGACGGATATTATTTTAAGTCGCACGGGCTGCAGGCGCTGGCAATAGAATCGGCGGAAGCCTGCGCGGAATGGCTGCATCGGCGGATACGCGAGGATTGGGGCTTTCCAGATCCGCCAGAGTTGACGATGGCGCAGAGATTCACTTCGCGGTATCGCGGAAAGCGGTACAGCTTCGGGTATCCAGCTTGTCCGAACCTTGAAGATCAAGCGGGATTATGGAAACTGCTGCGGCCGGAAGAAATCAGCGTGCAACTGACGGAAGGTTACATGATGGATCCGGAAGCCAGCGTGAGCGCGCTGGTGTTTCAACATCCGGACTGCACTTATTTCAGCGCCGTAGATGGCACCGAAGGGTAGCAGCGAGCCGAATCGGCGCGACGCCAAAAAGCGCGTCAGGAAGCTTGTTGTTTAGCCAAGTAATTCCGAATCGCGGCGTACGAAGTGAATTCGGGCAGTTCAAGAAGATCGATCTGGGTATCAAATTCCTGCTCCAGCACGGCAACCAGAGTAACGGCTGCCAAAGAATCCCAGTCAGGCACGGTTTCAACGCTGGCCTTGGGAATTTCCGCGGGGGAAAGCGCGGGGAATACGGATGCAAAGCAGCGGGTTAAGCGATCGTCGAGCTCAGCCATTTTATTTCGTTTCCTCTACTCGGTGAAATAGCGGTGGAACTTTTTCCGAGAAATTCGTTCGCGATATTGCGACGCCGGACTTGAGGTCCGGGCCCATCAATTCTTGAAAGAACTCCTGCAAAGGGCCATTCCGCTGGGTAGCCTCGAAATCAAAGGCCACCTCTTCGGCATCGTATTTTTCAAATAAGTGCTTGAGGGTGTGATGCTCGATGCGTCGCGAAAATGCCCGACAGCTCATGACCCAAGAATGAATATTCAGTTTTTTGCCTTGGGCCTTTCCTAGCACCACGGCAATCTTTCCCAACGGACCGTATTTATCCTGATAGGAAGCGGTGATAACGAAACTGGAGGGGTCAGCCAGGAATTTCGCCCACTCCGACTCGGTCAAGCGCTTGCCATTCAAATTGAACTGGTTGGTTTTGTTGACCAATTCGAAAGCGCGGCCGTCTTTATTTTTCTTGGCAAAATCAAACGAGATGAAAGAGTCCGCGGCCTGCAGAAATTCGTCAGAGGCGTTTCCATTCTGGCCGGAGGCATCGTGGAAGGATGAAGCGTTACGCAAACTGTCCAGGCGGATGGAGTCTTCCGTAGAGATATCGCTCTTGCCAAAGGCAGAGCGCAGGTGAAGGAGCAGATCCCAGGTGGCCTGATAATCGTCTTTTTTGAAGACCAGGCACTCCATCTCCGGGAATGCCGCTTGAACTTCGGCAACCTCCATGGGGCTGTCGTCGATAAATACAACGGATTCGGGGCCGATGTTCCAGGCTTTGAGAATGCGTTGGACGGATTCGGATTTGCGGTGCCAGTGCACTTCAAAGGGGAATACGCGGTCTTTCTTGAGCAGCAAATCTTTTCTTTCAAAAGCTTCCTGTACGAGCGCGGCTTCATTCTTGCTGGCCACTCCGAGAAGAACACCGGCACTGGCGAGAGAAAGCAAGAATTGCTGATAGATGGCGTGAAGGTGGGAATGCTGATCGAGAGTCCAACTCACACCATCGACTCCGACCTCGCCCAAGATTCCCGACCACAGGGTGTCATCCAGATCGGTGATCAAACCCTTTTTCGGAGTGCGCGGTTGCAGCAGCGAAGCCAGCAACTCCGCGAGAGTCGACGCAAACGGCAATTTGTACGGGAAGCCGGTGAGCAACTCGGATTTTACGTCGAACCGGGAGTTCAACGGCGCGGCCAGGTCCAAAGCTTGCGCATCCAGAACCCGAACTCCTGAATCAGCAGTCATGGCCTGGGTACATTTCGCCAGGGTGGCGAAGAGTTTGGCTTTTTCGGTGCTATTTACGCTTGGTGGCGAATGGAAGAGCGGCGGCAACGGGAGCGTGGGCAGCGAAACCACAACCGGAACAGCGGCAGCCGCTTTTTTTAGTGCGCGGTCGATACGAGATAACTGGCGGCCCGCGGAAGCAACGATTTCAGGAACGTCCGAAGCTTGCCAGCCGCCGAGAATGCGGATGCCCAAACGCGAGTCCAGGTCTGCCCATTCGAGGGGCACCACCACGGCATCCACTTCGGAAGTTTCCAGGCGTTCCAAAGTACGAGCGGCATCCCCATAAAGACCGGTCTTGATTTCCACGCGACGCGTGGGGAAAATTTGGCGCAACTGGGCGTGCAAAAAAGTTTTGAGGTGCAAGGGCGTGAAACCGCAGGCCAGAAAAACGCGATAGGGGGCGGCATCTTCGGGAACAGGTTTTCGTGACAGCTCTAAAGCTTCAATCAGATTCAAGTTGGTTCCTGCCTTGGCAAAGCATGCTCCCAAACAGCAACGCTGGTGATAACGCAGGCCTGACTAAAAGATTCAACCCGCGACTAAAAAACATCAAGATACATTGATGGCAATGTTTCGAGCGGGATATCTCCCTTAAAGAGCGTCAGATAACAGTGCAGCAGGCGACGAGTCGGAAAAAAACGAGATTTCTTAAATGGTGTGAGGTCGGCGTAACCCAAATTCGGAACGGTGGCCATCTGCGCGCCTTGAGACAGGGCCTTCGAGAGGAATTGATGCAAAAGCTGCAGACGCTCTTCGGGCAGAAGTTGGTCCCAAAAAATATCCTCTACCAGCAGACACTTAGTTCTGTTGGCATCAAGGATGGGCAGGATGTATCCGGTAAGCAGGCCGCGGCGCGAATCATGGGTGGCAGCAGAAAAAACTCCATCGACGCGATGAAACTGCCACTCGGCTTCTTCGCGAGTCCATCTGCGGGCCAACGGTTGAGAAGCCAGCAAGGGCGCCGCGAGATGCAAGAAATCATCCACTGAAGTTGGGCGCGGAGATACGGGCGAGTCGCTAAAAGCGCCGGGCTTGAGCAACGCAGACATGTAACGCACCGAGAAGATGCGTTGGACCGGGAGATTCAGCCGTCGGCAAGAACCCTCGATCATGCGATTCATGGGTTCGCCGTCGACGGAAAAATTAATCATGCCGTCGAAGCCGCCGGTAATGGCGCGCTTGACGAGTTCGGACCACAAAACAATACCGAGGCCGGATTTTTTGTATTCAGGAAGGACGGACAAGAAGCTGTTGGTCACGACGCGAAGCGACTGGCCGCGATACTGGATAGCCCGCGCGAAGCCGGATGCAAAACCAACCAGGGCATCATGACGATAAAAGGCCGGGGTGAGAGAAAGAGTGGAACCGGGGGCGGTGAGAAAAGATTCCAGGAAGCCCGCCGAGTAGGATAAGGATTGCTGAGAGTTCTCCGCCCAGGAGCGCTGGAGCAAATCAGCCAAGTCGCGATAATCGCCTCGAAAATTATCCATTGAGCGACGGGAACCTGTCATGGTGGTGGGATCTTTGGACAACACGATTTGTTTTTACGATGAACTTCGCTTACTGCAACAGCCAAACTAAAGAAGCTCTGCGGTCATTATATCATTCGGAAATTGCAATCTCAGGATTGGTAGAACGTAAGTGTTTATCGGGCCCGCTTCAGTTTCAGGGAGCTTACGGGGTGCGTCCCATCGCCAAAGAGAATCGGATCGAGCGGGGGAGCAAGGGCGAACTTCATTGAGCGGGCTAACAGGAAGAAAGCAATCCGCAGCGGCCGCCGGTTTCAGCGTCATCGTCACGTTCCATAATCAACGACATTTCATAAAGGACGCGCTGGACTCGGTGCTGGCGCAGAGAAACGCGCAGTTGGAAATCGTGGTGGTCGACGATGCCTCCTCGGACGGCAGTCCGGAAGCACTGCGGCAATATGGCGACGCAATCCGGCTGCTGTGTCTAGAAAAAAATGTGGGAGCTTGCGCGGCTCGCAATCAGGGAGCGGCGCTGGCCACCGGTGAATACCTGGTGTTTCTAGACGGTGATGACGCTTTGCTGCCGTGGGCACTGCAGGTCTATGAGCGCGTAGTGCAAGAAAAGAAGCCGGAGTTGATCTTGGCCCGCATGCAGTGGTTCGAAGGAACGAAGCCGGAGGCAGGCGAAACGCCGACAGACATTAGTTTTGTGGAGTACGGCGATTATTTTCGAAGGGACCGGGGCTTTGGGCACAGTGCCAGCGCGATGGTGGTAACGCGACGGTCTTTTGAGCAGGTTGGCGGCTGGCTGGTAGGCTTCTTTCCGCTGGAAGACGTGGAGTTTGCACTGCGGCTGGGTGTTGCCGGGAAAACGGTTCAGGTTCTGTCGCCACAGACTATCCTGCATAGAGCGCATAACAAGAATACGGTCAACGACGTGGGGTCATTTATGCCGCTGATGGCAGAGATGATCGCCCGGGAACAACGGGGAATATATCCAGGAGGTGCAAAACGCAGGTTCGAGCGGCGCGCTCTAGTTGGAGGAATCGCGGCGCACTGGATTAGAAGAGCTGGAAAAAGCGGATTACGAAGCGCAGCGATCAAGCTGTTTGGGCGGAGCTGGGAGATGCTGTTGGCCAATGGAGTAAAAAAGTTAAAAGGCGCAATGGGCGGGAAGCAAGCGGCAGAGAAAATTAAGATTTAGAGGATGCAAACGTTTTTCCACGAAGAGTGGGCCAATCACTTTTCAGGTCTTGGCAAGTTGCTCGGCGACAAAGCGTTTCAGCGGTCCGACGATCGTCATTTGCTCGGCGTCCAATTCGTCAAAATCGATTTCGCGGCCAAAGTGATCCTGCAACGCAGTCATCAACTCCAGCAGGCCCAGGGAGTCGATATAGCCGGAGAGCAGCAAGTCGCAATCGTCGGGCAAGCTGGCGGGAACTTCGCGGGCCTGTTCGCGCAACGTCTTGGCCACATATTCTTGCAGAAACGACTGAATGGCATCCGGTGTGGCGATACTCATAGACCCTCTTCCAACATTTTTTCCATGGCTTTACGATCGTACTTATTATTGGCGTTGCGAGGTAAATTTTCCCGAAAGTGAAATCTGCGCGGAACCATATACTCGGGCAATTCCGCGGCTACCGTTTGGCGAAGCTTCTCGAGCCCCGGGTCATGCCCCTCAATAAAAACTTCCACGCCGCCAAAACCACTGTCTGTTTTGGGCCAGCCGACCGCCACGACTCCGTCAAGACCGCAAGCATCGCGCACTTTGGACTCCACTTCTCCGAGCTCCACGCGATGGCCAAAAATCTTTACCTGCGAATCAATACGCCCGAGATGCGTCAATGGCGCATTTCCGAGCGGTCGCCGGACACGATCACCAGTGCGATAAAAAATTTCATTTTTGGCCGGAGGGGTCACGAAAGCGGCAGCGGTTTTGTCGGGATCCTTCCAATAGCCCAGCGAGGTTTGCGGGCCATTCATCAAGAGTTCGCCTTCCTGGCCGGGCTGCACTTCGCGTAAATATCCGTCGGTCACCAAAACATTCATGCCCGGATAAGGATAGCCGATGGGCACGATACCCAACTCGGATTGCGCAGGCGAGGTAACTGAATCCCAGCGATACAAGGTGCAGGCGATGGTCAGCTCCGTGGGTCCGTAGAGATTTTCGACGATGGAATTGGGAGCTGCGGCTAGCCAGGCGGTGACCGAGGAAATCGGAAGCGGTTCGCCGCAAAACAAGCTGAAGCGAAGAGAAGGATATTGATCGGGCTTGAGCATGCCCAGCTGCTTCATGAATCCGACGGTGGAGGGCACGGAAAACCATACTGTCAAGTTGGCGTCCTTGATGAATTTGCCCGGCTTGATCAAGGTTTTCTGAGATGGGCAGCACACGCAGGCGCCGCGTTCCCAAGCCACGAACATATCGAAGACGGAGAGATCGAAGGTCATGTCGAACATCTGGGAGAGGCGGTCGTTTTCGCTGATCTGATAGCGATCGACCATGTAATCCAAAAAAGCGGAAACGTTGCGCTGCGCGACGGCTACGCCCTTGGGGACGCCAGTGCTGCCGGAAGTGAACAATAGATAAGCGATGGAATCGTTTTGGACCTGGGGCTTGCGCCAAAGGTCGGGGGATTTGAAATCGGCGGCGCCGAGAAAGGTGTGGCCTGGCCAGCGCGTCTTGAGAGCGCCGACATCGGCGAGGTGCGGAATTAAAACGGCCAACGGCCGAGCCGCCGATTCCAGAAGTTGATCCAGCTGGGATAAAGAACCCTCGTCGACCACGAGGGTGGAGCATTCGGAGCGGTGCAACATGACTTGGGTGCGTTCGATGGGGAAGGTGCGGTTCAGCGGGACATAACCGTTGCCGGCCAGGAGGGAGCCGAGTACGGCAGTAAATGCTGTGGGACTTCTATAAGCAAAGACCGCGGTGAGGGGCGTAGCGGATGGCTCCTGCAATGATTGGATGGTAGCCGCAAGACGGCAGGCGTTGGCGCGCAAATCCCGATAGCTTAGGGTTTTATTCTCGGCGATGACCGCGGGGCGATCAGGAAATTTCTCGGAGGAACGTAAAAATCCCTCCCACAATGGGCGTTGCACGAAAGTATCGGCTCCGGGGTGCTTGAGTCTTGAGGTGCTTGAATATTTTAGTCGGCAATGCAGCGAAACAGCGTATTGATTTTTGGCGAGGTGTTTACAGCCTCACGCGGGGAAGGCGGAGAAAGAATGAGACAGAGGACTGTGGTCGGCGAGGCACGGGCAGATGTTTGCCGATTCGCGGAAGCAAAACGGCAGCGCGCGATGGGGACGGCTGGTCTTGTAAAGCAAACTACCTGTTATGTTAGTCTTAAGAATCAACATTTGGAGACAGTCTGGTCCGACAGTTGCATCCAGTCTAGCGTAGCTCCTGAAATTGCCCGCAACGCAGCGCGGCTTTAGGGGTTTAATACCACGAATGGCCGCTCAGTAACATCGTTTACAGCCCGCCGAGCGGCAGATACACTGAGATTACATTTCGGAATTAGGGCCCAGCCGAAGCCTTGGGAGGGTAGGTCACTATGAGTATCAGGAGTGTTACGGGCTTGATTGTCACCGCCTTCATGGTGGTTGGAGTTGCCGGAGCGAGCGCGCAGACCGCGTCAACTGCGCCGATGGACGCAGATAAGCCCGCGCAGAGTTCCTCCGCAGCGATGGATTCCGATCCAGCGTATAAGATCGGGCCCCAGGATATGCTGCGAATCGATGTCTGGAAAGAGCCGGATATCTCCCGTTTGGTACCAGTTCGGCCGGATGGAAAAATCACGTTGCCTCTGTTAAATGATGTGCAGGCTGCGGGTCTGACACCAACACAACTGGCTGCCAAGATTTCAGAAGGCCTCAAAAAATTTATCACCAGCCCGCAAGTCACCGTAGGGGTGACGGAGATCAACAGCCGGAGAATCTTTGTTACCGGCGAGGTGGCGCGCGCCGGGGCGTTCCCGCTGCTGCCGAACATGACGGTATTGCAGGCGCTGTCAAGTTCCGGCGGATTCACGCAATTCGCGAGACTCAAAAATATTTATGTGCTGCGAATGGAAGATGGCAAACAAGTTAAACATGCGTTCAATTATAAAGACGCGGTCTCAGGCAAACACCCGGAGCAAAACATCATGCTTGAGGGCGGCGACGTCATCGTGGTGCCGTAGAGGATGGAAATGATCAGCAGGAATAAAGCGCTTGTGAAGACGGTGAAGACTGTCGGAATTCTGGCGTTGGCGGCGTTCGGTGCCAGCGGAGCGCGCGCGCAGGATCAGCAAGACGAAAATGGCAAGCCCAGGCCGGCGGCGCACGCGCCAATGATCGATCCTAACGATGCCCAGGACACCACCACGGACCCCAATGCTCTGCATCCGGACACCACGCCGCTGACCGGGGTGCAGTCTCCGGGACTGGGCACCGTAGAGTTTCGCCATAGTTATTGGGTGCCGGGAATTCAGGTGGCGACCACGGCCCAAAACGGGGGAGGCGGCGGGGGATGGTTCGATACCACGTATCTCGCAGGCAATTTGAGCTTGTACGAAGCCTGGAGCCACTCGCGGCTGGCGCTGAATTATTCGGGCGGCGGCTATTTCTCAACGGATAGCAATCAGGGCAACGGCGCATACCAACAAATTGGATTCGTACAAACCTTCAACTGGCAGCGCTGGCAGTTGGAATTTTTTGACGAATTTGCTTATTTGCCGACCAGTCAGTTCGGTTTCGGAGGACTGTCCAATATCGGGGTTCCCGGCGTGGGCGGTCCGCTAACGCCAGTCTCACCGGGTTTGGGCGGAGGGTACCTTCCGGACCAAAGCATTCTTACCAGCAACGGGCCACGGTACAGCAATTCGTTTGCAACGCAGGCGACGTTTGCAGTGAGCCCGCGGGGATCGATCACGGTGGTAGGGTCGTACGGGCTGCTGCGCTTCATTGACGCGGGAAACATCGATAGCGACGAAGAGATCGGCAGCGTGGGATATAACTACGCGATCTCCCGAAAAGATACGCTGGGAGTTTTGTATCGCTTCACCGGCTACCATTTCAGTGGATTGTCGCAG
Organism: uncultured Acidobacteriota bacterium; assembly: GCA_963732705.1. GTDB lineage: Bacteria > Acidobacteriota > Terriglobia > Acidiferrales > UBA7541 > Acidiferrum. The sequence continues at coordinate 487,502 of CAVTAN010000001.1, read as the reverse complement.
GCCATCGGGGATCACGTTTTCAACCTGGCTTATGGACGGAAGGTCACCGGGCGGCTGGGTATTTCGTTATTCGCCGGACCCGAGATCACCACTTTCCGAGTTCCAATCGGCACCAAGACGGACCAAACGGGCGTATCGTTTGGGGCCTCGCTGGCGTATGGATTTGAAAGAGGCGGAGCGTCTTTGTCGTATAACCACGGAACCAACGGCGGCAGCGGCATCCTGGCGGGAGCAAGCGGAGACAATCTGAACGCCAACGTCACCCGACAACTTACCCGGGTGTGGAGCGCCCGAGGAAACTTTGGTTACGGACGAAGCCACGCATTCACTCCGAATGGAGTATCCGCGACGTCTTTCAATTCCTTTTACCTCGGCGCCGGGCTGGATCATCCCATCGGACGCAACGCTCTGCTTTCTTTCGGATATACGGCGTACATCGAAAACAACACACCAGTGGCGTGCCTGAGCGGTTGTAACTCCTCGACCTTTACGCAACATCAAATCTCGGTTGGATTTCAGTGGCATACGCGGCCGTTCGTCTTGCGGTAGGCGTTGCAGAGCGGTTTGAGAATTTGAAGGCAGACGGAACGAAGTAACAGTAGGAATCCACCATGTATAAGAGTTTCTTCGGACTAAAAGAAAACCCTTTCAACGTCAACCCCGACCCTCGTTATCTGTATTTGACGAAGCAGATTGAAGAGGCCTTGACGGGCCTGATGTACGGCATTCAAACGCGCAAAGGGTTTATCACCCTTACCGGCGAAGTGGGCACCGGGAAAACCACGCTGGTCAATCGCTTGCTGGACTGGCTTCGCCAGCGGCGGACGCGTACGGCGTTTCTGTTTAACTCTCGAATGAATACCAGCCACCTTTTTGACTTCATCCTCGCGGAGTTCGATATTCCCTGCGAATCGCGGATCAAAAGCCAGCAATTGATGAAGCTCAACCAGTGGCTGCTGGAGCGTTATCGCGCGGGGGAGACGGCCGTCCTAATCGTGGACGAGGCCCAGAACCTGACGTATCCGGTGCTGGAAGAGATTCGTTTGCTGACCAACCTGGAAACTTCCACGGAGAAACTGTTACAGATTGTTTTGTCCGGCCAGCCGGAACTGGAAGATAAGCTGAAATTGCCGCAACTCCGGCAACTGAAACAGCGAATCACTTTACGTTGCAAGACTTCGCCACTAACCAAGGAACAAACTCACGCGTATATCGCCGAGAGATTGCGAATCGCCGGAACCAACGGAGAGCAGATTTTCAGCCCGGAAGCGATGGATGCGGTGCACCTGTATTCGCTGGGAATTCCCCGCGTCGTGAATCTGTTGTGTGAGCACTCGCTGATCAACACCTACGTGGAGCAGGAACGGATTGTGACGCCCAAGGTCGTCGAAGATATCGCTCGTGAATTTCAATTGGACGAGATTGAGCCGATTCCGCCCACCGGGGTGCCCCCGCGAATCGATAATGACGTCTATAGTTCCGAATCGTTTGTGCAAAACCTGGGCGAAGCGCTCTCACGCTTTCGCATCAGTTCCCCCTCGGCAACCTCCTCTCGCGACAAAAAGTAGGCGGGCAACGCCCGGTTGCGCGTCCTCCCACCGTGCGGCGCGAAATAATATGGGCCATGGTGCCCGAGATGTCATGTACCGAAACGCGCACGCCAGAAGGCCTCAAATTCCCGGGTAAACGAAGTGTGTCAAAATAATGTGACGCGATCGTGCGCCGATGCTAAACCGAATTTATTACCTCCTCAAGCCGTGCATACCCTGGCAAGTTCGCCTGGCGCTTCGCCGTAAGCGCGCCGCCGCGCGCCGGGCAAGTTACGGTCCGGTATGGCCTATAGACCCAAAAGCAGGGATAAAACCTCCGAATTGGCCGGGATGGCCGGAGGGAAAGCAGTTTGGACTGGTCCTAACTCACGATGTGGAAGGCGCCAAGGGCCTAAGCCGAGTTCGGCGCTTGATGGAACTGGAAGTTCGGAAAGGCTTCCGTTCCTCATTTAATTTTGTGCCAGAGGGCGAGTACGTGATTCCCGATGACCTGCCCACGGAGATGTCGCGAGGCGGCTTCGAGGTTGGGGTCCACGGACTGGAGCACGATGGCAAGTTGTATGCCTCCAAGAGTGAGTTCGCCAACAAAGCCACGCAAATCAAGGAATATTTGCAGCGGTGGAATGCGTGCGGTTTCCGCTCCCCGCTGATGCAGCATAAATTGCCGTGGATCCACCAACTGGGCGTGGAATACGACGCTTCGACTTTCGACACCGACCCTTTTGAGCCGGAGCCGGATGCTGTCGGAACGATCTTCCCCTTTTGGGTGCCTGGTCCGGAGGGCAGCGGATTCGTAGAACTTCCCTATACCCTGGCGCAAGACTTCACCATGTTCGTGGTGCTTCGCGAACCCAACATCGAAATCTGGAAAAAGAAAATCGACTGGATCGCCGAACGCGGGGGCATGGCGCTCCTGAACACACACCCGGATTACATGTGTTTTGATGGCACACCGCAGCGGGACGAATTTCCGGTGGGACTTTATGAGGAATTTCTGACTTATATTCGGGAGAAATATGAGGGGACGTTCTGGTCCGCGAATGCGCGCGAAGTAGCCCGCTTTTACTGCGCCAGCGTGCCGGCGGCTGAGCGCAATTCCCGCAAGAAGATTTGCATGTTGGTCCATAACAGTTACGAGACGGATAACCGGGTGCGCCGTTATGCCGAAGCGTTGGCCAAGCGCGGAGACTTTGTCGACGTGATCGCGCTCGCGGGCGGCAGCATCCCGCTGGGGTTGGAAGAAATCAGCGGGGTTAGCGTCTTTCGCGTGCAACACCGGGTGCGGAACGAGCGAACCAAGTGGACTTACGCATCGCGGTTGTTGCGGTTTCTATTTGTTTCTTCCGTATTCCTGACGAAACGTCATCACCGCATCCGCTATGACGTCATTCATGTGCATAACCTGCCAGACTTCCTGGTGTTCGGCGCGTGGTATCCGAAAATGACCGGCAGCAAAATCATTCTGGATATCCATGACATCGTTCCGGAGTTATTCGCGAACAAATTCGACGCCCAGCCGGGAAACATTTATATCGGGTTTTTGAAATTTGTCGAAAAGGCGGCGGCGGCCTTTGCGGATTTCGTGATCGTTTCGAATCATCTGTGGTACGAAAAGCTGATTTCGCGATCGGTGCCCAAGGAAAAGTGCGCGGTGTTCCTGAATCACGTAGACTCCGCGCTATTTTATCGCCGGGATCGCACTCGGACCGACGACAAAATCATCGTGTTGTTCCCGGGCAGCTTTCAATGGCACCAGGGGCTGGATTTGGCGATCGAAGCGTTCGCGGTGGTTCGTCAGCGGGTGAAAAATGCGGAATTCCACATTTACGGGGGCGGAGATGAGAAAACTGAGTTAATCGCGCTTACCGATCGACTAGGCTTGAACGATGCGGTGAAATTTTGTGGAAGCGTTTCTCTGGAGTCGATTGCCGACGTGATATCAAATGCGGATGTGGGAGTGGTTCCGAAGCGAGCGGACTCTTTCGGGAACGAAGCCTACAGCACGAAGATCATGGAATTTATGTCCCAGGGCGTCCCGGTGGTGCTGTCGAAAACAAAAATCGACAGCTTTTATTTTGACGATTCAGTGGTGAGATTTTTTAGCTCTGGCGACGTCCAGGCGCTGGCCACGGCCATGCTGGAAGTCATCGAGAACCGCACCTTGCGAGAAGCTCTGACCGCAGGCGGTTACCGATACGTGGATCTGAACAGCTGGGACCGCCGAAAAGCAGAGTATCTGGGATTGGTCGATGATCTTTCCACCGAGCTTTTTCCCAAAGCAGGCGCTCCGGTTGTGGCGCCTTTGAAGGTCGGAGAGTAAGCGCAGTTTGTTTGCAGGGCGAAGCGAGATACAGCGGAGATTCAATGAGGGCCGCCACGATTATGCAAAGTGGGACCGACATAAAAATACGGCGCGGGGATTGGGTGCAGGTGCGAACTCCGCTGGAAATTGCATCGACTCTGGATGCGGACGGCATGCTGGAAGGATTGCCGTTCATGCCGGAAATGCTGGAGTTTTGCGGAAAACGCGCGCAGGTTGCCAGACGCGCGGAGAAAACCTGCATCGAATATCCAGGGGGCGGTTACAAAATTCAGGAGTTTTTGAATAACGATTCAATTTTGCTGGAAGGGCTGCGCTGTTCCGGGGCGCGGCATGATGGCTGTCAGCGGGCCTGCATGATTTTCTGGAAGCGCGCCTGGTTGCAAAAGGTGGATGAGCGGAAAACGGCCGAGCCAGTAGATCTTTCCGGAATGGAAACCCTGGAAACAAAGCTGAAAACGATGGCCTCGGTTAACCGTTACGTATGCCAGTCGACGGAACTGGCAAAAGCCACCCAACCGCTGACGCGCAAGCAGATTTTTGTGAAATGTGCGGCGGAAATTCGCTCGGGAAGTCGCGGGGTATTTGAAATGGCGAAGCTGATAGCAGCCCCGCTGTGGAGAAAAGCCACCAGCAGGATACCGCGCGCACGACTGGCCGGCACGCTCACGCGAACGCCGATAGGCAACCTGGGATTGCAGCCCGGCGAGTGGGTCACCATAAAGCCCGCGCATGAAATCGCGCAAACGCTGGACCAGCGCGGCAGGAATCGAGGTCTGACGTGCGACTATGGAATGAGTAATCATAGTGGCGGAAGATTTCGCGTCCGGCACCGCCTAGACCGGATGATTTCCGAGCCCACCGGCGAGATGCGCAAGGTGCAGGCCACCGTAGTTCTGGACGGGCTCAACTGCACTTGCGCCAACGTGGTGGGCGGCTGCCCGCGCGAGGATTTCATTTATTGGCGGGAAATATGGCTCAAACGTATTGAAAGCCTGACGAATTCCAGCTCCGAGGAAACCGCCGAACAAGAACTGACGAACACGTTGGAGAATGAGGTGCACGCATGAAAGCCGAAATCGAACACCGCGAGAAGTTGTCCTACGAGGACTTTGCAAAAGATTATCTGTACGCGAATAAGCCCGTGGTGATTACCGACGCATTGCAAACTTGGCCGGCACTGAAACGCTGGAGCCCGGAATTCTTCAAGGAGAATTTCGGAAGCATGAAGTTCAAGCTGAGCGAAAAAGTGAAGGGAAAGCCGGAATACAAGGCCACAGTCGGCACGGAAGAAGTCGAGTACACCATGGAACGGTTCATCGACCGGGTGCTTTCCTCCACAGAAAACGATCCCGCTCCTTATTTTCGCAATCAGGTTCTGTATGACTTGTTTCCGACTTTGAAGCAGGACATCGAACCTTTGCCGGAGTATTTTGAGCCCAACTGGCTGCCGGACCATTACATGGTCAAGTACGTCAATGAGGTGCTCAACCGCGGGTCAAAACTGGAGCTTTACATCGGCGGGCAGGGAGGCGCATTTCCGGTGCTGCACTACGATGGAGCCGGCGCCCATGCTTTCCTGATGCAAGTTTACGGACGGAAGCAATTCATCATCTATCCGCCGAGCCAGGAAAAATATCTTTATCCTTCGCCGGAGAAAGAAAATTTGTCGCTGGTCAACAGTGTGGACACCCCGGATCTGGAAAAATTTCCATTGTTCGCCAAAGCGGAGCCCACGGTGTTCATTCTGGAGCCGGGAGAAATGCTTTTTATACCCAGCCACTGGTGGCACACCACCAAGATGCTGACCCCCAGCATCTCCATTTCGTGCAACGTGGTGAATCAGTCGAACTGGCACGAGCTGGTAACCTTCGTTTCGATGCGCAGGCGCAACCCGCTGATCTCCCTGGCGAGCCGCGTGTACCTGACGGGCGCGGGAGCGAAACGATCGTGGCGAGACCGCAATTGGCGCAAGCGGGCGCAGGCGTCGTAACTGGTCGTAGCGGGTAGATTGATAAACGCAAAAATTAGATTGCTGGTTTTGGCACGCCTCCATGGCCGATAAAATCGAAGAATCCATCAGCGGGAAAAAGGCTCGGGAGTTCGTGATGACGGTCACGGCGAACTTTACGGCGGAGCCTGTCGGCGACACCTTGCGTTTCTGGTTAGAGCGACTGCAGCTGCGGCCCGCGCGGCTGGAATTTTCCGGCTACAATCAGGTGTTTCAAGAGTTGATGGCCCCGGGACAGTTCGCTGGCTTCGAGTGTGCCGGGAATTAATTTTCTTTTGATCCGGCTGGAAGACTGGGGCCGCGATCAGCAAGCCGAGCAACATTCCGCAGCGATCAAAACCGCCACGCGGGAATTTATTGAGACCCTCGGGGCGTTTGCGAAACGCGCGCGCCGCTCCACCATCTTGCTGCTGTGCCCGCCATCCAATCAGGCGTTAGAGAATCCGAAGTTGAGAGCAACACTGCAGGAACTGGAAGCAGAATTACTCGCTTCCACCAGCGCCCTTCGGGGACTTCATGTTATCCGCTGGCAAGAATTGGGTGAGCTTTATCCCGTCGAACAAATCGACGACCCGGAGAACGATCGACAGGCGCATATCCCATTTACGGGGGCATTTTGGGCCGCAGCAGGCACCATGCTGGCTCGTAAAGCACGGGTGCTGCTGACTCCGCCATACAAGGTCATCGTGGTAGACGCGGATAACACGCTGTGGGGCGGCGTGGTGGGAGAAATCGGCGCGAGCCAGGTGCAAATCAGCGGGGAATACTTGGAGCTGCAACGCTTTTTGCGGAAGCAGAAGAACAGCGGTTTGCTGCTGGCGATGGCCAGCAAAAACGAAGAAGCGGACGTCGCTGACGTTTTTCGGCGCAGCGAAATGGTTTTGCGGCGCGAAGATTTCGTGGCCTGGAAAATAAATTGGGAGCCCAAATCACGAAACATCGCGGCTCTGGCTAAGGAATTGGAGCTGGGCTTGGATAGCTTCATCTTCCTGGACGACAATCCGGTGGAGTGCGCGGATGTGCAAGGCAACTGCCCGGCGATCACCACGTTTCTTCTCCCACCGGCCGGCGCGGGGCAGATGGCGGCATTTCTTCACCACGCTTGGGCGTTTGACGGCAGCAGCGCAACCGCGGTGGATGAAAAACGCACCGAACTTTATCGCGAGCAGGGCGAACGTAACCGCTTTAAGACAGCGGCCACGTCTTTCCGCGACTTCATCGAGGGCTTGAATTTACAAGTGAGCGTGGAGCCGCCGACGGCTGCGGACTACGAGCGCGCGGCGCAGCTTACCCAGCGGACCAATCAATTCAACACCACGGGAATTCGGCGACTTTCCAGCGAATTGGCAAATCTGGTGGAATCGGGCGAGCGACGCATGTTGCTGGTTAGCGCGCGCGATCGCTTTGGCGACTACGGTCAAGTGGGGTTGGTGGTGCTTATGGTGGAAGGCCAGCGGCTGGTGGTTGAAAATATTTTGATGAGTTGCCGAGTGCTGGGTAAAGGCGTTGAACATCGGGTTCTGGCGGCGATCGGGCGTGAAGCGCAGCGCGCGGAGCGCACGAAATTGTCTTCCCTTTATTCGCACGGAACGTAACCGAGCCCGCGGAGAAATTTTTGAATTCCTTGGGAATGATGAAACTCGATGATGGATCGTTTCGTATGACGACCGCTGAGGCGGCTGCTGTGGAATTCAATCCGGAAAGCGCGGATCCGGAGGAAATTCCGGCGGAGGGTTCGAGGACGATTTCGGACAAGCAGATACGTCGCATGTCGATTTTCTTAACATCGCAACGAGCTGGATTCGGTTGAGAACATTCTTTCCGCGGTCGCGAAGCAATTGCGGCGCGCGAGACCGCAATTCGCGAACGAGTTGGTGCTACCTACGCAATTCGCGCGAGGCGATTGATCGCGAAAATATGGGAAGACGTCTTGCATGTCGATCACGTCGGGGTGACTGATGCTTTCCTGAGCCTGGGAGGGCAATCGCTGCAAGCAGCGAGCGTGGCCGCTCGCGATTGCGGCGGAATTTGGCGTGCAGATTCCACTGGTTGCGGTGTTGACGCACCCGACCATCGTGGAACTGGACGCATTGATCTCGCATGCGCGCGCTTCGGGGACGTTCGATTCCTTGCCGAAGGCAAAAGATTTAACGTTATCCGCGGCACAGCAGCGATTGTGGTTTCTGGATGAGTTCATTCCCAACCGCTCGGCTTACAACATTCCCCTGGCGCGGCGCATCCGCGGGACCGTGGACATGGAAGCATTGCAGAAGGCGTTGGCGGCGGTGAGCATGCGGCACGCGACGCTGCGATCGTCGTTCAGTGCTCAAGAAGATGGGGCGGCGGTTATTGCGCAGACGAATGCTCCGAGATTTTCCTTTCAGCTGCTGGCGGCGCTGGACGAATCGCAGGCCATGGCGATGGCCAACGAAGAAGCGGGACGGCAATTCAGGCTGGCGGAACGAGCCGCTGGTGCGCGCGCTGGTGATTTCGCTGGGCAGCGAGGATCACATCCTGGTGCTTAACGTGCATCACATTGTGTCCGACGGATGGTCGATGGGCATCCTGCTGCGGGATTTGGCGGAAGCGTACGCCGCGGCCACGTCTGGGCGCGAGCCGTCGTGGAAACCGCTGGCAGCTTCCTACGCGGATTATTCGGAATGGCAGCGAGCGCGACTGGCGGCTGGGGAATTTCAGAGCGACCTGGATTATTGGAAGAAGGAGCTTCAAGGCGCGCCGTGCTTTGCTGGAGATTCCGTCCGACATGCCGCGTCCATCGGTGATGACGTATGTGGGCGGCTGCGTGAACGAGCAACTCTCCGCTGCGGCGCGCAAGAAAATTGAAAAACTGGCGGAGCGAGAAAATTGCACGCCCTTCGCTGTTTTGCTGGCCGCGTTTCAAACGCTGCTGCACCGTTACAGCCAGCAAGAAGACATCGTTGTGGGCGTTCCCGTGGCCGGGCGGACGCACGGTTCGCTGGAAGAGCTGGTGGGCTGCTTTGTGAATACTCTAGCGATTCGCTCGGCGGTCGATGGCGAAGCGGTCTTTCACTTCGCATCTACAGATCACGCGCGGAAAAATCCTGGAAGCCCTGGCGCATCAGGATCTGCCGTTCGATTACCTGGTCAATGAACTGGGGTTGGCTCGCGACTTAAGTCATTCGCCAGTTTTCCAGGCCATGCTGGTGTTGCAAAGCGACATCGAGCAGGCCTTTACGTTCCAAACGTATCGAAAGTGACTTCTGTCGCGGTGCATAATGGCGGCGCAAAATTTGATGTGCTGCTGGAGTCACCCCGCGGGGCAATGAATATTCATTTGCGCTGGAATTCAACACCAACCTTTTTGTGCCGGACACCGCACGCCGCATGTTGGGACACTTCGCCAACCTGCTCGAGCAAGCATGTGCTGCTCCAGAAACGCCCTTCGCGCTTTTGCCGCTGATGGAGGAAGGCGAGCTACGGCACACGATGACTTCTAACGGAGGGGCAAGAAGCGCCGGAATTTGCGGAATGCCGGTTTGCTGCATGAAATCATCGAGCAACAAGTGCTGGCTTCGCCGGACGCCCCCGCACTTTCCTACGAAGACAAACGCTTTCTTACGCGCAACTAAATGCGCGCGCGAACCAGCTGGCGCATCGGCTGATCGAAATTGGCGTGGGGCCGAACGAATTGGTGGGCATATGCGCGGAACGCTCCATCGAGATGGTTGTGGCGCTGCTGGGGACCATCAAAGCAGGCGGCGCGTATATGCCGCTCGATCCGGAATATCCTTCCGAGCGCGTCGCGCTGATGCTGCAAAGACGCGAAGCCTCGCGCGATTCTGACGCAAGCGGCGCTGCGCGGCACTCTGCCGCCGAATGAGATCCCAACGATTTGCCTGGACAGCGAGTGGAAAACGCTGGCATCGCAATCCACAACGAATCCCGGAGCGCAGCTAAAAACGACGGATGCGGCGTACGTTATCTATACGTCGGGCTCCACGGGAATTCCAAAGGGAGTCGTAAATATTCACGAAGGCATCGTAAATCGTTTGCTGTGGATGCAGGATGCTTACCGGTTAACGGCTGCCGACCGGGTGTTGCAGAAGACTCCTTACAGCTTCGACGTTTCGGTGTGGGAATTTTTCTGGCCGCTGATGACTGGCGCGCAACTGGTGATGGCGCGGCCCGATGGGCATCGCGATCCCGCCTATCTGGCAGACGTGATCGTGGAGGCTGGGATCACCACGCTGCATTTCGTGCCGTCGATGCTGCGCGTTTTCCTGGAAGCGGCGGAGTTGCCGAAGGATTGCAAACTGCGGCAGGTGTTTGCCAGCGGCGAAGCTCTCACCGCCGACCTGCAAAATATGTTCTTTGCAGCCTGCGACGCGGAGCTATTCAATTTATACGGGCCGACAGAAGCGGCGGTGGATGTGACGCACTGGACTTGCCGGCGAAACGACCCGCGCAATTTCGTTCCTATCGGCTACCCCATCGCCAACACACAGATCCATATCCTGGACAAGAGATTAAAGCATGTGCCGGTGGGCGTGCCTGGCGAGCTGCATATCGGGGGCATTGGGGTGGCGCGTGGGTATCTGAACCGGCCGGAACTGACCGCGGAACGATTCATTGCCGACCCATTTCGCGATGCGCCCAATGGCGCGCATCTTGTATAAAACGGGCGATCTGGCGCGCTATCTGGCGACTGGAGAAATTGAGTATCTAGGGCGCATCGATCACCAAGTAAAAATTCGCGGTTTCCGCATTGAGCTGGGAGAAATTGAAGTCGGCGTTATCCGAACATCCGGCGTGCGAGATGTAGCGGTGGTTGCGCGCGTGAGGATGCGCCGGGAGCAAAACGGTTGGTGGCGTATCGTGGTCGCCTCTTCACCCGCGCCGGAAATCAGCGCGCTGCGCGAGCACCTGAAGCAAACCCTTCCGGAATACATGGTGCCTTCGCTGTTCGTGTTTCTGGAGAAAATGCCGCTGACCATCAGCGGTAAGATCGATCGCAAAGCGTTGCCGGAACCAGAAGCAGCAAAGGCCGGAGCTGGGCGATCTTTATGTTGCGCCGCGAACCGAAGCAGAAAAAAGCTCGCAGAAATCTGGTCGAAAGCATCTACGATTGGAGCAAATGGGAATCAACGATAATTTCTTGAGCTCGGCGGAGATTCGATTCTGAGTATCCAGATTATTTCCGTCGGCGCGGCGGGTAGGATTAAAGCTCACGCCCCAAATTATTGTTCGCGAATCAGACCATCGCAACGCTGGCAGCCGTTGCCGAAGTAGAGGAAGCGAAGCAGAGTCCAGATGAAGTAGCAGATGGGAACGTTTCGCTGACGCCTATCGAGCATTGGTTTTTCGAACAGAATCTGGATGATTTAATCATTACAACCAAGCGTTTCTTTTTGAAACGAAAGAATCGCTGGATCGTTCCTTGCTGGAAGCGGCGCTTGGCGAATTAAGCCGGCATCACGACGCCTTACGGCTTCGTTATGCTCGAGAAAATGACAGTTGGCGACAGTTTTATTCCAAAATGCTGAGCACGTGCCGTTTGAGTGGACCGATATTTCAGCGTTCGCTGAAGCAGAGCAAAGGCAAGCTATAGAGTCGATTTCCGCGAGACAACAAGCCGGCCTGAATCTGCAAAACGGCCCACTCTGGCGTGTGGCGTATTTCCACCTAGGCGCAGATCGCGCGGACCGACTGCTTTTTATCGTGCATCACCTGGCGGTCGACGGAATTTCATGGCGTCCCTTGCTTGAGGATTTGGAAAGCACTTACCAGCAGCTCAAAGCAAAACAAAAAGTGCAATTGCCGGACAAGACTTCGCCTTACAAATTGTGGGCGGAGCGTTTACAAAGTCCTTGCGACATCGCAAAGTCTGGAAAAAGAGTTACCGCTATGGAAGGCAATCACTGATCCGGCGGGCGTCGCGCCTGTACTGAAACAATTTGCGATGGATGCGCGCACGTCCGAAGCGAACACGGAGGACGCGGCCAAAAAAGTAAAAGTCACGCTCGACGCAACTTCGACGCGGGCATTGCTGCAGACAGTTCCTGCGGTTTACAACACGCAGATTAACGATGTGCTTCTGACGGCCTTGTCGCGGGCGTGGCACAAATGGACCGGCATTCCGGTGATGTATATCAACCTGGAAGGCCATGGCCGTGAAAACTTATTTGAGGACGTGGATATTTCCAGAACGGTGGGGTGGTTTACTTCGATTTTTCCAGTCCGCCTGGAGCTGAACAATTTCGGCGAAAACTGGGCGCCCGGCGAAGCAATTAAATCGGTGAAAGAACAACTACGCCGCATACCGCAGCGGGGCATCGGCTACGGAATTCTTCGGTACCTGAGCGGAAACAACGATCTTTCCTCGCGACCCGACCCTGGGATGGTCTTCAATTATTACGGGCAGTTTGACCAAGCGGTGGCGACGTCGAAACTATTTCGCTTTTCAAGCGAATCAAGCGGGCCGTGGCACAGTCCGAAACAGAAACGCCGCCATGCCCTGGAAATAAACAGTCTGATCATGGATGGCAAGCTGGACTTTGAGTGCGGCTACAATCCCGCGCTTCACGACGAGAAAACCATCCAACAGTTTGCCGATGAATTTTTAAATGCGTTGAAGGAAATCATCACGCATTGTCAATTGCCGACGGCCGGTGGCCGCACACCGTCGGATTTTCCGCTGGCGCAGATCGACCAAGCTTCGCTGGACCGGTTGCTTTCAGAGCAGCGCGAGGTGGAAGACATCTACGCGCTGTCGCCGATTCAAACGCTCTTCTTTTTCGCAAATCACGGCGTTGCGGAGCCATCGTTCGACCAGTGGCATTGCACGTTGAATGGAAACCTGGATGCTGCGGCGTTCGAACGAGCGTGGAACGAAACTATCCGCCGCCACACGGTTCTCCGGTCAACCATCATCAGCACTGGACTACGCGAACCTTTGCAGGTGGTTCATCGCGAAGTAAGTTTGCCGTGGACCCAGAAGATTGGCGCACCGCCACGGATGCCGAGCAAATGAGCGTTGGGAAAATTTACTCAAGCGCGACCGCACGGAACCGTTGATCTGACCGAAGCTCCGGCTATGCGTTTCAAGTGATTCGTCTTGCCCATGAAAACACATGGAAATTTTTCTGGAGTGTTCCCGCGTTGTTTCTGGATGGCTGGTCCTGGCCAGCTGGTCTTTCGGGATGCCAGCCGATTGTACGAATCCTACGTGAAAAATTCCTCCCGCGGCTCAGCTCGAGGCGGCACGACCTTATCGCAATTATCTGGAATGGCTCAGCCAGCAAGACATGCGCGGAAGCCACGAAATTCTGGCACGCGCAACTTGCCGGACTTAGAAAACCGACGCCCGTCGCCGGGCGAAGCCCCGAGTCCACCGAATCAGGCAGCGCGCGGTACCGTCCAACATGTGATTCAACTTTCGAGCGACGCCACCGACGCGCTGCAAAGTACCGCCCGCCGTCTGCAAGTCACGCTGAATGCGTTGGTGCAAGGCGCATGGGCGCTGTTACTGAATCGCCAAAGCGGAGACGCGGAGGTTGTCTTTGGTGCGGCATTCTCCGGTCGACCGACCGACTTGCCGGGCGTCGAATCGATCGTCGGGCCGTTCACAAATAACTTGCCGGTCCGCATACGTATCCAACCTGAACAGACCGCCGGTGATTTTTTCCGTACGGTTCCACAACCGCTTGATGGAGCTCAGCAGTTATCAGTTCACGCCCTTGATGGACATCCAGCGAGCCAGCGAAGTGCCCTGGCGTTACCGGCTGTTTGACAGCCTCATCGTGTTTCAAAACTACCTGGTCGACGAATCGGCGCGCAAACTTGGCGGACGAGTCGAAATTACAGGACTTTGCGGGGCCGGTGCACAGTCCAATTATCCGGTGTTGCTGCTGGCGGAACCTGGAGCAGCATTGCGGCTTACTCTGGTTTACGACCGCAAATCGATAGCACGAAGACCATCGAACGCTGGGGTCGCGATCTGGAAATCCTTTTGGAATTAACCCCGGTCTTCTTTGACAAGCGGGTGGAGGAGTTGCAGGCGTTGCTTTCTGCCCCGATGGTTCAGAGCGGCTCCGCCGGAGCCGATGGAAGCGGCACAAGCCGCAAAACTTCATGCCGGCGCAAACGGAAATGGAACGGAATATCGCCGCGGTGTGGGAAAAAATGTTTGGGTTGGAGCAAGTGAACGTCAGAAGCTAACTTCTTCGATCTGGGAGGTCACTCACTGTTGCTGGTGCAGATGCATAGCTTGTTGCGCGAAAAGTTGAACTCCGATCTCCCCATCGTCGCTCTTTTCGAGCACCCCACGGTAAGAGCCCTGGCGCGGCACCTTGGCCAGCCAGCAAATCGGTCGGCTGATAAAAGCGAGTTGTTACGCGACCGTGCGCAACGACAAAAGCGCGCCTTGGCGCAAATGCGGATGCCCGTAAAGAAGTAGAGCATCAATACGGATTCCTGAAGGAAGAGCACTTTAGGGAACCAAATATCCACCGCACGGCGGATTGGTAAGAAATAATTAAGGAAATCGAGCGTTAAGTGCCACTGAATATCATTGACTAAGGCCACATGGAATTTCCCGCAATTTGCGCTACCCGCGCCCGGGGTATGCCGATACCATGGGTGCTACTCGGCTTCCAGAAATCCTGATTGCCTGAAGCATCTGGGAACGAATTGACCAACGCAACGACGAACAGCAATATGAAGGCATCGCGATCATTGGAATGGCGGGCCGGTTTCCCGGAGCGGAAACCGTCGACGAATTCTGGGCGAATCTAGTCGCCGGGCGTGAAAGCATTTCGTTCTTCAATGATGCGGAACTCGCCGCTTCGGGCCTGGATGCGGTTGAATTAGGCGGCGCGGCCAATATGTGCCGGCGCGCGGAGTAATGAAAGACGCAGATTGCTTTGACGCCGCATTTTTTGGAGTGAATCCCAAAGAAGCCGAAGTGATGGACCCGCAGCACCGGGTATTTCTGGAAGCGTGCTGGGAAGCGCTGGAACGCGCCGGCTATGGCCCCGACAAAATGAGCGGCTCGGTCAGCATTTTTGCCGGGGCCAGCACAAATACCTATGTGGCACACGCGCTGGAGCCGCGGCCGGAACTGATGGAACTGGTCGGGGCCGACCTGATTACGTATGGAAACGACAAAGATTATCTGACGCCCCGTGTGGCCTATAAGCTGGGCTGAAGGGCCCGGCGCTGAACGTAAGCACTGCGTGCTCCACCTCGCTGGTGGCTGTGGGCCAAGCCTGCCAGTCATTGCTGACTTTTCAGTGTGATGTCAGCGCTGGCGGGCGGAGTGTCTGTGCGCGTGCCGCAACAGCGCGGGCTATTACTACGACGAAGGGCAATATTGGCTCGCCGGACGGACATACGCGGACGTTTGACGCATTAGGGCGAGGGCACGGTCTTCAGCAACGGGGTTGGCGTGGTGGTGCTGAAGCGTCTGGAAGATGCGGTAAAAGACGGGGACCAAATTTATGCCGTGATCAAAGGCGTAGGGCTGAATAACGACGGTTCACAACGCGTAAGTTTTGGCGCCCCCGGAGTGGAAGGCCAATCGGAAGCCATTGCCATGGCGCATGCGCTGGCGGGAGTCGATCCGGAAACAATTACTTACGTTGAAGCTCACGGCACCGCGACGCCTCTTGGGCGACCCGATCGAAATTGCGGGATTGACGAAGGCATTTCGCATGGGCACGCAAGCGAAGCAATACTGCGCCATCGGCTCGGTCAAAACGAATATAGGGCACCTGGATGTGGCCGCAGGCGCTGCCGGTCTGATCAAGACAGCATTGTCGCTTCACAACAAAATCATTCCCGCGAATCTGCATTTCTCCAAGCCGAATCCAAAACTGGAAATTGAAAACAGCCCATTCTATGTCAATGGCTCGTTGCAGGAATGGAAGGCCAAACCCGGGTTCGCCGCGGCAGGCGGGTATCAGTTCCTTTGGCACTGGCGGAACCAATGCGCATCTAGTGGTGGAAGAATCGCCAAGCTATTGCCGCGTCCGGCCCATCGCGGCCCTGGCAATTGTTGACGCTGTCCGCGAAAACACGCTGAAGCGCTGGAACGCGCGACGGCAAATTGGTCGCAGCACTTGAAAATATTGCGACTCGCCGAGATGGCGCGGCCGAATTGTCACGAACTCGCAGATATAGCCTTTACCTTGAAACCGGGCGAAGTGAATTTGTTCAGCGCCGGATTGTGGCCTGCGAGAACGCCGCAGACGGCGCGGAAGCTCTGGACGCGAAAGATCCAAAGCGAGTTTTCACGCACCGCCAGCAATTCAACAATCCTCCGGTTGTGTTTATGTTCCCCGGTCAGGGCGCGCAGTATGCAGGCATGGGCGCCGAACTTTATCGCACGGAACAAACTTTTCGCGCTGAAGTGGACCACTGCGCAGAGCTTCTTAAGCCTATCCTGAGAACCGATATTCGCACGGTCATGTTTCCCGCGGCCGGCGCCGAAAAAGAGGCCGACAAGCTCTTATTGCAGACGCGCTTCACGCAGCCCGCGTTATTTGTCATCGAATATGCGCTGGCAAAATTGTGGATGTCCTGGGGCGTGAAGCCAGCCGCGATGATTGGTCACAGTGTCGGAGAGTATGTAGCGGGCTGCCTCGCGGGAGTTATATCCCTGTGAAGATGCATTGATGCTTATCGCGCGACGCGCGGAATTGGTACAAGCCCAGCCAGGCGGCACGATGCTAGCAATTCGCCTGCCTGAACAAGAAGTTCTACCGCTGTTAAACGAGCAATTAGCTATCGCAGCGATCAACTCGCCGAATTTGTGCGTAGTTTCGGGACCTGATGACGCTATCGCGAAACTTGAAGAAAAAGCTCGCGTCGAAGAAAATCGCGGCGCGGCGACTGCAGACTTCGCACGCGTTTCATTCGCCGATGATGGAACCGGTGCTGGCACCTTTTACGGACGTTGCTTCGCAAGGCAAAATTTGGCGAACCGGCGATTCCTTATGTTTCGAACGTGACGGCGCGGTGGATCACCGCGGCGGAAGCGACAAGAACCCGGAATATTGGGCGGGACATGTGCGCCAGACGGTGCGTTTTGCCGACGGCGTCGCGGAGTTGATGAAAGATTCCAAGATAGCTCTGCTGGAAGTCGGCCCCGGCCAAACTCTGACTACTCTTGCGCGCCAGCACCCGGCTAAAGCAGCCGAGCAAACTGTACTGGCTTCGCTGGCTTCAACGGGCGACCAGGAACCGCATAGCTTGATCGATGCGTTGGGGCGACTGTGGATGGCTGGCGTCGCAGTCGACTGGCCGCAATTTTATGCTGACGAGCACCAGAAGGCCGTTGTGCTCCCGACATATCCATTCGAACGCAAACGATTCTGGCCGGACTCCACCCCATTTCCGTCGCGCGGCGTCAGCGGCCGAGCAGATTGCCGCTTACGAGACGTTGAACGATATCGAGTACACAAGCGGAAAGCGTCGACGAGGAACATATTTCACAAACTGTTGGAATCCCTCATAACACCGGCACCAGTCGGGCCAAGCGCAGCCAGAAATTCCGCGCAAAGAACGGCTGTTAAATGCCTCGCGCGCGCTGATGGAAGAACTTTCGGGTTACGATCTTGCCCAAGTGGATCCCGCGCGAGCTTGTTGGAGTTGGGACTGGATTCGCTTTTACTTACCCAAGCCGCACAAGTTTTTCATCGGAAATTCGGAGTCTCGATTTCCTTCCGGCAATTGATGGAGGAACTAGGTTCGCTTGCAGGCCATTGCGGAGTATCTGGATACCAAGTTGGCTCCGGAGGCATTTGCAGCAGCGGCGCCGGTAAAGCCGCAGAATTGTCGCCATCGCCGCAAGGCATCGCGCCTTTCTCACTGCCGCGACCGCAAGCGGTCCAACTCTGTCCTGGAACAAATTCTGCAGCAGCAACAGCAACTGACGCAGCAAGTTCTGCAGCTGATGGGCCGGGCACCTGCACCCGCTACTGCGCCGCTGTATCGCAGCGCCGCGAACAAACATCCCGTTGACGCCATCAGTTCCGATGGTGATCCGAGTCGGAAGCCAAATCGCACGGGCCGTTCAAGCCCATTGATCGTGCCGCGACCATGGCGATGTCACCGCGGAGCAGACCGCGGCGCTGAATACGCTCATCGAGCGCTACTTAAACGCACGGCGCAGTCTAAAAAATTAGCGATCAAAAACCGGCCGATTCTTGCCGATCCGCGTTCGGTTGGCGGCTTCAAACAGTTGTGGAAGGAGATGGTTTATCCCAATTCTTCACCACCCACTCGGACGGATCGCGGGTGTGGGACGTGGATGGCAACGAGTACGTGGATTTCGTCGAGGGCTTTGGTGCCAGCATGTTTGGGCACCGGCCGCCTTTCGTCGTGAAAGCGGTGAAGAGCAACTCGAAATTGGATTTGAGATTGGCCCGATTCAGCCTCTGGCAGGCGAAGTGGCGGATTTGGTGCGGGAATTCACGGGCATGCAGCGCGTGGCGTTCACCAATACGGGTCCGGAAGCAGTTCTGGCTGCGACTCGCGTGGCCAGAACCGTGACGCGGCCGCGACAAAATTGCGGTATTCGCAGGTTCTTATCACGGCATCTTCGATGAAGTTCTGTTCCGACCGCTTACTGTAAACGGCGAAACGCGTACTGCGGCAAGTGCTCCGGGAGTTCCAGCGAGCGCGCTAGCGGAAGTGATCGTGCTGGATTACGGAAATCCGCAATCGCTGGATATTATTGCGCTCGCGCGGATCGGAAATCGCAGCAGTTCTGGTCGAGCCGGTGCAGAGCCGGCGGCTGGATTTGCAGCCGCGCGAATTTATGCACGAGTTGCGGACAGTGACGCAACAAACTGGTTCGGCGCTGGTTTTCGATGAAGTGGTTACCGGCTTCCGTGTGCATCCGGGCGGAGCGCAAGCGCATTTCGGTGTGCGGGCCGACCTGGCCACGTACGGGAAAGTAATTGGCGGCGGTATTTCCGATCGGGGTCGTCACCGGCGATCGCGAAATACATGGATGCGCTGGATGGCGGCCAATGGAATTATGGCGACGACTCTTTCCCGGAAGTAGGCGTGACATTTTTTGCGGGAACCTTTGTCCGACACCCGCTGGCGCTGGCGGCCGCCAAAGTCGGTGCTGCTGCACCTGAAAGAAAAAGGGCCGGAGCTGCAGAAAAATCTGACCGCGCGCACGGCCAAGCTGGCCGACCAACTGCGCGGAATCATCGAAGAGTTCGAGGCGCCGTATCAGTTGACGCAGTTCATGTTCGCTGATGCAGCTGGGCTACCCTTCCGAACAAAAATTTGCGGGCTTGCTGTTTTATTTGTTGCGCGAACGGGGCATCCACATCTGGGACAATCGCTCGTTTGTCATCACCACCGCCCACAGCGAAGAGGACTTTTCGAAATTGCTTGCGCCTTTCGCGACAGCTTGCAAATGGTGGATGCTGGCTTTTTACCGCCTCCCTCAGGCTCCGGTTCGGAAATACGCGGAATTGCCACAGACCGCGAAGAAATCACTACGCCGGAGAAACGGAGAAATCGCGCCAGTACCTGGCTAACTTCGGCTAGCGGGGAGCCAGTTTCCTCTTGACCGAAGCGCAAAAAGAAATCTGGCTTGCGGCGCAGATGGGCGGGGAACGCGGCAGTCGGATTATAACGAATCTCTTAAGCTTGAGTTTCGCGGAAACTTCGATGTGGAATTGTTCCGCTACGCCGTACAGCAAGTCATTCATCAAGCGCCATCCGATACTTCTGGCAAGTTTCAGCCCCGATGGGCAGTGGCAACGAGTAGATCCCAACGCAGAACTGGAAATTGCGTTGATCGATCTGTCAGCCAAGTCCGAGGCGGAGCGGAACGCATACTGGAAAGCGTGATGGAGAGCGAAGTCTCCGACCCTTCGATTTTGTGATCGAGGTCCTCTTGTGCGAGTACACATCGTGCGACTGGCGAACGATCGTCACGTGGCGATCTGGACGGCGCATCATGTTATTTGTGACGGGTGGTCCGGCGGGCTGATGGTCAATGAACTTTCGACCATCTATTCCGCATTGAAAGAAGGGTTGAACCGGTTTTGGAAACGTTCCATGCCTTTCGCGAATATGCCCTGGCAACCCAGCCAGATACGCCGGATGCCGATAAAGCCATGGCCTATTGGCGGAAACAGTTCGCGGATGTCCCTGCTCCCTTGGATTTGCCGACCGATCATCCGCGTCCGATGGTGCGCTCGGCGAGAGCGGGAACACTAAAACGCAATTTCGATCCAAAGTTGCAGCAATTGCTGAAAAAGTGTCGCGGGCCAACAGCGCACCACGCTGGTGGTATTACTCATGGCCGGTCTCGATGCGCTTTTGTATCGGCTTACCGGGCAGACCGATGTGGTGATTGGACTGGGCGTCGCCGGACAAGCGATGACCGGGAAATCATGTCTGGTCGGGCACTGCGTGAATCTCCTGCCTATCCGCACCAGAATTCAGCCGGACGCACCGTTCCAGGAAAATTTGGCGGCAGTGAAAAAATTGGTGCTGGACGCCTACGATCATTACCAATCGACGGTAGGCGGCATTCTTCAGCATGTAACGGTGCCGCGCAATCCCGGTCGTCCTCCGTTAGTGGAAGTGATCTTCAACGTGGACCGCGACGTAGCCACCGCGAAGTTTAAAGGCGCGGAATTTTCATGCGAGCGAAATCCCAAGCGCGCGCTGCACTTCGATCTGTTTTTTAACTTTGTGGAAGGGCCTCGCGGCTTATATGTGGAATGCGATTACAACACCGATTTGTTTGAGCATGCCACGCTGGAACGCTGGCTGCAGCACTATGAAACGCTGCTGGCAGGCATCGCGGCAAATCCCGCGGAAACCTTCGCTAAGCTGCCGGTGCTGACAGATTCCG
The DNA here is from genome assembly GCA_963732705.1 of uncultured Acidobacteriota bacterium. Taxonomy (GTDB): domain Bacteria; phylum Acidobacteriota; class Terriglobia; order Acidiferrales; family UBA7541; genus Acidiferrum. Next base: position 466,749 of record CAVTAN010000001.1, on the reverse strand, counting down.
AGCAACACGAATTGACTACTGGTTGGAATGCACAACCCAGTATCCAAAACAGAAAACACTGCATAGATGGTTTGAAGAGGAGACCGCAAAAAATCCGGTCGCCCACGCGGTGACCTTCGAAGGCAAGCATTTCACGTATGCGGAATTGAATCGTCGCGCCAATCAAGTGGCGCATCACTTGCGCGCGCTCGGCGTAAAACCCGGAACTCTGGTCGGGCTTTTTGTAGAGCGTTCGTTCGAAATGGTTGTGGGAATTCTTGGGATTCTAAAGTCTGGTGGCGCGTATCTTCCCATCGACCCGGTGTACCCCAAGGACCGCCTGTCCTTCATGCTCGAAGACGCTGCGGCGCCCATATTGTTGACGCAATCCTCGCTGGCCTCGGAGCTTCCCGAGCATCAGATGAAGGTGATTTATTTCGATAAGGACCACGCGGAACTCGATCGCCAGCTGGAAACCAACCTGCCGCCCAACTCCGCGCCCGACGATCTGGCCTATGTGATTTACACCAGCGGCTCCACCGGGAAACCAAAGGGCACGCGAGTTACGCACTACAACGTGGTGCGGCTGATGCAGGCCACCGAGAAGTGGTACGGCTTTAACGAAAAAGATGTGTGGACATTCTTCCATTCCCACGCTTTTGACTTCAGCGTCTGGGAATTGTGGGGCGCGCTGTTGTATGGCGGGCGAGTGGTGATGGTGCCGTATCTGACCAGCCGTTCTCCGGAAGAGTTTTACGAATTGATGATCAAGGAAGGCGTCACAGTATTGAACCAGACGCCGTCGGCTTTCAAACAACTGATTCAAGCCGAGGCGCGGCTGGGAGCGGGACAAAAGACCGCGCTGCGATACGTCATCTTTGGCGGCGAAGCGTTGGAAATGCAAAGCCTGGCCCCGTGGTTCGAACGCCATGGCGACGAACAACCGCGACTCGTGAATATGTACGGCATTACGGAAACCACCGTACACGTGACGTACCGCCCGCTTTCGGCGGCGGATCTGGAGTCCGGCAGCGTCATCGGCATTCCCATTCCCGATCTTCAGGTTTATATCCTGGATGCCTACCAGCAACCTGTGCCGGTGGGTGTCATCGGCGAGATTTATGTCGGCGGAGCTGGCGTGGCGGCGGGATATTTGAAACGCGAAGAATTGACGCGCCAGAAATTCCTGCCCGATACCTTTACGAATAAATCAGGGGCGACGATTTACCGCACCGGTGACCTGGCGCGATATCTGTCAAATCACGACATCGAGTATTTCGGGCGCATTGATCAGCAGGTAAAAATTCGCGGTTTCCGGATCGAACTGGGCGAAATCGAAGCAGTGTTGAGCAAACATCCCGCCATAAAGATTTGTGTGGTCACCGCCCGCGAAGACGTAGCCGGGGAAAAAATCCTGGTTGCTTATTACGAGGCGGCCGACAATTCCACGCCGGACATGAGCGAACTGCGCGCGCATTTGAAGAAAGAAATTCCCGAGTACATGGTGCCCTCTTCGTTCGTGCGCATGGACAAGTTGCCGCTTACTCCCAACGGCAAAATTGACTTGAAGGCCTTGCCGGCTCCCGAGCAGCAGAATATCGAGACAAAGGGAACTTTCCTTGCTCCCAGGGATTCCATGGAGCAGGTGCTCGCGCAACTGTGGGCCAAAGTCCTCAAAGTAAAACGCGTGGGCCTCAACGACAATTTCTTCGAACTCGGCGGGCACTCGCTGTTGGCCGTGCGCATCATCGTGGAAATCGAGAAAATTTATCAGCGACGCTTGCCGCTGGCGACGCTTCTGCAGGCGCCCACCGTCGGCGCGCTGGCCGAGGTCTTGCGCAAGGACAACTGGAAACCTTCCTGGTCTTCCCTGGTCCCCTTGCAGCCCGGAGGATCGAAGCCGCCGCTGTTCCTGATTCATAGCCACGGTGGCAATGTTCTGGAATATTATCCGCTGGCCAGCCACCTGGGAAAAGATCAACCGGTCTATGCCTTACAAGCTCGCGGCCTGGACGGTAACATCGTCAAGAACGAGACCCTGGAGGAAATCGCTACCTCCTATCTGAAAGAAATACGCAGTCTGCAGCCGGACGGCCCTTACATTTTGGGCGGCTTTTGTTTTGGCGGCCTGGTGGCGCTAGAGGCTGCGCAACAATTGCAATTGGCGGGGCAGAAGGTTGAACTGGTGGTGATGATTCAGACCACTCGCCCGGGCGCGGAGGTGTTTGCGCCGAACAGCAATTCCGCGCAACGCTGGTGGCACCGCACCACTAAGAGAATCGACCTGGAGCGTGAGAATTTGTCGCATCGCGGTGCGGGATATTTAGGCGAACGATTCCGCAGAGCTTGGGATGTGTTACGAGCCAGAACGCAAATCGCTTTGGACAAAAAATCCACCAGCGGAGACGGGGATAAACTCCGCTCCTCGATGGCCTACAATCTTGAGATTCTGGGAATGGAGCATGATCGGGCGTTCGATAATTATGTTCCTCGGCCATATCACGGCGATGTCCTTCTCTTCCGTGCAAGCAAGCAATTGCCAGGCATGCTTGCCGACTCCTCTCTCGGGTGGAAATCCATCATCAAAGGGAAGCTGGAAATTCGGGAAGTGAACGGTCACCAACAAAATATCCTGGTCGAACCCCGAGTGGCCCGACTGGCAGAAGACCTAACCGCCCGCCTTCAACATTCCGTGGATGAACCGGTCTCGGGCACAGAACCCGTTGCGGAGCCGGTTCTCGTTCCATAATCCTGTAAATTAAATTTTTAGCACCATCCAACTCTGACGATAGCGCCTATGCAGTCAGATGTATGCTGTCGCTAATGGAATTTGTTAACTGGGTTCGCCCCCCGCATGGCTTCGCGCTCCCTGCCAACGAAATACATATCTGGAGAGCGCGACTGGACACCGGCGACGAGGAACGCGAGCGACTGGCTGCCCTCCTGTCGAAAGAAGAAATGGCTCGCGCCCACCGCTTCGTTTTTCCAGAACACCGAAATCACTTCGTAGTCGGACGCGGCAAATTACGAGAACTGCTTGGGGCGTATCTAAACTGCCCGCCCGACAAGCTGGAATTTGAGATTGCGCAGTTTGGAAAACTTTCCCTGACGGATCATCCGGAAGCCTGTTTCAACTTGTCGCACTCCGGGGGATTGGCGCTGTACGCGTTCGCTCTCAGTCGTGAAGTCGGAATCGATGTTGAAAAATTCCGAGCGGAATTCGCCAGCGAGGCGATTGCCGATCGGTACTTTTCATTACAGGAGCGACAGCAGTTGCGCGAACTTCCGGAACAACTACGGCGGGAAGGTTTCTTTCTCTGCTGGACGCGCAAGGAGGCGTACGTCAAAGCGCATGGAGCGGGTCTACAGATACCGCTCGACAGCTTCGACGTGTCTCTAACTCCCGGCGAACCGGAAACGCTTCGCAGCATGGACAGTGAACGATGGACCCTTCGCGCCTTCACGCCTGAGCCTGGGTATGCCGCTGCGATTGTGGGCGAAGGAAAGTTTGAGTCGATGGTTTATTGGGATGCCGATGCCGCGCGAATGCTTCCTTGAGGGGGAGAGCTCAGCGTCGCTTTCACGATTGGGATCGCAGATTGAAGGAAGACCAGCCTTACCGCCAAGTTAGGGATTAGGGTAAATCGGACACCTTGGCCGAGGGTCAATTACTGGCCTGTCCTATCACTGTCCTCGTGGTCAGGTTATCGATTGAGGCCAAGGTTCGTTGGGAAGCTGTATGGATGGGGAAGTTTAAGTTAGGCTTGATGGGCAGCGGTAAAAGTACCCGAACTGTGCAAATTTAACGCGGACTGATCAACGCGTTGAACGAAAAATCTCAGGTAAACACAGTAGATATGAAGGGCACCAGGCGGTAGTTAAGGCCTTTTTAATGTATCATTTACAGCAGGCGAAGCGAGCTACTTTTAAAGCGTATCGAATTGGCTCGGAAGGTGTTTGCAACAATAGGGCAGTCGTTTTCTCATTTGGCTTCTCAGCCTAGCCACGACGACTTCAAGTTTCTTTAGCGAAAATCCGGCGTTCCGCTAAATGACTACAGATCTATAACTTACAGGGTCGCCCTTGGTCCTCTGAGTGCTTAGAAGGCCGCGCTTAGTGGCAGACAAATTGCCCTTCTTATGCAGGCAATCTCCCGAATGGGAGGTTTGTGGCGGGAGTTCACCTGCGGCGCCTTCGAGATTGATGGAATATACGTGAACTGGTACGCACTACAAGTCGGATGCCGTAAAGAGATTTCGATCTCCACCCAGATCGAACGGCGTGGCGTGGAGTGTTTTGTTCCGAAATACAAGAACTTCAGGGAGTGGTCAGACCGGGTGAAGGAAGTTGAGCAAGCTTTGTTTCCTGGGTATTTGTTTTGCAGACTGCATCTGGATGACCGTCAACAAGTGCTAAGCGCAGCCGGGGTCATCCGATTGGTCGGTAATGGGCGGATAGCCACCGCCGTCCCAGACGCGGAAATCGAGGCGCTGCAACTCGCTGGGAAGTTTGAGGAAGCAAGCGAACCTTGGCCGTACATAAAAACCGGCGAGCGAGTGCGCATTCATCAGGGTCAACTCGCGGGTATACAGGGAATTTTGATCAAATTTAAGGGTAACCATCGGGTGGTTTTATCAGTCACATTATTGCAACGCTCCGTCGCGCTGGAAGTAGATCTCAGTTGGGTGACCGCTCTCAATTCAGAACGCCCGCATACTGACCCAAGTGCGGTCCAGATAATGGCCGCGAGCAGCATTTAAGGAACGAACTCGGATATTGGGAAGTTAGGAAATACGGAAAAGGACGATGAGCTCACTAAAGACCGCGCTACCAAGTGAAGTTGCTGAACGAAAGATCGCCGCTCGAGAAAACGCCCCTTCGGGCGCCGAGAACGATGCGCGCGCGCTTTTAAGCGAAGATGCTTTCGTTTCCATGTTGTATTTGGAACGCAGGCGCGCGGAACGTGCCCAGAAGCGCTTCGTGCTGGTTTTGGTGGATGTGAAACGAGCCCTGGATGAGGGTAATAAAAGCAAAACTCTCGGAAAGATCGGCTTGGCGTTGACGAATTCCACCCGAGAAACGGACATACTCGGCTGGTATCTGGAAAACAATCTCATCGGCGTGATTGGCACGGAGATCGGCGAAACGGCTCCGACGATTATTCACGAGCGCCTGCTTGAAAAACTGCGTGCGGCATTCCAGCAAACCGTAGGCAAGGAAAAGAGTTCGAAAATCTCCGTATCGTTTCACTTCTTTCCCGAAGAATACGGAAAGAGCGATTCGAACGCCGCAGCCAACGTGGCGCTGTATCCCGATATTTCGCGCAAGGAAGATTCCAAGAAATTGGCGTTTGGTATCAAGCGCGCCATGGACGTGTTCGGCAGCGCTGCGGCGTTGCTGTTTTTCTCTCCGGCGCTGGCAGCCATCGCCTTGGCCGTGAAGCTCAGCTCCAAGGGCCCGATCCTGTTTCGCCAAGAACGGCTAGGGCAATACGGGCAGACTTTTACGTTTTTGAAGTTCCGGTCCATGTACACGAATTGCGACGCCAAGATTCACCAGGAATACGTGAACCAGTTCATTGCCGGGCAGGTAGGCGACGCCGGCGCGGACGGCTCCAAGGTGGTGTTCAAGATTCAGAAAGATCCGCGGGTGACGGCCATTGGCAGGTTTCTGCGCAGGACCAGCCTGGACGAGTTGCCGCAATTTATAAACGTGCTGCGCGGAGATATGTCTCTGGTAGGCCCGCGGCCGCCGATCGCTTACGAGTTCCGGGCCTACGATCTTTGGCACCGCCGGCGCGTTCTTGAAATTAAGCCCGGGATTACGGGCCTGTGGCAGGTGGAAGGGCGCAGCCGCACGCGCTTTGACGACATGGTTCGGCTGGACCTCAAATACGCTCGCGGCTGGTCAATCTGGCTGGACGTCAAGATCCTGATCCAGACGCCGTCAGCAGTTTTTTCCGGCGATGGCGCTCACTGATTACTGGTTTTCATCTGGAAACCTGCAGTCTAAATCATCTTTAACTTCGCAACGCATGCAGTAGTCTTGAAGAGGTCCCGCGGAGTCGCAGCGTCACGCCCCGGCAAGCGCCCCCATCCTCGCTTCGCCTCCTACGCCGAGGGATTGTTATTCCACAAGGAGAGGTATGATCCGCATAGGTGTAATCGGCTACGGCTACTGGGGTCCGAATATTGTCCGCAATTTTCATACTCACGATTCCTCCGAAGTAGTCCTGGTTTGCGATAAAAATCCCAAAACGCAGGAGCGCTTGCGTAAATCCCATCCCGGAATGGCGTTTACCACAGATGAGAATGAGGTTTTGAAATCCTCGACCATCGACCTGATTGCGGTGGTCACCCCCGTGTGGACGCACTATGAACTGGCCAAGAAGGCCCTCGAAAACGGCAAGCATGTTTTCGTGGAGAAGCCTTTTACCTGCAGCGTGGCCCAGGCCGAAGAATTAATCGAACTGGCCGATCGCAAGAAATTAAAAATCATGGTGGATCACACCTTTTTGTTCACCGGCGCGGTCAAAATGATCAAGCAACTGGTCGACGAAGGTTCGCTGGGGGATTTGTATTATTACGATTCCCTGCGCGTGAACCTGGGCCTGTTCCAGCACGACGTAAATGTAATTTGGGACCTGGCGCCCCACGATCTTTCGATTATGGATCACGTAATTAACGAAAAGCCCGAAGCCGTGGTAGCCACCGGCGAAAGCCACCTGAACGGGATCGAGGATGTGGCGTTCATCACGGTGTATTTCCCGCGGCACGTTATCGCGCATATCAATGTCAATTGGCTTTCTCCCGTGAAAGTGCGAACCACCCTGATCGGCGGGGAGAAAAAAATGCTGGTCTGGAACGATCTGGAAGCCGACGAAAAGATCAAGGTCTATGACAAGGGCGTGAGCATGTCCAATCCCAATCCCGGTGGCCTGCACCAGCTGCTGGTCAGCTATCGATCGGGAGATATGTGGGCGCCGCAAGTGGAACAAATTGAAGCGTTGCGCGCGGAAACAGCGTATTTCCTGCAATGCATTGAAGCAAACAAAAGCCCGTTCAACGACGGCGTCGCCGGCCTGCGGGTTGTCCGGATTCTGGAAGCAGCCGACCGTTCGGTGCGCAATCGCGGCGAGGCGATAACCCTGTGAACGAATTCGTATGCATTGCGCCGGACGTCAAACTGGGCAAAGACGTTAAGCTCGCGAAGTTTATCAACATGTATGGCTGCGAGGTCGGTGACGAGACCAAGATCGGCGCTTTCGTGGAGATTCAGAAGAATGCCCGCATCGGGCGGCGCTGCAAAATATCCAGCCACACTTTCGTTTGCGAAGGTGTGCACATCGAAGACAACGTTTTTATCGGACACAGTGTGACTTTCATCAACGATTCGTATCCGCGGGCCACTACCGCGGAAGGCGGTTTGCAGACCGAAGCCGACTGGAAGGTGGAAAATACCATCATCCGTAAAGGGGCTTCGATCGGCTCCGGCTCCACGATTTTGAGTAAGGTAACCGTGGGCAGCAACGCGATCGTGGGCGCGGGAAGCGTGGTGACCAAGGATGTGCCGGACAACGCGATTGTGGCCGGCAATCCCGCAAAGTTTCTGAGATTTATTTCCGAGGAGAAAAAGTAGCGATGACACCGACGACGAAAGTGCCGTTTCTTGATTTGGTGACCCCGCATCAGGAACTGGAAGCGGAGTTGCTGGCGGTGGCCAAGAAAGCGTTCAGCAACGCCGGGTTCATCGGCGGGCCCATGGTGGAAAATTTCGAACGCGAGTTCGCGGCATTCTGCGACTCCAAGTATTGCGTGGGCGTGAACAGCGGGACCGACGCGTTACGCTTTGCCTTCATGGCGGCTGGCGTGGGCGCTGGCGACATCATCGTCACCGTTCCGCACACCTTTATCGCCACCACCGAAGCAATCTCGCAGACCGGTGCGCAAATCGCGTTTGTGGACATCCACGAATCCACCTACACGATGGATCCGCAAAAATTGCGCGAGTATCTGGAAACGCAGTGCACTTTCGACGGCAAGACGAAGAAACTTACGGAACGCAAGAGTGGTAAGCGCGTTGCCGCCATCGTACCGGTGCACTTGTACGGGCAAACCGCGGACATGGATCCGATCATGGAATTAGCTGAAAAGTACAACCTGGCGATTATCGAAGACGCTTGCCAGTCTCACGGCGCGCAATACTTTTCAAAGAAAGACAATAAGTGGAAGAAGGCCGGCTCCATGGGCCTGGCTGCGGCTTTTAGTTTTTATCCCGGGAAAAATCTGGGGGCTTGCGGCGAAGCTGGCGCCACCACCACCAATGATGAAGCTCTGGCAAAGCGCATGAAAATGATTCGCGACCACGGCCAGGCGAAAAAGTATTATCACGACATCGAAGGCTATAACGGCCGCTTGGACTCCATCCAGGCCGGCTGGCTGTCCGTCAAATTGCCCCATCTGGCCAAATGGAATCAGTCACGGCGGGAACACGCGCATCGCTATCATGAACTATTCGCGGAGACCAAGGACGCAGTCACCCTGCCTGTGGAAGCTCCCTGGACCAAGGGCGTTTATCATCTCTATGTAGTGCGAGTAGCGGATCGTGAATCGCTACAGGCGCACCTTGCCGAAGCCGGGATCGCCACCGGAATCCACTACCCGATTCCGTTGCATCTTCAAAAGGCTTATCAACATTTGAATTACAGGCAGGGCGATTTCCCAGTTACCGAGCGGGTCGCGGCGGAAATCGTATCGTTGCCAATGTTCCCGCAACTGAAACCGGAACAATTGGTTCTGGTTGCCAACGCGGTAAAGGAATTCGTATCCGCCAAAGTCGGCGCTGCACGATAGCCAGCAGGCCGCGCGCCGTGCGGGCTCATCCACGCACCCAACGGGGTCGTCCGAATGCCCTTCACGGGGTTTCTTATGCCGAGAATTGACCGAATTGCCTCCGTCTATTTATCGCACCCGCTTGCTCGGGTGATCGGCGCAGTATCCGCGATACGCGTACCAATTTTGATGTATCACAGCGTTTCAGAAAATTTGTTCGGGAAGTCCCATCCTTACTACCAGATCAACACTGCGCCGGAAGTGTTCGCCAAGCAGATGCGCTGGATGCGCGCCAACGGCTACCGCACGCTGGACCTGACGGAAATGTGGACCGCCATGGAAGCCGGCCAGGATTTGTCGAAGACCGTGGTCATTACCTTCGACGATGGCTACCGGGACTTCTACACCGACGCTTTCGACGCGTTGCGGCAATGCGGATTTACGGCCACCATTTTCCTGGCCACCGACCGCATCCAGAGATACGTCCGTACGAATCGAGGGCGTCGACTATCTAACGTGGTCCGAAGTGGCGGAGCTGCACGCTGGCGGCACGCGGTTCGGGTCCCACACGGTTACTCACCCAGACTTGCGATCGCTGGGCCCCGATCAAATCGAATACGAGGTGGGCCGCTCCAAGGAAACCATCGAGCAGAAACTCGGGGCAGCGGTGCAGTCATTCTCTTACCCGTTCGCATTTCCCGAAGAAGATAAAAACTTCACGCATTTCTGGTGGATGTCTTGGAGAACCAGGGGTTTGAGAACGGGGTCTCCACGATTATTGGTCGCGCCTCAAAACATAGTAACCAGTATTACCTTCCCAGGTTGCCGGTAAACAGCTGGGATGACCCTTCGCTGCTACGCGCCAAGCTGGAAGGCGGCTACGATTGGCTGCATTGGCCGCAGTGGCTGTTCAAGTACGCCCACCATCATAAGTCCGCGATGCAGCGAGCCAGCCTGGTCGGATCCGAGAACTGGAAATAGTCAGCGGCCTTTTTACCATACGTTATGATTACCTGTCAGATAACAACCATTAGGGCTGGAAAAAGATTTTGCGTCGCAGGTCATTCCTGATTATCCATATACTTGCTTGGTGACTGACCACTGCTAAATTAGCAGGTACAGGTCCCCCTCCCTGCACCTTGATTGGCCTAGAGTCCAGTTGTGGAGCCCCTAAGCCGCTGCTAATTTTGAACCTATACGGGCAACGCCCTGGGCACGGCGCGAAAGAGGGGATTGTGAGAGTTTTCAATCAACACATCGGATTTTCCAGCTGCAGAATTTCATTTTTGGAAGTTAAACGCTTGTTGGCGGCTGGCTTGTTGGTTTTGTTATTCAGCGGCTTGGCTGCGGCGGGCGCTTCAGCTCAAGCGCGTGACGTCTACATCACCCCGGACGGCGGCGGAAGCGGAGTTTGCACCAACAATACTCACCCTCCCAGTTGGTTCAATAGTTCGGGAAATTGGGGCAGCGGCGGGTCCCAGATCGGGCCCGGCACCATCGTGCACCTCTGCGGGACGTTTACCGGCGCGCAAAATTCCACTTTACTGACCGCTCAAGGATCGGGATCCAGCGGGAACCCGGTAACGATTTTGTTTGAGTCTGGAACCAACCTGACGTCGCCTGCATGGTCCAATAACGGCGCACTCGTCATTGGGGGGCACTCCAACATCGTTGTCGACGGCGGCAGCAACGGCATCATTCAAAACACCAACGCAGGGACCAATCTCGGAATTCATAACCCCGGATTTACTAGCGTGGCGCTGAACGCGGGAAGCAACAATGTGACTGGCTGCACTCCGGGCTGCCGCATTACCAATCTCACCGTGGCCAACATGTACGTGCACGTATACAACGGCGGCGGCAATCCTGACGCCAACCCAAACCAGACCGGCGTCAACGCCGTGACCATCGATAACGCCGTGGGTATCCGTATCGACCATTGCACCTTTCACGATATGGGTTGGGCCATTTCCTATGTCACCAGCAACCTGGAACTAGATCACAACAATATCTACAATGTTGATCACGGGATCGCCGCTGGGGCCCAGACCAATACCACCGGGGTGCTGGTTCACGATAATCACATTCATGATTTTGCCAGCTGGGACACCGGCTATTCAGGGTCCGGCGCGAACTCGTACCATCATGACGGGCTTCATTTCTGGACCACCAACGCCACCAACACGAACTTCATGATTTACAACAATCTTTTTGATGGAGACGCGGGCGTCAACAAAAACGCGTACATTTACACGGAAGGTAACAACGTGGGCTTCACGATTTTCAACAACGTGATGATTGCCATGCCCGGGCAGCAACAAGCCATCGCGCTGATCTGGCTGAACGGTACCCAGACGCGCATACTCAACAACACCCTTTACAGCCCCAGCCCGCAAAACGCGGCAATTCAATTCTTCACTGGTTCGCAAATTACCATGGAGAACAATCTCATCGCTGGGTCCAACACCTTTTTTTACCTTTCTAACGGCAGCGCAAGCGGCTCGGTGTCCACCGCCGATTACAACCTTTATGGGCCGCAAGGCGCCGGCGGCAACAACGCCTGGTCCGTTGGCCCCATTCAGGTGAATAGCCTGACTAGCTGGCAATCAGCGACCGGCATGGACGCTCACTCCTTCTATGCCTCGGCCAACGCGGTGAATGGTGACGGCACTTTGACATCAAATTCGGCGGCCAACGGCAGGGGTGCTAATTTGACTGGTTTAGGGATTACCGCGCTGAACAGCGATAGGAATGGTAATGCTCGGCCCTCCAGCGGTGCTTGGACGATCGGCGCCTACAGCTCCGGATCCACAGCAGCGTCAACGCCACCGGCTCCCCCGACCAACGTTAAAGCCACGGTGCAGTAGAACAGCAATTCCAGACTGGATTCAGGCCGGGCGTCCGCGAGGTAGCGGGACGCCCGTTTACTCTTCAGTGGCTTTAAAATTCAGCACATCGCTTTCTGCTAATTCATCACCCAGCCTCAAGACAGGGCATAATTTAATAGAAGTGTCGGATAGGGTTTTCGCTTGGTGCCCACTTCGTAGGGTGTGCCTTCGTCTCTCTCGAATACTTCCGGTTAGCCGTTCCACGAAAGACGGGTAAGTCCACTATGCAGGCAGATCGCAACAAGGACCGCGGGATTATCGCCAAGAACAGTGTGTTTAACTTGTTGGGCCTGGTGCTGCCCACGGCGGTTGGAATCGTAACTCTCCCGTACATCGTCAAAGGGTTGGGGACCGATGGGTATGGAATTCTCTCCATCGCTTACCTGGTTTTGGGATATTTCAGCATCTTCGACCTGGGGCTGAGCCGCGCAACCGTTAAATTCGTCGCCGAACATCTGCACCCGGATGAGATTCATAAAGTTCCCGGCCTGGTGTGGACCTCGTTGGGACTTCTTGTAGGCCTGGGCACCTTGTTCGGAACCATCGGGGCGCTGATCGTCCCGGCCTTGATGACCCGTTTCTTCAAAATGCCGCCAAATTTTATTGGAGATGCACGCCTGGCTATCTTGCTTTTATGCCTGGCGATGCCCATCGTACTGGGCAACGATGTCTTGCGCGGGGTGTTGGAAGCGGCTCAGCGCTTCGATCTGATCAATTACGTGAAAGTGCCATCGAGCGTAATGTTCTACCTTTCCGTAGCGTTGGCCGTGTCGTTGGGCGTCGGAGTTCCAGGCATCGTTCTGATACTCATCGGCATTCGCTTATCCAGCACCGCGGTGTATATGGCCCTGTGCTTCAAGGTCTTCCCCGGGCTCAGGACTAATTTCCATTTTTCTCGCGAGGCCATTCGACCCCTGACCGTCTTCGGGGGTTGGATCATGGTCTCCAATATCACCGGGCCGGTCTTCGGGTATCTGGAACGCTTCATGATCGCCTCGATGCTGTCGGTCAGTTTGTTGACTTTTTACTCGGTACCGTTTGATCTGGTGGGGAAGATTCTGGTGTTCCCCATGAGCATCATCCCTTCATTGTTCCCTTATTTCAGCTTTCACGGAACAAAAAGCCGCCACGAAGTATCCGAAGTCACCTCGCGGGTGGCCAAATATTTGCTGCTGATCCTGACGCCGGCTACCGCGGTCTTTTTCTTCTTCGCCCGGCAGATTCTGCAATTGTGGCTAGGATCGCAGTTCGCCGCGCAAAGCACCACCGTGATGCAACTGGTCGCCGCACTGTATTTTCTCAACGCTTTCGCGCTGCTGCCCTACACTTCGGTACAAGCTCTGGGCCGGCCGGAATTGAAAGCCATTCTGGACTTGGTGGTTCTGCCGGTTTACGCCCTGAGCGCCTGGTGGTTGATGCGTCGAGCTGGTATTAATGGCGCGGCCCTCGCAAAGCTACTGGTTACCGTTCTGGATTTCAGCGCCCTATACATCATTGCTTCGCGGCTGAAAGCCTTTTCCATTCGCGATTGCTTCTCAGGTCCGCTGATGCGCGCCCTGGCCATCAGCACCGGTTTGATTGCGGTGGTAGCGGTTTTGGCGTCGCTCAAGGCCAGCGTTCCACTTTCCGTGGCCATGCTGATCGGCACTTTTCTTGTTTATGTCGTCTTGTTCTGGATCTTCGCGGTGGACGAAGAAGACCGCGTGGTAATCCGCGGGCTCTGGAAACAATTTGCGATTAGCAAGAAGGAGCAAATTCCGGCTGTCGTACCGGTGATCGAAACGGGCACCAAGGTTCAGCAATGAAGTTAAGTTTTCTAATGCCGTGCTATCCCTGGGTCCCCATGGGGGGCTTCAAAGTTGTCTACGAGTACGCCAATCAGTTCGCGGCACGCGGGCATGAAGTCACCATCGTGCATCCCAGGGGAGTAAAATTCGGTCCCCAGGCACAACTAAACTGGTACGAGAAGCTGCGCGATTTTAAGGCCGGCCTGATGGTCGGAAATGCCACGCCGGTCATCAATTGGCAGAAGATCGACCCGCGCGTAAAATTGATATTTGTTCCTGACTCGCACGTAAGCCATATTCCCGACGGTGACGCTATCTTTGCTACCGCCTGGAATACCGTTCCGTCCGTGCTGCATTACCCCGATTCCAAAGGCGAGAAGTTCTATTTGATTCAGCACTACGAAACTTTTATGGGCCCCAAGGAGGATGTGGACAATACCTGGCGGGCGCCCTTGCACAAGGTAGTCATTTCCAAATGGCTGTTGTCGGTCGCCAAAGAACTCGGCGTAGAAGATGTGGCTTACATTCCAAATGCCATCGACCACGAGCAATACCGCATCGTGAAGCCCGTCGACAATCGGCCCAAGCAGGTCGCGATGCTGTTCTCCAACGTACCCTTCAAGGGCTCGCCGGACGGTATTGCGGCGCTGGAGATCGCCAAGCGACGCCATCCCGACTTAAGCGCGGTCTTTTTCGGCACTGGGCGCGCGGCCAAGTGGATTCCGAAATGGATTCAATATCACCGGAATCCCGCACAGGATTTTATCGTCCAGGAAATCTACAACGCCTCGCAGGTATTCGTCAGTCCGAGTTTATCGGAAGGCTTTGCCCTTCCACCTGCCGAGGCGGCATGCTGCGGATGCGCGGTGGTGGCCACGAACAGCGGAGGCATCGCCGATTTCATCGATCATGAAGATACCGGCCTGTTGTCGCAGCCCAAAGATCCGGAAACGCTGGGGCAGAATCTTTGTCGCGTCCTGGAAGACCCTCAGCTGCGCATCAAACTTGCAGAAGCTGCGGGACGGCGGCTCAGCGCGTTTACCTGGCAACGGAGCGCCGACCGGTTGGAAGCGTTTATTGATTCTTCCAGGGGCATCAAGGCCGGTAAAACTTCCGTACCGGTGACAGCGTCGTCTTCCGTCTAAATAATAGTTACAGCTGGCTTTAAAGGACGAAGGTTGGGACCTCAAGCACCAGTAAACATGGACTTTGGCGGCGGCGCCGCCAGCACCTGGCTGCACCCGCTGGTGCTGATCGCCATGATCATCGCCATTTTGCTGATCTTTTTCGCTCCGCGAAAGTACGTGGCCATCCCGTTTTTATTGGTGATCTTCCTCGGTTCCGTAGGCCAGCAGATCTATGTCTCCGGTTTACATTTTTATGTTCTCCGTATCCTGGTGATTGCCGGCATTTTCCGCATGTTCGCCTCGGCCTTTTTATCCAAGGAGCCGTTATTCGTAGGCGGATTCGACATCGTGGATAAGTTGTTCCTGATGTGGGTTATTTTCCGATGTTCGGCAGCCATGATCCTGAATCATGGCGCGGGAGCGGCGGTTTTATATCAGGCCAGCTTCATGCTGGACGTGCTGGGCGGATACTTCTTTTTGCGCTTCCTGATCCGCGACGAACGAGACATCATCCAGACGGTTAAAATATTCGCCGCCATCACGTTCATTTTTGCGCTGACGATGGCCGACGAAAAGTTCCACAGCCAGAATATTTTTGGTTATCTGGGCGTTTTACCGGTGGTACCAGCAATCCGCGAAGGCTCGGTTCGCGCGGAAGGCGCGTTCTCTCATCCCATTCTTGCGGGAGTCTTTGGCGTCGCACTGATGCCGCTGTTCTGGTGGTTGTGGCAAAGCGGCAAAGCCAAGACCGCCGGCATTCTGGGATTTTGCGGGTCGATGGGGATGATGCTCACCAGCGCCTCCAGCACGCCGTTGCTGGCCTTCGTGGCGGCCCTTGGAGCCTGGATGGCCTGGCCTTTCCGCAATAAAATGCGCATCGTGCGGTGGGGCGTAGTGATCGCGCTGATCGCGCTGCACATGGTGATGAAGGCTCCGGTTTGGATGCTGATCGCCCGCGTCGACCTGGTCGCCGGCAACTCCGGTTATCATCGCGCCAGGCTCATCGATCTGTGCATCAACCACTTCAGCGATTGGTGGCTGGTGGGAACAAACATGGCCGGCACCTGGGACTGGGACATGTGGGATATGAGCAACCAGTTCGTGCAGGAAGCCGAAAGCGGCGGGCTGATTACCTTCATTTGTTTTGTGATGCTTATCTCGCGGTCCTTCCGGAAAATCGGGCGGTCCCGCAAAATAGTCGAAGGCGATCCGCAGCAAGAGCGCTTCATGTGGTTCCTGGATGTAACGCTGTTCACCAATTGCGTGTGCTTTTTTGGCATCAGCTACTTCGACCACACAAAAATCATGTGGTTCGCCTTACTGGCCATCATCAGTGCTGCGACCGCACCCATCCTGGCTAGTCAAAAGGCGCTTGAGCCGGCGGCCAATGAATATTTTGTACCGCTGAGACCTGCGCTGGTATCTCCCAAGCGTGTGGGCGTGGGGAGCGAATCCTCGGTCGCGGAAACTTCGCAGATGAGTACTCGTTCGCGGTCGCGATGACGGCGCAAGCTTTCCGGCGCGAGTCTGGCTGCGGCCAGAGTGGCTGTGCGAGAAGGATGTGAACAGATCATGAAGCCTCAAGAAAAACCGATACGCGTGCTATACAGCTTCCCGCACAAGATTGGCGCTGCTCGCATTTGTTATACCGCTTGGGAGCAAGTTCGCGGACTCGCTGGCGCCGGCGCGGAAGTTACCGTAGCCCCCGGCGTGTTACACCGGGAAATTCCCGGGAAATTAACAGTCGTTCCAACCCTGGCGCGCGGACGTTTTCGCATTCCTTACAAGCTGGTGGGAAAAGTTCGCGCTTCCGAAATACATGACGCTATCGTAGCCCGCAGGCTGGAAAAACTGGTCGGCAAGATCGATATCATCCATGCGTGGCCGGTTGGATCTCTTAGAACTCTGAAGGCCGCAAAAAGACTGGGGATACCCACGGTTCTGGAGCGAGCCAACGCCCATACCCGCTTCGCCTACGAGGTGGTTCGCGAAGAATGCGAGCGCATCGGCGTGCCCTTACCCAAGGGCCATGAGCATGAATACAACGAAGAAATCCTGAACATTGAGGAAGCCGAATACGAAGCCACCGACGCGCTGCTGTGCCCTTCAGATTTTGTGGTCAAGACCTTCGTCGACAAGGGATTCAGCCGGGACAAGCTGGTGCGTCACATCTACGGCTATGACGAGAAGCGTTTTTATCCCAATGCCACCAAGAAAGCGCCGGCACCCGGGTTGACCATGGTTTTTGTGGGGGTTTGCGCGGTTCGCAAGGGCCTCCATTTCGCGCTGGAAGCCTGGTTGAATTCCAGTGCGCATAAAAACGGAACTTTTCTCATCGCCGGCGAATTCATTCCCGCGTACGAAGAAAAGTTACGCTCCATGCTTGCTCACCCCAGCATCCGCGTCCTGGGCCATCGCGAAGATATCCCGCAAATCATGCGCGACAGCGACATCATGATTCTGCCCAGTATCGAGGAAGGATTTGGCCTGGTGTGCACCGAAGCAATCGGCAGCGGATGCGTTCCATTAGTTTCGGACGCGTGTACTGAGCTGTGCGTGCACATGGAAAACGCGCTGGTCCACAAAGTCGCGGACGTCGCCACGCTCACGGAGCACATCAACATGCTCGATCAGGACCGCGCTCTGCTCGAAAAACTGCGCGATGGCGCCTTGGCATCCGCGCCCGCAATCACCTGGGACCAAGCCGGTTTTCGGCTCGTCGAGGCTTACCAAAAAGTTCTGGACCACGTACACGCTGCCCCGCAACTGGTCGGCGCCTAGTCCGGTGGGCACCTAAACGCATCATTGCAGAGCCCTAAGCCGGCTCAACTTAATGGACTTATCAATCATCATCGTCAATTGGAATTCACTCGATTACCTGCGGCCCTGCCTGGCCAGCGTCTATAAACAGGTAGAGGGTCTGTCGTTTGAAGTCATTGTGGTGGACAATGCCTCCACCAAAGGTGACCTCAACTCGCTCCAACCGGAATTCCCGGACGCGATCCTGATCAAGAGCCTGGTGAATCTTGGATTCGCGGGAGCCAATAACCTCGGATTCAAGCGTTCCACCGGCGAGTACGTGCTGCTGTTGAATCCCGACACTGAAATTCTTGGCGACGCGATACAGGCGCTGGTCCGCGAATCGAAAGTGCGGCCACGCGCGGGAATCGTGGGCGGCAAACTCCTAAATACCGACCTTTCCGTGCAACTGCAATCCATTCAGAAATTCCCCACCATTCTGAATCAGGTTCTGGACGCCGAATATTTATTGCTGCGTTGGCCGCATTGCCCGCTGTGGGACATCGCGCCGCTGTTTCGCGACAATGTGGACGTGATTCCCGTGGAAGTCATTCCCGGCGCGTGCATGTTGATTAAGCGCAGCGTGTTCGAAGAAGTCGGCATGTTCAGTGAAGACTATTTCATGTACGCCGAGGATTTGGATCTGAACTTCAAGCTGAAGCGCGCCGGCTACATCAACTACTACGTTGGCCAAGCCAAGATCATTCATCACGGCGGGCGAAGCAGTTCGCAGCAAAAAGTCAGCCAGTGGGCCATCATCATGAAGCACCAGGCCATGCTGAAGTACTACCGCAAGAATCGCGGCTCCGCGTACAAGTCCATGTACCGCACCGCTATCGGACTAACGGCTGCGGCCCGCCTGGTGATTCTGACGATGATGTATCCCCTGGGCAATGCCGTTTGGGACAGGAATTCGCTGCGGGATGCCAAAGCAAAGTGGAAGGCAATCTTGAACTGGGCCCTCGGGCGACAAGATGTAGCCATGGGCAAGGGATAACAAGATACAAAAGTACGACGCTCACGGCGTTTTCCCACGCCACAGCAGTCAGCCAACTAAGGAAGCGCTTCCCGGATGTCCACTCTCGAAAAAAAAATCACTGACATTGCGTTGAAGCGCATCCGCCGCGCAAGATCCACCGGCGATGAAGAGCAAACCTCTGTTCCAGCCCCTAAAACAGCGGAGAAAGTTTCTTTGCGTGAAGCCCGATTGTCCGATTTCGAAAAGGTATGCGCTTTGAACACCAGGCTGGGACTTGGACCAGACTCCGAAGCGAACTGGAAACATTTATGGTTGGACAACCCTGCCCTCGGAGCCGGCGAAAGTCCCGTAATCGGTTGGGTGCTGGAGGCGGCTCACGCTATTGTCGGTTTCATGGGCAGCATTCGAACGCTTCATGAATACCAGGGGCAAACCCTGGTGGCTGCGGCGACGTGCCGGTTGGCCGTCGAGGTTGAATATCGGGCTTCCACACCTCTGCTGATCACCTCATTTTTTCGCCAAAAAAATGTCGACCTTTTTCTGAACACTACCGCCATCGTTTCCGCTGGAAAAATGATGCAGGCTTTCAAAGCCGCTCCGCTGCCTCAAAAAGATTACGGTACGGTTTTGTTCTGGGTCATTGGATCCCGTCACTTCGCGCAATCCGCTCTTCGGAAGCTGGGAATCGAATCCAAGCTGAGCGGAGCGCCTACGGTTTTGGCGTCGCTGGCTCTGCAGGCAGACATCGGCTTTCGCGGCCGCGCACCGCGAGCGAAATCCCCCATCTATAAAATTGTTGAAACCTCCGTGAACGATTTGGGCCAGGAATATCGGCGCTTCTGGGAAGAAAGCTCCAAAGACAGTTCGCGGATGCGCGCTAGGCGCACCCCGGAAATAGTGCGCTGGCACTTTGACCCGCCCGGCAACCGTCGGAGCATAAGAGTTCTCGGTTGCTATCTGCAAAATCGCCTGGTCGGCTACGGCATCGTACGCCACGACCAGGAGTCCGGCGACGGGCTGCGCCGCTCCACCATTGCCGACTTCATGGCCGAGAATGACGACCCGCAAATTATCGATCCCCTGCTCACCGCCATTTTCACCTCGGCCAAGGATGCTGGAAACCACGTTCTCGAAGTGATGGGTTTTCCTGAAGAGGTGCGGAAGAGTTTTCTGCGCTGGAGGCCGTATTCGCGAAATTATCCGGCTTGCCCGTATTTCTTCAAGGCCCGCGATGCAGCGCTGCAGGAAAAATTAACCGACGAGAACGCCTGGTACGCCTGCCCGTTCGATGGGGACGCCACGATTTGGCCGTGAAGTTTGGCCCTGCACATAGCCCGTGAAAGCATGGAAACGCACGCGACTTAACAGGTATTCGGCGGCTTCTATAACATCATAAAATTAAGGGTGCTTTTCTTCGCTGGCGCGCCGCGGTTGGAAGCCAGTTTCGATCTGTCTCATGGAACGACCTGACCACATCTCGGTGAGCCGCCTGGTGAAGTTTGGCGTCAGCCTCGTGGTGTATGTCAGCACAGGTGTCGTCAGCTTTCTGGGCCGACTTGTGGGGCGTGTTCCCCGTGGTTCCTGTGTGGTGCTGTACTACCATTCCGTGCCGGAAAAAGAACGCTTCCATTTTGAAAAGCAACTGGACCAGCTCGTGAAATATGCGAAGCCGATCGGCGTACAGGGCGATGTCGCTCTGGCTCCCGGCCAGCACCACGCTGCGGTCACGTTCGATGACGGCTTCAGAAATTTCCATGATTGCGCGCTTCCCGGACTGCTGAAGCGAGGGATTCCCTCGACGATGTTCGTGATCATTGACGTCATTGGAAAGACGTTTGGTCCCGAAGCGGAAGAAGTAATGTCGCTGGAGCAGCTTCGCTCGCTCCCGGAATCCGTGGTGATTGGTTCCCATACGTTGAGCCACCCGTTGCTTCCCAAGATCGACCCGGACGACGCGACCCGAGAAATCGTCTTTTCGCGCGCCGCCTTGGAAAAAAAACTGGATCGCAAAATTTCGCTGTTCAGCTTCCCTTTCGGAGGTTTCAATCAAAAACTCGTCGAAATTTGCCAAAACGCCGGCTATGAGCGTGTTTTTTCCACCCTGCCTTACTTTGCGTTTGAAGATCCAAACGAGTTTGTCACCGGCCGCGTGCGCGTCGATCCCAGCGATTGGCCCTTGGAATTTCGCTTGAAGCTCGCGGGCGCCTATCGTTGGCTGCCCTGGGCTTTCGAATGGAAGCGCAAATTTCGCGGCGGGACCTCGTCCCAGCGCGTGGGCGGCGAGGAAAGCAGCGCTGCCGCGAAGGAACAAAACTGAAGCGCATCTAACTACCATGGACCTATCGGCCACCAAGTACGTCGTCATCAGCCCCGTCCGCGACGAGGAAGCTTATCTGCGATACACCATCGAGAGCATGGTGCAGCAGAGCATCGTGCCCGCCGCGTGGATTATCGTGAACGACGGTTCCACCGATAAGACTGGAGAAATTATCGACGAATACGCGGCGCGCTACCCGTGGATACGCGCGGTGCACCGCACCAATCGGGGCTTCCGAAAAGCCGGCGGCGGGGTGGTGGACGCGTTCAATGATGGCTACAACGCGCTCACGCTCCAGGACTGGGACTTCATCGTCAAGCTCGACGGCGATTTGTCCTTCGACTCCGACTATTTTGAAAAATGTTTCACCTACTTTCAACAGGAACCGCAACTTGGGGTCGGCGGCGGCGTCATGGTTTACATCGAGAATGGTAAAAAATCGTTCGAAGCCAATCCTAAATTTCACGTTCGCGGCGCTACAAAAATTTATCGCCGTGCGTGTTGGGATGCCATTGGCGGCTTCTGGCCGGCCCCAGGCTGGGACACCATGGACGAAGTGAAGGCCAGCATGCTGGGCTGGACCACCAGGAGCTTCCAGGATTTGCATCTTCTGCACCACCGCCATACCGGCGCGGCGGACGGCGTCTGGCGCAACCTGGTCAAGAACGGCCGGGCCAACTACGTCTGCGGCTACCATCCCCTGTTCATGCTGGTGAAGTGCGTCAGCCGGCTGCGCTTCAGGCCCTATTTGGTGGGTTCCACGGCGCTGATGTACGGCTTCTTGAGCGGCTATTGGGAGGGCGTCCCGCAAGTCGACGATCCTAGAACCATACGCTATTTGCGGCAGCAGCAACTCGCCCGGCTGATGGGCAGGAGCTCCATCTGGAAGTAGCGATTTCCTTCGGTCGCCGCGTTTTAGTCTCGAAATACAGGGCCCGATTATGCCCATGAATCGGCTTGGGATCGTCCAATCTTAGAAAACCCTGAATCGAACAAGCTGGCCCTGACTGCTTCGCTGTGCTGAAATGGACTTGTAGCCTGGGAGTTCGGTGTAGGGATTTGGGTAGACAGGTGAAGTTATGTGCGGTATTTGCGGAAAACTGAACTTCGATCCGGAGGCCCCCGTCTCGCAGCCATTGCTGAAAGCGATGGCCGATTCTATTTCCCATCGAGGACCGGACGACGAGGGTTTCTATGCTTCCGGGCAGGTAGGCTTCGGCTTCCGCCGTCTCTCCATCATCGACTTGGCCGGCGGACATCAACCCCTGTGCAATGAAGATGAAACGGTTTGGATTGTATTCAACGGGGAAATTTACAACTACAAAGACCTTCGTCAGGACCTGCTAGACAGGGGTCACATATTCCGCACCCACAGCGACACCGAAACCATCGTTCATCTTTACGAAGAGTTCGGCGAACAATGCGTCGAGAAATTGCGCGGCATGTTCGGGTTTGCGATCTGGGATCAGCGCAAGCGAAAGCTCCTCTTAGCCCGGGACCGCACCGGAATCAAACCGCTATATTACGGGGTGACCGGAAAAACGCTGGTTTTTGGCTCCGAAATGAAGGCTTTGCTGGTGGATCCGGAAATCAAGCGCGAGGTTGAGACCTCCACGATCGATCGCTTCTTGACCTTCGATTACGTGCCCGGCGACGACACGCTATTCAAAAATATTTACAAGCTGCCTCCCGCATCGCTGATGGTGGTCCAGGATGGCAAGGTGGAAATCAAGCAGTACTGGGATCTTCATTTTTCGTCCGGGTCCATGACCGTGCGCCAGGCCGAGGAGCAACTCCTCGCCCTCCTCGAAGAATCGGTCGCGCTGCACATGATCAGCGACGTGCCGGTAGGTTTTTTGTTGAGCGGAGGCGTCGATTCCACGGCCATGCTGAGTTTGGCCGCACGAAAAACCGATAAACCGATCAGCAGCTACACCGTGGGCTTC
Source organism: uncultured Acidobacteriota bacterium (assembly GCA_963732705.1). Taxonomy (GTDB): domain Bacteria; phylum Acidobacteriota; class Terriglobia; order Acidiferrales; family UBA7541; genus Acidiferrum. Next base: position 444,096 of record CAVTAN010000001.1, on the reverse strand, counting down.
ACCAACGCGGGAATCGCCGACGAACGCCCCTTCGCCAGAATGGCCGCGGAAAAGTACGGCTCGGATCACCATGAGATCACCATCAGCAGCAAAGAATTCATGGATTTCATGCCTCGCTATGTATGGCACATGGAAGAACCGGTGTGCGAGCCGCCGGCCGTGGCTCTCTATTACGTCTCGAAACTGGCGCGCGACTTCGTCAAGGTTCTGATTTCCGGCGAAGGCGGCGACGAAGCGTTTGGTGGTTACCCGAATTATCGCGCCATGCTGTGGATCGAGCGCTTGAAGCAATCCACTCGCTCTGTCCACGGCGCTGTTTCGCAGTCGCTGGCGCTGGCTGACAAATTGATGCGCTGGCCACGCTTCGGCAAATATCTGCCATTGCTGGAAGTGCCGTTCGAATCCTATTACTACAGCCGTACTTCCAGCCCATTCCGTTTGTTCAACGCTCACTATCGAGACATTTACACCTCCGATTTTGCCGGCTCGGTCAGCAAGGAACATTCCCTTCTTCCCGTCACTCGCTTGCTACAGCAAAACCGCTCGGACGACTTGTTGAGCCGCATGCTCTACGTGGACACTAAAACCTGGCTTCCCGACGATTTGCTGGTGAAGGCCGATAAGATGACCATGGCCAATTCCATCGAATTGCGCGTTCCCTTGCTCGATCATAAGATCCTGGAATTTGCCGCCTCGCTGCCATCCAGTTTCAAGGTTCATAACTTCGAAACCAAATACATTGCCAAGCGCTGTTTGGCCAGCCAGATTCCCAAGGAAATTCTTCATCGCAAAAAAGCTGGCTTTCCGGTGCCGTATGCGGAGTGGCTGAGAACCGACTTACGCGGGCCGGTGCACGATATTCTGCTGGATCGCCAGTCGCTGGATCGCGGCTACTTCAAGAAGTCGGCCATTGAGAAACTGTTGAAGGAAAATGCCGAACTGGGCATGCACACCAAAGACGTTTTCTCTCTGGTGGTTCTGGAGTTGTGGCACCGGGAGTTTCTGTCCGCTAAGCCCGGCGTGCTGGACGCGCAACCGTCCTTTGATCGTGCGCCAGAAATTCTTTCGCAACGCTGAGCAGGTTTGCCGTTGGCACGTGCATTCTAAATTCGGTTTTTCTTGGATCAGGTTCCGCAACCATGCTGGCTATCGAGGAAAAGCAAGAGGTATCGTCCGGCAAGATGATCACGCCAGTTATTGCGCACTCGTTCGATCCTCTCAGCGATCCGCGATGGGACGCTTTCGTGGCCTCCGAACTCAGAAGCTCGGCGTTTCATTCCAAAGACTGGCTTCAGGCGCTGAATCGAACCTATCAGTACGAGCCGGTAGGGTTCACAACGGCCGCGCCCGGAGAAGCGTTGCGGAACGCTATAGTATTTTGCCGAGTCAGCAGTTGGCTTACCGGCAAGCGGCTTGTTTCCCTGCCTTTTTCGGACCACTGCGAACCGCTCGTCGATGATAACGAGCAGTTGCAGACCCTACTGCAGCCTGCCCTGCAGGAATTGCGCGAACAGAAAATTAAATACATCGACATTCGGCCCCTGAGCTCGAAATACGCCGAGGGCTCGGAAAATGCGGAGTCTTATTTTCTACATGTTCTGGACTTGCAGCCGAGCCTCGACGAGCTTTACAAGAAACTCCATGGCGACTCCATCCGTCGCAAAATTCAGCGAGCCGAGCGCGAGAAATTGGTATTGGAGGTTGGCGCGTCGGAAACCATGCTGGCTGAGTTTTACCATTTGCATGTGATCACCAGGCAGCGCCAGGAAGTGCCGCCGCACCCGCTGAGGTGGTTTCGCAATGTGCTGGCAAGCTTAGGTCCTCAGGCCCAGATTCGCATTGCCAGAAAGGACGGCGCGGCGATTGCCTCCATCTTCACCGTGGCCCACAAGCAGAAGATGATCTATAAGTACGGTTGCTCGGACGCTCATTCCCACAATCTGGGCGGGATGCAGTTTCTGTTCTGGAGCCTGATCCGCCATTGCAAAGAGAATGGGTTCGTGGCACTGGATTTTGGTCGGTCGGAGTGCGACAACACTGGTTTGGTGACGTTTAAGGACCGCTGGGGAACTAAACGGCAGCTCATAAGCTATCTGCGCTATCCGCCGCGCCCACCAGCCTCTCAGCAGGCCCCCTCGGGCGTTAGGAAACTAAGCAAGCAGGTGTTTGCCAGGTGCCCGGAGAGTCTCCTGCGACTCGCTGGAAACTTGCTCTACCCCCACGTAGGCTAATCGGCGAGCGAATCTCGCCTCCAGTCCGCCGACCGGGTCGAACTGTTTGTCGAAACATCTAGTAATTGGTTCGCTTAACGTACCGTTTAAGTAATTTAGTTTTATGCGTCTGGTTATAATCTGTATGTAAATGAACCAGGCCTTCCGAGCTCATTTCCGGTGCCCTGCGTCAATTGCTGATTTTCGACTGGCTGGGGCGCTGCGAGAGGAATCAGGTTTTTTCCGCTTCCACGAAGGCGTGGATTGTTACGGACAATCCTCTACAGCATTCGTTTCTCCGGCGTATCAGGCCAACCTGGAAGACGTATCGGCAGCCGTTCAAATTGCCGACCACCAGGTGACTCTGCCTTTCGACCCGGATCAAATCGCGGGCAACCTCAGATGCGAGTCCTACGCCGGCCAGATGAACGCCGAGCATACCCACTTCAACGGCAGCGCCGTGATTCGCGCCATGTATTACCTGGGTCGGCCGGCAATGCCTGTTCGGTTTAGACGGATTCTGCAACGCATCCGTTTACAGGGGGGCACACAGGCGCCTTTTCCACATTGGCCCGTGGATCGCACCGTGGATCGGCTCTTCGAAGAGTTGATGAAGTCGGTGCTGCAATCTCGAAAAGGCGTTCCGGTACCATTCATCTGGTTCTGGCCCGATGGAGCTCCGGCCGCCGCCATCGTGACTCACGATATCGAAACCGGAATAGGCCGGGATTTCTGTCCGCAACTGATGGACACCGACGACGAATTTGGCTTCAAGTCGTCATTTCAAGTGGTTCCGGAAAAGCGGTACGAGGTTCCGGCTTCTTTCCTCGAAGAATTGCACCGGCGAGGTTTCGAAGTAAACGTCCATGACCTTTATCACGACGGGAATCTGTTTCGAGATCGCGAAGAATTCTTGCGACGAGTCGGCAAGATCAATGGATATTTGAAGAAATTCAACGCGACAGGGTTTCGCTCCGGGGCCCTTTACCGGAACCTGCACTGGTATGACAAATTTGACTGCTCCTACGACATGTCCGTGCCCAACGTAGGCCATTTGGACGCCCAGACTGGCGGTTGCTGTACGGTAATGCCTTTCTTCGTAGGAAATATTTTGGAACTCCCTGTAACGCTTACCCAGGATTATTCGCTGTTTCACATTCTGGCGTCGCATTCAACCGCTCTGTGGGAAGAACAATGCCGCATGATTCTGGCCGGCCACGGACTGATCAGCGTAATCGTCCATCCCGACTACATCATCCATAAGAAATCTAACGAAACGTACCGTCGCTTCCTGGCCCATCTGGCTACCTTGCGCGAGAAACATTTCGTCTGGACCGCGCTCCCCAAAGAAATCAACGCCTGGTGGAGACTGCGAGCGGAACTTACTTTGGTGCAAAATGGCAGGGCCTGGCGCATCGCTGGCGAAGGCCGGGAACGTGCCCGTATTGCCTACGCCCATCTCGTCGACGGCCGCCTGAAATATTCGTTCGAACCCACGTTGAATTCGCCGGCAGCGGGTGAAAACGAAGCAAATCACTCGTCCGAAGGCGCCCAGGTAAACTCCGGATTGCAACCCGCCCAGCACTCTGTCACTACTTGGACCAAGTAACATCCAGGGTTTCCTGAATGCGCAATCCGATATGCTAAATTAATTCCAAGCCCAGAATCTCGGACGATGCAATCCAAACAGCCGGCGAGCTTCATCACCATAACCTGTAGCGAAAGAGTTTCGTGTTGTCGTCAATATGAGCAAAGACGGACTTATCTCCGGCTTGAAGAATCGGATTCTTCAGAATCTTGCGCGCAACGCGCCTGGCGCCACCAGCCTGCGCATAACTCTTCATCGTTGGCGCGGGGTGCACATTGGCGAAGGTGCCTGGATCGGATACGACGCGATCATCGAAACCTCGCATCCGGAATATGTCACCATTAAGGATGGCGCATCCATCGGAATCCGCGCGGTCATCATCGCCCATTTTCGCGAACTACACGGCGTGGTGATTGAGGAAGATGCCTCCATCGGGCCCGGCGCGATCATCATGCCCAACGTGACCATTGGCCGGGGCTCGGTAGTCATGGCCGGCAGCGTGGTCACCAAATCGGTCCCGCCGATGACCATGGTGCAGGGCAACCCCGCCAAGGCTATCGCTAAAGTCGGAGTACCGCTAAAATTGAATATTAGCCTGCGTGAGTTTTCGCGGAAATTACGCCCTCTCGGGAAGAACTGAAACCTTGTCGCCATCGCCAATAAGAATCGCCGTGGCACCGGCCGCGGAATACCAAACCTACCGCCTGCTGTTCGACATGCTTAGCGCTGGGCTCCAGGTCACGTTTGAACCCTACGCTGCCAGCCAATACGCCGGCGTTCAAGGGTTGATTTCGTTATCCGACGACGAAAAACTAGCTGACGAAGCTACGAAAAACGGGCTTAGCCTGTACCAAATTCATTCCTCCAATCCGTTCGTTGCTTCGCCGCAGTCTAAAATAGCCTTTTCTTCGGCGGCATCCCTCGATCGCGCCTTCCGCAACAGCAATCTTCACGACCCCAGCATTTCCAAATGGTTTCGCGTCCCGCTGGTTTCGGAGCCGCTGGCCGCAGTCGAAAACAATCCAGTTTGGTGCATCGCGCAACATAACGGCGCCACAGCTCACCATGTGGGACTTGAACTCCCGGCTTTCGCCGCGTCAGATCTTTTCCATCAGCACTTTCGAGGCACCCGATGGTTCGCTTTGGTGCCCTTGCTGCATTTTCTGCGTCACTTGCTTGGCCCGGAAGGTCGGGAATTTCCCGAATCACGCGCCACCTTCATCATCGACGACCCCAACCTGCATCGCCACAGCTACGGTTACATCGATTTTCAGGCTCTCGTGAAGCACGCTGCAGCGCACAACTATCACGCCACCATTGCTACCGTGCCTCTGGATTCCTGGTATTTCAATCGTGACGTGGCCGCGCTCTTCCGCGCGCATCGCGACCGCCTCTCGCTGATGATGCACGGCGTCAACCATATCGCCGATGAACTCGCCCGCGACTACTCCGAGCCACAAGCTCTGGGTTTGCTCGCCGACGGCCTGCGCCGTATGGCTGCATTCGAATCTCGCTCGGGCGTAAAAGTCGATCGCGTCATGGCCGCTCCCCACGGCGCATTTGCCGAGCCCATCGCTGACCCCATGCTGCGCCTGGGCTATGAAGCCGGCTGCGTTTCCGTGGGTTCCCTGATCCGCTGGAATCCCCGCAAACACTGGTCCCCCGCTTTAGGGCTTCCTGTCGTGCAAGCCATGGGTCTTGGGGCATTCCCGGTGTTCCATAGGGTTGGAACCAACGAAGTGGACATTCGCCTTAGCTCCTTCCTGGGCCACCCCATAATTGTCGCCACGCACCATCACGACTTCACTTCCAACTTCGCCAGAATCGAAGCGATCGCCGGCATCGTCAATGACATAGCATCTCCCCGCTGGATGACCATCGAGGACATCTCCCGCACCAACTACACAGCTCGCATGGAGCAGGATTTGCTGTGCGTGAAGCCGCTCAGTCGTCGACTCGTTATCCCGCTGATCTCGGATATCAAAGGCGTTCAATTGCTGGCTTCGCCCTTTGGGCCTGAGACCACCATCCATCTCGCACCCCTGGCAGCGGGTGGTTCTTTCTCGCCGGATCATGCGGGCACCGCCAAATGCAGTGTTTCCGATAACCTCCTGGAAATCGTCCTGCCCCCACACAACCCCCTGGACTTTACAACCGTGAAAGGCGTGCCCCTTGGTCTCTGGCCGGTGGCTCGCCGTCTGCTCGCCGAAGGCCGCGATCGTGCCAAGCCCATACTGTCCGCGGTCTCCGGTCGTTGATACGCACCCGGCAAGCCCTGACAGCATTCTTGCAGGTTCCGGCATCGAAGTTGTGTACCATCCAGCCGGTCCCATTCCCGGCACCATTCGGCGATTATTCGCGCCAATGCTACGCGACATTCATTATTCTTAAAGAAGACTGAGGTGCCTATGAAAGGTGTGGTTCTCGCTGGCGGTAAGGGTTCTCGCCTGTATCCGCTGACCCGCGTTACGAACAAGCATCTCTTGCCGGTGTACGACCGGCCGATGATTTTTTACCCCATCCAGACGCTGGTGGACGCCGGGATCCGCGACATCATCATTGTTACCGGCGGTCAGAACTCCGGAGATTTTCTCCGCCTGCTTTCCAACGGCAAAGACTTTAATTTACACCGCATTCATTACACCTATCAGGAAGGCGAGGGCGGGATCGCCGATGCCTTGCGATTGGCCGAACCGTTCGTCGAAGGGGAGAAAATATGCGTCGTCCTCGGCGATAACATCATCGAGAACAACATCATCGAATCCAAGGACGCCTTCGAAAAGCAGGACCGCGGCGCGCACATTATCCTCAAGCAAGTTGAAGATCCGGAGCGCTTCGGCTGTCCCGAAATCGTGAACGACAAAATCCTGGGTATCGAGGAAAAGCCCAAAGCTCCCAAATCCAATTATGCCGTGACCGGGATTTATTTTTACGATGCCACGGTCTTCGAGAAAATCGGTAAAACCAAGGTGAGCTGGCGCAACGAGCTGGAAATCACCGACGTAAACAACATGTACCTCGCGGAAAAAACACTGACCCACAGTGTCCTGGACGGCTGGTGGACGGACGCGGGCACCTTCGAATCTCTGCTGCATGCCACGAAACTTGTCGCCGATACCGGCGCCAACAAGATTCCTGGACGCGGCCCCGCAGCACGGCACACCCGAGCTGAATAGTTTTGCTAACGGCTTTGCGATGCATTGCCACCATCTTTAGGAGGATCGCTTGAAGGTATTAATCACTGGCGGCGCGGGTTTCATTGGCTCCAATTTTGTGCGTTACCTCATCAACAGCCGCCCCGACGCTGAGATCATAAACTTCGATAGTCTGACCTACGCCGGAAATCCCGAAAGCCTCGCCGACATCGCGGAAAACCCGCGTTATAAATTTGTCAAAGGAGACGTTACCGACAAGCAAGCGGTGGACAGCGTCTTCGAATCGCGTCCCGACGCGCTGGTCAATTTTGCCGCCGAAACTCATGTGGACCGCAGCATCGAAGACGCCAGCCCGTTTTTGCGCACCAATGTTTTGGGCACTCAGATTTTGCTGGACGCCGCCCGTCGTTTCAAGCTGCCGAAGTTTGTGCAGATCAGCACCGACGAAGTGTATGGCAGCGCGCCCGCCGGCGGCAGTTTCACGGAGGAAACCATCCTCGATCCGCGCAGCCCGTACGCCGCAAGCAAAGCCTCCGCCGATCATTTTGTTTCCGCTTACGCCAACACCTTCGGGCTCCCCGCGGTGGTTCTGCGCTGCACCAATAATTACGGGCCCTATCAATTTCCCGAGAAGCTGATTCCGTTGATGATTGCCAACGCCCGCGAAGATAAATCTCTCCCCATTTACGGCGATGGCCTGCAGGAACGCGATTGGCTATTCGTGGAGGATTACTGCAGCGCCATCAAACTGGCCGTTGAAAAAGCTGCGCCCGGATCGATCTATAACGTCTCCGCCGGAACGCCGCAACCCAACCTCAAAATTGTTCGCACCATCTTGACGCATCTGGGTAAGCCCGAGTCGTTGATGCAATACGTCAAAGATCGCCCGGGCCATGACCGCCGCTATGCTCTGGACAGCTCCAAGATGCAGCGCGAGCTGGGCTGGGCTCCCGCCATACCTTTCGAAGAGGGCATTCGGCGCACCATCGATTGGTATCAGACCAACACCGCGTGGCTGGATCACGCGCGCTCCGGTGAATATCGCAATTATTACGATCGCCATTATGTTCGCCGCACCGAAACCTTCAGCCGCTAAGTCGGCGTACGGGTGCGGTGGCCGCTCGTCGCAACCATTGGCAATAACGTCGCACCTGATTTGAGATAGGAGTTCTGTTGGCCTCTGCGACCCATGCGTACCGCCGGTGGGTGTTGTTCGGCCTGTGGTTGCTTGCCAGTGTCGCCATTTCGTGGAAAGCGCTCGACTCTCTCCTGCACTATTCGCTGGGCAACGACGACGCTTCACACATCCTCTTAATTCCGCCCATTTCGCTCTTTCTCATCTTCATCGACCGGCGCCAAATCTTCCGCCAACTCTCGTCCGATGCTGTCGTCGCCGTTGCTTTCTTGATTCCAGGCATTCTCTCCTTGCTCTGGAGCCTTCAAAGTGATCCCCCATCGCCTCCGGCATGTGCCCTGGGCCTGGTCCTGCTATGCATCTCGGGCTTTGCCCTTTTTTTTGGCCGCCCGGCCTTGGCGGCGGCCAGGTTTCCATTGATGTTCTTATTTCTGTTCATCCCCCTCCCCGAGCCCATTCTGAACCGCGTCGTGTACCTGCTTCAAAAGGGTTCGGCCGAAATTTCCAATATTCTTTTTGGCCTGACGCCCCTGCCGGTCTTGCGCGAAGGCTTCGTCTTTCATCTCCCGCGTTTTAGCATTGAAGTTGCCCGCGAATGCAGCGGCATCCGCTCCAGCATTGCGTTATTTGTGCTGGCGGTCCTGGTCGGTCACTTCTTCTTGCCGAAACTTTGGAAGCAGGTGGTGTTTGTGCTGGCGGGATTTATCGTGATGATCATTAAGAACGGTATACGCATCGTCACTTTGACGCTGCTGGCCAACTACGTGGACCCGGCATTCCTGTACGGAAATCTCCATCGCGAGGGTGGAGTTGTATTTTTTATGATTGGCCTGGCGTTACTGCTGCCGGTGTTCTGGCTACTGCAACGGGGAGAGCCGCGACTGGATCAGCCGCGGGTAAAAATACCTGTGCAAGCGGTGTAGCGCAATTCGCACGCGGAACCCGGCGCTGCTTAAGCTCTTTCCGGGGCAGTTTCGGAATCGCCGCCGTATCCGTAATAATAATTATTATAGGTGTCCGCGGAGTCCACGCGATTCAGCACCACTCCTAGCAGATTCTTGTCGCGGAATTCGGCGGATACGCGCTGCGCAATCTCAGAATCCGTCGCGCCCGCTCGCACCACGAACAACACGCCGTCGCATTGGCCCGCCAGCATGCTGGCGTCGTGCACCGGCAATGCCGGCGGCGAATCGATGATAATCCAATCGAAAATCTCGCCCATGGTATCCAGCAAATGCTTCATTTTGCTGTTCAGCAATAATTCGCTGGGGTTGGTGACTTGTTGGCCGCCGGGTATAAAGCAAAGATTCCCTTCCAGCCCATTTTGAATCACCGCAAACTCGTCCACGTCTCCCTTGAGGTAATCGCTGAGCCCAGGCCCGCTGGGAGCACCTAAGTCTGGTGCAAGCGCGAAGCGCGCAAGTCCGCATCGATCAACAGTACCCGGCGGTCTGCCTGGCGAACAATCGATTGCGCCAGGTTGGCAGCCACAAACGTCTTCCCTTCCGCGGGAATACTGCTGGTGATCAGAAGCTTCTTGAGCTGTTGCGTGCCCGCGATTTGATATAGCCGTGACCGCAGCGTTCGAAAGCGCTCCGCTCCCACTCGATCGCTGTCCGCGCCCACAAAAACGCTATTGCGGGCGTCCAGCGTCCACTGCGGATGCGTGCAGCGTTTGACCAGTTCCTCGTAACTGAGCAGACGCGATTCCTTGAAGCGCGGGTCCACCTTGGCTGCGCGCAGTTGCTCGGACCGAAATCCCTCGATCGGCGGCTCGATATGACGATTGATTTCTGCCGCTCCATCGACCAGGTCGGCGGTAACGGTCGCTGGCGCCTGCGTCGCTCGGTCTTGTGCTGCCTTTTTTAGTGCTTCGTGAATCCTGCTCATTGATTCCTCATGTACTTTCGCGAAATGTTCGTGACCGCGCTAAACTCCGCTGAAAATATGTTCTTTGCGGCCGCCTACCGCGTGATTTCCATTCAATCCGGCGACCGCTAAGGTCGGCACCACCGTCAGTACCGGCAATTTCAAATATTGCTCGGCATCTCGCTCGGTGTGAATCGTTTTATCCATCATGGCGAAGAGCGCCAGAATTCCGACTCCCAGCGCCAGCCCGGCCGCTAATCCCCCGCCGACGAAATAAGACTGCTTCGGGAAAGACGGTTTTTCCGGAAGACTCGGAGGATCGTAAATCTTGAACTGCTCGCCATTCTGCTCGTGGACCAGGTTTGCGCCCATTGCCGAGTTCTGGCTCTTCTTCAGCAGGTCGTTGTAAAACTCCAGCGCGGTCTGATAGTTTCGCGTCATTTCTTTGTATTGCTGCTCCACCATCGGGCTGGATGCCACGCGCCCTTCGAGCTGCCGCGTCTGCGCTTGTATTTGCGCTTGTTGACGCAGCAGTCCGGCAATGTTGAGATCGTCCTGCTTCAATTTTGCCCGCAACGTTTGCATCTGTGGCGATTCCCGCGATGCTTGAACGTTGGGGTTCGCGACCGGGGCCTTTTGCGGCTCGGCCATGCGCTTTCGCAACTCGGCTATCTGGTTCTGGGTCTTGATCACATCCGGATGGTCTGGCGTATATCGCGATAACAGGCTCGTCAACTGGTCTTGCAACAGGCTCAATTGCTGGTCGACGGTGTCCGGGTTTTGTCCCCCGGTTTGTCGAACCTTCCAATTGGATTCTTCCTGGCTGAGTAGCGATTCGTTGAACGCTTTGTCTTGTTCCGCGCGGCTCAGAGCCTGCGTATTGGCTTCCAGTTGGGAGTTCATCCCGGAAAGCAAGCTGATGTTGTTTTGAACTTCGTCCGGCAAAGATCCCAGATACTGCCGCTTGAACTGCGCCAATTTCCCGTCTTGTTCATCCAGCTTGGTCTTGGCTTCCGCGAGTTGTTCACCGATGAATTTATTTGTGGCGTCCGCCCCTTGAGTGATGGAGGTGAGGTTCTGCTCCAGGAACATGGAAGTAATCTCGGTGCAAACCTGCTGGGCCAGTTGTGGATCGGGGAAGGTTGCGTTGATATAAAAGCCCGGCAACGCATGCTGCCCGGTTCCGGCCATCGCTTCCACGGGCTTAATGGTGATCGCGTCTCGCAGTCTTTCCACCAAGTCATCGATATGGACCCGATTACGATCATCCGGAAACAATCCAAACTTATTGATGACCGGCTCCAGCCGCGTCCGGCTCAAAATCTGTTGCTGCATCGTTGCCAAACGACGATACAGGTCCGCCGTGACTACGGGGTCGACGTACTTCGCGGAGACCGCCGGGTCCTCGACCAGCACCATCGTCTGGGACGTATAGCGCTTCGGCAACACTCGGGTGGCTATGTAGCCGACACTCCCTAAGAGCACCGTGGTTATCGGCAAGATCCACCAATACCGTCTGAACACTCGTTTTGCGTCTGCTGGCGTAAGCTCGCGGGTCGCGGCCATGACTACCTCTTTGATTTCACTCTGCGCTTTTTTAGGGCAGGATAATTATGCTACTCGAACGGTTAGATGTAGGCTCTGGTACTATAGTCTGCACGGGCCCTGCCACCTTCGCGGATTTGGTTCCCACGAGCCTCTTCTAAACTTAGCACTAAGGTCCATTTTATCATACGCTTAACATACCCAGGACTTGGATGTGTCACCTATCGCTAACCCCTAATCTTGTTCACGACCGAAGAACGGAATTGTTCTGCCATATTGGGTCGGGAATTTCTCCCGTTTGCTGGTGAGGCTTAGCATCTCGTCCAAAGAGTGCCATTTTGGACCTCTTCCTACCCTTAGAAATCTGCCTCCAGTTTGTCCTTCTCTTTGCCCTCCCTGCGGGATAAATTGCCTTGTGGTGTCCCATCCAGGCCCTGCGACCTACTTATGAGTTTTAATCGGCGCCTCGCCTCCCTTTTGTTGCTGCTCCTCCCGGTTACTTCCTTATTGTCCTCATGCCATCGCGACCCTGCGGTTCAAAGGCAAAAAGCCATCAGCAAGGGTGACCATGAGTTCAGCCAGGCTAAATACCCCGAGGCCATGATTTATTACGGGCAAGCGCTGCAGGCCGATAAATACTCGGCCGAAGCCCATTACAAGCTGGGGCTGTGCCAGATAAAGCTGGGAAGTCTGGCTTCGGCCTTTCGCGAACTGACCCGCGCAGTGGAGCTGCAACCGGATAATTGGCCGGCTCAACTGCAACTCGCTCAACTCTCCCTACACGGCGGAAGCGCCCAGGACGCCAAGAATCGTGCCCTGCTCATTCTTCGCGCCAACCCCCAAAATGCGGATGCCCAGATCGTCTTGTCTTCTTCCGACGAAGTTTTGGGCGATTCGAAAACCGCGCTCAAGGAAGCCCAGGACGCCACCGAAATGGCTCCCGGCCAGCCGGATGTTTTTATGCACCTCGGGATGCTGTATGCGCGAGCGGGCGAAGCCGCCAAAGCCGAAGAAAATCTAAAGAAGGCCAAATCGCTGAAAACCAATGGCATCACGCCGATCATGACTCTTGGGAATTTTTATCAGCAGCAGCGTCGCTGGAACGACGCCGCAAACGAATTTCAGTCCGCAATAACCGCGGCCCCCACAAATCCGCTTCCCCGCGCCGCACTCGCTACCGTTTACATGAACGAAGGCCAGGACGCCCTCGCAGAAAAAGTGCTCACCGAAGCCAAGCAGCAACTGAAAGACGATCCTGCCGCATATCGCATGTTGGGAGACTACTATCTCGGTCGCGGAGCCAGCGCCAAAGCTCTGGCGGAATTCTCAGCCCTGGTATCGCAATATCCCAAGGACCACCAGGTTCGCAAAACATATATCCAGTTGTTGATATTGAATCGTCGCGTCGATGAAGCCGCATCTCTCAACAATGATTTGCTCAAGGCCGCACCCCAGGATCTGGAAGCCCAGGTATTGCAGGGGGAAATTCAGCTTCAGCAAGGCAAAGTCGACGCCGGCATTCTCACCTTGCAGAAAGCCCTGACCGCCGCCCCGGACAACGCCTTCGGGCACTACCAAATGGGGTTGGCGCTGCAGCAAAAAGGCAAGACCCAGGAATCCGAAACTGAATTACGAGCCGCCGTGCGCATCACTCCTTCGCTCTTTGAAGCCTGGCAAGCCTTGGGAGAAAGCGCGCTCCAGCGCAGCGACTGGGCCGGATTGCACAACATCGCCGCTGAACTCAAAAAAATCGCCCCGCGCGCTGCGGAAGGTTATCTGTTTGATGCCACCGCGAGGATGCATCAGGGCGATGCCGCCAACGCGGAGTCCAACCTTACCGAGCTTATCGCCCTCGCTCCAGATCGCCCCCTAGGCTACGTAAAGCTGGGTCAACTTCGCGTCATTCAAAAACGCTTCAGCGAAGCCGAAACGCAGTTTCATCAAGCCCTGGCCCGCGACCCCGATTCCATCGAGGCGCTCCAGGGTCTGTCGGACGTCGCTTTCCGCTCCAACAAACCTCAAGAAGCCTTGCGCTTGATTCAATCCGCCATTGACAAACATTCGAACAGCGCGCCGCTTTACTTTCTTCAGGCTCAGGCTTTGCTGCAAAACAAACAACCTGACGACGCCGAAAAAACTCTCGAAAAATCCGTGCAACTCGACAAGCGCAACGTCAGCTCCTTGCTGCTGCTGGCTCAATTGCAAGCCGGTCGCGGCGACAAAGATCGCGCCGTCTCCACTTATCAGCAAGCCATCGAGCTGGCCCCCAATAACATGTCCCTGCAAGCTGCACTTGGCAGTCTTTACGAAAGCATGGGCAATTGGCAGACCGCACAATCGATTTACGAGAAAGTGCTGGGCTCGCAACCGGAAAATCCGCTGGCCTCCAACAATCTCGCGTACCTCCTGCTGGAACACGGTGGCAGCGTAAACCGCGCGCTCATCCTGGCGCAGGCTGCCCGCCGCGGTTTGCCCGATTCTCCCAATACCGCCGACACCCTGGGATGGGCTTATTATCAGAACGGCGCCTATTCCGTGGCCGCGCCGCTGCTGGAGGAAGCCGTCACCAAGTCCTCGGACAATGCCGGCTACAGGTATCACCTGGGTGCTACCTATCAAAAATTGAAAGACAATACTCGCGCACGAACGCAGCTTGAAAAGGCCATCAGCTTGAATCCCGGTTCGCCGCTTGCCGAGGAATCGCGGCGTGTGCTGCAACAACTGGCGGGCGGTTAAATCAATTTCGCATTCTTCGCAACAACTGCTTTTTACATTTCAGGAGATTCGCTCATGCCGGTAGATGTTTCCACCACTCAGCAGGAAAAAATTGTTTCTCTTGGAACTAAAAACGGCATCGAGTTGGCGATTCGCGCCCGTTCCGAGAAAACCCTTGGAAAAATTATCGCCAGACCCGATTCTCCGGACCTCATCGAGGGCGTCCTCATCGAGCCCCTGCAGGTCCACCCCGATGATCGGGGCTTTTTCACCGAACTCGCGCGCCTTGGTAAGGGATTAGCTTCCGGCATGGTGCCCGATGGCACGCGCAACGTTCAGGTCTCCTTCACGCTCACCTATCCCGGAACCATTAAAGCCATTCACTATCACTCCGAACAGACGGATCTGTGGGCTCCCGTCTCCGGCATGCTTCAGATTTTTCTTTGCGATTTGCGCCGCCAATCCAAAACTTTCGGCGCTATCAATACCCTATACGTCGGCCGGTTTCGCCCTTGGGAAATTTTGATCCCTCCCGGCGTCGGTCACGGGTACAAAGCGCTGGGCATCGAGCCCATCAACCTGCTGTATTTCACGGACCGCCATTACAATCCCGCGGACGAACTTCGCCTCGCCTATAACGATCCAAATATCGCTTACGACTGGGAAACGCAATTTAAGTAACCGATGCGCGTCCTGCTCATCGGCGCCAATGGCATGCTGGGAAAAGACATCCTTCAGGAATGGAAGGGAGATGACCTGATTCCCGCCACCTCGCGCGATGCGGACATCCGCAATCGCGAAGAAGTGGAGCACCTCGTCGCCGCCATACGCCCGGAATGGATTGTGCTTACCGCTGCCTACACCGACGTGGATGGCAGCGAACGCGACCCCGATGCCGCCTTTGCCGTAAACGCCCAAGGCACCGAAAACGTCGCTATCGTCGCCGGCAACTACGGCGCCAAGGTCCTATACATCAGCACCGATTACGTTTTTAATGGCGCCGCCACTCGTCCTTACGAACCCACGGACCCCATCGCGCCGATAAACGTGTACGGAGAATCCAAAGCCCGCGGCGAGAAAGCTATTCAGGATAATCTCCAACATTGGTGCATCGTTCGCACCTCCTGGCTATTCGGTGCCAGCGGCTCAAGCTTTCCGGAAAAAATTCTTCGCGCGGCGGAAACGCGGCCGGAGCTATCCGTGGTTTCCGATCAGGTGGGCTCTCCAACCTTCACGCGCGATCTGGCCGTCGCGCTTCATAGCCTCGTTCATGCCGACGCACGCGGCTTCGTCAACGTGACCAACTCCGGCACCTGTTCCTGGTTTGAGTTTGCTTCCGAGGTACTTCGGCAAGCGGGAAAAACCAATCCCATAAAGCCTATAAACACCGTGCAAGCCGCGCGCGCTGCGAAGCGCCCTGCCTATTCCGTATTGTCGCCTGCGGCGCTCAACGCGCTGGGGATTCATGTCCGCCACTGGCGCGACACTCTTCCGCCGTACCTCGAGGAATTGCGTCGCATGGGCAAACTCGCTTAGCGAACGCTTTCATTCCTGGCCTTGCACCAACACGCGTCGCGTAACTCTACCCTCTCGCTTCCATTCAACTACGGAATATTCGCCGATACTTCCGTGGAGTACCCGCTCTCCTTACCAGCCGAATCCACTGCGGTAGTCACGTAGAAGTAGGTCTGCCCGCTCTGCACCGTGTTGTCGCTGTAGCTCAACGCGGCGTCCAACCCGTTAGTCAGTCTCGCGTACCCGGAGCCGCTCGACAGACTGCGGTAAACGTTATAGCCGCTTGCCGAAGCGCTGGCATCCCACGACAAGCTCACGGTGTGTTGCGCTTGCGTCACTCCGGTGCCCGCAACGGAAATCGCCGCTGGCGACCCACTGGCGTTGCTGGCAATCGATACGCTGCCGTTCACAGCGCCCGCGCTGGTCGGTGCGAACTGCACCGTTAGTGCGATGCTTTGCGATGGTGCCAGCGTCACTGCCGATCCACCCATCAGCGTCAACCTGCTTCCGCTTACACTGGCGCTCGAAATCGCCACATTTGAGTTCCCGGTGTTTGTCACCGTGATCGTCCGCGTGGCGCTGTTGCCTACCGTCACGCTTCCGAAGCTCACATTCGAAGGATTCACGGACAGTGTCATTCCGGCAGCTACGCCCGTGCCGGTTAATGCGATTGTGTGCGGCGTGATCGAAGCGTTGCTCGTAATCGCCAAGTTTCCTGCGGAGGCTCCGGCGGTCCTGGGGTTGAACTGCACATTGAACGTGCTCGACTGGCCGGAATTGAGTGTCATCGGCAAGTTAAGCCCAGACGTGCTGAAGCCCGCACCGGTAATGTTAGCTGCGGTCACCGAGACACTACCCGTTCCGGAATTGCTGATCTGCACCGATTGGGTGTTCGCCACGCCCGCGACTACGCTGCCGAAGTTGATGCTTCCCGGGGAGACGGTCAGGCTCGATGTTGCCGGCGGTGGTGGTGGCGCCGCTGCAGTCGTTCCGGAAACGCTTACGCTGGTGATGCCTCCCTGCGCATTGACCAGAGCGATCGTTCCGCTCTTCGTGCCCGCAGCGTTGGGGCTGAACTTTACTGTTAAAGCCAGGTTTTCCCCCGGAACCATCAAAACCGGCGTGGCAACGCCAGCCACGGAAAAACCCGCGGCGTTTACATCGATCTTCGAAAGCGTGATGTTTGCGTTTCCCGCGTTTCGCAGGATAGTGGTCCCCGATACCGAACTTCCTACCTTAACGCTGCTGAAACTGAGCACCGCCGGGGTGGCCGTCAGTTTTCCTACGGACTCCGTAGTCGCAGCGCCCTTGAGCTCGACCTTAGTTGTTGGTGACTCTGGATCGTTGCTCGCGATCGACACTGTTCCCATGTAGCTTCCGGCGCTCTTCGGCGAGAAGCTCACTTCGAATACCGCGTTCTGACCCGCCGCCACGACGGCAGGTAGCTTGATTCCCGCGGCCGCGAATGTCGCGCCAGTTACCGAGACATTCGAAATCTTGAGATCGGCATTGCCGGAATTTGTAACCGTCAACGCCGCGCTGGCAACCGTATTGACCGTCACATTGCCGAAATTGTGATTGCTGGAAGAAATATTCAGTTGCGGCGAGTTGTTCCCCACGTCGCCACTTAGTTCAACCGGATCCGAAAGCCAGCTGTCACCGTGAAAATTCAGCACTCCGTTGATTTTTCCGGCCTTGGCGCCCTTGAACGACACTGTGAAGCCGGCCCGTTGCCCCGCGGCGATGACCACCGGAAATTTCAGGCCCGAAATCGAAAACTCCGTGGTGGAAACACTGGCTTGTGTCAGGGTAATCGGCGTCGCACCGGTGTTTGCCACCGTGGCGGTTTGCGTGACCACTTTGCCCACCCCACTGCTCCCAAAGTTCACGGCCGCCGGCACCACCTGTACCGCCGACTGCGCTCCTGGCTTTTGTGCGTTTACCATTCCCGTGCAACCGCTGATTCCCAACAGGGGGGCAAGCGTCGCGAAGCACCACAGAATCAATCCCGCGCCCTGAGAATTCCTGCGCTCCCGCAGCCCAAAACAGTTCTTACGCATTGCCATATCTCCCCCGAATATCGTCTGGAGGCAGATTAAATTTCGCTGAGGTGGGCGACTACTGGCGGGTGGGGCAAATTTGGTTCAGGTGTGTCCTGTACTAAGGAACAAAACTGTACCCCCGTCTTTACTGTAAGATAATATTTATTGTAGTTAACGTATAGGTAATAGACGGAAGGGAAGCGCGCTGTTGCGTCTCTCGCGCATTTCTTTGACTTTGGGATTTGGCTTTACGGTAAGGAGTTTATGGCTCTCTGAGTCTGCGCCGGTGCCCGCACGGGACGCCGCGATGTCAGTCCGGCATCGCGAATTTTGTAAATAAGTGCGCGATAGCTGATTTGTAGCGCTGCCGCGGTCTTACGCCGGTTCCACTGGTGAGCCCGCAGGGAATCCAGGATCACGTTGCGCTCCAGTTCCTGTATCGCTGCCTTGGCGATGCGCTTCAAGGGAATCTGGCCTACAGCCGCTTTAACACGCAATTGTCCACGGGTCTGCACCGGCCGGACCGTTGCCCCTAAAGCGGCCTCCGGCCCGATCAGAACATGCCGGGCCATGCCATTCGAAAGTTCGCGAACATTCCCGGGCCAATTGGAATTCTGCAGATATTCGAGAATTTCTCCACTGAGCGGGAGCGACTCAATCGCAAAATGTTCTTGATGCAACGTCCGGAAATATTCTGCCAAGACGGGTATGTCTTCTCTCCGCTCGCGCAAGCGGGGCAATCGAAATCGCACCACGTTGATGCGATAAAACAAATCTTCGCGAAAGTTGCCGGCGGCGATCTCCTGTTCCAGATCCTTGTTGGTGGCGCAGATAACGCGCACGTTGACCGCGCGATCCGCTGTCGCTCCCAGCCGTGCAAAACGGCCGTCCTGAAGAAAATGCAAAAGCTTGCTCTGCAGAGCCATTTCCAGGTCGGCGATTTCGTCAAGAAACAGCGTGCCGTTGTCGGCCAGCTCTACTCGACCGGGCTTCGCAGTATGTGCTCCGGTAAACGCCCCCGTTTCGTGACCAAATAATTCACTCTCCAGCAAATTTCCCGGTATCGCTGCGCAATTGACTTTTACAAACTGGCCTTGGCCGAACCCCGACCGGGCGTGAATCCAACGAGCCACGGCTTCTTTTCCTGTGCCCCCGTCGCCGCACAGTAAGATCGGTATATTGGTGTGACTGATTTTTTCGGCTCGACTGCGCACCTCAGCCATTGCCGGGGATCTCCCAAAGAGCACGTGGTCAGGGGGGATAACGCTGCTGAGCGCCTTGGGGGTCGTACCCGTACCTGGTGTAAGTGTCATAAAGAACCGTTGCGTTCCATGGATGCACTCCATGAACCAACTGTCGCGCAAAGGCGAGGAGAAGACGAATTTACCCGTAACCCATTGATATTGCTAGGTAATGCCACGAAGGCACGGCTCCGCGATACAACTAAACCTTTCAAACGAGTCTCCTATGTGAAGCGCAACGGGAAGTCTTCGGAGCATAACAGAGACAGTTTTCCACATTCACAGGCGGGTCTCTTAGCGCCAATGTCGCCCGGAAGCTACACAACCGGCCTATCATTATGTAACACTTAGGTACCCCGCCCTTAGACACGTAACCGCCCGGTGTTTTGCCTTCTCATCGGATATCCGCCACCGGACGCGCTTTTGGCAGTGCTTTTTGTTACCCGTCAATATATAAGTGCTGGCGGCATTCTCGTTAGGTTGGTCAATGATGGAAGAACCGCTGCGCTCGCAATCGCCGAGCGTAAAATTAGATCAACTCATCTACGTCGAGCTGGAATCGAGTAACGGCGGCATGATGTTGACGATTTCCGAGGAAGGTTTCAGTTTTCGCGCAGTGACCCCAGTGCGCCCCAGCGGGAGAATCCCATTCTCGTTCAGCATCGACGGTATTCAAAAACTTCAGGGCTTTGGCAAAATTGACTGGACTAAGGATGACGGCAAAGTTGCGGGCCTGCGCTTCACCGACGTAACCAGCGAATTCCTGGAATCGGTGAGAAACTGGCTGAGGCAGCTTGGCGGTTCCGTTACCCCATCATTCTCTGAGGCTCGTTCAGAAAGGGCCAATGGTTCACGCTCGAGTAAGCAGCAGGCCGCTTGGGAACCGCCGAAGCACCCTGCTCCCGACCCTCTGGTGGATAGTCCCAAAAGCTTGCCGAGCTTGGAACAAAAGTTTGGCCAAACATTAAACTCCAGCGAAGCTCATAAAGTGACGAGTACACCAGCGTCATTCTCCGCGACTCCTCTTGACCAGCCAGCCCCGACAGCGCCTATCCTAAGTGAATGGAATTTTCCCGGAGGCTTACGGGAGCAGGAAAAGTCTCGTGTTCCGGGTTCAGCGATAGCGGCTATCGCTATCGGTTTTGCGGCGCTGGTAATTTTGCTCTTCACCTTTCGAGCTTCGGTCGGTCAGTCTTTGATCTCGTTGGGGCAGAAACTTTCTGCGACCTCCGGGGATTCGCAGTCAGAGCCACCAAAAGATGGCGTCGTGCCCAAGCCCCAGGTGGAAGCCGCGATTTCGCCGGCTCCTGCGGTTGCGGACGCGGCAAAGGAGACTGCTTCTGCGCCGCAACCAGCTCCTTCGTCGCCGCCTTCGTCAACTCCCGGCAGCTATCCTCCTCAAACCAGTCCGGCTCCGGCAAGACCGGACAGCACTTTTCGCGATGCGCGGCCTGCCCCTGCATCAGAAAACGCCCCGGTTGCGAATTCGTCCAGCCAGGATCCCGCCGAGCAAGCGCGCTCCTTGTGGTCCGCCGTAGCCCAGGGAAACACCTCCGCCGAGGTGACCCTCGCCAAACTTTATTTGATTGGTGGTGGAGTTCCGAAAAGCTGCGAACAAGCGCAGGTGCTATTACAGGCTGCCGCTAAAAAAGGGAACGGCGAAGCGATCGATAAACTTTCCCAAATCAGGCAACAAGGCTGTCCGTAGCCGCCAGACCGCTTCTGGCTCGTCACTCGTGGTCAGTGATGCTGGGCGCTTTCCCCGCGAATAATATCGTACCGTTCAATCACCGCAGCCACTCCTAGCCGCATGTTGCGCGATTCCGACCGTGGATCCACCCTCACGACTTTTCCTGCCGCGCGCACGAAAACTTCCGATCCATGAGTCACTTCGGGAGGCAGCGTTAGCGTGATGTCCAATTCCGAACCAGCTTGCATCTCTTGTTCGATAACGAAGTATAAACCGCGGGTGGAAATGTCCCGCGTCTCACCTGCTGGTAAATCCCCTGCTTCCGCCGGAATTTTGATCATGACTGGCAAAGATAGGTCGTACCGGCGAGCGTTGCGGCGTTCCGTCATTCCACCCATCCTTCGTCCACGCGACGGCTGGCTTGCTCCGGATCGCGTCCCCTTAGCTGCGACCATACTGTAAACAGCACGGCCCTGCTATCTGCAACCGTTGCAGCAATTCCGGAAGTGCTCTAATGATTAACGCCTGGTCGCAGTACTCCCACTGTTCGTGAACCTACTCGTGCCGGCCCCCGATTCCCACTGAAGTCGGTTCTTCCGCCGCTGGGACGGCAGGTGCTGCTGGTGCCGCCACTGCCGGCACGCTGGCGCGCCGCGTGCGCGGAGTGTCCAGATTGAATTGGCGCATCTTATACAACAGCGCCTTATAACTGATGCCCAGCATTTTCGCCGCGTCCTTGCGGCACCACCGGGTCTTCTCCAGCGCGTCGGCGATTGCTTCCATTTCCGCTTCGTCCTTCAAACCGCGCACCAACGCCTTGAGTCCTTGGGGCTCGCGATGCACCGCGGGCTCCGCGCGCGGAGAAGTGCGCTGTCGCGCGGAAGACATTTCCACCAGTTCCCGCAAGCTGCCTTCGTCATCCTCAAGAATTACGTAGCGCTTCACGAAATTTTCCAACTCTCGCAAATTCCCCGGCCAGGGATAATTGACCGCCGCATCGAGTAGGTATTTCGAAGGACCTTGCGGCGTCTTGCCAAACTTCTCGCTGTATTTCTGCAGGAAATGCCGGAACAGCAGCGGAATTTCCGAAGTGCGCTCCCGCAGTGGCGGCACGTTGATGGATAGCACATTCAAGCGATAGTAAAGGTCCTCGCGAAAACGGCCCGTTTTCATCGCTTCTTGCACGTCCACGTTGGTCGCCGCCAGCACGCGCACATCGGTATCTACCAGATGTCGGCCGCCCAGCCGCGAATACTGGTGGTCTTGCAGCACGTGCAGCAATTTCGCCTGCAGGTGCGTGGTCATTTCCGCAATTTCGTCCAGGAAGATGGTGCCCTTATTCGCCAATTCAAACTTTCCGGGCTTGGCCCGAACCGCTCCGGTAAACGCCCCTTGCTCAAATCCAAACAGCTCCGATTCCAGCAATTCTCCAGGCAACGCCGCGCAGTTTACTTTAATGAACGGCTGGCTGCGCCGTTTGGAGCGCAAGTGAATCATGCGCGCCACCACTTCTTTGCCGACTCCGCTTTCTCCGCAGATAAATACCGGCACGTCTACTGGAGCGATCTGCAAAATCTGCTGCCGGATGCGCACCATTTGCGGGCTGGCCGCCAGGAAGCTGATGTCCTCTGTGATCTGTTCGCAGTAATCGCGCAACGCAAGATTCTCGGTCACCAGTTGTTTCTTCTGGCGCGATTTCAACATGGCCGCGTCCAACTCGGTTTTCTCGAACGGCTTGGTTAGATAATCGTGCGCACCAATCCGTATCGCTTCCACCACCGTGCCCACTTCGTTCGAGCACGACAGCATGATCACGTTGAGGCTGCGATCGATCTGCATCAGTTCTTTGAGCGTTTCGATGCCATTCAATTCCGGCATCAACACATCCAGAATGATGAAGTCCGGCCGCTCCCCGGCGGTCACTTTTTCGATCGCTTCTTTTCCCGAGCTGACCGCTTCCACATGAAAGCCGTCCACTTCCAGAAGCGTTTGCAGGTACTTTCGAATACTGGGCTCGTCATCGATAACCAGTATTTTTTCTTTTACTTCTTTCGCAGCCATTGAACTTTCCTTTCTGATGCCAGAAATCCTTGAAATTAATTCGGGTCCATCGGCAGTAAAAATGTAAATGTACTGCCCCGCTGGTGCTCGCTCTCCACCCAGATCTTCCCGCGATGCGCCTGAATCAACCGTTTTGCGATCGCCAGGCCCAAACCCATGCCCGACGTATTGCGATCCACCCTCACAAAGTCTTCGAAAATTTCCTGGTGATGCTCGGCGGCGATTCCAGGTCCGGAATCCGCCACGCTGACCTCCACGCTGTTGGGGCGCGGTAAGCGAAAGCGCCGGCGCTCCTGCGTTGGAGCCATCCCGGCTACCCGCCGCTCCCAGAAATGCGGTCCGGCACGCAGCGTCACGCTCCCACCGGCCGGCGTGTGCTTCAACGAATTATCCAGCAAGTTCGCCGCGGCTTGCTGCACCTTTTGGTAATCAAATCGAAACGTTGGGATCGACGGATCAAAGTTGGTCTCCAGCTTCACGCCTTTGCGCTGAAAAGCTTCCGACCAGCGCTTCGACAACTCGTCCAGGCAATCCCGCAAATCGTTCTCGCGAAGCTGCAATACCAGTTTTCCGCTTTCCAGCGCGGAATAATTCAGGAACATGGAAACCAGTCGCACCAGCCGCTCGCAGCTGTCTTTCGATTCCTCGAGAATGTCCTGCTGCTTGTCCGACAATCGCCCCAATGAACCGGTCAGCAATAGGTCGTAGTAACCTTTGATGACCGCCAGCGGGGTCTTCAGTTCATGCGCCGCCGACGCCAGAAACACGGTTTTTTGCCGGTTCACTTCCTGCAGCTTCAAATACGCAGCCAGCAAATTTCGGTAAGTGATCTCTCGCTCTTGCAACAACTCCTGAACCGTAACCTGCGTCGCCGCTTCCGACGCCGCTGTGTGCTGTTCCTTGGTCGGAATCTCCAGTTGCACCACTAACCAATCCGGCTCCGGCATCCACTTGACCAGCGCTCTGGTTTTCGTGCCCGCCAGTTCGATGTCCAACTCGACGCGGTGCTCCCCGTTTTCTATCAGTGAAAAAATTTGACCTGGTTCGACCTTCAATATATTTTCAAACAGGTCCAGGCCTTCCTGCTGATCCAATCCTTTAGTCAACAGGTACTGCCGTGCACGCTGATTCATCAGGAGCACTCGACCGTTTCGGTCCCCCACTAGCAACGAGCTATCTACCGCGTCCATGAGCCCATGGACCAGGCCTACCGGCAGGGTGTCCGAGGCCTGCTCCGGAGCCACTACCCGTATTGCTGGCGTTGAGCTATCTTCGGTAATCGAGGGCGAAACTGTATCCTCAACCATTGCAGTCCTGTCTAAGGCCTTCCCCGCAAAAGTGGCAAAAATTTTCCTGTGCGAGCTGGCTCATACTCGCAAAGGCCCTATAGGCTGTCAATGGTAAAAGCGTTCCATTTGCACATTCTTGGAACTCAAATGGATATCCCCGCGATAGCAATCGTTCGAAACTATTTTGGGTCTGCCAATTCCGAACTAGTCCACTGAATCCAGAGAACTTACAGGTGATACATCTACCAGTCATCTGGCACTCAAGATGCTCGTACTCGTACTAGGTCCCTAGTACTAAGAGAGAACAGTGGAAATCGATCTTCTCAAGGAAACCCAGCGCTTGGACTCATCTTCGACCCGACGATCTGCCCGTCTCCGTCTTCAGGTTCCCGTCTTCCTGCGAGCGACCGATGCCTCTGGGGCCGATTTTATGGAGCTAACCAAGACCCTTAACATCAGTGCTACCGGAGCTTGTATCACTTCCGCTCACCAACTCCGTCGCGATCAAATCGTCCATTTGACCATTCCCGCGCCTTCTCCTGCTTCCTCCAGTATCGTCCCCAGCGAGACCCCCCCAATCGTTGCCAGGGTGCTCCGCCAGGAAACCGCCGGCGAAATGCGCCTGTTTGGTTTGGAATTCCTCAGACCTATTGAGTAATTCAGTCCACTTTTAGTCCTTTAGTCGTTACTTTTTCTGACTGCGGTTCTTTTCCGCAAAACCCGTCCCAATGGCCAAGTTGCCGTATGCCACGCTTTTGTAATAGCATAGCCACGCACTCTCCTGAATCGGTGCCGCAACTAATTCGAAATTGCTCTTATTTCGATTGGATATCGGCATGCTCCTCCTGAGGGTAGCCTCCGAGTTTTACCCCACCCCCGCGGGGACAGGCAAAGGTTAGGTTCAGACCCGCTATGCCCAACCCCGGCGTCCCAGCGCCACTGCGCACGTCTTTGGAAGATTCCTACCTCGAGCTCCTCACCGACACGCTCGAGACTCTCGACGTCCCTGCTCGAGGCCAATTCCTGCAACGTTATCTTCGCGCCGTCACCCATGTAGACCTGCGCGAAAATGTTTGCCTGCAATTGTGGGAAGAGATGTTGACGCGTCGCCGTCAGCTCAGCGAGGCTCTCCAACGCACCGTATCCCTCAAGACCGCTCTCGTGGATGTGTTCTCCACCGCCGGACTTCTCCGCGTCCCGGTTCTCATTGAATACGATGAGCTAAAAAAACTTCAACTCAGTGCCGTCACGGATCCTTTGACCGGCCTTTATAATCGCCGCAATTTCACCGAGTCTTTCGAACGCGAACTCAATCGCGCCAAGCGCTACAGCCTGCCCTTCGGCCTGGTCATGATGGACATGCATCGCTTCAAGGAAGTCAACGACAAGCATGGTCATCCGCGCGGCGATGAAGTGTTGCGCGTAGCGGCTGCCACTTTGCGGAAAGCGTTGCGCACTTCCGACTTGGCCTTCCGTATCGGTGGTGATGAATTTGCTCTCATCCTCCCGCAGACCGATGCGCCG
Source organism: uncultured Acidobacteriota bacterium (assembly GCA_963732705.1). Taxonomy (GTDB): domain Bacteria; phylum Acidobacteriota; class Terriglobia; order Acidiferrales; family UBA7541; genus Acidiferrum. The sequence continues at coordinate 418,517 of CAVTAN010000001.1, read as the reverse complement.
CAAGCCCTGGCGCTTAGCCGCCGTGTTGAGACCGTATTTGAAGAAAGTCTAAAAGCCTTGCAACTGGGTATCACCGTGGGCATGGACCACGGCGTTTCTAACTATCCTCAGGATGGCGATACTTCCGAAGAATTGATTCGCATCGCGGATGAGCGCCTCTATGAGCGCAAAGATTCTCACCGGGGCCGCTCCTCCGAAGCTTCGGCGCGTACTTCAGCACCAACAATGATCACTCCGGCACCTGCGCCCGCGGAACAGGAGACGCGTTCGCCGGCTGAACAAACCGCATCGTTTTCCGCTCCGGTTCCCGTTGAAATAAAACCAACCTCGGAAAAAACCGAACCCGCCGCTTCGCCATCGGCGCCCGAAGAAACGCCGGCGGCTGCCACTGCTCCGCCATCGAGACCGTTCACAGCCCCATCTCCTGTGCGGGAAGCTGCACCGAAAAAATCCGAGTTGTCTCCCGCCCCTCGCTCCTTCTCCGTTCCACGCAAGGCCGAGCGTGTCTCCATGACCGGCACAAACGCTTACGCCGTTCTTGGAGAGCAAGGCTCTCGCCGCGCTCGCGTTTTGGACCTGGGCTTCGGTGGGGTCGCTCTGGAATTGGACTCCTCGGAAGGCTTATCCGAGACCGTGCTGGCCGTTCTCCACGTGCCCATTCTTCCGCCTGTCCGCGTGAACCTGAAACCCGTCTGGTCGCAGCGTACCGAAGTCGGCGGCTATCGCATTGGCTGTACCTTCATTTCCTGACCGACCCTTGCAAAGTATCAGGCAAACTCTTCCGTCCGGGCAGCCTGCGCCCCCGTTTGGCCAAACCGATTAGCTACCCCAATTAGCAAACGTTTGACAGCTCGCGTATAATCGCTTCTTACCTCGCGACCTAGCGACGCGGCATTTTTCGCTGCTTTGCCGTGCAGACCGGACGCGATGGATTGGAGCCTCCATATGAAACCCGGTATTCATCCCGATTATCACGCCGTCAGCGTGCACTGCGCTTGTGGCCACACTTTCCCCACGCGTTCGACCATCAAGGGCGATACCCTGCGAGTGGAAATTTGTTCCAGCTGCCATCCCTTCTTCACTGGCAAGCAGAAACTTATCGACACCGCCGGCCGCGTTGAGCGTTTCACCAAGAAATACGCCGACGCCGCTGCGAAAGTCAACGCCGCCAACGCCGCAAAAAAATAGTTCGTTCTACAATTCCAAAACTGCGGTTTTATTTTCCTCAGGCATCACGCCGTCCACTCCACGGCGTGGTGTCTCTGTCTCCAACCGCGTGTAGAATACCCTTCCATCGTGGCTGACCAAACTCGCATGTTCGATGACCGCGCGCGCGCCCAAGCCCTGGTGGACACTGGCCCTCCGCGCGTGACCCTCCGCAGTTCCTTCGCGCATCCTTTCGATTCCGCCATCGCCGCGGCCCGCACCTGCTACGCCTCGAAATTAATTGGCCCCGAGGAAATCACCGACAAGCAGCGCCTCAACATCGGCGCCGGCACCTTTTACAGCGGTCATCACACCGTTTATCAACATGCCCATTTCGAATTTGGCCTGGAAAATATCAGCCGCCAATTCGTCTGGTCTTTTCTTCATGCCCATCCTTTCTACAATTCCGAGCAGCAAAGCCAGCGCTACGTTCGGCTCGATCGCGCCCACGCGTACGTGCCCCCGCCATCGTTGTTTTTTGATGACGCCTGCAAGGATATTTACGAACGCGCAATCGTGCGCGCCTGGGATTACTACCGCGAACTATCCGCGCTGCTGATCGCCGACGCCCGTTCGATTCTCACCGGCATCTGGAACATTGGTCCGATGTCGCATCCTAAGCGCGCTCAGAAAATCGAGCGCTCCGCCGAGAAGCGCGCCATTGAAGTGGCTCGCTACGTCTTGCCGGTGGCCGCGTTCACCACCATGGTGCACACCGTTTCCGGCATCACTCTGCATCGTTTGTGGCGCATGAGCACCGCCAGTGATACGCCTACGGAAGCGCGCTCGGTCATTGGCGCTATGGTCGCGCACGTGAAGGAACTCGACGCGCAATTTTTCGATCGCTTCAACACGCAACCCATCGAAGAATTGCCGGAATGGCGCGAACGCCAGGAGGTTCGCTCAAACGGCCCATCACCCACTGCCCCAGCCTCAGAAAACGGAATAGCAAACAACGCCTTCGCTCGCGAGTTCGATTCCAGCCTGAACGGGAAGACTTCCAAACTCATCGATTATTCCGCCAATGCTCAGCGCGTGATCGCGCAATCCTATCGCGCGGTAATCGGAATTACGGAAGCTCAGTGTTCAGACGTCGAAGCACTCGACCGGCTTCTCAATCCCGCCAGAAACCTCTATCGCCTGGAAACTTTGAACGTCGGTGTGCATGCGCCCATGATGCGTGCCTTGCAACATGTGAATTACACTTTCGCCAAAAAAATCAGCCACACCGCCGACAGCCAGGATCAGCGTCATCGCATGGTCCCCGGCTCGCGCCCGCTCCTGACCCTGGCGGACACCCGCGAGCCTGATTTCATTATTCCAAAATTGATTCTTCAAAATCCCAGAGCCCGCGAAGTTTATGAGCGCGCCATGCAGGACGCCTGGGACGCCAAAAATCAACTGCTGGATCGCGGCGTGGAACCAGAATCTGCGTTGTATCTCTTACCCAACGCGAAGTCCATTCGCCTGGTCGAAACCGGATCGCTCCTCCATTTGCTGCACAAATGGACCATGCGCACCTGCTTTAACGCCCAGGAAGAAATCTACCAATCCTCCATCGACGAACTGGAGCAATTGCGCCAGGTCCATCCTGACATCGCTCGCTATATTGGACCGCCCTGTTATGTCCGTGCCGGAGTGACCACTCCAATCTGCACGGAAGGCGCTCATTTCTGTGGGATTAAAGTTTGGCTGAACTTCCCCAACGTCGCTCGACCGATCTAGTCGTTAACTCCGCCACCGCAGCGTCACCGGTCCTGACAGCGGGTGCGTCATCGGCATTCCGCTTTCGCGTGACTGCAATAAATTAGCCTTCAACGCGAAATACCATTTCGCCGGTCGGTCCGCATCGTCAATCAACATCAGGTTGGGATCGTATTTCAATCCTTCCGCCTGCTGAATCATGGTTTCCTGATCTTGCCGCAAAAACTTTTTTGCAAACACTCGAAATATCGGTACCACCAGCGGCATCCAGCGAACCAGATTCCACGCCGCCACGAAATCGATACGCGTCAAATCCCGTCGCACCGGCGTCACCGTCGCTCGGCTCGAAAACCACAGGTGCCCGCTGCGAATTTCTTCCAGGCGAATATTTGGTAATACGAAGTCGATCATCGTGGTGGTTGGCTGGCCCGAAAAATATCGTAATAATTTGTACGGCGCGCTATTGGACGACGGTTCGTGCCGGCTCATCCGGAAACCGTTGGGAATGGGCTCGAAATGCTTTTCCTTCTCATGAATGCTGTGCCGGCTTCGCCAGTACCACGACTGGTGCACGAAAGGACCATGCGCCGGATCCATCAGTCCAATGATTCCCTGGTCCACGTGGGAAGGAACCTCGCAGGATAATCGCGTGATCTTGTACTTGTCGCTGAACACTGGCAACTTCGGCACGGCCGGAACACTCGAAACCTTTCTCGCTCCCGGTGCGGTCATGTACACCCAGACATAACCGTCGCGTTCTTCGCACGGATAATGACCGGCATAAATTCGCTCCACTCGCAATTTGTCATGACTGGATAGCGATGGAATCTCCAGGCACTGCCCGCTGCACGCATCGAACTTCCAACCGTGATAGCTGCACTCCACGGCCTTTCCGTCAAACCTTCCCTGCGAAAGGGGAATGCCTCTGTGTGGACAAGAATCCCGCATTGCAAACGCTTGGCCCTCGGCAGTCCGCCCCAGAACGAGCGGCACCTCCAGCAGCATCGCGGTACCCAGATTCCGCCCCGTAATTTCCGTGCTTCGCAGAGCCGGATACCAAAAATCCCACAGGAATCCCAGGCCCGCGTCCTCCCGCGGCTGTTCCTGTTCGGTAACCTTAATAGTCCTCTGCGCGCCGTCATCCATATGCGGACCAAATGTAGTACACATCTACCCGTGCATCAATCTTCCCACTAGGTTCGGACCGTCCCACGCACCTCGCGGCGGCAAATGTTTGGCACCTAACGTGCCTGTTAACTCTTTCATAACATTGTGTTTTCCCTGTTTTGTCGCTCCGATTAGTGTTACGATATAGAAGGTCATAACTGCCCGTCTGACCATTCTAGTTTCGCCAGGTGTCAGGTGTCCTCCCGTCCTCCCCAGTCCGGTGGAACTCCACGCAGAGCCAAAACTATGGAAAATGCCAAGCCCCGCCTCTCTCCAAGTCCCCGAGTTTATCTTCTACTCGCCCTTGTAGCCGTGTGCTCGCTCGCCATCCTTTGGAGCTCTTCGCATTTTGGCCGCACTGAGAATCAGCCTTTGGCCGCCGAACAAACGGCAGTAGCCCCAATCTGGCCGCTGCCTTCGGCGTTGCAGATCTCCGCAGGTCCACGCGCAATTTTCCCGTACTCAGTGATCGCCGGAGGAGCTGAGACTCCCCAGGAACTGCAACGAGCAGTCGCGATCGATCCTGTCGTCGCCCAACACTATTCCGACTTCAATCTTGCAAATGTCCGCCGCGTTACTTTGTCGGCCCCGCAAATGATGTACGTCTCCTATCGCATCGGCAATAACGTGTACTGGACCAAACATCAATTGGCTTTGCCAAAGGGCGAAACCGTTCTAACCGATGGCCACTCCATGGCCCGCACTCGTTGCGGAAACCGCATTTCTGCCATGCCCATCCGGCCTAATTCTCCTGCGGAACCTGCCGCCGAAGATTTTAATGCACCGGTGATTCCGCCATCCACTTCCACTCCTTATTTGGCTGCCTATTCCGCTCCCATCCCCGCTTTTGGCGCCGGCCCTGCCAATCAGCCGGGTGGTGCCGGTGGTGCGCCTTTCGTTCCCGCTGCTCCGTTTTTCCCGGTTCCAGGTGGTGGCGGCGTCAACGGTAATAATAAGTCCTCGACTCCCCCGCCAGGAGGCGGTGGTGTAACCCCTCCAGGTGGTGGCGGTGTAACTCCCCCAGGCGGTGGCGGTGGTACCCCAGTCGGTGTTTCTGAACCTGGCACCATTGCGTTGCTTCTCGCTGGTCTGTGTGGCGTGGTGTTCCTCACCCGTCGCACCAAAAAAGCATGCTAAGATTTGTGCAGTGATTTCAACTTTTTATTAGCGGCCCCTCCTCGAGCCTGTCGGCTCCGTTATTGCTTCTGTATCTATCCGCTCTCTAACGCATCGTTACTTCGCAGATTTGCAGAGGACTTATGGCTACATTTACCTTATCGGAAAAATTGGATCAGTTGGCCACTCGTTACGACGAGCTGACCAGGCAGCTTTCCACCGCGGAAATCGTCTCCGACACCTCGCACTTCCAAAAAGTGGCCAAGCAACACGCCGAACTGGAACAAATCGTTGAAAAGCACCGGCAGTTCAAGCAAATCGAAAAGGATCTAGCCGGCGCTCATCAGATGATTGGCGAGGCCGAAGACTCCGAAATGAAGCAGATGGCTTACGACGAGGAAAAGCAACTCGTCGCCCGCAAAGAAACTGTCGAGCGCGAACTCAAACTGCTCCTCCTTCCCAAAGATCCCAACGATGAAAAGAGCGTCATCGTCGAAATTCGCGCTGGCACCGGTGGCGACGAAGCCGCCCTTTTCGCCGCTGAACTTTTTCGCATGTATTCGCGATACGCCGAAGTGCTCGGTTGGAAAGTGGAAGTACTCGAAAGCTCGCCCTCCACGCTGGGCGGCCTCAAGGAAATCGTCGCCGCCATTCAGGGCTACAAAGTTTATTCCAAACTCAAATACGAAAGCGGCGTCCATCGCGTCCAGCGCGTGCCTGCTACCGAACAGCAGGGCCGCATCCACACTTCCGCGGCCACCGTCGCAGTGCTACCCGAAGCCGACGAAATCGACATCAAGATTGAAGCCAAGGACCTGCGCATTGATACCTTTTGTTCTTCCGGACCCGGCGGTCAGTCCGTCAACACCACCTACTCTGCTGTGCGCATCACCCATTTGCCCAGCGGCTTGGTTGTCTCGCAACAAGACGAAAAATCGCAAATCAAGAATCGTGCTAAAGCCATGCGCGTCCTTCGCGCGCGCTTGTACGAGTTGGAGCAGGAAAAACAACAAGCCGCCATCGTTGCCGAACGCCGCGGCCAAATCAAAACCGGAGATCGCTCGGAAAAAATTCGCACTTATAACTTCCCGCAGAATCGCGTCACCGATCACCGCATCGGAATGACTCTTCATCAGCTCACCGAAGTGCTGGACGGTAAGCTGGCGCCGCTTGTCGACGGGCTGGTCTCTCATTACGAAGCGGAACGCCTCGATCAAGAACTGGGCGTCGCCTGATTTCCCGCTAAGAGTTCTACTCGTGAATCACCAACAGTCCGCCGCCACCCCTTCGAGCAGCTCTATGGAAATTCGCGAAGCTCTCCGCAATGGAATCTCTCTTCTTCGTGATGCGCAGGTGCCCTCCTACACGCTGGCCGCCGAACTGCTCCTGCTGGACGTGCTTCAACGAGATCGCACCTGGATCTACGCGCACCCGGAGGAGCACCTCACTCCGCGGCAAGCGAATCTATTCCTAACCTTAATCTCCAGGCGTGCCGCCGGCGAACCCACTCAGCACTTAACCGGCAAGCAGGAATTTTGGAGTTTGGAATTTGAAGTAAATCCCGACGTGCTCATTCCCCGCCCGGAAACCGAGCACGTCATCGAAGTGGCCCTTGATCGTCTCGCGCTGCGCGAACTTCGCGCCGGCCGTCCGCAAAAAACCAGTGGCGATGGTTTCAGCATCGCTGACATCGGAACCGGCTCTGGATGCCTCGCCATTGCGCTAGCAAAAGAATTGCCTGCTGCCAAAATTTACGCTACGGACATTTCCCCCGCCGCCCTTGCCGTCGCGCACAGAAACGCCGACCGCCACTCCGTAGCCGATCGCATTTCATTCCTCGAATCCGACCTTACTCAATGGTCTTCTCTCCAATTTCGCACTGCCGCGAATAACGAAATTGCCGAAGTCGAATCCACTCTCCACGCCGTCAGCCCGTTTCAGCCCAGCCTCGATCTCGTCGTCAGCAACCCGCCCTACATCTCGAAACGCAGCGCCGCCACACTGGCCCGCGAGGTTCGCGACCACGAGCCCCCCCTTGCTCTGTACGGTGGCGAAGAAGGCTACGAGCTGTATCCCGACCTGATTGCTCTGGCCGCCCGACATCTGAAGCCCGGCGGAATAATCGTCGCCGAGCTCGGCTTCGACAGCCTCTCCGCAGTGGAACCGCTACTCGATGCCCAGCAATGGACGTCCGTGGCAGTCACCAACGATCTCGCCGGAATTCCGCGCATTATCGCGGCAGAGCGTCGCGGTAGCAAATAAATCTAGCCAAGTTTTTTGTTCTTCACACCGATCTCCTCGCCTGCCCTTTGTATTGCGCTGAAATTTCATGCTTCCGCGCTTCTGTATCAGCCGCTGCTCTGAGCTCCGCGTTTGTTCTGTGCCCCGCCCGTTGTCTCGCATCTGCAACCGGCGTAGGCTTATCCTGTTATGCCGGAACTCGCTCGCTTTCGCGGAAAGCACGACCTTCCCGCAGATCCCGCGTCGCTCGCCACTGCGTCCATCCTCCACGTCGATATGGACGCCTTCTTCGTTTCCGTCGAGTTGCTCGAGCGCCCCGAACTCCGCGGCAAGCCCGTCGTTGTCGGCGGCCGCCCCGACCAGCGTGGTGTAGTCACCGCCGCCAGTTATGAAGCGAGAAAATTCGGCATTCAATCCGCTATGCCCCTGCGCACCGCGGGCCGCCTCTGCCCTCACGCCATCTTTCTCGATGGTCATCACGCCAAATACACGCAGTGGAGCGATCGCGTCTCCTCCATCCTCACCAACTTTTCTCCCGTCGTGGAAATGGTCTCCATCGACGAAGCTTATCTCGATCTCGCCGGCACCGAACGCCTCCATGGCCCGCCATTCGCCGCTGCGGACAAGCTACTGCGCACCATCACCCGCGAAACTGCTCTGCCGTGCTCTGGCGGTCTCGCCTCCACTCGCCTGGTAGCCAAAGTGGCCTCCGATCAAGCCAAGCCCCGCGGCCTCGTGTGGGTTGCGCCCGGCCGCGAGCAACAATTCCTCGCTCCGTTGCCGGTCAGGAAAATTCCCGGAATTGGCAAGGTCACTGAACGAGCCTTGCGCGCTCTCGGAATCGAAACCGTAGACCAAATCGCCGCTATGCCTCAGGAAAAACTCGAAAAAATTTTCGGTCAATGGGGCACTGCCCTTTACCGCAAGGCCCGCGGCGGCGATTCCTACGAATTCGTTGTCGACGCCGAGCCAAAGTCCGTTTCTCAGAATCACACTTTCAATGAAGACACCAACGACACTTCTGCGCTGACCGCGGTGCTAAGCCATCTCTCGCAGAAAGCCTGCAAGCGCCTTCGCGCAGCCGGCTTGGCGGCCCGATCCCTGACCCTGACCATTCGTTACCAGGGCTTCGACACCCACACGCGTTCGAAAACTCTCGCTGAATCCACTTCCCTCGACAGCGGAATTAATGCCGTATTCCAGGAGCTGTTTCGCCAGCATCGCAACAACACCCGCAAAATTCGCCTGTTGGGAGTCAGCCTGAGTGCCTTCACCCACGGCGGCGAGCAACTCGATCTGCTGCAGACCGAGCAGCGTGAAAAATTGCGCAGGCTTACTCAAGCGACCGATAAACTTCGCGACCGCTTCGGATTCAACAAATTGCAATTCGGCGGTTCCCTGGGCACCGGCGATCCTTCCGCTGAAGATCGCTGACCCGCCCGATCATCCAGGCACCGAAGAATTCCGTACAGTAGGTTCCAGTTAACACCCCATGCGACACCATGTTCCGCGCTTCACTTCTCTTTGAAGGATAATCGCAAGGTGACTTCTCGCGAGCTCGCCAATTCGATCTGCGACACGTTGATTCTCAACGGTCACCAGGCCTTCCTGGTCGGTGGCTGCGTTCGCGACCTGCTGCTTGGTCGCGAGCCTGCGGATTATGACGTTAGCACCGACGCCACTCCCGACCGCGTCAGTTCCTTGTTCCCCGGCTCCGTTGCGGTAGGCGCTCAATTCGGTGTGATCGTCGTTCTTCGCGACTCCTGTAAAGTCGAAGTTGCCACCTTCCGCTCCGACATCGGCTCCGCCGACGGCCGCCATCCCGATCGCGTGGTCTTCTCCTCCAACCCAGAGCAAGACGTTCAGCGCCGCGACTTCACCATCAACGGCCTCTTGATGCGTCACTCCTCCGGCGAGGTTCTCGATTTTGTCTCCGGCCAGAACGACTTGCGTTCCGGCATCCTTCGCGCCATCGGCGAACCGAACCTGCGCTTCGCAGAAGACAAATTGCGCATGTTGCGAGCCGGGCGCTTCTCTGCTCGTTTTGGCTTTCCTATCGAGCCTGCAACTCTCAGCGCCATCCGTAGCAGCGCGCACGAAATCAATCAGGTCTCCGCTGAACGTATCCGCGAAGAATTAACCAAGATGCTCACCGAAGGCGCAGCCCGCCGCGCCATTGAGCTGCTGAACGACACGGCTCTCCTCCAATACGTTTTGCCAGAAGTGGCTGCCATGCAGGGAGTCGAGCAGCCTCCTCAATATCATCCCGAAGGTGATGTTTGGACCCACACCCTGCTCATGCTGGCGGGCGTCCCGGCAGGCAGTCCAGCCACTCTGGCTTGGGGCATCTTGCTGCACGATGTCGGCAAGCCTCCCACCTTTCGCCCGATATCCGAAACCGGCGACCGCATCCGTTTTGACGGCCACGTCGACGTCGGCGTCCGCATGGCCGAAGTCATTTGCCGCCGGCTGCGCTTCTCGAACGAAGACGCCGAACAGATCATCGCCTTGATCGCCAATCACATGCGCTTCATCGATGTAAAAAACATGCGCGCTTCAACGCTGAAACGCTTCATCCGTCTGCCTCGCTTCGACGAACACCTGGCTCTCCACCGTTTGGATTGCCTCTCCAGCCATCGCCGTCTCGACGCCTACGAGTTCGTGATTCATACTTTGGAGCAGACTCCCCCGGAAGAAATCCGCCCGGTCCGTCTATTGACTGGTCTCGACCTCCAGGAATTGGGATATCATCCCGGCCCGGTTTTCAGTCAAATCCTACATTCCATTGAAGATGCCCAACTTGACGGATTGCTAAAATCAAAGGACGACGCCGTCAGCTATGTCCATCAACATTTCAAGTCCAAGAACTCGGAGGCCCGGCACGACTCTGTGTAGAGCACTTATTATCCGATTGCGCATCAAAGACTTATGAACAATTTTCCACCAACCAGCTTCATTTTATAATTTGAGCTTAACTGACTAATATTCGTTGACTCTTGGATTCGTACCTTTCAATACCTTTTCCTTGGCACTTGCATCTAACGCTTTATGAGCCCGGACCCTTCTCCTCCGCGCTTTAGACTAGGGGATAACATGGTTGAGAAAAAATTCGTTGTTCCAGAGATTCTTCCGATCCTGCCCGTTCGCGACACGGTCTTGTTTCCGGGCGCCGTTTTGCCGCTAACCGTAGGCCGCGAAAGCTCTCTGGCGCTGGTAAATGCACTTATGGGCGATGAGAAACTTCTTGGCGTCGTCGCGCAACTCGATCCGCGCGTCGAAGATCCAGCCGCCGCCGACCTTCATAAAGTGGGCACCTTGGCCAAGGTCCATAAGACCGTCAAGATGCCTAACGGCAACGTCGTCATCTTCCTGGAAGGACTGCAGCGCGTACAAGTTGTCGATCTCATCAGCTTGCGTCCGTATCTGCGCGCACGCATTGAGGCCCAACCCGACCTCAACGCTGAACCCGATTCCGAGCTGGAGGCCCTTCAGCGCAACGCTCAGGAACTGTTTCGTGATGTTGTCAGTCATTCTCCGCAGCTCTCCGACGATCTGCACGGAGCCGCTAGCAATATCGAAGATCCCGGTCGTTTGGCGGACTTCATCGCCGGTACCCTGCCGTCTCTCTCGACCATGCTTCGTCAGGAGCTGATCGAAACTCCCAGCGTTCGCAAGCGGCTGGAGACCCTCATCCGCGAGCTGTCCAAGGAACTCGAAGTTCTTGAATTGCGTTCCAAAATTCACGAGCAGGTTCAGGAGCAGGTGGGCCAGAACCAGCGTGAATATTTGCTGCGCGAGCAGATGAAGGCCATTCAAAAGGAACTTGGCGAGTCCGACGATTCCATGCAGGAGATCGACGAGCTACGCAAAAAAGTCGAAGAAGCCGGCATGACCGCGGAAGCCAAGAAAGAGTGCGATCGCGAAATCAAGCGCTTGGCCAAGATGACTCCAGCATCCGCGGAGTACATGGTCTCGCGCACCTATCTCGAGTGGATGACTTCGTTGCCGTGGTCTAAATCTTCAGGCAATCAGGAAATCGACATCGCCAAGGGCCGCGAGATTCTCGACGAGGATCACTACGACCTCGAAAAAGTGAAAGAGCGCATCCTCGATTATCTTGCCGTCAAAAAACTGCAACCGGGCATGAAGGGCCCCATTCTTTGCTTCGTCGGCCCTCCCGGCGTGGGCAAAACTTCCCTTGGCAAATCCATTGCTCGCGCCTTGGGCCGCAAATTCGTACGGCTGGCCCTCGGCGGCATGCACGATGAAGCGGAAATTCGCGGTCATCGCCGCACCTACATTGGTGCTTTGCCCGGTCAAATCATTCAGGGTCTTAAGCGCGCCGAATCCAACGACCCCGTCTGCATGCTGGACGAAGTCGACAAGCTTGGCCGCGATTTCCGCGGCGATCCATCATCGGCATTGATGGAAGTCCTCGATCCCGAGCAAAATTACGCGTTCCGCGATCATTATCTCGATGTGCCCTTCGATCTGTCGAAGGTCCTTTTCATCGCCACCGCCAACTGGATGGATCCCATACCGGAGCCGCTTCGCGACCGTATGGAAATCATCGAACTCCCTGGCTACACCGGCGAAGAAAAATTGCATATCGCTCACAAATATCTGATTCCCAAGCAAGCCGCTGAACACGGCTTGAAGGTTGGGGAGCAGTTGGAGTTCAGCGATGACGCCATTCGCGAGATCATTCATAGCTTCACTCGCGAAGCCGGTGTTCGCAACCTCGAGCGCGAAATTGCCACCGTCACTCGCAAGCAAGCTCGTCGCATTGCCGAAGGCAAACTGGACAAGATGGTCGTAACCCCGGAAATCGTGCGCGAATATCTCGGCGTGCCGAAATACCGCACCGAAAAGGAAGTCGAGGAGCGCGTCAAGAAGCCCGGCGTTGCTATCGGCTTGGTGTGGACTCCGGTGGGCGGCGACATTATCTTCATCGAAGCCACCCGCATGCGTGGTGGAAAGCAATTTACGATGACCGGACACTTGGGCGAAGTCATGCAGGAATCCATGACCGCGGCCCTCACTTGGGTTCGCGCCAATGCCGAACGCTACGGCATCGACTCGGACTTCTTCCGCAAACATGACATTCACATCCACGTACCCTCTGGGGCTGTCCCGAAAGACGGTCCGTCTGCTGGTGCCGCCATGGTCACCGCCTTGGTGAGCTTGCTCACCGGTAGGCCGGTGCGCGATCGTCTGGCCATGACCGGCGAAATGACCCTTTCCGGAATTGTCCTGCCGATTGGCGGCGTAAAAGAAAAAGTTCTCGGAGCCAAGCGCGCCGGCATCAAAGAAGTTTTGTTGCCTGCCGACAACGAGCCCAACGCCGTCGCCGACTTGACCCCGGAAATCCTGGGCGACATCAAGATCACCTACGTTCGCACTTTGGACGAGGTCCTGGAGCACGCGCTCTCCAAGGAAGTTGTGGCTCCTCCGCCCATCGTTCCGGAACCCCAGCCGAAGACCGTCGGCCCCAACGTTCCTCGCGCGATTCATTGATTCATCGCCAGTACGGCGAAATCATCGACAACAACGGGCGCGATGTTTGCGCCCGTTTTGTTTTATCCCTCTATCTTCGACAAAAACAAACCCTGCTAACATGGGGCCCCATGCCTGGCCAACTAAATACCCTCTCGGACTTGGCCACCGAACTCGCCCAACGTCTCCCCCAAGCCCTCATCGCCGAGCGCATCATTCCCCGCTTCGTCGATTCCTACGTCGTTGAACACGGACGCCATGCCCTGCAGGTTCACGCTTCTCTATATCGCGACCGCCTGGCTCTTCTTCAGCGCGAAGCCCTTCTGGCCCTCGCGGTTCAGATTCTTTCTACTCCGTGTTTCGAACCGCCCGCCTCGAAAAAATCAAAACCGCGTGCCATGTCATCCAAAGACGCCGGGATTTTTCGCCGAAAATTCCTGGCCGTTCTCGCTCGTCAACAAAAATGGAGCGTGGGAGACGATCTCGATTTTCAAACCGACCTGCAGGTCTATGAGCAATTGCTTAGACGCAACGCTGCGATCCGCCGCCCCCGAAAATCCTTCGAGGTTGCCAATCACCCCTTTGTGGATCGCTGCGCTTTCTTGCTGGATTCTTCCTTCATGGAAAAGGCCCGCCTGGCAGCCAGCCGCACGCTGGGCGATCTCGAAGATCTCGCGGCCCACCTGATCGCCACGGCGGTCCAGGAAACCGCCTCCAAGCTGTCGCGTTAACCTGTCCAGCGTTGCGGATAACCCCGCCTAAACGTTGCGGTCCACCTGCACCGCCGTCCCGTACGCCAAAACTTCCGTTACTCCCTGCATGATTTCGGTTGCGTCATAACGCATGCAGATGATCGCGTTCGCGCCGTGTTGCATGGCGTGCTGGATCATGATCTCGTAGGCCTCTTCTCTGGTCTTCTCGCACAGATCCGTCAGGATTGTGATGTTGCCTCCGACGATCGTTTGCAATGCCGCTCCCAGATTGCCGAGCACGCTTCGCGAGCGCACAATAATCCCGCGCACGATCCCGTAATTTCTCACGATTCGATATCCCGGCAGTTCCAGCGCTGAAGTCACCATTCCCGCGTCGATCATCTCGAGCCTCCTTTGCGTGACCGTTTACCGCTGCGATTCTAACTGTTCACATCCCCCACCGCGAACTATCTTGTTTTGCTACTCTCGTTGCACGTGGACATCCTCTTCTATCTTCTGGCCGTGGCCCAATTGGCCGTCGGCGCTTATCTGATCTGGCAGGGCTTGCTTTGGCAAGGCTACGTGCGTCGTCGCTTGCTGGTAGACCCCGGCTTTCATGCCCCTCGCGTCGCGGTTTTCTGTCCATGTAAAGGTGTTGAGCCGGATTTGGAACGCAACTTGGTGGCTCTCACCGAATTCAATCACCAGAATTACGAACTCTTTTTCGTCCTGGCTTCCGAGAGCGACCCGGCCGGCAAAATCATAAATCGTGTGACCTCCAGTTCTCGCGTCAAAACTCACCTCGTTGTCTCCGGTCCGCCCGAAGGTTGCGGCGAAAAAGTGAACAATCTTCGCGTCGCAGTCGAGCAGCTTCCTCCCGACTTTGAAATTCTGGTCTTCGTTGATTCCGACGGAAGGCCCGGGAAGCCTTGGCTGCAACGACTGACCGCACCCTTGAGCGACGCGCGAATCGGCGCCACCACCACCATGCGTTGGATGATTCCCAACCGCGGCAACCTGGCGACCGCGCTTCTGGCTGCGTGGAATGCTCCGATCGTCACTATGCTCACCGAGAACGGCAAGAATTTCTGTTGGGGAGGCGGCTCGGCAATTCGGCGCTCCGTCTTTGAACAGATTGGAGTCCTCGATGACTGGCGCTCGTCGGTCAGCGACGATTACTCCCTCACTCGGGCCTTGGAGCGCACTAACCGCGCAATCCTTTTTGTTCCGGAATGTCTTACGCCTTCCTTCGTGGAAACTGACTTCTCCGGCCTCCTCGAATTCACCAATCGGCAAATCCTGATCACCAGGGTGTACGCCGAAAAACTTTGGGCCGCTGGAGCCGCTGCACATACTCTCTATTGCGTCACGGTACTCCTGGGACTCGGTTTGCTCGTCAGCAATATCGTCGCTCAACAGACCGCCTTGCACTTCGCGGCGCTGGTGTTCTTGATCTTTTTGTTGTCCGCCATCCGCGCTGGGCTCCGCTTGGCCGCGGTTCTCGAAATTCTTTCTTCCGCGCGTACGTTAATCACCGGTCAATCGTGGATTTACATCATCCTGAATGCCGCGGTGCCGTTCTTATATGTTCTTAATTTCCTGAATTCGCTTTTCACCAGAAAAATTTCCTGGCGCAATGCCCAATACGAGTTGATATCCGCCGATCAGACCCGCATCATCGCGTACTGAGAGTAATGTTAGCTGTGGAAAACATCACTTTCACGGTAGCCTTCGACACTATTAATAATTACGTAACAGTTTGCGCGCTAGTGTCCCTTGAAAGATTCAGGCATCGTTCAACACGGAGCTCGCACATTGGAATTTTTCCTCCATCGCAATGGCCGCATGATCGTAACGAGGAAAATGTGCATCCCCAGTGCAATTACTACCGCCGCTCATTCGGAGCAACGATTTTTGTTTAGCCTAAGTAACGTATTATCTGTACCTGCATAATAATTTGGAGTTTGGTCGAAAATTTGCACTGTTGGAGCGGTTCGGTGCAATGGTCGCAGGTGGACCGTCGGGTGCCCTTTTTCAAGGGCGACGGAAGTACATCACAACTGTCAACCTTGGCTTCTGCTTGCTGCTTACCTTAGTAGTCTGGCTGTAAAAGCTGGCCCCGCTCAGGGGCAAATCGCAAAAAAACTTATAGGCCTCGGCTGGTAGTCGAGTCTGTATTCGGAGGGGTTTAAGTGAAGCTAATCCGCAGAAATGAACAGCCACATCTGTCTTCGCGGGCAGTCCCGCCTCGCGAGATGTATTTCTTTTACGAGAAAAATACCGGCGTCGCCCATTTTCATGTCGAAGCCAGTCCTGAAGGCCAATTCCCCGTCGACCAGGCCGCCGGGTTGCTTGCCATGCATTGCATGGTGCGCGGCCAATCGCCGAACGATTACATCGTAATGGTTCAGGCGGAAAGCGATTTTCTCGATGGCCTCAAAGAAAAAGCTGACAAATTGCTTCAGGCTGGTCGCTCGGCTGGGTCCACTGTCAAGCTGACTCGTCGTGAAGACGAAGTTCTTGGCGGTATCATGCGCAGCCTCGCCAACAAGGAAATTGCAGCGGATTTGAATCTCTCGGAGCGTACCGTCAAGTTCCACGTCTCCTCTCTGCTTGCCAAGTTTCGCGTCCGTGGGCGACTGGAGTTGGTTCGGGAAGCCTCGCGCCACTCAAACCCTACCGTCCCGGCGGCCACCCGGGAAGCTCGTGGCCAGTATGCCGAGATGTCCAACGGATTTTCGACAAACGCTAACGTTCTTCCTTTGGTCAAACGCTGCATGGCTTGATCTGTCATTTGGCTTTTGCCAACAAAAAGGCCTGCCAAAAAATCGGCAGGCCTTTTTACTGATCTCCGGCTCTTACGTACCGCAAACTGGCTTCTGTTACTTCTTACCCGCGTCAAACAACTCCGCCGCCTTCTCCCAGTTCGCTACGCTCCACCACTCTTTAATATAGTCCGGTCGTCGGTTTTGAAACTTCAAGTAATACGCGTGTTCCCAGACATCCAGTCCCAGTACTGCCTTGCCGCCGCCCGACAACGAATACGGCGTGTCCTGATTCGGCGTGGAATCGATTGCCAGCTTTCCATCCCGCACCAGCAGCCAAACCCATCCGGAACCAAACCGTGCCACGCCTGCTGCCGAAAACTTCTCCTGGAATCCCGCGAACGAACCAAATGTCGAATGGATCGCCGCTCCTAAATCCCCTTTAGGTTCCCCTCCGCTGCCCTTCTTCATGAGCGGCCAGAAAAGCGAGTGATTCCAGTGGCCTCCGCCATTGTTTCTCACCGCACTGCGGATATTTTCCGGTACGGCGTCCAGGTTTTTGAGCAGCTCATCGATCGACTTCGCTTGTAGATCGGCGTGTCCTTCCAAAGCCTTGTTCAAGTTGGTGACGTAGGCCCCATGATGCTTGTCGTGATGAATTTCCATCGTCTTGGCATCGATATGCGGTTCCAAAGCGTCATTCGCGTACGGCAACGGCGGTAATGTAAAGGCCACTGATTTTTCCTCCTCGGATTTTTGCAACTGGATATATGTATTGAATCTATTCCGGGCTTGAACTTGAACTCAAGACGGATTTTTCGATTGTCCCGGCGCCAGCTTTAGATCTCGCTCATGGTGCTGATCGCCAATGGCATACTCGATCAACCACCAACAACTGCACTCTTCAGTTAAGCACTGTCAACGGTCGTCCATCAACTCGCTTGCCAGCCGCCAAGTCGGCTCCTTGCCGAACTCAACTCGCCGCAACCTCTTGTTCTTGGATGCGCGAAATTGCCCATTGGGCAGATTCCGCTACGACCGTATCCTTAAGCAGCGCCAACCGCTGCAGCGCCTCCACCGCTCGCCGATGCGTCTCGGAGTTTCGGGCCGGCTTCGAGTTTCCCATCGCGATGCAGACATTGCGCAACAGCCCCACCCACTTCGTCCTTTTAATCGCACTCCCCCGGAAGATCTCGCGAAACTCCTCTTCACCCAAAGACGCCAGCCACTCCAACTTAGGGAAAAAGAGCGACTCCCCTGTCTCAGCCACCGTTGTCTTTGTGGCCCATTCGTAAGAGACCGGTGTCTTGGTACTCTCAATTTCAGATAAAGGCACGCCCTGCGCCTCCTCATTTACTTCACCCGCACTGCGCCCAGCTTTCTGTTTCCCGTCCGCCCCCAGGCTTCTGCCCGCAAAAACCCGTGGCTGAAATTCACGGGCCAGCGTTATCGGCGCGGTGCGGTTCCACGGACAAACATCCTGGCAAATGTCGCACCCAAATACATGTTGTCCCATCGCTTCTCGCAGCTCCTTCGGGACCGCTCCTCGCAACTCAATCGTCAAATACGAAATGCATTTCCGCGCATCCATCAGGTAGGGCTCGACCAGCGCTTCGGTCGGGCACGCATCGATGCACTTGCGGCAAGTTCCGCAACGGTCCGCCGGAGGCCCGCTTCCCTCCTCGACCGATGGCTCCAGATCCAGCGTCGTTAAAATCGTCCCAAGAAAAAAGTACGATCCCAATTGTTCATTCAACAGCAGCGTATTTTTTCCCACCCAACCCAGCCCCGCATGCTTTGCAAACACCCGTTCGTTGATGGGCCCGGTATCCGCATAAACGCGCCCTTCAAATCCCTCGGCAACGGCAACCTCCACTCGCAACTCCTCGAGCAACCTCTCCAGCTTGCCGCGCAACACTTCATGGTAATCGTCGCCCCACGCATACCGCGAGATCCATCCCCGCGGCCCCCCATCTCCCTGGGCACCATTCTTCGCCGTCTCCAACGCTTCCGCCGTTCGCGCTTGCGCGGTGTTGTAAGTCAAAACGCAAACAATCACGCTTCGCACTCCCGGCATCACATTCTGTAGATCCCCGCGCCGCGCATCGCTCAGGTATTTCATTTCTCCCGCATACCCGCGAGACAGCCACTCTTCACTGCGCGCCAGCTCCGGAAATTTTTCCGCGCGCACCACTCCGCATGCGGAAAACCCCAGCGCTCTGGCTCGTTCGGCAATCCAGGTTGTGGTGTAAGCGTTTAACATGCGCACGCTCAATTTTCGAAGGTATTCCGGAACGCGAATTCTGTGCCGCGGTTAAAACCGCGCCCTGGTTCAGATTTCAATGAAGCTTTGGGATCGTGCCTACGCGGAAGCTGAATGGAAGCTATGAAGGGCGGCAGTCTCATCCGAGTGCACATCAAAAACTGTATACAGCTTCGTAATTTGCAACAGGTCATGCACTTTCTTCGTCAGGTGCAGCAACTTCAATTCCCCGCCTCGGTTCTTCACCGTGGTGTATGCGCTCACCATTTCGCCAATCCCCGAGCTATCGATGTAATTGACGTCCCCGAGGTTCACCAGAATCTTAATTGCGATTTTCTTCCAGCAATTCACGGATCGTCGACCGCAGCAACGCGCTGCCTTCTCCCAGTGTGATTCGTCCACTCAAATCCAGCACGGTCACGGTTCCAGCATCACGATATGTGGCTTGCAGTGAGCCATGCGCGCTGTTACTAACCCGGTCCTTGCTTGCGGCGCCGCGCTCTGCCCGCCCTGTCCGTTTGGTATGGCAGCTCGCCCCGCGGCAACTTCTTTGACATGATAATTTCCGCGCCGCCTGTTCGCCCGGCACCACGTCAAATTCATCCATAAACGACGCGCATCAAAAAAATTCCCCGTCCCGAGGTGCTCAGCAAGTTTTCTTCCGCCAGCGGATTCGGCACGTCCTCAAGTTTGAAGCCCTTGCCCTCATCCAACACGTGGATGACCATTTTGTCGGCGGTCAGATCCACCGCCAGATAAATCTTCTTGTCCGGCTTCTCTGATTGCCGTAATGAAACGCGTTGATCACGCCTTCGCGCACCGCCATTCCGATGCGGTAGCAATCGTCCTCGTCGAATCCCGCCGCCTCGGCCACGCGCAGGCACATTTCCTCCGCGAGGTTTACACTCTCCACTTGCGTCTCCAGCGTGACGTCGAGGTGCTTTTCTGGTCAGCCATTCTTCCGTTGACGAGTGCCGAACTCGGTTATGTCTCATTGTCGCGCTCTATCGCGTAACACAGCGGCAGAAAAAGAGTCAATGAGCAGCACTGCCTCGATTATCCCGCTAATGGTTCCCCGTAGAAGCGTCTCACCGGGTCTCCGAAGTGTATGCCGCAACTCTGGCCGTTAACTTACGTTTCCTGTGCGCAAGTAACTTTCATCGCTCCATGACTAGATACGAACGGTCCAGCGTCCGGTATTGGATCGCTTCGCTCAGATGTTTCGGCGCAATATTGTCCGACCCCTTCCAGGTCCGCAATCGTCCGCGCCACCTTCAAGATCCGGTCGTGCGCCCGCGCCGAAAGCCCCAGCTCGCGTTATCGCATTTTCCAGTAACTTTTCTCCCTCCGCCGATATCTCGCAATGTTTCCGAATCATCTTCGGCAGCATCTGCGCATTGCAATACGTATTCTTCTCGCCTCGGTACCTTTCCAATTGCCGATTCCCGCGCCGCAATCACCCGTCATCGCACCGCCGCCGAATCCTCCGCCAGCGCTGGTCGCCCGCAATTCCTTATATTTCACCGCCGGAACCTCGATCTGAATATCGATGCGATCCAGCAGCGGCCCCGAAATCTTCGACACATATCGCTGAATCATCGGTGGCGTGCAATGACACTCTCGGCGTCGGATCGCCAAAATATCCGCACGGGCACGGATTCATCGCTGCCGCCAGCATGAATCGCGCCGGAAACGTCACCGAGATCGCCGCCCGCGCAATCGTCACCGACCCGTCCTCCAGCGGTTGCCGCATCACCTCCAGCACATTCCGCTGAAACTCCGGCAACTCATCCAGGAACAATACGCCGTTGTGCCCCAGCGAGACTTCCCCCGGCCGCGGCACCGCCCCTCCGCCGATCAATCCCGCGTCGCTGATCGTGTGGTGCGGCGACCGATATGGCCGCGTCCCCACTAACCCGCGGCTATCCTCCAGCGTTCCCGCGACGCTGTGAATTCGCGTAGTCTCGATGGCCTCTTCCAGCGACATCGGCGGCAGAATCGTGGGAATCCGCTTCGCCAGCATCGTCTTACCCGCGCCCGGCGGGCCGATAAACAAAATGTTGTGCCCGCCCGCGCAAGCCACCTCCAGCGCCCTCTTCGCCGCCTGCTGCCCTTGCACGTCTCGCAGGTCCACGCTGTATTGCGCCGCCTCCGACAGCATCTTCCGCGCATCCACCTCCACTGGCGTAAACGACTCCGGCGAATTCACCAGATCCACAGCCTGCGGCAGCGACTTCACTCCGAATACCTTCAACGCCCTCCACCACCGCCGCTTCTCGCGCGTTCGCTTCCGGCACCGCGATCGACCTTCGAACCCCCGCTCGCGCGCCGCCAGCGCCGCCGACAGCGCGCCCCGCACCGGCCGCACTCCTCCATCCAGGGACAACTCTCCCAAAAACATGCACTGATCCAGCGGCTTGCCAAAAAATTGCCCCATGCATCCCGCCAATCCCAGCGCCATCGGCAAATCGAACCCCGATCCTTCTTTCCGAACATCCGCAGGCGCCAGATTGATGGTCACTCCCTGACCGTAGGGAAATTCGAAGCCACAATTTCGCAATGCCGATTTGATCCGCTCCCGGCTCTCCTTCACCGCGTTGTCGGGCAGCCCCACCACATTGAAATCCTGCATCCGCGCCGACCCTACGTCGACCTCCACCTCTACCAGATACGCGTCAATTCCGTACACCGACGCGCTGATTGTTTTAAAGAGCATTCTGGCGCAGCCCTGTCTGCAAAACGGCTTTCGTTTTCGTGGCGTAAGAGCGGTAATAGGACAGAGATACTAGGTGCCGCTGATCGTAACGCAGCATAGACTAATTCGTTACGATACGCTACAGATACTAGTCCACCCGGAATCCTCCTGCCCGCCTCCGCCCGCTTTACACCCACTTCGGCCCGCACGTATATTGGCTCGCGGTACCCGTCGCAACTCTCTCGGTGAGGTTTCCTGCATGGTTGGTTTCGTCATTTTAGCCGTCGTCGTTCTAATCCTTATCTTTGCCATCGGCATGTATAACGCCCTGGTCCGCCTCAAGGTCCAGTGCGACAACGCCTGGGCCGACATTGATGTGCAGCTCAAACGCCGCTACGACCTCATCCCCAATCTCGTCGAGACCGTCAAAGGCTACGCCGCTCACGAAAAAGGTACCCTCGAAGCCGTCATCAACGCTCGTAATCGCGCCATGACCGCCACCGCTCCGGCCGATAAAGCCCAAGCCGAAAACATGCTTTCCGGCGCCCTTAAAAGTTTGTTTGCTCTGGCCGAAGCCTATCCCCAGTTGCGGGCCGTCGAAACTTTCACCTCGCTACAAGCTTCTCTAACCCAGATCGAAGACACCGTCCAGAATGCCCGCCGCTATTACAACGCCGTGGTTCGCGACCTAAACACCAAGATCCAGCAATTCCCTTCCAACATCTTTGCCAACATGCTCGGTTTCAAGCCCCGCGAATTTTTCGAAATCACTGCTCCCGCGGAACGGGAAGCTCCCAAGGTCAGCTTCGACGCTCCCCCGGCTGCCTCGGTTTAGGTTCCGGCCTGTATCGCGCATGACCGCACCTTGCCCCAGTCTTGTTCTGCGTTCTCCGAGCCGGCGCTGTACTGCTCTTCTTTTTTACTTCGCCTTCGTTGCTCTTCTGCTTCTTTCCCTCGCATCTACCACTGGTGCCAAAGAACTCCGCATCAAAAATTTTGACGCCCACATCCTGGTGCAGCGTGACGGCACTATCGATGTCACCGAGCGCATTGAGGCCCATTTCATCGGAAGTCCCTGGCACGGTCTGTATCGCTCCATTCCTATCGAATATGTAACTCCTCAGGGCTTGAATTACACTCTGTTCCTTACCGTAAAACGTATTACCGATGGCAACGGCCACACCCTCAAATTTGATTCCAGCCGCGTGCGTCATTACCGCAAACTTAAAATTTACATCCCCGATGCGGACGATTCCGTGCAAACCGTCTCCATCGAATACACCATCACCGACGCCATTAAATTCTTTGAAGACCACGACGAGCTTTATTGGAATGTCACCGGCGATGAATGGGATGTGCCCATTGAGTCCGCGCACGCCAGTATCTTTCTTCCCGAAGACGCGGCCCATGTTCGCGCCACCACCTTTACTGGCGCTACGGCTCACGAGCGCGCGACGCCGAGACCGACGTCTCCAGGAACAGCATCGAAGTTCACACCCTCTCTCCCCTGGCTTACCATGCTGGGCTGACCATCGCCGTGGCTTTTGACAAAGGCCTGATTCCCGAACCTTCCGCACTTACCGTCTTCAGCCGCTTGCTGCGCAGTAATTGGCCCTTATTTCTGCCTCTCATCGCCTTCGCTGTCATGTTTTATCTCTGGTGGACAGTTGGTCGCGACCCTCGCCTGCGCCCCATCACCGCGCAATACGAACCGCCCCCCAACCTCACTCCCGGTGAAGTAGGCACCCTCGTTGACAACTCCGCCGACATGCGCGATATCACTGCTTCCATCGTGGATTTGGCCGTTCGTGGCTACCTCGTGATCGAAGAGGTTCAGAAAGACCGCATGCTCGGTCTGTATCACCAGAAGGACTACAACTTTATCGTGCAAAAAGATCGCTCCCAATGGGCCGCTCTGAAGCCCCATGAGCAGGTTCTCTTGAATGGCATTTTCTCCGCCGGGGATGCCGGCGAATCCGTCTCCATGGACGACCTCGAGAATCACTTTTACAAAAATCTACCCGATCTCAAGAGCCGCATTTTCGAATCGCTGGTTTCGCAGGGCTTCTATCGCCGCCGACCGGACAGCGTTCGCTCCACCTACGTCGGTACGGGCATTGCCATTGGCGTCCTGACCATCTGGGGAGGCTCAGCGCTCGGCTCCGCAATGGGCGTGGCTACTCTTCCCTTTATCCTGGGTGGGATTCTCTCCGCCATCGTGATCTGTATTTTCGGCTGGTTCATGCCCGCTCATACCGAAGAAGGAACTCGCGCGGTAGAGCGTATTCTGGGTTTCGAGGACTTCCTGGCTCACGTGGAGTCCGACCGTTTCAATCGCATGATCAAGACTCCTCAAATGTTTGAAAAGTTTCTCCCCTTTGCCATGGCCCTGGGCGTGGAGAAAAACTGGAGCAAAGCGTTTCAAGGCATCATGACCGAGCCTCCTGGCTGGTATCACGGTGGCACTGGCCCGATTTTCTATCCGGTGAATTTCACCAATGACCTCAGTGGCATGTCTTCGCGCGCCAGCAGCGTTATGGCCTCGGCCCCGCGCAGTTCCGGTGGCTCCGGATTTGGCGGTGGCGGCTCTTCCGGCGGCGGATTTGGCGGCGGTGGCGGAGGCGGTTTCTAAAAAAAATGAATTACCCAACTGGCAATTTCATTAATGCTCGGGCATCGGCGGGACAGGCTCTCCCGACGCCACCGTCGTTTCTCTCGGCCCCACGCCGTAAAGCTTCAACACATCTTGCAGCGTAACAACGCCTTCTAATTTGTGAACGTTCGCGCGATTCACTACCGGTAGTAAGTCCAACTGGCTCGAGCCCATCCGATCCAGGGCCATGTTCAAAGAGTGATCCATGTGCACGTGCGGGAACTCGCCATCCTCGAAAATTTCTTGCAGCGGTTTTTCTGTTTCTCCCGCGGTCAACGCTTTTTGTAGCCGGCTCAGGCTAACCATCGCAACCACTCCACCTTCGTCACAAGCCGGCCAGCTGTGCTGCTGACTTGTAGCCACTTTATTTAGTGCCTCTTGCACTGCTTCCCCGCGCATCCAGAACTTCCGTTGCCGCGTGCATCGCCTGATACACCTGCCGTTGCCCCTCGGACACTCGGGACCCTGCCGTCGGCAAATGAATTCCATCCTGATGGGCCAGCACTTCATAAATCGGCTCTGGTTGAAATCGCGAGGCAACAAATAAACTCACCAGGTTGGAAATCATTAACGGTACGATTACCGCGTAGTCCCGCGTGATTTCAAATATCATCAGCACCGAAGTCATCGGCGCGCGTACCACTCCCGCAAACGCCGTGCCCATTCCCACCAGCGCATACGCCCCCGGCGTAGCCACATAGCCCGGCGCGAATCGGTGCCCTATGGTTCCGACTATTCCTCCCAGCATCGCTCCCATGAACAAGCTCGGACCGAATATTCCGCCCGCGTTCCCGGAAGCGTAACTCACCGCCACGGTGATGAGTTTGAGCGCCAGCAACAGCACCATCAACTTCAGCGCCATCCCCCCGTTCAGAACATTGCCTACATATTTGTAGCCCACTCCTAGTACCTGCGGCACGAAACACGCCATGATTCCCACCGTCAGCCCGCCCGCCACCGGCTGCAGCCATGCCGTCTTCTTGGGCCGCGTCAAAAACCATGCGCGCATCCATAGCAGCAGCCTTGTGAACGCCGCCGAAATTAGCCCGCCCAGGACTCCCAGCAACGCGTACAGCCCCAGTTCTCCGGGATGCACTAACTGATACTGCGGCACTTGAAACAGCGGGTCGTTGCCCAGCAACATTCGCAGTACTCCCCACGATGTCGCCGAAGCCAGCACCACCGACCCCAGTACCGGCGCGTGCAAATCGCCAACCACCTCCTCCAATGCGAACACCACCGCCGCCAGCGGCGTGTTGAACGCTGCCGCCACCGCTGCGGCCGCGCCTACCGGAATCAATGCCTTTACTTTTTCCGGCCGTAGTCCCAGATATCGTCCCAGGAGCGACGCGATCCCGGCCCCCACTTGCACCGCTGGGCCCTCGCGCCCTAAAGGAATTCCGCAAGCCAACGTCGCCGAGGTGCAAAAAAACTTTCCCAGCACCGTCGCCAGCGAAATGTGTCCGCCTCTTGCCCATAGCGCCGCCTTCGTTTGCGGCACACCGCTGCCCCGTGCATCGGGGAAAAATCGATACAGCAAATACCCCACTCCCAGCGAGCCCCCTACTGGTACCACCAGCCTCCGCCACCACACCGCATCCGCGGGATACAGCCGCCCTCCCAGGCGCTCTGAAACCACGATGAACGCCACCACCGCCAGGCCCACCAACGCCCCGATCAGCAGCGTCAATATCAGGAATATTTGCTCTTCGCGGCGATCGCGAAATGTTCTCCACTGTTGCGCGGGAGCCTGCCACCACGGAATAATCGGAGCCGCAGGAATGGTTCCCGCCGCAATACTTCCTGCCGTTGTGGGAATTTCTGCCGTGGTCATCGCTGGGACAGAGCTCTTTTCCTTGAACTTTGCGGCCTGTGGCTTTTACCGCTCTGACGCCCCTCTGCTCCTGGCCGCAGTTTGCTTTCTTGCTGCACCAGCGTGTGAATAGCCTTCGCCAGCGCCGCGCCTCCGGCTCGCAACTCACCGATACGTTGGCGCGCCACGCACTCCAATAATCGCGCCCCGCGCGGCCGCAGCGTAACCCGCACTTCCCGCCGGTCCCCATCGCTGCGCTGCCGCCGCACCAGTCCATGCCCTTCCAGTCGGTCGATCAATTCCACCGCGCTGTGATGCTTCAGCGCCACTCGTTCCGCCAGCGTCCCTATGGTAGCTTCCGCCCCTTGCGGCAGCCCCCGAATCGCCAGCATCATCAGATACTGCTGCGGCTCCAGCCCGTAACGCCTGGCCGCCGCATCCCCTTCCTGCAGGAAATGCCGGATGCGGTACCGCAATTCCGCAAGCGCCCGATATTCCGCGATGGAAACGGTGTCCATACGAGATAAGTATATCGTAGCACGATATATACAAACCCAAACGCATTTACTTCTGCGCGATTGTCGCTGGTGAACCCCGGCAGCTCATCTGTTTGATAGGAGGCGTGAAGTTGGCCCGGAAGGCTTCTCAGGAACTCGCTGTCAGCCGTCGTGTTAGATTGCTTTTCGGAAAGCCTTCTGCGTCTTGTAGTGCTCGTAACCGTTCCGCAAATAAAACGCATGCGCGCGCTCCCGTATGACATTCGAACGCACCGACATGCTTGCGCAACCTCGTCCACGCGCCCAGTCTTCGGCTGCTCGCAGCAAAAGCGCTCCCGCCCCGCGGCTGCGCTCTTCATCCGCCACCACCAACCCGTTCACCTCGGCGCGCGTATCCATCTCCAACAGCGTTTCAACGCTCACGTGCAACCAGCCAACCACCTGGCCTGCGCTCGCTTCCGCCACCAGAATCGCATGCTGCGTTGCCGGCCTGATTTCTCGCAACCGCCGCACAATCTCCCTCGTCGTGGCCGGATATCCCAGCTCCCCGCAAAGTGCCGCGATCCGTTTCGCGTCGCTGCTCTTCGCGCGCCGTACCTTCATCGCCTGGTGCTGCCTGGGGTCGCTGGCAAAACGATCCTTCATCTTTAATATTGTTTTCGTAAGGACGGCCTTTGGTACTTTTCTAAAACGTCTTGTCCGAATCCAGCAAAATCGTCACCGGCCCCTCATTCACCAGTTCCACTGACATCGTTGTCTGAAATACTCCGGTCTCCACCGCCACCCCCAACTTCCGCAGCGCTTCGCAAAATTCTTCATACAGCGCCTTCGCTTGCTCTGGCCTGGCCGCCGCGATAAAGCTTGGCCGCCGCTGCCCACGTGCATCTCCATATAATGTAAATTGAGAAACCACCAGTGCGCTGCCCTTCACATCCAGCAGCGAAAGATTCATCTTCCCGCCGTCATCCTCGAAGATTCTCAACTGCGCGACTTTCTCAGCCATCGCCACCGCCGTCGTTACCATGTCTCCCGCGCCGACACCCAACAAAACCATCAACCCCGCTCCAATTTCTCCGCTAACGCGCCGCTCAACGGTAACCCGCGCCTTACTCACTCTCTGTAGTACCGCACGCATGACAGGAATCGCTCAGCGCCTCTGCGCGCGAAACAGTTGCCCTGCAAGTGGACCGGTTAATATGTAAAACAATGGTTCCTCACCCGTACAACCACCTTCGTCATTGCTTCGCCGCTTTTCTCGGCAGCATTTCCGGCAATTCCGCCACGTTATACGCAAACACCGCCAACACCTGCGCGCCTTCTGTCAGATCGTCCCAGCTCACCCGCTCCAGCGTGTCCGCCTGCGAGTGATGCGTTTTGTCGTAATCCGCCACTTCTTGCACGCACCAAAATCCGGGCACCCCCGCCTCATCGAATGGCACGTGATCGCTGCCATCCTCACTCCGCAACGTCGGTTCCGCCAACCCAATCTCTTTCGCCCGCGCCAGCGGATACAGCGCCCGATCCATCGTCTCTCGCGCCCCGTAATTTCCCATCAATCCCACGGTCAGCACTTTTCCCGTCCCGCTGTCGTGCACCAGCACCGCGGAAATTTTCTTCAACTCTTCCTGATGCTTCGCGACATATGCTTTCGACCCGTTCAGCCCCTGCTCTTCCCCCGTAAACAGCACAAACCGAATCGTGCGCTTCGGCTTCACCCCCAATTTCTTCAGCGCCCGCGCAGCTTCCAGCACTGCCGTCGAGCCCGTGCCGTTATCCGTAGCGCCCGTCCCCAAATCCCAGGAATCCAGGTGCGCCCCGATAATCACTACCTCGTCCGCCTTCTCGCTCCCCGGAATTTCCGCGACCGTGTTGTACACCTCCGCCGGCTTCCCGCTGAAACTCCCTCCAATATTCACTTCCGCTTCCACCGCGCCGCCTTTTTCATCCAGCAGTCGCCACACTTGCAGGTAATTCTCCCGCTCCAGAAATGCAGTCGGCACTACTCCCGGCTCGTATTTTTTCCCACTGGATCCCATATTCAGCAATCCAAACAATTTTTCCGAGCTCAACAAAACCGCTGCCGCCTCTTGTTCCGCGAAAAACTTCATCTCCGCCGTCCGCAGTTTCACGTACGCCTCATAGTCGAACGGTTTATCGCTTTTTGGAAACGCGATCGGAATCGTCTCTTCTCCCCAAGGCGTCATCATCGGATTCCGCGGCGCCTGCAATTCCTTCGGCCTGCCCAAAACAACAATCGCGCCCTTCAATTTTCGTTTGTACTGCTCCAGCTCTTCCACTCGTTCGATGTCCACGCCAATCGCCCGGCCGCGCACTGTTCCATTCGTTGCCGGTGACCATCCACTTGTCGCCATTGTGAGCGCCAGCGCCGTCGGCTCCTCCCCGGCTTTTGTGGGCCCGCTCAGAAAAAGCCTTCCGACCGCCGCGCCGCGCGTCCAACGATTCGCAATCGTCCACGCCTCCTGATGCGTATTGGCCATCCCCAGCTGCTCGAATCTCTCCAGCATCCACCGGCTAGCCTGCTCCAATTGTTCCGAACCCGTCAACCGCGGCCCGATGTGATCCGACAAATATTGCAAGTTGGCTTTCAATTCCGGCTCATCGCTCTTCACCTGCGCCAAAATCTTCAGATCCATCTCGCCAATGGGATCCGCCTTGACCGCGTCCGCTTTAGTTCCTTCCACAACTCCGGACTTCGCTTTCGCGCTCGCCTCCTCACTTTTCTTCCCATCCACCTTGGCTGCATCGCCTTTCGTCGCATCCGCGGTTTTCTCCGCCGCGGCCTCCGGAGCAGCTGGAGCTACCGGCCTTCGCGGCAGCATCCCCGGCAATTGCGCCGTGTTGTACGCCCAGGTCGCCAGCACCTGCGCCCCCTGATTCAAGTCGTCCTTCCACACTTTGTCGAAGGTATCCGACTGGCTATGATGGGTCTTCGAATATTCCGCGCTGTCCTGCATCACCCAAAATCCCGGCACCCCCACGTCGTCAAACGATGCGTGATCCGTTCCAAACGACCGCTGCATGCTCGGTTCCAGCAATTTCAATTCCCGCAGCGGCGCAATCTCCCGATCCACGATCTCGCGATCCTGATAATTGTCGTGCAGTCCCAGCGTCAGCACTCGCCCCGTGCCCGTGTCATGCACCAAAATCCCCGAAACTTTTTCCAAATCCCCTTTGTGCATTTCCACATACTTCACCGAACCCACCAATCCCTCTTCTTCGCCAGTAAACAGCACAAACCGTATCGTGCGCTTCGCTTTCAGTTGCAGTTTCGCCAACGTCCGCGCCGCCTCCAGCACCGCCGTAGTTCCCGTTCCGTTATCCGTCGAGCCCGTCCCCAAATCCCAAGAGTCCAGGTGCGCCCCCAGCATCACCACTTCATCCGGTTTGTCGCTGCCGGGAATTTCCGCCACCGTGTTATATACCTCCACCGGCTTTTCGCTGAATGAATTCTCCATCTGCAGCTCCACTTCCACCGGCCCGTGTTTCATCATTCGAAAAATCATCCGGTAACCTTCTCCGGTCATGAACGCCGTCGGGATCGCTCCAATCTCAAACTTTTCTCCTCCGATCCCCGTCATATTCAGCAGCCCGTGCGGCTTATTCGAATCGCGCAGCACCGCCACCACTCCTTCTTCCTTGAAAAATGCCGTTCGCGCCCGCGCTGCCTCCACCAACGCCGCGAAGGGTGCCGGCGCTTTTGGCTCGCCTACTTTCGGCGGCGGCTCCTGCATCGCCCGCACCGTTTCGCTTCGGGATTCTTCCGGTTTCGGCGGCGACAGGCTCTCCGGCTCCTGATAAATCACCACTGCACCTTTCAACTTCCCGCGAAATTTCTCAAACTCCTCGCGCTTCTTGGCGTTGAAATACACCACCGGCCCGCGCACGTTTACGCTTGGCGACCATCCCGCCGCCGCGACCGTCAGCCCATGCTCCGAAGGAGCGACAATTCGCCCGCTGGCCGTTCCGCGCGTCCAGCTGTGCGCTATCGTCCACGCCTCTTGATGCACGTTGCTGAGACCGTATTTGCGGAATACTTCCGCCGCCCACTCGTTGGCCCTCTTCAGTTGCGGTGATCCCGTCACTCGTGGCCCGATCGCGTCCGACAAATACTCCAGGTTCTCCATCGCTTCGCTATGTTCGTGAATCTCTTTTAGGATCTGCGCGTCGCTCGCCGCCAGCGCGCTTGCATCTTTCGCGCCCGGCCGGGCCGCGACTTCGTAAACGCTCGCGCCCAACGCTACCCCAACGCTACACATCAAAATCAGGCTTCGCCGTAAATTCATCGATTCTCCTGAAAATGCTTTCAGCTTCAAGACCATTGCTTACGTTGTCCGCAATCGCTTTAACGGTTCGGTTTCTTTTTCTTTCCCTTGCGCCCCAACAATGCCATGCCCTTCTTCGTCCTACGGCTCACCGCCTCGCTTCGCTTCTTTCTCATCGGCAGAGCCAACGCCCGAAGTCCTCGCGGCCCCGGTTGGCACTGCGGGCAAAAAAAACTGCTTCGCCCCGCAACAATCGCACGCCGGATAATCGTGCCGCAGCGATAACACTTCTCTCCCTCGCGCCCATACGCGCGGTGATGTTGTTGATATCCGCCAGGCTCTCCCTCGGTATCTAGAAAGTTCGTAATCGACGATCCGCGCAACAAAATCGCTTTTGTCAAAATATCCTGCAACGCCCGGCGCAATTCGGCAGCTTGTTTGTGGCTCAGGCTTGCGCCAAGTTTCGCCGGATGAATCTTCGCCCGCCATAAACTCTCGTCCGCATAGATGTTCCCCACCCCTCGCAGCACCGTCTGGTCCAGTAGCAACGCTTTGATCCGCGAGCTCCGCGACCTCAGCCGCGCCACGAATTCTTCCACGGAAACTGTCAGCGGCTCGGCCCCGAATCTTTCCAATTCCCCCGGTAACGCTTCCGCCGATAAATACGCCAACCGTCCAAATCGCCGCGCGTCCGTATATCGCAACTCTTTTCCATCGTCCAGCGCAAAGATGGCGTGAGTGTGCTTTTCCCAGGGTTTTTCCGCCACCGTCGACGCGATGTGCCCAGTCATCCCCAAATGCACAAGCAGAGCGGCGGGAGCGTCGTCAGCATTCGGAGAATTTTGCTGCACTTGTGCGCTGGAGAGGCGCAGCAGCATGAACTTTCCATACCGTTCTACGGATTCGATACGCCGTCCAGGCAGGTGCCGCTCGATTAGCGTGGGATCGTCGATGAAGTCGGTTTTGCGTAGCGTTACCGAAAGAATGCGTCGCCCTAAGACCGTGAGCTGCAATCCTCGGGCAACCGTTTCTACTTCAGGAAGTTCTGGCATGAAAGGTGTTTGTCAAAATCGATGAACCCGCTGCTGGCAATTTCTGCCGGCTCAGGTGGTGGTCACCACGCAAAAAGTTAATCTGCCGCCTAATTCTTGTGGTAATTCGGATACGGCGGATGGTCCGGTATCACCACCGGGTTTTTCTTCAGCGCCTCCAGCGTCACCTCCACAGCTTTTTCAAGCTGTGCGTCGTGTCCAGCGGCGACCGACGCCGGATCGTTTTCCACCTCAATATCCGGCGCAATCCCGTGATTCTCCACTTCCCATTCTCCATGCAGCCCATAAATCGCAGCTCGTGGCGCGGTTACGCCGCCGCCATCCAGCAACGCGGGATACCCGCCAATGCCTACCAGTCCGCCCCACGTGCGGGTTCCAACCAGCGGCCCGATTTTGTCCTGGTGAAACATCCACGGCAAAGCATCGCCGCCCGATCCCGCCATTTCGTTGATCACCATGGTCTTCGGCCCGTAAATCTGCGCCAGCGGCGAACACCACTTCTCGCCTTCCCGGGTCGTCGCGCAGTTTCGCAACGGACGCTCCAGCAAATCGATAATGTAATCTGCAATCGCCCCACCGTGGTTATAACGCTCGTCGATCACCGCGGCCTGCTTGTCCGTTTGCGCGAAATAAAACCGGTTGAAATTCAGGAATCCGCCGTTCGCGGTGTCCGGCACGTGCACGTAAGCAATTTTTCCTCCGCTCAGTTCGTTGACCTTGCGGCGGTTATCTTCTTCCCACGCTCGCACCCGCAGCGGACCTTCATCCGCCACCGGAATTACCGTCGCGTCCCGTGCATCTTTTCCGTCCGCATTCGCTCCCACCTTGATGCGTATCTGCTTTCCCGCGGTATTTTCAAAGTAGCTGTACACATCGTTGGGAGGACGAACCTCCGCGCCGTTCACTTCCAGCAAATAATCGCCAACGCGTACATCCACTCCCGGTTGCGTGAGCGGCGCGCGCAAATCCGGGTTCCAGTTCTCGCCGTTGAAAATCTTCACGATGCGGTAGCGCCCGTTTTCCACTTGGTAGTCCGCTCCCAGCAGCCCGCTCTTGACCTCCGGCACTTTCGGAATGTCCCCGCCAAAAATAAACATATGTCCGATGGTCACTTCTCCGAGCATTTCCGTGAATAGGTGATTTACATCCGCGCGTCCTCCCGCGCCTTTCAGGTACGGAGCGTATTTTTTCTCCGCGGCCGCCAGATCCAGTCCGTGAAAATGAGGGTCGTACAAAAAGTCCCGTTCAATACGCCATACCTCGTGGTACATCTGGTTCCATTCCGCGCGCGGGTCCACCTTCACTTCCATCTCATCCAGTTTCAAGGCGCCTTCTCCGGGTTTGGGTGCCGCGCCGGTGCCCGCGATGAACCATGTCGGTCCTTCGCCAAGGTGATACAGAACTTTCTCTCCGTTCGCCGATACCGCAAATGCCGACAACCCGCCTTGGAATGGCTCCGTCTTACGCGTATTTAGATCGAACTTCGTCACCGTCGCCAGTGTCGGTCCATTCAACGGGGAAACATCCGGGATCTCAGTTAGAAATAAGATGCCTGCTTTACCCGCATCCAGTGACTGGTAATTTGCAGCCTTGAGCGGCATTGCCACAATGCGTTGCCCGATTCCCTCCAGGTCGATAACCACATTCACTGGTTCTTCTTTTTTCTCCGCGTCTTTTCCTTTATCTCCATCCTTCTTTTTCTTGTCCTTACTCTTGTCGTCTTCTTTCTTGTCCGCGTCCTTGGCCTTATCGTCCGCCTTCGCGGCTTCCAGTTTCTCGTCATCGCTTTGCGGTTCTACTGGATTGGCATCTCCCTTTTTCAGCACCGCCGCATACACATTTCGCGATATTGGCCGCTGAAATCCGGAAAGGTCCAGCCAGGTCATCGCCAATCCAACATCCGTGCTGGCCGTGAAATACAGTATTTTCCCGCCTTTATCGAACAACGGGCTACGCGCGTCGCTCAATCCATCTGTAATTTGCGAACTTTTCCCGCTGTCCAGCGAATGCACGAACACAGCCCGCAGATGATTTGGAAGAAACTTCGTATACGTTAGCCACTTGCTGTCGGGCGACCATGCCGGGTTCATCAGCACGCCCCACGCATCGTACAAGTCCGTGTCGACTTTCACGGGCGCCGACATCTTCTCGACATCGGTGTACCAGAGATTCAAGCGTTTGTCGGTGAACGCGATTTTCTTGCTGTCCGGTGACCATGCCGGCCCATAAAAAAACGAACCGGCTTTGCCCAGATCGATTTTCTTTACCGTCCCCAGTCCGGACTGATCGATTACGTGCAACGCATACTCCCCGGATTCATCCGAGAAAAACGCGATCCATTTTCCGTCTGGCGACCATCCCGGATCCCGTTCCGCCACTGCCGCGGTGCGCGTTAAATTCCGGGTGTTTCCTTTTTCTGCCGGAACCGAGAATATTTCTCCATGAGCTTCGAACAACGCTCGCGCCCCGCTCGGCGAAATTGCGGCATTCGTTATTTTGTCGCCTACTTTTTCAAAGTGCGGCCGGGTCGCCGGCATATCTCCCGCGATCCGCACATCCACCTTTTTTGGCTGGCCTTTTGCCGGATCGAATAGATAAATCCCCCCGAATTGCTCATACACCAGCGCGTCTGGACCCGCCGATAACGACTTCAAATCCAATCCCTTGTTCTCCACCGCTTGTTTCACGGTCTTGCCCTTCGTGTCATACGCAAATAGCGTCACCGGCCCTTTGCGATCCGACAAAAAGTAAACCGTATCGCCCATCCACACCGGGGCGAAGTCGTTCGAATTTTCCCGCGGCAATTTCTCCAGCGCCAAGTTGCTCAACGTAACGATGTACACTGGCGTCGTCTGGCCCCCGCGATAGCGCTTCCAAGAGTTCTGCCATTTCAAATTCGGAACATAGGCCAAACGGGAAGCGTCAGGAGAATACCAACCGGTTTCTCCTCGCCACATCGGCAGCACTTCTGGTACTCCGCCCTCGACCGCCACGGTGTACAACCGGTCAAAATCTGCAAACGCCACGCGCCCGGACCGGAATAATATTTTCTTGCTGTCCGGCGTCCACCCCACCACCACATCGGCGCCCGGATGCCAGGTCAACCGCTTTGGCTCGCCGCCTTCCGCCGGCATCACAAAAGCGTCCACATTTCCGTCGTATTCCCCCGTAAACGCGATCCATTTCCCGTCCGGAGAGAACTGCGGTCCGGCTTCGTGGCCGCCTGTGGTTAATTGCCGTGCGTCGCCCCCTTCCCGAGAAACGCTCCACAAATATCCGCCGTACGCGAAGACAATTTCCGTCTTGCTGAGCGTCGGTGATTGCACCAGCAGAATCTTCTCGTCCGCTGCGGAAGCGCAGCTGGCGAGAATCAGGAACACACTCATGGCCATCAGTAATCGCAAACGCATGCTTCCTCCGTCGAATCTATTTCTCTGCAGGCGCCGGCCAGAATCCCGGGGCGCTGATCGCCCGCGCATCCTGTTTATCGGCATACTTTTGTACTGCTGGCCCGATTTCTGAGCTCTTGCCAATCAACGTAAACACCAGGTTATCCGTGGGAAAATGCTTTTGGATCGCTTGCTGGGCGATCGCTGGAGTAACCGCATCGATGCGCGCCTCGAATTCATTGATTTCGCGATCGTCCAGTCCGTAGAACTCATGTATCGCAATAATCTGCGCCAGTTGCTTGGAAGTCTCGACGCTCGGTGGAAATTGTCCCTTGAGATAGCTCTTCGCCGACGCCAGTTGTTCCGCTGTGATCCCCTGCTTGTGCAATTTCTGCAAAACCTGCAACGCCAGGTCGATGGCTTGCACTGTGCTTTCATTCTTCGTGAAGCTGTAAATTCCAAATGGCCCCGGCGCCTTGCGCGAGTCGAATGCCGACATCGCCCCGTAGCTCAATCCCGATTCCACCCGCAACGCCTCGTTCAGTTGTGACGTAAAGCTTCCGCCAAAAACCGTGTTCACCAGCCGGATAGCCACGCGATCGGGATCTCCCGCGGCCGTGCCCACATTTCCAATCGCAAAATAAGTCTGCGTGGCATCCGGTTTGTCGATCAGCAACAATCTTTTCCCTTTTGTCGGGCCTGCCGTAGGAATCTTCACCGCCACTACTGCTTTAGCTGCCCATTGCCCAAAAACTTCTTCCAGCGCTTTCTTCATCTCCGCGGATTTGAAATCGCCCGCCACCGCCAGAATGGTGTTCCCCGGTGTGTAATACGTCTCGTAAAACTTGACCACCGCGTCCCGGTGAATGCGCTTTAACGAAACCTCGTCGCCTTCCGTATTCCGCCCGTAACCGTTTCCGCTGAATAGATACCCGTCGAAATAAGTTCCCAGCACCGAGCGCGGGTCATCTTTCGCCGCTTTCACGCCATCCAGACTTTGCGCCAGCAATTTATCCACTTCTCCCTGCGGAAAAACCGGATGCAGCAGCGCATCCGAAAATAATTCAATGCCCTTCGCAAGATCCTTGTTTAGGATTTCGCCCGCCGCCGAAGAAAAATCCGCGCTCGCATCCGCTGCGAACGATCCCCCGGTAAAATCCAGATCCGCTGAAAATTGCTGCGCTGTGCGCTTCTGCGTGCCCTTTCTTAACAATTGCGCAGTGATCGACGCCAACCCCTCTTCGCCGATTGGGTCTGCGGCCCCTCCGGTCTTCACCACCGCCACGAAATTCACCAGTGGCACTTCGTGCTTTTCGAGCAGCAGTACCGTCAAGCCATTCTTAAAAACAACTTTCTCATGCGGAGGTATATGAATCGCCTGCGCCGCCAGCACCATCGGCGTCCCCAGACCAAGCACCGCGCACAAAAGAAATTCGCGTCCCTTCGTCCAGCAGCTCATTGTTGACCCTTTTCTTCCTGCTGCGGCAGTAGCGTCGCCACCGTGCGATTGTTCGCTCCAAAATACGCCTTCGCCACCCGCTGCACATCTTCCTTGCTCACCGCCGCATAATTCTTCGCTGCGTCGAACAACTTGCCGTAGCCGCCGGAAAATACCTCGTAAGTCCCGATGGTATTGGCCCGCCCATTAATGGTTTGCATTTGGTGATAAAACTCCACCAATCGTATATTTTTGGCCTTCTCCAATTCCTGATCGGAAACCGCGCCGGTCTTTATTCTCTCCAGCTCTTCATAAATTTCCCGTTCGCACTTTGCCGGGTCGATCCCCTGTTTTGGCTGCGCCACAATAATCGCCAGCGTCGGATCGAACGCCGGTTGCATCGCCGACGACACCTCCAGCGCGATCTGATCCTTATCCACCAGCCGCAAATACATCCGCGAGCTTTCTCCCTGAAACACAATCGTGCGCAAAATATTCAGCGCGTAAAAATCCGGATTATTTGTCGGTGGCACGTGATACCCGATCATCAGCAGCGGCAATTCCGCCTGTTTATGCACCACCAGTCTCCGCTCCCCCAGTTGCGGCGGCTCAATGGTCGTCACCGCCGGTGGCGGCGCGTGGGCCGGAATGGGCTCGATCGTTTTTTCGCACAGCGCAAAAATTTCCTCCGGCGTAACGTCTCCCACCACAACCATCGTCGCGTTGCTCGGCGAGTAGCCCATTGCAAAATGGTGTTTCAAGTCATCGATCGTCCAGTGCTCGATGTCGCTCATCCATCCAATCACCGGCCACTGGTACGAATGCGCGATAAACGCCGTGGCCCACAGCTGCTCATCCAGCAATCCGCCATTCTCGTTATCCACGCTCAGGCGCCGCTCTGAAGCCACCACGCCCCGCTCCGACTCAATCTTCTGCGGATCGAAATTTAAATTCTGGATGCGGTCGGCTTCAATATCGAAAATCAGCGGCATCGCCGATCGCGGAAACCAATCCTGGTACACCGTCACGTTCTGGCTGGTGTACGCGTTGTTAGACCCGCCATTCCCTTCCATCACTTTGTCCAGCTCGCCAGGTCCGTATTTTTTCGCGCCGTTGAACATCATGTGCTCAAAAAAATGCGACAAGCCCGTCGTGCCCGGTCGTTCGTTACGCGACCCCACGCGATAGAAAACATACAGCGCCACATTGGGAATGCTGTGGTCGCTCTGCACCAGCACTTTCATCCCGTTTTTCAGCGTTTTTGCCGCTACAGGAAATTCCTGTGCCAGCGTGGATGAACTGCCGCCTATGCCCCCCGCCGCGCACACCGTTGCCAGCAAGGTCGTTCGTAGCCATCTCTTTTTCATGAAACCGCCCCCACGCGGCATGCAACTCTCTTCTTCAGACGTAAGCAGCGCGCAAAATGTTGCTGAATCTCTCATCTTTAGGGCAGCAGCGCAAAAACACGCACCGCCCCGCCAGATCCGCCTTCCAGTTTGATCGGCGCTACCACCAGGAACGCCCCGGCCTCTGGAACCTCGCTTAAATCCGCCAGATTTTCCAGATGATACAAGCCCGCGCCCAAAGCTAAATGATGCACATCAAAATCCTTCGACGCTCCGTAATCCGCGCTCAAGGTATCGCAACCTAATCCACTGGCGCCCCGCTCGATCAAAACCTTCGCCGCTTCCGCCGAAAATCCGGGGAAATGCATCGTCCCCTGCTTA
Organism: uncultured Acidobacteriota bacterium; assembly: GCA_963732705.1. GTDB lineage: Bacteria > Acidobacteriota > Terriglobia > Acidiferrales > UBA7541 > Acidiferrum. Next base: position 380,320 of record CAVTAN010000001.1, on the reverse strand, counting down.
TCCTCGTTCCGATATTTCACGACATCCGGCCAGCGCCCGGCCCAACCCGTTCGCAACAGCACGATAGCCCCGGCGGGAATTCGTCCGTGCGCGTGCTCCCATTCCTCGATCCTGCTCGCTGGCAGCCGATAATCTGCATCTTTAGCAGCTTCCGCCCTCGCATCCAGCACCACCGCGGGCCCAAAAAATCTTTTTGCCGGAATTTGTTCTACGGTCGCTGTTCCAGGGGGAAAATGCACTGGCGCGTCCAGATGCGTTCCATAATGTTCCAGCATCCAGAAACTCCGCGTGAAATAGCCGTTCTTCTCTACCGTGGCATTTACCTTGGCCTCGAAATATTTCTCGTCTCCCGGCCACGGCACCAGTTTGTCATTAATCGCGTAACTCAAATCCAGCACCCGCGTCTTCCCCGTGGCTATGCCTTCCAACAAGGAATCGTGCCGTAAATTTTTCTCGGAAACGTTCATCAGTGTGGCGAAACTCAAAAGCAGCAGGCAGCGGCCAACTAGGCTCATCGATCACCGGACAAACTCAAGCAGCGCGACCCGCTCCACCGTCGCGCACATTCACTTCCGCTTCAGGGCAGCGGTATCCCCGGAGTCGCCACGATGCCCGCCATGCGCAATATTTCCTGGTATTCGACTTCGCTTATGGCCGAAACCACCAGCCGCACGTTTTTCAACATCTTTACTTTTTTCAGCGCCGGGTTCGCACGCATTTCCGACAGCGTAATCTGCCGCGGCAGCTTGTCGAACGCCCGCAGATCGGCCACCAGATTTTTTTCCTTCCGGTCGTGGGGGTCTGGATAAGGATCGCGGGTAATCTCGGCAATGGAGTACAGCGCGCGTTCTGGCGCCGAGTGGTAACACAGCACCCGGTCACCCTTGCGCACCTGTTTCAAAGCCCGGATCGCGTCAGGCTTCGATCCCGCCCCATGCCACATTTCCTTGCCCTTAACAAAGAGCGTGTCCCAGTGGTAGTGGTGCGGGTCGGCGCCAAAGATCCAATAATGTCGTTGCGAGGTCGGAATTGCCATCTGGGGTACTAGTCGGCCAGCAATATACACGCCGAAGGCCAAAATGCGAAACAAAATATGAGGGTTAGCCCATTTTGGGAGGGCTTTTTTGGCGAAATCGAAGAAGCAAACGCAGTCTCTATCGCAAGTCTAGCCTAAGTCTTCCTTTTTCTGTTGGTTAGACTCCGACCCTGCCCCTTAAATATTCACAAACACTTCCTCTCCCCGCACTTCCACCGGGTAGCAAACCACCCCAGACCTCGGATCATGGCTCAATTTTCCGGTGGTCACATCGAATCCCCACCCGTGCCATGGGCACGTAACCACCGTCCCGTCCAACGGCCCTTGCCCCAACGGTCCCCCGCGATGCAGGCACACATTATCGATGGCATAGAACGTAGCTCCGACGTTGGCAATCGCGATCGTCTTTTCTCCCACCTGCACTTCCCGAATGTCCCCCGGCGCAATTTCCCCCGCCTTGATCGCGCACACAAACGCCATTCTCGCGCCTCCGCGAATCCGCCTTTTCATCTTATCTTCGTAAAGGGATCGTTCCAGAGAATTCTGAGGAACCGCTCAATCTCAACTGCAGAAGCCGTCAAGTCCAGATCTCCTCGGGACTTTCACGAAATCTTCGAAAAACACTAAGGAACCAGCTCCGGCTCGATTCTCACCATATTGCGGCCGGCGTTCTTCGCCGCATACAGCGCTTTATCCGCTCGACGCACCAGCGTATTGAAGTCCAGCACTTCCTTGCCGTGAAATCCCGCGATCCCGAAGCTCGCCGTGATGGTGACTTTCTCAGTCCCAATCTCAAATTCCTGCGCTGCCAGCTTTTCTCGAAAACGTTCCACCGTCCGGTGAATGGACTCCGCCTCTACATGCGTGATTACCAGCAGGAATTCATCCCCGCCTAGTCTCCCGCAGATATCCGAGGCACGAATCACCGTCTTCAAAATCTCCGCGAATTTCTGCAGCAGCGCATCGCCGCCAATGTGCCCATACGTATCGTTAATGCTTTTGAACGTATCCAGATCAACCAGCACGACCCAATAAGAGAACCCGTGGCGCGCCGCTCCCCGCAATTGCCGCGAAGCCCATTCCTCAATCGCCCGGCGATTCGGCAACCCCGTCAACGGGTCGCTATGTGCCATTTCTTCCAGAAGCTTATTTTTGGCGTCGATCTGCCGGTGCAGGTCGATAATCCGGCGCCCCACTCCGATGCGCGCCAGCAGTTCCGCGGGATCGAACGGCTTGGTCAAGTAATCGTCGGCCCCGGCCGCGAGGCCCTTCACCACATTGTCTTTCTCCGCAATGCTGGTCAGCAAAATCACGTAGGTGTAGCCCCTGTGGATGTCCGCGCGAATGCGCTGGCATAGATCCAGTCCGGACAAGTCGGGCATCATCCAATCGGTGATTACGATTCCGGGCAGGTAACGCGCGTACAATTCCATTGCTTCCCGTCCGCTTTTAGCGAACAGCAGCGAATACGGCCCGCCTTCCATGGCGTGTTCGACCAGCTTCCGGTACACGGGTGAGTCGTCCACCACGAGCACCTGCAAGTCCTGCGCTGGGGCAGCATCGGTCATACACAACTCGCGCTCTAGTAATTCTGGCCTGGGCATTCTCATCCGACCTACGATACGAGGGAAACCGTTTGTTTATCTTAACAGTGCCGGCGCACAGATAATGTGCGCCGTAAATTTCTGTTCGAAATGGTAACCATTCCAACCACAGTAAACGATGAGCTATCTGAGCTGGGTGAGACAGTACTTCTGGGGTCCCTCCGCTGGAGGAGAACGCAGGGCGCACGACCGCCACTCACAACACAAACCATTTAATTGCTTGTAGTTAGCTGGCGCCTTGCACTTTCGCCAGCAGTTCCACGAACTTTTGTTTCCGTTCCGCCTGGTCGTGCCCGCCTTCGGCCTCCGCCAGTTGCGTGATGTTCATGGAGCAGAACTTCGGCCCGCACATGGAGCAGAACTTCGCTTCTTTATAAAAATCGTCCGGCAGGGATTCGTCATGCATGGCTCGCGCCGTTGGCGGATCCAGCGACAGCTCAAACTGCTTGTTCCAGTCGAACAGGAACCTTGCGTAACTCAGCGCATCGTCCCGGTCTCGCGCCCCTGGACGGTGCCGCGCCACGTCCGCCGCATGCGCTGCAATCTTGTAAGCGATCACCCCTTGCTTCACGTCTTCCGGATTGGGCAGCCCCAGATGCTCCTTCGGGGTCACGTAGCACAGCATGGACGCCCCGTGCCAGCCGATCATCGCCGCGCCGATGGCACTGGTGATGTGGTCATATCCGGGCGCAATATCGATGACCAGTGGTCCCAGAGTGTAGAACGGCGCCTCGTGGCACCACTCCATCTCCTTGTCCACCTGCTCCTTGATCTTGTCCAGCGGCACGTGCCCCGGCCCTTCGATCATCACCTGCACATCGTGCTCCCACGCCTTGGTGGTCAGTTCGCCGAGCACTTTCAATTCCGCAAACTGCGCCTCGTCGCTGGCATCCGCGATACATCCTGGCCGCAAGCCATCGCCAAACGAAAAACTCACGTCGTGTTTTTTGAAAATCTTGCAGATGTCGTCGATATTTTCGTACAGAAAATTCTGCTTCTTGTGGTGCTCCATCCAGTGCGCCATCAGCGACCCGCCGCGGCTCACAATTCCCGTTATTCTCTTGCGCACCAGCGGCACATGCTCGCGCAGCACCCCCGCGTGGATGGTCATGTAGTCCACGCCCTGCTCCGCCTGCTCTTCGATCACTTCCAGCATCAGCCCGATGGTCAGATCTTCCGGACGGCGCACCCGCGAAATGGCTTCGTAGACCGGCACAGTTCCGACCGGCACAGGAGAAGCGTCAATGATGGCTTTGCGAATCGTCGGAATGTCCCCGCCCGTGGAAAGGTCCATCACCGTGTCCGCGCCGTAATGCACCGCGTGATGCAGCTTCTTCAATTCCTCATCGATGTTGGAAGTAACCGCAGAATTCCCGATGTTTGCGTTGATTTTGCACTTGGTCGAGATGCCGATGCCCATCGGCTCCAGGTTGCGGTGATTCACGTTTGCCGGAATAATCAACCGGCCCCGCGCAATTTCGCTGCGCACCAACTCCACTTCTACCTTTTCTCGCCCCGCCACGAACAGCATCTCTTCGGTGATTGCACCCTGCCTTGCCGAGGTGCATCTGCGACATGTTGCGATTTCCGTTGGCCCCCGCTTGTTCCGTCTCGCGCTTCTCGATCCATTTATCCCGAAATGCCATAAATCCCCCCAACAGCCCCATTCAAGCGGAACGGGCGCCATCTAGCCCGTGCGAACAAGAAGTATCGCACCCCCATCACGGTGCCGCAACTAACCGCCCTTCCGCCTATTTTGAAGCCCTGCCGCTCTAAGGCTTGGGTGTTCCACCGGTCTTCCCCGGCGGTCGCCGGTTTGAGGGGCGTACGTTGCGATGTTCCTGCTACAAGCATAGACTGGTACTTGTAACTCCGATTTCTGCCGCCTGGCGGAGAGCAAACCAACGGCGTCAGAAACGATGCGTTTTGAAATTTGAACGCTCAGGGTTCGGCTGGAAACGGCTTAGCCTCCCGGTATTTGGAAAGGAGCTCTCATCCGATTCTGTCTCGGATAGCGCCCGATTCCACTTCCCGAATCGGGTTTTTCCTTTGTGGGGTTCTTTTTTTCGGCGTCGGCCACTGCTCATGACTCTTCACGACAAATTCGGACGGCAAATCACCGATTTGCGCATCTCGGTCACCGATCGCTGCAATTTTCGCTGCGTCTATTGCCGTTCCGCCGATCCGGAAAACTATAACGACCACGATGAAATTCTTTCCTGGCCCGAGCTTTATCGCCTGGCTTCGCATTTTCCAAACGCTGGGCATTCGCAAGATTCGCGTCACTGGCGGAGAACCGCTGGTGCGCCGCGGCGTCGAAGAATTCGTCGCCCATCTTGCGAGACACTCGGCGTCCGAGATATTTCCATGACCACCAACGGCCACCTGCTCGCCGAACGTAATCGCCGGCCTCGATTGCCGCGGGTTTGCATCGCTTTAATATCAGCCTGGATTCGCTTGACCCCGCGAAGTTTCGAGAAGCATTACCCGCACGAAATCGTTCGCCTCGGTGATGCACGGCATCGACTGCTGTGCAGAATTCCGTCTCAGGCCCTGCAAAAATAAATGCCGTGCTGGTTCGCGGCATCAATGACGACGAAGTGGAAGACTTCGCCCTGTTTGCGCGCGAGCGCGGGCGTGATTATGCGTTTCATCGAGTTCATGCCACTGGACGGCGATCGCCACTGGACCCGCGAGTATGGTCGTTCCCGCTGCGGAAATTTATGAACGTATCCATGCGCGCTGGCCGCTGGATGCAAATTCCCCATGAACTACAGCGAAACGGCGCGCAAATATCGCTTTGCGGATGGCGCGCCCGGCGAAATCGGCCTGATTGCGCCGGTGACGCAACCATTTTGCGGCCATTGCTCGCGCATTCGGCTCACTGCCGACGGCAAAACTGCGAACCTGCCTTTTCAGCAAGGACGATCACGATTTGCGCGCACTATTGCGGGAGGGCGCCAACGACGAAGATTTGGCGACTTATATTCGCTCGGTCGTGATGGAAAAAGAAGCCGGCATCGCATCAATGAGCCCGATTTCGGTCCGCCGACGCGCTCGATGGTTTTCATCGGCGGCTAAACCGAGCCGCGGATCTTCACGCTCGACCGACCAAGTGCCGTGCGATCATCAACCCGCGGATCTTATTTTTTGTACGTCTCGGGCGAGTTGCACCGAGTCACTAGGCTCCATCGCACCCACACTAAGGATTAAGCTGCATCGCTGTAGTCGTCACCGATGGAACGGAGAATTCATGGCCGACGAAGACAACGAGCAAGACAGCGCCGACGATCCGCAGAGCCCGCACCGCGACTCTTTACGCTCACGGAAGCGGAGCGCGCGCGTCGCGAACTCGAGCCCGTTTCTTCTGGAAGCCATGGGCTGCCGCAAAAAACTTGCCGGGCTGGAAAGCGATCTGTCGGCCGTCTCGTCACGCATCGCCCTGATGGGCGGCATTATCGTGCCCTATGAAAAGCTCGCGCCGTTCGCTTGCAACACGATCAACTTGCGGAGACTTTGCGATCCGCGCTCACTCAAATCTCGAAATTGGCTGCATCATTAAAGATCTCGACGTTGGTCTGCTCGATTTTCCGCCGTATCGACAATGAGGATGTTTATCTCTGCTGGCGCCTCGGTGAAGATCGCATTCGCTTCTATCATCGCCAGGACGAAGGCTTTTCCGGCCGCAAACCTATAGACCCTCGCGATCTTGGGCCCCAGCGATATCGTTCAGTGATTCGTCAAACCGCTACCTCGCAAGCGTCGCAGTCTAGCACCTTCTTCAAAAATTGAAAGGATTCACGTGTCCACCATCCCGCAAAATCGTCTGAAAGATTCCGCCAGCCCCTACCTGCGCTCCGCTGCGCACCAGCCCATCGACTGGTATGAGTGGGGCGAAGAGGCTTTCGCGCGCGCCCAAGCCGAAGACAAGCCCATGCTGCTGGATATTGGCGCGGTGTGGTGTCACTGGTGCCACGTCATCGACCGCGAGTCCTACGAAAATCCCGAAATCGCCAAGATCATCAGCGAAAACTTCATCGCCGTGAAAGTCGATCGCGACGAGCGGCCCGATGTCGATTCCCGCTACCAATCCGCCATCAGTTCCATCTCCGGACAAGGCGGATGGCCGCTCACCGGTTTCTTGCTGTCCGATGGACGGCCGTTTTTTGGCGGCACCTATTTCCCGCCGGAAGACCAAATGGGCCGCCCCGGTTTCAGGCGAATTTTATTGGCTGTCGCGGACTCCTATCGCACCAAACGCGCCGGAGTTGGAGCGTGCTGCAAAGTCCCTGGCCGATGCCGTCGCGCAAGCCGAAGTTTTTACCGGCGCCCGCGCGCACTTCGATCCCGCAGTGATTGATGCGCAGATCACTTCCCTGACCCAGATGTTCGATATCAAGAATGGCGGCTTTGGCCGCGCCCCAAAATTTCCGCATGCCGCGGCGCTGGACCTGGTCCTGGAACGTTTTCAGCAAACCGGCGAAAAACATTTGCGGGCCATGGCCGAGACCACGCTGGAAAAGATGGCTCGCGGCGGTGTTTACGATCAGCTAGCCGGCGGTTTCCACCGCTACTCCGTGGACGAACGCTGGCTGGTGCCGCATTTTGAGAAAATGAGCTACGACAATTCCGAGCTGCTCAGAAATTATCTGCACGGCTGGCAGGTCACGCAGAATCCCCTGCTGCGCCGCACCGCCGAAGGCATCATCGCGTGGGTCAACGAAATTCTTTCCGACCAGGAAAATGGCGGCTTCTACGGCAGCCAGGACGCCGATTATTCGCTCGAAGATGACGGCGATTACTTCACCTGGACGCTGGAAGAACTGCGCGCGGCGTTGCCGCCCGAGGAAGCGCGGGTCATGGAACTTTATTACGACGTCGAGGCGCACGGCGAGATGCATCACAACCCGGCAAAAAATGTTTTGTGGATTGCCAGCGAACCGGCGCAAATCGCCACGCAGCTGGGATTGGAAGAATCCGCGGTGCAAACCGTCATCGAGAGCGGCAAAGCGAAGATGCTGGCCGCGCGCATCCCGCGACCCACTCCGTTCGTGGATAAAACCATGTACGTTTCCTGGAACGCCATGTTTGTTTCCGCCTACCTGGATGCCGCGCGGGTTCTGGATGGAATGGTGGCAGAGAGTTCGCGGCGCTTTGCTTTGAAAACGTTGGATCGCATGCTCAGCGAAGTGTGGAGCGAGGCGCGCGGTTTCGCGCACCGCATGGGCGGGCCGGCGCTGGATGGTTCGCTGGACGACCAGATTTTTGGGGTGCTGGCGTTGCTGGATGCGTATGAATCCACTCTGGAATCGCGTTATTTTGAGCATGCAAAAAAGACCATGGATCTGGCCATGGCGCGCTACGGCGATGCGCTAGGAGGGGGATTTTTCGACCGTCCCAGCGACGCGGCGCCCATGGGCGGCCTGGACGTGCGTCGCAAACCGTTTCAGGATTCGCCGACGCCGGGTGCGAATTCCGCCGCTGCCATCGCGCTGCTGCGGCTGCACGGCTTCGCGGGTGAAGATCGCTACCGGGACTTCGCGCAAAAAACTCTGGAAGCCTTCGCGGGCGTAGCGTCGCAGTACGGATTATTCGCGGCAACCTATGGACTGGCTGCGACTTTATTTACCCAGCATCCGCTGCAGGTGGTCGTCACCGGTGCCGCGGACGATTGGGTAGCTCAGTCCCTGCAACTCGCCGCGGAGCGGGTGTATCGTTTCGGCAAAGCCGTGCTGCGCGTAACGCCGGAGACGGATGTGACGCATGTTGCCGGAGCACTGAAAGAAACGCTGCCACATCTGCCGGCGGATAAGGCAGTCGCGTTGGTTTGCACCGGGCAAACGTGTTTGCCGCCCGCGAGCAACGCGACTGAACTGACGGCGCTACTCACACGCGGCGAGAACACCGCAGCCGCGCCGGCTTAATTCGGAGTCCACGAAACGAAACTGCAAATGCGTCGCGGCCCGCGCCGTCAGCAGCAAAACGATCGCAAATCCGCCGGGCAAATTAGTGATGACTTATCGCGCCCAGCGTTGCCAGCGGCTTATTTTTTCGGGCGTGATTCCGGGGGAACCATTCCGGCCATGCGGTAGTAGACCACCAGCTGTCCGTAGTGTTCGCCGGAATGCTCGATTAGGCCGTAGGCTAGATCGGAAACGTGCAGCTGCTGCTTGCTTTCCGGATCGGTGACCAGGTCGGACATGCCCTTGTCGCCTTTGGATTTGATTTCGTTGGCGCCATCTTCCACGGACTTCTTCACGAAGGCGACGACGTCCGCCTTGGTTTTGTATTTGGCGCGCGGAGGATCTTCGGCTTCCAGCTTTTGTCCCTGCACGACGCTGGTGAAGTAATAGGTGGCACCGGCGGCGTGCAGCAATTGCTCGGCGAAGCTGCGCACCGCGGGCGTGGGCTTGTAATCGTACTTATCTTCGGGAAAATCCTCGGCCATGGCGACCAGCTTGCGGCCAACCTCATTCCATTGCGCCAGCACGACTTGCGATTCGCTGCGCGGGGCTTTGGCGCTGTCACTTTTTTGGTCCATCTGTTGCGCCGGTGACGACAACGGCAATGCGAACAGTCCCAAGGCCAGCATAAATAGCCATTTACTCTTCATCGTTGCTTTTCCTCCAGTTTGAAACGAGCCCGACTTGAAACCAATCTAACTTCTCACTTAGACGGGTGCTTTTGAAAGACGGCCCGCGCTTTGAGGCAATTTCCTGGGTACACCCAGGACGCTCAGGTTCTGCGGGCGGCCACATCTTACTCCTGAAACACCTATCGTGCGCGCCGGAAGCCGCATCCAATCTAAGTGATATAATTGGACTTCGCGACTGAGGCATTTTTACGTGAATTGGGCTTTCTTTATACTGCGTTTTGTTCTCGCCGCAGGTGTTGTTTCTCTGCTTTTCTTCTCGCAGCGGTTTTGGCATCGCGCGATCTGGCAAGCCAGCGCGGACTTCCATAGCAAAGCGTTGCGCGTTGGGGCCCGGCTGTTGTGGCTCGGAATGGTCTTTCTGGTGGCTTCCGCGTTTGTGGACAGCGTGCGCATGGGTCACCGGCATTTGATTCCCCGAGGAACATTTCTTTCGGCGCTGGTGGGGTTGTGGTTCTTCAGCGCGCTGTTCGCGTTCCTGGCGGTGAAGCTGGTTCGAGGAATCGAGCTGTTGTGGTCCAGATTCGCAAGAATCCCTCGACGCAACCGGCAGTCGAGAGATGCGCGCCTTCGCAGATGGTGGTGGGACCAAATACTCCGGCCAGCCTCGAACAAGTGCCGGACCCGGGACGGCGCTATTTTTTTCGCGCGGTGACGGCGGCAGCGGGAGCCACACCGTTTCTCGGCGCGATGTATGGGTACGCGGCGGAACGGTTGAATTACCAAGTGCGGCGGCAGGAAATTGGGATTTCCAATTTGAATCCGGCTCTGGATGGAATGTCCATCGTGCAGTTGAGCGACATTCATTTGAGCGGGTACATGCCGCGCACGCAAGTGCGCCGCGCAGTGGAGATGGCCAACGAACTGGGGGCCGACCTGGCGGTGGTTACCGGAGATTTCATCACCGGAGCCAATGATCCGCTGGCCGATTGCGTCGAAGAACTTCGGGAGTTGCGGGCTCCGCTGGGGACCTGGGGCTGCAACGGCAACCATGAAATTTACGCCAAAGTGGAGCGTCAGGCGCAAGTGTTGTTCGCGCAGGCGGGGATGAGGCTTTTGCGGCAAGAAAACGCGCAACTTACGTTCAAGGGCGCGCAATTCAATCTGATCGGCGTGGATTACCAACGCGAGCGTACGCACGATGGCAACAAGCAGCAGACGCTCGGCGACGTGGAAACTCTGGTACGCCGCGACATGCTGAATATTTTGCTGTCGCACAATCCGAATTCGTTTCCGCGGGCCGCGGAAGTGGGGATCGAGCTTTCGCTGGCTGGACATACCCACGGCGGACAGATCCAGGTGGAAATTCTGGATCACCGCTTGAGTCCGGCGCGCTTTATTACTGACTACGTGGCGGGACTTTATCAGCGGCCATTGTTCGCGCCGGCGCTGGACCTTCCGGTTTCTCGTGCGAGTGGCTATAGCGAGGCTCCCAAAGTTTCGCAGCCGACGAATGCCGCGAACGGAATGGCGGCGATTTACGTGAATCGCGGGCTGGGCACGGTGGGTGCTCCGGTGCGCATCGGGGTACCACCGGAGATCACGCTGCTGGTTCTGCGGCGAGCCTAACACCGCGTGGTCGTCGGTAAGTCTTCCCGCCAACATCTTTCCTCCTTCATCGCAGCAGATTGAGCTTCCAGATTTTCACGTTTAGTATTTCGGTTAATCCATTGCCCCAAGGGTCTGGCGAATCGCCGCGACGGGAGTGGTCATACCACTTGGGGTACCCCCCTGTTTTGCAGAAAAGAGACCAGAACTTGTTGAAAATAAACAATTCGGCGTACGAAAAAGGGGCAAAGAGCGAGCAAAAGACGCGCGGTTCGGACTGAGTTGATGGCAACTGGAGCGAAGTGGTCATACCACCTGAGGTACCCCCCTGTTTTTGCAGAAAAGAGACCAGAACTTGTTGAAAACAAACAATCCGGTGCACGAGAAGAGAGCAAAGAGGGCACAGAGAGACAACGAGAATAAAGACCGCCCACTTTGGATGGAGCAAAGCGTCCGGCGCGTGGTCCTACGGAAGTCTGTTCTTTGAAAGCACACTTTGGCCGACAGGCCGAACCGAACGAATAACTCGAGAATGACGGCGGGTAGAAGATGGTTAGGGAGAAGGGGTTTTACAGGTTGTCGCAGCCCGAACCGAGGGGCGAACGCGGCGAGGGTACCCGCTGTGAATTCTAGCTTGCTGGCCGCGATCATGAACTACATTTTACTATTTAAACAGCGTAACTCAACTGTACAGAGATTCAGAAAGCAGCGATTCGAGTACAGCTGTACTTTCAACAGGGGCTGGGCGGGCGGCTGGGAAGCCGTTACGGCCGGGCCTCAAAAATCAAATTGAAGGGGGTTTGAGTGGCGCGGCGGAAATGAGAAAAGCCGGCGGAGGTCACGACTTCCCGGAGGCGTTTTTCACCGGCCTGAGCGCCGAGGGCCAGACCCACTTCCTGCGAAAGTGAAGCGGGAGTGCAGAGAAGGGTGGAGGCGCCGTAAAAAGCGCGTCCGATGGGATCCAGATTGTCTTCCAGTTTATCGCCGGCGAAAGGCTCGACAATCATCCAGGTGCCGTCGCTTTTGAGGCTGCCGCGGACGTGAGAGGAGGCGCCAGCCGGATCGCCCATGTCGTGGAGGCAATCGAAAAAAGTGACGAAATCGTAGTCCGAGCCCGGATAGGTTTTGGCGCTGGAGACTTCAAAGCGAATACGACCGGCGACTCCCGCGTCTCTGGCACGTTGGCGGGCTGTTTCGATGGACTTGTCGTGATAATCGAAGCCGACGAATTCGGAGTTTGGAAACGACTGTGCCATGAGGATGGTGGAGGCGCCAAGTCCGCAGCCGACGTCGGCCACACGCCCGCCTTTTTTGAGTTTTTCCTGCACGCCGTTCAAGGCAGGTATCCAGGCGTTGACGAGATTGGCGGCGTAACCGGGCCGGAAGAAGCGCTCGGTGCCCTCAAAGAGTTCGTGATGATGTTCATGCCAGCCCAGACCCTCGCCGGTCTTGAATCTTTCGGCGATTTGTTCTTCGGCTTTGGTGGCCGCGAGGGCGACCTGGAATGCGCCGGGCAAGAAGACGGGGCTACTGTCGTCGGCCATGGTGAAAGCCTGTTCTTCGCTGAGATGGAATTTTTGAGTGGCAGAGTCGTAGGTGACGTAGCCGCCAGCGGCTTGCTGACTGAGCCATTCGCGAAGGTAGCGTTCAGTAGTGTTGGTAGCTTTGGCGAGTTCGGCGGAAGTTTGCGGTCCGCCTTTGGCGAGGGCTTTGTATAAACCAAGGCGGTCGCCAATGCGAATGAGAGCAGCATTGAAGGTAGCGCCGAAATCGACGATGGCCCGGCCGAGAAATTCATTCAGTTTTTCTTGATTAATGGCCATGGAACCTCCAACAAAGTTCAACGCGAGGAAGAATTGGAGGCATTTTAGTGCACGCCGAGAAGTTTAAGCAAGGCTGCCGCGGTCGCCGCGGTTAGCAGCAGCGGTTGGGGCGGGAATAGCGGCGGTTGAGTTGGTCTACGTAGAATTCGGCGGGAGTGAGTAGAGGTGGCTGCGGGGATATGGAGCGCTGGGCCTGCACGTAGCGGTCGTAGGCGCTGTCGCCGCACCATTCGCGGAGGCCTAGCCACAGGTGGCGTATGAGACGCGGGAGCGCGGCTCGGGGTGCGACGCGATCGTTACGGCCGATGCGATCGACTCCATCGGAGGCCGGGGAGTTAGAAACGATGGAGTTGGAAACGGAGGTGCTGAAGAGTTCTGGCATGGTCAGCCTTCCACCGCGGGAGGATTGGGTTCGGGGTGAGCGACTGCGTAGGAAGCGCCGGAGAAACTGGGTGGCCAGCGGGTTGCGACGAAGGAGGATTCGTGCAAAACGGATTTGGTACGGCCGCTCAGAATGCGATACCACTGGAATAAGGCTTCGATGATGAGCACGATGATCATGCCGGCGAGGACGGCGGTGACGACGGCATCGAGGCGGTGATTGAAAATGACACGCTGAGTGTCAGCGATTCTGGCGGCGGGAATTTTTCCGGCAGCCAGCTGGGCGGCGAGAGCGCGAGCGTAGGAAAGAAAGCCCAGGCGCGGGTTGGAATCAAATATTTTTTGGTAACTGGCGGTCATGGTGATGGTGACGAGCCAGGCGGTGGGAATGAGGGTGAGCCACACCCAGCGGGTTTTTCCCATTTTTAAGAGGATGGTGGTGGCCACCACCAAAGCGACGGCGGCGAGCAGTTGATTGGAAATGCCGAACAGGGGCCAAAGTGAATTGATGCCGCCGAGCGGATCGATGACGCCCTGATAGAGGAAGTAACCCCAGGCAGCGACAATCAAAGCGCTGGAAAGCAAAATGCCAGGCCACCAACCGGTGCGCGCGAAGGGCTTCCACACACGACCGACCAGCTCCTGAACCATGAAGCGGCCAACGCGGGTGCCGGCATCCAGCACGGTGAGGATGAAGAGAGCTTCAAACATGATGGCGAAGTGATACCAGATGCTGAGGAGGCGCGGGCCGCCAATGGTGCTGGAAAAAATCTGGGCCATGCCGACCGCGAGAGAAGGAGCGCCACCAGCGCGGTTGAGCAGAGTTTGTTCGCCGACGGAGCGAGCGAGATCGATCATGGTTTGGGATTGCAGCGGGTAGCCCCAACTGCTGATGGTGGCAGCGGCAGCATCCGTAGTGGCGCCGACGATGGAAGCGGGACTGTTGATGGCGAAGTAGACGCCGGGAGTCATGGCGCAAGCGGCGACCATGGCCATGACGCCCACGAAGGATTCGAGGAGCATGGCGCCATAACCGATGAAGCGGGCGTGACTTTCGCGAATGATCATCTTGGGAGTGGTGCCGGAAGAAATCAGGGAGTGAAATCCGCTGATGGCGCCGCAAGCGATGGTGATGAAGCAGAAGGGGAAAATTTTGCCGGCAAAAACGGGGCCGGTGCCATCGATGAAGCGAGTGAGGGGGGGCATGAGGACCAGGGGGCGCACAAGGAGGATGCCGGCTGCCAAAGAAAAAATCGCGCCCGCTTTGATGAAGGCGCTCAAATAATCGCGGGGAGCGAGCAGCAGCCAAACGGGGAGAGCGGAAGCAGCGAAGCCGTAGGCGATGAGAGCGAAGGCCAAGGTTACGCCACTCAAGGTGAAAACATGCGCCCAGGAGGGAGAATCGGCAACCCATTGGCCGGCGACTACCACGAATAAAACCAAGGCGACGCCGATGAGCGAGGCTTCCAGCACGCGACCGGGGCGAAGAAAACGCAGATAGAGGCCAAGCAAAAGCGCGATGGGTATGGTGGCCGCGAGGGTGAAGGTGGCCCACGGTGAGGATTTGAGAGCGTTGACGATCACGAGGGCAACGACTCCGAGAAGAATCACCATGATGGCCAATACGGCGAGTTGAGCGATGAAGCCGCCGCGGCGGCTGACTTCTTCGCGGGCGATTTCGCCGAGAGTTTTTCCGTCGCGACGGATGGAGCAAAACAAAATGACGAAATCCTGAAGACAACCGGCAAAAACGGCTCCGGCGATGAGCCAGAGGGTGCCGGGCAAGTAGCCGAACTGGGCGGCGAGAGTGGGGCCGACGAGCGGGCCGGGACCGGCGATGGCGGCGAAATGATGGCCGAAGAGAATCCACTTGTTGGTAGGGACGAAGTCGCGGCCATCGTCGTGGCGCTCGGCGGGAGTGGCGCGCGAGTCATCGAGGGCCAGCAAACGCGCGGCGATGAATGCGGAATAAAAGCGGTAGGCGACGAGATAGCTGCAAGCGGCGGCAACGACGAACCAGGTGGCGTTGAGTGGCTCGCCGCGATGGAAGGCAATGGTGCCGAGAGCGGTGGCTCCGGCGATGGCTACCACGATCCAGATCAGGATGCGGGCGGAAAATTTCATGCGGCGATGGCGAGAGAGGTCCCCGGCGAAATCCTATGCGAGGGAGCGAGGGGCGTCAATCGGGAGAGTGCGGCGACAGTGGCGACTCGATTGGGACTTGCTGCGGCGCGCTGTGGGAGGCTAGGCTCTTGCGATGAGCGAAATTACGGTCACCGATAAGACCAAATTGCGGCGACGGCCGGACCGGGGCAGTTATGACCGTGAAACCATTTATAGAATTCTGGATGAGGCGTTTGTTTGCCAGGTGGGATTCATTGTGGATGGAGCGCCGTTCGTGGTGCCGACAAATTATGTGCGGGTGGGGGACAAACTTTTTTTGCATGGGTCGGTGGCCAGCCGGCTGATGAAGACGCTGGGTAGCGGGGCGCCGTTTTGTTTGAGTGTGACCCTGCTGGACGCGATTGTGTTGTCGCCAACGGCTACGGGGCATTCGGTGAATTACCGATCGGTGGTGGTGATGGGGAAAGCGGAGCCGATCGAGGATGCAGCGGCCAAGCTGGCGGCGATGCGGGATTTTGTGGAGTATGTGATTCGCGGGCGCTGGGCGCAAGTGCGGCCGCCGAGCGAACAGGAGTTGAAGGCCACGATGGTGCTGGCGGTGCCACTGGTGGAAGCGTCGGCGAAGGTGCGCACGGGATTTGCGATCGACGACGATGAGGAATATTTGAGCGAGGCGTGGACGGGAATTATTCCGTTGCGGTGGGCGGCGCAAACGCCGGTGGCTGATCCGCGCGGAAATGCGGCGGCGGAGATGCCGGCGAATGTGGCGAATTATGTTCGACCGCAGTAGGGCGAGGCTGGAAGTGAAGCGATCTGGAAGCGAACGCGAAATCGAAAGAGGTTCCTGGGTGCTTATCCGCGGGGCGATTATTTTGGGGATTTTGTTTTTGTGCGGGTGGCAAGAGGCCGCGGGGCAGGAGCGTATCGCGCCCCCAGGGGTGGTAAAGGCCGAGCCACCCTTCCGGAAAAGAATGTACACGGACAAAACGGGGGCGAAGATGCCGTACCGGTTGTTCATTCCGCCGCAGTACCAAGCGGAACACGAGGCGGGGCAAAAATATCCGCTGATTTTCTTTTTCCACGGCGGGAGCGGGAGGGGATCGGACAACGAAGCTCAAATCGCGGAGCAAAATGAGAAAGGCAGCCACGTCTGGACGACGGGAGAAAATCAAGCGAGGTTGCCGGCGTTTGTGTTGGCGCCGCAATGCGCGAAAAACGAAAACTGGTCGGATCCGGATTTGAACCAGGTGAATGCCGGGCTGCAGATGGCCGTGGATATTCTGGCGGTGGTGGAGAAGGATTACGCGATCGACCGGGATCGCGTTTATCTGGTGGGGCAGTCGATGGGCGGGCTGGCAGTGTGGACGCTGCTGCAGAAATATCCGCAGCGATGGGCTGGGGCGGTGGTGGCGGGGTCGTACGATAATTTCACGGAAGCGAAGGCGCTGACGAAGGTGCCGCTGTGGATATTTCAATGGGAGAGGGATCCGGCGGTTCCGGTGGAACTGATACGGGAGATGGTGAAAGAACTGAAAAAGGCGGGTGGAGCGCCGCGGTATACGGAGTACCGCAAAGTTCATAAAGAGGTTTGGGATGAAGCGTTCGGGGAACCGCAACTGGTGGAGTGGGTGGCGGCGCAAAAACGTTTGGCTGGCGGTGAGGCGGTTAAGGAAGAGAAGTAATGGCTAGAAATTAGGCAGATTGGCTGGGGAATTTATTTTGGTTGCCGGCGTTTGATTGGTTTTGCTTTTTCTGATTTCGCTTTTGCCAGTGTTTTCTTTTTGCTGTTTGGTTTTTGGCTTTTCTTTTTGGCAGCGCGCTCGAGCATGCGGTGGACGATGAGCTGCACGCGTTTTTCACGGGTGGTCAGCTGCTTGGCTAATTCCAGAAAACGGACAATCTGACGGCGTAGCGCGGGAGTTTGGGAATTGAAGATGGCGAGGGCGCGAGGCTCGTCGGCCAGGCCGGCTGCAAGATCCGGGGGCAGGGCCGGATCGCGCGGTTCGGGATCGAACTGCAGCAGAATTTCGACGGTGTCGCCGGCGTCGACGCGGAGTTTCTTCCAGATATTGCTGTGAAGATGAAGGCGGTAGGCGCCGGCGCCACGCGGGGAGAGGGTGGTTTTGAGCGGGCGCCCTTCGACCTGGCCCTGCACGGGGATGTGAGTAGAGTTTTCCGGGGACAATTTGCAGAGAGACGCGGAAACGTCGCGGGGGACGTCGACGCAGCGGAGAATCCACTGCTTGTAAATGCGGGCGGAAAAAATGTGATAGGGACCGAGAGGGTCAGAGGCCGAGTCGGACGCAGAGTTTCGTGACACGGAAGGGCGCAACAAGAGAGTTTCGGCTAATCGCAAAGATTGTTACGTACGGCAAGCAAGTTACAAATTTCAGTGACAGCCGCAGCCACCGCCACAGCAAGAGCCGCCACCGGACGGGGCTGCCGAGGATTGAGAAGAAGGGCCTGCGCCATTGCCATTGGCGTTGGGAGCGCTGAAAACCGAGAGTTGAATAGTGTTTTTCTTGCCAGCGCATTTGGGGCAAGCGATTTCCTGAGAGCGATTCAGGACGATACGTTCGAATTGCGTTTCGCAATCGTCACAAACATATTCGTAAATGGGCATGGAATGTTCCTCGGCGATTAAAGAAATGTTGGTGCCAAGTTACGGGTGGGAAGGACTTTCGAGAGCCTTCCACAGGGCCAAAATGGTGACGATGGCGACGACTCCGATGGCGTACCAGATGAAACGGTTGCGGCCAGCGCGCAACGGGCCGTGGCTGCGGCCCCGGGAGCCGGCACCTTCAGGGCCCTGGGCGGCGGGAGAAGCGGTTGAGGAAGCGGAGGAAGCGGCCGCAGCATCGGCAGCGGCAAATTCGGCTTCGCTGGGATCTAGAAGGATGCGGTAAGCCTGGCCTTCCGCGATTACACGGACGTCATCATCTACCGCGACGCTCACGGAGCCGCGAGTGCTGCTGACGGTAAGTTCGCGGGGCCCGACAACGCTTACTTGCGCGACGGTGGGTTGATCTGTTTCGGCGCGAATGACCATGCCGCCGACATGCAAGGCGAAAGCTTTGGAGACGGCGGTGGAAAAAATTGCCGTGCCGCGAGTGAGGCTGGCGGCGGGGATGGCTTCACCCTTGTTGAGAATGGCGATGCTGTCGCTGGACAGGAGAAAGCGCGCGGCGCCGGCGCGGAGTTGCAGGCTGCCAGTGTCGTCGGTGAAAAGCTTGTCGCCGGCAAAAACCGTTGAGCCAGCGGAAATAATTCCGGAGCCGCCTCCAACGCGGGCGCGGTCAGCGGCGATGACGGTGCCAAACTCGGCTCCAGTAGCACTCCAGCCCGGAGTAATCCCTATTGTTATGATGAGAATAAATGCAATGAGACTACGAACGGGTATCATGTCGCCGACTCCATGCGGGCTAGGCAACAAGAGTACCAAACGGGTACGAACAGTCAATCAGCAACATTGAGGGTGGAAAAACCGGCGAGAGCGGGAAAGAAGACCGAGACGAATTTGGTGGCACGAACGGTGACTACATGAAAGTTTTGTTAAAAAACAATTTGTAACTTGCTTGATGGTGGCGGGTTTACACGCTGTTAAAATGAAGGTGAAGTTGCGGAGTATACTGAAATTCCTGACCGGCATGTATTCGTTAAATAGCGCGCCCGAACTGCAGACTCCTACCGCCTGATGGCTCAACCCCAAACTTTGGTAGCACCCCGCCGAGGACTTTTGGGCCTTTGTTGCGCGCTGTTAACACTCGGATTGCTGGGCGTTGGATTGTGGCCATTCAACCCCGTACCCAGGAATCAAGTGGTGTGGCTGAGCGACGGTGGCGGGGTGAAGTTTGGGCGAAATGGAGTCGTTTTCAGCGAAGGGGCCGTGAAGAGCGCGGGAGGGGGCGAAGGGTCGTCCTGCGGCTTGAGAATCCGGATGCAACCGGAGGTGGCGAACCTTGACGATTCGGGGACGCTGCTGGTTTTTTATACGGCAGAGGATCCGACGAAATTTCGACTGATGCAGTACCGGGATGAGCTGTTGATTCGAAGGGATTATCGCGATGAGCGAAAACGGCTCAAAACATTGGAACTGGAGCTGGAACACGTTTTCCAGCGAGACGAGCCGGTGACGTTTACGATTACCGCGGGCCCGGGCGGGGCGGTGGCTTACAGAAATGGTTTGCGGGTGGGGGCAGCGGCGGGGATGGGGCTTTCGTGCGGGGATTTTTCGGGGCAACTGGTGTTGGGGGACTCGCCGGTTTCAACAAATTCCTGGCAGGGAAAAATAATGGAGGTGGAGGTTTATCGCGGGGAATTGACGGAGCATGAAATTGCCCAGAGGGATGGGATCGTAAACGGGATGCCGGGCGGGCGCTCCAATGGCGACGAAGGGCGCGATGGGCGGATGGTGCGCCGGTACACGTTTTCGGAAGGCACCGGAAGACTGGCGCACAACAGCGTGACGGGCGGACCGAACCTGTATATACCGGAGGCGTTTCAGATTATTCATAAACCGATGCTGATGATGCCGTGGCAAGAGGATCGCGACAAATTAAGTGCGTGGGACGTGGGAGTCAACATTGCAGGATTTGTGCCGTTCGGATTGGCGCTGGTGGCATTCCTGATGCGGGGCGGTCCGGAAAATGGGGGCGCAGATCCACGGCGGAAGCGGGCGATGATTTTGACGGTGCTGGCGGGATTTGCGATCAGCGTGACCATTGAAGTATTGCAGGCGTTTATTCCCTCGCGAGACTCCGGGGTACTGGATATTTTTACGAATACGCTGGGAACGTATCTGGGAGTCTTGTTATTCGGTTGGGGGCCGGTGCAGGAGTACGGAAGGAAGCTCGGAGTGTTGGAAGCGCGCGAAAAGTTGTGACTCGAGTTGGCCGAATTTTGAAAGCATCGAGAATTCCCAGGCACCTATTAGAAGTTTTGACGAATAGATCGCTTTTTTGTGCGCCGAAGCAAGTTCCGCTACCCAGACGTTGAACCCTGTGGCATTGCTGGCTCCGGCGGGGTACCGCTGCTACAATGCAATCACCTTTATGGCAGATTGGAAACAAATCACCGCGCGCATCCGGCGAGCGCGAACCTCGAAAGACCCGGCCGGGCAGCTTGCGGCGCTCTACGAAAAGACCAACGACGCGATGGTGGCGTTCGAACTGGCGAAATATTTCGAAACTTCGGCGATGAATGCCGACGCGGCGAAATGGTATGGAACAGCCGCGGAACGCTTTCGACGCGCCGACTGGAAGACCAAGGCGCAAGAGGCCGCGGTGCGGCTGGGCGCTGAAGGTGGAGCAACGGCGGGTTCGCCGGGATTGAGCCTGGAAGAAAGTTCAGCGATGGCTTTGGATATGGCTGTACCTGAGCCAGGGATGCCATCGGAACCGAGCATGGCGGCGCTGAGCGTAATCTCGTCGACCGAAGTGTTGCATGCGGCAGATGGAGATGCGGAGGCCGAAGAAGATGCGTCGGGCGCGTCGGATGCACCGGCCAGCGAATCGGGCGATACGGCAGGGAATGCTGTTGCTCCGTCCGCAACTGCCACCTCCGAAACCGACGACAAGCGCCACCGCAGACGGGGACGGCGCGGGGGGCGCAATCGCCGCAAAGGAGCGGCCGCGCCGGAGGCTGCAGCTTCTCGACCGACACCCAGTTCGCGGCGAAGCTCGACGGTAATTGCTGATGAGTCCACTACGGCTTCAGAGCTGGAATTCCGGCCAGCGACCAAAGCAATGCCGCCGCTGCCGATCGAGACTCTGCCGGAACAACTGGGTGCAGGGCCTAAGGGACGTTATGGGGACCCCGGGCTGTCGTCGCGAATATCTTTGCTGGAGATGCAGTTTCGGCGGCTGCTGAGCTGCACCGCGGTGAAATTGGACGAAGCGAATCACGCGCCGGTGGGCCCGGGAGTACTGGTTTTGACGGACTCGGATTTGACCAGTTACTACTACGTTGAGTCGTGCCAGACGTTGAAAATCGCGGTGGCGAATTTGCTGCGCGGGAACGCCAGCCGACGCGGAAGCGAGTCGATTACCAAGCAACTTGCGGAGCACTTGGGAATCACGGAAGCGCGGGTGCCGAAATATCTGGCAGAGCATTGCGTGGTGCGGTGGCTGCAGTTAGATGAAGGCGCTTCGCACTTCGCGCACTTTGTGATTGCGGTGCTGCGACCGATCTTGAACGAATAACAATTCTGGACTAATAATAAACCCGCAATAAATGGGCCCGCTAGAGTGCGATTCTTCAGTCCATTTCCAACACAGCTAGCACACAAATTATTATCACAATGGAAATCGCTGAGCCCATTGCCAGCAATCTTCCTTTCCCTTTCGCGAAAATCCCGATGGCTAGGGTCGTAAGAATCGACCACTTCACAATTGGTCGAATAGTGAGCCATAGACCGGCTGGCGGCATAAGGCCGTGAGGGCTTCCACCATTATGTGTCCGAGAAAAAGAGGAGATCATGGACGAGGCAGTTGCTATATCTCCGGTAATCAGTGCCAGCCTCAGCCACAATGAGCGCCAGTCCAGAGAAGATACGTCCTTTCTTTTCACTAGTTCGCCATGCCACGCAAACCCGAGCATCGCCAACGGTATTAAGAAAAGGTTTGCAATAAGCACGTACATTTCGTCGACCTCTTGGGCCGAGCGTTAGGCGAACAACATTGTGAAGCAATAGCTAAGCCATTTCCACTACGCGCGGACTACCAAAACCAGTCGTTGCTCGAAACCTTTGTTCTCAGCTGCATGAGCGATAAACGAAATCTCTATCGCTCATTTCATGGCACATTTTGAGCGATAGAAATGGTTCGCGCTGGAGAGCGTTGCTCGCCTGCACACGCAGCATCGTGTTGGCCTTCCTGGATGTGATCCACTAACGGTGCTGGTGCAGAGCTGGACGCTAGGTTTTGAGGAGCTTTTCCAGGCGGACCGGGAGCTCGCGGATACGGATGCCGGTGGCGTGATAGACGGCACTGGTTACGGCGGAAGCGACGCCGGTGAGGCCGATTTCGCCAATGCCGCGGGCGCCGTATTCGTTGAGCTTGGTGTCAGGAAAATCGAGGAAGATGCAGTCCATGTCGGGAATGTCGGTGTTTACGGGTACCAGATAGTCGGCGAAATTGTTGTTTACGGGCTTGGCGTTGCGCTGATCGTAGAGAGTTTCTTCGAACATGGCCATGCCAATGCCCATAACCACGCCGCCGAGAATCTGATTTCGCGAAGTTTTGAGATTGATCATGCGGCCGCCATCAATGACGGTGAGCCAGCGAGAGATGCGCAGACCGGCGATTTCCGGATCGAAGGCCACTTCGCAGAAATGGGCGCCGAAGGAGTGCATGGAAAATTGCTTGGCTTCAGGAGGGGCTTCGGTTTTGGCCTGGCCGTCGAGTCCGGAAAGGCGGCGCATTTTTAAAATGTCGGAGAAGCTGGTGCCGCCGGCGGGCGGGTCGTCTTGCTTGTGGACCTTGCCTTCGGTCATTTTCAAAGTTTTGGGATCGACTTTTTCGAAGGGCGAGCCAGCGGTGAGAGCGGCGACTTGCAAAACAGCGTGGACAGCCTGGTCGATGGCCTTGACGATTGCGGGAATGACCGTGGCGGTGGCAGCGGAGCCGCCGGAGGTGGGGCCAGGAGGCAGACTGGTGTCGCCGAGTTGCACGCGAATTTTATCGAGAGGGATGCCGGTGCGATCGGAAATAATTTGAGCGAAGACGGTGTAGGTGCCGGTGCCAATATCCTGGGTGGCACAGACGGCGCGAACGGTGCCGTCGGCGAGAAGAGTGACACGCACTTCGGCGTTGTGGCGTCCCGCGGGCCAAGTGCAAGTGGCCATGCCCCAGCCAAGGATTTCGTGGCCCTTGGTCATGGAGCCAACCTTGGGATTGCGCTGGCTCCAACCAAATTTTTCCGCGCCGGTCTGATAAGCCTCACGCAGATGCTTGCTGGACCACGGTTTTTTTGAGCCTTCGTCCATCTCGGCATAATTGCGCAAGCGAACTTCCAGGGGATCGATGTTGAGCTTGACGGCAAGCTCGTCCATGGCGGATTCGATACCGAAGAGAGAAGGAGTGCGACCGGGGCCGCGCATGGGAGTGGGAGTGCCGATATTTTTTTTGATGATGTATTGCAGGGCGCTCACGTTGGGGCAGCTGTACAACATGGCGGTGGCTTCGGTGCAGTTTTCCACGTAGTCATCGACCATGGAAGTGGGTTGCAGAATTTCGTGGCGGAAGGCCAGAAGTTTTCCGTTGTTGTCGGCGCCCAGCTGAATTTTCTGGCGGGTGAAGGGGCGATGGCCGACGGTGGTGAACATCATGCTGCGGGGGACAATAACTTTTACGGGACGCTTCAATTGTTTGGAAGCCAGCGCGGCCATCCAGGAGTGCGGCCAGGGGAAAAGCTTGGAGCCAAAACCGGAACCGATAAAGCGAGAGATGACCTGAACGGATTCGCGGGGCATGTTGAGCATTTCCGCGGCGACGTTGCGGTGATTGACGACCCCTTGAGAAGTTTCGTAAAGAGTGATTTTGTCCTTGTTCCAATGAGCGATGGTGGCGTGCAGCTCCATGGGATTGTGGGTTTCGACGGGAGTTTCGTAGGTGACGTCGAGTTTTACGGGAGCGCCAGAGATTGCAGACTCGAAACTGCCGCGCTCGTTTTTTACCGCAGGAGGATCCTTGGGAGAAAGGTCTTCGGTGGCGATATTTGGCGGGCGATTCACGTATTTGACTTTCACGTGGCCTGCGGCGGCTTGAGCGCGCTCGAGCGTGTCGGCTACGACAAAGGCGACGAACTGGCCGTAGTAATAAACCTGATCGTCTTCGAAAGGCGGACGGGTTTCGCCGGGGCGGCTACCTTCTTCAAAGCTGTTGGCGGCACGAAATAATTTTTCGGCGTTGCCGTGATGCAGGATTAGAAGGACGCCGGGCATTTTTTCGGCGACGGCGGTGTCAATGCTGAGAATTTTGCCAACGCCCACGGTGCTGCCAACGCCGACACCCCAAGACATATTTTCAAGAGCGTACTCGACGCCGTAGCGAGCGCCGCCGGTGACTTTGAGAATACCGTCGACGCGGGTGATATCTTTTCCGATGACCGCGGATTGATCCGCCACGAAACGCTCCCGTAACTACGACTGCGAAATTTTATTTAGCTTCCGAAACTGTTTTTAGCGCGCGCAGCAAGGTGCGGCGGGCCAGTTCAATTTTGAAACCGTTGTCCTTGTGGGGCTTGGCGGAATGGAGAGCGGCTTCGGCGGCTTTGCGGAAAGCGCTTTCGGAAGCTTCGGCGCCGTTCAAGGCGTGCTCCGCTTCGGGAGAGCGCCAGGGGATGGTGCCGACACCGCCCATGGCGATTTGGGCTTTTTTGATATTGCGGCCGTCGAGGTCGAGGATGACGGCAGCGGAGGCCAAGGCGAATTCGTAGGAGGCGCGGTCGCGGCGTTTTAAATAGTGAGACTTCGCGGATTGCGGGAGAGCAGGCAGGGTGACGTGGGTGATGATGTCGCCGGGCATCAAGACGTTTTCTTGGTCTGGGGTAGAGCCGGGGAGCAAATAAAATTTGCCGATGGGGATGCTGCGATTGCCCTTGGAGCCGGTGACGAGGATGGTGGCGTCCAAGGCCATCATGGCGACGGCCATGTCCGAGGGATGAGTGGCGATGCAATGCTGGCTGGTGCCAAGGACGGCGTGAATACGGTTGTAGCCGTCCATGGCGGAACAGCCGGAGCCTGGCTGGCGCTTATTGCAAGGATAATTTACATCGCGAAAATAAAAGCAGCGGGTGCGTTGCAGAAGATTGCCGGCGGTGGTGGCCATGTTGCGGAGTTGAGGGGAAGCGCCCGAAAGTAGGGCCTGGGATAAGACCGGGTAGAGGCGCTGGACTTGCGGGTCATGGGCAAGATCACTGTTGCGGACCATAGCGCCGATCTTCAAGCCGCCCGTTGGGTCGGGTTCGATGCGATCGAGGGGCAGGCCGTTGATGTCGACGAGGAGCCGGGGGCGCTCGACTTCGAGTTTCATGAGGTCGATGAGGGTGGTGCCGCCGGCAACGAATTTCGCACCGGTGGGGGTCGCACTGCTGACGGCCTGGCCTACGTCAGAAGCTTTGGAATAGCTGAATTCGTACACGCTGAAACTCCTTCACGTTTTCCAGGCTCTTCAGGCGCTGCCTCGGACACTGCGAACCGCTGCCACGATATTTTGATATGCACCGCAGCGGCAGATATTGCCGCTCATACATTCGCGGATGGCGTCGTCGTCTTTGCCGCAAGGTTCTTTGAGCAGGGCGACGGCGGACATGATTTGACCGGAAGTGCAGTAGCCGCATTGAAAGGCGTCGTGCTCGAGGAAAGCGGCTTGAACGGGATGGAGCTCGCCATTTTTGGCGAGGCCTTCCACGGTGGTGACTTCTTCGCCCTGGTGCATGATTGCGAAGGTCATGCAGGAATTAATGCGGCGGCCGTTGACGTGGACGGTGCAGGCGCCGCACTGGCCGTGGTCGCAGCCTTTCTTGGTACCGAACATGCCGAGATGCTCGCGGAGGGCATCGAGCAGGGTGACGCGGGGCTCGATCTGGAGCTGCTTCACTTCGCCATTGATTTTGAGGGAGACGGGAACGGTGCCGGTTGGAGCGGCGAGTTCCGCAGTGGCAGGGGCGGGCTGATGAACTTGTTGGGGCAGCGTGGCGGGGAGTAAGGGAGCGGCGGTCGTGGCTACGCCGACGGTGGCGATGTTGGTGATAAAGGCGCGCCTGGAAACGCCGAGCTTACGAGGAATTTCTTGCGGAGCTTCGCTGGGCTGGTCGGAGAGGTGGTCGTCGAGAATTTCTTTCACGGGGGCTCTTAGCGATGTGAATTTTTTGCGACGCAATGTGCAATCGCGATCCTATATATGTGGGCAGGCGGGACGCGCATGCAATGCGGGAAAGACCTTAGATTCGGGCGTGATGTGAAATTCGGGACTACTGAGAGTCGAAGCGGCGAAATGAAACTTCAGGCGTAGCTTTTTCGGGGTAGAGCTCATCAGAGACTTGCGGCTTGGGGCCTCAGTTGGCCTGGGGGCTGCGAGGGAGGATTGGCGCGAGACCGTTGGTCACGGTACCGGTAAACGGGTTGGATTCAGGCGGCGCCGCTCAGTGGGCCGATTGGCCATTTAACCTCGTAATCTTACCGCTCGCCGCAACCCGCTGGTACCAGGACGTTTTAGCAGGCAAACTCTAAGAGGTCAAAGACTTACGGCCTGACCAGCCTGACCAGGTGAAGCAGTATTGTGGTTCTCAGCCCGGGGGCAATCGTCAGCGAGCGTTCGAACGATTGAGCGGGCTAAATTAGCAATAAAGCAGTTCGATGGAAAAAGGTGGAGGGGCGAGGTTTATGGCGAATCGAGTGGCGACGCAGATTTTCAGATCGATGGACTGGGTGGTGTGCAAGACCGCCGGAATCACGTTCAACACGATCCAGCATTTCAACAAGCGCAATCCAAACCCGTCGGTGACGCCGCAGTGGTCGGATAAGCCGCTGCTGAAGTCGTGGGAAAAGACCAAGCCGACATTGGGATTTCCGCGGCAGACGGATTCGCTGTGCCCGGCATGCGTGAAAGAAGCGCGCGAAGCGATCATCGCGGGGAAAAAGGATTGGCGGGACTTGATGAGCGAGAAGGTGGGCGAAATCAAGGCGCAGATTGTGGAGCGCGACGGCGAAGTGTGGATGGTAAAAGATTGCCCGCAGCATGGCCACTATGAGGACATGATGGCGGTGGACTCGAAGTGGTTGAACTGGATCGAGCAACGCTACCCCGGCCGCGACATTCCGGCGCACAACGACGAAGACCTGCACAAGCATGGTTCGAGCACGGTGCGTTACGGCCGCGGCTCGGTGCTGACGGTGGATTTGACCAACCGCTGCAACATGATGTGCGATCCGTGCTTCATGGACGCGAACCAGGTCGGGTACGTGCACGAACTGGGCTGGGACGAAATTCAGGAAATTCTAGATAACGCGCTGAAAATCAAGCCGCGGCGGCAGATGTCGGTGCAGTTCAGCGGCGGCGAGCCGACGATGAGCCCGCACTTCCTGGCGGCCGTAGCTCACGCGCGCAAGATTGGCTACAACAGCGTACAGGCAGCGACCAACGGAATTGAATTCGCGAAGAGCAAAGAGTTCTGCAAGAAGGCATTCGATGCGGGGATGCGCTACGCGTACCTGCAATTCGACGGGATTGGGAACGACGCCAACGGACACCGGCAGATCGGGAACTTGTTTGACGTGAAGTTGCGGGCGATCGAGAACATGCACGAAGCGGGAATTGAAATCGTGCTGGTGGTGACCATCGTCAACAACGTGAACAACGATCAGGTGGGCACGGTGGTGAAGTTCGCGATGGAGAACCCCAAGAAGATCGCGTTTGTGAGCTTCCAGCCGGTTTCGTTCACGGGCCGCGATGAAGACATTACGCCGGAACGGCGATTGCGGCAGCGGTATACGCTCTCGCATCTGGCGAAGGACGTAAGCGCGCAGGTCGGGAAGGTGGAACCGACGCGCGACTGGTTCCCGATTTCATTCATCAGCACGTTTGCCGGGTTTTCGGACATGGTGAAGGGACAGGATTCGCAGTGGGGCTCGCTCTCCTGCGGATGCCACCCGAATTGCGGGGTGGGCACGGCGTTGATGATCAACAAAGAGACGAAAGAGTGGGCGCCGGTGCCGCGATTTCTGGACGCGGTGCAATTGACGAAGGATGTTACGGACATTACGGACGCGGCGCGCGGGAAGACGTTCTCGAACTTCATGATGGCGATGGCGCTGTTGAAGAATTACCGGCCATTCCAGGGACCGAAGGGCTTGAAGCTGTACGACCTGTTCAAGAAATTCGACAAGACCTGGGCGCTAACGAAGGGTTCAGAGAAGAAATACGGACGCACTTCACCGGAGCGGACGTACGAAGACGCAATGCAGCGGCGGCAGACGGATCCCTGGAACTTCCTGTTTATCGCGGGAATGTGGTTCCAGGATTTGTTCAACTACGACTTCCGGCGGACGGAAATGTGCATCATTCCGTACGCGACGCAGCAAGGCGAAATTTCATTCTGCGCGTACAACACCGGAGTTGGCTGGCGGCAGATCATCGAGAATATGCACAAGAATGCGACCGTGGCGCAGTGGTACAAGGAACACGGCAAGCATGAAATTTATGCCAAGGGCAAAGCGGTGAACCTGGATACGTTCGAACACTCGCTAATCATCGATGCGGATGACGCGGCGCGAGTGCGACACCTGGAGCACGACATCCCCCTGACGGCGTCGGAAGAAGATCGAATTCGGCGCAAGAAGGCGATGGCGGAGCAGGCCAAGGTTCGCGCGATTTATGAAGAACTGGTGCTGAAGAAGCCGCAGCCGACGGTGGTGCAAATCGGCAGCGTTGCGGATATCGCGAAAGCGGTGCCGGCAAACTTCAAGCCGGTGACTATTGCTCCGGCGAATGGGAACGGCAATGGGCACGCGCCGGCAGCGAAAGAAGCCGCAGCTGAGGCTGTTGCGGGGGATTAAGCTTTCGCAGCAAGTTCTTTTAATTCCACTTAGTTCAAACGCCCCGGATCTTTCCGGGGCGTTTTTTTTTGCGGCGTAAGCGACGGATAATTTTGCCGAGCACCGGCCTGGCTAGCAGGTTGGGCCGTGAACGCGAGATTTGAGGCTAGATGGCGGCGATAACTTCGATTTCGACCAGCGAGTCCTTGGGTAGGCGGGAAACTTCAACTGTGGAGCGGGCCGGGGGGGCGGCGGTAAAGTACCGGGCGTAAACTTCGTTCATAGCAGCGAAGTCGTTCATGCTTTTCAGGAAGACGGTGGTCTTTACGACGTGGTGGAAATTTGAACCTCCGGCTTCGAGGATGGCTTTCACGTTTTCCAGAACGCGCTGGGTCTGCTGGGCGATGTCGGTCCCGGTCATCTCCGCGGTGACGGGATCGAGAGCGACCTGGCCAGAGATAAAGAGAAAACCATTGGCGCGAACGGCTTGAGAATAGGGGCCAATGGGTTTAGGTCCGCGGTCGGTAACAACGATGTCTTTCATGGGGTGATCTCCTTGGAGGAAGTATTGGTATCGGCGGAGGTATTTTCATACCTGGCGCGAAAATCTGGCGGAACGCCGGGATGCTTCATCCACAGGCGCACAAATTCAGCGGTGTTGCGGTGCGATTCCTGATCGAAGGCGGCGATTAAATCGTCGAGATCAAAACCGCTGCTGCGACGAGCATCGAGCATATGACGAATGGCCTTGCGAAAGGTGTCCTGACCGTAGCGATCCTGAAGGGCGTAGAAAAAAAGAAAACTCTTGGCGCGGAGAATGCTGGCGTCCTCTTTGTTGGTGGAGGCGGCGGTGGTGGAGGCGACGGCAGGAATTTTGGGAACTTTGGGCACGAGAGCGAGAGCCCGGCGAATGGTATCGGTGCGAGCCGAAGCGCCGTTCAAAACTTCATTTCCTACGGCGGCGGCGAAGGCGGGAAACTCGGAGAGCGGCGGGTCCTGTTCGTAAAAACCGGGACTTTGACCATAGCCCAACCAAGTGGCGGCGAGGGCGGGGGCGGCGAACGAGGCGATTTTCTTGACGCCGGGAGAAAGATCGAGCACGGCGCTATCGAGCGAGATCATTTCACCGGCTCGCGGTTGCGGATTAATGGCAGAGAGCGAGGCGCGGCGGCCGGTTTGATCGCTGAAACATCCCGGGAGAGCCGGGCACTCCACGAGCCACAGCGGAGGAGCATTTTTATCCGAGCCATGATGCTTGGCAAAAAAGCCTGCCGGGACCTGGGCCAGGGTGCGGCCACCAAAAACAGAATTATAGTTCTGCAAAGTTTTAGTTAGTGAATCGCTAACCTCTCGCAGATCGCCGGGATCCTGAGGCTGGCGAGTCCAGAAATAAATTTTTTGGCGGTCGGAGCCAATTTGTTTGGTCTGATAGCGTCCGGCGATGACATAGGGATAAATGTCGATGACGCGCTGGGTGGCACGAACGGTGATCTGGCCGGCATGTTTGGAAGTTTTTATTTTGTAGCCGCTGCTGTGAATCACGAAGTCCTGGGGGACATGCACGGTGAGATTCCACTTTGCGGGTGGAACGCCGCCAGCGGCGAAGGCTCCACGCGAGGGGAGCAATTCCGCGGCCCAACCCTCGGCGGGGAGGAAAAAAGCATCGGGAGCAAAACTGAGGAAATGTTCATCTATCCCCGGGGGTTGCAAATCCATCTCGATGCTGAGGCGGTGACTGGCGGAGAGGGCCCAGGCGCCGGGCAAAGCGAGCAGAGTATTGCGAGGAAACTCAGGGGAAGGTTCGCCGGTGAGGGGCTTGCCATCCCACTCGATGCGTACGTTTTCTGACTTGAAACGGCGGGGAGCGGGCAAGCGGAGTTCGAGAGCGGGGAGCGCACGGGTGCCGGTGTTGGTGAGATCGTAGTTAGACTTAAGCAGAATGTGAGGAGGTGGCCCGGGTTCGAAACGCACGTCGATTTCTTGTTTGTTGATGGTGTATCCGGGGCCGAAAGAGGCAGTGCAACCGGCAATGGATGCCGCAGCAGAAAGAACGAAGAGGAAGCGGAAGGCGCGCGAGTGGAAGAGGGACTTCAAGAGTTCGATTGTAGCGAGGAATGCAGGCCAGCAACAGATAGCTGTGTTGAGTGTGTATAAAGGCGTCGCCGCGGCTGGTACGCGGGTAAAAGCAATCTTGCGATTGCGGGGCTGAGAAGGGCAGGGACAGCTAACGTCTACGGCCACGAACGCGGGTGAAACCGGTGCCGAAGTGATTGCGAGCGGATTCGCGGGTCAGAATTTCTTTATCGGCTTGCTTGTCGGTCATACCCTGATTGATGCGTTCCACAATCTGGGGTTCAGTCAGACCAACATTTTTCAGGCGGGCAATTTCTCCGCTCGATAGAGTGGGCTGATCCTGGAGGTGTCGCTGCAAAAGAGTCTGCACGGTGGGGTCGGACAGACCGATGAGCCGCAAGGTGACGGCATCGCCGCTGATGGAATCGAGTTTATCGGCGCGGGCAATTTCGAGAATTTGAGGTTCCTGGAAGCCAGCGCCGGCGAGGCTACTGGCGGAATCGGAACTGATGAAGGGATGCTGGTGTTGATGTGCAGCGGCTACTAAGGCGACGCAGGTCTCGTCAGACAGGCCCGCTTGTTTGGCGCTGACCAGTTGAAGAGTTTCGGCGTCGGAGGTGTCCAATTTTTTCAACTGCTCGATGCTGACCGAAGACATGCCGACCTTTACAAGAGGACGGTAGTCGGTAAGGGGATGGTGGCTGCAACCGGACGAAAGCAGGAGAGCGGAAGTCAGCAAGATGATTGAAGCAGAGATATGGAAGGGACCCACGAAAGCGCGAAGACGGGCGATGCTCAGGGGGGACATGAATTTATTGTAGCTGAGCGAATGGGAGAGGAGCGGCGGTGTGTATAGGGCGATACCGGACTAACGGACAGGTGAGAGTCTGAAGCAAGAAGTGGATGGCGGACCCAGCTGAACTGCTGCTTCGTGCGAAACGCACGAACCGGTAAGGTATAGTGCCGGGATGCGAATGCCAACTGTGCTGGTGGTCTTGGCGGTGGTGGTCCTGGGGACGCTGGGTTCGAGGGTATCCGGTGCCGACTCCGACCTGGCGCTGGTTCACGCAAAAATTTACCCGTCGCCTAGTGAACCGGCAATTGAAGATGGTGCGGTACTGGTTCATAAGGGCAGGATAGTTGCGGTGGGGCCAACGGGCAGCGTGAAAGTCCCGCACGGTGCGCTGGTTATCGATTGCAAAGGTCAGATCCTGACAGCCGGCTTCTGGAACAGCCACGTACATATTCTTACGCCGGACCTGCTACACGCTGAAGACGTCTCATCCGAGCAGCTCACTTTACGAATTCAGAAAATGCTTACGAGCTGGGGCTTCACGACGATTTTCGACATAGCGTCCGTGCTGAAAAACACGACGGTGATCCGCCGTCGCATCGAAAGCGGGGAGGTGAAGGGGCCAAGGATTCTTACTGTGGGAGAGCCGTTCTGGATCAAGGGCGGAACACCCATTTACGTCAAAGGATTTCTGGAAGCGAATCACATCAGCATTCCGGAAGTTGAAACCGCTGGGCAGGCGACGATGCGGGTGCGCCAGCAGATCCGCGACGGCGCCGACGGCATCAAGATTTTTGCAAACTCGATCGAGCGGGACGGCATCCTGACCATGCCATTGGAGCTGGCGCAGGCAATCGTAAGCGAGGCCCATGGCGAGGGCAAACCGGTCTTCGCGCACGTATCCAACAATGCCGGAATCGAGGTGGCGCTGCGAAGCGGCGTCGATATCCTGGCGCACACTACTCCGAGCGATGATCCATGGAGTGCAACGTTTGCCGGGCGCATGGTAGCAGCGCACATGGCTCTCACTCCGACGCTAACTCTATGGGATGTCGAGGGAAAGAAAAGCAACACTTCGGCTGACAATATCGAGGGAGGGATGAGCAGAGCAGCGCAGCAACTGAAGGCGTTTTCTGAAGCTGGTGGGGAAGTTCTGTTCGGAACTGACGTCGGGTACATCGAACAGTTTGATACTTCAGAAGAATACGTATGGATGTCCCGAGCCGGACTGAGTTATCAGCAGATTTTGGCTTCGCTGACGACGAATCCGGCCGCGCGATTTGGATACGCGAACCACAGTGGACGCGTAGCGAAAGGAATGGACGCCGACCTGGTGCTGCTGGACGGTGACCCGGCCAAAGACGTGAGCGCCTTTGCCAAGGTGCAACGGGTTGTCCGGGGCGGAGAGCTGATTTATTCTGCCCGATAGTCTAGGGGCTGGGCTGATAGATACGCTCGACGCCGTGAACCGCTGCGATTTTGCGGATGTTGACGAGGATGGTTTCGAGCTGGCGGCGATCGACGATTTCCAAGCTGGCGTCGATGCGGGCGTTCAGGCCATCGGGCCGGCTGATGAGATTGCGAATATTCGAACCGGCAGCGCTGATGACGGCGGTGATGTCCGCGAGGAGCCCAGCGCGATCGCGGGCGCGAATCTGCAATTCCACTGGAAAGGTGGCGGCGTCCTGGCCACCCCATTCAACGGCGATGCGGCGCTCGGTCTGATACAGCAAATTCTGAACGTTGGGGCAGGCTCGAGTGTGTACCGCGACGCCGCGGCCGCGAGTGATATAGCCGACGATTTCGTCACCGGGAATGGGATTGCAACATTTTGCGCGGTAAACGAGCAGGTCGTCGTGACCTTTGACGATGAGCGGCGCTTCGCCAAAGCCCAGCATGCGCTTAACGGTTTTGACCAGCGTGGGCTTGGCGTCGGGCGCTTCAACTTCCGCAGCTTTGTCGGGTTCGCCCAAAACCCGGGTCAGAATCTGGCGCGGCGAATATTTTCCAAAGCCGACGGCGGCGTACAAGTCGTCGATTTTGGAGAGGCCGTGATCGGTGGCGACCTTCAACATATCCATTTCAGGAATTTTCTTGAGGCTGCGGTCAAAGTGGCGGGCTTCGTTTTCCAACAGCTTGCGGCCCATCTCGGTGGCTTCCGCGCGCTCCTCGAGATTGATCCAGTGGCGAATTTTACTTTTGGCGTGGGAGGATTTAACGAAGCTGAGCCAATCGCGATTGGGGTGGTGGCCTTTTTGAGTGAGGATTTCGACGACATCACCGCTGGTGATTTCGTGACGAAGGGAAACCATCTGGCCGTTCACTTTTGCGCCGGTACACTGGTGACCCACTTCGGTATGAACGGCGTAGGCGAAGTCCACCGGAGTGGCTCCGCGCGGCAATTCCAGGACGCGACCTTTGGGAGTGAAGGCGTAAACTTCGACCGGGGCGAAATCGATTTTCAGAGTGGATAGAAATTCGCCGGGTTCTTCCAATTCCTGGGACCATTCGATAAGTTGACGCATCCAGGTGATGCGCTGGTTCTCTTCTTCGGACCCGGGCTTGCCACCTTTGTATTTCCAGTGAGCAGCGACGCCTTCTTCGGCGATGCGATGCATTTCCTGGGTGCGAATCTGCACTTCAAGAGGCTGGCCGCCTTGCAGCACGGTGGTGTGCAGGGATTGATAAAGATTGGGGCGGGCCATGGCGATGTAGTCCTTGAAGCGGCCGGGCACGGGATGCCAGATGTGGTGAACTACGCCGAGGGCGGCGTAACAATTTCGTTCACTGTCGGTGATGACGCGAACGGCCAGCAAGTCGTAAATTTGTTCCAGACCGCGCTCGTAGCGGACCAGCTTGCGATGAAGGGAATACAGACCTTTCACGCGAGCTTCGAGTTCGGCGGGGATGCCGCTTTCCACCAGCTTGCTTTGAATGGTGGTTTGCACTTCTTCGAGAAAGCGGCGATGAATGTCGGCTTTCTCAGAGACTTCTTTCTGGAGGCGCAGGAAGGCGTCGGGCTCCAGATAGCGGAAAGACAAATCCTCGAGTTCGTTGCGCACGTTGCCCATGCCGAGGCGATGGGCGATGGGAGCGTAAATATCGAGAGTTTCGCGGGAGATGCGCTGCTGCTTGTTAGGTTCCAGATATTCCAGAGTGCGCATGTTGTGGAGGCGATCGGCGAGTTTGACGAGGACGACGCGAACGTCGCTGACCATGGCCAACAACATTTTGCGAATGTTTTCGACTTGACGAGTTTCGGGGGCCATCATGTTGAGGCGGCTGATTTTGGTAACGCCTTCGACAAGGTGGGCAACTTCGGCGCCGAAACGTTCTTCGATCCTGGAGAGGGGAAATTCGGTGTCTTCGACAACATCGTGGAGCAGTGCGGCAGTGAGGGTGGTGGCATCCAGACGCATATCGGCAAGGATGTGGGCGACTTCGAGCAAGTGAGTGAGGTAGGGATCGCCGGAACTGCGGAGTTGATCGCGGTGGCGCTCGGCGGCGATTTCGTAGGCGCGACGAACTACCCAGGGATCTTCGGAGGGGCGATTCTTGCGGAGCTTGGCGAGCAGCTCTTCCAGGCGGGCGTCCAGCTGCCGGTCGGTGCGATCACGGTGAAAATGCAACGGCAGATTGTTGGGCGACGACGGCATGAAGGCGGCTGAAACCTCTTGGGAATATTGTAACGCAGGGGGGAGGAGCTGAACATGCGGCGAGGGCTCGAGGCGAAACGGAATTGGCCGTGGTGCCCAAATGAAAAAGGGCATTCGCAGTGAATGCCCTTCGGAGAAGCCTTCCGCGATTTCCGGCGCCTGGCGCTAGGAAGTCTGCTGCGGTTGCTCGGCGCGCTTCTGCTTGATTTCTTTTACCTTTTCAACCAGATCGTCGGCCTTCTTCTGGTAGCTGGCGCGTTCGTCAGCGCTCTCCACCATGTCGGCCTTGCGGCGATAGAGCAAATTCAAGTAAGCCATGGCGTCGTCGTAATCGGGTCTGAGCTCGACGGCCTTTTGTAGATATTTAATGCCTTCGTCGACCATGGCGCCGTCTTTAGCCACGTAGTCGCTGCGCACGGCGGCTGGCATAGGGTCGCCTTCTTTAATCTGCTTATTGATGTGATCTTTGTTGTAATTGGTGCGCAATTCAGCGTTGGCGCGGAAAGCCAAAGTCCAGTCGATAACGCCGATCCAATAGTAGGGTTCAGGATCGTTGGGCTTCAAAGCGATGTGGCGCTCGTGATAGGTTTTCGATTCCTGAAATTTCTGAGGGTTGAAGGGCTGACCGCTCATCTGAAACAGGATGGAGCCGATACCGTCGATGGCGCTCAAATTATCTTTGTCTTTGTCGAGCACACCTTTAAATTCGTCGATGGCGGCGTTACCGCGCGTGACATTCTCCTCGGAAGGAGCGCCGGGAATGTACTGGCTGGCGTAAGCGGTAGCCAAATAGAGGCGTGCGTTCATCAAGCTGGGATCGAGATCCTTGGCTTCCTTGAAGTCTTCGACGGCCTTGTCGTACTGGCCATTCTTGAAGTTGGCGACGCCTTTGTTGAGCAGGTCACGAGCCTTGAGCTTGTTGCAGCCCGAACCGGCGACGACCAGAATCAGCAGCGCTGCTAGCGAGAAACCGCGGCGAGCGATTCGAACCGATGAAGCATAAGCCATCGAATCAACCATCCCTGTAAGGCGCACCGTTTTGAAGCGGAGCGCTACGATTGACATCCGCCCTGCGAGGGGCATTGTATACGATAATTACTGACCGGCTTCAAGCTTAGCGGTAATTAAACCCACTTTGTCGATGCCGGAGCCGCGCATGATATCGATAGCGCGCGCGACGTCCATGAACAGTACATCGTTATCGCCTTTGACGAAAGCAACTTTCTCGGCGCGGTCTTTAAAAATCTGTTCCATGCGGGGACCGAGGCTGTCCCAGGTGGTGTCTTCATTATTGATTTTGAGTTTGCCGTTTTCCGCAACCTGAACGACGACGGTCTTGTCGTTCATTTCCTGATTCTGGTTCTGATTGGGATTCGGCTGGGGGACCAAGGTATCGAGTCCCTTGGGCGTCAAAGGAGTGATGACCATGAAAATGATCAACAGCACCAGCAAAATGTCGATGAGCGGGACAACGTTCATCTCCGCCATCGAACCGCCCTTATTTTCTCCTACGCTCATTCCCATGGAAGATCTCCTAAGTAACGCTGCCGGTCGCGAGCACAGCAGTGCTGGCGACGCGATCCTTAATTTGGTCGGTGATCAAGCCAACTTTGTCTATTCCGGACCCACGCAAGATATCGATGGTGCGCGCAATGTCCATGAACAGAACGTCGTTATCACCCTTCACAAAAGCCACTTTTTCAGCACGGTCCTTGAAAATCTCTGCGATACGCGAACCGAGCTGGGCAAAGTCACAGTTTTCATTGTTGATCTTGAGCTTGCCGTTGCCGCCGACCTGCACCACAACAGTTCCCTCAGATATCGGGCCATTGTCGGGCCCCATTTGAGGAACCTGAGCATTCAGTCCATTGGGGGTTAGAGGCGAAATAATCATGAAAATGATCAGCAGCACCAACAGAATATCGATGAGCGGTACCACATTCATCTCCGACATCGAAGCGCCCTTTTTTTCATTCACGAGCATGGCCATGGACGAATCTCCCGACGATTAACGCCCTCGAGATGTTGCCCGAGGGCGCCAATTTCCACTAAGCCGACGGTTTATTGGGGGGCGGCGGCGGAGTTTCGCGATCGTGACTGCGCTCCGTGAGCAAGCCGAGTTGATCGACTCCGGCGGAGCGAATCTCGTCGACGACACCCACAACGTCTCCGTACTTGGCACGCGAATCGCTTTTGACGTACACGGTTTTGTCGAGGCGATTCTGAATGCGGTCTTTCACTTGGCCGGTGATGTCTTCCTTTTGGATAGCGGTATTGCCGAGATAGATTTTGCCATCGCGGGTAACCGCTACGATCACGGCGTCGTCTTTATCGGCATCCTGCATATCGCGCGGATTATTGACCACCGGCATGTCCACCGAGACGCCCTTCTGCAACATAGGCGTGACGACCATGAAGATGATCAGCAGCACCAACATGATGTCCGCCATGGGAATCACGTTGGGCGCAGCCATCTGCGCTCCGACTGTGGGTTTATACGCCATGAGCGGTTACTTTCTGGCGCCGCGGCGCAGGATGAAGTAGTTGATCAATTCCATGGACGAGTTGTCCATTTCGACGTCGAAGGCTTCCACCTTGTTGGTGAAGTAGTTGTAGGCCCAGACGGCAGGGACGGCAACCAACAGACCGAATGCGGTGGTGACCAAGGCTTCAGCGATACCGCCAGCGACGGCCGAGAGACCGGTTGCTTTGCTGGTCTCAATACCTTTGAAGGCGTTCAAAATACCGACCACGGTGCCGAAGAGACCGACGAAGGGGGCGGTGGAGCCGATGGTGGCGAGAGCGGAAAGGCCGCGCTTCATTTCAGCGTGGACGATGGCGATGGAGCGTTCGAGACCGCGCTTGGCGGCTTCGACAACGTCAGCGTCGGAAACCTGCTGCGAGGCGGACTGAAACTCCGACAAGCCGGTGGCGACCACCTTGGCGATGTGGCTCTTCTTGTTGCGCTCGGCGATAGCGATGGCTTCGTCCAGCTTGCCTTCTTTCAAGGCTCCGGCAACCTGTTGCACGAAAACACGGGACTGCTTGCGTGCCGCGCTATACATCAGGGCGCGGTCAATCATGACGCCGAATGAATAGACGGACAGAACGAACAGAATTCCTACGACGACTCGAGGCAGGGTGCTCATGGTGGACCACATGCTCTGCAAGCTCCAGGTGCTGGTGGTGGAGGACTGCAGGAACAGGGCCGCGCTAACGTACAAAGTTGCTAACATTCGTATGCTCCTTAAGAGTGTTTGCTAAAAGCTCAGTCTGCGAAGCCTATCTACTCGGCCCGAAACGCCTGCCCCATGACAGGCGCCACAAACCGTATTACTGGTTCAGAGAGAAAATCACGTCGATGGTGGTGTCGACTTCCACGGGCTCACCGTTCAGGGTGGTGGCTTGATAGCGCCACTGCTTGACGGCGTCGAGCGCGGCCTGCACCAACAAAGGATGACCGGACATGACTTCGAGTTGCTCAACCTGGCCGTTCTTGCCGATGATGGCGTGGAGACGGACAGTTCCGGAAATGCGGGTCTGACGGGCCAGCGGAGGATAAAGCGGCTGCACTTTATTCATCAGCTTGGCTGCGGTCACGTTGCCGCCCTGACGGATCCGGGTCTGGGTGGGCTTGGGAGGAGGAGGCGCTCCGCCAACTCCACCGATCACGCCGCCGATAACGCCGCCCATCTGGCCGCCGGCAACGCCACCGACCACACCACCCTGCATGCCCATGGAGCTCATGTCGGGGGCGTCTTCCTTAATAATCTTGATGTCCTTTGGGATGACCTTGGGGGTCACCAGTTTGCCAGCATCCATCAAGTGCACTTGCGGCTTGACGTGCACCATCTGGGCGATGGGAGGAGGCGGAGGAGGCGGTGGCGGAGGCGGGGGCAACCAACAAGGTTGCCATCATGGTCTTCGGCAGCGCCTCGGTATAGATGAGCGGGATCAAAATCAATACGGCGAGAAAAGCGGTCTGGAAAATCATGGAAAGAACGACCGTCCAGGGCTTATTCGTCCTCTTCGCATTCGGACTTGAAACCACCATTTCGTCAAACATGGTCCCTACCTCCTGCCGGCAGGAGCAAGACGCCCGGGGGCGCCAGCACCAGCACGGTTTTTACCGGCTGCAGATCCGGTACTTGAAACAAGACCCTGGCCGCGCCAACGATTCCAAGCAACCACCAGCGGGGCGGCAATGCCAAAACTGGAGTACGTTCCTACCACAATCCCGACCACCAGAGCAAAGGAGAAAGCACGAAGAACCTGGCCGCCCATTAAAAATAAAACCAAGACGGTGAGGAATGTCAATCCGCTGGTCAGTAAAGTTCGAGAAAGGGTTTGATTAATAGACTGATTGACGACGTCGGCAAAGGATTCACGACGCAGCAAGCGATTGTTTTCGCGAATGCGGTCGAAGATGACGATGGTGTCATTCATGGAGTAGCCGACGAGTGTGAGAAGAGCGGCGATCACCGTCAGAGAAATTTCAAAATGCAGCAGGGACAAAAATCCAATGGTGATCAAAACGTCGTGAAATACGGCGAGGACCGCCGCAGCCCCGTAGACCCACTCGAAGCTGAAGGCAATATATACCAGCATGCCCGCCAAAGCATAGAGGGTGACGAGGATGGCCTGACGGCGAAGCTCGGCGCCCACTTTGGGGCCGACAATTTCGACGTTGCGAATGGCGAAGGCACCGAGATTAAAACTGTCTTTCACAGCGGTGAGCACTGGAGGAGTAACGCCGTCCACTTTAGAGAGGTCGTCGAAATTGGTGAGCACGCCATTTTTGTCGCGGTCGCGATAGTCGAGAATCTTTTTAGCGAGGGGAGTGTAGCGATCCGCATTGCTGGTGCCCGCGAGCAAGGGATCGCGTTGCGCGAAAAACGCCGAAAGAGAGGCGGGGGTGGCGGCGTTGAAATCCGGCTTGGCAGAATTGGCGGTACCGTAGATGGCGTTGAGCGCGTTAATGATTTGAGTCTTGCTAACGTCCAAGGCCTGATCGCCCTGACCTTTTTGTTCGAGGCTGATGATGACTTCGTTGGCGTTGGGACTGGCGATGTCGCTGATGCCCTGGATTTCGCTGTTGGCCAAACCCTGAGCGGCAAGTCCGGAACGTAAGCGGTCGATGTTAGGGGGCTGAGCGAACCGAACGTCCACGTTGGTGCCGCCTTTAAAGTCCAGACCGTAACGCACGCCACCCTGAGAAATGATGGAAACAAGACCTATGATGAGGAACAAGCCGCTAAGGGCGAAGAAATACTTCGCCTTGCCCATCCAGTTAATATTCGGCTGCTTAAAAAGCTCAATCATGCCCGAATTGGCTTCCCTTCCTTAGACTCCAAGGGGTTCCCGTTTGTTCCCGGTGCGGTGGGTATAAACAAAAGGCCGGACGGGAGTCTTGCCCATAAGCGATTTGTTTTGTATCCAGCGAACCGTGTATTCACCGACTTTAATCTGGTTCTAGTACGGTCTAAGAGCACTGAAACCCGATCAAATACTGAGTTCTCCCTGGCGATCCATCTTGGTCAAGTGATATTGAAAAATGGTTTTCGAGACAAAGATGGCGGTAAAGACGTTGGCAATGAGACCGATGGTCAAAGTGACGGCGAAACCGCGAATGGCTCCGGTGCCAAATAAAAAGAAGAAAAAATGCCGAGACCACGGTGGTTACGTGGGTGTCGATGATGGTCAAGAAAGCTTTAGAGAAGCCGGATTCGACGGCGGACGCGGCGGCTTTTCCGTTGCGCAGCTCTTCACGAATGCGCTCGAAGACGAGAACGTTGGAATCGACGCCCATACCGATGGTTAGAATGACGCCGGCGATGCCGGGCAAGGTGAGGACGGCTCCCGCAAGGGCTAGGACGGCGAGCAGGATGAGGAGGTTCAACACTAAAGCCAGGACCGCGTTTCCGCCGGAAAGGCGGTAGTAAAACAACATGAAGACCATGACCACCAAGAGGCTTAGGACGGAGGCCTGAACACCGTGGCGAATGGAATCCGCGCCGAGAGAAGGACCAACGGTGCGCTCTTCTAGATATTTGATGGAGGCAGGGAGTGCGCCGGCGCGCAGGACCAGCGCGAGGTCATGAGCGGTTTCCTGGCTGAAATTTCCTTCGATCATTCCGGAATCGTCGATGCGGCCGTTGATGACTGGCGCGGAATAAACACGATGCTCGAGAACGATGGCCATCTGGCGGCCCTTGTTTTGTTCTGTGAAGGGGCCGAAGCGCTTGCGCGGCGTCGCCGGAAAGCGTGAAATTTACTTCGAACTGGCCGGGGTTATTGGTGTTGCGATTTTCCGTGGCGCTGCGCAAGATCGCGGCCGGTGACGACCGGAGCACGACCCAGATGTACCAGCTCTCGCCAGTATCCGGAGCGCCGCAAGCAGTGCGGCGTTCGGAGCGGCCCGCGACGATTTCGGTGTTAGGAGGCAGCACGCCACCATGTTTGACGAGCGCATCGGATTGCGACGGTAGGGTGTGGGGTCTTCGACGAACTTTAGTTCGAGTTGGCCGCCGGCTTGAATGACGGCTTTGGCGCGAGTGGGATCGCCTTCGCCGGGGAGTTGCACGAGAATTTCGTTGTCTTTGCGCGCCGTGCAGCTGGATCGTGGGCTCGGTCAGACCCAAGGCATTGATGCGGCGCTCGATCGTTTCGAGCGACTGTTGCATGGTTTGATCTTGAATCTGCGCGATGGCGCTGGCGCGCAAAGTGAGGGTGTAGCCGGTAGGGTCGCCGGCGGTGGCCGAAAGATCCCAAACATTGCCGTACTGAGCGGCTGACGATGTCTCGAAACGTCGGAGACTGAGCGGAGTCGACATTGCGAACCAGGATATGAGTGTCATCGGCGCGGCGGATTTCGTCGTAATGAATGTCCTTGGCGCGCAACTGGCCAATCAGGCGGTCGACGGTCTGATCGGTTTCCTGGGCGATGGCTTCCTGCACCTGCACCTGGAGGATGAGATGCGTTCCGCCCTGAAGGTCGAGGCCGAGCTTGATCTGGTGGCTAAAGTTATCTTTTATTTGTTGCAGCGAGGTAGGAAAGGTCGGCGTGCCGATGAGCACGTAGACGCAGACGAGAACGACAGCAAGGATGAATAAAGCTTTCCACTTCAAATTGGGATTCATGATTAGAAGATCAGAGCGCATGAGCTGGAGCGTGGCATGATACTTATCTTCGCATCTTCCGGCGTCTCCACCTGAGCAATCGCCGAGCGGGCGACGCGAATTTTAACCTGGGGGTCGGAAGCAATTTTCAAGATCACGGTATCGCCGTCGATTCCATTGATGGTGCCGTAAATGCCGCCGTTGGTGATGACCCGGTCACCGGCTTTGACAGCCGAAAGCATTTCCTGGACCTTCTTACGCTGGCGCTGCTGGGGCATGATGACCATGAAATACATGATCCCGAACATGAGGCCGAGAGGGATCAGAAAACTGGAGAAGCCGGAACCCGCGCCTGCCTGAAAAAATGTGGCCAAAATCATGATGATCTAGAAAAGTCCTTTACCGAGGCTCGACAGCCACATAGTTCGGGTACGAGCGGCCCACAGCATACCCTAAAAAGCAGAGAAAACTTCCCTCGCGGCTATTTCTCCGCTCCCTTGTTCCGCCATTAACTTTGGATATCAGCGGCCGCGAAGCGACTGCCCGCGGTCATCTCAGGCGCCAACAATCAACCCGAAGGGTTCTCGCTCCTGCCCCAGGTTCAGGCCGGACCGGCAAGGTAGCTGGCTTGCAATTCCGCCGAGAAATTTACGAGATTCCCAAACTCGATAGCCTCCCGGATTTGACGCATGATGTCAAGGTAAAAGTGGACGTTGTGGTGGGTGGCCAGGATGGCCGCGGTGATTTCTCCGGCGGCAAAAAGATGACGCAAATAGGCTCGGGTGTAGCGTTTGCAGACGCTACAGGTAGCAACGCGGATCGATGGGCTTTTGGTCCGCGGCGTAGCGAGCGTTTTTTATGAGCACGCGACCTTCGCTGGTGTACAGGCAGGCGTGCCGGCGGCACGAGTGGGAAGCACGCAATCCATCATGTCGATGCCCAGAGCCACGTAGTCGGCGAGCTGCTCAGGGCGGCCCACGCCCATCAGGTATCTAGGGCGTTCCGCGGGCAGCAGGCGGTGACTTCGCCGGCCATTTCGCAGGTCATGGCGTGAGGCTCGCCTACGGCCAAGCCACCGACCGCGTAGCCAGGAAAATCCAAGTCCGAGCAGTTGCCGGGCACTTTCGCGGCGGAGATCGGGGAAGGTGGCGCCTTGAACGATGCCGAATTGCCACTGCTGGGTCGGGGACGTATGCGGTTTTGATTGGCGAGAAAATGATTCGCGAGCGCGGCGGGCCCAAAGTGTGGTTCGCGTGAGAGCGGCCTCGGCTTTGTCTCTGGGGGCGGGAGTTTCGATGCACTCATCGAGGACCATGGCGATGTCCGAACCCAGCGCCAGCTGAATTTCCAGCGGCTTTTTCGGGCGTGAGCAGATGCTCGGAGCCGTCCAGATGAGAGCGGAAACATTACGCCCTGGTCGGTGATCTTTCGAAGCGCGGAAAGGCTGAAGACCTGGTAGCCGCCGGAGTCGGTGAGAATGGCGCCGGCCCAGGACATGAAGCGATGCAGGCCGCCCAGTTTGCGGATGAGTTCGTGACCGGGGCGCAGATATAGATGATAGGTGTTGGCGAGGATGATGGTGGCGCCCAATTCTTCGAGGGCTTCGTGGCGTAAAGCTTTTACCGTTGCGGAGGTTCCCACGGGCATGAATGCGGGGGTTTCGATTTTTCCGTGGGGGGTGGACAGGGCTCCGCGGCGCGCTCCACGCGGGTCTGTTTTTTTTACCGCAAAGGAAAAACTCACCCCGGCAGTTTAGCAGCACCGAGACCCCTAGAACATGCGCCCACACCACTTTGGCCACACCCAGACGCCCCAGATTCCGAATACCGTGAAAAATGCGCCGGCGGGTTTTATTTTTTTGGGATTGGATGCGGAAAAACCTACCGCGATGCAGCTCGAGAGCCCAGATCCAGAATAGTTCCAACGATTGGCCTAAGGCTTCCAGCCAGTGCGGGGCGCGTCGGGAAAAACGCGGCGACGCTACTGGCCAGAAAATGTTCGGGATCCACATCGCCGCGATGTTTGATCAGCAAAATCATAATCGCGAGAAGCTAGCTGATGATCAACGGCGCGAAGGCGTGCGAGGTTATTCCGAAGGCGTTTTGAACCTCAAGTCGCCGCACCGTAAAAAGGTT
This sequence comes from uncultured Acidobacteriota bacterium, assembly GCA_963732705.1. Lineage (GTDB taxonomy): Bacteria > Acidobacteriota > Terriglobia > Acidiferrales > UBA7541 > Acidiferrum. Next base: position 335,842 of record CAVTAN010000001.1, on the reverse strand, counting down.
GAAGGCTCCCCAATACACCAGTGTCAACGAGTAATATAATGATCGCTACTACCGAGCAGCCCAAACGCAAAGGCGAACTTGGGAGCAACGGCCAACTTGCTTTCAAGATTTGTCCTTTTGCACCTGCGACATTTGGTCGGATGCGGGATTCTTAGCTCATTTGGCGCTCAAAGAAATTGCGCCAGTCGGTCTTCTGCCGATGAGCGGTGCCAGCCGACGATGCTGAGCAGGCAGAGAGTGAAGAAAGGGAGAACCCAGGTCGGGCGGCGGGCGATTTCGGCGAAGGTTCGCTTGGGGCTGACGATCGCGCCGGCCAATCGGCCGAATGCGCCGGAGCTGGGCTGATCGTCGATGGGGGCGGTGGATGCTGGTGTGGTGGACATGGAATCTCCTTGCGCTTTTGAGATTGAAATCGCGGCGAACTGCATCCTGCGTGGATTGATGTACAGTTCGGTTCCGCAGAACGCGGCTTTTAACGAATTTTGCGGGCTTCTATCATTCTCCGGGGTTGGCGATAAACTTTCGCCTTGGCCCTGCCGCGGACGGAAAACTTTGCCGGAATCATAGCTGGAAGGCCGGACGGCGGCCAGCAGTTCGCGGGTGTACTCGTGCGTGGGCGATGAAGCACTCTGCTCGGCCGCGCCGATTTCCACGAACCTTCCGGCGTGCATTACGGCGATGCGGGTGGCCAGTTGCGCGACGACCGGAAGGCTGTGCGAGATGAAAACGTAGGTGAGGCCGAACTCTCTTTGCAATTCTCGCAAGAGTACGAGAACTTGCGCGCCGACGGAGACGTCCAGCGCGGAGACCGGTTCGTCCGCCACGATCAGCTTGGGCGCAGCATGAGCGCGCGGGCGATGCCGATGCGCTGGCGCTGGCCGCCGGAAAATTCGTGGGGATAGCGGCGGTAGGGCTCTCGCCCAGGCCCACGCGCGCAAGGATTGCGGCGGTGCGCTCGCGGCGTTCGGCGTGGAGAGTCTTCGGTTCGTGGATGGCCAGCGGCTCGGCGACGATCTCGCCTACGCGCATGCGCGGGTCGAGCGAGGCGAAGGGGTCCTGAAAAATCATCTGCATTTCGCGGCGCTGGGCGCGCAGTTCGTCCGCGCGACAGCCATGAAGGTTCGGCCCTCCAACTCAATTCGCCGGTGTCCGGCTCGATGAGGCGAAGCAGCATGCGCGCAAGCGTGGTCTTGCCGCAGCCACTTTCGCCGACGATCGCAAATGTTTCGCCGCGGTCGACTTGGAAGCTGACGTTGTCGACGGCGACGAAAGCGGTCCGCGGCGGCAGAGGTGCCGCGACTGAACGCACCAGCACCACGTTGATAATTCTTGGTCAGCGCGCGCACATTCAAGAAGGCGGGGATGGAGTTTTCCGTCATGGTCTAAGTTCGCTGGTCAGCCGTTACTTCCCTGCCAACCAGGATGCAACGAGCGGCGTTGGTCAGGACCGGCGGCGCGCAACTCCGGGACGGCGAGGCGGCACTCCGGCAAACGCAGCGGAACAACGGGGCTCGAAAGAACAGCCGGGGGGGAGATCGGTCAGCTGTGGAACGGTGCCCGGGATGGGCGAGAGTTTTCCGCGCTCGAGGGTGGGCGAGGCGGCGATCAGACCTTGGGTGTAAGGGTGACGCGGATTGCGGAGGACATCGCTCACGGGGCCTTGTTCCACGATGCGGCCGGCGTACATCACGGCAATGCGGTCGGCGACGCGGGCGACGACGCCGAGGTCGTGGGTGATGAAGAGTAAACCCAAGCCGAGACGGCGACGCAAGTCGCCGAGCAACTCGAGGATTTGCTTTTGTACGGTGACGTCGAGCGCGGTGGTGGGCTCGTCAGCGATGAGCAAGCGGGGATGGTTTGAGGGTTTCTGGGTTGCGGGAATTTGCGCGTCGGCTGCGCCGCCGCCGCTCGCGGTCAAGGCGCTTTGCGGGTCGCTGATACCGGCGGCGATGGCCATGGCGATCATCACTCTTTGACGGAGGCCGCCGGATAGTTGATGCGGAAATTGTCGGCTGCGGACGGCGGGCTTCGGGTACGGCGGCAAGACGCAGGGATTCGAGGACCAGCCGATTGATTCAACTGGACGGCAGTCAGATGGGGAAAATGCGCGGCGATAGCTTCGGCAATCTGCGGGCCGATGCGCATCACGGGGTTGAGCGAGGTCATTGGTTCCTGGAAAATCATGGCCACGTCGAGTCCGCGCAAGCGGCGAAATTGTCTTCGGTGAGAGTGGCGAGATTTTGCCGAGCGTTGGAGGCGGAGAGAGGTCGCTTCTCCGCTTACACGGGCCTGCGGCGGAAGCAAACCCATGAGCGCGAGAGCCAGCATGGTTTTCCCGCTGCCGGATTCGCCGACGAGGCCCAGGGATTCACCGCCGGCGATGGCGAAGCTCAAGCCGTTCACGTGGGCGAACCCATCCGCGGGCGGTGGGCAAGTCGACGGTGAGGCCGCGCACGTGGAGGAGTTCGGTCACTAGCTTGCGGCGATTGGATCTGGCGATTTCATGGGCAAATGGGTCATGAGCGAAGGGCGGCATGCCTCATGGGAGATGCTAGCGTTGCGAGAGAGGAATCACAAACTTAAGAGCGGTGTGGGTGGGCGAAAAGGCCACGACCTTTACGTCTTTGAGGCCGGTGGCACGGCCGGCGGATAGGACGTCGCCTTCGGTAATTTTTTGTTGGCCATGGTGATTTATTTTGGATTGGCCTTTGGGGAAGACAATCCACAGGGCGGTCGCGCCCGTGATGGATTTGGTGATTTTGGAGATTTGAGGCAGTTCCAGCGGAGTGTCGGCCCTCAAAAAAATACAGTCGGTCGCCGATAGCGGGCTGGCAGGCCCGGCGGTGGTTACATTTTGAGTCAGTCCGCGGAGTTCGTTGAGAAATTCCTCGTCGCTGTCCGTAAATCCGATGAGAGCTACCTTGGCGCCGGACTTTACGCCCAGTTTTTCGATTCGGGATTTGGGGTGCAGGATTTTGTCGCACCACTTGGCGGCGATTTTGGCGCCCAAATCAAAATGGGCAATTCCGCCCGCAGTTCGCAGATGCAAACTGTCTTTCACGACTTTGGCGGATTGAATTTCGGAGAAGGGGATTTTCAGCCGGAAGGCGCCGCGAAAGATGATTTCGTTGGTTTCGAGGAGAGCCTGGCCTTCAGATTTTTGTTTGCCAAAGCGCACCTGGCATTTCAGTTGGCTTCCCACGATGCCTCCTGCGGTTTTGAACGATGGGCCTAAACATCCGGAAACCTGACCGTGAGCGCGAGCCTCTACAGGCCGGCCGCAATAGTAAACTAATTAAATTCCATGGCTACAGCGATCACAAATCGGGTGGACTGGCCGCTAATCTGGGCGCAGCGCGGATTTCGGTACTTTTTCGCGGCGATGTTTATTTCGCTGTTTGGCGGAGGGATGAATTTCGCAGGCGTGAGCTGGTACATCATGGCCGCAACGCACTCCACGGTGAAGGTGAGCTTGCAGGTAATTGTGGTGACTTTACCGGGATTGTTCATTCCTTTTATTGGCGGAGTGTTGATCGATCGCTTTGACCGGCGGTATCTGGGAATTGCGCTGGACCTGGTGCGCGGAGTGACGGTGCTGGCGACGGCATACGTGGCGTGGCACGGCGGGCTGCAGCTTTGGCATCTGTACGCGATGACGCTGGTCACCGGGATCGCCTCGGCGATGTACTGGGCGACCGTAAACGCATTGGTGCAAGAGGTGATTCCGGCGAGTCAATTCACAGGCGCAAACGCAGCGGTGTTGATCGGGGTGCAAAGCGGATTGCTAATTGCGGGGGCGTTTGTGGGATTCACCTATGACCGCGCAGGAATCGCGGGAATTCTGGCGATCGATGGAGGGACTTACCTGGTGTCGGCGTATTGTTTGTACCAAGTACGACGAGGTTACGTTTCTCCGCGCCACAGCCCGAATAAGTATCGAGAATATTCGGAGGCCACGGAAGCAACTGCCGAAGCGCTATCGACGGGCGAAAATCCGGAGGTGGCGGAGGCAGGGTTGTCGCTGGCGATGTATGCCGATCTGCGCGAAGGGTTCGATTACCTGAAGCAACAGCCACTGGTGCGGGCGCTGGGGATAACGCATTCCATCCTGATGGCCGGAGTGGTGAGCGCCAATGTGGTGCTGGTAGCGCTGACCACCGATATTCTGCACGCGGGAGCGCGGGGGTTGGGCTTCCTGGAGTCGGGATGGGCGGCGGGAGCCATCGTGGGTGGGCTAATCGCCACGCAACTGCGCGACGAATTGCGCCTGGCGCTCTATGTGGCGGCATTTGCGGGGCTGGCGCTGGGACACATGGCTGCGCCGTTCGTGGCATTTGTGCTGGCGGCTTCTTTGCTGCAAGGAGTTTTTGGATTTTGCCGGGCACTGGGCGGGGTGGTGGCACAATCGGCGTTGATGACCATCGTGCCGCGACACTTCATGGGACGAACGCAGTCGGCGATGGCAATTGTGACCACGGCGGTGCAATTGGCGATGTGCGTGGCGCTGGGATGGATCGCGGAGCGGGCGGGGATTGCAGCAGGCTACACTTTGTTGGCGCTGCTGTATGCCGGGGCGACGCTTACGGCGTTTCGGGCCCGGCAATTGTTGCGGACGGCTTCGTAACGCCCGAGGAATTTAGCGGGATTGGATGGATGGTGAATATTTACCGCTTGTTGGTCTGGTGCAGCCCCGAGGCGCGACTTGGAAATAACTACTATCAGCCCGTTCCTTAAATATTTCGATAACGTGCGGGAACGCACCATGCGGGTGGCGAGCTGCGTTCCAGCGGACAAGATGGATTGGACATACGCGCCAGGAAAATTCACGCTGGGAGATTTGCTGCGGCATATCGCGGTGACGGAACGCTACATGTTTGCGGAGAATGTGCAGAATCACGAGAGCCGGTATACCAGCCACGGAAACGAATGGGCCAGGGATTACGAAAGCATTGTGGAGTTGATGAAGAGGCTGCACGCGGAGTCTCTGGCCATTTTCGCGAAGCTTACGGATGAAGATTTGCGGCGCAAGTGCAAGACGCCGGGCGGAGCGGAGATTCAAACGGGCAAGTGGCTGCGAGCGATGGTGGAACATGAAGTGCATCATCGGGGACAAATTTATACTTATCTGGGAATTCTGGGCGTGCCAACTCCGCCGCTGTACGGGCTTACGTCGGAAGAAGTACGGCTGCGCAGCCGGGCGAGCTAGGTTTTGGTGTGGGCTACTTCGGAAGGCGCGATAGGCGAATCCGCCGGGCCCACGGTGACTGCTGGAGCGGGTGCATCTGACGAAGCGCGATTGAGAGCAGGCGAGTCTGGGGCGGGCGAACCCTTGGCGGCCAACAAATCCATGGCGACGTGATACAGCTTGGCGCGCAACTGATAGCGTTCGTTGGCGCGGGTGATGTAACGCACGGCCAGCTCGATGCCGCCGATAACGGGCCGGACGTTAATTGCAGGAGCGGCGGAAAGCGCGCTCATATCGCGGGAGCGGGCGGCGCGCTGCCATTCCTGTTCGGCGAGGTGGGCGCTCTCGGAAGTGGCTTCCAGAACTTTTTTCTGAATGGCGTCAACGATGGGAAAAGGATCCTTGCCGGCGGGAAGAACAATTTGTAGCTCATCCCACAACCACTGGCCGGAAGTTGAAAAATTAAAATAATGGCCTTCGATGGCGAAGCTGTTGGTAAAGGTGACGCGCCTGCCGGTGGGATGGCCGGAATCGGTCCAATTTCCGGTCTCCAGCAAAACAGTGTGAAACATACCGAGTTCGACGACTTCGCCGGTGACGCCGTTGATTTCCACCCAGTCGCCGAGGCGAATGCCATTTCTGCCCATGAGCACGAACCAGCCGACAAAGCTAACGATGAAATCTTTCAGCGCCACCGTGAGACCTGCCCCGGCGAGTCCGAGTAAAGTGCCCAACTGGCTCGGGGGGCCAAAAATTACCAGCAGGACAAGAAGCACGGAGAAAATCTGGAGGCCCAGGCGCATCACGGCGCGTAAGGTATCGACTTGACGGCGCGGCAGGGGTAACCGGCCAAGCAAACGCTCAAGCCAACTATTGCAAACGACGGCCAGCAGCAAAATAAAGAGGATTGCGGTGACGGCCCAGAGGGCGCGGCGGAGGGTGGAGAGTTGTTTCGCGGCGGTCGCGGAAGACCATTTCTCGTAGACGGTGGCGAGGTCTTTGTAGGTGTCAACGCGCTTGTCGAGAGTGGCCAATTCATTTTGCTGCGCGGAACGCTGTTTGGTGGCTCGCACTACGATCGCCGCTTGTTCGTGGCTGCGCGAAGGCGAAGGGCTCACCGAAACGCGCGGTCCGGAAAGATGTTCCGTGGGCAGTTCGGTCGCACCGGCCGCTTCTGGAGCGATTCCAGTGCTGGACTTTTTCATGGCGACTTGGGTGACCAAGGCGTCGTGCCTTCTGGAGAGCTCCGTAGCTGCGGCAAGGGCATCCTGCTGAGCTTGCTTCAGGCGGGTGTATTTCTGGCGCAGATCAAACCATTGTTGAAGGCGATGAACGAGCCCCGGGCCCGGCGACACGGTGCTGTTGGTAGCTGAAGTGGGCGGAACATGAGTGGCGGCTTCGTGTTCCTGGACCATGGCTTGAATGCGGCCCTGGGGATCTCCACCAGCGCGCATGAGATCCTGCCTGGCGTCTTCGACTTCGTCTTCATCCAACTCTAGTTGAGCTTTAGCAATTTCCAATTCATCGGCAGCGGGCAGTTTCCTGGCGCCTTCAGCTTTGCCGTGTCCAGCAGTCAGTCCGGCAACTTGCTGTTTATCGCTTTCAAGGGCCAGTTGCGCTTCGGACAGGTGGGTCTGGAGTTCGCGCACCTCAGCACTGAGGATGGGTGGATGCTCGGCCGCGGAACGCAGCGCGGCGGCAAAGGCCAAATCGACTTCGTGGTCGGCGAGACGGAGAGCCTCCCGCGCGAGCGTCAGTTCGTCATCGGTAGAAGCGAGGGTGGCGAGACGTTGCGCGGTGGTCAGCACGGTGAGGTCGACGACCCCGGACTGGAGATTTAGATTTTGGTCCGAAGAAATTGAGGCAGATAGAGGCGTTTGAGGATTGGTACGAAACAGAGCGTAGGCCGCCCCCGCAAGCAATATCAGCAGCAACACAGCCGCTATTTTTTGACGTTCGCTCATAAGTTAGAGACATCTTAATATGCGCTCTGCGGCGAACGGCTTACATAAGTGACACCCGTTTCGCCATAGAAACTGCCGCTGCTGTGATTAAGGTGCCGATGATCTGAGCGGAGGTAAAAAGAAAAACGCCCCGGTGAGGAGGCGTTTTGTCCTGCAACTCTTCGAGATTTGCGCTGAGCGAAAGCCGGCCGGAGCTGCCTTCTATAGATAATCGCGCGAGGGGCCTTCCAAGAAGGCGCGCAATTTGCGGGAACGAGAAGGATGCCGCAGCTTACGCAGCGCCTTGGCCTCAATCTGGCGAATACGCTCGCGGGTGACGGCGAAGGACTGGCCAACTTCCTCGAGGGTATGTTCGCTGCCATCATCGAGACCGAAGCGCATCTTAATGACTTTTTCTTCTCGGGGAGTCAAGGTCTTCAGAACGGAAGAAGTCTGTTCCTTCAAGTTCAGGTTAATGACGGCATCGGAAGGAGAGACGACGGCCTTGTCTTCGATGAAGTCGCCGAGATGAGAATCTTCTTCTTCGCCGATGGGAGTTTCCAGGGAAATGGGTTCCTGGGCAATCTTAAGGATTTTGCGAACTTTGGATACCGGGATATCCATGCGCTTGGCGATTTCTTCGACTGGTCGGCTCGCGGCCTAATTCCTGGACCAACTGGCGGCTGGTGCGCACCAGTTTGTTGATGGTTTCGATCATGTGTACGGGGATACGAATGGTGCGAGCTTGGTCGGCGATGGCACGGGTAATGGCCTGGCGAATCCACCAAGTCGCGTAGGTGGAAAACTTGTAACCGCGACGCCACTCGAACTTATCGACGGCCTTCATCAGGCCGATGTTGCCTTCCTGAATGAGGTCGAGGAACTGCAACCCGCGGTTGGTATATTTTTTAGCGATGGAAACCACCAAGCGAAGGTTGGCTTCAATCAACTCTTTTTTGGCCTGATCGGCTTCGGCTTCCCCGCGATGGATGAAAGTGAGGGTGCGCTTGAGTTCGGTGAGGCCGACTTCGCTGGCTTCTTCAATATCTTTGAGCTCGCCGCGGCGGTTGCGCAATTCCTTGCGGGCTTCAGAGGCGACGTCGCCTTTAGCGACATCGGCGCGGCGCTCGAGACGTCCGGCTTCGCGCTCGAGAGATTGAAGACGCTCCACGGTGCCGCGCATCTTGTCGATGAGACGCTTCTTTTCGAAAGGATTAAAGACGATGGCGCGAATGGCCACAGAGATTTCCACGCGGGTGCGAGCGACTTCCCACTTGGCGCGTACGTAAGGCTTCTTCTTGGATTTAGCGGTGTTGTCGAGTTTGACGGCCTGCTTCAACGCGGAGTCGTAGAGTTTGGCAATCTTGTCGATGTATTTCAGGGTTTGCTTGGTTTTGTTGGCGATTTTCTCTTCGGTAAGTTCTTCGTCGTCGAAGACAACAATTTCCTTGATGGAGCGTGCGCCTTTGCGCAGATCCTCGCCAACAGCAATCAATTCCTTAATGACGATGGGCGAGCGGGTGATGGACTTCATGACCACCAGTTGCCCGCGCTCGATGCGCTTGGCAATGGTCACTTCACCCTCGCGAGTGAGAAGCGGCACGGTGCCCATTTCGCGCAAATACATGCGAACGGGGTCGTTGGTCTTTTCCAGCGAGCCGGGAGTTAAATCAAGGTCGCCGTCTTCGCTGTGGCCTTCTTTTTCGACTACCACGACGTCGTGATCACCGCCAGCGTCGGCAGAGACTTCGACGGCGCGCGCAGCTTTGGCGGAAGCGGCATCTTCGTAAATCTCGATGCCGTTGCGCTCGAAAGTGGTGAGCAGATCGTCGATTTCTTCGGAAGAATGGACTTCCGCCGGGAGGGAATCGTTCACTTCGTCATACAGCAAATAGCCGCGCTCTTTGCCTACCGCGATGAGCTGACGTACGGCATCATATTTTTCTTCAAGGCCTGCTACTGCCACGTATTACCTCCACAATTTTTGCCACTGAAATTTAATGTTGCCGAGACTCCATTGAGCAGACAGCTAGCGCGCACGCTGGGGAAATCCCCCTCGGACTGGCATCGAATTTTTCGTGAAAGCCACCGCGCCACAAAGATTAACTTCGCCAACTGACTGCGCCACCCATCCATGCGGTGCCCGCTCTCCGCACAGAGAAAAAAACGCCAGCTGACTGTAAATACCTAAATAAGATGCAGTTAAGGCCAAAACAGTTACGCGTGAAACCCTGTTACGCTACACGGCTAAGTCCAGCGCCGTCAACGTAATTAATTTCTGGAAATCCTAGGATATCGCGGCGCGCGGCCGGCGGCCAGCGATTTCGTCAGCCGATTCTCAATGAATCAACGGCCAGCAGCCAGCCGCCGCATCAATTCCTGTTTCTTGGCGAGCAAGAGGCGGAGTTCAGCGGGAGGCGGATTGGCCTCGATGCTGCGTTGCACCTCGGCCAAGATGCGCTCAGCCTGGCGATTTTGCAGCGATTCGAGGCAGCTTTCGGCCTCTTCCCAGGTGAGTTCACTCGATTCCTCAAATAGAATTTCGAAGAGCATGCGGCGATCGCGTTCTTCCAGACCGGCAGCGATAGCGGTAGCGTCGATTGGAGTGCCGGCGAGATTTGCAGCGATCAAGGCGGCGAACACCTTTTCGGTCTCCAAAGATTCGTAGAGACGAGCATTTTGCAGGCGGTCGGCGAGTTCGCGGCGGAAATCGTCAGCTTCCGCGAGCATGCGAATGAGGCGGCGCTCGACCGGTTTGGCGGCGCGACCGATGAGTTCCGGAGCGACCTTTAAGCCGCTGCGGCGTTCGACAGCAGCTTTGCTGAGAGCCGCACGCATCACCGGTTCGTCCAGGCGGAGTTGCTGGGCGATGCGAGTGGCCCACTCGGATCTGAGGAGGCGATTGGGAATTTTCTGGACGTAGGGCAAAAGATAATTCACAGCACGCAATTTTCCTTCGCCGGTGGATAGATCCATGTGGCGGGCGCGGCCGATGAGGTAATCCACGTAGGGCGGGGCGTCTTTCAGTAGTTTGGTGTAGGCGTCGATGCCCATTTCGCGGATGTACAGGTCGGGATCGGCGTTTTTAGAAACGTTGGAGCCGTCGGGACTGGTGAGGGTAAGGGCCGGGAGAGCGAGGACGCGGACTTCGAAATCATTTTCTAGCAGTAGAGAGATGGAACGTTCGGTGGCAAGCTGGCCGGCGGTGTCGGGGTCGTAGTTTACGATGATGCGTTTGGTGAAGCGGGAAAGCAATTTGATCTGCTGCTCGGCCAGGCTGGTGCCACAACTGGCGACAACGTTAATGATGCCGGCGCGGGCGACGGCGATGGCATCCATGTAGCCTTCCACGAGGACCGCGAAGTCCGAACGGCGCAAGGCTTCCTTGGCGCGATCGAGGTGATACAACACACCGCTCTTCGAATAGATGGGAGTTTCCGGGGAATTCAAATATTTTGGCTGGTCTTCGCCCAGCGCGCGGCATCCGAAGGCGACAATTTTTCCGGAATCGTTGGCGATGGGAAAAGTGATTCTGCGGCGGAAGCGATCGAATAAGCGGCTGCCGCTTTGGTCGCGCGAAATCAAGCCCGACTCTTGCAGCACGGATTCTTTGTATTTTGATTTGAGAAAGCGGAGCAAGGTGTCGCCGCCGCTGGGGGCGTACCCGATTCCAAATGTGGCGATGGCCTCTTTGTCCAGGCCGCGGTCTTCGAGGTAGGCGCGAGCGGCTTTGCCTTCGGGAGTGCTGGTCAGCTGCTGAACAAAAAAGGTTTGGGCTTCGCGATGGATTTCGACCAACTGGGCACGCTGGTGGTTTTCCCTGCGTTCCTCGGGAGAGCTGGCTTTAGGGCGAGGAATGGCGATGCCGCATTTTTCAGCCACGATGCGGATGGCTTCGGGGAACGCGACCTTGTCAACTTCCATTACAAATTTGAAAACGTCACCGCCGACGCCACAACCGAAGCAGTGGTAAATCTGCTTGACGGGATGCACCGCAAAGGAAGGAGATTTTTCCGCGTGGAAGGGACACAAGCCAGTGAAATTCTGGCCACTCTTTTTCAAACGTACGTATTCGCCGATGACGCGCACGATGTCGGCTTGCTGCTTGACGCGATCGGCGAATGAACCGGCTTCGGCCATTTAGGCTCGCAAATCCACGACGGTGACGGCTTTGCCGCCGCGTTCCTCAGGTTCGAACGACTGGCTATCGACTAAAGGATGCTTGGAGAGGAATTGCGCCAAGCCTTTGCGCAACGCGCCGGTGCCGTGACCATGAATGATACGCACGCGAGAACGATTGGCGAGCGCGGCTTCGTCGAGGAATTTGTCTACGCGGCCGGTGGCTTCCTCAACGGTGCAGCCGATGAGATTGATTTCGACGCCGGAAGCTTCTTCGCTCGCTTGAGTGCGCACGGTGATGCTGCCTTTTGTTGCGGGCTTGCCGATGGCCGCGCCGGAACTTTCCAGCCCGGTAATTTCTTCGACCGCCACCTTCATGCGCAGGGGCCCGGCTTCAATTTCGGCGGTGGAGCCGTCGATGCGGCGGAGCACGACCGGCTTATTAAATCCGCGAACGTGGATACGCGCGCCCGGCTGCAATTGCGCGACTGTAATTCCCCGCTTGTTAGCAGCCGGAACGCCGAGGTCCTGTTGCGATTCCGAAATGGCCTGGACGACAGCGGTGTTGAGTTCGTCGCGAGCCGAGCCACGCACATCCTGAACCTTGCGGCGAGCGGACTTCTCGAGAGCGCCACGCAAGTCGCGCTCCTTCACAGCTTCGACGACCTGCGCGACATTTTCGTCGAAGCGCTTTTGCATGTCGGCGAATTTCTCTTCGAGCTCGCGCATGCGTTTTTGTTGGCGCTCCACCCATTCGACGCGTAATTTCTGGCGCTCTTCTTCCAAGGCATGGCGCTCGGCGGTCATCTGTTGCTGCAGGCGATCGAGTTCGTCGCGGCTGCGATGCAAATAAGCAATGAGGTCAGCGGCTTCCAGGGCTTCCGGGGCCATCAAGGCGCGTGCCCGCTCGATGACCGGCTCGGCGATACCTAAGCGGCGGGCGATGGCGATGCCGCTGGAGCCGCCGGGTACGCCAACCATCAAGCGGTAGGTGGGGCGCAGGTTAATGTCGTCGAACTCGACGGCGGCGTTGACGACGCCTGGAGTGGTGGAAGCGTAAGTTTTGAGACGATCATGATGCGTGGTGGCGAGGACGATGCAATTTTTGGCGCGGAACTCATCGAGCAAGGCTACGGCCAGAGCGGCGCCTTCTTCCGGGGCGGTGCCGGTGCCCATTTCATCCACGAGCACCAGGGATCCGGAAGTGGCGGCCTCAAGCATGCCTTTGAGATTCAACATGTGCGCGGAAAAAGTGGAGAGGTCGGCGGCGATAGATTGTTCGTCGCCGATATCCACAAGCACGCGATCAAAAAAGGGCAACACAGCGCGCTGCGCGGTAACCGGAATTCCGGATTGCGCTGAGAGCGCCGCGATTCCAGTGGTTTTCAGAGCCACGGTCTTGCCGCCAGTGTTGGGCCCGCTTATGACCAGCACGCGCTCCTGGCCGCCGAGAGCGAGGGTCATGGGAATCACGACGCGGCCTTCCTTACGGAGTTTGTTCTCGAGCACCGGGTGGCGAGCAGAATCCAGGCGCAACTCGCTGTTGGTAGCGGAGAATTCCGGGACGGCGGCGTCAAAATCCTGAGCAAAGCGAGCGCGGGAGAAGACGCTGTCGAGTTCGGCGATGGTTTCGGTGGCCAGCACCAGCGGATCGCGCAAACGCTGCAATCTTTCGGTAAGCTCGCGCAGGATGCGCACGATTTCTGCGGCTTCGTCTTCGCGGAATTGCACCAGTTGGTTGTTGGTCTCGACGGTTTCGAGCGGCTCCATGAAAATCGTTTGGCCGGTGGCGCTGGCGCCGTGAACCACGCCGGGAACGCTGCGGCGGTTTTCAGCGCGCAACGGAATTACGAAGCGGTCGTTGCGCAAGGTAACGTAGTCTTCGCCGGCTTCGGCATTTTTGCCGCGCAGAATGTGCTTAAGAGTTTTCTGGATGGCATCGCGAGTTTGAGCGATGCTGGAACGAATGCGCCGCAGGATGGCGGAGGCGTCGTCGCTGATTTCGCCATTGGGCAGCACACTTCTGCGAATAACCGCGAGAGTCTCTTTAAAATCGGTAAGGGCCGCGGCGCGCTCGGAGAGCAGAGGAAATTTTGTCGCTTCCTCGCGAAACTGCTGGCGAAGCCACGCAGCGGTTTCCAGTAACGTGGCGGCGTCCAGAAAATCTCGAGGTTCGAGGACCATTCCCGGGCCTGCTATTTTCTGCAGCCAGGTTTGCGGATCAGCGAGAGCGCCGAATCCTAATTCGCGAGCGGCGCGCAGCCATTCGCGAGCCTCGCGAATGAGAGCGAACGCGGCGATTACGGCCTGGCGGTCGGTTCCGGGCTCAAGAGCGTCCACAAATCGGCGACCTGGGGCGCAAGTGGTTCGCTGGCGGAGCAACTCGAGCAGTTTGTCGAACTCCAAAAGGTCTTGCGCGGAGCGGGACATAGTTGGTTACGGTTTCTGATCAAAGCTGCGGGCCAGGAAGGCAGCGGCGTCTTCGGGAGTGGCCACGGTGCTTAACAACTGGGAGTTCGTTTCTGATCCGGGATTTTGGTCATCGATTTCCGCCTGGCGAATACATTTCAGAATCGGCTCCCAAAACGTGCCAAGGGTTAAGAAAGGTTTTACGGTGATCACCGATTTATTCATCATTTCCCAAGTTACGGCGAGTTCGGTGAGTGTTCCGGTGCCGCCCGGGCAGGCAACAAAAGCGTCGGCGAGGTTGATTATCTCAAACAAGCGCTCCTGCCAGGTTTTTACGCGGACTTCCACATCCACCCACTCATTGGCTTTTGCGGCGGGGAAAAAGTCGGCGGTGACGCCGTAGGTTTTGCCGCCGGCATCTTTAGCACCCCGGCAAACCGCTTCCATCGTGCCGCCATAGCCCCCGGTGCAGACTGCAAAACCTGTCGTTGCCAATGCCTGGCCTAACGCGCGGGCTGTCAAGTACTCGGGGTCCGTTTCGCGCGGGTGAGAACTTCCAAATACGCTGATGATCCGTTCCGGTGTCATGGTTTTTTTAGATTCCTTTTCTTGCTAATGCGGTTGACGATGTTCGCGGGCCCGCTTGGCAGGAACGTTATTAAATTCCTCGATCATAGCGAGGCAAAGATCATTCAGGGCGTCCGTGGTCTCATGATTTTTTCCGCCCTGATTATTGCCGAAGAAAGAAAAGGCCAGCCTGCGCCCGCCGGCGGTGTCGGCAAATCCCGAGAGCGATCTGACGTGTTCGACGGAGCCGGTCTTGGCGTGAATTCTTCCGGCCGCGGGAGTATTTTTCATGCGATCTTCCAAAGTGCCGTCAATGCCGGCGACGGGCAGCGAGGCGAAGAAATTTTCGAACCACGGTTGCGTTTGCGTCCAACGCAGCAGCGTCACCATAGCGCGAGCGGTGACCAGGTCGTGGCGTGACAAGCCCGAGCCATCGGTTTGCATGATGTCGTCGGGGGCGATGCCAACCCGGGAATAGAAGTCCGCGGCAAACTTCACGAGGTCAGCGGGAGAATTCCAGGTGGCTGACGATTCGCGCATGGCGGTCCTAAACAAGGCCTCGGTGTGCAAATTCTGACTGATTTTGTTCACCAACTTGACGGAGTCGCCGAGGGGAATGGAGAGGTGTTCAGCAAGAACGGCAGGCGCAGCACCCGGGGCCGGGGGCATTGCGTCGTGGCGCGCTTGCAAACCACCGGCAATTTTTACGCCGCGAGCTTCGAGTAGCGATTTCAATAGAGTGGCAGCGTGCAATGCTGGCTCTTCGATGGCCAAAACCAATTTTCGAGGCGCGCTTTTTTCCGGCAACGTTCCGGTTACGATGACGAGGTGTGCGCCCGGCTCGCGGGTCAGGGTGAGGTCGGATTTTACAGTTGCGGGAGTGGTCATGACGCGGTTGTCGACGAGAAAATCGTTCGATGCAGGTGAGAGAGAGTCCTGGACGGCGGATCCGCTCCAAAGCGCAGGAGTCAAGGTAAGGGTCACGGTGTTGTCATTCACGATCAAAGCGGATATGGCGGCACCATACTCCCAGACCATATCGTCGACTTCCCAGCCGTTGGGATAGCGCTCGCGGAGAAAATAGCTGTCGTCGCCAACGACGTCGCCAGAGACGCTTTTGACGCCCCTGGCTATGAGCTTGTCGGCCAATTCGGCCAGAGTTTTTTCGGGCGCCCCGTCGAACTCTTCCTTCAAGTTAAAAGGAAATCTGCGGTTCGAAAGATTGGGATCTCCCCGGCCCACGAGCACCAGATCGGCAGTCAATTCCCCTTCCGGAGTAATAACGCCCGTGCTTTCCAGAGTGGTTCGAAAGCGAAACTGGGGTCCCAGTTTGTCCAGCGCCAGCGCAGTGGTGAACAATTTCATATTCGATGCGGGCACGAAATATTTAGCGGCATTTTGCTCGTAGAGGGTTTCGCCCGTTTCCGCATCGGCAATCAACAGGCCCCATTCGCCTTTGGCAACCGGGCCGGTGGCGAGCAGGGCATCCACTCTTTTCGCGAATCGGAGAGTGGCGGTGGCCGGAAGAACGGTGGCTTGCGGCGGGCGTGATTTTTGGGCGTGGACCCGCGGCGGATGCAGGAGCGCTACGAGGACAGCGACGAAGGCCGTTGCCGGCAAGGATTTCAGGCGGCGCGATTCGAAGAGCATTATGCTCCTGCTGGTAAATTACGAACAAGGAAAGTATAGTCGAAGAGCCGAGGATAACTTCCTATACAGGTGCTCGTCTCGATTGGCGAGTGTTGGCGTGGGATCAAGAACGGAAGACCGCCGGTCGCGTCCACGAAACAGCCTTTCCAACGATTGAATTTAAATTGAGAACGAGGTGAAAGATATGAAACGAATGATTCCCTGCCTAATGGCGGTAGCCGCGCTCGCTCTGCCGATGTCGGGCGCAGATAAGGAAGTCGACCGGCTGCACAATTGCGGGACGGTGTTGCGGGAGATTATGGACATCCCGGAAGATATCCCTCAGGACCTGATCGATAAAGCGGAATGCGTCATTGTTTATCCGTCAGTGCTGAAGGCGGCCTTCGTAGTTGGGGGCAGCTACGGCCGCGGAGCCATGACGTGCCGTACCGGAGAACACTACAGCGGCCCCTGGAGCGCGCCAGCCATGATGGCGTTAGAGGCGGGCAGCGTGGGCTTTCAGATTGGCGGGCAAGCGACAGACTTCGTTTTGCTGGTCATGAATCCGCGTGGGGCGCATTCGATGCTGAAGAGTAAGGTGAAGCTAGGGGCAGACGCGTCAGCAGCGGCAGGCCCGAAGGGACGAACGGCCGAAGCGGCCACCGACGTGACTATGCGAGCGGAAGTGTTGAGCTACTCGCGTTCACGCGGACTATTTGCCGGCATTTCGTTGTCAGGAGCGACGGTTCGGCCTGACGGCGACGCCAATGAGCGCATCTACGGAAAAGGTATCAGCGCGCACGACATCATTTTTGGAAAGACGGTCAAGACGCCGAAAGCGGGCCTGCGGATGATCGCTTATCTGAATCGGCGGTCGCCAAAGAATATGTCCGACCCGGCGTCGTTGCGCGACGAGTAGGCATTCGGCAGGACTTCACAAAGCAAGGTCATATAGAGAAAGAGCCCGGGTCGACTCGTCGGCCCGGGTTTTCTATTAGTGGCCGTTCAGCCGGCGGGAAACATTGCCCGGTTGATAAGTAAAGTAAACTTGAGTTTGCGACAAGCAGAGGAAGATAAACGGCTGGCTGGAGAGGTGTGATGAGCCGCAAAAGCATCGTTATCGTCATTTTGATGATCGCGTTGGTCACTGGCGCGGTGGTAACGGCGCGCTGGATCCAGCGGAAGAACGATGAAACGCTGCAAGGCTCGGGCACGGTGGAAGCGCGGGACATTCGCGTGGGCTCGAAGGTGGGCGGGCGCATCGACAAAGTGCTGGTGCGAGAAGGCGACAGTGTACAGGCGGGCCAAGTGCTCGTGATCTTCGACGATATGGAGCTCCAAGCGGCGCTGGGGCAATCACGGGCCGCGTGGGAGAAAGCCCACACTGGCTCGCGGCCGGAAGATATCGCGCAGGCGCGCGCGGCAACCGCAGAGGCCAGGGCGGAATACGAACAACGCAAGAACGGCTACCGCCAGGAAGACATTGCCGGGGCCCAAGCGGACGTGGACCGGGCAAATGCCGAGGAAGTCCGGACGCACAACGATTTTGAGCGCTACGACGCACTGTCGA
Source organism: uncultured Acidobacteriota bacterium (assembly GCA_963732705.1). Taxonomy (GTDB): domain Bacteria; phylum Acidobacteriota; class Terriglobia; order Acidiferrales; family UBA7541; genus Acidiferrum. The sequence goes on along the minus strand of CAVTAN010000001.1, from coordinate 318,420 downwards.
AGAAGGATTTGGTCTCGCGGCAACAAAGGGATGCGGCGGAAGCAAGCTGGAAAGTGGCGGCAGCGCAACAGAAAAATGCGCAGGAGAAATTAAGCCAGTTGCAGCGCGGATACCGACCGGAGGAGATCGCCGCGGCAGAAGCTCGCTATCGACAGATGCAAGCGACGCAGGAAAAAATGGAGCGAGGCAATCGAGTGGAAGATGTCGACTTGGCCAAAGCGGCCTACAACTACGACGAAGCTAGGGCTCGCGAGGCGCAGGTGGTAGCCCCGTCGGCAGCGAGCGTGGAAGTGCTGGACGTGAGGCCGGGGGACCTGATCGCACCAAACACTCCGGTGGCAACGCTGCTGGAGCGGGATCAAATTTACGTGCGCATTTATATTCCGGAAACGGAGATCGGCCGGGTGCATCTAGGACAGCAAGCAGAAGTGCGAGTGGATTCTTTTCCGAAAACGGTGTTCAACGGCGTGGTCGAGCAGATCAACCAGCAGGCGGAATTTCTTCCGCGCAACGTGCAAACCCGAAGTGAGCGGGTGCACGAAGTCATTGGGGTGAAGATTCGCGTGAATGACACGAGCGGAGGGGTTCGGAGCGGTATGGCGGCGGACGTGAAATTGAAGCAGTAAATTTATGCCCATCCCTACGCAGGATCCGAGCGGAGCGTCGATAACGGCCGAGCATCTGGTGCGGCGCTTCGGCGATTTCACAGCGGTGAAAGACGTGAGCTTTAGGGTGGAAAAGGGCGAAATCTTTGGATTCCTGGGGCCGAACGGCAGCGGAAAAACCACCGTTATCAAGATGCTTACGGGGTTGCTGCCGCTGAGCGAAGGGGAGGCCTCGGTGGAGGGTCTCAACGTGCGCACGGACGCGGAAGCGGTTCGCGAACGCATCGGATACATGTCTCAGAAGTTCAGTCTGTATGACGACCTGACGGTGGCGGAAAATTTGCAGTTTTACGGGCGAATTTACAGCTTGACGCCGGCTCGCATGAAGCAGCGCATCGAGGAAATTGTGCAGCTTAATGGGCTGCATCCGTACATGGACCGGTTGGCGGCGCGTTTATCGGGAGGCTGGAAGCAGCGCCTGGCGCTGGGGTGCGCCATGCTGCACGAGCCGAAACTGCTTTTTCTGGATGAGCCCACGGCGGGGATTGATCCGGTGGCGCGCAGAGAATTGTGGGACTTGCTGTTTGAGTTGTCGGGACACGGGATCACATTTTTCGTGACGACTCACTACATGGATGAAGCGGAGCGGTGCAGCCATGTGGCATATATCTATTACGGAAAACTGATTGCCGACGGGACTCCCGCGGAATTGAAGCAGATTCCCGACGTGCAACCGGCAGGAACCAAGCGGGTGGAAATCAGCACCCCGGAAGTGACTCGGGCATTGCGAGTGGCACGCAAGATACCGGGGATTCGCAGCGCCACTATCTTTGGCGAATCCATTCATGCGTTGATCGAGGATCGCTACGATTTGCGCGATCTGCGGGCGCAACTTTTGAAAAACGACATCGCGGTGAACGATATTCGCCCGCTTACGCCGAGCCTGGAAGACGTGTTCGTGGAACTTACTTACAAGCATCAGGCGCAACTGGAGCCGGCGCGTGACTAACCTTTTCCGAGGGTTCGAGGCGATTTTCTATAAAGAAATCCTGCACGTGCGGCGAGATTCCGCGACGCTGTTTTTTTCGTTATTCATCCCGCTGATTCAAATGTTCGTGCTGGGATTTGGAATCGACACGAACGTCCGGCAGGTGCACACGGTGATTTTCAACGGCGATGGCCGGAGGGAGAGCCGGGAGCTGATCGACCGGCTGAAGAATTCCGACACCTTCAACATCATCGACTATGTCAGCAACGATCGCGATCTGAACGACGCCATAGTCTCGGGCCGCGCGCGGGTGGGCATCAAGATCCCGGTCGATTATTCCGACCGCTTGATTCATAACATGAGCTCCCAGGTGCTGGTGCTGATCGATGGCTCCGATTCTTCGGTGGCGGGGCAGGCAATCAACGTAACTACAGCTATCGGACTGGACGAATCCTTGCGCCGGGTTCTCAATGTTCGCGGGGCAATGGCCGTGGACATGCGGCCGAAACTGCTGTTCAATCCCGATTCGCGGTCGCCCAACTTCCTGCTGCCCGGGCTCACAGCTATTTTGCTGCTGAACGTCACGACGTTCCTCACGGCCTTCGCAATCGTGCGGGAAAAAGAGCGGGGCACGCTGGAGCAGTTGTTCGTGACGCCGGTAAAGCCCTTCGGCTTGCTGCTCGGCAAGCTGCTGCCGTACTTCTTCATCGGATTCACCGAGCTGTGCTTGATTCTCACGTGTATGAGGTTCATCTTTCAGGTTCCTATTCACGGGAGCGTCCTGCTGCTGGCGTTTCTGTCATTGCCGTACCTGTTTGTCTCTCTCTCGCTGGGGATTCTGATTTCCAGCAAAGCGGGCACGCAGGGGGAGGCGATGCAACTGGCGTTCGTGACGATTCTGCCGAGCATCTTCTTTTCCGGGTATATTTTTCCGCGGGAGACGATGCCGATTTTTTTTTGGGTTATAAGCTACTTTGTTCCGGCGAGTTATTTCATCAACATCACCCGAGGCATTATTCTTCGTGGAGCGGGTATCCAACACCTGTGGACGGATGGGCTGGTGCTTTTCGCCATGGGAACATTTTTGCTGGTCGTCGCCGCGCGCCGCTTCCAGAACAAAGTCATCATGGCGTGAGAAAATCCGAAGTCTCCACTGTCTGCGAAGGCCTTTGTCGCTACCCGCAGCGCACACGTTCCAAAGACCAGGCACCAGAATCCCCAGACGAAATCACACCGATCAGATGGCGGCAAGAGCATAACGCCGTGCTCAGCTGGCTTTACTGAGCGAGCGTGTCAGGTTGTGCGCGCTCGAAAAGTTTCCAGCGACGACGTTGCCGGGATTTAGGGCCAGTGACATTTGAGCGCATGGCGAAGTTCTGGTTCTCTCTTCCCAAGGGCGAGTAGAAAAGCCAAGTTCTTTGCGTATACGCGCAACTCGGTCAGCGGCTTGACGTTTGTATTCTTCGGGGGCGTAACCGTTTTTGGCGTACCACTGCTGGTATTGTTTCGCCAATTTCGGAAATTTCGACCTGACGAAAGGGAGAAATTGCTTGAAGGAGGAGGGCATCAGGAAAAGTGGGTTGGAGAAGAACCACTGAGCGCCAGCGGTTCGAACGGCAGCGGCAAGCGCTTCCAGGTCTCCCTCACCATCGGTAATTCCGGGAATTAACGGGGATGCGGATACGCCGACGGCAAATCCGGCGTCGCTCAGTTGTTTCACCGCTGCCACGCGCAAGTCCGGCCGAGGCGCCCGGGGTTCCAGCAAGCGGGCCAGCCGCGGCCGCAAAGTGGTGATGGTCAGATTCAGGGAGAGCGAAGAACGTTCGGCGATACGTTTTAACACGTCGATATCGCGAACGATCTGGTTGGATTTGGTGATGATGGAAATGCTGAGGCCTTCGCGTTTAGCCAACTCCTCGAGACAGGCGCGGGTGACACCGTACTCTTTCTCAGCGGGCTGATAAGGATCGGTTGCGGTGCCAATGGCAATATGGTCCGGGTGACGCCCGCCAGAAGCCTGCGACTGGTAGGAGTACTTGCTGGACATATCCCGAACCAATAAGGCGGCAGCGTCTTTCTTGACGAAGATTTTCTTGTCGAACTCGGCGCCATCCAGTTCCATGTATTCATGGGTGTAGCGCGCGTAGCAGTAGTGGCAGGCAAACTCGCAGCCGCGATAAGGATTGATGGTCCACTCAAAGGGTACACGCTGGGAATCGCAGCGGTTGAGGATGGATTTAACCGGCAGGAAGAAATATTGCGGTCGTTCGACGGACGTCCGGCAGGTTTGCGCCGGGGGAGATTTTGCTGCGAGGCGGGCTATTCCGATCAACGGCGGGTTAGCGCCATGGGTCGTATCCGCAACAGCAGCACGGGTACCGGTCTCTGCCAAGCTTTGGGAGCCGGACGAGACCATTTGTGGAGGGGGGCAATCCGCCACATTCGTACCCATGTTGCTGTTGCGTGGATCGCGAAGGACCGGGGCAAGGTCTGCGATCCCGTGCTTTGGGCTTTGCGTGTCAGGGCAGTCAGGAAAGAGTGATGCAGCAGTTGGTGGAACGAAGCGCCGGCGACGGGAATAAATCGCAGACGAGGGGAACAAAGTTGGGGACATAGCCCACCTCGAAGCACGGCGCCAGTATTTCGCTTTTGTTTCGCTGCGTCAACAAGTATTTTCGCTTTTTCTTCGCGCTTGATTGTTTGTGTGCAAGGTGCTGGATTGCCTCGCCGAGCGGTGGAGAGTATCCTGCCCTAGCCTAAGTATCGACTTTTCAGGACGGCGTCTTTCCGGAGAGGCACAGCGGGTATGCGCTTAAGACGGTTGTTTTCAGTATGCTCGTCGATTACTTTGGGCGCTGTTTGCGCAATTGGCCAAGACGGTCAAGCGCAGTCGAATCCGCCCAAAAAGCCTACCGCGCCGAATCTCAAGACGTCTGCAGCCCCCGCAAGTCCCCAATCGACGCACTATCCTATTCTGCTGTTCGGACATGGTGCGGAGCCTGGATGGAGCATTTTGATTGGACAGAAAGGTCCGGAACGATTCGACCGTACGAACTATCCGCCTATCGCTCTGGAACCGGTCAATGTCAGCGGGGAGGGAATTCCCGACGCCTGGGTCTATCACGCTAAGGATTCGGCAACTGGATCGGATGTCACTATTCATTTGAAACGCCAGGCTTGCGTGGACGCCGCGGGCGCGCCGGAGCCTCCGCTCAAGGCGGAAGCGGCCAAAAGCAGCACCTCGAATGCCGCCCCGGTGAGGAACTCATTTGCTATCGAAGTCGAGCACGCGGAAATCGGAAAATTTCAGGGTTGCGCGCGCATAGCCGCGGAACTATTCCCCAAGATTGTGAACCAAAGCGCGGATGATGACGACAGCGACAAGAAAAAACCGCCAGTGACAACGATTACAAATTTTAAGGTGCCTACCGCGACGGCGTATTTGAATGCGGCGGGGAAAATCGTAGTCAGCCGGGGAGCGGTCAAGAAGCTGGTTCCCGTTTCAGGAACGGAGCTTGCGCTGTCTCACGACGGGAAGAAGCTGCTTTATACGCGGAACGATTCGAAAATGGGGTCGGAGCGAACGATTGTTTCGTATGACTTTGATACTGGGCGGTCGACGGAACTAGTTCATGGAGCGGTGCGGGAAGCGTTCTGGTCGCCGGATGATTCGCGAATCGCGTATTTGCAGTCGCAGGATCAAAAGTGGCGAGTGATGGCTTTTCTGGTGCACTCGCCCGAAACCACCGCGGTGGTGTACAACGGCGCGGTCGATGCGCTGCACGGCTGGGTGGACGGGCATACGTTGCTGGCGAGCGACGGGGAAATGCTCTATTGGCTTCGGGACGACCGGCCGCAACAGAGTTTATCGCTGCGGGAGATTAACGGAGACGCTTTTCGAGTGTCGGAAACAGATACAATTCGCGTGAATCCGGTGAATGCGGATTTATTACTGGTGTCCGCGAAATACGCGGCGCCGGGCGCGAATGGCTCGGGGGATAGCGGAGGCGTGTTTCTTTATGAGGTCCGGGCGAAACGGCGGGTGGCTTTGACCCCGGCGGAGCAGTGGGCCAGCCACGGGGAGTGGTCTCGCGATGGCATCCAGGTGCTGTACACGCGTCATGTGTCGGCTACGTCATCGGGGACTTTTCGAGTCTTCTGGGACGGCAGTGGGGTGCGGCGTTTTCAGGATGGAACGGATCTGGTGGTTGGGCAATAAGGAGCAAGGGGGGAAGTATGTTGAAAAAGGGCTGGGATGGAGTCGGGATGAGATCAGGGATGGCGTTTTTTGCTTTGGGGATTGCTTTAGGGATTTCACCGGCTCTTCGAGGGCAGCAGCCGGCGCCTGATCCGAGTCCAATTCCTCCACCGTCACAGCCAGCGCCTGCTACACCAAACGCTCCGACGGAGCCGGTACCGTCCGCCGCACCTTCGGCAGGTGCCTCACCTTCTTCACACATGATGAGGACCTGGCGAAAGTTGACCTATACGTGCGAGGGCGATGCGAAGGTGGTGGTCAACGTACATGCCAAAGAAGCCCGGATCGCATTTAAAGGCCATACCTACAACATGAAGCAAATAGACGAGGCGGACGGGCAGAAATACTCGGACGGCTCGGTGGTTTGGCGCAATAGGGGTGAGGAGGGCACGTTGGAACGAGCGTCCAAACCAGGTGGCGAAGCCAAAGCGCTGGCCAGTAATTGCCACATTCAAACCACGGGTACGAACCCGTCCGGCAAGAATCCGCCGACGAGCCACCCGTAGTCTGCGCGCGATAGGTGTGTCAAATTGGCACTGAATGCCAAAGGGTCACGGAGATGTGGCAATCCGTTCAGTGGTCGATAAGCGGCACCTGTACCAATCCGAACCATCCTCAATTCAGAGTCTTCCCTATACTAAGAGAATGGGAAGCGACTCCAACGAAGCAGAAGGGCGCCGAAGCGTAGGTATTCTGGTCCTGGAAGAGGACGCTCAGAATGCCGCTTCGGTGCGACAACTACTTGATTCGGAAGGCTGGCGGGTCAAAATTGTTGCCGGTCCGGCAGAGCTTCTGTCCGAACTCAGCAGCGGGGATTGGGCGTTGGTCGTCGCAAATGTGGCGGTAACCGGAACGCATGGTGCAGCTTTCAGCACTTTGCGGGAATTGGCCTCGGTGGAGGCCGATGAAGGCGGACGAATCCGGGTGTTATATATATTGCCGGAGATGAGCGGCAGCAAGTACGTAAAATTGCTGGAAAAAGCGCATTTGCCGTATGTAGCGCGCCCATTTCACTTTCATGATTTCCTCGAAAAGGTAAGCGACTTGCTGTTCGAAATCCACGCGATTGCGGCGCCGATTAGGCAGGTCAGCTACGAATTGGGAAGCGTGCGCAAGCGACAGGAAGAAGCCAAGCGGACCAATAGTATGTTCGCAGCGCGTGACGCGTACTCCTACAGCGAAGAGGAAGTCGCGGAATACGAACGGCAGGAGTTGGCAGCCAGCCAACGACCCAAGCCGCGTACCAACCTCGGCGACCCAAACCGCTAAAGCCCAATTCCTGATAAGAAACGCAAGTGTTTCGCTGCTTGACCCCGCAACCATTCAGGCCTAAGCTCCGTCTTACTACGCAATGTTGGTGAGTGCCCGAAACATCCGCATACTGGCTTTGCTCCTGGCAGTTATTTTCCTGGGGGCGCAATTTCACTATTGTGCGGACCTGAGCGGAGCGCCATCGAGCTCGCACATGTGTCCGCTGTGCTCGGCGGCAGGTTCGGCGGTCAAACCAGGCTCTCTAAATATCAGCGTAGTGATGGTCACGCAACGTTTAGAAGCTGTGGTGGTTATAACCAGTTTCTGCCCAGAGATTTTCCACGCAGTATCGCCGCGCGCGCCTCCTGCCGTTTAGTTTTTGATCGCAAAATCCCTCTCGTCGTCTCCAAGTGTCATCGAAGACCGTTGCGGTTGAAAGGAGTGTCCAATGAAAAAATGTTTATTGGTATGTGTTTCGCTATTTGTGTCGATAAGCGCATACGCCCAGGGAGTACCGACGAGCGAGAGCTCGGAGGCGGGAAAAGCCATGGAGGCAAGCAGCCAAAAGGCGGCGCCCAGCCCGGAAAAGCGGATACAAACGCTGGAGCAGCAGGTTGGCCTGCTGGCTGAAGAAGTAGCGTTGCTGCGCGGGCAACTGAAAGTTTTAGCCGATGCCAAAGCGCCCGGGGACGATGGCGGTGCGCGGCTGGTGCTGACGTCTGCGCCTGCGCCGAAGAATGGCGAAACTATGCCGGAAATGGCGGCGGCAACGCCCGGGGCACCGGGGGTAGTTTCATCATCCGCCGCGGGGTCAGCGGCGCAAGCGCAAGTGATGCAATCGACGGAGAGCCAGACGTTTGGCGGGGCCAGCGGCAACGCCAAATTGCTGAATCCGGATATCAGCTTAATCGGGGACTTCATCGGCGCCGTTGGGCATAACGCGGTGGCGCCATTGCCCGCTCTGGAGCTGCATGAGTCGGAAATCGGGGTACAGGCGATTATCGATCCTTATGCGCGCGCGGATGTGTTCATTTCATTTGGGGAACAAGGGGTTAACGTCGAAGAGGGGTATGTCACCTTCACATCGCTGCCAGCCAGCCTGCTTTTGAAGGTAGGCAAGATGCGGGCAGATTTTGGAAGGGTGAACACTATCCATAACCATGCACTTCCGTTCATCGACCGGCCGCTGGCAACCGATAATCTGGTGGGGGGCGAAGACGGAATCGACGACGCGGGATTCTCGCTATCGCGCATATTGCCGGCGCCAAAGAATTGGTTCGTGGAGGCGACCGGACAGGTTTTCCGAGGCGACTCTTCGAACGTGTTTAAAGCCTCGGAGAGGCAGGACGCGAGTGTGGTGGGTCATCTGCGGGGTTATAAAGACATTACTGAGTCCACGAACCTTGATTTAGGTGTTTCTTACGCTCGAGGCCACAACGATGTGGGCTCGAACTTTACCACCAGCCTGTACGGGGCGGATGCGACGGTGCGATGGAAGCCGCTACGACGAGCCATCTATAACTCGTTCTTATTCCGCACGGAGTTGTTCTACAGCCTGCGGGATCAGCGCGCGGCATTAAATCCGGAGATGACGGAACATGCCTTTGGAATGTATTCGTCCGCGGAATACCGGATGAACCGCAGGTGGACGGTGGGCGGGCGCTTTGACCGCAGCGGGCATGCCAGGAATGCGAACCTGATCGATACCGGATTTTCAGCAATTGTTACTTACTGGCCGAGCGAATTCAGCCAAATCCGGGGACAATATCGATACGGCCATCTGGCGATTGGACCCAATGCCAGTTTTGACAATGCCAATGAGCTGTTGTTCCAGTTTTTGTTTGTGATGGGCGCGCATGGGGCGCACCCCTTTTGATGGTATTAAGGAGACTTGCATGTCAGGCAAACATCTGGCTACGGCAGGGAAAATTGGGCGCGAGGAAGAGCGGCGTTGGCGATGGCTATGGCGCTGGCGTTTTTCCTGGTGGGAACTCCCGCAGGCCGCGCAGACAGCAAATTGAAGGTCATGACGGCGACTACGGACCTGGCGGCGCTGGCACAAGAAGTGGGTGGCGACAAAGTGGATGTGGAATCCATTGCGCGAGGCTACCAGGATCCGCACTTCGTGGAGGCCAAACCCAGTTTCTTGTTGAAACTGCGGAAGGCGGACTTGCTGATCGTGGTGGGACTGGAGTTGGAGATCGGTTGGCTGCCGCCGCTGATCACGCAATCCAGTAACCCGAATATTCAAGTGTCGGCCGGCGGGATATCTGGATGCTTCGCGTTTTGCGAAGATTCTGGAAATTCCAACCGGACAAGTTACGCGAGCGGAAGGCGACGTGCATCCGCAAGGAAATCCGCACTACTGGCTGGATCCTGATAATGGACTGCGGGTGGCGAAAGGCATCGCGGACAAATTGAGCCAGATGCGTCCTAATGACGCAGCGTACTTCGCGGAGCGTTACAGCGCGTTTGAGCAGCACCTGAAACAAGCGGACGAAGGCTGGAAAGCGCAAATGAAGCCGTACGCTGGACGCAAGGTGGTGACGTATCACCGGTCCTGGCCGAACTTCGCGGAGCCATTTCAGCCTGGATGTCGACGGCTACGTGGAACCACGGCCGGGAATTCCGCCGACGCCGCAGCACACCGTAGAATTAATCGGACAGATGAAGCGCGACAACGTCAAAATCATCATGGTGGAACCGTATTTTGATTTGAAAACTCCGAATGCCGTAGCTAGAGATACCGGAGGTCAAGTGGTGGTGATGATGCCATCGGTGGGCGGCGAGAAGGAAGTCACGGATTACTTCAAATTGTTCGACTATGACATCGCGAAATTGAAACAAGCTTTCGACTCGATTCGAATTAACATCCAGGAGCCCTCTCGATGGAGATTCTTCCGTTTTTGCTCGCGCCATTTGTGGCGAGCTTGATTTTGACCGGTATCCACGCGTACCTCGGGGTACACGTTGTGGAACGGGGAGTCATATTTGTAGACCTGGCACTGGCGCAAATAGCGGCGTTAGGGGCCACGGTAGCTATTGTAGTGGGAATAGACCCGCATGGGCGAGGATCATACTGGATCAGCCTGGGATTTACGTTTTTGGGGGCGGCAATATTCGCTTGGCGCGAACGCGGAAGCGGTCACATTCCCCAGGAAGCGTTTATCGGCATTGCGTACGCAGTGGCTTCCGCGACGGCCATTTTGCTGATGAGCAAAGCCACGGGCGAAACGGAACACTTGAAAGACATGCTGGTGGGAAATATCCTGGCGGTTTCTTGGGCGGAAGTGCGGAAGACTGCCATTCTGTATGGAGCAGTCGGAATATTTCATTACATTTTTCGAAAGAAATTTTTGCAGATCTCGATGCATCACGATGAAACTGAGAAACTGAATTTCAATGTGCAATTTTGGGATTTTCTGTTTTATGCGTCATTTGGATTTGTGGTGACGTCGTCGGTGGCCATCGCGGGAGTACTGCTGGTGTTTTGCTATTTGATCGTTCCAAGCGTGGGAGCCATGCTTGTTTGCGGATCGCATTGGACCGCGACTGGCCATTGGCTGGACGATGGGAACGTTAGTGTCGGCGCTGGGTGTGATTCTAAGCGTAAAGATCGATACGCCGACCGGGGCAACCATCGTGGTGACTTTTGGAGGAGTGTTAATCCTGATGTTTTTGATGCATCTGATCCTGCATCATGGCCGCGAAGAACGACAACTCAAAGGGGCAACGTCCGCAAACCTCGAGGGTGGAAGCTAAACTTTCAAGGATTTCCGAAGAACGATTTCGATAAATGCGCGCAACTTCACATTTAAAGGGCTTTCTGGGCAAGGGACTGGCGGTGGCGCTGGTCTGCTGCATGGTGGGCTTTCTCGTGCAGATCGTGGTGCACGACCACGATAAAAGTCAGGACGAGACGGCTTGCCAGGTATGTCACGCCGCGCACATTGGTTCAGCACCAGTTTTAAACACACTGTTGCTGCGAGCGCCGTCGGCGATCAGCGGCAAAGTCCATGAATTTCCAGCAGAGTATCGCAAAGATCTTTTTGTCAACGATTCTCCTTCCCGAGCACCTCCGTCGATATAAAGCCAAAATATTAATTTGAACGCCTCCATCGCGCTGCCGGTGCTTCTGCAGTCGCACACCGCTATTTATTGAAGCGGGATTTTTCTTGCCTAGCAGTCCATTGACCTGGCCAAGGTCCAAAGGGATCAAGATGTTGGAGAAAAAGATTGTTTTGGTATTGGTATTTCATTTGTTGTTTTGTTGCACCCAGGTTTCAGCGCAGTCCGGAAATGCGGGTTCGATCGAAGGGATCGCGAAAGATCCGTCGGGAGCCTCGGTGGCCAACGCTACGGTGGAAATTTCGAATCCAGTGAGTGGATATAAGCGGTCGGTAGTTACCGGAGCGGATGGTAGTTTCCGATTTACGAACCTGCCCTTCAATCCGTACCACCTAGTAGTGACAGCCGAGGGATTTGAACTCCTAACGCAGGACGTGGAGGTCAGGTCGACAGTGCCGACGCCTACACAGGTGACACTGAAGATTGGCATGGCGGCGACCAGCGTGACGGTGGAGGCGAGCGGTGGAGACATGGTGGAGACGCAGTCCACTTTTCACACTGATGTGGACCAAGCACTAATCGACAAGCTTCCGCTGGAGAGCGCGTCGTCATCGGTGACGTCGTTGGTGACGCTGACATCACCGGGAGTGGCGGCAGATTCGAACGGAAATATGCATGGGCTTGGCGATCACGCGCAAAATTCGTTTTCCGTGGACGGGCAGCAAATATCGGACCAGACCAGCAAAGTGTTTTCAAACCAGATTCCTTCGGATTCGATTCAGTCATTGGAGGTGATTTCCGGCGCACCTCCGGCGGAATTTGGGGACAAAACAAGCTTAGTAATCAAGGTGACGACGCGTTCTGGGTTAGGAGTGACGACGCCGACGGGCAGCGTATCGACTTCTTACGGGAGCTTCGGAACCGCTAACGCGGAGTTCAATCTGGCTTATGGCGGTCCGAAATGGGGGAACTTCATCGCCGTGAGCGGGCTAAACAGCGGGCGGTTCCTGGATTCACCGGAGTTCGCGCCCATTCACGATAAAGGGAATGAAGAGAATCTGTTTGACCGAGTGGATTTTCAGGTCAATCAAAAGGATACGCTGCACGGAAATTTTCAGTACACGCGGTCGTGGTTTCAAACGCCAAATACCTACGATAATTTGAATGTGGTTGGCCCCGATGGCACCGCAGTAGGCAATACGGATCAACGCTCGCAGATAGGAACATTCAATATCGCGCCGACCTGGACTCGATTATTGGGCACCACGGCGGTATTTACACTGGGCGCGTATGTGCGGAGAGATCAATACAACTATTATCCAAGCGCCGATCCTTTAGCGGATTTTGGGCCGATCAACTCCGAGACGATTGCCCAAGACCGTAATTTGACGAACGCGGGAATACGCTCGGATATTTCCTATGTGAAGGGAATACACAACGTAAAAGCGGGGGTGACCTACCAGCATACGTTCCTGAATGAAAATGACAGCCTGGGAATTATCGATCCGAGCTTGCTGCCAGCTTTGACGGACCCGGCGGGGACACCGTGTTTTGTGGGAGGCGCGGCGTTGGCTGCGCCATGCACGACGTTGTTGCCCATTGACCTTACGCGTGGCGGGGGCCTCTTTGCATTTCGCGGACACACGGACGTAAAAGAGCTTTCGCTCTATGTGCAGGATACGATCACCAAAGGAAGGTGGTCCTTTAACCTGGGAATACGCGGGGACGTGTACAACGGGCTGTCGGCGGCTAGCCAAGCTGAGCCCCGGGTGGGCATCGCGTATAACGTGAAGCCGAGCAATACAGTGTTGCGGTTGTCGTACGCTCGGTCGCTAGAAACGCCATTCAATGAAAACCTGATTATCGCGACCAAGGGATGCGACGTGAACCTGATCGCGGCGCTGATTCCGTGCGTGCCTGCAAATTCGCCGGCAGGGTACCGTAATGAGTTTCATGCCGGACTTCAACAAGCATTTGGAAAATACCTGGTGGTGGACGGCGAGTACATCTGGAAGTACACGCACAACGCCTACGACTTCAGCGTGCTGGGAAATACACCGATCACCTTTCCGATCGCATGGCACAACTCCAAGATACCTGGATTTTTGCTGCGGGCCAGCGTGCCAAACTTTCATGGATTTACGGCGCTGGTGGTAATGTCCAGCGTAGCGGCGCGCTATTTTCCGCCGCAAGTTGGCGGGCTAGGAGTGACAGTAGGGCAGGGCGGATCGGTGTTTCGGATCGATCACGATGAACGGTTTAACCAGACATCGCACTTGCAATATCAGCCGTGGAAGCGGGGGCCATGGCTGGGATTCAACTGGCGATACGACAGCGGGTTGGTTGCCGGAGCGGTCCCTGATTATGCTACCGCGCTGACATTTGACGGCGACCAACAAGCGGCGATTGGATTATTTTGCGGCGGGACGTTCGCGACGCTGAGCACACCGCTAACGAGTTGTCCCGCGGGATTGCCGCGAGGGGCTACACGCTTGACGATTCCGGCGGACGGCACCCAAAATCCCGATAAAAATCCGGCGAGGATCGCACCGCGAAATTTATTTGATGTGAGTGCGGGCGATGACGACCTGTTTCACGGCGACCGTTATAAATGGAGCTTGCGGTTCACGGTGATCAACCTCACGAATAAAGAGGCGCTGTATAACTTCCTATCTACCTTTAGTGGAACGCATTTTGTAAGTCCGCGGTCGGAAACGGTGGACCTAGGATTTCACTTCTAGAACGGACTTGCGCAAGAATGCCCGCCTAAACCTTCATGCGGGCATGTCCGGAGGGCACCGCGGCTATTTCTTGGGTTGGGCGGTGGGCGGAAGGATGCCGTTGAGCCGGAGGTAGATGGCTTGCGTGCCGTAGTGATCGTTCCAGCTGTCGCTTAACGCAATCAGTGCGCCTGCACGAGAGGAAGGGAAACTGCCGAAGAGCACCATGGGATCGCTCAACTTGGAATCGTCCACGTTGGCCAGTGCGGTGCCGCAAAAATCAAAGGAGGCTTTCAGGCCGGCAACGAGCTTGTCTTTAGCATCGGTATCGGAGAGCTTGGCGGCTTCAGGAGCGGCGATGCCGGAAATTTTGGAGCACAGATTCGTGTTGCCCTGGGCAATGTGAATGGTGAGGTGGGCGAAGGTGTTCATCTCCGGCGTGGGCTTGAAATTGTATTTCTCGGGTGGCATGGCTTCGGCGGCACCGACCATATTCTTGGTGAAGCGGACGAGCTGTTGCTTCACGACGGAGCTGACTGGGTTGGTGACAGGTGTGGTGCTGGCGGTCGGCGCATCGGCCTTAGCGTCCTGGGACCTGGCCGCAACGGCGAATGACAAAGTTAGTGCGGGTATTAAGAGAAATTTAGTGAATTTCATGTTCGTTCCTTCCTGGGTCTGATATTCGAGCCGCACGAAGCATACTCCGCCGTGGTGGAAAGCTACAAGCCAACAGTTGAATTCTGCGCCGATACCGGCCGCATATTTTATTCGTAGCGAAGCGCGACGATGGGGTCCACGCGCAAGGCGCGGCGGGCTGGAATGTAGCAAGCCAGCAGGGCTACGAACAATAATGCAAATGCGACGGCAAGGAAAGTAACGGGATCCGTGGCGCGGACGCCGTAGATGAGTTGAGCAAGCAGGCGGGTCAAAGCGAGCGCGGCGAGGACGCCGACCACGACGCCGATCAGGGTGGTGCGCAGACCCTCTCCGAGGATCATGCGCAATACGTCTTTGCTGGACGCACCGAGCGCCATGCGCACGCCGATTTCGTGGATGCGTTGACCGATTAGATAGGAAATAACGCCGTAAATACCGATGGCGGAAAGGATGAGCGCCAAGGCGGCAAACACGCTGAGCAGCAGCATGGTCAAGCGTTGCGTGGAAATAGAAGCGGAGACGATGTCTTGCATGGACAAAACTCCGTAGATCGCCGCGGTGGGATCAGATTTCTGAAGAGCCTGACGGAAACTGTCCATCAAGCCGAGGGGCGAGCCGGAAGTGCGTGCCACGTAAGCGGCGCCGTTCGCAAAGAGGGACCAAAATTTATCGGGGACCTGCCAAACGGGTAAATACACCTGAGCTTGAAGATTTTCGTGCCCACGAGCGCCCAGGCCCCAGTGTTCCACGTGGCCAACCACACCGACAATTTCCGGTTGAAGTTCGAATAGACCGATATTGAGGCGCTTGCCGATAGGATTATCGTGGGGGAAATACTGGCGAGCAAAGTTCGCGTCGATGACCACCACCGGCTGGGCATGCTCATCATCGCGGTCATCGAAAAAGCGGCCGCTCTGAAGGGGAATGTGTAAGGTGGCTTGATAAGAAGGATTGACAAAATACGTCAACGCGAGCGGAGTGTCGCTCTCGTTGGCCGGTTTGGGCTGGCCTTCGAGCCAAAAAGGCAGTTCGCTATCGCCGGTCATGGGTAAAGAGCCGCCAATCAAGGAGACGGATTTTATGTCCGGCAAAGATTGCAGATGGCGCAAAGTGTCGCGGTACATCGCGCGAAGTTGCGCCGGAGAGATGTCTTTGACGGACGTGAGCGAGGTACTGAAGGTCAAGACATTGTGGGGATCGAAGCCTGGATCGATGTGGGAGAGGGCCAGAAGGCTGCGGATCATAAGACCCGCGCCGACGAGTAGGACCAGGGCCATGGCCACTTCGACGGTTACCAAGATGCCTTGCGTGCGATGACGAGCGCCGCTGGAACCGCGCCCACCTTCTTTTAAAGTTTCGTGCATACCGGTGCGCAGGGTTTTCAAGGCGGGAGCCAATCCAAAAATAAGTCCGGTAACGATGGAGATCGCCGCAGTGAAGAGCAGGACGTGCCAATCCAGATGGATTTCGTCGGCGCGAGGCAATATGTCCGGGATGGACTTCAGGATGAGAAGCGTACTCCACTCCGCCAAGAGCAAACCGGCGACACCGCCGGCAACTCCAAGCAATACGCTTTCGGTAAGCAGTTGACGAACGATCCTGGCAGGGCTTGCGCCGACAGCGGTGCGGATGGCGAACTCGCGGAAGCGGCCGGTGGAGCGAGCCAGCAACAGGTTGGCGACATTGGCGCAGGCTATCAACAAGACGAAAGTCACCGCGCCAAGGAGGACGAGCAGGGTGCCGCGAACGTCGCCCACCACGTCCTCTTTTAGAGGAACGAGAGTAATACCGGTGTCCTTGTCCACATCGGGAAATGCGGAAGCTAGGTTTGCCGAAACGGAATCCAAGTCTGCACGGACCTGCGGGAGGGTTACGCCGGATTTCAATCTGCCAATTGCATACATGCCCATGCTAATCCGACGGTCGTGAAACGTGGGATCGTTCCACTCTCCGAGGGGAATGTACAGGTCTGAGGCGCTGAAAATGGGCAGGCGGCCTGGAAATATACCAACGATGGTGTAGGACTGACCGTTAAGGGCGATGGTTTTGTTGAGGACAGTGGGCGAGAGAGCAAATTTACGTTTCCAAAGACCGTCGCTGATGATGGCTACCGGTGCAGCGCCCACACGGTCTTCCTCTGAACGGAAATCGCGCCCGAGAATCGGGGAAAGGCCGAGAGCCGAGAAAAGTTCGGCGGAAATCATGTGACCGTGAAGGCGTTCCGATTCGCCGGCACCGGTGAGGTTCAGTTCCGCGGAGCGGAAGGCAGCCAACGCGGAGAAGGAATGATTGCTTTTCTGCCAGTCGATGAAATTCGGGTAGGAGATGGAGCTCTGAGCCGACGTCGAGGTTTTGAAATACAGGGCGTACAACTGATCGGGTTTTGGAAAAGGAAGGGGATTAAGGAGGACGCCGTTGACCACGGAGAAGAGCGTGGTATTGGCGCCAATGCCGAGGGCGAGAGTCAAAATGGCGATAAGGGCGAAGGCGGGATTGTTCGACAGCATGCGCAGGGCATAGCGGAGGTCGTGGAAAAAAGTCATGAAGGGAGCACCCGTAAGGTAAACGTCATGGAAGGCGAATTGTTTCTGTAAAGACTACGAATTGAGCATTCTTGTTGGTTCGCAGGGGTCGGGGGACGAGGTCCGTTACTGAGAAACGGGAGCTCTGGCGGGCCGGCCTGGGAAGGCGGCTTCGACAAGCTGGCCATCCTTCAGTACGGGTGTGCCGTTCACCAGGACGAATTGGATGCCATCGGAATACTGGTAAGGATCATCGAAGGTTGCCTTATCGATGATGCGCTGGGGATCGAATACGGTGATGTCCGCGTCGGCTCCAACGCGGATGCGGCCTTTGTCTTTGAAAGCAGGGGCGCGATTTTGCAAACGCTGGGCGGGCATCAAGGTCATTTTGCGGAGGGCGGTCATCAAGTCGAGGATTTTCTCTTCACGGACGTAGTGACCAAGAACGCGTGCGTAGGTAGCCTGCCCGCGAGGATGAATTTTTGGACCGGTGATGCGGGAGCCATCACTGGCAATCATTACGATCGGATCAGCGATGGCGGTGCGCACGGCTTCTTCGGGGATGGAGAAGATGACTACGTTGCCGCCTTCGCGGTGAAATTTATCAAAGGTTTCGGCGGTGAGGCGCTCGCCGGTTTTGCTCCATTGAATGTCTTTAAAGGTGATGCCCTGACGCTCTTGCCAACCGGGATCGAAGATGGCGGATTCCAGGCTGGTGCTGCCGGCGTTATAGGGATAGCACTCAGTGGTGATGTCCATGCCTTGCTTTTGAGCGCCTTTCACCATGGCTATGAGGTGAGGAGTATTTTTCAGCCCCATGCTGGTGATGTGCACGACGTGAAGAGGCGCGCCGGTGGCGGCGGCTGCGGCGATGACTTCTTCCAGGCCAACCAAGCCGGTGGTGGGTTCTTTCAGGCCCGCGTGACGGAGATGAACATGGACGCTGGCGTGGCTGGCCGCTGCGATGCGGAAGATTTCCACAATTTCGTCATGGGTGGCGGCAGCGGTGTAGTTGATGCCCATGCCGACAGCCAGAGCGCCGCGCTGTAAACCGTGGCGCACCTCGGATTCGATCGCGGAGAGCTCCTGGGGAGTGGCTTCCCGATGCGCGGCATCGCCAGTGGGTAGAAAATTTCCGGGGTCTTTCATCACTTTCATGCGAACCGGAATATGGCCGATGCTCACGCCAAAGTTGATGGGCGCTTTGGATTCACGGGCGGCATACCAGGCGTCAACATCCGCGGTGCCCACTTCTAGTTCCAGGGAAGTGGTGACGCCGTCGTGGGCCTGGAAGAGATAGTTGCGCGGCTCCTGGCCGTGTTCGTGGAGATCGATGAAGCCCGGCGCGACGACGAGGCCATGGGCGTCGAGAGTAATTTTTCCCTTCAAGGGATCGGACGAAAGAGCGCGGATTTTCCCACCGGAGATTGCGACGTTGCGCACGGCGTCGAGGCCGGATTCGGGATCCATGACGCGACCGTTGGCGATGACGAGCTCGTAGGCAGCATTATCTAGCGAAGCTACAGCGGGGCGAGGTTTCGAAATAAACGAGACGAGGAGCAAAAGCGCCAAGGAAATGAATGCCAGCCACGACTTTGCTTTGGGCATGAAGTCTCCGGATGCATGGGGATTCTCTACAAGAGGCCCGCGGGAGTCAAAGGAATTGGATTGATTTGCAGAAGCGGAAAGACAGCGTGGCTATAATGGAGGCGGCTTGGTTTGGAAAGGACTGCGATGAATTGCCGACGATTTGGGCGTACCGGATGGAGCGTCAGCGAAATTGGCTACGGGATGTGGGGGATGGCCGGGTGGAGCGGCTCGGAAGACAAAGAATCATTGGAATCGCTGCAGCACGCGGTGGATCTGGGCTGTAATTTTTTTGATACGGCCTGGGCTTATGGCGACGGGCACAGCGAAACTTTGCTGGGGAAGAATATTAAAGCAAATCCGCATAAGACCCTTTACGCAGCGACGAAAATCCCTCCGAAGAATCGGCAGTGGCCCAGTAAGCGAGAGTTTTCCGTAGAAGATTGTTATCCCCCGGAATACATCGAAGAATACGTCCACAAGAGCCTACAAAATACCGGCGTGTCCAAACTGGACCTGATTCAGTTTCACACCTGGGAAGATCACTGGCTGGAAGACGACCGGATGGTGAAAGCCATCGATAAGCTGCGTACGGGAAGCGAAGTGCGCGCCGTGGGAATCAGCATGAACCGGTGGGAGCCGTGGAACGGAATTGCGGCAGTAAAGTCGGGACTGATCGATGCAGTGCAGGTGATTTACAACATCTTCGACCAGAATCCGGAGGATGAGTTATTTCCGGCTTGCCGGGAGAAAAACGTGGCGGTGATTGCGCGCGTGCCGTTCGATGAAGGATCGCTGACGGGGACATTGACTAAGGAAAGCACCTGGCCTAAAGGCGATTGGCGCAACACTTATTTCGTGACGGAGAATCTCAATTCCAGTGTGGAGCACGCGGACGCATTGAAACCATTGCTGCGAGATGGGATGAGCATGCCGGAAATGGCGCTGCGGTTCATCTTGAACCACCCGGAGGTAAGCACGATTATTCCGGGGATGCGGAAGCGAAAACATGTGGAAACGAATTTGGCGGCAAGCGACCGCGGGCCGCTGCCCGGAGAACTCCACAGTCAGTTGCGCCAGCATCGGTGGGACCGGACCCCTACTTTGTGGTCACAGTAACGCGGTCACACAATTTAACGCGAAAGACTCCCACGAGAGATTGTTATGCGGATTGTTTGAGGGCCCGTTCGACGAGCGTTAGGCAACGTTCGGCTTGTTCACGCAAAACGTCTTCACGATAGCCAAGGTCGCGCTGGGCGCTGTGTAACTCATCGGCGATAGAAAGAGCTGCCAGCACGGCAACTTTTTGGGTGTCGACGGTGGAAGTGGCATTGGCAACGGCGCGCATCTTTTCATCGACGTAGTTCGCCAATTTCAAGACGTAGTCCTGATCCAGTTCCCCTTGAATGGTGTACATCTGACCAAAAATTTCTGTTTTGACGGGCATGCGTATGGAATTCATGTCAGTTGTGGCGACCCGAGGCCAAGATAACACACTCATTGGGGGTTGGGCACTGCCAGGGCCTGACAGGCGGACTTACGCGCTACGAAGCTGGGCGCCGAGTTCCTTTTCCAAAATTGAGACCAGGCGTGCAGAAATATCGTTGATCTGCGTATCGGTGAGAGTCGCTTCCCGGCTCTGCAGGTAAAGTTTGATCAGCAAAGAATATTTTCCGGCGGGCACATTTTTGCCACGAAAAAGATCGGCTGCTTCCACGGAAGCAATTTCCGGAATGTTTAAGGACGCGATCAATTTGGTGACGTCCGAGAAGTGGGTACCGTCGTTAAGCAACAATGAGAAATCGCGCTCAACGGCCGGGAAACGGGGGATGGGACGAAAGCGACGGGAATTTTTCAGGCCGTAAAACCCACAGTACAACGGGCCAAGAGTCATTTCAGCGAGGTAAACGTCCTGGCGAAGCTTGAGGCGCTCGGAAATGCGGCGTGAAAGCTGTCCGGCGACGCCGAGCGTCTCGGATTGGAGAGCGATGGCGGCACGACGAGCGGGGTGGAGCCAGTCGGTGGAGGTGTCTTCCCAGCGCAAGCCGCCGGCGAGAAGTCCGAGACTGTCGAGGTCACCCTTCAAGTCAGCAAAGGAATAGTCGCGGGCGGGCTCGTGGACACTTTTTTCGCGGGCCGCGCCAGTGGCGCCGACGGTGAGGACGCGCGTTTCAACAGACTGCCTGCCGTGCAAGCGATAGTGATTGCCGATCTCAAAAAGACGGACGTGGCGTTGACCGTGATTTAGATTCCACTCGATGGCCGCAGCCATGCTGACGGTGCCGGTGGAGCGAAGCGCACCCGCTTCTTCGGACAGAGGATTGGCGAGGCGAGCCGGCTGAGCGTCCTGGGGGCGAAACAGTAAATCGCGTTCTTCGGCAACGTGCGGGATGGTGAGAATTTCGCGGTAACCCAGGCCGATGAGCCGTTCGCGCACGCGCTGTTCCGCTTCATAATGCGGCAGGCGGGCGGCGCCTTGACGGGCGGCGGGTAAGCGTGGCGGAAATTTATCCAGGCCGTAGATGCGGGCGACTTCTTCGATGAGATCGATCTCGCGAGAGACCTCTGCGCGCCACGACGGTTGGGTGCATTCCCAGACGGCGAGAATGGAGCCACTGGCGCCGCGATGCTGATCGGCACGAACGGGAGCGAATCCCAAGGAACTTAAGATGGATTCGATTTCCTTGTCGGGGACGTCAGCACCCATGACCCGGAGAAGCTCGGCGCGGGTGATCAGGATTTTCTTCGCTGCGCGCTTGCCGGGATAAATATCGACCGACTCCTGAAAGCAGTTGTCCGCCGGCAAGCTGCAAAATAAGCTCGGCGCAACGCCGGGAGGCAAGCTCCGCCATTTCGGGATCGGCACCGCGCCCGAAGCGCGTGGAGGCTTCGGTATGCAGCTTGAGCGCGCGGGTTGCGCGACGCACCGAGATGGGATCGAACCAGGCGCACTCGATCAGGACATTCTTGGTGGAGAAAGAGATTTCGGTTTCGGCCCCGCCCATGATGCCGCCGATGCCGATGACGCGAGAACCGTCGCCGTCGGAAATGACGCAAATGCCGGGATCCAGCTTGCGTTCGATGCCGTCGAAGGTTGTTATTTTTTCGTTGGGTTTGGAAGCGCGCACGACGATGGAGTGATCGCGAACTTTGTCGTAATCGAAAGTGTGAAGGGGGTGGCCCAGTTCGAGCATGACGTAATTGGAAACGTCGACGACATTATTTATGCTGGCGACACCGCTGGCTTCAAGGCGGTCCTTGAGCCAGATTGGAGACGGCTGAATTTTTGCGCCGCGGATTACCCGGGCGGTGAAGCGGCCGCAAAGTTGCGGCGCGTTAATTTCCACTTTCACAGCGTCGCTGGCGGACGGGGTAGCGGGCCCTTGCGGCTGAGATTCCGCTGGACCTGGCAAGACGGGCTTAAGAGGGAGTTTATAAATAGCTCGCGACTTCGCGTGCCACGCCGTAATGGCTGAGGCAGTCGGGACGGTTCGAAGTGATTTCAGCGTCAATGACCGCACCATGCGGCCCGTTTTCGACGGAAGCGATGTTGGTGCCAGAAAGTGCCAGGCGGGACGCGAGTTCTTCCGGCGAAACCTTGACCGGGACGAAATCCTGAAGCCACGGATAAACGATTTTCATGAGGCGGCGCTACCTGGGATCAATTGACCTACATATATCCAAGTGGAAAATTCCATGCGTATCTGGTTGCCTTGCTGATGCCCGGCAAAGAGATTTTCGAGTTCGGTCATCATGGGCGCAAAATTCGCATGGCCATCGGCGGGAGCGTAAGAACTGCTGCGCAGGCGGCCTCGTAGTCCGGCCAAGTCGAATATCTGGTGATTTGGAATTTGGCGGGTCAGAAAATTGTCATGGTCGAAGAACGCGCGAATGTCATCGGTCTGTGGATAGGAATCTTTGACGCGCGTGTAATCGGTACCGAAGCGGGTCAATAAGTCTTCATAGCCTTGCGCGAAACCGGAATCGGCGGTGCTGCGATCATTCCAGACGATCGCCACCCATCCATTGGGTCGCAGAATGCGGGTAAATTCACGACGCGGGCCCTGGGCTCGAACCAATGGAAAGCCTGCCCCGCAGTGACGAAATCGACGCAGGAGTCGCCCAAGCGTGGTAGCTTCGGCGGAGCCGCAATGCTTGTGTAGCGCGGATAGACGGAAAGATATTTTTCGCCGGCTTCGCGCATTTCTCTGTTGGGTTCCACGCCAAAAACGGCGTTGCCATTTTTCAAGAACAACTCCGCCAAGAATCCAGTGCCAGAGCCGACGTCGCCAATCATGTGTGGGAGCGAGTTGGCATTGCTCCTGCAGACGTCGAGGACACCCGCGGGATAACGCGGCCGATAACGCAGGTAATCGGTCACGCGATTGGAGAAACGATTTTTGGCGTCGGGAAAGTCACGTTCTTCGCTTCAGTCGCTCATGGAAACTGCCGCAAAAACCGAACGTCGTTCTGAAAAAATACCTGGATGTCGTCGATGCCGTACTTCAGCATGGCAAGCGATCGATGCCGATACCGAACGCGAAGCCGCTGACTTTTTTAGGGTCGTAATTGACAAAGCCGTAGACGGCCGGATCGACCATGCCAGCACCGAACAACTCGATCCAACCCGAGCCTTTACACTTGGAGCAGTCTACACCTGAAGAATTCGAGTCCCTTACCATTGCAAAAAACGCAAGAGGCATCGAATTCCACGGAAGGCTCGGTGAAAGGAAAATAGCTGGGACGGAAGCGAGTTTTTACAGCGGAGCCAAAAAATTGCTTGACGAAATACTCGATGGTGCCGGTGAAATCGCAAAAAGTGATGTCCGCGTCGACCGCTAAACCCTCGATCTGATGAAACATGAAGGAGTGAGTGGCATCCGGATTGTCGCGGCGATAGACCTTGCCGGGCACAATGACGCGGACGGGCGGTTGCGTTTTTTCCATGGTGCGAATCTGCACCGGAGAAGTGTGAGTGCGCAGAAGCAGACTGGACGACGAGGTCTTTTCTGGCGAGGAGGGCAGTTCGATATAGAAAGTGTCCATATCGTCGCGGACCGGATGGAATTCCGGAATATTGAGCGCTTCAAAATTGTAATAAGGGGACTCGATCTCCGGGCCTTCCACGACAGAGAAGCCGATGGAGACGAAGATGTCTTCGATTTCTTGAAGAACCTGACGAATCAAATGACGCGATCCGACAGGGCGAGCAACGCCAGGGAGAGATAGATCGACACGGTCGCGAAGCACGGCGGACGAGTCAGCGCCTGACTCGATAGCAACTCGCGATTCTTCAGTTTTGGATTCGACGTGGGCACGCAGTCGATTGAGAGCGGCACCCACGGAAGGTTTTAACGCGGGAGTGGCGGGCTTCAACCAGTTATCGGTTATTTGGGTCAGAACGCCGGATTTACGGCCGAGCCAGGCGTCGCGAAGAAGTTTCCAGGAATCTTCGCTGTGCATCTTGGCGGCTTCCGTGTCGAAGCGCGAAAGAAGTTGCGCGAAATGCGGTGCTACCTGGTCGGGCTGGGTTACGCCGAGATCAGCGAGTGTTTTGCCAGTGATGGTTTCAGCAGGAGCCATGGATTTATATTTGCCAGACGACGGGCGATCCGCGAATAGCGCGAAGCGATAATTTTGGATCTTTGGGGTTCAACTCTTGCCGTTCAAAAAACATGGCTAGGAGACGGAGCTAAATGGAGCAGCCAGGATCGCGGCCAGATGACAATGCGATCCCGGCGCGTGATCTAGGCGCGCTTCTTTTCTTTTTCTTTTTTCTTTTGTGGCGGTGCGGCAGCTCGGGCTTGTTCCGCGATCAGGGCGAAGGCGGCGGCGATCTTTCACCGCCATGTCCGCGAGTATTTTGCGATCCAGGTCGTTGCCGGCGGCTTTGAGGCCGTGAATCAATTGGCCGTAGGTGATGCCATTGAGTCGCGCGGCCGCGCCGATACGCTGAATCCACAAGCGGCGATACTGGCGCTTTTTAACGCGACGATCGCGAAATGCATAGCGATCAGCGCGATTAGCGGCTTCCTGAGCTGACTGGTACAGCTTGCTCTTTGTGAGGAAAAAGCCTTTTGTGCGCTTGAGATACTTCTTACGCCGCGCACGGCGTTTGGTGCCGCGTTTTACGCGTGCCATTAGGGTTTCTCCTTGATAAGTGGGAGACAAACGGGGCGCGTTCGCGCGGAAAAATGCGCGACGCAACGGGTTTGTCTCCGGTATGAACTGCGCCGCATGGTGATTGTTTTTTCGCCCTAAGGCGAAAAATACTTCAGCGGCTGATATCGGCCGGCAGGCACCCGTGAAGCGCTGCCTGGCACGTTGATCGACCGAAATCAGCTTCGACTCTCGTCGGAACGATGTGCGGGCTTGCGTCCACACTTTTACAACTTGCTGCAACTGCATCAGCCTCGATGTTGATGAGACTGAAAATTATGGACCGTAAAATGATGCTCTAAGCGTAGGGAAGCAACAGCTTGACGTTCAGGCGTATCCGCGGCATTCACCAGAGTGAGCTTCTTGAGCTTGCGCATGCGGCCAGGAGCTTTGGTGCCAAGCAGGTGACGCTTGCCAGAATGCATCCGCATAATTTTTCCGGTAGCGGTAACTTTGAAGCGCTTTTTTGCGCCGCGATGAGTCTTCAACTTCATCTTGGGGTTGGAACGATTTCTTGGCATTTCCTAAATCCTCTCGTATGAATTACTTCGCTTGCTGCGAATCCACGTGGCGTTACTGTGCCTGCTGGACGGTCAGCCGGTTGCTCCGGAGGGCTTGCTGCGGGCACGCCCTTCTTTGGTGCCAACAGAGCCACTAAAACATTTCCTTCCATGCGCGGCATCGTCTCTACCTGGCCATTGTCGCCGATTTCGCCAAGCAGACGCGTCATCTTGGCGCGGCCCACTTCCTGGTGAGCCATTTCGCGCCCTCGATGAAAAATCATGGCGCGAACTTTGTGGCCTTCACCGAGGAACCGAATGATCTGATTCTTAGCCGCACCTGATAATCGTGTTCCGCAGTTGCAGGACGAAACTTTACTTCCTTGAGTTGCGAACCACGGCTGCTCTTGCGTTGCTCGTGAGCTTTCTTATTGGCCTGGTACAGATACTTGCCGTAGTCGGTGATTTTGCAAACCGGCGGATCGGCTGTTGGCGAAATTTCCACCAGATCCAGTCCCTTTTCCTTCGCCATTTTAATGGCTTCGAAAGGCTGCATGACGCCCAACTGGCCGCCTTCTTCATCGATGACACGAATTTCGCGCGCCCGGATGCGTTCATTTACGCGAATACGGTCGCTCTGCCGGAAGGTACGTTCTGCGATAATTCCCCCTAACACGTACGCGGAGACAACCGTGATACCGCGGAAGAAAAACACGGGCCCCAAAATAATCCCCGATGACCATAGAGTTAAAAGGCCATGGGACGGGCTTCAAAGTATAGCATGCGAGCGCGGCCGGACGGCAAGATGGAAAGTGCGGACCAGAGGGGGTTGCGGGTAATCAAGCGTCCGCAGTAGTGGGGTCAATCATGCGGCGAATGACCGAAACGGAGTTTGCCGGGAAGCCGCCCTCGCGAGCGTGTTCGCGAACGGCGCGCTCGTCCGGCGCAATGTACACGCAGTAAATTTTGTTGTCGGTGACGTAGCTTTCCACCCATTGCACCTTAGGCATGGTGCGAAGGACGCTGCAGGATTTTTGGGAAACTCCCCGAAGCTCCTCGGGAGATAGTTTGCCGGCTCCCGGAATTTCGCGCTCGATCAAAAATTTTGGCATGCTGTTCTCCGTAAGTGCTGCCAGTCCTTCCCGGATATGCCGGGAATCGCTGACGTTGCGTGTGAACGACAAATACAACCGGAACGCCGAACCTGTCTAGCAAATTATATTGCGGATCTGGCTTCGGCTTCTTTGGTCAGCGAATCGACGACTTCGGCCAAGGGCTTCGGGCCCAGATCGCCTTTGCTGCGATGGCGGACGGAAACGGTACCTGCTTCGGCTTCTTTTCGCCCACTATCAGCATGTAGGGAATTTTTTGCATCTGCGCGTCGCGAATTTTTGCGGGCAGTTTTTCGTTGCGATCGTCGAGATGCACGCGAATGCCGTGGCGCTTCAGGTTTTCGCTGACATGCTGCGCATAGTCCAGAACTTTTTCGCTGACGGGGCAGACTTCCACCTGGACGGGCGCGAGCCACAGCGGAAAGGCCCCAGCGAAGTGCTCAATCAAAATGCCGAAGAAGCGTTCGACCGAGCCGAGCAATGCGCGGTGAACC
Source organism: uncultured Acidobacteriota bacterium (assembly GCA_963732705.1). Taxonomy (GTDB): domain Bacteria; phylum Acidobacteriota; class Terriglobia; order Acidiferrales; family UBA7541; genus Acidiferrum. The sequence goes on along the minus strand of CAVTAN010000001.1, from coordinate 291,499 downwards.
ATTAGAGGTTCGTGCTTGGCGCCATCTTCGCCGACATATTGCAAAGCGAAACGCGCAGGTAAATTGAAATCGAACTGCACGGTGGTGAGCTGCCACGGGCGGCCGATGGCGTCGATGAGCTTGACGTCAATTTTCGGGCCGTAAAAGGCGGCTTCGCCTTCCACTTTTCTTGAACGGCATGTTCATGCGGGTCATGGTGGCGCTGAGAGCGCGCAGTCGCGCGATGCCAGTCTTCGCGCTTACCGGCATAATTTTCCGGATGTGTGGCGTCCCAATCGGAAAGCTCCACTTCAAATTTGTCGAAACCAAACTTCTTCATTACCGCAAAGGCGAATTCGACGCATGCTTCCACTTCGGCTTTCGATTTGCGAAGGCATGCAGAAAATGTGCGCATCGTCCTGGGTGAAGCCGCGCACACGCAGTAATCCGTGCAGAACGCCGCTGCGCTCGTAGCGATATACGGTCCCCAGTTCGGCGAGACGCACGGGCAAGATCGCGATAACTTTTCATTCTGCGATTTGTAGATGAGGATGTGGCCAGGGCAATTCATGGGCTTCAGCTGGTAGTCGTCTTTTTCGACTTCCACCGGGCCAAACATATTTTCGCGATAGAAACCGGTGTGGCCGCTGGTCTTCCATAAGATCAAGGACGCATGATGTGCGGGGTGTAAACGAGATCGTAACCGCGACGCAAACAGTTCGTCGCGCAGCCAATCCTCGACGATTTTGCGAATCAGACCACCCTTGGGATGCCAGAAGATCAGGCCGGGTCCAGCTTCTTCCTGAATACTGAAAAGATCGAGTTCAACACCGAGCTTGCGATGATCGCGGCGCTTCGCTTCTTCCAGGCGATGCAGATACTCATCAAGTTCCTTCTGAGTGTAAAAGGCGGCAGCGTAAATGCGCTGAAGCTGCGGATTTCCTTCCTGCCCCTTCCAATATGCGCCAGCCACGCTCATCAATTTGAAGGCGGTGATGCGTCGGGTGGAAGGGATGTGCGGTCCACGGCAGAAATCGATAAATTTTCCGGTGGTGTAAAAGGAAACCATGGGCTCGACAGCTTTTTCTTCCACGAGCTCGCATTTGAAAGTCTGGTTCGTGCGGCTGATAAAGCTCTAGGGCTTCGGGCTTCGGCAGAAAGCTTTCGCTCGTTGGGCAGATCCTGCGCGGCAAGATGGCGCATTTTCGCTTCTATTTTGGCGAGATCTTCATGAGTGAAGGGCTCTTCACGAAGAAATTCGTAAAAAAAGCCAGTGTCGATGGGCGGACCAATGCCAAGTTTGACGTTGGGAAAAAGCTCCGTGACCGCAGCGGCGAGAAGATGAGCGGCGGAATGGCGAAAAACATAAAGGGCGTCGGGGTCTTTATCCGTGAGAATCTGAAGCTTCACGTCGTGATCCAATGGAAGACGCAGATCGATCAGCTCGCCGGAATTTTCCGAAGATGGAATGTCGGCGCTCGAACCGGGGCGTGCCATTGTGTACGGCACTTATACGCGCCACCAGCGCGGCGTCAGCGAGACGTGGAGAAATCTTGCGAGCGATGTCGGCGGGTGTGGTCCCCTTGGGCACTTCCTGAACTTTGCCGTCAGGCAATGTTACGTGAATCTGATCCATTTAATTGTTCACCTGGGAGAAAAGACAAGCTTATCGGCGGCTTGGATTGTGGTCAAGGCAAGTACGTGCACTATTCTTTCACGCGAATTCATTGTGCTTGGTGGAATTATTTCGCGGCGGCGATTTCTTCCACGATGGCCGCGGCCGCAGCGCGTGGGTCAGCGGCTTCGAGAATTGGCCGGCCCACCACGATGAAATCAGCGCCGGCGCGAATGGCCTCGGTAGGAGTGGCGGTGCGGGACTGGTCATCGCGTCTCGCGGATTTGTCTTTCGGTCGAACACCTGGGGTCACAATCAGAAATTCGCGGCCGCATGCTTTGCGAATGGCGCGCGCTTCCTGGACAGAGGCGACGACACCGTCCACTCCAGCCTTTTTTGCCAAGCGCGCAAGCTTTATAACCTGATCGTTGGGAGATCCGGCGATGCCGACCTCACGCAAAGCCTTCTCGTCCATGCTGGTCAGAATGGTGACGGCGAGAAGCCGTGGCCGGTCGGCACCCATGGCGACGCCGGCGCTGATGGCCTGAACGGCGGCACTGATCATGGCGCTGCCGCCGAGCGCATGAACATTGAGAAGCTCGAATGCCGGACATTGACGCCGCACTCAGGACGGAACCGGCAACAGTGTTCGGGATGTCGTGGAACTTCAAGTCGAGGAAAATTCCGACATCCGAGGCGGCAATCTCTTTTACAGCAGCAGGGCCGGCAGCGGTGAACAGCTGGCTGCCAATCTTAAACATGCCTACGAGGGGCGCTATTTGTTTGTGCGAATCTCAGCGCGGTGGGTAATGAGTCAATGTCCAGGGCTACGATCAGGCTGCTTCGCGGATGGGCGTCAAAGATCACGGTTGGGTCACGGTGTGGCCCCGACCGTTTGCCGGGATTTATGGCCTTTGAGGCAGCTGCATGAGCTCGAGCCGGACCGTGGTACACCGGCTTTGGTCAAGCCGATCTTGCGAGCTACGCGATAGGATACATCAATTTCGCGACCTTCTTGATACGGACCGCGATCGTTAATGCGGACAACTTCAAATTTATGGTTCCTGGGTTGACTACGCGGACGATCGAACCGAATGGCAGTGTGGGATGAGCGGCGGTTAAGGGCTTCCGAATCAAATTCTTCGCCATTTGCGGTTTTGCGACCGTCAAAATTGTCCCGTACCAGCTGGCATTGCCGACCCATGTTTTAATGGGCTTTACAGGTTCATTGGAGCGGGCGACCAAAGGAGCGTTGATGCCTTGGGCAGCTAGACACATTACGGGAACCCAGAGGACTGCTCGCCCAGATCGAATTGGATTTGACGTTTCATAGTGTGTCGTTTTCGCAACATGATACTAAAAAGTGTATCAACTTCAACCACAGCTTTGTCAATGTAATTCTGCCTTCCAGTTTAACTCCTAAATCATTGATATTGCTTAGCTTAAAGTCAAATAGCTTGCGTTTCAGCTCGTCCGCCAACTGGTGACGTTGTTTGGCTCGACAACTAGCTGTGCCGACTTGAACCGCCGTTGCGCCTGCCGCTAGATATTGAAGCACGTCTTCCACCTTTTCGACGCCTCCGAGCCCAACTACAGGAATTTTGACAGCCTGCGCGGCATCCCAGACCAACCGAAGAGTGATTGGACGGATGGCCGGCCCCGATAGTCCCCCGGTCGGGCACCCCAGCCGCGACCGGCCGGTGCCACCTGGAGGGACATGGCGGGTAGGTGTTCGCTACGGTCAAGACGTCGGCACCGGCCCCTCGGCGGCTCTGGCAATAACCCTAATGTCTGTAACCAGTGGCGAAAGCTTGACCCAGAGGGGTCGGTGAGCCGCCGCTTTCCTGGCCGACCGACGACCTGACCAACCAAGGAGGGGTCGCTACCGAACTGCATCCCCCCCTGCTTTACGTTGGGGCAGGAAATATTCAGTTCGTAGGCGGCAACGCCGGGAGCATCATTGAGAATGGTATGACCTCCGAGTAGTCCTCAAGTGAATACCCGAAGACGTTGGCGATTACCTGGTATCGTATTTTCTTAGTTTCGGCATTTTTTCCGCGATGAAAGCCCTCACACCGATGTTTTGCAGGCCTACGGCGTTTAACATCCCCGAGGCGGTATTGCAAAGACGGGGAGCCGGTGAACCTTGTATGGCGTTGAGCGAAAGACCTTTTGTGACGAAACCACCGATTTTATTGAGATCAATGAGGTGGGCAAATTCGACGCCATAACCGAAGGTGCCGCTGGCGGCGATTATAGGATTGCGGAGGTGAAGTGTGCCGACATCGAGGCTAAGATCGACGACTCCTGCGAAAGTCACATCGCGGACTATACAACAGGAAGAGGCGCAGAAGACAATTCTCGATGGTGGAATTTGTGCCGATTGAGCGTTTGTTTCAGTGGGGAGCTGAAGCGGTTGGGCCACTCGGCAGAGGAGCGTGAATGCGCGATGTCGACGGAGATAGCGAGGCGGGCTCGAGAGCCTGACGTAGCGGACGGCCGTCGGCGGTGGCGAGAGTGATGCCGCATAACTCGGCAAGAGTGGGGGCTATGTCCGCGGGAGTGACTGAATCACGGTATTTCCCCGGACGAATCCCGGATCCCATCAGAATTACCGGGACCCGTCGATCATAAAAGTGGGGAGTGCCGTGAGAAGTTCCGCCGCGGACCGGCTTTCCAGGAGTGGAAGTAGTCCCAAATCCAGTAAGGCTTCGGAACAATAAGCAAATCACCGCTTCGGGATTGGTAGAAACCAGCGCCTTCGGCAGCGCGAATAGGATTCTGGGTGGCCGGCCGATCAGCGACTTCCTCGGATTGGAAAACGTGCGCAACCCCCGATGTACTGTAATGGCATCCAGAACCGCTTGCAGCGCGTGCGGATCGGATTTGAGCTTTGCGTAAACGCCGGGAGCAAAATACACATTAGCGCCGCCGACGTCCACGACCGAGGGCTTCGGAAAACCAAGAGGCTCGAGTGCCTTCTCAAGGCGAAGCTCGATCTCTCGCTCGTTGAGGCGCCCGGCGTCAATTCCCTTACGGGCCAAATCTTCAGGAATGGGCGCTACTCCATGGTCGGAGCTAAAGGCGACCAGGTAATTTTTCGTGCCAACGAACTTGTCCAGGTGGGAAAAAAGATTAGCGAGGTCCCGGTCCAGGCGCGCGAGTTCATCCTGAATTTCCCAGCTTCGGGGCCCGAAGGAGTGGCCCACATAGTCCACCGAAGAGAAGCTGATGCCTAGAAAGTCCGTGGCAGAACCCTTCCCCAGCTTGAGGGCATCCACGGCGTTCGCAGCCATCAGGGCCAAGTATGTTTCCGCATATGGACTGGTGGCCCATTGATTGTAGAATGCGCGGTCCGGACCTTTACTGTCAGGAGCACCACGCAACGGGTGAGGGAAAGAGCTGCCGTATCCTGCGGGAGACCCGGCGCCCTCTGCAACCTGGTCGTATAAATAGGAAGAAGCAGGCAAAAGAGGCGCCCAAGTTTTCCCGTAATCCGCAGCAACCGGATGTTCCTTTGCGTAATCGTCAAAAATTGCGGCTTTAGGGTACGCCGTGGAGGTCTGCCAAACGCCACTGGAGCTGTCAAACCAAGCGACAGCGTCGGCCTGATGTCCCGCCAACGTGATGGAGGCGCGGGCTTTCAAAGACATGGTAACGATGCGGGTCCCTGAGCTTGACTGAAACTTCAGTTCTTCCGCGAAAGAGGGGAGCAATAATTTTGCGGCACTATCTCCGGGTGTGTCCAGGCTTTGGGCTGAGGATGGCGGTTCGGCAGCGGCTTCAGGGGAACCGAATGGAATGTTCTTCACGGCTGGGTCCGCGGTGCACGTAACACGCTTCTGCGTGTCGCGGTCCCACCACTCGTTGGCAACTATGCCGTGCGTGGCCGGAAACGCACCGGTGGAAATGGTGGAGTGCCCGACGCAAGTTTCGGTCTCGGCGTAGGGGTAAGCAGCCTCGGTAAACCAAGCACCTTCGTTTACGAGGCGTTTGAGGCCGCCGGTCCATTGGTGCTGGAATTTGTCGATATAGTCTGCGCGCATCTGATCGACGACGATCACTATCACGAGTTTAGGGCGGCCGGAGGCGAAGGATTCTTCGGGAGAGGTTCGATGAACAGATTGGGCGACCACAGGTATGGCGAGCAGCGAAGTCAGGGAAAAGGCCGCGAAAAGAAATTTCTCTGTGGCGTTGTGAAAAGCTGTGTTGGCCAAACCCATGCCCGTTCCTCCGACTGCGGGTAAAGCCCGGCAAGAATAACATGGAGGAATTAAACGGCTGTAAAAAGCCGAAGACTTCAAAGTGAATGTGGATTGACGGAATCGCGGCGAGCAATGGTAGGATTACGCGATCTTATGCGCATCGTAGAAAAATCTCAGCTTATGTCGCCGTCGGAAATCGATCGCACGATTCAACGGCTGGCGCACGAAATCGTTGAGAAATCGGGCGGAACGAAACATTTAGCGATGATCGGAATACGGCGGCGAGGCGTTCCGCTGGCGCAGCGAATCGCGCGAGCCATGCGTGGGATCGATGGGGTGGAAGTTCCAGTAGGAACCTTGGACATCACGTTGTACCGGGACGACCTTTCAAAAGTGGCTTCGCACGCGGTGCTGCAATCCTCGGATATTACGTTCGGCGTGGATAACATGGATCTGGTGCTGGTCGATGATGTGCTGTACACGGGACGAACAATTCGCGCGGCTATGAACGGTCTGTTCGATCTGGGGCGGCCGAAACGCGTGTCGCTATGCGTGTTAATCGACCGCGGTCACCGGGAAATGCCGATCGAGGCCCAGTACATTGGGCGCAGCGTACAGACCAGCGACACGGAAATCGTGGAAGTGCGGCTCCGGGAAATCGACAACGAAGAGCGGGTGGTGCTGGTTGACCGGATGGAATCTTAAAAAGGCAAACGGCTGAATGGATTTATTTGCATCCTTGCATGAGCACGACAGGATTTTTGTGGCAACTTCATAAGTGACCACGTGACTTACCGTTTTCGCGATCTTCTGGCCCTCGAACCGCTTAGTGCGGACGATTTAACTTTTCTGTTGAACCAAAGCAAACTGTTCCAGGAAATTCAGAGACACCCGCTAAAAAAGTTGGCGACGCTGCGCGGAAAAACCGTCGCGTTGGCATTTTTCGAAAATTCCACCCGCACGCGTATCAGTTTCAATACGGCCGCCTCACGCCTGGGCGCGGACACCATGAATCTACAGGCCGAGGCGTCGAGCCTAAAAAAGGGCGAGTCGCTCTTGATACGGTGTATACGCTGAACGCTATGAAGCCGGATTGTCTGGTGATGCGCCACGCGGCTTCAGGGGCCGCGGACTTCGTGGCCAACAACCTGGATATTCCGGTGATCAACGCGGGAGATGGCACACACGAGCACCCATCGCAAGGTTTGCTGGATGCCTTGACGATTCGCGACCGGCGAGGGTCGATCGAGAATTTGAAGATCACAATTTTGGGCGACATTCAACACAGTCGGGTGGCGCGGTCGAACATTCACTTGCTGGGGAAATTTGGGTGCCAATTCACGCTGTGCGGGCCGGCGATGTGGGTGCCCGAAGAACTTGGAGAGAATCGGCCCGCCGCGGCGCGGCGATTCGCAGAGTGTTTCGCATCGAGGAGGGCATCGAAGGAGCGGACGTGATCCTGGTGCTGCGAGTGCAGACCGAGCGGATGTATGAGCCGACGCTTTCCGCGGAAGAATATATTTTGATGTACCAGCTGAACGCCGAACGATTGCGCCGTGCGAATCCAGAGGCAATTATTCTGCATCCGGGGCCAATGAATCGTGGAGTCGAAATTTCGCCGGAAGTAGCAGACGGGCCGCAGTCCTGCGTGCTGGAACAAGTCACGAACGGCATTGCGGTGCGCATGGCTCTGTTATTTTTGCTGATGTCCGGCGCGACAGAAGACGGCAGCAATCCGGCGGCGGATGAGAACATCGGCGGACGAAGCGAGCGGCAACCGAGAAAAAGGAATCCACGCATGCTGCTAATTAAGAATGGCCGCGTTCTGGACCCGGCAACCAAAGCGAGACGGGCCACGCGACATCCTGGTCGACGGAGAAAAGATCGCGGAGATTGGTGAGCCCGGCAAGATATCGCCTTCGCGCGATACAGAGATTTTTGACGCCAGCGGATTGATTGTGGCGCCCGGATTTATCGATATGCATGTGCACTTGCGCGAACCGGGACAAGAATCCTCGGAGAGCATTGCAACCGGGACGATGGCCGCAGCTCGCGGGGGATTTACCGCGGTGTGTTGCATGCCCAACACGAAACCGGTGAACGATAACGCGTCGGTGACGCGCTTTATCGTAGATCGCGCGAAATCAACGGGGAGTGTTCGGGTATGGCCGATCGGCGCGGCATCAATGGGAAGCAAGGGAGAAAACATCGCGCAGATTGCGGCCATGAAAGAAGCCGGGATCGTCGGGGTGTCCGACGACGGGAAACCGATAGCCACAGCCAAGCTGGCGCGGCAAGTCATGGAGTATTGTCGGTCGCTGAACCTCCCGGTGATCGAACACGCTGAAGATGTGTCGTTGGCCCATGGGGCGGTGATGCGTGAAGGGGTGACCTCCACGCGACTGGGACTGCGGGGAATGCCAGCCGCGGCTGAATCGGTGTGCGTCTCCCGGGACGTGCAGTTGGCGGAACTGACGGGAGCGCGGTTGCACATCGCGCATTTGTCGGCGCGCAGTTCCTTGCAGTTGGTTCGTTGGGCGAAAGAGCGTGGACTGCAGGTAAGTTGCGAGGTTACGCCACATCACTTCACGTTGATCGATGAGGATGTGCGCTACGATTCGAAATTCAAGATGAATCCACCTCTGGCCGCGCGCGAGGATCGCGAGGCGCTGCTTGCCGGACTGGCGGACGGCACGGTGGATGCGATTGCGACGGATCATGCTCCGCACGAGCCGGCTTTAAAGGATGTGGAGTTCGATCGCGCACCGTTTGGAATCTTAGGGTTTGAAACGGCGGTATCTCTGGCGCTTGAACAACTGGTGGCGAGCGGACGGATTTCGCTAATGCGCATGGTGGAATTATTCACGAGTGGCCCGGCGACTGTGCTGGGAGTAAAGCAGAAGTTCGCTGCCAGCGAGCCGGCGGATCTGACAATTTTTTCCACGGACTATGAGTGGACTTATCAGGTAAAAAATTCGGCCAGCAAATCGCGCAATTCGCCTTTCGACGGGCGCAAATTCAAGGGAGCTCCAATGGCGACGATTGTTGCTGGAAAAGCAGTGTGGACGAGACCGCTTTAGACAGCAGCCGTTTTTAATGAGCGGTGGGTTCAGCGGCGGGATGCATTCCATGTTGCGGAACTTCGTGAATGCCGCGGGCGGGCGGCTCGGTGCGAAGCCGGTAGAAATGATCCAGAGGAATGCGGCCCTTTCCGATGGGGTAGCCCTTTTCAATAGCTTTGGTGACATAAGCTTTGGCAAGCATCGCGGATTCGATCAAGCTGCGGCCGGAAGCGAGCTGCGCGGTGATAGCGGACGCGAAAGTGCAGCCGGTGCCGTGGTTGTTATCAGCTTTTACCTTGTCGCCGCCGAGCAGGGTGACTTTTTCTCCATCGAACAGTACATCCACAGCGCGCTCCATATGCCCGCCTTTCACAATGCACGGCGTGCGCGCCCATCTCCACAATTTTTCTCGCGGCAGCTTCCATTCCGGCGATGTCCTTGATTTGAAATCCGGTCAAGACTTCGGATTCGGGCACGTTGGGAGTGATAACCGTGGAGCGTTTCAAAAGTTCCGCGATCACGTACTTAATGCCGCTGCCGTCGAGCAATTCCGTGCCGCTGGAGGACTTCATAACTGGGTCATGCACAACATGGGCGAATTTGTGGGCGTCCAGAAATTCGGCGACAACGGCGGCGTTGCCGCGATTACCGAGCATTCCGACCTTCACGGCAGCGATTTCGCAGTCGTTCGCTAGGATTTCCAATTGTTCGCGCAGCTCGGAGCTGGGTGTGTTGTGCACGGCCTGGACGTTGGCAGTACTTTGCACCGTCAACGAAGTGACCGCCGCGACACCATAACAGCCGTGAGCAGCAAAGGTTTTCAAATCCGCAGCGATGCCGGCGCCGCAGGAAGGATCGAATCCGGCGATAGTCAGAAGCAACGGAGGCGCCGTATTGGTGTGATTAGCCATCTTTCTTTCTTAATCCTCGGCGACCGCAACCGCGATCGCGAAACAATTCGGTCGTGGGTTAGAAACTTCAAATCCGCGCGTCAGAATTCACGCCTAGCGAAAATTGCCGATGCGTTCTTTGCAAAGCAACCAAAAAACGCACCGGCAACTGCGAATGTACGCGGGCAATATGCGCTGCGCAAGAAAAACTTTGTGAAAATGTGATCGACTCCCGCAAAAAGGAAAGCACATCCCTAAAAGCCTGTAGAAAAAACGCCGCTGGACCGCACGTTCAAAGCTTTTTGAGCAAACCGGAGCGTGTGTGGATGAAGGCCGCGAGACCAGGAAGCCGATCTACTTTGTGAGTCGCCCGAGAATCGGTCCGACCACGGCCAAAAATAAAACGTAAGCTGCCGCCAGAGAGGCCAGTCGCGGCTCCATCGCAGCTCCCAGTCCGGCAACGACGATTGAGAATTCTCCACGCGCGATCAACATGGTGCCGGCACGCAGACGGCTTTGGCGGTCCAGTCCGGCATGCCCGGCGGCCCAAAAGCCGGTCAGGATTTTTGTGAGGGCTGAAACCACACCCAAGACGATCGCAAGAATCAAGACGCTGGGCAGAGTCGCCGGGTCGATTTGCAGCCCGAAGAAGAAAAAGAAAGTGGCGGCAAATAAATCACGGACAGGCGCCAAGAGGCGATGGGACTTCTCGGCCATGGGGCCGCTGAGAAGGATGCCAACGAGAAAGGCGCCGATGGCGGCGGACACTTTTAAGCGGTGAGCGAGACCACCGACCAGAAGAATGGCGCCAAAGGTGGTGAGAAGGATAATTTCATCCGATTCGTGAACTAGGAACTTACTGATTTGCACGCCGAAACGTAGAGCCACAAAAAGAATCACCAGGACGGTTACAATCGCAACGGAAACAGAGAGGAGAATCTTTTGCGGGCCCCCTCCGACGAGGAGAACAGCGACAAGCGGAAGGTAGATGGCCATAGCAAGATCTTCCAGAACCAGCACCGAGATGATCGAGGGAGTTTCCGGGTTATGAAGGCGCTTTAACTCGGCGAGTTCCTTGGCGATAATGCCGGAAGACGAGACGTAGGTGACCGAGCCAAGGAGTGCGGAAGCCAGGGGAGTCCAATGCAGCAAAAGGCCAGTGATCAACCCCGGAGGAAAATTAAGAACGAAGTCGACCAAACCCGCGGGGAATCCAATCTTCAGACTATGTGCCAGTTCATCGCCGGTGTATTCCAGCCCCAACATAAACAAGAGAAGCAGTACGCCGATTTCGCCGCCGGTGTGAATAAAATCGTGGCTAAGTGGGAGAGGGGCTATACCGCCATTGCCAAACGCAAGGCCCGCGAGTAAGTAGAGCGGGATGGCGGAGAAGCCAAAGCGACTGGCGAAACGCGCGACAATTGCCAGCCCGACCACGGCGGCGCCAAGCTCGATGAAGACTTGAGAGACGTCGGAAGTCGGGGAGACCATGGGCTCGTACAATATACGGGAGAAGGTGTCCGTGCCAGCGCGCGGCAGAAAATCCGAAAGCAAAGATGCGGCGAGTCGATCGGCTGACAGGCGACGACGGTAAGTTTATGGAAATAGGCCGCGAACCAGCGTGGCTTCCGCGACGCGGCTGACGGCTAGAATCATGGCCCCGGCGCGCGGGGGAACATGGTGCTTGCGCATGGTTTCGACCATTTCGTGGAAAGCGCGAACAATTGTCTTCTGCAAACGCGCATGCACTTCCTCGGCGTCCCACATCAGCCCTTGTTGATTTTGCACCCATTCAAAATAGCTGACGGTGACGCCGCCAGCATTGGCGAGAATGTCCGGCAATACGGTTATTCCGCGGCGCGCCAGAATTTCATCAGCGTGAGGGGTAGTGGGTCCGTTGGCAGCTTCGGCGACGATGCGAGCCTTGATGGCTTCGGCGTTGTTAAGGGTGATTACGTTCTCGAGCGCCGCCGGAACCAGAATGTCGCACTTCATGGTTAGCAATTCGTCGTTGGTGGTGCGCGAAGCACCGGGCATGCCGACGACGGTGCCGGAACGCTCTTTATAGCGAAAAGCCTTAAGCGGGTCGATGCCCCGCGAATTGGTTACGCCGCCGCGCGTATCGCTTAGAGCAATAATTTTTGCTTTCTTCTCCGCGAAAATACGCGCCACGGTCGCGCCGGAATGCCCGAAGCCCTGAATGGCTATGGTCGCGCCCCGCATGGGGATCTTCTTCAGCTTGCAGGCTTCTTCCACGACGGCCACCAGACCGCGTGCCATCGCTTCTTCGCGGCCATTTGAACCACCGATGGAAGAGGGCTTCCCGGTAACCACGCCACCAGCGGCGTGGCCAACCATCATCGCGTAAGTGTCCATCATCCATGCCATGGTTTGCGCATCGGTGTAGACATCTGGCGAGGGAATATCGAGGTTCGAGCCAATAACCGGCAGAATTTCGCTGGCGTATCGACGGGTCACCCGCTCCAACTCGCCCTTGGACATGCGTTTGGGATCGCAGTTGACCCCACCTTGCGCGCCGCCGAAAGGAACGTTCACCGCCGCCGTCTTCCAGGTCATGTTGGCGGCCAAGGCCTTCATTTCATCGAGGGTTACATTGGGATGAAAACGAATGCCGCCCTTGCCTGGACCGCGAGAAACATTGTGCTGCACCCGGTAACCAGTGAGGACTTTTACCTGCCCGTTGTCCATCTTCGTGGGCACCGAAACTTCCAGGACACGCTTGGGAGTCCGTAAAATCTGCCGCAAGCCGGGATCCAGTTTGAGGAATTCCGCGGCCATGTCGAACTGAATCTGAGCGATGCGGAAAGGATTTAAGTCTTCACGCGGGGCGATGCGGGGCACCATGGGTGGCGCGCCAATTTGTCTAATCGGTGCTGTGGGCTTTGCAACCGTGGCCATCGGCTCGATCCTTTCGTGAAATCATCAACTTAATTAGACACTTTTCTTAACGGGCTCTTGCAGCGGTCCGAATCCATTACGCGTGAGCCGTTAATTGTTTTGACGAATTCAAATAAATATCGCGGCAGTCCGGCGAACAGAAATGCAGTAGCTCGGCATTTTGCTGCAGGGGAACTGCACGATTTTCCGCGATATGGACACCACAAACGGGGTCGCGAACCAGGACTTGCGTCGAACGAGCATGCTCTGTGTCGCGATCAGTTCTCAACGGCGGAGTTGGGTGACCCGATTGCAGCAAGCGGGTCACGAAACGTCCCAGAAGGCGAAAGCCCCAGGAGACGATAAGCACCCAAATTACAAACCTGAGAAAACGAGTGAGTAAGTTCATAGCTTTTCTTTCTTTTTGCTACCCATCATTAAGACACTGCGAGCTTATGCTAGAACCCGGTTCACTCGACGCCAAAGGTCGCGGAAGGTCGCCGATACCAGGCAATCGACGACTGGATGCGGTGAGGGGAGTGTATGCAAGGTGAAAAGGGCACGTCAAACGAAAAGGTGCAAATTCAGTAGGTTGCGAGGTCAGGATGGACCTGCGGGATTGACCTATTGAGGGCGCTTTCAGCGCTAATGACTTATAATTCAAGCAGTTAAACTTGCCTCGATGAAGAACGGCGTGTCCTAACCTTTAGGTACGTGAGCCGCGGGAATCCGGTCGACGCCCATGTATGGGCGGAGCACTTCAGGGACGACGATGGAGCCGTCTGCCTGCTGATAGTTCTCAACCACAGCGATCCAAGTCCGTCCGACCGCCAACCCTGAGCCGTTCAGGGTATGGACAAATTCGCTCTTGCCGCCGGCGGTGGGCTTAAAGCGGATACCCGCGCGTCGCGATTGAAACGCTTCACAATTCGAACAAGAAGAAATTTCGCGAAATTCACTGGCTGAGGGCAACCACACCTCAATGTCGTAGGTTTTAGCGGAAGCAAAACCCATATCCCCAGTGCACAGAAGAACAGTTCGATAGTGAAGCCCCAGTTTTTGCAAGATGCTCTCGGCGTTACGCACTAACGCTTCATGCTCTTCATAGCTTTTTTCCGGGCGCGTGAATTTAAAAAGCTCCACTTTTTGAAATTGATGCTGACGAAGAATGCCACGGGTGTCCTTGCCAGCTGCGCCGGCTTCCGAACGGAAGCAAGCAGTCCAGGCAGTGACAAAGATGGGGAGGCGATCCTCCGTCAAAGTTTCGTCGCGATAGAGATTATGCAACTCCACTTCGGAAGTGGGAGTGAGCCAGAAGTCCGTATTCTCAATCTTGAAAAGATCCGCAGCGAACTTTGGCAACTGCCCCGATCCGGTCAGCGAAGTGCTATTCACAAGAAAGGGGGGCAGGATCTCCGTGTAACCGTGCTCACGCGTGTGCACGTCGAGAAAAAAATTGGCGAGGGCGCGCTCGAGACGAGCTCCCCAGCTTTTGTAGACAGCAAATCGGGCACCGGTGATTTTAGCGGCAGCCGCCAAATCCAAAATTCCAGCGCGTTCACCGACTTCCCAGTGCGGCCGAGGAGTGAAGTCAAACTGGGGCGGCGCCCCCCAGCGTCGAACTTCCACATTATCCGCGGCGCTGGAACCGAGAGGAACACTGGAATGCGGCACGTTCGGGATAGTCAGAAGCAACTCGCGCTGCGTGTCGTCGAGCGTGGCAATGCGCTCATCGGATTGTTTTATGAGTTCCGACACCTGCTTCATTTCCGAAATGATGGCGTCGGCGGGATGCTTCTCTTTCTTGAGACGAGCGATTTCTTCGTTGGCCTGGTTGCGCTGCGCTTTGCGCAATTCATTCTGGTGAATCAGTTCGCGGCGTTCTTTGTCGAGAGCGCGAAATCCGTCAAGATCGAGTGTGGCTCCGCGCTTCGCTGACATTTCGGCGAAAAGCTCGAGGTGTTCCCGGAAATAACCAAGGTCATGCATGGAGTTGGAAGAATATCGTATTGCGGCACCAAGTGGGGAGTGCGTTGAGTGCTGAGAGTTGATAGGCGGTGGGTTGCTATTATTAGAATCAAGTCTCGCCGGTTCGGCGCACTCGCCTCGGCCCGGTTGCCGGCGGATGGACAGAGAGCTAGCCACGGTACTGAAGTACTTGCAGGGGAGTACTGGAAGCTGAGGGCGGGAAGTACGGGGCGAGGTGGAACGAGCGGGCTATCGACCGTTACTCGGAGTGAGCGCAAATTGTAATTGTAATCGGGAGTTGGTCGCGACTTCCGGGGCAGTTGACTCTGCTCCTGTGTGCCGTAATGCTGCTCGCGAGCGCAGCATGTACGACTGGAAGTGGTGGGCTGACTTCAGATTACGTTTCCCTCCATCCCCACGCCCGAGCGGCCGGTCCCCCCACCGGCCGCTCATTTTTTACGGTGCGCGAATTTTGCACTGCGATGGTTGCGGGAATATTAACGCCGGAGCGGATGACCGGAAGGTTCGAACTGCTGAATCAAGGATAAGTGAGACTGAAAATGCAAAAAGGGGGCTGGTGCAAGCCCCCTCTTTATAATTGACGCCCCAAAACCGGAAACCGAGTCGAGGTTCGGGTCCGGCCACCCCGGGAAGCCAATCTTTTTTAAAGTTGCCAATAGAAGAGCAAGTGTTGTGCCAGGCAGAGAAGCGGTATTGTGGTCACAGGCTAAATTCATGAATTTTAACCGCTTAGCCGCGCCGTTCGCTGTGAAGTGGGCTTGAATGCCAGACCGCCGCCTACAGAATCTCACAGAATACATCGGTGTTCTACGTTGTTTGGGAGATTCTAAGTCAAGTTGGCTCTAGCGCGTTGTTTTTTGCCAGGATAGCAATAACGTTATTGTGAAGCGGCGGTCAAATGCTCTCACTGAAGCGTTACGGGAGTTGGACTTAAGCGCCGATCGAGGCACGCAGTGCGTCGGCTATCGATTGGCTGAAGCGTTGCACGTCGGCTTCGTGTTCCGCCTCGACCATCACGCGCGCGAGTGGCTCCGTCCCAGAGTAGCGAAGAACGATGCGGCCGTTTTCTCCCAGCTGCGATTTGGCGTCGGCCAGAGCGCCCGAGCGACTTCCGGCAAGCGGAATCGAGAGGGGGCTTGGATCGCACCTTCACATTAACGATTGTCTGCGGATAGTCCTTCAATCCGTCGACCAGATTGGCGAGCTGGCCATTCATCGAAACCAGCGAAGCAATCTTGAGGGCCGTAAGCAGGCCATCGCCCGCCGGGCTATCATCCAGAAAAATGATGTGGCCGGATTGCTCACCGCCGAGAACGCTACCGCTGCGCAGCATTTCTTCGAGGACGTAGCGATCGCCGACGTCGGCCCGCGCCAGGGCGATGCTTTCGCGAGCCAGCACGCGTTCCAGTCCAAGATTGGACATGGAAGTTCCCACCACCCGCGAGCCTTTGAGTTGCCTTCTGAGATTTCAGGAAGCGCGCCACGGCCAGCATCACGCCGTCGCCGTTAACGATTCGACCATCTGAAGCTACAAACAGGGCGCGATCGGCGTCGCCATCGAAGGCCACACCGAGAGTGGCCCGCTTCCGAAAGGACGCATTTCCTGAGAGAGTCGAGATGGAGCGAACCGCAGCCGGCATTGATGTTGCGACCGTCAGGGGAAATGCCGATGGAAATTACCTCAGCACCGAGAGAACGAAATAATTCAGGACCAAGCTTGTAGGCCGCGCCATTGGCGCAATCAAGGACCATGCGAAATCCGGTCAGTTTGGCGCCAGGTATAACGCGGCCGCGCAGATATACGAGATATTCGGCGTCCAAAGATTCATCCGCTACCAGGCCGGGCAGAGATGCGGGCAAAGAAAACTTCGCTTTGTCACCGAGAAGCTTAAGAATGTCGCGCTTCCAGAGCTTCTTCGATCGCGTCGGGAAATTTCATGCCGGCGTGAGAGAACAATTTCACGCCATTGTCTTGAAATGGATTGTGCGATGCGGAAATTACGACACCGGCCGCGTAAATCGTTCTGTCGGACCAGGCAAGCCACCCCGGGCGTCGTAATGACTCCGGCGAAAGCGACCGGCACCTGCGCCTGGGATAGCCCGGCAGCAAGAACCGCGGCGATATGCGGGCCGGATTCGCGGGTATCCATGCCGATAAGCACGCGAGCGCCAGCATGCTCGCGCGTGCAGATAGGCTCCCAATGCCTGACCGGTTGCGAATAAGGTGGCGTCGTCCAGAGGAGGTGTGCCGGGCACACCGCGAATGCCATCAGTACCGAAAAGTGATTTAGCCATGGATAGAATTATCAGACCGCGCGAAGACCGCGGAATTGAGCATGTCTGTTGCTACTGAAGCTCGGCAGCCAACCTAAAAAAGCTTAGCACGGTGCTCGCCAGCAATCGGGCGACGAAATACACGCGTTGTAGCTATAAAGTAGCCGACATTCTTTGAGCACAGAGCGCTGACAGATATGCGAAATGCGAGCATAGGACTGGGCTGTGGGCTGGGGCGAATATGTTACCGTGTCGTACATGGAGCCTGTGATCTATCCGCCGGAAAGCCGGCCAGTTGCGCGTATTTCAAGTTCGAATGTCAGCCTGAAGCTATTGGCTGTAGCGCTGGTTTTGGTTTTTCTATATTACGCAGCCGGCGTGGTGATCACCCTGCTGCTCTCGATCTTGATCGCCTATTTTCTGGATCCGGTCGTGGAGTTTCTGGAACGCATGCGCATTTCGCGCACTTTGGCTTCGATGGTTACGGTTTTGGTGCTGATCGCGGTGTTGGGCGCCGTGGGCTACGGATTGTGGTCGCGAACGGCGGATTTCGCGGCGAATTGGCCAAAATATGGCGGGACATTAAGGAACGCGGTAGGTGCGGCGCAAGCGAAACTAAGCGGTTTTGAGAGGCAGGTAACGGAATGACGTCGGACGCGCCGTCCCAGTAGAGTCCTCCATCCGAAAGCAGAAGCCGGCGCGGAAAATGCGGTACACGCCTTGATTGTGCGAGTCATCGGGTCGTTGTACGCGCTGGTACTGGAAGTTACGTTTGTGCCTTTTCTAGTGTTTTTCATGCTGGCGGAAAAGCAATCTGTTTGGCACGGCACATTGCAACTTTTTCCCGTATCGCGGAGAACCGCGGTAAAGGAAACCCTGGAAGATTTGCGCGATGTGCTGCGCGACTACCTGGTGGGCATGTCGCTCGTTACCCTGGTGGTGGTCGCAGCCAGCAGCATATTTTTTTATTTCATGGGATTGGACTATCCGATCTTGACCGGCATCGTTTCCGGACTGCTGAACATGGTGCCGTACATTGGAGCGGTGCTGGCGTGGCTGCCGGCATTCATCATTGCGTTGGCAAAGTTCAAGGCCGTCAGTTCGTACGCCCTAATCGCCGGCGTATTGATGGCAATTCATATGTTTGCGAATAATTTGCTGGCTCCGCAACTGGTTGGCAAGCGCGTGCGGCTCAATGCTTTGTCCATTACCATCGCGCTGCTTTTCTGGGGTTGGATATGGGGCGGAATGGGACTGTTGCTGGCGATTCCGCTGACAGCGGCGCTTCGGGTTATTTGCGAGCACACCGAATCGGGGAAGCCGGTGGGACGCTGGCTTAGTGCGTGATCGTCCTGAGGTAGCGTAAGCGCTGCCGGACTCGCCCAAGAGGAAACGGGTGTCTGGCCCAAAGATTTGACGAAGGAAACGAGCTGCCATCGCTGAGGCTCGGGTAGTTTGGACCACACCGGCATTCCCCGCCGCACCACTCCATTGGTCAACAGCCAGAAAAGCGACCCAGGTTCAGCGTTCTGAACCGGCCCTTTGAGCAGACTTGGACCCTTGCGGGAGCCTTCGCCGGCATCCCCATGGCACTCCGCGCAATGTTGGTCAAAAAGATTTGCTCCGGCGGCGACGGCATCCGGATCATTGGCAAGAGGATTACGTTTAGCTCGAGCTTTTTCGGGAGCTTTAGCGAGTTCGGCGTACACCAGCGCGTCATCCTGATATTTGTAGTGGGTATTTTTTAGCGGCAGCGCTTTGGCGCTTGAGGGACGGAACGCCGCATCGGCAGCGATGGCGATTAGAGTTGCCGCGAAAACCAGTGCCAAGCCCAGAAATTGCATTTTTCTCATTGCAATTTTCTCATCGCGAAGCTCCTAAGAACCGGCTGAACATGGAGCCGAAACCAGGTATTTCCCTCGACACGCCCCAGCGCAGAAGAAATCGTCGGCTATTGTCGTTCAGCCCAAATCCAGGGGAGACACGCAATGTCCATCCAGAGGGGAGATTCCACGCCACGACGGGTGCAAGGTAATGCGACGTCTCGCGCAATCCGAAGCTGTAGCGATCACCCAAGCCACCGTACATTTCAACGCCAGCGATAAAGTTCTCGCGGCAAAATGAGCACCTTTTCGCAGAAGCCTTGAGCGAAAGCGGACGGCTAGCCCCCAGGGCGTAACCGAATTCCCATGGTTGGTTTGAAAGATTTTTCGCGGCGAGAGTGTTCTCCACAAAATTCCAACCCTTGTAGGAACTCGAAAGCAATAGCTTAAATTCGAGCTCATGATTGTGCTCCTGCCTCAAGGCGGCATTGGTATCAAGCGTGTCAGCCTCCTTGTCATGCCCCTCGGCCTCCTTCATGATTTTGTCAGCCCCGCTGATGTTTTCATATTCCACGTACAGAATGGGATTGATGAAGTGTTCGTGTTTAAGGGGACGAAAACGATTCTCCCAACGAAACCCGGTGAAGAGAGTGCTGTCCCTGAAGGTAGTTTGCCCGTCGAGATAAACCTCAGTGGTCCACCAGGCGGTGGCACCGTACTCCAGTTCCAACCAGAAAGCGTGGTAATCGTTACCGTGGCGCTGGGTGCCGAAGGTAGAGAAATATTCGATCTCAAGATTACCGGGCTCTTCCAAATAATGATCGTAGGCAACTATGTAGGGATTTTCTTGAGCGCGAGAGAGGGTGGGAAAAAACAATAGGCTCAGATAACAGAAGCTGAAAAACGTAAAAGCAATTCGGGCCACAGATTCTCCTGTTGTTTGTTGCAAACGATTTGCAACAAGAATGCATTAAATTCCTCCTTATTGCAAACGATTATCAACTAGCAGTTGGTGACTTTAGCTCCGGACGCCCATCAACCTCTAGAAATGCGCTACCCAATTGCGTTTACAAGGGATTTGAGACTGGCGGAATTCTGAAACATTCGGATGGCGGCAATCCCCGAGGCTCCAGCGGCAAGACATTCGGGAGCATTCTGGCGATCGACACCGCCTATAGCCAGGACGGGGACCGCGACAGCATCACAAACCCTCGCGAGTCGATCCAAACCCTGCGGCGCACCGAAACCAGCCTTCGAGGGAGTCTCAAAAACCGGCCCAAAAAATATGTAGTCTGCCCCATCCCGTGCGGCGGACACAGCTTTCTCGAGGGAGTGGCAAGAAACTCCGGCCAGGAATTTTTCTTTCGCCGACAATCGCGGATCGACGCTTAGCCAATCACGAACCGCTTGCACCGGGAATGAATTTTCTCCCAGATGCACCCCAGCGAGACCCTCGGCTGTAGCCACATCGAGACGATCGTTGGACAAGATTCGAGTGGAATGATCGCTCTGGCGATTCGAATGATTTACTCGACGGAGGGCTTCGCGCACCAGGGAAGAATATGCTCTGCCGGACAGGTCCCTCTCGCGAATTTGAATCCAATCGACACCCGCGGAGGCAACCTGGGATATTTTGGCTAACAGTTCATCGACGGTATTGGACGCGGACGAGCCGAGGAGTTTACGGTCGGTTACATAGCAAAGAATCGGACGATGCGCAGCGTTAACGGGACGAAACACTGGGGGGCTCCGGACGGGGACGAATCAGGCCAAACGCCAGCAAAATATCCAAAACGCCGATGCCGCTGATCAAGCCGCGGAAAGAAGGATGCAACAGCATGGGAAGTAGCGACGGAAAATGGCTGAGAAAATAGTTTTGTTCCCAGAAGTTCGTCCACGGGAGATACAGGAGCAGCGCGCCCATCTCAAAACATAAAATGATCAGCAGCGCGCGATACACGCGATTCATGAATGAGATGGTCTCCGCCTGACGTTTCTGGCGCAGGCGTCAGCGGCTGGGTTTCTGAAGGGCGGCGATGCGTTCGGCCACGTCGCGATAATCGATGTTCATCGCGTAAACCTTGGAAAAACTTTTAAGCGCCGCTTCGGGCTCGCCAGCCGATTCCTGGGCAATGCCCAAATCATACCGCAAGGCGAGGATGCTTTCCGGTTCAACGCCAGGAGTCAGTAGAGCGCGCTCATACCAGATGGCCGCGATGCCCGGTTGGCCCTTTTCCATGAACGCCAGACCAAGCAGGGTGCAGCATTGCATGGCGTAGCGGAAAGGCCGGCCACTCTCGTTGGCCTTGGCGACTTTCTGGAATTCGCTGATGGCTTCCTCCAGCAAACCCATTTCGCGGAAGGCAGTACCAAGATTGTAGTGAGTTTCGAGATCCTCATCTTCAGCGCCCATCTCGCCGAGTTCGGCGCGGAAGTCATCGAAAACTTCCTTGAGGGGTCCGGAGTCGCTCTGATTAGAGGCGCTAATAGTCTTAACTGGCGCCTGCGCGTGGGTATGGGAATTCGAATTGGGTGGGGTCAGCTGACCCATTCCCAGATTTTCAATCTCGCTCGCCAGATCGGCCATGAACTGGTCGGAGCCCAAGTGGTTGAAGGACGCCGATACGGTGGCGTGTTCAGGTTCGGCCTGTTGAGCCTCGCCAGCAACTTCGGGAGGCTTCTGATCGTAGGCCGGGACTAGAGGCTCGGGATCCAGAATTAGATCGTAGTCTTGATCCAGTTCGAATTCCGGTTCTTCGGCTGGTTGCTTCTGTGACTTCCCGCCCACTTCCTTGATCTGTTCCTCGAGTTTTGGAACAACGGGCTGCAATTCGCTTGGCTCAACTTGAGGAATACCTGGTTTCTGTTCATCAGTGGACGATTCGGCTGCTTCAGCCGCTGCTTCTAGCTCAAACGATGCGGCTATGGACACTTCTTCCGGAGCCGGTTGTTCTAAAACGGGCGCTTCTTCGACCGCAGCCAACTCGAAGGGCTCTGGCTGTTTTTCGGATGGAGACGGCTCAGCTGCATTCAATTCATAAGATATCTCTTGCGGCTGTTCGGACGAGGGAGTCGGGTAAGCAAAAGAAGGTTCTTCCAAAGCCGGCGGGGGCGCCTGCGGCACTTGGAACTCGGCAAAAACTGGCATGTCCGCAGGAAGAACGGACGATGGCGATGCTTCTGAGTGCTGGTTCGTGGACGCCTGAACAACCTCTTCAATCGGTTCAACGGATTCCGGCTCGATAGTAATTTCGAATTCACGCGCGGGCTCGGAGGTTTCGTTGGAGTCGGCAATAACGAACTCAGGGGTCACCTCTGGCGCGGCCGGCGTCTTGGCGACAGGCGCTTCGGCAGGAGCATTGGTTGATTCAACCTTGTCTTTGACCGATTGCTGGACGGGCTTTTCCGGTTCCACTTCCTGAAGTACCGCCATCCACTCGTCGGAGAGGTCCACTTCGTGGATATCCTGGGCGTTGTTGCCGGCAGCTTGCGAGGCGGTTGCCTGCTGAACTCCGCTCGCATCCGAAGGAACCGTTTCGGGAGCTATTTCAAAAGTTGGAATTTCTTCTTCAGCAAAAGCCTGCTCACTGGAACCAGCGTCCCCGCCGGAAGGCTCGGTCAGAGCGGATTCGGAAGCGGCAGCCAATTCGGAGTCGGAAAGGCCAGCCGCTCGCTGAAAACGTCGTCGCAATTCGGCAAAGCGTTCGGCGTTACGGTTGTCCCCTTTTGCGCTGTGAATTTTTTCGAGACGTGCGGCTAATTCAGCGGTACGGCGGTCGTCACCTGCACCCAAAACAAAGTCCAAAAGCTTTTCAAGGGTCGGTGTATGGCCCGGTGCGCGCCGCAGAATAGCCTCGAGCAAACCGATGGCTTTCTGGGTGAGGCCGTAACTGGCAAACAAGTCGACGTCCGTCAAAGATTGGGCGATAAATTTCTGCGTCTCTTCATCCAAAGCCGCTGAAGCATTGCGTTGCTGGTCTCCGCGCGCGGGGGGACGGATGGGGCAGCGGGTTGCGCATCCGGTCGAACTTTAGGAGCCGGCGGCAAGTCCAGAGTCAGCCTTCAAAGTGTCGTCGGATTCCACGTCCTCCGAGGCGATGCCCATCTTTTTCAAGCAAGTCGTTCAGCTTGCGTTTGGCCGAATCGCTTTCTGGTTCACGGTCGACGAGTTGTTCAAAAACTTCTTTGGCGCGATCCAACTGCCCGTTGGCGACCAGCGCGTCTCCGAACTGGGCAAGAGCATCGGGCAAGCGGAAGGAGTCGCTGGTACGGCCATAGCTGTCGACCAGCCATTCATGGGGCTCGATGCGGCCGGGCAGACGCACGACCAGTTCATTCAACAGGCGGCCGACGGCTTCGTGCTCGCCGGCATCGAGCATGGGGATACGAGTGCGCTCGATGATGGCCATGGCCTTTTCGCCTTGCCCGGATTGCAACATGGCTTCGGCAACTTTTTGCGTAAGACCAAAATTCTTTTCGTCCGCTTCGAAAATTCGCAAGGCCAGCGCAGTGGCTTTTTCCCAATTCACGCTTTTAAGATAAAGATCCAGAAGCAGCTCGGCCTGTTCGCCGCCCTTTTCGAGGTTGGGAACATTTTCGAGGAGTTCCGCCGCTTGGGTGACATTTCCGCGCGCCGAATAAGAGCGCGCCTTGACGATGACAGCAGCCAGATTTTGCGGATCAATCTTTAAGCGCCTTATCCGCCAGGCGTTCGCATTCCGGCCTGATCGCCGCGCGCGAGTGCTCGTTGTGCGGCGGAGACGTACGTCTCCATCGCTTCTCGAACTTGCCCCATGGCCTGATATAGATCCGCGAGCCGAATCTGGATGCGCAGATTATCGGGCTCCGCCAGCAGCAGCTTCTTGAGGAGATTCACCGCTTCCGGCTGGCGATTATGTTTCAGGTGAATTTCCGCCAACTGCAGGAACAACGGTCGCGCTTCACTCATCACGCCCTGTTGCACGTAAAGATCAGCAATTTCTCCAGCGGGCGAATTTCTTCCGGGGCCAGCTTGGCGATGCGCTTGTAAACAGCGATGGCTTTGGTCAGAAAACCGTCGGCCACAAAAATTTGCGCGAGGCGCTCGAAATAATCGATGGCCTGAAAAGTTTCACCCTGGCGAATGTATAGTTCACCGACGGTCATCAGGGTGACCTGATCGCGGGGTTCAAATTTTAGAATTTGCTGATATTCGGCGATCGCCTGCGCGACTTTGCCCTGATTCAAAAGCTTCTGGGCGGCTTCGACGAATTTGCTTTTGTTATAAGCCATGCTCTAACCGGGACAGTAATCGTAGTGGCCGCGAGCGCGGGGCGGTGTTTCACCGCATGGACGCGCGAACACTGTCCGAGACGTTCTCCTGAATGCAATGGGCTGGAAGAGCCTGCAACCACGTTACCCTGTTACGCTAACAGGCGGAAAAAAGACAAGTCAATGAAGCGCGAAGTCTCGTGTGAGCAGCCAGTTATCCCCGTTCAGAGCAGGAAACTCGTGGCGAAGACATGGCGAAGCGCTGGAAAGCCCTTCCGAGGGTCGGCTAGCAGCAGTTTGCAAATGGAACGTCGGGGCTTGGACGGCTCCGTCCGGGGCTCCACGTCGGGCAGGAAAGAGGTTTGGGTGGCGCCCACCGCCCAACAGTTCGATTCGCGTACCGGGGCGAAGGAGTGCCGATGCAGAGGGCTCGGACCGTGCTGACGCAGGGCTTCCAGATGGTCGGCGGTGGCGTACCCTTTGTGGCGCGCCAAGCCGTACTGGGGATAGACGCAGTCCCATTCCTGCATGCGGGCGTCGCGATGAGTCTTCGCCAGGATGGAGGCGGCGGCAATGGAAACACTGCGCGCATCTCCGTGTATCAGGGATTTTTGTTCGATCAGTACGTCCAGTTTCATGGCGTCCAGGAGCAGGTAATCGGGCAAAATCGAAAGTTGATGAAGAGCCGCGGTCATGGCCTGTCGGCTGGCCTGATAAATATTCCAGGCGTCGATGCGCTGCGCGTCGATCTCGGCGACGGCCCAGGCCAAGGCGTGCTCCCTTATGCGCGGCGCTAGCTCTCCGCGACGCTCGGCTACCAGTTTCTTGGAATCGTCGAGACCTACGATGCGACGTTTGGGGTTGAGAATGACGGCCGCAGCTACGACGGGCCCAAAGAGCGCGCCGCGGCCTGCTTCATCGAGGCCGGCGATGCGCGTCCAACCGAGTTTGCGGGCGGCAAGTTCGAAACGCGTGCAACACAAACGAGTCATGATGGATCGGGCGATTCTAACATGCAGGGACCTCTGGTGGTTTGCCGAATGGGTGATGGCAAGGCTTTTTGGCTGCAGAAGTTGGGATAAATTGAGCCGGTTTGTGATCGCGCTATGACGACTGCTTTCAAAAGCATCATTGTCGGGACTGCTGGACACATTGACCACGGCAAGTCCGCACTGGTGGAAGCTCTGACCGGAACACATCCGGACCGATTGGCGGAGGAAAAAAGGCGCGGAATTACAATCGATCTGGGTTTTGCGTTTATGGAAGAACAAGCAATCCGGTTTGGATTTATTGATGTGCCCGGGCATGAACGCTTTGTGAGCAACATGCTGGCCGGCGCTGCCGGCATCGATCTGGTGCTGCTGGTTGATCGCCGCGGACGAATCCATCAAGCCGCAGACGCGCGAACATCTCGATATCTGCAAATTGCTAGGGGTCAGGCACGGAGTAATCGCCTTGACGAAGAGCGATCTTGTGGATGACGGGATGTTGACACTGGTGCAGTTGGAAGTTGAAGAGTACGTGCGCGGATCTTTCCTGGAAGGTGCGCCGGTTGTGCCAGTCAGCGTGAGGACTGGTAAAGGTATTTCGGAATTGAAGAACGCGCTGCAGGCAGTCGCCAGCATGGTCAGCGGCAAAGATGCAACCCGGGAATTTCGCTTACCGATCGACCGGGCGTTTGCGATGAAGGGATTTGGAACGGTCGTGACCGGGACATTAATTTCCGGAACGGTCGGAGTTGGGGACGAAGTAGAACTCTTTCCGAGTGTTCAGCGGCTTCGTGTCCGCGGTGTGCAGACCGGAGGGCAGCAAGTTGAGCGCGCGCACGCCGGCCAACGCACGGCAGTAAACCTTGCGGCGATTGAGCACGCTGCTGTCACACGCGGCATGAGCCTCGCCGAACCTGGAAAATTCAGATCTACGCGAAGAATTGACGCGGAGTTTTCGCTGCTGCCTGGCACACCTCGGTTCAAGAATCGCGAACGCGTGCATTTCCATGCGGGGACATCCGAAACCATTGCCGAAGTCATTCTTTATGGAGCGCCGGAACTGAGCAGCGGGCAAACCGGTTTAGCCCACCTTAGGCTGCAGAACGAAATTTTACTGGCCCCTGGGGACCGCTTTATCGTGAGGCAATTCTCGCCCGCCACGACCATCGGAGGTGGAGTCGTTCTGGACCCGCTGGCTCGCCGGCCGTTGTCGCGTGATACTGGCCGATCTCATTTTTTGGAAACGGTGCGTCATGGCAACCGTGAAACAGTGCTTTCCGCAATGGTGGCGCGGGCGCCGATGGGTCTGCGCTACGAGGACATCTGGGCACATACCGGATGGCCGGAATCTGCGATCAGCGAAAGCTTGAAGACACTGTCCCTGGCCGGCTCGGTAAAGATTGTGGGCGACGAACGCCGGATGCTGGTTAGCGGCGCTGGCTTCGCTGACCTCACCCAAAAGATCTTCGAGGCCGTCGAGCATTTCCAGCGCGAGAACCCTTTAGTGCCGGGAATGATGCGCGAAGACTTGCGAGCCAGAGTGGGTCGGCGCGTGCGACCAGAAGTGTTTCGTGCAGCGCTCACCGGATTAACGGCGCAGAGGAAGCTGGAATCCCAAGGTGAGATTGTTAAGCGCGCAGGCTCCGGGGTGACGTTGCAACCCGAAGAAAAACTCGCCATGGAGAAGATCGAAGCGGCATTTCGGAAGGCTGGGTTGGCGGTACCATCGGTTAAGGAAGTGCTCTCCGGCGTTGCTGTGGAAGCCAAGCGGGCTGAAAAGTTGCTGCACATTCTTTTGCGCGAAAAGACTCTGTTGCGAATCTCTCCAGAACTTATTTTTCACACTTCGGCGCTGGCTCATCTGAAAGAGCGCCTTTTGACGTATAAGAAGAGCCGGGGGGAGCGAATCTCCGTGCCTGGGTTTAAGGACCTTACGGGAATTACCAGAAAGTACGCCATCCCCTTACTGGAATACCTGGATCGGGAAAGAGTGACGCGCCGGGCGGGCGACGAGCGTGTTATACTTTAGCTTCAGTATCGTGCGTTTTACAGGATTTTTAGCGATTCTTGGCAGTGGAGGACGACATGGAATTTCCGATGCACTGGCTGATTATTCTGGTGGTCATACTGGTGTTATTTGGCGGACGTAAGATTCCCGAGTTGATGCGCGGCATGGGAGAAGGCGTGCGCGGGTTCAAGGAAGGCATGCATGGAGCCAACCAGTCGCAATCGCAAACGGTCACCCCCCCGACGCCACCGGCGATCCCGAATGAAAAGCCAGCCGACGAGAAGAAGCTGGGCTAATAACCCGCCCGGCATTCAGCACAAATCGGAGTTAGCGAGGCGGCCAAGTTGGCCGCCTTTTTCGCTGGAGAGGGTCATTCGAGAAATTCCTCAGACCACCCTAGCGCGACGAGCTCGTGCCACAAACGCGCTAGAGGCAAACCAACCACATTAAAGTAACAACCTTCGATACGCGGAATGTAGCGGCCAGCGCGGCCTTGAATCGCGTAGGCCCCGGCTTTGTCGAAAGGTTCGTCGGTCGCCAGATAGTGAGCAATCTCTTCGGCGGAAAGAGGAGAAAACTGCACGTGAGTGGTTTCCACAAAATTGCGCCGCTCGGCGTCCGGCAGGCGAATCAAGGCGACTCCGGTGAGCACAGAATGCGTTCGCGCAGAAAGTTGTTCGAGAATGCGGCGAGCGTCTTCAGCCGATCGAGGCTTACCAACAATGTGACCTTCGAGAGCCACCACGGTGTCGGCAGCAATCACAATCGCTGGGCCTACGACATGAGCGAGAACCAGTTCAGCCTTAGCGGAAGCCAGGCGCTGAACCAAATCCAGGGGCGATTCCCCAAGGAACGGGGTTTCATCAACAGGAGAAGAAAGCACCGTGAAG
Organism: uncultured Acidobacteriota bacterium; assembly: GCA_963732705.1. GTDB lineage: Bacteria > Acidobacteriota > Terriglobia > Acidiferrales > UBA7541 > Acidiferrum. The sequence goes on along the minus strand of CAVTAN010000001.1, from coordinate 263,627 downwards.
TGAATGCCCGCGTTACGCAATATTTTGGCGCGACGTTTTGAGGCGGAAGCGAGAATAAGTTTCATGAGCAGTTGCAGAAGATCTTACACGGCGATCTTAGATTAGATAACTACCGATTCCTGATATTCGCCAAAAACGCCGCGGAGGGCGTCTGAAATTTCACCGACGGTAGCGTTGTTTTCGACAGCTGCGAGGATGGCCGGCAAAAGGTTTTCGGTCGAAGCAGCCCGTCGGGTGAGTTCTGAAAGAGCGGCGCCGGTGCGAACGGCGTCTCGCTTGATGCGAAAGGCTCGTAACCGTTCGATTTGGTCGCGCGCAATTTGTTCTTCGATACGAAGAATATTAATCGGTCGCTCTCTTGGACTTGAAATCATTAACTCCGACAACGATTTGTTCGCGCGTTTCAACCGCTCGCTGGAACTCAAACGCAGCTTTCTGAATTTCCCCTTGAATGAAACCGGATTCGATGGCGCGCAAGGTGCCATCGAGAGGACCGCCCATAGCGTGGATTTTGTCGAGATAGAGTTGGGCGCCGGCTTCAATTTCGTTGGTGAGTTGTTCGATGGCGTAAGAGCCCCCGACGGGGTCGATGGTGTTGGTCACCCCGGTTTCGTGGGCAATAATTTGCTGAGTTCGGAGCGCGATCAGCGCGGCGGCTTCTGTAGGAAGCGCCAGCGCCTCATCCAGGGAATTGGTGTGCAACGACTGGCAGCCGCCCAGGACGGCAGCCAAAGCCTGTATGGCCACGCGAACGATGTTGTTTTCCGGCTGCTGCGCGGTCAGCGACGAACCAGCGGTTTGCGCATGAAAACGCAACAGCCAGGACCGCGGATCTTTAGCCTGAAAGCGCTCACGCATGATGCGGGCCCACAGGCGGCGCGCGGCGCGAAACTTGGCGACTTCTTCCAGCAGATCATTGTGCGCGTTGAAAAAGAAAGACAACTGGGGCGCGAATTCATCCACATCCATGCCGGAGTCAAGTGCGGCTTGCACGTAAGCCATACCGTCGCCCAGAGTGAAGGCCACCTCCTGAATCGCGGTCGATCCTGCTTCGCGGATGTGATAGCCGGAGATGGAGATGGTGTTCCACTTCGGAATGGTGTCGCGGCACCAGGAAAAAATATCGGTAACGATGCGCATGGCTGACCGCAGCGGATAAATATAAGTGCCGCGGGCAATGTATTCCTTGAGAATGTCGTTCTGAATGGTGCCGGAAAGTTTGGTTAGATTGGCGCCCTGTTTCTTGGCTACGGCCACGTAGAGGCAAAGAAGAATGGCTGCGGTGGAGTTAATGGTCATGGAAGTGGAAACTTTTTCGAGAGGGATACGATCGAAAAGTATTTCCATGTCCTCGATAGAATCGATGGCCACGCCGCCTTTACCAACCTCGCCTTGCGCCAGAGCGTGATCGGAGTCCATTCCAATTTGGGTTGGCAAGTCGAAGGCCACGGAAAGGCCGACCTGTCCTTTGCCAAGTAAATAGCGATAGCGCTCGTTGGACTCGGACGCGCTTGCGAACCCCGCATATTGGCGCATGGTCCAGAAGCGCCCGCGATACATGGTGGGATAAATGCCACGAAGGTACGGAAATTCTCCGGGAAAACCGATGGACTGCTGCGGATCTACAGCCGGGGAATTATCGGGACCGTAGAGATTCTCCAGAGGTATGCCCGAAAGAGTCGTGAAACCAACTTTGCGGTCGCTTAAAAGCAGCTGTTTGAATTTTGGATCAGGCATGGATAAATGACATCAGGCATTGAACACTTTAATGCACTAGGCTTATTAAATTCTGCGCGCGTGACGGAATGACGTAATTGCAAAAAAACAAAAAGATCCCGCGACCATCACCGCAACAGCTATCAGCCAGTGAGCGGCGTCACGGCTCCAGGCGCGTATCGCGGCATTGAACCAGGCAAACGCCAGGACGGCGAAGATGGCGGCGACAATTTCGTGAAACAGCTGCTTGATGGTGCGCCACAGGCGGCTAAAGCGGCCACGCTTCGCCGGCGAGGCCGCCCAACTGGGCGCGGTGGACATATGTGTATAGTAACGTAATTGGCGAGGCCTGGCTGTTTGTGGTCTTGCCTATCCCACATTAGAATTCAGCGCAATACTCACTTGGTCGAATTGCCCTTGCGCGGAATAAAAATTGTGCCCGGCGGCGAAATATTAAATTTCCTTGAATAGTTGCCCTGGTTGGTGGCGATCCCCACACGGCCGCGCGAGTCTATATACAAGAGGGCATCGCCCACAGGCACATTCATAAAGGTTTTGACGTACGGGACGCTGACCGCTTGGTCGTTTATCAAAACGGTGACTTTTTCACCGACTATGTAGCCGAGTTTCTTGAATTCGTCGCCAGGGATATCGGTGATCAGCGATCCAAAGGGATCGTCCAGTCCGATGATGTCCCCTTCAATTCCCTTCGGGGTGCTGGTGGACGTTTTAACTTTCAAACGCACCAATTCGGAAACTTCTGGGCCGGCCTGCGTAAAGTTCCATCCGCCGGCAAGATGCGCGGCCGCGGGCGAAAAAATATCGCGGCCATGAAACGTGGAACTCACTGCGGCCTGAATCATCCAAGCCGGATTTGTGATTTCGTGGGCGGACTCGAGTCCGTCTCGCTCAATCACCGGAGTAATCAATCCGTTATCGGGCAGAACGAAATATTGTCCCCGTTTCGATTTAACGATTATGGCTTTGCGGGAAGTGCCTACCCCGGGGTCGACAACCACTAAAAAAATAGTGCCAGCCGGATAATACGGAGTAACTCCGGCCAGAAAGCGCGCGCTTTCTTCAATGGAAAACGGCGTGACCTGGTGCGTGATATCCGTCAAGCGTACATCCTGGGGCGCGATGGAAAAAATGACCGCGCGGCAAATAGCCACCGCGTCGTTGGCGGTGCCGAAATCGGTCATAAAGACAATCGTGGGGTGGGAATTGGGCGTTCGCTGAATTGCGCGCGCTGAATCCTGCGCAGGTTCACCCTGGCTGCGGTCTGCGAGTGCCGACGATAGCGAGAGTGCCGAGAGCATGACGGCGATCCCAAATGCGCGGACGCAAGAAAACATCGCAATCTCCTTTAAAGGCGTCGATTCCCTCGGGAAAGTACGAAAAACTATACAGCACGAGTATCAAAATGTCAGGGCCGAGCGTCCAGGATTAAGCGGAAGATTTGGCGGATTGGTCTGCTGGATGGATGACGACCTGACGTTCTTCGCCCATGCCGATGCTTTCAGTGCGAATGCCGGTAACGTCCTTGAGCGCCAGATGAACGATGCGGCGTTCGCGTGAGGACATGGGATTCAAGCGAAACGGCTGGCGAGAACTCTGCACCCGTTCGGCAGCGACTTTAGCGGTCATGCGCAATTCCTCAAAACGGAGCGCGCGATAACCCGCGCAGTCCACGTGAATTTTTTCATGGAAAGCGGGTTCCAGCCGCAAAGCGCGGAAGGCCAGATGCTCGATGGCCTTGAGAACTTCGGCATTGCGTTCCAGCAAAAGTTCCTTGTCTCTTCCATCCAGGTCAGCGATCACTTCGGCGTGGCCTTCCAAACCAGACGTTTCTGGCGGAACCGCACGCACGCTAACCTTCAAATCGAGACCAGCGGCCCGCACGCTGTCCTGCAGAAATTTTTGCAAAGCTTCGGCCGTCGCCACCCGATCCAGCTTGCCATCGCGAATGAAGTTGGGAATCATCGGCCCTTTGGACGCAGAAATGCGGCTGCGTGCGGTTCGTCCGGATTATGATTTTTTACTTCGAACAGGTTTTGTAGTGGGCGCAGCGACCGCAGGATGCTGGCGATTCAAATACCACTGCTGTCCAATGCCCACGATACTGCTGGTGAGAATATACACCGCCAAGCCGCTGGAGATAGGCGAAATAATGAAGATGCCCGCCATGGTAATGGGCATGATTTTCATCATCATTTGCTGCTGCGGGTCCGTGGACGTCATGGGCGTCATTTTGGATACCAGGTACATGGACAGGCCCATGGCGCACGGCAGAATGTAATAAGGATCGCGTGCGGAAAGATCGGTGATCCAGCCGAACCAGCGGGCGTGACGCATCTCGATGGCGAACCGCAACGCGTTGTTCAAGCCAAACCAGATGGGCATCTGCAAAAACATCTGGAAGCAGCCGCCCACCGGGTTAATTCCTTCGCGGCTGTAAACGGCCATCACTTCTTTGTTCATGTCCGCTTTACGCGGATCGTTCATCTTGTATTTTTTGTAACGTTCCTGAATGGATTTAATTTCCGGGCCAGCGCGCTGCATCTTAAGCGTCGTTTTATAGCTGGAGATGCGCAACGGAAACAGCAACATATTTATGACTAGGGTGAGCACCACGATGGCCCAGCCCCAATTGGGTATGTAATTGTGCAGCCACTTCAACATATGGAAGAGTGGGTCGGCAATGAATTCCATCCAGCCAAAATTCACCAAGCCATGCAGCGGCGGATTCATGCGCTTCAGGTCGTCGTAATCCTTGGGACCCACGTAAACGCGTACTGCCAGGCTTTGCGGGCCGGTGGCAGTAGCCACCTCCGGAACAGGTTCTGGCGTTTCGACTCCGTTTACGGTGACGGGCCGGTAAGTTTTCCAGTAACGTGTTTGCAGCGTACCCGGCGCCGCTCCGTTCGGTGGCAGAAACGCGGCTGTGAAGTAGCGGTCTTCGATGCCGACAAAATCTTTTCCACCCTGCCAGACGCCGCCACCCCACTTGTCGAGGCCTTCCAGCTTCTTGTAGGGAAAATTGGAAATCTTGCCGCCTTCGCTGTAATAAGTCGTGACGGTTTCCACGGGAGCGGGATTCGTGACCGTCAGATCGCCGAAGCCTCCCAACCATCCAAGACCGGCAGCGATAGGCTTGCCGTCCAGTTTCGCGCTGGCATCGATCTTGACCACGTAACTATGGTCAAAGTGAAAATGCTTGGTGATTTCGAGATGGCCGTCGCTCCAGGAAAATTCAACGTCGGCGGGCACGGTTAAATTCTTTGCGTCGGACGATAACTTATAGAGGCCGTTGTTGGCGGCCTTTTCCAGGTCTGGATTATCGAGAACCAAAGCAAATGGCCAGCCACCGGTTTGCTGCGCGGCGTCTGGGTGGACCACGTCGAGAACCCGCTGCGGCTTGTTGTCGTCTTTGTATTTGGAGAGTTGCCAGCTTTTGACAACCGCACCGCGATTGGAAATCTCCACGCGATACAGATCGCTTTGAATGACGACAGAATGTTCTTCGGAGTCGGACTTGGGGGTGGCGGCCGCTGCTGCGGCCGAGAGCGGAGTTGTGCCCGCGGGAGTTTGAGCGGAAGTACCACCAGCGTTAGTGGCATTCGGAGTGGATGAAGCCGTCGGCGCAGTTTGCGGGGCGCTAATGGCCGGCTTGGGCTGTTGCGAAGCGGTGGGCGGTCTGGGCGCAAAAAACTTGACCCATAGCAGAATGACCAGCATGGACAGCAGCGAAGCGCCAAGAATGCGCATCTCCGGGGAGAGCTTATCTTGGGGAGCGGGACTCACGAGTGCACCTCGTCCGGAACCGGATCGAAACCGAATCTTCGAGAAAAAGGATGACAGCGCGCGAGTCGCTTGGCTCCAAGCCAGATGCCGCGCGACACACCGAAGCGTTCAATGGCTTCGTAGGCATATAGCGAGCAACTGGGATGGAAACGGCAATTCCCCGCGAAAAGAATGGAGAGATAGGCTTTGTAAAAACGCAACGCCAGGAGAGCGGTTCTCACGCCAAAATTCGCAGCCGTCGACTGCTTTGCTGCTTCAGTCGTTTCCGTCGCGGGATTGGGCCCTGGTGCTTTAGCAGTGGAGATCACGGCGCCTGCAACAGCCGCAGAAGTTCGGTGTTCAAGGTGGCATGCGCCGCACGCAGAGCGATATTTTTCGGGTGAATAACCATGTCCCATCCTGCCGGTATCTCCCCACGATGACAACGGACCGCGTCCCGCAGGCGGCGGCGAATACGGTTGCGCACTACCGCGCCGCCAAGCGCTTTCTTGATGCTGAACCCGAAGCGGCTGTGCGGCAATTGATTGGCGCGAAAAAAAACCACGAAGTAGGAGCTGGAACGTCTGCGGCCCGCGCGATACACGGCGTCGAAATCTCCGCGACGCACCAGACGGACTTCGCGCGGAAATACCAAGCGCTGAACTTCCCCACCCGGAAGCCCTAACGCGCCCGAAACCTCATACGGGTGTAAGGCGATGACGGCCCTTCTTACGGCGTGCGGCGAGGACCTTGCGGCCTCCCGCGGTTTTCATGCGCGAACGGAAGCCATGCGTCTTGGCGCGGCGACGTTTGCGCGGCTGGTATGTGCGCTTAGGCAAAACAATTCTCCTTTAAGGCATGGCCGGACGGCGGCCAATATAGTCAATGCGTTCGCAAACTCGTTGAGCATTAGGCGGCAGTCAGCGAATTGCTCACCGCGGAGGCGGCTGGATTCGAGTTATCCAGTGTATTCGGGGTTACAGGCAGGGTCAAGAAACCATGCGCGCATACGTTGGCGCCTTGAGACAACGGACTGCTACGACTTGCACCGGCGCTGCAGCGTAGTGATCCCGACCCCCGCCAGATTTAGGACGATCGACATGCCGATGAGCAGGCCCGCTGAGAAGTGAAGAACGCGTGTACTGGTTGGCGTTGCGGGATGGATTAAGAGGGAAGCGAGCAAGCCAGCTGATAGACAGGCCATTCCGATGGACATCATCTTTCGGGAATTTTTAGAGTTCAATGTAACCATATAATTTTCCTTTCGTACGTCTTGTGCGAATTCTAATTTGTCGTCATCAGTCTGTAACGAAGTAGTAGGTCATAACCGCCAGCTTTACGGCCACGAAAGTGCTCCCTACCGCTAGCAAGTCCCAGCTCCAGAGGCCGTTGAAATAAAAGCGGTACATGAACAAGCCGATGGCTAGAAGCGCGCCGACAATTCCGGCTAGACTTGTGGACTTCAGGCGGTGATTGAGGAAGCGTTCGTCGATGACCGCACCCACAATAGGTTTTTTCATTTCTCGTTCTCCAGCCTAAAAATTTGATCGGCGGTGCAGTCGAAAACTCGGGCAAAGGTTAGCGCGAGAACCAGGCTGGGGACGTATCGATCTCGCTCGATGGAGTTGATGCTCTGGCGCGATACGCCCACTGCCTTGGCCAGGTCTTCTTGAGTCCAGCCACGAGCGTTGCGAAGTTCCTTCACGGTATTGAGAACGCCTGGCATGTCAAGTTAGCTTTCCACCGCGAGTGTAGTTCCCGGCCGTAGTGATGTCAAGTTAACTTGTCATTGACGCCTTAGCCATGCCCATCCCAGATGCCAGCTACACACACGCAGCTCGCACCTTCGAAATTCGCTCATCATATAGCGCGTCCGTTCCGAAAGGATTAGACACCTCACTCCCACCCGAACGCTTCTGCGAAGAGAACCGCATGTTAGAATTCGCCGAATCAACAACCAGGTCAGATACCGCTAGCAAATGTTCAGAAAAATTCTTATCGCCAATCGCGGAGAGATCGCCGTGCGCATTCTGCGCGCCTGCCGCGAGTTGGGTATCAAGTCCGTCGCTGTTTTCAGCGAAGTAGACCGCAAGTCGCTGCATGTGCGCCTGGCAGATGAAGCTTACCCAATAGGCCCTGCGCCTTCCGGCGAGAGCTACCTTCGAATCGACAAGCTTATGGATGTCGCGCGCCGCGCGGGATGCGATGCCTTGCATCCCGGCTATGGATTTCTAGCGGAAAATCCGGCTCTCCCGCGCGCGTGCGCTGATACAGGGGTCACTTTTATAGGCCCATCCGCGGAAGCCATGGAAGCCCTGGGGTCCAAAACCGCCGGCCGTCAATTGGCGCGTCGCTCCGACGTCCCCAGTGTCCCCGGTACAAACGATCCCATTGAATCCCTGCAACAAGCCCAAGCTCTGACCGAAAATATGGGCTTTCCGGTTCTGCTCAAGGCAGTGGCCGGCGGCGGCGGAAAAGGTATGCGCCTCGTCAATCATCTCGGCGAGTTAGCCTCGGCATTTCGGGATGCTTCTTCGGAAGCCATGAACAGTTTCGGCGACGGCCGTATTTACCTTGAGAAATATTTGGTCAAGCCGCGCCACGTGGAAATCCAGATTCTCGCCGACGCCCATGGCCGCGTCGTGTCGCTCGGGGAGCGCGAATGCTCGGTGCAGCGCCGCCACCAGAAACTGATTGAAGAAGCGCCTTCGCCAATCATGACCCCCGATTTGCGCAAGAAGATGGGGGATGCCGCGGTCCGCTTGGCGCGCGCCGGTGGATACACCAACGCTGGCACTGTCGAGTTTCTCGTTGACGCCAACCTCGATTTTTATTTCTTGGAAGTGAACACCCGCCTGCAGGTCGAACATCCAGTCACCGAACAGGTTACCGGTCTGGACCTGGTGAAATTACAAATCGCGATAGCCGCCGGGCACCGTCTGCCGTTCGCTTGGGAAACCATCACCCCTCGCGGCCACGCCATGGAGGTCCGCCTCTACGCGGAAGATCCAGAAAATAATTTCTTTCCTTCGCCGGGAAAAATTCTCTCTCTTCATGCCCCCAGCGGCCCTGGCATTCGCCTGGACGAAGGCGTCTACGAGGGCTGGACCGTTCCCAATGACTACGATCCGCTTTTGAGCAAGCTGATCGCCTGGGGCAACAGCCGCGAAGAAACTATCGCGCGCTTGCGCCGTTCTCTCGAGGAATACACCGTCTCCGGTATCAAAACCAATAGCGCCCTTTTCCGTCGCATACTCGCGGACCCGCAATTCGTAGCCGGTGAAATTCATACCACCTGGCTTGACGAACTGCTCAAGCGCAGTCCTCATCCAAATGCCGTCGAGCAAGGCAGCGAAGATGCGGCAGTCATCGGCGCTGCCGTGTGGCAAGCAATTCAGAATGGAGCATCCTCAACCGCCGCCGCTGACGAAACTTCGTCGCGTTGGAAGCGCGCCGGCCGCGACGAACAAGTGGACCGCCAGCCATGAAATTCGAAGTTTCGCTGACCTCGCCATCAGGAAAGAAAACTTTTGCGGTGGACATTGAGCGTGCTGGCGATCGTTGGCACATCGCCTTGAATGGAAAGCCCGTCGAGGCCGATGTGGTGGAGATTGCGCCCAACACTCTCTCCATCTTGCTTCGCGGAGAATCTCACGAAATTCGCGTCGCGCGCGCTGCTGACGGCAAGCTGAAGGTACAGACGGGCCTTCGTGAATTCATCGCAGAAATTTCCGATCCACGCTCGTGGCAAGGCCGGAATGCGAGCCATGTGGAAGTAGAAGGCCGCCAACAGATCACTGCGCCGATGGCCGGCAAGGTAGTGCGTCTGCTGGTAAAAACTGGTGAAACGGTGGAAGCCGGTCAAGGTTTACTGGTAGTGGAAGCGATGAAGATGCAAAACGAAATTCGTTCCACCAAATCCGGCACGGTCGAACGGGTTCTGGCTAAAGAGGGGCAAGCCCTCAATGCCGGAGAAATCGTAGCTTGGATCAGCTGAAACTTAGGTTTAAAGTGGGTGCTATACGTTTTAATGCCCGAGGGGTTTACTGGCGGTGTCCGCTGTTGCTCCGCCCGGGAGCTTGCCAGCAGTTTCAATAACCTGTTGCGCCAGATAATTCGTGGAATGCGCTTCGTCACGCGCTACGGCCAGATACGCCGCCCGCAGCAACTGTTCCTTGCGATTCCGCAAAGTATCGCGGATGGTTTGTTGCACTTGAGGTTCGGCGAGACCGCGCAAGCCCGGGGACTCCCGGGTAATCAACTTCAAGATTCGGTAACCCTCTTTAAGTTGCAGAGGCTGGCTCACCTGTCCCGGCTTCATCCCCAGCACCAGCTTTTTTAGCAGGGGATCGGACTGATTCAGTGCCGATTCCGGAACGTATCCCAAGTCTCCGCCGGTAGTCGCCGAATTTGGATCTTCGGAATAATCCATGGCCAGTTGCGCGAAATCCGCACCGGTATTCAGGCGGTCCATCAACATTTTGACTTTGCGTTGGGCTTCCGCATCGTTGGTCGCATCGTCATTCTTGCGATTGCGGATTTGCGGCTCTTTTCGCGGAGTTACTACAATCTGCGCAATGCGGTATTGCGGTTCAGCCACATTAAACTGGGCCTTGTTCGCGTTGTAAAATTCCGCAACGTCCTGATCGGTGATGGAAATCTTTGCTACCACTTCGCGGTTCAACAATTTTTGAATGGAAAGTTGCCGCCGCAGGTCCCGCTTCAAATCATCCACGGATACCCCGCGCTCCTTCAGTTGCCGCTGGAATTCGTCTTCCGTATAGGGGCTCTTCAACTCGGTGAACTTGTCTTCGACTTCGCCATCACTGGCTTCCAAGTTTAGTTTCTTGGCGCGCTCGATTAAAATCTCGTTGTTGATCAGCTCGTCCAACACGTTCAGCTTCAGTGCCAGCGCTTCTTCCTGCGAAGGTGCCGGGCCCTCCGGATTCACCCGCGTGCGATAATATTTCTCAACTTCGTCTTTCTTGATTTCTTTTCCGTTCACCACACCCCAAACGTCTGGCGAGTGTTGGGTCTGCCGGTGACAACCAACGGTCAGAACGAGCGCAATGGTTCCGGCAAAAGCAATAGCTTTTGTGAAGGAGACAACGGTAGGCCTTGGTGCCTGGCTCTGCCCGATAAAAAGTCCTCGTGGATTGGGAACCAAGTGAATCTTAGGCAGCTTTCTTTACTTTGCCGGCACGAATGCAAGCGGTGCAGACCCGCAATTGTTTACGGTTGCCGGAAACCAGAGCGCGGACTCGTTTCAGATTGGGATTCCAACGTCGCCGACGCGTGTTGTTCGCGTGACTGATCACATTCCCGTAATGCGGCCCTTTGCCGCAAAGTTCACATTTCATTGCCATTTTGTTTATTCCTGCTTCTTCGCGTAAGGCGAAATTATCTGATAAACAGTCTATCAGAGGGGGCCCTAAGGTGAAAGCCAACATGGCAAAAGTCGGAAACTCGATAAAAACAGGCTAACTCAAGCGAATTGCACGATGAGCCCGTCAAGCTGCAAAGGTTTCCCCCAGCCGCTGAGCGTGGCCGAATAGGTAAATCCAAGCTTTTGCTCCGCTGGAGTGCGCTACACGAAATTATGCAGGTCTTTAGGTACTCCGCTGGATGGCTGCGTCGGGGCTGCACCTTTAGCTTAAATTCGCTGCAAAATTTAGGAGGAACATCATGGAACACGACGCTCTGAAGGAACTGTACGTTGACGAACTGAAAGACATTTATAACGCCGAAAATCAAATTCTGAAAGCGCTGCCCAAGATGGCAAAGGCCGCCACATCCGACGAGCTCCGCACCGGTTTTGAAGAGCATCTCGAACAGACTCGCGGCCATGTGCAGCGCCTGGAGCAGATTTTCAAGGAATTGGGCGAGAAACCGTCCGGCAAGAAGTGCAAGGGTATGGAGGGCGTGATCGCTGAAGGCCAGGAAATGATGGACGAAGACTTTGACGAGGACGTGATGGATGCGGCATTGATTTCGGCTGCTCAGCGCGTCGAGCACTACGAAATTGCTGCCTACGGCACGGTGCGCACCTACGCTGAACTGCTCGGCGAAGAGAAAGCCGTGGAGCTACTCGAGCAGACTCTCGAAGAAGAGAAAGAAACCGACCAGAAGCTTACTGACTTGGCCAGCGACATCAATGTGAAAGCCATGGGCGAAGGGTCTGAAGAAGGATCGGCGGAAGAGGGTGAGGAAGAAGGAGAAGAGACTCCGTCGCCTGTCCGCAAAAAGTCCAAGACCGCGCGGGCTTAAGCTAATGGCTCGCGATTCTGCAAACGGACACGGAACGGAAGCCAAGCGTCGCATGCTGGAAACCGATATCGATCCCAGCGGCGACGCTACATCCGGAAGCGGCCAAACGGAAGAGGCCAACACCGGACGCCAGTCCGACAATCAACCACCTGAGAGTCGAGAAAATCCGGCCAAGTCAACCGACAGTGAAGCGAGCCGGGGATAGCGAGAACGCCCCGGCTCCGGGTCACGAAGAATAGTCGGAGTTTGTGAAATCGAATCGATCGGGCTCGCATGGCACTTTGCTTCGCGAGCCCGATTAAATTTCAGAACAATCGCAAATGCCGCTCAACGAATACCAAAAGAAACGCGACTTCAAGATTTCCCCGGAGCCTTCCGGAGAAAAAACGACTGGAACAAAGTCTAAGTCGGCGCACATTTATGTAGTTCAGAAACATCGCGCCTCTCATCTTCACTACGACTTTCGGCTCGAATATCAAGGCACGCTTCTATCCTGGGCGATTCCCAAGGGGCCTTCGCTCGACCCTTCTATCAAACGGTTGGCCATGCATATGGAAGATCATCCCGTCGACTATGCGAATTTCGAGGGCGTGATTCCAGAAGGCGAGTACGGCGGCGGCACGGTGATGGTGTGGGATAAAGGCTCCTGGTCGCCTGAGAGCCCTGATGTCTCGGTCGCATTAGAAAAGGGCGACCTGAAATTCACGCTGCACGGTAAAAAATTAAGCGGTTCCTGGGTTCTGGTGCGCACTCGCGGCTATGGCAGCAGTTCGAAAACTTCCTGGCTGTTGATAAAGCATCGTGACGAATTTGCATCGGACGTCGATGTTGCGGAGGAAATGCCTCGCTCCGCCATCTCGAATCGCCTCCTATCTGAAATCGCGCGCGATAGTGGCGGCGACCCGGTCAAAGCAGCCACAGGAGACCCGGCACACTTTGTTAAGAAAAGTTTGTCTAGATCTGCGGCGAAGTCCCCGGCCGCAAAAACCTCGCGTAAAACCTCTGGCAAAGAGCCCGTTGTTAAGCCTAAAGGCTCGCGCACTTCAGCCCGCCGCAAAGCTTCTACCTGAAACTCCTCGATCTTCTCGGTGCCGGACCAAATCCCATTTCGCGTGCAACCCATGTTAGCCACTCTCGTGCGCGAGCCATTCACAAGCCCGGCTGGGTTTACGAAGAAAAATATGATGGCTACCGAATTCTGGCTTACAAAGAAGGTCCTCGCGGTGCGCCTCTATTCTCGCAACGCCATCGACCGTACGGACCGTTTTCCCGATATTGCCAAAGCCATGAGCGCCCTTCGGCCTTCCACGCTTCTGCTCGACGGCGAAGTTTCGGTTTTCGATCGCGCGGGAGTGTCACGTTTTCAATTGCTGCAAAATCTAGGCACCGCCAAATCGGTCTTCGCAATTTTCGATTGCCTTTTAAAGATGGTCAGGACCTCGCCCGGTCTCAACCCCGTTGCCCTGGAGATCCTTCGCACCATCCTGGAACGATCGTACCGCCCGCAATAAAGTAATTATTCCCTCCAGTCGTCTGTCGGCGATCGGCTTTGAAGCCTACCGCTTGGCCATCGAGCGCAAATTCGAAGGCCTAGTCGCCAAAGATTTCTCTTCGCCCTATGTCGAAGGCCGTTCCAGTTCCTGGCTCAAAGTGAAAGTTCATCAGGAGGAAGAATTCGTGATCGGTGGTTACACCGAGCCTTCAGGATCGCGAAACCATTTTGGCGCTCTTTTACTGGGAGCCTATGATCGCGACAAGCTACACTTCGTCGGAAAAGTCGGCACCGGCTTCAACGCTCAATCGCTGGGCATGCTTTTCAAGAAATTCCGCCCACTCGTCCGCCAGCAAAGCGCCTTCGTTGATCCTCCGAGAGACGCGCGACGTTACCTTTCTTGCCCCCAAACTCGTCGCCCAAATCTCCTTTCAGGAATGGACCACCGACAAAAAGCTTCGCCAGCCGGTTTTTCTCGGCCTTCGCGATGACAAAAGTGCGCAGGAAGTCCGCATGCCGGAGTTCGCCGCATGAAAACCAAACAACGAAATCACAAATCCATTAAATCGCAAAGCCGCGAAAAATCCAAGTCTAAAGAACGCCACGAAAACCAAAACTGCTCCCGGTCCCGGCTCAACATCTCCCGATCGCGGTTTCCAATCCCGGAAAAATTTTCTGGCCCGACGAAGGCTACACCAAACTCCAACTCATCGAATTTTACGCCAACGTTTTTCCCAAGCTCCAGCCTTATGTAAAGGATCGCATCCTCTCTCTCGAACGCTGCCCCGACGGCATGCGCGGCGGCTGTTTTATCAGAAAGAAGCCCCTTCCAGCATGCCGCCCGGCACGCCCACCAAGCAGATCGCCCATGTAGGCAAATCCGCGAAATCCACAAATTACGTCGTCGGCGGTTCGCTCGCCACGCAACTCGCGCTGGCCAATCTCGGTTGCATCGCCGTTCATGTATCCGGTAGCCGCGCCTCTTCCTTGCGTAAACCGGACTGGGTTTGTTTCGATATGGATCCGCAATCTGGAAAATTCAGCGACGCTGCTCGTGCCGGTCTTCGACCTCAAAGAAGTTCTCGATGTGTTGAAGCTGGAATCCTTTCCAAAGACTTCCGGAAGCCGCGGTCTGCATGTTTTTGTTCCACTTCAAGCCCGAGACCTGACGTGGACGAAGTTTTGTCCTTTGCGGAATCGCTGGTCGCCCGCCTCGCGGCGCAATTCCCCAAAGAACTTACCGTCGAACATTCCATCGCCGCCCGCAAGCAGCGCGTCTATCTCGATCCTTATCGCAACGGTTTTGGCCAGACGGTGGTTTCGCCCTACTCCGTGCGGCGCCGTCCCAAAGCGCCGTTTTCAACTCCCCTCTCATGGTCGGAAGTTAGCCCGGCGCTCGACCCTTCCGAATTCAATCTTGGCAATTATGAACAAGCGTTTAAGCGCTGCTGATCCTTGGAGGGATTTTTTTAAGAGTCGCCAGCCTTTAACCGCGGCAATAAATGCGCTTACAAAAATCTGATGGAATCTTTGCATGCATCTCTGTAGCCTATCGCCGATTATAAAAAACGAATCAATACGCTGACCGAACGCTTCCTCGCCGAACGTGACCAGGTGGTCCCACTCCCTCCAATGCTTTTCGATCTGGATGGCACGCTGGTCGACAGCGCCTATCAACACGTTCTTGCCTGGCACGTTACCTTCACCGACTTTCGTATGGATATCCCCAACTGGAAAATTCACCGCCGCATTGGCATGAGCGGATCCTTTTTTCTGCCCGGGCTTCTTGCGCGAAATAGGCCACTCCACAAACCCCGCCGTCATAATCGTCTTGGAGAAAGGCCACGCGAAATACTTCACCCGCAAAATCAAAACTATTCGGTGTCCTTCCAGGTGCCCGCGAACTCTTGCGGCACCTATCCAAAATCGGCTTGCCTTGGACCATCGCCACCAGTGGCGAACGCGCTCAAACAGAAAAGCTAGTAAAAGATTTGCATCTCCCTAAATCTTTGCCAGTAGTCACGGGCGACGACGTCAAAAATGCCAAGCCCGCTCCGGATATTTTCCTCTTCGCTGCTGAAAAACTAGGCGTCTCGATTACCGACGCATCATCGTCGGCGATAGCCCGTGGGACCTTCTCGCCGGCCGTCGCATGAAAGCGCTTGGCGTCGGGTTGTTGTGTGGCGGTTACGCCAAGGAAGAGCTCGAACGCGCTGGCGCCCACCTAGTTTACGACGATCCCGGTGAACTCTTGGACAATTTAGCTGAATTGGGAATCAATGAAGAGAAATAAGTCTTAACAGTAAAGATCAAAATGATCGGAGGGACACCATGCCATCTAAACAAAGCTACCGCAGCACGCAAAAATATCAAGAAAGCCGCCAGCAGCCAAGAAAAAAACGCACCATCGCGCATCTTCCAAAATCCGTGCGATCGCTCTGGGAAGAAGGGTGCACAGGCCGCGAGTCGCAAGCGGCTGAGAGCTGACTCAAGCCCACGCTGATGATCAGGCCAATTGGCGCAACTCTTTGGCAACGCCGTAGCCTCATTCGCTTCGTGGCTGTTCGAACAGCGCTAACGTGCTTTTTGGGAGCGCACTGGTTTGCGCCTTGGGCGATCTGGACTGCTTTCCATCGTCAAACACGCTGCGCCCATCCAGCGACGCAGAAATGGCATGCTCGTGCGCGATCGCTCCGGCAAAATGCGCCACCGGCTGGTACCTTCCTCCACATTGCGCACAAATCGCTCCAGCCGCTTGAATCCCTCCACTTTTTCCGTGTGCCCCACTTTCGCGCTATCCAATCCTGTCCGCAAAACTGCAATCGATTCGTCATAAGTTTTCAACGGAACAGGAAATGGATGCCGGTCCTTCCCGCCCAACGCAAAAGAAAAACGTGCCGGATCCGAAAATCGGCTGGGCGTCCCATGCACCACTTCCGCAATCAAGGCCAGCGACTTGCAGCGTCCTGGGCCCGAGATTCTCCAATAACAATAAAGAAGCGAAATCGCGCAGATTCGCGCTCATAAGCCACCGCCAATAACAGCGCCTAGTCGCTTCAAATCCACTTCCTTCGCGCGCACCTCGTGGTGCCGCGGCATCGTCAACTTCGCCGCTTCGCGTCAAAGTGTCTTGCGGCTCTTCCCGCACCATCTCCAGCATCGCCTTCTGTGCCGGCACCGCAGCTGCGCATCCACCAGATTCATAATCGTGCCCTGATGCTCGCCCGACAATCGCCGTGTGCGGATCACACGTAAAATCCCGCACCGTCGCGGAATGCCAGTGATATCGCCGCGCCAGCCCGTTCCCCGGATTCATCCCTTGCTGCACCACCGCCCACTCCCCCGCGTCGCTCACGATAAATGTGTGCAAGTACAGCTGAAACCCGTCCGCAATCGCGTTGTTATCAATTTTTGCCGTCAGCCGCTGGTGCGCACCAACGCATCGCCTGCGAATCCGCGCGGCATTCGCAACCGCACTCAATTCCGCTGGCGTCTTCCGCGATTGTTTTCCTCGCCCGCCACAAACATGCATGCCCAGTTCATGGGCTCGCGGATTCAGGCCGCGCTTTAACGCGCCCACCACGGAAGTTGTGATTCCTGACGAGTGCCAATCCATGCCCATCACGCTGCCGAAAGCCTGAAACCAGAACGGGTCACTCAACCGCGAAAGAAATTCTCCGCTCCCGTAGTTATAAATAATATTTTCCGCAATCGCCGACCCCAAAGTGGTCATTCGTTCCGACAACCACGGCGGCACCCGCCCACCATGCAGAGGCAAATCGGCATATCCAGATCGTTTCATAACAGGTCTCTGAAAACCATTTTATCATTTAGCGCTGCAACCCTGGGTTGCCGATGGCCGGGCTAGGAAATAAACCGGAGCTCTTTCGTCTAAGCGTCACACCTAGTCCTCCACCGCAAAAAATACCCACTTTCTAGGATGTAAATCGGTAAGCGCCCCTGCGACTCTCAAGCTGTACTCAGCTAAACGACGCTTATCAACGAAGGATTCACATGGGAAATCAGTTCGCGTTAGTCACTGGAGCTTCTAGCGGCATCGGTTTATCACTGGCAAAGGAGCTCGCCGGTCACGGGTACGATTTAGCGGTTTGCTCCGCAGGACACCGGCTGGCCGAGGCGGTTGAGACGTTGAAGTCGAACGGCGTGGAAGTTTACGAGATACAAGCCGATCTAGCCACCCGCGAAGGAGTGGAAAAACTCTGGAGCGAAGTGACCTCCCTTAATCGAGATCTTGATATCGCTTGCATCAACGCGGGAGTTGGCGTCGGTGGACTGTTCTCCGAGACCGATCTGGACGAAGAACTAAACATGGTGAATTTAAATTGCACCGGTACAGTTCACCTGGCGAAACGCATAGTGCAACACATGGTTGCCCGCAATGAGGGAAAAATACTATTCACCGCTTCCATCGCTGGGGAAATGGTTGCTCCGCGCGAAGCGGTCTACGCGGCCACCAAAGCATTCGACCTTTCCTTGGCCCACAGCATCCGGTACGAATTGCGCGACACCGCCATTACTGTAACCGCTCTTCAACCTGGGCCCACCGACACCGATTTCTTTCATCGCGCGGGAATGGACGACACCGAAGTAGGTTCCGAAGGGAAAAAGGAAAGCAATCCTGACGATGTGGCGCGCCAGGGTATTGAAGCCTTAATGGCCGGCAAAGATCACGTCTACGCCGCATCGACCAAGACAAAGCTGGAAGGTATGTTGGCAAACGTTACGCCCGGCGCAGTCAAGGGTGCCATGCACGAAAAGATGGCTCGCCCAAAAACGGCTGGCTCTTAGAGGATTCTGCGCGGACCACTTAGAAAGGAAATCTTATGAACAAAGCTTTGAACGAAAAACCTAATGCCGAAGCCGTACCACTTCAATCCAGCGTTGGCGTCATCGCCGATGGCCGCTACCTACCGCCTCCTGAAGACAAGGACGGCAAAATTTGGGCCCGAACCAGCGCTCTAATCCAGGTCGAGCCCGCTAAGCTTTATGAAATGTGGCATGCCATTGAAAACGCCCCGTTATGGCAAGAACAGATTGTTCAGGTAACCAAGACCGGCACAGCAACTTCCCATTGGGTGATGCGGACTGGCGAAGATGCGGACGGCAAGACCCTTGAATGGGATTCCGAAATCCTGGCCGATGAACCAGGTCGACGCATCGCCTGGCGGTCAACAAGCGGCGAACCGGAAAACGCCGGCGAAGTGATCTTTGAGAATGCCCCGGGCGGCCGCGGCACGCTGGTGACCCTGCTTCAGGAATTTCGTCTCGGCAAACTGGCCAATCTCTTCCAGTCAATCGTGGGCCGCAATCCCAAGCAGGCAGTGATCGAAAACTTGCGCCATTTCAAGGCGTTGGCTGAAACCGGTGAAATCCCCCGCATACAGGGGCAATCGCACGGGCCCCGCGGTACCGTCGCCAGAATGAAGAAATCGGCATACGGCGAAAAAATTCCTACCCCTTCAGGACAGAAGCGCAAAGCAACGGCATAAATATTCCAGATTGGAGCTTCACATGAAAGCACTATGTTGGATGGGAACAGGCAAAGTAGAAGTTCATAACGTCCCGGATCCTGCGATTTTGAACCCGCATGACGCCGATCATAAAAATTACCCGCACTGCGATCTGCGGTTCGGATTTGCATCTGTTCGACGGCTTCATTCCCACCATGGAAGAAGGCGACATCCTGGGACACGAATTCATGGGGATCGTCGAAGAAATTGGCAAGGACGTTACCAACCTCCGCCGGGGCGACCGCGTGGTCGTGCCCTTCACGATCGCATGCGGCAACTGCGATTTCTGCAAGAAAAAAATCTGGTCGGCATGCGACAACACCAATCCGAACGCCCACTTGATGGAAGCTGCCTACGGATATTCGGGCTCGGGCTTGTTCGGCTATTCCCACATGATGGGCGGATATGCCGGCGGCCAGGCGCAGTATGTCCGGGTCCCGTTCGCCAACGTCGGTCCTCTGAAGATCGAAAGCGATCTTGCCCGACGAAAAAGTTCTGTTCCTTTCCGATATTTTCCCGACCGGCTACATGGCTGCGGAAAATGCGCAAATTCTAGGAAAACGATACCGTCGCTGTTTGGGGTTGCGGCCCCGTCGGCCAGTTTGCGATTGCCAGCGCTTTCATGCTGGGAGCGGCCCGCGTCGTCGCCATCGACCGGTTTCCCGAACGGCTCGACTTGGCTCGCTCCATCGGCGCAATCACAGTGGATTATTCCGAGGAAGACGTGAACGTGCTTGACCGCGCTGAAGGACCTAACTGGCGGCATCGGACCAGACTCGTGTATCGATGCCGTTGGCCTGGAAGCTCACTCGACCGAACTTCAGGGCATCTATGATGTAGTGAAAACCGCAGCTGCTGCTCGAAACGGATAGGCCCAGCGTTCTAAGACAAGCCATTCAAGCGGTGCGCAAGGGCGGGACCGTTTCCATTCCCGGCGTGTATGGCGGCCTGCTCGACAAAGTTCCGTTTGGCGCGGCCTTCGGGAAAGGCATCACCATGAAAATGGGCCAGACCAACATGCACAACTACATGAAGCCGCTACTTGGATCGCATCGAGAAAGGTCAGATTGACCCCAGCTACATCATTTCTCATCGCATCACCTTGGATGAAGCGCCGGAAATGTACAAAGTATGGCGAGACAAAGAACAGAATGTGACCAAGATCGTGATTGATCCATGGGCGGAAACTGCCAATGGTGGTCCCGGAGCAACTAGCTGATCGGCACGTAAGCTTGCCCTATTACACCTGGCACTAGTTCGATAACGATCAACACAAAACAAGGACGACCGATCAAGGCTGACCGGTCGTCGTTGACTCCATCAAAAATACTAAAAATTATGCCGAAATCAAGCGACGCCGGAGAATCCCGCCCACTACGAGCAATCCGCTCCCGAAGAGCAGCATGGATTGAGGCTCAGGGGTCGTGGGCATGCCTGACGGCACGCCGTTAATCAAATCCAGATCGCGATCGTTGCCGAAAGAGAACGTTACTCCGGTAATCAGCGTCCCAGGTGTAATGTTCTTGTCAAATATCGTGAATGTGGCCGTCTGATACAGGAATGGGTCGTGACTTCGGTCCACGGAGCCGTTTGCGCCACGATAAGGACCTGGGCCGATAATCCCTTGGCCTTCTTCACCCTTCATTCCGTACGGGCACACCACGCACAGAACCAAACCGTTTCCCGCACCAGCATAACCCCACCCAGTCGAGACGCCAGGCCGACCCAGCGAAAACATCCCATTGCTCTTGATCGTTACATCTTGAGAAGAGCTTGAGAAGGAGCTGATTCTGCCAACTGAGCCCGACAGAGTGAAACCAATATCTGTGATTGTCTGTTCAGCGCTCACAGTATTGGACTGCAAATTCGTCAGCGTTACCACAATCTTCCCGGCGGACACGGCGAAAGTCGCCGTTGCGTCGACGGGCAGGCCATCGCTGTTTGCACCCGTGGGCGTGACAAAAGTCATGGTGGTCTGAGCATGCAGCGCGGGAGTAAGGCTTAACAACCCTGCCGTCAAAATTGCAGCTAGAAGTAAGTTTTTCATGTCAAGAATCCTTAGGCCGGAGCCTTCTATAAATCGAATCCAACGCTTTCAGTGATTTCGAAATTTATTGCAGGCATGCTAATGATTCGAAACTTTGGTAGTGCAGACTAATATTCGACTTGCCTGCTTAAGTCAATCAATTTTGGTGGTTTCAACATAAATGTTTGTTCTTCTAGCGACTATGAAGCTCAGGACTCTCAGTACGGCACTCCGCTGCGGAATCCAGACGGCGGACGTTTGCGCGGTGAATTCAGTTCGCCGTGGCTAACGCCGTCTGCGCCTGCTCTTTATCTTCCGGTCGCAATTTATTCATCTCCAGCGCGGCGCGAAGTTGAGTTTTGCCCGGATTTTTTTGCCCCGCCGCGACTAAAGCCAACCCCAAATGGTAGCGGTACTGAGCGGATTCCGGATCCTTTTTTACGCATTCCTGCAATAAGGGGATAGCGCCGGAATAATTGTGCTTTTTGTACATCACCCACCCCAGCGTATCGGATATGGACGGCACATCCGGCATTTGCGATTTGGCGCTTTGGGCCAAGCCCAAAGCCACATCCAGGTCCCTGCCTTCCTGGGCATCCACCCACGCCATGTTGGCATTGGCTACCGCAAAATGACTATCCGCCTCCATGGCCTTCGCAAAATAGTTGCGCGCCGTAGCCAAATCTCCTTTGTCGAGATACAGGTTCCCGATCATGGTGATCAACGGCGCGAAATTCGGTCGCACGCTCAACGCTTTCTGGTACTGGGCAATCGCCTCATCCGTCTGCTTCTTGGATTCGTACAAGGACGCCAACTGCACATAGCCCTGGATATCCTGCGGATCGAGCTGCAACGCAAGCTGGAACTCTGACAACGCCGCATTAGTGTCTTTGGACTCCAATTGCAAAGTTCCCAGTTTTATGTGGGCCTCCGCATTGTTCGGATTAGCCGCAGTGAATTGTCGCACCAGCTCAAGAGCCTTCGGACCCTGCTGATGAGCTGTCAGAAAATCGGAATAGGCAGAAAGTAACGCGAAGTTCGCAGGGCCAAGCTCGCAGGTGATTTTGAATTCATGATCGGCTTGAGGCCACTTCTTGGCCGCGGCATATACGCGTGCCAGGTTCAAATGCGTCAGCGGTTCACTGGGCGCCAGGCGACCGGCAGTCAGCAGTTGTTCTTCTGCGGCAGACAACTGTCCTTGCCGCAAAAATATTTCTCCCAGCAGAATGCGATCTTGGGCGTCGGAGGGAGAGTCGTGGACCAACTCCTGCGCGTAGACCAAAGCGTCCGCAGGATGATTTTGAGCGATATTTATTTCCGCCAGCCTTCGCAACGCCAGGGGAAATCCGGGAGATAACCGAACAGCGTCCTGAAACTCGCTGTTGGCCTGGCCCAGACTTTGCGTCTGCAGATAAGCCAGGCCAAGGAAATAGTGCGGCTGCGCGGAGTCTGGCGCCGCCTTGATGGCGCTCCCAAGCGCGATGATGGCCTCCTGGTTCTTTCCTTGCGCTAGCAACAAACGCCCCTGCAGGGTTGCGACCAGCGGATCCTTGGGTGCCTGTTTCATCAACGGTTCTTCCAGCTTCGCGGCTTCGGCGACGCGGTTGAAGTTGAGGTACAACTCCTCCATTCGCTTCTCGATCTCGAGATTACTGTTACCCACCGCAAGGCCTCGCTGATATTCGGCGATGGATTTGTCAAAGTTGCTCCGCCCGGCGTAATAGTCGCCGATGGCGATGGCTGCCGCGGGAGATTTCGGCAGGCGATTTCTCAGCGAATCCAGAACCGCATAGGCCTCTTTGAGCTTACCCGCGTCTGAAAGGATGTTGGCCCAGTCCACATATATCTCGATCGCTTCCGGATTGTTCTTCAGACCCGCCTGCAGCGCATCTTGCGCCAAGGGAAGTTTATTTTGCAGGTAGTAGAAATTTGCCAGGTCCATGATTGCTTGCGAGGATTGGGGATCCACAGCAACGGCTTTTTTAAAGCTTTCTTCTGCATCCGGAAATCGGCGCAAGCTCACTTGCACCAACGCCAGGTTGATGAAAGCGAGCGAGTCATTGGGAAGCAATTGTGTGACGCGAATGAACGACTCGAGAGCCTCGTCTGGCTTCTGTTGGCCGATGAGTGCCGCCCCCAGCAACTGATGTGCACCTACGTTGTCTGGTTGTTCTCGCAAAATAGATATGGCTTCGTCATTGGCTTTATCGAATTGCCGCGCGGCGAAGTACAACCGGCCCAGGTCCAGGCGCGCATCCAGTCGCCCAAGGTCAAGTTCGATAGCCTTCGACAGCGAGGAATACGCTCCCTGCCATTCTCTTTGTGCTAAATCGGCTTGTGCCAATTGATAATAAGCATCCACAAATCGGGGATCCAGCCTCAGAGCGTTACGAAATTCAATGCTGGCGTCGCTGTATTGGCCTTTCTTCATGAATTTCTCGCCGCTCGCCAGATATTTCGCTTTGGCCTTTTGCGGGTCATGCGTGCAGGCGCCCAGTAACCAAGGCAGCGCCAGCGCGACCGCCGTCGTCGTCAGTCTTCGTACTCCGGTCATATCCGTGTCTCGTTTCCCCCGAAATCAGTTCGGAAACTCTTGTTCTAGTTGTGGGAAAATCCCTTCGGCGAATTCCGTTAGCCGACTGCGAGCCTGGGTCTCATCCCCGTTGATGGGCGTGACCAGCCGCACCAGCGCTGCATCTGTTCGATTTCGCGTGATCGCGTCCGCCACCATCCAGAATTTGCCGGCATACTCGTTGGCAATCACTCGGCCGCGCCCTTGGTACCAATAAAAGACCAACTGCCTTCTCTGACCCTGCTGTACCACATATTCATTCACCGCAACTCCAGCGCGTCCTGGACTAACAATTTGCACAATGCCGGATCGCACGGGCTCCCACCCGGACCCGGGCAGGCAGTTTTTTGGCGAGTGAATCGTGTCGCCGGTTTTTTGTGTGGCGTAATAGCCTACATACAACTGCACTGGCGTAGCTCCGGCGGTTTGGTAGAGCCGGTTGGTATAATCGGCCACTCCAGTAGCCAGCAGAATTTCGTCCGCAATCGGATGTTCTTCCGCCGTCCACAACCCGACGCTGCGGGGCAGTTGGCTCAGCGGCTTGTGATCATGGACTGGCTCACCGTGGCTTACGGCATGCAACAAAAAGAAGGCTGCGGCCAGAAAAATTCCTGTGACTGCATACCGGATAGAAGCAACCAGCTTAAGCATGGGCGGCACTGCCCCGATCCGGTTCGAAACGTCGAACAATCCAATGGCAGCCGAGCATCAGCAGCACCGCTAGCAAAAAAATGACCCACCCTGAAAATTCATGCAGAAACCCTTGAGCAACTGCAGGTCCGAAGTTTCGCGCCAGCACCGCGGCTCCCATGATCCGCGCCGCATTGCTGACAATCGCGATGGGCACCATCAGTACACAAAGAATGGCGCGCGTCGAAAATCGCGGAGACACCAGGTAGCCGTAAGCAACTGCCAGCGCCATAAGCGAAACCAGCGACCTGACCCCGCTGCAAGCTTCCACAACTTCCACGGAATAATTCGACATAATTAAAATATTGCCGTCGCGCAACACCGGTATGTGAAAGCCTTCCAGGCTGGCGGCCGCGAGACGAGACGCCAGTAACTGCAACGGAAAAGTAATCTCGTTGTAGACGATGACGGGAACTGGAATCATCCACACCAGATAGCTCAGCGGAAACGAGACGGCTCGCAGAGCGCCCCACCCCGCAAGAAATAAAATCATCCCTGCCAGCAATATCAGCATGGAAACCCGGCTCAAAAATAGTTCCGCACCGAGCGTACCCAGAAACAGCACACAAACTCCTGCCAGCATGACGACAAATCCGAAATTATTAGGCTGGATTTCAGTTTTCAGCCAGCGAGAGCGTTCGCGCCATAATACGAAAGCAGAAAAGAGCGGCACGAATATCCCGTGACCATAATCAGGGTCGTGCCACCATTGCGAAACCAAGCTTGGTATAACTTCGCTGTAGAGCAGTCCCACCAGCGCCGCCAGAATCCCAACCCTAAGCAAGGAGACTTGGCGATTGCTGGAGCTTCGCGTGACTGGAACAGCGGTTGACATGAGTAGAGCGGAAGCATTCCACGCACCACAAAGCGAGCGGAACGGTTCAAAAGTGTCGCCGAATCGCGACACTCATGAAGAACTTTGGCACGTGATTATATCCCGTAAGTCTCGGCAGCGCGGAGGTTGCGCGATTATTTCGCGACGCATGTTATGGAACTACGTTTCCATTACGTACAGGACTACTGCGCGAATCCTGCTCTTTCATCAGTTCGCCACGAACGCCCTTTTGGGTTGAATAATGGACTGCCGCGTGCAACTATTTGTGCCCGCACCCGCATGCATAGCAGCTCGGACAGGTGTCTCCGCAGGTCGGGTTTTGCGCCCCATGGTCAGCGAAATGATAGAAGACACGGAAGAGCAGGGATCCCAGGGTCTTTCGAATTACTGGGCCATGGTTGTGCGGCGGCGTTGGGCCATTCTCCTTCCGCTATTCGTATGCTGGCTGACGGTTTGGTGCGTCAGTTGGCTGATACCTTCAAGCTATAAGTCCGAAGCCCTGATCCTTGTCGAACAGCAAAAAGTCCCAGAACAATACGTTGTGCGCAACGTAAACGTGAGCCTGCAGGACCGTTTGCAAAGTATGACCCAGCAAATTCTCAGCAGAACACGTTTGCAGGCCACCATTAACCGATTTCATCTCTATACCGTTCGTCGCAGATTCACCACGTCGGAAGATCCCGTCGAACAGATGCGCAAAGACATCAAAATTTCGCTGGTCGATTCGCCGGCGCGCCCCGGGCAGCTCACTTCTTTCAAAATTGACTATTCCGCTGCGTCGCCGCAATTGGCGCAGGAAGTGAATAGCGAACTTACTTCCCTCTTCATCGACGAAAACTTAAAATTTGAACAGCAACTTTCCGAGAGCACGACTACATTCCTGCAAAGCCAGTTGACCGAGGCGCGGGCAAAACTGGAGGAGCAGGAAGCCAAAGTCCGCGCGTTTAAGGCCGCGCACTTTGGAGATTTGCCTAGCGAAGTCGAATCCAACACCACCATCCTGTCCGGCCTACAAAATCAATTGCAGGAGTCGCAACGGGCCTTGGACGGGGCCAAACAGCGGCGCCTGTATCTCGAATCCCTACAACAGGAATATCAAGCCGCCCAGAATAAATTGAATACCGATGGTTCCTCTACCTCTTCGTTGCAGGGCATCAACGAGGAACTGAGCGAATTGCGCCAGAAGCTGGAAGACGCCCGCTCACGCCTGACCGAGCAACACCCCGACGTAATTGCCCTGAAAGAAAAAATAGCCAAGAAAGAAAAGCTGAAGAAAGAGATGCAAGCCGAGCTTGGCACTCGCCCCGACATGGGTAAACCGTCGAGATCCGCTGATGCCGGCCCAATGGACCAATCGGAACGCGGCGGCGCCACCTCCCTTATTCAGGTGCAAAGCCAACTTAAAGCCATCAGGCTGGAAGTCGAGAATTCCGCGGAGCGCGTTCGCTCGCTGGAATCTCAAATTGCCACCTATCGCAACCGTCTGAACCTCACGCCGCAAACGGAGCAGCAGTTGGCGGACGTCTCCCGCGGCTACGAAGAGTCGAAAGCGAATTACAACTCCTTACTGCAAAAGCAAAATCAGTCTCAGTTGGCCACCAGCCTTGAGCAGCGCCAGCAGGGCGAACAATTTCGAATTCTGGATCCACCCAGTTTGCCGGATCGTCCGGCGGCGCCCAACCATCTGCTATTCAGCCTCGGTGGTTTATTTGCGGGGGCGATCCTGGGACTAATTCTTGCCGCCATTCTGGAAATGATGAACGTGCTGGTGCGTCACCAGGCAGACATCGAGCGGGCTGCACAAATTCGCGTACTCGTAGGCATCCCCCATATCGTCGCGGCAGGCGAAGAGCGCGCCAACTTTCTGCGCCATCGCCTGGAGTTGGGTGCCGCGGCCATCATGGTGGTCTTGATCGTGGCAGGAAATCTAATCGCTTTTTATAAGAGCTGAAATCGTATGTACGAAGAATTTTACAATTTAAAGCGCAGTCCCTTCGAGGTCAGCCCGGATCCGTATTTTTTTTGCCCCACGCCTCAACACAATGAAGCCCTCGCGCTGTTGAATTACGGCATTGTCCGGCGCAAAGGTTTCGTCGTAATCGCCGGCGAGGTGGGTACCGGAAAGAGTTTACTGCTTCGGTGCCTATTGGAATCCCTAACGCTGAACAAGGTCGCGTTTGCTTACATTTACAACCCACTCCTCACGGTTCAGAATTTCCTGGAACAGGTGCTGACCGACCTTGGGCTTCCACATCTCGCGCGTTCCAAAAGTGAAGCACTGGCGCGCTTGAACAATTATCTGTTGGCTCGCTCGCGCGAAGACTTGACCACCGCCCTGGTGGTCGACGAAGCGCAACTGCTTAGCTGGGAACTTCTCGAGGAAATTCGTTTGCTCACCAATTTGGAAACCACGCAACACAAATTGCTGCAGATTATCTTAGTCGGGCAGCCGGAACTGGATCGCAAATTGAATTCCCACGAATTGCGACAGCTCAAGCAGCGCGTTGGCTTGCGCTACAAACTGGGCCCTCTCAACCTGAAAGAGGTGGACGGCTATATTCAGCGACGCCTGGAGTTAGCCGGCGGAATAGCCAAGCTCCATGCCATTTTTTCGCGCAAAGCGGTGGAAGAGATTTACGCCATCTCCAGAGGAATTCCCCGGTTGATCAATACGCTTTGCGAAAACTCCCTGATGTTGGGATTTGGCCTCCAGAAACGTCGTATCACTCCCTCCATTGTTCAGGAAGTCGCCGCTGATTTTGCCCTGGATATGCCGCCTGCGACAGCCTCGGATGATGCGAGCTCGGAAACACCCGGCTTGGAGTTTAAATTCGCCGAGCGAACCAAGGAAGATTTGTATGGTGGCGCAGTGAAGGCCATCGCAAATGCCGCGATTCAAACCTGGGTGAAATCGTAGTGAGCCGGCTTTACGAAACCTTGCGACGGATGGAGAAAGAACGCCGCAAAGCTAACCCTGTCAATATCGAAACTTCCCGACCTTTAGATCTGTTCAATCACGTAATCGCATCTCCGGTGGAAATGGAAAGCACCGGAGCCGCCAAGATTGTTCTTACCGAGAAATCCAGATTGGTGGCCTTAACCGATCCACGCGGCCTTGCTGCCGAAAAATTCCGCGCCCTGGTGACTCGCCTGGAGAGCCAGCGCAAGCAGCGTGAACTAAAGTCCGTGCAAATCACCAGCGCGGTCAGCAACGAAGGTAAGACCTTAGTGTTCGGGAAACCTCGCGGTCACGCTAGCCAAACACACCGGCTCGCGGGTTCTGGTTATCGAAGGAGACTTGCACCGTCCGGCGCTGGCCTCGCTGTTCGGATTAGGAAAACCCGAAGGTATCGGTCAATGGTGGGCCGGACGCGAAGATCACGACAAAATCTTTCGCTACCTTCGTCGGCTTGACGATTTGTCGCTGTGGTTTCTTGGCGCCGGAACCATGTCCGATCAACCTTCCCATGTTCTTCAATCGTCCCGCTTCGCCGAAGTCTTCAGTCGTCTGGCGGGATGCTTCGATTGGGTCGTAGTAGACTCCGCCCCGATCTTGGCGGTTGTCGACGCCAATTTATGGTCGCGCATGGTGGACGGCACGGTGGTAGTCGTCCGCGAGGGCGTTACGCCCATCCGAGCTCTGAAGCAGAGCCTGGAAAGTCTGGACAATCCGAAAATGGCGGGAGTGGTTCTTAACGAAGCTGCGGAATTCGATAGCACGAGCTATACCGATCAATATTACGGACTTAACCGGGCCTGATCGCAGGCCGGCGAAGCTCGAGGGTGGTTTTGTGATCCGGCTTTTTCATACTTATTTTGCTATTCGCACTTTGCTACTCGGCATTTGCGAGGCCTGCTTGGTTGCCCTTTCTTTTGTCGTGGCCGCGGTGGTGCGCCTTGGCGCAAACGATGCCAGCTTGATGTTGCATTACGAACAGGGCCTGCTGAAAATACTGATTCTCTCTGCGGCTTTTGTCCTCTGCATGTATTACTTCGATCTTTACGATTCTTCCATCCTCAGCCAACGCCGCGAAGTCGTCAGTCGCCTGATCCAGGCCCTTGGAACCATGTCTGTACTGCTGGCGATCGTTTACTATTTTTACCCTCCACTGGAATTGGGACGCGGCATTATCCTGATTGGCTTGGTGATCGTCGTCGTACTGCTGATGACCTCCCGCGAAGTATTCGGCGTCTTGAACGGCCATCCGAAATTTGCCGAACGCACCATGCTCTTTGGCGATGAGCCCGCCACTGCGCGCATTTTGCGCGTTTTGCAGCGCCGCCCGGAACTGGGGTTGCGCGTGGTAGGTCGCATACTGGTGACGGGACAAGGCGACTACCAATTGAACTGGGAGTCTGACCGCGCGCAGAGCCCCGCCGAAGTCACTATGACCGATCCTGAACTTCGTGCGGCCGTGGAACGGCAGCGGGTCCAGCGCATCATCATCGCGCTCGATGACCGCCGCGGAAGACTTCCAGTGGAATTGTTGCTGGCCATGAAGGCCCGCGGCGTAAGTATCCGCGATGGCAAGGAATTTTATGAACAGGTCACCGGAAAAATCGAGATCGAGTCGCTGCGCCTAGGGACTTTGCTTTTTTCGACGGGCTTTCACCTGTCGCGTTTCATCGTTATCTACAAGCGCCTGGCGTCCATCGCGCTCTCCATCATCGGCTTGCTGGTCAGCTTGCCTCTCCTTCCTTTTATAGCCCTGGCCATAAAATTAAGCTCTCCAGGCAGGCTTTTTTATCACCAGAAACGTCTGGGCAGGAACGACGCCGTCTTTTATTGCCACAAGTTTCGAACCATGCGCGCGGATGCCGAAGCCGATACCGGACCAACGTGGGCTGGCGACAGCGACCCACGCATTACTCCGATCGGCCGTCTTCTTCGCACCACCCGTCTCGACGAAATTCCTCAGCTATGGAACGTGCTGAAAGGCGAGATGTGTCTGGTCGGTCCTCGTCCGGAGCGCCCCGAATTTATCGAATGGCTCAAACAAGAAATTCCCAACTACAACTTGAGACACACGGCACGCCCGGGCATAACTGGATGGGCTCAAATCCGCTACCGCTACGGGAACACCGTGGAGGACGCAAGAGAAAAACTGCGTTATGACCTTTTTTATATCAAGAACATGTCCGCGGGCCTCGATTCCCTCATTTTCTTCGAAACTATAAAGATTATCTTGATGGGCCGCGGTGCAAAGTAAACAGGATTGTTCTCGGCGTGCTAACAATTTGTTATTTTTACTTTTCTAAGCGCGCGATTGCAGTTTTTTAAGCGGAGACGTACTCACAAATGGCAATCAAGAACGGCTTGTCGATCGACGTCGAGGATTATTTTCACCCTGAAGCGATCGCGCCACACATGGGCAGAGACACTTGGAATTCCATGCCCACCCGAGTTGTCGAGAGTACCCATCGCGTGCTCGATCTTCTCGGTGAGCACCGCGCGTGCGCTACGTTTTTTGTGCTCGGCTGGGTTGCCGAGCGGTTTCCTGAACTAGTTCGAGAGATTCACGCCCGTGGGCACGAAATCGCCTGTCATAGCTACTGGCATCGCCTGATCTATCAGCTTTCTCCAGAGGAATTTCGGGAAGATACCCTTCGCGCCAAGGACACTATTGAGTCCCTCACCGGTGTTAGGGTCCTGGGCTACCGTGCACCATCTTTCTCCGTCACGCGCGACTCCATGTGGGCGCTCGAAATATTGTCGGAGCTCGGCTTTGCTTACGATTCCAGTATTTTTCCCATTCGCCACGATTTCTATGGAATCCCCGATCATCCACGATTTTATTGCCAGTACCAGCAAAAAGCCGGCGGCAGTTTGGCGGAATTCCCCATGTCGACATTTCGCTTTGCCAGCATGAATTTGCCGTTTGGTGGCGGAGCCTATCTCAGAATTTTCCCCTATGAATACACTCGCCGCGCCTTTCGAAGAATCAATGAAGGCGAGCGACGGCCGGTAATTGTTTATTTTCATCCGTGGGAGCTGGACCCCGGACAGCCGCGCCTGAAAGTCCCTTTGAAGTCTCGCTTGCGGCAATACACCAATCTATCCGGTATGCGGGACCGAGTAGCCAGGCTGCTGAAGAATTTTGAATTTGTGCCACTCTACCGCTTGCTGGAGCAGGAAAACGGCAAGTTTGCTCAGGTGCTATGACTTCCACTTCCAATTCCGACAAAGTCCTAAATTACTGGGACCGTGCCGCTGCCAACTTTGACGCCATCTACACTGGCAAGAAATCCGGATGGTCGCACTGGCTGGACCAAACTCTGCGGCGGGACATGTACCAACGCTTTGATTGGGTACTGGAAAATTCCGGAAACGTCAGCGGTCAAACCATTTGTGACTTGGGTTGTGGCACTGGCCGTTACGTGCTGGCCTACGCGCGGGCCGGAGCTCGCCGCGTGCTTGGAGTGGACGGCGCGCCCGCTATGGTCCAAACGGCCTCCTCGTTGATTCAGGAAGCTGGCTTGCAATCCAACGCTGAGGCACAGCAATTTGACATTCTCAATTTTCCGGAGCGGGAGACTTTCGACGTTACCATCGCGGTTGGCGTGTTCGACTATACCCAGGACGCCATTCCCTATCTGCAGAAGATCCGCCGCATCACGCACGGTCGCTTCCTGTCGACGTTTCCAAGGTTTTGGACCTATCGCATGCCCATCCGGAAAGTTCGCTTGGGAGTGCTCGGATGCCCCGTCTATTTCTACACCTCTGAACAAATCAGAACTCTTCATGAGCAGGCCGGTTTCACCTGCGAGCGCATCCAGAAAGTGGGAGCCATCTATTGCGTTCTCGCAAAATCCGGGCCGACAGCACTTCCTCCGGCATGCAATTGTAGATTGATTCCTAAGCCTGAATGCGAATCGTCGCACTGAATGGATTTCAACGAATCAGGGACGGCTACGTTGGAATAGATCGCGCTCAAACCTCACCGGCTATCCTTAAGCGCGGCGCCCGGCGCGAGTACTTGGGTCCTGTCTGCTTCGGCCTGCCGCTTTTCATGTTCGCGGATTTCGCGCGGCCGCAAGAGCAGGCACTCTCGACTGCGGTAGCGGAGCCGCAACCAGCACCCCTCGCGCCCGTAGCTCTCGGTGAAGCAGCAACCTGGCAGGATACTTGATAGATGGTTTAAGCGTTCGTAAGACCTGCCCTATCCTCGAAAGTATTTTACGGTGAGCGGTGCTCGATTTCGATAAAGAGCGAATAGCAAGCGTGCCCTCTCCGGATTCCTCTGTGAATCCATTGGACCCGCCCATCGATCCTGTCCGTACCGCAAACGCCGCAAGCTTGGACAGCGTTCTGGTCAAAGGTGTGGCCTGGACCGCCGCCGTCAAGTGGCTCACTCAAGGAATTACTTGGGGCACTACCGTCGTAGTGGCGCGGCTGTTGCTCCCGTCCGATTACGGCATCGTCGGAATGGCCGCAATCTACATCAATCTATTCACCCTGCTCAGTGAATTTGGTATCGGCACGGCGATCGTAACTTTGCAGCACCTCTCGGAAAGTGAAATTGCCCAACTCAACTCTTTATCCATCCTCTTAGGTGTTCTGGGCGCTATGCTCTCTGCCGCTGCCGCCGTCCCGCTGGCTAATTTCTTCCACTCTCCAAATCTTGTGCTAGTCGTGATCGTGCTGAGCTGCGGGTTCATCGCCTCCGGCGCACGCACCGTGCCTTACTCGCTGCTGCAAAAAGAGCTGCGTTTCAAAACTCTGGCTGTCATCGAAGGCGCTCAGGCACTCGTTCAAGGTCTTCTTACCTTGGCCTTGGCTTTTCTAGGTTTCGGATACTGGGCGCTGGCGCTGGGCATACTTTCTTTCAGCATCTCTTCTGCGGTGCTCACCCTGCTGTGGCGACGACACAGTTTCCAATTTCCGCGCTCCGCTTCCATTCGCGAAGCCCTCCATTACAGTCGCCGCATCCTGATAGGCCGATTGACCTGGGCCGCTTACAACGATTCGGACTTCATCGTGGCTGGCCGTGTTCTCGGCCAGGCATCGTTGGGCGCTTACACCTTAGCTTGGACACTTGCTCATACTCCTCTTGAAAAACTTAGTACCCTCATCAATCGCGTGACCCCGTCGGTGTTCGCCAAAATTCAGAAGGACCCCGATGCGCTTCGCCGCTATCTCCGGAATATCACCGGGGTCACGGCCCTGGCCATTTTTCCCGTCACCATCGGCTTGGCCCTGATTGCCCCGGAACTTATTCCCTTAGCCCTCGGCCCGGCGTGGCGAGCTGCCGTGCTGCCGCTGCAGTTGCTGGCGCTGCATGCCGTAATTAGGTCCAATGTGGTGCTGATAACCCCTCTTCTGAATATCATCGGCGAGGAGCGCCTGGTGATGTGGAACTCTGTAGCGGCCCTATTCGTGCTCCCAGTCTCCTTTTATATTGGCAGCCGCTGGGGAACCGCGGGAATCGCCGCCTGCTGGGTCATTATTTATCCCGTGCTGCAAATCCCGCTATTCTCACGAGCCTTTCGCGGATTACAGCTCTCCGCCTCGGCCTACCTGGCTTCGCTTTGGCCGGCACTCAGCGCCTGCGCGGTCATGGCCGCATCTGTGATGGTTTTGAAATTATCGATGGGTCAGGCGTGGGCGCCGTTCCCTCGTCTGGCGACGGAAATCCTGACAGGGGCTCTGACCTACGTGGCCACGCTGCTGCTATTTCATCGTCCCTATTTAGTCGGCATTCGGAAGTTCGTGCGCAAGTCGCGATTGCCCTCCGAATACGCTCCGTCGACATAAACCGGTTGAGGGCTGCTCTTCAGCCACAGCGATCCACCACGTAGTACAGCATCCGGTTTGAACACGCTGAAATGCTGAGCGTGCATGTCGCGCCCTCCGGACAACTTGCCGCGTTAAATTCTGAGTTCCAGTTCGCTCGCCGGATTTTTTCGGTCGGATATTTTCCGGCACTCAGTTGAACAGGCTCGTAATCATGGGCCGGTAATCACGGCTTCCGCCGCGCTCCACATTCTAGCCATGAATATTTGGTATCCGCTTCTCAAACACTTTAGCCAATCGAGAAATGTTTTTTGCTAGGTCGTATTGAGTTATTACTTTTTGTCTTCCTGCGACGCCGAGTCGCATCCGAAGCTTAGGGTCGCCCATCAACCGGTCGATCGCGCCATAAATTTGCTCCGCATCCAACGGAGCGACCAGCAATCCATCAACTCCGTCCTCGATTAATTCCGTTGTGCCACCCACCCGTGTCGCCACACAGGGAATTTCCATGGCCATCGCTTCCATCAGCACCACGGGCACTCCTTCAGCGACACTGGAAAGCACAAATACGTCGCTTTCTCGATACAGCGTCTTAAGTTGATCCTGATTCAGAGCGCCTAGAAGCTTGATCGCGTCCTTCATTCCCAATCCGCCTATTTGCCGTTCCAGTGCCTCTCGATTTGGTCCCTCCCCAATCAGTCGCAGGCGTACTCGACGGCCATCCCTTACCAATCGTGCGATCGCTTGAATGAGGATTCCGTGAGCTTTTTCCGGGGCCAGGCGCCCCACTGAAATCACCTCAAATATCGACGGTTGATCGGAAACTCTCTGCCTTGGACGGAAGACGTCCGTGTCCACACCTAACGACACAGTCTCTATTTTTACAAGCTGTCCGGCGCCACACAGCCTCACCAACTCGTCGCGGCCGTAATTGCTGATCGCAACCGTGAATGTCGATGCTTCAACCTTCTCCCGCAAATGAAATCGCCCAGGATCCTGGAATTCGGCTGCGCCGTGGATAGTGACTGAATTCGTTACTGGAAAAGTCTTGAGGATCAGCATTCCAACGGTCGAGGCAAAGTGGATGTGCGCATGGTTTAGCGCTTCTCTCCGCATCCACTGCCCAACCAGCAAAGCTTCCGTAAAATAAAAACAATTCCATGCTGGGTTGCCGCCAAGTCCCAGCGCGCTTCGCAAACCTCGAAAGTAGGACCGCGGTCGAGTTGTCAATTCCCCGAAATGAGCCCGCAAAGCTGCTCCCATTCCTTGCGCTTTGACGTACCAGGTTCGAGACAGCTCTTCGCGCTCCTCTATTGTGAGCTGCGAAATATTCCGGCTATCCGTTCGCACCGATGCGACCTTAATCTCAAAACCTAAATTCCGCAGCCCGCGAATCTCTCTAAGAATGTACGTATGGTTGGCAGCGGGATACTCGCTGACCAGATACGCCAGCCTCTTTGAAGTGGTCATTTTTCGTTCAATGATAATCGATCGGTCTTAGGAGTTAATGAATGTTTCCGACTTAAAAATGATGGGTTCAGGGTGGAGAAACAGCAAACAGATCAGCGTGTTATCATCATCCGTAAACTCAGATTAGTCTTTTTTGCTCACGCTGTGGACTGGCAACATTTACTCGCAAGCTTTTTATTCTAACGATTTAGCCCGCTCCGGGCTTACCCTGCCATGTCCGATTTGCAGTGTCGCTCGGACGCGCGCTCGTAATCACTAAGAACATCGATGTGTGGAATTGCAGGTATCGCGACTACTGAGCGCGGCGCCGCGCCGGACACTGAAGTTATCCGGCGCATGTGCCATGCCATTGTCCATCGCGGCCCAGACGATGAGGGCTCCTACTGCAGTGACAGCGTTGGACTTGGTATTCGCCGCCTGAGCATCATTGATGTTGCCGGCGGACACCAGCCTATTCACAACGAAGATCGCACCATCTGGGTCGTCTTCAACGGCGAGATCTACAATTTTCCTGAGCTTCGACGTGATCTGGAATCGCGTGGCCACCGCTTTTACACCAACAGCGACACCGAGGTAATCGTTCACCTCTTTGAAGAGCATGGCGCGGAATGTGTGCGCCATCTTCGCGGAATGTTTGCCATCGCGCTTTGGGACGAGCGACATAAGCTGCTGCTCCTGGCTCGCGACCGCCTTGGCAAAAAACCTCTGCATTACGCGTTGCAAAATGGCCGTCTCTGGTTCGGCTCGGAGATCAAGAGCCTGCTCGTGGCCGCGCCCGAACTCGCTGAGACCGACAACGAAGCGCTGCTTTACTACTTTCAGTTCGGCTACATCCCCGAGCCGCTGACTGCTTTTCGCTTGGTCCGGAAGCTTCCGCCCGGTCATTTGCTGGAGTTTCGGGCTGGACAAATTCAGGAGCGCCCTTTTTGGGACTTGCCAGCTTACGGCACTCTTGACCCAGGTTCGGAGCACGAATGTCTCGACGATCTGGAGCGCAAACTGGACGAAGCGGTACGCATTCGCCTCATTAGCGATGTTCCGCTCGGCGCACTCTTAAGCGGAGGGGTCGATTCTTCCACCATCGTGGCCCTGATGGCCCGTCACCAATCCGGTCCCGTTAAAACATTCTCCATTGGTTTTCCGGATCAGGATTTCAATGAAACGTCGCACGCTCGCGCCGTTGCTCAGCGCTTCGCCACTGACCATCACGAATTAATCGTTCAACCGGATTTCAGCGAAACCCTCAATGAGCTCACTCATCGTTTGGAAGAACCCTTCGCGGACTCCTCAATCCTGCCCACCTATCATGTTTCACGACTGGCGCGCCAACACGTCACCGTAGCGCTCTCCGGCGATGGCGGCGACGAACTCTTCGCAGGCTACGATCGCTACCAGATCAATTTGCGGCGTCGCGTTTTCGAAGCAATTCCCAAATGGGTGGGAACCGCCTACCGAGACCGTATTTATCCCCATTTGCCGCACGGATTCCGCGGTCGCAAGTTTGGCTACAATATTTCTTTGAGCACCCGCGACCGCTACATCGACAGTCTTTCGTTTCTGCCCCCGGACAACCGAGAACGCTCCATCTTCTCCCGCGACTTTCTTAATTTCGCAAGCGCCCATTCCGCTCCCGCGGAGCTCTTTCGTAAATATTATGATCGAGCGCCCGCTCAAGACGATCTCAGCCGGATGCAATATCTCGACACCAAAACCTATTTGCCAGCCGATGTGCTAAGCAAGGTAGACCGCATGAGCATGGCCGCCTCACTCGAAGTCAGATGTCCTCTGCTGGACCAGGAATTTGTCGAATGGACCACTTCGCTGCCAGTCCGCTGGAAATTTGCCATGGGCCAGTCCAAATACGCTCTCAAACAGCTTGCCAGGCGCTTGGGTATTCCTGCCCAGGTCATTGATCGGCCCAAACAAGGCTTCGCGGTTCCCCTGGTTCACTGGTTCCGAAAAGAATTGAAGAACGGCCTGGGGCAGATCCTTCTGGAGCCTCGCTCTTTATCGCGAGGCTACTTCAATTCCGTCGGTATACGGACCTTGCTGGACGAACACTGGCGTGGCCGCCGTGACAATTCCGGATCTTTGTGGATCCTATTGATGTTCGAGTTGTGGCATCGCAATTTTCTGGATTTGTTGCCGACCGCATCTCATCCGCGCGACGACCTTGCATCATGGCATTTCAAGAAGTGAATACCATCGGTATTCTGGGCGATTCCCCGTTTGACTGTGCCACATAACAATTTACGGTTGTTCTTCATGACCGATAGTCTCCGGGTCGGCGGCAGCGAGCGGCAGTTTGCCGCTATGTCGGCGGCTTTCCGACGCGGCTCGTGCGAACTTTATCTGGGCTGCCTGCAACGCGTCGGCCAATTTTTGCAAGGGTTGGGAGATATCGAGGAATTCCCCACTGGCGGCAGCTTCTTCACCCTGCGATCCCTACGCTCTTTCTTCGCACTGGTGCGGTTCCTCCGGCGAAACCGTATCGCTGTCGCACAGTCATTCGACTTTTACAGCAATATTTTTTTGATTCCCGCAGCGCGCCTCGCCGGTGTCCCTCTCGTCATGGCCAGCCAGAGGCAACTTGGCGATCTTCTGACTCCCGCCAAGCGCCGCGCGCAAAACTTGGTCTTTCGATTGGCTGATGGTGTGGTCTGCAATTCTTTAGCGGCAGCGGAGCAACTGGCAAAGCACAAACTGCCCAGATCCAAACTTACGGTAATCGCCAACGGCCTTCCCGACGAAGCCTTTCAGTCCGTTGATCCGCTTTTCGCACCGCAGCCAGGAGTCACGCGCATCGGCATGGTTGCGCGGATGAACGAACGCTCCAAGAATCACGACATCTTCCTCCGCGCCGCCGCCAACGTTGCCAGGCGTTTTCCCCTCGCCCAATTCGTACTGGCGGGCGGTGGCCCTTTTCAAAAACAATGGGAACAGTTGGCGCTGCAACTCGGCATTGCTCCTAACACTCACTTCTTAGGTGAGCGTCATGATATCCCTGCAGTTCTCGCCTCGCTTGATATTGTGGTCAGTGCGTCGCGTTCCGAAAGTCTCTCTAACTCCATTCTGGAAGCCATGGCCGCTGGTCGCCCGGTCATCGCATCCAACGTGGGTGGCAATCCAGAACTCGTGCGTCACGGAGAAACTGGCCTGCTGGTCGCTCCAGACGATTACCACGCACTCGCCGGCGCCCTGGAGACCCTCCTGAACTCTCCCGAGCTCATCACGGAATGGGGCCAAAACGCTCGACGCATCGCTAGAGAAACTTTTCATATTGATAACGCGCGGGACCAGTTCGAGCAGCTGTACCTTAATTTGCTCGCCAGGAAAAGGTGCGACCGACCTGCTTTATAAATGCAGTATCTCTTCTGTTTCGGAGCAGAGAAGAACCACCGTTCTTAAGTCCGCGGCGACAGCTTAAGGATTGCTGGCAGAGAAGCAAGCCGCTGCGTCGCTCGCTATCCTTGAAGTGACTGCAGGTTAGGCAGCTCTCCGTCGATAAAAATCCGTTGCCATAGCTCAAGATTGAGCAGGCGCCAGATTCGATCCCCGTTGTCACGGCGGCCCGCGCGATGTTCAGCGAATAGCGATCGAACAGACCCATCCTTAAACAAGCCTCGCTCCATTGTGCGAGGCTCTGTCAATATGCTCTCGATCCCGTCCAGTTCCCCTGCAGCTAGCCAATAGCTCCACGGAGTCGGAAATCCCATCTTCTTGCGATACACCATGGAATGCGGCAGCAGATCTTCCACCGCTTTCTTCAAAATCAACTTTCCCGAAAGTCCGTGAATCAAATGTTGCGAGGGGATGCGCGCCGTAAACTCTACGAGCCCGTGGTCAAGAAAGGGAACACGGCTTTCCACCGAAGCAGCCATGCTCATCTGATCCTGCTTCATCAGCAATTCCACCAGATAGGTATGCATGTCGGCGTACAGTAACCGATGCAATGGATCGCCAGTGGAGTTCTCCCAATATTTCATGGACCCGGCATATGCTTCGCCACCGTGCTCACGTGCCCGCGGTGTGAGCACTCCGGATTGTTCATCGTCAGAAAAAGCGCAATAGAAATTGTCGAAATAAAACGACTCCCACGAGCCCCCATCTCTGCCCAGGAAAGTGTGCTCGAATTTACGGCGTAAGCCGGCCGGTAGCGCCCCACTCCCAATCGTTCGCCGCATCGCCTGGCGAACGAAACCCGGAACCGCCGCCCGGTATTTGCGGTCCACTCGCGAGTTGACCAGCGTCCATGCGTAGCGCATGTATCCGCCCAGGGTTTCATCGCTTCCCTCCCCAGTCAGCACCACCTTGACGTGCTGGCGCGCCAGTTTTGCCACAAAGAACAGCGACACACTCGAAGGCCATGTAATGGGTTCGTCTTCGTGCCATATCAAAGCAGGAAGCGCGGCAAAAAAACCCTCCCGATCCACGCGCACCTCGTGATGGTTCGACCCGATATGTTTGGCTGCCTGCCGTGCATACTGCAACTCGCTGAACTTTTCCTCACCATAACCTACGGAAAACGTTTCGATCGGCTCGGCGCGCAGTTTCGTGGTGATGGCCGCAATTGCGCTCGAATCTACTCCTCCGCTCAGAAATACCCCGAGCGGAACGTCGCTCATTAAGTGTCGCGACACGCTCGCCTCCAGCATTTCGCGGTACGCATCCACATAAAAAGCGGCAGCGTGCCCTTGTTCCTCAGTGGGAACTTGCAGATCCCAATACGCCGCGATATCCAGTTGTCCGTGACTGTCGATCTGTAAAGTGTGTCCCGGCAAAAGTTTCTTGATTCCTGCAAACATGCTTTCGGGCCCGGAAACATAACCAAAAGCCAGATACTCGGACAGAACGCTGGTATTGAACTCGGCTCGCACGCCGGGATAAGCCAAAATCGCTTTGATCTCCGAACCGAATAGAAATGTGTTTCCGTCCCAGCGATAATAAAAAGGTTTGATGCCTATGCGATCTCGCGCCACGCACAACGTTCGGCTGCGCCGGTCCCAAATCACAAATGCAAACATCCCTCGCAGGTACTTTACGCAATCGCGGCCGTGCTCCTCATACAGATGGACGATTGTTTCCGTGTCGCATTGCGTCCGATAGTGGTGCCCGCGCATTTCCAGGTCTGCTCGCAACTCCTGGTGATTGTAGATTTCCCCATTGAAAACGATCCATAGGCTCTTGTCTTCATTCGCAATCGGTTGGTGCCCACTCTGGATATCGATGATGCTGAGTCGTCTGGCTGCCAACCCGATATTCCCCTCCACAAAAAACCCTTCGTCGTCTGGGCCCCGGTGCGAGATCTGGCGATTCATATCTGCCAGTGCGTCGCGCTTCACGTTTTGATTTGCATCGGGATAGAAAATACCGCAGATTCCGCACATGGATTAGCGGTCTGACTCATTACGTTGCGTGTCGCTCCGCAAAACCTTCTTGGCTTCTTCTTGCGAAAAGAGAATGTCTTTTTCTGAACAGGCTTCTCGCCAAATGCCCTGTGCGTAGATCAATTCAAAGCGTTCAACGGGTTTCTTTGCGTGCATGATCCTATGATCGCGAAAGTTCAGTCCCGTGCCGTCGCAAAACAAAATAAGCTCCAGCCTCCCACGCCTCTGGCTGTAGTAAAAGAACCTCGCGTCGCTCTTCCAATCTTCGAACGTCCATTCTTTATCTTCGCCAAAAATAAAATAATGCTCCGTCTCGTTCTCCGCGAAGCGGTACGCGGCGACCTTCGAACCGGAATCTACATTCGTAAACGTGGCCTCTTTGAAATTCTGTTGAGTATCCAGGGGCAGGATCAGCGTAACAATTTCGCTGGGCAACGCGGCGACACTTGAGAATCTCAACGTTGTGGCCTGCTCGGAATGCCCGTAGACCTTAGACCACAGCGTTGTCTCGGTAGTCTTAACCCACTGCTTGCTGGCAGCCGAAAAAATCGCTACTCCTGGGCCCTCGGAATCGGCAGCGACAAATCCCTCGCTCGGGGATTCTGAGCGTGACAGCCGTGGATGCAGATGCCAGCGCAAATCCAATTGGTGCGTTCCGCTTCCGAACACACGGTCCCGCACCACCCAGAATCGCGGCTTTCTGAAAAATACCCACCTCCGATGCACCGCCGGATTTTCCGCGCGTCCATAGCCGTCGTGGCTCCCCACGAACCAGTCAAAATGCACCCCGCTGATCCCGCTCTCGCTCGTTATCTTGACTAGCCTTTCCCATGCGAAAGGTCCTCGAGGTTCAACCTGATCCAGCCCATCCAATTGCATCGTGTTATGAGCAGCGGTTCCGCGAAACTTGTCGCGTGCACCGTTAGCTCCGACGTACTCCCCCGTTCCAGGGTCGCCCAGCAATTCAAATCCATCGGCATGTACATTCATGCTCAACGCATCAGCGTGTGCGTGCCCGCCCCTAAGCGCTCCTTGCGGCCCGGCATCGATGACAGACTGCAACTTTCTTTCAGCAGTGCTCATCACGTTCAGGCCGCTCTCGACCAACCGAACCGAATTCATATTCGGTGCTTCAGCTTCGATGCGATCGAACTCTTCAACACCTTTTTGCCCCAGCAACCAAATCGTTTCTTCACGCAACTCACCGGCCAAACATTTGAAATCCCTTCGCCCGAACAGCACGGCCCCAGTCGCCAGGGGATCAAAAAGATGTACCGCCTGGTTTCTGCGCGGATCGAACAACCGCCCGCCATCATCGTCCCCCAATAACGAGGGCTCCCCGGCGCGGCACAATACCGCCAACGTTTCCAACATTTTTACCACCCGGTCATCGAACTGCTTCGGGAACACCGCGTCATTCAACGAGCCAAGTATCTTGGCGTGCAAAAACATGTCCAGCGCATAAACGTGATAGTACGTCGACTGTTCGAAATAAAATCCGTCCTCGCGAATCTGCCGCTCGGATTCTCGCAGCACCATCTCCCAACCTTGCCGCTTCCAACGCCCCGCGGACCTCAACTCCGGGCAAAGTGTACCGATAAAAAAAAGTGCCAGCCCCTCTCCCACCAAATGCGTGTTGGGCGAAAAATACGTCGAGGGGTAACTTTCGATGTGCCGCCCATGGACAGCCATTCCGCGCAACCACTCTTCCTGAAACTTAGCCGACACGGCCGCAGTCCCTTGCAGCAGGAAATACACCAACAGCCAGGACAAGCTGCGAAAGCCCACCTCCAAGGTGCTGGCCCAATTGATTCCCCGCGGATAACAATTATGTTTATTCCAGTCCCGCCACTGCGAAATCAATTCCGCTGCGAATCGGAAATCCTCGGTGAGACGGTAGGCCTTCGCCAAGGTCACGAGGTGCTGATGACGGTTCAGCTCCCACGTTATCTTCGCGTCGCCCACGACGCCAAAATCCAGGTATGGAATCGCATACCACAAATCATTTGGCGCACGCTTGCTGTGCACCTCATCCAGCTTCCAATCGATTGTCGGCCCATAATCGACGTTCTCGTATCCCAACAAGTCAAAGCGATGCAGAAGTATTTTCTCGGCGCTGCTGATGATCGCTTCACATTGCAGAGGGACCCGCGTGCGGAGCGTGCGCAATATTTCCGGAACATTTTCTGAAGTAAAAAAGAATGCTCCACGTCGGACATGCGGCTTCTCTCGATGCTCATCACTCTGCGCCCGCCCGATTTCTCCGCGTGCGAGCTCGAAACCAAGTCCGCATAGCAAAGCATCCGTCCGCTTTTGCACTTCCTGGCCCGCGCGAACCGCCAGCTCGCTTCCGCTCATCGAAGCGATCCGTTTTAATTTCGAAAGCGCAGTTTTCTTTGCGCGCTTGCTCTTCGTCAATGGGTCTGGTCCTCGTCCCCTGGCAAGAAAACAGGAATTGCTTTTTGCCGCTTATACTATACGCAATGCGGTCGGCAAGGACTTTGGACGACGTGTTTCGTTTTTCAGTTCGCGCCCAGCTTCTTGTAGTGGATTGACGAAAACCTAAGAGAAGAAATTGCAGCCAGATCCCTGTAACGACATCCAAGCGGGCGAATAGTGAATCACTCCATCAGCGTTTTCGGCTTGGGTTACGTGGGCACGGTGACCGCTGCCTGTCTCGCCTACCGGGGCAACCACGTAATCGGCGTCGATTCCAATCCCGAAAAAGTCGCGGCCTTGAGCTCTGGAAAAAGTCCCATCGTCGAGCCGGGCATAAGCGACATCATCGCTGAAGTGCACCAGGCAGGCCGCCTGCAAGCTACTACTTCATCCGAAACCGCCTTTTGTCAGAGCGATATTTCCTTTATCTGCGTGGGCACCCCCAGTCTGCGCAACGGAAAACTCGACCTCGGAAGTCTTGAACCCGTGTGCCACGAACTCGGCCAACTCCTCAAGCGAAAAGACGCT
This sequence comes from uncultured Acidobacteriota bacterium, assembly GCA_963732705.1. GTDB lineage: Bacteria > Acidobacteriota > Terriglobia > Acidiferrales > UBA7541 > Acidiferrum. The sequence continues at coordinate 220,157 of CAVTAN010000001.1, read as the reverse complement.
TTCCATCTCGTGGCATTGCGCAGCACCAGTTTGCCCGGTACCGCCGAAACCATCGTGATTCCCGCGTTGGAAAACGCCAGCGGTAAACGCCACGGCACATCCTTCGGCGTGTGCGTCAACCCGGAGTTTATGCGCGAAGGTACCGCGGTAGATGATTTCCTGGAACCGCCCATGACCATCATCGGGGCCGCCGACAATTCCCACAGCGCAATTCTTCGGCATCTCTACTCTTGGTCGCCGGGCCGCATCTTCCAAACGCCCTTCCGCGAAGCGGAGATGATCAAGTACGTCTGCAATTCCTGGCATGCGCTAAAAGTCGCCTTTGCTAATGAGATTGGCACGCTCTCGCGCGAACTCGCAGTGGATGCGGAGTCTCTCATGGACATGTTTGTTTCCGACACCTCGCTCAATATTTCTCCCGCGTACTTGAAACCCGGTTTCGCATTTGGCGGATCATGCCTCCCCAAGGATCTTCGCGCCCTGAATTACCGCGCCAGGGAACTCGACCTGAAATTGCCGCTCTTCGAATGCATCTTGCCAAGCAACGAAGCCCATCTGCAGCGCGCCGTCGATATCGTCATGCAAACAGGTAAAAAGAAAATCGCCATGCTCGGCCTCAGCTTCAAGGCCGCCACCGACGATTTGCGCGAAAGTCCCCAAGTTCAACTAGCCAAGCGCCTGCTCGGGGAAGGTTGCGAAATTCAGATCTGGGATGAAAATGTTTCACTGGGCCGGCTGATTGGCTCCAACCGCGAGTACATCGAACAGGTCATTCCCCACATTGGGTCGCTGCTAAAACCCAGTCTCGAGGAGGTGCTCAGCAATGCCCAGGTCGTGGTAATCGCCACGCGCGGACTCGACCGCGACCTTCTCAAAAAATATGTCCACGCCCATCACATCATCGTTGACTTGGTCAATTTCGAAAAAGTTCGGCGCATCGATTCTGCCGCGCCCTATAAAGGCATCTGCTGGTAATTTGTCGCCATGAACATTTTGTGGGTCAAGGCCGGCGGACTGGTTCCCCCCGATACCGGCGGCAAAATCCGCAGTTACAACATCCTCCGCCAGTTGGCCAGGGATCATCGGGTAACTCTCGTATTGTTTTCCTCGCCTCAGGAAAATGCTCTTCAGACGGAACTTGCCTCCATTTTTCAGCGTGTCATAACCGTGCCGCTGGACTTACCTCCTCCTAGAAAAACAGCGGAGCTTCTCGATTACCTCCGTGGCCTCTTCTCGCGTGAACCCTACAGCTTGACCAAGTATTGCCTTCCGGCAGTAAAAGCAAAGCTCCGTGCCCTCCTTCAGGAGCAACGCTTCGACGTCCTCCTCTGCGATTTTCTGGTCACCGCCGGAGTGATCCCTTGGGACTGGGCAGGCCCAAAAGTTCTATTCGCTCACAACGTCGAAGCCCTCATCTGGCTACGTCATCTTCAGATTGCCAACAATCCGCTATGGAAAGCGGTCTCCTGGTGGGAGGCTCAAAGAATGAATTGGGCCGAGAGAAGATATCTGCAAATGGCCGACCACGTGATCGCGGTGTCGGAAAACGACCGTAAGATATTCGGTGGTTTCCTGAATCCGCAAAAAGTCTCCGTAGTCCAAACGGGCGTTGACACGGAATTATTTCAACCTCGTGCGGCCGAACAAATCCCAGACTCCCTGGTGTTCACGGGTTCTATGGACTGGTTACCCAACGAAGACGCCATCATCTACTTCGCCGGCGAAATCTTACCTTTGATCACGCGCCAACTTCCCGATGTCACTCTCACCGTGGTCGGTCGTAAGCCTTCCGCCCGCCTCCAGAATCTCGCCGCCAAACGCCCGGAAATTCGCCTCACGGGCTGGGTCGAAGACGTTCGTCCATACATCGCACAAGCCGCTGTGTACGTTGTTCCTCTTCGTATTGGTGGCGGCACCCGCCTGAAAATTTTTGAAGCCATGAGCATGGCTAAGCCTGTAGTGTCCACATCCATCGGGGCCGAGGGCCTCCCCGTAGTCGACGGTGAACACTTGCTGCTCGCCGATGAGCCCGCAATCTTTGCCGATACCGTCGTTGCCTTGCTTAAAGACTCCGCACGATGCCGCCAAATAGGCCAGGCTGCTCGATTGCTCGTTGAACAGAATTTCAGTTGGGCCACGGTCACAAACGGATTTGCTGGAATTCTCGAGCAAGCTGTAAAACGCAGAACCCACCGTGATTGAATCGATGAAAATTGTTTTCTGGTTATCCGCGGGCTTGGTTGTTTACGCCTACGCAGGATATCCCCTCGCGTTGCTTGTTCTCCGCCCCTTAATTCACCGTCCGGTCAGAAAAAACCCCGTCGAGCTTTTTACTACCCTCATAATCCCCGCTTACAATGAGGCCTCCGTGATTGCTGAAAAGATTCGCAACGTCGCGTCCTTGGATTACCCGCCCGAAAAGCTCGAAGTGCTGATCGCTTCCGACGGTTCCTCCGACGACACGGTAAGCACCGCACAAAGCTTGTCCGACGGAAATCGCGTGCGCGTCTTGGCCTTCCCCGAAAATCGCGGCAAAATTTCGGTCTTGAATGACGCCGTCCGCGAGGCCCTCGGAGAAATCATCGTTTTTTCCGACGCTTCCGCCTTGCTGGAGCCCGATTCCATTCGCCAACTGGTATCCAACTTTGCCGATCCACAAGTCGGCGCCGTCAGCGGAAATTATCGAGTTTTGAAACCTGCCGCCTCAAATCTGGGCCAGCAGGAAGATCTTTATTGGAAGTATGAAGCGTTCTTGAAAATCCAGGAATCGGCTCTGGCCTCTGTTCTCGGCGGCCACGGCCAAATACTCGCTGTTCGAAAAAGTCTCTACCCTTATCCGGCTCGCGAAACCATCAACGACGATTTCGTGATTCCCATCCGCATTCTGGCCCAGGGTTACCGCGTAATTTACGAGCCCGCGGCCGTGACCTACGAGCACGCCAAAGAGATGCTGGGCTTTGGTCGTCGAGTTCGCATCATGGCCGGAAATACTCAACAACTTGGTGAAATAAAAACCTTGCTGCACCCGCTCCAGATTCTGCCGCTGTTCTTCTTCTTATCTCACAAGACCGCTCGATCATTAGTTCCTTTTTTGCTGATCGCCCTGATCGTTTGCAATTTATTTCTGCTGCACGGACTGCTCTACGCAATCACGGGATGTCTGCAATTGGCTTTCTACGTTCTCGCCCTTGTTGGCAGTCGTTGGCAACTGAAGCCCCGAATATTGCGCCTCCCCTACTACTTCTGCTTTGTAAACGCCGCCTACCTATGGAGTTTTTGCCAATCCATCCGGCCAAGACACAAGGTCAGGTGGGAGTAGCAATGCCCCAATCGCACAGCTTTCGTTTTTGTTAGGAGTTTGTAGGCTCTGTGTCAGCTGGACGGATCCCTGACAGCGAGCGCCGCGCATCGCGCGCTAACATTGGGATCAATTTGGTGGACGTGACCGGGATCGAACCGGTGACCCCCTGCTTGCAAAGCAGGTGCTCTCCCAGCTGAGCTACACGCCCACAACACTTCGATTCTAGAGCAATCGGCAGCATTCGAAAACTCCGAAACTTACAACTTCCCCTCAGCTGCACTTGTCGTATGCAGCTCATCCCACTCTTCGTGCCCACCTGAGCCTTCACTCGCGCTCTCCTTTTTGAGATGATGCGGATGAATATTGCGCAAAAACTACCACCGGCGCTTGCGCTAAATACGGCCGGCTTCGTTGCAATGGAGTTCAACCCTTGGGTAAGTGCTTCGTCGCTGCATTCCTATTTCTTTGCCTCTGCGGGCCTTTTTCCTCCCTCGCGAAATCCCATTCTCCATCTCCGGACGACCAGAAGTTCGAAGTTGTGGTCGCCAAAAACGTGATGATCCCCATGCGTGATGGCATCCGCCTCGCTACTGACATTTATTTCCCCGCCACAGGAGGCGCCATCGCCCCAGGTAAATTTCCTGTGCTCATTTGCCGGACTCCGTACGGCAAAACTCCCCATGTTCCCCCAGGAGCTTCGCCCTTCGCCGAAAAAGAACTGAATGCCGCCGCTAACTTCGCCAAGCACGGCTATGTCGTTCTTTTCCAGGATGTCCGGGGCCGCTTCGATTCCGAAGGCACCTTTTATTTCGCGATCAACGAAGGCCAGGACGGCTTCGACACCGTGGAATGGGCCGCGCGTGCCCCATGGTCCAACGGGAAAGTAGGGACTTACGGAGGCTCCTACATGGCCCACGTGCAAAATTCTATGGCTGCTCTGCGTCCCCCTCATCTCAGCTCCATGTTTGTCATGGTTGGCGCGGGAAATTATTTCGAGGAGGGCGCCTGGCGAGGCGGCGCTTTTATGCTGCTTCATAACGTTTATTACGCGCTCACTAACTTGGCCGCTAGCAGTATCGAAGCGCGCTCCAATCCCGTTGTGCTCGCGGCTCTCAACGATGCCGCGCGCCGCGACCTCGGCTACTGGTTGCTCTCGTATCCTTACCGCCCGGCCGCAACGCCCTTCAGTTCTGTTCCGGCTTATGAAAAATGGTTTCAGGATTACGTCGATCACGACACCTATGACGACTACTGGAAAAGGAACGGCCTCGCGGCCGAACTTTCCTATGACAAATATCCCGACGTCCCGATTTTTTTCACCACCGGTTGGTACGATTTTTTTGAACGCGGCAGTCTCAACAATTTCAAGGCCATGGCCTCACGCCACAAATCGCCCACCAGACTTCTCATCGGCCCGTGGGAACACAGCTTAAACGCGCCGCGATTCACCGGCGACGTGGACTTCGGCGCCGCAGCCGAAATGGACATGTTCGCCGAGCAACTCACCTGGTTCGATCGAACACTAAAAGGCGAAGCGACCGGAATAACCAGCGAGCCTCCCGTTCGTTACTTCTTGATGGGCGGCGGAGCGGGAAATAAAAGTGAAGCCGGCAGGTTGCAGGACGGGGGCCAATGGGTCGGTTCTCCCTCCTGGCCTCCTCCCGACGCCGCCCCGCACGCTTATTATTTTCATGGTGACGGTTCGCTATCCGAACGTGTCCCCGCAGCGGAATCTCCAAGTGTCTATGAATATGACCCCGCCCACCCCGTGCCTTCCATCGGGGGTCAGATGAATGACAGCGTCGGCCCCGCGTTTCCTGCCGACGGGCCGCGCGATCAGCGTTGCACCCTCAAAACTTTTGGCTGCGATGATGAGCTTCCGCTTTCCGCGCGCCGCGACGTTCTGGTCTTTCAGACTCCGCCACTGGAATCCGATGTGGTTGTCGCTGGCCCCCTGTCCGTGGATTTGTGGATTTCTTCTTCAGCATCAGACACGGACTTTACCGCCAAGCTTGTGGACGCCGGCCCTGCTACCAAGGACTATCCATCCGGATTCGCCATGAATATTGAAGATCGCATCGTGCGCGTGCGATGGAGTAACGGCTATGAAAAGCCTCAGCCATTAAAAGCGGGAGAGATTCGCAAGATCACCATCGACCTGCTGGCCGCCGGCAATCGTTTCGCGAAAGGCCATCGCATTCGCGTGGACATCTCCAGTAGCAACTTTCCTTATTTCGATGCCAACACCAATACCGGCGAGCGTTCGGGCTACTCCACTCACGCAATCAAAGCGTTGAACACCGTCTTCCACGACGCCGATCATCCTTCCCATTTGAATCTCGCAATCATCCCCAGCGCTCACTTCAACGCGAGCCCGCCGCCGGCTCAATAAGTCCGCGTAAAAAAAGCCGGCGCCCGGTTTTGCACCAAACCCCGACACGCTGCATTTTTTAAAGAAAATTAAAGCGAAGGGCTTCGATAAGCCACAGGCAAGCTTCCAGTCAGATTGTCTACCGTATTTGCTGGATACGCGCGAAAGCCGTTCTCCATTACCCTTAAGTTTTTTCGAGGATCCCAAAATGGCAAACAAGTTACAGGGTCGCACCGGCGAGGTCGCCAACAATTTCTTGGGTTCAGACTTTTGGCGTCCAGGCGTAAGCATTTCCGGTACCGTACTTCGCAAATTCGAATCCCGCAACGGGCAATGCTACGCTTTGGAACTGAAGGAACCGGTCGATATAAATGCTGAGCCAACAAGGGAAGTTGCCTTGGGCAATTTGACTGGCTTACGAATGGCCATTCAGGCTGCCGGGGCCGAAGATTTAGAAGTCGGTGACAAAATCGACCTCGAGTGCACCGATTTGCAGCCGACAGCAAAGGGTAATCCCCGCATCGATTTTAGAATCCAGATCGAACGGGCTTGATTTTCCTCAACTGAATAATTAGTCCGTGAGATTAGTCCGGGAGCTACCCAAGGCTTTTATTCTGCAATTGAAATCTAAGCTGGATTGCGCTCCAACGCCCGCTGCAAATTTGCCTTCTTCGATTCCGTAAGTTTTTTACCCTGCGCGGTCAAATAAAACACGTCGATGGCCTTCTGTCCTTCGGTATCGATCAACGCCACCTCAATATTGCAGCCCTGCTCGGCCATCGCCGACCCCATCTCATAAAGCAATCCAGGCCGGTCCTGCGTCACCATCTCCAACAAGGTGCTGTGTAGCGAAGAAGAATCGTCGAAGGTGATTCTTGTATCTACAAAAATCTTGGGCGTCTTGGCCCGGATGGCGCTGTCTCTACTCTGCAACAACGGCTCCAGTGCTGCCTTCCCATTCACTACATCTGCCAGATTCTTCCTGAAGCGCTCAATCTCGCCGGGATTGAGCTCCAGAGTGCGGTGCAAATCCACAAATTGAAATGTATCCAGCACTACACCAGCGGCGTTCGCGAAGGCATCGGCCTTCACGATATTCATTCCCCATCCCGCTAAAACTCCGGCGATTTTTGCGAACAATGCAGGCCGGTCCGCGGTAATCACCGCCAGCGAAAACCCGTGGCGAGTGGCCTTGACCTCCGTCTGCATTGGCTCCCCCCTTAATTTCTGGTACAAGCCAAAGTGTTCCGCAACTTCCGCCGCCGAGTGCACCGCCAAATACCGCCGCGGGAAGCCTTCCAGGAAATGCTCGATTTCGCCTTCCTTCGCACCGCTTGTCAACGCCCGCACTTGGCTCAGCAGCGAAACTTCCGTCGAGGCATGCAGACGATCGCGATCCAGCGTCCTGCTGAAATGATTTGAAGTTGCCACGAACAATTGCCACAGCATCTCTGCTTTCCAGGGCGTCAACGCTTCCGGGTTTACCGCGTGAATATCCGCGTACGTCAATAAAGTAAGGCGTTGCAATCGCTCTTGGGTTCCCACCGTCCTGGCAAACATCGTCACCGTGTCTGGGTCAAAAATATCCCGCCGCTGCGTGGTGGCCGACATCTCTAAATGGCGCTCGATCAAAAAGTGCACTTCCGCCTTTTCTTCAGCCGAAAGCCCCAGTCGACGCGCCGCACTTTCTAGAGCTTCCAGGCTCCCGGTCACGTGGTTTTCTACGGCCATGCCTTTGCCCACGTCATGCAGCAGCATTGCCAGGATCAGCAAGTCCCGGCGCTCGACGGTCTTCCAAGATGGGGCGAAATTTTTTCCCAGCGCGTCGCTCGCTTCGCCCAGTTCCTGCAAGTGCTCGATCGTTCTCAGAGAATGTTCGTCAACCGTATAACGGTGATAATAATCCCGCACCACCAGCGAATCGATGTACCCAAATTCCGGCAGTACCTCCGCCAGCAAACCCAGTCTCTGCATCGGCCGCAGCGCCGCGCCGGGATAATCTGCGCTTAGAATTTCCCGTAACGTCGCCCACGTCATTTGCGTATTTTGTGCGCGCACTTCCGGATGCGTCAAAATGTATGCGAGCGTGCGTTCCGACTCCCGGCTCGGCGGCACCCCGCTTGTTGCCGCGTTGTGAAACAGTGAAAACGCCACCACACGATCGGACAGCGCTCCCGGTGACACCAGTTCCAGTAAGCCATCACGCACCACGAAAGGCTTTGTGCTGCTGACTTCGGCCTTCGAAATCCGCGTTCCGCTGAAAAGTCGTTCCCGCAACGACAACGCACTCACTGGCGCGCGGTGCTCCATGTGTCGCAGCAACCGTCGGTTTAGAGTGCGCGCTTGCCGAAAATACATCCGCATCCACTCTGCCGCTCCGTGCTCGGACTTGCTCTCATTCCCGATTTCGATTTCCGCTCTCTTTTTTATTTCCTTCCCTGCCCCGAGCCCTAACGATCGTGCTGCTGCCGCGGCTTGCAACTCATACGTCAGCGTATTGTCGTTACGCAGATTGCTGTAGTGCAGAAAACACCGAATCTCACTCATAAAATCCACGGCCTTGGCTACCAGATTGTCTTCCGCGCTGAGCGTCGGCCGTCCTTCTTTTTCTCCATTTATTTGCTGTAGCCAAACCGTCGCTTGATAATCGCGCAGCCCTCCCGGCGATTCCTTCACGTTAGGTTCCAGGTGGAAAATTGTGTTGCCGTACCGCGACAAGCGGTCTTTGGTTAATTTTTGTAACTGCGCCAACAGGAAAGGTCGCGCTTGTTTTTCCGACCCCGGCAGCACCTTGCTGGTAAGTTTTTCGAAAAGCTCGTTATCGCCGGCCAAAAAACGCCGGTCCAGCAATGCCAGATGAAATTCTGCGTTATCTTCTTCGATGCGCTTGCACTCTTCGATGGTTCGCCCCGCGGAGCTCACTCGAAAACCCAGGTCCCAGAGTTGCCGGGAGAATTCGCCGATCAGAGGTCGAAAACTCGCCTCCGCCTTTTCGTTGCCAAATAAAAACAAGATGTCCAGGTCAGAATATGGAAACAGAAGTTGCCGCCCGTATCCTCCCAGCGCCAGCAGACACAGTCCCTGCGTGTCGCCGTTGTTTACGCGTAACAACTCCCCAAACACACGCCCTATATTTCGATCCGCCAGCTCGCATAACGCGCGTAACGTTAGTTTCGCGCCTGCTCCGGCCTCGAATTCTTCGCGTATTCGTTGCCGCTGATTGTCGGCTTCCGGCCCCAGCGTGGACAGGGGAGTAATGTGTCCTTGCATTGCTTTTGGAGATCGACTTCCTGCAGCTGCTGACAAAAAACCGTGGCGCACGGCGGTCATATCTTAAAACCGGTGCTCGCCCCGCCCGTCACGTGCCCGCATCGTTTGGCGATCTCAGATACGCCTATCTTATCGTCCTCGGTCTTCACTGTCTGAACGCCATGGAACTCGGTTTCCATTACAGTTTGCGCGAGGCTTCATTCTCAAGCTCTCGTTCCATCTTCCAATGCGTGAGCCTTGCCACACGCTCCCCAAGGGACATCTTCGATGGCGACCTTGCTCTCGAATTTGTAGCGACAAATGTAGTTGACTCAGGCGGGATACCGATGCGGATTTTCCAATTCAATCAATAGAAATTTTGGTTCGTTGCCGTGCCCTCTCGGAACGGAACGGTCTCGACTTGCCCTACAGCGCGTTCTCTCCGCGCTCGTCATTCCTGATCCGGATCGCTTCATCAACCTTGGTCAAGAATATCTTTCCGTCGCCAATCATTCCGGTCTTTGCCGTCTTCATGATCGCCGCCACTGCCTGTTCCACTAAACCGTCTGGCAGCACCATCTCCAATTTCATCTTCGGAAGCAGGTCTACGGTATATTCTCGTCCGCGGTAAATCTCGGTGTGGCCTTTTTGCCTTCCGTGGCCACGCACGTCCGTCACCGTCATTCCCTCAATCCCGATTTCGTGCAGCGCCTCCTTCACCGACGCAAACCGCGATGGTTGAATGATGGCTTCAATTTTCATCATTGAGTTTGCTTCCAGTCCCGCCTGAGATCCTCGTAATGCTGGCTCCAAACACCGACGAAGCCAAAGCTATCGTCACGTCTCCAGGCTATACGCCTCTTCTCCGTGTTGCGTAATATCCAATCCTTCCACTTCTTCTTCCGCGCTCACTCGCAGTCCCGTAACCATGTCCACAATCTTCAGCAAAACAATCGTTCCCACCAGCGCGAATCCCCACGCAATCAGCACTCCCACCAGTTGGTAACCCACTTGTCCCCAGTGTCCGTCCAATCCGCCCACCGCTTTTCCCGCGCCATAGATCGGATTGATCGCCTGTTGCGCAAACACGCCCGTAAGCAGCGCCCCGATGGTTCCCCCTGCCCCGTGAACTCCAAACGCATCCAGCGCATCATCATATTTGAAAATGGCCTTGACGCGCGTCACCATCCAATAGCAAAACGCTCCGGCCACAACTCCAATCGCCAACGCCGGCATCGGCCCTACAAATCCAGCCGCGGGAGTAATCGCCACGAGCCCAGCTACTGCTCCGGAAATCGCGCCCAACGCGCTGGCCCGGCCATTCTTCAACCACTCCGCCGCGCTCCACGCCAACGCCGCTGACGCCGCTGCGAAGTGCGTAGCCACAAAAGCGCTCGCCGCCAACCCATTCGATGCCAGCGCACTCCCGGCATTAAATCCAAACCACCCCACCCACAACAGACATGCCCCAATAAAACTCAGCACCAGGCTGTGCGGCGGCATTGGCTGCTGCGGGTATCCGGTTCGCTTCCGCAAGTACAGCGCGCACACCAGTGCTGACACTCCGGAAGAAATATGCACGACCGTCCCGCCGGCAAAGTCGAGCGTCGGGAATCTGCCTCCCAAAGACGCGTTTAGAAATCCTCCCTTGCCCCACACCATGTGCGCCAACGGCGCATACACCACTAAGAACCACAACACCATGAACAACACTGACCCGCTGAATTTCATCCTTTCCGCCGTCGCTCCGGTAATCAACGCGGGGGTAATAATCGCGAACATCAACTGGTACACCATGAAGGTCGTCTGCGGGATCGTTCCGGCGTAATCTGTATTCGGTTCCGCGCCCACGCCTCGCAAAAACGCGTGTTCGAATCCCCCGATCACCGGGCCGTTCCCACCGAAGCATAAGCTGTACCCAACCAGCGCCCACATCACCGTAATCAGCGCCATCAACGCGAAGCTTTGCAGCATGATCGCCAGCGTATTTTTGCGTCGCACCAGCCCGCCATAGAAAAGCGCCAGGCCTGGTCCCGTCATCATCAACACCAACGCCGCGCTCACCAGCATCCACGCGTTATCCGCCGAGGATTGCGCCGCGGTTACCCGCTGGTCCAGTTGCGCAAGTTTTTCGCTGGTGCTGAGTTTCGGACTATCTGCAATTACTGGCGAGGTCTGGGCTAGGCCGCCTTGCGCACCGCAGAAAAGTGCGGCCAGCAGGAACAACCATCGCCAGAGTTTGCCTCGCCCTATTGCCGCCTGCCTATTGGAAATTTTTACAGAACGGGATAAAAGCTCTGAAGACTTCGCTGTCGTCATCGGATTCAACAATCCTGCTTGTGCTCTCATCAGCCTCTTCGGCGTTGATCCGTCGCTGGAATCCGCAGATTATATGCAACCTCTTCCTTTTTTGCATATAAATAGAATTGATTCATCGCAGAAGAAAACCGCTTCATCTTAACTTTCCTGCCACCCCTCCACCTTCACCGATAATCCCCGCTCCGCAATTCCCCGATGCCACGTTTTGCCGCCACTTTCCTCCCCGCCAATCGCTTGTCGCTCTCCCGCTCCTTCGTCGTATAATGCACGCCAACAGGAACCGCCCTAGTTCTTTTGTGGCTTCGGCGCAGCCCTGGCGCGGAGAGTTCGGAACCATGACTGACCATGCACCGATGGAAATTAAGGTTCGAGATGACGGCATCGTCTCCGTTCTCGAAGTCCACGGCCGCCTGACCATCGGCGAATCCAGCGAGCAGCTTCTCGGTGCTCTTCAGTCCACCATTGACCGGGGCGCTCGCAAGGTTGTGGTCGTTCTGAACGGCGTTCCGCAAATCGACAGTTCGGGGATTTCTACTCTGGTACGTATCTCCATCCAACTCGCTCGCGAAGGTGGCGTGCTTCGTCTCGTTTGTGGCCAGGGCCGCGTCCGCGACGCCCTCACCGTCACCCGCTTAATCGACGCCATCCCTGCTTTCGAATCCGAGTCTGCAGCTCTCGCGAATTTCGCATAGGAGTTGGCGGAAGTTCACTCATAAGTGCGGGACGAAAGTCCGGCGTTCACGTGTTTCTGCGGTCCTATGAGTCGTTCTTAAGCTTTTATCTTTTGGATTGCTCTACAAGGACTGCTCCCAGCTTTAAACACTGGGCCCAATTATCGAGAAAATTTTCGACTTACGAACTACCCGTTTTTCTTCAATTCCGCCAACACTAGCTTTGCCACTTCTTTCAAAGTCTCGAAAACACCCTGTCCGGTTACAGCCACGCCTTCCAGCACCGGCTCGCCTTTTTGTTGCAGCTGTTTCGTCAAATCCGCAACAGTCATCACATTCGGCAAATCCCGCTTGTTCAACTGCAACACATACGGAATGCTCTCGAACTTCAAGCTGTGCTCTTTCAGGTGCTCCTGCAAGTTTTCCATCGTTTCGAAATTCGCGTCCAGCCGCTCTTCCTGCGAATCCGCCACGAATACCACTCCGTCAGCGCCCTTCAGAATCAGCTTCCGGCTGGCTTCATAAAATACCTGTCCCGGAACGGTATATAAATGGAAGCGCGTCTTGAATCCGCGCACCGTACCCAGATCCAGCGGCAAGAAATCGAAAAACAGTGTGCGGTCGGTTTCCGTGGCCAGCGACACCATCTTGCCCTTTTGGTTCTGTCCCGTATGGTCGTACACCCACTGCAGGTTGGCGGTTTTTCCGCCCAAACCTGGACCGTAGTACACAAGCTTGCAGTTAATTTCGCGCGCTGGAAAATTGATAAACGGCACTGGTCGTCAACTCGAATCCGGCTAAAATCCTACCCCTAATAACTTACCCCAGCCGGACTTCGCGCCTCCATCTCTGTTTGATTCTATTCCTTACTGGTTTGTTTGCTGCCGAATCATAAATCTTAAATCGGTCTAATGCTGGCGTGGCGGTTTTTTTTCACCCGCGTGTCGAATTTCTTCCTCGCACTTTTGTTCGCTTGCGGCTACACCCACAGTGTCCGCGAATTCCGCTTGAATCCCACGCTCTATTTTTCGACCATGCCTCCGGTAGGTAACGTCACACTTAGGAAGCACCTCGGCAGTTCCCTGGAAATTGACCGTCACCAATAGTGCCGGACCGGCTCTCCACTCTGCTTCAGTCACTCTCCATCTTGTCCTTCATCATTAATTGATCCATGTTCCCGGTCAGCGCCTCGTCACCGCATCGCCGCATAGCATCCACGGACCTAGCAGCCCAGCAGGTCCTCATTTCTCCGGGAGTTCATATTCGGCGCCGATAGCGATTATTACGGCACCTTAAGGCGCGCAAGTAATTGAAGAGCAAAGACCTACAGTGCCGCCAAGAACAGTTCGTCTGTGGATCCGCCGTTCCTCCCTCCAGAATTCCTGTCGTTGACGCTTCCGACCGCCTCTGTTAGCATGCGCTCCATGGCAAAAGCACGTAAGCCAACTCGCTCCTCCTCTTCGCACCCCAAGACCTCTGTGCGGTCGCGCCCTATGTCCCAGAAAAAAAAGAATTTAGCTCCTCCACCCCCCTCTCAGCGGGGTGGCGTGGAATTGGTCGACCCCCGTGTTCAGGCTCAACTAAAACTGTACGACGAGGCCCTGTCACTGTTTCGCCAGCAGAAGTTCGCGCGTGCCAAACAGGAACTCGAGAAAGTGGTCGAGGGCCCCAGCAAGGAACTTGCCGATCGCGCTCGCATGCACGTGAAAATTTCCGAGCAGCGCATGAAGCCCCTCCACGATCAAAATCCTCGCAACGCCGATGAACATTACCAGCGCGGGGTCGCCATGATGAATGTCGGCCGTTGGGATGACGCTCGCGAAAGTCTTGACAAGGCTCGCCGCGCCGCACCCAAAGCCGATCATGTGCATTACGCTCTGGCTGCCCTGGATTGCCTCACTGGCGAAGCCGATTCCGCCATGGCCAATTTAAAAATTGCCATCCAGCTGAAATCCGAAAACCGCTATCACGCCCGCAACGATGAAGATTTTGCCTTTCTGCAGGAAGACCCTCGTTTCACCGAGTTGCTCTATCCTGAGAAAGATGGCACCGCAGGCTAAGGCCGGCGATTTCGCCATTTTCCTTGCGCGCTAAATTCAATCCTCGGCGTTTTGCGCGCACGTGAAAAAAAAATCATCCAATTCCAAAAACTTTGTCCGCGGCTTCCGAATCGTTGCCTTGGGTGGAGGCACTGGACTATCCGCTTTGCTGCGCGGCCTCAAACAACACGTCGTTCGCGGCGACGACAAGAACCCCAATGCCGAGCGCCCGGTTTCCGATCTCGCGGCCATCGTTACCGTTACTGACGACGGCGGAAGCTCTGGCCGCTTGCGTCGCGAAAATCGCATCCTCCCGCCCGGCGATATTCGCAATTGCATGGTCGCGCTCTCCAAGGACGAAGCTCTTCTTGGCCGTCTGTTTCAATACCGCTTTCACGCTGGTCGCGGGCTCACCGGCCATAACTTCGGCAATCTGTTCCTCGCCGCCCTCACGCACATCACCGGAGACTTCACCGAGGCCATCCGCGTGAGCAGCAAAGTTCTCGCCATTCGCGGCCGCATTTTTCCTTCCACTCTTGCCAACGTTCATCTCGTCGCCACCCTCACCAACGGCCGTCGCGTGCGCGGCGAAACCCGCATCACCGCCAGCCGCGTCCCCATCAAGAAGCTCGAGCTCTCCCCAAAACGCGTGCGCCCGCTTCCACTTGCTATTGAAGCCATCGAAAAAGCGGACTTGATTCTTCTCGGCCCCGGCTCTCTTTACACCAGCGTTTTGCCCAATCTCTTGATCCCCGAAGTAGCTTCTGCCATCGCCCACTCCAAAGCCCCTCGCGTATATATCGCTAATCTCATGACCCAGCCCGGCGAGACTGCCGGTTACGCTCTCGCCGATCATGTCCGCGCCATCCAGGGTCACGCCTCCTCCCGGCTCGTTGACTATGTTGTCGCCAATCGCCAACTCGTCTCGCCCCCAGTTGCCAGGCGCTATCGCGCGCAAGGCGCCGAGCCCGTAGCCATCAATCTTCTGGAACTTCACAGACTTGGATGTAAGGTAATTTTAGATAATTTGTTGGATGAAAGCGGGGTCATTCGCCACGATCACAAGCGTCTTGCGCGCCTGCTGTTGCAGAAATTCAGCGGCGCCACTCGCGCACGCCCCGTGGCCCATTAGTATTCGAACTTATTTCCAGTCCGCTCTGAGTTTCAATGCTAATGGTCGCTGGCAGCTGCAATCGCTCATAATTTATTTCCGGAGAAATCATGCCCACCTTTCCATTAATCGAATATCACGACGCCACCCCGGAAGTCCGCGCAATTTATGACGACATCATGGCCACCCGCAAAACGGACTGGATCAATAATTTCTGGAAGGCCATCGCTCACGATCCCGCGACTCTCAAGCGCACTTGGGAATCGCTCAAGCAAATCATGGGGCCGGGAGCGCTCGATCCGTTGACCAAGGAGTTGCTCTACGTCGCCGTCAGCGTCACCAATAACTGCCATTACTGCATTGCTTCTCACACCGCGTCCGCGCGCAAGAAGGGCATGACCGACGACATGTTTCACGAACTGCAAGCCATCATCGGGATGGCCAACGAAACCAACAAAATGGTCACCGGCTATCAGGTCGAACTCGACCAGCAATTTAAAGGTCCGCTTCCGCCGCTTAAATAAATGCGCGCGCGGAGTTCCTTTCCCGATACCAAATTCTCGCCGGTTACCTCTTGGCCTCTACGCCCGCCCCTTAGTACCCCAGTACTATAGCTAGTAGCCCACTCGGATACGAACATGGTGAAACTCCGACCGCTTCTCCAACAGAGCGCATGGAGCATTCTGTTCTCCCGAGCGTGCCATGTCCGTTACCAAAGAAAACGAAATTCTGAGCGCCATTCCCAATACTGCGACCGCCAAATCCGTCGCGCCGCAAGCTTCCACTGAACTTCCCGGAAAGACTCAGCCTGTGGCCCTGGAAGTCGCCGTCACCATCAACGGTGCCCGCACCCTGGCCGGCAGCGATAAGCGCGAGCCCTTTTCTGAGTCGACAAAAACTGTCTTGATTTTTGCTCACGGCGCTGTCGTCCGCTTGGCCTCGGCGGTTTCACCCGGCCAATTGGTTTTCTTGACCAATGAGAAAACCAAAAAAGAAGTCGTTTGCCAGGTTGTTAAATCGAAAAATTATCAGAATGTAAGCGGCTACGTGGAGTTGGAATTTACTGAGTCCGTCGCGGGTTTCTGGGGCATGCGCTTCCCTGTCTCCAGCTCGGCAATTAGCCCTGCGCAACTTTCACCCGCGGCCACTCCGCCCGAAGCGCCCGCAGCAACTCCGCAGGCCGCGACTCTGCCCAAAACTCCTGTTAGCCTGTCGGATGCGCCTCGCCATTCTCAAGTCTTGGCGAACCCGGCAATTCCTGTTCCTGCCCACGCAGCCAGTGGCCCAGGAACGACCAATGCGGTCGCGATCTCACCAAATGTTTCTTCGTCGTCCAGCGTTGCAACTAGCCCTCTTTCTGCCTCGCAACCGTCAGCAGCAGCCCCGCAAAATGCCTCGACCACGGCTCCGGCCGCGTCTTCGCTTTCTGCCAACGTTCCAAACCCGTCCGGAAACTCCAAACCTTCAAATATCCTCGAAATTTCCAGAGGCAAATCTTCAGTCAGCGAAACGAATGTTTCTTCGCCCATCAAATCGGCTGAACGATCTAAAAGCTTCCCAACCACCTCTATTCTGGATGCTGAAGAAGTAAAAATTCCTTCCTGGCTCGAGCCCTTAGCTCGTAATGCCGCCGCCGCTCCTGCGGAATTGCCTTCCCTCTCCACCCACAATTCCCTGGACGACCTTTCGGACGCTGTCGAAATCGATGACCTGGCCGTTACGGAAATCACCGACACCCCTAAACACCTCAATAGAGAGCAAGCCGCACTGCCGGCTTCTGGTTACGGCACTCACTTTCTCGCCGACGAAGGTAGCCTTGACGAAGCCACGACCCGCTCAAATAAAAAAATCATGATCGCCTCTATCGCCGCCGCGGTTTTGCTGCTCGTTGGCGGCGGCGCGTGGTACACCTACCAGCAGCCTCCCGCATATACGCCGGCTATGAATTCCGCGCCTGCACCTTCCTCTGCGGCCGCGAACCCTGCTTCCAGTACACCGGGAGCAACGCAGTCTCAAGCTTCCTCCGCGGCTCCGTCAGGCACCTACACCGCCGTATCCTCACCCTCGGGCGCTGCCAGTAACCCAGACGTGGCCGCTTCGACTCCCGTTGAGATCACCAACTCCAGTGCAGCCAACAAACGGACCGCAACCGTCGACCAGGCTCCGCAATCCGCGATCCCTCCATCCGGGAAACTCGGCACCGTAAATCTCTCTGCGCCAATAGCCAGGCAGTCCGCTGCTGCCGAGTCTCACGTGCAAGAAGAAGCCCTGAATCTGGAATCGTCGAGCCCCGCTGGCTTGGGAGAAGGCTTGGCGTCCGGTTTAGCTTCTAATTCCAGGCAACCCGTGGCCCCGGCAGCGCCGCTACCGGCTGGCGGCAAGGTCAAGAGCGCCAAGCTGATTTCCTCGGTTCCTCCCGCGTACCCGGCATTGGCCAAATCTCAGCGAATCAGCGGAGACGTGACGATCGATACCTTGGTTGACGCCGCCGGCCACGTTTCCAATATGAAAGTCATTTCAGGTCCGCCCGCCTTGCAGCAATCGGCCATGGACGCCTTGCGCCGCTGGCAATACGAACCAGCTCAACTCGATGGCAAACCCGCCCCGATGCACATGACCGTCACTGTTCAATTCAAATTGAACAATTAACTAGCCTTCGAACGCCCTGCTTATTCTGTTTTACATCAAGCACCAAGATGTTCGAGTGTTTGCGGAAACCGCTCTTCACCAATCATGCTCCTGGCTTTTGGCGGATAAGCGCTGCGACTGTTCGCGGGAGACAGATTGTCGTCGTCTAAAATGAACGCGGCGGCCGATGTGCTGTGTAGTAAGCACTGGCCGCCGCGAGGGGTATGCACGCGATGGCGTCCCCGGAAGCGCTTTGCTCCGGCACCGTGTGAATACCACCGACATCTGCTTGAAAGCTACCGATTTTAAGTTTTTGAGTCTGTACAATACTGCACATGTACCCTGAATATCGCCTTCGCCGTACCTCAAATCAGAACATTTCGTCTCGTCATTCGCCATGCTTCGACTTTAAAATATCTTCCGCTGTCTAAATCGTCGTCCCGTTTTGACACCCTCACTTGGCAACCGCCCTCTAGGTCTTCCTTGCGGCCCTCTCTCAGGCTTCGTATACTGACGCCCGGCCAGTCAAAGGCGGGTGGGTAGCCCGCTCTTTCCTACTTCCCATGGCCTCAAATCAAACGGCTAAGAAACTGCTAGCCTTCGTGTGTATAGCCGATTGAGTCAGGCGCTTTTGCCAGTTTGACGACTCGAAGGAGACGTTTGCATGCCGCACGGTCCCGCACCGGAAGAAATGAATGTGTATCAGAATGCCGAAGCTCGCTTCGAAGTCGCCGCCAATAAGCTGGGACTCGAGCAGGGTCTGTATCGCTATCTAAAATATCCCAGCAAAGAAATCACCTTGTACATTCCCGTCGGAATGGACAATGGCCAGCTTGAAGTTTTCACCGGCTACCGCGTTTTGCATTCCACCGTGCGCGGCCCGGGAAAGGGCGGCATTCGTTACGCCCCGGACGTTTCGCTAGACGAAGTACGCGCGCTGGCCACTTGGATGACCTGGAAGTGCGCGGTCGTCAATATTCCTTTTGGCGGCGCCAAGGGTGGAATCATTTGCGATCCTCGCAAGATGTCCCGCGGTGAACTGGAGCGCATGACCCGCCGCTATACCGCCGAACTTGCCAACTGGCTGGGGCCCGAGAAAGACGTTCCCGCTCCCGACGTCGGCACTGGCGAACAAACCATGGCTTGGGTCATGGACACCTACGCTATGCATCTCGGTCAAGCCACTACTGCGGTGGTCACCGGTAAGCCCATTGAACTCGGTGGCTCTGCAGGCCGTCGTGAAGCCACCGGACGCGGCGTCATGATTTGCTGCGACAAAGCCCTCGCCAAAACCGGCATTCGTAAACAAGGCTGCCGCGTCGTTATTCAAGGCTTCGGCAATGTCGGTTCTCTCGCTGCCGATCTCATGCAAAAAACTGGCTACAAAATTGTCGGCCTCGCCGATATTGGCGGTGGGCTCTACAACGAGAACGGCTTCGACGTCCCCAAAGTGATTGAGTGGGTGTACGTTCAGAAAAAAGCCCTGCAAGACTTCCCGGGCGGCGGCACCAAGATGACTGCTCGCGAGATCCTTTTCCAGCCCTGTGAAATCGCCATCCCCGCCGCTATCGAAAATCAAATCACCGAAGAAAATGCCCACCAGGTTCAGGCCAGGATTCTCTGCGAAGGCGCCAACGGACCGACCACCTGGCAAGCTGATTCCATCATCGATGCCAAGGGAATCTTCACCGTCCCCGACATTCTGGGTAACGCTGGCGGTGTCACCGTCAGCTATTTCGAGTGGGTCCAGGATCGCCAGGGCTTCTTTTGGCGAGAGAGCGAAGTGAACGAACGCCTCCTCGATGTCATGGAACACGCCTTTGACGAAGTGGTTCGCTATGCCGAATCCCACAAGGTAAATAACCGCATCGCCGCCTACATGCTGGCCATCGACCGCGTCGCCAGCGCCCTCAAACTTCGCGGAATTTACGCCTAGCATCTTTCGCGGACTTGTAATAGCTTCTTCCCACTCGTAGACGTCCCGATGACATTGCACCTCCGCGTCTTAGCGGAGTTAGCAAACATTCTCAACTTTGCGCCCTCGCCGAAATTGCGGCGGCGCGGGAGCTTCCATGACCACGGCTATGAATTCGGACGCCTTACTTCCCGGTTCCTCGAAGACAGAACAGCAGCACCGCCGCGATATTTGCATCGCCGGACGCTGGCTCTACGAACGCGGGTACATCGTGGCGTGCGAAGGAAATTTGTCCGTGCGCTTGGATGATCGGCACATCATCAACACGCCCACCTGCATCAACAAGGGCACTCTCACACCCGAAGATCTGGTCATCACCGACATCAATGGCGTGCACATTTCCGGCAGCAGAAAAGTCTCTTCCGAAGTAGCCATGCACCTTTTGTTCTACCGCATGCGCCCCGACGTCCAAGCCATTTGCCATGCGCATCCGCCCACTGCCACCGGCTTCGCCGTCGCTGGCCGGGCGCTCGATCAAGCCTTGCTCCCCGAGGTAATCATCGGTCTCGGCCAGATACCGCTGGTGCGTTATGCCACCCCGGGCACCCCGGAATTAAGCGCCGCCATCGAGCCCTTCGTGCCCCACTACGACGCCCTCCTGCTCGCCAATCACGGCGCGGTCACCTGCGGCCCCGATCTCCTCACCGCCTTCTTCCGCATGGAGACCATTGAGCATTCCGCAAAAATTACCTTGGCCGCCGAAACCATCGGCCAGCCCCAATTGCTCTCCAGCAGGGAGGTCGCCAAGCTCATGGCCGCCCGGGCACGTTATTTTGTAGCTCCCCCGCCAGGCGGCGGCGCCGAACTCCCCATCACCAGCGACGGCGGCGATTCCGCCGGCGACCACGTCTCGCTAACCCGCAACGAACTAGGCGCCCTGATCGATGAAGCCGTCCGCAAGGACCGCACCCGCCGCTAATTCAGCAACCCCGCCTCGATTATTACTAAACAATTATATATAGCTTCAGGTATAATGGCCGCAAGGAATTCTGCGCCCGCGCAGCCGTTTAACTCGGCCACTCACGACTCCTAAAGGTCGATCCGAGCCATCACTCTACGTCCATCCGTGAGCCCCTAACATCGAGCCGACGTTCAACGAGCCCAGCAGCTGATACTCCGCTGATGACATTTGTAAGGTCTGTGTCGGTGGATCCATCTACTTTCAATCGAGGCGAGCACTTGACACTCGAACCCGGACCCCCACAATTGAGCCCGAGAACTAGAGAATTCCCGGGTATGCAGACCAGCGCACAAATTTAAGCAATTTGAGCTGGCCTGAGCTGCTACCTTTTGCACTCTTACCTCTCTTTTGACACCTCGTATTGTTTGTTATCAACACCTTGTGGTCTCTTTTCTGCAAATGACGGGGATACCCAAATCTGGTATTATGTTAACCAGAGCCCTAACTGAACTCACCCGAGAGGGCCTCTAGACCCCCCCTCCGCTCGCAGCATTGAGAGTTTTATCGGTTGGTATTCTAAGAAAATAGGATGCTTTGAAGACGTGCACTTCCAGATCAAATTGCCAATTCACTTCAATGCCCGCGGCTTCAGATCAAGGGCGTGGCACCACGAGCGCGGGCCTCAAAACTTTTAACCAACGCGTTCTCCATTCGCATTCAAGCTATTAATTTCAGCCCTCGGATCGGGCATCCAATAAAGAAACACAATCAAGAGTGCCAACCCACCAGAAAGCAAAGTCGTAAATATCGAGATATTCGCCAGATTGTAGGCCGAATAGGTTATGACCAGCGCCGACAAACGGGGATCCTGCCTTCTGGATGCCGAGTCCAACGCCCAGAAAACCAGGGCGCAAAGAACGGATACCAACAGAATCCCCGGTAAACCGAGCCCTCCGATCCCATCCGTCGCCCAAAAATGCGCGGTCGCGTTCAAGTCCGTCGTCCCCGCATAAGCCAGCCCGATTTCTTGCCCCATGGGATATCTGTACGGATACGGATAAATCCAACTAATGCCTTTGATGTGCGTGTAGTACGTAAGTGGATTCTTCTGGAAAAAGTCAAGATACTGCGCTGTAACCAGCCCGTTTATACTCAACGTCCTGTTCAGGATCACAAAGAGCGCGAGCGTTAGCGCCACGCCGGGCTGGAACGCGGCAATCGCAAACCAGGAACACAGCCCTCCCATAAGCGCCACAAAGGCCGCGCTGAACTTCAGGGCAAAGAAGCGGCCCCCCCGTTTCACCAATAGATAAAAGCCTGTGATGAACAGGATGGAGATCAATGAACCCTTTGTGCCACCGACGCTGTAGATCAAGAGTTGACCCAAGACGCCCGCAAAGAACAGCCACCAGCGCCGAAGGTAAAGACCGCACCCCATTAGGAAAGGATTGATGGCGCCCGTCAACGTCATGAACGCAAAGTTGACGTTAGTCCCCTCTGCTACGTCGTTGGCTGCCTCACGTAGATCGTAAATGTCTGAAAAAGTGACGAATTTTAGATGATGTCGAAAAACAATAAGCACCCAAACCGCAAGGGTGCCGCCAATGCTGATGACCACTCGCCAAAATAGCGGGCTCGGAAGGTTCGGACGGCGAAAAGTCAGTAAGGGTAACCGGTAACTGATCCCGGTAATTGCAAATCCGACAAACAAAACCACCATCATCTTACTCACTTCATTCGCGGTGTTAAATCCTATGTACAGCGGTACAAACATGGAGGGTATGATGACCGTGATGTAGAGAACCCAATAAGCAAGCTGCGATGGGCGCACCAGGTTAAGTGGCATCCATAAAAGTGGAGAAAGGCTCAATAACCAGGCTAGCGCCAAGTAATAATGCGAGGGCGGGTTATAGTCGAACCCGAAGTAGGCCCAAGTCGGGTACAGGTAGTTTACGTACATCCACTGAAAGCACCACACGTAACCACCCACCAAGCACAGCAGAATAGCTCTTGGTGCTCCTGCAAGAAAGCGCATCATTGGCCAGTGATTATACAAGCTTTTCATTTCGCCCCTCGAAGAAGACGCCTGCAATCGTCGACTTCTGGCGGACTCGGTTGCCAAAAAGCCGACATTCACACTCCTTAGGCGAAGGGTCGTGGGAATTGGACACAGGTCTTCCACACCCCGCTAAAACTGGACACCTCATTAGGTAGATTCAAAGCTCTAACCAGGGGGCAGGGGTGTACGGGAAACACCGATGGCTCCATCCCCGGAAGAAAAACGGCAGACTTTGTAGGAAAGATTCAAGAAAGGAAACCTGCCCGAGGTCTGCCGGGCAGCCCAGATCAGCGACCACGAACCGCCAAATCGGCAGTTCACCTCCGACCGCTCGGTCTGGGGGTCGGGCTTCCCCGTCGCAGGATTATGCGAATTTCCGCCATTGTCTTTGGCAATTTTCGGCACTTCGAAACATTTGTTTTCAACACTTTGTGGGCTCTTTTCTGCAAATGAGGGGGGTACCCAAAATAAGCTCTTATGTTAACTAAGGCGATCGGGTAAAGCGGGAGCTAGTGATGGTTCAAATCGTGCAATAGCGTGTCATGGGCGTCCGCGCTGCGAATTCGGATCGCTACGGACACCAGGCTAGCGAGAGTAAGGCATCCCCCGAGGCTTCACTCCACGATAATTCGGTCGGCCCATTCCACCAGCGAGACAAAGACTGCCGGATTCCCAAATTTTGCGCCCCATTCGTTTAAGTCTGTTTCCGTGACCCCACGGGCCCGGGAGCAGGCTCCTCAAGCAAAGATGGGAATATGTTTCGCGACAACTTTGCTGAGTGTCTCGCTAAGTGGCGGCCAACCAACCGGCAATATGGCGGCGACCATGGACTTCCTCAGCAGTGAAGTGGCTTCTGCTAACAAGAAAATCTGCACCTCGTGCCCCGCCTCGGCGAGCACAAGTCCGTGCGCGAATGGAAACGCCGCTCTCGTGGGGTCATCGGGGCCCCAGGCACTTTTCATCATAATTTTGAGAGGCTTTTTGGTTTCCGGAGCGCTCGTACCAAATGCCAAAAACGGCAACCCGGCAAGTTGGGCCAAGAATGAGCGTCGAGCCATTTTTCCTCCGAGATTAGAATTTCCGGCTAAGTGAACGTGGCGACTATATCTCGCTTTCTTCAGTTTGAAAATAGCCCGATTCCGTGAAGCGGCCGCCGAGTTATGAAGCGCTTTCGAGACTTGCTTTGACAGTTCCCCAAGCGTCGTCAATACTTTGAGGCCATGATTGGCCAGTTACGCGGAAAGCTTGCTGAGAAACGCCCGAACCAAATACTTGTCGATGTCGGGGGCGTCGGCTACGTATGCTTTGTGCCTCTCTCCACTTTTGCGGCGCTGGGTGAACTGCACACCGAGATCACTTTGCTGATCCATACCCATGTACGCGAGGATGCCTTATCGTTGTACGGTTTCGTTTCCTCGCGGGAAAAGCATTTATTTGAGCTGCTGCTCTCCGCTTCGGGAGTGGGACCGAGCCTGGCGCTGAAAATTTTATCCGGCATGAGTGTCGATGAACTCGTACCAGCCATCCGCGGCAGCGACTTGGCGAGGCTCACCAAAATTCCCGGCGTTGGCAGAAAAACCGCAGAACGCATGGTCGTTGAATTAAAGGACAAACTGGAAGCCGTGGTCATTGAAGCCCAGAGGCCCGCACCAAGTTCTCCGGCCGGCGAGGAAGCCGACGTTGTTTCCGCGCTCGTGAACCTGGGTTACGAAGCGCGCGTCGCGGAAAAGGCCGTAGAAGAGGCCCGCAAGGAACCCGGAATCACGAATTTTGAGAAATTGTTGCGCACCGCATTGCAGGCGCTGAGCCAGAGCAAGGGCCGCGCCGCCAGATCTTCCTAGCATGCCGGACGGAGCGTCAAATCGTATGATTCGCAAACCCACCGAGCGCATCGTTTCCGCCCAACCGTTTGACGAAGACGCGCGCATCGAAGCCAGCGTCCGCCCCAAGCGTCTCGAGGAATACATCGGCCAGAAGCGCGTGAAGGAAAATATTCAGATCGCCATCGAGGCAGCGCGCAGCCGCGGCGAGGCCCTGGATCACGTTTTGCTTTACGGGCCTCCTGGCCTGGGCAAGACCACTCTGGCGCAAATCATCGCCAACGAACTGCAAGTTCCCATCAAAACCAGTGCCGGGCCGCTCCTCGAACGCAAAGGCGATCTGACCGCCATCCTCACTTCCCTGGAGGCCAAGGAAGTTTTTTTTCTGGATGAAATTCACCGCTTGCAGCCGGCTGTCGAAGAAGTGCTTTATCCCGCCATGGAAGATTTTCGTGTCGACCTCATCATTGGCCAGGGCCCCGGCGCCCGCATCCATCCATTTCAGTTGGGACATTTCACGCTTATCGGCGCCACCACGCGCGCGGGACTGATCACTGCTCCGCTGCGCTCCCGCTTTGGCATTGTTC
This sequence comes from uncultured Acidobacteriota bacterium, assembly GCA_963732705.1. Classification (GTDB taxonomy): domain Bacteria; phylum Acidobacteriota; class Terriglobia; order Acidiferrales; family UBA7541; genus Acidiferrum. The sequence continues at coordinate 195,126 of CAVTAN010000001.1, read as the reverse complement.
ACCGCCTGGATTTTTACGAACCGGCCGATTTGCTGATTATCATTCGCCGGTCGGCACAAATTTTGAATATCGCCATGGATGAAGCGGGCGCCCAAGAAATTGCGCGCCGATGCCGCGGCACGCCGCGCATCGCCAATCGCTTGTTGCGCCGCGCGCGCGATTTCGCCGAAGTTCGGGCCGCCGGACGGATCACCCAGGCCGTTGCGCAGGAGGCTCTGGCCATGCTCGGTGTCGATGAGCAAGGCCTCGACGAAGTGGACCGCAACCTGATGCTCGCATTGTTGGACAAATATGGCGGCGGACCTGTGGGCGTGGGCACTCTCGCGGCCGCGCTCAGTGAAGAAGAAGATGCCATCGAAGAGATTTACGAGCCCTATCTGATGCAAATCGGCATGATCGATCGCACACCACGCGGCCGTGTCGCCACTCCCAGGGCTTACGAATATTTTGGTCGCGATTTACCCAAGCGTCAGAACCGGTTGTTTTGAAACTCCGCTAGTCTCGGATTTCTGACTGGTCTAAATCAAACGGGCGACACCGTACTCTAGGAAGGAATTTCCGGCTTTGCAGTGCGCCAAAGGAAAAGATGCGATTGAAAATTACTCCACAACCTTTTCCAGCAACGAACCGATCACCGCAATATTCTTGATGAGTTCGTCGCTGAGATCGTGACGTTTCTTCAGATATTCAGGGCTGTTGTATGAGACCCACACCTCGCCGTCCGCGTCTTCCCAGATCAGCGCCTTCAGCGGAAGATCGATCGCTACCGTCGGCGAAGCAACCATCACGGGAGTACCGCCCTTTGGATTTCCGAAGATCACCAGTTTGGTCGGCTTCATTTGCAAGCCAACCTTCTCGGCTTCCCCGCTGTGATCCACGAGGCAAAACACCGCGATGCCTTTAGCCTTTAGTATGGACTGCAGGCGCTCCACCGTTTCCGCCACCGAATGCGGGCTGCTGAGGTGCACCATTCCATTCTCTGGCCTGTCATTCATGTCTTTCACCTGAGATAAATATAATGCCGCAAGCGTCGATACTGCGAGCCGGCATCACTATGGAAAGCGAACTCAAATCCGAGATCGTGCTTCTCTCGTTGGGCTCCAATGTCGGGGCCCGGGAAGAAAATCTTCGCGCGGCCATCGCGGCTCTGCCCGCTGTGGGAATCCAGGTGAGCCGCGTGTCTTCCATTTACGAAACCGAACCCGTCGATTTTTTGGAGCAACCGTGGTTTCTGAATTGTGTAGTCGAGGGCCGCTCCTCGATTCCACCGGTGGAATTGCTGCGTGCCTTGCGAGACATCGAACGGCAAATGGGCAGTAAAAAGCTGATTGCTCGCGGTCCGCGCTTGATCGACATTGACATTTTGCTGTACGGCCAACAAACGCTGAACACACCGGAACTGCAACTGCCTCATCCGCGGATGCTTTCGCGCCGTTTCGTGCTGGCGCCCTTGTCGGAAATCGCGCCGGAGTTGCAGCACTCCTCGTGGCCCGCCGGCGCCGCGGAGTTATTAAAAAAGTTGAATGACAAAAGTGTAGTGAAGAAATTTTAGAGCTGGGTAATACGCCGTCAAATCTTGGCAGTGAGCTGCAGCCGGTTAAGAAAAGTGTGGAGCGAAACAAATCGACACGTGCAATTCACTTAGTGGCGATATTCTTTTTTGCTTCCTGTAATTCTGGACGGTCCGCCGCTGGGTCCGCCATGTCTACCAACTTTGTAAAATACTGCCGCGCCGCGTGTGCGTCGCCCTCTGCCTTGCAGGCTTGCGCCGCGCCCCACAGGGCGTCAAACCGGTTTGGCGATTCGGTAAGCACAACCTTGTACGCCACACGCGCCTCTCCGGGCTTGTTCATCTCCAACAGCAAATCGCCCAGCATTTCGCGCGCCGGCATGGTGGTGGACTCCACCCCTTTGGCATCTTCGCGGTCCGCTACCAGCCGCATCAAGCTCTCGGCTCGCGCAGCGTCTCCTTGCGCATAAGCCAGCCACGCCTCGGCTTCCCCGAGGTCGGTGGCTTTCTCGCCGGACACTTCATAACCGGTCGACTTGCTCTCGCCCTCGCGGCGGGCCACCGCCTCGCCCAATTTTTTAACGTCCTCCTGGGCCGAATTCACATCGCCGCTGCGTGCCGCCCCAATCGCGCGCACCCAATAGGTGGTGTCTTGCGCGCTCTTGTGCTCCGGACTCGCCAGCGCGGCCGCTTCCTTCCAGCGATGCAATTCCAGGGCATTGCGCGCGTCCACTGCTGATTGGTGATCCGCCCGTTCGCGATCCTCTGAACCGGGAACGCGCATTTCCTCCGCGGAAAGCGCCCGGGCTTTGGCCTCTTGCCCGCTTTGCAAGTAGGCGTAGTCCAGAAAGTCCATCGCGTGGGTCTGGTAGTGCGATTCCGCGGTATGCATTTCAGTGGCATGCGCTGCCGCAGCCGTGGCCACAATGTTCGAAGCGATGGATTCTTGCCAAAGTCCCAGGCGGGTAAAAATATGCGAAGGCATATGCAGCGCATGCGACGAATCCGGCGCAATTTTGGCGTAAGCCCGCGCGGCGGCCAGTCCTTCATTCGCCAATTCCGGCCGGTCGGTGGCGTGAATCAGGTAATGCGCCACGCCTGGATTATCCGGGTGCTTCTTGAACAGCGGTTCCAGGATCGCCATCGCAGCTCTGCGATTGGCCATCACGTCTACATCCAGGTCCGCCAGGGACACCAGCGATAACGCATAAAATGCGCTGGCTTCCACGTCGTCAGGCGAGTCGGCATGCAGTTTTGCCAGCGCCTGCGAATACGCTGTGGTCCGCTGCACATGGGTAAGCTTTGCGTCTCCGACGTAAAACGCCGCCGCCGCAGCGATATATTCCTTCTCGCGCTGGCTGGGAGCACCTAGCTTTTGAGCTTGCTCGACGTCCTCCAATCCTTCTTTCAGCGTATGCTTGCCGGGAAAATCCCACAATTGGTGAAAAAGCGCCATGGCTTTGCCCCACTGCGCCATCGCGCAAGCGGAATCCAGATCCGCAGCCGCAGCGAATGCGCTCTCCGACTCCCGATATTGAAATGAGTGCAAAAGCGCCAAGCTTGTCACTAGATATGCCTGGGCCTCGGGCTTGCAACTGGTGGGGAAGTCCACGTGCCCGAGCTTTTCCGAATTCACCGGCGAGGTATAGGTATTGATTGGGGAGGAAAGATTATCGCCAGCGGTTACCTCAGCAAGTTTAGGATCGGAAATCTTAGTGGCGCCGGCGAGCACCATAGCACCCATTACCGAGCCTAGAAGCAAAACAGCAAACCGGTTCACGCTCATGACGCGATCCTTTCCCAAACGCCGTTCCATCCTATCAAACGCCACTTCTTGGGCTAGCTGGGCGTAAGTCTTCGCGGCGTTTGTCGTGAGTTTCAGCGGGCATCATCTTAAAGGCTGGCTGTTTTCGTCAGGTGGACCCGAAGTGCTCCACCGGATCACTCCGGTGTAATCGGTATAAAAATGCCGCAATCCAGTCGCTGCGGTTATGGGGTCCGCGGTGATAACGAATCTGGAAACCTGGCCGAGATTGTTTGGCTCGGCTACCTTGTAATGAAAAATATAGCCGGCGTTCTGGGGAGTGTACGCACTTAGGCTGGCGTCCACCAGGTTCGCGCGCTCGCAGTCGCCCTGCCCGGGACCGAGATTCGCGAAAGTTTTAGGAAATCCAATCTTCGGACACCTGGCCGCATAATTTCCCATGGCGTAGCTGTAAGTCCTTAAGGTTCCCACCGCGGAGGCCTCATTCGCGGACATTCGGGCTCGCAGTAGATTTGGAATCGCGATCGCCGCAATGATTAAAACCACGGGTATAAAGGCGATTCCCAGGTATCCAAGAATCAATCCAGCCAGGGCTATTCCTTTACCCTGGATTCGACCCTGACTCCGATTGATTTCCGAGTAGGAGATGTGGCCTAGAACTATGGCCACAATGGCGGCGGGTAGGAGAAAGAAGAAAAATCCGCTGACAAGGCTGCCAATCGCTTTGCCGCTGGTAGGCCCTTACGCCTGCATGGCTGCCGAACCGCCGGAGATTCCTGGCGTTGCCGGCCGGCCACCAAGGGGGCAGAACTGCGCGTAATCATCGATGGCCTGACCGCAGTAGGGGCAACTCCGCATAATCGCCTCCCGTTACTATCCGTATCCTCGACAGAAACCACGGTGTCCCTGGCTTTCGACCTCTCGCAATCATCCTGTTAGAATAAATTGTGGAGCGGTTCTTCGAAGCAGGTGCGGAGCGAAAGCTGTTTGAACCAATGACGAATCTCTGAGGCGCTGCGGACAGTCAGCCTGTGTGCACGGCCTGTCCCGTTGGCTCGTCGGAAGGGCAATAACCCCTGGCGACGCGCGAGCGGGGCAGGAAAGCCTAACGGTTGGCTCGTGGTGCCCACCTAATTCAGAGGTTCACGGCCTAGCTCCCCACGGCCCAGCAGTCCGCTCCATTTCTTTATCACTTCCCGCTCGCGTTTTTTAGTTCCGTCAAGCTCCATCGGGCTGCTCCGCGTATCCAGGGCTACCGACGCATATCAGAGCAAAATCACCGACCCCGCCCCCTTGCGGACTACAGAAACTTCACCAGGGCGTCCATGGTGTCCTCTGGCCGCTCCTCCAGAATCCAGTGGCCCGTTCCTGGCAACACAACCACGGTCACATTCGTGGCAACCAGCTTCATTTGCTGCGCAAGTTCATTCCCCAAGGACTTCTCTCCGCCAATCGAAAGCACCGGCATGGTTAACCTGGTCTGCGCCAGTTGCGCAAAATCCTTGGCAGTTTGCGGCCAGGAGACAAAATACTCCCACGCCGCGTGCATCCGGCCCGGTCGCGAGTACGCCGCAATGTACGCAGCGCGATCGTCGGGCGGCAAGGAGCGATTTTTATCGGCGGCCAAGTCATCCCAGAAGTACGAGAAGTAAATATCTTCGCGGCCCTTGACGAGGGCCTCGGGCTTTGGCCCGTTGAACCGGAAATGCCAGATCGCGGGGTTGTCGTAGATGGGCTCCCACCCTTCGACACCCGGCAGAAAAGCATCCATCACCGCCAGCTTCTCCACCTCCGCCGGAAATTGCGCCGCATAGGCGTACGCGACCATCAGCCCAATGTCGTGCCCAACTACCCGGGCCTTTTCGATTCCCAACGAGCGCACCAAGGCGTGAATGCTCGAGGCCGCGTCCTTCATGTTCGCCCCTGCGGCGGGGATGGAGGACTCTCCAATTCCGGGCAAGTCCGGGGCGATCACGGTGAATTTCTGACCCAGCACCGGCAGTAGCGGCAACCACATCCGGGAGGTCTCCGCGAACCCATGGAGTAATAGGACGGCCGGACCGTGCCCACCCATCGTGTAATGGAGCTTCTGGCCGTTCAGGTCCGCATCATGGGAGCTGAATCCTGGCGGCATTTTCGTCTCTGCAAGAGTGGTGACGGAAGAGACAAGAAGAAATCCGACGGAAAGTAATCCGATACCGCCCTTGAATGCCATTAAAGCCTCCGTTAGTGCCCGATCGAGTGCTTAATCGATTGGAAAGGTTTTACAACAAAAGGAGGCGGAGCTTGCATAAAATCTCGTCTGCTATACTGACGTGGCCGAAATAGCGCCTGCCATTTTGAGAAAAGCCCGCATTTCCGTCGTGAAATACCTCAATACGGTACCGTTGGTGTACGGTTTCACCCAAGGTCCGTTGAAAGGCAAATACGATTTGTCGTTTACGATTCCTTCGCAGTGTGCACAAGATCTGCGTGAAGGACTTGCGGACGTGGCCATAATTCCGGCCATTGAATACCAACGAATCGAGAATCTGGTGGTGCTGCCAAATCTGGCTATTGCCGCGAAGCGACGGGTTCGCAGCTTGTTAATTGTGTCCCGCAAACCGATTGAAGAAGTTAAGAGCATCGCTTTGGATGGCAGCTCACGCAGCTCGCAGGCGCTAACGCGCATTTTGTGCGCGGAGCAATGGGGCATTGCGCCGCTATTTTTTGAAGCGACGCTGACGGCGGCGACCATGCTGAAAGAGGCGGATGCGGCCTTGATCATTGGAGACCCGGCGCTGCGCCTGGCTATTTCGGTTGCGAACTACGCGGCGCTAGGGGCGGCGGGTGAACTGGTCTGCGACGCCGAGAAAGCCGGGATTGGCACGAGCGGCACGCTGTATATCTATGACGTGGTTCAGGAGTGGAGAAGGCTCACCGGACTTCCGGCGGTGCTGGCGGTGTGGGCTGGGCATCCTGAATTCATCACGGAGGAAATGATTGCCGACTTTGCAGCCTCCAAGGCATACGGGATGGAAAACGTCGCAAAAATCGGCGCGGTGGCCGCTGGAGAAGAAGGATTGCCGGCCGGGGAATTACTCAACTATCTGCGCGAAAACATCGATTTCAGTTTGGATGAGGAAAACCTCGCGGGATTGGAGCTTTATTATTGCCTGGCCAGCAAGCATGGATTGATACCGCACGCAAAAAGCATTGAATGGGCGGCACCGGCGAACAATGAAGCGGTTCGACTCGCGCAAACTTCGTAGTGGGCCAGCCGATGGTTCAACTCTTGGGTGGCATTCGAACGGAAACATTTCATCCTATAGAATGATGGTAGCTGCGGAATTCGGTTAAAGGGACGTCAGGTGAGTCTAAGCAAGCAAGAAGCCGTGGAGATACTGGAGTCCGACGACCTGCTGGAACTGGGCATGGCCGCGCACCAGATGCGGCTGGCCAAGAACGATCCGCGGGTGGTGACCTACCAGATCGACCGCAACATCAATTACACAAACTTCTGCACTGAATATTGTTCTTTTTGCGCATTCTATCGCCCGATAGGTGCGAAGGACGGATACATTCTGTCGTTCGAATCGATCTACGAAAAAATCGACGAGATGCTGGAATTGGGAGGAACCGGAGTTCTTTTACAGGGCGGGTTGCATCCCGATTTACAGATCGGGTATTACGAAAATTTATTGCGGTCGTTAAAAGAGCGCTATCCGCAGGTGCACCTGCACTGCTTTTCGGCGCCAGAAATTTTGTGCATCGCGGAAGTAAGCGAACTGAGCGTACGAGAAACGATTCAGCGCCTGATGGATGCGGGATTGCAGTCCATTCCGGGCGGGGGCGCCGAGATATTGGATGACGAAATCCGTTCGAAGATCGCGCGGCTTAAATGCACGAGTGACGACTGGGAAGACATGCATCGCGTAGCGCACTCGCTGGGGCTGCGGACTACCGCGACGATGATGTTCGGGTGCGGAGAAGAATTGCGGCATCGCGTAAATCACCTCGAACGCATACGAAGAATTCAGGAAGATACCGGGGGCTTTACGGCGTTTATACCGTGGATGTTTGCGCCGGATAATACGCCGCTGGGCAAAAAGGTTCCGGAGGCCACGGCGGTCGATTATTTAAAGACTTTGGCGGTCAGCAGGCTTTACCTGGATAACATCGACCACATCCAATCGAGCTGGCTAACGCCAGGGATTAAGGTCTGCCAAGTGGGATTGCAGTTCGGCGCCGACGATGTCGGGAGTATTTTGATCGAGGAAAATGTGGTTTATGCCGCCGGGGTTAGGAATCGCACCAATGAAAGCGAACTGCGACGCATTATTTCGGATGCGGGGTTCGTGCCGGCGCAGCGGGATACGCTGTATCGTTCGTATTCGTTGAAATAGCGACAACAATCGCCGCGGCGGCCGCCAGTATTTAGCGCTTTGGCGGAGAGAGCCGGAGCAAAATCTCCACTTCGGTATTTTCCGGTAAATCAAGCGGCTCGGAAAAATGTAACGCGCCATTCCGAACCTGGGCACGGAGTTTGCGGGGTTCGATGGTGGCGCGGGACTTCGGGGCGGCGACTGACTGTTTGGACCCATCGAGGTTGATTTCGGCGGCTGGCTTGGTGCGACCCGCGGATTCGTCGAGCGCTTCGTTGGCCAGCGCGTCGGCTTCGGAATTTTGCGCACGGTACACATGCTCGATGCGAAACGATGCCAAGGTTTGAGACATTTTTTTGGCGCGCTCGAATAGCGGGCGCAGGTCCGGGCTTTTGACTTTATAGTGCCCGCGCATCTGACGAACCAGCAATTCGGAGTCGCTTTCGATGCGCAGAGCGCGCACGCCCTGGGACTGCGCGTAATCGAGGGCCGCAATTAAACCGTAATACTCGGCGACATTGTTGGTCGTGCGGCCGATGTATTTCTTTAATTTCGCGACGATCTCGCCGCGCTCGTTTCGGACCACCACGCCGTAAGAAGCCGGGCCGGGGTTTCCCCTTGACCCTCCGTCAATATTGGCCTGGTAAGCCGCCGGCCTCAGAGGCACTTCCGAGTCGGAGTTGGCGAACAGACCCGCTGACGCTGCAGGAGGGCGATGGTTCATCAGGAATTCAGAGTGGTGGCCGCCGAATTTTTATTGTCGTCGGAACCGGGATTTGCCACGGGAATGGGATCGAGGGTGTACAAGATCAAGTCCGCAAGTTTCGCAGCGATAGACCTCTTCGTTGGTTTCCTGGCGAAGCTCCTGAATGATATGGGGGAGGACGCGCATGCCACAACCGCGGCACTGATCGTCGCGCACTTGAGCCATGGCAGTGCCGTTATGGCGCTTGGCGATGCGGGTATAGAGTTCCAGCAAATCTTTCGGCACTGGAACGAGTACGCGTTCGCGTTCCGCCAGGGCCGCAGCCAATTGCTTCTGCTTTCCGGTGTGCAGCGATTGGATCGCTTTCCTATCCGCGGCCACGCTGGCTTCGGATTCTTTAAAGTCCGCCTCGGCATGGCGGACGCGGCGTTCGAATTCTTCGCCGGACATCATGACATCAAGCTGACGGTCCTCGGCTTTGGCGATTTCGGCTTCCGCGTTGGCGATTTCGTGCAGAAGAGCCTTGTAGGCTTCGTTGGTCTTAACTGCGCCGCTCTGATCGCGGAATTTGCGGGCGCGATCTTTCCATTGGTCGACGTCCAGCTCAAACTTTTTACGTTCTTTGAGGCCGTTGGTGTGAGCTTCTTTGGCCGCGGCCACCGCGGCGCGGGCATTGCTGAGTTTGGCGTCTGCTTCCTGGATGCGTTTGGGGTAACTTTCGATCTCGGAGCGCAATCCGCCAATCTGGTGATCGACCCGCTGCAGTTCGATAAGGTGCGGTATTGCCGGGTGCATTGAAACGATTCTAACACGGCTGTGCTGGGGAGCAGGGCCCGCGCCGGAGCGAGAAAATCCAGGCTGGGGTGCGCAGCGGAAGCAGCTTCAGTTCACTTCGCGGACTTGCATGCTTTGATCGACGGCAAGAGTGGGATAGCGGATGGATGAACCGCCAGGCGCTGGAGCGTGGCGGGCTGCTGCGGTGAATTCCCCGTTCGAACATTCGACGGAGTAACTGTAGCCGTCGCGTTCGGGTTTGGTCATGGCCAGGGCATTGGAAGCCATCAGGTCCGGCAGCGACGCACAGCTTCCATTGGTGGCGATAGAGGCGCGCTCCGCCTGGGCGATTTGCAGGAGGTCGCTGCGAACGCCGGTCAGACTGATGGCTTGGGTTGGTGCGGTGCCCTGATCCGTGACGGGTAACTTTTTCATATAGCCATAATAGATGCCTGCCAGTAACGCGGCGGTGGCAAGTAAAGCAGTGAGGCCTCGCATGGTTTCAGTTTCTGCTCCTGGGGCTGGGCGGGCAAGTGTTGCCGCAGGGAAATTGCGTAAGGAAACAACTCAAGTTTTTTTCGTGGATGGGCGGCGGCGTTTGATAAACTGTTTTCTGCCGCTCGAACCCCCTTCGCGGTTGGTCACCCCAAAAAAATGCTTACTGTATCCTCCGTGGTTGAAGATCGCGCTATCGAGAGAGTGCGCGAAGAAGAATTGGAAGAAGCTCGCGCGATCCAAAGCGTGATGCTGCCGCCGGGCGCGCTGCAAGCCGGAGCGGTAACGATTGCGCACAAGTTCCAACCGGTGGACATCGTGGGCGGCGATTTCCTGGACTATTTCGAATTAGCCGACGGCAGCGTGGGCTTTTACTTAGGAGATGTTTCGGGCAAAGGTTTGCCTGCCGCAATGTACGCGGCCCTGGCAGTAGGAATATTGCGAGGGGTTCATAAAACGGGCCAGGAACCCGGGAGTGTGGTGTCGGTACTGAACAAACGCTTGATGAGCCGGGGCGGTTTGCGCCGGCACGCCGCCATCGTCTACGGGGTGTTCAATCCGAGCACGCTGGAAATGCAGATCGCCAGCGCGGGAATGCCCGGACCGATTATTTTTTCCGGCAAAGAATGCCGAGTACTGGAACTTTCGGGGATTCCGCCAGGATTATTCTCAAATGCGGATTACGACACGGTGACGGTGAAATTGGAACCCGGTGATTCGATTTTGGTGTCCTCCGACGGGATTATGGAAGCGCAGAACGCGCGCTTTGAAGATTTTGGCGTCGAGCGTCTGGTGGCTATCTGCGAAGAAGGTCGAAGTCTGCCGCCCGCTGACTTGCTGTCGCACATTTTTTCAGCCGTGCAAGACTTTAGTCACGCTATCCAGCAGCACGATGATATGGCAGCGGCGATTTTTCGTCTTTCGAGGTAAAGAACGGCATCTGGGCCGAGAGTGATCCGTTCGCAACTTTCGGCCGTATTTCATTTCGGCACGGAAATACCATCGCCTAGTTGCAACAACGATCAGTAGGCTTTTTTCAGCAGTGCCCACACGAAAACAAGGGCCCAGGTGGAATCCGCAGTCCGGGTCAAGTTCTGCTTCCGAGCCCTGCGGCAATTCGATAGGCCAGTCGGCGTCGAAAGTTTGAAAATGACTAGTATTTTTGGATTGCGTCGACCAGCGCTTGGCTCTGAAATTGGTGGAATGCGATCAGGAGTGCAACGGGGGGGCCTGCAAGCCCATCTAACGTGGTGTTCGATGCGCCGATGGTATCTATGAATTTGTATGGTTCCGTGGCACCCGAGTACACTAAATAATTGGTGTCCCCGTCTAAAGTCTTGTGAGGCTCCCTTTGCTCTTATGGATGCGCAGTCGGATTCGATACGTGCTTTGTGTGTTGGTGGCAGTCTACAGCAGCGCTCCGGCACTGCTGGCCGCGCCGCCTGACGCCGCGGCGAAGCGCTCGCCGGTTCTGGCCGCGCTGCAAGCGGAGCTGGATCGTTCCTTCAAGGCGCTGAAAGCGCAAGATCCGCCGGCGTACTTCGTCGGCTATACGGTGACGGACACGCAGCGATCGGATGTGTCGGGATCGAATGGCGCGTTGTTGACCAGCACCGAAGGACGCAATCGGTGGCTGGAGGTTTCGGTTCGCACGGGAAGCTACACGCTGGACAACTCGCACAAAGTGGGCGAGCGCCAGCAGGCCAATGGCGGTCCGGGCACGCCAGTGCCCGTTGACGATGACTCGGAAGTACTGCGGCGGGCGATCTGGCTGGAGACCAACAAGCAATACGAGGCGTCTTCGCAAGCGCTGATCAAGATCAAAACCGGCAAAGAAGTGAAGGTAGAGACGGCGGAAGGCAACGCGCCGGATTTTTCGCGTGAAGAGCCGCATACGTACATCGGTGAGCAAGTTTCCATCAACGTGGATCGCAAGCCCTGGGAAGAAAAAGTTCGCGCGTACACAAAAGCGTTCCGCGATTCGACGGCGGTGATCAATTCGATCGTGACTTTCAGCGGGCAGGCGCAAAACGCGTATCAGGTAAACAGCGAAGGAACGCAACTGCAGTTTGGGCAGATTCGTTATCGGCTGGAATTGTTTATTCAGGGTAAGGCGCCGGACGGGATGGATATCAACCGCTACTACAATTTTGATTGGGTGAATCCGGCAGAAGCCCCGGACGATAAGGCGGTGTATGCGGCGGAAGCCACCATGCGCAAGGAATTGGAAGGTTTGGTCGCGGCGCCTATTAACGATCCCGCCGTGGGACCGGCGTTGCTGACTGGACGCGCCGCGGCAGTTTTCTTCCATGAAGTGTTTGGACATCGAGATGAAGGGCACCGGCAAAAAGATGTGACCGAAGGGCAGACTTTTTCAAACAAAGTTGGCGAACAGATTTTGCCGAGCTTTCTGAGCATCGTGGACGACACGACGAAGAAACGGCTGGGCTCGCAGGAATTGCTGGGCTTACTACCAATTTGACGATGAAGGTGTTCCGGCGCAGCGCGTGACGCTGGTGGATCACGGCGTGTTGAAAAATTTTGAGATGTCGCGCTCGCCGCTGGCGGATTTCCCGCATTCGAACGGTCACGGCAGGCGGCAACTGGGCGCCACTCCGGTTTCGCGGCAGGGCAATTTGATCGTGGAGAGCAACAAGACGGTGACCAACGCGGAACTGCGCGCGAAGTTGATCGAATTGATCAAAGCGCAGAACAAGTCGTATGGGCTTGCTGATTGACGACATCGCCGGCGGATTTACGTTTACCGGACGCGGGCAACCGCAAGCGTTCCAGGTGTTGCCGCTGGTGGTTTACAAAGTATTTGCCGATGGGCGGCCGGATGAACTGGTGCGCGGTGTCGATATCGTGGGTACGCCGTTGGCGGCGCTGACGAAGATCGTGGCGACCGGAGACACGCACGGAAGTTTTCAACGGCTACTGTGGAGCGGAATCCGGCTCTGTGCCGGTTTCGGCGGCATCGCCGGCGATTTTGACTTCCGAGCTGGAAGTGCAGAAAAAAGAAAGCTCCACGGATCGCCCGCCGATTCTGCCGGCGCCTGCGCATGACACCGCAGTGGCGGCGAAGACCGGCGGTCAGCTATGAAACTGACGCGATGCGATTTTTGCACTGTTCCGTTGCTGTTTCGCAGCGATTGTGCGCTGGCGCCCGCGTGCGGCGTGCAGCGCCAGCTCAAGACCGCGAAAGACAATGATCAAACGTTGCGAGCCATGCGCGATGAAATGGCGCGCTCGAAAACTCGCCTGGAACTAAAAATTCCGGGCACCGATCAGCCGGTTCGGCCCTACTACGTGGAATACCGTCTGCTCGATCTGGATTTTCGCGAGATCAGCGGGGAGTTCGGCACTCTGCTGAGCAGCAACCACGCGCGCAACCGTTTCATGGATGTGGAGGCGCGCGTCGGGAATTACAAGCTGGACAGTTCGAATTTCATAAGCGAAGACGGTTTTCGCGGATTTATCGGGTCGACCGGTTCCGTGGGCATCGATCGCGATTACGATTCGCTGCGGCAGGATCTTTGGATTGCCACGGATCAGGCTTTCAAGGAAGCGGTGGAGACGTATTCGCGCAAGCAGGCGTATCTCAGCAGCCTCGCGCGGCAATCGGACATCAACGATTTTTCGAAAGCGGAGCCGGTGCACCTGATTGAGCCGCTGGTCATGGCCGACTGGACCAATCGCAATTGGGACCAGGAAGCGCGGGACACTTCCGCCGCGCTGCGCGCATTTCCGCAAATTTACGAAGGGCGCGTTACTTATTACCTGGTTTACGCGACCGAATATCTGGTGACCAGCGAAGGAACGGAAATTCGCACCAATCGCAGTTTCGCGGCCATTGAGTCGGGCATGAATGCTCTGGCCGACGACGGCATGCCGATCAACCATTTTTTTGCCACGTACGCGGTGCATCCGGCGCGATCTGCCGGCGCCTGATGCGGTGCGCAAGAACCTCAACGTTACGGCAGCGAATTGATGGCGCTGCGATCGGCTCCAGCGGCACAGGACTATACCGGCCCGGTGCTTTTTGAAGCGCGTGCCGCAGCTCCGTTGCTGGCGCAGATTTTCGGCCCGGCCATAAATGGCGCGCGGCCGCCGGTTTCATTCACTCCGGTTATGGAACAACTGTTGAGCGGACTGGGCGGCAAAGAGCGACTGGATCACGCGCATCGGAGCGCGCGTTTTGCCGGCGTCCGTGACGGTGGTCGACGATCCAGCGCCAAAGAATTTCAAGGCACGCCGCTGCTCGGCGCCTATTCGGTGGACGATGAAGGCGTACGCGCGCAAAAAGTCACCGCTGGTGGAAAACGGCACGCTCAAGAACGAATTGATGTCTCGCCGTCCGGGCCCTGATTTCGATCAATCCAATGGACATGGGCGTTCGGCGTTTCTGAGCGACGCCAAACCGACCATGAGCAACCTGTTTTTTACTTCCAAGGAAACGATGTCGCCGGCGGACTTGAAGAAGAAATTCCTGGATGAGTGCCGGCGAACAAAAGCTGGCCTACTGCATGATCGTTCGCGAAATGGACAATCCCACGCTCAGCCTGCTGCACCAGGATGATTTTCAGGCTTTGCTGGCGAGCTACGGCGGCGGCGCGGGCACAGGCGACCGGCTGCCGCTGGTGGTTTATCGCGTGTATCCGGAAGATGGCCGGGAAGAAATTATCCGCGGAGCGCGAATCATCGGATTGAATTCGCGCGCGATTCGCAATATCGCGGGGATCGGCAACGACAATTACGTTTACAACTACATGCAGAGCCAGATAAACGGATTTGCGGGCACGGCGCTGGGCGCTTTTGGCTCGGCGCAAAATGGTCTGCCGGCGTCGATCGTGGCGCCTTCGCTGCTCTTTGAAGAAGTGGAAGTTCGTGGCGCGCGCGGCGAACCCAAGCGCCTGCCGCTTTTGCCTGCGCCGCCGATGACCGCGGCGAAGTAGTCATGGCGATTTCCGCCACGGTGACGCGGATTTTGACTTAGTCTATGAAGGAACTTACGCGACGTGGCTTTGTTTATGCAGCGGCAACGCTGGGCGGGTTACGGCGTGCTCATGGGCGTGCAGCGGGTTTGTTCCTCCGCTTTTGCCGATGGCGTTGAGCCGACGACGCCAGCTGGACCCGTAAAGATCGTTAAGTTTGCGGACGACGGCACTTCCCTGGGCGCCTCTAACCGCCGCAAAGTGCGAAAGAGCCAGCGCGCAGTGGAAAGCTCAACTTACCGCCTTGCAATTTGATGTCACCCGCCGCGCCGCCACGGAATGGGCCTTCACAGGCGCGCTGCACGACGAACATCGCGCCGGCCTTTATCGCTGTATCGATTGCGATAACGCACTGTTTGATTCGAACAGCAAGTTCGACTCTGGAACCGGCTGGCCGAGTTTTTTCGAGCCTGTCGCCAAGGAAAACGTGCGCGAACAAGAAGGATTTTCTCTTGGGCGTGGTGCGCACGGAAGTCAAAGTGCACTCTCTGCGATGCGCACCTTGGTCATGTTTTTACCGACGGCCCGCGACCAACGGGCCTGCGCTATTGCATGAATTCGGCGGCGCTGAAGATTTATTCCTCGCAAAAGTTAGTCTGACACTGCGTCTCCTCAACTTCTGATACAGCACGCTGCTCCGTCAATGCTGCCGCGCATCGCAAAACCCTCAGAAGTTAGGGTAGTCTAAGCGCACGTGATGGCCCTTCGGCAAAACCTGGAAGTCCGAGAAAAGAAACGCGCCGCGCTACTGAGCGTCGGCTCGGCGGTGGTGTTGCTGTCGCTTAAGACTTTCCTGGTGGTTCGCACCGACAGCCTTGGCGTTTTGTCGGAAGCGCTGCATTCCGGCCTCGATTTGCTGGCCGCGATCATCACGTATCTTTCGGTGCGCATGTCCGATCAGCCTGCCGACGAGCGGTCATCCCTACGGTCACGGCAAATTTGAAAATTTTTCGGCGTTTGTGGAAACCGCGTTGCTGATCATCACTGCGGTGTTTATCATTTATGAAGGCTTCGACCGGTTGTTTTTCCACCATGTGCATATTCAGCCCAGTGTTATTGCGTTGTGATCCTGTTGGTGGCGTCTGGCGCATCGATATGACGCGAGCGAAAGCCCTGGGGCATGTCGCGCGCAAATACCAAAGCGAAGCGATCGAGGCGGACGCGCTGCATTTTTCGACGGATGTGTGGAGCACGATCGTCGTCATCGCGCGGCATCGGGCTGGTGTGGGCCGGCGAAACGTGGACATCTGCCCTGGCTTATGTATGCCGACGCGATCGCGGGTCTGGCGGTCGCGGGCGTAATTCTGTGGGTCGGCTCGCAGCTGGGCAAGCGCACCCTGGATGCGCTGGTGGATGCTGCGCCGGAAGGTCTTCGGCAAGAGATTGCGCGCGCGGTGGCGCGCATGGAAGGCGTGCTGGATGTCGATCGCGTGCGGGTGCGGCGCGCCGGGAATCGGCATTTTGTCGATGCCACGGTGAGCGTAGCGCGCACGACCAGTCTCGAACAAGTACACGAGCTAAGCGACGCGATCGAAAAACGGATCGGCGAAATTGTGCCGTCCGATGTGATGGTGCATGCGGAACCGCGCGCTCCCCAAGGCGAACATCTGTTCGAATCCATCCGCGCGCTGGCGCAACGGCTGGGCTTGGCCATTCACGACGTGACGGCGTCTGCAGCAAGGCGGCAAGTTATTCATCGAGTTGCATCTGGAAGTCGATGAGAATTTGAGCTTGCGCGAGGCGCACCGCCAGGCCACCAAGCTGGAAGAAGGCATTCGCGCTTTGCGTGACGCGCCGACCGAAGTAAACATTCACATCGAGCCGCTTGGAACGCACATCGCCACGCCTGACGCCGGTGTGGGCGAGATGAAGCAACTGGCGGGAGCGGTGGAAGTATTTTTGAATTCGCTGCCGGCGGAATACGATGAACTCTGAATTGTCACGATGTGCGCGTGCGGCAGGTGGAGCACCGCATCCTGGTTTCGTGCCACTGCACGATGAAGAGCGATCTGCCGATCACGCACGATCCACGATGTGACGGCCGCGCTGGTTGACCGCGTGAAAGAAAACTTTCCGCAAATTCATCGCGTCACCATTCACCCAGAACCGTTCGAAGAACGTTAACGCGCTGTCTACGGCGACTGCGTGACGTCGGCAACTGCCACGATGAGCGTGCTATTTTCGCGTTCGTGACCTGAAAAGACTTGCGCCGCGAAAGCCAGAATCGCGGGAAAACACACCAATCACGTAGCGAGGCTCTGGCGTTTCCAGCGTGGTGAGAAATGCGGTGCGCAACACGAACGAAACCCGATTAGAAGCGCTACCGCGCGACGCGAGCCGACGGATGGCTGCCATAAACGTCACCGCGCCCCAAGCTCGCCGAACAAGATATATAGCAGTTCAGCAGAGTACAAATGCGATGGTCACCGACTGATCGACCGGATCGTCTTCCCACGCTTCCGCAAGCGGAAAAACTTTGCCGGACAATGGCAGCAGCTCGATGCGCGGCGTGAACCACATCATAAAAGCACGTGCAGCGGGCATCCACAGATATGTGCGCAGCGGATGGCGCGCGGTGCGTTCTCTCGCCAATCTGCGCGAATCGCCGCATCTTCGTCAGGCGTGAGATGTCACGTCGTCGTTGTAAGGTGCTAGTAATGTCCGCCACGCGTTGCTTTTTCTTCGGGGTATCGAAGGCCTCGCGCGGGAATGTCCTCCAGATTGATGGCTTCGTCATTCAGCTTCCAGGCCACCAGATAGCAATCGCGAAATCGAAACAGCCATGTTTTCTCCCAAGCCATGAATCCATACGGAACCAATTCGCCGGGCAGCGTTGAATTCTTGGGGCGAGAGGATTGGACTTCGTGCAAGGTAACGGCGTTGCGAACGGCCCACGGCAGTAAGAGGAAGAACGCAGCCAGCGCCATGAACGCAAAAATGCGAATCATCCTGCGCCATTGGTTGCCTTGCTCGCAAATAGCATACCGGCAATCAGACCGATGCGACCGCGATCAGAATCAACGGCGTTTCCGGCCGCAAAGCGTGCCGAGGCCGGCAGCAACGCCGGCCATGGCCGCAAACCACTTCGACCTTCGGACGGCATATTCATGGAGCATGCTTCCGACGTAAAAGATCGAGCCGCGAAGCCGCAACAACAGCAAGCACAAAAGCAGAATCGTCAGCGCGGTAAAAAATGTCGCCAGGTTTCAGTCAGCGGAACCGCCACGTAGTTGGCAGTGAAAGGGCAAAGCACCGCCAGCCACAACGCCGCCAATAAACACTCGCCGGCGGACGAGCGTTTGCCGCAACGCGAGAAGAACCAGCACGGCCGCAAGACCCGCGGCGACCAGACACAGGTCAGCAAATCGACAAATACCTGCGCGCTCATCACCCAGAATCGCGCATCGGCTCCGGTCTTGCCGCTGAACCCAATAAATGACGGCCAGAAATGCCGGATAGCCGGGCATGCGCATGTCCACCGGCGTAATCGCACCGCCGACGAGTCCATGGCGTAAACGTGATGTTGTCAGCCAATTCGTCGCGATCTGCTCGTAGAGAACGGTGTCGCCGGAGCCAGCCGGATACTTCAGCACGAAGAAAAAACGCAGGCAGCGCGCCAGCTACAAGCGCGGCAATTGGATGCGAGAAAATTCGCTTCATGAATGCAACGCATCTTACAATAGAGACAGACGGAATCGAGCACCGCGCTCCAGCACCGGAGCACGATTTCACCACCCTGCCGTGCCGCTGGGTCGAAAGGCTTCATGAAGGAACGCGGACCAATTTTTTACGACGCGGAGCGCGTGCGTTGGCGGCGCACCAGGCGCGTGATGGAAATTTCCGCGATGCTGCTGACCGTGTCGCTGGCCTATTTCTTTGTGACCATCGCGGTCAGCGTGGATCTTGCCCGCCGGACTGCTGCCGGACACCAAGCCCGGTCTTCATCCCCTGAAACTGAAGCCCGGACTGCCAAACTGCTGCCCGTGCGCGAAGGCCGGCACCGGCGCGTCGCGAATATCGGTAACGTCCCGGCCGAGCTACGATCCGTTGCGCGCGGCGTTTTTTGTGAGCTGGGATCCGAACAGCATGGCCTCGCTGAAGGGCCACTACAAAGACATCGACCTTCTGATTCCCGGAGCAACTGCATGCCGTAACGGCCGACGGCGCGATCACCATCGTCGATTATGAAAACGAGCAGAACACCGTCAAGGCTACGCCGGACGAAGCCATCGCACTCTTAAAGGAAGACAAGCTCCATCAATGGATGAAGTCCGTAAACGTCGAAATGCCCATGATGGGCCTGCTCAATAACTACGACGGGGTCAACTGGCGGGTCAAGGAAATGGCGGAGATGCTGGCCAGCGCCGAGGCGCGCGCAGCAATCTGGAGCGCGACCTGGTGGAATACGCGACCAAATCGCACGAATCGGGAATCGTGGTCGATTTTGAAGAAGTGCCCGACGAAAGCCAGGCACATTTGCAGCAAATTCGTCGCGGAGCTTGCCACCGCTCTGCATGCGGCGGACTTGAAACTGATGGTCGCTCTGCCGGCGCGCGACGACGCTTACGATTACGGATTTTTTGGCAAACAATGCGACGCCATAGTGCTGATGAATTACGACCAGCATTGGCTGACTTCGCCGCCTGGGCCGATTGCGGCGCAAGATTGGTATGTCGAAAATCTGCGGCAAGTGCTGAAGGTCGTGCCGGCACAGAAAATCATGGCCGCAGTCGGAAACTACGCGTACGACTGGTCGCAAGCGCCAAAGAAAAAACGGAAGCGGCCGAATCGTTGACCATTCAGGAAGCGTTGCTGCGCGCTTCTGAATCCGAAACCGACATGGAGTTCGATCCGACGTCGCTGAATCCGCATTACTCTTACAACGATCGAGCACGATCATGTGCATCAGGTGTGGATGCTGGATGCGCTGACCGCCTACAACGAACTGCGCGCCAACGAACGCCTGGGCGTGCAAGGCACCGCGCTGTGGCGGCTGGGTTCCGCGGACACTTCCATGTGGCCCATCTGGGACGCGACCCGCCCGACCGATGCCATTCGCGAGAAAATCACCGACATTCCGCCCGGGCCCGGACCTGATTTTTGAGGGCGATGGCGACGTCTGGCATTTCATCGACACGCCGAAGCACGGCACGCCGCAGCTTCACCTACGATCGCACGACCGATCTTTTTACCGGCGAGAAATTTGAAGATTTATCCGCTTGTCCTATCACATCGATCAGATTGGGCGCGGCGAAGAAAAAACTGGCGATCACGTTTGACGATGGCCCGGACACTCGCTGGACGCCGAAAATTCTCGATGTTCTGAAAGAAAAAAACGTCCCCGCCACATTTTTTATCGTGGGCGTCGCCGGCAGCCAATGGCCCGAATTGCTGAAGCGCGAATATGCGGAAGGCCATGAGGTCGGAAATCACACCTACACGCATCCGAATTTCGACGAAATTTCGCACACGCAATTGCGTTGGGAACTGAACCTGACGCAGCGGCTGATCGAAAGCACGCTGGGCGTGAAATCCATTCTGTTTCGCCCGCCGTACGGCATCGATCATCAGCCGGAATATGCGGAGGAAGTGGCGCAACTGCCCATCGCGCAGGACATGGGCTATGTGATCGTCGGGCAAAAAATCGATCCGCACGATTGGAAGTCAGCCCAACGGCAAACAGGTTCCGGCGTCACGAAATTGTCGATGCGGTCATGAGCCAGGCGAGCGACGGCAACATTATTCTGTTTCACGACGGCGGCGGCGATCGCAGCCAGACAGTTGCGGCGCTGCCGCAGATCATCGATCACCTTGCGCGCGCAGGGTTACCAATTCGTTTCCGTTCCGGATCTGCTGGGCAAAACGCGCGCATCGATGATGCTGCCGCTTTCACCGCAGGAGCGTTTTGAAGCGCGCGCCGACGGATTTATCTTCAGCCTTGTATCGCTGGTTCCGCGTCGGGTTCGCCACGATCTTCATGGTGGGAATTTTTCTGGTCAGCGGCCGGGCGATTGTTATCGGCATTCTGGCGTTGATCGAAAAACTTCGACCCGATCACGCGGTGATTGCCGATCCGCCACCGGATGTGACCGTGCTGATCCCGGCGCATAACGAAGAAAACGTAATCGTGCAGACGGTGACTTCCGTGTTGGCCACGATTACAAAGAATCTGCAGATCATTGTTGTGGATGATGGTTCGACGGATCGGACCGGCGAGCTGCTGGACGAACATTTTGGCAGCGGATCCACGCGTGCATATCATTCATCAGGTGAATCGCGGCAAATCCGCGGCGCTCAGCCTGGCGATGTCGCAGGCGCGCACCAAAATTGTGGTGACCATCGATGCCGATACCGAAATCGAGCCCGACGCCATCTCCAAATTGTTGCGGCATTTTTCCGATCCGCGCATCGGCGCGGTGGCGGGCAACGTGAAAGTTGGCAATCGCACCCGCTGGCTTACGCGATGGCAAGCTTTGGAATACATCACCAGCCAGAACATGGAGAAGCGCGCGTTCGATCTTGCTGAATTGCATCACGGTGGTTCCGGGCGCACTGGGTGCATGGCGAACAGAAGCCATCGAAGCCGCCGGAGGAATCACCTCGGATACCGTCGCGGAAGATGCCGATCTGACCATCGCGATTCGGCGGCTCGGATGGCGCATCAGCTACGACGAAGAAGCGATCGCCTGGACCGAAGCTCCCGAAACGGCCGGCGCACTGATTCGCCAGCGATTTCGCTGGACGTTCGGAACGCTGCAATCGTTCTGGAAGCATCGCGACACGCTGCTGCGTCCGAAATACGGCACGCTCGGGTGGATCGCGCTGCCAAATATTTTTGTGTTTCAACTGGTGCTGCCGCTGATTTCGCCGATTATCGATCTTGATGTTTTTGGGCTCGCTGGCGCTGTGGGCGCTCGGCGAATGCATATCGCGCAGGCTTCCGCAACTTTGGACCACGGCGGACGTGCAGCGTTCGATATTTTTCTTCGTGGCGTTTTTGCTGATCGATGTCGTCACGTGCATCGTGGCGTTTCGCGCTGGAGCGCAAAGGAAGACTGGACGCTGCTGATCCCGGTGTTGCTGCAGCGCTTCTATTACCGGCAATTGATGTACGTAGTGCTGTTCCGCTCGGTGAAGGAAGCGGTCAGCGGGCGGCCCGTGGGATGGCGAGGAGTGGAACCGGACATGCCGCCGCGGGCGCCCAAGGCGCCGCCGCGCGTGGTTCCTGCTTAAGCACATCCCTGTTGACCGGTAATTTGGTTCGCCGACTACGGCGGTTGGTTGGCGCGGCCCTCGTGATATTTGCGCGGATCCAGGGCCAATGTGACAATATCCGCATGCAAAAATACATAACAATAACTTTAAATTTGTTGGTTGTTGGTTTGCTGATAGCCGGCACGGTAAGCGCGCAAGACGCGACTCCTCCAGCGCCGTCTAAACCGGCGCCCGCCGCTAAACACCACGCCGGAAAAACTCCAGGGAACAATCGCAGGCAAGCCTCGAACCAGCGCAGGCGACGAAGCCAGCGACGCCACTGGTTTTGAAAACGCAGAAAGATAAAGTTAGTTATGCGATCGGGTAGAACATCGGCAAGAGCCTGCACAAAGATTAAGTGGACGTGGATCCGGCGATTTTTATTCGTGGGCTGAAAGACGCGATGTCCGGCAGCCAAATTCTTTTCACCGATGAGAAGATGAAGGTGCGCTTGACCGAGCTACAGACCGAGCTGCGGTCCAAAGCAGGAAGGAGCCATGCAGACAAGCCGGGGAGACCAACAAGAAAGCTGGCGATGATTTTCTGGCGCAAACAAAACCAAAGAAGGAATCGTGGTTGCTTCCGAGCGGTCTGCAATACAAGATTTTGAAGGAAGGCACCGGGCCGAAGCCGGCCGCGACCGATTCCGTGGTTTGCAACTATCGCGGCACGCTCTTCGACGGGACGGAATTTGACAGTTCGTACAAACGCGGACAACCGGCAACGTTTCCGGTCAAGCGGCGTGATTAAAGGGTGGACGGAAGCTGTGCAACTCATGCCGGTAGGATCAAAATGGCAATTGTTCATTCCGGCCGATCTGGCTTATGGGAACCGCGGCGCGGGCGCCGATATTGGCCCTAACGCCACACTGATTTTTGAAGTGGAGTTGCTCTCGATTCAGGATAAAGCGGCCGCGCAGGAGCCAGCTTCAAGACTGAATCGTCGCCGGGGACAGGTATTGATGTAGGATATTGCAATTCTTGCGGCTGCAATTGTTCGGCTACGGCTGGCGACTCGCTAACTCATGGGCTGTGGAGGGATCTTGGCTATCAGATTTTGTTCTGAACGGCAAGCCGCAAACGGTGGACGTTAACCCCGAGATGCCGTTGCTGTGGGTACTGCGCGACACGCTGAACATGACCGGCACGAAGTTTGGCTGCGGCATGGCGCTGTGCGGGGCCTGCACTGTCCATATTGAAGGCGAAGCCGCTCGCTCGTGTGTTACGCCAGTATCCAGCGTCGCGGGAAAAAAAATCACCACCATCGAGGGGCTTTCAAGCGACGGCAATCATCCGGTGCAACAGGCCTGGATGGAAATTAACGTTCCGCAGTGTGGATACTGCCAGCCTGGGCAAATTATGTCGGCGGTCGCGCTGCTTTCGAAAAAGCAGCGCCCCGACCGACGCGGAGATTGATGAGGCCATGAGCGGCAACATTTGCCGCTGCGGCACCTACCAGCGGATTCGCCAAGCTATTCACCGGGCGGCAGCGTTGCAGACCGGCAAAGCTAGCTTGGCAGTTCTGTGGCGCGGACACGTTGTGATTTCCAGACCTTGACCTCCGGTCTGCCTAGTGGTTGGACGCAAATTTTGCTATTCTGGCGAGTGCTGGGTACAGGGCTGCATCCTGAAGTCAGGGAGCGGCACCGGAGGCCAACATGAGTTCCACTTCGAATACCGGCAACGGCAAAATCACCGTGCCGGAACTTCTGCAACGCAAATCCCAGACTGCAGATCTTTCCAGCAAATCCCAAGAAAATTGCTTGCCTGACGGCGTACGACTATCCGACGGCGCGTTTGCTTGATGAAGCCGGCGTAGACGTCATCCTTGTCGGCGACTCTCTGGGTATGGTGGTGCTGGGCTACGACAGCACGCTGCCGGTGACCATCGACGAAATGCTGCATCACACCCGCGCAGTTCGCCGTGGCGCGCATCGCGCTCTGGTGGTTGCGGATATGCCGTATGGCAGCTATCACACCGATATGGCGGAATCACTGCGCAACGCCATGCGGTTCATCAAAGAAGCCGGCGCCGAGGCCGTGAAAGTGGAAGGCGGGGAGCGCCGCCTGGAATTGATCTCACGATTGACGGAAGCGGAAATTCCTGTGATGGGTCACGTGGGACTGACGCCGCAATCGGTGAACGCCCTGGGCGGATACCATGTGCAAGGCAAGACGCCGGATTCCGCTGAACAATTGTTACGCGATGCCCGCGCCGTGGAGGCCGCCGGAGCGTTTGCAATCGTGTTGGAAGCCATGCCGCGGGAATTGGCAGCACAAATTACGCGCGAAGTGCGCATTCCCACCATCGGCATCGGCGCCGGGCCGGATTGTGATGGACAGATCCTGGTACTGAGCGACATGCTGGGCTTAACGTTTGGACAGACGCCGAAATTTTCGCGGCGTATGCAAACCTTGGAGAAATTATTTCCGGCGCGGTGCGTGAATACTGCGACGGATGTTCGCGAATCTTCGCTTTTCCGTCGGATGCAGAGTCTTACCACACTGTCGCAAAGCGGCAAGATTCGCAAAACCATCTACATCATCCGTTGACGGCATAAAAACTCGCGTAAATTGGTGCGGAGGCAAGAATGTCGCCGGACGAAATTCGACTGCTTTACGACTACAATGCCTGGGCGAACCGGCGGTCGCTGGAGTTCCGCAGCGTTGCTGAGCGCGGAACAATTTACAAGCCGCTAGGCTCCAGCTTTTCTTCGGTGCGCGACACTCTCGCGCATATCTGGGGTGTCGCAGTGGGTGTGGCTGGAACGCTTTCAGGGGCGCTCGCCGGCTTCCTTGCCCGATGTCAGGGCAGTTTCCACGACCTTGCTTCGCTGAAGCGCGCTGGCATGGAAGACGAAGATGCGCCTGCTACAATTTGTAGCCCAGCTTACGCAAGAAGATCTAAACAAGGTGATTCGAATACCGCACGTTCAAATTCGGCGCAGTATCAGAATCCCCTGTGGCAATCGATGCAACATCTGGTCAATCACAGCACTTATCATCGCGGGCAAGTCGCTACGCTTGCTGCGGCAATCAGGTGCCAAGCCGATTCTCGACGGACCTGATGCATTTTTATCGAGAACGGGCGCATGCCGCGAGGGCCTGACCGCATCCCTCCTCGTGGAAATCATACGAACTATTTCCTGGATGAAAGAGTTTGCGCGCAAGGAACGCGGGGAGAATCGTATTGTCGGGCTGGTGCCCACCATGGGGGCGCTACACGACGGCCATTTGTCGCTGATTAAGAGAGCACGGCAGGAATGCTCTTCCGTGGTGGCTGTCGATTTTTGTTAACCCCACGCAGTTCGGTCCCGCCGAAGATTTTGCGAAATATCCTCGCACTTTGCAATCCGACACGGAAAAACTGGCGAGCGCCGGGCGTTCAGATGCCTGTTTCTGCCGGAAGCGGCGAAATTTACCCACGGAATTATGCGACGTACGTTAATGTTGAGGGACTTCAGCGAGCGGCTGGAGGGACGCTCGCGGCCGGGCCATTTTCGCGGTGTCAGCACGGTGGTGATGAAGTTGCTGCAAATCGTGCAGCCGCAATTTGCGTATTTTGGAAGGAAAGACGCGCAGCAAGCAGCGATCATTTCGCGAATGGCAAGCGATTTAAATCTGGATGCGGAGATTGTGGTGTGCCCTATCGTGCGGGAAGCTGATGGGCTGGCGATGTCCTCGCGCAATGCGTACTTGAGCCGCGATCAGCGCAAAGCTGCGGCGGTACTGCATCGGGCCTTGCAGGCCGCCCAGACAGTTGCTGGGCAACGGCAGCCGGGACGCGCTATCGTTGCAGCATGCGATGCGCCGGGTAGCTGGAAAGCGAGCCGCAGGCAAAAGTCGAATACGTGGAAATTGTGGATGCCGAAACTGTTTCAGCCAGTCGCGAACGTGAATCGGCCGTCGTACGCGTTGCTGGCCGCAAAAATTGGAGACACACGCTTGCTGGATAACCTGTTCATCCGAGTTCAGTACGGGGACGGCGATGAACTGGAGCAACCAGTATCGCGGAACTATAGTCCACCGGACTACAACGGGCATTCCTTCAGAGAATTTGGAAGTACTCGTCCTTGGCGCGAAATCTGCAAAGCTACGCCGAATAGTTCGGACATTTTCTCGGAAGTAAGCACTGCACGACTTCGGGCCGTCGGCGACAATGCGGCCGTCGCGCAGTAAAATTACCCGCTCGATTTCTGGAATAATTTCCGAAACGTGATGAGTGACCAGCAAAATTGCCATCCCTGATTGGGCCAGATTGCGCATGGCCGCGCGCAACTGCAACTGCGCGGCGATATCCAGAGCGTTGCTGGGCTCGTCAAAAAGCAAAGCTTGCGGATCGTGGACCAGAGCCCGAGCAATCAGTGTGCGCTTGGCTTCGCCCGAGGACATGCTGCGCCACCGCACGATCGGCAAGATGGGCAACGCCCATGCGTTCCAGAGCTCGATCGGCGAGCGCCAATTGACTGAGGGTCCGGATGGTGGTGCGGAAATATTCGCGTGCTGCTGAAAAATCCCGAAAGCACCACATCGCGGCCCGTGGCGTCGGTGGTGCAAGACGCCAAGAAGATCCGGGGACACGATGCCCAGAAGCGATCGTAATTCAAAAATATTCCAGCGGTCGCGGCCCAGGATGGAGATGGAGGATCCTTCTCGCGAAAACGGGATAACATTCCCGAGTAATCGTCTTGATTAGGGTCGATTTGCCGCAACCGTTGGGCCCAAGAATGCAAACGTGCTCGCCAGCTTCAATACGTCAGGGAGACGTCATCCAGTGCGGGGCGAGCTGCTTGACGGCCATGAGCTAGTGTGCCGGGGCCATGAACAAGACTCGCGAAAAACGGTAACGTGTTTCAGGTCAAGTAGCGGTGAAGAAGCAGGCATTCGCGAAGGCAAGTCCCCAAAACAACGGCAGCTTGATTCTAACCGAAGGATAGAGCGCCATCGAGACGATGTTTCAAATCGGGAAATAAAAAAGGAGGTGAAAACAACAGTCTTCACCTCCCGGGGTGGGGTGATGCACGACAAGCGTCCTCGGAAGGTGCAGCAACCTTCCCTGCCAGGCGAGACTACAGCCTCACTCGCGTACTGCTAAAAGCAATGCGTCGGGAGACCCACCATCCAGGGCTCGTCTTTGATGACTTTTTAGCACCTAGAATGAGGGATGTCAATGGAACAAATGATCGGGAATGACAGTCTTTTTTGCTGAATTGGCGGCAGAAAATCGAGATGCTTGTCAGTGTTATGATGGTGCGAGACTCCCCAGCTGACACGCAAAGATTTCGTTGATTCTGGCGGCCAGCTTGAAATCCAAGTCGCTGATTCCTTTCACACTGTGGGTGTTCAAATCGATCACCACTTTATTCCAGACGTTGAACCATTCCGGATGGTGGTTCATGGATTCGGCGACCAGCGCGACGCGGGTCATGTTTCCGAAAGCTGCGACGAAATCCTTGCATTCGAAGGCGCGATGCAATTTGCCGGACGCCAAGCTCCATCCCGGGATCTGGTCAGACGTTCCTCAACTTCTGTTTCGGTAAGTTTTTTTGCGGACATGCTCGATTCTCCGATTTTAGATTCTTCGATGCTGAAGTATGCGCGGAGACGTGGATAGCGGCAAGCATAGACGGGGGCCACGTTTGGCGTTGCCTGCACTGGCGAATTCCTCTATCGTAGGGGATTCGTTTCAACAAAAAATTCGTGGTGTGCCAGCATCGCCGCCCGAAAGCGAGACAATGTGAAAAAGAAAATTCGCGCCATTCAATATGGCGTTGGTCCCATTGGCGCTTCCATCGCCAAGTTGATGCGGAAAAAGCAGGCCATCGAAATTATTGGGGCGATCGATACGGATCCGGCAAAAGTGGGCCGCGATTTGGGAGAAGTTGTGGGCGCGACCGATGCGCCCTGGGGCGTGAACGATTTCCAATGACGCAGCGGAGGTATTGGGGCAAGCTGCGGATGTGGTGATTCATTCCACTTCGTCGGCGTTGCCGAAGGTGATGGAGCAATTGCTGGCCTGTCTGGAAGCGGAATCGTGCGTGGTGTCGACGTGCGAAGAGCTTTCCTATCCCTATCGCACTTATCCCGAATTGGCGGCCAAGCTGGACGCGGCGGCCAAGGATTGGGGTGTGGCGCTGGTGGGTACCGGCGTGAATCCGGGCTTTGTGCTGGACAAATTGATCGTGACGCTGGCATCGGTGGTCCAGCGTATTGATCATGTCAGCGGACGGCGCATCGTAGATGGGGCCAAGCGCAGACGGCCGCTGCAAAAGAAAATCGGCGCGGGCTGTCGCTCGAGGAATTCCGCGAAAAAGTTGCAGCGCGGAATCATTAAGCATGTCGGGACTGCCCGAATCAGTAGCCATGGTGGCGGACAGCTTGAATCTGCACGGTCGATGAAATTACCGAAACGATCGAGCCCAGTCGTCGCGAGCGAACGGGTCCAGACGGAATTTTTGACGCGTAGAGGCAGGCCAGGCCGCGGGAGTCCATCAAATCGCGCGCGGACTGTCGGGCGGGAAGGAACTGATTTATCTTGAACTGCAGATGTATGTCGGGGCAAAAGATCCGGGAGACACTGTGGAACTGCGCGGGCAGCCAAACATCAGCTTGGTGATACCGGGCGGCTCGCCCGGGGACATTGCCACGGCGTCGGTGGTGGTAAATTCCATTCCGGTCATCCTCGACGCTGCGGCAGGGTTGCGCACGGCGCGCGATCTGCCGATTGGATTTTTCTCGCCGAACGCCCGGCCGTAGGTTGCAGTCATCCGCGAAGCTGCTGAATAATATCGGCGTTGCCTTATTTTTTCCAAAATTTCATGACGGCGGAATAGTCGAGGTCTTCCTTGGCTTCGTCCTTCACTTTGGAGTAGGTTTTGAAAGCCGCGGCGGTGGCAGGCAGCTCGACGGTGAGTCTGCTTGGCGAGTTCAAGGCCAGCCGCATGTCTTTGTGCATCAAGTCGCAGAGGGAAGCTGGGCGTGTATTCGCCTTTCAACAGGTTCTGAGACTTGATGTCCAGAACGCCTGATCGCGCCATGCTGGACTGCAAGACCTCGACCAGTTTGTCGCCTTGCAGGCCAGCGCCGGTGACCAGCGCCAGAGCCCTCCGCTAACGCATCCACCTGCAAAGCCAGAATGAGGTTCATGGCCAGCTTGATGGTTTGCCCGGCACCGTTGGGCCCGAGATGAAACCATTTCTTGCCGAGCACGCGTAAGAACGGGCTCGACGTCGGCCAATAACTCGGCGTCGCCGCCAACCATGAAGACCAGTTCGCCTTTTTTGGCACCCCAATCGCCACCGGTAACGGGGGCATCGAGAAAGCGTACTCCCCGCTCGCGGCACTCGGCCGCGACTTCTGCGGGCAAGGCCGGGCGATACGGTGCTGGAGTCAATATAAATGCTGCCGCGCCGCAAGGACTGCATGGCGCCGTTGGCGGACCACAAAACTTCTTCAAGCGCCGCCGGATCGCTGACAATGGAAATCACGAGATCGGACGTGGCAGCCAGTTCCGCAGGCGAAGCCGCGAGTTTGGCTCCGGCGGCAACCAGTTCGTCGGCACGCGACGCAGTGCGATTCCAGACGGTCAGCGGGAAGCCGGCCTTTCAAAAGATTCATTCCCATTGGCCTGCCCATGAGGCCAAGGCCAATCAAGCCAATTTTGCTTTGCGGGTCCGACAACGGAATTCACAAACCCTCCAATCGCTGACGACGCTCGCCCTAACTTTCGTCATGAGCTTTGAAAGCAATTGTAACCTCAAGAGCAGCTCTTACGAACTGAAGATGCCGGAGAGCTGCTGATGAGGTGGCAACGACGAGGGAGTCGCTAGATGTCGGAACGTTGGGGGCGAGGAAAGATGACCGAGATGTTTGACCGCGAAGGCTGCCTGGCGGCCGTGGCATTCTGAGTTTGGGTATCCTCGGAAGGATCGCTGAGTAGGCTTGTTGATTCAGCTTCTACCGCGATGGGCTTTTGGAATGTAAGGCGGCGTCCATTGGTGGCAGGAAGGCGCAGGTGTCAAGCTTCTCAGCCAAGCGCACGATGTATTGATAGGGAATTTCCCAACGGAAATTGACGATGCTGGCCGCGCTGTTCGAAGCTCTGCTCCAGGAAGATGGAGCGACCGGTATCCCCGACGAAGGTTCCGGAAGCCGGGCAGGAGAATGTCGCCTGCGCGATATTGGACTTCAACCTGCAGGCCCAAAAAGGCTGAGTAACGCGCCATACAGGACAGTTTCGGCGGAGGGTAGACACTTGGTCAATAGTACGTAAGTCCTGTGACGCGAACGGCTGTGAAAATGTGGAAAAAGATTTTCAGCGCGCGAAGTCTTCGATCACGGCTTCGGCGGCGCGCCGGCCGCTCAGCATGGCGCCGTGAATCGAGGCATTGTCGCGATGATCACCGCAGACGTAAATACCAGGGCGCACGCGCACGGAGCGTTGAGGAGGCTCGAGGGCTCCAGGGAATTGTTGGGGCTGGGCGTGCAGAATTTTGTAGCTCTTAAGAAACCGCCAGGAACGGGCCACGGCCCCGAACCAACTCTTCATCTGGGCGATGATGAAGCCGCTTAATTGCAGCGTCGGTGAGTTCCTGAGTTCCGAGAACAGAAACAGAGATGAGGTGTTTACCTGCCGGGGCGTAAGAAGGCGCCACTTGGCTCATCACCGCGAAATTATTCACTGGCCCGGCGCCGTCGCCGTTCAGAGTAAGCATCGGCTCCAGCACGGGAGGGGCATCGGCCGCATAATAAAAGCAGCTCACGCTGCGGGAGGCCGGTTCCGCTTCGCCAACCAAATGAGCGGCTGAGGGACCGTCGGTAGCGACCACGATGGCGCGAGCGCGAATGCTTTCACCGCCGGAAAGCAAAATCTCATTTTCGTGAAGGGATTCGACGCGGGTATCGAGGCGAATCGCATCACTGCTGAAATTTCTCGGCAATTTGCGCGGGGATTGCGCCCATGCCGCGTGCCGGAACGCTGGTATCGCCTTCAGAAAGCATTTTGAATACGAACTCAAACATGCGGCTGGAGGTTTTGAGTTCGCCGTCGAGGAGAATGCCGCCGAAGAAAGGGCGAAAAAAACGATGAATCATTTCCCGGCTAAAGCCTTCGGCTCGCAAGGCGGACTTTGTGGAGCGTTCCGGACGGCTGAAAAATCTCCTCAATGGAGGTGCGTTTCATTCGGCTGCGCAAGCGAGCCATGCGCAATTTGTCCGCGATGCGTGCCAAAGTCCGAGCGCAAAGCGTCGCGCCACATACCAGGGGTGCGCCAAGGGTCGACTAATTTGTTCATGCGCCCCGCAAACCAAGAAAAGGCTCCCGGAGAAAACGACTTGAGATCCAAGCGGGAATAGTCGAGGACACTGACGCGCTTCCGGGTAGGCGGTGAGAAAAACCTGAAACCCACGGTCCAGCAAAAATCCTTCTACCTCATCGGTGCGGACCCGGCCACCAATGCCATCCGACGCCTCCACGATCTGAAATGGAATGCCAGCCTCCGCGAGGCGTTTGGCACAACACAATCCAGCGAGACCGGCGCCGATAATCAAAACGTCCGCACTTGTCGACATGCTCTAGAAATCCTCTGCGAGCTTGAATAGCTAAGTCATGAATTGAAAAAGATGAACACTCATCCTGAGGCATTGGGGGGATTTCACGCAACTGTTACGAGGTGCAACGGAGGCGATCGACCAACTCCATTTTCCTAGGTAGGTTTCGCGACAGCGTTGGCGGTCACTTGATGACGATACTCAAACATTCGGGATAAGCGTCGCCGGGTGTAGCCCCCGCCAAACAATTTTCCCAACCAGCCCAAGGGGAGGTCGTACTCCACGCGGTCTTCCAGCCAACTGCTATCGTCAGTTTCGGGTTCGAACAGATGGGTATGTTCCCAGCGCCGAAATGGACCGGAGACCATCACATCTTTAAACATTCGCCCAGGTTCGCAAGCGACATGTTCGGCGGTCCATGTCTGGGAGAGTGGGCCCAGTGCCAAGCGAATCTTTACGCGCGACCCTGGCTGGTCAATTCCACCGGTTTTCTCGATTACTGTCGCATGCTCCCAAGGCGGGGTCAGGCGCTGCAGGGCATCGGGCTGAGCATGAAAGGCGTAAACAGCATCGGCAGATGCGGCGCATGCGGCTGCGATAAACAAAAAGTTCGCTCACAAGCAATGATAGCGGATAAACATGAGTTTGTTTTGAGGCGAGCGTTCAGCGCCTGGAAATTTTCGCAGTTCCGTGGCTGGAACGTTCGAGAGCATTGGAGCGAAGGAATTTTCTGGCGGCGGAGTCTTCTTTTAAGTAGGCGTCCCAGAAGGCTAGAGAGGCAGAATTGGTGTAACCCAGGATGGCGGCAGCCTGCGCGGAGCGAGAGGGTAGCGCGGTGGCATCCGTGATGAAGGACAAGTGATTCGCTCCCTGAATAAAGACTTCGTATTTGTCTCCGGGCTGGCTGCGATCGAACGGGATTTTGTGCCATGCGGCGGTGGCTACCGGGCCCAGGGTATCGAGCGACCCGGTGATGCCCATAAATGGCAGCGCGACTTTATCGAACGAATGGGCGGCGAGGCCAAACTGGCCAGGGCCCTGTGGCGACAAGCAAAGGATGGCCTTAGCACGGGGGTCTGAGAAGTTCATGGCTGGGTGACCTGGAAGATCGACTAATGCGCCTGCGATGGCTTCGGCGGTGTAAGAACCCATGGAGTGGCCGCCTACGCCGATGCGGTCGACGTCTATCTTGCCATCGAGCCCCGCGACGCGTTTCTGCAATTCAGGAAGAGAATCCAAGAGATAAGTGACGTCTTGCGGGCGGCTTTCCCACAACGCGGGCTTGTTCAGAGCTTCGCGGACGGCGGGAAGAAAGCGCAGTGTGTCCTCTCCGCTACTGCGTCGTTGCGCGAAGGAATCGTCGTGCGTGGGCTGGAGAGTTATGTAGCCATAGGTAGCCCAGTGGCGCGTGAGGGATTCGCAACAATTCTCCGAGCCGCCCGCGCCGTGGGAAAAAATGATGAGCGGATATTTGCCTGCGGCCACGGGATAAAAAATGCGCACGCGGATATCTTTGTGTCGTTTGGGGTCATGCAGGACGATTCCGGAAACCTCGGTTACCGCCAGCGGCCCAGTTTCCAGTTTGTAGCCGTCAACTTCAGCGCTCGATCGATTTGATTGAGTGTCCGGATTGCTTTGAGCAACCGGCGCTGGTTCCGGACTTTTTGGCGTAAGACTGTGGGCGGGCACGGAAAATGCAGTACCGCCAGACTGACGAGTGATTACAAAAGCGGTAACCAGGCTGAGAACCGCGACGATGGCGATATTGGTAATCAGCTTCATGTTCCCACGGCCACGCATGCGGTCCGCGGGAGTTGAACCGAATCTCTTTTGCAAAGCTTTATAAACGGACATAGCGTCTTTCCACGTACTTGGACGGCATACTTTCAGAACCCGAATTAACACGAATGGTTGCTGCTGTAGCTGCGATGGCCTGTATACGCAGCAAAGAAATGGAGCGACGAATTGGCTCTAACGGCTGAACTCAAGCACGCAAGGTTGGGCTTTTGCGGGGTTGGGAAGGGAAATGCCTGTATCCAACCAAAGTATAGCAAGGATGGAGTGCAGTTGACGGTTAACCGTTGGGGAACAACGACAATGCGGGTTCTGTTTTCGAAATTGAATACTTCTGGAGATAATTTTTTAATGGGAATTTGCGGGCGGTGTTTTCTGAAGTCATGTAGCGAATCGCGCCGAAGATAGGTCGAATCGGCCCCCAGGCGCGATCGTACCGCCCCAAGCACCAGAAAATTCCGCTGTACGAGTTGGGATCCCGACCGTCCAGACTGTATTTATTGTTGAGATGAATAAGAGCGTCCAGCGCCGCTTGCGGTGAAGCGGACCATTGAAGAATTTTTTTGCCCCATAACATCCGCAGATAATTGTGAATGTAGCCGTCTCGCAAGAGTTGGCCCTGCGCGGCATTCCATAAAGAGTCATGAGTGGAGGCGGCTTCCAATTCTTCGGCAGCATATTGATAGGGCCGCTTATCGCTGGCGTGTTCTTCCAAGGTTGCTTTAGCCCACGCCGGCAGTGAATCAAAGCGGTCGTAATCTTCGCGAAAAGCGCAAAAGTTGTAGCCCACCTCGCGCCAGGTTATGAGCTGATCGAGGTAACTTTCGGTTGAGGCACTCATGTTCCACCAGTTTTCGCGCGCGCCAGTGCTGCGAAGAGAGGCTTTCGCCGGGCGCCAATTTTCCGCCCGAACGATCAGGGAGAAAATTTCGTGCACGGAAACATGGCCAAAGTGAAGGTAGGGAGAGAGATTGCTGGTGGCATCTCGTTCCGGATAATTGTGCTGGCTGATGTAATGCGGCAGCTTTTGCTCGACAAAGTTCTTGCCCTGCTCGTAGCCCGCAACATGACCACCGCGCATCCCCGCTGGTTTGACGGCGTGATCGATCGGCAGAACAGCCAGCGAACCCGGTGCGCCTTCCAACAGGGGGGCCGAGGTGGGAGGCCAGCGAGACGTAATTTGCTCGGGCACCGAGGGCGGGGTTGGGAGGCCAGCGTCATGCAAGGGCGCTGTTAACGGAAACGCATCAAGGTGAGCGAGCAAAACCTTTTGCAAATGCCGCCGAAAATCGAAAGCCCGGACGAACGCGCGATCGGAAGTGCGCAGCGGGAGCAGGCCATTCGAATCCACCGCTTCCAGCGGAATTGGCAATTTTTTGGCCGCGGCTGCGACCATGCGGGGGAGGAAAAAACACGGGTAGTCGTCCGTGACTACCACGCAGGCACGCGCGGCCAGAGCCTCTAACAGGCCGTGGCCTGCGCCCGGCCTTGGCTCGACGTAGGAATAGTAGCGGACGTTATGCTGGGCGCATTCACGCGCGTTGTCCGCCATCCCATCGATGACGAAGCGATGGAAACGATCGCTGGCCCACTGGTAGCCGCAGCGCAGAGGTTCGAAGATAAGCAGCGGCTTGCGTAGATCGCGGCAGTGTTCCAGGGCCCGATCCAGGGCGAAATTGTGAGTAAGCCGGCGACTGGCAATCATCCAGTAAAGAACGTAATCGCCGTCCGCGTTAAGCGTAGCTCGATTGCAATGACGGATACGGATGGTCGGCACCACGGTCGGACCTCTTCTGGGCAGGCAAGGATAGCGTTCGCAAGTCAGAATATCCAACCATGGCCGTTTCGCAATACCAACAGCTCTTGACATTTGGCGGGAGCAGGCTATCGTCGGCCTTCAGGTTTTCTGTAAAGGAGACAAGGGGATGCGCAAGTCCGCCGCGATGTTGGTGCTGGTAGTTGCATTTGCTGCGAATCTTTGGGCTCAAGCGCAGCAGCGCGAAGGCAAAGCGGCGGAAGGCCAGATTGTAGTACTTAAGGCGGCACGGCTTTTCGATGGCAAAAGCAACACAGTGGTGACGCCGGGAATGGTGGTGGTAACCGGAAAGCAATTACGGCCGCAGGCTCAAATGCGCGGTGCCCAGCGGAGCGGAAGTGATTGATCTGGGAGATGCGACACTATTGCCGGGGTTTATCGATGCGCACACGCATCTGACCATGATGTACACCACGCGACTACAAGCAGGCGGCGCTTGGACGGATTGCAAAAAACCATTCCTGAACATGACGCTGGATTCCATCGCCAACGCCAGAGTCACGTTGATGGCCGGATTCACGACCGTGCGGGATGTGGGCTCTCGCGACTTCATCGATGTGGGACTTCGAAACGCGATTCGCAATGGAAAGGTCCCGGGTCCGCGGATGCTGGTCTCCGTGCACGCCATCGGAGCGACCGGCGGCCATTGCGACGAGACCGGATTATCGCTCTGGAGTATTCGGAAAGGAAACCGGGCCGGAAGAGGGAGTGGCTAATGGGCCGACCAGGTGCGTTACGCGGTTCGCCTGGCGCATAAATATGGGGCGGACGTGATTAAAACATGCGCTTCGGGCGGAGTTCTCTCGCTGGCCGACGATGTCGACACGCCGCAACTGACTCAGGAAGAAATGAATGCGCTGATCGATGAAGCGCACGCGTTGAGACGCAAAGTGGCGGCTCATGCGCACGGCGCGGAAGCCGCCAAACGCGCCATTCGGGCTGGCGTGGATTCGATCGAGCATGGCTCCTTTCTCGACGACGAAGCGCTGGATATGATGAAACAACGTGGTACGTACTACGTGCCTACGCTGATGGCGCTGCAAGGATTGTCGGAACAGATGCAGGCGGGAATGTACATTCCACCGGCGATTCGTTCGAAAGCGGAACAGGCGATGACCTCGCTGCACAAAACTTTTCAGAAGGCCTTGGCAAAAGGAGTGAAGATCGGACTAGGGACGGATGCGGCGGTGTACCCGCATGGACGGAATGGCGAAGAGTTTCATCAGATGGTGGATCTGGGGATGAAACCGGTTGACGCCTTGCGGGCTGGGACTTCGGCGGATGCCGATCTGCTGGGGCTAGCGGATAAAATCGGGTCGCTCGAGGCGGGAAAATATGCCGACGTGGTCGCGGTTCCCGGGAATCCGGTTGCAGGATATTCGACAGACGGAACACGTATTCTTCGTGATGAAAGAAGGCGTGATCTACAAGAACGAACGACGCACCTGCGCCGTGATCACCATTCGGCAGCCTATCGGCAAAATCTTGATGCCGTGAATCCCGCATGACAGGCTCTTCTGAGGTTGGGGATCGCCGAAATTCCGTTGAAAACTCGAGACGAGCCTGGTTACTTGCGCTGTGTCTCTCGCTGGGCACATGCGCTGGCGATCATTTCCCCGTTTTTCTGGATGGGGAATGCCTCTGGCCACGACTTTTCGTTCCACGCGGCTTCCTGGATGGAGGTGGCGGCGCAGTGGCGCGACGGCATTTTATTGCCGCGGTGGACGGAAGGAGCGAACTTCGGATTTGGCGAGCCGCGCTTTATTTTTTATCCGCCGTTGTCGTGGATGTTGGGGGCCGCGCTTAGCTTCATCATCCCGTGGATTTATGTGCCGGGGGTTTTCATCGTTCTGACGCAAACGATGGCGGGCTTTCGGCTTTTGCGTTAGGGCGCCGATTGATTGCAGGTGATTCGTATTCGCATCAAGGCGCTTTTTTATGCGCGTTTTTTTACGCTGCCAACCCGTACGCATTGCTCATCGTGTATATGCGCAGCGATTTTGCAGAACAACTCGCGCTGGTCTTTTTTCCGTATTCTCTTTTTAGCGGCTTTCGAAGTGGCCAGTCCGTCGAGTCTGGCTGGCAATCCAGTCCGAACGCATCGGCACTCCATCATATTTCTCGCGCTTACTTTTGCCGCGGTGTGGCTCACCAACGCGCCTGCGGCGGTGGTAGCCAGTTATAGCCTGGCGGCCTTTTTTGTTTATGCCGCGATTGCCGGCAAAAGCTGGCGACCTGTACGAATCGGGGCGGCTCGCTCTGGCGCTGGGACTTTCGTTTGGCGGGATTTTATCTGATTCCGGCGGTACTGCGAACAAAGTTGGGTGAATATTTCGCAGGCGCTGTCGTCCGGTTTACAGCCATCGCAGAATTTTCTGTTCACGACGATTGCCGATCCTGAACATAACGCTTTCAATCGGACGGCTTCCACCACGGCCGTTCTGATGATCGCGTTGACGGCAATTTCTGCATTGGTCTGTTACTCACGGAAACAATTGCGCGAGAGTTCCGCGATCTCCAAGCCGGCCTGGAACGCTTTCCTGGGCATTGTGGTGCTCGCGTCATTTCTGATGATTCGTGCCAGCAATATTTTTTGGATTATTCTTCCCAAACTGCGGTTCGTACAATTTCCGTGGCGATGGATGTCGATTCTTGCAGTTCCCTTTGCATGCTTTATTTCCGCGGCGATCGTTCAAGAGCGAAATAGAGCGTACCTGAGGAGCCCGCTGGTGGGTACGCTGGTTCTGATCTTGACTGGAACGGCCGCGTGGATGGTGCAACACACCTGGTGGGACACCGAGGACATACCCGTTCTTTTGGAAGCAGTTCAGAATGACCAGGGATTCGAGGGCGTGGATGAATACGATCCGGCCGGAGACGATCATTCCAGTCTGGCGGAGAAATCGCCGCGGATAACACTGTTGGCACCGATGTACGACGACTTGCGAGTGCCATCCGGGGCGAAGATTCATGTGGAGCGCTGGACGGCGGAAATCAAGGAGCTGCGAATCAATTCCAAGCAGCGGGCCAATCTCGCGCTCCGTTTGCTGAACTATCCAGCGTGGCGGGTGGAAGTGAACGACGTTGCGGTGGCGCCTGAGCCGCAGACCGGAGAAACGAATTCGCTAGTCATACCTTTGGAGCGCCGGATCTTCGCACGTATTGATAAGTTTCGTACGGACGACGGACCGCACCGTCGGAGGAGCAGTAAGTTTAGGAAGTATTTTGATTGCCGCGATTCTTTTTGTCCGTGGCCGCAAACGCACAAATTTAATTGTTTAGCGGCGGTCGACAGTAGGATGGCGGACATCCTGGCCCTGGACGATGTAGATGACGTCTTCGGCGATGTTGGTGGCGTGGTCGCCGATGCGTTCCAGATTTTTAGCCGCGAGAATGAGCTCGAAGGCGGGGAATACCACGCTGGAATCGCCCATCATGTAGGTCAGCAGTTCGCGGAAGATCTGGTCGCGGTAGTTGTCGACTTGATCGTCACTGGCCAAAACTTTCTGGGCCAGCTCCACGTCGCGGCGCACCACAGCGTTCAACGCGTTGCGCACCATTTCTTCAACAACCTCGCTCATGCGCGGCAGATCGACGTACGGCTTGACGCGCGGATGACGCAAGATACGCAGCGAACCCTGGGCGATGTTCACGGCCTGATCGCCGATGCGCTCGAGATCGTTGTTGATGCGGGATACCGCCAGCACGAAGCGCAAGTCCACGGCCATCAATTGGTGCAAGGCCAGGAGCTGAACGACCCGGTCGTCCACTTCGATCTGCAATTCGTTGATGGCGTCTTCTTCCGCGAGCACGCGATTGGCGAGCTGCTCGTCCGAATCCAGCACGGAGTGGACGGCCTGGTGAACAGCGCGCTCGGCCAGGCTGCCCATCCAGAGCAGCCGTTCTTTCAGATCATTTAGATCTCTTTCGAAATGGCGTTCCATACGTCCTCTCGGGGCAAGATTAAAAATTTCGCAGCGGTCATCGAATCTCAGCCAAAACGGCCGGTGATGTACGCTTCCGTGCGGGCATCGCTGGGCGTGGTGAAGAGCTGCGGAGTGGGGCTGAATTCGATGAGCTGGCCGGTAAGCAGAAACGCGGTGAAGTCGCTGACGCGCGCGGCCTGCTGCATATTGTGAGTGACGATCACGATGGTGCAGAGATCTTTAAGCTGAACCAGCAGTTCTTCGATTTTCGCGGTGCTGATAGGATCCAGCGCCGAACAGGGCTCGTCGAGCAGCAGAACTTCGGGCTCCACAGCCAACGCCGCGCGCGATGCACAGGCGTTGTTGCTGGCCGCCGGAGAGTTCGTACGCGGACTTGTGCAGTTGATCTTTCACTTCATCCCACAAGGCAGCGTGGCGCAAGCTTTTCTCAACGGCGTCGGCCACGGAGCCTTTGATGCCATTAATCCGCAGTCCGTAAGCGACATTCTCAAAGATCGATTTTGGAAAAGGATTAGGCCGCTGGAAAACCATGCCCACACGACGGCGCAGCGCGGTGACATCCTGAGCGAGGATGTTCTGATTATCGATGAGAATTTCGCCTTCGAGCCGTGCAGCTGCGCACCGTCTCGTGCATGCGGTTCAAAGTGCGCAGCAAGGTGGATTTGCCGCAGCCGGAAGGGCCGATGAGGGAAGTCACTTTGTTCGAAGCGATGTTAAGGCTGATGTCGAACAACACCTGTTTGGGACCGTAGTAAAAATTGACCTTCGAGATGGTCATGCGCATGACCAGCGGAGCTTGCGCTTCGCGACTCGGTGGCGTTGACAACGGGTGGTGTGATTTTTACGGACACTGCCGACCTCACAGACGCGCATATTTTAAGTCCTCGGAACCGCGACGCCACGGGAAAGAATGACCCGCGCGACGATATTGATGATCAGAATCAAGCCGAGCAGAACCAAGCCGGCCGCCCAAGCCTGGCGATGCCAGTCGTCATACGGCGCGATGGCGTAAGTAAAAATCATTACCGGCAAGGAAGCCGTGGGCTGGTTCCAGCCGGGACTCCAGAAACGATTGCCGAAGGCAGTGAAGAGCAGCGGGGCGGTTTCGCCGGCAACGCGCGCGAAGGCCAGCAAAACCGCGGTCAGAATGCCGCGATAGGCGGCGGGAACGACCACGGATGCAATCGTTTTCCACTTGCTGCGCCCAAGGGCCATGGCGCCTTCGCGCAAGGACGCGCGGGACGGCGCGCAAAAATTCCTCGGTGCTACGCAAAGTGATGGGAATCATCATCAGGCCCAGAGCGAAGCCGCCGGCCAGCGTGGAGAAATGCTTGAAGGGGAGGACCACCAGGCTATAGGCGAAAATTCCGATGACGATGGACGGCACGCCATTCAATAAGATCGGCCGCGTAGCGCACCACGAAAGCGATCGGTGCCACCACTGAATTCCGCGAGGTAGATAGCGCCGAAAAATCCTATGGGGACGCCGAGCAGGCAGGCCAGGAGCAAGAAGTTTCGCGCTTCCGACGATGGCATTGGCCATACCTCCGCCAACTTCGCCGACCGGTGCGGGCAGCTTTGTGAAGAAATCCCAATTTACGGAGGTGCCGCCGTGATAAACGAGGTAGCCGAGAATAAAAAAAAGCACCGCGACGGCGACCAAGGCGCACAGGCCGGTCATGGTCAGCATGAAGTGGCTGACAAATTTGCGCCAGCGCAGGCGGTGGCTCATGCTGTGCCCCACTCCGCTGCCGCGCTGCGAAGTAACGACGATGAGCAGGCGGGCCAAGCCGTTCAAGCAGAAAAG
The DNA here is from genome assembly GCA_963732705.1 of uncultured Acidobacteriota bacterium. Lineage (GTDB taxonomy): Bacteria > Acidobacteriota > Terriglobia > Acidiferrales > UBA7541 > Acidiferrum. The sequence continues at coordinate 154,352 of CAVTAN010000001.1, read as the reverse complement.
TCAACAGGAACAACACCAAGCCGAGCTCAATCAAGCGACTGCAAATAAAGGTCACCGGTGGCTTCGGTGAATTCATTGGCAATAACTGCGGCGATGGAGTATCCCGGAGAGAAGAGCGAGGCGCTAATGGTGGGAGTGTTGCCAATGACCATGGTGACCGCCATGGTTTCTCCCAAGGCGCGCGCCAGCGCCAGAAAAATAGAACCCATAATTCCGGTGCGCGCGAAGGGCAAAACGACCTTCCAGGTGGATTCCCAGCGCGTGGAACCCAGCGCCAGCGCGGCTTCGCGCTGATCGCGCGGCACGGAAATCAACACTTCGCGCGAAACCGAAATGATGTAGGGAATGACCATGATCGCCAGAACAATTCCCGCGGTCAGAAAGCCAACGCCATAGGCCGGGCCCTGAAAAAACGGAAGAAACCCAGCGTGTTTTTGAGTCCAGGCTGGATGTATTCGCGCATCAAGGGGATGACCACGAAAACGCCCAGCAAACCGTAAATCACGCTGGGCACGGCGGCGAGCAGATCGATAAAAAATTGCAGGGTGTCGGAAATACGCGAGCGGGCGCCAGCTCGGCGAGAAAAATCGCCGCGCCGATGCCGAGCGGAACCGCGATGAGCAGCGAAACGCCGGCAGTGACCAGCGTGCCGTAAATAAAAGGCAGCGCGCCGAACTTATCGAAAATCGGATCCCAAACGGAAGTTCGAAAAAATGCAAATCCAAATTTGTGCCGCGGCAAGTAGGATCCTTGCCACAGTTCATACACCAGAAGCAGGTGACCAGCACCACCGACGCAGCGAAAAGAAACGTGACCAGCCGAGCGATCTCGTCGCCATCGCGGAGGCGGCTAATGAAAGAACGCGAGCCCGCGACGGGGCCCGCGCTCGGAACCGTGGTAGTGGATGTGGCCATTAGGCCTTAATGCGCGACTTACTGAATGCTGTCGATAGCTTTCATTTCCTTGGTGACCACTTCTTTGGGAAGCTTCGCGTAAGAGAGGGCTTCGTCTTCGTTCTGTCCTTCCGCCAGCATCCACTTCAGGAAACCCTTGATGGCATCGCGCTTGGTTGCGTCGGAGAACTTTGACGGGACGAGCAACCAGGTGAAGCTGGAAATGGGATAAGCGGTCTTTCCAGGAGCGTCCGTGATGGAGACGCGGAAATCATCGGGCATGCTTTTGGCGGCCCCCGCAGCAGCGGCGGTGACGCCAGCGAGATCAGCCTTGACGAAAGTCGCCAGAAGAGTTCTTCACCTTGCCGTAGGGCATCTTGTTCTGGATCGCGTAGATCAGTTCGACGTAGCCCATAGCGTTGGGAGTCTGCTTGACCAATCCGGCAACACCTTCGTTACCTTTGCCGCCCAGGCCCACCGGCCAATTGACGGAGGTACCTTTGCCGACTTTGTTCTTCCATTCATCGCTGACCTTCGAGAGATAGTCGGTCCAGATGTAAGTGGTGCCGCTGCCGTCGGAGCGGTGGACGACGACAATGTCATTGCCAGGAAGGTTGACGCCCTTGTTGGCGCCGGCGATCAGCGGGATCATTCCACTTGGTAACTTTGCCCAGGAAAATTCCAGCCAGCGCTTCCGGAGTGAAATTGAGCTCCGCATTCACGCCAGGGATGTTGTAGGTCGGGAACATCGGCGCCCAGCACGGTGGGAAAGTGAAGAATCGGAAAGCCATGCTTGTCCTGGAAGGCCTTCAGCTGCTCGTCGTTCATCGGGCCATCGGTGGCTCCGAAGTCGACCGTGCCTTCGGTAACTTGCTTGATGCCGCCGCCTGAGCCGATGGATTGATAATTGATTTGCAATGTTGGCGTTCTTCTTGTGGTATTCGTCAAACCATTTCGAATACATCGGATAGGGGAACGTGGCGCCCGCGCCGTTGATGGACAAAGTCCCTTGAGCCATAGCGATTGCGCCGATCACAAGGGCCACCAGAGTCATGGAAAGCAAGTCGCTTCATGCAGTGTTTCTCCAAAAAAAAGTGGTGGATTAGGAAGCGTGTGAGTGTGGCGTGGTTTTGTTACAGGGATGTTACAGAGGGAAGGCTCTCCCTTGAATTGGCTAATCTTATGATTATAAGTGGATTAGGGGGCGGTCAGCCGTACCGCACGCCGGGTCTGGGCCTTACCAACGGGTCAGGGCCTTCACAACTAGAGTAAAGCAGCTATTGACCGGCTCCGTCTCTTGCTAATATTGTTTTTGTAGATGGCGAGACGCGTGAATCGCACTGACCAAGCGGGGAACCGCAAAAAGTTTGAGGTGGGTTTGTGCCTGTTGCTGGCGTTTTCGTTCTTGTATAACCCTTTCCTTGCGATTGCTTCGCCGTCCGGAAGATTGAACTTTAGTCACTGCGCCAGCTACCGAGCAACTGTGGCTTCCTCGGAGTTGCAGAATTTAAGTGCTAGAGGGAATAAGGCACCGGATCTGGCATTAGCGCTGGTGACCAATCGTGATGCGGTGACGGAAGAAAATGACGAGACGGAGTTCTTCCCGGTGCTCACCGATGGTCGTCCCGTTTTGGAAGTCTTATCAGATTATCTTTGGGTTAGACCTCCTCCGACCGTTTAGCACCCGCCTAAGTACATCAAGATTACACACCAAGCACGAGGCAGAGATCGGCGGATAGCGCCTTTCAAGAATGTTCCCGCGACCTGGCCTGCGCTCGAGAAGCTGCCAGCGAAAAGATACGTCTGCAGCCAAGGACTATTTGATGACGAAGAAGAGTTGGGGGATCGCGTGTGCAGTTGTGGCCATCGTGGCCTTGCTTGCGTGGCTATGGACCAACCGCGCCTCGAGCGAAGCAGAGAATCGCGATGAGGGTCAAACAGCGTCGCCATTAGCCGCAGTCGTGCGAGTCGCGAGACGTCCGTTAGGCAATACGCTTACGATCGCGGGCGAGTTCAAACCTTTTCAAGATGTGGAAGTGCACGCCAAGGTGGCCGGCTACATTCGCAACATAAATGTAGATGTTGGAGATCACGTTAAGGAAGGCCAGGTTCTGGCGGTGCTGGAGGTTCCGGAACTGGCTGCGGAGCTTTCGGGTGCGGATGCTGCGGTGCGCCGTGCGGAGGAAGAGATTCGGCGGGCGCAAAGCGACGTGATGCGAGCGCAATCGGCACACGCCGCGACACACTCCGGGTACGCGCGACTAAAGCAAGCTTCCGATTCTCGGGCTGGCCTGGTGGCACAGCAGGAAATCGATGACGCGCAGGCGAAGGACCTGGAGTCCGAAGCTCAAGTTTCCAGCGCGCAAGCGCAACTGTCGGGGGCGCGGCAACAGCTTGAAATGGCGCAAGCCAACCAAAAACAGTACGGCGCGCTGGCTAACTATTCCCGCATTACGGCACCATTTGCGGGCGTGATCACCGCTCGCCTCGCGGACACCGGAGCGCTTGATCCAAGGTGGCACTGGTGCCAGCAGCGGCGCCGGTCCAGTCGTGAGGCTTGCGGAAGTCTCCAAGCTGCGTCTGGTCCTGCCGGTCCCTGAATCGGCAGCATCGCAAATTCACCTGGGAGATCCAGTGAAAGCACGCGTGCAGGCGTTGAACCAGGACTTCGAAGGCAAAGTGTCGCGGTTCTCAGGTTCCTTAGACAGGCAAACCCGCACCATGGAGACGGAAATTGATTTTTCAAATAAAGATGGGCGTCTGATTCCCGGGATGTACGCAGAAGCAGTGCTCTCGCTGGCCAAAAACGCGAACGAGCTGTGCATACCCACTGAGGCAGTCTCGCGCAGCAACAACGAAGCCACGGTCTTGGCCTTAAACGACCAGAACGTGATTGAGGAGCGGCATGTAAAACTCGGTTTCGAAGGCGAAGCCTATATACAGGTGCTCAGCGGGCTTACAGAAGGCGAGCGCATCGTGATCGGCGGGCGCAGTCAGTTCCATCCAGGCCAAAAAGTGCAGCCCAAAGAAGCGGCTGACAGGCCCGCGGAGACGGCCCGCTAATGTCACGATTCGCGATCAAATATCCGTACTTGATTATCGTCCTGTGCCTGATGATTGCGATCATCGGTACCACCACGGTCGCGCGCATGCCAGTAGATCTCTTTCCGCCAATCAAAATACCCGTTGTGGTGGTGGCGACATTTTTCAGCGGCATGCCTCCGGAACAAATTGAAACAGATATTACCGGCCCGTTTGAAAGATTCTTTACGTTGGCGAGCGGAGTCGATCACATTGAGTCGCGATCACTTCCTGGGGTCAGCCTGGTCAAAATTTATTTTCAAGCCGGTATGGATCCCAGTGCAGCCGCTGGTGCGATTTCCAATTTAGCGATGGCTGACCTTCGCAGGTTGCCTCCAGGAACATTGCCGCCGGTAGTGTTGCAATTCGATGCGTCGAGCCTTCCCGTTTGCCTGATCACGCTAAAAGGTGAAGGTTTGAACGAGACCAAATTGCGCGACCTGGGGCAATACAACGTCCGCAATCAAGTCGCCAATGTTCCCGGAGCTTCGGTACCGCAGCCGTTCGGGGGCCGCTACCGCCAGATCATGGTGTACGTGGATCCGCTGAAACTGGAAGCGAATCAACTTAGCGTGATGGATGTCGTGCGGGCCGTGAATAACAGCAATTTGATCTTGCCGGCCGGAGATGTGCGCATCGGCAACCTAGACTACAACCTGTATACCAACAGCCAGTTGCCATCGACGAAAGAAATTAACGCCGTACCGCTCAAGACCTTATCGGGCGCGTCCGTAATGGTGGCCGACGTTGGCTCGGCGCAGGATGCGCAACAAATTCAGACCAATATCGTGCGCGTCGATGGCCAGAAGTCAGTGTACTTGCCGGTACTGAAGCAAGGCGGGGACACCAACACTATCGCGGTGGTGAACGGAATCAAGAAAGCAGTACAAAAACTGACCGACGTGCCGGAGCAACTGAAAACCCGGGTGGTGTTCGACCAATCGCTGTTCGTCAAAAAGGCCATTGATAACCTCATGCATGAAGGAGGAATCGGCATTGTGCTAACTGCGGTGATGATCCTGCTATTTCTGGGCAGTGTGCGAGCCACAGTGGCGGTTATGCTTTCCATTCCGCTATCGGCTCTCGCGGCGTTTATGGCTATTTCCGCTGGCGGAGGCACCGTCAATACCATGGTGCTGGGGGGCCTGGCGTTGGCTTTTTCCCGGCTGATCGATAATTCCGTGGTGGTGCTTGAAAACATTTTTCGGCATCTGGAGATGGGGGAAGACCCAGCCACCGCGGCGGAGTTAGGTGGGAAAGAAGTAGCCATGCCGGTACTGGCCGCCACCTTCACCACGATGATCGTCTTTTTCCCAGTGACATTTTTGAGCGGCGTGAGTCAATTTCTATTTACCGCGCTGGCGCTAGCCGTCGTGCTTTCCCTGGCCGCTTCTTACGTTGTGGCCATGACGGTGGTACCGCTGTTTTGCGCCAATCTGATGAAGCGCCATGAAGCCGACGAGGAATTACACGGAGACAAGGCTTCAACCTTCGGCCGCATCGTAGAGAAATTCAATATTTACTTTGAGAGGATGCTTGGCAGGTATGACCGGACCCTGGTGCCAGCATTGGCGCGGCCTGTTGCGACCGTAACGGGACTCATGGGTGTATTCCTGTTAAGTCTGGCGCTGTATCCGTTGCTGGGAGTTTCGTTTTTTCCCGCGCACAGATCCCGGTCAATTCGTGATTAACCTGAAAGCACCCCCCGGGCTGCGCATTGAACTAACCGAAAAGTATGTCGCGAAGATCGAGGATGAAATCCGCACCATCGTGCCCCCCGGCGAAATGGGCATGATCGTGTCCAACATTGGCGTTACGCCGGATTTTTCCGCGATGTACACCAGCAACTCGGGACAAAATACGGCCTTCGTGCAGGTCAGCCTGAAAGAGGAACACAAGGTCGGAAGCTACGAGTACATGAACCGCGTTAGAAAACGCCTGAGCGAGGACCTGCCCGAAATCAGCACCTATTTCCAGTCAGGGGGATTGGTCGATGCGGTGCTGAACTTTGGGTTGCCAGCCCCCGTCGATGTACAGGTTAGCGGTTCGAATCTGAGGAAGACTTATCAGGCTGCTCTGGACTTAGCGACAAAAATCCGCGAAGTAAAAGGCGTAAATGACCTGCTTATTCCTCAGGATCTGGACTATCCGGCGATGCGTCTGGAGGTCGACCGCGAACGAGCTAGCCAACTGGGGCTGGACCAGCGAGAAGTCGTGGACAATGTGATCACCGCGTTGAATTCCAACGGAATGATCGCGCCAAGTTACTGGGTGGATCCCAAGAGCGGAAACGATTACCTGCTGACCGTGCAGTACCGCGAGAACCAGATCAAGTCTCTCAATGACCTGAAACAAATCCCGCTGCGCTCCGCGAATGGAAAAAATTCTACCCCGCTGGATTCGGTGGTGAAACTGACGGCCGTCGAATCTCCGACGGAAGTCGACCATTATCAGTTGCGCCGGGTATTCGATCTGTACGTCGCGCCGGCCACTGAAAATCTCGGAGGAGTGACCAAAGGCATCCAGAAGGTGCTGGCAAATACGCAGCTTCCCGACGGGGTGCGCGTCGATTTGCGAGGTTCGGTGCAAGGCATGAATCAGTCGTTTACAAGTTTTGGGTTGGGGTTGATTCTCTCGGTAGTGTTGGTATTCCTGGTGCTGGTAGCGCAGTTTCAATCCTTCATCGATCCGTTTGTCATATTGCTAGCTATCCCACCGGGAATAACCGGCGTCATTGTGCTGCTGCTGCTAACCGGAACAACGCTGAACGTGATGTCACTCATGGGCGTGGTTATGATGGTGGGCATCGTGGTTTCCAACAGCATCTTGATCGTGGAGTTCACCCGAACATTGCGACAGGAAGGCAAACCGCTCCGGGAAGCAGTGGCCACCGCATGCCGCGTACGACTGCGACCGGTGCTGATGACTTCGCTGGCCACCGTGCTGGGATTGATTCCGATGGCCTTGAAGTTAGGAACCGGGTCTGAGGCGTATGCCCCGCTGGCCCGGGCAATCATCGGTGGGCTGGCGGTGTCCGTCGTGGTTACTGTTTATCTGGTTCCCGCCGCGTACATCCTGGCGCACCGGAACGACAAGCAAATTCCGGCAGAGAGCCACGCGTGAAGCGCCACTTCTTAGCCTCTTTCGCATGGATGGCGACGGGCTGCCTGGGGGCTTCCGCTCAGACGCCGGTGCTGGAAAGAGTGTCGCCAACACAATCGCCGGGGGTACGACCTGCTACCAAAGCTTCGTCCCAACCTCCGAGCCGACCCGATGTTCCTGGGAGCGAGGGCGCCAGCGGTCGGACGTTGACTCTGAGAGAGGCTGAAGCACTCGCACTCAAAAGAAACCCGCAAATCACCGTCGGTAAACTGCAGGCCCTGATTTCGCAGCAGAACGTGCGCGAAACGCGCTCCGCGTTTTTGCCTAGCGCCTATCTCAGCATTACAGCTGTGGATTCCCACGAAGGCAGTCGCATCACCGCCGGAGCGCTCAATAACCCCATCATTTACCCGCGTGCCGCGACGGGGGTGAGCGTAAGCCAGTTGATCACCGATTTCGGCCGCACGAACAATCTGCTATCCAGCTCGGAATATCAGGCTAAGGCCCAGGACCTGTGGGCTCAAGCCACTGCAGGTCAGATCACCCTCGCTGTGGACCAGGCGTTCTTTAATGCACTAGAGACCAAGGCGTTAGTAAGTGTGGCCCAGGAGACCGTCAATACGCGTCAAACGTTCGTGGACAAAATTCAGGCGCTGACCAACGCGAAACTGAAATCGGATCTGGATTTGAGTTTCGCCAGCGTAGACCTGGCGCGAGGCCGGCTGTTGCTTTTGGAGGCCAGGAATAACTACGAGGGGGCTCTCAACTCCTTGTCTGCCATTTTGGGATACCAGGATCGCCAAGACTTTCAACCGGTTGAAGAAATCAAGGACGTCCTTCCTCCGTCATTAGACGTGAATCCGCTGGTGATGCAGGCCCTGCAGCAGCGTCCTGAGATACAGGCGCTGGAGGATCAGGTCAATGCGGCGCAAAAGTTCAGTAGCGCCGAACACGACCTAAAAAGACCGACCATAAGCGCGTTGGCCGCAACTGGCGTTACACCGGTGCGCGGCAGCCAACTGACGAACTGGTATGGCGCCGCGGGAGTCAACATTAATGTGCCTTTATTCACCGGCTTTCTCTTCGACGCGCGGGCAAAGGTTGCGGATTTACAAACGGAAGTCAATCGGCAGAAGCTCGCTGATCAACGGAACAGCGTGGCGCGCGACGTTCGTAACGCCTGGCAAGATACGAATCGTGCTTACGAACGGCTGGCGGTAACGCGGCAGTTGCGGGAGCAAGCGAATCTAGCGTTCGAGTTGGCGCAGTCGCGGTACAACCTGGGACTAAGTTCCATTGTGGAGCTTAGTCAAGCTTCGTTGCAAAAAACTGAGGCGGACATTGAAAGTACCGACGCGGAATATCAATACCGCTTGACCCAGATAGTGCTGGCCTTTACCATGGCGGCACCGAAATAAGCGTCTTTGGTGCAGAAGGTAAGAGGCCTCGGAGATAACGAACATCTAGTATCAACTGAATCAACAGCCCGGTTCCCCGATCATCCTAGCGCCAGTTACCCCTCTTCGTTTCGCTGTTGACAGTGGCTACGTTTCGTAACTCCCATTCCAACTACGGTTTACATCGATCAGCGTTGGTGTGTTACACGATATTCACATCGGGTTGACGCAACCGTAAGAAGCAGCCTTTACCGTTCTGCTCCCAAGTAAATTCGCGTGCTTCGGCAATCTTGAAATCAGACTTAAAGAGAGAGGCAATGAGAAAAATAGCTGCACTGACACTATCGCTATTCCTGACTTCTGGAATAGCATTCGCGGACTCCCCGAAGGACAGCGATGCTCAACCGGCAAAAAACGCACCTGGGAAAGAAGCTAAGAAGGCCGATAAATCGGATTCAGCCATTGCCGCTGAAATCGAAGAGCTGCGCCAGGCTCTGCAATCTCAACAGGAACAGCTGCAATTGTTGAAAGAAGAACTCAGCAAGCGCGATCGGCAAATCGACGAGGCTCGCGAAGCAGCTGCAGCAGCGAATTCTCGTGCGACGGAGGCAAACGTCAAGGCCAGCGAAGCAGTAACGACCAGCGCTGCGGCCAGGACTTCCGCAGAAGCGATTACCAGCAATGCCAGTGCGGTGAGCAGCCCCATCGTCGTGCAGGAAAAGGCGGATTCCAAAGATCCGAAGTCCAAGCCAACCGAAGATGGTCCAGGGTCGATTCGCTACAAGGGCGTGTCGCTGACCCCAGGTGGATTCATTGCTGCGGAAACCGTTTACCGGACTCGCGCAACCAGCGCCGATATCAACACTCCGTTCACGGGTATTCCGTACGGTGGGAACTCGCTCAGCAAAGTCTCCGAATTCAACTTTACGGCGCGTCAGAGCCGGGCAACGTTGCTGGCAGAAACCAACATTGGCGGTGCGAAAGTCGCTGCCTATTACGAGGCAGACTTTCTCGGTGCAGGCACCACTTCCAATAACCGCCAGAGCAACAGTTACGTATTCCGTCAGCGGCAACTTTTCGCCAACGTATCGTTCGCCAGCGGGCTTTCGATCACCGGCGGACAAATGTGGAGCTTGGCGACCGAAAACAAGAAGGGTATCCAGAACCGTCAGGAAGCTTTGACGGCCCAAATCGATCCCCAATACGTGGTTGGTTTCACCTGGCAACGCGCCTACGGATTCCGCGTAGTGCAGAGCCTGTTTGACAACCGACTCGCAGTGGGCATCGCTGTCGAAGGTCCGCAGGCAACGGTTGGCGGGCGAGGCTTCAGCACCTATACGAACGCGGCAGGAGCAACGTCGCAAAACTTCTTCGTTAACGCGCCAGGAGCTGGAGGCGGTCTGTACAACGCCTTTGATGCTACCGGCTATACAGTGAACAAAGCTCCCGACCTTCTTGCAAAGATCGCCGTCGATCCGGGTTGGGGTCACTACGAACTGTTCGGCATCGTGAGCACCTTCCGCGCGCGGGTCTATCCTTGCGCTACGGTAAGTCCGGCAGCCAGCACCGCCACCACCATCCTGGTCGGTGCACCGCTCAGCTGCGGCGCAGCACCAACAGCCACGACGCCATCTTCGGCGGGTGCCTTCAACGATTCGCGATTGGGCGGAGGCGTGGGAGTCAGCGCCACGGTACCGGTAATCGCGAAGAAACTGGATGCCGGCCTTAAAGTTGTGGCTGGCGACGGAATCGGCCGCTTCGGATCTGCTCAGCTGGCAGATGTCACTGCGCGCCCATTCGGAACCCTGGCCCCGATCCGCACTGCTCACGGCCTGGCCAAGCTTGAATTCCATCCCACTCCGAAGTTGGACATTTATGCCTATGTCGGCGATGAATTTGCGGCTCGCACTGCGTACAAGGGCTACACTTCGGTTAAGTTGACGACCAACACCCTTACTGGAGCGGCTCCCGGCGCCCCGGTGACCACCACCACGACGGTGACGACCTCAAGCAGCGGCATCGGCGGCTACGGCTCTCCTTTCGCCAATAACAGCGGGTGCAGCACAGAGGTCGACCCGACCAACCAGAACACTCCCGGAGGCGGCGGAACCTGCGCTGGAGACGTTCGAAATATTATCGAAGGTACGATCGGGTTCTGGCACAGATTCTACAGCGGTCCCAAAGGCCGCATTCAGTGGGGTCTGCAGTACGCATACTTCACGAAGAGCGGATGGTCCGGTAATAACAACGTTCCGGGGGCGTTCGGCATTACGCCGAAGGCCGTGGATAATATGGTTTGGACCTCGTTCCGGTATTACCTGCCTTAAAGCCGGCAGGGTAACAAAAAATAGTGGGAGGGCAGCTCCTTTTGGGCTGCCCTTTTTTTTGGGGGGCGACCGGGTGACAAAAAGCAATTGGATGCACTCTGGAGTAAGGCCTTCGTGACTTTCTCTAAATGGGTTCTAGTTCAGCAAAACCTGCCGGGTTATACGGTCCACTTACCAACGGAGGGGGGAGATGGGGATCAGAACCAGGGGTGTTCTGGTCCCCAGGTAGGACATGAATGGAAGATCAAACGTGATTATTCTTGCAGTTTTGCCGCTGAATTGCGATGAAGGCCGGATGAATTTTCCGTGACACGATAGGCCGTAGTAGCCCCGCCATCGTCACCGGCGGCGGTGGTAACCAGCATGCCCCGACCATGGCGCACGTCCAACCCGCGAACCCAAAAAATAATGTCTTCCGAAATATTTGTAGCGTGGTCGGCGATGCGTTCCAGGTGACGGGTGGCCAGAATGTATTGCAACCCCGGACTGACCGAGGTGGGCTCCTCCATCATGCGGCGAAGCACTTCTTGAAATATTCGGTCGCGATATTGATCTACCGCATCGTCGCTTTCCAATACCTGCAAAGCCATATCGACGTTTTTGAAAATCAACGCACCTAGACATTTGCCAACCATGCTGCGCACCGCCGCAGCCATGGGCGCCAATTCCTCGATCACCGCAATTGGCGGCATTTCCCGCAGGGAAATCACGCACTGGGCTAAGTTGACCGCCAAGTCGCCGATGCGCTCCAGGTCGTTGGTAATCTTCAGTGCAGCGACGATTAAACGCATTTCATCATCGTTAAAAGCCGAACGGCGCAACAGGCGAATGGCGTGCTCGTCAATAACCAGCTCCATCTCGTTGATGCGCGGCTCGAGCAGGAATACCTCTCCCGGGAGGTCCGCGGTCCCCGCGGTATCGGCATTTACCAATGCGTCCAAGGCGCGGTTCATCGCCCCTTCGACCGTCCTGGACATCGAGACCAAGTAGTTCACCAGGGTGTCGTAGAGCACGGCTCCGCTAATCGTCGTACCACTCGGCATGAGGCTCCTCTATGGATTCGACTCGCCAAAGAGCGAATCCGGGACAAGACAAGTCTGGGGTGGGATGGTTACTGGAGCTTGACTTACAGATGAATGATTTGGTTATTTTGGCGCAGCGGCCGGAAGGGACAACGCATGTCGACGGTTTGGCAAATCGGCACCCCAGTCGCTACCGCGATTCTCGCACCGGTGTTGCGTAAATTAGTAGTGGGCACTTGAGTTCCACGGTGGGTGGCGCGTTCAGGATCGAAAATCGGGACCGAAAAATGAAAATGCGAACCTTTGCCAATTTCGCTTTCCACCCAGATGCGGCCGCCCTGGGCCTCGATCAGATGCTTGGCGATGGCCAGCCCAAGACCAGTTCCGCCGGCTTCGCGAGAACGAGCGGCATCGACGCGGTAGAATCGCTCAAAAATCCGCGACTGGTCGGCTTGGGGAATGCCGATGCCCGTGTCAGACACGGTGAAAACGACTTCCGCTTCGTGTGTTTCGGCGCTCAGGACGATGCGCCCGCCAGGCAACGTGTATTGCCGGGCGTTGTCCAGAAGGTTTTGCAAAACTTCCGCCAAGCCGTCCGGCGATCGCCGGCGACACTGGGCAGTATCGCCGGAATCTTGACGAGACAAGCCGAATTCCATTTTCGGCGGCGCGATGTTGAGCGGTTGCCAGGCAGCTTTCGACAATTTGCGCGACGCTAACTTCGTCGATCTCCAGTTCCAAGCCGGTCGGCGTCCATCTGCGAAAGTCGAAGCAGATCATCGGTCAGTCGTGCGAGGCGTCGGGCGTGCTCGAGAATAATTTCCAGAAAGCGTTCGCGGTTTTGCGCGTCGTCGATCGCGCCGGCCAGCAAGGTTTCGGCAAAACCCTGGATCGCCGTGAGCGGAGTTTTGAATTCGTGCGAAACATTGGCGACGAAATCGCGGCGCACCCGTTCGAGTCGGCGCAGTTCGCGTGATGTCGTGCAACACCACCACCGCTCCGAGGGTGTCGCCGGCACGCACCGAGGCCACTGTGGCGGCGAAAAATTGTTGGCGCAGCGTTCCGGTGGCGATTTCGGCTTCGACACGCGATTCGCCATGCAAGCACGTGCCGCACCGCTTCGATCAATTCGGTCTGGCGCACAACTTCGACCAGCGCGCTCCCCGATTTCGAAGGGAAGCTGTAGTCCGAGAATTTCGGCGAAGCCCTGATTGGCGAAAAGCAGGCGCTCGGTGCCGTTCACGACCGCGACGCCCTCGACCATGCTCCCCAGGATGGCGGCCGACAGATTTTGTTCTTCGGTCAGCGTGCGAATGGTTTCGATCAAGCCGCGCGGCGGTGCGATTCATCGACGCGCCCAACGCCTCCAGCGCGTCTCCGGAACTGTCCGCCGGAATGGCGCGAAAATCTCCTGTCGGCCACCCGACGCGAAAATTCCTTCAAGCGTTCCACGCGATCCGTAAATCGCGCGAGAAATCTGCAAGGCTGCCGCTCCCGGCAATCAACAGAATAATGAATGAGGATAGCCACAAGCTCCGGCGAAACGACTGCACGACGCCATCGACAGCATCGACCGGCGAAGCGAAGCGCAAGAACGATGGGAGGGCCCTGCGCAGGTTCGAGACGAACGGCGTAGTACAGCAAGTCGCGATTTAAGTGTCACGCTGTGACGGATAGCGCGGCCCGCGCCTTGCGCCAACGCTTCGCGCACTTCGGGCCGATTGGCGTGGTTCTCCATGGTTTGCGGATTCGGATTCGGAGTCAGCGAAAACCTGGCCGTCGTTGCCGATGATGGTTATGCGCGCGCGGCTGGCTGCCGATTACGGCGACCCATTCTTTCAGTTTTACGAGTCTTCAGGGCGCGCCGGCGGCAGGGCTGGCAGCGACGAGGCACGCGCCTGCGGCAATTCCCAGCAACGGCGGTGAGTTGCAGAATAAGCAGTGCGTTCATAGTCGCGGCGCAAAGCACGCTCGGCGAAAAAATCCACCGCCAGCAGGGCGCCGACGAGCAGCGCCAGGAAAGTAAGTCCGAGTTTTGCGAAAAGATTACGCCGCACGAGTTTCGAACAAGTATCCCGCGCCGCGCACTGTTTTCAGATGCATCGGGGTTCTCCGGATCCGATTCGATTTTTTCGCGCAACCGGCGGACATAGACGTCGACGCTGCGAGGGGTGACGAATCGGTCGGTGCCCCATACTGCGTCGAGTAACTGATCCCGGGTAAAAACGCGGTTCGGGCGCGAAGCAAGATAATACAACAAACGAAATTCCAAGTGTACTGAGAGGCACAGCTTTTCCCGCGTGGCTTACGCGATAAGATGCCGGGTCGATCGCCAATTTGCCGATCTCGATGATGCGCGGGGAATCGGCTGGGCGGTTCAGCGCGGCGCAGCAGCGCTTTAACGCGGGCAATGCAGTTCTCGGGGGCTGAAGGGCTTGGTTACATAGTCGTCCGCGCCCATTTCCAGGCCCACGACCCGGTCCGCTTCGTCGCCGCGGGCGGTGAGCATCAGGATAGGCAGTCGATTCAGTGAATCGTCGCGGCGAATTTCCCGGCAAATATCCAGGCCGGAAAGCTTGGGCAGCATCAGATCGAGAAGCAACAGATCGGGAGGAGTTTTTTTTAGCGCACTCAAGCCGCTGTTGCCGTCAGAAGCGGCGCTGACCTGGAATCCTTCGTTGGCCAGGTTGTATCGCACCAGTTCGACGATATCTCGATCGTCTTCAATGATCAGGATACGTTTCATGTCGATGGAGCGGATGCCGTCCGCCGGCTCGCGCGGCAGTGTATCGTACAGCGGCGTGGTTGCGGTAGGCATTGGAGTCGTTGTTGAGCTCGCGGGTGTGGTAGACAACACGAGTCCATTGTGACAGAGCGCGATGACTGGATAACGCAGTGAATGAAAGTTCACATGAACGTAGCGTGAATCCGCGGCTGCGAGCGAGTTATTGCGCTGGCCGCAGTGAGTCGTAAAGGCGAGGGCCAGCAGCGTCTTTTGCTCCAGCTCGTGAGCCTTTGCTGAGCCGGTCGCCGGGCTGGCGCTGCCCGGAACGCTTCACGGAGCGCAACGGCAGTCCCAGATCCTTGGCGAAGCGCTCCAGGCGCGGCATCACGTAGAAGAACGCCGCCCATGTTGCGCGGCTCTTCCTGCACCCAGATAATTTCGCGAGCGTTAGGATGCGCGGCGATCGCGGCAGCTAATTCCGTGCGCGGCAGCGGATAAAACTGATCGAGGAAGAAGATTGCTGTGCTCGGTGTCTTTGCGCCGGCGGCGCTCGGCGCGTAGTTCGTGGCCGACTTTGCCGCTGGCGATCAGGATGCGCTTCGCGTCCTGAACTTCGCTATCGGGAACGAGCGGCAAAAAGCGCGGCTCGGCGAAGTCCTGAATCGGCGAACTCGCGTCCGGATGACGCAGCATGCTCTTTGGCGTGAAAACGATCAGGGGCTTGCGCCATGGGCGCCGCACCTGTCGGCGCAGCATGTGAAAATATTGCGCCGCAGTCGAGGGCTGGCAGATCTGAATATTGTCTTCGCCGGCGAGCTGCAAAAAGCGTTCGATGCGCGCGCTGGAATGCTCTGGCCCTTGCCCTTCGTAGCCATGCGGCAAGCAGCATAACCAAGCCGGAGGGCAAATCCCATTTGTCTTCGCCGGCGCTGATGAATTGATCGATGATGACTTGCGCGCCGTTCACGAAATCCCCGAATTGCGCTTCCCACAGCGACCAGCGCTTCCGGATAATCGCGGCTGAAGCCGTATTCGAAACCGACGCAGGCGGCTTCGGAGAGCGGAGAGTTGGCGATCTCGCAAAACGGCCTGTTCGGGCGCCAGATGCGCGAAGCGGCAGATATTCGTCTTCGGTTTCGCGTATCGACCAGAACCGCATGGCGCTGGTTGAAGGTGCCGCGCTGAGTGTCCTGCCCGGTCAGGCGAACCGGATTGCCTTCGAGCAGCAGCGAGCCAAACGCCAGCGCTTCCGCGAAGCCGTAATCGATCGGCGCGCTTGCCGTGACCCATTTCCGCGCGCTGCTCGAGCAGCTTCACCATCTTGGGATGAACGTGAAAGCCATCCGGGCACGCGCATCAGCCCATCGGTGATCTCCGCCAATTTTTCCGAGCGCACGCCGGTGTCCACTTCGAACGAGGCTTCATATCGGCCGCGACGATAAGGCGTCCAGTAATCCGGAAGCTTGCCGCAGATGCGGCATCTTCTTTAGCTCCTGCGCCTTGCTCTGCTCGCCTTCATATTCCGCGCGAATCGCTTCAGCCATTTCGGCCGGATCGATGCCGGTTTGCTCGGCATAAATCTTCCAGAGCTGCGGATGATTTTTGATGCGCTCGTATAGCAGCGGCTGCGTGATCGTGGGATCGTCCACTTCGCTGTGGCCGTGGCGGCGATAGCCGATGAGGTCGACCACCACGTCGCTGCCGAATTTGGCGCGATATTCCGCGGCAATGACTTCCGACGCGCACCACCGCGTCGGGATCTTCCGCGTTGACGTGAAAAATCGGAATCGCTCTGGCGTTTGGCGATGTCCGAAGCGAAACGCGAGGATTGCGTCCTGAATCGGCCGGGTGGTGAAGCCGATCAAATTGTTTACGATGATGTGGATTGTGCCGCCGACGGTGTACGCCTTGAGGTCGGCGAGATTCAACGTTTCCGCCCAGATGCCCTGGCCGGCAAATGCAGCGTCGCCGTGCATCACAATCGGCCATACGACGTGCTTCGCGATCGACTTGTCCGGCGCCCGAGGCGCGTTTGCTTGGCGCGAGCGCGGCCCATCGCCACGGGATCGACAGCCTCCAGATGGCTGGGATTCGAAACCAGGTGAATACCGATGTGCTTTGCCGCTCGTGGTTTCGAAGACTCCGGTCGCGCCAACGTGATATTTCACGTCACCGGCGCCCAGCACGCTGCGCGGATCCACATCTTCAAATCCCGAGACCACTTCATGAGCCGGCTTGCAGGCCGTATGGACCATCACGTTCAGGCGCCCGCGATGGCTCATGGCGATTA
Source organism: uncultured Acidobacteriota bacterium (assembly GCA_963732705.1). Classification (GTDB taxonomy): domain Bacteria; phylum Acidobacteriota; class Terriglobia; order Acidiferrales; family UBA7541; genus Acidiferrum. Next base: position 137,515 of record CAVTAN010000001.1, on the reverse strand, counting down.
CGGATTCGTGCGCGCCGTGTTCGCCGGCCACTGTCCAGAATGCGAATCCAGCAGCGGAATCAGCGCGGTAACGCCTTCGAGCGAAAATCGTTTCGCTCCCAGATAGCGCGCCTGCAGGACCTGTTCGAACAAGATCGGCGCGGACTAGGCGCTCAAGAATCTTGTTGCTGATCGACGGCGGTGCTGCGCTTTCCATGCGCTCGGCGATCCACTGCCGGCGCTCGGGCTCCGGCAGATGCATGAATTCAGCGCCGATCGTGCCGCAATAGATTGCGCGAGCTTCGTCGGCGAGGCGCCTGAAATTGAGTTCGGGATGTTTTAGCGGCTTGAAAAACCCGAGTGGATCGAGATTGGCTTCATAATAGCCCCAGCGGCGGAACAGCTCGAAGATCTTTCGCGATCGTCGGGCTATTGCAGAAGTAGACTGGGCATTTTTTTGCAGGCCTTCGCTGGTTTTGCGGGCCGTCTCTTCCAATGTGGTTCGGTTTGCCATGGTCGTCCAATCATCATTTTGCCATAGATCAAAGTGCTCTGCCGGAAGCCGCCTGGCGATGTTCTCTAAAGCTCAAAGTGATTGCACCAGGTCTCGGAGCATTTGGGCGATTTCGTCGGGCTCAGCGCCGGCAGGAAAACTGACCGCGGGTCCGATGCGGACGGTGATTTCGCCGCGGCGGGCGATCCGTCGATGCTCGCGCCTCATGCCCCAGACGCCGTCGAGGCGCATCGGCACGATCGGCACATTCAATTTTTGGGCCAGTAATCCGATGCCACTTTGAAATTCTTCTATCGCTCCGTCGCTGTCTCTACCTCCCTTCGGGAAAAACGAGCACGCTGTAGCCGCGATCGATCGATTCGCCCGCGAATCGAAAGCTCTCGCGAAATCCGGAATATTGCGGCAAAGGAAAAACGTTGAAGAGCGCCGTGACCAGCCAATATCCCGCCCGATATGCCCATCGCTTGCCAAAAGAACCATTCGCGCGGAGGATGCCGCATCGTCTGCAAAGTTTCTCCCCCGATCGCCGTGGCTAGCCTGTGCCGGTAACGTCGACGGGAGCGCCGCCATGATCAGGCCGCTGTCGGAGCGTCGGGTGATGTGGTTGGAGACGACCAGGACGGCCCACGCAGCTAGCGAAATTCTTCGACCCAAGATTCGCGGATGAGCAAAAATCTCGTCGCCGGCCAGACGAACGCGTAGTAAATGGCCACGCGCAGCCACGCAATGGCGACTGAGCGCCCAAACGGGATAAACGATATGGCGTGCGCCGCGACGAATGGATGCTGCAGCAATTTCTCAACGTCAGCGACAGTTTTGGCCTGAGAAAATGCCGTTTCGTTCAGTTCGACCTGGTATCGTTCTTCGAGAGCGCTCATCAGCTCGACGCGGTCGAGGGAACTCAGGTTGAGTTCGGCCTTCCAGCCTGACCCGGTTGAGCCATCAGGCGCGGGAGAATTTCACAGGAGCCCGGTTCAATTTCACCGTGGGGCCTTCGTTTCGAAGGGTGGTACCTTCGTATCTGGCCCGTACCATCGCCTCTGAGGATTTCGGTAGACGCCTGCAGTAATCGCAGCGAGTCGCGGCTTTCCGGTCGGTGTGCGAGGAAAATCCGTGTCAGGCCAGACGATCCAGGTTCGCATGCGTTGATATTCCGCGAGCAGAGCGTTCGCGCTTTCAATGGCGTTGCGGCGACATTTTCGTTTGAACTGCGCCGTCGCCTTTGAGCGGCGCCTTGATGGTCGCATACCTTCGCTGCTATTTACAGCAGCACCGCGCACGCTTCCGCATTGCCGCCCCGGTCGATTGCGCCGACGACGCAATCTTGCACGCCGGGCTGTTGGCGAAGTGCCGCTCCAGGTCAGCGGGATAAACATTCAATCCAGCAGGCGTGACGATGACATTTTTCTTGCGGCCGCGAAAAATCGCAAATTGCCGGCGCATCGAGTTCCCCTATGTCGCCCGTATGCAGCCACGCTTACTGCTCGAGACTCCTGCTAACTCGCCGCCTTGCCAATACCCGGCGCACACGTTTTCGCCGCGCACAAGAATTTCGCCGTCGTCGGCGAGTCGGAACTCACGTCCGGGCAAGACTTTGCCAATCGATCCTTGCGCAGCGCGAAACGGATGATTGAGGCTGATCAGCGAAGCAGTCTCGGTCATGCCGTAACCCTGCACGACCGCATAACCGATGCGTCGGAAAAATTCTTCCGTTTCGGGTCAGTTAGCGCCGCGCCACCGGAAATGAACGCCCAGAATTTCCAGCCAAAGCGTCGGTGAATGCGGCGGAATCATCCACGCACGGCGCAGAAATTTCTTGCCCATTCGCAGTTTCGAACTGTCTGCGTAGCCACTTTTCACTTTCCCGTGCGGCTTCGCAAGTTCGCGCTGTATCCTGCGCAGAGTCCTCGAGCATTCGAGGCACGGCGATCAGCGCTGTGGCTCGTTCGCGCTTTGTCGTACGAATGATCTCGGACGGATTTGTCGGATTGTTCAAACACGGTTGTCAGCCCCAGCAGCGGCGGCACAAACAGCGCCATCAACTGCCCGAAGACGTGACTCAACGGCACGAGCGTGACGAATCGCAGCGGATGAAACCAACGTTCGTATTTCCGGTACTGAATTATCCCGGTTGCCAGCGATTCGAAGTTTGCCAGAAAATTTCCATGGGTAAGGACGACACCCCGCGGTTCGGAAGTAGTTCCGGAGGTGAAGAGTATTTGTGCGATGTGGGTTCGAGTCAGCGGCACATCGGAAAATGCGTCGTAATCCAGACTTGAGCCTCGGCGTTCGCCGCGTCACCGATTTCTTCGCGCTGGGCAACCGCTGCGACTTGTCCAAATCCACCAACTGGATAGCGGCATCAAGCTGCAACTCCGAGTTCAATCTTTCGCGAGACGCAAAAATCAATTTTACAGCCGAATCGCGCACAACCCGCGAAACAAACTCGGCTTCGCCCCATCATCCATCGGGACTACCACAGCGCCGCGCAACAAACATCCCCAGAACGCAACCATCCACTCGCCGCTATTGGGGCCCCACAGCAGGACGCGGTCGCCGGTGTTGACGCCATTGCCCTTCAGAAAGTGCGCACACCCTTTCGCTAACCTCGCCATGTCGCCGTAGGTAAATGCCTTCCGTCGATATCCGCTTTTTTGCATGATCGCGATGTCGTCGCGGAAACGATCGAAGTAGTGAAACAGCGAGAGGAGGTTTTTCCGAGGCGTATCCGGCACACTTTCCCTCGGTTGAAGATCGATTGTACCCGCGAAATCGAGGCAACTGCTCTAGCGGTGAAAATCCACTCAGCGATAAGCTCGAGGCTGAAATTCGCATATCTCGGGTACAATATAGATTGGCGGTCGAAGAGCGCAGCTAGTCGTGCGCTTGGAGGCCCTCGCATGACATCCCAGTTCCGCTGTTAAGGTTTAAGTAGCCGATGCCAGTACCGATTTCACAGATGTGGACGGTCGCGACTTATGTCCTGAAGCAGAAACTCCAGGGACGCAAGCGCTATCCGTTTGTGCTGATGCTGGAGCCGCTTGTTCCGCTGCAACCTGGCTTGCGCGGGCTGCGGCAAGATCCAATATCCGGCGCACATCCTGAAAAAGGAACTGACGCCCGGAAGAGTGTTTCAAGGCGGTGGATGAGTGCGGCACGCCGATGGTGTCCATCCCCGGCGGCGAGCCGCTGATGCATTCGCAGATCGACAAAATTGTCGAAGGGCTGGTAGCGCGCAAAAAATACATTTATCTCTGCACCAACGCGCTGTTGCTGAAAGAAAAGCTGCACCTCTTCAAGCCCAGCAAATATCTGACTTTTTCCGTGCACGTGGATGGGCAACGGGAGCATCACGATTTTTCAGTGTGCCGCGAAGGCGGTTACGATCTGGCGCATGGAAGGCGTTCGCGAAGCGGTGAAACAGGGCTTCCGCGTGACCACCAACACCACGCTTTTTGACGGCGCCGACCCCAACAGCGTGCGCGAGTTTTTCGATGAAATGATGGAACTGGGCGTGGAAGGCATGATGCTTTCGCCCGGCTACTCCTACGATAAAGCTCCGGATCAAAAGCACTTTCTCGGCCGGGCGCGAACTCGCCGGCTGTTCCGCGCAATTCTTTCCAACCGCAAATCCACCTGGCAATTCAATCAGTCGCCGCTATTTCTGGAATTTTTGATGGGCAAGCGCACTTACGCGTGCACCCCATGGGGAATGCCGACCTACAACGTTTTCGGCTGGCAAAAGCCCTGCTACTTGTTGCAGGACGGCTACGCCGACACTTTCCAGGAATTGCTGGAAACGACCGCGTGGCAAAACTACGGCACCGAATCCGGGAATCCTAAGTGCGCCAATTGCATGGTGCACAGTGGATACGAAGCCTCTGCCGTGGACCACACCTTCAGCGGATTGCGCGGTATGTGGGCCACGGTGAAAGCTATGCTCGCCGGAAAATACGAAGACGCCGACGCGCTGGCGCTGCTGAATGAGCCGACTAAGCCGGTGCACGCGTACAATCCGCTCGTGCAAATCGATTCGAGCAAGGGTCAGCTAACGGAGACCCGAGTTTGAACTTTCGGGCGCACTCCAGAAGTCCTGAAGACTTCCCCCTGGAGAGGAATCTATCGACTGCAGAATTACTGAATCCCGACAAATTGGAAGTCGCTCCCGGAACGGTGCACGAGGGTATCGAAGGCTGGATTCCCGAACTCGCCAGCGAAGACGATCTTCGCGTGGCCCTGGAAAAAGCTTTCGACTATCGCGGCGATGTTACCGTCACACTAAAAGACGGCTGCAAGGTCGAAGGCTATATTTTCGATCGCGTCGCCGGACCTTCGTTCGCGACCAGCTTCGTCCGGCTTCTGCCGAAAACTTCGAACGAACGCTTAAAGATCTGTTATGCCGATATTTCGGCGCTGGCCTTTACGGGACGAGACACTGCAGCCGGGCAAGAGTTTCGAAGCCTGGATCCGCAAATATTGGGAGAAGAAGGCCGCTGGCGAGGGAAATCTCAATCTGCAGCCTGAATCGCTTGGAATAACGTCGCTTGCCAAAGCTCCCATATAGCTAAATTGCCTGTAATCATCAAGTTACGACTTGATCTTGCTCGCTCGTAATGGTGCTTCCAGTATATCGCTAGACAATTTGGCCTCTTTTGTAGTAATATAATCTGTGATGAGTTCGTCCCTCGGCCAATTGTTCCGCTTGAGGCGACGGTTCCAGCCTACCTGGTTCAGGCGTCCGGATATCCGAACCGAGCCATTCGAATGCAACCCGAGGAGGGCATTGTGCAATCGATGCAGGAAGGTCAAACCATCAAGCACGAGGTTTATGGGCTCGGAATTGTAACTGCCTCGGACATGGATCGCACCTCTGTTGACTTCGACGATCACGGGCCTAAGTTGTTTGTCACCAGTATTATGACCGCCGAATTGATCGGCGAAGCGCCTGCAACGCCTCCCAAGACCAAGCGTCGCCGCAAAGCCTCGACCGCAGCAAAGGCCGCAAAGAAAGCCGCAGCAGCTGCCGCAGCACGCTCACGCGTAATTTTTAGCAATCTTTAATCTTCTAAACAGAAACGCACGATTCCGACATGGGTATGCGTGTTTTCTATTCGAACTGGGATTCTTACGGGTTATTTATGGCGGATTCGGTTTGTTCGAAGGCGTGATACGAAGAGCGAACCAGCGGCCCGGCTTCAACGTGCTTGAATCCCATACTCCTCGCCGACGACTTTAAATTCGGCAAACTCATCGGGATGAACGTAGCGCACCACCGGAAGATGTTCGCGGGTAGGCTGCAAATATTGCCCCAGCGTCAAAATATTTGTGCCCTGGGCAGCCAGATCCTGCATGGTCGCGAGTACTTCCTCTTTTTCCTCGCCCAAACCCAGCATCAATCCAGTCTTGGTCGGCACTTCGGGATGAGCCAGCTTGGCGCGCTTCAACAATTCCAGCGAGCGCTCATATAAGCGCGCCCTTGCGCACCTGGCGATAAAGCCGTGGAACCGTCTCCGTGTTGTGGTTCAGCACATCAGGGCGGGTCGCCAGAACAACGTTCAGCGCGTCCCAGTTTCCGCGAAAATCCGGAATCAGCACTTCCACTTTGCAGCCCGGCACTTTGCGGCGAATTTCTTCAATGGTGCGGGCAAAAATTTGCGCGCCGCCATCCGGCTGGTCGTCGCGATTCACCGAAGTAACCACCGCATATCGCAAGCCCATTTTTGCGACGGCTTCCGCGACGCGCAGCGGTTCATTTTCATCCGGCGGGCCCGGCAGGCTTGCCGGAGGGCACAGCGCAGAATCCGCAAGCCCGGGTGCAGATATCTCCCAGGATCATGAATGTCGCCGTGCCATGCTCCCAGCATTCACCCATGTTAGGGCAACGCGCACTTTCGCAAACCGTGTGCAGATCCAGCGTGCGCATGATGCGCTTCAAGTCCTGGTAGCGCTCGCCGCCAAAAAATTTAACGCGCAGCCAGTCTGGACGCGGATGCGCCGTGGGGCCGTACGCCGGTTGAGGGTAGCCGCATTAGAAAGGATGTTGAAGGGTGTAGCCATTGGCGATTCCAATGGCTATTTTACGCGCGTGGATGAGCAAAGCGCCAAACCTAACTGCATCAGACGCTCAAGGAGACGGGGCTCTACAGCGGTTGACGGGAGGACCGCACAAAATCCCTGCAGGGTCGTAACGTTGGGTCCGTATGCGCCGATGCGCCCGGCGTCCACCGGCAGGCCGAGACTTTCCGCCAAATCCAGATCCAATCCGGCATCGTCAAGCTCGGACAAGCTGAATCCGGCGGCAGGCAAAACTCGATTTATGCCCGTCGGATAGATCGGCCGGGGCGGGCGATGACGCTGCCAGGGCGGCGCGCCAGCTCGTAAAACTGTTTCCAATCCCGTTTGTGCCAGGTGGTCATTTGCGTCTAGCCACCAGTTGCTCTCGACTACCATCAATGTTAAGTACGTCGTGCTGCAAGTTTGGATGCTGCTCTCGGGTTTTGGGTTCGACTGCACTGTGAAGATGTTGTGTAAAGGCATCGCACAAAACAACGCGAGCTACTGATATACTTCACAATGTTCGCGACGCAATCCAGTTTCTTCTCGTCTATGTTTCAAACACGCCATTAGCCGATTTGTTTCTCGCGACATATGCAGGTGGCGAAGCCCGTACAGACGATGTAAAAACAGGCCTTGGATTTAATCGTGGGGAAAACAGATCAGAAAAACTTCGAAAATGGAGGCTTCACTTGACCATGTGGAAGATATTTGCGCGACACGGCAAACAAGCCCAGGCGGGACATGAAAACTTGCCAAGAAAAATGTAGGAACTATTTGATTCGGTACGCGCAGAATGCTACCGCGCCGAAAATTGAGTCAACCTGCTGCTACCAACGATTGCCGCGGTCACCGCCTCGATCTCCGCCTCGGCCGCCACCGCCACCGCGCCCACCACCGCCGCCCCGTGGCCGCCCCGTCCGCCGCCATATCCACCGCCACCGCCGCCGGGTCGGCCGCCACCCCCTCCGGCCCCACGCTCTGCTTGAGGCCGCGCTTCGTTCACGACCAAATTGCGCCCGCCAAAATTCTGGCCGTTGAGAGAATTGACGGCGCGATCCGCATCCTCATCATTGTTTACTTCCACGAACGCAAATCCGCGAGATTGGCCCGTGAATCGGTCACGAATCAGATTAACGCCTGAAGGAGTTACACCGACTTGAGAGAACCACTCGTTGAGCTGCTCCTCCGTAGCCGAAAACGGAAGATTACCGATATAGAGCTTCTTCACCTGCGCACTCCTTCTTTCCGGAACCCACCGCGAGTCGCGGAGCGCACTGAAGAAACAGCTGGCGAGTACGGGCAGTCGTAAGGACCGAGCCACCGCGGACGCAGACCGTGACTTCAGCGGTCAGTGGAATCCTCTCGAAAACTAATCCCGTTTTGCAACCGGAAATAAGATTTTGCGCTGAAGCACTTAAATCGTTGCTCAGCCACACTGCGCAAATAGACCGTGCAGCCACCGAATCCAAATCGCTTCAAGTACGGTAGCTGGCGTTAATGCGCACATATTCCGCCGTGAAATCGCATGTCCAATACCGGGCCAGGCATCGCCCGCATGCATGATTCACAATGATTGGGACGTGTTTGGCGAGCAGCCGGTTACTCGCGGCCCGCTCGTTGAAGTCCAGTGGCTTGCCTCGGCGCAAAACCGGAATACCCGCCATCGTGATGTCGACTTGCGAAGGATCAAACTTGACTCCCGATCGTCCCGCAGCCGCGAAAATGCGCCCCCAGTTTGGATCGCCGCCGGCAAATGCTGTCTTCACCAACGGAGAAGTGGCGATAGTTTCCGCGATGCGTCGCGCCGCAACTCTCACTTTTCGCGCCCCGAACTTCAATTTCAATTACACGCTGCGCGCCTTCGCCATCCGCAACGATTTGCAGCGCCAGCGAACGGCAGACGTCCTCGAGCGCCTCGTGAATGCCTTGTGAGCCGCGGACCCGGACTTGATGCGCAGGCGCCCGGCGGCGCCGTTGGCCAACACCAGCAGCGTGTCGTTGGTGGAAGTATCGCCATCGATGGAAATAGCGTTGAAAGTTCGCGAGGTCACTTCGCGCAAGGTCTTTTGCAGCAGCGCCGGGCGCGATGGCGGCATCGGTGATTACGAAAGCCAGCATGGTGGCCATGTTGGGATGAATCATGCCCGCGCCCTTCGCGCAACCGACGAAGTGGATTCGCTTGCCGGCCATTTTGAAAGAAGACGCCGCGGTTTTTGGCCGAGTGTCGGTGGTGCAGATGGCCAGCGATAATTCCGCAAAGGAGCGCGCCGAAGGACGCCGATGGCGCGCAATCACCGGCAGCGCACGCAATATTTTTTCCAGCGGCAGCGGCACGCCGATGACGCCCGTGGAGCACACAAAAAGCTCCTCGCGCTGGCAGCCCAGTCGCTTGGCCGCTTCGGCTGACGGTTCGTTGCGCCGCGGCGTAGCCCGCCGGACCAGTGGCGCAATTTGCGTTGCCGGCGTTGACGACCACGCCGCGCATGCGGCCTTTCGAAGCGCGTAAATTTTCTTTGGAAATAGTAACTGGAGCGGCAACCACCAGATTTTGCGTGAATACTGCCGCAGCCGAGGCCGGAAAATCGCTGCACAACAGACCCAAGGTCCAGCGCGCCTGTTTTTTTCAAGCCGCAGGCGGTAGCCGCGAAACGAAAACCGTGCGGTAACGAGGCTTCAGAGAGGGCGTGTTTCATCGCGGGGACGTCCGCTGCGTGAGCGCGAGGCTCACGGAAGAGGCCTCCGATCCTCCGCTACAAACGCAGATTTTTGTTGGCTGGCGCTTCGCGTACTTGCTGTCATGGTTTAGCTCCTAGTTTAGTTAATTTCTTTTCCAATTCTTCACAAGCTGTTCGGACGGATTCGCGCGCCGTGCCGCCAGGAACGGATTTGCCGGCCAGAGCGGATTCCACATTCAAGCTCGCTCGAAAAATCATCCTCGAAAATCGGCGAGAGTTTTTTTAACTCTGCGAGCGGGAGTTGCGTCCATTTTTTGTTCTGGCGCTCTGCCTCGCGCAGAAGTTTGCCGACAATGTCGTGCGCCTGCCGGAAAGGCATTCCCCGGCGCACCAGATAATCCGCAGCCTCTGTAGCCAGTAATGCGTCGTTAGCCGCTGCTGCTATCAATTTCGTCCTCGTTAAACTTCGTCGCCCGCAACGCGCCAGTTGCGACCGCAGAGCATCGCGGCAATTTGATCGTGCGCCGCGAAAAGCGCTTCCTTGTCTTCCTGGAGATCGCGCTGGTAGCCGCTGGGCAAACCCTTTCAGCGTCGTGAGCAGACCGAAGAGAGCGCCGGTTATTCGGCCGGTTTTGCCGCGCAGCAATTCCCACGCGTCGGGATTTTTTTTCTGCGGCATCAAACTGCTGCCGGTCGAAAATTCATCGGGCAGCATCACATAACCAAATTCCTGGGACGCAAACAGCACGAAATCCTCAGACAGCCGCGAAAGGTGCGTGGCAATTCCGGCTAAAGCGAAAAGATAATCCAGAGCAAAGTCGCGATCGCTGACCGCATCCAGGCTGTTCGCCGTGATGCGCGAGAATCCCAGTTCCCTGCGCGATCGCTTCGCGATCGATCGGAAACGAACAGCCCGCCAAGGCTCCGGATCCCATCGGGCAAGCGTCGGCGCTGGCAATGGCGCGCTTCAGACGCGGAATATCGCGAAGAAACGCTTCCGCGTGGGCCAACAAAAAATGCGAAAGCAAAATCGGCTGGGCGTGCTGCATGTGCGTCATGCCCGCCATGGGCACGTGCAAGTTGCTTTGGCCTGCGCCACAAATGCGCCGAGCAGATCAGCGCGATGGCCATCTTGATCTGCGCCGCCGCGTCTTTCACGAACATGCGAAAATCGGTGGCCACCAGTTCATTGCGGCTGCGCCCGGTGTGCAATTTCCATCCCAGCGGGCCCAAGTTCTTCGACCAGCGCTTTCTCGACAAAATGGTGCACATCTTCCGCATCGGAAGAATCCAGCCAAGCTTTGTCGTTTCGGCTCGCGCTCGGCGATTCGTTCCAGCGCCGCGAGCGTTTGCTGCACTTCGTCGGCTTTTAGTATTCCCGCGCCCTGAAGCGCCTTGGCCCACGCCCGATCCACCGCCAGTTCATAAGGAAGCAGACGGCGATCGAACGCAAATGACCGCTGGAACGCGTCGAATCCCACGTTCGGCGCGCGGTCGAATCGGCCGCCCCACAGGCGGTCATCTTTACGTTCGGTCATCTTCATTGCTTCCAGCTTCGCTCACCGAAATCTGCACCTTGCGTCGCGTTGATATACACGCTGTGGCCTTCGATCTCAGTTCCCGCCTTCGGCTTTTGCTTTTGGTCTCACGGTAACGGGCAACGCAAAGAGATTGATAAATCCTTCGGCATCTTTGGGGTTATAGCGGCCCATGGTGAAGCTTGCCAGATCGGTGCGATACAGCGAAAAAGGCGAAATTCGTTTGGTGACGTTGAGATTGCCCTTCCAAAGCTTCAATCCCACAGTGCCGGTAACGCGCTGCTGGGAAACCTTGAAGAATCCGTCGAGCGCTGCGCGCAGTGGCGAAAACCACAAGCCGTAATAAACCAGCTCCGCATAACGCAGCGACAACGCTTGCTGGAAGTGCGCCGTTTCGCGATCGACCGTCAGCGTTTCCAATTCGCGGTGGGCGGTGATCAGCAAGCGTGCCGCCCGGAGTTTCGTACGCCCCCCGCGACTTCATGCCGACCAGTCGATTCTCGACGATGTCCGTGCGGCCCACGCCATGTTTGGCGGCAATTTCATTCAGCGTGTTCAGCAAATCGACCGGACCAGCTTCGTGCCGTTCACCGAAACGGGCGAGCCGGCTTCAAATCCGATCTCCACCTCTTCGGCTTTGTCGGGAGCATTCTGCGGAGAAGCAATCCACTGCCACATCGCTTCATTCGGCGAATTTGCGGGATCTTCCAGCTCGCCACCTTCGTGGCTGAGGTGCCAGATATTGCGGTCGCGGCTGTAAATATTTTTCTTGCTCTGCTCCACCTGCACGTTTGTTTCTGCGCATACGCGATCGCGTCTTCGCGCGAATCGATATCCCACTCGCGCCACGGCGCGATGATTTGCACGTTTGGCGCGATCGCTTTGTACGCCAGTTCAAAGCGCACCTGATCGTTCCCTTTGCCGGTGCAGCCATGGGAGAGCCCGTCGGCTCCAAGTTTTAACGCCACTTCGGCCTGGCGCTTGGCAATCACCGGCCGCGCCATCGAGGTGCCCAGCAAATAGGTATGTTCGTACACCGCGCCGGCCCGCAGTGTCGGCCAGATGTAATCGCGCACAAATTCTTCGCGCAGATCTTCGACAACGTGCGGTGGAGGCGCCGGTGGCGAGAGCTTTCTTGCGCGCGGCCTCCAGATCTTCCTGCTGCCCGACGTCGCCGATCACGGCGATGACTTCGCAGCCGTAATTTTCTTTAAGCCAAGGAATAATGATGGAGGTATCGAGTCCGCCGGAATAGGCGAGCACGACTTTCTTGGGTTTGTACGTCTCTTTATTCACGATTCCTCTTTTCACTTAATTAGTCGCCATATCGTTGTGTACCCACTGAATCTCAGCACACTGATGACTCGTCAATAACTGTGAGTCTGCCGGGTGTATCTCTGTTCAACCGCGGAACTGTCCAGCGTCGCGGCACATTAATTGTGCGCATAACGCCGGCCGGCGATCAACTGAACAGCGTCTGCAGAATAGCCTTCTGCACGTACATGCGATTTTCCGATTGGTCCAGCACCACGGATTGCGGGCCATCGAGCACTTCGGATGTGACTTCGTGTTCGCGGTGCGCCGGAAGACAGTGCAGGAATAGCGCGTCAGGCGCGGCCAGCGCCATCAGCTCCGCGTTCACCTGATAAGGCTGGAACACGCTTTCCCGCACATCCCCTTCGGCTTCAAAGCCCATGCTGGTCCAGGCATCGGTGTAAACGCCCTGCGCGCCCTGCGACCGCTTCGCGCGGATCGGTGAACAGTTCGATCTTCGCGCGCGTTTCGCGCGCGACGCGCTTTGCCTTCCTGAATCGACTTCCGGCGACGGCGTATAGCCGCGCGGCGTGGCGATGCGCAGATTCACGCCCAGACCGCGCCGCGAGAAAAATCAGCGAATGGCACACGTTATTGCCGTCGCCGACATAAGCCAGCTTGAATCCGCGCAGCGAACCAGACTTTTTCTTCGATGGTCATGAAAATCGGCCAGCGCCTGGCACGGGATGAAATTTGTCCGAGAGCGCATTGATCACCGGGATGTCCGCGCTGGCCGCCATTTCTTCCAGCACGCGCTGTTCATAGACGCGCGCCACGATGCCATGAACCCAGCGCTCCAGGTTGCGCGCCACGTCCGAAATGCATTCGCGTTCGCCGAGGCGGGCCTGCGTATGATCGAGAAATATCACCGAGCCGCCCATGCTCTGAATGCCGACTTCAAATGTCACGCGCGTGCGCAGCGACGGCTTCTCAAAAATCAACGCCATAAATTTGCCGCGCAGCATGGAGGCGTAACGGCTCCGGGATGAGCCTTGATGTCCGCGGCCAGATGCAGCAGTTCGCGCGTTTGCGGCGGGCTCCATTCGGCGCCCGGTGAGCAGATCGTTCGACAAGAAAATAGGCGCAGCAAGCATAGTTGCTGGTCATTTTGTTATCTTCACCTTGCTGTTGCGTAGGTTGTTCAGCGGGCGCTGATCAGCGGCCACTGCTTCCGCGCGGCGAAGAATTTTGCTGAAACGGCGGCGAGTACTGTCTCAAATAACTTCAGGAACTCGCGCACCTGCGCGCTGAGTCACGATGAAACGCGGCAGCAACCGAATGATGTATTCGTGCGTGCAATTAATGAGCAGCCCGCGCTTCGCGGCTTCGGCCACGAACGGCGCGCCTTCGACCGACAGTTGGACGCCGATCATCAACCCTTCGGCGCGCACTTCGCGGATGAAATCGAATTTTGCGGCCAAAGCCTGCAAGCCGGCGCGCAATTCTTCGCCACGAGCGCGAACGTTCTCCATCAATTTCTCGTCTTCCACGATTTGCAGAAATTCCAACGCCGCAGCGCAAATCAGCGGCCCGCCGCCGAACGTCGTGCCGTGCAAGCCAGGAGAGATGTGTGCCGGCCACCGCATCGCTGGCGAGAATCGCGCCCAGCGGCAAGTCCGGCCGCGAGCGGCTTGGCAATCACCGCGATGTCCGGTTTGGAAGAGAATTGCTGGTAGCGCGAAATAACGCCCGGTGCGGCCGAGGCCGCACTGGATCTCATCGGCGATCAGCAGTGCGCCGTGTTCGCGTTGCCAATTGCCCGGGCGCGATTCCAGAATGACTCGGCTGACCGGGTAGATTCCGCCTTCGCCTTGGACCGTCTCGAGCAAAACGCCGCAAACCGTGTCGTCAAATTTCGATTCCAGATCGGCCACGTCGTTGAATCTTCACGAATTCGACGCCCGGCACCACCGGCGCGAACGGCAGCGCGATATTTTTCCGTAGCGGTCACGCTGATCGCGCCGAAAGTGCGCCCGTGAAACGAATTCTCCAGCGCCAGAAAGCGATGCTTCTTCGCGCTGGACGCCCGGCAGTTTCGTCCGGCTTCCGGCGCACAGAGCCGCGCCAGCTTCATCGCGCCGTCGATGGCTTCCGTGCCGCTGTTGCAGAAAAAAACCCGCTCCAGCCCAGACCACTCGGAAAGCTTTCGCGCCAGCGGCCCCTGATAATGCGTTGTGGTAAAGGTTGGAAAAATGAATGGCCCGCGCCGCTTCGCGGCGAATCACTTTCACGATCCGTGGATGCGCGTGGCCCAACGCATTGACGGCAATGCCGCCCAGAAAATCGAGGTACTTTTTCCCGTCAGCATCGTAGACGTAGCATCCTTGCCCGCGTTCCAGCAGAAAAGGCTGGCGCTTGTAAGTCGGCAGCAGAAATTTCTCCGCTTCCTGCACGCGCGGATCCACCTTCGCGGCCGCGAGTTTCGTTCGCCCGTGCTGTGAAAAATGCGCCGCAGAGATTCCGCCGATTTTTTGGGAACCTTGCGCATCACGCCGCCGAAAGCGCCGCTTGCGCGGCTATTTCTGGGTCTCGCGCTAACCAGCGTGCCGGGAATGTCTGAACTTGTACGACCGCGTGCGCGTCTCGCCGACCGCGACGCCAACAGCAAAGCGTCCGGCCCGCGCGCCCGCCCACGATACGTACTTCACGAACGCCGCCTTCAATCGCGCGTTTAGCGGCTTCCAGTTTCAAAATCATCCCGCCTGAAACCACGCGGCATTGCACCAGCCGCTCTATTTCTTCGCAGCTGACCGCCGACAACACCCTGTCGCCATCCAGCACGCCGGCAACGTCCGTCAAATAAATCAATTGATCGGCCCCAAGAAATTCCGCGCAAGCCGCAGCCATGTGATCCGCATTGATGTTGTAGAGCTCGTTGTCCGCATCCCAGACCCAGGCACGGCGCCACCGGCACGATCCCGTCGCTCCACAGCGATTCGATAAGCCCAGTGTTCATGCCCGTCAAATAACCGACAAATCCCAGGCCGCCTTCCACCTCGTTGTGCATCATCGGCTCCGCTGTAAAGCATTGCGCATCCGCTGCGGAAACTCCGATCGACTGGCTGGCCTTCGGCGGAAATAGCCGCCGCAACTTTCTTGTTCAACAATCCGGCGAATACCATCACCGCCACATCGCGAGTCTCGCGATCGGTCACGCGCAATCCGCCGACAAATTTGCTCTCGATGCCCATGCGCTTCAGCGTCGCGGTAAACAGGCGGCCGCCCCCATGCACCACCAGATATCTGATTGCCCATCCTTGGCCAGCGCCGCGACCTGGTGCGCCAGCGAGCGCACCGTCGCATCGTCTTCGAGCAATGCTCCGGCAAACTTGATCACGATTTTCATTGCAGTGCGGTGTGCTCCTCTATTCCCAGCATGTGATTGAAATTTTGAACGGCCTGGCCGGCAGCGCCTTTGCCCAGATTATCCAGGCAGGAAACGATGATCAGTTGCCGGCCCGTTTTATCGAGCACGAAAAGCCGATGTCGCAGAAATTTGTATGGGCCACGTGCTGCAATTCCGGCAGCGATCCCGGCAGCCCAGATGCGCACCATCGAGCGGCCCGCGTAAAACTTGCGGTACAGCGCCTCAATCGCAGCGCCGTCTGCGAGGCGCGTCCAGGGTGACGTAAATGGTGGAAAGAATCCCTCGGCTGATTGGCAACAAGTGCGTCGAAAACACGACTTGCGATTCGTCAAAGCCCGGTATGCTCCAGAATTTCTGGAGTGTGGCGGTGTGAAAAAAGATTGTAGGCCTTGAAATTTTCGTCCACCTCTACGAACTGCAAATCGCGCCGCAATTCTTTGCCCGCTCCGCTGGCTCCGGACTTGCAGTCGCATACCACGGCGCTGCCATCCGCGATCCAACCCGCATCGGTCAGCGGCCGCAGCGCCAAAATTACGCTGGTCGCATAGCACCCGGGATTCGCAACCAATCGCGCATTCTTGATTTGCTCGGCGTAAATTTCTGGCACGCCATAGACCGCTTCGGCTAAGCAACTCAGCTGGCGGCGCCGGCAGCTTGTACCAGCTCGGTGAACGTTTCACGGATCACCGAAAGCGAAACGCGCCGCTCAAATCCACCACCCGCAATCCGGCCTCCACCAACGCGGGGCGCGACTTCCGCGGATACTTCGTGCGGAGTAGCCAGAAATGCCGTGCCCGCCTTACTGTTCAGCGATCGCCTCCGCCGAAAATGTTCGCAGCGGAGCGTCGCCTCGGCCACGCAAGTTGCGGAAAAAGTTCGTCGACGCACTTCGCGCCGTTCGTATCGCGCATATAAAAAGTGGCAGCTCTGACCCCGGGATGGCGCACCAATATTCGCGCGAGCTCGAAGCCGGTGTAGCCGGTCACTCCCACGACCGCGATGTGGTTTGAGATTTCTCATTTCACAAAGCGCTTCGATGCGACGTTGAAGTGACTCGCGTGTTTTTTTATTGGGCGTGATGATCAGTACGGTGTCGTCGCCCGCGATCGTGCCCGGCAATTTCCGGGAATTTAGCGCCGTCCACTGCGGCAGCCAGTGGCTGCGCCCCGCTTGGAGGCGTTTTCAACACCAGCATATTTTCCGCCGGCCGAATATCCTGCAGAAATTCGCCCAGCGCCCGCGCCAGTCTGCGTTAGCGGCGAGCGACTCTTCCGGAAGCGCGGAGGCCGACTTGTAACCGCCTTGCGTCTTGATCAGCCGCAGCTCCTGAATATCGCGGGATAAGGTCGCCTGCGTTACGCGCAGACGTTGGGCCGCCAGCCGGCGCCGCAATTCTTCCTGATTGACGATGGAACCATCGCTCACCAATCGAAGAATCTGCCCGTGACGAAATGTTTTGCGTGCGCCCACAAGACTCCTCTTCAGCTATTATACAGCCTCCTGTATTTTTATACATTATTATTTCGCTGAACAACCCTTATATTTCTCAGCCCCTACAGGATCGGTACCGGTTCCGTACTGGCCGTGTAGCATTCGTCGCATCTGCACTCCCCAAGCTGGATTTTAGATGCAGAGAATGCTACCTATCATTGACGCCTATCTTGGCGCTCCATGACGCTACCTTGCGAAATCAAAGGTTGCAAACTCGAAGTTCCTGCTGCTCTGCGCGAGCAACAGCTTGTGCGTACTGCATTTCACTTTGTCTGTGGAAAATAGCTGCGCGGAAATGCGCCGCGAAACTGCTCTGGGAAATGCTCCCCACGAACGTCAGCACGAAATCATGCATTTCATCACCGAACACGGCGAGCGCCTGGCCCGGGTGGCCACCAGCGGCTTGCCGCTTACCGACGATCTGAAAGCGCGAATTCTCAGCACTTTTCTTACGCTGATGAATCTGCGCGAAAATCTCGATCGCTCTAACATGAGAAGTTCGTTCGGCCGCACCGGCCAGTTGCGCTAAGTCAATTCAGAGCCTGTCATCCGTTACGCAGCTTGACGCGTCCTTCGCCGAGAGAGACCATGGGACTAGTGCCGAGCTTGCTTGCTCAGGGTGTCACCGGACAGGGGTCATATCCATGGGTTTCCGTACCGTTCCGTTCGCTTCCTTTCTGATCCTTGCGGTATTCGGTTTCTGTCTTCATCCGATTCGTACCACGCGCCAGCCACGCGCGCATCATCCGGCTGAGTCTGGTTCAGGGCGATGTGCGAATTCTGCACGATTCCAAGGGCGATCCGCTGGCCAACGACAAAGCCAATTGGGAGCGCGCCGAATTGAATCTTCCTATTCGCCAGCATGATGTTCTGGCCACCGACAGCTGGCCGCGCCGAAGTGGAATTCGAAAATGGCGCGATGGCTTTCATTAACGAAAATTCCGTGCTGGAGTTTTTCGACCTGTCTCTCGACGATGGCTCGCTCTACGACTCGACTGATTCTCCGCCAAGGCACCGGCTCCTTCTATGTGAACCCGGCGCGCGACGACTATTTCAGCGTGACTGGTGGGGATTTCACCGCCGAAGCCGCCGGGCGCACAAATTTCCGCATGGACAATTTCGATGATGGCAGCACCGTGGCGGTTGTCAAAGGCCAAGTCAAGGTCTTGCATAAGAACGACAACAAACATCTGGTGAAGGGCCAATCGTCTCACGATGCCCGCCGGCGATAATATTTCGGCAAGCGTCGGCCGCGCACCGGAAAGCGACGATTTTGATCGGTGGGTTTCCGGCCGCGAAGACAGCGTGGTCACCGCCACAAATGCAGCGATGCAATATTCAACAATTCCACTCTATGTTTCCGGATTCGGCGATCTGTACACTTACGGCGGTTTCTATCCTATCGCGGGTTTTGGGTACGGATGGCAGCCTTATGGGGTCGGGCTTGGCTGGTCGCCCTTTGATTACGGCAACTGGTTTTATGGACCCGGCATTGGATGGTCTTTTATCGGCAGCCAGCCGTGGGGTTGGCTGCCTTATCACTACGGTGGCTGGCTATTTCAGCCGGGCATCGGTTGGCTGTGGACCCCCACAGGATTCGGGCGGGGCATCGTCGCCGGTCAGATTTCATCCCGTGACGGCGACGTTTGTGCGCTCCGGAAACACCGTGGCAATAGTTCCCGTCCATCCGCTGGATAACCACGGCAAGACGCCATTGAATCTGGCGCAAGGCGTTATGCCGCTAACGTCCCGGTCGGCTGTGAGCGAGTCTGAGTTGGCCAACGGCGCGAAATGGAAGGTGGTGAAAGATCCGCCTCGCGAAGCTTTGGTTTCGCACTCTAGTTCATCGCCGGCACCGGCGCGCGTTACGCGGACGTTGAATACCAGCCCGGTCGTCACAGCTGGGCTTCACCTCGCGCCGCCTCATCCATTGTTTACGACGCGAAAGAACACCGCTTTGTGAACAGCAACGTGAACACGTGCGAAGGCCAATACTACGTCGGAAGCTTCCGCTGGTGTCGCGCAACGTTCTGGCACTCTTCGGGAAAGTGTCGCGGCCACCGCTCGCGCAACGAATTCTACGGAGCCGGCTCGAGTCCTTTCGGCGCGGTCCGCTTCATCGCGTACGCTGCTCCGCCGCCAGCCGCTCGGACCAACGTGAGCAGTGGTGGAGCGTTTGCGGGCGCCGTCTACTCACGCGGAGCGACTCTCAATGGGTACGACCGCTCGCTCGTCCGCGCCGTCACGCGGATCTTCTGGCGGATCGTCGCGGTCTCATTAAGTGGTCGTGTAAGCAATCATTAATTGAAACAACCTGATGAAAAGCGGCCTCCGTTTTGGGTCGCTTTTTCTTGCGGCACACTTTAATACCGTGTGCTCACCAAAAAATCATTCCCGCATATCCGACGACGGCACAGGAATCGCCGGACCGATCAGCTGACGTCGCATAACGGATTAATTCCGCCTGGTCTCGCCTTCAATATCCTGCAAAGCCGTGAGCATCGCGACCGCCGGGCCCAGGCCACACATCGAAATTTCTTTTCTGCGGCACGACATCGTACAAACCGCGCGCATCCATACTTCAACATTTGCTCGATGGCTTTGCGGTCCTTCCTTCGCGTTGTGGCATCGTCCTCGTAGTGATTCAAATCCGAAGATGGTCACTAGCAGCACTTCCTGTTTTTCCGCCGCCAGCACTCCGCGCAATCGCTTCGCCGATACTCACTATAGTTTCAAAGTTGCACGCCTCCCAGCGCAATTGGCACGAAACGAAAATCTGGATCGAGATGTAGCAGAAATGGAATCTGCACTTCAAAGAATGTTCTCTGACTGTGGGCTAGGGCATCTTCGGTTAAAAGCGGACATGCTGACTCGCAGCGTCGTCCGCCAGCTCGCTGATCGATTTGCGCGTCACCCAGCGGCGTTCGCCATGCTCCATTGGAAATAATAGCCGCAGGCGAACCGGGCGGGCGATGCCGCACGCCGAAGAACCACAATCTTTTCGCGGTATTCGGATGCTCGAGAATACGGCGCCTGCCACGTGGCCCGAATACATGTAAGCCGGCGTGCGGAACCAGACAGGCCTTTACGTGCCGGCGCCGTGAACTCGTTTTCTGCAGGTCGAGTGCACTGATCAATGAGTGCGGATAATTCAACGGGATCGGAAGGATAAAAACGGCCGGCAACGGCGGGCAGACGAACCATTTGCTCTCGCGAATTAGAGTGCTTTGGAAGGTCTTCCCTTTGAGCTTGATGGCCTGCAGGCTGGCCGGATCGTACAACAACGTTACTTTGTCGCCGTACTGGTATCCGCCCTTATCGACTATTCACTTGCATCTTGGTCGGCAGCTTGCGGAGAGAGAGCAAATGTTCGGACTCGCCATGTCATTGCCTTTGGCTCGCACGGTGATTTGCGCAATGTTGGCGTTCATCACGATAACCTTCAAATTTGCTTAGTCCCGTTGGTTTGGGCTTTACGGCATTCACGACGATTGGCACGGCGGTATCCAACAATGATCGGTACAACCGTCGCGGGGCTCTGCGCCTGAGCGCGCGGGCACATTACTATCCCCGTAAGCGCACTGCAGTGGCAATGCGAATCCGGCAGTTTTGAGCAAACCGTTCATTCCATTTCATCCGTGGCGATGCGCAAAGACTTCAGGAATCGCACGTCCTGCGGGGTCATCGAGAGTCGCGCAGGAATTTTCTTGTGTCACTTCGTTCTCTTCCATGAACGAATCCTGATCTACCTGAATGCGCAACGATTCCAGAAATCGGCGGTCCTGAGTTGTCAACGAGGCTGCGTCTCGCCAGACGCAGCATCGCGCTTCGCCAGGCCGATGGTGGCATCCAGCTTCAACACGATGTCGTAGCCGTGCGCGCGCACTCCTGCAATAGCGCCGGTAATGCGGTCAGAGTCGGACACCGTGTCATTGATCGCGTGTCCCAGTTCACGGAGCAAGTTCTTCAGGTGATCGTCGAGTTGCAAGGCGGTTCTCCCCTACTCTTCGGCTCATTTTAGGCCCACGTTTGATTGGATACAAGAGAGCTTCACATTGTTGTCTCCAATTCGTTCACAGGTCACGAAATCCACTTAACCCTTTTTGGAGCCTGGATAACGAGCGCAGCTTACCTGGAACGAGACTCGCAAGAATGGAGGTAGGGGAGCCAGCGCAAAATGCTTTCACTAGCGCTTGAGCGGTGAATGCCAAGTCACTTTTCCCACACGATGCGCAGAGCCTACTTGGCCCAGCCTTCTTCCACCACGTTGCCCGTCGGGGCCATTCGAACGCGATAGGTGAACGACGCCGGGCGGTCCTTTCGAATTTGTGGAAAGCGCATATCGGAAAATTCGACGATGGAATCTCCGGCTTCTTCATGAAAGCGTGTCACCGGAAATCGATCGAACCATAAAACCTTTTGCACCGTAGGGAGCTCTTTAGCGATTTCGATATAAATGTTGGAATGGGCTTCAGGGTAAAATCGATATTCAACGGGCGGCCGCTCGGCCGGGTTGGCGAAGGAATCTGATTCAAACGCGGATTTCTGTGCGAGATCCATGCGCACTTCGTAAATTCCGCGGGGGGTGCGTACCAGCCCGTCCCAACGCCAGAGCGAGGGAGGGAACGGAAGCGCACCGATGGATTGCACTTCGAGCTGCTGAAGGGCCGCAAAGTGCTTTATACGAACAAGCGCCACGTGGTGAGCCTGCATCGCCAAACCGATGTATGCGCAGCCGCAAAGCAAACCTGCTTGATTCCAGCGCCGGTGAGTTTTTATTTGTTCAGAATCTCGGTCAGAAGCGGCGGCGGCCTCCGAATTGGAGTTATTCAGTTCTAGATCTTCCCGCGCAGAAGACCGCGCGGTTTGGCTTTTCGAGCGAAGGGGTATTATGAACACCGTAGCCAGGATCGCGGCGAACAGCAAAATGGCGGGTGTGGAGATTGGCGCGCCTACGAATCCGGCGAATTTTTGGATAGCGAACAGGGCCAGAATGGCAATCGCAACGCATACCACCGCGCGGCTTCGCATCTTGTCAGTGCGTTCGTGGACCCATGCCAGAATCTGGGGCAACAGCAGAATGCCGGTGAACGTAACGTCCAGAATAAATATCAAGTCCCATGCCGGGCGTGAATAGTTCACGGGAGACCACACCATGGTTCCGAAACTGGTTACCAGATCCAGCACGATGTGGCTTAGAATTCCCACCGCGTAAATTCCAGTGAGCGCTGCGAAAGATGGAGCATCCCACTTTCGCCAGCGCACTAACGCTCGCGTGAGAGTGGCGAGCAGCAACGCGAAGAACGGAAGGCACACCAAGGAATGCGTAATGCTGCGATGCCAGGTGATCATCAGCAATTCGTTGTGAGACAACATGTCGCGGAAGGTGTCGGAGTCTGGAAAAATCGCGCCCAGCATGGTCGCCCAAGTCATAATGCGTTGGCGATTTATGGCCCGGCGGCTAAACATATCGTCGCCGTGGAAGACGGCTTTGCCTATCAGCGCACCAGCGATTCCATGAGTGATAGTGTCCATTTTTCTTCGACGAGTTCCTTAATCAGCCGTCGCGCCCTTCGTTGTTATTGAGACATTTATAAGATGAACGCGCGGGACCGGCGCGACTTACTTCACAAAAATAAGCGGAGTTCGTTTAGCGATAACTCGGCCCACCTGGCAGGCATCAACTCCGTGACGCGCCAGCACTTCACAAACTTCTGCGGCGATTTCCGGCGACACTGCGGCAAGTAAACCGCCAGAAGTCTGGGGGTCAAAAAGCAAATCCTGAAATTCCTGGGGAACGGATTCCGAAAATACGGCGCAGTCACCTACGAATGCGCGATTATTTTTCAGGCCTCCAGAAAGATTTCCATCGAGCGCCGCAGTTGCAGCGCCGGGCAAATATTTGAACGCCGCGTGATCCACCTCAAGCGAAACTTGTTCCACGCCATGTTCTGGATCTCCCAGCGCCATTTCGCGGGCGTGGCCCAGAACGCCGAATCCGGTTACATCCGTAACAGCGTGGACCTGCGAAGCCTGGCCGTGAGATAAACCTCGGGACCTCTCGCTGACTTCACTCAGGGCCGCGGCTGCCTGGCGATTCAACATAGTCATGGCGGCAACGGCAGCCTCGAGTGATTGCGGCGAAGCCTTTTCCCGTTTGAGCGCAGTCGTGATCACTCCAGTACCGAGCGGTTTAGTAAAAACCAAAACGTCCCCGGGCTTCGCTCCGACGTTGCGCCAGAATTTTTGCGGATGAACGACTCCCGTAACTGCATATCCAAACAGCATGTCGTCTGTGCGGATGGAGTGCCCACCGATGACGCTGCACTCGGCTTCATTCATCTTGGTAAGCCCTCCGCGAATAATTTGCTCGAGGATAGCGGGCTGCGCGTGCTCTGGAAATCCAACAATAGACAGGGATGAGATAGGTTGGCCGCCCATGGCATAAACATCGCTCAAAGAGTTGGCGGCTGCGATCTGCCCGAAGAGGAAAGGATCGTCGACTATGGGAGTGAAGAAATCCACGGTTTGAACGAGCGCGAGTTCATCGTTGATCCGATACACGCCAGCGTCATCATTGGTTTCAAACCCAACGAGAACTTCGGGATTTGTCTGCCGCGGAAGTTTTCGCAGAATACCTTCAAGAGTGGCCGGATTCAACTTCGCTGCGCAGCCAGCAGCTTTAGCCATAGACGTTAGTTTCAGTGTTGAAGCCAATGATTACCTCTTGTCGGCTCAGAACGTAATTTACGATTGGGGATCACAGTCGCCACATTATAGGCAGGTGTGGGGAATTTTAAAACATCTTGCCGAAATGGGATGTGCCGGACCAAGGGACGTTCATTCGAATCTGTTGCACGAATGTTGTGGATGTGATTTCATGCGACTGCAAATTCATTACGGCGTCGTTCCCCAGGAGACTCCACCCGCTTATGCCATCGAACGTGATTCCGTCCGAAGCAACCATCCAAAAGGCGTTAGGCGAGTTTGAGATAACCGTCGATTCGAACCAGGTTTGGCAAATTCAAGAGTATATGAGGTTACTCCTGGTTTGGAATGAAAAGATAAACCTCACCGCGATCCGGGAGCCGCTGGACATTTTATATCGACACTTTTGCGAGAGTATGTTCGCAACAAAGCTAATTTCCATGGATAACGGCCGGCTTGCGGACATTGGTACTGGGGGAGGATTTCCCGGGTTGCCCATTAAGATTTTATTGCCACACGCCCATATGTTCCTCGTGGAATCAAATGTCAAGAAAGCGACATTTTTGGCAGAGGTGGTTCGCGCACTCCATCTTCCAAATGTAAATGTGCTGGTAAGCCGTTACGAAGAACTGGGGGAGGAAATTGCCCCTATCGACTATCTGTGTGCCAGGGCCGTTGGTGACTTCGGGGAATTCCTGGCATGGGCCCGCGGGGAATCCGTCGCCGCTCAACAGGTTGTTTTGTGGCTTGGGGTGGCAGACATCAAAACGGTCGAGAATCAACCCGGCTGGGAGTGGGCGGAGTCAGCAGTTGTGCCTCAATCGCTCCGCCGGGTAATCCTCGTGGGCTCGAAAACAACTCCGTAAGTGTAATGATTTGATGCAGATGTCGGAGTGTCGACAGTTGGACGCGGAGAAGCGAGCTCCTCGCTCAAAATTCACAAGTTTTGACCTGATTTGTCCTAGTAAGTTGCCCTTTTCATCAGACTACACTGAAATCAAACTTAAGTGGCTTTGATTGATGAGGATGTCGGCCTGTCGACATTTGATCTGCGGCTTCTCGAATATCGCTGAACGATCGTCTATAGTCTCGATAGATCGATCTTGAGAAGTCGGACGGAGCCCTTTATCAGCGATCACAAATGCGTTCTAGCGGTTCCACGTGGAACAAAGTAATTCACACCAAGGGGACTTCATCGGGTTCTTGCAGGGAATCCTCCAACTCCGTGTTCCACGTGGAACGAGGTTCCAAAGCTCACCAGTCGCTTATATAGGGAACGGGAAATCGCTTCACGTGAAGCATCGGCGATTCTGTCAGACGGCAGTACGTTTATTCGTGCCTGATGGTGCCAGCACTAAGCCGCGTTAGATGAGTCGCCCAGAGCAGGCAATGTTCCACATGAAACAGTGGACCATGGACTAAAGCCAAGCGGATGCTTCAGTGTAGTTTCACGTGGAACCACCTTGGGCTTTGGATAACCATTACACCCCTGGTTGAATGAACGCCGCGTGACTGTGTTCCACGTGGAACCAAACTAGTCGGAGCGTCGACAAAGGCGGTTCCACGTGGAACGTAGGGGTACGCGGAAGGCACTCCTACAGGAGGACAAATCCCAAAGCATTTGAACGCCTGGTTCGTTCGGACCAAAAGAATGCATTAAATTCAATTTGGATGTAATTAGTGTTGCAAGTGCGATTGTGCTTTGCTAAATTTCGCGTGGGGAAACATTTGGCAAGAATTATTGCGTGTGCAAATCAAAAAGGCGGCGTCGGCAAGACAACCACCGCCGTTAACTTGGCCGCATGCTTAGCGGCTTCTGAACAACCTACTCTCCTCGTTGATTGCGATTCCCAGGGTAATGCCACCGCCGCAATCGGATTCCCAAAAGATCCATCTCGCCGTACTCTCTATCATTCGCTGATCATGGGCGAACCACTGGACAAAATTGTGCAAAAGTCCCAAGTGGAAGGTCTGGACGTTATTCCTGCTGATAAAAACCTTGCCGGCGCTGCCGTAGAGTTGGTAACGACGGAGCAAAGGGAATATAAATTACAGGCTGCTCTGAAACCCATCAAGGATAGATATCGGTTTATTGTTCTGGATTGCCCCCCAGCCTTAGATTTGCTGACCTTGAACGGCCTGATTTGTGCTAATTCTGTGCTTATTCCCATTCAATGTGAATACTTGGCCCTTGAGGGAGTGTCGGAACTGCTGGACACGCTAATGCGTATTCGGCGGACGCTTAATCCTAGTCTGGAAATTGAGGGTATTTTGCTTACGATGTACGACGAGCGAACTACGCTTTCCCGGCAGGTAGCTACAGATTTACGGAGTTTCTTTGGTACACAGGTATTTCAAGCAGTGATCCCCAGGAACGTTCGGCTGGCCGAAGCTCCAAGCTTCGGTAAGCCTATTATTTTCTACGATATACATAGTAAAGGGGCCGAGGGATACACACAACTTGCGCAGGAGGTAATAGCCAATGACCAGAAACGCGCTGGGACGGGGGCTCGGAGCGCTCATTCGGGAGCCTGAGCCAGAGGTAGCATCACCAAGTACTGCTAATCAATTTGAGCAGGCACATGCCGTCACGTCGGCCGGGGCTGCCGTAGCACCGGCCCGGGATCAAAACCAGACGCTACACGTCGACATCGATCTAATCGAACCGAGCCCTCACCAACCGCGCACAACGTTCCGTGAAGCGGCATTGGAAGAACTGTCGCGTTCAATTCTGGCAAGTGGAATTATCCAACCACTATTGTTGCGCCCAGTTGGGGACCGCTATGAGTTGATTGCGGGTGAACGCCGCTGGCGCGCGGCGCAACTAGCGGGCTTGACCAAGGTGCCGGCGATTGTGCGGGACGTTCCCGACGACCTGGCACTCGAGATGACGCTGGTCGAGAACATACAACGTGAAGACCTGAATGCGATCGAATCGGCTCGGGCCTTTGATCGACTTATCTCGGAATTCCAGATGACGGTGGAGATGGTGGCCGAGCGCACCGGGAAAGAACGCGCCACTATCTCGAATTCCATTCGGCTGCTGAAGCTGGAGTCGACGATTCAGGAATGGATCGAAGAGGGCAAGCTAACCGCGGGACATGGGCGAGCCTTGCTGGCTGTGCCGGATTCTCAGTTACGAATGCGTTATGCACACCGCGCTGCCCGTGGCGGATTAACAGTTCGCATGATTGAACGGCTCGCCTCGCGACGCTCACGCAATCGAGGACCGGTCTCGCGAGAAAATTCGGACCCCAACACGCGTTCGGCCATTGACGAATTACAGCGACAGCTGGGAACCAAAATCATGTTGCGGCCGCATACGAAATCGCATCCCGGTCAACTGATCATTGAGTTCTACGATGAGCCACATTTGATGAGGCTCTACGATCAATTAATGAAGTAAGAAAGCGCCCTGCTGCTCGGTTATCTCACAAATCGGGCGGTTGAGAAATCGCCCATCGGGCACGGACCGAGGCGATGAATGCGTGCTTGTCCTTCCTCATTTCTCGAACGAGGGCTTGGTTTTCAACCTCTTCGTGAGCTGCAGCCCAAAGGACCATTTCCGTTAGAACAGGAGCAAGATCCATTCCCTTGGCGGTAAGCAGATAGGTGACTTTACGGCCGTCTGAAGGGTCTTGGGCGGCGACGATAATTCCGTGTTCTCCAAGCTTGTGAAGGCGATCGGCCAGAATGTTGGTGGCAATGCGCTCGTAAGAACCGAGAAATTCCTTATAGCTGCGAAATCCCCGCAACATCATGTCGCGAATAATCAACAACGACCAACGATCTCCCAGGATTTCCACGGAAGCATTGAGGGGACAAGACGAGCGCCAATTCAAGTGATTTACAGAACGCCTTTTCCGTGGACGGGGCGCGGGACGCGCGTTGCGCCGGGGCTTGTCGATAGGCATGCGGGAGCCTAACATTTTCACTTGCATATAACAAGTAAGATGATAAAACTGCATTTCAACTTGAAACAGTATCCCGTAATCTCCGTCAAAAGAACGATGCAGCGGTCATTCGGGACTGCAAAGCGCATGCGTTGGACCTGCGAAGGTTCAAGAATTTCGACGATGAGCTAAGTGAATTGCAACGGGAGAGAAAAATGAGCGGAGTGCGAGTCTTGGTTGGAACTCGAAAGGGAGCGTTCGTTTTGACGGCCGATGGAAAGCGGCAGAAGTGGGATGTGAGCGGACCGCATTTCGCGGGTTGGGAGCTTTATCACGTGAAGGGATCGCCCGTAGATCCCAACCGCTTATATGCCTCGCAAAGCAGCGGCTGGTTTGGACAATTGATCCAGCGTTCGAACGATGGGGGGAAAACATGGGAACCGGTCGGCAATAAATTTCTGTACGACGGCGTGCCCGGCACGCACCAGTGGTATGACGGCACGGCGCACCCGTGGGAATTTAAAAGAGTGTGGCATCTGGAACCCTCGCTGACCGATCCAGATACGGTGTTTGCAGGGATTGAAGACGCGGCGTTGTTTCGGACCACGGATGGCGGGCAAAATTGGGAAGAACTCTCCGGATTGCGCAAGCATGGTTCGGGTCCCCAGTGGCAGCCGGGAGCGGGCGGAATGTGCCTGCATACGATTATTTTAGATCCCAGCAATGCGGAGCGCATCTACATCGCTATTTCCGCGGCCGGAGCGTTTCGGACGGACGACGGCGGGAAAACCTGGCAGCCGATCAATAAGGGGCTGAGATCCGAGTTCATTCCCAACCCGGAAGCGGAAGTGGGACACTGCGTGCATCATGTGGCCATGCATAAGTCGCGGCCGGAGGTGTTGTACATGCAGAAACACTGGGACGTGATGCGCAGTGATAACGCGGGAAATTCATGGCAAGAAGTAAGCGGAAATTTGCCAACGGATTTCGGATTCGTGATTGATGTCCACGCACACGAGCCAGAGACGATTTACGTGGTGCCCATCAAGAGCGATTCCGAGCATTACCCGCTGGAAGGAAAATTGCGAGTTTATCGCAGTAAAACGGGCGGCAACGAATGGGAAGCATTGACCAAGGGATTGCCGCAAAAGGATTGCTATGTGAACGTGCTGCGAGACGCGATGGCGGTGGACGCACTGGATTCGTGCGGGGTGTACTTCGGAACGACCGGCGGACAGGTTTATTTTTCGCCGGACGCTGGAGATAACTGGTCGCCGATCGTGCGGGATTTGCCTGCGGTACTCTCCGTGGAAGTGCAAACACTCGCATGATTCGCGTGGTGATGCCGGCGCATCTGCGCACCCTGGCGCAATTTCATAACGAGGTCGAGTTAGATGTGAAAGGGGCGGTGACCCAGCGATCGGTGCTCGATGCCCTGGAGGAACGGTTCCCAATGCTGCGGGGAACGATACGCGAGCATGTGAGCAAGGAACGCCGACCGTTCTTGCGATTTTTTGCGTGCTCGGAGGACTTGTCGCACGAATCGCCGGACACGCCGTTGCCTGACGCGGTAGCGTCTGGGGCGGAACCTCTGCTAATTATTGGGGCGATCGCCGGCGGATAAATAAATCGCAACGGTTAAAATATGAAGACCTGCCTATGGCTGGCTTCAACGACTGGCCGGGCGTTCAGGCAGTGCATTCGACAACCTGTGCGGCGGTCACGTTGACTTGCGGGTGCGTAAGACTAAAGTAAGAGAGTCTCTACCCCGGGGGGCTCTATGGCCTGGAAATGGCCCAGCATTTTCTCAAGCGGCGGAACTACCGAAGAGTGGACAGGATTTATCGATCAAGGCGTGACGCTGGAAGGCACGCTCCAGTTGAAAGGGACCTTTCGCATTAATGGCAACGTGAAGGGCAATATAATTTCGGAGCAGACGGTTATCCTCGGTGAAGATGCCAAGGTGGAAGGACAGATTGAAGGCAACCGGGTTGTGATTGGTGGGCGATTTGATGGGGTCATATTTGCCAAGGGCCGGGTGGAGATTCAGGCAAAGGGCGTCGTGACCGGGGAAGTGCACGCGCCTTGCATGGTGGTAGATCCGGGGGGAATTTTCGATGGACATTGCCATATGTTGGCATCCTCAGATGCGTCCTCGGGCGTAACGATACCGATACGAGCGGCAAGCAGAGCGTAGTTCTCAAAGCAATTTCCATTCTGTCGTTTCATTCTCTAAAAAATGTGCTGTGGGTTTTGCGTCTATAATGACAGCGGAATTGCTGTGCCCGGACGTCAAGGATTGAGGTTCAAGGAATGAGGGTGTTGTTGATTGGTGGAGGCGGGCGAGAGCACGCACTGGCGTGGAAACTCAAACAGAGTCCGCGTGTGGAGAAAATATGGTGCGCACCCGGAAATGCCGGCATCGCGGCGGAAGCGGAGTGCGTAAACGTCGATTCGGCTGACGTGCCGGGGCTGGTGGCACTGGCGGAAAAAATTGGGCCAGATTTAACGGTGGTGGGGCCAGAGCTGCCGCTTGTGAATGGAATCGCGGATGCATTTGCAGCGAGGAAGTGGACGATTGTGGCGCCTTCGCAGCAGGCGGCGCGACTGGAGGGAAGCAAGATTTTCTCGAAAGAGTTCTTGCTGCGGCACGGTATTCCGACGGCCAAGATGTATGGGTCCTTTGATAGCGCAAAGGAGGCGTTTGCGGCGCTGGAGAATGTGAATTGGCCCGTGGTGATCAAGGCGGATGGCCTATGCGCAGGCAAAGGCGTTTTCCTTGCGCCGGATGAAAGGGCCGCGCGCAAATTTATCACGCAACTGATGGAAAAGCAGGAACTGGGAATAGGCGGGACGCGCATTCTGCTGGAAGAGACGTTGGAGGGGGAAGAACTGTCGTTCATCATTCTGACCGATGGCGAAAGGTACGCACCGCTGGTGCCTACGCGGGATCACAAGCGGGTTATGGATGGCAATGAAGGACCGAATACGGGGGGGATGGGCGCCTACTCGAGCGATGAACTGCTCCCGAGCGCGCTTCGCGAAAAGATCGTGTCGAAAATCGTGGAGCCGACGTTACATGGATTGGCCGCGGACGGGATTCGTTATCAGGGATTTTTATACATCGGCGTGATGCTGACGAAGGCTGGCCCGAAGGTGCTGGAGTTCAATTGCAGGCTGGGCGATCCGGAAACGCAGGCAATTGTGGCGCGGATGAATTTTGATCTGGCGGAAGTATTGGCCGATGTAGCGCGCCCATCGGATGGACGCGGCGAAACTGAAATGGAAAGCGGGAGCCAGCGTCTGCGTGGTGCTGGCGTCCGGCGGTTATCCGGGAAAGTACGAGATTGGGAAGGTCATTTGTGGGTTGGAAGAAGCGGGTCGGATGCCCGAGGTAAAGATCCTGCACGCCGGAACGAAGCGTAACGGGGAAAAAATTGTCACCAGTGGAGGGCGGGTGCTGGGCGTCACCGCCGTTGGGACGTCTTTGAGTGAGTCCCTGGCGAGGGCGTACGAGGGCGCAAAAAAGATCGAATTTGCCGGGATGCATTACCGAAAGGATATCGGTGGACATACCAGCGAGAGGGCAGCGATTAGCGGATAGCACGGCGCGTCTTTAAAAAGGGGTAGAGGTATGGCTAACGTGGCGCATATATTTCGAGCGGTGAAAAAGCGGCTTCCGATGGAAGAGATCGAGGAAGCAAGGGTGATTGGAAACCTGGGGTTAGAGGGCTGCGCACATGCGCGGCCGGCAGCCGGCAGGTGCTACTGGTAGATCTGGAAACGCTGCAGGCGATGGATCTGCGGCCGGGGATCATTCGGGAAAATATTACGACCGAAGGGATTAATGTGAACAGCCTGGCACTGGGGCAGGAATTGCGCGTCGGAGAGATCGTGCTAAAGATTAGCACGATTTGCCATCCGTGCGACCAGTTGGAGAAAGTACGGCCCGGACTGCGAAGAGAAATGCGCGGGCGGCGGGGGATGCTTTGCCGTGTGGTGCGAGGCGGCATGCTGCGGCGTGGTGATGCCATCGAAAAGATTGTGGCGCCGGAGTTGTTGCCCTTCGCCGAAGCGTCACGGACTGGTCGGCTTGCGACGGAGTGATGGCGCACTGGGCGGGCGAGTCTTGTCGTCGGTTTTTTCCACGGGTTCATCAGGCGGAACAATCCAGTCGAAGCCGCGTTGTTCGTCCATAGTGCCCAGGAAAAATTTGTTGCCACCGGCAATCAGCGGTAAAGCGGCGCGTAGAAAATCGGCGGAATCGCTTGCCGAAGCTTTCTGGGACTGGCCCCGCTCGATGGCGTCGAGGACTTTAGCGAAGCGCGGCTCGCTGGATCGCAGCCTTGAAATACGCGGGTCCGCCCCCTGAATCAGAGCTGCAAAAGGCGGCTCAGCGACCGCGGCATTGGTTTTCTGACTGGCAAGGCTAGCGGCTTCTGGCGGGGCTGAGGATTCAGCGGGAAAACGCGTCTCCACGAAAGTGTGGGGAGCATGCTTGCCGCCTTCGGGCGGGTATAGCTGGGTAAAACGCGGCCGCAGGATGCGGGTCTGCCAATATTCGCCGCGGGTCGCGACTTGCTTTTGCTCAATGCGGTATTGCACTTGCCAAAGTTCGGGGCCGTAGTGAGGAGCGAAGCCGACGATGATTAGTTCGACGAGCGGATCGTCGGGGCGGACGTCCAGCTTGTGGTGCAGTTGGGCCACGAGGGGGCGGAGTTTTTCAAGGAAGGCCACACCGATGGTTTCCAGATCCGGGGCGGCTTCGTCAGGGTAATCCTGGTAGTGCTGATTTGAACGGGCGACGCTTTGAAAGTCGCGGTCGAGGCGGATGGGGGCCGGAGCAGCGGGGACTTGCCACTCAATGGCACCGAGAACGACGCCTACATGGGTGGCGTCGAGCTGTAAGAGACGAGGTGGGACGGAGTGCGATTCGATAGGTTGATCGATGGCGGCGAGTAGGATGACGTCATCCTTGGCAACCTGAAAAATTACCCGGCCGCCAGCAAGGCTGGCTACGATTTCGTCCTCGTGCTGCTGAGTTTGAGCGGAAGCAAATGACGGCGTCACAGCGGCAGCAAGAAAAAACGCGAATAGCGAGCGATGCAGCAAGATAGAGTTCACGTTATCACATTGCGCAGCGCGCACTTTGCCCCCGTGGCGTGGGGCGTCCGGTGTTCCGTAAAGAGGTAGACTTCGGTAGAGTCTTTCCAGGCTGCGCAGGGAACCAACTTAGTGTTGTCCGAGGGCAAACAATGGGACTGAAGAAAGCGAAGAACATCAAGCACAACGGAAAGAAGCTGACGGACATTCTGGAGGCCCACGAACGATTTTTTCGCGGGCAGGACGGCGGAGAACGTGCCGACCTGGCGGGCGCGGATTTGTCGGGCACGGACCTGAGCGGGATCAATTTGAGCGGGGCCATTTTACGAGGAGCGAACCTGGCCGGTAGCGACCTGCGGAAGTCAAAGTTGCCGGGAGCGGATTTGACCGGCGCGAAACTGCAGGGAGCGGATTTGCGTAACTCGGATTTGACAGAGGCAATTCTGCCGGGAGCGGATTTGTCAGAAGCGCAAGCGAGCGGGATTGAATTCTTTCGCTGCGACCTTTCGAACGTAAATTTCCAGAAGGCCCAGTTGCGGAATGCGAATTTTCGGCTGGCAAATATCAGCGGAGCAAAATTTGCAGGCGCAGATATGGGCGTGGCGATCTTGCGAGAAACGGATCTGACGGGCGTGGATCTATCTGGCGTGGATCTGGCGACTACCCTGATGCCCAAGGGTTATGCGGGCACAGAGCCTGCAAAAGTGAAAACCGTCTAGTTTCCGGTGGCGAGAGTTTCATGGGATGTCGCGTGTTTGACGCACGCAAACTCCAAAGATAACCAGGAAGCAATCGTGGCTACGCCGGCGGCACAATTCGAACGCTCCATGGTGCGCGAACGCGTGTTGGAGGAGATTCGCGCGCTGTTGCAAGAACTGGGGAGCGCTGGCGCGGTGCCGATGCTCAACGGCAAGTCCCTGTTAGAGCGCGATCTAGGGCTGGGAAGCCTGGAACGAGTTGAATTGATGGCGCGGTTGGAAAGCGCTTTTAGCGTTCGCATCACGGACCAGGCGGCCACCCAGGCGAATACCCCGGACGAACTGGCGGAAGCGGTGTTAGGAGCACCAGAACGGGCTGTGGAAGACCGCGTGGATTCCGGATTGCGAGCGGCAATGAAGGTGCACGAGTTGCGCGGAAAAGCGGAAGAATCGGGGGTTGCTAACGCGAAGACCCTGATGGATGTTCTGCGCTATCGAGCGGCACACGATGCAGAACGTGCGCACCTGCTGATTACCGAAGATGGCGAAGGCCAAGACAAAACTTTCACGCTGACATTTGGTGAACTGCACGGCGCAGCCCAGCGTTGCGCGGAGGAATTGACGCGGCGCGGAGTTAGCGCGGGAAGCCGTGTGGCCTTGATGCTGCCGACTTCGCGGGCATTTTTTGTTTCTTATGCAGGAATATTGCTGGCCGGCGCGATACCGGTGCCGATTTATCCTCCGTTTCGTGCGGACCGTATAGAAGAATACGCCGCACGGCAGTCGGCGATTCTGAGTAATGCGAAGTTTGCCTGCTGCTGACGTTTCGGCGGGCCGAAGTCGGTGGCGAAACTCCTGAAGCCGCGCGTGAAGTCACTGCTGGCGTTGCTGATGCGGAGAAAGCTGTTCGAGGCGGCGGATAATGCGCCCGCCCGTCCGCCCGGAGCGCTGCCAGTGCATCTTCAGCGGAAACCGCGTGCGCACGGGCAACGATATCGCGCTGCTGCAATACACTTCCGGTTCGACGGGCGATCCTAAAGGAGTGATGCTGACGCACGCCAATTTGCTCGCAAATATTCGCGCATTGGCGGAAGCGATGGAGATGGGGCCACAAGACGTGGGCGTCAGTTGGCTGCCGTTGTATCACGACATGGGATTGATCGGCGCATGGCTGACATTGATGTACTTGGGAATTCCGCTGGCGGTGATGTCGCCGCTTGCATTTCTCACGCGACCAGAACGGTGGCTGTGGGCGATTCACAAACATCGAGCAACGCTTGCAGCGCCGCTCAAACTTTGCGTATGAACTTTGCGTGCGAAAAATCGCGGACAAAGATATCGAAGGATTGAACTTGAGTTCGTGGCGGATCGCAATGAACGGGGCGGAGCCAGTAAATCCAGAGACGCTGGAGCGATTCGCGGAGCGTTTTGCGAGATATGGGTTTCGACGCGAGGCGCTGCTGCCGGTCTATGGATTGGCGGAAGCATCGCTGGCCGTGACGGTGCCGCCATTGGGCCGCGGACCTATTGTCGATCGCGTGGAGCGGGAAGCATTCGCTTCACAAGGTCGAGCAATTCCGGTGATGACTGGCGAGGAAAATGGGATTTTGTTTGTTTCAGCGGGTAAGGCGGTGCCGGGGCACGAGATTCGCGTCGTAAACGCAGCAGGCCAGGAAGTCGAGGAGCGCACGGAGGGATTTCTGTGGTTCCGCGGGCCCTCAGCAACGAGCGGCTACTATCAAAATGAGAAGGCGACGGCGGCGCTGCTGCCGCAAGGTCCGGCCGGCGAAGCCGAAGAGTTCCCATGGGTAAACTCTGGAGACCGCGCGTACATCGCGAGCGGCGAGATCTATGTTACGGGCCGTGTGAAGGACATCATCATCAAGGGCGGACGCAATTTATACCCGCACGAAGTGGAAGAGCTGGCGGCGCAAGGTAGATGGAATTCGCAAAGGGTGCATCGTAGCTTTTGGGATTAAGGATCAGGCGAAGCGGAACCGAAAAAATGGTGGTGGTTGCGGAATCGCGCGAAGGAGACGCGGCGAAGCGAGCAGCGATGGCGGCGCGGGTGACGGAACAAGTTTCACGCGGATTAGGACTGCCGCCAGATCGCGTGGAGTTGATACCGCTCGGAAGCATTCCGAAAACCTCGAGCGGAAAACTGAGACGCGAAGAAACAAAACAATTATATCTGGCGGGAACTTTGACGGCCGGGAAACCGCCCGCGTGGGTGCAAATTGCGCGTTTGGGCGCGGGCGGGGCAGCCAGGCCAGTGCACGCGCGTTGTTGGATGGCGTGAAACGCGGGCTGGGCGCTTTGTATGGAGTGTACTTCGCGATCGTTCTTCTGTATCTGGATTGTGCCGACGTGGATGCTGGTGCAATGTTCACCGAGTCACCGCGCCGCAGGTAGATTCACTTCAGTGGGGCTTGAAGATTTTGTTTTCTCTGGCGGATGCAGAGTGACGGTCGTGGGCAAGGAATTCATGGATACGCCGGGCGCAAAGATTTATGCGTCGAATCACACCAGCAATTTCGATGTTGTGCCGCTCATGATGGGGCTGGGGGTTCCCTACCGCTTCGTGGCGAAATGGAAGTTGCGTCACATGCCGTTCATCGGCACGTTTTTGAGGCAAATGGGACATCTTTCCTTTGACCGCTCGAAGGCGGAATCAAGGTTGCGGCAAGCCGAGGAAATGGAAGATCTGCTGCGCAAGGGAGAATCCGTATTTATTTTTCCCGAAGGAACGTTCAGGAGAGATGCCGGAGTGTTTCCGTTCCAACTCGGAGCATTCAAAGCTGCGGTGAATCTGGGGCGCCGATTATTCCAGTGTCTTTAAGAGGCACGCGAAACTTTTTGCCGGATGGATCGTTTTTGCCACGTCCGTCGAATATGACTATTACTTTGTCGCCGCCGATTTTCCCCAAAATGGTCAGCGGAAATACTGCGGATTGGCACGAGTTGATTCGGCTGCGAGATAGCACCCGAGAAGCTGTGGGTAGCAACTCGGGTGAAACACTGCTTTGAAGTTAAATTGAAAAAAGCTGAAGTCGAAACTCCGCGCGGCGTCGCTTGTGAATCTTCTTTTGGTGCGCCCAATTGTGGTGCCAACTCAGACCGCCGATCCGAAACAATGCTCTAAGGCCCGCTACGGCGTTGTGCCGATGGTCGTGCACCCAACATAAGCGTCAAATGGTTTATACCTTAGAAGCGAGGAAGCCGGTGTGCATTGGCTAATATTTTCATAGTGGATGATCACGTCACATACGCAGGCAGTTGCGGTCGTTGATCGAATCTCAGGATGACTGGGTAGTTTGTTGCGAAGCATCGGACGGGCGCGAAGCGGTGGATAAACATCCGCATCTAAATGCGCACGTGACGCTGATGGACTTCAATATGCCCGTTATGGATGGCCTGAAAGCCTCAAAATTAATTTTGCTACAGCATCCTGATGCCTCCATTTTAATGGTGACGGTTTTCTCTTCCACGCAGTTGCGCAATGAGGCTAGAAAAGCGGGACTGAAGGGATTGTGCTGTAAGGGAGAGGCCGCGCACATCGTGCAAGCCATCGAGAAACTGCTGAACGGGGAAACTTACTTTCCAGATTTAGTTAACTAATTCTCTTCTCCTGCCGAACATCAAGCCTCCGTTCCACTATTTTCAAATCCGCTTCTTACCGGCGATCCATTTTCGTTCTGCTCAGGCCTTAAGCCGAGCGTGCGACGGTCGGGCGGGTAGCGGGATGGTCGCGCGACAAGCGTTCAAAATCGGCAAGCTCAGTCTGTAGTTCGCGCTGTTTCCAGAAGTTGTCGAACAATTCCGCAACGAAACTGCTAGCCAGAGTCACCATACCCAACAGCATTCCAGCAATGACCGTAAGCTGAAAGATTTTTATATCGGGCCAAATCAGACCCATGGATGAGGCGAGGTTCGTGCAGATGAATAGGATGATGGTTATGGCCACGAGGGTTGAGCCGCGATGGACGTATTTAAGACGCGATTTGTAAATATTGATTTGGTCGACGACGTTCTTTCGCCGGGCGTCGGAAATATGCGGTTCGCGAAGCTCGCCGATCAAACCGCGCACACGGCCGCAGGTCTCAGTGCTTTTTTGCTCGAAAAATGAGATGGCGATGGCGCCGGCGATAATTAGTCCTACGGGCGTGGTTGCTGTGCTTACAAATTTTCCCAGATCGATGCGCTTGGCATCTGCCGAGTTGGGTGGAGGCTGAGCAGGCGGTTGTTGTTGCTGAACCGGTTGCGCTGGCGGGGCTTGAGGCCCTGGCGCCGGGGGCGCTGCATCCGCCGGGGCCCGGCCCGGAGTGGCTTGTGCGAAGGGCGCCGCCAAAAGAGCAAAAGCTGAAAACACTAGAAACGATTGTCCCGCAGCGAAAATGGCCACCACAAAAAGAATTAGACGATGCCGCTTTTGGAGAAGTAATTGGCTGCAACGAGTCATCAGGGCCTCATGAAGTGTTCAAGCTTTCAGGTTAAGCGAGTCATGAGCCCTCGAACATCGGGGGAAGCCTTATGGGTATTGCAAACTTACGGTACAGCCCGGCGCTACCGCTAACAGATCAGCGATTGAGCCTGTAGATGACGGTAATGCGGGTGTCGACCTCAACGGGCACGCCATTGAGGATGGTTGGCTTATAGCGCCACTTGGAGACTGCATCGCGGGCGGAAGGATAGAAAAGCTCGTCACCGTTTAAAAATTGCAAAGAGCTAACCGAACCATCGGCGGCAATGATGGCGTGCAGTTCCACGCGGCCTTCACGGCCCATCTGGCGCGGGAGCGTGGGGAAAATGGGCTCGACGCGGTGAATGAGCATGGCGGGATCGAGAGTGGCAATGTGGATGATTCTGGGGCTGGGTTGACGAGGAATCGCTGGTTGTGAATGAGCGCTAGGCAACAGATCGCGGCACTCGGAACAATCGCCAACAGGACTGGTTGAATCCCCGACAGTGCTACCGACCTGATCACTGATCACTACATTCGAGGAAGATTGGGTGTTCGGGTCGGGTGGGCCGGCAATCGAGGCAAAAATGAAGGATGTGCGGCTGGGGATGAGAGATTACAACGTGATCAGGACCGGCGGCTGCCGCGGGAGGGCGATAAGGAGGCATGGGCATCACGTTGGCGAGGGTTATACGCTCGGTCTTGGACAAAATAGGGACAAGGACGAGGGCGGCGAGGATGGCTATTTGTGCCACTACGGACAAGTAGAGTGAGCGGCGCCGTAAGCCGCGATTGCGTTTTTGTTGCGCAGCGTCGCCGTCGACAAGGCAGTCGCTCAAAGAGTTTGTAGAGTGAAAAGATTCGGCATTCGCAGTTGGCCGGCGATGGAATTTTGGTTTTGAAGACACTACGCGCCTCCATAAATCCGCTTCATTTTTGAATATTGGCGGCGCCGACTTCCTGGGCATGTCGCCATGCTGCAGAAAACCGGCACCGAGCTCGCAGGGATGTGAGGTTCGCGCGATCCTCAGTACGTTGGACACCGCGATTTCGAGGAAGTTCCCCAAGGCGCGGAGGCCGGGGGGCACCTCCAATGGGACGAGCGCCCAAGTAAATTCAAAACCTATGAAAAGT
The DNA here is from genome assembly GCA_963732705.1 of uncultured Acidobacteriota bacterium. GTDB lineage: Bacteria > Acidobacteriota > Terriglobia > Acidiferrales > UBA7541 > Acidiferrum. The sequence continues at coordinate 98,585 of CAVTAN010000001.1, read as the reverse complement.
GAATAATTGGGTAAAGCTGTACCGAACACCGAAGTAGGTGCATCACATCCCTTGTGGACGTGGATCTCAAGGGAGGGCAATGCCATGGATGGGCGTAATGAGACTGTAGGTGTGCGCCGAACCGGCTGGGCCGCTCTGGACCGCGATCCGCAGAGGGACACGGTGGAATACATCTGTCCGCACTGCGGTGCGCAGGGCCAGAAAAACGCGCGGCGGGAGCGGGCGCAATATCACTTTACGGATGGATTTCTGCAGGACTTGCAGGGGGAAGCGACGCATTGCCGGGCTTGCAACAATTCGTTGCGAGTGGTGCCGGTAGTTCTCTTACATGACCAAGACGAGACGCGGAGGTTTGAGGCAGTCTTTTCCGAGGATTTGCCTGAACAGTCGGTGGCTGCACACTGATGGCTCAGCGGTAGAGTTTAAAGCGCGGGGTTTAAAAGCACGGCGGGTTGATAACAGACGCTAGCTGCAGCAACAAAAAAAGCGCGGCTATAATGGCTGCGCTCTTTTTGTTTAAGCAGGAATCAAGTCAGATTTTAGTGGTTATCGTGGTCGCGATCGTGATCGCCATAATGTTCGTGATCTTCATCCTTCCAATCGCGATCGGTGTGCCAGCTTTGTGAATCCGAATCCCACCACTTGTGGTTGCTGGACCAGCAATGTTCGCGAGCTTCTGCGAGGTTGTGACGGGCGCCGTCCGCCTGCGGACTGCGGTATCCATGGTGCTCGATGGCTTCGTGTAAACGGTGGTCAGCACGATTGATGCGCTTCTGGCAATCTGAATCATCGGCACGCAAGCTGGGAGCTGCGCTCAGGGAGGCGAACGCCGTTAGGGCTGCGGCGGTAAGAATAGTCTTCCCGACGTAAGTAATTAAACGATGTGGCAAGCTCATTTATTTGTTCTCTCCTTGTGAGGAAAGTCCTCGAAAAGGAGCGTACGGGTAGAGCAGGTCAGGAGCTATACAGTGTTGCCCCTACTGGGCTACGGACCTTGCAGTAGGCGTTTTATTAGCGATTGGACACCGGCAAAGATTAAGACTGAAGAAAAGAGTCGACTTGCATGTGGTACTTCTCAAGGCCGGAGCGGACGTGTTCGAAGGCCTCGTCCACCGTATCGGCAAATTGAAGCATTTTGAACTCCCGCTCGTTGATGGTGCCGGAATCGACCATCGCCTTCCAGTTGAGCACCTTGTTCCAATACTTTTGCCCGTAGATGAGGATGATGTTGTGCTCGGCAAGCTTGCGGGTTTGCATGAGGGTCAGCATTTCCATAAGTTCATCGAGGGTTCCGAAGCCACCCGGAAAAACAATGAGGGCCTTAGCGATCTGCGCGAACCAGAGCTTGCGCATGAAGAAGTAGTGAAAGTTGAAGCTCAGCTCCGGACTGATGTAAGCGTTGGCGAATTGTTCGTGAGGGAGTTCGATGGACAGGCCGATGGATTTCCCTCCGGCCTCGTTGGCTCCGCGGTTGGCGGCTTCCATGATGCCGGGGCCGCCGCCGGAGCAGATGACGAAGCGCCGAGGCCGGGAGCCAAGGGTCATGGCCCAGGCGGTGATGCGGCGCGAGAGTTGCCGAGCCTCTTCGTAGTAACGGGACATTTCGAGCAAACTTTTCGCGCGCCGAACGGCATTGCGGTGCTTGACTCGATCGACAGGCTTGATTTTCTGTAGCGGGGCATCCTTCAGTCGAGTGTAGCGGGCCAGCGCCAGATCGCGGGGGAGGATCCGCGCGGAACCGAAGATCACGATGGTGTCCCCGATGCCTTCTTTTTTCAGCTGCACATAGGGATTGATGTATTCGGCGAGAATACGCAGCGGCCGGCCGGGTGTGCTCTGCAGAAATTTCGGATCTTCATGAGGCGCTTTGGGCGCGTGCTGGGGCCTGAGTTTCGGTAATCGCGGGGACATTTTCTCTCCAACGTGGCAGCTGAGTCAGGAAGCGGGGATGGGCGCGGCAACATCTACAGGGCCGCGCGCGTCGAATCCGATAGAGTAAGGCGCTTCGTGTCGCTTCGATAGGTCACTCTGGTATTGTGTGCCCGGCAGGGCGGCAAGAGAAGCACAGACTGCAAACGTGTTACCTAACGTATCAGGTCCATGGCATGCGATTTGGCGGGTGCGATTGATATTGCATTGCTGGTTAAGTCGGTCACGTTGGTGCGGGACGCGTAAGAGTGCTGCGACTCTGTGCGGTACTGTCGATGTTTCGCGTCAGCGCGGCCTTGGCGTTTTTATTTTCCGGGTGCGTGGTGCGGCGATGCGGCACAGGCGCCGCAAGGTCCGATTGCGCCGAGGCCCGGAGTGGAAGTGCAGCAAGCGCCGCCCGAGGTGCGATCGCGGTTGAAGGTGCGAGTGTCACTGGTGAACACGCCGGTTACGGTGAACGACAGCCGTGGGCAAATGATTCACGATCTGGAGGCGAAGGATTTTTCCGTAACGGATAACGGCGTCACGCAGAAGATTACGAATTTCGATCTTGGCGGCGAGCCGCTCTCGCTGGTGATTTTGATTGAGACCAGCTCGCGCATTGACGCCGATTTTTCCCGAAGTTCGCAAGACCGGGAGTTTGTTCACGCAGACCGTGCTGGGGCCAAACGGAGAGGCCGCCATTGTGGGATTCAATGACTCCGTCGACAAGTTACAGGATTTTACTTCGGACGACGATGCTATCGAAAACACGATTAAGGGGATGCGGCAAGGAACCTCCGGTTCGCGGTTATACGATGCCCTGGAAGTAGGCGTGGAAATGTTGACGAGCCGGCCGGAACCTATGAGCGACGCGCCTGGCCGAAGGCGAGTGCTGCTCGTGCTGTCCGAAGCGACCGACGTAGGCAGCGGCACCAAGCTGGGCGAAGTGCTTCGGCAAGCGCAATTGGCGAACATCACCATCTATAGCGTCGGCCTGTCGACCACGCGCGCGCAATTGCAAACCAAAGACCAGAAGAAACGGATCGAAGCGACGCCGCCGGGAACGTTTCCGCAGCCGCCGTCACCGGGAACGGTGCAGACGCCTACGACCGAGGAACAACGCTACGGCAATATTGATTTGATGGCATTAGCTGTCTGGGCGGTGCAGCACGCGGAAAACCAGGTAAAAGACCACGCCCTGGAAGTGGCCGCTGCGGCCACAGGTGGAAGGCACCTGCCAACATTTCGCGACCGATCCATTGAAAAAGCGATCGACGAAATTGGCGGCGAGCTGCACTCGCAGTACAGCTTGAGCTATACGCCGACGGGCACCAATGATTCGGGGTATCACGAGATCAAGGTGAGTGTGGATCGCTCGGGAGTAAAGGTGCGAGCGCGTCCGGGATATTATTGGGGGCCGCCAAAAAACTAGAACAAGACGCGGTGGATGGTCAGATTTTCTTCCAAAAGGAAGATTCGCGCGAGGCCAGCAGGGTGTCCTTACGGGCATTCCAGCGCAGGAAATGTGGCGTTTGCTTGTGGATGGTGTGGGCATCGCGGCTCGCCCAAATTTCATAAAACAAAAAATCGCCGGGCACATCGGCGGAGTGATGGAGGTCGTACAAGATGCAGCCTTCCTCGCTTCTGGACGGCTTAAGCAAGGCGGTAAGCTCGGCTTGCAGTAGCAATTCCTGTCCAGGTTTCGCGTGCATCACGACGATCAGGGCGACAGCATCCTTCGGCAGCTTTGGAGTGGATGATTTCGGCGCTCGTAAGCGCGGCGACTTTCGTTTTGTAGGGCGTCTGGATGGCTTTCGCCCTTTGCGTTTGGCCATGGCGCGAGATTGTACTTCAAAAGCGAGGGAACTCGAAAGGTCTTTGGCACTCGACGATCTCACTGTTGAATATTCGTTGGTTAGGCCATAGTCTTTCCTACTTGTGCCGCGAGTTTGAAGTGAGGCTGAATTTTCGACCGATCGATACCGACCAATGAAACTCCCCAAGCGCGTCCTGCTGGGAATTCTGGGCTCCTGCTGGGAATTCTGGGCTCTCTGCTCTGCTGCGCTGCCATTGCATTTCGCTACTCCCTTAACGATCCGTCTGCCCCGAACAATCCGCCCGATGTGGTGAATGATGTTGCGAGGCTAAACCGCACGTTGGTGCGACGAGTTGTGCATCCACGAGACGAAAAGGAAATCCGAGATGCGGTGCTGACTGCGGTGGCAGAGGGTTCGAAGGTGACTATAGCGGGCAAGCGGCACAGCATGGGCGGCCAGACGGTTTATGCGGGAGCCGTGGCGTTAGACATGTTGCAATTCAACAAAATCCTGTCGTTGGATGAAGAGAACAGGATGCTAACGGTGCAAAGCGGAACGACATGGAGCAGCATCCAGGAATTCCTGAATCCCCACGGGCTGGCTGTGTTGAGCATGCAGGGTCCAAACGTATTCACCGTGGGTGGCTCGATGAGTGTTAACGCGCACGGATGGGACATGTTGCACGGGCCGGTGGCCTCCTCAGTGGAATGGTTTCGAATCCTGTTGGCGAACGGGTCGATCCTTCGTTGCAGCCGTCAGCAAAATCGCGAGTTGTTTTACCTGGTGCTTGGCGGGTATGGATTGTTTGGTGTCATTCTGGACGTAGGGTTGCACGTCACGGACAATGCTGGTTATCTCGCCAAGATTTCATACATGGATTACACGCTGCTTCCATTGTTCTTTGAAATGCAACTTCTATCGAACCCGAAACTCGAACTGGGGGAGTCGGATCTTTCGATTGCACCCGGTCCGACCTTGTTGCGAGAAGCAATTACGCTCGGGTATGAAGGAAAAGAAGGCAACACCCGAAGAACGGACCCGCTGCTTCCCCCGCTGCATACCGTGCGGGACCGCTTTTTCTTTGATCTGTCGCGAAAGTACGGGTGGGGGAAAAGCTTGCGGTGGGGACTCCAAAAACATCTGGAGTATCCCTCCACGGATGTAATGCGCACGCGAAACAATATCTTTCGCTCGCCGATAGAACGCATTCGCTATTACTCGCCGAAGGATACGGACATCCTCCAGGAGTATTTTATTCCACCACGGAACTTCGTGGCGTTCATCGATGGGCTGCGTGAAATAGTTGTGAAGCGGAAGATCAATCTGTTGGACGCTACAGTGCGCCATATAGAGCCTACCCACGACGCGTTTCTAAACTATTCCACCCAGGAAACGCTGTCGGTCGTGCTGTATCTGAATATCGAGACTTCGTCGACGGGAATGGCCGAATCCGCGACAACAACCAGAGAGATCATCGACTTGGCGATCACGGAAGGCGGAACATTCTACCTCCCCTACGTTCTGGCATACGACAAAGGGGAACTTGCGCTGGCTTATCCAATGATCGGCGACTTTTTTGCGGCGAAGAGGAAATACGACCCTAAGGAAGTTTTCTACAATGAATTCTACGGCCACTACGCGCCCTGAATCTGCAGAGGCTTGCCGACGCACCGGGCCGCGACTTAATTTGAGCGGGCGAAGACGATGTCCACGGGAGCGGGGGTCTGTACGACTTGGCCAGTAGGGATCAACGCGCCGGTATCGCGATTGACGCGGAAGATCACGATGTTGTTGGATTCCTGATTCGCGGCCAGAAGAAAGTTTCCGGTGGGATCAAGTGCAAAATTGCGCGGAGCCTTTCCTTGGGTAGGGAAATCGCCGGCGGGAGTAAGCGTCCCCTTAGAGGAATCGATGGCGAAGACGGCAATGCTGTCGTGACCGCGATTAGAGGCATAAAGGAATTTGCCGGATGGGTGGACGACAATCTCGGCGGTCTCGTTAAGGGTCGTGAAGGTTTTGGGAATGGTAGGGAGGGATTGCAAGGTGGAAAACGACCCGGCCTTGGCATCGTAGGCCAGCGCTGTAACGGAAGAGTTCACTTCGCTGAGCACGTAAGCAAATTTGCCATTTGGATGAAACGCCAGGTGGCGTGGGCCAGCGCCGGGAGCGAGCTTGGCAAATGGCGGATTGTTGGCAGTGAGCGAACCGTTCGCGGAAGCGAAATGATAGACCACAACTTCGTCTAGGCCGAGATCGACCGCGAAAGCGAAACGATCGTCGGGGGAGGTCGCGAAGTAGTGCGCGTGAGGGCCTTCCTGGCGCTCCTTATTGGGTCCTGACCCGGTGTGCTGCACGAATGCCGAAACCGGGCCGAGGCTGCCATTAGACAGAATCGGAAACGCAGCTACGCTGCCGCCGGTATAGTTAGCAACCAAGATGTATTTACCGGTTTCGTCGATCGAGACGTAACAGGGATCAGCGCCGCCGCTGGGAACTTGATTCAGCTGCGTAAGCTTTCCGGATTTGCTGTCGAGAGAAAAGGACGTAACCGCTCCGCTATTTTTACCTTCGAAAGTGGAAAGTTCGTTGACCGCGTACAGATATTTTTCATTGCTGGATATGGTGAGGAAAGACGGATCCGGCGTTTGCGCCACCAGCCCAACGGAAGCGAGCCGACCATTAGAACCATCGAAGCGAAATGCATAAATACCTTTACTGTCGGTTTTGGTGGTGTAGGTGCCGACAAAGGCTAAATATTCGGGTGGCGGGGGCTTTGTGGACTGCGGGCGCGCCAAGGCCAACGGAAGTATAGAAGCGACGATGACGAGAGCAGAAGCAAGAATGCGGCGAGTCGTTTTCATGCGAGATAGATCCTCAGATTAGGTCGTTGAAAGATATGGCACAGCAGCTGTAGTCAATTCGAAAAGTCGCTGATGCCGCTATTTTTTAGAGAGCGATTTTACTTTTTTTCCTCTTCCGATTCTTCCTGCAGGACCGCGGCGGCCGCGACGGAATCGTCGGCATCCAGGCGCAAGAGGCGAACGCCCTGGGTAGAGCGGCCAGCCTCGCGAATTTCGCTAGCATGGACGCGGATGACTTTACCGTTATAGGTGATGATCATGACGTCGGATTCTTCGGTGACCTGCAGAGTAGCCACCACGGACCCGTTGCGGTCGGTGGTTTTCATGTTCACGACGCCTTTACCGCCGCGAGAAGTGATTCGATATTCAGCGAGCGGGGTACGCTTGCCGAAACCCTTTTCAGCAACTGTAAGCATGAGAGTCATCAAGGAATCCTTGATGTGCTCATTTTCAAGCTCTTCGAGATTCTGAGTAGTTTGCTGATGCTTTTTCTCCACGATGCTGAAGTCGGGCTGCACCGCGTCCATGCTCACCACGTAATCGTCCTTGTCGAGGTCCATGCCGTTCACGCCGCCGGCATTGCGGCCCATGGGACGGACTTCGGTTTCGCGGAAAAGGATGGCCTGGCCTTCGTGGCTGGCAAGAAAAATCATCTGCTTGCCGTCGGTGAGTTTCACACCGATGAGTTCATCGTCGCCATCGAGGTTGATGGCTATGATGCCGTTGGAACGCGGATTTGAAAACTCGGTGATGGCGGACTTTTTTACCGTGCCGCTCTTGGTGGCCATGAAAACGTAGCGACCGACTTCTTCGAGGTTGCGGGCGGCGACAAGTGCGGTGAGCTTCTCGTCTTCCTGGAATTTCACCAGGCTGGACACCGCTTTGCCGCGAGTGGCCGCGGCAGCTTCGGGTAACTCGTAAACCTTCAGCCAGTAAACGCGCCCCTTGGAAGTGAAAATTAAAATGTAGCTGTGTGCGGAAGCGATGAAGAGATGCTCGACAAAGTCTTCTTCCTTGGTTCGCGCTCCGATACGGCCCTTGCCGCCACGGCCCTGATGGCGGTAAGTGTCCGTCGAGGTGCGCTTGATGTAGCCAGCGTGGCTGACGGTAATGAGCATGTCGGTGTCAGCGATTAAATCTTCGAGCTTAATTTCATCGACCTTGTCGACGATTTGGGTGCGGCGATCGTCGCCGTAGGCCTTGTGGACTTCGCGCAGCTCCGCGGTGATGACCGACTTCAGTTTTCGTTCGTTGTTAAGAATCTCTTCCAGTTCGGCTATGTGTTCCCGGATGGACTTCAGTTCCTTGACGATTTCATCGACAGAAAGCTGCGTGAGGCGATGAAGTTGCAGTTCGAGAATGGCGTCGACCTGCACAGGAGTGAGACCGACGGTTCCAGTTCGGCCCGCAACTTCTCCTTCGATAGGTCCGAGTTTGTATTTACGGCCATCAAGCTTAACGCCGGCGAGTTTGCGCGCCTTGCCGTTCTCAGTAATGCTGACTTCCTGGTCGGTGAAATATTTGAGGAGGTTTTCTTTGGCTTCGGCGCGACTGCTGGAGCCGCGAATGATACGAATAACGTCATCAAGATGATCGAGAGCGATCTGGTACCCGACCAAAATATGTTCACGTTCACGCGCTTTGCGGAGCTCGAAAATAGTGCGACGGCGAACGACTTCGACGCGATGCTCAATGAACAACTTGATCAGCGGAATTAAACCCAGTTCGCGCGGCTGGCCTGCGACGATGGCCAGGAGAATCATGCCGAAGGATTCCTGCATCTGCGTGAACTTGAATAAATTGTTGAGAATGAGCTTGGATTCTTCGCCGCGCTTCAACTCGATGACGATGCGCATGCCTTCGCGTGAGGATTCGTCGCGCACATCCGCGATGCCTTCCAGCTTTTTGGATTGCACCAGCTCTGCGATACGTTCGATCAGGCGAGATTTGTTGACCTGATACGGGATTTCAGTGATGACGATGTTTTCGCGATCCTTGGCGCCAGACTCGATGGCGGCTTTGGCGCGCATGACGAAACTGCCACGGCCCGTGCGATAAGCAGCTTCGATGCCTTCGCGGCCTGCGATATAGGCGCCGGTCGGGAAATCCGGACCGGGAACGATCTTCATGATTTCCTTGAGTGGGGTATCGGGCTTGTCGATGAGCAGGATGGCGGCTTCGACAATTTCGCGGAGATTGTGGGGAGGGATGTTGGTGGCCATCCCGACGGCGATACCGCTGGCGCCGTTGACCAGAAGATTGGGAATGCGCGAAGGCAGGACGACGGGTTCTTCGCGCGTTTGATCGAAATTGGGGATGAAGTCGACGGTTTCTTTTTCAAGGTCGGCAAGAATATCTTCGGAAATCTTGGCCAGGCGGGCCTCGGTGTAACGCATGGCCGCGGGAGGATCGCCATCAACGGAGCCGAAATTTCCCTGACCGTCAATCAGCGGATAACGCATGTTGAAATCCTGGGCGAGACGCACAAGCGCGGGATAAATAACAGCTTCACCGTGAGGATGATAGTTGCCAGAAGTGTCGCCGCAGATTTTGGCGCATTTGCGATAGCCGCGATTGGAAGCGAGACCGAGATCGTTCATGGCCACCAGGATGCGCCGCTGCACGGGCTTGAGGCCGTCCCGCACGTCGGGCAGGGCACGGGCGATGATCACGCTCATGGCGTAGTCGAGGTACGACTTGCGCATTTCAACTTCGATATCTATGGGAAGAAGGATTGAAGTGTTTTTCTCGTCCGCCATTTGTCCTCGTGGTTACGTGGTTCGAAAATAAGTTTGGTGGAGCGGCTTGCCTAGCTTTTTGAGATCCGTCAGCGTCACGATGCGATCTTCGATCTCATGCCGCAATCACCAAGGAAAATAAATTTTACGCACAGAAAGCATAGCGAACTGATGCCGGATAAATTCTGTGAACTGCTACAGTGCATCGATCCCTGATTACGGCTTCCCTGCCTGATCCAAAACAAAAGCCTTTACCGTGTCGAAAGCGTCGGCGGCGTTGGTGAATCGCCTGTGCGAGAAATATTCCTCAAGCTGGCGCAGTAGAGTGTCTCGCTGAGCTTCGGTCGATATGTCCACGGCGACGCCGCGCTCATTGTCTGGCGCGGCAGTAGCCATAGCGCGAAAATCGCCGCAGGTTAATCCACGCAAACCGGGTAAGGTGCTCCAACCCAATTGATAAAGCATCGCGAAAATTTAAATATCCAGGTTCACAACTTCGAGGGCGTTCTCCTCGATGAATTTGCGGCGAGCTTCCACGTTTTCGCCCATCAGCGTGGTAAAAATATCCTCGGCAGCGACAGCGTCTTCCAGTTTGACCTGGAGCAAGGTGCGCGTGTCGGCATTCATGGTGGTATCCCAGAGCTGCTCCGCATTCATTTCGCCGAGGCCTTTGAAACGCGTGATGGTGAAATCTTTTTTGGCGTCCTCGACAACGTAGTCAAGCACGTCGCGGGCATTGGCCTTGGTTACCTTGTCACCGTTGCGAGCAATCGTGAAGGGCGGGTGGTTGAATTCTTCAATCTGTTTCGCGAGACCCCGCAGCCTTTTGTATTCCGCGGTTGAAGCTACAGCCCAATTGATTTTCTGACTGTGCGGTGGACCAAACTGGATTTCGTAGAGGCTGTGCTCCTCGTCAAAGTTTACTTTGCCTTCCAGTTTTAATTTTGATTTTTCGATTTCCTTAAGCAGCTTTTCAAGGCCCTTTTTTTCCTCGAAGTCGACTTTTTTCTCCAGGCGGCTTTCGGAGAGCAATTCGACCAGGCCGGGTTCGCGGAGGCGACGACCGAGCTTGGCAGCGGCGGCTTGATATTCCTGGACGTTAAGAAGAAACGACGTCAGGCCGCTGCCCTCGAGGCTTACCCCTTCCCTCGCTTTCACCACGTGATCCTCGGTGGCGCGCTTCATCAACTCGTGGGCAAATTCATGCTCGTCGCGAATGTAGCGCTCGGTTTTGCCGCGCTTGACGCGATAGAGCGGAGGTTGCGCGATATAGATGTGGCCGCGGTCGATAAGCTCTTTCATATGCCGAAAGAAAAAGGTGAGGAGCAGCGTTCGAATGTGGCTGCCGTCGACGTCCGCGTCGGTCATGAGAATGACCTTGTGGTAGCGGAGTTTGGTGGCGTCGAAATCGTCTTTGCCGATGCCCGTCCCGAGCGCGGTAATGATGGCGCGAATTTCTTCGTGACCGAGCATTTTGTCGTAGCGCGCTTTTTCGACGTTGAGGATTTTGCCTTTAAGCGGAAGGATGGCCTGAAATTTGCGATCGCGGCCCATCTTGGCAGAGCCGCCCGCGGATTCACCCTCGACGACGAAAAGTTCGCAGCGCGCGGGATCGCGTTCCTGGCAATCGGCGAGTTTGCCCGGAAGGCCGCTGGAATCCATAGCGGATTTGCGGCGGGTCAACTCGCGGGCCTTGCGGGCGGCTTCGCGAGCGCGGGCAGCTTCGATGCACTTGCCAACGATGCGGCGTGCCACGGTGGAATGTTTGTCAAACCATTCGCCAAGCTTTTCGTTTACGAGTTGTTCGACATCTCCTTTGATGTCGCTGTTGAGCTTGCCTTTGGTCTGTCCTTCGAACTGGGGTTGCGGTAGACGCACGCTAATTACGGCGACCAGCCCTTCGCGAACGTCATCGCCGTTGATGGTGACTTCGTCCTTCTGTTCTTTCAGCATGCCGGTGGAAGAAGCGAAATTGTTGATGGAGCGAGTCAAGGAAGAGCGAAAACCGGAAAGATGCGTACCGCCGTCGACGGTGTTGATGGTGTTGGCGAAGGCGAAAACATTTTCGCTATAGGTGTCGTTGTACTGCAGGGCGATTTCGATTTCCACGCTGCCGCGCTTGCCTTCGATATAGATGGGGGAATCGTGCAAAGTGGATTTGCCTCGATTGAGATGCTTGACAAATTCGCCGATGCCGCCGGTGAAGCGAAACTCCGCGGTTTTTTCGGAGCGCTCGTCGGCCAGGGTGATTTTCAACCCTTTGTTGAGAAACGCTAACTCGCGCAAGCGCTGCGCGAGCGTATCAAAACTGTAAATCGATTTGTCGAAGATGCTGGGGTCGGGATGAAAAGTGATTTTGGTGCCGGTTTTACGGGTCTTGCCAGTTTGCTTAAGCTTGGAAGTGGGCTTCCCTTTTTCGTAGGTTTGCTCCCAGACGGCGCCGTCGCGAGAGATCTCCAATTCGAGCCAATCAGCGAGAGCGTTTACGACGGAAACGCCTACGCCATGAAGACCGCCAGAAACCTTATAGGTATCGCTGTCGAATTTGCCGCCGGCGTGAAGAACGGTGAGCACCACTTCAGCGGCAGGCCGCTTTTCCGTGGCATGCATATCGACGGGGATGCCGCGACCGTTGTCGACGACGGTGACCGAATTATCGGCGTGGACCGTAACGTTAATTTCGTCGGCGTATCCAGCCATGGCTTCGTCAACGGAATTATCCACGACCTCCCAAACGAGATGATGCAGACCCATCTCGCCCGTGGAGCCGATGTACATGGCGGGCCGAAGACGAACGGCCTCAAGACCGCCAAGAACTTTGATGGATTTGGCATCGTACTTGTGACCTTCCGCCGGACCGATGAGCGGTTCTTTATCTTCCATGGATACTCCGCATTAAAATTTTGCTGAAAAAATGCGCGCGCGCGTACCGAAATCCCCGATTAAAAACATCACGTTGCTGACAGCGGGTTCGAAAAAAAACTCGGAACGCTGACGCGGCGTTCAAGACAACTCGACGCGAAAATAATTGAAGCAAGGAAGGCGTGACTTGCGGAATGCTCCGTACGTCGCCTCACCTTTTGATTTCGATCGTAAAGCTGACCGAAACTCGTAAGGTTTCCTGCTCCATCCCATCCCGCGCAGCGAGACGTGGCGAAGGCTAATCTCATATCCAGGCGAAATATTTGATTCCTGGCGCGGAATCAAAACCCGAAATCTCGCATGGCCGACGTGCCGATCTGGAGGTAATTGCTGCGAATCGACAACGCATTATTGTAGCTGAAAGCTCGACAATTCTCAAGACTGCCTGCTATTTCGCCATACGCGTAAAGCTATTATTTACAGTCATTTAAGCATTGTATTTGCATGACTTGGTGCCGCAGGTTGACGCAAATGCCCAGAGACCAAATTTGTTAGTTGATAGGGGCTTTTGAGGTCAATTTCTCAGATGCGCATGGGCATGATGATGTAGCGATAACGGTAGGATTCGTCCGCTAAGGGGCGCATCTGGCCTGCGGACTGTTCATCTTTTAGTTCAATACTGATGGGCCCATCGGCGGCGGCGGCGAGGAAATCGAGCATGTAACTGGAATTGAAACCAATGGCGATGGGATCGCCAGAATATTCCTTTTCGATATTTTCTTTGGCCTCGCCGTATTCCGGACTGGAGGCGGAGATTTCGATACCCTCGTTGGACACGGCCAGTTTGACGGCGTGCGAGCGTTGGTCGGCGAGTTGCGATACCCGACGAACGGCGTCGCTCAGTTCAGCCCGTTCGATGACCACTGTTTTGTTGTTGTCGCGAGGCAGTACGGCTTCGTAATTTGGAAATTGGCCGGTGAGAATGCGAGAGATCAAGAGGCGATGACCAGCCTGGAAGAACAAATGGCTTTCGTCTTTAGCGAAATCGAGTTCAGCGTCAGAGCCGGCAGCGTTCGAAAGTTTTTCCACTTCGTCCATGGCTTTCTTGGGGATAAGGACTTTTACTTCGCCGTTGAGGCCAGTGAGTTTTTGCGTGGTTTCAGCTAACGCCAGACGATGGCCATCGGTGGCAACCATGGCGATGGTGTCGGGCTTGAGAATCAGCAATCCACCATTCAAGGTGTAGCGCGATTCTTCCATGGAGATGGCGAACTTGGTCTTGGCAATCAAGCTTTCCAGAACCGCAGCGGGGATTTTTACTAAGGGATGCGGCATGGCCGGAAGCGCGGGGAAGTTTTCACGGGCCATGCCGACCAGTTTGTATTTCTTTTTTTCGCTGACAATTTCAATCCAGTGATTTTCAAGCAGGCGAAATTTGATTTCACCTTCCGGCAGAAGGCGAACAAGCTCCAATAGTTTCTTGGCGGGTATGGTGCCGGCGCCTTCCTTTTTAATCTTTACTTCACAAGAAGTGCGGATACTGAGCTCAAGGTCGGTGGCCGTAATGGTCAGGCGGGAGCCTTTGGCTTCGACCAAAAGATTGGACAAAATGGGGATGGTTGTCTTGCGCTCGACCACACCTTGCGTGGTGGTCAATTCATTTAACAGCGTGGATTTTGTGACGCTGAATTCCATTGCTTGATATTCCTCGCGTGCTGCGCCGGGTGCGGTCATGGGGCTTCCTTATGCAGTTATACCGCTGCGGTACTCTACCCGGTTTCAGAAGAAGTATAAAGCGCAATAGGGCCTCAGTCGCTGTGGAAATGAGAGGAAGAAGGCCTTCGTAACCCAACAAGGTTTTTATCCTGAATTAGAAGATATAAAGCTTGTTGTGGTGATGAGTCCTGTGGATCGGTGGAAATCGCGCGAATAGGCTTTGATGATTGAACAACAGAGGCAGGGAACACGAGCGGGCAAATGTGAAAATCTCGGAAAAAGGCGGAGCGAGCCACCGGTGTGCGACGGTTCAAGTGAAATTTTCCGGTGTTGCCCACATGTTATGCAGAGTTTTGGCAGTGGTTGTTCACAGGGCGGTCACAACTGCGTGGATGCCGTGCAACTATGCCGTGCACGTCTGAAAGAAGAGAATGCAGTCGAAAACGACCGTGACCTACAAATCGAAGGCGCCAGTTTCAATACACTGCACGCTTTTTTGGGACGGAATTGGTATACCGATCTCGCGAGAAGGCGGACACACTGCACTGAACGGACGACGACAGCTTACTGCAAGGCGTCCATCAAACGGGTGATGGTGCGATTCAGATCTTTGTCGGAGCGACGAAGTTCTTCAATTTTGTTTATGGAGTGGAGCACAGTGGTGTGATGCTTGCCGCCAAACTGGCGACCGATCTCCGGGAGCGAGGCGGTGGTGAGCTGTTTGACGATGTACATCGCGACCTGGCGCGGGAAAGCGATAGCACGAGTGTTGCTGCGGACTTTCAGATCCTGTTCGCGCAAATTGAAATGTTCGCTGACTCGTTTTTGGATGAGATCGATCGTGACGCGCTTTTCCTGGGAAGCGATGATATTGCGCAAGACCTGCTGCGCGGTGGAAAGCGAGACAGTCACGCCAGTCAGCGAAGCGTACGCCATCAGGCGTGTGAGGGCCCCCTCCAACTCGCGTACGTTGGACTTGATTGCGCGGGCAATGTATTCGGCGACGTCATCCGGAAGCGAGAAGCGATCGTTATCGGCCTTCTTTTGCAGGATGGCGATTTTCGTTTCGAGGTCGGGTGGCTGAATGTCGGCGATCAAACCCCATTCAAATCGCGAGCGCAGGCGCTCTTCGATGGAATTAATATCCTTGGGCAAGCAATCGCTGGAAATGACGATTTGTTTTTGTTGTTCGTACAGCGCGTTGAAGGTGTGAAAGAACTCTTCCTGGGTGCGCTCCTTACCGGCGATGAACTGAATGTCATCGACGAGCAGGACGTCAACGGTATGAAAGCGGTCGCGAAAACTAATCATGCGGTCGAAGCGAATGGAGTTGATCACTTCGATGGTGAACTTTTCCGCACTGACGTAACTGAGTCGCATTGCGGGATTTCTCTTCTTGATGGTGTGTCCGATGGCGTGCATCAAGTGCGTCTTGCCCATTCCCACCCCGCCATAGAGAAACAGCGGATTGTAGGATTTGGAGGGCTGTTCGGCGACAGCTCGGGAAGCAGCGTGTGCGAACTCATTGGACTTCCCGACAACGAAACTGTCAAAGGTATATCGCGGGTTAAGCTGGTGATCGCTGCTCTCAAAGTCCAGTTTGGATTGCTTAACATTGGCTATTGACGGAGCTGCGGCAGGGGGCTCGTCCTCATTGCAAAGGTACTGCACCTTCGTGTTAGGTGTGCCGATTTCGTGGAAAACAGCCTTGACGATTTCGCCATACGTGCGAGTCAAAACCTGCCGAAAAACGGTGCTCGGAATTTGCACGAAAAGGGTTTCGCCTTCAGCATGATTCAGACGAGTAGGCTGAAACCAGGTATTGAAAGTATTGATGCTAACGCGGGACTTCACGCGGTCAAGAAATTGATCCCAGGAATTAACGGACATGGTCATCGGCATTGGCAGAGAATAAACGGCCCACGCTATTTCCACAGGCGTGAAAAAGCTGTGGAAATTGGGCCCTGACTCATCTTTCTTAAGACTTCGGATTATTGCCCGCGACGGTGCTCTTAACTTCGCCCCTGCAAAACCGTCCGCGTCCTCTTTGGAATTGCCGGCCCACGAACCGCCGGGAAGTGACAGCGCGGGATTGTCGCCCATTCGAGAGAAGGGGGCAAGCGAAAAATGGGAGCGAAACGTGGCAAGCTTTCACACGACATGCACAGTTTTTCCACAACAAAAATAAGAGCTTGTAAATGGGTTAATTCGCGGAATTATGGGGATACAACGGCAGTTTTGGTAATCAAAATCCCCGGCGGAGCATGACCAGCCTGTGAAAAAGTCGGCTTCGTTACAAATTTTCTGGACTCAATACTGCAATCGCGGGCCAGGGCGAGACCCCTTGGCCAATTTCACTACTGCCCCAACTTGATGTCGGGACGTTCAAACTCGAAGACGCCTTGCGGATCGCTGCCCACGATAAGTCGATCTTTTTCGATCAGAATGCTGTTTGCGTCCAGACGATTGCCGTCCGGCGTATAGAGTTGATAGGTGGCTTTGCGATTTCCCTCCTTGTCAAAGCGTAGCAGGCGGTTATGCAAGGCGATCCAGACTTCACCGGTGCCGCGTACAACGCCGATTGCGGTGAGGATGGGCTTGAAAGAGGGCTGCTTACCCTTGCGCTCCTGGCGTTCTATTTCTTTTCTGGCGGCCTGAGCACTGGCAAACGCATCGACTTCGGCAAATTCGATGGTTTGCACAGCGTAACCATTGCGATCGAACTGTCTTACCGTGGGCTCGGGAGTATAGATAAAGGCGTAGTACAGGTTTCCGCGTGCATCGCTCGCCATAAAACCGGTATTGAGGTAGCGGTTAAGGTCCGCCCGGCTTGAGATGTCTTCCATTTCGCCGAAGTCTCGAATCTGCCGGCCATTTTTGTCGAACACTAGGACCAGATGCGGATCCTGCATGGTAGCAACAGCCAATTCGCCATCGGCGATGACCGCAATCGAAAGCGGCGCGTTCACCGAAAAAGAACGAACAAGTTCACCGGTCGGGGAATATACGGCGATTTTATTTGCGGCGCGATCGGCGACATATATTTGGCCGGAGCCATCGACTGCGAAATCCTCGGCAAAACTCGTGCCGGCTGTCTTGAATGAGGGTGGCACGGACGAAAGCGCGCCCATGGTAAGAAGTTTGTGCCCCTCCGCGTCGAAAACCATCAGGCCCTGTGAGCTCAAGATGTAGGTGCGATCGCCATCAGCCTGCTTAACACCCCGAAGTCCGACGCCGATTTCGGGGAAAATACGGCGCTTGGCTGTGAGTTCGCCTTCGTATTGCGCTCGAGTGATGACGGCGGCGGCGCACAAGACGCACGAGTAGGCCATGAATTTGAGGAACCAGCTCATAGAGGAAATTCCTGAATGCTCAGAGTATGGACGGCCCGGAGGGGTTGCCCCGTTTCGCGAACGGGCCCGGGCCAGCAACCGGTCACGTATCTAAGCAGAAGCGCATACGAGCGATAGAACTGGCCCGCAAGCGGCCAGCGGAATTGCGCGGAGCATCGTCCGCGGTTTCAATCAGGACGGTGTTCATTTGCACGTCACCTTCGGCGACTTCAAATCGCGACGGCAAGCTATCGAGGAATTTTTTGATGATGCCATGGCGGTCCATGCCGATGACGCCGCTATGAGGTCCAGTCATCCCCACGTCGGTGATGTACGCAGTGCCTTGCGGGAGGATGTGCTCGTCGGCAGTCGTGACATGGGTGTGGGTCCCGACCACGACGGTGGCGCGGCCGTCAAGATACCAGCCCATGGCGATCTTCTCGCTGGTAGTTTCGGCGTGCATGTCCACAAAAACGAAATCCACGTCGGGAGGAACCCGAGCCAGCTCGCTGTCGGCCTTGCGAAACGGGTCATCAATGGCAGGCAGAAAGGTGCGGCCCTGCAGATTGAGAACCGCGTACTTCACACCGTTCTTGGCGGTGCCCATGAACAGGCCGCTCCCGGGACTGCCCTCTGGGAAGTTCGCGGGCCGCAGGAGGCGCGGCTCATGTGGCATATAGTCGAGAATTTCTCTGCGGTCCCAGCTGTGATTCCCACCGGTGAGAACGTCGACGCCATCATGGAGGAATTCATCGGCAAGGCGCGGAGTAATTCCGAAACCGGATGCCGAATTCTCCCCGTTAGCGATTACTAAATCGATTTTCTTTTGCGAGACGATGTCGGCCAGGCGGTCCCGCACGATTTGCCGTCCTGGAGAACCGACAATGTCGCCTACGAAGAGCACACGCATCATGGGAGTTTACAGGTGAACGAGCGTAGGTAAAAGAAATGTTGGGGAAGAGCGGCTTGCTAATATACGCAACTTGCAGCCAGACCTTCGCCAACGCTAAGCCAATTAACAAGTTGACGTGAGCACGGTCTGGACATGCTAACCAGAGAACTGGCGGATGGACGCTCTCCCCGCTTGTCGCTAAGATTTGTCGCATGTTCCTCGAACCCAGCGTGACTCATCCGATTTCCGCGGAAGAAGCTGTGCGCTTGGCCCGCGATCTCTACGGCCTGGATACCGATGCACAGTCGCTGGCTGGCGAATATGACGACAATTTTCTTTTGATCGGAACGGATGGTCGTAAATTTGTATTGAAGTTTATGCATCCGGCGCGGGAACGTTCCTTCATTGATTTGCAATGCCAGGCCCTCGGTCATCTCGCCAGTCGCCTGGCCTACATCTGTTTCCCGCGAGTTATTCCCAACCTCAATGGAGACTTACATGCCTCGGTCACGGCCCAAGACGGCACCAGGCGTTTGGTATGGATGCTCACCTATGTGCCCGGAACGGTTCTAGCGAAAGCCAAACCACACAGCGAGAAACTGCTCAACAGTCTGGGGCGATTATTAGGGCAGATGACCTTCGCATTGCAGGATTTCGAGCACCCAGCCGCCAAGAGGGACTTAAAATGGGATCTTTCCGCCGCAGGCTGGATTCGCGATGATATCCACAAAATTGGAAACCCGTCCCAGCGAGGCTGGGTTAACAAATTTCTACGCCTGTACGATACCGAAATCCTGCCCACACTCCCTGAATTACGCCGCAGCGTGATATACGGGGACGCGAACGACTACAACATTTTGGTCGACGACCCGTCGGCAATCCCGCGCGAGGCCCTTAGCCTCATCGATTTTGGGGATATGCACGAGAGCGTGACGGTATCGGAAGTGGCCATCGCTGCCGCTTACGCGCTGCTCGGCAAGAAGGATGTGCTGCAAGCCGCCGCTGCCGTCGTGGCCGGATATAACGAACAATTCCCTCTGGAACAGCGCGAAATTGCATGCCTCTATGCGCTCATCGGAATGCGCCTGGCCGTCAGTGTGACGAATTCCGCAAATCGCAAGACCATTAGATCCGGCGACCCCTATGTAACTGTCAGCGAGGCCCCGGCCTGGGAAGCGCTTGAGCGCCTGGCGGCCGTCCATCCGCGTTTCGCCCACTATGCTTTTCGCCAGGCTTGTGGACTGAGGCCAGTCCCCCAGAGCTGGTCTGTCGTGAGTTGGCTGGAGAAAAGTGGTCGAACCGCTAGTTCTCTGCTGGAAGCAGACTTGCGTACCACCGCCAGCGTCGTTTTCGATCTCAGTGTCGGGAGCGAATTTCTCGATGCAGATCCGCGCAATTCGGAGACCGTGACGCTGAGCCACAAAATCGATAACGCCATGTCCGAGGCGAACGTATCCATAGGCGTGGGGCGCTACAACGAAGCGCGTGTTCTGTATACAAGTTCGTTATTCGGCCCAGAAGCGAGCGCTCTCGAAGAACGGCGAACCGTCCATCTTGGGTTAGATATTTTCGAGAAGCCCGGTACTGCTATTTTTGCTCCGTTGGCGGGGATTGTGCATGCGGTGGCAAACAATAAGGCGCCTCTGGACTACGGCCCGCTAGTCATACTGCAGCATCAGGCGGGACCCGCCGAGTGCTTTTTTACCCTGTACGGCCATCTTTCCGCTGCTTCGCTCACGCGGCTCAAAATCGGGCAAGACATCGCGCAAGGCGAAAAATTCGCAAGGATTGGCGATGCTGCAGAAAACGGAGGGTGGCCGCCGCATCTTCACTTCCAGCTCATTCTCGATCTTCTTGATCTCGAGGAAAATTTTCCCGGCGTCGCTTTCGCTTCGCAGCGCGGGATATGGACCGACCTTTCTCCGGACCCCAATTTGCTGGTGGGCGTTCCGGCCGAGCGCTTCCCCGCCCCGGCGGCCACTCCGCAACAAACGTTGGCCGCACGTAAGAATGCGATCGGCAAAAATCTATGCCTCTCTTATGACCAGCCACTCAAAATTGTCCGCGGTTGGATGCAGCACTTGTATGACGACACCGGCCGCGCATTCCTGGATTTCTATAATAACGTCCCTCTTGTCGGCCACAGCCACCCTCGAGTAGTGCAAGCTGTGCAGAAACAATTAGCGTTGCTCAACAGCAATACGCGCTATCTGCACGATGCGGTGAATAGCTACGCCGAGCGCCTCGTTTCCTATTGTCCAGAACCGTTGGGCGTGTGCTTTTTTCTTAATTCTGGAAGCGAGGCCAATGAGTTGGCTCTCCGGCTCGCGCGCGCTCACACTGGCCGCGAAGACGTGATCGTGCTGGAACACGCCTACCACGGAAACACCTCTAGCTTGATCGATATGAGTCCCTACAAATTCGCGGGGCCAGGAGGCCAGGGCCGAAAGCCCTGGGTGCACGTTGCGCCGCTGGCCGATGACTATCGAGGACAGTACCGCCGCGACGATCCCAACGCTGACGCCAAGTATGCGGGCCACGTTACTAAAATATTGGAAGACACTCGGCGTTCCGGCCGGGAGGTCGCGGCATTCATCGCCGAGACATTACCGAGCGTGGGCGGCCAGATTGTTTTTCCGCCCGGATATTTAGCCTCCGTGTATTCCGGTGTGCGCGCAGCAGGCGGAGTTTGCATCGCCGATGAAGTGCAAGTGGGCTTCGGCCGTTTGGGAACACACTTCTGGGGCTTTGAATCGCAAGGAGTAATTCCCGATATTGTGGTACTCGGCAAACCTATCGGCAACGGTTTTCCTCTCGCTGCCGTTGTTACTACGCATGAGATTGCCCGCTCCTTCGACAATGGGATGGAATTCTTCAGCACCTTCGGCGGTAATCCCGTGGCTTGCGCCGCCGGCCTGGCGGTGCTGGAAGTGCTCGAAGGGCAGCGCCTTCAAGCCCAGGCTTTGCGCGTTGGCAACCATCTAAAAAAGAACCTGCACTCGCTGCAACAGAGTCACGGAATCATTGGAGACGTTCGCGGCTCAGGGCTGTTCCTGGGGATCGACCTGGTCCTCGACGCCACCGCGCGCACGCCCGCCACCGCGCAAGCCCGCTACGTTGTAAATCGTCTTCGTGAATGCGGAGTACTCACCGGGACAGATGGTCCCTACAACAATGTCATCAAGCTCCGTCCGCCGCTGATCATTTCGGAGACCGATGCCGATGTTTTCGCGGAAGCGTTTAGCATGATTTTGCAGGAAGATCCTGCTCAACCGTCTAGCTGCGCCTCGTAGTTGAGTATGTGGTAGTTGACATGTAAGTAATAGTGCGGGATGCTTGCTCCACAATGGAGCTGGACTTATCCCTGTCGTGGCTGGCGTTGACGTTGACTTCCGGCTTGGCGTGCCGATTGTGCGCGCGGTTGTTGCGCAAATTCGGCTCTCCAGATCGCATATTCGAAGCCTCACTCACGGAACTGGAATCCTGTAGTATTCCCGCTCTAGCTGCACAGGCGATCTTCAAAAAAGAGGCTTTTAAGAGGGCAGAAAAAGAACTCGCAGCGCTTAGGAATATTGCGGGTTGCCACCTTTTGAACTGGACTGAACCCGAGTATCCGCAGACGCTGCTGCAAATCTATGATCCTCCGGTGCTTTTCTATCTCCGGGGGGATCCGCAAATACTGAATCATCCGTGTCTCAGTATCGTGGGGACACGTCGTCCGACTTTGTATGGCTCGCAGATGGCGGAACGCCTGGGACGCGATTTAGCGTCGCGCGGCCTGGTGATTTTAAGTGGCATGGCGCGAGGCATCGACGCCATTGGGCATCAGGGAGCCATGGCCGTGAACGGTCGCGCAATTGGAGTGCTGGGTACCGGCATCGATGTCTGTTACCCCAAGGAAAACAAGAAACTATACGAAAAGGTACTCGAGCGCGGCGCCATTCTTAGCGAATTTCCGTTGGGTACCCATCCGGCGCCCGAGAATTTCCCGATTAGGAACCGCATCGTCGCCGGTATGCCCCTGGGAGTCGTCGTTATCGAGGGCGCCGAATTCAGCGGCTCGTTAATTACAGCGCGGCTGGCTATGGAATTTGGCCGGGAAGTTTTTGGTGTTCCTGGGAACGTAACCCAAGCGGTTAGTTACGCTCCAAACTTGCTGATTAAACAGGGCGCCAAGCTGGTCGTTAATGCCGAAGACGTCATTGAAGAGCTTCCCACGCCCGTCCGGGCCGCGCTTGTAAAGGCCGAGCGCCCGGAATCGGAGCAGCGAAACCTGTTAGCGGCGGCGTCTTTAGGCGCCTCGGAAAAGCGCTTGTATCAACTCTTGGTCGTCGAAGAAACCAGACACATCGATGAACTCGTTGAAAACTCCGGCTTGAACTCTTCCGAGGTTCTGGCTACGCTCTTCGACTTGGAGATGAAGGGCGTGGTTCGGCAACTGCCGGGGAAACAATTCAGTAAAGTTATGTTGTAGTTGGAGTTTAGAAGTTATGATCCCGTCGAAACCCGCCACTGCCGGGAGCTGAAAAGCACCCGAATGCGCAACAGACGCATCTTCATTAGTTAGCGAAAAGGACACACCCTCCTGCGGTAGACCCTTTTTGCAACGGCATACGGAGTTACAAAGGCAACATGGCTCGTTCGCTCGTCATTGTGGAATCGCCGGCAAAGGCGAAGACAATCAATAAGTATCTGGGGCGCGAATACACCGTCAAAGCCTCCCTTGGGCATGTGCTCGACCTTCCCAGGAAGACCCTTGGCATCCTGCTGCCCGGAAGCGAAAACGGAAAAAAGAAAAAGAAAGAGAAAGACCAAGGCCAAAGGTAAGGCGGGTGAAAAGGTTGAACAGAAGAAACCCCCCAAACCCGTGGTGGTCACCGCGGAAAATATCTTCGAACCTACTTTGGAAGTGATACCGGGTAAGGTCAAGGTCATTGCTGATTTGCGGAAGGCGGCTCTGGGAGCCCCCAACGTATATCTGGCAACCGACCCGGACCGCGAAGGTGAGGCCATTTCGCAGCATCTTCTCGATACTCTGGCGACCAACAAAGCCGACCGTGCGAGATATCGCCGGGTGATGTTCAACGAAATTACGCCCAAAGCGATTAAGGCCGCATTTGCCAAAGCCGGAGACGTGAACAGCGACCTGGTGGACGCGCAGCAAGCGCGCCGGGTCCTTGATCGCTTGGTGGGATATAAAGTTTCTCCTATCCTGTGGGACAAGGTGCGTCGAGGTTTGTCGGCTGGCCGTGTGCAAACTGTGGCCCTGCGGCTTATCGTCGAGCGAGAAATGCAAATTCGCGCCTTCGTGCCGCAGGAATACTGGAGTATTCATGCGATGCTCGACGCCACCGAGCCGCCCCTTTTCGAAGCCAAGCTGTTCAAATTCAAAGGCGAAGATGTAGAGGTTTCCAATCAGGAGACCGCGGACCGGATTGTGTCCGCTGTCAGCGATGCCAGGTGGCAGGTGGTCAGCGTCACGCAGAAAGAAAAGAAGCGCAATCCGCCGCCACCCTTTACCACTTCCAAGCTGCAACAGGCTGCTTACAATCGCTTACGCTATACCGCCAAACGCACCATGTCTCTGGCCCAGAAACTTTATGAGGGCGTGGAGCTCGGGGAAGAAGGCTCTGTTGCGCTCATTACTTACATGCGCACGGATTCGGTAAATGTTTCCGCCGACGCGCTGGCCCAAGTGCGGGAGATGATCCCGGAGCGCTTCGGTTCAAACTATTTGCCGGAGAAGCCCAATTACTACAAATCCAAGAAAGATGCTCAGGAAGCTCACGAAGCGGTGCGTCCGACGGACGCCATGCGCGCGCCGGAAGACGTGCGTAAATATCTGGAAGACGATCTCTTCAAGCTTTATCAACTGATCTGGCAGCGCTTTGTTGCTTCGCAGATGCTGCCCGCAATTTTTGACCAGACCACCTTCGATATCAGCGCAGGGGATTACACATTTCGCGCCAATGGCTCGGTTCAAAAATTCGATGGCTACCTCAGGGTATACCAGACGCCGTCGGCCGTGGCCGATCGCGAAGATGACGAGAAGGCCGATGAAGGCGAAGGCAATTCCCTGCCCCGAGTCACCGAAGGACAGGTGCTGCGCCTTGAGAAAATACGCCCGGACCAGCACTTTACCGAGCCTCCCCCGCGCTATAACGATGCCACCCTGGTGAAAGATTTAGAAGAAAAGGGCATCGGCCGCCCTTCCACTTACGCTTCCATCATTTCCACGCTCGTTGACCGCGAGTACGTGAAGAAGGATCAGGGCCGTTTCACTCCCACCATGCTCGGAGAGCGCGTCAGCGTTTTGCTGGTGCGCAGCTTCGAAGACATTTTTGATGTGACTTTCACCGCCCGTTTGGAAGATGAACTGGACGAAATCGAAGAAGGCAAGCTGGGATGGCGGGCTGCGGTTGGGGAATTCTGGGACAAGTTCGTCATCGATCTGGATAAAGCCGGCGACGAAATGCTCTCCTACAAAGCCGGGATACCCACTGGCAAGAAGTGCGAGAAATGTGGCGAAGGGGAACTCCTGGAGCGCATCAGCCGTCACGGCTTTTTCCTCGGTTGCTCCCGCTATCCGGACTGCGAATTCATCGAGGACCTCTCGCCCGAATTGCCGGAAGCTGGTCCCGGTGACGAAAATAAAGTCGAATACTGTGACAATTGCGGCAAAGAAATGGCTATCAAGCGGGGGCGTTTCGGGGTTTTCCTGGCGTGCACCGGTTATCCAGACTGCAAGACGACCCGCCGCCTGGTTGAAGGTACCCGCACCGCGCGCCAACCGGACGAACAACTCGAAGAAAAGTGCACGCTTTGCGATTCACATCTGGTGAGGAAGCATGGGCGCTTCGGTGAATTCATCGGCTGCTCTGGCTATCCGAAATGTAAATACACTCGCCCGATTACTATGGGTATCAAATGCCCCAAGTGCAGCGAAGGCGAATTCGTCCGCCGGGGCAGCGCTGGCAAAGGAGGGCGCGGCCGCCCGCGAGTTTTCTATGGTTGTTCGCGTTATCCGGACTGCGACTTCACGACTCCGCACATGCCCATCCCGGAGCCATGCCCCAAGTGTGGGGCTCCGTTCATCGTTGAAAAGCGCACGAAGATAGGAACTGTGCACGCTTGTCTTAAAGAAGGCTGCGACTGGGAAATTCTCGCCCCGGAAGCACAGCCGCCCGCAGTTGCGGCTGAGGAGCCCGTTCCAGAGCCAGCCAAAGTCTAAGTTGTGTAAGTCCTCCAACCCGCTGATACAGCGGCTCCGCCACTTTTCACATCCTATTGCTGCGCGGCAATTGCCGGGCTATTGGTGCATTCCATGAGAGCAGCCATCGACAGCTATCTGGAGTATCTTGCATCGGTCAAGAATTCTTCCCCGCACACCATTTCAAATTACGCCCACGATTTGCGGCAGTTTGTGGCCTTTCTTACTCCTCCTGGAGTGCAACTTCCCGCCCTGGACGAGGTTACTCACGGAATCATTCGCGAATTCATCGCTCACCTCCACGATGACGGCCTGGAAAAATCTTCGATTGCACGAAAGCTCGCCGCCTTGCGTTCGTTTTTCAAATACTGCGTGCGCGAAGGGAAACTGAAGGAAAGTCCGGCACGTCTGGTGCCCACTCCGAAACTGCCGAAGCGCATTCCTTCGATTCTTTCAGCGGAGGAAATGAATGCGTTCTTGAATCAGCTCGCGGACATGGGCGGTTCGCTTCCCAGGCGTGCGACCAAGCCGAAAAAGGAGTGGCGGCCCGCTGTAACCACATCGTCACCGAGTAAATTGCGTGAGGAAGGGCTGTTTTTGCGGCGGGACCGCGCGTTGTTGGAGCTGCTTTACGCCGCGGGCCTCCGCGTTAGTGAGTTGACCGGCCTTGATCTGGTCGATGTCGACCAAAGAGAACGCATGCTTCGCGTGATGGGAAAAGGTAATAAAGAGCGCGTTGTGCCCTACGGCCAGAAGGCCCAGGATGCCATGGTCCGATATTGGCCGCTGCGGGAAGAGCTGTTGCTTCAAAACTCCCGCGGTAACAAGAGTCAGCATCCCTCACCGGACAGCCATGCGGTTTTCTTGAACTATTCCGGTCGGCGGCTCACTCAGCGTTCTGTGGGACGCATCCTTAAGAAATACGTGCGCCTGGTAAACATAGACTGGGACCTGCATCCTCATTCTTTGCGCCACGCCTTCGCCACTCACCTGCTTGCCGATGGCGCCGACCTGCGCGCCATCCAGGAGTTACTTGGCCATCAATCTCTCTCCACCACACAAAAATACACCCACGCTTCCATCCGCCAGCTCATGGACATATACGACAAGTCCCATCCCCACGCCTGAAAGGGTTGAGCACATCAGTTTTTGGGCCAGGCATGCCAGTTACCCAATCCAGCATAATTTTCGCGAAGAGAGGTTCTGGCACCGCCCGCTCAAACGCCGGTTTTCATTCGTTGACGGAATCGGTGCGCCAAACGTATAATTACCGTTTGGTTTCACAGCTTGGAGGCTTATGTACGCAGTCATCAAAACCGGAGGCAAGCAGTACCGCGTCGCGCCGGGCGATACCATTCGAATTGAGCGAGTTAGCGGCGATGTCGGCGAAGCCGTCACTTTTGGGTCCGTTCTGGCCGTGCACACTGAGGATAAAAAAATTCTCTCCGGTCGAGCATGCTTCCAAGGCCAAAGTGATGGGCAAGATTGTCCAGCAAGGACGATCCAAAAAGGTGACCGTCTTGAAGTTTAAAAAGACCAACCAATACAAGATTTCTCGTGGCCACCGCCAAAATTACACCGCGGTACAAGTCAGCGATATCACGCTGTAAATTGTTCGAACCGCAGTAAGTTTAGACGTAGCCTAAACCCTTAAAAGGATTCCATCATGGCACATAAGAAAGGCGGCGGCTCCTCTACAAACGGCCGCGATTCCCACGGACAGCGCCTGGGGGTAAAGCGTTTTGGCGGCGAATTTGTCAATGCTGGTACGATTTTGATTCGCCAGCGCGGCACCAAGCATCAGGCGGGCGTCAACGTCGGGCAAGGCAAGGACGATACGTTATTCGCGCTGGTTACCGGAATCGTGACTTTCAAGGATAAGGGTCGTCACGGGCGTTTCATCAGCGTTGAGCCTGCCGCCCAGGCAAAGCCCGTAGCTAACTGAAGGCAGTTTCGCTCTGAATTCAGGCGGACTTAGGTCTGCGACTTTTCTGCGGTCCCGGTTAGCCGGGGCCGTTTTGTTTTTGCATCGCCATCTCTGTTTCAAAAGTAAGGGAATCTTTCATGTTCGCTGATGAAGCCAAAATTTTCGTGAAGGGAGGCCACGGTGGAAATGGCTGCGTGGCTTTTCGTCGCGAAAAATATGTGCCTCGCGGCGGACCTTCGGGCGGAGACGGTGGCCATGGCGGCAGTA
Organism: uncultured Acidobacteriota bacterium; assembly: GCA_963732705.1. Taxonomy (GTDB): domain Bacteria; phylum Acidobacteriota; class Terriglobia; order Acidiferrales; family UBA7541; genus Acidiferrum. The sequence goes on along the minus strand of CAVTAN010000001.1, from coordinate 71,052 downwards.
TTTTTGTGGAAGCCAACATCAACGACAACACCCTCCTTCGCTACCGCTATAACCGCGAGTTTAAAGCCGACCGCGGCCGCCATGGGGAAGGTTCAAACTGCACCGGCCACTCCGGCGGGGACATGGTTCTGCTGGTACCGATCGGCACGGTAGTTTTCGATGGTCAGACCGGGGAGACTATCGCCGATCTTGCGACACCGGGTCAGCGAGTGCTGGTAGCGCACGGCGGCCGTGGAGGCCGCGGAAATCAGCACTTCGCCAAACCGTGGCACCAGGCTCCGCGCGAACATGAAGAAGGTCTGCCCGGCCAGGAACGCCATCTTCGCCTGGAACTCAAACTGCTTGCCGACGTAGGTCTCGTGGGGTTCCCGAATGCCGGAAAATCAACCCTCATTTCCGTGATCTCCGCCGCGCGACCCAAAATCGCGAACTACCCTTTCACGACTCTCGAACCTAATTTGGGCGTAGTGAACGCGGACGGCGGTACTGGAACGCACGGCACGGAACTAGGCCGGACATTCGTGGTCGCCGACTTGCCAGGCCTCATTGAAGGAGCTCATGAAGGTGCTGGCCTCGGCATGCGCTTCTTGCGTCACGTCGAACGAACTCGTCTTTTGGTGCACCTGATTGATACCAGCGATTCGAACGATGATGATCCAGTTCACGCTTACCAGGTCATTTCCGGGGAGCTGGCAGCCTTCAGCAAAATGCTCACCGAAAAGCCGTTAATTGTCGTGGCCACAAAACTCGATGCTACGACTGACCGCATCCGGCTGGATTCCCTGCGTGGTTTTTGCGAAAACAACCATCTCGAGTTTCACGCGATTTCGGCCGCCACCGGCGAGGGTGTCCAGGACCTGGTGCGCAGCATAGCGGATGCCTTGGACAAGATTCCGCGAGCAGTTCTCGAGCCGGAGCAAGATTTATTGCCGCAGCAACCGCAACCCACCGTTGCTCATCTCACTAGCGAAGAAGATTCGGGATTGCCAGTGGCCGGAGGCGACTAAGATTCATGAGAGAATTGCGAAGGCGGCCTTATCCGATGAGGCTGCTTTCTTAGTTCCGGAGAAGCATTGACAACCGCGCAAGCCCATCGAACTGCGTCTAAACATCATCCGCGCCGCGTAGCCATTTTCGGGGGATCCTTTGACCCCATCCACAACGGACATCTATCTGTGGCCCGCGCCGCCGATCGGCGATTCAATTTCGATGAAATTCATTTCATCGCGGCCAGCCGTCCCCCGCACAAACTTAAACAACATCTCGCGCCATTCCCCCATCGCTTTGCCATGGTTTCGCTTGCGTGTACCGAGCATCCGCACTTCGTGCCTTCGCTCGCGGAAGCCGGCGAGGATTTCAGTGGCACGCAACTGCACTATTCGGTGGATACCGTTCGCTATTTCCGCCACGCGTACAACGGGCCCGGCGATCGGGTGTTTTTCATTATCGGCGCGGACGCCTTCCTGGATATCCCTATGTGGAAGGAATATGAAACGCTGCTTGGTTTGTGCGACTTCATCGTCGCAAATCGGCCGGGGATTCGCCCGGAAGCCTTACGGCTGGTGATTCCGCCGGATTTAATCGCCCGCCCCGACGCCAAGAAAGAAATCGAGGCCGCGCATCCCTCTCAGGTTGTGGCCCACCTGCACCGGACCACCGTCTATCTTCTCGAAAATGTCAGCAGCGATATTTCCGCGACCGACATCCGGCGCCGCGCGAACCGCGGGCAATCCATTCACGGACTGGTGGCCGCGCGCGTTGAAGAATACATCCTGAAACAAAGGCTCTACCAGTGAAACTAGAATCGCTTCCCAAGGGTGTGCAGCTCGCCGTACATGCAGCGCAAGAAAAGAAAGCTGGCGCGATTACCGTTCTGGACCTCAGCGGTCTGGGCGCGTTCACGGAATACTTTGTGATTTGTACCGGCTACAGCAGCCCGCAAGTGCAGGCCATCTGTGATGAGGTTGAAGAGCAGCTTGACAAGCAAGCGCAACGCTCTCCCGAGCATCGCGAAGGGCAACGTTCCGCCGAGTGGGCGCTCCTGGATTTCGGCCGTTTTGTTGTCCATGTTTTCGGCGAACAGGCCCGCCGCTACTATGATCTCGAGCGGCTGTGGCGTTCCGCCCCCAAGCTGGAAATTCCGGATGCTCCCGAAAGCCTTGGCCACGATAGCGCCTCCTGCGACGGTTCCGGCGACTCCCGGTTCCCGGGTGAAGCAGTTTCCTGATGCTTCCAGAGCGATTGCCGTGGATTTCTGCGGACCCCGCGTCGCAGCGCCTTCTCGAATTTGCGCAAAAAGTTGCTCCCGTATCCACCACCCTCCTGATTACGGGACAAAGTGGCAGTGGCAAAGACTATTTAGCACGTGTGATTCACGAACTAGGCCCCCGTCGCGACGCCCCGTTTCTAAAAATCGACTGCGCCAGCCTGCCGCCTCAGCTGGTGGAAAGTGAACTTTTCGGCCACGAAAAAGGGGCCTTCACTGGCGCTGTCGATCGTAAATTGGGCCGCCTGGAGCTTGGCGGCGCCGGCACCATCGTCCTGGATGAAGTGGCCGCGTTGCTTCCCGGCGCCCAGGCCAAACTTCTTCGCGTACTTCAGGAGCGCAATTTTGAACGGCTCGGCGGCACCGAGACCATCTCTATACAGGCGCGGCTCGTTGCTCTCACCAACGTGGATCTGCCCGCCGCGGTCCAGGCCGGCAGTTTTCGCGAAGATCTTTATTTCCGGCTGAATGTTTTGGCGCTCGCCGTACCTGCATTGCGCCACCGTCGCGAAGACATCCTACCGCTCGCCGAACAGCGACTCTCATCTTTGCGCTCTATCCATAACCGGCCGGCTCTGCAGCTCAACGACGCCGCGCGTGCCATGCTGAAGGCTTATTCCTGGCCCGGCAACGTCCGAGAACTCCGAAATGTGTTGGAGCGCGCCGTGGTCTTCTCTAATTTGGACGGCAAAATTATGGACGATCAGATTGAGCTTCTTGAACCTGCAAACTTCCCCGAGCATCTGCGTATCCTCGCATCAAACGCTTCCGTAAGTTTGCGGTCCATTGACGAAGTCGAACGGGAAATGATCGTTGCGACCCTTGAAGCTGTGCATTACAAAATCAGTCAAGCAGCCGCCAGCCTGGGAATCAGCAGGAAGACTTTACTCGAAAAGCGCAAGAAGTACGGGCTGAAATAGATGCGTTTGCAACTGGTCATGCTTGGCAAAACCCAACGTCCAGAACTTCGCGTCGTGATTGAAGATTATGTGAAACGCATCGGGCGCTCGTGCCCATCGAAATTACCGAGCTGCGCGAAACAGAAGCGGCATTAAAAAAATTCACATTTTCTCAGCCATCTACCGTTGTCGTTCTGGACGATGCCGGGAAAAACATGGACTCTGGTGCCTTTGCCAAATGGCTTGGCGGGCATCGCGATCGCGAGCACTCGCCAGTTGATTTTTGTTTGTGGCGGAGCGGACGGCTTTCCTGAAACTATGCTCGGCTGAAGGCTCAGCAAAATTGTCTCTCAGCCCCATGACTTATTCGCATGAACTGGCCCGTGCTATGCTCGTAGAGCAAATCTACCGCGCTTTTGCCATTCTCTCCGGCAGCGCTTACCCCAAGTAGTCGTCACTTAAAGGCACAGCGACCCATGTCTGTTCGAGTCATCGCCGACGAGAATCAACCCTCAGCCACCATCGAAATTCCTCTCGATAAGCCTTTGCCTGATTACGACCTTGATCAACTCGAGCAACCCACCCCGCGCGATGTTGACTCCATTCTGGTTTCGCAGGGATTTCGCGATCTAGTCGATGACGCTCGCGGAGTTTTGATGGATCTGCTGGTGCACCCGCCTTTTCAGGCCGGTCTCCCGAAAATGCGAAACTGGATTTCACGCATTCCAAGCCTCCCGCGCTTGAACTTGTTCAATTGACTGGCGCGATTTGTCCCGGTGACGACGAAGTTTACCGGCCTGGCTTGTGGATCGTTTTGTCCGACCCGCACGCAAAAACAAAACCGCCTATGCCTGCCGCCACTCAAGATCGCATCCATTGTATTGCCGGGGAACTCGTGAAACGACTTCAATTGGTATAAGCGAAACTTTTCATGTCATTACCGCGCAGCTCTTGATCGTTTCCTAGCCAATCCGCACACTTCTTGGCGTTTCGCCAATAACTCACACCACTGATCGGATTTCATGCCTGAAGAAAAAGGATTGCTGATTGTCTACACCGGGCCAGGTAAAGGCAAAACCACCTGTGCCCTGGGTACTGCATTTCGCGCCGTGGGCCAAGGGCTGCGCGTGCTGATGGTGCAATTCATAAAGGCTTCATGGCACTACGGGGAATTGGATGCGGCGAAAATGTTGGGGGATGAAAAATTCGAAATCCGGCCCATGGGTCGCGGATTTGTAAAAATTGGCGGAGCAGAAACAGATCCGGAAGATATCCGGCTCGCACAGGAATGTTGGCAAGCCGGGCGGGAAGCCATTTATAGCGGCAAATACGATTTGGTTGTGCTTGACGAAATCAATTACACCATTAGCTACAAAATGCTCGACCCCGGCGAAGTCGCCGAAGGCTTTAAGAAATCAGGCCTGAACGAGTGCATGTCATCTGCACCGGCAGAAACGCCCATCCGCAACTGACCGAGCTCGCCGATCTGGTCACCGAGATGCGCGAGGTGAAACACCCCTATACGAAGGGTATACTGGCGCAGCGCGGAATCGACTATTAGCCATTCCAGACGCAGATCCCAGCGGCCGCACACTGCTCAGGCGGTCTGACTATTCAACTATGACCTGGTTCAAACGCGACAAAAAAGCCATTGAACAAACCACTCCGCCGGAGGAGCGTCGAGTCCGCACTGAGGGCTTGTGGGTGAAGTGCGAATCCTGCCGCACCATTGTGTTCCGCAAAGACCTCGAAGCCAATCTTTATGTGTGCCCCAAGTGCCAATTCCATTTCAAAATGGACGCCAAAAAGCGGCTGGAAATGTTGCTGGATGGTCGGTACACCGAGCATGACGCGGGAATGACTTCCTCCGATCCGCTGAATTTTACGGACACCAAGCCTTACGCCGGCGCCTAAAAGAAGCCCGCAAAAAACTAGGAATGAACGACGCGATCATCACCGCCGAAGGACAATTGAATGGTCGCCCGGTGGTTTGCTGCGCCATGGAATTTGGATTCATCGGCGGCTCCATGGGCGCGGTCGTCGGGAGAAAAAGTCACTCGCGGGATCGAGACTGCCATCGAAACGCGGCAGCCTTTTATCGCCGTGTCCTGCTCGGGCGGGGCGCGCATGATGGAAGGCACCATCAGCTTGATGCAACTGGCAAAAGTTTCCGCGGCTCTCGGCAAACTCGATGACGCCAAACTCCCGTATATTTCTTTGTTGACAGATCCCGACCACCGGCGGCGTTACTGCCAGCTTCGCCATGCTTGGCGATCTGAATATCGCGGAGCCTGGCGCGCTGATCGGTTTCGCCGGCCCGCGCGTCATCGAACAGACTATCGGACAGAAATTGCCGGAAGGGTTTCAACGATCGGAATTCTTGCTTGAGCACGGTTTTCTCGACGCGATTGTGCCTCGCAAAGAACTGAAATCCTTCATCGGCACGTCGCTAGATCTTTTATTGAGCTAACTCCGCGAAAATGGATTATTTCGCTGCCGTACATTACCTGCTTTCCCTGGGCAGAGAATTGGCCGCCCCGACGCAAGCGGCCGCGCCAAATTCAATCTGGAAAATATCGCCACCCTGGACGAACGTCTCGGCTATCCGAGCCGCGCGATTCCGAGCGCCCATATCGCCGGCACGAATGGCAAAGGTTCAACTGCCGCTTTTCTCGAATCCATTTTGCGTCACGCCGGGCTTGCGAACCGGTCTCTACACCTCGCCGCATCTGGAAAAAATCAATGAACGCATCCGTATCGATGGGAAAGAAATCAGCGACGAAGATTTCGCAGCAGTTTTTTCCGAATCCACGGCGTCATTGAGATGTTGCTGGCCGAGGGCAAGTTGCGCGCCCACCCGACTTACTTCGAGTGTGTAACCGCCATGGCCATCCGAGCATTTTGCCAAGGAACGAGTGGATTTCGCCATTTTTGAAGTCGGCCTTGGAGGACGTCTGGACGCCACAAACATTCTCTCGCCGGTTGTTACCATCATCACCCGCATCGATTTTGATCACGAAAACTTTCTGGGACACTCACTTCGCGAAATTGCCTCGGAAAAGGCCGGCATCCTGAAGCCGGGAATTCCACGTTGTTATAGCGGATCAATTGCCCGCAGTTCGCGAGGTCATCCTTCACCGGGCCGCAGAACTGCACTGTCAGGTAATCGACACCAAGATCGATTATCGCCTGCAGCCGCAATCGCCCGCCTCCTCGTCTCCAACAGCAAACCCTTCCAGATGGATTTTTCACCGCGAGCATCACGGAGTTGAGCTCCGGCTGGTCTCTGGAGATCGCACCCGCGTTACGAGGCAGTTTCCAATTACAGAACGCCCTGAACGCTGTTGCAGCGGCAAGATTCCTTTCTACTCGAGGCTTCACGATCGATGACGGAGTTCTCTCCTCAGGGATCGCCAGCACCGCATGGCCTGGGCGCATTGAAAAACTGCATTCTCACCCAGACCTTTATCTGGACGGCGCTCACAATCCGTCTGCCGCGCGGGAATTGGCCACCTTCCTGGCGGACAATTTTGCCGGACGAAAAATCTGGCTCGTTTACGGCGCCCTGCGTGACAAATCGGTCGACGAAGTGGCCGGCTGGCTATTCCCACTGGCCACGGAAGTAATCATCACCGAGCCGCGGACCCCGCGCGCCATATCAGCTGACCAACTGTCGGAAATCGTGAGTCATCACGCGCGCCATGCGGTGGTTATACCGGATGCTGAGCGCGCCTTGGATCAGGCGCTAACCGGCGCCGGTCCCGACGATGCGATCGTAGTCGCAGGGTCTCTCTATCTGGTCGGCCAACTTCGGTCCTACTGGAAAAAGCGGGCGGAGGTCGCGGCAAAGTCCAAAACGCCGTAAAATATGCGTCCTCATCACTTCGGGTTCCGGATGCCATTTGTTACTGGAACTGAGAGCTGCAGTCGGTAAGAGTTGCGAGGCGAAGCTAGTTGCACAAAAAAACTCATAAATCATCAGTTGTTCCCCGTAACTTCGGCGATCCCGTTGCCCATCCCCTGGTCGGCGTGATCATGGGCTCTTCATCCGATTGGGAAACTCTGGAGCCTGCCTGCAAAACTTTATTTGACCTGGGTATCCCTCACGAAACACGTGTTGTCTCTGCTCACCGAACACCCGACCTGCTGTTTAAGTACGCCGCCAGTGCGGAAAGCCGAGGCCTTGAAGTAATTATCGCCGGTGCCGGTGGCGCCGCGCACCTCCCGGGAATGACTGCATCAAAAACAGTGTTGCCGGTTCTAGGCGTGCCCGTCGAATCGAAAGCTTTAAAGGGGCTGGACTCCTTGCTTTCCATCGCCCAAATGCCTGCGGGGATTCCGGTGGGCACGTTAGCTGTCGGAAAATCGGGGGCCATTAATTCCGCTCTGCTGGCCGCAGCCATTCTTGGCATTAGGCATCCAGCGGTACGGGAATCATTACGAAAATTTCGTGAAACTCAGACTGCTCGCGTTCTGGACGCGCCCGACCCCGCGGCCGCGTTTCGCACCAATTCTGCCCGCCGCAATAATTCGTCGAGACCCTCGCAACGGTCTGCCGCCGGTGGCCGCAAAGACAGGAAATCTTCGTGACCATTGGTATTCTGGGCGGCGGCCAGCTCGGTTACATGCTTGCTCTTGCGGGTTATCCCCTGGGACTGCGCTTCCGCTTCCTGGACCCCTCCCCCGAGGCGCCCGTCGGGCGGATCGCTCAACGGGTCACGGCGGATTTTGGTGACCACAACGCTTTGGAGAAGTTTGCGGCCGGGCTTGAGCTGGTGACCTATGAATTCGAAAACGTTCCCGTGGAGGCGACGAAATTCCTCGCGGAACGCGTCCCTGTTTTTCCGGCGCCGGCCACGCTGGAGATTGCGCAAGATCGTGTCAAAGAAAAAAGCTTATTTCGCAAATTGGGAATCGCTACCACGGAATTCGCTCCCGTTTGTAATTTCGATTCGCTGGACTCCGCCATCGCGGATATTGGACTGCCGGCGGTGCTAAAGACGTGCCGGTTTGGATACGACGGTAAGGGCCAGTGGATGTTGCGGACGTCCGCTGACGTTGCCAGGTTAAAGAATGAAATCGGCGACGCATTTAACCAGGCTGGCGTTGCTCACGATTCGAATGCGGCAGCGAGCTGGTTGAGCTCTGCGCCTTTCGTACTGGAGCGATTCGTCTCCTTCACACGCGAGCTTTCCATTCTCGGGGTGCGGGCACGCAATGGTGACATCGCGTTCTACCCTTTGGTCGAGAATCGCCACCACGGTGGCATTCTTAGACTGTCACTTGCTCCCGCTCCGTGCTTGGAACCTGCCCTTCAGCACCAAGCCGAAAGCATCTCGCGCAGCCTGCTTGAATCCGACTCGGCTACGTGGGCATTTTAGCCATCGAGTTTTTTGAATGCCAAGGCCGCCTGTTGGCTAACGAAATGGCGCCGCGAGTCCACAATTCCGGGCATTGGAGCATCGAAGGGGCGGTAACCAGCCAGTTCGAAAATCATCTCGCGGGCCATCATGAATCTTCCGCTGGGCTCCACGGATGTCGACGGGTACTCCGCGATGCTGAACCTGATTGGCGACACCCCCGCAAGCATCCGAAATGCTCGCTATTCCCACCGCCCATCTGCACCTCTACGGAAATCCCCCCGCCCAGGCCGCAAATTGGGCCACGTCACTCTCTGCGCCAATTCCGCCGAGGAGCTGGCCGCCAGTCTTGCAGGCTACCGCCATTCTTCCAACAGCCGAATTTTGCCTTAAAAGCTCTGCTACTCAAGCAAACCCAATCCGCTTGCAAATGACGTCCATCCGCGCGCCGAGACTGCGCCGCGCCTCGCGGCGCCAATGCGGTTTGCTGCCCTTCTGGCTGGGATGCTAGGATTCATGAGTTCCATGAGCCCGCAAAAACTACAACGCCCTCGAGTGGGCATTCCTTGGCGTACCGTCCGCGGAAGAAGCCGACAGTCAATTTCGCCAAGGCCAAGAATTACCAGGATGCCGTGACGCGCCGCCGGGGGTGATCCTGTTCTGTTGTCGCTTCAACATCCGCAACCCTTAAGAGATATTCTCCCATCCTCGATGCCTTCGTATTGCCAGGCAGCCCAGCCGACGTCACATCCCACCGAATACGGCGAGGTAAATCGCGGAAAGTCCGAGCCCCCGGATGCCCGGCGAGAGAACGGACCGATCAGAGCCATTTTGAAGCACGCGTTCAGCGAAAAAAAACCTGTCCTGGCTATTTGCTACGGCTGCCAGCTCCTGAACGTCTATCTCGGAGGCACCCTGATTCAGGATCTGCGTGAAGAAACCGACACGCCCATAGCGCACACCAGGCACGACATCGTCCCCGAGCCAAACGACGACCCGGTTCATCGCCGCAATTTTGAGGAGGCCAGCCGTCTGGCGCAAAATCGCCGGCTACGTGGAGGCGCCCGTCAATAGCTCGCACCACCAAGCCGTGGAGCGCGTAGGCAAAGGTTTGCAAGTCACCGCGCATGCTCCCGACGGCACCATCGAGGCTGTAGAATGGACCGGCGATGCGAACTGGGTCGTCGGCGTGCAATGGCATCCCGAACGCATGTTCGGAGACGCTTTTTCTGAACGCTTGTTTCGGGACTTCATTGCCGCGGCCAGTCAATCACGTAGCGCGGTCGCGCAAAAATTGTAGCTGCCAAGATCCTGCCGAGTAAATCGGCGTTCCGCGGGCAAAGCGGAAAAGTTCCGCGCTAGTTATTTACGTTCGAACAGTGTGTTTGGGGGACAGATGATTTCATTGGCGGGCAAAGCGGCACTCATTACCGGAGGTTCCAGAGGGATTGGCGCGGCGGCGGTAAAACTCTTCGCTCAAGCTGGCGCGGATGTAGTCTTCAACTATTACAAATGCAAAGAAGCCGCCACGCAGGTAGAGCAGGACGCCGCCAAACATGGCACCCGCGTGGAAGCCTTCAAAGCTGATGTTGGACGCCACGCGGATAACAAAAAATTAGTGGAATTCGCAATTTCCCGGCTGGGGCGTCTGGATATCGTGGTTCCCAATGCTGGCGTCTGGAACAGCGACGATCTGCCCATCGAAAAAATGACCGAAAAGCAATGGGATGAAATGCTCCGCGTGAATCTCACCAGCGTGTACTCCATTATTCATTTCTCCGTGCCGCACATGATCAAGCAAAAGTGCGGCAAAATCATTCCCATCAGCTCCACGGCAGGGCAGCGCGGCGAATCCTTGCACACGCACTACGGAGCATCCAAAGGCGGAATCATCAGCTTCACCAAAGGGCTAGCCAGCGAGCTCGCCCGCCATAACATTCTGGTTAATTCCGGTCGCTCCGGGTTGGGTTGCCACAGACATGTCCAATGCCGTCCTCAATTCGAAAGCCGGGCCAAAAAATGGTTGCTGCCGCTATTCCCCTCGGGCCGCGCCGCGTACTGCGGAAGAAATCGCCGGGCCCATTCTGTTTCTGGCCTCCGATCTAGCCAACTTCATGACCGGCGAGGTCATCAATGTAAATGGAGGATCGGTCTTGTGCGGCTGAAGTTGCAGGCTGGAGTGCGGCTGAGTCGTGGGCGCTTGTTCTCGTCGAGCCGCCGCAATTTTGCTTTTATCGCGTTACATGCATCTCGGCTTCTATCGTGCGATGCCGCCACCCGCCTGCAGAATCCGGACACCATGCTGCCGGAACAACGCGTCGCCAAGGCGCGGCGAAATTCTCGGCCAACTGACGGACGCCTTGGGCGGACCCTGCCTACCTTCAAGTTCGCGAGCGCGAATGCGACGGCCGCCGCGCGCAATTTGGCCACGATGGCGAGCTGACTGGGCTTCATTGACTTCAAAGATTACTGGCGTTATCCCGATAAGCACCGCATCGACTACTCGAAAAAGCGCAATATCATCGACTATTCGACTGGCAATCAAGGCTGGACCATGGACCGCGCCGGCGTCAGCGAAGAGCCTGCCAAGGCTGTCTCTGATTTCGAGCAATCGGTGAAATACAACGTGGATAATTTGTTGCGCGGCGGACTGAAAGATCAAAGCTTAAATCTCAATTATGCCGGCCAGGGCATCGTCGATATGCGGCCAGTCGATTGGGTGGAAATTTCCGATGAGCAGCGCACCCTGCGCCTGGGTATTGACCGCAGTTCGCATTTATTGCTTCAGAGTGTGGTCACCAGCATTGATGAAAAACCCAGCAGCGCACTCAAGAAACCACCATCTATACGAACTACCAGCGCAAAGACGGCGTGATGGTCGCGCTGCAAATTTCTCGCGAGCGCGACGGGCATCGTTTCTACCAGGCTTTCTACGACAACTGCACGTTCGATCCGCATTTTTCGGAAGATATGTTCACGAAGGCCGCGCTCGAAAAACGCTATGCCGAAGTTGGAAGCAAAAAAGATAAAGATAAATATAAGAACGCCAGAGATTGATCTTCGAGCCGCTTTAATTTCGGCGTGGCGGCGGCTCTCTTTGCTAGTCTGTCGCAGTACATGAAATTAACCCCTCGTCAGCAGCTCGCCCTGCAGAACATATGTGACGCTTTCGCCCCAAGATGCGATGGCTGGCCGTCGGCCGGCGATCTAGGCGTTCCCCAGGCTATCGCCGACGCCATGGATTTCAATCCCCGTTCGTCCGATCGTCAACAATTTCTGCAGCTGCTTAATTTCTGGGATTCGCATCTGCACAGCATCGTTTCGATCAAGCGCGCCTCGCGCTTTTCGACTCTTGCCGAAGAAGACTCGCGTTCGCGTGTTGCTCTCGTGGGCGGAGAGCTCGCTTATCGCCGCCGCGCCGCATTTCAGGCTTTGCGCAAAGCCGTCTCTTACCTCTACGTGATGTTGCCGCACTTGAACGGCGGACGCACACCGGTGTGGGACAAAATCGGCTATCCCGGTCCACCGAACCTGCTCGCATCCAACTCGTGCAGGCCCCTGAACGTACTCCGGTATCAACAAGACACCAAACTCTCTTGCGACATTTGCATTATCGGCTCGGGTGCCGGTGGGGGAACTGCCGCCGCCGTTCTCGTCGGCGCCGGGAAAAATGTGATCATTCTCGAAGCAGGCGGATATTACGATGACGCCGACTTCGATGGCGCGGAACTCGCCGGGTACAACGTCTTTATAGCTGAGGGCGGTTCCGCCGCGACTGCCGATCATAGTGTTGGATTGTTAGCGGGCGAGTGTTTGGGAGGCGGAACGGTCGTCAATTACACCACATCGTTTCGAACGCCCGATGATATTCGCGCGGAATGGGCCGCCAGGGGCGTCCATGGTTCACGCGAAACGAATACACCGCGCAGCCTTGACGCAGTATGCGGCCGGCTCTCCGTAAACTCAATCACAATCGAATCTCCGCGCGCGAGCAGATTCTCGAGCGCGGGTTGCGGGCTTTGGGCTGGCATGTTGAGGCTATGCCCCGCAATGTTGTCGGCTGCGACCAGGGGAGAAATTTGTGGCTATTGCGGAGTCGGATGCGCCGTTAGGCGCAAAACAATCTGTCGACAAAACGTGGCTTAGCGGACGCGGAGAAAAATCGACGCCCGCATTGTCACCGAAACTCGCGTTCAGAAACTTCGCTTTCGAAGCCGGTCACGCCACGGGTATAGAAGCCGGTTTCGAAAAGTGGACATCGCGTTCCATTCACTGCAAATCCGTGGTTGTCGCTTGCGGCGCCATTCATACACCCGCACTACTGCTCCGTTCCGGCCTGCGCAACAAACATATTGGCAAGCATCTTCATCTGCATCCGGTCTCCAATGTTTATGGCGTGTTCGACGAAGAAATTCGTCCTTGGGAAGGAACCATGCAGGCAATCTATTCCGATGAACATCGCTCGCTGACAGGAAATTTTGGCGTGAAATATGAAACCACCGCGATGCAACCGGTGATCGCCGTGGCCGCTCTTCCCTGGCGCAGTCCGGATCAGCATCGCTCATTTCTTAAGCGCTTGGCTAACACCGTCGGTATCGGTGTTCTTCTTCGTGATCAAGACGGTGGCTCTGTAGCTATCGATCCGCAAGGACATCCGGTCACCCACTATGCTCTTTCGCGCTTCGACCGCCCATCATTTGCGCCATGGATTTATATCCGCGGCCCGTATCCTTGAAGCTGCGGGCGCCCGCATATTTTTTCCCGCATGCCAAGTGGTGCTCTTATGAGCCCGGTCGTTCCGGCTCCTTGCGATCCTTCACGCGAGCGATGGATTCCGCCGGCTGGGATTCCGGCCGGCTAGCACTTTTTTCCTTCCACATCATGGGCTCAGCACGGCTCGGCTCTTCACCAAAAACGTCCGCCACGAATCCGGACGGTGAGACTTGGGAAGTGCGCAATCTTTTTGTCATGGACGGCTCATTTTTCCAAGTGCATCCGGCGTCAATCCCATGATAACGATCGAGGCCATCGCTATCGAAACGCCATGGCTTTAGCCGCGCGACAGTTAAGACCGCTCACACTGCTGTCGCGCGCCCAAAATCGAGCCTCACACGAATTTAGGGACCGCAACGCACTCGGCGGTATAATATCGACATGCCGCATTCTCAAGGAGACGCGTTGATGCACGGAACAACCGTTCTGTGCGTGCGCAAGGAAAACAAGCTAGCGCTGATCGCCGACGGACAAGTAACCATGGGCGATCACGTCATGAAACATACCGCCCGCAAGACGCGCCGGTTCTTTAACGATAAAGTGATTGCCGGCTTCGCTGGCTCAACTGCGGACGCCATTACCCTGTTTGAGCGCTTCGAAAACAAGCTGCAGGAACATTCTGGCAATCTCCAGAAATCCGCGGTCGAACTTGCCAAGGAATGGCGGAAAGACCGTGCCCTCCGGCATCTCGAGGCCTTGCTTATCGTTGCCGACAGCAAGGGCACCTTCATTCTTTCGGGTAACGGCGACGTAATTGAGCCCGACGATGGCATCGTGGCTATCGGATCCGGCGGATCTTACGCTCTCGCCGCCGCCCGCGCCCTCTAAAGCATTCCAAGTTGAACGCTAAGGATCTGGCTATGGAAGCTATGCGCATTGCCAGTGAAATTTGCATCTATACCAATGCGAACTTTACGATTGAGGAACTTTAGAAGTACAGTTTATGCCGACCGCAGCCGCGGAGGCATCCAACATAGCGTTTTCTTTTCCGTGGCTGGTTGCGAGCATTGAATATCAGAATTTAGAGCCGAGTTCGGAGTGAAAGTTTAGAAGGATTTGATGCCGTCCAAAACTGAAAAAGAAATTGTACATCACTCCTGGCGCAAACGGAACCGCTCCCACCGAAGATCAGGAGTTACTCCTCCGCCCTCGATGACATGACTCCCCGGGAAATTGTTATCGAGCTTGATAAATACATCGTTGGCCAAAACGCCGCAAAACGTGCGGTTGCGGTGGCACTGCGCAATCGTGTACGCCGCCAAAAACTTCCGCCAGAAATCGCCGAAGATATTCTTCCTAAGAATATTCTGATGATCGGCCCCACCGGCGTTGGTAAAACCGAGATCGCCCGCCGGCTGGCTCGCCTGGCAGGCTGCCCGTTCGTGAAAGTGGAAGCCTCGAAATACACGGAGGTCGGCTACGTAGGACGCGATGTGGAATCCATGGTCCGCGATCTGGTCGAAACTTCCATCGACATGATCCGCGAAGAAAAACTCGACGAAGTCGCCGACCGCGCGGAACAAGCCGCTGAGGAACGGGTCCTGGATCTTCTGCTCCCGCCCTCGCCATCTCCCGCGAGCGGGGCCAGTGAATCGGAAATTACTTCGCAGCGCGAGCAAACCGACCGCACTCGCGAAAAACTGCGTGTCCAACTCCGCGAAGGCAAACTTGACCAGCGTATGGTGGACATTGAAGTCCGCGAACGCTCGATGCCCTCTTTCGAAATTATTTCCAATCAGGGCGTGGAAGAGATGGATGTCAACATTAAAGACGTCCTCTCCGGGATGTTCGGCCAGCAGAAAAAGAAACGCAAAATGTCCGTGGCCGATGCCTTTGAATATCTGATTCAGGAAGAGGAAAACAAGCTTCTGGACATGGACCAGGTTACTCGCACCGCTGTCGAGCGCGCCGAACAGATGGGCATCATTTTCATCGACGAAATTGACAAAGTCGCCGGTAGAGAATCTGGGCATGGACCGGATGTTTCCCGCGAAGGCGTTCAGCGCGACATCCTGCCGATCATTGAAGGGACTACCGTAAATACCCGCTACGGCATGATTCGCACCGATCACATTTTATTCATTGCCGCAGGCGCGTTCCACGTGAGCAAACCTTCCGACCTGATCCCCGAGCTTCAGGGCCGGCTGCCCATTCGTGTCGAACTCCAGTCTTTGAAAGAAGAAGATTTTATTCGCATTCTTACCGAGCCGAAAAACGCGCTGCTTAAGCAATCCGTGGCGTTGCTCGAGACGGAGGGCGTCAAGCTGTCTTTCTCGGATGACGCTGTTGCGGCCATCGCCCGTTTTGCCACTAGCGTTAACGAACAAACCGAAAATATCGGTGCGCGTCGCCTGCACACCATCCTGGAAAAGGTTCTGGACGAACTGTCCTTCGAAGCCCCTGATCTGAAAAAGAAAACGGTGAAGATTGACGCCGCTTACGTGACCAAACAACTTGCCGACATCGTCAAGAATCAGGACTTGAGCCGCTACATTCTATAAATCCCCAATTGCCGAATGGAGCGCCGAATCGAGTGAGCCCGCCAGCGATTCTCCGACGGTCGACGAACAGAACCTTTGTGCCGGGCGCCGGCAGCCTACTTCTGGTCGCGATTCTCATCGTCGGCTGTGGTGCTCCCGGTGAACCTGTTGCTCCGATCCCGCCGATGGCCGCTCCCATAAAGGATCTTTCCGGCCGTCAGGCGGGCGACAGCGTGCAACTTGCATTCACAATGCCCACCAGGTCCGTCGCTGGCGATCGTTTGCTCTCCACTCCAGCGATTGAGATTCTTCGTGGCACAACCAAGTCCGATGGGTCTCCTGATCTAAATTCCCTAAAAGTCTTGGATATTGTGCCCGCTGCTCTGGCTGACAAATATTTGAACGTGGACCAATTTCAGTTTGCCGATCCCGTAGAGTCCAGCCAAACGACTCATCCGGGCGGCATCCTGATTTATGCTGTGCGCTCGCGCCTTTCACGAAAGCGCTCCTCGGCGAATTCCAACATCATTTCTATCCGCATTTTCAGCCCACCCGCGCGGATCGCCTCGATACAAAGCGCTGTTACCGAGACCGCCATCACCCTCTCCTGGCTTCCCGTCGACCGCACTTCCGCCGGCGAACAGCTCACTCTCGCTCCCAATTACAATATCTACCGGGCAGAATTGGATACCGCTGACGCCGCGGTTATCACCAACGAAGGTTCCAGACTGCCTTCAAATGCGAAGCTGAAACTCCTGGCGTCCCAACCGGAAAACCACTACAGCGACAAATCGTTTGAGTTCGGTAAAACCTACGCGTACATCGTCCGCAGCATTGCCGGCCAGAATTCCACGACCATCGAGTCGTCCGACTCCGCGCCAGCGATCGTAACGCCCCGCGATACTTTTCCGCCCGCCGCCCCGCAAGCTCTCTCCGCGGTAATTTTGCCGGGAGAGAACCCGGACACCTCGATCGTGGAACTTTCTTGGTCCATCAACGTGGAGCCGGATTTCGCAGGTTATCGCGTTTATCGCAGTGATGACCCTGGCCTTCGAGGCCAATTGTTAACCACCGAATTATTGTTCACGCCCGCGTATCGCGATACCTCCGCACAAACCGCCCACCGGTATTGGTACACCGTAACTGCAGTGGACCGCACCGGGAACGAGAGTCCGTCAAGTTCTCCAGCGGCAGTCGAGACGGTGCCACCGACGCCGTAATTTGGCTTGATGGTTTCGCTACACTTCTGTCGTCTTAACTCATGCGCATCTTCGACGTGGCCAACGTTGTCCTGTTGCGATCGCGTTCTGTTCAGAGAAATCTTTCGTCCGTGCGATAACTAGTTCCAAAAGTTTGGGCGACTCCGGAAAACGCGCGGTTTAAGCCCCAAGCAATCTTCCTGGGTCAACATTCGAGTTACGATATGTTGTGCATTCCGGTGCATCCGTCTCAACGCAAATTACCGCTCACGGTTGATTCAGATAAAATGCGATTGTTGGATATTGCCGACGATGTGCGCGAGGCACGTATCTCCTACGCCTTGCACCGGCTAGCGTGAACCCGTATAGAATGTTTTGCTTGGAGCTAGCTCTTTGGAATTTTTGTTTGTGGATTTGAACATAATTCTGGCGATGGCCGGCGCTGCCATCGTTGCCGTGGTGATGATAGGCTTTGCGTTTCTCCGTCCGCCGGAAGAACCGGAAACTCTCGAGCGCAAGCGTCGCCTGCACTTGAATCAGATCGGGCGCATCACCGAAGGTCAAGTTGTGGAATTGGCCGAGCATCCCCCCGAACCAAGGCCCGAGCGTAAGACCTTGTTTAAGTCGCCCGCACGCCCGCTCGCCGATAAGCAGCAACGGCACCTGGTCTCTTACAGCTACGCAATTTCCGGCGTTACTTATCACACCGCTCAGGACATCACCGGTCTGGAAGGGCAAATCCGATTTGAGCGACTGGTTGCCGGTCAGCCCGCGAGCGTCAAATACGACCCTGCGAATCCCATCGATTCCATTCTTGTAGCTGACGACTGGTCGGGACTTCGTTGATTTTCCAACCGCCGCTTATTCACTGTGTAGGTTTAGCTTTGTCGCCGAACCCGCCGGTCTGATTGCTTGCGTTATCCTTATATGCCTGTGCGTTGTGGCGTTGCGGGAACCTCATGAAAATGATTCTTTCATCGCTTTTGACCACCATTCTCATCGTGGCCATGAGCCTGGGCGCCATGTATATCTTGGTGCAAACCACGGTCTTCGTTACCGGGATTGAATCACCCGTGCGCCGGACTGCTGCTATCGGCGCGGAACTTCTTCTCGGCGTGCTTCTCCTGCTTGGAACGGTTTGGCTAGCCACTCATCTGGCGGTTCGCATTTTTAGGAATGACCGACCAACCCTCGGGGAGGGCCCACTTGTCTAACCAGAAGAAAAGCCCACTTGCTGCTCAATCTAAACATCAGGATCGCATGCAGGAACTCCGCCGGCTCGCTCTTGAAGCCGAGGCTGGCGGCGGCTCGGAGCGGCGCGAGAAAGAACATAAGGCCGGAAAACTAACCGCCCGCGAGCGTATTGATCTTTTGCTGGACGAAGGCAGTTTCGAAGAGCTGGACAAATTTGTTCGTCACAATTGTGTCGATTTCGGCATGGAGACTCAACGCCCCCCGGGGGATGGTTTTGTCACCGGATTTGGTCGCATCGATCGCCGTCTCGTGTACGTTTTTGCCCAGGATTTCACGGTGTTTGGCGGTTCCCTTTCCGAAGCCAATGCACGGAAAATCTGCAAGATCATGGATCTGGCCATGCGCGTTGGCGCTCCCTTGATTGGCTTGAATGATTCCGGCGGCGCACGTATTCAGGAAGGCGTGGCGTCGCTGGCTGGGTACGCCGACATTTTTTTGCGAAACACCTTGGCAAGTGGAGTTATTCCTCAAATCAGCGCCATCATGGGCCCCTGCGCCGGGGGTGCCGTGTATTCCCCCGCCATCACCGATTTTATTTTCATGACCCGCGAAACTTCTTACATGTTCGTCACCGGACCGGACGTCATCAAGACGGTCACGCACGAAGAAGTCACCAAGCAGGAGCTTGGCGGGGCGCTTACCCACAATGAAAAAAGCGGCGTAGCCCATTTTATCGCTCGCGACGACGCGGATTGCCTGGCCATGATTCGCGAGCTAATGAGTTTCCTGCCCGCCAATAATCTGGAGGATGCGCCGCGACGATCCGTCACGGACACACCAAAACGCCGCGACGAATCTCTCAACACCCTGGTCCCCGACGATCCGCAGCAGCCCTATGACATCAAGGACGCTATTCATGCCGTGGTGGATGACGGTTATTTTTTTGAAGTCCACGAGCATTTTGCGAAGAACATGGTTGTGGGCTTCGCTCGCCTGGATGGCCGTCCTGCGGGATTCGTGGCGAATCAACCGTCGTTCCTCGCCGGCGTCCTCGACATCAGCGCTTCGGTAAAGGGCGCTCGCTTTGTGCGCTTCTGCGACGCCTTCAATATTCCGCTCATTACTTTTGAAGATGTTCCCGGGTTTTCTTCCCGGCACGCAGCAGGAGTTTGGCGGCATCATTCGCCATGGCGCCAAACTCCTTTTCGCCTTCGCCGAAGCTACGGTGCCAAAAATCACGGTGATTACTCGCAAGGCCTATGGCGGCGCCTACTGCGTCATGGCCAGCAAACATCTACGCACGGACGTGAATTTTGCCTGGCCCACCGCCGAAATTGCCGTGATGGGTCCGGAAAGCGCGGTAAATATTGTCTACAAGCGCGAGTTGGATAGAGCCCAGGAAGGCGCCCGCGAGGCGTTGCGTCAGGAGAAGATTGAAGAATTCAAGAATCGCTTCGCCAACCCGTTCGTCGCCGCGGAGCGGGGCTATATTGATGCGGTCATCGAACCCGCTGAGACCAGAGCACACCTCATCACCGCATTGCGCTCCTTAGAGAACAAGCGCGACACCAATCCGCGAAAAAAACACGGCAACATTCCGCTGTAGCCAAAGAACTTTTCTTTTGTATTCCGCTGATGGTGCATCCGGGATCGCGTCAGGTTTTAGCGGGACCTTGGTGTTCAATTCCCGGTAAAGCAGTGTGCGCCCAGTCTTGCGGAGCGTGCCGTAGAAGAATAAGGTAACTTGCAACGCGGCGATGGTCCCAGCAGGGGGTCGAATGCAGTTCAGTCTCAGCCAAAACTTTATCCTTGTCAGCATACTCGTGACTGTCGCTTTTTTTGCTCTGAGTCACGCGCCGGTTTCGCCATCCGGCCAGGATGTTGATAAGGCGGACAAGTCGGTCTCGGGAGCTGTAGCTGCTCAGGAAAACTCCGAAACGCAGCCGAAAAGCGCGCTGACAGCTAGGCGCCAGACGACATCCAAGCAGGCGGTGGAAGCGCGACTGGCGGCGGCGGAAAAGTCTACTTCCGTGAAGCCGATTCACGATGTCGAGATGACCTTGTTCGCCACCCATCGCTTTGAGCAAGTTACGATCTCGCCAGACGGCAAGCGTGTGGCCTGGGTGGAGAAGCTGATCGGCAAGGATGGCGCGCCTTCGGGGAATAAGGCAATTTACATTTCGGAGTTGCAGACCAACGGAGCCGCTACGCGTCTAAGAGTTGGATCTGGCGCGAGGGATTCCGAGGAGACCGAGGTAGCGTGGTCGCCGGATAGTAAGCGAATCGCGTTCTTATCGGATGAATTGCAGGCCGGGCAACGGCAACTATACGTCGCGACTGCGCCAAGCCATGCAGGCGGCTCTAGAGATCGGTTTAGCGGCTCGGCCAAAAAGTTGACCAGCGTTAAGGGTTATTTGGTTACGCCCAAGTGGTCCCCGGATGGAAAATCTATCGGCGTGTTGTATACCGAGAACGCCACACGCGCGTCCGGTCCGTTGGTAGCCGAAACTCCTGAAACCGGAGAGATTAAGGATGCATTCTTTGAGCAGCGGCTCGCAGTAGTCGATGTGGCGTCGGGAAAACTGCGGCAAATTTCGCCCGCGGATACTTACATATACGAATACGCATGGTCCCCGGACGGCTTGCGTTTCATAGTGACAGCAGCGCTGGGAAATGGCGACAACAACTGGTGGATTGCGGAACTTTATACTCTGGAAGGCGCCAGCGGCTTGATGAAATCGATCTACAAGCCGCACTTTCAAATTGCCAATCCAACGTGGTCGCCGGACGGCGACAGGGTGACCTTTATCGAGGGGTTGATGAGCGACGCCGGACTTACCGGCGGCGACATTTTTACAATAAGTGCGACCGGCGGCGAAGCGCGAATCATCACGCCGGACCTGAACACATCAGCAAGTTGGATCGCCTGGACCGCCGCCAACAAAATAATTTTCGCCGAATGGGCGGGCGGAGATGTCGGAATCGCGAGTGTCGATCCGGATAGCAAAAAGCTGGAAACTCTGTGGAGAGCCGGCGAATACCTGGTAGCGGATGTAGGTGGATATTGTCCGACAATTTCTGTAGCGGAAGACGGCAAGACCATGGCGTTTGTGCGGGAATCTTATGCTGCTCCTCCGGAAGTGTGGGCAGGCGAAATCGACGGCTGGAAACAGGTTACGCGGCGCAATGAAGGAGTGACGAAGGCCTGGGGCGACGCCAAAAGCATTCAATGGAAAAGTAACGGTCATGAAGTGCAGGGCTGGCTGCTGTACCCGCGCCAGTTTGATGCTAACAAGAAATACCCGTTGGTAGTGTCCGTACACGGAGGGCCCAGCTGGGCAGCGATGTCCCAATGGCCATCGCCGCACAACTACGCTGCAGCACTGGCCGGGGCCGGATACTTTGTATTGAGCCCCAATCCGCGGGGCAGTTATGGGCAGGGAGAAGCTTATACTCGCGCAAACATTAAGGATTTTGGCGAAGGCGATTTTTCGGATATCCTTGCAGGCGTTGACGAAGCAATGAGCGTGGCCCCCATCGACGCCAACCGCTTGGGGCTGACGGGCTGGAGCTACGGCGGGTTCATGACCATGCTGGGCGTAACGAAAACCAATCGCTTCAAGGCCGCCATGGCCGGTGCGGGAATCGCTAACTGGCAAAGCTACTACGGCGAAAATAGCATCGACCAGTGGATGATTCCGTTCTTTGGGAAGTCGGTGTACGACGATCCGGAGATTTATGCCAAGAGCTCGCCGCTGAACTTCGTCAAGAAAGTAAAAACACCAACGTTAATTATCGTCGGCGACAGCGACGGAGAGTGCCCTACTCCGCAATCCTATGAATTCTGGCACGCCCTAAAGGCCCAAGGTGTGGAAACGCAATTGGTGGTTTACGAACACGAAGGCCACATGTTCGTGAAGCCCCAGCATCAGCGCGACGTGATCGAGCGCACGCTGGCGTGGTTTGATGCGCATTTGAAATGAGGCGGGGCACCGGGAATGTAGCGAAATGCCGATTACGCGCTCCTGGTGAGGAGAAGATATCTTGAGCCGAGTATCGAGGTGGGCGACGACTCTCGTAGGACGGTGGCTGGCGGTCACATTACTGTGCGCTGCGATCATGCCTTTGGCCATGGCGCAAAACCCGCGCGGAAATCTGCGTGGAGTGGTGCAGGACGCCGGCGGCGGACGAATCAGCGGCGCCAGAATCATCGTCGCTTCGGCGGATTCTTTGACGGAGCGAGAAGCTATCACCAGCGAACGCGGCGAGTTTCGCGTGGATGATTTGCTGCCGGGGACTTACAGCGTGCGCGTGCAACAACCCGGATTCGAACCGGTGGAAACTCGCGTGGAGGTACAACTGAGTTCGGCTCGCGACCTGAACGTTAAGCTTAGTCCTGCGGGCGTTCATCAGGAAGTGCATGTGAACGATCGGGCCGATTCTATTTCGTCGCAGCCAATCGATGTAGCGAGCACGGTGCAGCAAGGTATTGTGACCGCGCGGGACTTGCTCGAGATTCCGCTTGCCCACCGTAGTTTTGCCAACATCGCCTATCTGGTGCCGGGGACCGAGCCGGTGGAGCCTTCCGATCCCACGAAAGCCCGCATCACCGCGGTCTCAACGGGAGGAAGCTCAGGATTGAACAACGAGCTTTCCGTGGATGGGGTAGACAACTCGGACGATTACATCGGCGGATTTTTGCAGAATTTTTCACCGGAATCGATCGAGGAATTTTCCTTTCGAACCGCGCAAGAAAATGCCGACACCGGCCGCACCACCGCTGGCTCAGTGGTGATTAGCACGCGGCGCGGCACCGATAACCTGCACGGCGAATTTGAGTTCTACGAGCGGGCGGCAGCATTGAACGCGCGCTTTCCCATCGAAAACCCGGCTCCGGATCCCAAACAGCCTTTTTCCCGGCAGAATTATGTCGGCGATCTTGGCGGAGCGATCACGCCGGGAAAACTGTGGTTTTTTTCGACCTTCGAATTGGTGCACGAAGACGCGAGTATCGCTTACAGCCCGAACAGCCAGAACGAATTTGCAGCACTGTCGCAACTGGCCGCGCAGGGTTTAGTCCCTGGCGTAGATTCCATCGCTGTTCCGAAAATTGCGCCGGTACCATTTAACGATTTTCTCGGTATGGCGCGGCTCGACTGGAAGCAGTCCTCGCGCGCACAGTGGTTTTTGCGCGCATCGGCGGATAGCTACCTGACCAGTAACGATCTGATTCAGCAAGGCACGCTACCCTCAACGGGGGCGACTTCGCATTCGAACTATTTGAACCTGGCGGTTGGCGAACAGTACGCCTTCAATCCCACCTGGGTGGGATCCTTCTTGTTTGGAGCCAGCGGATTGCACCGCACGGAGACGCGCAACGACTATCTGGGATTTACCCTGGACTTCCCTTTCAGTGCCAGCTTTAGAACTGTTTCCGGCTTGGATACTTTTGGCGACAACCAGTTCGCCACTGCCATTACGGCCTTTCCGGTGCTACGCAATCAAGAAAAATATCAACTGCGCTATGACGTGAGCCATTCCGCCGGGCGGCACGCGCCCAGTTTTGGCATAAATTTTATTCATGAGCCGGTCTTGAGCGGAGCGCTCTCCGGGACGGCGGAAACGGTCCTGGCATACCCACAGGATCCCAGCTTCTATGCCGCCAACCCTTCGCAATTTTTCTTTAGCCCGGGATGCGCGGTGCAGCCGGACCCGACCTCTGGAATCACCTGCACTCCCACTCCCGCCAGCGACGGAAGCTTTTCGCAAAATGTGCAGCGGCTGGGAATGTACGCGCAGGATTCCTGGCGTGTGACGCGACACCTCACGGTGAATTACGGGCTGCGCTATGACACGACTTTCGGGCTTTTCCGGGCATCCGGACGCGATCAGACCCAGAATCCAGCCTACCTGACGTTACAAGCGTTGCAGATTCCACTGGTCAATGGAGCCCCGCACGATTATCGCGCGGCATTCGCTCCGCGACTCGGACTGGCCTACTCCCCGGGTTCCTCAGGGCGCAGCGTCATTCGCGCTGGAATCGGACTGTTTTATAACGATCTGGCGCAAAATGGTTGGGTTGGAGCGCTGCAGGCGGTGAATGCCACACCTCTTCCCTGCACGAATGCGATTAGTGCCGCCCCCGATCCCGGATGCGTGCCCGGATCTGCCGCAGGCGGGTCGGGAGCGCTGATCGATCCTCACTATAAAACTCCTTACGCATTGCACGCCACCGCGGGTTTCGAGCACGCTTTCAACGCCAACTGGACAGCTGGCGCCAGCTGGGTGCATGAGCAGGGCGTTCGTGGTTATCGAAATTATTCCTATGTTCCGGGCTCGACATTATTCACCCCGCTGTTTCCGGGCGGCGACACATCTGATCAGATGCAATACGTTCCTGCTGTTTCCGTGGCCCACACCGATAACCGTTCCAATTACGAAGCGCTGCTTCTGCACGTGCAGGGAAATGTCACGCGGCGCTTCAACGTGGTCGGGAACTATTCGTACTCCAAGGCCCAAACCTGGGGGTGCATACTGGGCGAGCTTTTCGATTATGTAAACGGCGTATGCAATCCGCGGAATGCGTTTGGTCCAGGAGACTACGGTCCGTCCGGAGAAGATGTTGGAAGCCGTGTGGTGTTGGCGGGGAATTTTCACGCCCCGGGAGGATTCCAGTTGGGCTTGTTGTTCCAGGCAGAGGGCGCCCGGCCGATTACCTTGACCACTCCCGTGGATGTGAATGGTCTGGGCGATCCCGGAAACGATCGTGCCGTGATCAATGGAGTGCAAACGAAGCTGGATCAGTTTCGCGGGTCGCCCTACGTGCAGGCGGACCTGCGGGTGAGCCGCCCGTTTACCTTTCACGAGCGTTTTTCGGTCACCCCCTTTATTGAATTGTTCAATTTATTCAACCGCAACAATCCAGGCGCGAACTATGTCACCGACATCAGTGCGCGGCCCACGCCCGTCAACAGCCTGACGAACGCCACTGCCTTTTGTTTGAATGCGGATTGCTCGCAGACTAAGCCGATTACCAACCCTCGACAGTTACTGGTGCCGGCTGGGGCGCTGGGTGATTTCTTTGGGCCAGGAACCACTGTGGGGATCCCATTTGCCGCGCAATTGGGATTTCGCGTGGCGTTCTAAGGGGCCTCTGGCGCAGCTCACCGGAGGTGCCCACAATGCAGCGTCCGTTGTCGTTTTCAGCGCTCTGCAACAAGCTGGTTTGACCCGCCTTGGAGCGTCACCTAGAATCGATGTGAAGATTGACGCGGGCTACGTTTAGTCGTGGATGACCACTTCGATTTGCTGCTTATTTCCGTTTGATCTGAGACCAAAAAATGTTTGAAAACTTAACCGAGAAACTGCAGCGCACCTTCAAAAATCTTCGTGGACAGGGCAAGCTGACTGCCGAGCACCTGGATGCCGCGCTGGTGGAGATTCGCGAGGCCTTGTTGGAAGGCGACGTGAACGTCGGTGTAGCCGACGAACTGCTCAAAAACATCAAGGAAAAAGCCATTGGCAGCGAAGTGATGATGCAACTTTCGCCGGACCAGCAAGTGGTCAAAACCGTGCGCGACGAACTGACCACCATGCTGGGAAAGCACGCCAAGCCATTATTTGCCTCCAAGCCGCCCTCGGTATGGATGATCGTGGGTCTGCAGGGCTCGGGTAAGACCACCACCACCGGAAAATTGGCGAAGTGGCTGGCATTACACGGTCACCGCCCTCTGGTGGTTTCCACCGACGTGTATCGGCCGGCGGCGCGCGAACAACTGGCCCAAGTGGCCAAGGCGGTGGGCACAGCGATCTGGCCCGGTGCTGGCACGGATAAACCGATGGAGATAGTGAAAGGCGCTATTAAGGAAGCCAAGCTTTCTGCCAGCGATGTGATTCTGGTGGACACCGCCGGGCGCCTGCACATCGACGATTCGCTGATGGAAGAATTGAGCACCCTGAAGCGCGAACTGAATCCCAGCGAAATACTTTTTATCGCCGACGCCATGATCGGCCAGGACGCGGTGCGCTCCGCCGGAGAGTTTCACAAGCGGCTGGGCCTGACCGGCGTGGTTTTGACCAAACTGGACGGCGATGCCCGTGGAGGGGCGGCGCTGTCGATCGGTAAAGTAACTGGGGCGCCCGTAAAGTTTGTTGGGTTGGGCGAAAAATACGACGCGCTGGAGGGTTTTTATCCCGAGCGCATCGTGTCACGCGTGCTGGGTATGGGCGACATCATGTCCTTGATCGAGCGCGCGGAGCAGGCGGTGGACAAGAAAGCCGCTCTGGAACTGGAGCGCAAACTGCGCACCGAGGGTTTCACGCTGGAGGATTTTCGTGACCAGCTGAAGCAGATTCGTAAGATGGGGCCGCTTGAGCAACTGGTGGACATGCTGCCGAAAGTGGGACCGCTGCAATCCCTGCCGAAAGATGCCAAGGTGGACGAAGGCAAATTAAAGCAGGTGGAGGCCATTATCAATTCGATGACTCACCAGGAGCGCCAGGATCACAACGTCATCGACGGTAAGCGGCGTAAGCGCATCGCCAAAGGCAGCGGAACCACCGTGCAAGACGTGAACCAGGTGATCAAGCAATACATGCAGATGCGCCAGATGATGAAGCAATACGGCGCCATGGCCGCCCGCAGCAAGATGAAGGGTCTGGGGAAACTGGCCGGGATGTCATAGATCCCGTAAATACGTGCTGCGGTTCGCCGGGACCCTAATTTCCTTGCCCTCCGACAGCGGAGTCTCGAAGGCCTGTGAATCGCTCCGAAAACTGCCATGGCTTAGAACTAATTCCTGCCCCAAAATTAACTTTAAACTAATTTAACTATGTGGTAACATCACCGCTCATGACTGGCGGTGATCAATTTCGCCGGCTGCCGACTCGCTACCTTTCTTATTGCCCGTCGGAACAGCGTGCGGGCTACGGGCGCAGCTTGCTTGGGGTTTCCTCCCCGCAGTCCTAAGTCTCGCCGACAT
Organism: uncultured Acidobacteriota bacterium; assembly: GCA_963732705.1. Lineage (GTDB taxonomy): Bacteria > Acidobacteriota > Terriglobia > Acidiferrales > UBA7541 > Acidiferrum. The sequence continues at coordinate 43,900 of CAVTAN010000001.1, read as the reverse complement.
CGGGTACCCCCACCCCCGGTATATTTTCAAAAGAGTGCGCAACACGATGATTAGCAAAGACTTCTCATTTATTATGAAATGAAAGAGTCTCTAAGTCATTGAAAACACACAGCACCTCAAAATCGATGCTCAAAAGAGTGCGCAAGTATTTAGTAACGCTGACGTTAAGCTAAAAACGACGTCACATTTGTGGCCCGGCTTATTGTCTACCTGCGTACTTCCTACTTCGAACCAGTCAAGTACATGTCGGCGATTTGCAGAGCCAGGGATTCAGGGGAAATGTCGGTGCGGTTGCAAAGGATGATGATGGTAAGACCCGCCAGGGGATCGGCAGAAGAAGTGCCCTGTTCAGTCGCGGCGGTTTTTCCGGTGAAGCGGACGATGTAAGAGTGGAAGCCTGAGGTTTCGCCGTAGTGCCACATGCGCGGCTCATGTCGGTAGGGGTCGACGAACCAGCCAAAGCCGTACAGAGCGGGGAAGCCTTGCGGTCGATCGGCGTCCGCAGGCCACGTCGGTTGGCTTCCACCAGGCAAGTGGAACGGCGTGAGCGCGGGCCCCATTTCTCCTTTACTCAGCAGCTGGTCCGTCAGCAAAGCTACATCCCATTTGGTTAGATCTTCAAGTGACGAATAAATCCCGCCGTCGCCCAATGTGGCCGAGGTGGAGCTTTGATCCGTCTGCTTCCAGGTGTCGCCATCGCGAGTGTGTCCGTACGCGCGATCGGTGATTTCGTTATGTCCTTTTTCGAACGCCAAAGTGTGGGTCATCTTCAGCGGACCGAAAATTCGTTGCGCAAGAAATTCGCGAAAGGGCTGACCAGACACCTTGGCGACCACTAGGCCGAGGATGACGTAGCCGGAGTTGCTGTAATACCACTGGCTGCCCGGAGCGAACATGCCGTGGTCGATATGTTCGAGCAAGCTTAGAACTTCTGCGTCTTGAATTTGGTGCACCTCTGTCCAGTTGCGCGCCGAAGAACCCATCGCAGACGGCGCAGCGGCTTGGTCCATCAACGTCTCGTAGTCCTGAAGGCCTCCGCTGTGATTCAGGAGGTTGCGAATGGTAATGTTTTTTCCATAGGCGGGGAATTCCGGAAAGATGTCAACTAGGTTTTGTTCGTAGCGCAGTTTGCCGTCGTGAACGAGCAGCATGATGGCCATGGCGGTGAATTGTTTGGAGCACGAGGCCAGGCGAAAATTTGTGCGCTCGTCGATTCTTGCGCCACTCTTCAAGTCGCGGACGCCATAGCCGCGTTCGAACACAATTTTGCCATCTTTCAAAACCAGTGCGGCGAGTCCTGGCGACTGAGGGTTTGCCACGGGCGAAATCATGGCGTCGATTTTCTCGGCGAGACTCTTGTTTGCAACGCCAGAAGTCCTGGGGGCCTGCTCCGCGAGAGTGGTTAGCGTGCTGGCGAATGCTAGAATCATGGCGGCCCGCTTGATGGGACCCAATGTTGTGCGCAGGGTTCTTCTCGCGAATGTGTTCATCTGTCCGTAACACAGCTTCAGTAAAACTACCCGTTCCTCTGACAACTCTATGAAACGCATCGGATTAGACGATTCACGCTACTACTTCAACCGGCATGTTCAGTGGCTGGAGTTCAACCGCCGAGTGCTGGAAGAAGCGCGCGACAAGGATAACCCGCTTCTGGAACGCGTCAAGTTTCTAGCCATCACCGCCAGCAATCTGGACGAATTTGTGGAGGTGCGGGTCTCCAGTTTCCTGCAGCGTATTGAGCACGGTTCGCGTGAAATCGGCGCTGACGGTCTGACTGCCGAAGAGGAGCTCGAAAAAGTACGCGATGTGATGCACCTCTTTGTTCGTGATCAATATAAATGCTGGAACGAGGAATTGCTTCCGGCGCTGGCCAGGCACTCCATCCGGGTTATGACTCTGCAGGAACTTGACGCCAAGGGCGCACGCATCGCGAAAAGTTTCTATGACCGCCGCATCGTGCCAATGCTGACTCCGGTTACGGTGGACCCCTCGCATCCCTTCCCGAGAGTGACGAACAAGGCCCTGTGCGTGGCCTTCATTCTACGGCGCCGACGAGCCGGCAATGGACGACCCTATTTCGGGGTGGTGACGCTGCCGCGAGCGCTGCCGCGCTTGTTGCGGATCCCCTCCGATGACGGCACCATCCAATATATTTTCCTGCAGGACATTATTTCGACGTACGCTGCCAAGCTTTATAGAGGATACGAAGTCGTGGCCCACGCATCCTTCCGCGTTACGCGCAACAGCAATCTGTATCTCGAAGAGGAAGAGACGCGCAATCTCCTGGAAGTAGTGGATTCTCAGGTAGCCCAGCGGCGCAAAGGCGAAGCGGTGCGCCTGGAGATCGAAGCGGGCGCCCATCCGGATATTGTGGAGCGGCTGGTGTCCACATTCGAACTGGATGAATCGCTGGTATTTCGCGTGCGCGGGCCGGTAAATCTGCAGCGCCTGATACATCTCTATGATGAAACGCGCCGTCCGGATTTGAAATACGCTCCATTTTCCGCGCGCCAAGTGGCAGTAGGCCACGATGCCGACAGCATGTTCGAATCCATCCGCCGGCAGGACGTGCTGGTGCACCACCCCTACGAATCGTACGATACGGTTGTAAGTTTTATTCGCACCGCCGCGAATGATCCGCGAGTCTTGTCGATCAAGCAGACGCTGTATCGCACAAATTCGGAATCCCCGATTGTGCGGGCGTTAATCGAAGCAGCGGGTAAAAAAGAAGTGACCGTGGTTGTGGAGTTGAAAGCCAGCTTCGATGAAGCCACCAACATCCGCTGGGCGCGCAGCCTGGAAGATTCTGGCGTGCAAGTGTTTCACGGGGTGGTGGGTCTGAAGACCCACGCAAAGCTGGCCCTGGTGGTCAGACAGGATCCGGACGGCAAGATCCGGCGCTATGCACATCTGGGGACCGGCAACTATAATCCGACCACCGCGCGCTTTTACACGGATTTAAGTCTTCTGACGCGCGACGAGGCCGTCACTTCAGCGGTGCATAACACATTTAATTATTTGACGGCATACGCGGAGCAGCCAAATTACAAACCGCTAATGCTGGCTCCTGTGGACATGGCGAAGACATGCATCGCACTGATCCATCGCGAGGCGCGCAATGCCAAGCGGGGTAAAGCGGCGCGTATCATTGTGAAGATAAATGCATTGGTCGATCCGCCGATGATTCAGGCGCTTTATGGAGCATCGCGTGCTGGGGTGGAGATAGATTTGATTGTGCGGGGCCAATGTTCGCTGGTGCCCGGGCTTCGCGGCGTGAGCAGCCGCATACATGTACGCAGCATCGTGGGGCGATTCCTGGAACACAGTCGGATATTCTATTTTGAGAACAGCGGCAAGCCAGACGTTTATTTGGGCAGCGCCGATTGGATGCCGCGCAATCTCTATGAGCGAGTTGAGGTATTGTTTCCAGTGAAGGACGCCGGGCTGCGGGAGCGGGTGATCACGGAAATCCTGGGTGCCTACCTGTCGGATACCGCCAAGACACGAGTACTGAATGCGCAGGGAGCCTATCTTCGAGTGCGTCCGAGCCGCAATGGATTGGCGATCAACGCGCAGGAACATTTAATGCGAGTAGCGGCCGCGGCGGACGGTGCGCAAGAAATCAGACGAACGCGGCCATCGGAAGCTTCCAACAATACTCCGGGCATGACCGCGGCAGATAATCAGGAACGGGATTCGATCGCGACGGATGGGGTGACTTCTGACGTATGACCTGATTGTGCTGGGTTCAGGGCCGGGCGGGCAGCGCGCCGCGATTCAAGCGGCGAAGGCCGGCAAACGCGTGGCTATCGTTGAGAAACAGCTCTCGGTAGGCGGTGTGTGTATCAACACCGGAACGATCCCCAGCAAGACAATGCGTGAAGCGGTGCTGCATCTTTCCGGCTTTTATGACAAGAACTTCTACGGAGTCAGCCACAACAATAGCGACGAACCGGTGGCCATGGCGGATTTAAACTTCCGCGTGCAGCACGTGGTGGAAAACGAAGTCAGCGTGATTCACGATCAACTCAAGCGGAACGGGGTGGTGCTGATTCATGGCACGGGAAGTTTCCGCGATGCCCATCACATTCGAGTGCAAAATGGCAACAGCGTGGGCGAATTCGATGCGGAATACATCGTTATCGCCACCGGAACCAAGCCGGCGGTCAACCCCGGAGTACCGATCAATGGCCGCAATATTATCAGCAGCGATCAGATTCTGAGCATGCCGCAGATTCCTAAAACGCTGATCGTGGTGGGTGGCGGCGTTATTGGGGTGGAGTATGCGTGCATGTTCGCCACTCTGGGTGTGCGGCTGATTATTGTGGAGAAGCGGCCGCGACTGATGGAGTTCGCGGATTCCGAAATGGTGGAAGCGTTGATGTATCACTTGCGCGATCATCGCGCCACCCTGCGGCTGAATGAAGAAGTGGCCAGCGTCGAAGAATTGCCGGACGGAAAAGTGGCCGCCAACTTGGTTAGCAAGAAGCGCGTCATTGCCGATGCGCTCCTGTACGCTGTGGGACGCCAGGGGAATGTGGACGAACTGAATCTTGAGGCTACCAAGATTTCTTCCGATAGTCGTGGACGCATTGAAGTCGATGCGGACTTTCGAACGTCGGAGCCGCACATCTTCGCGGTGGGCGACGTCATCGGGTTTCCCAGTCTCGCGTCAGTGTCCATGGAGCAGGGGCGCATCGCTGCCGCGCGAGCTTTTGGATTGCCAGTCCAAAGCGATCCGGCCGGATACCCCTACGGTATTTACACCATTCCGCAGATATCGTTTATCGGCAAAACGGAAGAGCAACTGACGGAGTCCGACGTTCCTTACGAAGTGGGGGTCGCCTATTATCGCGAGATCGCGCGCGGGCAGATCAGCGGGCACACGGAAGGGCGCCTGAAGTTATTGTTCCACCGCGAAACATTGGAGTTGCTGGGCGTGCACATTTTTGGAGAAGATGCCGCGGAGTTGCTGCATATTGGCCAAGCGGTGTTTCTACTTAAAGGCAAGGTCACCTATTTTGTGAATACGGTATTCAATTATCCCACGCTAGCGGAGTGCTACAAAACCGCTGCTTTTAACGGCTTGAACCGGCTCCAGTAGTTGGTACCAGGTTCGCCACTTGGATATTCATGTTCCTGCCAGTGAACTTCTCCCACAGCTATGTCAACTCCATCAGCATTGCCGCAACGGCGCTGGCGAGTTATGATGGAGGGCTCACGGAGGCGTTACTTAGTGTTGACTATTCGCTTAGCAAGGATTGGCAAGAAGAAGAAGCCGTTTTACCGCGTAGTGGTGATCGAGAGAACTCGTCCGCGTAACGGTCGCGTCAAAGAATTGGTGGGTACTTACGACCCCTTGAAGAAGCCTGCTGAGATTAAGCTGGACGCGGAGCGCATCAAGTATTGGCTCGGCGTGGGTGCGCAGCCCAGCGATACCGTGAAGAGCTTCATAAGGTTGCAGAAGATCGCCTAACTAACGATCAGGTCCTCCAGGCCTCATACATCGGAAACTTTTCAGGGGCTGGCGGGTTTTTATAGTAGCCCACCGAGAAGCGGCGGGGCCGGCACCTCAGTTCCCTAAGTGACGGACGTATCCAGGAGCAACAAGTGCAGGAGCTGGTAGAGACGATCGCCAGGGCTCTGGTGGACCGTCCCGATGATGTGCACGTCAAGACCATCGGGGGCGCGCAGGTGACAGTGTTGGAACTACGCGTGCACTCCGAAGATTTGGGAAAATTAATCGGACGGCAGGGACGCACCGCGAAAGCAATACGCACGTTGCTGAGCGCTGCAGGCACAAAAGTCCACAAACGCTTCACTCTGGAAATTCTGGAAGATTGAGCGAGAATCCACAATGGATTGTGGTGGCTCGAGTACTGCGACCGCGCGGGAACAAAGGCGAAGTCGCTATTGAGCTGCTCACTGATTTCCCCGAGCGCTTGACGAAATTGCAGGAAGTTTTTTTAGGCCGCGCTCACACCAACACTGCCAGTCAAGAATTTGTCGGTCCATTTGGTGGGCCTGAACCTGCATCCGCGGCCGTAAGATCCTGCTGGTTAAGCCAGAATCATCGCGGGCAGGGCGTGTTGCATTTCACCGGTGTTGATTCGATTAATGACGCGGAGAGATTCCGCGGCCTGTATGTGCTGTTACGGTTCGAGCAGCGTGTAAAACTCCAGACCGGGCAGTATTTTGTTGCGGATTTGATCGGCTGCGAGGTGTTTCAGGGTACGAGTGAGGTAGCGGAGGCCTCTTCGACTGGTGTGCAGCCTGTAGTTCCTCAATCTTTGGGGATAGTGAAGGACGTACAGTTTCCCGGTGAAAGTGAGGGAATGCGCGGAACCCCGCTACTAGAACTGGAGACCTTGCGAGGAGAGTTGCTGATTCCGCTCGCTGAGGATATTTGTAAGCGCATCGATATAAAGGCGCGACGCATTGAGGCGCTGTTGCCCGAAGGTTTGCGCGATTTGAATTCCGAGTAATACTTTCCCGACCATGCGTTTTGATCTGATCACTATTTTTCCAGAGTTTTTTGCCGGTCCCCTGGATCACGGGATTCTGCGACGCGCGCAAGAAACAGGGATCGTCGGCGTTAATGTGCAGGATTTACGTGTGTTTACCAAGGATAAGCATCGCACCGTGGATGACCGGCCGTTTGGTGGCGGGGAGGGCATGGTGCTGAAGCCCGGTCCGCTATTTGAAGCGGTAGAGCACTTGCTGGGCGCGCCAGTCGGGAATGCGACCCAAAAGATGGAACTCCCTCTGGACACCGAGATCGTATTGCTTTCCGCTTCGGGCCAACTTTTTAATCAAGCGACAGCTAGAGAATTTGCCAGTCTCTCTCGACTCATTCTAATTTGCGGACGTTACGAAGGCGTAGATGAACGCGTTGCGGAACATCTGGCGACCCGCGAGATTTCCATTGGGGACTTTGTGTTGAGCGGGGGCGAATTGCCAGCTATGTTGATCGTAGACGCGGTCACCCGGCTGTTGCCTGGCTCTTTAGGGAATGAAGCATCTTCGCAAAACGAATCCTTCAGCGTGAATTCTGATGAGCCCGGTGCAAGCCATAAGAGACCGGCACCACCGCTGTTCGCCATGCCGACAATGGTGAACTCGAAAAATACTGGAACAGGCGGGCCGCAACTGCTACTCGATTTCCCGCACTACACCAGGCCGGCTGAATTTCGCGGTTGGAAGGTGCCCGATGTTCTGATCGGCGGTAATCACTCGGAGGTAGCCGCTTGGCGTCGTGCCGCAGCCCAAGAAAAAACGCGGCGCAACCGTCCCGACCTTCTAGCGAACGGGAGCGGTCCCAGCATTTAGGCGGGTCGCACGAAGCAGTGTCATCTTGAAAATGGCTGGATAGATCGAACAGGTTTGACTATAATTGTGGATTGGCCTCCGTGTGCTGGCCCGCCTGAACGGGTCCGCAGGAAAAATAGGAAACGACCATGAATCCGATTATTCGAAAACTGCATGAAGCGCAATTGCGCAAAGATTTACCCGAGTTTCGTCCTGGCGATAGCGTGCGCGTGAACGTACGCCTCAAAGAAGGCGAAGGCGAGAAGGAAAAAGAGCGGTTGCAGGCGTTTGAGGGCGTCGTGATTTCGAAGAAGGGGCGCGCTTCGAGCGCTACGTTTACGGTGCGCCGCGTCAGCTTTGGCGTGGGCATAGAACGCATCTTTCCCTTGCATTCGCCGACCATCAGCTCCATCGACGTGGTAGGTCGCGGCAAGGTCCGGCGCGCGCGGCTTTATTATCTGCGTGAACTTAAGGGGAAGGCGGCACGCATCAAGCGGGCAGCTCGCGAAGACTCTCCAGCGAAGGGCAGCGCGAAATCTTCGACCGCGGAACCCGCGGAAGTTAAAGCATAGAGAGTTTCCACTCAAGTTGTTCGCAACCTATTTGAGTGCCCACCGATACAAAACCTGGTGGGCACTCGTCATTTCCGTTGAAGAATTTTTACCGCTGCTTCGCATCGCCATTCGCGTAATCTCCTATACGTCGATTGGTGATTATCGACTGTGATTACCTGCCGGAAAGGAACCTGAATGCGCAGACGTTTGGCTTCTGCCTTGGCGATTTTCCTGTTAGCGCTGGTTTGGCCAGGGTGCTGCCTCGTTGCTGGCTCGCAAGAAACCAGACCGATTCCACTCAAGGAAGCCGACCAGCGCTTCAAGAGCGACATCTTGCTGGTGGTGGCGCACCCAGATGATGAAGGGGCGGCGACGGCCTATCTGGCGCGCGCCTTAGAAGAAGGAAAACGCGTCGCAGTGATTTATGGCACGCGCGGCAGCAGCGGAGCAAATGAAGTCGGCGGGGAGCAGGCCGCTGCCCTGGGTGCCATTCGCGAGATCGAAGCTCGGCGCGCGCTTGCGAAAATGGGGATCGTCAACGTTTGGTTTTTAAACGGCAGAGACACCGCTTCGCAGAACGTCCTGCAGTCGCTTTCCAATTGGAATCATGGCGAAGCCTTGCAGCAGCTCGTGCTCTTGATGCGCTTGACCCGCCCAGAGGTGGTGCTGTCGTTTCTTCCTGGCACTTTTGTCGGCGAAGATCATGGTGATCATCAAGCTGCGGGCGTATTGGCTACCGAAGCGTTTGATTTGAGTGGCGATCCAGCGACGTTTTCCGAGCAGCTCGCCGGTCCAACAAAGCGGCTGGAACCTTTCCTGGATAATTTGCGGCCGTGGCAACCAAAAAAGATGTATTACTTTCCGGACGCTGACAACGAAAATATTTTTCGCGGGCTGGGCCCGGAATATTCGGTGCGGGACTTGTCGAAGACCATGAACCATCCCTACTGGCGAATGGCGTTGGATGAGTATTTGATGCACGAAACACAATCCAGGCAATTTGCCGATTCGTTGAAGGGCATGAGCGACTTGCAACTCGAGAAGCTGATGACTTCGGAAGGCTATTGGAGTGAAAACCTGCGATTTGTACTGGGCAAGTCGCTGGTGGGCGGCACTGTGGTTGGCGACCTTTTTGAAAATGTTAACGGTGGCACCATTGCTTACAAGCGTACGGAAATTATGGATGAAGCACCGCTCGGGGAGTTGTCGGTGGAGCTGGGCGGCCCGTGGAGTTTTTATGCAGAATTCCGCCGCGCTCACGCTCTGACGCACCTACCCCATCCGTCCCCGCCAGAAATTGCCCTGCAAGTTGGAACCATGCTGGTTATTCCTTTGTGGATACGAAATAACACTTCGGCGATTCAAGAAATTGACTTGGCGGCAGACTTGCCTGCTGGTTGGACATTGCAAAGCGGAGCAGGGAAATTTTCGATTTCGGGGAAGCACACGGCCGCAGCGCGCGTCGAAGTGAATTTGCCGCTATCCACCGACGGGGCCAAGAAAAATGAGTTGCAAGAGATTACCGTGCGCGCCGAATCCAGAGGCAAATCGGTCGGCGTGGTGAAATTGCGCATCGAGCTGCGGAAACGCGCGCTACCGCAGTAGGTCCACCTGAACCCTGAGATTATTTCAGGATTTTCTGGGCCGTGCCGATTCCATGGCCTCCCAGTCAGTTTCCGGTAGCAGCGACAAATTGTTAAACTCGCCGGCCCCGCGCAACCATTGCGCGCCGTCAATCACCACGCATTCTCCATTGATATACGGCGAGAGATCGCTAAGCAGAAACGCGGCGAGGTTAGTCAATTCTTCGTGGCGGCCGAAACGTTTCATCGGATGAGAATTTTTCAGATGCTCCTCCATTTGCGATGACGGCATCAGCCGCGACCACGCGCCTTCGGTGGGAAAAGGTCCGGGCGCGATAGCGTTAAGGCGAATCTGATATTTTGCCCATTCCACCGCGAGGGAGGTAGTCAGGGCCAGGACGCCAGCTTTAGCGCACGCGGAAGGAACCACAAATCCCGAGCCACAATTGGCAGATGCGTAGGTGGTGACAATGCTCAGCACGTTGCCAGGCTGCTTCTTTTCAATCCAGCGTTTGCCGAACACTTGCGTGCAGTTGAAGCTGCCATTGAGCACGATGCCAACCACGGAGTTGAAAGCGTTCGGCGTGAGTTTCTCGGTGCGGGCCATGAAGTTGCCGGCTGCGTTGTTGACCAGCGTATTGATCTCGCCGATTTGTGACTCTGCCGATTGCGCGGCAGCTTCAACGGCGGCGTAGTCGCGAATATCGCAGGAGGCAAAAGCGGAGGTGCCACCGGCCATTTGAATTTCTTTGCAGACCGATTGAAGTGGTTCGGAGCGTCTTCCAACGATGAACAAGCGGGCGCCAAGTTTCGCGAAATGCAGAGCCATCGACCGGCCGAGACCCGTCCCGCCGCCGGTGATGAAAATGTTTCTGGATTTTAAAAGATCAGGCTGAAACACAGCTGAGACCTCGCCTACCAAATTTTGCAGGCTTGTTCGCGGACCATCGGATCGCCTTTTTTACAGCCAAAAGCCTGGGCGAAGGCGGCCATATCGGAAATTGGGCCATTGCCGCGGAAGCGCGCGAGCGGATGGGGATTGGTATTGGCCTGCAGGCGTGCGGCCTCGGTGCGCTGATTAGAACCCCACACCTGAGCCCAGCCCAGGAAGAACCGCTGCTCGGGGGTGAAGCCGTCGATATCTTTTGGCGGCTTGCCTTCCAGGGATTTCTCGTAAGCGGCATAAGAAATTGCCAGACCCCCAAGGTCGCCGATACTTTCGCCCAGGACTAGCTTGCCATTCTGGTGTAAACCCGGTTCAACTTCGTAGCCGTCGAACTGCTTCTCCACGCAGGAGGCGCGTTCGTCGAAATTCTTGCGATCCTCGGCGGTCCACCAATTGCGCAGATTCCCCTGGCCGTCAAATTGCGAGCCCTGGTCGTCGAAGCCGTGAGAAATTTCGTGGCCAATCACCGCCCCCATGCCGCCATAGTTAATTGCGTCGTCCGCTTTGGGATCGTAGAAGGGGGGCTGCAGAATGCCTGCCGGAAAAACAATTTCGTTCATAGTAGGGTTGTAGTAAGCGTTGACGGTGGGCGGCGTCATGCCCCATTCATTGCGGTCAACGGGTTTGCCGATTTTGGCAAGCTCGCGAGCATTTTCGAAAGTCGCAGCACGCCGGGTGTTCACCGCGTAAGAGCTTCGGTCAATTACGAGCTTGGAATAATCACGCCATTTGTCGGGGTACCCAATCTTTACCTGAAATGCCTCCATTTTGTCGATGGCGGCTTTCTTGGTTTGCGCATTCATCCAGGTTAGGGTGGGAATATCGGATCGCAACGCGGCAAGAAGATTTTGCACCATTGTCAGGGCCCGGGCTTTGGCTTCCGGAGGAAAATATTTTTCCACGTAGACTTGGCCGAGCGCTTCGCCAACACTGCGATTAACCGCTTGCACGCAACGCTTCCAGCGCGGCTGCAACTCAGCTGTGCCAGAAAGACGCTTGCCGTAAAAATTGAAATTTTCCTGCACAAAGGCATCGGTCAGCACGGTGGCATTGGCGTGAATGACGTGCCAGCGTAAGTAAACCTTCCAATCCGCGATTGGCGTAGACCCCAACTCATGATTCAGCTGTTTGAAAAACTCGGGCTGTCCGATATTGGTTTCCGTCAAACCCGGCAGTCCGACGTCCGAAAAAAAAGAATTCCAGGAAAAATCGGGAGTGAGTTCGTCGGCCTGCTTGGTGGAAAGTTTGTGGTAGTTGGCTTTGGGATCGCGCAACTGCACTCGGGTCATCGACGCTTTCGCCAGCGCGGTTTCAAGGCTCATCACGGTCTGTGCTTCGAGGGCGGCTTTTTCCGCGGGATCCCCGGCCAGCTGAAACATTTTTGATACGTGCGCGATATAGTCCGTGCGGAGTTGCTTGGAGCGTTCGTCATCGCGGGTGTAATAGTCACGGTCGGGCATGCCCAGTCCGCCCTGATCCGCATCGCCAATCACTCTGGTGCTGTCGACGAAGTCCTGAGTGGAGCTGAAATCGAAGAGCGCCTGAATGCCCTGCTTGTGCAACTCAGCGATTTGTGCCAGCAAAGCCCGCCGGTCGTTCATCGCCTCAATGCCGGCAAGCTGGCCGGATATGGGTTTTATCCCGGACGCTTCGATTGGCTGCGTATCCATGCATCTAGCGTAAAAGTCCCCGACTTTTTGTTCATTCGTGCCACTGGCGGCATGAGCCTTGGAGGAGCTTTCGGCTATTTGGCGAAGCTCGGTGAGATTTTTTTCCTGCAGTTCCGCGCTGGTGCTCCAGTTGGCCCTATCGGCGGGAATCGGATTGTTTTTCATCCAGCCGCCCATTGCAAATTGATAGAAGTCATCGCACGGTTTGCAGGTTTTATCCAGGTTGGCCGTCGCGAAGCCCCAGGGTGCCGGCGTGTCAGCGGCACGCGAGCCGGCAATCAGGAGCGCACCGAAACCCGCAAGGCACATGCATGCAAGCAACAGGGCAAATTTAAACATGTGAGATTTCAACGAGTCACCTTTTTGATCGCAGGGATATTTTGATCGGCCGATCCATTCGAGGATGTGCAGCTAAGTTCATAAAAGCCATGGGAAACTCCGGCAGAGCTACGAATCACTTATGCGCGGCACTGGGCAACGGACTTTGATATTTGTTTACGTCGACCGATTTCCATTCGCCCTGCATGATCCCATCGCGAATCTGCGCCGGAGTCTTGCCCTTGCGGGTTTGTTCGTACGAATACAAGTCTTCGCGAATACAAATATCGCATCCCGATCCGTGTTTGCTGACGAAGCAATCCAGCAGACTTTCGTGTCCCTGGCTGCGGTCGCAGTGGCAGTAGCAGGGCTCCTGATAAAGAACCTTCTTGACGCGGCCAGCGACGGTGTAGGCGTTCTGTACCACTGGGTCCGAAAAGGTATCGGAACTCATAGTTGCCGGCAACGCGCCTGAGGGAGCCTGAGCGTGAAACGCAGGCGTGGATTCTTCGGGCGCGGATTGCGCGGTGACAGCGGCTGCAAGTGGCGTGGCGCCGGACGCGGAGTGCTGAGGGGACAGAAACAGCGAAAATGCGAAGCCAAAAAGAATCAGCAGCAATGCAGCGTTCTTGATAGCGACCATGACTGTCTCCGTTTTCAAGGGCGCCCGGGAATGTAATTAAGGCCCTTGGTAACTGTACGGCGTAAAGACTAAAAATTCCACTGGCCGAGACTCACAGTCTAGCGTTCGGACCGGAAAGGGTCTACCGAACAGGATAGTAATGGGAATTTTTTGGGCGAGGGCATTTCGTGCCCGGGAACCTCAGGCAGGCATCCTAGAGTATTTTCAACGCAAATCACCGTCGAGTGTTTCCAAGCAATCTCACCATCGCATGGAGCGATTTCCTATACATTCTAACGTTCGGAAATAGGGTAACTTCGGCCTCCGCACCAGCATCTTAGACTGGTCGGGATAAACGATAGCAGCGATATTTCGCAGTTAGGATGGCCGGAACTGCGAAGGGCGTTAAATTCTCACGTGGGTGCGAACCAAATGATACGGACAGTTGACTGGAAGGCGGCAAAGACCCAGTAGTCCTACTTGACGCGGAGCGGCTTTTGGGTAAACTGCATTTTCTCTATGGCGACGATGCCACAATTCGCACCTGCGGTTGTTTTGCAGGATTTCGAGCTGCCCCAGCGGGAGGCAGCCTTTTTCTACGGCTTGTTTCTGCGCGGGCACTCCGCGGAGCAATTGCGCCGGGATATCGAAGTGCCCACTGCAGTAATGCTGAAATGGCATCGCGAGGCAGAGCGCGAACCGGAGCTACGCGACATTTTCACGCGGATGGTGGAATACCGCAGGCACGTGCTGGCCATCTTCGATAGCCTGGTCGGTTCCGATTTGCAAAATCAGCGACTGCAATAACGAAAGTAAAAGCTTCCTTTAGGCACCACCTGTTACCTCACCTCGAAGCAAGCAAATTCCTGTCCCCAGGTACAGGTACACGAAACTCGCGGGCAACTCATTTTTGGTTTCGCGATTCTAAGCGATTTGGGGACAAGTGTCACAAAACGAAGGGGATTACTCAATTGACGCCAGCGCTCAGTGGCGCTAGAATCCCCCCTTACCCGCTTTGAGGTGTATTTCCATGTACAGGGTAGTTCGCACCCTCATAACGTCCTTTTCTCTCTTCGCTCTATGTCTGCCTATCGCTCGTGCGCAGCAAGAAGCCCAAGACCCGGTTGTGCAAAAAAAGCTCGATAAAGAGCAGAAGAAAAAAATCCGCAAGACATTAAAAGAGCTGGACACCCCCTACAAGCAGTGGCTGAACGAGGATGTGGTCTACATTATCTCGCCCGAAGAGCGCAATGCCTTCGGCCAGTTAGCTACCAATGAAGAGCGCGAGCAGTTTATTGAGCAGTTTTGGCTGCGCCGCAGCACCAATCCGGACCTGCCTGATAATGAGTTTAAAGAAGAACATTACCGTCGCATCGCGTACGCCAACGAGCACTACGCCTCCGGTATCCCTGGATGGAAAACCGATCGTGGCCGTATGTATATCGTTTGGGGTCCCCCGGACGAGATCGAGAGCCACCCCACCGGTGGCACTTATGATCGGCCCATGGAGGAAGGCGGCGGTTCCACGACGACCTACCCTTGGGAGACCTGGCGGTGGCGCTACATCGAGGGCATGGGCGAAAATGTGATCATGGAATTCGTTGATCCCAGCGGATCAGGCGAATACCACCTGACAATGGACCCTTCCGAGAAGGATGCTTTGTCGCATGTGCCAGGCGCAGGTTTAAGCTTGATGGAACAAATGGGCATGGCTTCCAAGTCCGCTCGTTTCTCGAGGTCAGACGGCACAAACCTGCCAACCGCTTTGGGGGGACAGCCCGCCAGCATGAATGAGTTCAATCGGCTGGAGGCTTACGCTAACGCGTTCAAGCCGCCGACCGTGAAGTACAAAGACTTAGAAGCCATTGTGACTTCGCGCATCGTGCGCGACCAGGTGCATTTCACTTGGCGAACGGACTTCCTCAAGGTTACCAACGATACAGTCCTGGTTCCGGTTACGGTTCAGATTCCCAACAGTCAGCTGTCATTTCAGTCTAAAGAGGGAGTACATTCGGCAACAATTAACATCTTCGGGCGGGTGAGTACCCTGACAGGACGCGTGGTCCAAACCTTTGAAGACTCCGTCAGCCGGGACTTTCCGGAATCGTTATTTCAACAGTCTGTGAAGCTGCAATCGATTTATCAAAAGGCCGTGCCGCTGCGCCCGGGTCTGTATCGGTTGGACCTGGTGATTAAAGACGTACAGAGCGGCAACGTTGGCGTGATTAATTCTCGTCTTCAGGTGCCGCGTTATGAAGACGACAAGCTGCAATCGAGCTCACTCATTCTTGCAGATCAGATAGAACATGTTCCGGCAAAGCAAATCGGCAATGGGCAGTTTGTGCTGGGTTCTTCGAAAGTGCGGCCCCGCCTCGAAGGCGATTTCACCACTGCCGACAAGCTGGGAATTTACATGCAGGTGTACAACCTCAAGCCCGATGAAAAAACACACAAGTCGAATGCCACATTTCAATACACCGTGAAAAAGGGCGGCGAGCAGGTACTGCAGTTCAAGGAAACGTCGAGCGACATGAAGCAAACGGGCGATCAGATTACCATCGAGCGCTTGTTGCCCCTGACGACGTTAGCGCCTGGCAAATACACCCTGGAAATCAACGCGACGGACACCCTATCTAATCAGACAATTTTGCGAACCGCTGATTTCACAGTTAAACATCCCGTAGAAACCAAGAGCGTGGCGAATGCCGCAGCTGGAGGTAGCGCAAAGTGAAGCAAAACAGGCTCCTTCTTCTCGGGGCCGCCCTATTGACGATGCTAGCGGGCATGCTCGGCTCAACGCTGTGTGCGACGGTAGCTCATGCTCAGACTAAGGCACCTAAGGCTGGCGCTGGCAAGCTTGCCGGAGTGGTTCTAGATACGTCGGGAACGCCCCAGATGGGGGCCACCGTCGAGTTGTCCGCGGAATCTTCAGGCTTGACGGTGGCACGCGAATTATTGACGAATACGCAGGGAATTTTTGGCGAGCAGCTTGCGGCAGGGTTATATACCGTTCGCGTGACGTTGGCTGGATTTTTGCCGACGCTCGAAAAGCACGTTCGAATCAACCCCAATATCACGACAGTGCTGCGGCTGGAGATGGAATCCTTGTTTGCTTCACTCGATCAGTTGCGCCGCCAGCCAGTTAACATTCCGGTCGAGGGCGATGACTGGAAGTGGGTGCTACGTTCGGCGGCCGCGACACGGCCCGTGCTGGAGTGGATGGGCGACACGGAGATCGTAAGCACTGGATCCCAGTATGGATCGCGGTAGGCCACGCAGTCCTCGCGCCAGATTGGAATTCTCCGATGGCGCGCGTCACCCCGGCTCCGGTTCGAATTTGTTATCTGCGCCAGCAACGGCGTTTGCATACGATCAATCGCTGGGCGAGGCCGGGCGCGTTATTCTCGCTGGTCAGATGAGCTATGACTCGGATGCGCCTGCCGGAAGTATTGCCACTGTGTGGCTGCCTACTGGCACCCTAGGAGCTGGCCCTCGTACCGCCCTGGTTTTGCGCGAGGCCAAGCTTGGGCCCACTGGCCAGACTTTCCGTGGGGTGCGCATCGACCAAGGCGGAACGATGGCTCTTGGGGATCGTGCGATCCTCACCTACGGCGGGGAATTCGTGTTGGTAGGGCTAGGCGCGGCGGCCTCTTCGCTTCGTCCGCGTTCCAGACTGGATGTCCGGGTCACTGACAATTGGAATGCCACTCTGATTTTCACCTCGATCCCTACGGGCATCGGGCCCTTAGAGGCGGTCGACGGTGTGACCGGCGGCGATAGCGCTCTTGCAGCGACGCTCGATGAATTGGACGGCTTTCCAACGCTGTTATGGCGTGGCGGAAAACCAGTATTGCAGCGGGGTTTTCACGAAGAGGCGGCGGTAGAGCGCAAATTGGGCTCGCGCGGCAAATTGGAAGTTGCCGGCTTCCATGATGACAATCGCCATGTGGCCGTGTTTGGCCGTGGCAATGATTTGCCAGTCGATGAGTACTTCCAGGATTATTTTTCGAATGGTTTTGCGTATGACGGCGGATCTTCTAGCAGTTGGGGCACTCGTGTGGCGCTGCGCGAAAAACTGGATGATGGCGTGGAGTTGACGGCTGTTTATGCTTTTGCGGGGGCTTTGGCACCAGGAGAGGACGTCAACGGCGCACTGCGCGATATTCTGCGCACCGTTCCCCGACACTCACTGGGCGCCAATGTCGCGGCCAAAATTCCTAAAGCCAGCACTCGAGTGGAAGCGGGTTATAAGTGGGTAAATGGCGTGGCCGTTTCAAGAGTCGACGTTTACGGTGAGTCTCTCTACCAACTCGATCCTTATCTACATGTGGGAATCCGGCAACCTCTCCCCAAGTTCGCTGTGGGGCGATGGGAAGCAGTTGCTGATTGCGACAACCTGCTGGCCCAGGGCTCGATATCGATCATTTCGCGAGACGGTAGAACTAACCTGATTCCGGCATTTCGCAGTTTCCGGGGCGGTGTGAACGTACAGTTTTGACAATTCGGCTTTCGAAAGCCATATCTGTCCTCCCGAATACCGTATCCTGGTTCCAACCACCTCCTTGCCACACAGAAATTAACACATTTTAAAGGGTTTAAGTCGCTAGGCCGCAAGCAACAGATGGTCTCTCGTTTGCACCAGATAATGGACGGGTAGGTGTGTCTCTGTCGACTCGCGGCATGAAGCAAAATTTGCGTGTTAGTCTCGGAGCAGTCGTCCTGGCGCTGGCAACGCTGGCGGCGGTGATCTTCGCCTTCCTGAACTTTCAGCAACGCAGCAAATTTGAGCTGGTGGACGATGGGGTAGCGTGGCTGGACACCGTCCGCGGTGTGGAGGCATGGAAGGTCGGCTCTGGATCCCCGGCAGCCAGTGCCGGTGTGAGACCCGATGACCGTCTCATCGCAATTGACGGTGTCCCCGTAACGCGCGCTGTGCAGGTTGCCATGCGGCTTACCCGCGCCGGCCTCTGGAACCAGGTGCGCTATAAATTGGCGCGCGAGGGGCAGGAATTTGAAACTCCTGTGGTTACCGCCCCGGCTGAAAAACCCTCTTCGGTTGAAAATTATCTTCGCATCGTAGGGCTTCTTTACCTCTTCATTGGGCTTTTCATCTTTGCCCGCAGATGGAATGCTCCGAAGGCCGTGCATTTCTACGTGTTTTGCCTGGTTTCTTTCGTTCTGTATTCCTTCCATTTCAGCGGCAAGCTGGACACCTTCGACCAGGAAGTTTACTGGGCCAATATCGTGGCGCGCCTGCTGGCTCCCGCGTTACTGCTGCACTTTGCTTTGGTCTTCCCTGGTCGTACCGAAACAACTTTTCATTCTTCCTCCAAAGCGCTGACGGTCTACCTGCCGCCACTGCACTGTTGCTCATGCATATTGGCACCGCGCGAAATGCGCTGGGCTTCGTGCCTTGGTTGGGCTCCCGCATTTTGCTGGACAAGATTGAACTGAGTTTCCTGGGCGCATGTTTTCTTGCCGCCGGCCTTGGATTTTATAGAAATTTTCGCGCCGCGCCCTCGGGTGTTCTGCGGCAACAGCTGAAATGGCTAACGGGTGGGACGCTGGCGGGTAGTTTGCCGTTCGCAATTGTCTACATACTGCCCTTCGTGATGGATTTAGGCCCGCGGCCGTGGATGCAGTTTTCCGCCGTTAGCCTGGTGCTGATCCCGCTGTGTTTTGGGTACGCCATCATTCGTTACCGCCTGATGGACGTCGACATTATTTTCAAGCGCGGCTTGGCGTACACTGCCGCGACCGCCGGGGTAGCAGCGGTATATTTCGCTCTCGTGGCCGCCTTGGCGCAAATCTTCCACGCGCCCACTACTGGTCCGGTTGGAGGAATGATCGCCATCATGATGGCGGCTTTTTTATTTCAGCCCTTCCGCGAATGGACGCAATCTCGCTTAGATCGATTTTTCTATCGTGACCGGCTGGACTATCGCCGTACCTTGATTGAGTTCGGTCGCACGCTCACGAACGAAGTTCGACTGGAGCCCATGCTGGGCTCAGTGATGGACCGCGTTTCCCAAACACTGCTGGTCGATCGGCTGGCTATTTTCCAGGAAAATCCGGGGCAGCCCGGGACCATGCGCCTGGTCCGCTCCATGGGTGTTCGTTTTACAGAACCCCTTGATCTTAGCTTCCTTGAGCCGGCCCGGCCCGAGTTCGCCCGTGGGGCGCTCTTTTTTGAGTCGCCCCGCGCGGCGAGAGATGTTAGCGAGCCGGTACGCCGCACTCTCGAGCAACTGGATCTGAATTATTTTGTGCCTTGCAGCATTCGCGAGCATACCGTCGCGGTGTTGGGCTTGGGCAAGACCGTGGATGGCGATTTCCTTTCCAGCGATGACGTCGAACTGGTGGAAACTATCGCCGGCTATGTAGCCATCGCTTTGGACAATTCTCAACTCTACAGCTCGCTGGAACAGAAGGCCATCGAGATCGCGCGGCTGAAAGACTTCAGTGAAAACATCGTGGAATCCCTGAACGTCGGCGTGTTGCCGGTGGATCTCGAAGGTCTCGTGGATTCCTGGAATACTCGGATGGAGCAGTTGTTCGGAGTGTCGCGGCAGCAAGCCGTCGGACACAAACTGCAGCGCTGCTGCCGGAAGAATTGGCGCGGGAGATTATTGCGCGTGGGGATGAGGAACTGATCACCGGCATTTATAAGCAGCGTGTGCAGCATCAGGGAAAAACGCTGACCCTAAATGTCTCCATTACCCCGCTGGTCAGCAAATCCGGCGATCGTATTGGGCGCCTGTTGTTGTTTGACGATGTAACGCAGCGCGAACGCATGGAAGAGCAGATGACCCAGACGGAGAAGCTTACCTCGCTGGGGTTATTGGCGGCGGGTGTGGCGCATGAAGTGAATACTCCGTTGGCGGTTATTTCCAATTACATCCAGATGCTCGCGAAGCAGATTGCCGGAAGGCGACCCGAAGCAGGCGCTCATCGAAAAAATTGTGAAGCAAACGTTTCGCGCCAGCGAAATTGTCAACAACCTTTTAAATTTTTCGCGCACTGGCGCCGCAGAAGTTGTGGACATCGATGTGAACCGCGTAGTGGAAGAAACGCTCTCGCTCGTGGCCCATCCGCTGAAGACATCGCAGATTAAGGTGGTCACGCCAATTTGGCGATACACTGCCGCCGGTGCGCGGTTCCGCCAACAAATTGCAGCAGGTGTTCCTGAATCTGTTCTTGAACGCCCGCGATGCCATGCCCGGCGGCGGAATGCTCGAAGTTCGCACTGCTGCCCATAACGGCAGCGTGGAAGTCGAAGTCGTCGACACTGGCGCTGGCATCGCGCGCGAACACATCCACCGAATTTTTGATCCTTTTTTCACCACCAAGGCTAGCGGCCGTGGAACCGGCCTAGGTCTTTCGGTGAGTTATGGCATTATCAAGGAACACTCCGGAAAGATCGATGTACGCTCCACGCCCGGCAAAGGCACGTCCTTCCACGTAGAATTTCCCGCAGTCAGGAAAGCAGTTCATGTCTAAGGGCTCGATCCTGGTTGTCGATGATGAATCGGAAATTCGCGAGGGTCTGGAGCTTCTGCTGATGGCGAAGGTTATGGCGTCTCCAGCGCCGAAACAGGCGAATCGCGACTCGCAAAATTGGAGGAGCATCCCTTCGATTTGCTTTTGCTCGACGTAAGTTTGCCCGACCGCAACGGCCTCGACCTGCTGAAAGAAATCCATAACGCGATCCGCATCTTTCCATCGTGCTGATCACCGCGTACGGCTCCATCGACATGGCCCGCACGGCGTTCAAAAGCGGCGCGATGGATTACATCACCAAGCCGTGGTCCAACGACGAATTGCTTGCCCAGGTAGCGCAAGCCGTCGAATCGCAGCAATTGCGCGAAGAAAACGTGCAGCTCAAGCGCGCGCTGAAACAAAGATTCAATTTCCCAAACATCATCGGCAAAAGCGACAAGATGCATACTCTGCTGGATCTGGTGACACAGGTAGCGCCCTCGCGTTCCACCGTATTGATCAGCGGAGAGAGCGGCACCGGCAAAGAACTCATCGCCAAGGCCATTCATTCCGGTTCGCCGCGCGCCGACAAAGCCTTTGTCCCTGTGAATACTGGCTCTATTCCGGTCGATCTCCTCGAATCGCAATTGTTTGGCCACGTGAAAGGTGCATTCACCAGCGCGGTTGCTTCGAAAAAAGGATTATTTGAAGTCGCTGATCAAGGCACGATTTTCTTCGACGAAATCGCCACTATCAGCCCCGAAACCCAGGCGAAGTTGTTGCGCGTCATTCAGGAGCGCGAATTTATGCGCCTGGGCGGCACCGAAAGCTCAAAGTCGACGTGCGCATCGTCGCCGCCTCCAACGTTGAGTTGTTGACGCTGGTGCGCGAAGGGCGCTTCCGCGAAGACCTGTATCACCGCCTGAACGTGATTCATTTGCAGCTCCCCCCTCTCCGCGAACGCCGTGAAGATGTGCCTCTGCTGCTTGCCCATTTCCTCGAGCGCTATTGCACCGAGAACGAAAAGACCCATGCGGCTGTTTACGCCCGGCGCTCTCAAGCTGATGATGGATTACGACTGGCCCGGCAATGTTCGCGAGTTAGAAAATGTTGTGGAGCGCGCGGTTGTGCTTTCCACACAGGAGCGCGTCGACTCCGACCTTTTACCCGAAAGCATTCGCAGCAAAGAAATCGTTCGCGGCGTGCGCTTGCAGCTTTCCGAATTTTTGACCGCCTCTGCCCGGCGAAGCCGGTTCACGGACTGGCGCCGACCATTCGCAGCCTTCGCTATTTCAGATCATGGACGAAATCGAGCGCCGCATCATCATGGACATGCTCGAACGCACCGCCTGGAATCAGACGGAAGCTGCCGAACGCTTCATGATTCCGCTGTCCACGCTGAACCAGAAAATTAAACGCCTGGGAATCGATGTGCGGCGCCGCGGGCGAGGCGAAGAAACATTTTCTGCGTCCTTTGGAAAGTAGCTCGTGGTTCTCGTTGTTAATCTCCCCTACAATGTCTAGAAAATAGTTGTTTTAAGGAAAGCATCTCAGGCCGAAGTGAATTGGGTCGGGGAGTTGCGGCGATAATTTCCTTGGTTAGCGCTGGTATTGACACTTGCAAGTTTGAAATAGCGTAGGCAGAGTACAGGCGCATGAAATTATTGCTGTCCAACACAGCATGGCGTGGTGCCTTGGTTGCTTTAGCATTGGCCTTATTAGCTTACTTGGCGTACTTCAGTGTCCGTACGGCACGCGCTACGTATTATTCGGAACGGCAAACTCTGGCGGGCTTTGAGCGCGCTACACAAATCGAACCTCAGAACGCTCAAACCTGGTATTTGCTGGGCCGTCATCTCCAATACAGCTTCGAAGATGGCGACTCACGGCGCGCCATCAGCAGCTATCTTAAATCTCTGGAACTTGACCCGCGAGCTACCTTGACGTGGCTAGATCTTGCTGCCGTATACGAATCCGAAGGTAATAACGCGGGTGCTCGCGACGCTTTCGCTAACGCTAGAAGAACTCATCCCGCTTCCGCGGAAGTGTCGTGGAGATATGGGAATTTTCTCTTGCGCCAGGGTGAATTGCAGCCGGCCTTCACAGAAATTCGCAGGTCTGTACAAGCCGACCCCATGCGTGCGGCGGAAGCATTTTCCCGCTGCTACCGGGTACAACCAGATGCCAAAACTATTCTGGATCAAGTCTTGCCCGCAAATCGCGATGTGTATCTTTCCGTGCTGCAAGATCTTACCGGCGAAACACAAATCGATAACGCACTCATCGTGTGGGCCCGCCTAGCGGCGCTACGCCCCACGCTTGAGCTCCAGGATGTGGCCGCGCTAGTTAGGGAGTTGCGAGAATCTGGCCGAGCGTCGGAAGCGCACCGCGTGTGGCTGCAAGCTGCTGAATTTTCGGGACTCGGAAACCTGGAAGGACCTACCGGTTCGGTAGTCTGGGATGGCGGATTCGAATCTCAACTTGTCGATCAAGGTTACGCGTGGCGCTTGCCGGATCATTCCCACGTGCAAATAAGTTTCGACTCCCGCGAAAAGCATTCCGGCAAGCGGTCGCTTCGGATTTCGTTCGACGGAAGTTCTAATATTTCATTCCACGGGGTGTGTCAGATAGTGCCGGTGCAAAGAGAGACGGCCTATCAACTTTCCGGATGGATGCAGCCGAAAGAACTCACGACTGACCAAGGTCTTCGAATCGAAATGCACGCCGTGAATGCGGGATCCCCTGTCGTTTTCACTCCGGATGTTCGCGATACACACAGTTGGAACAAGATTGAAGCGACCTGGGAAGGCTCGAAGGCCAATCAGGAAATGGAAATTTGCCTCCAACGTGAGCAAAGCGATCAGGACGACAACAAAATTCGCGGCACTGTATGGGTGGATGACATCGCGTTGATACCTGTGAGCAGGAGCGGCGCGAAAAGATGAAACTTCTGCGCATCGGAATCTGTGGGTTGGTAGCTTTTGGCGTCCTGGCTCACGGCGGTGTGGAGGACTGGGCCAGAGCTTGCTTTGAAGTTTGGGCCGCGCTGCTATTTCTGCTTTGGACCGTGCTGGGCATTGTTAAGGAAGAAGAAACGGTAGTGATTTCCCCGCTGTTGCCAGCTTTGGGCGCTTTTGTTTTGGTTGTGGTGGTTCAATTGTTGTTTTCTACCACGGCTTCATCGTTTAGCACCCACGAAGAATTCACCCTGCTGCTAGCCGACGTGCTGGTCGTCTTTCTCGCAGCGCAAGCCTTCCAAACCTTGGACGAATGGAGAGGCTTCGTATGGTTTGTGATGATTTTCGGTTTCATGGTGGCAGTTTTCGGAATACTGCAGTACCTGACCTTTAACGGTAAGTTGTATTGGTTTCGCGAGATGCATTACGGAGGTATTCCTTTCGGGCCGTACGTTAATCGCAATCATTATGCGGGCTTTGCGGAACTATTCATCCCCATGTCGCTCGTACCGCTGATGTTGGGCAAAGTGCGGCGGGAGCGCTGGTTCATAGTGGGATTGTTCGCCGTGGTTTCTATCGGAAGCCTATTTCTGTCGGCTTCGCGTGGCGGCATCGTCAGTTTCGTCGTGCAGGTAATGGTCATTGTTCTATGGATGAGCGTGCATCGCCGCGGGGGAACGAAGCAAATTTTGGCAGGCGCCGCAGTACTGCTCGCGGCGATGTTGATGGTGTCATTGCTGGGCGTCAAAGAAATCACCAAACGTTTTTCCACCATGAAAGCCATGGAGGTCGCTAGCGGCAAAAGGGCTTCGATGCGCCGGGACACCTGGCGGATATTTCTGGACAATCCGTGGCTGGGAACGGGGCTGGGAACTTTGCAAATCGTTTACCCGCCGTACGAAAGTCTGTACGACGGCCGAGTCGTCAATCATTCGCATAACGATTATGTGGAAGCCCTGGCTGAAACCGGCGTCGCCGGAGGTTTTTGTTGCGCTTTATTTCTGAGCCTCTTGTTGTTTCACGCCATGCGTCATTTATCGGGAGCCGGAACGGGTTTTTCGTCCGTCCTCAATCTCTCAGGGCTGGTGGCCTGCGTGGGATTTATGGTGCATAGTTTTGTTGATTTCAACCTACATTTGCCTGTCAACGCACTACTCTTTTTCATAATGGCCACGCTCGCTACGTCCACAATCGGTAGCCGTAAAGATGCTGCAACCTCCCCATCGCACCACGATTATCCGCACCGAAAACGGTGACTCTTACGCGCTGGTAACCTGTATACTAAACAGGGAGTCATTCATTCGATGCAGCCAGTAAAGCTGGGTGCGCGACTGTGGAGTTGTGCCACGGTTGTGTTGCTCGGATTGTCGGTCGCAGCAGCATCTGCGTGCGCGCAGACCGTCGTCGGGACACCCGAACAAGCTAACGACCGTATCAAGGCGCTGTCTTTCCAGGCGCGCGCCACCCCGCACGACTACATTATTGGGCCTGGGGACACGTTAGCCGTAGATGTCTTCGACGTAAAAGAACTTAGCCGTGATGTCCGGGTAAGCCAAACGGGCACGATCGGTTTGCCGTTGGTTCCTGTACGCTTGCAAGTAAAGGGCTTAACTGAAACGCAAGCGGAACAAAAAATAGCCGAAGTTTTGCAGGCCAATGGTCTAGTGAGCCATCCGGAAGTGAGCGTTTCTGTCAGGGAGCGCAAGAGCAAACCCATTACCGTGGTCGGAGCCGTACCTCACCCGATGGTGTACCAGGCTGAGCGTCCGGTGACCTTGCTGGAAGTTTTGGCCGAGGCTGGCGGGGTTTCCTCTGACGCTGGTGAATCCGCAATCGTGACCCGACCGTCGTCGGATGCGCAGGGCGCGGCGGATGTACCGACGGTAAGTAATGACGATGTTATCCCCGCTACCGGACGAAGAGAAATGCCCGAACCGGCTTCGTCGTCCGCCGCGCCGACGCCCCCGATATCTGCGGACGTGCCCGCAACCCGATACGACAAGCCCCAAGCATTTGAGAAATCCACGAAGAACAACATGGCGGACAAGGATCCTTTTACGCCTGCCGAGGCCCCCGCGCTGTCGAACACCATCACCGTGAACCTGAACGAATTAATGGAGAGTGGGAACGCCGCCAACAATATTGTGCTGCAAGCCGGCGACATTGTCACAGTGCCGCACGCAGGCATCGTCTACGTCTTAGGCGCCATCGGAAGACCAGGAGGCTATGTCCTGGCCAATGATCGCAGTCACATGACCGCGCTGAAGATGTTGTCGCTTGCAGGAGGACTGAATCGCACCGCCAAGTCCAGCCGGGCAGTCATTATCCGCAAGGATACTCAAGGTCAGCAATCCGAACAAATCGTGGACCTCAAAAAAATAGTTAACCGTCAGGCTGAAGATGTGCAGCTTCGACCGAGCGATATCCTGTACGTGCCGGATAGCAATGCCAAGAAAGCGCTGATTCGCGCGTCGGAAGTGGCCCTTTCGGTTGGGACAGCTCTGGCCCTTTATCGCGTCGGCTACTAAGTATGATTGAGAACAACAACGGAAACGGTGCATCGCACAACGGCTCGAATGGGGCTCTGGAAGTACTGCCGTTGTCGGGCAACGCTATTCCGGCGTGGGATCTTTCACCGCGCGAACCGCATCTCTACGACTATCTATTAATTCTTCGCAAACACCAGTGGCTGATTCTCTCCTTCATGCTCTCCGTAGTTACTATCGTGGCCATCGCTACCTTTCGCATGCAGCCAGTGTATGTGGCCACCGCTCGAGTGGAAATTGACAAGGAAAACTCCAACATTCTTCCCTTTCAAGGGACCGACGCTTACGACGTCATGATGGATACCGAGAATTACATCGAAACCCAGTCCAAGATTTTGACCAGTGAAACTCTAGCGCTGCAGACGATTCGTAATAGCGGGTTGTCCGCTCGTCCGGAGTATTCGTCACCGGGTGGGCCTTCCGAGGCTCTGGCCACCGGAAGCCTGGCAAATCAAAAGCGCCCTCCGGAACTGGGAGGCTTTCTGGGAAGCCTAAGCGTTCACCGGGTTCCCAACAGCCGATTGCTGGATGTCAGCTTCGAATCGACCGACCCGCAGATGGCCGCGCGCGTCGTCAACGCGCACATCGAAACCTACGTGCAGCGAAATTTCCAGAGTCAGTTTGATTCCACCACGCGAGCCACCACTTGGTTGCGTGATCAACTCGACGAGCTGAAAATCCGTGTGCAGAAATCCGAAGACGCGCGGATCGCCTACGAACGACAGAACCAGATATGGACGTTGGACGATAAGCAGAACATGACCACGCAGCGATTCGCTGATGCCAATCGCGAACTTACGAACGCGCAGACGGAACGGGTGAAGAGACAGGCGGTCTTGGAATTCGCGAAGTCCGGCAAGCTCGACGCGGTTCCGCAAATTCAGACCAACGCTACCCTGGCCGGCTATATGCAAAGGCATAACGAATTACTGGGGGAATACAAAGAAGCGGTCGCGCAATATGGGCCTAATTTCCCCCGCGTCCAGCGCTTGCAGGCGCAAATCAAGGATTTGGATGCCAGCATTGAAAAGGAAAAGCAGAACATCATAGACACCCTGGATAGCGAGTATCGCGAGGCGGTCGCGCGCGAAAATATGCTCGCCAGGGCGTTTGAACAGCAGAAACAAGACGTGAATGAAATGGCTGGGAAGATGGTGGAATACAACATCTTGAAACGGGAGGCGGAAGCCAACAAGACCCTGTACGACGGCTTGTTGACCAAACTTAGAGAAGCCGGCGTATCCGCTGGACTACGCTCTTCCAATATTCGAATCGTGGATCCGGCAATGATTCCGTCCACGCCCTCGCGTCCGGCAAAGACGCGCAACGTGACGCTGGCATTTATCGTCGGGTTGGTTGGCGGAATTGGATTGGCGCTGATCCGCGAATACCTGGATAACACTGTGAAGAGTCCCGACGACATCGAAACCCTGGCTCGCTTACCTTCGCTAGCGGTGGTGCCGCAGTTTACAGCCACGAATGGTAACGGTGCGGGCGGGAAGAGACGGAAATTGTTGCCGGGATTGTCGGCCAACGGGCACGAAAAGAGAATGGAGTTAGTGGCGCAGCACTTCCCGAAATCTCAAATGTCGGAAGCGTTTCGCGCTTTGCGCACTTCGCTGTTGCTCTCTCGCGCGGATCATCCGCCGCAGGTCATCCTGGTAACCAGTGCCTTGCCTCGCGAGGGCAAGACCACTGCCGCCGCCAACTTGGCGGTAACGTTGGCGCAACTTGGCGACAAGACGATTGTGGTCGACGCCGACTTGCGCAAGCCTGGCGTTGGGCGCTTGCTGAATATGAGCGGCGGCAGTTACGCTGGTCTGAGTTCTTATCTTGCGGGGGCGTCGACGCTGGATCTAGTCACCGTGCCACATCCCACCATCCCGAACCTGGCGGCTATCCCCACTGGACCGCTGCCTCCCAATCCGGCGGATTTGCTTTCCTCGCATAAATTCGCGGAGGCCATCGCCGAGTTGCGAACGAAATTCAAATTTATAGTCATTGATTCCCCGCCGGTAATGGCTGCAACGGATGCGGTCATTTTGTCGGTGCAAACCGACGGGGTTCTGATCGTAGTGCGGAGCGGTGAAACCCCTAAGGAGGCGTTCACCAGGACCCGCGATTTGCTGGTGAGCGTGAAGTGCAACATCCTTGGAGTAGTTTTGAATGCCGTGAATTCCAGTGCTCCGGATTATTACTACTCTTACCGTTATTATCCGTATTCATACGGATACGGACCACAAGAAGCGGAAGATCATCAGCATGATGACGATACAGAAGCCGTCACCGAGAGCCTGTCCCGCGATCGAGACGACGACAACCAAGCGTTATAAATTATAAGGAGACTCATTGCGTTACTTAATTACTGGCGGCGCTGGTTTTATCGGTTCGCATCTGGCGGAAAGACTTCTCGATCGCGGGGATCGCGTGGTTCTGCTCGATAATCTCTCCACCGGAAGTATGGAAAATATCCGCCATCTTAAATCCTCGCCACGCATGGAATATCATCTGGACGGGATTGAGAATCGGCAATTAGTGGCGGAACTGGTGGATGATGCCGACGTCGTAGTGCATTTGGCTGCAGCTGTGGGCGTGAAACTGATTGTCGAAAGCCCGGTGCGCACCATTGAAACCAACGTTAATGGCACGCAAATGATTCTGGAAGCCGCCTGCCGGAAGCGCAAGCTGGTGCTGACGGCCTCGACATCGGAAGTTTATGGAAAGAATGTCAACGTGCCGTTTCATGAAGACGCTGATCTGGTGCTCGGCCCGACAACCAAAGGGCGCTGGAGTTATGCGGCGTCCAAAGCGTTGGACGAATTTTTGGCGCTCTCGTACTGGAAGGAAAAGAAGTTGCCCGTGATCGTGGTCCGACTGTTTAACACCGTGGGACCGCGGCAAACTGGACGGTACGGGATGGTCTTGCCTAACTTTGTAAAGTCTGCGCTGGACAACACTCCCATCAGCATTTTTGGTAACGGCCAACAGTCACGCTGTTTTTGCGACGTGCGTGACACTGTTGAAGCGTTGATGCGTTTGATGGATACCGACCGCTCCATAGGTGAAGTCACCAACGTGGGCAACACCGAAGAAATTACCATCGAGAATTTGGCCCATAAGGTGAAGGAGCGCATCAGCAGCTCTTCAACGATCGAGTACATCCCCTACGACAAGGCCTATGAACCGGGCTTTGAGGATATGATGCGACGCGTCCCCTGCGTCGATAAGCTATTCGCGTTGACCGGCTTCCGGCCGCAAACCCAGTTGACAGAGATTATTGATCGCGTCACCCAGTCGTTTCAGGCCAAGCAGCAGGCTGTCGCCGAAGTGCAGCCTCCACTCAAGACGAAGAGCGCCCGTCAGGGCGGCGAACTTCTGTCGTAACTTTTGTGTGAACAGCTCCTATCGTAGCCTGCACAGGCACCCATGAAATCGTCAACAACGCTTTCGGTGTTGGTACCCGTGTACAACGAGGAGTACCTCGTCGCTACCAGTCTGGAGCGGCTCATGTGCCTGGCGAATTCGCCTTCGCTGGAGCGTGTGCAGATCATTGTTGTAAATGACGGTTCTTCGGACCGCACTGCGGAGGCGCTGCTGCGGTTCCGAGAGCTTTTGGAACGCACTGCCGCAAAGCAATCTTTACTGGCAGTTTATAGAACACGAAAAAAATCAGGGAAAGGCTGCGGCGATTCATACCGCACTTTCCGCGGCCACAGAGGAATTGTGCGTCATTCATGACGCCGACCTTGAGTATCATCCCGGCGACCTTCTGAAAATGGTGCAAGTGTTCGTCGCGGAACAAGCCGACGCGGTATTTGGATCGCGATTTCTGGCCAGCGAGTACCGGCGCGTACTTTTCTTTCGCCATGAACTGGGCAACCGTTTCCTGACGCTGCTCTGCAATATGGTTTCAGACCTAAATTTGAGCGATATGGAAACCTGTTACAAGATGGTTCGCACTTCCTTGCTCAAAAGCATTCCACTTAGCGGTCAAGGTTTTGAGATCGAGCCGGAAATCACCATCAAATTGGCCAAGCGAGGCGCTCGAATCTTTGAGGTGCCGATTCGCTATGCCGGACGCACCTACCAGGAAGGAAAAAAAATTGGTTGGCGGGATGGTGTGCACGCGGTGGCCGCTATACTTCGGTTTTCGTGGTCCGACCAGATCTACGTCGACGACATATACGGAAGCCAAATCCTGGGCCGCCTGAATCGCGCGCCTCGATTTACGCAATGGATGGCGGACGTGATACGTCCGTTCGTGGGGCAAAGAGTTCTGGAGATTGGAGCGGGCACGGGGAATCTCACCGCACAACTGATTCCGCGCGTTTCCTATTGGGCTACCGATATAAATCCTCTTTATTTAATGTATTTGGAAAATGTCGGCCGTAACCGGCCTTACATGCGTGTTGGCTTTACGGATGCCGAAAAAGCGGACTCTTATCCACAGGGCCAGAACTTCGACACTGTAATTTGCCTTAACGTGGTTGAGCACCTGCCAGAT
This sequence comes from uncultured Acidobacteriota bacterium, assembly GCA_963732705.1. Lineage (GTDB taxonomy): Bacteria > Acidobacteriota > Terriglobia > Acidiferrales > UBA7541 > Acidiferrum. Next base: position 13,413 of record CAVTAN010000001.1, on the reverse strand, counting down.
GATGTCGGTGCACTGCTGAATATTCGCTCGGTACTCGATGACAGTGGCCGCGCCATAATTCTGGTTCCTTGCGGGCCAGGCTTGTACGGAACCTTGGATGAAGTTCTAGGCCACCAGCGGCGCTATACCCAAGAGACTTTGAAGGAATTGATTACCAGAGCGGGTTTTCAGTTGGAGAATATGCTGGAATTTAACCGCGTGGGAGTTGTGGCCTGGTGGCTAAATGGCCGGGTGCTGCGCCGCCGCATCTTCGGCCTGTGGCAAATAAAAATGCTTAATTTTCTGACGCCGCTGTTCCGCGTTGTCGATAAGATTCTGCCGCTGCCGCCGCTTTCCCTGATCGCCGTCATAAGGAAGCCCGTAGCCTCCTCAACCTTACCTATGTCATCTGCCGCGATTCCTACTGACACAGGCGCCCAGGCTTAGATGCGTACTCCGGCCCCCAATCCACCCGGGGGCGTGACCACCGCAAACAGAAAAGAATTTCCACACCAAAGATTCTTGCTGATTATGTTTTTGTTGTCGCTGCCGCTGGTTAACCCCACGGTCCATGGCGACGGGGTTGGCTACTATGCCTATGCGCGGACCATGCTGATTCAGCACGACCTTCGTTTTGAAGAGGATTGGCGCCGCGCCAATTCGTATTATTCCTCCTCGAGGCTCACGTCCGATGGCCAACTGCGGGCCGATCAATACACTCCCACGGGTCTCCTGGACAATCATTTCACGGTGGGACCTGCGATGTTGTGGATGCCATTTCTGGTCGTCGCCCACACTGGGGTGCTGATCTGGAATGCCTTTGGCGGTCACATCCCAGCCGACGGATTTTCGCCACCGTATCTCATAGCTATGGCGGTCGGAACAGCGTTCTACGGTTTTTTAGGCTTGCTGCTGTCGTTTTCCCTAGCCAGGAAATACGTTCGCGACCGCTGGGCATTTCTCGCAACCGTGGGCATCTGGCTGGCGAGTTCCCTGCCGGTTTACATGTACTTCAATCCTTCATGGTCCCACGCACACTCGGCATTTGCAGTGGCTTGGTTTCTTTGGTATTGGGAACGCACGCGCGGCGCACGCAGTGCCGGGCAGTGGTGCGTATTGGGTTTGATTGCCGGGCTGATGATCGATGTTTATCTGCCGAATGGCGTGTTTTTGTTGATCCCGGTGGTCGAGGGATTGCTTGCGCTTGTTGCGCGAACGGAAGTGCCCACGAGGTCCGCTCGACAAGTTTTGCTCGGCGAAGGAGGTTTCGCTTTAGCGCTGTGGTTTGCTTTGTTGCCCACTTTGATTACCCGCAAGCTCGTTTACGGAGGTTTTTTTCGCGTTGGCGCCTACTCCTCGTACCCGTGGGACTGGAGTGCACCGCACCGTTGGCAAGTGTTGTTCTCTTCCGATCACGGAGCATTTACTTGGACTCCGGTTTTGATCTTGGCGGTGCTGGGTTTCTTCCTATCGCCGAAACCTGCGCGGATCGTTGCCATGTATCTGGCCGCAGCCGCCTTCGCGTTTTACTACGTGATTGCCAGTTATCCCTACTGGGACGGCATGTCCTCATTCGGAAATCGTTTCCTTATTTCGTTGACGCCCATTTTCATATTCGGCCTGGCGCTGGCATTTGAACGGTGGGGGAATTTCTTTTTAGGCAGCGGCCGGGCGTTTGTGGCCGCCGCCGGGCTCGTCGCGGTTCTTGCAGCCTGGAATGCCGGCTTCATTCTGCAGTGGGGCGAGCACCTTATACCGGTCCGCGGAGAAATCTCTTTCAGAGACGTGATTCATAACCAGGTATTCGTGGTGCCGCACCAGTTGGCCGGCCATCTAAGCGGTTATCTATTCAGGCGCAAAGATGAAATGCGCGAGATCGAAAAGCGCGACATCGAACAAATCAGGAACGATCAGACAAAGAGCTCGCCTTCACCTTGATCCATTCGTGTTCACCATGCGCTCATCCCTTACCACTGCACCCCTGGATAGAAGCTGGGTATGCGAATGGAGCGGTACGCGTACTGTCCCGTCAACTGCATTTGCCATATCGTCTGCGGTGGTGTGGTTTTGCTCACCTCGCGGATCAAAGATCCGTTGGCGGGGGTACTTGTTCCCGGCACCGTCAATCCACAGGCGTCGAATTCCACGTTGCCATTTTGCAGCAGCCGCGCGGACCCTCCAAAAAACGAATATATCGGAGCCAACGGATCGACCCATTCAATCGTGGCGGTTTTTGCGGTCTCATCAAGCTGCAAAAGAGGCACACGGCTCACGCAGGGCGTAACGCCGCAGGTGGTACCGCTTGAATCCAGCACTCGGGAATCGCCATTATCAAAAAGCAGCAGTTGAAAAACGCCACTGCTATTGGCGCTGGCGATATTTGCGTCGTGCTGATAATAAAACCAATCTTGCGGATCGGTTCCGTTTTGCAGCGTGAAGTCCCCTTGATATCCCAATTTCCAAAGTATATTTCCGGTACCCTTACCGTCGTTGTAATCGATTTTCACGACCCAACTCTGGTGCCGGATCGAGATGATGAGCGCTTTATCATCGGGTGAATAGACGACCGAATTGGTGTGTGTCCAGTCCGGGAAACCATTGGGATGGCGGTTCAGATCAAGGTGGTCAAATTCGGACCACAGCCAAACCGGCTGATGGTTCTGGTCCAGCTCAATCAGCACGTCGCCAGTGACGGTGGTCGGGCTGGGAAATCCTGTCAACCCGGATTCGGCGACATCTTCCGCGGCCATTACGATCAGGTGCCCATTGGGCAAAACCGCGAAGTCATGATGTACGCCCACCACGGTAATGTTGCAACCTGCACAAGTGGCGGTCGCTAATTCCTGATTGAGTTGCGCGCCAGTCAATTCCCAAACGGTTTGTCCCGCGAGATCAATTTCACGAACCGTTGAGCTCACTCCATCGGGTTGGCCGGAAAAACTCATGAGGAAGTGTCCGTTCGGCAGCAATTTAACGGGATTGGGCTGCGATGGAAAATGGCTGTAAGCCCACAACACGTTTCCTTCCAGATCGGTGAGCACCACTCCGGAAGAGGAGGTGGCGTCGATGGTCACGAAGTCCATCAATTCGATCCCGCTTTGCGGTGTGGCTCCCGGCGTCGTTGTCACTGCAAGACTGGGCAGTCTTGCCGACACAGTACCGGTGGTGAAGGTTTGATCGACATCATCAAAGGTGCTGCCGTCGGCAAGGGTTATAACCGCGCGCATGTGATAGGTGCTGTTTTGTTTCATCCCGGCCACCAGGATTGTCACCGGCCCCCGGCTGTACGGGACGAGCTGCTGCCAAGTGTTGAGCCCGTAATTTGTGTCCGGGCCAAATTGAATGCTTACAGTCTGCACCCGACGGGGGGGTAATCGTATACGACGCCACCTGCACGTTGGCAGTCGAGGCCACTACGCCGGGCGCGATGACAGTGACTGCGGCTGAAGCCGACTTGCTCGTGTCCGCTTTGCTTACCGCCGTGATCGTCGCGGTCGTATTAGTGGTCACCGCCGGCGCAGTGTAATTTCCATTAGCGTCTATGGTGCCAGTTGTCGAACTGCCTCCTGTCGTTCCATTAACCGCCCAGTTTACGCCGGTGTTATCGCCGGTCACTGTAGCGACGAATGGTGCGGCTTGGCCGGAGCCCACCGTCGCTGTAGCGGGAGTCACCGTCACGCTGATCGCTGCTGGCGTCGAGGCCCTTTGCATTACGCCCCCGCCGCACCCGACCGCGCACAGCACTCCGCATAGCAATGACGCAGTCAATGCCCAAGTTCTTCCCATGATGGTTGGCCCCAAGTCTAGAGTTGATGTTTCGCTTGAAACTACGCGACCTAGGTCGCGCCCCTTGCGCAATCACACAGCAAATTTATAAAACTCTTATGTTACGCAATGAATCCATCGCATTTTTGCAGCGGTCAAAGGTTTTAACACTCGCCCTTTTCACCATTGCACATTTGGATAAAGACTTGGTATGCGGAATCCGCGATAGGTATATTGGCCGGTAATTTGCATCTGCCACACCGTTTGCGCGGGTGTTGTTTGCGTCACTTCAAGGATTTCGGAATTGTTCGCCGGCGTGGTGAGAGCGGCCACGGCAAATTCCACATTCCCATTCGATAAGATTCGTGCGCTGCCAGCGAACATCGAAAATATCGGAGCAAGGCGATCCACCCATTCGATGGTGGCTGTCTTGGCAGTTTCGTCGAGCTGCAGGATTGGCACTCGGCTATCGCACGGCGCCGAGGAGCTACACAACTGGCCGGTATTTGGCCCCACGATGCGTTGATTGCCGTTATCGAACATGACCATGCGAAAAATTCCGGAGCTGTTGGCGCTGACAATATTTATGTCGTGCTGGTTATAAAACCAGTCGATGGGCTCGGTGGCTGGCGCCTGTAGCGTAAAGTCACCCTGATAACCGAGCTTCCACAGCACATCCCCGGCACCCGCCCCGTCGTTGTAATCAATCTTCAGAACCCAACTTTGAGCGCGCATGGACAGCAACAAATTTTTGTCGTCCGGCGAATAAATCAACGCATTGGCGTGAGTCCAGTCGGGTAGTCCCATGGGGTGACGGTTCAGATCCAGGTGATCGAACGCCGACCACAACCACACCGGCTTATGATTCTGGTCCAGATCGATAATCACGTCGCCGCTGACCGTGGTCGGATTCGGAAACCCAGTCAGTCCGGGTTCGCTTAAGTCCTCGGTCGCCAGCACGATCAAGTGCCCATTCGGCAAGGCGATGAAATCATGGTGCGTTCCGACCACCGTGATGTTGCATCCCGCGCACGTTGCGGTTGCCAGCGCCGCATTCAAATCCGCAGCGGTCATCTGCCAAACAACCTGGCCAGTCAAATCGACTTCCTGCACCACGGAACTCAGCCCGTCCGGCTGCCCGGAAAAATTCGCCAAAAAGTGCCCATTTGGAAGCAACTTAATCGGATTGAGGCTCACTCCCGGCGGCATCGGGGGATTGTATTGCCAGAGAATGTTGCCGGCCAAATCGGTAACCACTCCCCCAAGGGGCGGCGTTCCGTTCGTCGTCAGCAGGTCGAGCAGCTCCACCCCGCTCTGTGGCGTAGCGCCTGGCGTAGTGGTGGCCACCACATTGGGGAGGCTCCCGGCCGGAAGCGTTCCCGTCGTAAAAGTATGATCGATGTCATCAAACATCGTGCTGTCGGAGAATGTGATTACCGCTCGCATGTGGTACAGCGTATTGAGCTTCATGCCTGCGACCAGGATCGTCACTGGTCCGCCGGCTGTAGCAGAAGCTTGCTGCCAAGTCGTCAAACCGTAATTCGTGTCCGGCCCAAACTGAATGCTGACGTTTGCACCTGAAGGCGGCGTGATCGTATACGACGCCACCTGCACGTTGGCAGTCGCGGCCACTACGCCGGGCGCGATGACAGTGACTGCGGCTGAAGCCGACTTGCTCGTGTCCGCTTTGCTCATCGCCGTGATCGTGGCGGTCGTATTGCTCGCCACCGTTGGCGCGGTGTAGTTGCCGGTAGCGTCAATCGTACCCACCGTCGCATTCCCTCCGGCCGTGCCGTTGACGGACCAGGTCACCCCCGTGCTATCGCCAGTTACCGTCGCCGTGAATTGCTCCATTTGACCTGAGCCCACCGCCGCTGTAGCGGGAGTGACCGTCACGCTGATTGCCGTTGGCGTTGGCGCTCGGCGTCGGGGTACTTGATCCTCCCCCGCCGCATCCGGCCGCGAGTACAACTCCACAAATCAGTGGCAATCCCCACATGAAAACTCTTCGCATGGAACTATCTGCCCCTATGTGTTTTTTTGATCAGGTGGACGGTAACGCGGATCGTGACTCGCGGTGGCCCGTCTATTCATAACACAAATGGTTAAGAAAAGTCTCACGTTGGTCGATGCAATCGTAGGCGTTTCGGGGTGGAAATAGAATAAACTAGGTACCGAAACGTGGCTTCCGTAACCGCATCCTCCACTGTTGCTTCGCCGCTGCCAGGCTCCGCCAAAGCGCTTGCCACCGTGCGTATCGAGCCTCCGCACGGGTGGTTCGACCTGCGCCTCGCGGACGTCTGGGAATATCGCGAGCTGCTTTACTTCTTCGTTTGGCGCGACGTAAAAGTCCGCTACAAGCAAACCGCCGTCGGCGTCCTTTGGGTGGTGATCCAGCCGCTGCTCACCATGGGCGTCTTCACCATTTTCTTTGGCCGCTTGGCCAAGCTGCCTTCCGCGGGTCTGCCCTACCCGGTATTTTATTTCGCGGCCCTGGTTCCCTGGCAATATTTCGCCGTCTCGCTCGGCAGCTGCACCAGCATCCTGCTCGCTAATCAGCACGTCATCACCAAAGTGTATTTTCCCCGCCTGGTATTGCCCCTCGCGGCCGTTTCCGGAGGCTTGCTCGATCTCGGCATCGGCTTCGTGCTGATGTTGATCATCACCTTTGCTTACGGGTACCACCCTGGCTTCGCCGTCCTGCTTATCCCCTTCTTCGTGCTCCTCGCGCAGATGACCGCCCTGGCCATTGGATTATGGACCTCGCGCGCTTAACGCCTTATTCCGGGATATGGGCGCAATAGTTCCCTTCGCCATTCAATTTCTTATGCTCGCTTCCCCGGTGGCGTACTCCAGCAGCTTGGTGCCGCCGCGTTGGCGCGCGCTCTACCATTTGAATCCCATGGCCAACGTGATTGAAGGCTTTCGCTGGGCTGTTACCGGCCACGGCGATCCGCCCGGCCCCATGATTTTCGTTTCCGCCGCGCTCGTGGGAGTGCTTCTCCTTGGCGGTTTGATCTTTTTCCAGCGCGTCGAGGGCACGGTGGTCGACCGTGTGTAGTTTTTCGCTCTCCGCCGGGCGCTCCACCGCAGCAGCCTTTCCGCCGCGGTTTTTGATCCCGCTACACTCGGTCCGGGTGCCTGCCTGCCATGTCTGACATCGTCATTCGCGCCGAAGGCCTGGGCAAACGCTACCGCCGCGGCTTCACCGGCCCTCCGGAAACGTTGCGCGACGTGGTCACCCGGGTCGTCCGTTCGCCGCTGGCTGCCCTGCGCCGGCCCACCCAGGAATATTTCTGGGCTCTCCGCGACGTGGGCCTGGAAGTTCGCCACGGCGAAGTGCTGGGCTTGATCGGCCGCAACGGCGCCGGCAAGACCACCCTGCTCAAAATTTTGTCCCGCATCACCCGCCCCACCACCGGCTGGGCTGAACTCCATGGCCGGGTCCGCAGCCTTCTCGAAGTCGGCACCGGCTTCCATGGCGAACTTTCCGGCCGCGAAAATACTTATCTCAGCGGCTCCATCCTGGGCATGCCCAAGCGCGAAATTGACCGCAAATTCGACGAAATCGTGGCTTTCGCTGAAATCGAAAAATTTGTCGACACTCCGGTAAAACATTATTCCAGCGGCATGTATGTGCGCCTGGCCTTCGCCGTCGCCGCGCATCTGGAACCCGAAATCCTGCTGGTCGATGAAGTCCTGGCCGTCGGCGACGCCAACTTCCAGAAAAAATGCCTGGGCAAAATGGGCGATGTCGCCAAGCAAGGCCGAACCATCATCCTGGTCAGTCATCAGCTGAACGCCATACGTCGCCTCTGCCATCGCGTTGTCTGGATTGACTCCGCCTCCGTGCGCAAGCGTCGGACCTCCCGATGAAGTCGTCAACGCCTACGAAGCGGCCATGAGCCAGGGCGGCGAAGCCTCCATAGGATCGCGAACCGGCGATCACGCCAGGGGATATTTCACCGGTTGGGAAATCGTGAACCAGGAAGAGGCATCGCCGCACACCATGGCCGTGGTGGGTCCCATCGCTGTGCGGTTTACGCTCAAGCTCCTGGAGGCCATCAAGACCGCGAGTCACGGTATCGCGCTTTATAACGCTGAGCGGCAGTTGCTATGGGCTTGGGCCGCGAACGAGCTTAGCCTTGGCGTTGGCACCCATGACTTCGTTTATAATTTTCCGCTGCTTCCGCTGAAACCGGGCATTTATACGTGGCTGGTGAGCTTCTGGGACCGCGAGCAGCTGATCGATATGGGAGATTTAACGCCAGAATTTCATGTCGTCACCCCGTCCTTCCAGCACGCGCGCGATGAATGGACCGGTTTGCTGAATTTACCTTCGGAGTTCACGGTGCGCCCCAGCATGGCAGCCACCATTCCTGTCCGAGCCGGTGGTTGATAGGAGCCACGGATTCCGCTGCTGCGCCGCACCTGGCACCAAATCCTTTTTGCGTAGCGGCGTTGGCGGAAGTTTTATGTGCCCAGTAGAATCAAACGTATGCAAACACTGAAAGAGCTGCAGGAGCAGAGCCGCTGGCTCTTGAACCACGCATCGAACGTCTCATCGCAATTTGGTGAAGACGGCGTCATCGCCAAAGCTCTGGAATTGCTCCCGGAACGCAACCATTGGTGCATCGAATTCGGCGCGTGGGATGGCAAAAAATACAGCAATACCTATAATTTGATCACCGCGCATGGGTATAAGGGTGTACTGATCGAAGCTGACGCCGCGCGCTTTCGCGACTTGCAACGCACCCACGATGCGCAGAAAAATATTCTGATAAATGCGGCGGTCGGATTCACGGAACAGGATTCGCTGGAAACTCTACTGCGCGGCCATTCCGTTCCGGACGACCCGGACCTGCTCTCCATAGATATCGACGGAAACGATTATCACGTCTGGGCTGCAACGAAGAAATTGCGCCCAAAACTGGTGGTGATCGAATTTAACCCCACCATCTCCAATTCCGTCCGGTTCATTCAAGAGCAGCACAACGATGTAACGCAGGGTTCGAGTCCGGAGGCCCTTGTCGAGCTCGCTCGCAACAAAGGGTATGAGTTGATCTGCGTGACCATGTGCAATCTTATCTTTGTAGAGTCGCGCTATTTTTCACTGTTTAATATCCACGACAACTCTCTCGCGGTGATGCGCGACGATTCGCAGATTCCCCACTTGTTCTTTGGTTTCGATGGGCACGTATTTCTTCACGGCGATACGTCTTTGACGTGGAATCCGCGCGTCACCTTGCGTGAAAGTCGTGTTCAGGCATTGCCTCGACGCCTTCAGAAGTACCCGGACAATTACACCGGATTCGAGCGGCGGCTTTTCGAGTGGTGGCTGCGTTTGCAACAAGGCAGAACCAAGTCTGAGAGATGAAAATGTCAGAGATGTTTGAGGTGTCAAACGTTCGGTAGATATCTAATTCCTGTTTATTTGCCGCGGCGAATCTACGAGCCGCTCATACGGGTGAAGCGCCTTCTGCTTCCATCGGCGCCTCCTGCTGAAGAGCGCCACTTGCCGCAAACATTCGCCGAGCAATTCGTGCAATTTGTAGAGCAGAGTTCTCTCGATGGGCGGTTTCAGGTGAAGCAATCGGACTGGTTTCCCTGCCTGGAAGACAACACGGCGGGGACTGGGTTCGATCCGCACTACGTTTTGCACACTTCCTGGGCGGCGCGGGTGTTGGCGAGAACCAAGCCTGAGCTTCATTCGAGCTTTGGCGATTCCCTGTATTTTGTTGGCATTGCGTCAGCGTTCGTTTCCATCGCTTTCTTTGACATCAGACCGTCAGCACTGCCATTCCGTGACCTCGAACAAAAGAGCGCTGACCTGACAAATCTCCCGTTATCGTGGACCGACACCTTACAGTCCGTATCCTGTATGCATGTCCTGGAGCACATCGGACTGGGGCGTTATGGAGACGCCCTCGATGCCGGAGGGGACCGTAAAGCGGCTGCGGAACTCGCACGAGTCTTGGCTCCAGGAGGGCAACTTCTAATGGTGGTTCCCTTGGAAGACCCGCCCCGTGTTTGCTTCAATGCTCACAGACTGTACTCTTACTCCCAAGTGATGGACTTGTTCCCGGCTCTTTCTCTCAAGGAATTTACATTAATAACGAACGAGGGAGAATTTTTTGAAAATGCCGATCCGCAGTTGTTGAAGGGACGCAAATACTTGTGCGGATGCTTTCTTTTCACAAAATGACATTATTAGGCGCGAGTCTTTCGACTGCCATCGTGGTTCCCAAGGATGTGAGAGAAATCGAGGAGAGAACGTATGGGGCTGATGCAGATTCCGAGGCTGGGCAGGCGAGCACGCCTGTCTCGCCTGGCCCGATTCGATCTTCAGCCCGCCCGTTGCTAATCAAATTGCAGCATCTTTACGGCTTGGGCAGGCGAAAACTGGAAGAAAGTTTGGCGGCCCCGAGCGTTACGGTTTACCTGATGGGCGGTTGCGCGAATCAAATTTTCCAGTACGCTGCGGGTTTGGCGCTGGCGCGACGGCTGGGTGTGGCCCTGAAACTCGATATTTCCTGGTATGAAACCGCAACGCCCAACATGCCCAGGCAATACTCTCTGGGGCTTTTTAAGGGCGTGCACGAACCCGTAGTTCACCGACCTTATGGGCCAGATTATTCGCGAAAATGGATTTCCCATATAACCCGCGCTATTTCACAACGCGCCACGGAAGTGCTCGCTCGTCGGTTATTGGCAGTGTGAGAAGTATTTTTTTGAGCTGCGCGACGAACTTCAGGCGCGATTGTTACCCCGCGAGCCGCTCCCTTCTCGGTCAAAGGCTACCCAGCAGGCCGATTTCGAAGCAGGTTTACGATCTGTCTTCGTCACCGTGCGGCGGACCGACTATGTGGGAAATCCGAATCACGTTTTGCTGCCTATGGACTATTATCGTGAAGCCGCCGACCTTATAGCGGCCAAGGTGGCCGACCCTGTATTTTTTGTTTTCTCAGATGACCCGAGTGGTGCGAAGCCAATTTCAAGCTGCCCTACTGTACGACAATCTCCGGAAACTTCGACCGCACCGTAGGACATCATCTCGGACGCGAGGACGCCGAATTGTACCTCATGCGCCTATGCGAACACGCGATTATGGCAAATAGTTCTTACAGTTGGTGGGGAGCGTGGCTCGGGGCAGATGTGAATGGCGGCATCGTTATCGCGCCAAAGATTTGGGTTGGACCGGCGTTCAAGGACGACCCGCGAGATATTGTTCCAGATCGATGGCTACGACTTTAGACGCGGAGATCACTTAGAACGATGGACAGTCAATTCTACACAAAGAGCTTTTATGAGCAGATGCGCGACGGGTCGAGGCAATCTGCGGAAATAATTGTGCCCCTAGTCTTACAACTGCTAACTGTTCGCAGTGTGGTGGACGTAGGCTGCGGGGACGGAAACTGGCTAGCTGTTTTCAGGAAGTTGGGGGTACAAGACATAGTGGGGATTGACGGCGATTACGTTGATCGGGAGTTGTTGCAAATTCCTCAAGACGACTTTCTAACGTTCGATTTGACAAAACCGTTTAGCTTGGAACGCGTCTTTGATCTGGCGATATCGCTAGAGGTTGCGGAGCACTTGCCAGTGGAATGCGCAGCGCCGTTCGTTGAATCGCTTACGCGTCTAGCGTCGTTGGTAATATTTTCGGCAGCGATTCCCTTCCAGGGCGGGAATAATCACATTAACGAGCAATGGCCCGATAAGTGGGCTGAATACTTTCGCCAGCACAATTATGTTCCAATCGATTTTATTCGCAAAAGAGTCTGGAAGAATGACGACGTGGAGTTTTGGTACGCACAGAACACGTTGTTATTTGCGCGCCTGGATGTGGTGGAAAATAGTCTTCCGTTGAAGTGCGGAATTTGAGAAAACCAGCCTCAATCAACTGAACCTGGTTCATCCCAGGCAGTATACGGATAAGCAAGGCCGACTTGCGGAGGCACTTGCCCGTCCGCTGATACCACCGCCATCGGGCGTAAAGGAGGCTTCACGGCTCCTTTTCGGGTGTTTGAAGAATTCAGCCAAGAAAAGACTGGGGCTTAAAGGAATGCCTGTTAGCCAAGACTTGGTAGGTAAGAGCGACCGCGAAAATTGGGAGGAGCGAGAGTTTGCGGCCCCCAGCCCACATTTTGTAAAGCACAAGGTCTTACTCAGAAACGGCTTGAGAGACGCTACCTGGATCGAGACCGGAACCTACCTGGGGGACACAACCGCTGTTTTGGCAAAAGTAGCCAAGATGCTTTACAGCATTGAACCGGAGCCGGGACTTTTTTCGAAAGCCGAACAAAAATTCAGAGACGCAAGCAACGTTAAAATCATAAACGGTTTGAGCGAAAACGTTTTTCCAAAACTTCTGCCCACGATCAGCGGCGATGTTTGTTTCTGGCTGGACGGTCACTATTCAGCCGGCAATACTTTTAAAGGTCCGCAGGACACCCCGATCCTCGATGAGCTTGCAGTCATTGGACAGAATATTTCTAAAATGAATAAAGTCGTGGTGATGGTGGACGACGTCCGTTGTTTTGACCCGAAAAATCCGGAATATACGGCTTATCCGCCGGTCGACGTTCTGGTTGATTGGGCCAGGGAACATCATCTCGTTTGGCACATTGAGCACGATATATTCATTGCCAAGAATTTCTAGCTAGCCATGCCTGGGCTTGCCACAGCAAACACAGCAAATGAAAAATAGTCCGATCTCCGTGGTGATGAGCGTCTTCAATGGAGAAGTTTTTCTCGCGGAAGCCATCGAAAGCATTCTCAATCAATCCTTCGCGGATTTTGAATTCGTAATCATCGATGACGGGTCCACGGATAAGACTTCAAGCATCCTTTCCAGCTACGCTCGTGGCGATAAGCGCATACGAGTGACTACGCCATGACAATAAAGGACGCGCAGAATCTCTAAATGTAGGTATCGGCTTGGCAACCGGCGAATATATAGCCCGGATGGACGCCGACGACATCGCCCTGCCGCATCGTCTGGAACAGCAACTCGCGTTTATGAAGGCTCATCCTGAGGTAGGGCTTTTGAGCGGCGCGTATGAGCGAATCACTCGGGACGGCCAGACAATTGATATCATTCGGCCTCCTCTCGAGGATCGTGAAATTAGAGCAATGATGCAGCGAACCAATGCGATGTGCCATCCCGCCGTGATGATGAAGGCAGACGTCTTTGGTCATCAGGCGGATACCGGGCGGTTTTGCAGGATGCCGACGACTACGATCTGTGGTTACGAATGAGCGAACGAACGCAATTGGCAAATTTGGAGCAGCCATTACTGCGATATCGAGTGCATCCCAGTCAGGCTTCCATCGCAAACTCCAGTCACCAAGCTCTGTGCGTCCTCGCCGCTCGCACTGCCTCGGCACTCCGGGTCTCGGGCAAACCAGACCCATTGTCCAGGCGTAAAAAATATAACTCCAAGACTGCTGCTCGACATGGGGATATCCAGATCGGAAATCCAAGACGCTCTTTTGACCACTTACACCTATTGGAAGAATTTTCTAGCGGCTAACGATTCCGAGGGGTCAGAGAAATTGGTAGAAGGGCTCTTGCAAGTAGGTAGCCTTGAATTTATGGAACGAAGGGTGCTCGCAGACCTGTGGCTTGAAGCCGCCAGCATTCATTATTCTAACGGCAGGCGCTGGAAA